>NZ_QREM01000002.1 GCF_003353015.1 Xanthomonas arboricola | reverse complement strand
AGATGGTGACGAAGTTGGCGCCCTTCTTGACGTCCATTGCGCCATCGTGATGCTGCTTGGGGCGGCCGTTGGCGGTGCCGTTCTGATCGTCGGTGCGGCGGCCGTCGGTGAAGGTGACATGGTCCACCCACACATTGGTCGCGCCCTCGACCGTGAGACCGTCGTACTCTGAGTTCCAGTTGCCGTTGTCGCCGTCGTCGGCGTCCCATTTGGGCTCCGGATCCCAGGGATTTTCGATGGTGAGATTGCGCACGATCACGTCGTTGGCCTTGATGTAGAAATAGCCCTCGCGGATTTCCGCGTTGGTACCGATACCGATCAAGGTGGTCCTGGTCGGGATGTCCAGCCGCGCACGGGTCTTCATGTCCGAGGTCTTGGTGTAGGCCTTGCCCTCGCTGATGTCGATGACGCCCTTGACCTTGATGATGCGGCCGTTGCTGCCGGCCTTGGCTTTCAACGCGGCCTTCAACTGCGCTGCCGTGCTGACGGTGTAGATGTCCGCAGCAGCGGCCTTGGAGCCGCCCTTGGTTCCGCCGTTCTGGCTGGCCCAACCGGTGGTGGCCACCGCCAGCGCCGGATCTGCAGCGTAGGCTGCAGGAGACAACAGCGCAGCACCCAGAACGACGCCCACAACGGTACGACCAACGACTGTCGATGCTTTCGACATGGTGATGATTTCTCTTGAATGAGTGACGCGATGGCGCGCCGCCCGAGACGACGCGCTCCCCGATGCAATCGCCCAGGCCATCAAGGCCAGTCCCCTAGCGAACGCGACTCGATCCTAATGCTTATGAAAACTATTGAATAGTCTGTTTCTGAAAATTATTTTTCTGCAGACGCGTGTGCTGCAGGCAACGCACGCACGCAAATGCAGCACCCGTTTTGCGGGCACTGCATTTGCGTGCTTGCGTTGCTAAGGCTTACAGCTTTCCGGCGCCGGCCTTTGCCTTGACGTCCGCAGCGACCTTGTCGGCCGACAGCAGGCTATAGGTGTACGGCGGGGTCCAGCCGATGTTGGTATTCCACGAGCAGTTCAGCGCCTTGCCGTTGAGCAGCGAGCCCTGGTCGCGGTACACGCTGCCGCCGTAATCGGCCGCAATCTTGTCGCAGCTGCTCACCCCGCTGATATCGAACACGTTGCGCTCGGAGAAGATCTTCGACTCCTTGCCCACGCCATGCGCGTGCGAGAACGGATAGACCTTATTGCCGGTGCTGCCGACGTGGTAGTTGTTGTACAGGTGCACCTGGCCAAAACGCAC
>NZ_QREM01000004.1 GCF_003353015.1 Xanthomonas arboricola | reverse complement strand
CGGCTGTCAACGTGGTCTTGCCATGGTCGACGTGACCGATGGTGCCGACGTTCACGTGCGGCTTGGTGCGCTCAAATTTAGCTTTTGCCATGACTAACTACCTCTAATTGAAAAATTTGTGAGAAGCGGCTGAGCGAACTCAGCCCTTCTTGGTGACGGCGTCGGCGATGTTGGCCGGTGCCTCTTCGTAGTGGTCGAATTCCATCGAGAACGTCGCACGGCCCTGGCTCATCGAGCGCAGCGAGGTCGCATAGCCGAACATCTCGCCCAGCGGGATCATCGCATTGATGATCTTGCCCGACGGGCTGTCGTCCTGACCCTGCAGCACGCCACGACGGCGGCTCACGTCGCCCATCACGTCACCCAGGTAATCCTCCGGGCTGACGATTTCGACCTTCATGATCGGCTCCAGCAACACCGGGCTGGCTTTCGCAAAGCCCTGCTTGAACGCCATCGACGCGGCCAGCTTGAACGCCATTTCCGAGGAGTCGACGTCGTGGTACGAACCGAATACCAGCTTGACCTTCACGCCCACCACCGGGAAGCCGGCGATCGGACCACTGGTGATCGTCTCGCGCAGGCCCTTTTCGACCGAGGGGATGAATTCCTTCGGGATGATGCCGCCGGTGATGTCGTTGATGAAGAGGAAATCGTCCTTGACGTTGTCGCTCTTGCGGTCGTCCTCGGTCATCGGCGACAGCTCGATCACCACGTGACCGTACTGACCCTTACCGCCGGACTGCTTGGCGTGCTTGTAGTCGGACTTGACGTCGGACTTTCGGATCGTTTCGCGGTAGGCCACCTGCGGCTTGCCGACGTTGGCCTCGACATTGAACTCGCGACGCATGCGGTCGACGATGATGTCCAGGTGCAACTCGCCCATGCCCGAGATGATGGTCTGGCCGGATTCTTCGTCGGTCTTGACGCGGAACGAGGGATCTTCCTGCGCCAGACGGCCCAGGGCCATGCCCATCTTTTCCTGGTCCGACTTGGTCTTCGGCTCCACCGCCATCGAGATCACCGGCTCCGGGAACACCATGCGTTCCAGGGTAATGACCTTGTCCTGCGCACACAGCGTGTCGCCGGTGGTGACGTCCTTCAGACCCACGGCAGCGGCGATGTCGCCAGCGCGCACTTCCTTGATCTCTTCGCGATTGTTGGAGTGCATCTGCAGGATGCGGCCCACGCGCTCCTTCTTCGACTTGACCGGGTTGTAGACCTGGTCGCCGGAGTTCAACGTGCCCGAATAGACACGGAAGAACGTCAGCGAGCCCACGAACGGGTCGGTCATGATCTTGAACGCCAGCGCCGAGAACGGCGCGGTATCGGTGGCCGGACGGGTGTCTTCCTTCTCGTCCTCATCGATACCCTGGACCGGCGGACGGTCGGCCGGCGACGGCAGCAGGTGCACCACGCCGTCGAGCATGGCCTGCACGCCCTTGTTCTTGAACGCCGAGCCGCAGAACACCGGCACGATTTCGACCTTCAGGGTGCGCTCGCGCAGACCCACCAGGATCTCTTCTTCGCTCAGGTCGCCGTCGTTGAGGTACTTGTCCATCAGGTCTTCGCTGGCTTCTGCAGCCGCCTCGACCATGAACGAACGCGCCTCGGTTGCGATCTCGACCAGGTCGGCCGGGATGTCGCGGTATTCGAAGGTGGTGCCCTGCGATGCGCTATCCCAGTGGATGGCCTTCATCTTCAGCAGGTCGACCACGCCCTCGAAGCCGTCTTCGGCGCCGATCGGCACCTGCATCGGCACGGCGTAGGCACCCAGACGGGCCTTCAGCTGCTCGACGACCTTGTCGAAGTTGGCGCCGGTGCGGTCCATCTTGTTGACGAAGGCCATGCGCGGCACGGAGTACTTGTTGGCCTGGCGCCAAACGGTCTCGGACTGCGGCTGCACGCCACCGACGGCGCACAGCACGAACACTGCACCGTCGAGCACGCGCAAGGAGCGCTCCACTTCGATGGTGAAGTCGACGTGCCCGGGGGTATCGATGATGTTGAAGCGGTGCTGCGGCATGGACTTGTCCATGCCCGACCAGAATGCAGTGGTCGCAGCGGAGGTGATGGTGATGCCACGCTCCTGCTCCTGCTCCATCCAGTCCATCACTGCAGCGCCGTCATGGACTTCGCCGATCTTGTGACTGACACCGGTGTAGAACAGGATGCGCTCGGAGGTGGTGGTCTTGCCGGCATCGATGTGGGCCATGATGCCGAAGTTGCGGTAACGCTCGATAGGGGTGGTGCGGGCCACGGGGAGCCTCTCAATTTCTTGGATTTCGGATGGCCGAACGCCGCCTTTCGGCGGCCTTCGGATTGGATGCGACGCCAGAGGCGTCGCAAACAGCACTCAGATGGTGCTGAAGGGCCCCGTTACCAAGGCCCACGAGGTCACCAGCGGTAATGTGCGAACGCCTTGTTCGCCTCCGCCATACGGTGCGTCTCTTCGCGCTTCTTGATCGCGCCGCCACGGCTTTCCGAGGCGTCCAACAGTTCTGCAGCCAGCTTGCGCGGCATGGTGTTCTCGCCACGCTTGCGCGCGGAATCGATCAACCAGCGCATTGCCAGCGCCATGCGACGGGAGGAGCGCACTTCGACGGGCACCTGATAGGTAGCACCACCGACGCGACGCGATTTAACTTCGACAGCCGGGGCCACGTTGTCCAGTGCTTTCTGCACCAGCTCGACGGCATTCGGATTCTTTTCGCCAATGACGTCCATCGCGCCATAGACAATTTTCTCAGCAACCGACTTCTTGCCACTTTGCATCACCATATTGATGAAGCGGGCAATGGTTTCGCTGCCATGCTTTGGATCAGGCAGGACGGTGCGCTGCGGAGTAGAACCTTTACGGGACATTGGAGTGTTTCCTTAGCTCTTCGGGCGCTTGGCGCCGTACTTGGAACGACCTTGACGGCGCTTTGCGACGCCGGCGGCGTCCAGCGAACCACGGACGGTGTGATAACGCACACCGGGAAGATCCTTGACGCGGCCACCGCGAATCAGGACCACGGAGTGCTCCTGCAGGTTGTGGCCTTCACCACCGATGTAGCTGATGACCTCTTCCTGGTTCGTCAGGCGCACCTTGGCGACCTTACGCAGGGCCGAGTTCGGCTTCTTCGGGGTAGTGGTATAGACGCGTGTGCAGACGCCACGGCGCTGCGGACACTTGTCCAGTGCCGGAGAGGCACTCTTGTAGGTGGTCGCTTGCCGAGGCTTGCGGACCAGCTGATTGATCGTCGTCATCAGTTGATTCTTCTGATTGAGAGGCCGAGACGGCCTTGCACGAAAACAAAGGCAGGCCGAAAAACGGCCCGCCGAGACAGGGAAGTATAGCTGGCAGGACGAAACTCCGTCAACTTCACGGAAATCTAACCCTGCTGGCCCATCCAAAGGCCGGAAAACGGAGGGCCTCCTGCCCTCCTTTTCGCTTGGCTTACGGCGGCCTTGCGACCGCCGTCGGAGCGCTTACTCCTCGTCCGCGCCAGCGTCGGCCACGGCTGCGACCGGTTCGGCAACCGTCGGCTTGCCCGACAGCGTTTCCATTTCCGAGTCTGTCAGACCCGCCGACTTGCGACGTCCGGCGTGATACGCCAGACCCGTACCGGCCGGGATCAGACGACCCACGATCACGTTTTCCTTCAGACCACGCAGGTTGTCGCGGGTGCCGCGCACGGCAGCCTCGGTCAACACGCGGGTGGTCTCCTGGAACGAGGCCGCCGAGATGAACGATTCGGTGGCCAGCGAAGCCTTGGTGATCCCCAGCAGCACCGGATCGTACTTGGCCGGCAGTTCGTTGCGCTTGATCAGGCGGGCATTTTCCTCGATGACGCGCTGGCGCTCGACCTGCTCGCCGTTGAGGAACTTGCTGGTGCCCTGGTCGGTGATCTCGACCTTGCGCAACATCTGGCGGGTGATCACCTCGATGTGCTTGTCGTTGATCTTCACGCCCTGCAGGCGGTACACGTCCTGGATTTCCTTGACCAGATACGCGGCCAGCGGCTCGACACCCAGCAGACGCAGGATGTCCTGCGGGCTCGGCTCGCCATCCACCACGGTCTCGCCCTTGGTCACATGCTCGCCTTCGAACACGATGATCTGGCGGTACTTGGGGATCAGCTCTTCGTGTTCCGAACCATCGGTGTCCTTGATGATCAGGCGCTGCTTGCCCTTGGTGTCCTTACCGAAGCTGATGATGCCCGAGCGCTCGGCCAGGATCGCCGGATCCTTCGGCTTGCGCGCTTCGAACAGGTCGGCAACGCGCGGCAGACCACCGGTGATGTCGCGGGTCTTGGACGCTTCCTGCGGGATCTTGGCAACCACGTCGCCCACGCCGACGGCGGCGCCGTCCTGCAGGTTGACGATGGAGCGCGGCGGCAACAGGTACTGCGCCGGCAGATCCGTATTCGGGATCGTCAGGTCGTTGCCCTTGCCATCGACGATGCGCACGATCGGGCGCAGTTCCTTGGCATGTGCACCGCGACGCTTCGGGTCGGTGATTTCGCGCGAGGCCAGGCCGGTCAGTTCGTCGGTCTTCTCGATGACGGTGACGCCGTCGACGAAGTCGATGAAGCGGATGAAGCCGGCCACTTCCGACACGATCGGGTGGTTATGCGGATCCCAGTTCGCCACGGCCTGCCCGGCCTTGACTGCGTCACCATCCTTGGCGGTGATGGTGGCGCCGTACGGCAGCTTGTAGCGCTCGCGTTCGCGGCCATGGCCGTCGAGCACGGACAGTTCGCCCGAACGCGAGACAGCGACCAGCGCACCGCTGGCATGCGCCACCGACTTGAGGTTGTTGAACTTCACCGAACCGGTGGTCTTGACGGTGATGTTGTCCACTGCCGCCGCACGCGATGCCGCACCACCGATGTGGAACGTACGCATGGTCAGCTGGGTACCCGGCTCACCAATCGACTGCGCCGCAATGACGCCGACCGCCTCACCGATGTTGACCTGGTGACCACGGGCGAGATCGCGACCGTAGCAGCGTGCGCACACGCCGAACGAGGACTCGCAGCTGATGGTCGAACGCACCTTCACCGACTGCACGCTGGCGTCTTCCAGCTTGGCGACCCAGGCTTCGTCCAGCAGCGTGTTGCGGGTGACGATCGGCTCTTCGTCGTTGCCCGGCAGGTAAACGTCCTCGGCCACCACGCGGCCCAGCACGCGCTCGCGCAACGGTTCCACCACGTCGCCGCCTTCCACGATCGGGGTCATGATCAACCCTTCGGTGGTGCCGCAGTCGACTTCGGTGATCACCACGTCCTGCGCCACGTCGACCAGACGACGGGTCAGGTAACCCGAGTTCGCGGTCTTGAGCGCGGTATCGGCCAGACCCTTACGGGCACCGTGGGTGGAGTTGAAGTACTCCTGCACGTTCAGGCCTTCGCGGAAGTTCGCCTTGATCGGCGTCTCGATGATCGAGCCATCCGGACGCGCCATCAGGCCGCGCATACCGGCCAGCTGACGGATCTGCGCCTGGCTACCACGCGCACCGGAGTCGGCCATGATGTACAGCGAGTTCATCGACTTCTGATCGATGGTCTCGCCCTTGGCGTTTTCGACCTTTTCGGTACCGATGGTGTCCATCATCGCCTTGGCGATGCGCTCACTGGTGCGCGACCAGATGTCCACGACCTTGTTGTAGCGCTCGCCGGCGGTGACCAGACCAGACTGGTACTGCTCCTGGATTTCCAGCACTTCGGCTTCGGCCTCGGTGAGGATGCCCTTCTTCTCGTCCGGGATCAGCATGTCGTCGATGCCGATCGACACGCCTGCGCGGGTTGCGTAGGCATAGCCGGTGTACATCAGCTTGTCGGCGAACACGACGGTGTCCTTCAAGCCCAGCAGACGGTAGCTGGAGTTGATCAGGCGCGAGATGTTCTTCTTGGTCATCTCGGTGTTGGCCAGCTGGAACGGCAGGCCTTCGGGCAGGATCTCGCTCAGCAGCGCACGACCGACCGTGGTGTCCACGATCGAGGTGCCGCTGCTGCGCTTGCCGTCGGCTTCCACGTCCACCTGGGTGATGCGGACCTTGACCTTGGCGTGCAGTTCCACCACGCGGTTGTCGTAGGCGCGCTTCACTTCGCTGGTGTTGGCAAACACCATGCCCTCGCCCTTCTTGTTCTCCAGGGCGCGGCTCATGTAGTACAGGCCCAACACCACGTCCTGCGACGGCACGATGATCGGCTCGCCGTTGGCCGGCGACAGGATGTTGTTGGTGGACATCATCAGCGCACGCGCTTCCAGCTGGGCTTCCAGCGAGAGCGGCACGTGGACGGCCATCTGGTCACCGTCGAAGTCGGCGTTGAAGGCGGTACACACCAGCGGATGCAGCTGGATGGCTTTGCCTTCGATCAGTACCGGCTCGAACGCCTGGATGCCCAGGCGGTGCAGGGTCGGCGCACGGTTCAGCAGCACCGGGTGCTCGCGGATCACTTCTTCCAGGATGTCCCAGACTTCGGCTTCTTCGCGCTCGACCAGCTTCTTGGCGGCCTTGATGGTGGTGGCCAGGCCGCGACGCTGCAGCTTGGCGAACACGAACGGCTTGAACAGCTCCAGCGCCATCTTCTTCGGCAGGCCGCACTGGTGCAGCTTGAGGTACGGACCGACGGTGATGACCGAACGACCGGAGTAGTCCACGCGCTTGCCGAGCAGGTTCTGACGGAACCGGCCTTGCTTGCCCTTGATCATGTCGGCCAGCGACTTCAGCGGACGCTTGTTGGTGCCGGTAATGGCACGGCCGCGACGGCCGTTGTCCAGCAGCGCATCGACCGACTCCTGCAGCATGCGCTTCTCGTTGCGCACGATGATGTCCGGCGCATTGAGTTCGAGTAGGCGACGCAGGCGGTTGTTGCGATTGATCACGCGACGGTACAGATCGTTCAGATCCGAGGTCGCGAAGCGGCCGCCATCCAGCGGCACCAGCGGACGCAGGTCCGGCGGCAGCACCGGCAGCACGGTCATGACCATCCACTCCGGACGGTTGCCCGATTCCAGGAAGGCTTCGATCAGCTTGATGCGCTTGGTGAGGCGCTTGAGCTTGGTTTCCGAACCGGTGCTGGCGATTTCCTCGCGCAGGCGGGTCATTTCCGACTGCAGGTCGATCGTGCGCAGCAGCTCATACACCGCTTCGGCGCCCATGGCGGCGTCGAAGTCGTCGTTGTACTCCTGGCGTGCGGTCAGGTACTGCTCTTCGGTCAGCAGCTGGCGGCGTTCGAGCGGGGTCAGGCCCGGCTCGGTGACCACGTAGGCTTCGAAGTACAGCACGCGCTCGATGTCGCGCAGGGTCATGTCCAGCATCAGGCCGATACGCGAGGGCAGCGACTTGAGGAACCAGATGTGCGCGACCGGCGAGGCCAGGTCGATGTGGCCCATGCGCTCGCGACGCACCTTGGCCAGGGTGACTTCGGTGCCGCACTTTTCGCAGACCACGCCGCGGTGCTTCATGCGCTTGTACTTGCCGCACAGGCACTCGTAGTCCTTGATCGGTCCGAAGATGGCGGCACAGAACAGGCCGTCACGCTCGGGCTTGAAGGTGCGGTAGTTGATGGTTTCGGGCTTCTTCACTTCGCCGTAGGACCACGAACGGATCAGGTCCGGCGATGCCAGCGCGATCTTGATCGCGTCGAAATCCAGCGTCTGGCGCTGTTGATTGAAGAGGTTGAGCAGGTCTTTCATTTGATATCTCCGGGTCGGAGGAATTTCGTAGCTGAGATGAAACCGAGGGCCTTACGTTCCGGATCCCGGCACCGCATCGCGGCACCGGGATCCGGCGCGATCACTCTTCCAGTTCCATGTTGATCGCCAGCGAGCGGATTTCCTTCACCAACACGTTGAAGGATTCCGGCATGCCCGCGACCATCTCGTGCTCACCATCGACGATGTTCTTGTACATCTGGTTGCGGCCCTGCACGTCGTCGGACTTCACCGTCAGCATTTCCTGCAGGGTGTAGGCCGCGCCGTAGGCTTCCAGCGCCCAGACTTCCATCTCACCGAAGCGCTGACCACCGAACTGCGCCTTGCCGCCCAGCGGCTGCTGGGTGACGAGCGAGTACGGACCGGTCGAACGGGCATGCATCTTGTCGTCGACCAGGTGGTTCAACTTCAGGTAGTGCATGTAGCCGACCGTGGTCTTGCGATCGAACGCTTCGCCGGTACGACCGTCGTACAGCTGGGTCTGACCGCTCTGCGGCAGCTCGGCCAGTTCCAGCATGCGCTTGATTTCCGCTTCGCTGGCGCCGTCGAACACCGGGGTGGCCATCGGCACGCCATCGATCAGGTTCTTGCCCAGGTTGAGCAGCTCCTCATCGCTGAACTGCGACAGGTCCACACGCTGTGCATTGATCGCGCTGTCGTGGTTGTAGATGTCGTCCAGGAACTTGCGCAGCTCGCTGACCGCTGCCTGGGCTTCCAGCATGCGCTGGATCTTGCGACCCAGGCCCTTGGCGGCCCAGCCCAGATGCACTTCCAGAATCTGGCCGATGTTCATGCGCGACGGCACGCCGAGCGGGTTCAGCACGATGTCCACCGGCTCGCCGGTGGCCATGTACGGCATGTCCTCGACCGGCACGACATTGGAGACCACACCCTTGTTGCCGTGGCGGCCTGCCATCTTGTCGCCCGGCTGGATGCGGCGCTTCACTGCCAGGAACACCTTGACCATCTTCAGCACGCCCGGTGCGAGGTCGTCGCCCTGGGTGATCTTGCCGCGCTTGTCGGCAAAGCGTGCCTCGAATTCCTTCTCGTGCGCCTGGATCTGCTTCTGCGCGCGCTCGATGGCGTCGGCAGCGTCTTCGTCCTTCATGCGCAGCTGGAACCAGTCGGACTTCTTCAGGCCGTCCAGGTACGCGTCGGTGACGTTGTCGCCTTTCTTCAGGTTCGGACCGCCGTTGGCGACCTTGCCCACGATCTGCGAACGCAGACGTGCGTAGATGGCCGCTTCCAGGATGCGGAACTGGTCGTCGAAGTCCTTCTTGACGCGCTTGATCTCGGATTCTTCGATCTGACGCGCACGCTTGTCCTTCTCGATACCGTCGCGGGTGAAGACCTGCACGTCGATGACGGTGCCGTCCATGCCCGGAGGCACGCGCAGCGAGCTGTCCTTCACGTCGGACGCCTTCTCACCGAAGATCGCACGCAGCAGCTTTTCTTCCGGGGTCAGCTGGCTCTCGCCCTTCGGCGTGACCTTGCCGACCATGATGTCGCCGGCGCGCACTTCCGCACCGATGTACACCACGCCGCTCTCGTCAAGACGGTTCAGCGCCTGCTCGGACACGTTCGGGATGTCGGCGGAAATTTCCTCCGGCCCCAGCTTGGTGTCGCGTGCAACGCAGGTCAGTTCCTCGATGTGGATCGTGGTGTAGCGATCCTCTTCCACCACGCGCTCGGAGAGCAGGATGGAGTCTTCGAAGTTGTAGCCGTTCCACGGCATGAACGCGATCAGCATGTTCTGGCCCAGCGCCAGCTCACCGATGTCGGTGGACGGACCGTCGGCCAGCACGTCGCCGCGCGCGATCACGTCACCCACGTTCACCAGCGGGCGCTGGTTGATGCAGGTGTTCTGGTTGGAGCGGGTGTACTTGATCAGGTTGTAGATATCCACGCCGGCATCGGTGCCGCCGCCGATTTCTGCCTCGTTGACCTTGACCACGATGCGGGCCGCGTCGATCTGCTCGATCACGCCACCACGCAAGGCATTGACGGTCACGCCCGAGTCGCGCGCCACCGCACGCTCGATGCCGGTACCGACCAGCGGCTTCTGCGAACGCAGCGTCGGCACGGCCTGGCGCTGCATGTTGGCGCCCATCAATGCACGGTTGGCGTCGTCGTGCTCCAGGAACGGCACCAGCGCCGCGGCGACCGACACGGTCTGCATCGGCGAGACGTCCATGAAGTGCACTTCGGCCGGCGGCTTCAGCAGCGACTCGCCCTGGAACCGGCACGGCACGAACTGCTCGGTGAGCATGTTCTTGGCATCGGTCAGCGCGTTCGCCTGGGCGATCACGTACTCGTTCTCTTCGATCGCCGACAGGTATTCGACGTCGTCGGAGACCTTGCCGTCCAGCACCTTGCGGTACGGCGTCTCGAGGAAGCCGTACTGGTTGGTGCGGGCAAACACCGCCAGCGAGTTGATCAGGCCGATGTTCGGGCCTTCCGGTGTTTCGATGGTGCAGACGCGGCCGTAATGGGTCGGATGCACGTCGCGCACTTCGAAGCCGGCGCGCTCGCGGGTCAGGCCGCCCGGGCCCAGTGCGGAGACGCGACGCTTGTGCGTCACTTCCGACAGCGGGTTGTTCTGGTCCATGAACTGCGACAGCTGCGAGGAGCCGAAGAACTCCTTGATCGCCGCGGCCACCGGCTTGGCGTTGATCAGCTCCTGCGGGGTCAGACCCTCGGACTCGGCCATCGACAGGCGTTCCTTGACCGCGCGCTCGACGCGGACCAGGCCCACGCGGAACACGTTCTCGGCCATTTCGCCGACCGAACGCACGCGACGGTTGCCCAGGTGATCGATGTCATCGACCACGCCGCGACCGTTACGGATCTCGGTGAGCACCTTGATCACTTCCAGGATGTCGGAGGTGTCGGTGTGTTCGGCGACCAGGCGCTTGGATTCTTCGTCGTTGCGCTCGGCAAAGTACTTCTTGTCGTACAGCACCGACTCGCCCAGCACGTCCTTGCGGCCGACGCGACGGTTGAACTTCATGCGGCCGACCGTGGACAGGTCGTAGCGCTCGAAGGTGAAGAACAGGTTGTGGAACAGGTTCTGCGCGGCTTCCTTGGTCGGCGGCTCGCCCGGACGCATCATGCGGTAGATCTCGACCAGCGCTTCGAGCTGGGTCTTGGTCGGATCGATGCGCAGGGTGTTGGACAGGTACGGACCGCGGTCCAGATCGTTCACCCACAGGGTGCCGACCGCATCGACGCCGGCCTTGCGGAACGCCGCCAGCTGGTCTTCGGTGATCTCGTCGTTGGCATTGGCCAGCAGTTCGCCGGTCGAGCCATCGACCACGTCGTGCGACAGGATGCGGGTGAGCAGATAGTCGTCCGGCACGGCCAGCGCGGCAACGCCGGCGGCTTCGAGCTGCTTGACGTGACGGGCGGTGATGCGCTTGCCCGCTTCCACGATGACCTTGTCGCCATCGGCCAGGTCGAAGTTCAGCGTTTCACCACGCAGACGCTCCGGCACCAGCTCCAGCTGCACGCCTTCGTCCGGATTGATGTGGAAGGTGTTGATCTCGAAGAACTCGGCCAGCATCTCTTCGTTGCTGTAGCCGAGCGCACGCAGCAGGATCGACACCGGCAGCTTGCGGCGGCGGTCGATACGGGTGAACAGCGCATCCTTCGGGTCGAACTCGAAGTCCAGCCAGGAACCGCGGTAGGGAATGATGCGGGCGCTGTACAGCAGCTTGCCCGAGCTGTGGGTCTTGCCACGGTCGTGGTCGAAGAACACACCCGGCGAACGGTGCAGCTGCGAGACGATGACGCGCTCGGTGCCGTTGACGATGAAGGTGCCGTTGTCGGTCATCAGCGGAATTTCGCCGAGGTAGACCTCCTGCTCCTTCACGTACTTGATGGCCTTGGTCGACGACTCGCGGTCGTAGATCACCAGGCGCACGGTCACGCGCAGCGGCGCGCCGTAGCTCATGCCGCGCTGACGGCATTCACGCTCGTCAAACACCGGTTGACCCAACTTGTAGCCCACGTACTCGAGCGCGGCATTGCCGCTATAGCTGGAGATCGGGAACACCGACTTCAGTGCGGCGTGCAGACCGAGGTCCTTACGCTTGGTCGGCTCCACGTCTTCCTGCAGGAATTCGCGGTAGGAATCCACCTGGATCGCAAGCAGGAACGGCACTTCGAGAATCGAGCGCTGCTTGCCGAAGTCCTTGCGGATACGCTTTTTTTCGGTGAACGAATAAGACGTCATGAGTCTTCACCCTAGGCTGCGGGGGCCGCGTCGCGGCGGCCCTGAAATAACAAAATTGTCAGTTGGAAGTCGCTGGTATTGCCGGCACCAGCACGCCTTCTCCCGCTACTTCCAACTACCAACTCGGTGAAGCAGGGATTGGGGATGACGAGATTGGGGATACGCGAAGATTGCCTTCGAATCCCGAATGCCGAACCTCAAATCCCGGCCTTCCATCAACGGCCAAAGGCCGGGAGCTTTACGCTCCCAGCCTTCAGTGCATCACCATGAAACGCTGGCGATGCAAGGTATTGCTTACTTGATTTCGACAGTCGCGCCAGCTTCGGTCAGTTCCTTCTTGATCTTCTCGGCTTCGTCCTTCGAAGCGCCTTCCTTCAGCATGCCACCGGCTTCGGTCAGGTCCTTGGCTTCCTTCAGACCCAGGCCGGTCACGGCGCGGACGGCCTTGATGACGCCGACCTTGTTGGCGCCGCAGTTGGTCAGCAGCACGTTGAACTCGGTCTGCTCTTCAACCACGGCGGCCGGGCCAGCTGCAGCAGCAGCGACCGGAGCGGCGGCGGAGACGCCGAACTTCTCTTCGATGGCCTTGACCAGCTCCATCACTTCCATCAGGGACTTCTCGGCGATGGCGTCGACGATCTGTTCGTTGGTAAGGGACATTGTAATTACCTTTAAATGATTTTCTGGATTGGGGTTCTAGCGAACGCTAGGACATCAAGCTTCGGCAGTCTCGGCGACCGGCGCGGCGGCTTCGTCGCCACCACCCTGCTTGTCGCCCACGGCCTTGACGGCACGGGCAAACATGGCAGCCGGTTCGGACAGCACGCGGGCCAGCATGGCCAGGGCCTGGTCGCGGGTCGGCAGCGAAGCCAACACGTCGACGTGGCCAGCCGGGAACAGTTCCCCGCCGATGGACACGACCTTGGCCTGCAACTTGTCGTTGCCCTTGGCGAATTCCTTGATCAGGCGACCGGCAGCGCCGGGCTCCTCCATCGAAAACGCGTACAGCAAAGGACCGACCAGCTTGTCAGCGACGACAGCGAACTCGGTGCCTTCAACGGCGCGCGCAGCCAGGGTGTTCTTGACAACTTTCAAGAACACACCGGTTTCGCGGGCCTGCTTGCGCATCGCGGTCATCTGGGAGACCGTGATGCCAGCGTATTCGGCGGCGATCAAGGAGTGAGCCTTGGCGGCGATGTCTGCCAGCTCGGCGACTACTTCTTGCTTCTGAGACAGATTGAGAGCCATTGCACTCCTCCGTTAAAGCCGGGATTCGGGATTTGCGATTCGGGATTTGCCAGGGCCGTGACGCAGCTCCTGCCAATCCCCGATGCCAAACCCTCAATCCCCGCTTCAAACTACTCCGCTCGCGGCTCCTGCCGGTTGCGGTCCAGGGCAGCCTCCGTCCTGGAAGCCGGGAACATCGACCGATGTTCCTTTGGTGGCCGTTCTAGACCTGGAGTGGGCTCGATCCGGGATGTCCCAGACGCGCGTAAACCAGAAAGCTCCAGAAGGGCGACACCATCTACGCCGGCCGGCTCTTGCGAACCTGATTAAGCGATCCCGCTGCATCGACGGCGACTCCTTGCCAGTGCGAGCATCCATGCCCGTCGTCGATCTGCGCTGACCGCGCCTGCGGTCTTTGACGGCTACCGCCGGACATGCCGGCGATCGCCTTCAAAATGTCCGTTACCCCAAAGGAGGGAACGGACTCCCAGCACACGGTCACCCGGGCCGGAAAAACAATGCTGTACCACATCGACGGGTCAGGCCCATGACAGGCCCGACCCACCAACTCACTTCAGCGCAAGGCTCGACTGGTCGACCGTCACGCCGGGACCCATCGTCGAGCTGACCGACACCTTCTGCAGGTAGGTACCCTTGGAGGTGGCCGGCTTGGCCTTGATCAGATCGAGCAACAGCGCCTGCAGGTTCGACTTCAGCGCTTCGTCTTCGAAGCTGGCCTTGCCGATGGTGCAGTGGATGATGCCGGCCTTGTCGGTGCGGTAGCGCACCTGGCCCGACTTGGCATTCTTGACCGCTTCACCCGGGTTGGCCGACACGGTGCCGACCTTCGGGTTCGGCATCAGGCCACGCGGACCCAGCAGGGTGCCGAGCTTACCGACGACGCGCATCGCGTCCGGGGTGGCGATGACCACGTCGTAGTTCAGGTCGCCGGCCTGCATCTTCTCGGCCAGGTCATCCATGCCCACGGCCTCGGCACCAGCGGCCAGGGCTTCGTCAGCCTTGGCACCGGCCGGCGCGAACACCGCAACGCGCACGCTCTTGCCGGTACCGGCCGGCAGCACGGTCGAACCGCGCACCTGCTGGTCGGACTTCTTGGCGTCCACGCCCAGGCGCACGGCAACGTCGATCGACTCGACGAACTTGGCCTTGGCGACGGTCTTCAGGATCTTGATTGCGTCTTCGAAGGCATAGGTCTTGCCCGGAACGACAGCGGCCGCAATGGCCTTAACGCGCTTGCTCTGTGCCATGTCTTAGCCCTCCACCGTCAAACCCATGCTGCGGGCAGAACCCGCAATCGTGCGCACTGCCGCTTCCAGCTCGGCCGCCGTCAAATCGGCTTCCTTGACCTTGGCGATCTCTTCCAGCTGCTTGCGCGTCACCTTGCCCACCTTGTCGGTGTTGGGGCGCTTGGAACCGGAGGTCACGCCTGCGGCCTTCTTGAGCAGCACGCTGGCCGGGGTGCTCTTGGTGATGAAGGTGAAGGTACGGTCGGAGTACGCGGTGATGACCACCGGCGTCGGCAGACCCGGCTCCAGTTTGGAGGTCGCTGCATTGAACGCCTTGCAGAACTCCATGATGTTCAGACCGCGCTGACCCAGTGCAGGGCCAACCGGCGGCGCAGGATTGGCCTGACCGGCCTTGACCTGCAACTTGATGTAAGCAGTTATCTTCTTTGCCATTTCGATACTCTCCGGGTGCTAGCGCCTTGGTTGCAGGCTCCCCATCGGACCGGGAAATCACGCGTCCCGGCTTCACGTTTCTGACCACACGCAGATGGCCGCCATGCGGCAGCCATTGGTTCCCGGCGGTTCGCCAGGTCAGCGAGCCGCTCACTATAGCAGCATTCCAGGCGGGCGCCTAGACGGCGCCCAACCGGCGTCAGCCCTTCTCGACCTGGCCGAACTCGAGCTCGACCGGCGTGGAGCGACCGAAGATGAGCACGGCAACCCGCAACCGGCTCTTCTCGTAATTGACTTCCTCGACAACGCCATTGAAGTCGTTGAACGGACCGTCGGTGACGCGCACCATCTGACCCGGCTCGAACAGCACCTTCGGACGCGGCTTCTCGACGCCATCCTGCACACGCTGCAGGATCGCATCCGCCTCTTCGTCGCGAATCGGCAACGGACGGTCGGCAGTGCCGCCGATGAAGCCCATCACCTTGGAAGTTTCCTTCACCAGGTGCCAGCTTTCGTTGTCGATGCGCGGAATACCGGCCTCTTCGTGGGTCTCGATCTGCACCAGCACGTAGCCGGGGAAGAACTTGCGCTCGGACCGGCGCTTCTGGCCGGCGCGCATTTCGATGACCTCTTCGGTCGGCACCAGCACGTCGCCGAAACGGTCTTCCATTTCGGTACGTGCGATACGGTCGCGCAATGCCTGCGCAACGGATTTTTCGAAGCCTGAATAGGCGTGAACGACATACCAACGCTTCACTGCTTGATTCTCCTCAACGAGCCAGGAACCACTGCGTGAGCTTCTGGATGACAAAGTCGAAGCCGCCCAACAGCAAACTCAGAATGATCACAACAACAATCACGACCCAGGTGGTGCGGATGGCTTCCTGGCGCGTCGGCCAGACCACCTTGCGCAGCTCGAACCTGGATTCGGAAATGAACTCACGGGTTTCCCGGCCCTTGCCGGTACCCAGAAACACGAACGCACCCGCCACCAGTCCCACGATCACTGCCAGCGCGCGCAACTGCGGCGTCCAGGCTCCAAGCTGGGTGGCGCGCTCAGGCGCAGAAAACCAGAACCACACAAACAGCCCCGCGATCACCAGGAGCGCGGAGATGACGTATTTCACGATATCAGCGCTGGCAGCAGACGCGCTTTTGGAAGGCTCGATTTTGCTATTCATCCGGCTCTAGTTACCGATCTGACCCGAATCGCTGGGCCGGAAAGAGGAGTGGCACGCCAGGAGGGACTCGAACCCCCAACCTGCGGTTTTGGAGACCGCTGCTCTGCCAATTGAGCTACTGGCGTATGTACTCGTTTACCGCAAACCCTAAGACAACGAAGGCGGACCGCGGTTTAGCCGGCCCGCCATTCGTTTGAATCCGGCCGCCGCAAGGCGACCGGACGCAGGCACTTACTTGACGATCTTGGCAACCACGCCGGCGCCGACGGTACGACCGCCTTCACGGATGGCGAAGCGCAGACCTTCGTCCATCGCGACCGGGTTGATCAGGGTCACGACCATCTTCACGTTGTCGCCCGGCATCACCACTGTCTCATAGACACATCTAGATGTGTATAACACACNGTGCCGCGGCCGGAGATCGAGAACACGTCTTCGACCGGCATCAGGAACGGACGGTCGACGTCGCGGGTCGGCTCCGGAATGAACGAATCCAGCGCCTCGACCAGCTTCAGGATCGCCGGCACGCCGATGTCGCTCTGGTCGCCGTCCAGCGCCAGACGCGCCGAACCGTGGATGATCGGCGTGTCATCGCCCGGGAAGTCGTACTTGCTGAGCAGCTCGCGCACTTCCATCTCGACCAGCTCGAGCAGCTCGGCGTCGTCGACCATGTCGGCCTTGTTCAGGAACACGACGATGTGCGGCACACCGACCTGACGCGAGAGCAGGATGTGCTCGCGGGTCTGCGGCATCGGGCCGTCGGCCGCCGAACACACCAGGATCGCGCCGTCCATCTGCGCTGCACCGGTGATCATGTTCTTGACGTAGTCGGCGTGGCCGGGGCAATCGACNCGGGTCGGGGATTCGTATTCAACGTGTGCGGTCGAAATCGTGATGCCGCGCGCCTTCTCTTCCGGCGCCGCGTCGATCGCGTCATACGCCTTGAACTCGCCACCGAAACGCTCCGCACCGATCTTGGTCAGCGCGGCTGTCAACGTGGTCTTGCCATGGTCGACGTGACCGATGGTGCCGACGTTCACGTGCGGCTTGGTGCGCTCAAATTTAGCTTTTGCCATGNCGGCTGTCAACGTGGTCTTGCCATGGTCGACGTGACCGATGGTGCCGACGTTCACGTGCGGCTTGGTGCGCTCAAATTTAGCTTTTGCCATGGGTGCGTGTCTCGGTAATCGTTTGGAGTTGAAGACGATTGAGTAGTGGTGCTCACGAAAGGAATCGAACCTTCGACCTCCTCCTTACCAAGGAGGTGCTCTACCGACTGAGCTACGTGAGCGAGTTTTGCATTATGCCATGCATTTGCGTTCAATGGAGCGGGAGACGGGAATCGAACCCGCACCATCAGCTTGGAAGGCTGAGGTTCTACCGTTGAACTACTCCCGCGCCGGGAACTGCATGCCACAACGTGAAACTGGTGGAGGGAGGTGGATTCGAACCACCGAAGGCGTAAGCCAGCAGATTTACAGTCTGCCCCCGTTGGCCGCTTGGGTATCCCTCCAGCTTTTACTACCGGACCGGTGCGCGATGAAGCGAATTCGGTTCGGGGTGAAGCAGCCCGTTATTTTGTTGTGGGACGCACCCGGTGTCAACAAAAATTTTGAACTCTTCGTCACTCCCGACAGCGCGCGACGACCAGCGCCGCGCGCACGGGATCAGACGTTGAAACGGAAGTGCAATACGTCGCCTTCCTGCACGCGATATTCCTTGCCTTCCAGACGCAGACGCCCCGCATCCCGCGCACCGGCTTCGCCGCGATGCTTGATGAAGTCGTCGAAGCCGATCGTCTCGGCGCGAATGAAGCCCTTCTCGAAATCGGTATGGATCACCGCCGCTGCCTGCGGTGCGGTCGAGCCAGCCTTGACCGTCCACGCGCGCACTTCCTTGACGCCCGCGGTGAAGTAGGTCTGCAGGCCAAGCAGCTTGTAGGCAGCGCGGATGACGCGATTCAGACCCGGCTCTTCCAGCCCCAGATCGGCCAGGAAGGTGTCGCGGTCCTCGTCGTCGAGCTGCGACAGCTCTTCTTCGATCGCTGCCGAGACCGGCACCACTTCCGCACCCTCGGCCAAGGCATGCTTGCGCACCGCCTCCAGGTGCGGATTGTTCTCGAAGCCGTCCTCGAGCACGTTGGCGATATACATCACCGGCTTGAGCGTCAGCAGGAACAGGTCGCGCACCAGCGCCTTTTCATCCTCGTCCAGGCCGGCTGCACGCCCCGCCTTGCCATCGGCCAGCGCGGCCTGCAACTTGGCCAGCACCGGCTTGCGCACCGCCGCATCCTTGTCGCCGCCCTTGGCGCTGCGCTCGGCACGGTTGAGCGCCTTTTCCACGCTATCGAGATCGGCCAATGCCAGCTCGGTATCGATGGTTTCGATATCGGCGATCGGGTCGACCTTGTTGTTGACGTGGATGACGTCGTCGTTCTCGAAGCACCGCACCACGTGGGTGATCGCATCGACTTCGCGGATGTGCGCCAGGAACTTGTTGCCCAGCCCTTCGCCGCTCGCCGCACCCGCCACCAGGCCGGCGATATCGACGAACTCGACCGCGGTCGGAATCAGCTTCTGCGGCTTGACGATCTCGGCCAGCTGATTGAGGCGCGGGTCCGGCACCGGCACGATGCCGACATTCGGCTCGATGGTGCAGAACGGGAAATTGGCCGCAGCGATGCCCGCCTTGGTCAGCGCATTGAACAGGGTCGACTTGCCGACGTTGGGCAGGCCGACGATGCCGCATTTGATACCCATGGGTCACATCCGGGATTTGGGATTCGGGATTGGAGATTCGCAATGCCGCACGGCTGCAAATCCCCAATCCCCAATCACGCATCCCTGCTGGTATGCAGGCGCTTCATCGCCTCGTTGAAATTACCTTGCAGTGCCAGCGGCAGCACGTCGATGGCGGCGTCCACTGCGGCACTGATTGCCGCGTCGTCGTCGCGCCCTGCCCGTCCCAGCACCCATGACACCACGCGGTCCTTGTGGCCGGGATGGCCGATGCCGACCCGCAAGCGGTGGAATTTGCCGTGCCCCAGCAGGCGGATGGTATCGCGCAGGCCGTTCTGGCCGCCGTGGCCGCCATCGAACTTGAGCCGTGCGACGCCTGGCGCCAGGTCCAGTTCGTCGTGCGCAACGAGCAACTGCTCCGGCTCGATCTTCCAGAACCGCAGCGCGGCGGTGATCGATTTGCCGCTGAGATTCATGAAGGTGGCCGGCTTGAGCAGCCAGACCGGCTGGCCGGCGATCTCGACCTTGGCGGTCTCGCCGAACAGCTTGGCATCCAGCCCCCAGCGCGCACCATGGCGTTCGACAAGGGCATCGACGAAACGAAACCCGGCGTTGTGCCGGGTTTGCGCGTGTTCCGGACCGGGATTCCCGAGTCCGACAATCAGGCGGAGTGCAGACATGCCAGTGACCGCAGCCGATCCCGCGCAGTACGCGGGATCGGCCGACGGCTTACTTGGTCTCGGCGCCTTCGCTGCCTTCTTCACCGGCAGCGTCTTCTTCCTCGATCCGCACGTGCTTGGCAGCAACCACCGCCACGTCGTGCTCCTTGCCCAGCTTCAGCTCCGGAATCTCCACGCCGGCCGGCAGCTTGATCTCGGACAGGTGGATCACGTTGCCCACTTCCAGGGCACCGAGGTCGACCTCGATGAACTCCGGCAGGTCCTTCGGCAGGCAGACCACCTGGACTTCGTTGAGTTCGTGGGTGACGACCACTTCGCTGGACTTGCCGGCCGGCGAGGTTGCCTCGTTGACGAAGTGCAGCGGCACGGCGGCACTGAGCTTCTCGTTGGCACTGACGCGCTGGAAGTCGATGTGCATGATCAGCTGCTTGAACGGATGGCGCTGCATGTCACGCAGCAGCACCTGCTGCACGTCGCCATTGAGGTTCAGGTCCAGGATCGACGAGTAGAACCACTCGTTCTGCTGGGCAAGCCAGATCTGCTCGTGGTTGAGCTGGATGCTGACCGGCTCGAGTTCGCCACCGTAGACGATGGCCGGAATGACGCCAGCGTGACGCAGGCGGCGGCTCGCACCCTTCCCCTCGTCTGCGCGGCGCTCGACCTTGATTTCGTGAGTCTTTGCCATGTTGTTTCACTACCTAGATTGGAATACCGCCTCGCGGCGATGAAGCGTCTCACCCGCGACCAGGAGAGACGTAGTACCGGCACCCGGAACTCCGGGCACCGAATGCGGGTTCAGTCGACGTAGAGCGAACTCACCGATTCGCCGAAGGCGATGCGGCGAATGGTCTCGGCCAGCAGCTCGGCCACGCTCAGCTGACGGATCTTGGCGCAGGTGCGCGCCGCTTCGGTCAGCGGAATCGTGTCGGTGACCACCAGCTCGTCGAGCTGCGAATTGTTGATGTTGTCCACCGCCGGGCCGGACAGCACCGGGTGGGTGATGTAGGCCACGACCTTGAGCGCGCCGCGCTGCTTCAGCGCTGCGGCGGCTGCACACAAGGTACCGGCGGTGTCGACCAGGTCGTCGACCAGCACGCAGGTCTTGCCCTGCACGTCGCCGATGATGTTCATCACCGTGGCCACATTGGCGCGCGGGCGGCGCTTGTCGATGATGGCCAGATCCGCATCGTCCAGGCGCTTGGCGACGGCGCGCGCGCGCACCACGCCACCCACGTCCGGCGACACCACGATCAGGTTGTCGGTGCCGTAGGCGCGCCAGATGTCGGCCAGCAGCAGCGGCGAGGCGTAGACGTTGTCGACCGGCACGTCGAAGAAGCCCTGGATCTGGTCCGCGTGCAGGTCGACCGTCAGCACGCGGTCGGCCTCCATCGCGCAGATCATCTTGGCGGCGACCTTGGCGGTGATCGGCACGCGCGAGGAGCGCATGCGGCGGTCCTGGCGCGAATAACCGAAGTACGGGATCACCGCGGTCACCGAGGCGGCGCTGGCGCGCTTGAGCGCGTCGATCAGCACCAGCAGCTCCATCAGGTTTTCCGCGCTCGGCGCGCAGGTCGGCTGGATCACGAACACTTCCTGCCGGCGCACGCTCTCTTCGATTTCGACCTGCACCTCGCCATCGGAAAAGCGCGTGACCAACGCCTTGCCCATGCGAACGCCGAGTTCCTTGCAGATGCTCAGGGCAAGCGGCTTGTTGGCATTGCCGGAGAACACCAGCAGATTACGTTGGTCTTGCATGGGATCTCTCGGGCGGCGGCGAAGAGCGTGCGGGCGATGGTGGAACTGGAAAAAGCCGACCTGACGCCGGGCTTTTCCTTCAATCCCCGCACATGGATGTGCGGGCTGTTGCAGGGGATCTGCATGTACGACTGTTGCAGAGGAATCTGCAGATTGGCAGGGGCGGTAGGATTCGAACCTACGAATGCCAGGATCAAAACCTGGTGCCTTGGGCCTCTTGGCGACGCCCCTGCATCAAACCTGTCTCGCATCCAGCGCGTCGAGCAGTGGCGAGTGCGCTGCACCTTCCACGACCCACGCCCTCAGGCCTCCCGGCAACTGCGCCATGGCCTGCTCTGCAGCAGTGCGCGTGGCGAACTCGACGAAACACCCGCTCCCTGACCCGGTCAAACGCGGCGTCCCGACCCTGGACAGCGCCTGGAACACTGCCTCGATGGCAGGTTCACGGCGCCGCAGGACCGGCTCGAACGCATTGTCGAGCAGAGAACCCGAAGCGAAGTCCGCTATTTTCGCGGGCGCAGCATCCCGCGTCAATTCCTGTGATTGAAACAGCACCGGCGTGGGGACGTGAACCCGCGGATCGACCAGCAGGTAGAACGCTGGCGGGAGACCGATCGGTGTCAGCTGCTCGCCGACACCCTCGGCCCAGGCATTGTGCCCGCGCACGAACACCGGCACGTCGGCACCCAGCCGCACGCCCAGCCCGGCCAGCGTATCGACCGGCAACGCCAGGCCCCACAAGGCGTTCAGCGCGACCAGCACGGTGGCGGCATCCGACGAGCCACCGCCGAAACCGCCGCCGGCGGGAATGCGCTTGTCGACCCGGATGTCGGCGCCGGCCCGCGTGCCCACGCTGGACTGCAGCAGGCGCGCGGCCCGGATCACCAGGTCATCGTCTTCCGCCACGCCGGGCGGGCTGTCGCCGATGCGCCGGATCAGGCCGTCATCGCGCAAACGAAGATGAATGGTGTCCCCCCAGTCCAGCAGCCGGAACACGGTCTGCAGCAGGTGGTAGCCGTCGGCACGGCGCCCGACGATCTGCAGGAACAGGTTGAGCTTGGCCGGCGCCGGCCATGCCGACCAGCCCGTCTCCACTGCAGACATCAGGGCGCCACCGTCCACTGGTCGACCAGCAGGCGCACCTTGGCCTCGCCGTTGCGGGCATCGATGCGCTGCGGCAGCTCGGGCTGGCCGGCGCCGGCCGGCGCCCAGGCGAGGAAATCGATCGTCCAGCCACCCTGCTGCACGGTACGCGGCCGCCCGGCCGCATCCAGATCCGCGCGTTCGGCACCCGCGTCGGCGATGCGCAGCGCGCGAACCCAGTCCGGCATCTGGTTGACCGGGATGGTCCAACCGGTCGCTTCCAGCAGCACCTGCTCGGCATCCGGGCCGCTGCGCGGGCCGCCGTCCAGCCCTTCCAGGCGTCCGGCGCCGCTGGTGGTGTCGCCGGTGAGCACCCAGCTCTGCCGGGTCACCGGCGCGCTGAGCTGCACGCGGTACTGCGTACCGTCCTGCTGCCAGTCGATGCGGCCGCTACCGCCATTGCTGCCCTTGCTGATCGCCACCCGGCCCTGGAACGACCAGGCCGGATGCGCCTGCAGCCAGGCCTGGCGTGCGGCTTCGGCCTGACGCGCGCGCTCGGACACCTGCTCGACTACTGCGGCACCGCCGCCCTGCCCGCGCGGCACGCTGACGCAGGCCGACAGCCCGACCAGCACCAGCCCACTCAGGGCCAGTGTTCGGATCGCCGTGCTCATAGGCCGAATTTTTCCACGGCGCGTTGCAGCGCGCGGTTGTCCGGGTCCAGACGCCGCGCTTCATCGAAGTAGCGCCGTGCCTCGTCCTGCTTGCCGCTGACCCACAGTACCTCGCCCACGTGCGCGGCGATTTCCGGGTCCTTGACCAGCGCCCAGGCGCGGCGCAGCTGCACCAGGGCCTCCTTGGTGCGGCCCATGCGGTACAGCACCCAGCCGTAGCTGTCGACGATGGCCGGGTTGTCCGGGTCGGCGGTGCGGGCGCGGTCGATCAGTGCCAATGCTTCCTTGTAGCGGGTGGTGCGGTCGGCCAGGGTGTAGCCCAGCGCATTCAGCGCCGCCACGTTTTCCGGTTCGGCGACCAGGATCTTGCGCAGATCGGCCTCGGCACGTGCGACATCGTCACGGCGCTCCCAGGCCAGGCCGCGGGCATACAGCAGCGCACCGTCGTCCGGATAGGCAGCCAGGCCGCGTTCGAAGGCGTCCAGTTCGCCCGGAGCATCGTCGGCGCGCTGGTGCAGCTCGGCTTCGAGCACGTAGGCGTCGCGCCGCGCGTCGTCGTCGGCGCTGGCATCGCCCTGCAATGCACGGGCCTCGGCCAGCGCCTCGGGCTTGCGACCCAACTCGTACAGCGCGCTGGCGGCACGCAGTCGTGCCTCGCTCAGCTGCGCGCCGCCGGGCACGCCGCGGTACCACTCCACTGCCTCGTCGTAGCGCTTGAGGAATTCGGCGATCTTGCCGAGCAGCAGGCGGCGGTCCGGGTCGGGCTTGGTGGCGTTGCTCTTGAGCTCGCCATAGAGCGCCTCCAATGCGGTGCGGTCCTTCTCTTTGGCGAGCATGGACGCGCGCAGCCCGTAGGTCTGGGTGTCCTGCGGCCCGGTCGACAGCACCCGTGCGGCGGCTTCGGTCTGGCCCATGGCGTCGTAGGCGAAGGCCAGTGCGCCGCGCAACTCGGAATCCTTGACCGCCTGCGGCTCGACATTCTTCAGCAGCGCCAGTGCCTCCTCGTTCTTGCCCTCCTGTTGCAGCTGGGTGGCGTGCAACAAGGCCACGCGCGGCTCCTCGGGGAAGCGACGCACCACTTCGTCGACGATGCGCTTGGCCAGCGCCGGGCGCTCCATGCGCAGCGCGAGCCGCCCAAATTCCTGCCAGACCTCGATCTGGTTGGGGATGGCGCCGGCCTTGACCAGGTCTTCGAGCACGTCGGCCGAGGCTTCCGGCTCGCGTCCGCCATTGGCCAGGGCGATCAGCGCGAAGCGCCAGCCGCGCGGATCGGGCTCCTTGAGCAGGCCGAGCAGGTCACGGCGCGCGGTCCGCAAGTCGTTGCGGCGCAGGGCCAGCGATGCCTCGGTACTGCGCATGGACATCGACGACGGTGCGCGGGCCCGCCACAACGCCAGCGCCTCGATCGCGCGCGGGTCGTCGTTGGCCAGCATGGCGATGCGGGCGGCGCGCTCGGCCAGCCCGGCATCGCCGGCCTCGGCCCTGGCGGCATCCAGATAGGCGCGCGCGGCCTCGTCCAACTGCCCGGCCTGCAAGGCAAATTCGCCGGCGAGCACCGGCTCCAGCGAGGTGGTGCCGGCACTGCCGGGCGGCGGCGCGGGCGGTGCTTTCTTGGGTGCTGCAGTGGCACTGGCGGAGACTGCGACCAGCAAAAGAACACACAGGATGCGAATCGGTACAGGCATCGGGGGCAACCGGGCCGTAAAATGGGGCCCTGAATGGCCGCCAGCTTATCGCAAGCAACTGAACAATGACGTTGTGGGTGCTCGGACTGAATCACCAGACCGCACCTGTGGACCTGCGCGAACGCGCGGCGTTCGCAGGTGACGCGCTGCCGCGCGCGCTCGAATCGCTGCGCGCGTTGCCGCAGGTGCGCGAGGCCGCGCTGCTGTCCACCTGCAACCGCACCGAGCTGTATGCGATGTCCGACGACCCGCACAGCCTGGTGACCTGGCTGGAGGCCCATGCGCCCGGCTTGAGCGGCTACCTGTATCAGCACCAGGAGGAAGCAGCGGTGCGCCACCTGTTCCGCGTCGCCACCGGACTGGACTCGATGGTGCTGGGCGAGCCGCAGATCCTGGGCCAGGTGAAGGATGCCTGGGCGGTGGCGCGTGCGCACGGCGCGCTGGGCAGCGGGCTGGACCGCCTGTTCCAGCAGACCTTCTCGGTGGCCAAGCGCGCACGCACCGATACCCGCGTCGGCGCCAATCCGGTGTCGGTGGCCTCCACCGCGGTGCGGCTGGCACAGGAATCCTTCGCGCGGCTCAACGAATCCACCGTGCTGCTGATCGGCGCGGGCGAAACCATCGAGCTGGCCGCCAAGCATCTGAGCGAAGGCCGCGTGCGCCGGCTGTTGATCGCCAATCGCACGCTGGCGCATGCGCAGACGCTGGCCAGCCAGCACGGCGGTTACGCCCTGCCGCTGACCGATCTGGACCGCCATCTGGCCGAGGCCGACGTGGTGTTCTCGGCCACCGCTGCGCGCGAGCCGATCGTGATGCGGGCGCAGGTGGAACAGGCGCTGCGCGCGCGCAAACGCAAGCCGATGCTGCTGTTCGACCTGGCCGTGCCGCGCGATATCGACGCCTCGGTGGCCGAGCTGGGCGATGCCTACCTGTACACGGTGGACGATCTGGAACGGGCGGTGGAAGACAACCGCCGTGGCCGCCGGGAAGCCGCCGACCAGGCCGAGGCCATCATCGACCTGCAGGTGGCGCGCTATGTCGAGACGGTGCAGGCCAATGCGCGCCAGGCGCCGCTCAAGCGCCTGCGCGCGTTCGGCGACAGCACCCGCGACGAACTGCTGGCCAAGGCGCGCCAGCAGTTGCACAACGGCAAGCCGGCCGACGAAGTGCTGGAGCAGCTGGCACATGCGTTGACCAACCGGCTGCTGCATCCGCCCACTGCCGCGCTGCGCGAGGCCGCGCTCAGCAACGACCTGGAATTGACCAGCGCGGCCGACCGGCTGTTCCCGGAAAAGCCGGGTTACCAACATCCCCCTGTAACCACCCCGATCGTGAGGACCGATGACGCCGACCCTGCGCCGTAAGCTCGAAGCGCTGGCCGAGCGCCGCGAAGAACTGCAGCACCTGCTCTCCGACCCCGATGTGGTCAACAACAACGACAGGTTCCGCGCGCTGTCGCGCGAACTGTCGCAGCTGGAGCCGGTGGCGGTGGCGCTGGAAGACGAAGCGCGTGCCAAGGCCGACCTGGGCGCGGCCGAAGCCATGCGCAACGATCCGGAAATGCGCGAGCTGGCCGAAGAGGAGATCGCCGCCGCACAGGCACGCCTGGAAGAACTGGATGCGCAACTGGCGTTGCTGCTGGTGCCGCGCGACCCGCGCGACGACGGCAACCTGTTCCTGGAAGTACGCGCCGGCACCGGCGGCGACGAGGCGGCGATCTTTGCCGGCGACCTGTTCCGCATGTACGCGCGCTATGCCGAGCGCCAGGGCTGGAAGGTCGAAATCGAATCCGACAGCCCCGGCGAGCACGGCGGCTACAAGGAAGTGGTGGCACGGGTGGTCGGACGCGGTGCGTATTCGCGCCTGAAGTTCGAATCCGGCACCCATCGCGTGCAGCGCGTGCCGGCGACCGAATCGCAGGGCCGCATCCACACCTCGGCGGCCACGGTGGCGATCATTCCCGAAGCCGACGACGTGGAAGAGATCGTGATCAACCCGGCGGACCTGAAGGTGGACACCTTCCGCTCCTCCGGCGCCGGCGGCCAGCACGTCAACAAGACCGAATCGGCGATCCGCATCACCCACGTGCCCAGCGGCGTGGTGGTGGAATGCCAGACCGAGCGCAGCCAGCACGCCAACCGCGACAAGGCGATGAAGCGGCTGAAGGCGCAACTGGTGGAAGCAGAGCGCAGCAAGGCCGCCGCCGCCGAAGCGCAGACGCGCAAGTTGCAGGTCGGCAGTGGCGACCGCAGCCAGCGCATCCGCACCTACAGCTTCCCGCAGGGACGTATCACCGACCACCGCGTGGAAGGCCTGACGCTGTACGACCTGCCCAACATCATCGAAGGCGATCTGGATGCACTGATCGCACGCCTGCTGCACGAGCATCAGGCCGACGAACTGGCACGGTTGAGCGACAGCCCGTGAGTGCGCAGGTCCCGCGCGAGCTGCTGCAGCTGCGCGAGGCGGTGCGGCGCCAGCCGGGCGATTTCATTGCCTGGCTGATGCTGGCCGATGCCGAACTCGGCATGGGCGCAATCGTTGCGGGCGAGGCCGCGGTGCAACGCGCGCTCGCGTTGCAACCGGGCCACCCGGAAGCGCTGGCCCGGCTGGGCCGGGTGCGCTGGACGCAGCAACGGCATGCCGAGGCGACAGCCTTGCTGCAGCAGGCGTCGGACCTGGTACCGCAGCATCCGGGCATCGCATTATGGCTTGGGCATGCACTGGAAGATGCGGGCCAGGCCGAGGCTGCCGCAACCGCGTATACGCGTGCGCATCAGTTGTTGCCCGACGAGCCGTACATCGCCGCGCAACTGCTCAACTGGCGACGCCGGTTGTGCGATTGGCGCGGGCTGGATGCACTTGCTGCGCAGGTGCGCAGTGCCGTGGCGCAGGGTGAGGCTGCGGTGGAACCGTTCGCCTTCCTGAGCGAGGACGCCAGCGCGGCCGAACAGCTGGCCTGTGCACGGACGCGTGCGCAGGCCGTCGCCGCAATGCTGCGCCCGCTGGCGCCGGTCGCCGTGCGCGGCCAGGGCACGTTGCGGCTCGGCTTCGTTTCCAACGGGTTTGGCGCGCATCCCACCGGCTTGCTGACGGTGGCGTTGTTCGAAGCGCTGAAGCGCCGGCAGCCGACGCTGCAACTGCATCTGTTCGCCACCAGCCACGACGACCGCAGCGCGATCCGCGCGCGCCTGGCGCAGGCCACCACGCTGCACGACGTCACCGCGCTCGGGCACCTGGCCACCGCGCAGCACATCCGCGACCAGGGTATCGACCTGCTGTTCGACCTGCGCGGCTGGGGCGGCGGCGGACGCCCGGAAGTGTTCGCACTGCGGCCGGCGCCGCTGCAGCTCAACTGGCTGGCCTATCCGGGCACGTCGGGTGCGCCGTGGATGGACTACGTGCTGGGCGATGCATTTGCGCTGCCGCCGTCGCTGGAGCCGTTCTACCGCGAGCGCGTGCTGCGCCTGAACGGTGCGTTCCAGCCCTCGGATACCTCGCGCGTGCTTGCCGAACCACCGTCGCGGGCGCAGTGCGGCCTGCCCGAGCATGGCGTGGTGCTGTGCTGCTTCAACAACAGCTACAAGCTCAATCCACGCAGCATGACGCGCATGCTGGCGGTGTTGCGCGCGGTGCCGGGCAGCGTGCTGTGGCTGTTGTCCGGGCCGGGCGAGGCAGACGCGCGCCTGCGGGCGGTGGCGCAGGCGCAAGGCGTGGATGCGCAGCGCCTGGTGTTCATGCCGAAGCTGCCGCACGCGCAGTACCTGGCGCGCTACCGGCATGCCGACCTGTTTCTGGATACGCATCCGTACAACGCGCACACCACCGCTTCGGATGCGCTATGGGCCGGTTGCCCGGTGCTGACGACGCCCGGCGAGACGTTTGCCGCGCGAGTGGCCGGGAGCCTGAATCATCATCTGGGGCTGGATGAAATGAACGTGGCCGACGACGCCGCATTTGTGGCCAAGGCGGTGGCGTTGGCGCGTGATCCAGCCGCGTCGAGTGCGTTGCGGGAGCGGGTGGCGGCGCGTCGGCGAGCGTCCGGCGTGTTCGATATGGATGGGTTTGCCGACGGGTTCGCCGACCTGATGCAGGCACTCGCGCGCCAACATGGTTGGCCAGGTAACTAGCGGTCTGCTTGCCTTTCCAAGGAAGATGGCTGTCTTCTGCTGTACCCCACAACTCCCGCTCCGTGCCCCGGCCCGCGCCTGCGGCGCGGGCGCTCCAAGGCACGCGCGCCCAGCTGTGCCACCTCGCCGCTGCGGGAGAGGTGCTTAAAAGCGTCATTGCATTTCTTCGAGACCTTTTCAGGTCATGGAAACAACGTGCAGAGCGGCAGCGTGGCCGGGGATTGGCGGAGAGCGGCACAGGGATGTGCCGAGCCGAGGAGCCGATCTCCGGCCGCGCTGCCGCCCTCACCGAAGCGAGTACCGACAGGCGTCTTGCTTCGCCGTACCCTCACCCCAACCCCTCTCCCGGCGGGAGAGGGGCTTCAAGCAGCGCTTCATTAGCGTGCTCAAGCTTTTCAGACCATGGAAACAACGCGCCGAGCGGCAGCGTGGCCGGGGATTGGCCGAGAGCGGCACACGGATGTGCCGCGGTGGCGCGTCAGACAGGATGCCTGCCGAGCCGAGGAGCCGATCCCCGGCCGCGCTGCCGCCCTCACCGAAGCCGGCAACTGAAAGATGGCGCTGGATCCGCCCTCGCCTCTCTCGGACGTATCGGCTTCGCGCGAGCTGTCAGCCATGTCTCACCCGCGTTGGGGACCACCCGCCTGCAACCAACCTCGTGCGGCTTCACGCCGTGGTGCTGTACCCGGCCGTCGCGGCTCGCTAGGCTTGGGGCATGCCCTCCACTCTCGACTTCATTCCCTTGCACCTGTGCGTACTGACGGTGTCCGACAGCCGCACGCTGGCCGATGACCGCTCCGGCGACTATCTGGTCGAGGCCCTGACGCACGACGGTCACCTGCTGCACGAACGTGCCCTGTGCCCGGACGACCGTTACCGCATGCGCGCGATCGTCTCTGCGTGGATCGCCGATGCGCAGGTCGACGGCATCCTGATCACCGGCGGCACCGGCTTCACCGGCCGTGACAGCACGCCGGAGGCGATCACGCCACTGCTGGACAAGACCATGCCCGGTTTCGGCGAATTGTTCCGCGCAGTCAGCGTCGACGAAATCGGCACCTCCTCGCTGCAGTCGCGCGCGTTTGCGGGGCTGGCCAACCACAGCTTCGTGTTCTGCCTGCCCGGCTCCACCTCGGCCTGCCGCACGGCCTGGGAAAAGATCGTGCGTGCGCAGCTGGATGCGCGCACCAGGCCCTGCAATCTGGCGACATTGCGTCCACGTCTGGGCGAATAGCCTGCGCGCTTCATCGCTGACGGAACGCGCATGTCGCACCTGAAACGCAAGGCCTACAAGAAACTGCTGGCACCGCTGCAGCTGGAGCTGGTCGCGATGGCGCGCTGGCTGCGCCACACCAACCAGCGCGCGCTGGTGCTGGTGGAGGGCCGCGACACCGCCGGCAAGGGTGGCGTGATCCAGGCCATTGCCAGCCATCTGAACCCGCGCCAGTGCCGGGTGGTGGCATTGCCGACACCCAACGATCGCGAAAGCACGCAATGGTATTTCCAGCGCTATGTGGCGCACCTGCCGGCGGCCGGCGAATTGGTGCTGATGGATCGCAGCTGGTACAACCGCGCCGGCGTCGAACGGGTGATGGGCTATTGCACCGACGCCCAGTACGACGCGTTCCTGGAGCAGGCGCCGCGTTTCGAACAACTGCTGGTCGACGACGGCATCCTGCTGTTCAAGTACTGGCTGTGCGTGGATCAGGCCGAGCAGGAACAGCGCTTTGCCGAACGCCAGGAAGATCCGCTCAAGGGCTGGAAGCTGTCGCCGGTGGACCTGCAGTCACGCAGCAAGTACGAGGACTACACCGCCGCGCGCGAGCGCATGCTCGAGGCGACGCATACGCCGCACGCGCCGTGGACGCTGGTGGATTTCAACGACCAGAAGCGCGGGCGATTGAGCCTGATCCGCAACCTGCTGGATCGGCTCCCGGACACCGCGGTGCCCGATGACACCTTGCAGCTGCCGCCACTGGACGGCAAGCCGCACAAGGAACGTTACGGCGTGCTGGAACCGATCGACGATTACGCCGGCCAGTCCTGAGAGACCTCGTCGCTGGCGGCGGTGGCGCGCGGCAAGGGGTACAGGCCGGCCTGGCGTTCGGCCTGCTCGGCCTGCAGCACCAGCTGGCTCAGGCGCTGACTGAACAGCTGCATGAACCCGCGGTGCAGCGGGCGCATCGCTTCGATGTAATCGACGTCGTCGGCCTGCTGGCCGAGCGGGCTGCAGGACGACAGCAGCACTTCGTCCAGGCGCAGCGCGCTGTCGGGCAGACGCACCAGCGCGGCGCGGCGCAGCCAGTCGCGCATGCCCTGGCGGTACTCGGCGGCCAGGATGTAGGCCACTTCGACCTGATCCAGGTCCACGTCCGGGTTCCATGCCAGCACCTGGATGACCTGCGAGCGCTCGTCCAGCATGCGGCTTTCGGCCACCAGGCCATGCAGCTGCTGCAACAGACGCCACTGCACGCCGGCAGCCTCGCGCTGCGGGGCCGGCATGGTCTCGATCGCCAGCGCCAGGCGGCGTGCGAACAGCGCCGGCACCTCGGCCAGGACGATCGGGCCGGCATCGGCGCCGAGTAGGAAACGTTCGGTGCGCAGCGTGGCGGTGTCGGGCAGGTAGCCGTCCTGCAGCGGGCGCATCACGCCGTGGTCGAGCAGCGACAGCACCACGTCCAGCCAGTAGCGACGCTCCTGTTGCAGCGCGCGGTTGGCGCTGGCGTTTTGCCAGGCCGGACGGAGATCATCCAGACGCGCGATGCAGGCCTGGGCATCCAGGGTGTCCCAGGGCGCACGGGTGGCGTCGTTGGGATCGAAATTCTCCACGCTGAGCATGCCGCCGCCGAAACGGTGCCAGGCTGCGCCGCGCTGGGTGTCGGCAGGATCGGGGCGGGACGCCGTCATCGGCGCAGCGGCGGCCGGGCGCAGCAGGGCGGCATAGGCGTCGGCCCAGGAATCGGGCAGACGCGCCGACAGCGGGTAGCTGGCCGCGGACGGGCCCAGGCCGTGACGTGCAAGCTTCAGGCTCCACAGCACTGCACCGATCGCGATGCCGCCGAAGATCCAGCCCAGCAGCCAGCTGGTGGCCGCCTGCCCGGGCTGCAGCACACGGGTCTGCGGCTGCAGGAACAACAACCAGCCGCTGCCCGCCACGACGCCCAGGTACAGCCAGGGTGCCAGCTGCGCCAGGCGGCGGTTGCGATGGTGGGCAGGCGGTTCGTGCCCGTCGGTGTGATCTTGAGATGGAGCGGCCATACATTCCCCCTGCGCGCCTGATCGCGCTGACAAGGTTATCGGCGATGTCGCGCAAGTCTGTTGGCCTGCGCCGGCGGCGGCGACTCAGCCAGTTACACATTCTTCAGTCGGCGGCAGCGCGCAAGGCGTGCGTGTCACCGCTGCGACCCTGGCCGCCGGCGGGCCTTGCCATAACCAGGTCTCCAGTGCGTCCAGGGCGGCGTCGGTCCCGGCAGCGACCACCTCCACACTGCCGTCGGGCAGGTTGCGCGCATGTCCACGCAGGCCCAGCGCGACCGCACGCTCGCGGGTGGCCGCGCGGAACCACACGCCCTGCACCACGCCGGTGACGAGGAAGCGCGCCGCCTGCATCAGCCGGCCTTGCCGGTGATGCCGACCGCCGTTTCGATGTCGCGCGCGGTGACCGGGCCGAGGAACTGCTTGGCGACCTTGCCGTCCGGCCCGATCAGATACGTCATCGGCAATCCGCGCGGCGTGGCGAAGTCCTGGGGCGGCTGGTAGGGGTCGAGGACGGCGATCGGGTACGACACCGGGTGGTCCTTCAGGAACGCCTGCATGTCGGCGCTGCTGATGTCTTCATAGGCCAGGCCCACCACTTCGATGGTGTCGCGCATGGTGTGCAGCGCCGACAGCTCGGGCATTTCCTTCAGGCACGGCGCGCACCAGGTGGCCCAGAAATTGACCACCACCCACTTGCCGCGATGCGCAGCCAGGTCGTAGGCCTCACCGGTCACGGTCGGCAGCGACAGCCTGGGCATCTCGGCGGTCTGCTGCACCACCGAGGTATCGGTTGCGCTGGCCGGGTCGGCGGCGGCGGGTTTTTCCGACGTCTGCGCAGTGGTCGCAGGCGCCGCACCGCCAGCGGCGGGCGTGCCCTCGCTGGCGGGCTTGCAGGCGGTCAGCAACAACAGCGGCAACAGCAGCGCACAGGCGCCGCGCACAAGGCGCACGGTCATGACGGGTCTCCGGGAAGATGGGTGTAGAGGTCGCCGACCGGTTGCGCCAGCACGCTGCGCAAGGGTTGACGCAGTTGTTCCAGCGCAGCCGCCGCAGCCTGGCCGTAGGCATCGTCGCGGCACGGCAGGGGGCGGTCTTCGATCGGCACGCGCAGCTGGCAGCTTTCGTACAGTTCGGCCAGCGGCACCACGTCCAGATCGCGCGCCAGCAGCCATTGGCCGCGCTCGTCGCGGCGCAGCAGGCGGATGCGTTTGAGTTCGCACAGCAACTCCTGCATCAGCGTGTCGGTGAGCATCGGCTCCAGGACCAGGATGCGGTCTTCGTCCAGCCCGTCGCCGTGGATGCGCGCCTGGCGGAAACGGCCGAGCAGGCGCAGCAAGCCGTAGATCTCGAAGCCCGGCGGCAGCCGCATCGCTTCGGGCTGGTAGCGGAATGCCGCCATCGAGGATGCCAGCGAGGCGCCCAGCAATACCGATACCCAGCTCAGGTAGATCCACAACAGCAGGATCGGCAGTGCCGACAGTGCGCCGTAGATGCGCTGATAGGTCTGGAAGTTGCCAAGATAGAAGCCGAAGCCCCATTTGACGATTTCCATCAGGATCACCGCCAGCAACGCGCCCGGCAACGCATGCCGCAGGCGCACCGCATGCTGCGGCACCACCCGGTAGATCAGCACGATGCAGACGAATTCCACCGCCATCGGCGCCAGCCGCCAGGCGAATTCGGCCAGCCACTGGCCTTCGGTGGTGCGGAACAGCGGCAGCGCGAACACGTAGGCGGCCATCGCCATCGAGGCGGCGGCCAGCATCGTGCCCAGGGTCAGCACCGTCCAGTAGATCAGGAAGCGCGTCACCTTCGGCCGTGCGGCGGCCACCCGCCAGATGCTGTTGAAGGTCTGCTCGATGCTGTGCAGGGTGATCAGCAGCGAGGCCACCAGCGCGATCATGCCGGCCACGGTGAACTTGCCCAGATCTTCCAGCGAACGATTGAGGTAGTTCTGCACCGAGCGCGCCGCGCCGGGCACGAAGTTGTTGAAGATGAAGTCGGTCAGCGCGTCCTTCCATTCGTTGAAGGCCGGAAACGCCGACAGCACCCCGAACACCACGATCGCCAGCGGCACCAGCGCAAACACCGTGGTGTAGGCGAGCGAGGCGGCGGCCTGGAACAGGCGGTCATCGAGAAAGCGATGCCACAGGAAGCGCCCGAAGCTCACCGTCCGCGCGCGGTCGCGCAGCCGTTCTTTCCATTGGTGGAGTTTGTTCACACGCGACATCGCGCAAGGGTACCCGATGCGCCGTCATCGCGGCCTTGTCGCAGCCGCAGCGTGCAGCCAGGCAGTGGCTTGGCCGATACTGCGGCAACTCACACAGGCGGTGGATGCGCGATGGCGGAGATTCTGGTGCTGTATTACAGCCGTGGCGGTTCGGTGGCGCGGCTGGCGCGGCAGATCGCGCGCGGCATCGGCGAAGTGCCCGGCATGAGTGCGCGGCTGCGCACGGTACCACCGGTGGCGGCGGTGACCCAGGCCAGCGCCCCGCCGGTGCCGGACGAGGGCGCGCCGTATGTGGACAAGGCCGACCTGGCCGAGTGCAGCGGGCTGCTGCTGGGCAGCCCGACCCGCTTCGGCAACATGGCCGCGCCGATGAAGCATTTTCTCGACAGCCTGGGCGCCGAGTGGGCCAGCGGCACCCTGGCCGGCAAGCCGGCAGGCGTGTTCACCTCCACCGCCTCGATGCACGGCGGCCAGGAATCCACCCTGCTGTCGATGCACCTGCCGCTGCTGCACCACGGCTGCCTGATCGTCGGCATCCCGTTCACCGAGCCGGCGCTCAGCCACACCACCAGCGGCGGTACCCCCTACGGCGCCAGCCATGTCTCCGGCGCCGGCGGCGACCCGCAACCGAGCGAGGACGAAGCGCTGCTGGCGCGTGCGCTGGGCCGCCGGGTGGCCGACATCGCCCGTCGCCTGGCCAGCCCATGAGCCTGCGCGCCACGCATTGGCTGCTGACTGCCGCGCTGCTCGCGCTGACGGTGTTGTTCGTGGCCTGGTTCCACGACGACCGCCACCGCACCGCGGCACTGCTGGTGTTTGCACTGCCGCCGGCGCTGATGGCGGCGCTGGCGCTGCGCAGCGCGCGGGCGCGTTTCTGGGCTGGCGTGTTCGCGCTGGGCTGGTTCAGTCACGGCGTGATGGCCGCCTGGAGCCAGCCGCAGGCGCGTGGGCTGGCGTGGCTGGAAGTGCTGCTGGCCCTGCTGGTGGTGGCATTGGTGGGTGGCCCCGGGATGGCGGCGCGCTTCGGCCGCCCTCGCCCTCCCCGCTGAGCGGCTTGGGCAGCGCGCGCGCCGGGGTCGTATCATGACGGCCCTCGCGCGGCCTGCACCGCGCCCGTTTGAAGGACTGGCAGCAATGGAAGACCTCCTGATCGTCACCACCGGTGGCACGATCGACAAGATCTACTTCGACGACAAATCGGACTACCAGATCGGCGACCCGCAGATCGGCCAGATCCTCAAGGAACTGGGCGTGACCTTCCGCTTCTCGGTGATTCCGATCATCCGCAAGGATTCGCTGCACATCACCGATGCCGACCGCGAACTGGTGCGCGCCACCATCGCCGCCCAGCCGACGCGCCATGTGCTGATCACCCACGGCACCGATTCGATGGTGGAAACCGGCAAGGTGCTGCAGTCGATCGCCGACAAGACCATCGTGATGACCGGCGCGCTCAATCCGGCGCGCTTTCGCGGCTCCGATGCCGAGTTCAACATCGGCTGCGCGGTCGGCGCGGTGCAGTCGCTGCCGGCCGGCGTGTACATCGCCATGAACGGGCGCATCTGGAATCCGGAAAAGGTGCGCAAGAACGTCGCCGCCAACCGCTTCGAGTCGCTCTGAGGCCATGAGCAGGGCCACCCGCGCAACCAGGGCCCTGGATGCCGCCGGTGTGGCCTATGTGTTGCACCCCTACGTGTACCAGGCCGATGCGGACGCCAAGGGCGTGCAGGCGGCAACTGCCCTGGGGCTGGCGCCGCACACGGTGCTGAAGACGCTGATGGCCTGGGTCGACGAGCAGGCCGTGTGCGTGGTGATCCCGTGCGATCGCCGGGTGTCGCTGAAGAAACTGGCCAGTGCCTGCCACGGCAAGTCGGCGCGCCTGATGGAGGTGGCCGATGCCGAGCGTCGCACCGGCTACAAGGTCGGCGGCATCAGCCCGCTCGGGCAACAACGCCAGGCGCCGGTGCTGATCGAAGCCAGCGCACTGGATGCCCCGTCGCTGTGGGTCAACGCCGGGCAACGCGGCTTGCTGCTGGAATTGCCGGGCGACGGCATCGTCGCCGCCCTGCAGGCGCGGCCCTGCAGCGTCTGCGACTAGACGCAGCGATCCCTGCGCCGCGTGCGTGCCGGCTGGCGCCGGCCAGCCCTTGCACATGCACGAAGTACCTTTCGCTTGCGGCAGAGATCACGCACGTCCCGGGAAACATGGGTGGTTCGCCTTCGCCGGCGCTGCGTGCCGACGCGAGATCGCGCACAAAGGCCGGGCGCAGCCCTGCACCCATCGGCACAGGACTACGTGCGCGCTCAGTACGCGGCTATCAGCGTGACCGCCGAAAATGCCAGCGTGGCCTTGAGCCGCACGTAATACACCCCTGCCGCAGGCGCGGTCAGCGTGCAGCTGTCGGCGTTGCCCACCACCGCGGTACGGCAGCTGTAGGCGGTATCGCTGGGCACTGCGCCGGCGCGCAGCGACAGATCGGCATTGCCGCTGCCCCCGCTGAGTGCCACCCGCAGGCTGCGCGTGCCCGCGGGCACATTGACCTGGTAATACAGCGAACCACCGGTCGTCGCAGCCAGGCCGCTGCGCGCGGCATTGCTGGCCAGGGTGGTCGAGGCGATCACCGCAGCCACCGCACCATCGGCATTGACCAGCCCTGCCCCGCAACCCTGCGGACAGGCCACCGGCACTGCACGCGCAGTGCTCTTGAGCATGGCTTCGACGCTGGCCGCACTGAGCGGATTGAGCGCCACCGACTGCATCAACGCCACCACGCCGGCCACGTGCGGTGCCGCCATCGAGGTGCCGCTGTAGACCGCGTAGCCGGGAGTGCCCGCCGCGCTGGTGCCGCTGTTGAGCGTGGACAGAATCGCCTGGCCGGGAGCGGCGATATCCACGCCCTGGCCGAAGTTGGAAAAACTGGCCCTGGCCCCGGCCGAGGTGGTCGCCGCCACCACGATCACGTTCGGGCAATTGGCCGGCACGCTGTTGGAGACATCGACATTGCTGTTGCCGGCGGCCACCACCACGCTGGTACCGCGTGACACCGCGCTGGCGATCGCAGTGCTCAAGGTGGTCGAACAGCTGCCGATGCCGCCCAGCGACAGGTTGATCACCCTGGCCGGGGTCGGATTGGCCGGCACACCGGACACCGTGCCGCCGGACGCCCACACGATCGCATCGGCGATATCGGACAAATAGCCGCCGCAACGGCCCAGCACGCGCACCGGCAGCACCTTGGCATTGAATGCCACGCCCGCGGTGCCGGCTGCATTGTTGGCGGCGGCCGCGACGATGCCGGCCACATGGGTGCCATGCCAGCTGGAGCTGGACGCGCTGGCACCGCTGCCGCAGTCGTTGGCCGCGGCCCAGTCGCCCACATCGGCGGCGTTGGCGTCGCGGGCGTTGCCGTCACGGGCGATGAAGGCGTCGCTGATGAAGTCGTAGCCGGCCAGTACAGTGGCCGACAGCTCCGGATGCGTGGTGACGCCGGTATCGATCACCGCCACCACCGCGCCCTTGCCGGTCGTCTTGTCCCAGGCCGGCCGCACGTTGATCCCGGCGTTCGTGGTGCCCAGCGCCCATTGTTCGGACAGGCGGGTGTCGTTGGGCACCAGCATCGGACGCAGCAGCATGTCCACTTCCACGCGCTTGACCGACGGGTCGGCCGCCAGACGCCGCATCAGTGTTTCCGCATCGACCCGATCCAGCGCGCGGTCGGCCACCAGCAGTTGCGGTCCGACGCCCAGCCAGCGCGACGACGACAGGCCCAGGGCACGTCCGCGCCGCGCCGGCACCGCGCTGGCGATCTCGCGCAGCGAGCCGCTCGGACGCCCGCCCCGGTTGCCGGCGCTGCTGTCCTTGTAGCTGACGATGAAACGCTGATGGGCCGACGCCGACCCCAGCCCCTGCAGGCTGACATCGCCGGCGAACGCAGGCGCCGTGCCGCACAGCAGTGCGCAAGCCAGCGCGACATGGCGCAAGCCCTTAAATGATAGATGGTGCATGGATCGCCCCCTCCCCAGGATGTCGTGGTGCAGACGCAGGCACAGCTGTGCCGCTTCGCATCGTGGTGAGGCGCGCCGACTGGCGTCGCTGCCCACCTGCCCACGCTATCGACCCGGTACCGGCGGACCTGAGCCGGGATCGCCGGCCAGGCGTGGCGAACCACGGGATTGGTTAAGGCGGCGCGTGAACGGCAGATGCCGGCGGCGACCGGACTTGCGCCCATCGGCCCTCCGCGCACCGCCCCACAAACGCCATTGCCCCGCGTTTCGGCGGGGCAATGGGGGATCGAGCGTGCTGCAGCCACACCGCATCACGCAGACCGAGACGGTGCCGACGGCCCGGCCGACGGCACCGCGCGGGCCTTACGGGGTCTGGCTGACCGCACCGGCCGCATTGACGATGCCGGCACCGCAACCGCCCGAGCAGGCGCCCGGCAGCGGACGCGCGGTGTTCTTCAACAGGGTTTCCACCGCCGCCGGGGTCAACGGACGGCTGGCCGCCGACTGCACCAGCGCCACCACGCCGGCCACGTGCGGGGCCGCCATCGAGGTACCGTTGAAGGAAGCGTAGCTGGCGCTGCCCGGTGTGGTGGTACCGCTGTTGAGCGTGGACAGGATCGCCGAACCGGGGCCGGAGATGTCGATGGTGCTGCCGAAGTTGGAGAAGCTCGAACGCGCACCGGCCGAGGTGATCGACGCCACCGAGATCACGTTGGCGCAGCTGGCCGGGGTGAAGTTGGCCACGTTGGCATTGCTGTTGCCGGCTGCCACCACCACCGTGGTGCCGCGCGACACCGCGCCGTTGATGGCGTTCTGGTAGGTGCTGGAACAGGTGCCGTTGCCACCCAGCGACATGTTGATCACCTCGGCCGGGTTGGCGTTGGCCGGCACCCCGGACACGGTACCGCCGGACGCCCAGACGATCGCATCGGCGATGTCGGAGGTGGCCCCGCCGCACAGGCCCAGCGCGCGGATCGGCACGATGCGCGCATTGAATGCGGTGCCGGCCACGCCGGTGCTGTTGTTGGTGACCGCGGCGATGGTGCCGGCCACGTGGGTGCCGTGCCAGCTGGAGTTGGCCGCTGGCACACCGGAGCCGCATTGGTTGGCAGCGCGCCAGTCGCCCTGGTCGGCCGGATTGTTGTCGCGACCGTTGTTGTCACGCGCACGCGCCGCATCGCTGATGAAGTCGTAGCCCGGCAGCACGTTGGCATTGAGGTCCGGATGGCTGGTGATGCCGGTATCGATCACCGCCACGACCACGCCGGTGCCGGTGGCGGTATCCCAGGCCGGCCGCACGTTGATGCTCGAGGCGGTGGTGCCGAAGCCCCACTGCTCGGACAGACGGGTGTCATTGGGGGTCAGCGTCGGGTACATGATCTGGTCGACTTCCACGTACTCCACGCTCGGGTCGGCGGCGATCCGGCGCATCAGCGTCTCGGCCTCGGCACGGTCCAGGCCACGGTCGGTCTTGAGCACTTCCGACCCCAGCGCGGTGCGACGCACGTGATTCAGCCCCAGCGCACGGCCGGCGCGGGCCGGCACGGCGGTGGCAACCGACTTGAGCGACGCGCGCATCGAGGTGGGGCTCACCGCGGCGCTGGAACCGTCCCTGTACTTGACGATGAAGCGATCCAGGCTGGGCTGCGAATCCAGCCCGGAAAGATTGACCTGACCGGCAAACGCCGGCACCGCCAGCAGCGAGGTCAGCGCGGACACACCCAGGACCACCAGCGCGCGCGTGGGCGCACGACGTTGCGACACATTGGACATCGATCGTTCCTTATTTGAGAGATACCGCAGTTGCGGCGAGATGGCCGAACCGTCCCCGCGTGCTGCGGATCGGGTCGGGCAGTGCACGGGCGCATGCGCCCGGCGAGACGACTGACCGATGTCCATTCCGGTCGAGCGGCAACGCATCACCGCCGCCTGCCGATGCGGCAGGCCTGGGCAATACGTCGCTGATGGGGTGAAGCCGTTGTGCTGCGGCGGATCGGCACTGCCCGGCCATGGCCAGGCAGTGCCGACGTGCCTCAGTAGCTGGCGCGCAAGGTCACGCCGGAGAAGGTGCTGTACGCCTTGACCCGCACGTAGTACGTGCCCGACGGCGCACTGATGCTGCAGGTCTCGGCATTGCCGCTGCGGTACGGGCGGCAGGTGTAGGTGGTGTCGGTCGGCGCACTGCCGGCACGCACGTACAGGTCTGCATCGCCGCTGCCGCCGCTGATCGCCACGGTCAGCGTGCCGCTCCCGGCCGGCACCGCGATGGTGTAGTTCAGTTCCGCACCGGTGGCCGCGCCCAGCCCGGTGACCGGCGTGCCGTTGCTCAGGGTGTTGCCGGTGCCGCCACCGCCGCCGCCATTGCTACCACTGATGGCGGCGGTCACCGCCGCATCGGCATTGACGATGCCGGCGCCGCAGCCGCCCGAGCAGGCGCCCGGCAGGGCACGCGCGGTGTTCTTCAACAGGGTTTCCACGGCTGCCGGGGTGAGTGCGCTCGGCGCGACCGACTGCACCAGCGCGACCACGCCGGCCACATGCGGCGCCGCCATCGAGGTGCCGTTGTAGGACGCGTAGCTGGCACTGCCCGGGGTGGTGGTGCCGCTGTTGAGCGTGGACAGGATCGCCGAGCCCGGTGCCGACACATCGATCCCGGTGCCGAAGTTGGAATAGCTGGCCTTGGCGCCGGACGAGGTGGTGGCTGCCACGGCGATCACGTTGGCGCAGTTGGCCGGCAGCGAACCGGACACGTTGGCGGAATCGTTGCCCGCCGCCACCACCACCGTGGTGCCGCGCGAGACCGCACCGCTGATCGCGTTCTGCATGGTGGCCGAGCAGGTGCCGCCGCCACCGAGCGACATGTTGATCACTTCGGCCGGGTTGGCATTGGCCGGCACGCCGCTGACGCTGCCGCCGGAGGCCCAGACGATGGCATCGGAGATGTCCGACAGCGAGCCGCCGCACTTGCCGAGGACGCGCAGCGGCACGACCTTGGCGTTGTAGGCAGTGCCCGCCACGCCGGTGGTGTTGTTGGTCACTGCGGCCACCGTGCCGGCCACATGGGTGCCGTGCCAGCTGGAAGTGGCGGCGGGAATGCCGGTGCCGCATTCGTTGGCCGCGTACCAGTCGCCCTCGTCGGCGGGATTGCTGTCGCGTCCGTTGCCATCGCGCGCCGTGTCGGCATCGCTGATGAAGTCATAGCCCGGCAGGAGGTTGGCGTTGAGATCGGCATGGGAAGTGATGCCGGTATCGATCACGGCCACCACCACGTTGGCGCCGGTGGCCTTGTCCCAGGCCGGGCGGATATTGAGCCCGGCATTGGTGGTGCCGAAGGCCCACTGCTCGGACAGGCGGGCATCGTTCGGGGTCAACGTGGCATGCAGGATCTGGTCGACCTCCACGCTCTGCACGTTGGGGTCGGACGCCAGCTGGCGCATCAGGGTTTCGGCTTCGGCGCGGTCGAGTGCGCGGTCGGTCCTGACCAGCTCCGGCCCCAGCGCCAGGCGGCGCACCGGGTTCAGGCCCAGCGCCTTGCCGGCCTTGGCCGGAACGGCGCGCGCGGCGGTGCGCAGCGAGGTACTCAACGCGGTTGGGCTGGCCAGCGCGGTGCTGCCGTCCTTGTAGGTCACGATGAATTTCTGATGGGTCTGGGCGGTGGCCAGGCCGTCCAGATACACCTCGCCGGCAAAGGCCGGGGTTGCCAGCAGCAACGAGGTCAGCGCAGCTGCGCTCAGGACGGTGAGTGCACGGGGGCACTTGCGGAAAGACTCGTTCGACATCGAATTCCCTTCTAGATCAAAGAGAACCGCCGTAGCGGTGATAGCCGGTGCCGCCTTCCATAGGTCAGCACCGAGGTCCCTGGATCGATCCCCTGTTACCGATCCGTTCAGCGAACCTACCCCACTACAACCAAACTGGACAATAAGGATTTCGCACTTTCGATAAGTTGAATATCAGATTTGTGACACCGTGCGGCACCGTTCAGTCAATTGACGACATCTCCGGACACGCGTTGCCATGCCTGTGCTGCACTGCGCGCAAAAAAAAAGGCCCCTGCGCGACTGCGCAGGGGCCTTTTTTGACGCGATATACCGACTCAGGACAGACGCACCAGCCAACCATGGCGGTCCGGGACGCGCCCGTACTGGATGTCGGTCAGTTCCTGGCGCAGCGACATGGTCACCTCGCCGGCCGGGGCGGACAGATCGCCCACCGCAAAGCCATCGCCCTTCAGCTCGCCGATCGGGGTGACCACGGCCGCGGTGCCGCAGGCGAACACCTCGGTGATCTCGCCCGACGCCACGCCCTGCTTCCACTCGTCGATGGCGACCTTGCGCTCGATCACCTGCATGCCGCGGTCGCGCGCCAGCTGCAGGATGCTGTCGCGGGTGATGCCTTCCAGGATGCTGCCGGACAGTTCCGGCGTCACCAGCGTGCCGTCCTTGTAGACCAGGAACACGTTCATGCCGCCCAGCTCTTCGATGTACCTGCCTTCGACCGGGTCCAGGAACAGCACCTGCGAGCAGCCCTGTGCATAGGCCTTCTGCTGCGGCAGCAGCGAGGCGGCATAGTTGCCGCCACACTTGGCCGCACCGGTGCCGCCCTTGGCCGCACGTGCATACTCGGTGGACAACCAGATCGACACCGGCGCCACGCCCTTGGCGAAATACGGACCGGCGGGACTGGCGATGACGTAGTAGGAGGCCTTGTGCGCGGCACGCACGCCCAGGAAGGCCTCGTCGGCGATCATGAACGGGCGGAAATACAGGCTGGTTTCCGGTGCCGACGGGACCCAGCCGGCATCCACCGCCACCAGCTGGCGCAGCGATTCGACGAACAGGTCGACCGGCAGTTCCGGCAACGCCAGCCGGCGCGCCGAGCGCTGCAGGCGCTCGCCGTTGGCCTGCGGGCGGAAGGTCCAGATCGAACCGTCGGCATGCCGGTAGGCCTTGATGCCTTCGAAGATCTCCTGGCCGTAATGCAGCACCGAGGCGGCCGGGTCCAGCTGCAGCGGGCCGTACGCGCGCACCTGCGCGTCGTGCCAACCGAGCTCGTTGGTCCAGGAAATGGCGACCATGTGGTCGGTGAAATGCAGCCCGAAGCCGGGCGCGGCCAGGATCACGGACAGTTCGTCGGCACTGCGCGGCGACGGGGAACGGGTGGAAGCGAAGGACACGGACACCGGAAGATTCCTGTATGGCGGGCGAAAGGACGCGGCGCCATCTCTTGGACATGGCGCCTGACGATCAGAGCATGCCGGTCTCGAGACGGGCCGCTTCGGACATCATATGCCGGCCCCACGGCGGGTCGAAGACCAGCTCGACGTCGGCCTCGGCAATGGTCGGGATCATCTCCACCTTGCTGCGCACATCGTCGACCAGGATCTCGCCCATGCCGCAACCGGGCGCGGTGAGGGTCATCTTGACGTCCACCCGGCGCTGGTCGTCCTCTTCGCGGTGGCTGACCACCGCCTCGTAGACCAGGCCCAGGTCGACGATGTTGAACGGGATCTCGGGGTCGAAGCAGGTGCGCAACTGCTGCCACACCAGGGCTTCCACCTCTTCGTCGCTGGCGTTGTCGGGCAGCTCCAGCCCCGGCGGGGCCTCCTTGCCGATCGCATCGCCATCCTTGCCGGCAATGCGGAACAGGTTGCCTTCGACAAAGACGGTATAGCTGCCACCCAGCGCCTGGGTGATATAGCCGTAACTGCCTGCGGGCAGGGTCACCGAATCGCCCTGCGGCACCATGACGGCATCGCAATCGCGTTCGAACTGGACGGGTTCGCTGCTACGGGAATACATGGGCTGGATATGGGGCCGCGGCGGGTGCGCGCAAGTCCGCCATTCTAGCCGACCACGGCAGGGCCGCTGCCGGTTGCGGGATGGAGCCAGCGACGACGCTGCATTCCATCGGCGCGCCCATCACCGCGCAAAGCACGCCGCGCGCCTTATCATGTGCGCACTGTCAGGAGCTCCAATGCCGCCCACCACCGCGTCCGCCAGAACCGTCCACTGGCTCTGGCCCCCGCTCCTGCTGCTGGGATGCGTCACCGCCCTGATCGCCTGGATGCTGATCGCGCTCGCGGTCGGCAACCAGGCCGGCTGGATGGCGGTACTGACGGCCCTGGAAATCGTCTGGATGCTGCGCCTGGGCACACTGGGCGCCGGCCCGTTGCGCACCGGCATTGCGATCGTGGCGACCGCGCTGATCATCGTCGGCGCCAACTGGGGCATCGCCTCGGCGCACCTGGGTGGCGCACTGGGCCTGGATCCGTGGACCTCGGCGCAGAAGATGGGCACCGGGCTGGCCTGGACCCTGCTGCAATTGGCCAACAACGGCTTCGACCTGCTGTGCTACGTCGCCGCACTGGTCCTGGCGTGGTGGGCGGCGCGCTGAGCCACGCGCGTTTTGTTGCAATCGCCGGCGCACAGATGCGTTGAAGCCGGCGTCCGCGCAGCTTCAGGCAACGCTACTGCCACGGGGTGCTGTGCGCTTGGTTGCGCTGACCCAGCGATGCATGGAGAGCTGTGCGATTTGGCTGCAGGGCGCTTTGGCTTGGCTGCAGGGCGCTTTGGCTTGGCTGCAGGGCGCTTTGGCTTGGCTGCAGGGCCCTTGCCCGGCCACCATCGCGGGACACGCCGCAAGTACGTCCATGTAGGCTCCGGCGCGGCATCCATGCCGCTCAGGGTCCCGCGACGGTGAGCGGGCANGCCGCAAGTACGTCCATGTAGGCTCCGGCGCGGCATCCATGCCGCTCAGGGTCCCGCGACGGTGAGCGGGCAAGGACCCGTCGAGAGGGGCGGTGCGCATGGAAGAGCAGTGCCGGATCCGGATGCACCTTGTTCGATCGTGAAGCATCGGCTCCAGGTCTGATGCACACCGCACGGCAGACAGCTTTTCAGATGAGGGCCGGCCAACTGTCTGGTGCGATGTCCTTGCCGGTTGCGGGACCGTGCGGCGGCATGGATGCCGCCACCGAGCTCCCAGGGACGGGTTCCCGGCGTGTCCCGCAAGCGGTGAGGGCGCCGCGCCCTCGACCAGCCAGGCTTTTGACTATCTGCAAAAACACCGCTGCGACTTGAAAGCCCGGTGTTTTTCTTGAAGCTCCGCGTCCTGGGCGGGACTGGCTGGACATTGCGAAGAGATCGACCTGGCGCGGCTGTCCTGCAACGCCACTACAAGGGCCCAGGTGCTGAGGACGGCGCCGCTTCCACGCATGGCTTCACAGACGCATCCACCAGATCCGTCGCACGACGCCTCAGTGCCCGCCCCCGTCCAGCGCCTTCAGCTCGCTGACCAGCGCACTGGCCGCTTCCGCGCCATCGCCGTACAGCATGCGGGTGTTGTCGGCATAAAACAGCGCGTTCTCGATGCCGGCAAAACCGGTCCCCTTGCCGCGCTTGATCACCACCGTGTTCTTCGAATTGACCACGTCCAGGATCGGCATGCCGTAGATCGGGCTGGCCGGGTCGGTTTTGGCCACCGGGTTGACCACGTCGTTGGCGCCGATCACCAGCGACACATCGGTGCTGGCGAACTCGGGGTTGATGTCGTCCATGTCGGCAATCAGGTCGTAGGGCACGCCGGCTTCGGCCAGCAGCACGTTCATGTGCCCGGGCATGCGTCCGGCGACCGGGTGGATCGCGAACTTCACCTTGACCCCGCGCGCGATCAGCCGCTGCGCCAGCTCCCAGATCTTGTGCTGCGCCTGCGCCACCGCCATGCCGTAGCCGGGCACGATCACCACCCGCTCGGCAAAGGCCATCATCGCTGCCACGTCGCCGGCCTCGATCGGCTTCTGCGCCCCGGCGATCTCCTGTGCCTGCCCGCCGCCGCCGAAGTTGGAGAACAGCACGCCGCTGATCGGCCGGTTCATCGCCTTGGCCATCAGCCGGGTCAGCAGGATGCCGGCCGCGCCGACCATCATGCCGGCGATGATCAGCGCTTCGTTGCCCAACACATAGCCTTCGAACGCCACTGCGAGCCCGGTGAACGCGTTGTACAGCGAGATCACCACCGGCATGTCGGCACCGCCGATCGGCAGCGTCATCAGCACGCCCAGCGCCAGCGCCACCACGAAGAAGCCGACGATCGCCAGCGGCTGCAGGCTGCTGGCCGCCCAGATGCCGAGCGCCAGCACCGCCAGCGCCACCAGCAGATTGACCGCCTGCTGGCCCGGGAAGGTCACCCGGCGGTCGAGCCGGCCATCCAGCTTGGCCCAGGCCACGATCGACCCGGACAGCGACACCGCGCCGATCGCCGAGCCGACCACCGCCAGCACCACGGTGGTGGTATCCGGCCGCCGCGCGGCCAGCTCGGCGATCGCCTGTGCGCTCCAGTGGGTGGTGTCGCGGTTGGCGAAGAAGGCAAAGCGCAGCAGCTCCACCGCCCCGATCGCCGCCGCCGAGCCGCCGCCCATGCCGTTGTACAAGGCCACCATCTGCGGCATGTCGGTGATGGCGACCTTCCTGGCCGACCACCACGCCACCCCGGTGCCGATCGCCAGTGCGGCCAGGATCAGCGGCACGTTATGCAGTTCCGGCAGGAAGAATGTGGCCACCGTGGCGATCAGCATGCCCAGCCCGGCCCAGCGGATGCCGCTGCGCGCGGTCAACGGCGAGGCCATGCGCTGCAGCCCGAGCAGGAACAAGGTCGCTGCGACCAGATAGCTGGACTTCACCAGCCACGCCAGCAACGCGGCGGTGGAGACGTTCATGCCGCGTCCCCGCCCGGCGGCTTCTTGCTGGACTTGAACATGTCCAGCATCCGCTCGGTCACCACGTAACCACCGGCCGCATTGCCCGCGCCCAGCATCACCGCGACAAATCCCAGCGCCTTTTCCAGCGGGGTATCGGCATGCCCCAGCACCACCATGGCACCGATCAGCACGATGCCGTGGATGAAGTTGGAGCCGGACATCAACGGGGTGTGCAGGATCACCGGCACCCGCGAGATGATCACGTGGCCGGCGATGGCCGCCAGCATGAAGATGTACAGCGCTACGAATCCGTCGCTCATCGTGTGTCGCTCCACTGGCCGGTTCGGCCCGCCGATCATACCCACGCCAGGCGCGCGCGGGCGCGTGTCAACCGATTCGGCGCTCGCCCGTTGACGTCGTATCGTTTCCGCGGAAGCTACGCTGTGCTGGTGGGAACCCCTTTCGATCCGCAACCTGCCGCACCGGCCGCCACCGCGCCCGTTTCGCTGGACGCCTTCCTGGCCGGCATCGGCCCGCGTGCGTTCCGGTTTGCCGAGGCCGGCCTGCGTCACCGCGAAGATGCGCTGGACGCGGTGCAGGACGCCATGGTGAAGCTGCTCGGCTACCGCGAGCGCCCGGCCGCCGAATGGACGCCGCTGTTCTGGAGCATCCTGCGCAGCCGCATCATCGACCTGCAGCGTCGGCGCAGCTTCCGCCTGAAATTCTGGGCGCCAGCCGAGCGTGCCGACGACGAAGGCAGCATCGACTGGGCCGACCCCGGCAGCGGGCCGGTGGACGAACGACAGCATCAACAGGCCTACCAACGGCTGGTCGAAGCCTTGCGCAGCCTGCCGGCGCGCCAGCGCGAAGCGTTCACGCTGCGCGTGCTGGAAGACCTGGACGTGGCCACCACCGCCAAGGCGATGGGCTGCTCGGAAGGCTCGGTCAAAACCCACCTGTCGCGCGCGCGCGACGCGTTGCAAAAACAGTTCGAGGATTTCCTGTGAACCGCTCCCCCGACCCGGCACAGCTGGATGCGCAGCTGCGCCAGCTGCATGCCACCGCCCTCACCAGCCTGCCGCCGCAGACCCTGGCGCGCCTGCGCCAGGCTCGGCATGCGACCGCTTCCTCGCGCGCCCGACGCGGCTACTGGTTGCTGGCGACCGCGTGTTCCGGGCTGCTGGCGGTCGGCATCGGCCTGCAGCTGCGTCCAGGCGAGACCGCCACGCCGACGCCCGCCCCGACCCAGCTGGTCACCGGCACCACCACCGATACCGACGACATGCTGACCCAGAATCCGGACCTGTACGTCTGGCTGGCGTCCGACACCGCCCTGGCCATGGAATGAGCACGATGACCCGCACCCCCCGCCTGTTGTTGACCCTGCTGCTGTGCGCGGCGCCGTGCGCCTCCTTGCTGGCCCAGGCCCCTCCCCCGGGATCGCCGCCGCCCGATGGCCCCGGACCGCGAGGTCCCGGCCCGCGCGCGGCAGACACGCCGATGCCCGAGTGGGACAAGCTCACCCCGCAGCAGCGTCAGGTGCTGATCGATGCGCTGCGCGAGCGCTGGGACGATGTGCCGGAAGAACGCCCGCGCATGTATCGCCACGCGCGCCGCTGGCTGGACATGACCCCGGAGCAGCGCAAGCAGGCCAAGGCCGGCATGGACCGCTTCCGCAACATGAGCCCGGAGCAGCGTCGCGAGGCCAAGGCCTTGTTCGACCGCATGCGCACGCTCAACCAGCAGCAACGCAACGAGCTGCAGCAACGCTGGCAGAAGATGAGTCCGGCCGAGCGCAGCACCTGGTTGCGCGAGCATCCGCCAACCGACGATTGACGGCCGCGCCGCCGCGGCGAGCGCGGCACACCATCGCGCCGTGCATCCGCGCGCAGCCACCGTAGGAGCGCGCTTGCGCGCGATGGAGCCTCACCGGTAACGCTCCATCGCGCGCCAGCGCGCTCCTACCCGGAAATGCCAATGCGCAAGGCGCATGGGCCCGGCGGGGCTATGCAGTCGATGCCGCCGACCAGCGTGTCTTGGCCAGCAGGTCGTCGTCCCAGTCGAACGACAGCGCGCCATCCTTGATCAGCAATGCGGCGAAGGCGTAGACATTGCGCGCAAACATCTCGCTGGCGTGCACCGCGCCCTGGCTGGCCAGATTGAGCGGGCCGGCGATGGTCACGCCGTCCAGGTCGTAGGTCTCGCCCGGGCGGGTGGCCGCGCAGTTGCCGCCGGTTTCCGCGGCCAGGTCCACGATGACGCTGCCGGGACGCATGCCCTGCACCATCCCGGTGGTCACGATCTTCGGTGCGGGCCGCCCGGGCACCGCTGCCGTGCACACCACCACGTCCACGCCCTTGAGGTGCTCGGCCAGGCGGCGCTGCTGTTCGGCGCGCTCGTCGTCGGTGAGCTGGCGCGCATAGCCGCCCTCGCCGGCGGCACTGACGCCCAGATCCAGGAACCGTGCGCCCAATGAAGCGATCTGTTCGCGCGTTTCCGGCCGCACATCGAAGCCTTCCACCTGTGCGCCCAGCCGCTTGGCGGTGGCGATTGCCTGCAGGCCCGCCACGCCGGCCCCGATCACCAGCACCTTGCACGGGCGCATCGTGCCGGCCGCGGTGGTCAGCATCGGGAAGAACCGCGGCGCCAGTTGCGCGGCGATCAGCACGGCCTTGTAGCCGGCCATGCCGGCCTGCGAACTCAGCACGTCCATCGCCTGCGCGCGTGTGGTGCGCGGCAGGCGCTCCAGCGGAAACGCAACCAGCTCGCGCGTGGCAAATGCCTGCGCACGCGCCGGGTCGGCATCGGGGGCGAGCATGCCGATCACCACCGCCTGCGCCTTGCAGTGCAGCAGCACCTCGGTCGGCGGCGCCTGCACGCACAGCACGACGTCGGCCTGGGTCAGCGTCTGCGGGTCGGCAAGCTGCGCACCGGCCGCGATATATGCCGCATCGTCCATGCTGCTGGCGTGGCCGGCAGCCGGCTCGATCCAAACGCTGGCACCGAGCGCGACCAGCTTCTTGACCGTTTCCGGCGTCGCCGCCACCCGGCGTTCGCCCGCCGCCCGTTCTTTCAGCACCAGCACCTGCACTGCCATGCGTTGCTCCGGTCTCGCGCTCCAGTCGCCGCGATGCTAGCAGAGCGCAGCGGCCGCGCCGGCGGCGATGCCTGCGTGCAGCATTGATGGGCAGAGCACGGGCGAGCAGCCGGCGCGATCGCCGGGCGGTGGCGTCCGCAGCGCCTGCAACCGCGCTACGGCTCCAGCAGGCCTTTCAGCAGGGGCGCCATCACGGCCTCCGGCGCGAAGGCTCGCAACCGCTCGTGCCTGCCGTCGATCACCAGCGAGGCATAGCCGTGCACCGCGCTCCAGCCCAGCAAGGTGCGCTGCTCCAGCAGCGTCGCATCCGGGTCGCTGCCGTGGCGGGCGATCCACTGCGCGCGCACCGTTTCGCGCAGATAGGCCATCGCCGCTTCGCTGACCTGCACCAGCCGTGGCAGGCCGCTGGCACGCACGTCCAGCCCCAGCATCAACCGAAACTGCTGCGGAAACGCAACGGCGAAACGGATATAGCCCAGCCCGCAGCCCAGCAACGGATCGCCCAGCGCCTGCTGGGTGGCGCGGATATGCGCGAGCATGCGCTCGTAGCCATCGGCCGCCAGCTCCGCCCGCAGCCCGTCCAGCGAGCCGAAGTGATGCGCCGGTGCGGCGTGCGAGACGCCGGCACGGCGCGCGCACTCGCGCAGGGTGAGTCCACGCAGGCCGGAGTCGCCCAGCACCTCCCAACCAGCGCGGCGCAGCGCGGCATGCAGGTCGCCATGGTGATAGGCGGCAGGGACGTGTGGTCGCGGCATGGCGGCTCGCCTGGCGGGGCCCCAGTGCAGCAGATAATCTTGACGCTGACAAGATTCAGGTACCAGACTCGGCAGGCATCTTGTCACCGACAAGATCGCGCTCGCTCCCACGAGGAATGCCCATGAGCTCGTCCCTTACCAAACTGCGCGCGCGGCTGCTGCGTGGCCTGCTGGCCGGCGCCAGCCGCCTGGCCCCCGGCCCGACCGGCCGTTACCTGGCGCGTCGGTTCGTGACCCCCGGCCCGGCCGGCCGCCGCCAGGCTGCGGCCCTCGCCGCCACGCTGGAAGAGGTGCAGCGCCAGACGCTGCGCATCGACGGTGTCGACATCGCCGTGTACCAGTGGGGCGACCCTGCCCGGCAGCCATACGTGCTGCTGTCGCATGGCTGGGCCAGCTACGGCCTGCGCTTTGCCGCCTGGGTACCGCAGCTCCGCGCACTGGGCTATGCGGTGGTGGCCTTCGATCAGGCCGCGCACGGCCTGAGCGGGGGGCAGATCAGCAACCTGCCGCACTTCGTGAAGATCCTGCGCGAGATCGGCAGCCGCTTCGGGCGTCCCGCCGTCTTTATCGGTCACTCATTGGGCACCGCCGCGGCGGTGTTTGCCGACGATCCGGCATGGCGTCCGGCGCGCTATGTGCTGATTGCCCCGCTGGTGGAGCCGGCAGGCAGCGCGAAGCGCCAGTTCCAGGCTGCCGGGATTGCGCCCGCGACCTTCGTCCCGTTCGAACACTGGCTGGTCCGGCTGACCGGTGCCTGTTTTGCCGACTTCGATGCCGCCCCGCACCTGCCGCGGTTCGATCGCCCGGCGCTGGTCATCCACGACCGTCGCGACCGCGAGACGCCCTGGGAGGAAGGCGCACGCTTTGCGGCGCTGTGGCCGCAGGCGCAACTGATGACCACCGAAGGCCTGGGGCACAACCGCATGCTCGACCATGCCTCGGTCATCGAGGCGACACTGCGCTTCATCGGCCCGGCGCGGACCTGAGCGCACGGCACGGCGTCGGGGGCATCGCAGCCCCCCGCTAGTGCACGGTGCTGTTGTGCAACGGATCCAGGCGGTCGATCACGCCCTGCATGGCGCTGTCGAAGGCACCGTCGTTGATGTGCTCGCGCAGCCGGCCCAGCCGCACCATCACCGCCAGTTCCTCCGGCGAGGCGACGCAGAAGCGCACGCCGCGGCGATTGACGAACAGCAACCGCTGCGAGATCGGGCTCACCCACGACAGCTTGCCCGCCTGCACCTTGCCGTCCTTGTCGACGAAATCCAGCCAGGTGCCGATGTCCATCGCGCGAAAGCGCTCGGCATCGGCACTGTCGATGCTCTGCGCCACCGCCTCGGCACCCAGCACCACGCTGACGCTTTCGGCAGCCGGCGGCGGCAGGTTGACCTGCGGCAGCTCCGGCAGGGCCTTTTCCAGCTCCGGGCGCGCCTCGGCAATGGCCTGCAAGGTGTCGTGCAGTGCAGTGATCGCCACCACCACCGCATCGCCATGCAGGCCGACGCTGGCGAACGCACGGTGCAGCGCCGGCTGCCAGACCTGCAGCCACGGCTTGCCGACGATGTGGCGGCGCGCCTCGGCCAGTTCCTCCAGCACGCCATCGGCCAGGGCCAGGGCCTCGACGGTGCCCGGGCCTTCGTCGCCGTCGCGCAGGATCGCCATGGTCAGATGGTGCAGCCACGGTTGACGCAGGAAATCCTCCACCGCCCTGGGCAGCGGTACGCCGGCCTGGGTGCGCTGTTCCAGCTCCGATAGCGCGCGACTGCGTGCCAGTTCGAGTTTTTCCTGGCCGCGCTGGGTTTCGGTGGCGCGCCGTTCGGCGATCTCCACCCGGCGCCGGTGCTGCGACAGGAAATCGCGGAATTCCTCTTCCAGGGTCAGGAAGATCGCCAGGTTCTCGTTGAATTCGGCCACCAGGCGGTCGACGATTTCCTCGACCTTGCCCATCAGCACGCGCTCGGCAGCGCTGTCGCCGTTGTTGCCTTCGCAGGCCTCGGCCAGCGAATTGAGCAGGCGCCGCGCAGGGTGGGCCTTCTGCACGAACATCTTGCGATCCAGCAGCGCGACCTTGACGAACGGCACCACCAGGCGGCCGATCATTTCGCGCGAGCGGTTTTCCAGGTCACGTTCGTCCAGCATCACGTCGAACAGCATGCCGACCAGGTCGATCGCATCCTCGTCCATCGGGTCCAGACGCGCGGTCGCCGGGTCCACGCCCAGCCGGGTGGCGCTGGACAGCACTTCGTTCTTCAGCCGCTGCGCCAGCGACTCGGTGTCGTCGCCGATCGCCGCCTGCAGCGTCGCGCTCGGCGTGGCCTGCAGCAGCGACAGCACCGACATCATCTCGCGCTGGCTCAGCGGGCGTTGCTGGCCCACCGCCACCGAGGCGGCCGAGGCGGTGTTGTCACGCACGTTGCGGGTCTGCTGCAGCAGTTCGTGCAGCGCTTCCAGCAACATGCCCTGGCTGCCGCCGGGGTGATCGGCCTCGCCACCGTCCATGCCGCCGGCAGCGCCGCCGCCGGCCTGGCCACGCTGGGTGGCGGCCTGCATGCGGCCGCGGCTATGCGCCCAGCGGTCCAGGAAGCGGTTGGCCCAGGCCGGTGCGTACTGGTCGTTCTGATCGTCGCCGCCGAGCTCGGCAAACCCGCCCTGCGCCTCGGCCTGCGCACGCTCTTCGGGGGTGTCGCCACGGGGCTGCACGCGCGGCGGGGGGCGCTTGGGCTGGGAGATTTCCGGCATGACGCCGGCCTTGGCCAGGGTCTCGTCCAGACGCGCGTACAACTTGCCGATCGGCTCGGCCAGGTCGCGCTCGCACAGCTTGATCAGCACCAGGCGCACTTCCGGCGCCAGGTCGCAGATGGCGAAGGCTTCGTGGATCGCCACGCCCAGGTGTTCCGGACCGAGCGGATTGGTATCGGCCACCAGCTCCAGGCCGCCGGCGATCCAGCCCAGGCGGCGGTCCACCCGCGCCAGCACCTGCTTGAAGTCGCGCAGCAGCACGGTGGCCAGATTGCGCACCGCCAGCCGCGATTCGAGCACGTGTTCGGGCACCAGACTCAGCGGGCCGGTGCCGATGTCGCCTGCCAGCACCACCTCGGCCGACAACGGCTCGCCCAGCAGCAGCGCCTGCCAGCCGTCGTCCAGCTGCTGGCGGAACTGCGTGGCCACATCCTCGCGCTTGCGCCGCAATTCACGCATGCCATCGAGAAACAGCAACTGCGACACGCCCGCGGACTCGGCACGGTCGAACAGCACATCGTCGAAATGGGCCACTGCAGCTGCAAATACCTGCGCAAGCGCGGGCACGAACACGGCATACGCCTGTTCGAGCAAGCGTTGGTCACGGCCCGGATGTCCCGACGGACTGGGCTGAAAAGTCATGCGCAAAGGCTCCCCGCCCCTGCAGGCGTGAAAATATTCAAACGAGAGGAAACGGACGCGGCCCCACATTCCGCCACCGCATGGTAGGCGTTTCGCTCGTTTGTTAAGTGTGACGCAATTGGCACTTTAGTCGTGACCGCCCAGGGTTTGCGTGTCAGGCGGACATCCTAGCTTGCCTCGCTGCAGTGGCGCTTGCCAACCGGCATCACCCGCCTGCGGGGGTTAAGCCTTCAGCATGTACGGCCGGTCTGCGCATCGCCAGGCCGGCATCGACGCCCTGCCATGATGCGGCGGGCGTTGGGAAGGGCCCGTCTATAATCGCCCGCATTCTCGCCTCGACCCGGACTCATGCACGCACCTTATTCGCTCCAGGCGCTGGACGCGCGCCGCTCGGTCCCCTCCAAACAGCTGGGCGAACCCGGCCCGGATGAAGACACCCTGCTGCGCATGCTCGCCTCGGCAGTGCGCGTGCCCGACCACGGCAAGCTGGTGCCGTTCCGCTTCCTGCGCATCAGCGGTGACGCACGCCAGGCACTGGGCGACTTCCTGGCCGAGCGCACCCAGGCCGCCGACCCGCTGGCGCCGCCGGCAGCGGTCGAAAAGGACCGCAACCGTTTCAACGATGCGCCGCTGGTGATCGTGGTGATCGCCGCGCTGCGCCCCGGGCACAAGGTGCCCGAGCAGGAACAGCTGCTCACCGCCGGCTGCGTGTGTTTCGCGCTGCTGCAGGCCGCGCAGGCGCATGGCTTCGGTGCGCAGTGGCTGACCGCGTGGATGGCCTACGACCCGGCGGTGACCGGCTACCTGGGCCTGGAGCAGGACGAGCGCATCGCCGGCTTCATCCATATCGGCACCCCGCGCATGCAGGTGCCCGAGCGCGAGCGCCCGGACCCGCGTGCGCTGCTGCGCGACTGGACCCCGTGACCTCGCACATCCCCACGCTTGCGGGCACGCCCCTGGCGGTCGGTCGCCCGACCCCGCTGTATCTGGTCGATGCCAGCCTGTACGTGTTCCGCGCCTGGCATTCGATCCCGGACGAGTTCCAGGATGCGCAGGGCTGGCCGACCAATGCCGTGCACGGCTTTGCGCGCTTCCTGCTCGACCTGCTCGAGCGCGAGGACCCCGCGCACATCACCGTCGCCTTCGACGAGGCGCTGGACAGCTGCTTTCGGCATGCGATCTACCCGGCCTACAAGGGCAATCGCACCCCGGCCCCGGATGCGTTGCGGCGCCAGTTCGCGCACTGCAAGGCGCTGTGCGCCGCGCTGGGCCTGAACGTGCTGGCGCACCGCGACTACGAGGCCGACGACCTGATCGGCAGTGCCCTGCACAGCGTGCGTGCGCACGGCCTGCGCGGGGTGATCGTGTCGGCCGACAAGGATCTGTCGCAGCTGCTGCTCGAGCACGACGAGCAGTGGGATTACGCACGCAACCTGCGCTGGGGCGTGGACGGGGTCAAGGCGCGCCACGGCGTGCATGCGCATCAGATCGCCGACTACCTGGCGCTGTGCGGCGATGCGATCGACAACATCCCCGGCGTCACCGGCATCGGCGCCAAATCGGCAGCGGTGCTGCTGTCGCATTTCGGCAGCCTGGATGCCTTGCTGGAACGCATCGACGAGATCCCGTTCCTGCGCCTGCGCGGCGCGGCGCAGATGGCCGCGCGCCTGCGCGAGCAACGCGAACACGCATTGCTGTGGCGGCAGCTCACCACCATCGCGCTCGACGCGCCATTGGCGCTGACCGATGCCGGTTTCACGCGCGCGCAGGCCGACACGGACATGCTGGGCGGCCTGTGCGAGAGCCTGCGCTTCGGCCCGCTCACGCGGCGCCGCTTGCTGGCCGCCTGCGGCGGCGCGTCGGCACCGCGCACTCCCGTTTCCCTGCAACAAGGCCTGCATCCATGAACCGACACGACACCCCGCCCACCGTGGTCTACGAAGGCAAGTACCAGCGCATGGTCGTGCGCGGCACCTGGGAGTATTCCGAGCGCGTGCATGCCGGCGGCCTGGCCGCGATCATCGTGGCGGTGACCCCGGACGATGCGATGTTGTTCGTCGAACAGTTCCGCGTGCCGCTGCAGGCGCGCACCATCGAAATGCCGGCCGGCCTGGTCGGCGACGTGCATGCCGACGAGTCGATCGAGCTGTCGGCCATTCGCGAGCTGGAAGAAGAAACCGGCTGGACCGCCGGGCACGCCGAAGTGCTGATGATCGGCCCCACCTCGGCCGGTGCCAGCAGCGAGAAGATCGCCTTCGTGCGCGCCACCGGCCTGCGCAAGGTCGGCGCAGGCGGCGGCGACGCCAGCGAGGACATCACCGTGCACGAGATCCCGCGCGCGCAGGTTGGCGCCTGGCTGGTGCAGAAGATGGCCGAGGGCTACCAGATGGATCCCAAGCTGTGGGCGGGGCTGTATCTGGTCGATCACGCACTGGACGGCACCCCGCGTGGCTGAAGCGACCGCTGGCCGCCTGCTGGGCGCCGACGATCCGTTCCCCTTCAGCGTGCACAACCCGCAGGCCGCCGCGCCGTGGCTGTTGATCGCCGACCACGCCGGTCAGCGCGTGCCGGCGCGGCTGGCCAACCTGGGTCTGCCGCAACACGAACTGGATCGCCATATCGGCTGGGATATCGGCATTGCCGGGGTCACCCATGCGCTGGCCGATGCGCTGGATGCCGTTGCCATTGCGCAGACCTATTCACGCCTGGTGATCGACTGCAATCGCCCGCACGGTTCGGCCACGCTGATGCCCGAGGTCAGCGACGGCACCTCGATTCCCGGCAACCAGCAACTGTCGGCCGACGCGCGGCAGCAGCGCATCGACGAGATCTTCGCGCCGTATCACGCACGCATCGCGGCGGAACTGGATGCACGTGCGCAGCGCAGCCAACCGACCATGCTGGTGTCGATGCACAGCTTCACGCCACTCATGGCCGGCAACGCGCGGCCCTGGCATGCCGGCGTGCTGTACCACCGCGATACGCGGCTGGCGCACCGGCTGCTGCACGCATTGCGCGAAGAGCCGGATCTGGTGGTCGGCGACAACCAGCCCTATGCGGTCAGCGACACCAGCGACTATGCGATACCGGTTTACGGCGAAGGCCGCGGGCTGCTGCATGTGGAGCTGGAGATCCGCCAGGACCTGATCGCCGACGCGACCGGCCAGCAGGCCTGGGCACGGCGACTGGCACGCCTCCTGCCGCCACTGGCACAGGCATTGCTGCCGCACTGAAACCGACAATCACGGTAGGCGCGCGCTTGCGCGCGATGGGGCGTCATCGGTAAGGCCTCATCGCGCGCAAGCGCGCTCCTACAGGGCATGCGGCGGCCGCGCTGATCCGCGCCTCGGTGAAACCTGCTGCTGCCTCGTAGGAGCGCACCCGGGCGCGACCGGCCGTCCCGTTACCCTGCGTCGCGCCCGGGTGCGCTCCTGCCGCTGGCGCGCGAGCGCTGCTGCAGCTTCCCGTGCACGCTCCCGGTTGCGCTCAGGCAAAGCCGTCGGTTGCACGCACCAGCGCGTCGACGTTTTCCGGCTCGAATGCCGAATGACCGGCGGCCGGGCTGACCTGCAGCTGCGCCTTCGGCCAGGCCTTGTGCAGATCCCAGGCGCTTTGCATCGGGCACACCACGTCGTAACGTCCCTGCACGATCACGCCGGGGATATCGGCGATGCGGTGCGCGTCGCGCAACAGCTGGTCTTCGACCTCGAAGAAACCGCCGTTGACGAAGTAGTGGTTCTCGATGCGCGCGAACGCCAGTGCGAAGTGTGCGTCCTCATGCCCGGTGACGAAATCATCGTCCACATGCAGGAAGCTGGTGGCACCTTCCCACACGCTCCACGCCTTGGCCGCGGCCAGCCGCGTGGCTTCGTCATCGCTGGTGAGGCGGCGGTGGAAGGCGGAGATCAGATCGGCGCGTTCCACCAGCGGAATCGCGTTGAGGTAATGCTCCCAGGCATCCGGGAACAGCCGGCTGGCGCCCTGCTGGTAGAACCATTCCAGCTCGAAGCGGCGCAGCAGGAAGATGCCGCGCAACACCAGCTCGGTGACCTGCTGCGGATGGGTCTGCGCATAGGCCAGCGCCAGCGTCGAGCCCCAGCTGCCGCCGAACACCTGCCAGCGCCCGATGCCCAGGTGCTCGCGCAAGCGTTCGATATCGGCGACCAGGTCCCAGGTGGTGTTGTTCACCAGATCGGCATGCGGGGTGGAGCGGCCTGCGCCACGCTGATCGAACAGCACGATGCGGTACTTGGCCGGATCGTGGAAGCGCCGCATCTTGTCGTTGCAACCGCCACCGGGGCCGCCGTGCAGCATCACCACCGGCTTGCCCTGCGGATTGCCGCACTGCTCGAAATACAGGGTGTGGCGGTCGTCGACCTGGAGGGTGCCGTGGTCGTACGGCGTGATCTCGGGATAGAGCGTGCGCATGCGTCGGTCCTGCGGGAAACCGCTAGTGTATCGGCAGCCGGCGCATCGACGCGGCGCGCACCCACACGATTGGCCAGGGCCAGGCGCACTGCGGTACACGACGGCCTGGTGCAGCTGATTCAAGACGCCCGCCTGCGCCGCCAGGCAGGCGCCGCGGCGGCCCGGAACCGGACTGTCCCACGCACGTGGACTAGGCAGGGCGCACCGTCCGCATCCACCCGCCGCCTGCTTTCCGGGCGTCGCCGGCCGCACCTAGTCCGCAGTGCGCGACCAGCGCCCCGACGTCACCCGGTCGCGCTGTTCCAGATCCTGATGGGTCGCCACCGCATCGAAGCCGCGCGCCTGCAGCAGCGCGGCCACCGCCGCGCCCTGGTCCCAGCCGTGTTCGAGCAGCAGCCAGCCGCCCGGCAGCAGATGCGCCGGCGCCTCGGCGGCGATCAGGCGGATGTCGTCCAGGCCGTCGGGGCCGGACGCCAGCGCGCTGGCCGGCTCGTAGCGCAGGTCGCCCTGGCGCAGATGCGGATCCTGCGCGGCGATATACGGCGGGTTGCTGACGATCAGGTCGACGCGTTCGCCAGCCAGTGGCGCGAACCAGCTGCCCTGCCGGCAGTCCACATTGCCCAACCGATGGCTGTCGGCATTGCGCTGGGCAACCGCCAGCGCCGCTGCGCTGGCGTCGGTGGCGATCACCTGTGCCTGCGGCCGCTCGCTGGCGATCGCCAGCGCGATCGCGCCGCTGCCGGTGCCCAGATCGGCGACGCGGCGGCCAGGCAGGGCATCCAGGCGTTCGAGTGCCAGTTCGACCAGCCGCTCGGTGTCGGCGCGCGGGATCAGGGTGGCGGTGGAGACCGCCAGCTCCAGCGTCCAGAACCCACGCGTGCCGGTCAGGTACGCAACCGGCTCGCCGGCCTGGCGCCGCAGCACCAGCTCCTCGAACGCCTGCGCGACAGCCGCGTCCACGCGATCGCGGCCATGCGCGAACAACCAGGCGCGGTCGCGGCCCAGCGCATGCAGCAGCAAGGGTTCGGCGTCGCGGCGGTCTATCCGCTGGCACGCCTGCCGCAGCAGGTGTTCGGCGGAAGCGGCGGACTCATCGCTCATACGGATCGTTCACTCGTGCGCAACATCGGCTGACCATTATCGAAGATGGAACCGCCTGCCGCATCGGCAGATCCTGTCTGCCGAATCGATAGCCAAAGACTATCTATACAATTCCATCAATCGATTTGAGAAATCTATCGATCCTGCCTACCATGGCGACTGTTCCATCCCCCGTCCCCTTCACCGCACGAGGAAACTCAATGTCTCTCATCAACACCCAGGTCCAGCCGTTCAAGGCGAATGCGTACCACAACGGCAACTTCATCGAAGTCACCGAGGCCAGCCTGAAGGGCAAGTGGTCGGTGCTGATCTTCATGCCGGCCGCCTTCACCTTCAACTGCCCGACCGAAGTGGAAGACGCCGCCGACAACTATGCCGCGTTCCAGAAGGCAGGCGCCGAGGTCTACATCGTCACCACCGACACGCACTTCTCGCACAAGGTGTGGCACGAAACTTCGCCGGCCGTGGGCAAGGCGCAGTTCCCGCTGATCGGCGACCCGACCCACAAGCTGACCCGTGCGTTCGGCGTGCACATTGAAGAAGAAGGCCTGGCCCTGCGCGGCACCTTCATCATCAACCCGGAAGGCGTCATCAAGACCCTGGAAATCCACGACAACTCCATCGCCCGCGACGTCACCGAGACGCTGCGCAAGCTGACCGCTGCCCAGTTCGTCGCCAACAACCCTGGCCAGGTCTGCCCGGCCAAGTGGAAGGAAGGCGCAAAGACCCTGGCTCCGTCGCTGGACCTGGTCGGCAAGATCTAAATCGACCCTCCCTTGCGGCCTGTCCCCAGGCCGCAAGGCCATCTCCGGCCCAGCACTGGGCCGGGGGTGAACCGGAGCCGGTGCCGGGCTGCCCGCCAGCCATCGCCAGCACGCATTCCCGACATCGCGCCGGCTGCGGTTCATCCCCTCCTCCCCGGCGACCTGCCTCACCGCAGCGACGCCACGCCCTCCCCTTGCCCATTCCCAGGAGTTCTCCATGTTGGATGCCAACCTCAAGACCCAGCTGACCGCCTACCTGGAACGGGTCACGCGGCCGATCCAGATCAATGCCTCGATCGACGACAGCGCCGGCTCGCGCGAAATGCTCGACCTGCTCGAGGACCTGGTGCTGCTGTCGGACAAGATCAGCCTGGACATCCACCGCGACGACAACCAGCGCAAGCCTTCGTTCGCGCTGACCACGCCCGGCCAGGACATCTCGCTGCGCTTTGCCGGCCTGCCGATGGGCCACGAGTTCACCTCGCTGGTGCTGGCGCTGCTGCAGGTGGGCGGGCACCCGTCCAAGGCTGCCGCCGAGGTGATCGAGCAGGTGCAGCACCTGGATGGCGACTACCAGTTCGAAACCTATTTCTCGCTGTCGTGCCAGAACTGCCCGGACGTGGTGCAGGCGCTGAATCTTGCCGCCGTGCTCAACCCGCGCATCAAGCACGTGGCCATCGACGGCGCCTGGTTCCAGGACGAAGTGGAAGCCCGCCAGATCATGTCGGTGCCCACCGTGTACCTGAACGGCGAGCTGTTCGACCAGGGCCGCATGACGCTGGAGCAGATCGTCGCCAAGCTCGACACCAATGCCGCCAAGCGCGATGCCGCCAGGATCGCCGCCAAGGACGCCTTCGACGTGCTGGTGGTTGGCGGTGGCCCGGCCGGCTCGGCAGCGGCCGTCTATGCCGCACGCAAGGGCATCCGCACCGGCGTGGCCGCCGAGCGTTTCGGTGGCCAGGTGCTGGACACCATGTCGATCGAAAACTTCATCTCGGTGCCGGAAACCGAAGGCCCGAAGATGGCTGCCGCGCTCGAGCAGCATGTGCGCCAGTACGACGTGGACATCATGAACCTGCAGCGCGCCGAGCAGCTGATCCCGGCCGGTGCCGATGGCCTGATCGAGGTCAAGCTGGCCAACGGCGCCTCGCTCAGGAGCAAGACCGTGATCCTGTCCACCGGCGCCCGCTGGAGGCAGATGAACGTGCCGGGCGAAAACCAGTACAAGAACAAGGGCGTGGCCTATTGCCCGCACTGCGATGGCCCGCTGTTCAAGGGCAAGCGCGTGGCGGTGATCGGCGGCGGCAATTCCGGCGTCGAGGCCGCGATCGATCTGGCCGGTATCGTGGCGCATGTCACGCTGGTGGAATTCGACGACAAGCTGCGCGCCGACGAAGTGCTGCAGCGCAAGCTGCGCAGCCTGCACAACGTGCGCATCATCACCAGCGCGCAGACCACCGAGGTGCTCGGTGATGGGCAGAAGGTCACCGGCCTGGTCTACAAGGACCGCACCGGCGGCGACATCCAGCACGTCGATCTGGAGGGCGTGTTCGTGCAGATCGGCCTGCTGCCCAACACCGAATTCCTCAAGGGCACCGTCGCCCTGTCGCCGCGCGGCGAGATCATCGTCGACGACCGCGGCCAGACCAATGTTCCCGGTGTGTTCGCTGCCGGCGACGCCACCACGGTGCCGTACAAGCAGATCGTGATCGCGATGGGCGAAGGTTCCAAGGCTGCGTTGAGCGCCTTCGATCACCTGATCCGGTCCAGCGCACCGGCCGGCGTCGATAGCGTTGCCCAGGCTGCATAAGCGCACTCAAGCCAGCGCCCGGCCAGGCCGGGCGCTAAGCTCCAGGCGTACCCCGTTACCGCAATGAGGGCTGCTGCACATGAATCTGCGTGACCTGAAATACCTGGTCGCCCTGGCCGACCACAAGCATTTCGGCCGTGCTGCGACCGCCTGCTTCGTCAGTCAACCGACGCTGTCCACACAGATCAAGAAACTCGAGGACGAGCTCGGCGTGCCGCTGGTGGAACGTGCGCCGCGCAAGGTGATGCTGACCCCCGCCGGCCGCGAGGCAGCGATGCGCGCACGCGGCATCGTGGCCGAAGTGGAGCAGATGAAGGAAGCCGCGCGGCGCAGCCAGGATCCGGAAGCGGGCACGGTGCGGCTGGGCATCTTTCCCACCCTGGCGCCGTACCTGCTGCCGCATGTGGTGCCGCGGATCCGCGAGCGCTTCCCGCGCCTGGAACTGCTGCTGATCGAGGAAAAGAGCGACCAGCTGGTGCACCAGCTGCGCGAAGGCCGCCTGGATGCGGCGCTGCTTGCACTGCCGTTGCAGGACGAGCAGCTGCATGCCGAATTCCTGTTCGAGGAACCCTTCGTGCTGGCAGTGCCGGAAGGCCATCCGCTGTCGCGCCATGACAGCATGACGCTGGACGACCTGTCCGAGCAGCGGCTGTTGCTGCTGGAAGATGGCCACTGCCTGCGCGAGCAGGCGCTGGATGTCTGCCATCTTGCCGGCGCCCTGGAAAAATCCGAGTTCCAGGCCACCAGCCTGGAGACGCTGCGCCAGATGGTGGCCGCCAACGTCGGTGTGACCTTGCTGCCGCTGCTGGCGGTCAAGCCACCGGTCGCACGCTCGGAGAACATCCGCCTGATCCGCTTCCGCGAGGACAAGCAGCCCAGCCGGCGCATCGCCATGGCCTGGCGCCGCAGTTCGGCCATGACCGCATTTCTGGAGCAGCTGGCGCAGTTGTTCAGGGAGCTGCCGGAGAGCCTGTTCACGCTGGACCAGCCGGCGACGGGTCCCAAGGCGGTTGCGGCCTAGGAATCGGGAATCGGGAATCGGGAATCGGGAATCGGGAATCGGGAATCGGGAAAGCGTGTCACGGCTGCGGTTGCTTGGCGTACCGTTTTTCCCATTTGCTCTCGGACATAAGCGACGCGCAAGCGTCGTTTTTTGTTGGGTTGCGGGTGACGACGCCGCGTTTCAGGGAATCCTTGGCGGCTGCGGCGTCATGCGCACGGCGGATTCCACCCCCGTCGCTTGTGACTGGGCGCTGATGGGCGCGGCACTGTGCCGGTGCATTGCCGCGCTCGCCTGACTGCTGGCCAGGCCTCAGCGCAAAGTGCCGCGCCGGTGCCGACCCCTGCCATACGCTGCCTCATCTCGCCCCGCATTGCGATCGGGCAACGGCGCCCTCATCTGGTCAGTGACGCTTGCCATGTCGGCGAGCGGTCGTCGTCAAGGAGATTGCCATGACCTCGCAGCACCACAGCGGCTTGCCGCCGTCCATCCTGGTTTCCAGCCATGACCTCGCCCGGCTTGAGGCCCTGCTCGATTCCCCCGCGTTCAACAAGCACCCGGCCGCCACCGCGCTGAGTGACGAACTGGGCCGTGCACGCGTCGTGCCGCCCGACCAGATTCCCGGCGATGTCGTCACCATGCACTCCCGCATCGATTGCGAAGATGAGCTGCATGGCGAACGGCATACGCTCACCCTCGTGTACCCGCACGAGGCCGATGTGCAGCACGGCCGCATCTCGGTGCTGGCACCGGTGGGCAGCGCGTTGCTCGGCCTGTCGGTCGGGCAGAGCATCGACTGGCGCACGCCCGACGGGCGCGACCTGCGTCTGCGCGTGAGCGCCGTGCACGATCAACATGCGCTGGCCGGCGCCTGACTTCCCACGCCAGGCGCGCTACCGTAGCGCGCTGCGTCCTATCCACGACCCGTTCCACGATTCGAGAGAACCCGCATGACTGCATCTCCCTCCAAGCTCGCCCAGCTGCGTGACCTGTCCGTCGTGGTTGCCGATACCGGCGACTACGACGCCATCAAGCGTCTGAAGCCGGTCGACTGCACCACCAATCCCACCCTGGTCAAAAAGGCCCTGGACCTGCCGGTCTATGCCGATCTGATCGAACGCGAACTGGCCTGGGGCCGCGAACACGGCGGCGAAGACCGCACCGTCACCGTCAACGAAGTGGCCGATCGCCTCACCATCGGCGTCGGCGTCAAGCTGGCCGAACTGGTGCCTGGCCGCGTCTCCACCGAGGTCGATGCCGACCTGGCACACGACACCGAGGCCACCATCGCCAAGGCGCGCAAGTTCATCGCGATGTATGCCGAGCGTGGCGTGTCCAAGGACAAGATCCTGATCAAGATCGCGGCCACCTGGGAAGGCATCGAGGCGGCCCGCCAGCTGCAGCGCGAGGGCATCGACTGCAACCTGACGCTGATCTTCAACCGCTCGCAGGCGCTGGCGTGCGCAGAGGCCGGCGTGTTCCTGATCTCGCCGTTCGTGGGCCGGATCCTGGATTACTACGTCGCCCAGGGGCAGACCCCGGCCAGCATCGACGAAGACCCGGGCGTGGTGTTCGTGCGCACGGTCTACAACGAATTCAAGCAGCGTGGCTCGTCCACCGTGGTGATGGGCGCCTCGTTCCGCTCCACCGCGCAGATCGAAGCGCTGGCCGGTTGCGATCGCCTGACCATCTCGCCGGAGCTGCTGGAAAAGCTCGACGCCGAGCACGGCCAGCTGCCGCGCAAGCTCTCGCCCGCGCAGGCCGACAACGCGCAGGTCACCCCGATCGACAGCGACCGCTTCGCCACCGACCTGGCGGCCGATCCGATGGCCACCGAAAAGCTGGCCAGCGGCATCGATGCCTTCGCCAAGGATCTGCAGGCACTGCGCAAGACCATCACCGACAAGCTCGCCGGCTGATTGCAGCGCCACGGTTCGCGCCAACGATGCCTGCAGCTTCCTGGCTGCGGGCGTTTTGGTTTGCATCGCCTGGCTGCGTGACATGCTGCCGCCACGACGCGTGGCGATGCCGGCCGATCGATGGCTTTCTCGAACCCGCTCCACCGCGGCCATTTTCGCCCAGCTCGGCGTGCGAGGCCGGCGCGGGAACTGCGGCTGGCCAAGGCTGGCCTTGCCGGGCACCGGTGAGCATGTGGGTACGGTGATGCCTGCGCCGCCGCCGCCGGGCTGCCACGCGTTTGTTCTGGTTGATCGGTGCGCGCATCGACGTCGCTCTCCACACGTCGCTTACACCTGCGCAACCCGCACTGCCTAGAATCCGGGTTCCTCAACTGGCGTAGCGGACAATGGCAAACATTGCAGTGGTGATGGTCGACGGCGTGGCCGACTGGGAAATTGGCGTCGTGCTGCCGGCGGCGCGCGAATGGTTCGGCGACCAGGTCGTCATCGCCAGCATCGATGGCCAGCCGGTGCAGTCGATCGGCGGGCTGCGCATCACCCCGGACTTCGCCCTCTCCGATCTGGCGCCGCTGGATGCCGATCTCTGGATCCTGCCCGGCAGCGAGCGTTGGCAAGCCGGCGAAATCCCCGGCCTGAGCGGCTTGTTGGTCGAGCGCGTGCAGCATCAGCGCCCGGTCGCCGCGATCTGCGGCGCCACCATCGCCCTGGCCTATGCCGGCCTGCTCGACGAACGCGCGCATACCAGCAACGCGCTGGCCTTCCTGCAGGACCATGTGGTGCCATACGCCGGTGCTGCGCAATACCGCCACGAAAAGGTGGTGACCGCCGACGGCGTGATCACCGCACCCGGCACCAGCCCGGTCGGCTTCGCGCTTGCCTGCATGCGACTGCTGCATCCGGAACGCACCGACATGCTGGCCCAGCTGCGCGGCATGTTTGCCGGCGAGTTCGTGTGACCCGGCAGATTCAGTCACCCCTGGCGTACTGGCTGCACTGACCGGATGCGGTGAGTCGCCGCCGATTCATCGCCGCGATCGACCATGGCGATCGACCGCACTGATGCGCCGGCCGGTTCGCCCCTCAGCCACCCGCGGCGGTGCCGGCACGTGGTGCGCGCACCGCAGAAAAAGATGGCCACGTCGTCTCCGACGTAGCCATTCAAGTTGCCTGGCATGCACTCCCATGCGCTGCCTGATCGTGAGAACGCTGCCGGTCACTGTTGGCCATCGGCACGCCGCCACGGTCACGTGGATGACAGCGCTTCAATCCGGCCCGCCTTTCCGTCAGGCATCCAGCCCGATCGGGCAGCTCACTCCCGTTCCGCCAAGCCCGCAATAACCATTGGGGTGTTTGGCGAGATACTGCTGGTGATCGTCTTCGGCGTAGTAGAACGTGGGCGCCGGGAAACGGATCTCCGTGGTGATCGCGCCATACCCGGCTGCGTCCAGCTGCTGCTGGTACGCATCGCGGCTGGCTAGCGCGGCGTCGTATTGCGCCTGTGTCGTGCAATAGATCGCCGAGCGGTACTGCGTGCCGACATCGTTGCCCTGCTGCATGCCCTGGGTGGGGTCGTGGCTTTCCCAGAACGTGCGCAGCAATTGCGCGAACGACACCTTCTCGGCGTCATAGACCACCAGCACCGCCTCGGTGTGGCCGGTCTGCCCGGAGCACACTTCGCCGTAGGTGGCGTTGGGTGTTTCGCCGCCGGCATAACCCACCGCCGTGGTGTACACCCCTGGCAGGTTCCAGAACTTGCGTTCTGCGCCCCAGAAGCAGCCTAGCCCGAACTGCACCTGGGCCAGGCCGGTGAACTCCCCGCGCAACGGATGGCCGTTGATCAGGTGGCTGTTGTGGAGCGGTAGTGCCTGCTCGCGTCCGGGCAACGCCTCGCCCGGACGTGGCATGCGTTGTTTGAAAGCGCCGATTCCCAGCATGGTGCAACTCCGCAATCGTGAGGATTGCCTGCTGGATGGCGCCGGCCGTAGCGGCTTTCAAGCCACTACGGCCACTGCGGCATTACTTCCTGCCCAACGAGGCGGTGGCGGTGTTCACTTCCGGCATCGCCGAGCTGTGGTGATTGATGATCAGCCACTTGCCGTCGCGCTTTTCGTACACGAAGGTGTAGCGCGCCTGCACGTCGCTCTTCTTGCCGTCCTTGTCGGTCAACGTGAAGGTGTAGACGCCGGCATCCACCGCGCTGTCGTCGTCGAGCACGCGGACGGTGCGGTAGTTGACGACGCCCCGCGGCTTCTTGGCCAGGAACATCTCGAAGTACTGTTCGATCTGCGCGCGCGAGGCGCGCACCTCGTTGGACACGGTCGGCAACAGCACACCGTCCGGGGCGTACAGGTCGGCCACCTTGTCCGGATTGCCGGTGGCCAGGGCCGCGTTCCAGGTGTCGAACAGTGCAGCGACTTCGCGCTCTTCGCCGCCTGCCGGCAGCGTGGCCTTGTCGGTGTAATGCATCACGCCGCCAGCCAGCGCCGGGGTGGCAGCCAGAGCCAGAACCAGAGAGAACAGAGTGCGACGCATGGGAAATCTCCGTGTAGTGGATGGGGGTGCCTCATCGGGCGAGCTCAGTATCGAAATCAAGCGACCCCAACAATTCTGCCGAATGGCATATACTCAAATATGCTGATCGGCCTAGAGCGTATTCATGGAAACCCCTACCAGTGCTGGCGATTGGCGTCTGACATTGCGACGCGAGGCGTCCGACAGCGCACGCTGGCAGGCGCTCTGGGAGACCGCGGTGATGCTGCGCCAGGCGCAGACGCCGGAGCAGGCCTGCGACGCGGTGCTGGGCCGGGTGCTGCTGTTGCTGGGCCTGGAACATGGCGCGGTGCTGGCACAGCGCGGGCCGCGCGCGCAGGTGCTGGCCAGCCGTGGCCGCGCGTTGCCGCCCGGCGCCAGCGCCGCCGGCGACAGCCATGAAGCGGCCTGGCTGATGCCACCGCGCCCGGCCGATTTCCGCGAGGCCAAGGTGCCGATCCATGCGCTGGGCAGCACCCTGGGCATGCTGTGCGTGGCCTGGAACGACAACCGCCCCGCCCCCGGCAACGACGATGTGCAGGCATTGCAGGCCTTCGCACTGCTGCTGCCGGCAATGGTGGCCGAACCGGCCAGGCCGATCGCCACGCGTCGGCGCAAGCCGGTGCAGGACGACCGCCTCGGCGCGCTCAGCAAACGCGAGAAACAGGTGTTGTCCCTGCTGCCGCGCGGCCTCACCAATGCGACGCTGGCAGCTGAACTGGGGATTTCTCCCGGCACGGTCAAAGTGCATGTGGAGCGAATCCTGCAGAAACTTGAGGTAAAAGATCGCACCCAGGCCGCGGTGTACGCGGTCCAAGCCGGACTCGCGCTATGAATGCAGTGGCGGTGCGTTGGAACGATTGGCCGATCACCCGCAAGAGCCTGGCGGTGGTGACCCTGCCGCTGCTGCTGCTGGCGGTCGCCCTGATGGCGATCTACAGCGTGGAGCGGCAGAACATCGCTGCCGAAAACGATGTGCGGCAGACGCTGGAAGTGCTGAGTGACCTGTACGAAGCGCATGCGCTATTGGCCGAAACCGCGGCCGGCGTGCGCGGCTATCGGCTGGTGCGCCGCGATGAATTCCTCACCCCGTACCGCGATGCCGAACCGCGCCTGCAACGGGTGGCCGAGCGGTTGTCGCAACGCATCACCGACCCGGGGCAGGCGCAGCGGTTCGCGCGCATCAAGCCGTTGTTTGCGGAAAAGATGCAGGGTTGGCGCCGCTTGCTGGCGCCGGATCTGAGCCGCGAGGAAGAGATCCGCCAGCTGTGGGACGGCAAGTACAAGCTCGACATCCTGCGTGCCGAACTGCGCGAACTGCGCAACTACGAAACCGCGCAACTGCAGGTACGTACCGCCAAGGCGCAGGGGCTGCGCCAGCGCAACCTGATCATCACCCTGAGTGCGGCCATGCTCGGCGGCCTGGGCGCGGTGTTTGCGGTGGCGTGGTTCGCCTCGGCGCTCTCCGGGCGCCTGCGCACCCTGGCCGCCAATGCCGACCGACTGGGCGAAGGCCTGCCGCTGGCGCCACAGCCACGTGCCGGCGATGAGCTGGGCCAGGTCGGCCAGCGCCTGGCGCAGGCCAGCGAGCTGCTCGCCGCACGTGCGGCCGAAGCACAACTGGCGCGGCGCGAGGCGGAAACCGCCAACCGCGCAAAGACCGAATTCCTCTCGCGCAGCAGCCACGAACTGCGCACGCCGCTCAATGCGATCCTGGGCTATGCGCAGGTGCTGGAAATGGACCTGCCCGAACCCGGACATCGCCGTCATCTGCAGCATATCCTCGGCGCCGGCCGGCACCTGCTGGGGCTGATCACCGAGCTGCTGGACATCGCGCGCATCGAGGCCGATCAACTGGACCTGAGCCCGGAGCCGATCTCGGTGCGTGCGGCCGTCCACGAGGCCCTGGGCCTGATCGCGCCGGACGCGGACAAGCACGGCATCGCGCTGCAACCGGCGGCCATCGACGGGCCGTGGACGGTGCGCGCCGATGCGCAGCGGCTGCGCCAGGTGCTGCTCAACCTGCTGTCGAACGCGGTCAAGTTCAACCGCACCGGCGGCCAGGTGCAGGTGAGCGCGCAGCCGGATGGCGAGCAGGTGCGCATCACGGTCGCAGACCAGGGCGCGGGCCTGACGCCGGCGCAGATCGAGCGCCTGTTCACGCCGTTCGAGCGGCTGGGTGCAGAGCGCTCGGCGGTGGAAGGCACCGGGTTGGGCCTGGCGCTGAGCAAGCGGCTGATCGAGGCGATGGGTGGGCGCATCGGCGTGGACAGTGGCCGCGATGGCGCACGCTTCTGGATCGCGCTGCCGCAGGGCGAACCGCAGCAGAGCGAGCCGACACGCACCACCGTGCCGCCGAGTCGCACCGGCAGCGGCGTATGCCGGCTGCTGAGCATTGAGGACAACCCGTCCAACCAGGCCCTGATCCGCACCCTCAGCGAACGTCGCCCGCAATGGCAGCTGCTGGAAGCGGCCAGCCTGGCGCAGGCGCGCGAACTGCTGCAGCATGGTGCCCCGGACCTGATCCTGCTGGACCTGCACCTGAGCGACGGCAGCGGCGAAGACCTGCTGCGCGAGCTGCAGGCGCAGCCGGCCACGGCCGGCGTGCCGGTGGTGGTGATCAGTGCCGATGCCACCACCGCCACCCTGGCGCGGGTCGGCAACCAGGGCGTGCGCGCGTATCTGACCAAGCCGCTCGACGTGGCGGAATTCTTCACTGTGATCGACGGGCTGCTGGCATGACACGCGACGAAATCCTCGGCTCGCGCATCCTCATCGTCGACGACGAGCCGGCCAATGTGCGGCTGCTCGAAGACCTGCTGCAGCGCGAAGGCTTCCAGCAGGTGATCGCCACCACCGACCCGCTGCGGGTGATGGGGCTGGTGTCGGCCTTCGCGCCGGACCTGATCCTGCTGGACCTGAAGATGCCGGAGCTGGACGGGTATGCGCTGCTGGAGCAACTGGCGCGGCTGTCCGATCCCGGCCACTTCCTGCCGGTGATCGTGCTCACCGCCGACCCCAGTCGCAGCGCGCGCCACCGCGCCCTGGGCCTGGGTGCCAAGGATTTCCTGACCAAGCCGCTGGACACCTTCGAGGTCGCGCTACGGGTCTGGAACGTGGCCGAAACCACCGTGCTGTTCAAACGCCTGCGGGCGCTGGCGGCACCGGAGGCCGCACCCCCAGGATGGCGTCAGCCGGAATGATGCGCACCATCAATCCCCAACGCCCAACAGCGTAGGAGCGCACCCGGGCGCGACGAGGCTTCACCGGTAACGCCCGTCGCGCCCGGGTGCGCCCCTACGCGTGGTGCTGCGCTACAGCGCGGGTGCCTCCCCGCACTGGCCGGTGCCCGCCGACGAATGGCATCCGCCGGAATGATGCGCAC
>NZ_QREM01000011.1 GCF_003353015.1 Xanthomonas arboricola | reverse complement strand
TCAAGCCATGCGAGAGTAGGTCATCGCCAGGGGCTTTACCCGAAACCCTCAGTCCAACAGGACTGGGGGTTTCTTTTTGCCTGAAATCCACGCGCAAACGTCGCTAACGCCACAGACGCCACAGACGCCGCGCAAGGACGCACGCTCACCACCGGATCCGCAGGCTCAACGCTCACAGCCCTAGCGCGGCCGATGCCAGGGCGCGCGCCTGGCGCTTGTGTCGCAGCAGGGCGCGATAGCAAAGCCGAAGGGTCTGAATGTCACCGCAGAACCCGGGCCGTCAAGGCGCACGCGGNCGCCTGGCGCTTGTGTCGCAGCAGGGCGCGATAGCAAAGCCGAAGGGTCTGAATGTCACCGCAGAACCCGGGCCGTCAAGGCGCACGCGGCGCATGGCACCGATGCCAGGACCTCCGCTTCGCTGGGGGGGCCGACTTCCTGGCACTGCATCGGCATCCACCTTGCCCTGATGATCGCAAAGCTGGATTTACCGCCCTTGGCCTCCATATTGATCCGCTCCGGCGTGCCGCCGGCCTGGTCGATTGGAGTTGTGCATGCCCGAGCTGCCCGAAGTCGAAACCACCTTGCGGGGCCTGGCACCCCATCTGGTCGGCCAACCCATCCACGGCGTCATCCTGCGGCGGCCTGATCTGCGCTGGCCCATCCCCGAGCAGATCCAGCGCTTGCTGACCGGTGCGACCATTACCGACGTGCGCCGCCGGGCCAAATACCTGTTGATCGATACCGATGCCGGCGGCAGCGCGCTGCTGCATCTGGGAATGTCCGGGAGCCTGCGCGTCCTGCCCGGCGATACGCCGCCACGCGCGCACGATCATGTGGACATCAGCCTGCAAAATGGCCGTGTCCTGCGCTTCAACGATCCGCGTCGCTTCGGTTGCCTGTTGTGGCAGGAGGACGGACACGTGCACGAGCTGCTGGCAGGACTGGGTCCGGAACCACTGTCGGAAGCGTTTACCGGCGATTATCTGCATGCACTGGCCAGTGGCCGGCGCGCGGCGGTGAAAACCTTTCTGATGGATCAGGCCGTTGTTGTCGGCGTGGGCAACATCTACGCGGCGGAAAGCCTGCATCGCGCAGGAATCAGCCCTTTGCGCGAAGCCGGCAAAGTGTCGCTGGATCGTTACCGGCGCCTGGCCGCCGCGGTGAAAGACATCCTGGGCTATGCCATCCAGCGCGGCGGCACCACGTTGCGCGATTTCATCAGCCCGGACGGGGCGCCTGGTTATTTCGAGCAGGAACTGACGGTGTACGGGCGCGAAGGCGAGGCATGCAAGCAATGCGGGCGCGCGTTGAAGCACGCCACCATCGGGCAACGTGCGACGGTGTGGTGCAGCAGTTGCCAGCGTTGAAGACGATCGCGCCGTCGATGAAACAGGCCTTGCTGGTGCGCTGCCATGCATCGCGCCACAATCGTGCGGTCCTGCGATCGGAGTCGTACATGCCTGCCTCATTGCGTCGCTTCATGCCGATCCTGGTGGCTGGCGCCTTGGCGTTGCCGCTCGCAACACACGTCCAGGCGGATGAGCCAGCGTCCAGCAACAAGCCTGCGATCGAGCAAATCCGGCTGCACAACGCGGTCATCGAGGTAAGCGCCACACCCGCGTTCGGCGGACGGGTGCTGTCCTTCCACCTGCTTGGGCAACCCAATATCCTGAAGACCGGCAGCGCGGTGCAGCAGCACCCTGTGCCGGAGGTGTCCGCCACCTCCGGCGATATCGCGTATCTCGGTCACGACGTCTGGGTGGGGCCGCAAAGCCAGTGGTGGCTGCATCAGCAGGTCAATCCCGCACGTCAGGCCGCCGCTGCGGTGTGGCCGCCGGATCCCTACCTGTCGTTGGCCACCACGCGGCCAGTCACCCGTGCCGGCGATCAGCTGGAGCTCGAGGGCGTGCCCAGTCCGGTCACCGGCGTGCAGCTCCGCAAGCGTGTGGCGCTTTCATCCACGCGTGCCGATACCGTGGAGGTGGAGGCCACTGCCCGCAATATCCGCAGCGATGCGATCGCCTGGGACCTGTGGTTCAACACGCGCGTCGCGGCAGGCACGCGGGTGTTCGTGCCGGTGGCCGACGCGGCAGATATTCGCCTCCAGGCGCCGACGGAAGCGGGCACGATTGCGCCGAGTTATCGGCATCATGGCGGTGTGTTCGCGTTGCGTGCCGATGCACGACAGGACGGCCTGATCCAGCGCGGCAAGGTGTTGCTGCAGCCGTCGGCAGGCTGGATGGCGGGTTTTGCAGGCGGCCAGGTGCTGGTGATCCGCTTTGCGCATCAGCCGCTGGCGGCGATCCATCCGGAGCAAGGGCAGGTGGAGCTGTATCTGGACGCGCCGCCGCAGCATCCCGAACGCGGACTGCTGGAAATGGAAGTGCACGCAGCGTATCGGCAGCTGGCGCCGGGCGAGCACATGCGGGCAAACGAGCAATGGACCGTGCTGCCCTATGCCGGGCCCGACACGCAACAGGCGCAGCAGCAGTTCCTGTGCCAGCAGGCACAAGCGCTGCAGCTGGCCAATGCGTGCGCGCCGTCGTCTACCGCGCCCTGAGTTCCGCATTCGCTTCCGTGCCGTACCGAGCTGTGGCTATGATGTCGGCCATTCCACGAGCAGACCGATGCGCATGCAGCGACGCCACTTCCTGAAGAATGCCGCTGCCGCCCTGGCAGCGCTCGGCTTGCCGGCACTGCCGCAGTGGGCATTGGCGGCCAAGGCCGTTGGACTGCGTCGCCTGGGGACGCCGCAGCCGTTCGATTATGGCTGGCTCAAGGGGCAGGCACGTGCGTTGGCCAAGGCGCCTTACCAAAGCCATAAGCAGGTGCTTCCGGGGCCGTTGGGGGCGTTGAACTGGGACCAGTACCAGTCGATCCGCTACCGCCAGGATCACGCGCTATGGGCCGACGGCAATGGCAAGTTCCAGGCGAAGTTCTTTCATCTGGGGCTGTATTTCCACACCCCTGTGCACATCTACAGCATTGTCGACGGCAAGGCGCAGCAACTGGCCTACGACCCGGCAGCGTTCGACTATGGCAGCAGCGGGCTGGGCGGCAAGCAGTTGCCCAAGGACCTGGGCTTTGCCGGGTTCCGTCTCAATACGCGCAAGGACACCGAGCGCGATTTCTCGGCGTTCCTGGGCGCGAGCTATTTCCGTGCGGTCGGCAAGGAGGGCCAGTACGGGCAGTCGGCGCGCGGGCTGGCGATCGACACCGGGACTGGCGGACCGGAAGAGTTTCCGGATTTCATCGCCTATTACCTGGAGCAGCCGGCCGACGACTCGGACACCGTGGTGGTCTACGGCTTGCTGGACTCGCCCAGCGTTGCCGGTGCGTACCGCTTCGCCATCACCAACGGCGAAGTGCTGGTGATGGAGATCGACAGCGCGCTCTACCCGCGCAAGACCATCGAACGGCTGGGGATCGGCCCGTGCACCAGCATGTACCAGGTTGGCGAAAACGATCGCCGCATGGACTGGGACTGGCGGCCGGAGATCCATGACACCGATGGGCTGGCGATGTGGACCGGCGGCGGCGAGTGGATCTGGCGGCCGTTGTGCAACCCGCCGCAGCTGCGCTTCAACATGTTCGTCGACGAGAACCCGCGCGGGTTCGGGCTGTTGCAGCGTGATCGCAACTTCGACCATTACCAGGACGATGGCGTGTTCTACGACAAGCGCCCCTGCCTGTGGGTGGAACCCAAGAGTGGCTGGGGCAAGGGCTCGGTGCAGCTGGTCGAGATCCCGACCGTGGACGAGACCTTCGACAACATCGTGGCGTTCTGGAACCCGCAGGACAAGCCGCAGCCGGGGCAGGAATTGCTCATGGGATACCGGCTGTATTGGGGCGCGCATCCGCCGGCCAGTTCGCCGTTGGCGCAGTGCGTGGCCACGCGCACCGGCCTGGGCGGCATCGTCGGGCAGAAGCGCAGCCACTTCTCGTGGCGGTTTGCGGTGGATTTTGCCGGGGGGGAGCTGGCGGCGTTGAGCAAGGATCCCAAGGCCGGGGTCGAGGCCATCATCCAGGTGTCACGCGGAACCACCGAGATCGTGTCGGCGCGTCCGCTGCACGAACTCAAGGGCTACCGGGCGATGTTCGACCTGGTACCGCCGGACGACAGTACCCGGCAGATCGACATCCGCCTGTTCCTGCGCGCCAGCGGCAAGCCGCTGACCGAAACCTGGCTGTACCAGTGGACGCCGCCGCCGGCCGGCGAGCGCAAGATCTACTAGCGCAAGGCCACGCGCCGCTGGCAGCCACGGCGATCCTTGCACACGCGAGCGGCATACCGGGACCCGGCGGCATGGCTGGGTCGCCACCACGCCGCTGCTGCCCTACGCGACCGCCGAAACGGTACGCGCGTGTGGGTTGCTCAGGCCTGGTTCGCGTCGGCGACCAGGTGCATGCGTCCACGCGGGCGCACGCAGGCCAGCTCCACCCGGAAGCAGGTGCCGGCCTTGCTGCTGAGGATGCGCAACTCGCCCTGATGGGCGCGTGCGATCTGGGCAGCCATGTGCAGGCCAAGATCGACTTCGGGCAAGGCGCGTCCGCCGGTGTGCACATGGGTGGAGGCATGCAGCACGTCGAGCCGGCGCGGGTCGATACCGTCCAGATTGCAGACCTCGATGCGCAGGCGGCCCTGTTCGGTGACCGCCACCGCCTTGATCAGCGAACTCTGTTGTCCCTGCACCACGGCGTTGATCATCAGGCTGCCGAACATCTGTGCCAGGCGCACTGCATCGCCGTGTACGGGTTCGTCGATGGCCACATGCGTGGACAGCACCTGGTTCGGATACGCGGCGCGGGTTTCGTCGACGACCTGCGACAGCGCATCGAGCAGATCGCTGCCGTTGCCGTAGTCCAGCTGCAGCCAGTCGCGCTCGATGCCGCGCGCGAAATCGCTGGCGAAGTCGATCAGTTCTTCCATGCGCCGCAGGCTGCGCTGCATCGACCGGATCGCGCCGCCCTGGCGCTGGTTGAGCGGGTCGATCGCCAGCATGTCCACCACCGCATGCATGGACTGCAGCGGGTTGCGCAGATCGTGGCCGAGGATGCCGATGAACTCTTCGCGCAGGCGGGCGGAGGCACCGATACGCCCCAGTTCGCTGCGTGCGCGCCGCGACTCCTGCGCGCTCTCTTCGGCGCGTTGTTCGGCCTGGATCTGCGCTGCCAGCAATTGCGCCAGCAGCTCGACCTTTTCCACCATCGGCGCGTCCATGACGCGCGGCAACGGGTCCAGCGCGCACAAGGTGCCGAACACGCTGCCGTCGTCGAACCTGATCGGTACCGAGACATAGCTCTCGAAGCCGTACAGCCGCGGCGTGGGATGGTCGCGGAAGACCGGGTGCTCGGAGGCATGGCCGAACCACAACGCGTTGCCCTGGGTGCGTACGCTGTCGCAGAAGGTGGTGACCAGCGGCAGCTCGTCGCCGGGCGCCAGACCGAAGGACAGCTCGTCGCGGACCTGGCAGGTGATCCAGCGGGTATCGGTCACGCGCGCGACCGCGGCGAAGCCCATGCCGGTCAGGCGCGCGAGGATCGTCAGCACATCGGGCACCGACGATAGCCGGCCAACGCGCGCGATATCGGCGCGTAACTCGGGAGGAAGCGGACCCATGTATTGCCTCCCGACAAATGGATGGTCGCCAGTTTACAGGACTGCGGTTGCGCCTGGTTGCGCGCGGATCGCTGCAACGGCACGGCAACGATACGCCTGTGGATGTGTAGCGGAAATGCAGCGGCAATCGCATGCCTGCAAGGGCTTAGCGACGCATCCCAAGCGCATATCAGGGCGGCGCGCCTGGAGCATCCGGCTGAATTCTTCAGGCGGTCGCTAGCGCGGCGTGTCAGTCCGGTCGCAAGTAACTACCCGGCCCGGCAATGCCGAAGCGTCCGGCGAATGGAGAGGCGCGATCAGCGCAGCATGTCCCGCTGGCGGCAGGGGCGGAATGGCTGCCGCATGACGACGTATCTGCGGGTGTTCACGACGTGGTCGGGTGCGCATCGGCTCGGCGTCGGCATGGGCGTGCCGCCTGCACCGGACGGCATGCGGCCGGCTGGTCTCGTGGAAGATCGGCATGCCAGCCGCAGCCAGCATCTTCCAGCGAGCTGGGCTTCCAACAGGGCGATGCGCGGGAGCGCTACGCATCCGCCGGCGGCAGCGGCAACGCGATCTGCAGCGGGTCGATGCGGCCTTCGCCACGCATGATCTTCCTGAACTCGGCGCGGCTGACCGACACGTAGCGCTCGTTGCCGCCGATCTCCACCTGCGGGCCGTCCTGCACCGCGTGCCCTTGCGCGTCCACGCGCACGGTCATGGTGGCCTTGCTGCCGCTGTGGCAGATGGTCTTGATCTCCTCGAGCTCGTCGGCCCAGGCCAGCAGGAACTGGCTGCCCTCGAACAGCTCGCCGCGGAAGTCGGTGCGCAACCCGTAGCACAGCACCGGAATGCGCAGGCGGTCGACCACCTCGCTCAACTGCCAGACCTGGCCGCGGTTGAGGAACTGCGCCTCGTCCACCAGCACGCAATGCAGCGCGCCTTCGGCCTGGATGTCGCGTTCGATCAGTTGCTGCAACTCGGTGCCGCGATCGAAGGTGCGCCCGTCGGCGCGCAGCCCGATCCGCGAGGCCACCACGCCGCTGCCGGCGCGGTGATCGAGCTTTGGCGTGAGGATCAGGGTGCGCATGCCGCGTTCGCGGTAGTTGTGCGCGGACTGCAGCAAGGTGGTGGTCTTGCCGGCATTCATTGCCGAATAGTAGAAGTAGAGCTTGGCCATCGGTGGATTTTACCGGGCCGGGCGGCCGGCGGTGACAGCCATCTGCATGAACCGGCGGCGCAGGCCGGCCCGACGCGGCGCCGGTACAATGGCCCGCTCTGTTGGAAGTCTCTATGCACGGTCTCAATCCCCCGCAAAGCGCCGCAGTGCTGCACTGCGAAGGTCCCCTGTTGGTGCTGGCCGGTGCCGGCAGCGGCAAGACGCGCGTGATCGTGGAGAAGATCGCGCACCTGATCGCCACCGGCCGCTATCCGGCCAAGCGCATCGCCGCGATCACCTTCACCAACAAGTCGGCCAAGGAAATGCGCGAGCGTGTGGCCAAGCGCATCCGTGGCGATGGCGCCGATGGCCTGACCATCTGCACCTTCCACGCGCTGGGGCTGAAGTTCCTGCAGATCGAGCACGCCGCTGCCGGCTTGAAGCGCGGCTTTTCGATCTTCGATTCCGACGATGCCGCCGCCCAGATCAAGGACCTGATGCATGGAGCCAAACCCGATGCGATCGAGGATGCCAAGAACCTGATCTCCCGTGCCAAGAACGCCGGCCTGTCCCCGGAACAGGCGATGGCGGCGGCGCGCAGCAATCGCGAGAAGGAAGCCGCCAGCCTGTACGAGCGCTACCAGGCGCGGCTGACCACCTTCAACGCGGTGGACTTCGACGACCTGATCCGCCTGCCGGTGCAGATCCTGGAGGCCAACGAAGAGATCGTACTGGGCTGGCGCGAGCGCATCGGCTATCTGCTGGTGGACGAGTGCCAGGACACCAACGATGCACAGTACCGGCTGTTGAAGATGCTGGCCGGCCCGCGCGGCAACTTCACCTGCGTGGGCGACGACGACCAGAGCATCTACGCCTGGCGTGGCGCCAATCCGGAAAACCTGCAGCAGATGGGGCGCGATTATCCGGCGCTGGAAATCATCAAGCTGGAACAGAACTACCGCTGCTCCAACCGCGTGTTGCGTGCGGCCAATGCCTTGATCGCGCACAACCCGCACGAGCACTTGAAGACCTTGTGGAGCGACCAGGCCGACGGCGAGCGCATCCGCGTGTGGGAGTGCCGCGACAGCGAGCACGAAGCGGAAAAGGTCGCCGCCGAGATCTCGTTCCTGGGGACCGCCAAGCAGGTGCCGTGGAGCGATTTCTGCATCCTGTTTCGCGGCAACTTCCAATCGCGGCCGCTGGAAAAGGCGCTGCAGCTGCTGCGCGTGCCGTATCACCTGACCGGTGGCACCGCGTTTCTGGAGCGGCAGGAAGTCAAGGACGTGCTGTCGTGGCTGCGGCTGATCGTCAATCCCGACGATGACGCCGCGTTCCTGCGCGCGGTGCAGTCGCCCAAGCGCGAGGTCGGTGCGACCTCGCTGGCGCGGCTGGCCGAACTGGCCAGTGCGAAGTCGGTGCCGATGTCGCGCGCGGCCGAGTCGATGGGCGCGCTGCAGCACTTGCCGCCGCGTGCGGCCAATGGCCTGAGTGCGTTCACCGATATCCTGCGCGACATGCGCGAGCATTCGGCCACGCTGCCGGCGGGAGAACTGGTGCGCATGCTGGCCGACAAGTCCGGCCTGCTCAACGACCTGCGCAACCAGTCCAAGGACGAAACCGGCTTCCAGCGCCGCAAGCGCAATCTGGACGAGTTGGCCGAGTGGTTCGAAGGCGGCCCGCGTGGCGCCAGTGCCAGCGATCTGGCCGCACAGCTGGCGCTGTTGTCGCGCAACGACAAGGACGATGGTGGCAACCAGGTGCGCATGATGACCATGCACGCGTCCAAGGGCCTGGAATTCCGTTATGTGTTCATCGTTGGCTGCGAAGACGGCGTGCTGCCGCATGAAGTGAGCCTGGAAGAAGGCAACCTGCAGGAAGAACGCCGTCTGCTGTACGTGGGCATCACCCGCGCCAAGCAGCAGCTGTGGATGAGCCACAGCAAGTTGACGCGCAAGTTCGGCGAGCATGTGCGGCTCAAGCCCAGCCGCTTCTTCGACGAGATTCCGGCAGAGGAATTGCAGCGCGATGGCGCCGACCCGGTGGCCGATGCCGAGCGCAAGAAAGAGCGCGCCAGCGCGGGGTTGGCAGCGATCCAGGCCTTGTTCGACTGACGCGTGGTGCGCGGTTGCACCGCAACCCGCAGCACGCATTGCGTCGCTTGCCAGTGATGCGGCGGCACGGCAGTCTGGTTTCCCCCGATGCCGGAGTGTGCCGTGACCGTGGTGATCGAAACCCCGCGTTTGCGCCTGCGCACGCTCGATCCCGAGCGCGATGCCGATGCGGTGCTGGCACTGGTCAACGACCCCGCTTTCATCGCCGGCATCAACGACCGCGGTGTGCGGACGCGGGAGCAGGCACGTGATCATCTGCGCGAGTGGGCGCAGGCGCACCAGCAACAACACGGCTTTGCGCACTGGGCGGTGGAGACGCGCGCCGAGGGCGCCTTTGCCGGCACATTGGGGTTGTTGTGCCGCGACACCTTGCCGGTGCCGCATATCGGTTTTGCACTGTTGCCCGAACATCGCGGCAAGGGCTATGTGAGCGAAGCCGGGCGCGCGGTGCTGACATATGCACGCGATGTCTTGGGACTGTCGCAGCTGTGCGCGATCGTGTCGCCGGGCAATGCCGATTCGATCCGCGCGCTGGAAAAACTCGGGCTGCAGCGGCAAGGCCTGCGCGTGTTGAGCCAGGAGGCCGATCCGGTGCTGTATTACACGATCGAGCTCGGCCCCGTCGACATGGACAGCCGGGCAGGCCTGCGGCACCCTGGCGGCGACGCTCACCGCTGAACGCGGCCGGCACAACGTAACGAGCAGTCGCCAGCGCAGCCTGGACGGCGCGGAAGAACGCCGGCGCACGCCTCACAGGGGGCTGCGCGCACCGACCGCAGCTGCCAAGCGACGAGCGCAGCCGTTGTGTCCGTCGCCCCAACCAGGACACTTGCATGCCATTGCTGGTCAACGCCTATTCCACGCTGCGCGAGCCGCTGTGGCCGGATTTCCTGCCGCGCGCCGCCGTGCAGCACCGCGACCACGCCGATCCGGAACTGGCCAATCATCTGCATGGGTTTGTCGGCTATGTGAACCAGGCCGGCGACGGCCAGATGACCCAGCCGCGCTATCACCTGATGCGGCATGTGCAGCGGGTGCGCCAGCACTTCACGTTCGAGGTCGACGATGCGGCGTTCGGGGAATTGGCGCAGTGGGCCGAGCAGGCCAATGCGGTGTGTTTCCTGGCCGACGGCAGCGTGCGCGATCCGCACGGGCGGGTACTGATCAGCCAGGGCGAGCCGGCGATCGATGCGCAGGCGCAGCTGCCGTATCCGCCGGATGCCTTGCAGCGGCGTGCGCAGCAACTTGCGCAGCTGACCGCGCAAGGCATTCGCGTGCCGCCCGGCCTGCCGCCGGTGCCTGGCGAGGCCGAAGCGCGGGTGCGCGATGCTGCGACGGTGACGCAGCGCATGCTGGCGTTGTTTGCGGTGGCCTTGCGCGCGGAGATGCTGGCCGCCGGCGATACGCCACCGGCGTTGGAAGAGATGGACGCCCGCCTGCCCGGCGTGGCGGTGGCACTGTCGCCGCAGGAGCGCGCCTTTTTTGCCCAGCCCATGCCGGAGCCGCAGCAGCTCGCCAACTTCGGCTGGCGCTACGAGAGCCTGGCCGTGCTGCAGTGGGCCCTGGGGCTGGCCGAGGCGCTGCCGGAGCCGACCGAACTGTGCGATGTGCCCCTGGCTGCCCAGCGCGCGCTGGAGCATGCCGACGCGGCGACGCGGCCGTCGCTGAGGCTACGGCCGGTGCCCGAACTGCTGGATGCGCTGGATCGGCAATTGCGTCTGCATTGGGCGGTGCGCCAGGCCGGCCAGAGCCAGCAACCGCCGCCGGCCGGCATCGTGCCGGGCGTGGTCTACGAGCGGCACTACACCCTCAACTGGCTGCTGCACTTCGAAGACGCCGACTGGGACGAGGTGGATACGCCGACGTAAGCGGGGCCGGGGGCGCAACCTGCGCCATCACCGTTCGGCTATGGCATCGTCCGGCAGCCCGGCCGGTCGGTGCGTGCACTGCGATCGGCGTGGGCGGCGACGTGCAGCGGGCATCCAGGCGCAGACCGTCGCGCTCAGGCGCCAGCCGCTTCCAGGCGCGCCTGCACCGCGGCCAGCGCCTCCTGCAGCTCGGCGACAGTGGCTTCCAGCGCCTGCACGCGTGCGTCCAGCTCGCTGCTGTCGGTATTGCTGCGGGCGCTGGGGGCAGCGCGCGCGGCCGCCGCCTGCAACGCCTCCACATCCAGCTCGCCACTGAGCAGATGCGCATAACGCTCTTCGCGCTGGCCGCTGGCGCGCGGCAGTTGCACGGCCAGGCCGCGCTGGATCAGCCGGTCCAGATGGTGGCGCACGTCGTCGGCATCGTTGAAGCGGGTCAGCCGCTCGCTGCGCGCGAACAGCTCGCCCAGCGTCTGCGGGCCGCGCAGCAGCAACAGACCGATCAGGGCGACCTGCTGGCGGGTCAGGTCCAGCACGCTGCCCAGCCGGTGCTCGTAGCGCTCGGCGCGCGAGGAGAACTGCTGGCGGACCAGCCCCAGGGTTTCGAGTTGACGCAGGGCGTGATGCACCACGCCGGTCTGCAGGTTCAGCACCGGCTCGCGCGCGGTCTTCTGGTTGGCGGCCACCTGCGCGGCGTTGACCGTGAGCGGATACGCATCCGGCGTGGTCGCCTCTTTTTCGATCAGGCAGCCGAGCACGCGGGCCTGGGCGGTATCGAGGACGGGCGGGGAGGGTGCGTCTGTCATGGGGGCGACTCCGGGGCAATCAGCGCACAAGGATATGCCGTTCCTGCATTGGCGTTCTTCAGGCCACGATCCCACCGGAGATGCCGGGACCGGCAGCGGGAGCGAAGAGGCGGTCAGGTGCGGAGGCGGTCGGTTGCCCGCAGCGTGCGCAGGTGCATGCAGCACGCGCGCATCGCCATGCACCCCGCAATCGCGATGTCTTCTGCCATGCGCCTGCGCCACTGCTGGCGGCACCACCATCAGCCGGAGCGGGCGGTGCGGCGCGAACCCGCTAAAATCGCGGTCTTCATTGCCGCTCCTGTTCTGGTGGATGCCATGCGCCCTTCGCTTTACGCCCCCTTGTCCCTGCTCGCCTGCGCCGCGCTGGCCCTGAGCGCCTGCAAGCCCGCCGACAAGGAGCTGGCCCAGCGCGCGCAGGATGCCGCCGTGTCCGCCAATGCGGCCGCCAGCGCCGCCGCCAAGACCACCATGCAGCCTGCAGCCGCCAGCGCACCGGCCGGCGACGACAACCTCAATGCGGTGCTGTGGATGCAGCGCTCGGAGGAATACCGGGCCGTGGCCGAGCAGACCTATCGCGCCGCTGCCGACAAGCTGGACGCTGCGCTCAAGCAGCCCAACTGGGACGCGCTGGTGCCCGAAGAGCGCGGCAATGCCGCCACCGGGCTGAAGCCGGCAGTGGTGCTGGACGTGGACGAGACGGTGCTGGACAACTCGCCCTACCAGGCGCGCCTGCTGCGCGACGGCAAGGAATATGACGAGCTGAGCTGGGACCAGTGGGTGGCGGAGAAGAAGGCCACCGCGATCCCGGGCGTGGTGGACTTCGCCAAGGCCGCCAACGCGCGCGGCATCACCCTGATCTACATCTCCAACCGCGCGGTGCACCTCAAGGACGCCACGCTGGCCAACCTGCGCAGCGTCGGGCTGCCGGTGGCCGACGACAGCGTGTTTCTGGGCCTGGGCACGGTGGTCAAGGGCTGCGAGCAGAACGGCAGCGAGAAGAACTGCCGGCGCCAGCTGGCCGGCCAGACCTACCGCGTGCTGATGCAGTTCGGCGACCAGCTCGGCGACTTCGTGCAGGTCACCGCCAACACCGGCCAGGCGCGGGGCGCACTGCTGCAGCAGTACCACGACTGGTTCGGCGAGCGCTGGTGGATGCTGCCCAACCCCAGTTACGGCGGCTGGGAGCCGGCGCAGTTCAACAACGACTACGGCCAGCCCTGGCAGCAGCGCCACGACGCCAAGCGCGCCGCGCTGGAGGTGGCCCGATGAGCCGCGCACCGCTGCCGCTGGCCGCGCACGAGCGGCTGATCTTCGCGCTGGATGTGCCCGGCCACGACGAGGCGATCGCCTGGGTCGACCGGTTGGGCGAGTCGGTGTCCTTCTACAAGATCGGCATGGAACTGCTGGCCTCGGGCGAGTACTTCCAGGTGCTCGACGCCCTGGCCAGGCGCGACAAGCGCGTGTTCGTCGACCTGAAGTTCTTCGACATCCCCGCCACCGTGGCCGGTACCATCCGCCGACTGTCGCAGTGGCCGGTGAGTTATTGCACCGTGCACGGCTGGCATGCCGGCATGTTGCAGGCTGCGGCCGAAGCCAATCAGGGCGACATGCGCCTGCTGGCGGTGACCGTGCTGACCTCGATGGGCCGCCCGGACCTGGCCGCGATGGGCATCGACCGCGAACCGGTGGACGTAGTGGTGGAGCGCGCGCTGGCCGCCCAGGCCGCCGGCATCGACGGGGTGATCGCCTCCGGCCAGGAAGCCGGCCCGATCCGCCGCGCGACCGGCGCCGGGTTTTCGATCGTCTGCCCGGGCATCCGCCCCGGCGGCCCGGTCGGCGACGACCAGCAACGCACCGTGGGCGTGGCGCAGGCGTTCAACGATGGCGCCGATGCCATCGTGGTCGGCCGCCCGATCCGCCTGGCCACCGATCCGGCCGCCGCGGCGGCTGCGATCCAGGCCGAGATTCAAGCGGCAGTAGGGCCAAAGCAGCACTGACGGGCCAGGCTATGGCGCGCGCTGCAAGCCGACAAGCGAGCAAAATCAATACGTTAAAGCATTGGAATTAAAGTGTTGCTTTAACGTTAAAGCCTGCGTACGATGCCCCTCGTCCGATGTCAGTCGGAAGCTGTGCCACTCATTGTCCACCGGGCTTGTCCCGGTTTTCGAAGGGATCGGGCCCTGTGCCCGATCCTTTTTTTTGCCTGCCGATCGGTGCACGCGACCACCGGGTTGGCGCGCACCGCTCAACGCGGCGCAGCCGCCTTGCAGTAGCGATCGATGAACTGCTGGTGGGTGGGCATGACATCCGCGCAGTGGCCGATGGTCTGCGCCACGCTGGCCAGGAAGCCCTCGGCATCGCGGTCGGGCACCTGGTCCACCAACGGGTGGTAACCCTGCGGCAGGATGCCCTGGCCCACCATCACCTGCACCCAGCTGATCTCGGCGAACATCTCCTCGGCATTGCGGTAGAAGCGCCCGCTGTCGCGGAACAAATCCAGGGTGGTCTGCAGCTCCGGGGTGATCGGCATGGTGCGGCAGTGCCGCCAGAACGCGCTGTCGTCGCGTTCGGTGGCGTGGTAGTGCAACAGCAGGAAATCGCGGATGCGGTCGAACTCGAACGCCAGCCGGTCGTTGTAGCGCTGCACCAGCACCGGGCTGATGCCCTCGCGTGGGAACAGCTCCAGCAACCTGGAAATGCCGGACTGGATCAGATGGATGCTGGTCGATTCAAGCGGCTCCAGGAATCCGCTGGCCAGCCCCAGCGCGACCACGTTGCGATTCCAGAACTGCTTGCGCCGCCCGGTGGTGAAGCGCAGCGGGCGGGGGTCGCCCAAGGGCTTGCCATCCAGGTTGGCGAGCAGGCTGGCGGCGGCTTCGTCGTCGCTGATGTGCGCGCTGGAATACACATAGCCATTGCCGGTGCGGTGCTGCAGCGGGATGCGCCATTGCCAGCCGGCCGCGCACGCAGTGGAGCGCGTATACGGCGTGGGCGGGCCGATTTTTTCGCAGGGCACCGCCAGGGCGCGGTCGCACGGCAGCCAGTGGGTGAAGTCGTGGTAGCCGGTGTGCAAGGCTTCTTCGATCAACAGCCCGCGGAAGCCCGAGCAATCGATGAACAGATCGCCGCTGACGACCTGTCCGGAGGCCAGCTGCAGCGATTGCACGTGGCCGGTATGTGCATCCAGCTGCACCTGTTCGACCAGGCCCTCGATGCGGGTGACGCCGCGCTGTTCGGAGTAAGTGCGCAAGAAGCGCGCGTACAGCGAGGCATCGAAGTGATACGCGTAGGCGATGTTGGCCAGCGGCGAGTTGGCCGGCACATCGCCGGCCGAGGTCATGAACTTGCCGCGCGCGGCGGCCACGGTATTGAGCGTGTAGGCGCCCAGCGGCTGCGCCTTGCCGCGCGCGTGCTGCTTGATCCAGTACTGGTGGAATGGCAGCAGCCCGAGCGGGTGGCCGATCTGGGTGCCGAAGCCATGGATGTAGGAGGTGCCCGGGCGCTGCCAGTCGACGAACGCGATGCCGAGCTTGAAGCTGCCCTGGGTCTGGCGCACGAACTCGGCTTCATCGATGCCGAGCAGGTTATTGAAGGCCTTGATATGCGGCACGGTGGCCTCGCCGACGCCGACGGTGCCGAGCTGTTCGGACTCGATCAGCTGCACGTTGAAGGTGGGGCCAAGCACGCGCGCGAGGGCGGCGGCCGCCATCCAGCCAGCGGTACCGCCGCCGACGATGACGATGTTGCGGAGTGGAGCGGGGATCATGCGGCGTTCGATCCTGTACAAACGTGGAAACCGCCAACAAGCGGACGGGGCCTGCTGGCCCCGTCCGGGTCATCTGCCTGCACAGCGCAGTCAGATGGCGTTGGGCTGCATCAGAACTTGGCGCCCACTTCCAGCACGACACTGCGTGGCACGTAGCTGATTTCGCCGTTGTCGACCACGGTGATGTCGGGCTGCAGGCGTCCATCGCTGCCGAAGCTGTTGTACTGGTACTGGGTGAAGTTCTTGAAGTTGAAGGCGTTGAGCACGTTGATGCGCGCATTGAGCTTGAAATCGCCCACCACCGTGAACTCCTTGTTGGCCTGCAGGTCCACGGTGCGGTAGCCCCAGATCTTGCCACCGAGCAGGAACTTGCCATTGCCCGGCGGGGTCACGCCCACGGCCTGGCAGGTGCCGCCATCGGGATCGGTAAAGCCGTAGCAGGCGATCGTGTTGATCGGCTCGGGCGTGGCCAGCACCAGCTTGGCGCCGAAGGTCACGCCCCACGGGCCATCGATCGAGCCGGATGCAACAAAACGATGCGCCGAGACGGCATCGGACTTCACGAACGGGTAGTCGCGAATGGTCGCCTTGTCGAACGCGAACGGCTCGTCGATGGTGCGGTTCTGGCGCGCGCTGGTGTGGGTGTAGGACAGGTTCAAGCCCCATCCCGATTCCTTGGTATAGGGCTTCTCTGCCGACAGCAGCACCTGGCTGCTGCGTTGCTCAAGACCGTTGTACCCCAGGATGGTGTTGCGATACCCCGGCACCGGCTCGCCCCACGGCACGCTGCCGGTGGCATCGAAGTACGCACCGTTTGGATAACGGTTGACCAGGCTCATCACCAGGCCGTCATAGGCCAGCACGCGCTGGAAGGTGACGTCGGTCAGCCAGTCGCCCACCTGGTTGCTGATACCGATGCTGTACTGGTCGCTGTACGGAGTCTTGAGCTTGTTCTTGAACATGAAAAGCTCGGAGCTGTCGCTGGTGCCATCGATCGTATTGAGCTGATCGATGCCGGTGAAATATGCCGGGTTCCACGCCGTGCACGCGCGGTCGTCGCGGAAGCAGGGCTGTCCGCTGGCGGCATCGCTGAAATACACCACCACCGGCGACAGCGCCGCCTTGACCGATTCCAGTGCGAGCTGCTCGAACAGGTTGCGATCGTAGGAGCGACCGGCGCCGCCATGCAGCACCGCGCGCTCGTCGCCGAAGAAGTCATACGAGAAGCCGAAGCGCGGTGCCCAGGCATCCTTGAAGTTCTTGCGGTTGTTGCCGGTGCTGATGTAATCGGCCACGTTGATGCCGCTGGGCAGCAGGCGGTTGGCCCACGGCTGACCCGGGTTGTCGGGGTCGTCCGAGTACAGCGCATTGATGAACGGCTGCGAGGTCACGAAGTCGGTGTAGGCCGGGGTGTCCTCATAGTCGTAACGCACGCCGATGTTGAGCATCAGCTTGTCGTTCACTGCCCAGTCGTCCTGCAGGTAGATGCCGTACTGCTTGGACGGCGATTCCACCACCGGCACCTGACCGGGATTGTCGAACGCACGGATATAGCGCACCTGGAATGGAACCGGCGCAACACCGTTCTGACCGACTTCATAGCTGAACTGCGGGTTGAGCGAACTGGACTCACGCGAGGTCAGCTTGATGTCGCGATAGGTCACACCGGTCTTGATGGTGTGCTCGCCATGCCACTGCAGTGCGTTGAAGGTCAGATCGTTCTGGAACGACCAGCCCTTCTGGCTACGTAGCTTGAAGTCTTCGCCGCTGGCGGCGCCGGTGTTGAGGAAGACCCACTGGCGCGGATCGGCCTGCGTCCGGTCGATGTAGGTATAGATGGAGCCGTTGCCGGTACCGCGTGGTGTCGGCACGTTGCGCGAATCCTCGGTGGTGAGGATGGCTTCGTTGAACCAGCTGTCGGCGCTGTGCTGCCAACGCAGGCTGGTGCGCTTGTCCTTGTTGATCTTGTCCACGGCGCGGACGGGCGCATTCTGGCCGCCGACGTTGCTGACCTGGGTTTCGTCGCGGTACTGCGTGGCCAGCTCGATGCGGTCGTTATCGGTCGGTTCGAAGTCGATCTTGCCGAAGTACAGGTCTTCGGTGAACGGCATGTTGGACGCACCGTACTGGTCGCGCAGGTTGGACGGCAGCAGGCCAATGAACGGCGCGGCCTCGGCGCTGGGCTGCACGCTCTTGGGCGCCACGTTGTCCTTGCCTTCATAGGCGAAGAAGAAATGCATGCGGTCCTGGATCAGCGGGCCGCCGATCGCAACGCCGTACTCCTTGGTCTGCGAGTCCACCTTTCCATCTTCTTCGTCCGGACGCTTCTCACGCAGATCCTGATTGGTGAAGCGATAGAACGCCTCGCCATGGAACTCGTTGGTGCCGGACTTGGTGGCCGCAGTGATCGCCGCGCCGCTGATCTGGCCGTACTCGGCCTTGTAATTGGAGGTGATCACCTTGTACTCGCCGATGGCGAGCTGCGGGAATGGATTGCCCTGGGTCTCGTCCTGCCCGGCAATACCACCGCCGGAAACGTAGCTCTTCTGGCTCACGCCGTCGATGTACAGATTGCTGGAGCTGGCATTGGAAGCGCCACCGCGCAACTTGGTGTTGCCATCCTGGTCGATCGTGAACACCATGCCCGGCACGGTATCGGCGAACTCAAGGAAGTTACGCGTCGCCTGCGGCAGCTGTTGGATCTGACGCAGAGAGACCGTGTTGCCCACCTCCGAGGTCTTGACGTCGCGAATCATCGGCGCGCTGACCGTCACGGTGTCCAGCGTGGTCGCATCGCCGGCGGGCGCGGCCGCCGTCTCCGTGCCGAGATCGACGGTGGCGCTGGAGGCCACCGACAAGGTCACCGTGCGGCTGACGCCGTTGGATTCGACGGTGTAGGTGCCCGGCTGCAGACCGACGATGGTGTAGTTGCCGTTCGCATTGACCGGTGCGCGTCGCACCGAGCCGGTGGCGACATTGGTGACGACCACTTCGCTGCCACTCTGCGCGGAAGCGACCTGGCCACGCAAGGTGGCGTTGCTGGACTGGGCCATGGCCGGAGTGGTGGCGAACAACGAGGCGGCCAGGGCGCAGCACAACAGGCTGCGCGCCGGCAGGGTGGAGACGGTGCGGTGGGTCTTCATGACTTTCCCCCTCCCAGGGGTAAAGCGCGACGCAGTGGAGTGACTGGCGCGTTGGGTTGGTGCTTTTTGGGGTGGAACACGGAACGGCAGGCAACAACAGCCGCAAGGGCTGCAAGCACGACAAAGGTCTGCGGTGACGGGCGGCTGCTCCTTCAGGCACGGGTCGAGACGGGTAAACAATGGCGGCGCGTGGCCGATGCAGCGCATCGGCGGTCACCGGGCAATGCACACGCTGGCGATGCGCCAGCGCGCGTTCCATGTGGGCTGCCAGCACGGGCGCTTGCCGGTTGCTGGCGTCGTAGGCCGAGCTGGCGTTTCCTTATCGCCTTACCAGATGATGCGCGCGCTCAGGAACAGCGTGCGCGGCGGCGTGGACAGCGCGCCGTACTGGTTGATGCTGGCGCGCGGGTTGAACCCCCCGCCGTTGCCCCAGTCGATGGCGTACTGATCATAGTTGCGGAAGTTCAGCGCATTGATCAGATCCCCGCGCACCTGCACGGTGAGCGCATCGGTGACGTGCATGTCCTTGGACAGCGACAGATCCAGCTGGCGCGTGCCGAAGATGTCGCCACCGGCCAGGAACTTGCCGCCCGGTGCATCCACCGAGACGATGCGGATGTTGTCCGACGGCGGGCCACCGTATTGATCGAAGGAGACCGCTTCGTTGCGCGGCGGCACCGTGGCCAGGGTCAGCTTGGCCGAGGCGCTGATGCCCCAGAACAGGTCGTAGATGCCGGTCAGCACCAGGCGATGGCGCGGCACCGAATTCAGGTCCAGGAACGGATAGCTTGCGATGGTGGCCGCATCGAACCCGTACTGTTCGTCGTTGCCGCGGTTGCCGCGCGCGCGCGAGAACGTATAGGCCGCGGTCAGGCCCCAGCCGCTTTCCTTGGTGTAGGCCTTGTCGGTGGAGAGCAGCAGTTGCGCGGTCTTGGTCTCCACACCGTTGTTGCCGATGATCAGCGAGCCGAATCCCGGCGGCGGCTGGGTCCACGGCTGTGCGCCGACCTGGAAGAAGTCGCCATTGGGATAGCGGTTGCCCAGGGTGAGGATCAAGCCGTCCTTGCTGTGGATATACGACACCGTGGCCGAGTTGCTCCATTCGCCCACCCGCGTGCGCAAGCCCAGCGAATACTGGTCCGAATACGGGGTCTTCAGATCGTTGTTGAGCAGGTCGATCTCGCCATTGCGCACGCGCGCATTGACCAGCCCGCCCAGGCTGTCCGGGTTGCTGAGATAAGCCGGGTTGAAGTTGGTGCAGGTGCCTGGCGCCGGCGTGCAGTCGAAGGATTCGGCAAAGCGGATGGTGTACTGCGACAGCGCCGACTTGACCTGTTCCAGGCCCATGATGTCGAACAGGTTGCGGTCGTAGCTGCGCCCGGCTCCGCCGAACAGCACCAGCGATTCGTCCCCGCGGAAATCGTAGGAGAAGCCCAGGCGCGGCGCGAAATTGTTGTTGTCCTGTTTGCGGTTGCGGCCGTTGCTGATGTAGTCGTTGATGTCGACCCCGCCCTTGGCCAGTTGCTCGGCGTAGGTGGCGCTCACGGCCGGGTCGGTGCCCGGGCCGTTCAAGGCGGCGATCACTTCCGGCGGCGTCACGTTGTCCAGGTAGGACGGGATCTTTTCGCCATCCCAGCGCACGCCCAGGTTCAACTGCAGCTTGTCGTTGACGTCCCAGTCGTCCTGGATGTACAGGCCCAGCTGCTTGCTGGTGGTGGTCACCGACGGCGCGGCACCGGCAAACGGCAGGTTGAAGCGCACCTGGTAGGGAATCGCTGCGGTGCCCTGTCCATCGCCGACCGCATAGTAGAACGAGGGATTGGCCGCCGAGTTCTCGCTCTGGGTCAGCTCCACTTCCTTGTACTTCACGCCCATCTTGATGACGTGGCTGCCGTGCCAGTCGATACTGTTGAAGGTCAGGTCGTTCTGGAAGCTCGGACCTTTCTGGCCCTTGCGCTGGATCGCCAGGCCGCTGGTGGCGTCGTCGTTGAGCAGGACGTCGTCTTCGGCGATACCGCGCGTGTACACCGTCTGGCTGCCGATCGTGTAGGCGGTGGGGTTGAACAACACGTCCTCGTACGACAGCCGCGCTTCGTTGATGTAGTTCTCGCCGAAGTGCTGCCAACGCAGGTCGTAGCGTTCTTCGGAATTGAGGTTGATCTTGGCGGCGATGGCGGTGTTCTGGTCGCCCACGCTATCGCGGCTTTCTTCGTCGCGGACCTTGGCGGTGAACTCCAGGCGATCGTTGTCGCCGATATCCCAGTCGATCTTGCCGAAGTACAGGTCTTCCTTGAACGGACGGGTGACCGAGCCCAGCCGGCTCTGCACGCCGGCCGGCAGGTCGTCGCTGAGGCTGCTGAACCGGTCCGGCACCGCGACCGGGTTGGCCGACACCTCGAAGCCCTTGCCTTCGTAGCTGAAGAAGAAGTGCGCCTTGTCCTTGACGATCGGCCCGCTGAAGGCCATGCCGTACTCGTCCTGGTGGGTCTGGCGCTTGTTGCCATCGGCATTGGGCGCACCGGCGCGCTCGTCGGCCTGGCGCGCACGGAAATCGGTATTGGTGGTACGCCCGAAGATCTCGCCGTGGAACTCGTTGCCGCCGGACTTGGTGGATGCCACGATCGCCGCCGACCCGACCTGGTCGAACTCGGCCTTGTAGTTGGAGGTGATGACCTTGTACTCACCGATCGCCAGCTGCGGGAACGGGTTGCCCGCGCTCTGCTGCTGGCCGGACACGCCGCCGAACAGATAGCTCTTCTGGCCCACGCCGTCGATGTAGACGTTGACGGCCGAGCTGGCCTGCGCGCCGCCGCGGATGCGGCTGTTGCCGTTCGAGTCGGTCTCGAACTGCATGCCCGGCACGGTATCGGCAAACTCCAGGAAGTTGCGCGTCAGCTGCGGCACGGTGTTGATCTGCTTCAGCGAGATATTGGTGCCCACCTCGGAGGTCTTGACCTCCTGCAGCGTGGTGGCGGTGACCTGCACCGCGTCCAGCGTTGTCGCCTCACCCGCCGGTGCCGTGGCCGTCGTGCCGCCGCCGCCCAGGTCCAGGCTCACCGACGAGGCCACCGACAGGGTCACCGTCTTTTCCGTGCCCGGACCTGCATCCACCTTGTAGGTACCGGGCGGCAGGCCGACCAGGGCATAGCTGCCGTCCGCCCCGGTGGCCACGCGTCGGGTGGCGCCGGTGGCGACATTGGTGGCGGTCACGGTGGTGCCGGTCTGCGCGGCAGCGACCTGGCCTCGCAGGGTGGCGTTGCTGGACTGGGCCATGGCCGGGGCCGACGCCAGCAGGGAAGCGGCAAGGGCACAGCACAGCAGGCTGCGCGCCGGCAAGGTGGAGACGGTACGGTAGATCTTCATGACTTCCCCCTCCCAGGGGTAGGGCGCGTACCGGCGGAGTGGTCGGCATGGCGCAGGTGGTGCGTTGTTTCAAGGACGGCAGGACAGCGGCAGGCAAACGGCAGACGTTATAAAAAACACAAGAAACCGCAAAGAATTCGTGAAGGCCGGGCGCGGCGCATGCATGTCACCCCTGCGCCGCCGCACGCGGCGCGCTGGATGCGCGCACGATCAGTTCGGGCACCATTTCTGAAAACGCCGGGGGGGCGGCATCGGCGGGCGGGGCAGGCGCATCGGCCAGCTGCTGGCCCAGCAGCAACTGCAAGGCGCGCGCGCCCAGCCCGGCGATATCCACCCGCATGGTGGTCAGTGCCGGCAGCACGTAGCGCGCCATCGGCACGTCGTCGAAGCCGGCCAGCGCGATGTCCTGCGGCACCTTCAGCCCGGCATGGCCGAGCGCGAACAGGCAGCCCAGCGCCATCATGTCGTTGGCCGCGAACACCGCATCCGGGCGCGTGTCCTGCGCCAGCGCCTGGCCGGCGCGGTAGCCGGACTCTTCGTCGAAGTTGCCCGGCAGCACCCACGGCTGCGCGTCGGCATCCAGCGCCAGCTCGTCGCGGTAGCCGCGCAGACGCTCGTGCGCATCGAAGTTGTCGGCCGGCCCGGCGATGAAGGCGATGCGGCGGTGGCCGCTGTCGCGCAGATGCCGCGTCATCATCCGCGCGCCGCCGTAGTTGTCCACGTTGAGCACCGGGCGCTGGCTGGCGGTGCCGGCGCAGTTGAGCAGCACCGCCGGCAGGCCGCCGGGCAGGGCGTCCTCGTGCACGCCGGAGTCGCCCAGCGAGGGCGACATCACCACCACCCCGTCCACCCGCCCGGGCAGGCGTTCCAGCGCCTTGCGCTGCGCCTGCGGGTCGCCGTGCGAGCTGGACACCAGCAGGTGGTAGCCCTGCTCGCGTGCCACCTGGTCGATGCCGCGGATCAGCTCGGAAAAGAACTCGCCATGCAGGTCCGGCAGCACCACCCCGATGGTGTGGGTGCGCCGGCTGCTGAGGCTGCGTGCGGCGTGGTGCGGGATGTAGTGCAGCGCCCGGGCCACCTGCAGCACGCGTTCGCGCACCGATTCGGCCACGTGCTGATGCCCGTTCATGGTGCGCGAGACGGTCGCCACCGACACCTGCGCTTCGCGCGCGACGTCCTTGATGGTGACGCTGCCGCCTTCGGAGCGTGGCCGACTCATGGCAAAACCTCCAGGACAATGCGGTTGCCGGCGCGCGCCGGGGAGGGGCGCACGGTCCGCTGGCGCAGAACGTTCGTGTCACACATGCACATGAATGACATCGGCCCCAACCGATGGCGACCTCGGAGCGAGATGGCGCGCACGCTAGCAGGATCTGCAAGCGCTTACATGATGCGCTGCACCATTGGGCCAAACGCAGCTGGCACAAGGACTTGGCGGCATCGCCTGGACAAGTTTGTCCGGAAGGGACAACGACAGTCAATGTCGGACACCGGACGACATCATGCATGGAACTACGAAAACATAACGTTCTGGACCGTACTCGGGCGCACGGTTGTTGCGCGCCTTGCCGCCAGTGCATTCAGACAGCAAGATGCGCCGATCGATCAGGGGAACAGCGTGCGCATGTCGCCATCCACCGTCCGCGCCGGCCGGTTCCAGTCCATCGCGTGGGTGCTGCTGGCAGCGCTGTGCGTCAGCAGCTGCCAGCGTACGGACAAGACCGCCGCATTGCCGGGCGCCAGCGCCGAGCCGGCCGCGGCGATGCAGTCGATGACCCTGCCCTTGCGGCGCAACGATCTGGTTGCCTATGCGCGGATCCGGGTCACCCCTGCGCAATACACCCGGCTGGAAGCGGCCTGGCGCAGCGGTGCCAGCCGTTGGCCGCTGACCGAGCTGCCGCTGCCCAACGAGGTCGGCAGCCTGCTCGGGACTTTGTCGGCGCCCGGCGCCGAACGCCAGCTGCAGCAGGCCTTCGATGCACAGCTGGCTGGCCAGTCGCAGGGCATCCGCCAGGCCGCGCAGTCGCTGGGCCAGTTCGGCGTGCAATACCTGCGCAGCCGCAGCGACTACCAGCCCGAGCAGCGCGCCCATTACGTGCAGCTGGTCGATGCCCTGAGCGCCTGGGCCGCCACCGCGCCGCTGGCCGATCGCGCGCGCGCCAAGGCCAGCATCACCGACCTGGTGAGTGCCGCCCGCGCCACCGGCATCGGCTCGGACGCCGACCTGCAGCGGCTGGGGATGGAAGAGAGCCTGCGCCGGCTGGGGCCGTTCTGGGCCGCGGCCAAGCAGGTGCTGGCGCGTTACGGCCTGTCGCTGGACAGCAGCCTGGATGCACTGCGCACCGGCCTGATCAGGCAGGACGGCGACCGCGCCCAGGTGCGGTTGCGCTATCCGCTGGCCGCGCACGACATCGACCTGAGCATCGCCCTGATCAAGCGCGACGGCCACTGGTACCAGCAGCAGACCCAGGACGAGATACAGGCGCTGCTCGACGCCGCGCCGCCGGCCGTGCCCGTACCCGATGCCGCGGCAACGCCTGACACCCCGGCGGCCGCGCCCGCCACGCCCGCCGCCACCGGGCAGCGCCCGGCTGGGCGATAATGACCGTGATGCCAGACCAGAATCCCCTGCCGTTCCCGGACGGCCAGCCCGCCCCGCCCAGCGCTGCCGCCGCCGATCTCGGTGCCACGGCCGCCGCATTGCCGACCGCCACACCGGTTCCGCCGGAGGTTGCGCCGTCGATCGCGCCCGCCGTCGCCGCCGCCCGCAACGCCAAGCGCCCGTGGTGGGCGCGCCTGCTCGGCCGCCTGGCCGACCCCTGGCTGAGCCTGACCATCGAACCGGACCAACCCAGCCGCTACGACGACGGCACGCCGGTGGTCTACGTGCTGGAGGACTACGGCCTGTCCAGCGCGCTGATCCTGGACAAGGCCTGCCGCGAGGCCGGGCTGCCCTCGCCGCTGGTGCCGCTGCCGGGCGACCCGCTGCAGCGCAAGCGCGCCTACCTGGCGCTGTCGCGGCGCAGCAGCAGCAACTCGCTGATCCCCGAGCAGCGCGGCGGCAAGACCCATTCCGATTCGCTGGCCAAGCTGCTGCAGGCGCACCGCGTGCGCGCCGACCTGGACGTGCACCTGGTGCCGGTGTCGATCTTCGTCGGCCGCGCGCCGGACAAGCAGAGCGGCTGGTTCGCGGTGCTGTTCTCGGAAAACTGGGCGCTGGTCGGCCGCTTCCGGCGCCTGCTGGCGGTGCTGCTCAACGGCCGCACCACCATCGTGCGCTTTGCCCCGCCGATCTCGCTGCGCCAGACCATGGCCGAGGGCCTGCCGCCTGAGCGCACCCTGCGCAAGCTGCAGCGCGTGCTGCGCACCCATTTCCGGCGCATCCGCGAGGCGGTGATCGGGCCGGACCTGTCCACCCGCCGCCTGCTGGTGGACCAGGTGCTGGCCGCCGACTCGGTGCGCGAGGCCATCGCCACCCAGGCCAGGCGCGACAACTCCAAGCCGGTCGATGCCTGGCGCAAGGCGCATGCCTACGCCTGGGAAATTGCCGCTGACTATTCCAGCCCGGTGGTGCGCTCGGCCAGCTTCCTGCTCACCCACGTGTGGAACCGCATCTACGCCGGCGTGCTGGTGCACCACCTGGACAAGCTCAAGCAGGCCGCGCCCGGGCACGAAGTGGTCTACGTGCCCAGCCACCGCAGCCACATGGATTACCTGCTGCTGAGCTACCTGCTGTACGAACGCGGCATCGTGCCGCCGCACATCGTGGCCGGCATCAACCTCAACCTGCCGGTGGTGGGCACGCTGCTGCGCAAGGGCGGGGCGTTCTTCATCCGCCGCTCGATCAAGGGCAACGCGCTGTATTCGGCGGTGCTGAGCGAATATGTCGCCCAGTTGGTGGCCGGCGGCTACTCGATCGAATACTTCGTCGAAGGCGGGCGCTCGCGCACCGGGCGCCTGCTGCAGCCCAAGGGCGGCATGATCGCGATGACGCTGCGCGCCTACCTGCGCCAGCCGCGCAAGCCGGTGCTGTTCCAGCCGGTCTACATCGGCTACGAGAAGCTGATGGAAGGCAACAGCTACCTGGACGAGCTCACCGGCCGGCCGAAGGAAAAGGAATCCATCTGGGGCCTGCTGTGGTCCATCCCCAAGGTGCTCAAGCAGAACTACGGCCAGGTGGTGGTGAACTTCGGCGAGCCGATCGCGCTCAACGACGTGCTGGCCAGGCACGCGCCCGACTGGGACGGCCAACCGCTGCCCGACGACGAAAAACCCACCTGGCTGGCACCGGCGGTGGACACGCTGTCCACCCAGATCCAGACCCGCATCAACTGCGCTGCCGACGTCAATCCGATCAACCTGCTGGCGCTGGCGCTGCTGTCCACGCCCAAGCATGCGATGGGCGAGGCCGACCTGATCGCGCAGATCGAGTTGTGCAAGAAGCTGCTGGCGGAAATGCCGTACTCGGACCGCGTCACCGTCACCCCGCACACCCCGGCGCGCATCATCACCCACGCCGAAGAAATCAACGTGCTCACGCGCGTGTCGCATCCGCTGGGCGATGTGCTGAGCGTCAGCGGTGACACCGCGGTGTTGCTGAGCTACTTCCGCAACAACGTGCTGCACCTGTTCACCGCGTCCTCGTGGGTGGCCTGCTGCTTCCAGAACAACCGCCGCATGAGCCGCACCGGCCTGATCCGCCTGGGCCGCACGGTGTACCCGTTCCTGCAGGCCGAACTGTTCCTGCCGTGGAGCGAGGACCGCTTTGCCGAACGCATCGAACAGACCATCGAGATGTTCGTGCGCGAAGGCCTGCTGCTCAACGTCACCGACGACGATGGCGGCATCCTGGCGCGCAATACCGGGCAGACCGATGAAGTGTTCCGCCTGCGGGCGATCGGCCATTCGCTGCAGCAGGCCTTCGAGCGCTATTACATCGCCATTTCGGTGCTGGTGAAGAACGGCCCCGGCGTGCTCGGTGCCGGCGAGCTGGAAAGCCTGTGCCAGCAGGCCGCGCAACGCCTGAGCCTGTTGTACGCCCCGGCCGCCCCGGAGTTCTTCGACAAGACCCTGTTCCGCAGCTTCATCCAGAAACTGCGCGAGCTGCGCCTGGTGTGGCCGGACGAGAACAGCAAGCTGCTGTTCGACGAGCGCCTGGATGCCTGGGCCAAGGACGCCAAGTTCATCCTCGGCCGCGAACTGCGCCACACCATCGAGCGGGTCAGCCCCGAAGCGGTCAAGCCGGATGTGGTGCTGCCGCCGGCCGAGTAAGACGGCGGCGCGACGGCGGGACAGCAGGGCTGGGCACAGAGGTGCTCCCCATGCCGACGACGCCTTCCTTCTCCCTTTGGGAGAAGGTGCCCGAAGGGCGGATGAGGGCCAGTCAGCGAGNACGCCTTCCTTCTCCCTTTGGGAGAAGGTGCCCGAAGGGCGGATGAGGGCCAGTCAGCGAGCAACAACGTGATGCTGCCGCCGGCTGCGTAAGACGGCGGCGCGATGGCGGAGCAGCAGGACCGGGCACAGAGGTGCTCCCCATGCCGACGACGCCTTCCTTCTCCCTTTGGGAGAAGGTGCCCGAAGGGCGGATGAGGGCCAGTCAGCGAGCAACAACGTGATGCTGCCGCCGGCTGCGCAAGACGGCGGCGCGATGGCGGCGCAGCAGGACCGGGCACAGAGGTGCTCCCCATGCCGACGACGCCTTCCTTCTCCCTTTGGGAGAAGGTGCCCGAAGGGCGGATGAGGGCNGCAGCAGGACCGGGCACAGAGGTGCTCCCCATGCCGACGACGCCTTCCTTCTCCCTTTGGGAGAAGGTGCCCGAAGGGCGGATGAGGGCCAGTCAGCAAGCAACAATGTGATGCTGCCGCCGGCTGCGCAAGACGGCGGCGCGATGGCGGAGCAGTGGCAGGGCAGAGCGGCGATCGCCGACACCGACGCCGCTCCCTTCTCCCCCGGGAGAAGCTGCCCGATGGACGAATGAGGGCGGTCAGCACGCAGGTCATCCAGCCTCGCAGCCAACCGAATTGCTGCCGGCGCGATCCAAGCGCCACCGCAGCTTCACACAACAGTTCCGCCCGTTTCATCCCCCGCTTGCGGCCCTGCCGCTAGCATCGCACCACCTTTCATTACGATCGGGTGCGTTGGACCACACGCGTGCCCGCCAGGAGATCCTGATGCGCGCAGCCATCCACACCCAATTCGGCGACCCCGCCAAGGTGCTCGAACTCGGCGAGCGGCCCACCCCGCAGCCCGGCAAGGGCCAGGTGCGCATCGCGATGCGTCGCTCGCCGATCCACAACCACGACCTGTGGACGGTGCGCGGCAATTATGGCTACAAGCCGGAGCTTCCCGCCATCGGCGGCAGCGAAGCGGCCGGCGTGATCGATGCCCTCGGCGAAGGCGTCCAAGGCCTGCAGACAGGCCAGCGCGTGGTCGCCGCCGGCGTGCACGAAAGCTGGGCGGAGTACTTCCTCGCCGACGCCTCCGGCGTGGTCCCGCTGCCCGACGCGCTGGACGACGACCGCGGTTGCCAGTTGATCGCCATGCCGCTGAGCGCGCTGATGCTGATCGAGTTCCTGCAGGTCGAAAAAGGCGACTGGATCGTGCAGAACACCGCCAACGGTGCGGTCGGCAAGACCGTCGCCATGCTCGCCGCCGCGCGCGGCATCAACGTGATCAACCTGGTGCGCCGCGATGCCGGCGTGGACGAGTTGAAAGCGCTGGGCATCGGCAATGCAATCTCCACCGCGCAGGAAGGCTGGCAGGACACCGCGCGCGCGCTGGCCGGCGACGCACCCATCGTGCGCGCGATCGACTCGGTCGCCGGCAGCGCGGCCGGCGAACTGATGGGGCTGCTGGCCGAAGGCGGCGAGCTGGTCTCGTTCGGCTCCATGACCGGCGAGCCGCTGCAGATCTCCAGCGGCGATGTGATCTTCAAGCAGGCCAGCGTGCGCGGCTTCTGGGGCAGCAAGGTCATGGCCGCCACCAAGCCCGAAGACAAACGCCGCATGATCGGCGAACTGCTCAAGGCCGCCGTCGATGGCAGCCTGGCCCTGCCGGTGGAAGCGGTGTTCGACCTGGAAGATGCCGCCAAGGCCGCCGCGGCCAGCGCCGAGCCGGGCCGCCGCGGCAAGATCCTGCTGCGCGCAGGCTGAGCGCTGCACACAGGAGTCTGATTGTGTCGCCTTGGCGCTTCCTTCTCCCGCTTGCGGGGGGGAGGTGCGCGAAGGGCGCATGCGGGAAACGCAGCGACAGTTGCCCAACGTCTGCGGACTCGCAGTCAGGCGGTCACGTGCGCGCAACGCCACGCCAAGGCCACGCTTGCTCAACCAGCCATGACACGCCGCGTGCCCCATCGCGACTCACATGGCGCGCATTCGCACCCGGCCAGCCAATCTGCTTACAGCCACCGTAGGAGCGCGCCTGAGCGCGACGGGCCTTCCAGGGAACAGGGAAACCCCTCATCGCGCCCAGGTGCGCTCCTACGCAGGGGATTGGCCCAAGAGCGGGCAGACGCCGCGATCAGCGCGCGGGTGTCGACAAGCGAACCCAACTGCAGGCACAACCTCACGCCGGCTCGTCAGGCACCAGCTCCATCTCCAGCCGCGTGATGCAGTCCTTGAGATGCAGCTTGCGCTTCTTCAGGCGCTTCATCTGCAGTTCGTCCTCCAGGTTCGCGGGCACGCGCTGGATCTCCTCGTCCAACGCGCGATGGGCGCGTCGCAACTCGGCAATCTGCTCGGCGATCTCGGCGGGTGAGAGGGTCTCCACGGCTCCGAGCATACACAACCACGGGCCGCCCGCGTCACCTGCGCTTGCCAAGCCGCCCCCGGCTGCGACAATACCTGCGCGCCGCCGGGGGAACGGCCGGCACACCCGATCCCATCATTGCCGCGCGGCCACGGCCGTCGAGAAAGGAGTCTTACGATGCGTTTGCGTTCTTCCCTGCTGGCCCTGAGCCTGCTCACCGCCGCCAACCTGGCCAGCGCCGCCGACGTCGCCAAGTACGATGGCTTCTTGTGCTGCAACCTGCGCACCGATGGCAGCTGGATCAGCGACAGCAACTACGCCGAAGACGGCAAGCGCGTGCTCCCGGTCGGCACCCCGGTCAGCGTCACCGGCTTCGGCCGCAACCGCGTCAACCTCAAGATCGCCGGCGAAAAGCAGTCCATCGGCAACGACTACAGCCGCGACCTGGACAACGCCGCCTTCGCCGCCCGCTATGTCGTCACCGCCGACCCCAAGCTCAAGCTGGCCGGCTTCCCACCCAAGATCCGCCAGGCCATCAATGACGGCAAGCTCACCGGCGGCATGACCCGCGAACAGGTGCTGATGGCGGTCGGCTACCCGATCAGCAGCGAAAATCCGAATCTGGAAGCCTCGCTATGGCGGTACTGGCGCGACAGCTTCTCCGAGTACCAGGTGCAGTTCGGCCCCGGCGGCAAGCTGGTCAAGGTCACCGCGGACCCGCAGTTGATGAATCTGGTGTGGGTGCCATAACAATCACTGGCGGAGGCGACAGATGCCTCCGCCTTGGTTTTTACTCAGACGCTGGCGTATCGACTCAAGAACAGGATCGAGAAAGTCTCCCAACGATTGGGTCGGCCGCGCCTGCCTTGAATCAGGCCACAAGGGTATGTCGTATAGAAACCTGAGTGGCTTTTAATAATCGAGGGCGAGGCTGCAGTTGCGTGCCGGTCACCTAGGGATGCTCCGATCAATGAGACCTGAGGACGCGGGACGTGCATTCCTCCAAGGAGCTGCGTCTGGAGCGTCAGAAGTTGCACCATTTTCGGCGCGATCCGGACCTCATCTCCCGATTACAGGCGCACGCTCCCCGCGGCGGACAGTAACTGCTTTCGCTTCATCCACGGGTTTGACAGCGCAAACAATGTCGGCACCTGCGCCGTGTTCCCGGCCAAGCCGTGGTAGCGCACCCTGGTGTAGCCGAACTGGCGCTTGATCACGCCAAACGGATGTTCCACCGTTGCACGCGCACTGGCCTTGACGTGTTCCCGATGTTCTTCCCGGGCACGCTCGCGTTTGTTGGCAATGGCTTGCATCGTCGAGCGTTCAGCGGCCATGAAAAATGCAGCCTTGCAGGTCTGCAGTTCTTCCCNGGCACGCTCGCGTTTGTTGGCAATGGCTTGCATCGTCGAGCGTTCAGCGGCCATGAAAAATGCAGCCTTGCAGGTCTGCAGTTCTTCCCGTTTGTCTGCACCTCTGGCCCTTGCGCGCCAGATGCGCGTTGACGGCGTCCCGCATCTGCGCGGCAAGGCCATGGGTTTCCAGTAGCCGGCGAACGTTGGGAATCGGGGTCGTGTCAGGAACATTGTCCAAGCCACCGAGCCGGGCAAAACGCCGCAAGGTCGGGATCTGGTGCAACGCTTCTTCCATCGCCGGATCGTTCGATGCATGCCAATGCTGCAGCCGATGAATCCGCAACATCGTCGCCAGCGCGTAGGACTGCCGCCCAGGCCGCCCCGACATCGGATAGTGCGGCGCGCAAGGCAGGGTCTTTTTTGCAAGAAGCCCCTGATTCGCATAGCGCCGCCACATCTTCGCTTCCTTACAGCGATAGTCATCACGGGAAAGTAGCCTGCAGCTCAAGGGACCTATGTGGTCCCGCTGAAGCCGCCGGGTCTGTCTCCATGTTCATTGTGAACCGCTTCCTTCGCCATCGTCCGCGAACCGACACCATCGAACGCACACCTGCCGAAGACATGACGCCACGTGATCGGTCCGGTGCAGTGGATGGTTTACTGAGCCCGCTGCTCGCGCGGCCGCGGCGGCGCGAAGACACGGCAGCGGCAAACACCTTGCCTCCCACAAGCTCGGGGGCAAGACGCGTTTTAGGTTCACCTCTGCATTCATCGATGCAACCGGTCGCTCTGGCTGGAGCGTCGTCTGCATCACCTGGCAGTGTAGGGCGCGACATCGACGATTGGCTCACGCGCAGCCTGCCGATGGCAGAGCAGGTCTCAATCGGCTACAACCCGCAAACTGAAGAACGGGAAGGGATGCGGGGGATTCTGCGAGGCGTGGCAGACGCAATTCGCAGTGCAGGCGCCCGCCAAAGCGATAAGCTCGTACTCAACTACGGCATTCCTGCCACGACGCTACCTGATGCGATCGGCCGGCTCGAAGGGTTGAAAGAATTATCACTGGTCGGTACCGGACTTGAGTCTTTGCCAGAGAGTCTGGGACAACTCCGCCAGCTCCGCCAGCTGCAGGTGACCGCCACCCCGGGTCTGAAAAGGCTGCCGACGTCATTGACGAGCCTGCCCCATCTAGAGACCCTCCACTTGATGGCGATACCGTTGGAGGAGTTGCCGACCGACTTGGGGCGCCTGCAAAGCCTGAGCAGCCTTACGCTGGGTGGCGGATGCTATGAGCGCTTGCCGGCCAGCGTCATCCACTTGCGTCGATTGACCCAACTAAGCGTGTCGCACTCCTCGCATTTCCGAGAGTTGCCTGAAAACATCGGCGACATGCAGGGACTCAGGTCATTGAAAGTGGTATCGAACTCCAAACTAGAGCAACTGCCAGGCAGCCTGACCCGGCTGCACCGGCTGGAAGAACTCAACCTGTCCTCCAATTGCAGGCTGGCGCAATTGCCCGAGGACATGGGGCAATTGAGTGGCTTGATGAAGCTGTCGCTGAAAGACTGCGCTGCGCTCCGGCATCTGCCGGAGAGCGTGGGGGACCTCTCCCAGCTGCAACTTCTAGACCTGCGTGGCACGTGTCTGCAGACCCTTCCCCAGTCCTTGGCCCGGCTTCCCGCCACCTGCGAAATCAGGGTGCCGAATCATCTGCGTGGTCAATTGGCCCAGATCCGCAACTCGCAGCCCGCGCAGCGTGGGGCACAGCCGCTAGCCGCAGGCAGAATAGGGCCACCGGCGATGTCTTCGGCGAGGCAAGCCGGGTCATCGTGGAACCGCGTGCCAGAGTTCACACGTGCGTTGCTCAGCATTGATGCCGTTCTGGGGGAGCGTTTCGACAAGTGGATGCAGGGGCTGTGGCAAAACGCCATGATCTTAGGCGGATCCATCACGTCGGCCGACATGCCCCTGCTGGACAAGGTGGTGGCCGAGGCCATCTCCTCTCCCGAATTCCGAAGCAGCTTCGGCGAGTTTTTGAGCGAGCACACCGTCAAGACGCTGGACATGGATGGCATGACCCAGGTGGGCGGCGGCGGGCCGGTCGTGCGGGGGAATATCAAAACCGCTTTTTCGGAAATGCTCAAGCACAAGCTCATGCACACGCGGGACCAGGGGGCGGCGCTGAGCCTGCTGCAAGAGGCGATACAAAATTCCGATCTAGGTCTTTCCAAAAACAGCTTGCTCTACGGCTTCAACGCACTGCAGGGATGCCCGCAGATATGGCCGCCGCTGCGGGCCTACCTTTCCATGCACGATGTGGAGGGAAGGGCGGCGCAGGAAGCCGCGACCACGTGGGCTATGGCTCACTTTGAAGAAGCGCAGGAGGGTGTCATCGGGGAAGCAGAAGCCAAGCGAGAGTCAGAACAGGCACAGGCCAACGCGAATAGCTTCATCGAGCGGCGAGCACGTGCGCTGTTAGAGCAGTGGGGCATCCGGTAGGACAGTGGCGGGCTATGCCGACAGCTGCGGCGCCCTTTGCACGCATGCACTTTGTTGGGACTTAAGAAGCAGAGTTGATGCTGCTACGCTCCTCAAGGGAGTGTGCAATCGGCATGGAGGAGTCAAGATACAGGCCTGGAACTTCGCACGGTTTCGGTTGTCGATGCGGTGTCGCGGGGAGGTGGGGCATAAATGTCCAGATATTTCAATGCCGCGCGATACCCGATGAAATCGAATGCGTCAGCGGGTAAAAAAATGCTGCGATTTTCAAACCTGTTGTGGATGCGAAGGGCGATCTGACCCCACCCGATGCCGGGCCAGCCGTTAATGACTGGCACCACACAAGCGCGGCGCTAGAATTTGCCCTCGGCCAAGTGGCCGCAAGACATTGAAGCTCTCATGCAACGACATCCGGACCTGTATCCCAACGACGATAACGGCGACACCCTCTGGCACATTGCCCAGCAAGGGGTGGATCTCTCCAAGCCACGCGAGATTGCGTTCTCCGTGGTCTTCCCCACGAAGGAGTCGGCACTGGAGTTCTCGGTGACGCTGCTGCGCTTCGAGCAGAAGCTGCGTTGCTGCCACTACCCGGAGAACACGGCGTTTCCGATGGACGTGACGGTGTATCCGACCATGATCCCAACGTACAAGGCGATTTCGGCGTTCGAGGAAGAGCTGGCGACCGAAGCCAAGCCGTTGGGTGGCTTGAACGACGGGTGGGAATTTTCCGTGCACGACAAGGACGTCTGACGCGCACGGCATGCACGCGCCTGCGATGCGGTCACTGCGCCGCTGAGCGCGGCGCAGTGACCGCATCGGTGCCTTACTGCGTCAGCGCTGCGACTGCGGGACGCGGCGCAGCTGCGACACGTCATAGCCCATGGCGGCGATGCGCTGGACAGCCTGCTGATAGTCGGCCTCGGAGACCTGTGGCGTGCGCGCCATGTACCAGACGTAGTCGCGCTTGCTGCGCGCCACGATGGTCTGCGTGTATGCCGCATCGCGCCAGGCGATCACATACTCGGCCTTAAAGGGCCAGAAGAACTGCATGCTCCACAGCGCGCCATTGCCCTCCTCTGCCACCCGGCCAACCGGATGCATGGACTTGAGCGGCGCCTGGAAGCTGCCCTTGCGAAAGGTGAAGGTGGTCTGGATACGGCCGTCCGGTCGCAGCGCATAGCGCTCCACCGCATCGTAGGCCTTGCGCTCGGGACGGGTGGGAATATGCGCGATCACGTACCAGTCGCCCATGAAGCGCGGTACATCCACGCTGTCTGCGCGCGGCAGGGCGGGACGCGACTCGCTGCCGCTGGCACTTCCGTGAGCCGCGAGCGTCAGTAACAACAGCATCGAACCATGTCGCATGACAATCTCCACCTGAAAGAACTACGTGCATGGGCCTACGGAGGTGCCATGCGTCCGGATGCAACCCCATGCGACGCAGTTCCGCACTGGCGCACGCTGGCCTGCCGTGCCAGTGGGATGACGGTAACGTTCGACATGTCATGGCCGCGTTGAAGCGCCAGGCAGACGCGTTGCGCATGCCCGAAACGCCGGGTGACGGGGCTGCTGGCGCCGGGGCGATGATCGGCCGCTGGGAAGATCACGACGTGCCTGGAACGCGCTGCGGTGACAGGGCGTGTCAGTCAGCGCCGACGGTGGAGTCATGACGCGCTGGTGGACGTTCCGGGAACCAGGAACGCAACCGCAGTCACCAGGGCGACACCGCGTCTTCGCCATATGGATAAATCGTCGCGATCCTTCCGTCGGCATCGTGCTGCAACGCTGCCATCTTGATGCTGCGCAGATGCGTCTGCCCACCCGACAAGGCAGCGTCGTGATAGAACAGATACCACTGGCCTTCGAACGCACAGATGGAGTGATGCGTGGTCCAGCCGATCACCGGTGCGAGCAGCACGCCCTGGTAGGCGAATGGCCCGTACGGGGAGTCGCTGGTGGCGTAGCAGATCAGGTGGGTGTCGCCGGTGGAGTAGGACAGGTAGTAGCGGCCCGCATGGCGATGCACCCAGGGGCCTTCGAAGAAGCGGCGGGTGTGGTCGCCGGCGCGGAGCGGGGCGCCGTGTTCGTCGAGGATGACGATCTCGCGGGTGGGCTCTGCCAGTTGCGTCATGTCCTCGCGCAGGCGGGCGACGCGCGGGCCGAGCGCGGGCGCAGCGGCGTCAGGTTCCTGGTGGGTCGGCGCGTAGACATTGTCGCGGTAGTGCTGCAGCTGGCCGCCCCAGATGCCGCCGAAGTACAGGTAATGCGCGCCGTCGTCGTCGGCCAGGACGGCCGGGTCGATCGAGTAGGTGCCGACAATGGGCTCGGGCTCGGCGACGAACGGGCCTTGCGGGCCATCGCCGACCGCCACGCCGATCTGGAAGATGCCGTCGGCACGTTTGGCGGGAAAATACAGGTAGGTCTTGCCGTTGCGCTGCGCGGCATCCGGTGCCCACATCTGGCGCTGTGCCCAGGGCACGTCGCGCACGTGCAGCACCTGCCCCAGGTCTTCCACCGGCGCGTGCGGATGCGCCATGCGCAGCACGTGGTAGTCGGCCATGTCGAAGTGCGAGCCGTCGTCGCTGAAGGCTACGCCGGCATCGATGTCGTGCGAGGGGTAGATGTACAGCGCGCCGTCGAACACGTGTGCGGACGGGTCGGCGGTGTAGAGGTGGGTGACCAGCGGTGCGGAAATGGCGGTGCGCGCCAGCGCCTGCAGTGCAGCGGTGTGCAGTTCATCGGACATGCGCGTACCTGTGCATGAGGTGGGAGGAGGGAGTCAGGGCGAAGCGAGTGGTGCGGCCTGACGGCGCAGGCCCAGCGCGTGTTCGATGCGGGTTTCCAGCGTCTTGTCGATCTCGTACAGCGCCAGCAGTGCGGTGCCGAGCAGGAACGGGATCGACGCATACACGCTGATGGCCAGGCGAATGCCGCTTGTCACTGCTTCGCCTTGCAGCGGCAGGGCGGCGTCGTAGCCGTAGAACGCCAGGATGCCGGCGACCAGGGCGCCGCCGACGCTCAGGCCGATCTTCAGCCCGCACAACATCGCCGAGAAGATGATCGCGGTGGCGCGGCGGTGGTTCTTCCACTCCGAGTAGTCGGCCACGTCGGCGATCATCGCCCACAGCAGCGGGATGGTGATGCCGTAGAAGAAGCCATGCAGCACATAGGAGGCGAACACCCAGCCGATCGCCGCCGGCGGATACAGGTAGAACACCAGCAAAAACAGCGTGGAAACCAGCAGCGCGCCGCCGAACACATTGCGCTTGCCGTAGCGGTCGGCCAGGCGTTTGGAAAAGCCGATGCCCACGATCATCGCCAGGATGCCGCCAGCGCTGAACACGCTGAAGGCCGAGGTCGGTGCGTCCTGCGGCCATTGCAGCGCGCTCATGCCGGCGCCGGTGAGCACGCTGTTGATTGCAGCAATAAAGCGGTTGAAGCCGGCATTGTCGAGGAACTGCGCCAGCGCGGCGGCGTCGAGGTAGTACTTGAAGTAGTAGATGTACATCCCGCCCTTCATGGCGAGATTGATGAAGACCAGGATGGTCAGCGCCAGCATCACCAGCCAGGGCTTGTTGCGGACCAGATCGCCCAGGTCCTGGCGCACGCTGCTGCGTTGTTCGCTGATCGGCAGCACCCGCTCGCGCGTGGTGAAGAAGGTGATCAGAAAGCACAGCGTGCCGACGGCGGCGAACAGCGCCATGGTGTTGCGAAAGCCCTGCGCCTTGTCGCCATTGCCCAGGATCAGCACCAGCGGCAGCAGCAACACCTGGATGATGAACTGCGCGAAGGTCACCGCCAGGAAGCGATACGCCGACAGGCTGTTGCGCTGCTCCATGCTGCCGGTGAGCACGCCGCTCAATGCCGAATAGGGCAGGTTGTTGGCCACGTACACCAGCATCAGCAGCGTGTAGGTGGCGAAGGCGTAGGCGATCTTGCCCTGCTCGCCGAGGGCGGGCGTGTTGAACGCGGCCAGCGACAACGCACCGAACGGCACTGCCGTCCACAGGATCCACGGGCGGAACTTGCCCCAGCGCGTGCGGGTGCGGTCGGCCAGGATGCCGATGATGGGCGTGAACACGAACGCGCCAAGCATGCCCACCACGAAGATCAGCGTGGCGGCCACGCCCGCCGGGATGCGGAACACATCGGTGTAGAAGAACGCCAGGAAGGTGACCAGCGTCTGGAAGATCAGGTTGGCCGCCAGGTCGCCCAGGCTGTAGCCGATCTTTTCGCGCAGGGAGAGCTGTTGTGACGGATCGTTCATGAGGTGGGGCGGGCTCGAGGAGTGCTGCGGGAAACGCCGCGGCGCGCGCCATGCCGCCGACCGCGATCGGTCCGGATCGCGGCAGCGGGCATGGCGGCTGAAGTGTCCGGCAAAACCGCGCGCGCCGTCGCCGGGCAGGCGGCGGCGATACGCGGTGCGCGGGCCATGCGGCAAGGCCATGCGCTCCCCACGGGTCGGCCACACCCGCCTGGCGCCTGCGCGGTCGTGTCGATGACCACGCTCAGAACGTGCCGCGGATGCCGAGCATGACCGTGCGGCCGGGCTCGTACAGATCGTAGGTGGCGTTGGGCCAGGCGTAGGTGGTGCGCAGCGGTTCGTCGGTGATGTTGGTGACGTTGAGGGTGAGCTGCGGCTTGGACGGCAGCCAGTCCAGCGCATAGCTGGCCGACAGATCCAGCTGGCCGCGGGCATCGGCGTTGAGGCGCGCATACGGGATGCCGTTCTGGTTGGCGCCGGAGATCACCATGTCGTCGTTCCAGGTGTAGGACAGGCGCACCGAGGCGGCGTCCTTTTCCCAGTACACGGTGCCGTTCCACAGATTGGGTGCCACGCCGACCGCCACCGCCGGTACGCCTTCGCCTTCGGACGACTGATTGACATGCGTGTAGTTGACGCTGAAGCCCATGCCGTCGACCAGCCTGTCCAGCGGCTGCACCCAGATCGCCTCGGTGCCGCGGATGTTGAGCACGCCGTCGGCGTTGACCTGGGTCTGTACGTCCACCGTGGCCGCATTCGGGCCGCCGCGCTGGTCCAGGCCGGCCTGCTGGATCGGCAGCAGGCTTTCGTACGGTACGCCCAGGTCGTTGAAGGGAATGCGCCGCACGCCGTTGACGGTGAAGCCGCTGATGCGCTTGTTGAACAGCGTCAGGCCCACATAGCCTTCGCCGCCGGTGTACCACTCGCCGCCGAAATCCACGTTGGTGGACAGATACGGCGCCAGCTCGGGATTGCCCTGGGTTGCGGTCTGCGCGGAGGGGTCGCTGAAGTTGGTGTTGGGCAGCATTGCGCTGGGATCGGGCCGGGTGAGCGTGCGCGAGCTGGACAGGCGCAGCACCACGTTGTCGGCCACGTCCCAGGCGGCATTGAACGAGGGCAGGGTTTCCTTGTAGTCCGAATCCAGCACCTGGATGCGGCGGATGCCGTTGATGGTGACCGGGCCGGTGATGGTCTGGTCGGTGGTCACGTAGCGCACGCCGGCGTTGAAGCGCAGCGTGCGGTTCCACACTTCGGTTTCGGCGTTGGTTTCGATATAGAAACCCCAGTTCTTTTCGCGGATGCCGCCGGCCGAGGCGCCGGTGTTGGCGGAGTTGGTTTCCGGGGCGGAGTCGCGCAGCGCGTAATAGTTGGTGTCGCCGAGGAAGCGGTTGAAATCGGCGGTAATAAAGCCGTCCGGACCGGGCCGCAAATAGCCGGCCAGGGCAGCATTGGGCACCGCCGAGCCAGGGCCGCCGTTGCACACATTGCCGCCGCCACCGCGGCAGACCACCTGCTCCCAGGCGATGCTGTTGTCGAAACCGCGGATGGTGCGCTCGGCCTGGTCGTAGGCGGCGCCGATCTTGATGTTGCGCTTGTCTTCGCCGAACTGCAGGTCGGCACGTCCGCCCCGGGTTTGGGTGATGCGTTTTTCGTTCTGGATATTGACCCGGCCACCGTTCCAGCCCCAGCCCAGATTGGGGTCGTTGAGATCGAGCGGGCTGCTGATCGACGGGCGGTCGCCGCCCTGGTTGCGATAGTCCACGGTGGTGAACGGCGAAGTGACCAGGATGCTGGGGGACTCGCGATCCAGCCAGCTGCGCGTGGCATTGGCCTGCACGTTGAGCTTGATGTCCTGGTCCGCGCCGAACAACAGCTCGGCACCCGGGTTGACGCTCCAGAACTTGACCTCTTCGCGGTACGGGCGCGCTTCCAGGAAGTACTGCGCATTGGCGAAGGTGGCGCTGGTGACCACGTTGTTCTGGTCCAGCTGCATGCCCAGCGGGATCATGTTGCCGTTGCGGCCGATCAGATTCATGCTGATCCGCTCGGTGGTGCGCTTGGCTTCCGAATACAGCGTATCCAGGTAGAAATGCATGCTGTCGGAGGGGCGCCATTCCAGCGACATCACCGAGGCATCGCGGTCGCGATCACCATTCATGTAGACGCTGCGGCCCAGCCGCGGAATCAGTGCGTCGCTGATCTGGTCGATGCCCAGGCCCGGGTTGCGCGCCAGCAGCCAGGCTGCATCGATGGTCTCGCCGGTGGTCAGGCCGCTGCCGGCGGTGGCCGGCACGCGGTCGGGAATGCGCCAGTTGCCGCCGCCATTGACGTTGCAGGCCGCCGGTTGATTGGTGGCCGGCGTGCCGGCAGGCGGGGTGAGGCCGCACTGGGTGTAGGTCAGGCCGGGGTTGGTCCAGCCCACGCTTTCAAAGCCGCGCACGCCGAGCTTGCCGCGCACCGAGGCCACGCCGAACAGTGCGCCGAAGGTGCCTGCTTCGTTGGTCCAGCTGCCCATGAAGGCGCCGCGCGGGGTGGTCTTTTCGCTGGTGCTGTTCCAGTCGGCCTGGGCCTGGTAGGTGAAGTGCACGCCGGGGCGATCGAACGGGCGCGCGCTGCGCATGTCCACCACGCCGGAGACGCCGCCTTCGAGCATGCTGGCGGTGGGCGTCTTGCTCACGGTGAGCTGGGTGAAGAACTCGGTGGGAAACAGGTTCAGATCGACTTCGCGGTTCTGGTTCTGCGCGTTCAGGCCGATCGAGGCGGTGGCGATGCTGGCGCCGTTGAGCGTGGTCTTGGTGAAGCTGGTGCCCAGGCCGCGGATGGCGATGTTCAAGCCCTCGCCATTGACGTCGCGCGAGAGCTGCACACCGGGGATGCGGTTGAGCGACTCGGCGATATTCATGTCCGGGAACTTGCCGATGTCCTCGGCAAACACGGTGTCGGCAAAACCGACCGAGTCGCGCTTGGCATCGGTGGAGAACTGGATGCTGCGTCGGTAGCCGGAGACGGTGACGGTATCGAGCTGGGTCACCGCATCGCCGCCGGCAGCAGTGGCCGGTGGCGATTGTGCGGCAGCTGCGGCGCTGCTGGCGTCGCTGGACTGTGCCCAGGCGGCAGTGCTGGCCATGCCCAGCAGGATGGACCCCAACGCGCAGGACAACGCGGTTCGTGCGTAGCTGTTCTTCACCGTAATTCCTTCCCTAACAGGTGAGCAGATGTCCCACGCATCGCCCCTGCGCAGGGAGTGCCGCTGCCGGTAGCGGCGCGGCGATGGTGCGGTGGGGAAGAACGGGCGATCAGTGGCGCTGGATGTTAGCGCTACCAAATTCAGAACATCACGCTGCAGGGCAGCATAGGCGGCGGGGCGTCGCGGCGGCGGGCAACAACGGCGCTGATCGAGACCGTGCCGGCTGCACGGCACGCACTGGCGTGCTGCACTGCGCGATGGATTTTGCCGGAAGCCGTGGTAATGGTAGCGCTATCACCCGTGGCGCAAGGCCACCTTCGTGCAGGTGCAGTGCTCGATGAATCGAACCGAAGAACGCGACAGCGAGATGCCGGGCTACTGCGGGCATGCGGCAGCGCCTTGCCGTGGTCGCTGCGCGATTGCCCAGCGCATGCTGCACGCTGCAGCGCAACGGCGCGCGTGCCCATGAGCCAGTTGCCGCACGCCGCAGCGCCCGCCGGCACGCTGGCGCGCCTGGGCCGCATGCGTTGGCGCGTGTGCGCACTGCTGCTTGCCGCCACCACCATCAACTATGTCGACCGCCAGGTGCTGGGCGTGCTGGCGCCGTTTCTGCAGACCCAGATCGGCTGGAACGAGATCCAGTACGGCTATATCGTCACCGCCTTCCAGGCCGCCTACGCGCTGGGGTTGTTGTGCAGCGGTGCAGTGATCGACCGCTTCGGCACGCGCGTCGGCTACGCGCTGGCGATCGGCATCTGGAGCCTGGCGGCGATGGGACATGCGCTGGCCACCAGCGTGGTGGGCTTTGCGATCGCGCGCTTCTTCCTGGGGCTGGGCGAGTCCGGCAACTTCCCCGCCGCGTTGAAGACGGTGGCCGAGTGGTTTCCGCGTCGCGAGCGCGCCCTGGCCACCGGCATCTTCAATTCCGGCTCCAACATCGGTGCCATCGTCGCGCCGTTGCTGGTGCCGCTGATCGCCACCGCCTGGGGCTGGCAGGCGGCCTTCCTGTTCACCGGCGTGCTCAGCGCCACCTGGCTGCTGGTGTGGTGGCTCAGTTATCACCCGCCCGAGCAGCAGCCCGGCCTGTCGGCGGCAGAGCTGGCGCATATCCGCAGCGATGCGCACGAGCCGGTGCAGCGGCGGCTGTCGTGGTTGCAGGTGCTGCGGCACCGGCAGGCCTGGGCGTTCGTGCTGGGCAAGTTCATCACCGACCCGATCTGGTGGTTCTTCCTGTTCTGGCTGCCCAAGTTCCTGCATGCCGAATACGGATTGAGTCTGTTGCAACTGGGCGCGCCGTTGATCGTGATCTTCGTGCTGGCCGACATCGGCAGCATCGCCGGTGGCTGGGTCGCCGGGCGCTTCATCGCGCGCGGCTGGAGCGTCAACCGCGCACGCAAGACCGCGATGCTGATCTGCGCCGTCTCGGTGGTGCCGATCGTGTTCGCTGCGCGCGCCGACAATCTGTGGCTGGCGGTCGGCCTGATCGGCCTGGCCACTGCCGCGCACCAGGGCTGGTCGGCCAACCTGTTCACGCTGCCCTCGGACATGTTTCCGCGGCATGCGGTGGCCACGGTGGTCGGCATCGGCGGCTTTGCCGGGGCGGTCGGTGGCATGCTGATCGCCACCTTCATCGGGTTCCTGCTGCAGGCCACCGGCAGTTATGTGCCGGTGTTCCTGATGGCAGGCTCGGCCTACCTGCTGGCGCTGGCGGTGGTGCACACGCTGGTGCCGCAACTGGAACCGGCACACTTGCCGGCAGACCCCACGCCGGCGGCCAAGGCATCTTCCTGAGGTGATCATCGTGCACAGACACACTCTGACGGTTGGGTTGTTGTTCGCAGCGAGCATCGCGACGGCGGTGCACGCCGCACCGCTGGCGTCAGGCGCGTCCAAGTTCCTGGGCAGCGCCTATAGCCCGCACCAAGCGGCAGGATTCACCCAGTACTGGAACAAGCTCACACCCGAAAACAGCGGCAAGTGGGGCAGTGTGGAAGCAGTGCGCGACCAGATGGACTGGAGTGGGCTCGATACCGCCTACAAGCTGGCCAAGACCAACGGCATGCCGTTCCAGATGCATGTGATGGTGTGGGGCAACCAGCAGCCGGAATGGATCAAGACCCTGCCACCGGCCGAGCAGCGCCGCGAGATCGCGCAGTGGTTTGCTGCGGTTGCGCAGCGGTATCCGGACATCGACCTGCTGGAAGTGGTCAACGAACCGCTCAACGACCCGCCCAGCAAGGACGACACCGGCGGCGGGAATTATCTGCAGGCACTGGGCGGCAACGGTGCCAGCGGCTGGGAATGGGTGCTGCAGTCGTTCCGGCTGGCGCGCCAGCACTTTCCGCGTGCGCGGCTGATGATCAACGACTACAGCATCACCAACAGCGCCCAGGCCACGCAGAAGTACCTGCAGATCGTGCAGCTGCTGCAGCGCGAGCAGCTGGTCGATGCGATCGGCGTGCAGGAGCATGCCTTTGAAACCACCCCGAACGTTGCGATGTCGGTGCATCGTGCCAATCTCGATGCACTGGCCGCGACCGGCCTGCCGATCTACATCACCGAGTTCGATCTGGACGGCCCCAGCGATGCGCAGCAGCTGGCCGACTACCAACGCGTGTTCCCGGTGTTCTGGGAGCACCCCGGCGTACGCGGCATCACGCTGTGGGGCTTTCGTCCAGGCCTGTGGCGCGACAAGGAAGCGGCGTACCTGATCCGTGCCGATGGCAGCGAACGGCCGGCGCTGACCTGGCTGCGCGATTACGTTGCCAGCCATCCCGGCACGCCCGCGCCATGACACGGGCGGCCGCTGGATTTCGTTCTCAGTCTCTTTTGGTGCATTGATTCCATGTCCACGCCTTCGCCCCTGACCCTGCACGACGACCGCTTGCTGCCCGTCGACCCCGGCACGCGCGCGATCGCGCGCCGTCTGTATGCGCAGATTTCCGCACTGCCGATCATCAGCCCGCACGGCCATACCGACCCGGCATGGTTCGCCACCGATGCGCCATTCGCCAATGCCACCGAGCTGTTGCTGGTGCCGGACCACTACGTGTTCCGCATGCTCTACAGCCAGGGCATCGCGTTGGACGCATTGGGCATCCCGCGGGCCGACGGGTCGCGCGCGGCGGTGGATCCGCGCGCGGCGTGGCGCGTGTTCGCCGCGCACTACACATTGCTGCGCGGTACGCCGTCAGCGTTGTGGTTGAATCATGTCTTCCATGACGTGTTCGACCTGCGCATCCGGCTGGATGCCGGCACTGCCGATCATTACTACGACCACATCACCGCCGCCTTGCAGACAGCGGCGTTTCGCCCGCGGGCCTTGTTCGAGCGTTTCAACATCGAGGTGATCGCCACCACCGAGTCGCCGCTGGACACGCTGCAGCACCACGCGGCCATTCGCGCCAGCGGCTGGAAGGGACGCGTGCTCACCGCGTACCGGCCGGACCCGGTGGTCGACCCCGAACACGAACAGTTCGCCGGCGCGCTGCAGCAGTTCGGCGCCCTGACCGGCGAAGATGTGCTGACCTGGCAGGGCTATCTGCGTGCGCACCGGCAGCGCCGTGCGTTCTTTGCCGCGCACGGTGCGACGTCGACCGACCACGGCCACCCCAGTGCGGCCACCGCCGATCTACCGCCGGCCGAGGCGCAGCGCCTGTTCGAGACGGTCGTGCGTGGTGCGGCGACACCCGCGCAGGCAGAGCTGTTCCGCGCGCAGGTGCTGACCGAGATGGCGGCGATGAGCCTGGACGATGGCCTGGTGATGCAGCTGCATCCGGGTTGCTTCCGCAATCACAACCGGCAGCTGTTCCAGGCCTTCGGGCGCGACAAGGGCGCCGATATTCCGATGCGCACCGACTACGTGCACGCGCTCAAGCCGCTGCTGGATCGCTTCGGCAACGATCCGCGCCTGCGCCTGATCGTGTTCACCCTGGACGAGACCAGCTACAGCCGCGAGCTGGCGCCCCTGGCCGGGCATTACCCGTCGCTGTTGCTGGGCCCGGCCTGGTGGTTCCATGACGCGCCGGAGGGCATGTGGCGCTTCCGCGAGCAGACCCTGGCCAGCGCCGGCTTCTGCAACACCGTGGGTTTCAACGACGACACCCGCGCCTTCCTGTCGATCCCGGCACGCCATGATGTGGCGCGGCGCGTGGACAGCGCGTTTCTTGCCAGGCTGGTTGCCGAGCACCGTCTGGATGAGGATGAGGCGTTCGAGGTGGCGATCGATCTGGCCTACCGCTTGCCCAAGCGGGCCTACCACCTGTGAAGGTGGGTGAGGCAGCAGGCAGCGATGCCCACACGTGCACGAAGGGCGGATATGCCGTGCGTGCATAGACGGCAGAAGGGTGCCGTGCCATGACGCGTGCCGGCAGGCACGCACCGGTGATGCACGATTTCCGAGACTGCGCGCGCCTTGCACGTGCGGCAATGCTCTGCATCTTCATCGTCATGCCCGCGCTGGCAGCACCACCGGCACCTGCCGAACTGCCACGTGAGCGGGTCTCGCTCAACGCGCAATGGCGCTTCCATCGCGGCGACCCTCCCGGCAATCGCCAACTCCTGGATTACGACGTCCGCCCGCAGGTGCTACGCAGCGAAGACGGCAAGGCGGCCGATGCCCGGCCCGAGCAGGCGCAGCACCTCGATGCCGCCGCAACACGCGGGCTCAAGCCGTGGATCCTGCCCACGGCCAATGCGCTGATTGCAGATCCGGCCAACCGCCACGTCCGCCCGCCCGGGCATCCGGGCAGCAACGTGGCCTTCGTGCAGCCGCAGTTCGACGACAGCGGCTGGGAGCGCGTGGATCTGCCGCACGATTGGGCCATCGCCGGGCCGTTTCTGGCCGATGGCCCGTACGGCGGCATGGGGCGCCTGCCGAGCTGGGGCGTGGGCTGGTATCGCAAGACGCTGGACATTCCGGCCGGCGATCGCGGCCGCTCGCTGTTTCTGGGTCTCGATGGTGCGATGGCCTATGCCACGGTCTGGCTCAACGGCAAGCTGGTCGGCGGCTGGCCGTATGGCTACAGCTCCTGGCGCGTGGACCTGAGCCCGTACGTGGTGTCTGGCGCCAGCAACCAGCTGGCGATCCGCCTGGACAACCCGCCCGACTCGGCGCGTTGGTATCCCGGTGGCGGGCTGTATCGCCATGTTTGGCTGACCAGGACCGCGCCGCTGCATGTCGCGCACTGGGGCACGCAGCTGACCACGCCGCAGGTGTCTGCCGACAGGGCGCAGGTGCAGCTGGCAGTCACGCTGGACAATGCCGCCCGCAGTGCGGTGCAGGCGCAGGTGAGCACCGCGATCTATGTACTCGACGTTGCGCACGGCACGCGCAGTGGCGAGCCGGTTGCGCGCATTGCGGCCATGCAGGTTGCGGTTGCCGCGGGTGGGAGCGCACGCGTGCAGGGCAGCACGCAGATCGACCATCCACGTCTCTGGGGCCCGCCGCCCACCCAGCGCCCGCATCGCTATGTCGCAGTGACCGAGGTCCGCCAGGACGGGCACGTGGTGGATCGCTACGAAACGCCGTTCGGCATCCGCAGCATCGTGCTCGATGCCGACAAGGGTCTGCTGGTCAACGGCGAACACGTGCCCATTCGCGGCGTGAACAATCATCACGACCTCGGCGCGCTGGGCGCGGCGTTCAACGTGCGCGCCGCAGAGCGGCAGCTGCAGTTGCTGCAGCAGATGGGCGCCAATGCCATCCGCATGAGCCATAACCCGCCCGCGCCGGAACTGCTGGAACTGACCGATCGCATGGGCCTGCTGGTGGTGGACGAGGTGTTCGACAGTTGGCAGATGAAGAAGACCCCGCTGGATTTCCACCTGGTGTTCCCGCAATGGCACGAGCCGGACCTGCGCGCGATGCTGCGACGCGACCGCAATCATCCCTCGGTGATGCTGTGGAGCGTTGGCAACGAAGTCGGCGAGCAATACACCGGCGAGCAGGGCGCGGCGATCGCTCGCACACTGCACGCGATCGTGCATGAGGAAGACCCCTCGCGCCCGGCCACGGTGGCGATGAACTACGCCTCCCCGGACATGCCGCTACCGGCTGCGCTGGATGTCATCAGCCTCAACTACCAGGGCGAAGGCATTCGCGATACGCCGGAATTCGCAGGTACCGAACGCATTCGCAAACAACCGCAGTATCCGGCGTTCCATGGCAAGTTTCCGCACAAAGCGATTCTCAGCAGCGAGACCGCCTCGGCCTTGAGCAGCCGCGGCGTGTATCTGTTTCCGGTGACGCCGGACAGCAGCGCGCCGGTGCGCGACGGGCGCGGCGGCGACTCGGTCGCGCACCAGGTCAGCGCCTACGAGCTGCATGCGGTGGACTTCGGCTCCAGCGCCGACAAGGTGTTCGCGGCACAGGACCAGCATCGGTATGTTGCCGGCGAATTCGTCTGGACCGGTTTCGATTATCTGGGCGAACCCACGCCGTACTACAGCTCGCGCAGTTCCTACTCGGGCATCTTCGATCTGGCCGGTTTTCCCAAGGATCGCTACTGGCTGTATCAGTCACGTTGGCGCCCCGACCTGCCGATGGCGCATCTGCTGCCGCACTGGACCTGGCCCGGCCGCGAGGGCCAGGTCACGCCGGTGCATGTGTTCACCTCCGGCGACGAGGCCGAGCTGTTCGTCAATGGCGTGTCGCAGGGGCGCAAGCGCAAGGGCCCGCTGCACTACCGGCTGCGCTGGGACGATGTGGTCTACCACCCCGGCGAGCTGCGCGTGCAGGCCTACAAGGCCGGCAAACCCTGGGCCAGCGACCGTGTGCAGACCGCCGGCAGCGCCGCGCGCATGCAGGTGACGCCAGACCGCAGCAACATCCGTGGCGACGGGCAGGATCTGAGTTTCGTCACCGTGCGTTTGCTCGATCGCGCCGGACGCCCTGCACCAACCGCGGGCGATCGTCTACGTTTCCGCATCGAAGGACCGGGCGAGCTGGTTGCCACCGACAACGGCGATCCGACCAATCTGGAATCGTTCGTCTCGCCGCAACGCAACGCCTTCAACGGGCTATGCCTGGCGATCGTGCGTGGCAAGGCCGGCGCGCCGGGCACGATCACGGTCCACGTCGAATCCGATACCTTGCAAGCGGCCAGTGCGCAGGTGGTGGTGGAGTGATGGGTCTGCTGCTTGGCACTTGCGTGAGGCGTGCATGTGAGGTGTCGCGTTCGGATAGCGATGAGGTGCTCGCACCCAGCAGATACGATCGATGCAACCGCGCTACCGATAGCGCTAGCGCGGCTGCTGGATTCAAACGCACCTGGCCACACGTAAGCTGCAATCGAGCATTGGCGCGCATTGCCATTCACGTTCACCCGCGAAGAGAACAGAACACGCATCCGATCAGGAAGCCTGTCATGCAAGAAAACAGTACGCGCGCAGCAACATGCCTGGGCATCGCGTTCGCTGCCATCGGCACCATCGCCGCACTGCCAGCCTTGGCAGCCTGCGACACCCGCAGCACGTCGCTCCAGCGTGCCTATGCCGACGGCTTCCTGATCGGCACCGCCGTCAATGCGGACATCGTCTCCGGCAAGGATGCCGCCTCTTCCGTGCTGGTCGCCTGCCACTTCAACGCCATCACCGCCGAAAACGTGATGAAGGCTGAAGTGCTTGCGCCACGTCCGGGCGTGTTCGACTTCAGCGCCGCCGATGCCTTCGTCGCCTACGGCCGCCGTCGCGACATGTTCGTGATCGGCCATACGCTGGTCTGGCACAACCAGACGCCGGACTGGTTCTTCGTCGATGCACAGGGCAAGCCCAACACCGCCGATGCGCAGCTGGAGCGCATGCGCGCGCACATCGCGCAGGTGGCAGGGCGGTATGCCGGCAAGGTGCAGGCCTGGGACGTGGTCAACGAGATCATCGACGAAGACGGCAGCTATCGTTCCACCAACTGGGTGCAGCGGGTCGGCGACGGCGACACCGTGGTGCGTAACGCCTTCGCCTTTGCCCAGCGCTATGCACCGGATGCGCAGCTCTACTACAACGATTTCAACGCATGGCGGCCGAGCAAGCGCGACGGGATCGTGCGGATGGTCAGGATGCTGCAGCAGGCCGGCATCCGTATCGACGGCGTCGGCATGCAGGGACACTGGGGGCTCAACTACCCCAGCCTGCGCGACATCGAAGACGCCATCGATGCCTACGCCGCGCTCGGCATCAAGGTCATGATCACCGAGCTGGATATCGACGTGCTGCCGCTCACCCGGGAAGGCCAGGTCATCGGCACCGGGCTTGCGCACACGCAGTTCCAGTTGCCGGAATTCAAGCGCTTTCTCGACCCCTATCGCGATGGCTTGCCACCTGAGGTGCAGGCGCAACTGCGTGATCGCTACGCCGAGTTGTTCGCGCTGTTCTGGCGCAAGCGCGACAAGCTCGCCCGCGTCAGTGTCTGGGGCGTCACCGACGGCATGTCGTGGAAGAACGACTACCCCGTGCCGGGGCGTACCAATTATCCGCTGCTGTTCGATCGCCAGCACCAGCCCAAGCCGGCCTTGCGTGCGGTGCTGGCAGTGCCTGCGGCGGCTGGCGGGCGCTAGCGTGGTCGCCAGCGTGCGCAGCAAACCTGCACACGCATGGTGGCATCATGGCTCGACTTCGTTACTGGACTGACCGATGCGCTTACCGCCCTATCTGCTGTTGGCCGTTCCGCTGCTGGCGATCCTCGCCGCCTGCACCAGGAAGGAGGTGCCCCCGCTGCGCTTTCCCGCGATCGGGCATTTGACAACCTTCGATCGCAACTTCAGCGACGTGGTCGCCAGCGACGCGCGCATCGAGAAGCTTACCGAAGGCTTTACCTGGTCCGAGGGCCCCGCATGGGTGCGCAAGGGCGGCTATCTGTTGTTCACCGACGTGCCGGAAAACAAGCTCTATCGTTGGTCCGAAGATGCCGGCTTGTCGGTGTTCCTGTCGCCCTCCGGCTATAGCGGCCCGGAGCAGGCGACCTTACGCGAGGCCGGCGCCAACGGGCTGTATGCCGAACCGGGCGGCACCGTGCTGCTGGCCGATTCCGGCACGCGCATCGTCGCCAGGCTCGACCCGGCCACGCGCAAGAAGACGCCGCTGGCAACGCAGTTCGAAGGCCACCGTTTCAACAGCCCCAACGATCTGGTCCGCCGCAGCGATGGCGTGGTGTTCTTCACCGACCCGCCGTATGGTCTCAAAGGGATGAACGATTCGCCGGTCAAGGAGCTGCGCTTCAACGGCGTCTATCGCCTGGATACCGATGGCAGCGTGCATCTGCTCGATGACAGCCTCAGCCTTCCCAACGGCATTGCGCTCTCGCCCGACGAGCGCACCCTGTATGTGGCCAACTCCGATCCGCAGCGCCCGATCTGGATGGCCTACGCGCTCGACGCCGACGGTGCGGTGACCGGCAAGCGCGTGTTCGCCGACGCCTCCGATCTGGTTGCAAAGGACGCGCCCGGCCTGCCCGACGGCATGGCGGTTTCCGCCGACGGCCACTTGTTCGCCACCGGCCCCGGCGGCGTCATCGTGTTCGCCCCCGATGGCCGCCGGCTGGGCCGCATCGAAACCGGCGAAGCCATCTCCAATTGCGCCTTCGGCGACGACGGCCATACCCTCTACATGACCTCGCACGCGATGCTGACGCGGGTGCGCGTCAAGGCGCGTGGCCTGGAGTTTGCAAGGTAGCGTCGATCGGGACCTCAGCTGATCCAGTCGCCGCCCCTGTAGGAGCGGCCCTGGCCGCGATGGAGCGTTACCGAAAGACCCGCACGACAAGTCGCTTTCCCTTCGAGCCAAGACTGCGATCCGGCTCGGATGCAGCCCACCTCGCTTAGCGTGTGGCTTCTGCCCCACCCGACACCAACACATCATCCAGCTCCGGCCCGCCGCCACGGTTGCCGCTGCCCGCAACGATGTACAGATCGTCGCCGACGGCGGCAACCTGGGTGCCATGCCGCCCTTGCGGCAATGCTGCCAGCGTCGTCCAGGTGGATGCGGCTGGGTCATAGGCTTCCACCTCGTCGTGCGCCTTGACCTGCCGCATGCTCTCGCCACCGATGACCAGCAGGCGGCCATTGCGTGCGATGGCCGCAGCGCCTGCGCGCTGCGTCGGCAGCGCGGCCGGTGCTACCGACCACGTACCGCGCTGGAGGTCATACACATCGACGTCGGGAATCGTTTGCGCCAGGGTATTGCCGCTTTCATGCGCCGACCTGCGGCCACCGGCGGCGTAGAGTTTTCCGTCGAGCACCACCGCATGGAAATGGTCGCGCGCGTGCGGCGCATCGGCCAGTTGGGTCCATTGCTGCGTTCTGGTGTCGAAGGCATCCAGCCATGGCACATAACCGCTCATATGGCCGCGCGTATTGCCGCCGACCAGGTACAGCACGCCGTCGTGCTCCACCGCGCCTGCCGCGCCGCGGCGGCGATGCTTGGGAATCTCCGGCCCCACCTGCCAGCGGTCGGTGCGCGGATCGTAGATCAGCAGATGGCTCAGCGACGCTTCCTCGGGATAGTCGCCGGTGAACCCGCCCACGAAGTACAGCTTGCCCGACGACACCACCGCCTGCGCGTGGCTTACCATCAGCGGCGGCGCACTGCCTTGCGACCAGCGACGCGTGCGGGTGTCGAAGATCTCCAGCGGGCGCTGATCGCGTCCGCCGACCAGATACAGGCGATCGCCGATGGCCACCAGGCTGTTCTCATGGCGCGCATGCGGTTGGCTGCGTGTGCCCAGCGCCTGCCACGTGGGCGACTGTGTCGATTGCCCCGGCGTGGATGCCGGCGCCGCTGCGTCGGCAGCCTGCGCAACTGCGGGGAGCATGCCGATCGCGGCAGCGAGCAGGCCCGCGTGGAACGAGGTCTTCAACAGGCGCATGCAGCACTCTTGCGATAGCCGTGGCAGGCCAGTGTAGCGACACATGCACGGCGATCCAGCTTCCCAAGCAGGCTGATCTGCAGCTGCAGCTGTGCCAGGCGCGGCGGATGTCGCTTGCCGGTGCGTGCTGGGCGAGAGTTCGCCTTGGCGACAGCGCAAGCGCGCGCCGCGTGACCTGCCTGCATGTCACCGAGTCACCTCCATCGGCGTGTGGCGTGCGCAGGCCCGGCTGCCAGCCTCTTCACATGCAGCAGCATGGCGCATGCGAACACTACGGCAACTCGATGCGACAGGAGCAACCCGTGCCACGCACACCAGCAAAGCAGGCGATTTCCACACTGCCACCCAGGAACGTTGCCAACGCAGCGGCACGCGGACTGCGCTTGCGCGAGCAGCACGGGCGTGGCGGCACCGCGATCGGCGTTGCGCGTGCACGCGACCTCTCGGCACAGACGTCGCTGTCCACCCAGACCATCCGGCGCATGCATGCGTACTTCGCGCGCCACAGCGTGGACAAGAACGCCAAGGGCTGGGCCGATCGCAGTGCGCCGTCTGCAGGCTACATTGCCTGGCTGCTCTGGGGCGGCGATGCCGGCCAGCGCTGGGCGACGCGGCTGTACCAGCGTCTGCAGGATGCAGCCAGCGCGAAGACCAAAGCAGGAAAGGGCACAGGCACCAGCAGCACGGCCGCCGCCGGAGCCAGCGATACCACGACGCGCAGCGCCGGGAAGACCGCAGCACAACGCACTGCAAGGAAGACTGCTGCGAGGAAGGCCGCAAGGAAAACCGCAAACAAAACTACCCGAACGCCCGCCGCGAAGAAACCTTCGGCCAGGAAAGGTGCAGCCAGGACAGCAGTGGCCGGTAGCGCGGTGACACCAAAGCCCAGGTCTTCGAGCGGCGCCCGCAAGACGAACGGCACGACCGCAGCCAGGAAGACGGCTGTGAAGAAAACCGCTGCAAAGAAAGCCGCAGCAAGGAAAACCGCAGCAAGGAAGACCGCAGTCAGGAAAGCGACGGCGAAGAAAACACCTGCAAAAAAGACAGCCACAAAAAAGACCGCCACAAAAAAGCCCGCCGCCCGCCGCCCTGCGGCCAGCAAGAGCGCCGCCACACGCAGCACCGCGAAGAAAAGCCAGGGCAAAGCTTCGGCGCCATGGAACAAGCCGAACCCCAAGCGTGCCTCGCGCTCAAGCCCGCTTTCTCCAGCGCAGAAGACCCAGGCCAGGCGGCGCGCCAAGGCAGCGGGCCGGCCCTATCCCAACCTGGTCGACAACATGGCCGTGGCTCGTAAGGGCAGCGCTGCCAAGCGGGCAGGCGGAGCGGGCGCTGCGAAAAAAGCCGGCAAGGGTTAGCTGCAATCGGGCGTGGGAGTGGCCGCTTCCGGTTGGCCCGGATGCTACGAGTCGCGCGCCTCGCCGGGCGCGCGTGACAGCAGACTACCGTGCCGGGTGATGCCGCCCGCTGGCACCGCGGCAGCGATCCGGGCGAGACGTCACCGCGTTCCCCACCCGCTCCTGGCGCCGGTGAAGCGGCCGCCCGCAGTGAATGGCTTACCGCCGCCGACAAGCACTGTTGCTGTGGGCTGCCATGGCCGCGTCGGGTCCTGGAGCTGTGCGCTGATGGTTCGGGCATGTCATGGCGACGCTTGAAGCAACGCCCCTGCTGCCCCGCCCACTACGCCACGCACCGGCAGGTTGCGCAGGGCGCCGGTGAAAGCTGCGCGCGCATTGTCTATAGTGGGCAAGCTCGCCCGTGCAGATGCGATCCGGGGCTCCGGAAGGGCACAGGCACGCTCGCCTCATCCTGGACAAGGACGCTCGTGAAATTTTTTCTACCCGTGTTATCGGCCCTGCTGTACGGCGTTGCGCTGTGCCTGCCTGCATTGCATGGCGGCAATGATCAGCTGGGCGGCTTCGTCATCCTGCTGCTTGGCTGGATGCAGGTGGTCGATGGCCAGTGCGTGGCCTGGATGAGCAATCCGTTGTTCTTGCTGGCGTGGCTGTGTTACCTCTTCAAGGTGGACAAGGTGGCGGCGGCGCTGTTGGTAGCGGCGTGCCTGATCGGGCTGGATACCTTTCGCGCCACCCGGTTCGACAAGAACGAGGCGGGCCACCAGGTCATGATCGACCACGTGGGTATCGCGTTCTATGTGTGGGAGTTGAGCTTTGTTGTGCTGCTCGTCGTGGTGCTGATGCGCCTGTTCGGCACCGCTGGCGCCGTGCAGGGGCAGCAGGCGAAGTGATCCGCAAGCAGTCGAAGATGCCTGGGCAATGCGGATATTCGTCCGGCCGGCGCGTCGCCACCGGCATCAGTGCAGCAGCATCGACAGCAGCCACGTGCAAAGGCAGACATACGCCAGCAATCCCAGGCTGGCGGCCAGGGTGGTGCGCATGATCGCCGACTCCTGACCCACCAGCTTGACCGCAGCGGCGGCGATGGCGATCGACTGCGGCGAGACCAGCTTTGCCATCACGCCACCCGCAGTATTGGCCGCCACCAGCAACGGCGCGGACACGCCGATCTGCGCCCCCGTCACCGCCTGCAGATGCGCAAACAGCGTATTGCTGTTGACCACAGAGCCGGTGATGAACACCCCCATCCAGCCGATCACCGGCGACAGTAGCGGGAACACGCCACCGGCCTGCGCCAGCGCCAGACCGATGCTCGACGACGCGCCGGAATAGTTGGTGACATAGGCCACCGCCATCACCAGCGACACGGTAGCCAGCGGTCTCCACATTTCCCTCGCCGATTGGGCCAACTCGCCGGTTGCCGAGCGCAGGGTCAGGCGCGGCGACAGCAGCACCGTGAGTACCGCGGCGATCAGGATCGCCGTGCCGGACGCGTTGAGCCAACCGACATGCCACACCGCAGGCAGCGTGCGCACGCTGGCCACCAGTGGCGGCACTTCCTGCACGCGCTGATCGAGCAGGCCGATGGGCAGATGCATTACCGTGGCGGCGAGCGCGCCGTCTGCGGTAAACAGCGCCTTGAACGCAGGCAGGCTCCATAGCAGGATCGCGCCGGTGAGGATGTAGAACGGCGACCACGCCCGCAGCACCTGGGCGAGTGTCCAGCGCTGGGTGGAGCTTGGCGGCGCCTGTGCTTCGCGGTAGATGCGCCTGGGCCGCCAGACCTGCATGAAGATTGCCAACCCGCCCATGCCGGCCAGCGGGCCGAGAATATCCACCAGTTCCGGACCCAGCAGGTACAACGTCAACGTCTGCACGCCGCTGAACACCACGCTGACAAACAGCAGCACCGGCCAGGTTTCGCGCACGCCGCGCCAGCCATCGAGCATCGCCACCAGCCCCGCCGGCACCAACAGTGCGCACACCTGTACCAGCGCGATCAGCATCAGCGACATCTCGTCCAGGCGCACGCCGCCCTGCTGCGCGCCCACCAGCACCGGGATGCCGATCGCCCCGTAGGCGCCCGCTGCGCCGTTGGCCAGCAGGCACAGCATTGCCGCCTTGAGCGGACGGAAGCCCAGTTCCACCAGCAGCGCCGCGCAGATGGCGATCGGCACGCCAAACCCGGCTGCTCCTTCCAGAAATCCGCCGAAGCAGAACGCGATCAGCAGCACCTGGATGCGCTGGTCTTCGGACACCGTGGCAATGCTGCCGCGGATCACCTCGAACTTGCCGCTGCGGATCGCCAGCTTGTACAGCCACACCGCCATCAGCACGATAAAACCGATCGGGAAGAGGCCGTTGGCAATGCCCAACAGCGCGGCGCCCACGATGCTGGCCATCGGCATGCCGAACACCAGCGACGACACCGCCACCGAGACCAGCACTGCCAGCGACGCGGCAGTCAGCCCCTTGAGCCGCAGCAGCGTCAGCGCCAGCAGGAAGAACAGCACCGGCAGCGCGGCGAGCAAGGCCGAGAGATTGGCGTTACCGAGCGGGTCGTACAGTTGTTGCCACATGGTCGGACCTGCGCGAGTGATGAGCCGGGAGCGTGGGGTCAGGCAATCGGGATGAGATTCGGGCAGGCGGTGCCTGCCGCAAAATGGGCAAGGTTCTGCAGGGTGATCTCCGAGATTTCCTGCAGCGCCTCGGCGGTGAAGAAGCCCTGGTGCCCGGTCACCAGGACATTGGGGAAGGTCATCAGGCGCTGAAACACCTCGTCGTCGATGATCTCGCCCGAGCGGTCCTGAAAGAACAAGGCGCTTTCCTGCTCGTAGACATCGATGGCCAGATGGCCGAGCTGGCGGGACTTGAGCGCACGGACCACCGCATCGGTATCCACCAGTCCACCGCGCGAGGTGTTGACCAGCATCGCCCCCGGCTTCATCGACGCCAGCGCGGCGTCATCGATCAGGTGCTGCGTGGCCGGTGTCAGCGGGCAGTGCAGCGAGACGATGTCCGAGCGCGCGAACAGCGCCTCCAGTTCCACCCGCTGCCCGATCGCGGCGAAGCCGGGTGTGGGAGACGGGTCGAAGCCCAGCACGTCGCAGCCCATCCCCTGGAAAATACGCGCAGTCGCCAGCCCGATCTTGCCCAGCCCGATCAAACCCACCGTCTTGCCGTGCAAGGTGCGGCCGAGCAGGCCATTGAGCATGAAGTTGCCTTCGCGCACGCGGTTGTAGGCGCGGTGCGTCTGCCGGTTGAGCGTCATCACCAGTGCCAGGGTGTGCTCGGCCACCGCTTCGGGCGAGTAGGCCGGCACGCGTGCCACGAACAGGCCAAGCGCCGTGGCCGCGGCAAGGTCCACATTGTTGAAACCAGCACAGCGCAGCAGCACCGCGCGCACACCGCTGGCATGGAGTGCCTGCAACACAGCCGCATCGAGCTGATCGTTGACGAACACGCACACCGCTTCGCACCCCTGCGCCAACGCGGTTGTCTGCAGATCCAGCGATGCCTCGAAGTAAACGAACTCGACGGAAGAATCCATGTCCAGGTGGAGTTTCGCTTCATCGAGAAAGCGCTTGTCGTAAGGGCGCGTGCTGAAGACAGCCATTTTCATGCAGGAACCTCCATGGATGCGCCACTACGGTAGCGCACCCAGCCAGCGCCTTCCAACGCGTGCGGCAGCTTGTCGCAGACGGTCAGCAGTGGCGATGCGGACATCACGCCGGAGCAGGGGCCACTTCTGCATGTCGTGCACCAACACGACGCGAACGGACCTGTGTGCGACGGGGAGGCGTTGGGCGCGGGCCGATTTTGCTCGGCAACGCGCACCGCGCGCCGGTCACGGAGCCGGACGCATCCGCTTGCTTTCGCCACGGCAGCGGTCGGAGCAGTACTTCACCTGGTCCCACACGCGCTCCCATTTCTTGCGCCAACGAAACGGCCGCCCGCAGTGCATGCAGGGTTTCTCAGGCAACTCGTGTTTCTTGCGCATGGCCATGCGGCGCGTAAGCCTAACCGGAGGGGGGTGGGACGTGGATGAGGCCAAGCATGTCATGTCGCGCGGTGCCCTGCAGATGCCGGTGCAGGCAACACGCTTTGTGCCGCTGGCGACCCACGCGCGACGCGGCGTTGCTTCGCTGCCCCGCCTCGGAACAGACACGTTGCTCTGGCGTGCAGATGGCCCAGGCAGCCTTCTGTCTCCAACGCAAGCAGGATCGGGCAGGCTTCCTGCTCCAATCGGGACCAGGGCAGTAAGCGCACCTGCTCCTATGCAGGGAGCAGGTTCCGCAAGCGCCGCATGACGGCGCTCGACCCGCGCGCGTCACCTTCGGCGTGATTTCACCGCAGGCAGCGCAGGTGCCACGCGGCTGATCAACAGCACGCCGCGTCCCACCGTGACCTGCAGCGCATCGCCAACCGCGAAACCGCAGTGCTCCAGCCAACGTCCGGACAGCCGCAGCTTGGGCACCGCGCAGCCGACCACATCTTCTGCCCGCCGCACATCGTAGTGCTGGCAGCTCATGGTGACCCGCTCGGGAATACGGAAGCCGGGCTTGCGCAACGGTGGGGTGGGCGCTGGCGATGGATCTGCCGCCGACTCCATGTCGGTCACGACGGACACCGAGCGCTGCCTTGATCCGGTACGTGCGACAACAGGGCGCTTGGATGGCGATGCAGGGCGTGCAGGTGCGCTTACGTGGGGACGGGTCATAGCGAACTCCTTGTGCGATAGAGAGGCCCGCCACATCGCTGTCAATCAAGGTGGCGGACGGTGTGCGGTTGACAGACCGGCCACAAGGTACCGGCAGACCTTTCGGTCTCCGCACACCGCCCGCCATAGAGCGAGCACGCCCCATACATGACATCGGGCAAAGAAAAAGCGCCGACATCGTGCAATGGGCGCTGGTGCGCCTTGTGTTTTCGGACTGTCAAATCCGGCTGCGGAATATGCCGCAGCAAGGAGATCTTGCGACTCGCCATTGGAGCGAGTCAAGACAGGACGGCACGGCGCTCAACCGATCTGTCGGATATGGCGTATCGTTGCGCCCGACGGCGACTTCGTTCTCCCACCACGAGAAAGCGATGACTTCCAGTGCCCAGGCGCCAGACCGTACGATTCCGCTGCTACCGGCTCGCTCCATCGAGCGCACCGTCGCCTTCTATCGGCGGCTGGGCTTCGTTGGCGATGCGCATCCGCACGATGCAGGCTACGCGATCCTGACGCGTGGCGAGGTGGAGCTGCATTTCTTCGCGCACCCGGACCTGGATCCTGCTGCCTGCTATGCGGGGTGCTACATCCGGGTTGGCGATGTCGATGCGGTCTACGCCGCCATGCATGCGGCGAAGCTTCCGCTGCACGGCATCCCCAGGCTCGATCCTGTCGGCGACAAGCCCTGGGGAATGCGGGAATTTGCGCTTGTCGACGAGAGCGGCAACCTGCTCAGGATTGGGCAGGTGATCGGCAAGTAGGCATTCAATCGCCCGCTGCATCTGCGTGCCTGCCTATCCGCAACAGGCCGTGGATCGGGTAGCTCGATGGGCGGTGTTCTGCGCATTGCTGCCCGCCAATCGCCCCCTGCAGACATCGGACCTTTGCATGCGATGTCATCGGGCGATGCAGGGCGACGCATCACCCCAAGTCAATGGCCCGCTGTATCTCTGCTGGCATTGCTTCGCCTAGCGCAGCGTAGGCAGCGTGCAGCGCCTGCACGAAACGCGCATCGCCGGAAAGCGGCGCGAACACCGCATCTACGGTGAGGAATGCCGCGATGTCATGGGCAGCATCGCCGGTGGCCGAGCGGCCGATGTCGCTTAGCTCTTCGCTCAGCGGATCGACCAGGGACGCTCCATGACCAGCCTGCCTGCGCACGAACTGCAACCAGGCCGCTAGTGGAATGCAGAGCCGGTCGATCCGCCGCCCGGCAGCCAGCGCATCGCCGATGACGGCGAGCAGGCGTACCGGGATCTTCTGCGAGCCGTCCCAGGCGATCTGGGCGAGCAGGTGGCGGATGGCGGGGTTGCCGAAGCGGGCCAGGATGGCGTCGATGTAGTGCTGCGCATCGAAGCCTTGCATCGGGTGCAGGGTGGGGGCGATGTCTTCGCGCATCAGGGCTTCGACGAAGGCGGCCAGTGGCCGGTGGCGCATGGCATCGGCGACGGTTTCCAATTCGAGCAGGCTGCCGAGATAGGCGAGTGCGGAGTGCGGGCCGTTGAGCAGGCGCAGCTTGGCACGTGCATAGCCGGCGATGTCGTCGCTGAGGATCACGCCGGCACGCTCGAAGGCGGGGCGGCCGTTGCAGAAGTGGTCTTCGATCACCCACTGGCTGTAGCGCTCGCGCTGGATCGGCCAGGCGTCGTGCAGGCCGGTCTGCGCGTGCACGTTTGCGCGCAGCGCGTCGTCGGTGGCGGGGGTGATGCTGTCGACCATCGAGCGGGGGAAGGTGGCGTGCTGGTCGATCCACGCCGCAAGCGCTGGATCGTGTTGCTGGGCGAGCCGCAACACCGCGCGGCGCAGCAGGCTGCCGTTGTCGGGCAGGTTGTCGCAGCTGAGCACGGTGAACGGCGCAATACCTTGCTGCCTGCGCTGGTGCAGGCCGGCGACGAGATAGCCGATGGCGCTGCGCGGTGTGCCGGGGTGGGCGATGTCGTGCGCGATGTCGGGGTGCGCAAGATCGAGCGTGTCGCCGGCCAGGCAGTAGCCTTTTTCGGTGATGGTGAGGGTGACCAGCCGCACGGCGGGATCGGCCAGGCGCGCGAGCACGGCGGCTTGTTCGTCGGCGGCGCACAGCACCTCGCGGAGGGCGCCGATGATGCGCAGTTGCGGGTGCTCGTCGAGCAGGGCGAGGGTGTACAGGCCGTCCTGTGGGCGCAGCGCGTCGCGCACGCCCGGGCTGTGCAGGGAGACGGCGCAGATGGCCCAGCTGGGGTCCTGCGCGAGCAGGTCATCGATGTAGACGGCCTGGTGGGCGCGGTGGAAGGCGCCTGCGCCTAGATGGACGATGCCGATGGTGATTGTTGCTGGATCGTAGCCGGGTTTCAGGGTTGTTTTGGGTAGGTGGGGAAGGGTGGTTAGGGAGAGTTGTGGGATTGGCATGGTCTTGTTTGAAATAGTGGGGTGCTCCACGTTCGCGTGATGACCGTACCCTCACCCCAACCCCTCTCCCGAGGGGAGAGGGGCTTTTGGTCCATGGTCTGGGGCGAGATTACTTGTCTGTCACGGTAAAGCGTTGCCTGCTGCGGATGTCTGCGCTGGAGGCGCCGATCTGCACCTCGTAGGCGCCTGGATCCACTGCGTAGGCCTTGCGCTGGTCGTCGTAGATGCGCAGCGCGTCCTGCGCCTTGAGCGTGAAGCGCAGCTGGCGTTGTTCGCCTGGCTGCAGGGTGATGCGTTGAAAGCCGCGCAGCTCCTTGCCGGCGCGTTCGCGTTGCGGCTTGAGCGGATGCAGATACAGCTGCACCACTTCATCGCCTGCGCGTGGTCCGGTGTTCTTCAACGTGACCGTGGCCGTGAGCGTGCCATCGGCTGCAACCGTGGTGCGATCAAGGCGTAGATCCGAATACGCAAATTGCGTGTACGACAGCCCATGGCCGAACGGATACAGCGGCTTGCCGGCGAAGTAGCGATAGGTGCGCCCGCGCATGGCGTAGTCGTCGAAGGCGGGCAGGCGTTCGTCTTCCTTGTAGAAGGTGATCGGCAGACGACCGCCGGGGCTGGCCTGGCCGAACAGCACATCGCCCACCGCGCTGCCGCCGCGCTGGCCGGGGTACCAGGCCAGCAGGATGGCGGGCACATGCTGTTGCGCCCAGTCGATGGCCAGTGCCGAGCCGGTGGTCAGCACCGCCACCACCGGCGTGCCGGTGGCCTGCAGCGCCTGCAGCAACTCGCGCTGCGGTTTGGGCAGGCGGGTGTCGGTGCGATCGCCCCCGGCAAAGCCGGGATAGGTGACGTCCATTTCCTCGCCTTCGACATCGCCGGTGAGGCCGCCGACGAACACCACCACCTCGGCATTGCGTGCGGCGTCCACCGCCTCCTGCAGCGGCGGCTTGGCGCCGGGCATGCGCCAGGCCAGGCGCACGCCGGCATCGCGGGTGGCCTCGTAATACTCCACACGCAGGTCGTAGGCCTTGCCGCCTTCCAGTGCGACGCTGGCATTGCCACCGCGCATGCGCGGCGCATCGCTCCATTGATCGATCAGCAGCTTGCCGTCCAGAGACAGGCGCACGCCATCGTCGGCGGCAATCTGCAGCTCGTAGCTGCCCGACACCGGCGGCAGCAGCTGGCCATGCCAGCGCACGCTGAAGTCGTCCTTGGCCAGCGCACGGTCTGCCTGCAGTTCACCGCGGCCCACTGCATCATCGGTGGGTGCGTTGCGGTCCCAGCGGAAGGCGATGCGCGGGTCGATGCGGGTCAGCACCGGCTGGCCGGCCAACGCACGTCCACGGAAGTACTCGCCGGTGAGGCCGTTCTGTTTGGCATCCGGCGACGGGCGCAGGTAGCGCGTGTCGATCGGTGCGGCGGCGTTGGGGTCTTCGCGCCCCTCCACCAGGTCGCTGCCGCGCGCGTAGACCACCTGCGCCTGCGGTGCGGCATCGCGAATGCCCTGCAGGATGGTGACCGGCGCAGCAGGCGTGCCGTAGTAGTTGCCCAGCAGCGACATCGGGTCGTCGGCGGTGGGCCCAATCACGGCGATGCGCTTGAGCGTGGGTTCGAGCGGCAGCAGGCCCTCGTTCTTCAGCAACACCAGCGATTCGCGCGCGGTGCGGCGCGCCAGTGCATCGTGCTGCGGCGATTGATTGGCCGAGGGCGGAATCTGCGCCCACGGCACCTTGGCCGGCGGGTCGAACATGCCCAGCCGCATGCGCGTGGTCATCAGGCGCTTGAGCGCGGTATCGATGCTGGCTTCGTCGATCAAGCCGGCACGCACCGCCTTGGGCAACGCGGCGTAGGTGTCGCCGCAATCCAGGTCGGTGCCGTGCCTGACGCCGAGTGCGGCGGCGGCCTCGGGCGTGGGCACGATCTTGTGGTTCTGCCAGATATCGCGGATCGCGGCGCAGTCGCTGACGATATAGCCGTCGAAGCCCCAGTCGCGGCGCAGGATGCCTTCCAGCCGCGTGCTGGCCGAGGCGGACTCGCCGTTGACGCGGTTGTAGGCGCCCATCACCGCGGCGACCTTGCCTTCCTGCACCAGGGCCTGGAAGGCGGGCAGGTAGGTCTCATACAGATCGCGTTCGCTGGGATGCACATCGAAGTGATGGCGGTCGGCCTCCGGGCCGCTGTGCACCGCGAAGTGCTTGGCGGTGGCATCGAGCTTGCGGTACGGGCCCTGCTGCGCCTGCAGGCCCTGCACGAAGGTCACGCCCATGCGCGCGGTGAGGAACGGGTCTTCGCCGTAGGTTTCCTGCCCGCGGCCCCAGCGCGGGTCGCGGAAGATGTTGATGTTGGGCGACCAGAAGGTGAGCCCCTGGTAGCGCTTGTGCTCGCCGCGCGCCAGGAACGCGTGGTGCTTGGCGCGCGCTTCGTCGCCGATGGCGGTGGCCACCTCGGCCATCAGCGGGGTGTCGAAGGTGGCCGCCAGGCCGATCGCCTGCGGAAACACGGTGGCGCCGCCGGCACGCGCCACGCCGTGCAGCGCCTCGTTCCACCAATCGTATGCGGGCACCTGCAGGCGCGGGATCGCCGGGGCGGCGTTCTGCATCTGCGCGGCCTTTTCCTCCAGCGTCATGCGCGCCACCAGGTCGGCCGCGCGCGCGTCGAACGGGCGCTGGGTGTCCAGGTATGGCGGCGGCGTTGCGGCCTGGGTGCCGGTGGCGGCAAGCGCCATCGCCAGCAGTAAGCCGCGCATAAGTGGGCGACGTGGGGCGGCGGCGAGGTGGGCGGGGTGCGAATGCATGGTCAGTCCTCCTGGGTGCGGTGCGGTTCCAGCTGGGCAAACGGCCCGATCATGCTGCCGACGAAGGCGCCGGCCGGTGTGGTGCGGAGCATGCCTGCAGCGTCGTTGCGGTGTGGCGATTGCCAGGCCATCGCGATCGGCCACGCGCGTCACGCCGGGATCCGGGTGGTACCCGGCCAGCACCGGGTTGCGGTCATGGCCGGCAACAGCATGGCCAACACCGCCTCGTTGCCGCGAGAGGCGAACCAGTCGAAGGCGACAGCGGCCTGCGCTCGTGCCGTGGCGGGCGCGGCGATGGCGATGACAGCCACCAACCAGGCCTCGTGCGCCGGCACCAGGGGAGCGCAGGCGGCACGCAGAAGCCGCAGTGCCGGCCTTGCAGATGCGGGTTGCGCACAGCGGCCAGGCTCGTCTGGCCGCTGCACAGCGCCTGCATCTGCTGCATCTGCGCGCGTTGCATGGGCGCCCATGACGGCCCGCATCACCAGTCCCACATCGCGCCGTCTTCCAGCCGCGCCACCGGCAACTGCTTGGGCACGTACGGGTACTTGGCGGCCAGGGCCTCATCGATGTCCACGCCATGCCCGGGTGTTTCGCCGCAATGCAGGCGGCCGTCGCGGAACACGTAATCGTGCGGGAACACCGCGTTGGCCTCGTCGGAGTGGAACATGTATTCCTGGATGCCGAAGTTGGGCACCCAGGTGTCGAAGTGCAGGGCCGCGCCCATGCACACCGGCGACAGGTCGGTGGCACCGTGGAAGCCGGTGCGCACCTGGTGCAGGGCGGCGAAATCGGCCAGCCGGCGCACGTGGGTGATGCCGCCGGCATGGACGATGGTGGTGCGGATGTAGTCGATCAACTGCTGCTCGATCAGGTGCTTGCAATCCCAGAGCGAATTGAACACCTCGCCTACCGCCAGCGGCGTCACCGTGTGCTGGCGGATCACTTCGAACGCACGCTGGTTTTCTGCCGGCGTGGCGTCTTCCAGCCAGAACAGCCGGTATGGTTCCAGGTCGCGGCCCAGGCGCGCGGCCTCGATCGGGGTGAGCCGGTGATGCGCGTCGTGCAGCAGTTCGATCTCGTCGCCGTGGTCGCTGCGCAGCTGCTCGAACAGCTTGGGCACCACGCCGAGATAGCGCGGCGTGGACCACACCGTTTCGGTCGGCAGTTCGCTTTCGGCCGGCTCGTACGGCTTGCCGCCGCTGGAAATGCCATAGGTCTTCTTGATGCCGGGCACGCCGCACTGCGCGCGGATGGCGATGAAACCCCGCTCGCGAAAACGGCCCACCTCATCGCTGGTTTCGGCGATGTCGCGGCCATTGGCATGGCCGTACACCAGCGCGCCCTCGCGCGAGCGCCCGCCCAGCAGCTGATACAACGGCAGGCCGGCCATCTTGCCCAGGATATCCCACAGCGCCACGTCCACCGCGGCGATGGCGCTCATCGTCACCGGGCCGCGGCGCCAGTACGCGCCGCGATAGAAGAACTGCCAGATGTCCTCGATGCGGCCGGCGTCGCGGCCGATCAGGTTCGGCACCAGGTGTTCCTGCAGGTACGCCGCCACGGCCAGCTCACGGCCGTTGAGCGTGGCATCGCCCAGCCCGGTGATGCCCGAGCGGGTGCGGATCTTCAAGGTGACGAAGTTGCGCCCGGGGCAGGTGACGATGACGCGCGCCTCGACGATCTCGCGATCGCGGGCCGAGCCTTGCAGCGGGGCGGGGGAATCGGGGGTCTGTGACATCGGGGTCTGCCTCATGGGGAAAGGTGGGCGGTGACAGGAAGTTCGAACGGGCCGGCCGGCAGGCCGCTGCGGTCGTAGAGGGTGCACACCGGGCTGTCGGCCCAGCAGTAGCGCACGCGCGTGGCGGCGATGCCCGAAGGAAGGCGCAGGCTGACAGCGCGCCCCTGCAGCGTGGCGCTGGTGTAGCGGCAACTGTCGGCTGCCGCAGCGCAGACTTCAAAGCCGATCGGTGCGTCGTTGCCATAGCTCCGCAATGCCGCATCCACATCGTCGAAGGCGACGCGGATGGCATCGCCCTCGCGTTGCGCGCTACGCGGCACCGGGCCGGAGGGCGCCATCGCCTCGCCATACACCACATGCCGCGCCGCGCGTGCCAGGCGTCGCCCAAGTTCCTGCTTGTTGGCCGGATGGATGTCGTAGCGGTCGCCGATGTCGATGGCCACCGCCAGGCCGGCATGCGCATCGTCGGCGACGAAGCGGCGCTGCGCCTCGCGTAGCTGCGCCCAGCCGCTTTCCACCGGTTGCGTGGGCGGCGCGCCATAGTTGGCCAGTTGCACGATCAGCAGCGGCAACTGCGCACCGAAGCGCTGCCGCCAGTCGCGCTGCCACGCCTGCAGCAGCGCAGGGTAATGCATCGCATCGCCGGCGTTGGATTCGCCCTGGTACCACAGCACGCCACGCAGGCCGAGCTGGCCGAGCGGGGCGATCATGCCGTTGTACAAGGTGGTCAGCCCGGCCGCCGACGACCATGGCGCGCGCGGTGGCGAGCCCAGTTGCGGCGGCACGATGCGGTACTGCCAGGGTGCATCCAGCGGCAGCGTGCTGCCATCGGCGAACTGCAGCGCACGCGATGGCGCATCGCCCAGCAGCCCGCCACGCCGATAGGTGTTGAGCACATTGAGCACGATGCTGTTGCGCCCGGCGTGCAGGCGCCCGCGCGGCAAGCGGTAGCGGCGCGGCTGATCGGCGCCGTAGCTGCTGCCCACGCCGCGCCCGTTGACCCAGGTCTGGTCCAGCTCGTCCACCGGGCCGAGCAGCAGGCTGGCGTCCTGCGCGGCCTGCGCCTGCGTCAGCTCCACGCTGGTGCGGTACCAGACCATGCCGTTGAAGCCGACCAGCTGCGGCACGCCCCAGTCGTCCCACGCGCCCAATGCCGCCGGTGCGGTTTGCCAGGCGCCGGGCGCATCCGCCTGCCAGGGCTCGCCTTGGCCGTGCGCCTGCCACCAGGCTTCCCAGAGCGCGGCCCAACGCGGCGCCGCGTCCACCGGGTCGACGGCGTACCGCGCCAGCACATCCAGTGCCGGGCCATCGTCGCCGGCGGCACGCAAGGCTGTCTCGCCGATCCAGGCCTGCAGTTGCGAGCCGCCCCAGGAGGCGTTGATCAGGCCCATCGGCACATCGACGGTCTTCTGCAACTCACGTGCGAAGTAATAGCAGGCGGCAGAAAACTCCTTCACCGTCTCCGGCGTGGTGCGCTGCCACGCGGCAGCGCCACCGAAGCCGCGCTGCGGCGTCGGGCTGGACTGCGCCGGCACCTTGAACATGCGGATGCGCGGGTTGTCGGCATCGGCGATCTCGCTGCGTGAATCCAGCGTGCGATGCACCGGCAATTCCATATTCGATTGGCCCGAGCACAGCCACACATCGCCGATCAGCACGTCGTTGACCTGCTGCGTCACGCCCGTGCCGGTGCGTGCGCTCAAGGTGTACGGGCCGCCGGCGGCGTGCGCAGGCAGGCGCGCTTCCCAACGGCCCTGCCGGTCTGCGCGTGCCTGCACCTGCTGCGTATCCAGTTGCACGCGCACGCGCGCGCCCGGGGCCGCATCGCCCCACACCCGGATCGGCGCATCGCGCTGCAGCACCACATGCTCCTGAAACAGCGCATGCAGCAGCGGCGCATCGGCCGCGTGCGCCAGGGGCGGCAGCAGCGCTGCCATGACGGCCAGCAGCGTACGCACGCTCATTTCGGATTTCCCGGCGCATACGGAAACTTCAATGCCTGGTAATACGCCAGCGGATGCGCCGGCGGCGCCGTGCCGGCAGGCAACGGCCGCCCGGACACGCTCTGGAAGTAGGCGATGCTGGCATCGCGCCACCATTGCGCTTCGTCCTGCTGGATCGCCAGGAAACTGGCCACCTGCCGGTAACGCGGTGCATCGATTCTGCCGGCCAGGCCCTGCCAGGTCGCGCGCATCGCACGCACCTCGTCCACGCCGTGGTCGTAATGCCATACCAGCTCGTCCCACAGCGGCCGTCCGGAGGCCATGCGGTGCTCCCAGGGCACATGGTGGAACCACAGCAGGTAACGCTCCGGCACGCGCTGCACATCGCCGAACACGCGCGCCACCGGCCTGGCGTATTGCGCCACCGCATTGCTGCCGCCGGCACTGCGATCGAAGCCGATGCCGTTGCGGTCGGCGCGGTGGTAGTAGACCGGGTCCCAGTCCGGGCGCTCGCTGCCTGCATCCCAGGGTGCCGGGCCGTAGTGATGGCCGCGCCCCATCAGGTGATGCAGGCCGAGCGGGGTCATGTAGTCCACCACCGCCTCGCGCGAGCGCAGCAGCATGTCGACCACCGGCGTCACCACGTCGGCATCGTTGGAGAAGCTCATGCGCACCCACTCCTGCGCGATGGCCTGCGGCGACGCCTGCGGATTCCACGCCAGCCGCCCGTAGGCGTACCAGTTGGCCTGGTCGAAGACCGAGCCGCTCCAGTTACGGTCCGCCCCGATGTTGGCCACCCCGGCGATACCGGTCAGCCGCGTGCGGCCGGCATCCTTGAACAAACTGCCATCCACGCTGCTGGCCACTGTCGAGCCCTTGCCGCGCGCGTAGGTGTCGGCCTGCAGGGTTTCGGCAAACAGCGTGCCCAGGTAGGCCAGGTGGGTGGAAAAGCCCAGATACTCCTTGGTGATCTGGAATTCCGGCATCAACGGCGTCTTGCGCATCGCGCCGAACAGTGGATGGAATGGCTCGCGCGGCTGGAAGTCGATGGCACCATTTTTGACCTGCACGATCACGTTGTCGCGGAACCGGCCATCCAGCGGCAGGAACTCGCTATACGCCTGCTTGGCGCGATCGTCCGGCTGCTCATGCGAATAGACGAACGCGCGCCACATCACCACCCCGCCATGCGGTGCCAGCGCATCGGCCAGCAGATTGGCGCCATCGGCATGGCTGCGCCCGTAGTCCTGCGGGCCGGGCTGGCCCTCGGAATTGGCCTTGACCAGGAAACCGCCAAAATCCGGAATGCGCGCGTAGATGGCGTCGGCGGTGTCGCGCCACCACCGCTGTACCTGCGGATCCCGCGGGTCGGCGGTCGTCAGGCCACCGATCTCGATCGGCGCGCTGAAGCGCGCGCTGAGAAACACCCGGATGCCATAGGGACGAAACACGCTGGCCAGTGCCGCCGCCTTGTCCAGGTACTGCGGCGTCAGGCTCCAGGCCTTGGCATTGACGTTGTTGAGCACGCTGCCGTTGATGCCCAGCGATGCATTGGCGCGCGCATAGTCGGTGTAGCGCGGATCCAGATACCCGGGCAGGGTCTGCCAGTTCCACAGGGACGCACCGGCATAGCCGCGCTCGACCACCCCGTCCAGGTTGTCCCAGTGATTGAGCAGGCGCAGCTGCAGCCGCGGCGACTCGCGCAGGTCCAGCGCGGCCAGCGATTGACCGGTCTGCAGCAGGCGCAGCAGGTGGAATGCCCCATACAGCGCACCGACATCACTGCCGCCGACGATGGCGGTGGCGCGATGCCCGTCCACGCGGACACTGCGGATCAGATAGCCGTCGCGGCCCAGGCCGGTGGTCTGCAGGTGCAATGCCGCGATCTGTGGCGCGGTGGCTGCACCCAGCACGACCGCACCATCGCGCGTGACATTGGCGGACGACGGCAGCGCAGCACCAAGCAGGCCCGACAGCCCGCGCTGCAATTCGTCGCGTGCGGCCTGCAACGTGGGCGAGTCGCCGGCGACGATCAATTCGCTCGCATTGCCGCGTACTTGCGCCGCGTTGGCCAGCGGGTGGTAGCGCAACCATAAGTCGTAGCCGTCTTCGGCGCGCGCATTGGCACTGGCCAGCACCAAGCCGGATAGCAGCAGCACCGCCAGCAACCATGGACGTGCCAACCCACCGCAATACGCCATGCAACGCTCCGTTGCACGCGCGCTCATGCAGCGTGCTCCATCGACATCCACGTACACGGCGGCGTATCGCCGCTCTGCCTGCTTCCCGGTACCATGCGTCGCATCGTCGTGCACGCAGCGGGCGCTTGCGTTATCGCAGCGGGTTGTGTGCATCGTGCAGGTTCGCCACCCACTTGAAGAGGCCACGCTTGGAGAAGGTCAGGAAATCGGTCCGCCGCACCAGCCGCGCGACCACCATCGACGAGGTGGCGGCGCTGGCGAAGGTCTCGCCGATGACGGTCTCGCGCGTGGTCAACAACAACGGCAGCGTGCGCGATGCTACCCGCGCACGCGTGCTGCGCGCGGTCGACAAGCTGGGCTACACGCCCAACCTGGCGGCCAGCGCCCTGGCTGCCGCGCAGAGTACGCGCATTGCGTTGATCTACAGCGACCCCAGCGGCGCCTACCTGCGTGAGCTGCTGCTGGGCGTGTTGCGGGTTGCCTCGCGCACGCCGATCCAGCTGGTGATCGACTGCTGGGACGACCTGGATGCCGATGCTGAACGCCGTGCCGCGCGCAAGCTCGCCAAGGGCGTGGCCGGGGTGATCCTGCCGCCGCCGCTGTGCGAATCCAAGGCCGCGGTCCTGGAACTGGTCCGCGCCAAGGTGCCGGTGGTGGCGATCGCCTCCAACCATTTCAGTCCGGATGTGGCCTGCGTGCGCATCGACGAATTCGCCGCCGCCAAGGAAATCACCGAGCACCTGATCGCGCAGGGCCACACGCGTATCGGCTACATCGCCGGACACCCCAACCTGTCGGCCAGCACGCGTCGCTTCGAAGGGTTCCAGGCGGCGCTGGCCGATGCCGGCCTGCGGCTGGACCGGCATCTGGTGCAACCGGGCGACTACACCTACAAATCCGGCCTGGTCGCCGCCGAAAAACTGCTGGCGCGCAAGCGTCGCCCCAGCGCCATCTTCGCCAGCAACGACGATATGGCCGCCGCTGCAATCTCGGTCGCGCATCGGCGCGGGCTGGATGTGCCACGCGATCTGTCGGTGGTCGGCTTCGACGACACCTCCGCCGCCACTGCGGTCTGGCCCGAACTCACCACCGTGCAGCAGCCCATCGCCGCCATGGCCGACGCCGCGCTGGACATCCTGTTGAAGACGATACGCGCCAAGGAGCGCACGGCGAAGATGGTCGATCATGTGGTCGCGCACCTGCTGGTCAAGCGGGATTCGGTGGCCGCACCGGCGGCGCCGGATGCAGCGGAACAGCCCTGACGCTGCACGCAGAAACGCGCGCAGGCCGCCGGTGATCGCCTGCGCGTGCAGGCGGTCACCGGCACGGCATCAACGCGTCAGATACTGGTTGATCAGGTTCTCGTAGGCTTCCTGGCGGCCGCTGAGCTGCTTGGGCGCGTTGCCGGCTGCGTACTGGGCCAGATCCACCAGCGTGCTGCTGCCGTTGGCAAACGCCGCACCGGCGCCGCTGTCGAAGCTGGCGTAACGCTCGGCGCGCCACTGCTCCAGCGGCGAGGCGGTCAGCAGCGCATTGGCCACTTCCAGCCCGCGTGCGAACGCGTCCATGCCGCCGATATGCGCCAGGAACAGGTCCTGCGGGTCGGACGACTCGCGGCGCACCTTGGCATCGAAGTTCAGCCCGCCCGGTGCCAGCCCGCCCTGGCGCAGCACCACCAGCATCGCGCCGACGGTGTCGTACAGGTCGGTCNTCGAAGTTCAGCCCGCCCGGTGCCAGCCCGCCCTGGCGCAGCACCACCAGCATCGCGCCGACGGTGTCGTACAGGTCGGTCGGGAACTGGTCGGTATCCCAGCCGTTCTGCGGGTTGCCGCGGTTGGCATCGATGCTGCCGAGCAGGCCGGCATCGCTGGCAACCTGCAGGTCATGCTCGAAGCTGTGGCCCGACAACGTGGCGTGGTTGGCTTCGATGTTGAGCTTGAAGTCCTGGTCCAGGCCGTGCTGGCGCAGGAAGCCGATCACCGTGGCGCTGTCGAAGTCGTACTGGTGCTTCATCGGCTCNGAGCTTGAAGTCCTGGTCCAGGCCGTGCTGGCGCAGGAAGCCGATCACCGTGGCGCTGTCGAAGTCGTACTGGTGCTTCATCGGCTCCATCGGCTTGGGCTCGATCAGGAAGTTGCCTTGGAAGCCGATCGCACGGCCGTAGTCGCGTGCCAGGGTCAGAAAGCGCGCCATGTTGTCCTGCTCGCGCTTCATCTGGGTGTTGTGCAGGCAGGCATAGCCTTCGCGGCCGCCCCAGAACACGTAGTTCTCGCCGCCCAGCTCGACGGTGGCATCGATCGCGGCCTTGACCTGCACGGCCGCACGCGCCACCACGTTGAAGTCGGGGTTGGTCGATGCGCCGTTCATGTAGCGCGGGTGCGAGAACAGGTTGGCGGTGCCCCACAGCAGCTTGANGGCCGCACGCGCCACCACGTTGAAGTCGGGGTTGGTCGATGCGCCGTTCATGTAGCGCGGGTGCGAGAACAGGTTGGCGGTGCCCCACAGCAGCTTGACGCCGGTGTCGGCCTGGCGCTGCTTGGCGATACCGACCATGTGGGTGAGGTTGCGCTCGTACTCACCGATGTCGTCGGCATCCGGCGACAGGTCCACGTCGTGGAAGCAGTAATACGGCACGCCGAGCTTGGTGAAGAATTCGAATGCGGCATCGGCCTTGGC
>NZ_QREM01000010.1:607975-654186 GCF_003353015.1 Xanthomonas arboricola | reverse complement strand
GGGAACCGCCAGGAGAGGGACCTGCCAGGAGAGGGACCTGCCAGGAGAGGGAACCGCTATTAGAGGGAACCGCCAGCAGAGGGAGCCGCCGGGGGAGAGAACAGCCTGGAGAGGGAGCCGCCAGGAGCGGGACCTGCCGCGGAGAGCTTTGGGTGGGAAGCGCTTCCCGCGTGGACGAGGGCTTGCTCCCTTCTCCCGTTTACGGGGGAAGGTGCCCGAAGGGCGGATGGGGGCAGCCACCTCTGGCCGCACGACCCAATCCCAATCCCCCCGGCCGCTACAATGGTCGGCTTATGACCGCTGTCCTGCCGCTGCCGCAACCCCTGGCCGACCCCGCGCCGCGCGACCCGCGCCAGCGGCTGCAGCGTGAACAGCTGCGCCTGGGCAAACGCCTGCAGCGCCAGGTGGGCCAGGCGATTGCCGACTTCGGCATGATCGCGCCCGGCGACAAGATCATGGTGTGCCTGTCCGGCGGCAAGGACAGCTACACCTTGCTGGACATGCTGCTGCAGCTGCAGCGCAAGGCGCCGGTGCCGTTCACCCTGGTGGCGGTCAACCTGGACCAGAAGCAGCCCGACTTCCCCGCCCACGTCCTGCCCACCTATCTGCGCGGACTGGACGTGCCGTTCGCCATCGTCGAGCAGGACACCTATTCGGTGGTCAGCCGGGTGATTCCGGCCGGCAAGACCATGTGTTCGTTGTGCTCGCGGCTGCGGCGCGGCGCGCTGTATGCCTATGCGCAGGCGCACGGCGTCACCAAGATCGCGCTCGGCCATCATCGCGACGACATCGTGGCCACGTTCTTCATGAACCTGTTCCACCACGCCCGGCTGGCGGCGATGGCGCCCAAGCTGCGCAGCGACGACGGCCAGCACGTGGTGATCCGCCCGCTGGCCTATGTGCGCGAAGCCGATATCGCCGCCTACGCGCAGGCGCGCCAGTTCCCGATCATTCCGTGCAACCTGTGCGGCAGCCAGGAAAACCTGCAGCGCCAGCAGGTCGGCCGCATGCTGCAACAATGGGACCGCGAGCAGCCCGGGCGGGTCGAGCAGATCGCCCGCGCGCTGGCCGATGTACGGCCCGAGCAACTGGCCGACCGCACCCTGTTCGATTTCCTGGCGCTGGGCCGCAATGGCGAGGCGGCACCGCCCGCTCCCGATTCCGACTCCAGCGCCTGGCTCGCCGCCGGCGACGACACCACACACGACAGCGGCTGACGCGGCCACCACGGCGCCGGCAGTCTTCCCACCCTCCACGTTTCCTCCTCTTCGGTCTGACGCATGTTCTTTCGTAATCTCACCCTGTTCCGCTTTCCCACCACGCTGGATTTCTCCGAGATCGACACGCTGCTGCCGCAGGTGCAGCTCAAGCCGGTCGGCCCGCTGGAAATGAGCTCGCGCGGTTTCATCTCCCCGTTCGGCCGCGACGAGCAGGAAGTGCTCTCGCATCGCCTGGAAGATTTCCTCTGGCTCACCGTCGGTGGCGAGGACAAGATCCTGCCCGGCGCGGTGGTCAACGACCTGCTCGAGCGCAAGGTCGCCGAGATCGAGGAGAAGGAAGGCCGTCGCCCCGGCGGCAAGGCGCGCAAGCGCCTGAAGGACGACCTGATCCATGAGCTGTTGCCGCGCGCCTTCGTCAAGAGCTCGCGCACCGATGCCATCCTGGACCTGCAGCACGGCTACATCGCGGTCAACAGCTCCAGCCGCAAGAGCGGCGAGAACGTGATGAGCGAGATCCGCGGCGCGCTCGGCAGCTTCCCGGCCCTGCCGTTGAACGCCGAAGTCGCACCGCGCGCCATCCTCACCGGCTGGATCGCCGGCGAACCCCTGCCCGAAGGCCTGAGCCTGGGCGAAGAATGCGAGATGAAGGACCCGATCGAAGGCGGCGCGGTGGTCAAGTGCCAGCACCAGGAACTGCGCGGCGACGAGATCGACAAGCATCTGGAAGCCGGCAAGCAGGTCACCAAGCTGGCGTTGGTGCTGGACGACAATCTGTCGTTCGTGCTCGGCGACGATCTGGTGATCCGCAAGCTCAAGTTCCTCGACGGCGCACTGGACCAGCTCGAACACAGCGAAGACGACGGCGCACGCGCCGAACTCGATGCCCGTTTCGCACTGATGAGCGCCGAAATCCGCCGCCTGTTCCTGCTGCTGGAAACCGCGCTGAAGCTGAGCAAGGCGGAGTAACCAGGTTTCGAACGGTGGCGGCGTCAAGGCGCGATGCGCCGCTTGAATCATCCGAGGTCTAAAACAACAGCTCGCAGCGTCGCGGGCGCGGTGCCCTCACCGCTCGCGGGACACGCCGTGAACCCATCCATGGGGACCGTGTGGCGGCATCCATGCCGCCACACGGTCCCGCAACCGGCAAGGACACCGCACCAGACAGTTGGTCGGCTGCTTTCTTGAAGGCGTGGCGCTCGGCTTGCGGTGGGCAGACGCGACGCTTGCAGATTGCGCGTCAAAACGCGTGCCTGCTGCTCGGTCTGCGGTGAGACAAGTGGTGGGAAGCCGGTCGAGACACAGTGGCTCGACCATCGCACCTCATCTTCTGCTTGCAACCACACACACCGACCATCTCGACAGGTCCTTGCCCGCTCACCGTCGCGGGACCTTACGCGGCATGGATGCCGCGTAAGCGCTTACAAGGACGTACTTGCAGCGTGTCCTGCGATGGTGGGCGGGCAAGGGCCCTGCAGCCAACGCGCAGCGTCGCTGCTGCGGCGCCCTCACCGCTCGCGGGACACGCCGCAACATCGCATGCATCAATCGCGCCATCTCACCACCTGACACATCGCAGCGCTATCCTGTGCCCATGTTCAAGCCCGTCCGCCGTCTGGTTGCGCCGCCGTCGCAGGTTGTCGAACGCGACTGCGTGCGCGTGCAACTGGACGGGCGCGAAATCGCGGTCCTGCGCGTGCGCGACCCGCGTGCGCGGCGCATCAAGCTCAGCGTCGACGAACGCGGTGCGCGGTTGACCCTGCCGCTGCGCGCAAGCCTGGTGTCGGGCGAGCGCTTTCTGCTGGCGCACCTGGACTGGTTGGGCACGCAGCTGTCGCGTTATCAGCAGGTCGATGCGTTTCCGGCGCTGGCGCGTGGCGTGCCGGGGTTGCTGCCGTTACGCGGCGCCTTGTTGCCACTGAGCTGGCACGACGGGCGCTACGCACGCATCGAGGTCACCGATGACGGCGCGCAGTTCCATGTGCCGACCCGCCTGGGCGACGCCGGCCTGCGCCGCACGCTGAAGGAATTCTACGAAGCGCAGGCGCGCGCCGATGTCGGACGCTGGTTGCCGAGCTATCTGCCCGGCCTGCCGCGCGCGCCGGCGCGGGTGCGGCTGAAGGTGATGTCCTCGCAGTGGGGCTCGCTGGCACCGGATGGCTCGATGGCGCTGGACCTGGCGCTGGTGCTCGGCCGCCCGTCCGCGTTCGAATACGTGCTGGTGCACGAGCTCTGCCACCTGCTGCAGGCCAATCACTCGCCTGCGTTCTGGGCCGAGGTGGAGCAGCGTTTTCCCGCCTGGCGCGACGAGCGCAGCTATTTCCACGAGCACGGGCGCCAGCTCAAGGCGCAGCTGCGGCGGTTGTTGCAGGCTGAGTGACGGGCGGTGTGTCTCACCGCCCGTCACAAACGCCATAACCCCATGGCGCGATGACAATGCGTGTTCGCGTGCATGCACAGCCCGCATCCACCATCACTCGCGCGACGGCAACTCGGCCAAAAACCCATTGATCACCGCAGCCACCGCTTCCGGCGTCTCCATATGCACGTGGTGCGTGCCCGGCAGAAGATGCAGGCGCGCATCGCGCATCAGCGCCACGCGGTGGTCGCGCAAGGCAGCGGGGAAATACGCCTGCGCCGGCGTGGCGAAGATGGCCTGGACCGGGCAGGCGATGGAGGCCAGCAGCACGTCGATCTGCGCTTCGGTCATGCGGATCGCCGTGGGCAGGGTCAGGCGCGGGTCGCTGCACCAGCTGTAGCCGCCTTCGACCGCGCACACGCCGCGCTCCACCAGCAGCCGTGCGGCCGGTTCGGTGAGCTGGTTGGCCATCATGCGTGCGCGCACCGGCATCTCCATCGACGGAAACACGCGCAGCGGCCGCTGCGACAAGGTGCGTGCCGAGGCAATCGCATCGCGCAGGCGGCTGGCAGTGCCTTCCACCGGCTCGGCCAGCGCGCCCAATGCCTCGATCGCGATCAGCGCCTCCACGCGTTCCGGCGCCGCGGCGGCCAGCAGGCTGGCAACACCGCCGCCCAGCGAGTGGCCGAGCACGCTGAAGCGCTCCCAGCCCAGCGCATCGGCCACCTGCAGCAGAATCCCGATCGCGCTGCTGAGCGTGTACTCGGCACCGACCGGCAACCACGTGCTACGGCCGTGGCCGGGCAGATCGAGCAGGACCAGGTCCAGGTCCTGCGCATGCAGGTGCGCGCTCAGCGGCAGGAAGCTGGCGGCGTTGTCCAGCCATCCATGCAGGGCCAGCACCCGGCGCGGGCCACGGTCCGGGTTGCGCAGTCCGGTGACCCGGCCGATCGCCAGGTCGCACGCAAACGGCTCCAACCTCACGCGCGCCGGGCCACGGCGGCCAGTGCCTGTGCATGTGCCGGGCTGGCATTGAGGCAGGGGATGTAGCTCAGGGTGGCGCCGCGTTCGGCCAGCGTTTCGGCAAACCCCAGCGCCACTTCTTCCAGGGTTTCCAGGCAGTCGGTGGCAAAACCCGGGCAGACCAGGTCGAAGCTGCGCACGCCGCCTTCGGCCAGTTTCCACAAGGTCGGTTCGGCGTAGGGCTGCAGCCAACGCTCCGCGCCGAAGCGCGACTGGTAGCCCATCTGCCATTGGTCCGCGCCCAGGCCCAGCGCGGCGACGATGGCCTGCGCGCTGCGCTCGCATTGCTGCGGATACGGATCGCCGGCATTGGCTACGCGCTGCGGCAGGCCGTGGAAGGAGAACATCAGCTTCTCGCTGCGCCCGTGCGCCTGCCAGTGCGCACGGATCGAATCGGCGATCGCCGCGACCCAGCCGGCATCGTCGCAATAGTCCTGGATCACCTCCACCGCGATCTCCGGCGCGCCCGGGCGCCAGGCGTCGATCACGTCCTGGATCGATGCAGTCGTCGTGGTCGAATACTGCGGATACAGCGGCAGCACCACGATGCGCCGGATGCCGCGCGCACGCAGGCCGTCCAGCGCCTTGCGCAGCGCCGGGGCGCCGTAGCGCATGGCCCATTCCACGTGCCAGTCCGGCATGACCTGCTTCAGGCCCTCGGCCAGCCGGCGCGTGTACACCGCCAGCGGCGAGCCGTCCGGCAGCCAGACCTTGGCGTATTTCTCGGCCGACTTGGGCCCGCGGATGGGCAGGATCACCCCGTACAGCAGCGGCTTCCAGAACAGCGGCGGGATCGCGACCACGCGGCGGTCGCTGAGGAACTCGGCCAGGTAGCGGCGCACGGCCGGGGCGGTGGGCGACTCGGGGGTGCCGAGATTGACGACCAGCAGGGCGGTATCGGGGGTGGTGTTCATGCGCACCATTCTGGCAGAGCGCGGCAGTGCTGCCGAGGACAGCGCATCGATTGCCCCCATTGACCGCCTCTGGCACCCGGCCTGCGCTCACCACCGATTCATTGCGCCACCACTAACGTCGCGCCATTGCTATCTTTGACGGATCGTCCCCTGGAGCTTGTCATGCCTCGTCTGTCGCGCCTGGCCCTGTTGTTGTCGCTGACCTTCGCCGCCGGCCATGCCGTCGCCGGCCCGGAAGAGGACCAGCGCGCGCGTAACGCGGTGCGGGTGCTCAACGAGATCATGAAGATTCCCGAGCAGGCCATCCCGGACAAGCTGCTCGACGAGGCGCGCGCCATCGTGGTCATCCCCGACACGCTCAAGGCCGGGCTGGTGATCGGCGGCCGTCGCGGCCACGGCCTGATGTCGATGAAGAATGCCGACGGCAGCTGGTCGCAGCCGGTGTTCGTCAAGCTCACCGGCGGCAGCATCGGCTTCCAGGCCGGCGTGCAGTCCTCCGACGTGGTGCTGGTGTTCCGCAACGACCGCAGCCTGGACAACATCGTCAACGGCAAGTTCACCCTCGGTGCCGATGCCGGCGTGGCCGCCGGCCCGGTCGGCCGCAATGCCGCCGCCGCCACCGATGGCCAGCTCAAGGCCGAAATCTGGTCGTGGTCGCGCGCCCGTGGCCTGTTCGCCGGCGTGGCGCTGGACGGTGCGGTGCTGCAGATCGACGATGCCGCCGACCTCAACGCCTATGGTGGCGGCGCCACCCCGCGGATGATCTTCGAAGGCCGTACCAACGAGCGCCCGTCCACCGACGTGATCGCCTTCCGCGACCGCCTGGAAGAGGTCACCTACACCGCACGCGCCAATCGCAACAGCGATGGCGACGGTGACAGTGACGACACCGTGCCGCCGCCGCACGCGGCGACTGCCACGCAGGCCCCGGTGCAGCCGGCACCGCCGCCGGCCAACGAGGCCAGCACCGTGCCGATGCAGCCCAGCACCACGCCACCGCCGCAGCAGGGCTTCCAGCCGGTGTCCGATGGCGAAATCCGCACCGAATCGCTGGACGGCAACCGCTGACGCGCTGTCATCCCCCTGCGCGGTGCGCTGGGGTATCCTGCGCCTTCCTTCTTCTTCAGCAAGCGAGCAGATCATGGGCGGTTTCAGCATTTGGCACTGGCTGATCGTGCTGGTGATCGTGCTGCTGGTGTTCGGTACCAAGCGGCTCACCAGCGGTGCCAAGGATCTCGGCAGCGCGGTCAAGGAATTCAAGAAAGGCATGCACGACGACGACAAGCCGGCCGGCAAGCTGGGCGACGACAGCCGCACGGCCGAGCAGGCACGTGAGGCGCAGGCCGAGCGCGATCGCGACGCGCGTTGATCCGGAGCGGCGTCGGTGTTTGACATAGGTGTTGGCGAACTGACGCTGATTGCGATCGTCGCCCTGGTGGTGCTCGGTCCCGAGCGATTGCCCAAGGCGGCCCGGTTCGCCGGCTTGTGGGTGCGCCGGGCGCGCATGCAATGGGATTCGGTCAAGCAGGAACTGGAGCGCGAGCTGGAGGCCGAAGAGCTCAAGCGCAGCCTGCAGGACGTGCAGGCCTCGCTGCGCGAGGCCGAGGACCAGTTGCGCAACAAGCAGCAGCAGGTCGAGCAGGGCGCGCGCGCGCTGCACGACGACGTCGGCCGCGATATCGACATCCGCAGCACGGCAGCACCGGTGGCGACGCCGCTGGAGCTGGCGCATGCGGACCTGTCGGCGGGGGCCAATGCCGAGTCGGTCGCAGGGACGCCGGCGCTTGCCGACGCGGCCGCTGCACCCGCGGTTGCGGCACCGGTCATTGCCCAGGCACAACCCATTGCACCGGCGCCCCATCAGCCATTGGTGCCGGCCCCGCATGACCCCGTGGCGCCAGCGCCGCACGCGGCGCATCGCACCAGTGCGCATGCGCAGACGCCGGCCACTACTGCACCGATGGCGCCGAGCACGCCGAAGGCACCGACCGAGCCAACCGCGCCGGGCAAGCCCCAGGAGAAGCAGCCGTGAGCCTGTTCGACGACGCACAGGCCGAAAGCAGTCTGATCGAGCATCTGGTCGAACTGCGCGCGCGCCTGGTGCGTGCCCTGATCGGCCTGGGCGTGGTGCTGCTGGCGCTGCTGCCGTTTTCCCGCGCGATCTATTCGTGGCTGGCTGCGCCGCTTATTTCGCAGCTTCCGCTGGGGCAGACCATGATCGCGATGAACCCGGCCGGCGCGTTCTTCGCCCCGCTCAAGCTGACCTTCTTCGTGGCGGTGTTCTTCAGCGTGCCGTGGCTGCTGTATCAGGCCTGGGCCTTCGTGGCGCCGGGCCTGTACCAGCGCGAGAAGAAACTCGCATTCCCGTTGCTGGCCTCGGCGGTGGCGCTGTTCTACATCGGCTGCGCATTCGCGTATTTCCTGGTGCTGCCGGCGGTGTTCCACTTCCTGACCACGTTCAAGCCGGACGTGATCGCCATTACCCCGGACGCCAATTCGTACCTGGACTTCGTGCTGGCGATCTTCTTCGCCTTCGGTGCGAGTTTCGAGTTGCCGGTTGCGCTGGTGATCCTGGTGCTGCTGGGCTGGGTCAGCCCCAAGCAGCTGAGCGAAGGTCGCGGCTATGCCATTGTCGGCATCTTCGTCCTGGCCGCGGTGCTCACCCCGCCGGACGTGGTCTCGCAGCTGATGCTGGCGATCCCGATGTGCCTGCTCTACGAGCTGGGCATCATCGCCTCGCGCGCGGTAGGGCCAAAGGCCGCCTAGCGCGGACGACGCCCCAGACGCCATCACCCACGTAGGAGCGCACCCGGGCGCGACCGGGACTTCCCGACCAACGCTTCGTCGCGCCCGGGTGCGCTCCTACGGGGTGGGATGGTCTGGCGGCGAACACGTTCGCGCGTGACCGAGGGGTGTCCTGACGAAAGCATGTCGCGCCCGGGTGCGCTCCTACGGGGCCGGGGNTGGGATGGTCTGGCGGCGAACACGTTCGCGCGTGACCGAGGGGTGTCCTGACGAAAGCATGTCGCGCCCGGGTGCGCTCCTACGGGGCCGGGGCCTGAGGCGGCCGAGACAACCGCAGGTCAGGGGGCTCAGGCCGCGAGCGCAGCTGAGCGAAGGTCGCGGCGATGCCATTGTCGGCATTTTCGTCCTGGCCGCGGTGCTCACCCCGCCGGACGTGGTCTCGCAGCTGATGCTGGCGATCCCGATGTGCCTGCTGTGCGCGCTGGGCATCATCGCCTCGCGCGCGGTGGGTCCAAAGGCCGCCTAGCGCGGACGATCGCCCCAGACGCCAATCACCCACGTAGGAGCGCCCCCGGGCGCGACCGGGACTTCCCGACCAACGCTTCGTCGCGCCCGGGTGCGCTCCTACGGGTTGGGATGGTCTGGCGGCGAACACGTTCGCGCGTGACCGAGGGGTGTCCTGACGAAAGCATGTCGCGCCCGGGTGCGCTCCTACGGGGCCGGGGNTGGGATGGTCTGGCGGCGAACACGTTCGCGCGTGACCGAGGGGTGTCCTGACGAAAGCATGTCGCGCCCGGGTGCGCTCCTACGGGGCCGGGGGCCTGAGGTGGCAGAGACAACCGCAACGTGTCAGGGCTCAGGCCGCGAACACGTCCGGGCGTGACGGTGCAGTGGGCTGCGCCACGTTGCCGTCATGCGTGAACATCTGCTTCCAGGCCGCGTAGACCGAGCCGGCGAACACCGGCATCAGCACCGCCATCAGCAGCAGCTGGGCCAGCCACATCGCCACCGTCTGGCCGGCCACCAGGCCGACGATCAGCGCCACGATCATCACCGCGAAATAGATCGCGAAGATGGCGATAAAGGCCAGCACGAAGAACACCAGCATCGCCGGCAGGTTGTGCAGGCTGGCCCGCAGGCTCTCGCGCAGCGCGTGGCCGCCGGTGCGGCGGTCGAACATCACCTGCGGCGGCATCACGAACAGCGCCAGGGTCATCGCCGCGAAGGTGGCGATGGTCAGCAGCAGCCACAGCAGGATGCGGCCGGCCGGCAGGCTGGCGGCCAGCTGCTCGATCTGCACCGGGTCCGGCTGCGCGCCGGACTGGCTGATCTGGTTGATCTTGATCATCACCTCGGACAGCTGCTGCAGCCCGCTGGCGCCGATCATCACCAGCAGCAGCACGCCCAGCAGCAGGCCGGCGATCAGCTGCGGCAGCAACGACACCAGCAGGTGCGGCGCGCGGCCGTCCTGCAGGCCGTGCAACAGGTGCGACGGCTTGGCGATGCGGCCTTCGTCGACCTCGCGGATCGCCCACAGCAGGCCGCCCATGAACAGCGGGCCGGCCAATACCAGCAGGAACTGCAGGGCCGGGCCCAGCAGCGGCACCAGCACCGACAGCGACACCACCAGGGTGGCCGCCACGCTCCAGATCACCCCCAGCGAGCCGAGCGCCAGTGGCGCCCGCTTCAGCAGCGAGAAACCGGTCAACAGCCATTCTGCGCCGGCAGACGCCGGCACCTTGCGGATTTCGCTCATTCCCATTCCGGATCGATACGCGCCGGACCATCCGGCGTGGCGCGATTATCGCTGCTTTTGCGTGTGTGCGGCGGGATGAGTGGTCACTGTTTGCAGGCCGCGTGCGTGATGCACGAACCGGCGCAGCAGCTTGCGGGCGATCGGCGCGGCGGTGACCTCGCGGGCAACCGTGCGGGCGCAGTGGCCGTGGCGGGCGATGCACTCGGCGCGCGCCTGCACATAGCCGCGCATGTGGTGGGTGGCGAACTCGGGGTGGAACTGTACGCCCCAGGCGGCCCGGCCCCAGCGGAAGGCATGGCAACGGTCCTGCCGCGAATGCGCCAGCACGATGGCGCCCTCCGGCGCGCGCACCACCGTCTGCAGATGCGTGGCATGGGCCGGGAACTGCTCCGGCAGGCCGGCGAACAACGGGTCCTGCCCGGCCGGCGGGTGCAATTCCAGCGCGATGGTGCCGGACTCGCGCCCGGCCGGGTTGTAGTCGACCTCGCCACCCAGCGCATGCGCCAGCAACTGGTGCCCGTAGCAGATGCCCAGCAGCGGCTTGCCCTGGTGGGCGGCATCGCGCAGCCACGCGGCACTGCGTTCGCTCCAGTCGGCGCGGTCGGTGACATAGGCGGCCGAGCCGCTGACGATGATGCCGGCGAAGGCGGCCGGGTCGGGCAGCGCATCGCCACTGGCGACGTCGATGGCCACGGTTTCATGCTCGGCCAGCCCGGCGGCCACGCGGATCCAGTGCGGAAAACGGCCGTAGCGCTTCATCTCCGGCACGGGTTGCCCGGTTTCGATGATCAGGAATGGCAAAACGGACATGCGCGAAGATCCGGACACGACAGATGCCCCCGATTGTAGGCGGCAGCGACGCGTTTTTTTCAAGCGGCACTCCAATACGCTCGCTGCGGGTCATTGCCGAATGACATTTCCTGATTCCCTCGCAGCGGGATGCTGATGATGGTAGCGGTGGTCGCCGACTGGTGCATGTCTTGGATATCGGCAGACAAACGCACGGCTGGAATGACAGTGCCTCTGCGCCGTTGCTGTGGTCAGGTCGACGCAAGGTTCGGCTGGATTGAGATGGAAAAACGCCGAGTCGTGCATAACCATCAGAACACCGTGCTTGACGGCTGCGGAGCACGTCGCCGTGGCGGCGTGCTGCATCCCGGGCGTTCAATCCATGCCATGTGTTGGGGCCATCGGCCCAACACGCAGCGCGCGTCGCACACGTCGTCGATGCTTCGTATCGAACAATTCGCTCGCGGGTAGCTCGACTAAAATTTTGGGCATGAAAACCCATGCCACCCATCCAAACGCGTTCCGCACAAACTCGCCTTACGCTCATGCCGAAAAGCCCAGGCTAACGGAGGATGATGCAGCAGCCAGCAGCAGCGGCACGCATCAACCGCTTGGACGGCCGCCTAGAAAACGGCGGAGGATGGAGTCGGATGACCGAGGAGCGTCGACGCGCGACAGGCAGCCCTTTACGGCAAGCGCCGTAAAAAAAGAGCACACCGATGCCAGCGAAGGCGCATGGGACAGGTGCTCTCGGCACTGGCCGCCCTCTGCCGTAAACGAGTGCAACAAAACCGAGCGGTACCCTGACAAGGGGAGCGCCGACGTCGGTGCCTCGTCGCATCGTCGGCCCCAACGACCGACGCAGCATGGTTTGGAAACAAGGGAAAATTTTCGACCGACCGAGCGGCAACCCGAGCGAATCGTGGGAAAACGATCGCGCGAAGAGCAAGAACCCTATCGGCAGTCAAAGCGGTCAGGTCATGGCACGCGGCTGACAGCCGAACTGCGCAGGGCCGAAGATAATCTGGACGTGGCGGCACAAAAACGGCTAAAGGCGCAGCGACAGCAACAGCGGCGACAGTTGAGCGAGCCCCACGGAATCGGGCGGAACCACAACGCCGGCCTGTGCGTATCGATGGCATGCGACAACGAGCTGGCCGATCGCATGCGCGGCAGGATGGCGCTGCCCTTCCTGGAAGAGAGTTTGCATGCGCAAGTCAACGCCAGTCGGCTCGACAAATACCTGCAGCTGGTTGCCAATGCACAGCGCTCCAGGGGGGTAACGCCCCGCGATCTCGATCGTTGCACCGAGCTTGCAGCGCAGTACATCTACCAGACCGGATGGTTCGAAGGCACCTCGCTGAAGCAGCTGGCGCATGTGGGCAACAAGCTGAGCAAGCACCCGCACCAGCCCGCGTGCATGGAGGCAATCGCGTGGATCGCCGGGCAAGTCGATCAGGCCGATGATCTTGTGGGGCTGGGTGCCCACCCGTCGGCTCTGCTCCTGAACGCCTTCGCAAAAAATATCGACAGCGGTCGGTGTGAGCGCGCGGTGGCGCGTGTGGCACGTCATCTGCTGCGTGATGACCACGCCTGGCAGTCTCTGGGTGCGCAGAACATCGGCCTGTCACTCAATACCTTCAGCAAGTGGTCCGATCATCCGGATTGCCAGGCCGCGGCGCATCGGCTCGCCGCGCGTGTCGCAAGCGACAACCGCTTGCGTCATGCGATGGATGCCCAGGGCGTGGCGACCACGCTCAACGCCCTGAGCAAATGGCCCGACACGGCGGTCTGTGGAGACGCCGTCGGCGCGCTGGGCGAGCGGCTGGCCGACGAGGCCCGGTTGCGCAAGGACCTGAGTCCGCAGGAACTGGCCAATGCGCTCAACGCGCTGAGCAAATGGCCCGATACGCCGGTCTGCGCAGCCGCCTCCAGTGCGCTGGCCGAGCGGTTGGTCGACGATCCCGAGTTGCGTCAGGCNCAGGCGCTGGACCGCCAAGGCGTGGCGAACGTGCTCAACGCGCTGAGCAAATGGCCCGATACGCCGATCTGTGGGCAGGCCGTCAGTGCGTTGGCCTGGCGGCTGGCCGGCGATTCCGAGTTGCGCGAGGCCTTGATTGCGCGAGCTGTGTCCAACGTGCTCATCGCCCTGAGCAAATGGCCCGACGACGCGGTCTGTGCGGCCGTCGTCGCTGCGCTGGCCAGGCGGCTCGCCGACGATCCCGAGCTGCGCGAAGACCTGGACCCGCAAGGCGTGTCCAACGTGCTCAACGCGCTGAGCAAATGGCCCGATACGCCGGTCTGCGCAGCCGCCTCCAGTGCGCTGGCCGAGCGGTTGGTCGACGATCCCGAGTTGCGTCAGGCNCAGGCGCTGGACCGCCAAGGCGTGGCGAACGTGCTCAACGCGCTGAGCAAATGGCCCGATACGCCGATCTGTGGGCAGGCCGTCAGTGCGTCGGCCTGGCGGCTGGCCCATGAGCCGGAGTTGTGTATGGCCCTCAACGCGATCAACCTGACCCAAGCGCTGGGTGCCGTGAGCAAATGGCCCGACGAGGAGGTGTGTGCGTCCGCCGGCAGCGCGCTGGCCGCGCGGCTGGCATGCGAGCCCGATGTGTGCGACGCCCTGAAACCGCAAGAAGTGGTCACCGCGCTCAATGCCCTGAGCAAATGGCCCGGCACTCAGGTCTGCGAGGCGGCCACCGACCTGTTGGCGACGAGGCTGGCCAATGCGCCCGGGTTGCGCCATGCCCTGGATGCGCCAGGCGTGGCCATCGCGCTCAACGCGCTGAGCAAATGGCCCGATAACGTACTGTGTGCGGCCGCCGCCGGTGCGCTGGGCGAGCGGCTGGCCGACGATCCCGGGTTGCGCCATGCCCTGGAGGCGCCAGGCGTGGCCATCGCGCTCAACGCGCTGAGCAAATGGCTCGCCAGGCCGGCGTGCCAATCGGCATTCGTGCTGCTCGCCGAGCGTGCAGGCTCGACCGAGCTGCCTTGGCGGCAGTTCGGGATGCGCGAGATCGCCATGGTGGCCAACGCGATGTCCCGCCTGCTGCACCTGGACGATGAGGGCGATGAGCAGTTCCGGCCCCTGGGTGTGGCCAAGCTGCAGGCGATGGCCGGGCACCTGGACCTGCACCGCGAGCGGTTTGTGTCCGCTTCGGCTGCCGATATCGGGGGGCTCTTCAAGGCCCTTGCATCGGCGCAGCTGCAACGCCATATGCGTCCGCTGGGAGAGCCGGCGCTGGAGCGGGTATCGGTCCTGATCGGGGACGATGGATTACGCCAGACCAGCCTTGAGGGGATCGGCAGCCTCTGCTTGGGGCTGTTGCCGCTGATCCGCAGCCCGGAGTTGGCCTCCCGGCATCGGGGCCAGGCATTGCGCGTGTTCGATGCATTGCAGCCCATCGTCGCGCGCAAGATCGACCTGTACCTGGGCGAGGGCGGCGCGCGCGCGTCGGCCGACATCGAACAGCATGCAACACGCTGCCCGGCGCTGACCTTCTACCAGGTGCTCAAAGCCTACGCGGTGGTGAGCCGACGATGGAAAGCGCGCCATCTCGACGGCCCGCGCAAGCAACTGCGCCAGCGCCGCGACGAACTGGTGAAGTGGGTGGACCTGACGCTGGCGCGCACGCGCGAGGCGATCGAGGCGGACCTGGGCGAGATGAGCTGGAACCTGATCGCGCAGATCGAGGCCGGCGAGCAGGTGTTCGAGGCCCTGGACCTGCGCATGGCCAAGGACGCGCCGGCGATTACCCAGGCCCATCCACCGACCCGCTTCGACCTGGACAGTGGGCGGCTGAGCATGTCCACGGTTCCCGGACGGCCGGTGGCGCCGGCGCCGGGCCGCGGCAGCACGACCCATGTGGTGGTCGATCTGGTGGGCAAGGAGCTGTCGACCAACCAGAGCGCATCGGACAAGCCGTATTCGCTGTTTGCACGCCTGACCGGGCTGCCGCTGGTGGAGGTGCAATTGCCTGGTGAGCTATCGACCTTCATGCTCGCGCGGACGTTCAACTACAACGGCGAGCCCTGGCGCTTCGACATGTTCGGCGGCAGTCGCGCCGCGCGCAGGAAATCCAGTGGCAACAGCCTGGTGATGTCTCACAGGCAGGAGTCGGCGTCGCTGTTGCCGGCATTCCGCTATGCCGACACCGCCCCGGGTAGCAGCCTGATGCAGCTGGCGGCCAAGCTCGCTCCGCAACGCGAGGACTGGTCGCGCATGCAGCGCTCGCTGCTGGAGATGGTGCCCAGTGACCATGTCGTGGAAGGCACGCTGCGCCTGGGGGTGTTCGATGACGTCGAGGGCCCTGCGCATCCGTTCAAGCCGTTGGCGGTGGATGGCACCGCCCTGGCGCTGTGCCCCAACGATGGCTGCGGTTTCCTGAAACTGGAGGTGGCCTTGTCCATTCCGGCCTTCCGCACGCATTACGATGCCTGGCACGCGGTGCAGGCGAACCAGGCCACCGAGGAGCAGCGCGAGCTGGTGGCCGAGGACAAGGGGCCTTCGATGATGCCGGCGCAGGCGTTGCAGCATTACCCGCGCGATGCCGCGGCGCTGGAAGAGGCGCACGCGGCGATGCAGGACCGGCTGCAGACACTGGAGCCGACAGGCGATGATCCGCTGTGGGTGTACAGGCCGCTCATCAGCGGGGGCTACCACGGCCAGCGCGTGCGGGCGGTGCCGTCGGCCGACGACCACGTGCATCTGCCGCAGCAGCGCAGCCAGGCCTTCGACCTGGCCGGCGGCCCGTTGCTGCTCGGCAAGCCTCCTTACGACAAGGAAAATCTGCTGCCGGTGCCGGAACAGCGCATCGCCACCGTGGCCACGGGCGACGCCACCGCCGCGTTCCTCTCCCAATGCTTCGGCATCCAGTACAGCTACACCGGTTTCGATGACCGTTCCGACGTCGATCCGCCGATGCTGCACAGCAAGGGAATGCTGGTGGTGGTGCCCGAGCAGCAGTGGCCGGCCGCGTTCAGCGACACCGACCTGGCCTGCTCCAAGGAAGATCTGAAGACGCTGTCGTCCTGGACGAGCGGCCGCGACCGCGGTGCCTTGCCGCGCGACATCCTCAGCACCGGCAGCCTGCGGCTCAAGGACATCGTGGAGCCTGGGCGCCTGGGCGCACTGCCGATTGACGAGTTGCGCAAACGCAACATGGATACCGACGGGGACGACGCCTTCATCTACGCCGGCTACCCCAAGCTGGCGGCGCTGATTTCGCGGGTGATGGTGGATCGCCAGGCCCGGCGCGGTCGGCAGCAGTCCTTCAAACCGCCGAAGACGGCCACGCCGTCCATCGACCCGGTCAACGGCCACTACCAGCCCGGGCGGCTGTCGGAAATCATATCCCTCAAGCGCGGTCAGCGCATTACCTCGGCGGCGGCCACGCTGGCGTCGCGTTTCATGGCGCAACCGGACACGCTGCGTGAAGCGATGGCGCGCGAGATGATATTCGGCACCTACGATGGCATCGAGCGCGAGTTGCGCACCGGTTTGCGCGAGCTGCTCGAAGAGCAGGTCCGCGATCCGGTGGTGTTGGCCACGCTGCGCGTGCAGGCGCGCGATGCCATCGAGCGCGCGCATCTGCCCGAAGCGCGGGAAGCGGCCGCATTGCTGCACGCGCAGCTGCTTGCGCTTGAGACGGACCCGGCCGCCGACAGCGTCGCGCCGGCGTTGCCCGAGGCCTTGGCCGAGGCGTTTCCCGGCCTGGCCAAGGCCTACGCGGCCGCCTCTGGCGTGGAGGCGCGCATCCACGCCATCCTGGACAACTACCCGGTGTGCCGGCTATCGCATGCGCAGTTCCCGGATGGGCAACCCGGGCTGGTCCCCGGCGAGCCGGAACTGACCATGCGCAACCTGTTCACCATTGCCATCAAGGTCGGCACCGATGCGCTGAAGTCCGACACCGGCACGGCGTTGTTCGCCAAGATCGTGGAGGCCTGCGAACGGTCCGAGCGCAGCTTCGCCGAGCGGGTCCGCGTCCCGCCGTACAGCAGGGCGACCGCCCGGGCCATGCAGGACGGGCGCTTCGATCCCGAACAGACCAAGCTGCTGCTGCAGCGCATGCCGTCGATGGCCGCCGGCGTGATGGAAGACGCGCTTGAGGCGCTACAGCAGGCCGGCTGGATCGCCCGCTCGCCGCCGCCGGCCGAGCGTTTGCGCGCCGTGCAGCCGCAGGACATTGCGGCTGAGGCACAGGACTTGCTCGAGCGCGCTCGCCAGATGGAACCGCAGGTCACCGACATGCTGCAGCGCATTGCCGCCCGCCATGGTGGGCAACTGGCCGGCACGCAGCATCAACTGAAGTCCTACGGCTCGTTGCAGGAAAAGCTCAAGCAGCGGGTGGCGCTGAAGAAGCAGTCGTTGGACGAGGCGGCAGCCCGCGTCAACGACGCGCTGCGCTACAGCGTGGTGCTGGAACCGCAGGACTTCACCACTGGTCTGCGCGCCACGCTGGCTGCGCTGGACGATCAGGGCCATGCACGGGTCAAGATGACCAATCAATTCACCAATTACCTGCCAGTCTTCAAGGCCATCAATGTCACGCTGCGCAGCCCGGAGGGGGCGCTGTGGGAGATCCAGTTCCACACGCCGGAGACCTTCGCGCTCAAGGAGCGCTTCCACGATCTGTACAAGCGCACTCATGCGCTGGCGGTTGGCGGTGCGTCGCGGGCCGAGCAGCGCACGCTGCAGGCGCCTGCACTGGAGGCCTTCAAGCGCGTGGCCTCGCCGCCAGGATGCGAGGAGATCGACAACTGGCAGGAAGAGACCGTGCCGGCGTTGCCAAGCGCGAGGCCGACGCCCGGCGCCGGGCAGACTGCCGGCATGGCAGACCCATCGTCGGCACACGGCGTGTTCGACACCGCCGCAAGCAAGCAAGCGGCGCTGACACCGGTGCTCGATACGCTGGCCGAGCGCTTGGGTGCGCGGCTCTGGGGCAACGTGCGCTACGACGCCAGGCAGGGCCGGATCGAGCAGGTGCAACAGGCGCCGTTCCAGAAATCGGTCTCCTCGATCAAGGACAAGATGCGGCGCCATCTGCGCGCCGGCATGACCGCCGAACAGGCCGCGCAGGCCGTGGGCGATGCGCTGCGATATGCGCTTGAGTTGCCGTCCGAGGATTTCGTGGCCAAGGTGCTGGCGGTACAGCAGACCCTGCAACGGCAAGGAATCACATGCGTGAAACTGAAAAATTACTTTACCTCAGGCGACGGCACCTACCGGGGCATCAATGCCAGTTTCACCGATGCCGAGGGCTACGCGTTTGAAGTGCAGTTCCACACCGCCGAGAGCTTCAACGCCAAGGCGCAAACGCACCTGCCGTACAAGCGGATGCAATTGGCGCAGAGCAGGCTTGCCAAGGAGCAGCAAAAACCTCACCCGGACCCGATGAGGCAGGCAGAACTGACGCAGGAGATCGCAGCGCGCCAAAAGACCATGCACGAGATGACCGCCAAGGTGCGCAAGCCCGCCGGCGTCGAGCGTCTGGGAGCGCGCGCATGAGGGCCAATCCATCTTCCGGAACGTGGACAAGTGCGACAGTTGGAAAGATCGAGCTGCGGGCCAGATGGCGTCTCCACCATGACGGCATGAGCGCCGAGTTGCACTGATGCGGCAACATCGAGCGCGTGCGTCGGTCGCCGTCATGGCGATCGAGCGCTCTGCGTACGAAACGGCATGGAAACCGGACGTGTCTTTGCGTGCGTGCCCACCGACAACGTGCCTGAGCGAAAACGGGCGATCGGCAGGGATCGGTCCCACTGTGCGCAAAAAATTTTCTACTCAATCCCCCGACCCTCGATGCCTTGCGGCCTCGACAATCCCCCCGATCATGCACGCGCGTGCCGGCCGCCAACCACGCCCAAGCGGCCTGCTCACCAGCACGGAGGATCCGCTCAGTCCCGGGGCGGCAATACCGACAGCACTTCTTCGATGGTGGTCAGCCCGGCGGCGACCTTCTCCAGGCCGGTGCGGCGCAGCGTGCGCAGGCCTTCGCCGCGGGCGGCGTGGCTGAAGCTGGCCAGGTCGGTGTCGGCGCGGATCAGGCTGCGCAGGCGCGGGGTAACCGGCAGCAGCTCGTACAGGCCCACCCGGCCCAGATAGCCGGTACGGCGACATTCCAGGCAGCCGACCGGTGCGTGTACGTTCAGCACCTCCGGCAACGCCTCGCCGGGCTCGCGGATCGCCGCCCAGTCGTCGTCGCTGAGCGTGTGCGGGCGCTTGCAGTGCACGCACAGGGTGCGCACCAGCCGCTGGGCCAGCACGCCGTTGAGGGTGGAGGCGACCAGGTAATGCGGCACGCCCAGGTCCAGCAAACGGGTGATCGCCGAGGCGGCGTCGTTGGTGTGCAGCGTGGACAGCACCAGATGCCCGGTCAGCGAGGCCTGCACCGCCATCTGCGCGGTTTCCAGGTCGCGGATTTCGCCGATCATGATGATGTCCGGGTCCTGGCGCAGCAGCGTGCGCACGCCGCTGGCGAAATCCAGGTCGATGTTATGCTGGACCTGCATCTGGTTGAACTCGGGCGCGATCATTTCGATCGGGTCTTCCANCAGCACCAGATGCCCGGTCAGCGAGGCCTGCACCGCCATCTGCGCGGTTTCCAGGTCGCGGATTTCGCCGATCATGATGATGTCCGGGTCCTGGCGCAGCAGCGTGCGCACGCCGCTGGCGAAATCCAGGTCGATGTTCTGCTGGACCTGCATCTGGTTGAACTCGGGCGCGATCATTTCGATCGGGTCTTCCACGCTGCACACGTTCACATCCGGCGTGGCCAGGCGCTTGAGCGTGGAATACAGCGTGGTGGTCTTGCCCGAGCCGGTCGGGCCGGTGACCAGCACGATGCCGTGCGGGCGCTCGACCAGCGCGCTCCAGCCGGCGGCTTCTTCCGGGCTGAAGCCGAGTTGCTCGATGCTCTTGAACGCCGAATCCGGGTCGAAGATGCGCATCACGCACTTCTCGCCGAACGCGGTGGGCATCGTGGACAGGCGCATCTCCACCTCGCGCCCGCCCGGCGAACGGGTCTTGATGCGGCCATCCTGCGGGCGGCGGCGTTCGGCCAGGTCCATGCGCCCGAGCACCTTGATGCGGCTGACCACCGCGGTCATCACCGACGGCGGCACTTCCAGCACCTTGTGCAGCACCCCGTCGATGCGGAAGCGCATGCGCCCGGCCTCGCGGCGCGGTTCCAGGTGGATGTCGCTGGCCCGCTGTTCGTAGGCGTACTGCAGCAGCCAGTCGACGATATGCACGATGTGGTGGTCGTCGGCATTGACGTCGCCGGCGCGGCCCAGTTCCACCAGCTGCTCGAAACTGGGCAGGCCCGAGCTCGACTCGGCGCTGCGCACATCGCCGCGCGCGCCGCGCACCGACTGGGTCACGCCGAAGAACTCCATCGTGTAGCGGTGCAGGTCCAGCGGGTTGATCAGCGCCAGTTCGATGCGGCGCCGGCTCAGGTGCTGCACGTCGGCCAGCCAGTCCAGCGCCAGCGGCTCGCTGGTGGCGATCAGCACGCGTTCGGCATCCAGCGCCAGCGGCAGGATGCGGTGGCGGCGCGCGTAGGCATGCGAGACCACGCCGGTGACCGCGGCCACATCGATACGGGTGGGGTCGATGCGCAGGTAGCGCAGGCCGGTGCGGGTGGCCAGCCATTCGGTGAGCCGTTCCAGGCCCAGCTCGCCGGCCGGCGGCTGTGCGGCGTGCAGCTTGAGATTGGCCAGCAGCACCAGCGGATGCACCTCGCTGGCATTGCGCACGCCGGCGGCGGAGAACTGCACGCGCTCGTGTTCGTGCGGCACCACCATGCCATCGGCCAGCAACGCGGCGGCCACCGGGTCGAACATCAGTCGTCCGCGTGGCAGGATCGCCACCGCACCCTCTGGATCGGCCGTACGCCGCTGTTCCATCGCTTGTTTCCCCTGCAGCGGTGCTCCGCGGCAAAGCGCCGCGGGTCGGCCGGTATACTAGCGCACCCCTTTCGCACGGCCCTTGCTGCATGTCCGATTCCCGCCGCGTTCCAATCACGTTCCAGGGCCTGATCCAGACCCTCAACCAGTACTGGGCCGAGCAAGGCTGCGTGCTGATCCAGCCGCTGGACCTGGAAGTGGGCGCAGGCACGTTCCATCCGGCCACCTTCCTGCGCGCGCTGGGACCGGAGCCGTGGAATGCGGCCTACGTGCAGCCCTCGCGCCGCCCCACCGACGGCCGCTACGGCGAAAACCCCAACCGGCTGCAGCGCTACTACCAGTACCAGGTGGCGATGAAGCCCAACCCGGACAACATCCAGGACCTGTACCTGGGCTCGCTCAAGGCGCTGGGCATCGACCCGCTGGTGCACGACCTGCGCTTTGTCGAGGACAACTGGGAATCGCCGACGCTCGGCGCCTGGGGCCTGGGCTGGGAAGTCTGGCTCAACGGCATGGAGGTGACCCAGTTCACCTACTTCCAGCAGGCCGGCGGACTGGAGTGCAAGCCGGTGCTGGGCGAGATCACCTACGGGCTGGAACGGCTGTGCATGTACCTGCAGAGCTGCGACAACGTCTACGACCTGGTGTGGACCTACGGCCCGGATGGCACGCCGGTGAGCTACGGCGATGTGTACCACCAGAACGAGGTGGAGCAAAGCGCCTACAACTTCGAGCATGCCAACGTGGCCGAGCTGTTCCATCGCTTCGACGCCTGCGAGGCCGAGGCCAGGCACCTGGTGGAAGTCGGCCTGCCGTTGCCGGCGTACGAGCAGGTCACCAAGGCCAGCCACGCATTCAACCTGCTGGATGCACGCCGCGCGATCAGCGTGACCGAACGCCAGCGCTACATCCTGCGCGTGCGCGCGCTGGCGCAGGGCGTGGCGCAGGCGTATTACGCACAACGCGAGAAGCTGGGCTTTCCCGGGGTAAAGAAGTAACAAGAGCCCCTCTCCCCCCGGGAGAGGGGTTGGGGGGAGGGTACGGAGGCGCAGCCCTCATGCACCCCAACTCCCCAGAGCTTCGCCCGTACCCTCATCCGCCCCTTCGGGGCACCCTCTCCCGACGGGAGAAGGGACCAGCAAGCCCCTCTCCTGCGGGAGAGGGGTTGGGGCGAGGGGACGAGGCGCAGCCCTCCTGCACCCAAACGCCACAGAGCTTCGCCCGCACCCTCATCCGCCCCTTCGGGGCACCTTCTCCCGACCGGAGAAGGGAACACGTAAAGGTCCACGTCTTATGAGCGAACAACTTCCCCTGCTGATCGAACTGGGCACCGAGGAGCTGCCGGTCAAGGCGCTGCCGGGTCTGGCGCAGGCCTTCTTCGATGGCGTGCTGGCCGGTCTGGAAAAGCGCGGCGTCGCGGTCACCCGTGGCGAGGCCAAGCCGCTGTCCACGCCGCGCCGCCTGGCGGTGCTGCTGCCGGGCGTGGCCACCGAGCAGCCCGAGCAGCGCTCCGAAGTGCTGGGCCCGTATCTCACCATCGCGCTGGATGCCGAGGGCAAGCCGACCAGGGCGCTGGCCGGGTTCGCCGCCAAGGCCGGCATCGACTGGACCGCGCTGGAGCGCACCAGCGATGCCAAGGGCGAGCGCTTCGTGCATCGCGCGGTGACGCCGGGCGCGCGCACCGCCGACCTGCTGCCGGACATCCTGCGTGAAGCCATTGCCGCGATGCCGATCCCCAAGCCGATGCGCTGGGGCGCGCACGAGTACGCCTTCGCGCGGCCGGTGCAGTGGCTGGTGCTGCTGTTCGGCGATGCGGTGATTCCGGCCGAGCTGCTGGGCGTGCGTGGCGATCGCCTCAGCCGCGGGCACCGCTTCATGCATCAGGGCGAGGTGTCGCTGGCGGCACCGGGCGACTACGTCCAGGCGCTGCGCGCCGCGCATGTGCTGGTGGATGCCGACGCACGCCGCGCACGCATCGTCGAGGAAGTCGAAGCTGCCGCCAGGCAGGCCGGTGGCAGTGCGCGCATCAGCGACGACAACCTGGAGCAGGTGGTCAACCTGGTCGAATGGCCGTCGGCGGTGCTGTGCAGTTTCGAGCGCGACTTCCTGGAGGTGCCGCAGGAAGCGCTGATCGAAACCATGGAAATCAACCAGAAATTCTTCCCGGTGCTGGATGCCGGCGGCAAGTTGACCGAGCAGTTCATCGGCATCGCCAACATCGAATCCAAGGATGTTGGTGAAGTCGCCAAGGGCTACGAGCGGGTGATCCGCCCGCGTTTTGCCGATGCCAAGTTCTTCTTCGACGAAGACCTCAAGCAGGGACTGGAGGCGATGGGCGCCGGTCTGGCCAGCGTCACCTACCAGGCCAAGCTGGGCACGGTGGCCGACAAGGTCGCGCGCGTGGCGGCGCTGGCCGAGGCGATCGCGCCGCAGGTCGGTGCCGATCCGGTGCAGGCACGCCGCGCCGCGCAGCTGGCCAAGAACGACCTGCAGTCGCGCATGGTCAACGAATTCCCGGAATTGCAGGGCATTGCCGGGCGCCACTACGCCAAGGCGGCCGGCGAGCCCGGCGAGATTGCGCTGGCCATCGACGAGGCCTACCAGCCGCGGTTTGCCGGCGACGACATCGCGTTGTCGCCGCTGGGCAAGGTGCTGGCGATTGCCGAACGTCTGGATACCCTGGCCGGTGGCTTTGCGGCCGGGCTGAAGCCGACCGGCAACAAGGACCCGTTCGCGCTGCGGCGTAATGCGCTGGGGTTGGCGCGGACGGTGATCGAGAGTGGGTTTGAGCTGGATTTGAAGGCGACGCTGGTGACTGCGGTCAAGTTGCTGCCGTGGGATCGCCTCGTGCGAACAGCGACGCTGAAGAACGAAGAAAAAATTGCTGATATCGAGTCCGCGCAATACGCGCAGCTCGCTTCTGAAATCTTCGACTTCATCCTCGACCGCCTGCGCGGCTACTACGCCGACAAGGGCGTTGCTGCCACGCACTTCAATGCGGTCGCCGCATTGTTCTCGGTCGCGCCCGAGGGCGCTCCTACAGGGCTCGTAGGAGCGCACCCGGGCGCGACCCACGGCTCCCTCTACGACTTCGACCGCCGCATCGAGGCGATCGGCAGCTTCGCCACGCTGCCAGAAGCCGAAGCCCTGGCCGCAGCCAACAAGCGCATCCGCAACATCCTGCGCAAGGTCGACGGCGAGATCCCCGGCGACATCGACACCACGCTGCTGCGCGAACCGGCCGAGGAAGCCCTGGCCGAAGCAGTGGAAGCGGCCATCGGCGACACCGGCGATGCACTGCACCGGCACGACTACGTCGCCGTGCTCGCGCGCCTGGCGCGCCTGCGCCCGCAGGTCGACGCCTTCTTCGACGGGGTGATGGTCAATGCCGAAGATCCGCAACTGCGCGCCAACCGCCTGGCCCTGCTGAAGAAGCTCGGCGACCGCCTCGGCAGCGTCGCCGCCATCGAGCATCTGTCCAGCTGAGGGCCCTGCTGATTGCGTTGCCCGCAGCGCGAAGCCGAATGCGGGCAACCATCAACGCTGGCTGATCCAGGCCGGTGACTGCAGCCCTTGGGCAGTGCCCCCGCCGCCCGATGCGACCTGTCGTCGGTAGCGCCTCAGCGATCTGTGCATGCCTGTCCCCGGTCGTACCTGCAATTGGGGTCGCGCGGGCGGCAGCGCCAGTCCGCGCATCTGCGCTCCGACAGGCGCGTTACAGGCGGCGATGCTTTCGTAGTGCTGCGGCGCGTCATCGCACCCCATGCCATCTGCGCGCCCATGTGCATGCGCGCGTGACATGCCGCATGGCACCCTGGCCGCTTAGACGCGCCATTAACAGCCCTCCACGCCCAGCCCGGTATCCTCCGTCCCATGCGATTCATTTTCCGGGTTAGGCCCGTTCTCCTGCTGTTGTGCGTGCTGGCCGGCCCTGCCCTTGCCCGCGGAACCATCGACAAGATCGAAATCAAGGGCCTGGACGAAGACGACGACGCGGAGATGATCGAGAACATCGAGGTCTCCCTGTCTCTGTATGAGGCCGTGGGCAAGGAGCAGGGCGAGTCGCGTATCGAGTACCTGCTGGCCCAGGCCGAGCGGCAGACGCGCGAGGCGCTGGAGCCCTTTGGTTATTACTCGCCGACCATCGAACTGGCCGCGCCGCGCACCGGCGACAAGGTGACCGTGGTGATCACCGTGGAGCGCGGCGAGCCGGTACGCGTGCGGCAGTCGCATATCTCCATCACCGGCTGGGCCGAGCAGGATCGCTACCTGGGCCAGGACCTGAAGCAGTTCGAGCCGCGCGAAGGCCAGGTCTTCAGCCATCCGCAGTACGAGGCCAGCAAGGTGCGCATTACCCGCCGGCTGGCCGAGCGTGGCTACTTCGATGCCGACTTCACCAAGCGCCGGGTCGCGGTGACGCGCGCCGAGCACGCCGCCGACATCGACCTGAACTGGGACAGCGGCCGCCGCTACGACATGGGCAAGGTGCGCTTCGACTACGACTATTTCCGCCCCGGCCTGTTCGAGCCGCTGGTGTACTGGGACGAGGGCAGCTACTACCACGAGGGCAAGCTGGACCGCCTGCGCGAGTCGCTGACCAAGCTCGATTACTTCAGCACCATCGATATCCAGCCCAAGCCGGAAGAAGCCGACGACCAAGGCCGGGTACCGGTGGATGTGAAGCTCACCCGCGCCAAGCGCACCGTCTACACCTCGGGCCTGAGCTACGGCAGCGAGAGCGGCGCCGGTGTGCGTGGCGGGGTGGAGCGGCGCTACGTCAATTCGCGCGGCCACAAGATGGACACGCAGCTGGATTACGCGCAGAACCGCAAGAGCCTGACCACCAGCTACCGGGTGCCGGCGTTCCGCTGGCTGGATGGCTGGTACACCGCCTCGGCGCGGCTCTATGACGAGCAGACCGAATACATCGACCTGCGCAACGTCAAACTCACCGGCAGCCGCAGCGGCCAGATCAACGAGCGCTGGAGCGCGATCGCTTCGGTCAATGCCTTGCGCGAGCGCTGGCGTTTCAGCAGCGGCGACGACTTCGAAGGTGCGGTGTACGAAACCTCCACGCTGATCTATCCGCAGTTGCAAGTGAACTACGTCAATGTCGACGACCGCCTGTTCCCGCGCAGTGGCGTGTCCGGGCAGGCCTTTATCCGCGGCGGTGCCGAAGGCGCCGGCTCGGACACCAATTTCGGCCAGCTCTACGGCCAGCTGCGCTGGTTCCTGGGCGCCGGCGAGAACGGCCGGGTGATCCTGCGCGGCGAAGGCGGCACCACCTGGACCAGCGATCTGGTGGCGATGCCACCGAGCCTGCGCTTCTTTGCCGGTGGCGCCAACAGCATCCGCGGCTATGCCTTCCGCGAAGTCGGCCCGCGCACGCCCAAGCCGGATGAATTCGCGCTCGGTGCCAAGAATGCGGTCACCGCCAGCGCCGAATACGAGCATTACCTCAAGGGCGGCCCCTGGGGCGGCGCGGTGTTCGTCGACAGCGGCAGCGCGTTCGACAACACGCCTGACTGGCACACCGGTATCGGCTTCGGCCTGCGCTGGCGCTCGCCGGTGGGCCCGGTGCGCGTGGACATCGCGCATGGCCTGAACGACCCCGACTCGCAGTTCCAGCTCTATATCGATATCGGGGCCAACCTGTGAGCACACCGACGCCGCCCCCCGCACCGCGCCGCGCGCGTTTCTACCGCCGACGCCGGTTCTGGGTGGGCTCCGGGCTGACCGTGCTGGGGTTGGTGTTGCTGGCCCTGATCGCGGTGTACTGGCTGCTGCAGACCGTGGCCGGGCGCGATGTGTTGCTGGCGCAGGTGACCGCGCGCCTGCCGGTCGGCGCCAGCTTCACTCACGGCAGCGTCGAAGGCCCGGTGGCCGGCCCGCTGACCCTGCGCAATGTCGACTTCAAGTATCAGGACATCCACTTCACCGCCGAGCGCGTGTATCTGGAACCGGACCTGCGCCCGCTGCTGGGGCGCAAGCTGCAACTGGATGCGGTGCAGGTCAGCAATGCCACCTTGAACCTGGGCAAGAGCGAGGAGCCGTTCACGCTGCCGAGCTGGCCCGAGTCGCTACCGCAGATCAACGTGCCGCTGGCGATCCAGGCCGACAAGATCGCCGTGGAGAACCTGCGCATCACCCAGCTGCAGCAGCCGATGATCGTCCTGCACAAGGTGCAGGGCGGGCTGGAAGTGGCCACCGGCGAACTGCGCACGCGCGCGCTGGTGATCGACACCGATATGGGCGACTTCCGCCTCAATGGCGACTACGTGCCCAACGACGATTACCGCGCCGACCTCACCGCCACCGCGGTGCTGCCGGCCGCACGCGGGCGCACCCCGGCCAGCCTGGGGCTGGTGGCACGCGGCGATCTGGACAAGATGGAAGTGGCCATCGCCGGCCGCGCGCCGGCACCGCTGCAGGCCAGCCTGGTGTTCACCGGGCGCGATGACCCCACCTGGGCCTTCAAGGCCGTCACCGAGGCGCTGGATACCTCGCTGCTGATGCCGGCCAGCAACGGCCAGTACGCCGCCCCGGCCACGCCGATCGCACTGAACCTGCAGGCCTCCGGCAAGGGCGGCAACGCCGACCTGCAAGGCAGCATCAAGCAGGGCGAGTTGAGCGCCAGTTTGCAGCCCTCGCACATCAGCCTGCTGGACCAGGTGATCACCGTCGAGCCGTTGGTGATCGATGCCTTCGAAGGCCGCGCGCAGTTGCGTGGCACTGCCGATTTCCGCGATACGCAGAATCCGAGCTTCCGTTTTGCGGTCAATGCCAGCGGTCTGCGCTTCACCCCGACACCGGACCCGGCCACCCCCGATGCGCCGGTGGTGCCGGTGGAACTGGTCGATGCGCGTCTTGGCGTGGCCGGCACCTTGAAGGCGTGGGCGGCGATCGGCCGCGCCACGCTGGAGCGCGACGGGCAGCAGGCCGCGCTGGTGTTCGACAGCCGCGGCAACGATCAGCGCGCCCAGCTCAAGCAGGTGCAGGCCAGGACCCCGGGCGGCTCGCTGGATCTCACCGGCGAAGTGGGCTGGACCCCGGAGCTGCAGTGGGATGTCACCGCCCAGCTGGCCAAGTTCGACCCGGGCTATTTTGCGCCGGGCTGGAACGGCAATCTCTCCGGCAAGGTGGCCTCCAAGGGCCGCCAGCTGCCGGCGCCGGCCGGCGGCGTCTCGCCGGGTTTCGAGGCCACGGCGGATATCCCGAGCCTCACCGGCCAGCTGCGTCAACGCGCGCTGTCGGCCAACGGCAAGTTCGCCCTGCGCGGCGAACAGGGCGAAGGCGAATTGCAGCTGTCGCTGGGCAATAGCCGCATCAACGCCAAGGGCAAGGTCGGCGACCAGCTCGATATCGCCGCGCAACTGCAGCCGTTGCAGCTGGACGATGTCCTGCCCGGCGCCACCGGCACCGTGCGCGGGCAGCTGCAGGTCAGCGGCAAGCGCGATGCCCCGGACATCACCGCCGACATCGCCGGCAATGGCCTGCGCTGGAACGACTACAGCGCGCAGAGCATCAGCCTGCGTGGGCGCCTGCCGTGGCGCGGCAGCGACGGGCAACTGGCCTTGCAGGGCACCGCGATCGAAGCCGGCGTGGTGCTGGACAGCGTGCGCGTGCAGGCACGCGGCGCGGTGGAAGCGCTGCGCCTGGATGCCGAGATCGCCAACAGCATGGCCAACCTCGCGCTGCAGGGCGATGTCCGTCGCAACGGCGAGCGCTGGCAGGGCCAGGTCGCCACGCTGCGGATCGCACCGGCCAAGGGCGATGCCTGGGCGCTGCGCCAGCCGGCGCAGTTCAGCACCGACGGTGCGGCATTCACGCTGTCGGATACCTGCCTGGGCGCAGCCACCGGTGGCGCACTGTGCGCCAGCGCCAACTGGCCGCGCGAGGGCATGGTGGTGCACGGCGATGCGCTGCCGCTGTCGCTGGTGCAGCCGTGGCTGCCCAAGCAGGAGGGACGGCAGATCTACCTGCGTGGCGATTTGTCGCTGGACGGCAGCTTCAAGCCGCGCGGCAATGCCTGGGAAGGCTCGTTCCGCATCGCCTCGCCCGAAGGCGGCATTCGCCTGGGCGAAACCCGCTACGCGGCGGTGGCCGGCAATCCCAACCGCGGCGAGTTGCTGCGCTACGACCAGTTCAGCGTGCAGGCCGATTTCACCCCGCAACAGATCCAGGCCAAGCTCGGTGTCGGCTTCCAGGGCGCCGGCTTTGTCGATGCCAAGTTCAACACCGGCTGGGATGCCTACGCGCCGCTCAACGGCGAGCTGTATCTCAATATGTCGCGGCTGTACTGGCTGGAGCTGGTGGTGGCCGATGTGGTGCAGCCCAAGGGCCTGGTCGAAGGCCATGTGAGCCTGCGCGGCACCCGCGACAAACCGCTGCTGGGCGGCGATGCCACCTTGAGCAACTTCACGGCCGAATATCCATCGATGGGCCTGACCCTGAGCGAGGGCAAGGGACGCTTCGACGCGCTACCGGATGGCTCGGCCAAGATCACCGCATCGGCCAAGTCCGGCGAAGGCACGCTCAACATCGATGGCGGGCTGTCGTGGTTCGGCACCAGCACGCCGTTGCTGCTGAATATCCGCGGCCAGAACGTGCTGGCCTACAACACCAGCGAGTTGCGCATCATCGCCGACCCGGACATGCAGTTCGGCATCACCGACAACACCATGCAACTGCGCGGCAAGGTCACCGTACCGGAAGCCGATATCGATCTGGAACGCCTGGATCGCGGCACCTCGGTATCCGAGGACGTGGTGGTGCTGGACCCGGTGGATCCGGAAGAAGCGCCGGCTTCGCCCCTGGATATGGACCTGGCCATCGTGCTCGGCGACAAGGTCAACATGAGCGGCTTCGGCCTGAAGGGCGGGCTGAGCGGGCAGATGCAGATCCGCGCGCGCCCGGGCCGCGAGATGACCGCCAACGGCGGGCTGGACGTGCGCGGCCGCTACAAGGCCTATGGCCAGGACCTGACCATCAGCCGCGGCCAGCTGACCTGGAACAACAACATCGTCTCCGACCCGCGCGTGAGCCTGCGCGCCGAGCGCAAGGTCGGCGATGTCACCGCCGGCATCGACGTCAGCGGCCGCGCCGAATCGCCGCGCGCCGATGTGTGGTCGGAACCGGCGATGTCGCAATCCGAAGCACTGTCCTACCTGGTGCTCGGCCGCGGCCTGTCCACTGCCAGCAGCGACGAAACCCAGCAGGTCAGCGCCGCCTCGGCCGCGCTGTCGGCCGGCAGCAGCCTGATCGCCTCGCAGATCGGCGCCAAGCTCGGCCTGGACGAAGCCGGCGTGAGCGAATCCAGCACCGTCGGCTCGGTGGTGGGCTTCGGCAAGTATCTCTCGCCGAAACTCTACGTCGGCTACGGCGTGTCGATGGTCGGCAGCGGCTCGGTGCTGACGCTCAAGTACCTGCTCAGCCGCGGCTTCGATATCGAAGCCGAATCCAGCACGGTGGAGACCAAGGGCTCGGTGAACTGGCGGCGGGAGAAGTAGCCCAAGCCCCGATTCTTGAGTAGCGCCCCAGCCTGGGCTTCAATTCCTTACCCGAGGAGATTGGACACGAAGGGGCGTTTTTACCGAACACCAAATCATCGGCTTCCTGTGCGAAGCCGATGCCGGCCTGGCGATCGAGGACCTGCCGGCGACCAGGTTTCAGCGAGGCGTCCTGCTCTACCAGAATGGCGAGGGCAAGTTGTCCGTTGGCCGGCTGCGCGACAAATGCCTCAATGAGCACTGATTCCCGACGTTATGCGCGGGGGGAAAGAACGTTGGACGCGAGCACAACGAAGACCGCCCCCGCGACAGCAATCGGCGGCATGACACCGGCTATTCAATTCTGGCAGATACCGATATCAATTAGCCCCTGACTCTGGACTCTCGACCCATGCTCTGGACAGGGGATTGTGCTGTTACAGCAAGTGCTCCAGTCGCGATCGATGAGCCCGTCAATTTGACTTTGAGAGGGATCAAATGTCATTTTGGTAATCCCGCGGCCTGAGCGACCTCCTAGGCGGTGTCGCTTGGCTTTATTCTTCTATTAATTTGATCTGGAGGATCCATGCTATTCGGACATCTTACGCCAGGTTGAAGTGACCCCCAAAAGCTGGACAGTTGGGCGATCAGGCGACGAGCTTGCTCTGCTCCCGGTACTTTACCGGACTCAGGCCCTTCAATTTGAGCTTGATCCGGTCTTCGTTGTAGTACCTGATGTACTCCACCAGCCCGGCTTCCAGACTTTCGACGCTGTCAAAGCTGTTTAGATAAAAGAATTCGGACTTCAGCGTCCCGAAGAAGCTCTCCATGGCCGCATTGTCCAAGCAGTTGCCGCGTCGGGACATGCTTTGTTTCAGAGAGTGCTTTTCGAGTTGACGCCGGTAGTTCTCGTGCTGGTAGTGCCATCCTTGGTCAGAGTGGATCATCGGCCGAGCGTCGGGCGAAAGTTTTTTGATTGCCTGATCCAGCATCTGGCCCACCAGGTCGAACACCGGTCGGCGTTTCATCTGATAGGCCACGATTTCGCCGTTGTACAGATCCATGATCAGTGAAAGATAGAGCTTCATGCCTTGCACCTTGAAATCGGTGACATCGGTCACCCACTTCTGGTTGGGCATCTGAGCTTCAAACTGGCGGCTCAGTTCGTTGGCCACGATGACATTGGCTGCGCCCTTGAATGCGCGATAGCGCTTGATGCGCACCCGCGATCGCAGCCCCAGTCCGGCCATCAGCCGCTGCACCCGCTTGTGGTTGATCCTCTCACCCTGATTGGCCAGTTCCAGTGCGATGCGGCGGTAGCCATAGCGCCCTTGGTTTTCATCGTAAATCGCGCGGATGCGCTCACACAGGTCGATCTCACCTTCATCGGGACGGGCCAGGGCACGAATCTGGTAATAGAACGTGCTGCGCGATAGCTCGGCCGCCTTGAGCAAAAGCGGCAGTGCGTAGGTCTGCCTCAATCCGTGGACGGCTTGCGCTTTGCGCGCTGCGCCGACTGCTCTTCCTGGATCAAGGCATCGAGTTTTTTTAAGTAGGCCGTCTCCGCACGCAGGTAGGCCACTTCCTTGAGCAGCTCATCGCGGCTCATGTCCTCGACGGGCTTGGACGAGCGGTTTTTTTTCATCGGCTTCTGGGGCGGCGATAACGCTTGGGCGGCGCCGTCAGCATACAGCCGTTGCCAATGCGCTACCGCACCGGCGCTGCCTATCTGGAAGTAGGTCGTGGCCTCGCGCGCAGACATCCCCTCTTGGCGCATCTTTTCAAGCACTTCCAGCTTGAACGCAAGATCGTAGGAGCGGGCCTTGCGGTGAAACCCGCGCCAACCGTGCAACTGATAGGTCGCTGCCCAACGCCTGACCGTGGAGAACTCCAGACCATGACGGCGAGCCACCGCCTTGACGGAGATGGAGGTCTTGCAGGCCTCCTTGGCGACCTGAAGTTTGAAGCGAGCGTCATATCTATGCATGAAATCCTCGGAGTTGGACGGAGTGTCCAACTTCCGGGGGTCACTTCAGGTTGGGGGTTCTTCTTTGGCGTCATACCCGGCTTAGTTTTTATGGCGTTAAATATGGTAAAAATGTCCAAACTAGGCAGGAAGGTTCGCGCGATGGCAATATCGGAAGGCCAGGATTGGGATCTTAATATGGATTTTTCTAGGCGCCTTAAAGTATTAAAGAATCCTTATTTTATCCTGTGTCCAGGAGAGAGTCAGGGCCTCTCTGAACTAAAGAAGGTGCTTATCAAGAAGTATCCTATTTTCATCGCAAAGCACATGATTTCCGGTTTTTTGGTGGCAGTTGGTGGGATAGTTGGAGTGCTGGCTGGCGTGTATTCCCAAGAAGCAATTCATGGGGTCGCAGGTTGCCTCTGAGTAGGGTCTGTCTTCACGATTTTTCAATGGTTTTAATTGCAAGGGTGTCAGGGATAACTTGGAGAGTACTTTATTTTCTGGTTAATCACGTCGACACGATTGGTATCGTGTTCCAGGTTGAGGCAGATGATCCCTCTGCTTGCGAGTTGGGACGCTTGCATTCTAGTTACCATTGATATTTCCAAGGGGATTTCAGTTTTGAAGTAGTCAAGTGCTGTGTTAGCCAGTACGCCTTGTAAATTGGATCTACTTTGTTCCTAACATGTGCGCTTTGGCATGCGTCCTTAATGATGGCAGCAAGCTGGTTTTAGCTGCTTGACGCAGTAGAAAACCTCATGGTGCTGCCTTGTTCACCCGAGCCCAAAGGTGGCCCTAATGCTGCAGGGCCGAATGATCTTGAGGAGGAAGCGATACATGCCTGAGGTTTGCATCCTGATTCAAGCTGGCTCATCGCATTCGATTTCTCGGAAAATCGGCTTAAAGCGCTTCGCTCAACTTGCCAACGCCGCGATAGTACAGATTAAGGGCAGGGGTGTTGCTTGAGCATTCAAGTCATTACGCACTCTTTATGCTGGAAAATACGATGCGAATAGCTTCTTTATGCCTCCGAGCCCTACCTTGGCACTCCCGCACTGTGGTGCGTTGAGCCAAACACGATGTGTATCCTGATTTTGCAAGGTCCGCAGGCCGATCCGGCGCAGCTGGCGCCGCTGCAGCTGCCCGAGTGTGCCGGCCGTGCGCTGCGCACGCTGGCGTGTGCCGATGTCGATGGCTTGATTGCCGGCTTGCAGGCCGCCGGTGGCGACGCCGAGGTGGAGCTGGTGCTGCTGGATTCGGGTGATCTGGCGCCGTCCGAGCGTGCGCAGGTGCATGCGACGGCATTGCGTGCGGCATTGGATGCGCTACACACGCCCTACATCGAGCTGCATACCGATGCCGACCAGGAACTGGAGCCGTGGCTGCATCCGCAGCATGCGCCGCTGGCGGTGGTGATCACGCCCCACGACGCGCCGCGTGCGTATGCGATGTCGCTGGGCATTGCCGCGCGTTGTCTGCCGTCGTTGCACGCGCCGTTGCGCGTGGCTGCCTGAGGACGCCGCCATGTCGATCATGATCGTGCGTGGGCCGGAGGCATCGTTGCCGCTGGTACGTGGGCCGCAGCCGTTGCCGCGGGCCGTGATCCGGCAGCTGGTGCAGTGTGCCGGCGATGCGGGCAAGACCGTGGCGTTGCGGGCCTGCGGGTCAGAGCAGGAGCTGCTGGATGCCCTGCGCGTGGCCGGGCAGGCGCGGATGGAAATCGCGTTGATCGATCCGGGCAGCTGCGTGGACAGTGCGCGCCTGCACCGTGTGCTGGGCGCGTTGCCGTATCCGTTCGTGGAGGCCCACGACGATAGCGTGGACCGGCCGGAGCGTTGCCTGCCGGAGGGTTTCGGCCAACGTATCGCGACGGTGCGCGGCTACTGCGCGCAGAGCTATCTGCTGGGGCTAGAGATCGCGTTGGAACATCTGGGCTGCACGGAGATCCAGGGCGATGTCCACGTCGGTACCTGAGCTGCGCCAGCTGCATTACTTCGCCGACTACGAGGGCTATTGCGACGGTCGGCCGGTGCTGTGGGGACAACTGGCCCACAGCGTGGACGTGCCTGCCGATGGCGTGCTGGATGCGGCCGGACTGGTGGGTGCGTTGCGCCGCCGCGCGGCCGAGGCGCACGGGCTGGAAGCGGGGCAGATCCGCTTGTGCCAGGTCACGCGGTTGTAGCGGCCACGCTGCGTTGCTGGTATTGCCGGCCTGGCGTCCGGCGTCGAATGCAGTCCCTCGAGCACTGCTGCGCCGCCAGATCTGGTGTGTGCAAACGAAACGGCGCCACCCGAAGATGGCGCCGTCGATCTGCCGCGCTGCGCGTCATGCGACGCGCGGCATCGGCGTTGACGCTTACTTGCCTGCCGCGGTGTCCGGCACGAACTTGATCAGCTGGTTGGCCGTGGCTGCCACGCCGAAGTTGTTGCGCGCATAGCCCGAGCCCCAGTACAGCGCACCGTCGACGATCGATGGCGCACTCATCACCGAACCGGTGGCCTTGTAGTTCCACAGCGTGGCGCCGGTGTCGCTGTCCAGGGCCACCATGTTGCCTGCCATGGAGCCGGCAAACAGCAGGTTGGGCGAGACGCTGATCGGACCCTGGGCGCCGGCCGGCACGTTCGGGTTGACCGGGTTGATGCCCGGCGCCTTGACCTGCCACAGGATCTTGCCGGTGGCCGCGTCCAGCGCCGCCCACGACCCGCCGTTATGGCTGACGGTATTGCCCGGCGCCAGCGTGTAGGGAGTATTCAAGTTGTTGTTGATCCCCACATACACGCGCGACTTGTACGGGTCGAACGCCGCGCCCCACTCGATGCCACCGGTGGTGCCGCCCGGACCGACCTGCGTGGACCACACCTTGGCGCCGGTCTTGGCGTCGAAGGCCCAGTAGATGCCGCTCTTCTGGCCGGCACCGACCAGTTGCTGCAGCTTGCCCTCGCGCTGTACCGCGAACAGGTTGATGCCGGCGCCGCCGAAGTCGTAGTCGGGCCCGGTCAGGTTGGTCGCCTGGGTACTCGGGCACAGGCCGTTGGCCGGGGCGAGGATGCAGGACAGGTTCCACGCGTCGTAGCCCTGGTTGCGGTTGGCCCAGACCAGCTTGCCGGTATCCAGGTTCAGCGAGATCACCGAGTCGACGTAGTTGTCCGGCGCCATGCAGTTGAGCTCATCCTGCACGGTCAGGTCGCTGCCGCGGTAGGCGCGTGCATTGGACACGCAGTTCCCCACGCTGGCGGGAATGTTGTAGTTGTTGCCGGTCCCGAAATAGATGCGGCGTGCGACGGGATCGACGGCGACCTGGCCCCACGTCGATGCACCGGTGTAGCCCTCGGGCGCGTTGTAGAACTGCCAGACCTTCTTGCCGGTCGTCAGGTCCAGCGCCACGACGCTGCCGCGGAACGAGAACTGGTGCGTCGGATCAAGACTTTCGTAGTCCCTGGACGATACGCCCACGTACAAACGGTTGCCGTAGACCACCGGGGACGAGGTGATCTGCGCCTGCGGGTTGGTTTCCACCTCGCTCTTCCACAGCAACTTGCCGGTCTTCTTGTCCAGAGCCAGCACGGTGCCGCTGGCCATGTCGCCCAGAATGATGCTCTTGGAGGTGATGGCCGGGGTGGTGCGCGAGAGCGAGGTGCTCTTGCCGGTGTAGTCGGACAGCTTGGCCTGCCAGTTCGGCTTGCCGGTCTGGGTGTCCACGCTGTACAGCGTGCCGCCCCAGTCGGGAACGTACAGGGTGCCACCCTCGATGCTGGGGGTGGCCGAGATGTCGCCGGTGGTGGTCAGGGTCCAGGCCGGCTTGAGGGTGCCGACGGTGCTGCGGTTGATCTTCCACTCGCCCGGCGCGAAGCGGGTATTGAAGTAGCCGCCACCGGCGATGGGCCAGTTGGCCGGGCTGGCGAACGGAAGGTCTTTGCCGAAGCTGCGCCAGACCTCACCGGAGCGTGCGAACGCCTGCGTATCCAGGGACGACACCGGCTGTGCGGCGGGCATGCCGGACTGGGCGAAGGCCACGGCGCTGGCCAGCAGGCAGGGAACGAGCGTCAAACTGCGAAATCGCAAGCGGCGGATTGAATGTGTCATCACGGCATGTCCATAGATGGAAGGAAGCGCTGGATCCCCCCGGATCTGCCGAATGAAGATGGCCGATTGTGGCGAGCGTGCAACACGCGGCCTGTCGCTGCATTCATTCAACGGTCGGCTCCGTTCACATCTGGTGCCACCAGCTTGAAAAAATTGCGTTCAACATGTTCGTTATTCGCACAAATGGTGATGATTCATCACTATTCGCGTCTGTCGCGATAGAAAAAATGATTGTTCACGACGACGGCGTGGCTGCCTGCAAAACCGCGGTCTACAAAAAGTAACCAGGAAATTTTGCGCCACCTTGTCAGGTTGGTCACGGTGTTGAACAGAGCCCCTCTCCCTGGGGGCGAGAAGGCACTGTTTGCGCGCCACTGGCGCGCGTGCCTTGGAGCGCCCGCGTCGCAAACGCGGGCCGGGGCGCGGAGCGGGGGGAGGGTACGGGGCGAAGCCACACGAGAGACTGGATGGCGTGGCGTCGCACGTCCCCTCATCCGGCCTTCGGGGCACCTTCTCCCGGAGCGAGGGAAGCAGCCATGCATGGCTGCGTTGTCTCTTACGTCAGGCGCCTTGGGGCGAGGGCGCGGCGCCGTGCACCGCATCGGGAGCAATCAGCGCCAATTGCGCGATCGCATCCCGCACCACCTCGGCCACCGTGGCGTCGACATCCACCGACACCACGTCGGCCTCGTCCAGCGGCAATTCCAGGGTCTGCAACTGGCTATCCAACAGGCTGGGCGGCATGAAGTGGCCGGCGCGTGCGCTCAGGCGTGCGGCGATCACGTGCGGGGCCGCGTGCAGGAACACAAAACGGATCGGAATGCCGCTGCGGCGCAGCAATTGACGGTGCGTGCCGCGCAGGCCCGAGAACGCGAGCACCACCGACGCGCCGGCATGCACGCAGTCGCGCAGGGTCGCAGCCAGCAGCTCCACCCAGGGCAGGCGCATCGCATCGGTGAGCGGTTGGCCTGCGGCCATCTGCGCGCGTGCGGCCACGCTGTGGTAGTCGTCGGCGTCCAGAAAACGGTAGCCGTAATGCGCTGCCAGGGCCTGCGCGATGGTGGTCTTGCCGCTGCCGGAAACGCCCATCACCACGATGGCCAGGGGCGAAGCGGACGCGGGTGTAGCGGGGGCGGCGGTGTCCATCACGTCAGGTTATATCTCCGGAGCGATTCGGCATTTTGCCGGATTTCACGTTGGCGGCAGCCGATGCGTGGTGTAGCGTCGGCGCTCCTCGCCAGGTGAGCGGGCCGCCCAGCGTAACGGCGCGCTCGGCCGGGTTCAACGCACTCCAGGGTCTGCCGATGCCGTCATCGCCTGCACCGTCTCCTGCATCGGCGCGCCTGCGCTGGCGCGAAAAGCTGGGCTACGGCGCCGGCGATCTGGGCCTGAATCTGTACTGGGCCAACATCTCCGCGTTCTTGCTGATCTTCTACACCGACACCATGCATCTGCCGGCCGCGGCGGTGGGCACGATGATCCTGTTGACCAAGATCGCCGATGCGATCGCGGACCCGGCGATGGGGGCGATCGCCGACCGCACACGTAGCCGCTGGGGCAAGTTCCGCCCGTATCTGCTGTGGGGCGCGGTGCCGATGGCGGTGACGGGAGTGGTGGCGTACACCACCCCGGACCTGGATCAGAACGGGCGCATGTGGTGGGCCACGATCAGCTTCCTGGTGATGATGCTGGCCTACACCGTGGTGAGCATTCCGTACTCGGCGCTCTCGGGTGTGATCACCGCCGACAGCAAGCAGCGCACCGGTCTGATCAGCCTGCGTTTCATCGGCGCGTTTGCAGGCACCACGCTGGTCAATTACTTCACGATGGATCTGGTGCGCTGGTTCGGCGGCGGCAACGATGCACTGGGCTGGCAGCGCACGATGATGCTGTACGGCGCGGTGGCGGTGGCGCTGTTCGTGACCGTGGCACTGACCACGCGCGAGCGCGTACAGCCACCGCCGCAACAGCGCACGCCGATCCGCCGGGATATCGCCGACCTGCTGCAGAACAAGCCGTGGTGCGTGCTGTTCGTACTGTCGTTGATCATCATGATCACGATCGTCATGCGCGGCGGTGCGGGCGTGTATTACCTCAAGTACTACGTGCAGCGGCCGGAGCTGACCGGGCTGTTCCTGGGCAGTTATTCGGTGTCGTTGGCGGTGGGCGCGGCGATCACCCCATTGCTGACACGGCATTGGGACAAGCGCCAGTTGATGACCGCGCTGATGGCGATGGTGGGCGTGTTGAGCTGCCTGATGTTCTTCATTCCTGCCGATGCGGTGTGGGCGATCTTCGGGTTGAACATGTTGATCGGGCTGGCGCTGGGGCCGAAATCGCCGCTGGCGTTTTCGATGTATGCCGACAGCGCCGACTACACCGAGTGGCGCACCGGCCGGCGCGCCACCGCGATGACCTTTGCCGCCGCGACGTTCTCGCAAAAGCTCGGCGGCGCGCTGGCCTCGGCCGGCATCGCCTGGGTGCTGGCCGGCATGGGCTATGTGGCCAACAGCGCGCAGTCGGACGGGTCGTTGACCGGCATCGTGCTGCTGCTGACGGTGATCCCGGGCGCGGTGGCGCTGCTGGCGGCCTGGACCATGCGTTTCTATCCACTCGATGATGGCTCGTTGCGCCGCATCCAACACGAACTGGCCGCGCGCAAGCGCGACGAACAGGAGCCCCGCTGACCGTGTCCGCACTTTCCCACGCTGATTCCAGGACCACGTCCAACGACGATCTTTCCGCGCTGCTGGCGCCCAGCGCCGATGGCACGCGGTATGCGCTCTACAGCCCCACCGCGATGCCGAACGCGGGCGGATTCCTGTGGAACCGCCGCATGATGCTGCAGCTCACCTGCCGTGGTTACGCCACCGGGCAGTTCATGCAGCCGGAACCGGCCAAATACGCGCACGCGCCGCTGCTGGAGGCGCGCAACTTCATGATGCCCGAGCAGCCGTACTACGCGCATCATCCCGGGCGCTTCTTCTATCTCAAGGACGAAGACAGCGGCGCGTTGTATTCGGTGCCGCACGAACCGGTGCGCGCGCCGCCGGAGCAGTTCGAATTTTCCGCCGGCAAGCACGATGTGCGCTGGCGGGTGCGCCACGATGGCATCGTGGTGGAGCTGTGCGTGGCGTTGCCCACCGACGATGCGGTGGAGCTGTGGGAGTGCCGCGTGCATAACCTGTCCGGCCGCACGCGCCGGCTCAGCCTGTATCCGTATTTCCCCATCGGTTACATGTCGTGGATGCACCAGGGCGGCGCCTACGAGCCGGCGCTGGGCGGCATCGTCTGCCGTAGCGTGGCGCCGTATCAGAAGGTGGAGGATTACTTCCGCCAGCGCGACTTCAAGGACTGCACCTTCCTGCTGCACGAGCAGCCACCGGTGGCCTGGGACGCGCAGCAGACGGCCTTCGAAGGCGAGGGTGGCCTGCATGCGCCCTCGGCCATCCAGGCCGAGCAGCTGGGCAATAGCCAGGCACACTACGAGAATCCGGCCGCCGCGTTGCAGTACCGGCTGACGCTGGATGCCGATGCGGCCAGCGTGTATCGCTTCGCGTTCGGGCCGGCCAAGGACGATGCGGAGATCGCCGCGCTGCGTGCGCGTTATCTGTCCGAGGCCGGCTTTGCCGCCGCCGCGCGCGATTACGCGCAGTATCTGCAGGGCGGGCAGGGCTGCGCGCAGATCGCCACGCCCGATCCGGCGCTGGACAACCTGGTCAATCATTGGTTGCCGCGGCAGGTGTTCTATCACGGCGACGTCAATCGCCTGACCACCGATCCGCAGACGCGCAACTATCTGCAGGACCACATGGGCATGGCCTACCTGCAGCCGGCCACCGCACGCGCGGCGTTGCTGCACGCGCTCTCGCAGCAGGAACCCAGCGGCGCGATGCCGGACGGCATCCTGCTGGTGGAAGGCGCCGAGCTGAAATACATCAACCAGGTGCCGCACACCGATCACTGCGTGTGGTTGCCGATCTTCCTGAGCGCCTATCTGGCCGAAACCGGCGATGCCAGCGTGCTCGACGCGGTGGTCCGCACGCAGGACGGGCAGGCGCTGAGCGTGGCCGAGCGGCTGGATGCGGCGATGCAATGGTTGCTGGACGCCCGCGACGCCCGCGGCCTGAGTTTCATCGCCCAGGGTGACTGGAACGACCCGATGAACATGGTCGGCTGGCGCGGCAAGGGCGTATCCGGCTGGCTCACGGTGGCCACCGCGTATGCGCTGCGGCTGTGGTCGGGCATCTGCGCAGCGCATGGGCGAAGCGCGCAGGCAGAAACGTTTGCGCAGGCCGTGCAGACGGTCAACGCCGATGCCAATCGCGAACTGTGGGACGGCAACTGGTATGCGCGCGGCATCACCGACGATGGGGTGCGCTTCGGCATTGCCGAGGATGTGGAAGGACGCATCTATCTCAACCCGCAGAGCTTTGCGCTGCTGGCCGGCACCGCCGATGCCGCGCAGCGCGACGCCTTGCTGGAGGCGGTGCGCGAACAGCTGCATACGCCGTACGGGCCGGTGATGCTGGCCCCGGCGTATACGCACATGCGCGATGACGTGGGCCGCTTGACGCAGAAGTGGCCGGGCGCTGCGGAAAACGGCGCGGTCTACAACCATGCGGTGGCGTTCTACCTGTACAGCCTGTACCAGATCGGCGAAGCCGACCGCGCCTGGGAGATCCTGCGCGCGATGCTGCCCGGCCCCACCCGCGAGGACGTGCTGCAGCGCGGCCACCTGCCGGTGTCGTTGCCCAATTACTATCGCGGCGCCTGGCACCAGTATCCGCGCACGGCCGGGCGGTCCAGCCAGCTGTTCAACACCGGCACGGTGGCGTGGGTGTATCGCTGCGTGCTCGAAGGCCTGTTCGGCCTGGTCGGCGAGGGCGATGCATTGGCGATCCGCCCGCAGCTGCCCTCGCACTGGCCGCACGCGCAGGTGACGCGCCAGTTCCGCGGCGCGCAGTTCGAGGTGACGCTGACACGGGAGCCGGGACGCACGCAGGTAGACGTCGAAGTGGATGGAGCCGCTTGCCCGGACCGGCGTGTGCACGGCGTCGTCGCCGGCCGGACGTACCGGGTGCAGGTGCGCCTGCCGGGCTGACGGCCCTCACCCGCCCTCCGGGCACCCTCTCCCGCAGGCGGGAGAGGGGAGCATTGGCCGGCCGGACTGCGATCTGGCCGGAACGGCTCAGCCACTCGCCTGGGCGCTTTTTGGATCTGAAGCTTCGGCCTGGCGGAATTCGGCCTGGCGGAACAACAAGCGGCTGACCGGTAGCGCACTGCAGACGCCCAGCAGGGGGACGTGGCCCAGGCGGACACTTCACGCCTGAGCCAATGCGGATCACTCCCTTCTCCCGCGTGCGGGAGAAGCTGCCCGCAGGGCAGATGAGGGGCGCTCGCCCCTGAGCCCGATGCTTCTTGCCACAGGCTCATTCAAACGACCGGCTTCCCGGCAGCACGAAACGCATGCATCGCCACACCAACACCACTCCCCAGGCAAGCGCACGGCGCAGGCCGCAACCGCAGTCCCTTCTCCCGCGTGCGGGAGAAGNAGACAGCCCGATGCTTCTTGCCACAGGCTCATTCAAACGACCGGCTTCCCGGCAGCACGAAACGCATGCATCGCCACACCAACACCACTCCCCAGGCAAGCGCACGGCGCAGGCCGCAACCGCAGTCCCTTCTCCCGCGTGCGGGAGAAGGTGCCCGCAGGGCGGATGAGGGGCGCTCGCCCCTGAGCCCGATGCCTCTTGCCACAGGCTGATTCAAACGACCGGCGTCCCGGCAGCACGAAACGCATGTATCGCCACACCAACACCACTCCCCAGGCAAGCGCACGGCGCAGGCCGCAACCGCAGTCCCTTCTCCCGCGTGCGGGAGAAGCTGCCCGCAGNATCGCCACACCAACACCACTCCCCAGGCAAGCGCACGGCGCAGGCCGCAACCGCAGTCCCTTCTCCCGCGTGCGGGAGAAGCTGCCCGCAGGGCGGATGAGGGGCGCTCGCCCCTGGGCCCGATGCTTCTTGCCACAGGCTGATTCAAACGACCGGCTTTCCGGCAGCACGAAACACATGCATCGCCACACCAACACCACTCCCCAGGCAAGCGCACGGCGCAGGCCGCAACCGCAATCCCTTCTCCCGCGTGCGGGAGAAGGTGCCCGCAGGGCGGATGAGGGGCGTCTGACGCTGAACCCTCCGCCAGCCAGTCCGGCACGAATCCCCAACCCCCAATCCCGATTCCCCACTGCGTAAACTCCCAGGCTCGCCTCGCGCCGCCTAGGAACGCCCCTTGGTCTCAAGCTGGATCCTGCTGCTGGTCTCCGTCGGCTATGCCGCGCTGCTGTTCGGCGTGGCGTGGTGGGGCGACCGCCGTCCGTTGTACCCGGAGCGGCCGTGGCTGCGCCCGGCGGTCTACAGCCTGGCATTGGCGGTGTACTGCTCGTCGTGGACCTTCTACGGCGCGGTCGGCTCGGCGGTGCGCAACGGCATCGGCTATCTGCCGATCTACCTGGGTCCGCTGCTGTTGCTGCTGTTCGGCTGGCGCATCATCGAGCGGCTGGCGCTGATCGCACGCGCCGAGAACACCGTTTCCATCGCCGATTTCATTTCGTCGCGCTATGGCCGTTCGCGACGCTTGGCGGCACTGGTGGCGGTGATCGCGCTGGTCGGCATCGTTCCGTATCTGGCGCTGCAGTACAAGGCGGTGGCGATGAGCCTGGAGGTGCTGACCGGGCATAGCAGTGCCGGGCGCGGCATCTTTGCCGATCCGGCGCTGTATGTGGCGCTGTTGATGGCCCTGTTTGCCACCCTGTTCGGCACCCGCCAGGTCGATGCCACCGAACACCACCGCGGCATGATGCTGGCGATCGCGCTGGAGTCGGTGATCAAGTTGATCGCCATCGTCGCGGTGGGCCTGTTCGCCTGGGTGTGGCTGAGCGACCACCAGGTGCCCATCGCCGACTCGGCGCGCACCTTGTTCGAGCACACCCCGTCGGTGGGCTTCATTTCGCAGACCCTGCTGAGCTTCCTGGCGGTGATCTGCCTGCCGCGCCAGTTCCATGTGGCCGTGGTCGAATGCAGCGACGTGGGCGACATCCGGCGCGCGCGCTGGTTGTTCGGCGCCTACCTGGTGATCATCTCGGCAATGGTGGTGCCGATCGCATCGGCCGGCGTGGCCTTGTTCGGCAAGGGCAGCACGGTGGTCGACGATGCGGTGGTGCTGGCGCTGCCGCTGAGCCAGGGCAATACCGTGCTGGCGCTGGTGGCGTATGTGGGCGGGTTTTCCGCCGCCACCGGCATGGTGATCGTGGCCAGCATCGCGTTGGCCACGATGGTCAGCAACGACCTGGTGATGCCGGTGCTGCTGCGCCGCCGTGGCAGCGCCGATGCGCGCGCGGCGGTGGCCTCGCGGGTGCTGTGGATCCGCCGCGTCGCCATCCTGCTGCTGGCGCTGGTCGCCTACGGCTACCACCGCAGCGTGGCCAACGACACCACCTTGGCCGCCTACGGCCTGATGGCCTTTGCGGCGGTGGCACAGTTCGCGCCGGGGGTGATCGGTGGGCTGTACTGGCGCGGCGCCAGCCGCAAGGGCGTGGAGACCGGCATGGTGCTGGGCTTCATGACCTGGATCTACACGCTGCTGCTGCCGGCCGCCACGCGCGCGGGCTGGCTGCAGCCGGACTGGCTGGTGGACGGGCCGTTCGGCATCGCCTGGTTGCAGCCGCAGCAGCTGTTCGGCATGCATGGCTGGGACCCGCTGGCGCACGGCACGTTCTGGTCGCTGCTGATCAATGTCGGCGCGATGATGCTGGTCTCCGCACGCTGGCGCCCCGGGGTGGACGAACGCCTGCGCGCCGCGCCATTCCTGGACCCGTACGCGCAGCGCCCGGCGGTGGCCGGCGACTGGCCCGGGCATGTGCGCGTGGCCGACCTGCAGGCCCTGGCCGAGCGCGTGGTGGGCGAGCGGCATGCGCACCGCGCCTTCGTCGACCAGGCGGTGCTGCTGGAGCGCGAGCTGCAACCCACCGTGGTGGCCGACCGCGCCTGGGTGCAGTTCACCGAACGCCTGCTGGCCGCCTCGATCGGCGCGGCCTCCGCACGCCTGGTGCTGACCAGCCTGTTGCGCGGCTCGGGCATGGACCTGGGCGAGGTGGTGGCGGTGCTGGACGAAGCCGGCCAGGAGCTGCGCTTCAACCGCGAGATCCTGTCCACCACGCTGGAAAACATCAGCGCCGCGGTCAGCGTGGTCGACCCGGAGATGCGCCTGACCGCGTGGAATCGCCGCTACCAGCAACTGTTCGGCTATCCGGACGGCATGCTGTATGTCGGCCGCCCGGTGGCCGACCTGATCCGCTACAACGCCGAGCGCGGCGAGCTGGGCGAGGGCGATATCGAAGACCAGATCGATCGCCGTATCCGCCACATGCGCGCCGGCTCGCCGCATGTGTTCGAGCGCACCCGCAGCGACGGCAAGGTGATCGAGATGCGTGGCCAGGCGCTGCCCGGCGGCGGCTATGTCACCAGCTACAACGACATCACCGACTACAAACGCGCCGAGCGCGCGCTGCTGGACGCCAACGAGAACCTGGAACAGCGCGTGGCCGACCGCTCGCGCGAGGCCGAGCTGGCCCAGCAGTCCAAGACGCGTTTTCTGGCCGCCATCAGCCACGACGTGCTGCAGCCGCTCAATGCCGCGCGGCTGTTCGCCTCGGCGCTGCGCGAGAGCCACCAGAACAACGAGGAGCAACGCCATCTGGCCGAGCGCGTGGATGCCTCGCTGCGCGCAGCCGAGGAGTTGCTCGATGGCCTGCTCGACGTCTCGCGGCTGGATGCCGGCGGCCTGCGGCCCACGGTCGAGGACTTCGATGCCAGCGCGCTGATGCACGAACTGGCCGCGCAGTACGCGCCGGTGGCGTCCAGCCGCGGCCTGAAGCTGCAGGTGCACGCCCGCCCGCTGTGGGTGCGCAGCGACCGCCGTCTGCTGCGCCGGGTGATGCAGAACTTCCTGGCCAATGCGCTGCGCTACACGCGCCAGGGTCGCATCGTGCTGGGCATGCGCGGCCGCGGCGACCAGGTGGAGCTGCAGGTGTGGGATACCGGCCCGGGCATTCCCGAGCACCACATGCGGCAGATCTTCGAAGAGTTCCGCCGCTATCAGCAGCCGTTCGACTGGGGCGAGCAGGGCCTGGGGCTGGGCCTGTCGATCTGCCAGCGCATCTCGCGCCTGCTCGACCACGACCTGAGCGCGCGCAGCCAGGTCGGCCGCGGCAGCATGTTCTCGATCCTGCTGCCGCGCGTGGCGGCAGTGCCGGTGGCGCCGATGTTGCCGGTGCCGGTCGCGCGCCCGCTGCCCAGCGGCGATTCGCTGGCGGGCCTGCGCGTGCTGTGCGTGGACAACGACCGCGAAATCCTCGACGGCATGTGCGCCTTGCTCGGTCGCTGGCAGGTGGAGGTGATCACTGCCAGCACGGTGGATCAGGCGCTGGAACGCGCGCGCGAGCAACCGGACCTGATGCTGGTGGATTACCACCTGCACGACCGGCTCGATGGCCTGGACACGCTGGATGCGCTGCAGGCCGCCGCCCCTGCACCGATCGCCGGCGCGCTGCTCACCGCCGATGGCCGCGATGAACTCAAGCAACTGGCGCGCGAACGCGGCTATCGCCTGCTGACCAAACCGGTCAAACCGGCCTCGCTACGCGCGTTCCTGAGCGCGTATCACGATGCAAAGACACGCTGACGGCTGCATCCCTGCCAGCCCTGCGACATGCGGCGATGCAGGCAGCATCGAGCAACAATGCCACGATGCCGAGCGCACTGCCCGGCCTCGTAGGAGCGCACCTGGGCGCGAGGGGCTTTACCGATAACGCCTCGTCGCGCCCAGGTGCGCTCCTACGGAGACTGCCGCGTGCTACGCGGCGCCGCTGAGGTGTTCGTAGAGGATGACGCTG
>NZ_QREM01000010.1:356401-607592 GCF_003353015.1 Xanthomonas arboricola | reverse complement strand
CGGTCACCAGGATCACACCGCCGAGGATCTCGGCACGCTTGCCGATCAGGTTGCCGGGCACGTGGCCCAGCATGCGGTCTAATACGCGGCCCAGCTTGATGCCTGCGGTGGTCATGCACGGAGCGCACTGCCCTGCCTCGTAGGAGCGCACCTGGGCGCGAAGGGCTTTACCGATAAGGCCTCGTCGCGCCCAGGTGCGCTCCTACGGAGACTGCCGCGTGCTACGCGGCGCCGCTGAGGTGTTCGTAGAGNAGGATGACGCTGCCGACGGTCACCAGGATCACACCGCCGAGGATCTCGGCACGCTTGCCGATCAGGTTGCCGAGCGCGCGGCCCAGCATCACGCCTGCGGTGACCATGCTGAAGGTGCACAGCCCCACCACCACCGCCACCACGCCGATATGCACGTCCAGAAACGCCAGGCTCACGCCGACCGCCATCGCATCGATGCTGGTGGCAAACCCGGTGGTGGCCAGGGCGAGCAGGCCGTGCCGTTGTGGCGTGTCGGCCGCATCTTCAATCTCGTCGGCTTGGTTGCGCAGGCCGGCCACCATCATGTGCACGCCCAGGCCGCCGAGCAGCACGAAGGCAATCCAGTGATCGAACGCACGCAGGTGGCTGGACGCGGCGCGCCCCAGCAGCCAGCCGATCACCGGGGTGATCGCCTCGATGCTGCCGAAGATCAAACCGGCGCGCAGCGCATCGCGCCACTGCGGCTTGCGCATGGCCGCGCCCTTGCCGATCGCTGCGGCAAACGCATCGGTGGACATCGCAAAACCGATCAACACGATGGAAAACGGGGACATCGACAGTCTCGGGCTGGGCACGGTCGCAACGACATGCGCCCGCGCCAACCGTCGTCGTGCACGCATGCCGCTGGTCTCGCCAAACCGGAACTGGTTGCCTGCACCACGGCGCAACGGCCGAGTATGTTGATGCAGGCACTTTCGATGGACGAAAGCAGGCTACTCCCCAAGGGGCGCGCAGTGTAGCAACGCGTGGCCGCGTTCGGAGCGCCTGCATTGCACGCGAAGGTCGGTCTGATCTTTATAGCCGTGGCTATTGCGACCCGGGATTTACGCGGGTTTTGCCTTGTTTCCAGGCGCCTGGGCCACGGCGGCTGGTCCACCCACCGGACCGATGTGGCGCCCGATCGCATTGGCCATGGTGACGAACCGTCTCCATGCCGATGAAGCAGGCAGCAAAAAAACGCGGGAAAGACCGCTGATGCGGGATCTGCTGAAAACAGTGCGGGATGGACCTTCATGTCTGGATGTGCGTGCATGCGCCGGCGCCGGCTTGCTGCTGTCTTTCATGGCACCACGCAGGCATGCAGCGATCAGCAACATGCAGCGATGCAACGCTCTGCGGAGCGCTTCGATGTGCGCGGCCTGCGAGGTCGCGGCGGTTGCAGGCGACCCCGCTGGAGTGAAGCGCGATGGCCGGGCAGCCATCGCAGCACTGCGGAAAGATCACGCAGCGCTGTACGCAGGGGCCTACCCGCGCAGTGGATGGACACCGGGAGTCAGCCGCCAGAAGCGCGCCGCAGGCAACCTCAGCGCCGACGCAAGCTCCCGGCGCGGGCCACGGCTACAGCAACGCGGCGGAGATCTCCGCGGTCGCCGCGCACAGGGCCTGCAGCGCCGCGTGCGGGCCGACCAGCTCCGGGCGGCGCGCGATGAACGGCACGGTCAGCGTATAGGTCGCACTGCCGCGCTGCAGGATCGGGGCGGTCAGGTCGACCACGCCCACCACCGCTTCGCTGGGCTGCATGGCATAGCCGTCGTTGCGCGCCTGCGCGGCGGCCGCCAGGAACTGCGCACGTTCGAACGGCACCTCGCTGGCGTCGAGCATGTCCAGCCAGCGCGCCTGCACCTCCGGCTGCTGGAACGCGAACAGCACCAGCCCGGAACTGGAATGGGTCAACGGGCGGCGATGGCCCGGGCGCACCACCAGGCCCAGGTCGCTGGGCACGTCCATTTGCGCGATCACCACGATCTGGTCGCCGGACGGCGCCACCAGGTGGCAGGGCTGACAGATCGCATCGGCCAGCCGCCGCATCACCGGCAACGCCGCTTCGCTGATGCTCTGCACCTGCGGCTGCTGCATGCCGAGCATGAACAGCCGATTGGTCAACACATAGTCGCCTTCGCCGTCGCGGGTGAGATAGCCGCGCTCCTCCAGCACCTGCAGCATGCGGAAGATCTCCCCGCGCGAGCGGCCGATGCCTTGCGAGATCGCGCCCATGCTCATCGGCTGCGCCTGGCGGGCGAGCAGCTCGAGGATGTCCAGGCCCTTGTCCAGGGCGGGGGCACGGTACTTGGCGGGTTCGGTACTCATCCGTCTGCGGCTCCAGGCAAGGCTGCGGCGCGCCAGGGTACAGGCATCGCGGGCAGCGGTGAGGGTCGGCTCTCGCGTGCAAATATAAACAAAGTTTTTATATTTGCATGGCGCTGGCCTGCGCAGTACGCTCGCCGCACAGCAACGCAAGCGCCACAGCCTTGGGAGGGGATCGGTCGCATGCATCACAGTGACATTGCCGCGTCACCGCGCGGCAACCTGGCGCGTACCGCCATGGTTCCCCTGTTGTTGATCGTCAGCCTGTTCTTTTTGTGGGGCATGGCCAACAACCTCAACGACATCCTGATCAAGCAGTTCAAGAAGGCCTTCGAGCTGACCGACCTGCAGGCAGGCCTGGTGCAGAGCGCGTTCTACCTGGGCTATTTCGTGTTCGCGATGCCGGCGGCGATGTTCATGCGCCGCTACAGCTACAAGGCGGCGGTGGTGCTGGGCCTGCTGCTGTATGCCTGCGGCGCGTTCCTGTTCTATCCGGCCGCGCAGGTGCACACCTACTGGCTGTTCCTGCTGGCCTTGTTCGTGATCGCCAGCGGCCTGGCGTTCCTGGAAACCACCGCCAACCCGCTGGTGACCGTGCTCGGCCCGGCAGAAGGCGCGGCACGGCGCTTGAACCTGGCCCAGGCATTCAACCCCTTGGGCTCGATCACCGGCGTGCTGGTCGGCCAGCACTTCATCTTCTCCGGGGTGGAACACACGCCGGCCGAACTGGCGGCAATGGCGCCAGCCGCACGCGAGGCGTTCTTCGCCACCGAATCGGCGGCGGTGCAGACGCCGTACCTGGTGATCGGCGCGGTGGTGGTGCTGTGGGCGATCCTGATCGCGCTGGTGCGCTTTCCCAGCGGCGCACCGGATGCCGTGGCCGGCCAGGCACCCCGGCGTGCGCGTTTCGGCGAACTGTTGCGCAATCGGCGCTTCATGTTTTCGGTGGTGGCGCAGTTCTTCTACGTGGGCGCGCAGGTCGGCATCTGGAGCTATCTGATCCGCTATCTGCAGGACGCGGTGCCGGGCACGCCGGAAAAAAGCGCGGCCACGTATCTGACCATCTCGCTGGTGCTGTTCATGGCCGGCCGCTTCATCGGCACCGCGCTGTTGCGCTATCTGGCACCGGCCAGGCTGCTGGCGAGTTTTGCCGCGATCAACCTGGTGCTGTGCGCGCTGGCGATCGCCTTCCCCGGCTGGACCGGCCTGTACGCACTGGTGGCCGCAAGCGTGTTCATGTCGGTGATGTTTCCGACTATCTTCGCGCTGGGCCTGGATGGCCTGCATGACGACGCGCGCAAGCTGGGCTCGTCGTTGCTGGTGATGTCGATCATTGGTGGTGCACTGCTGACGGCAGTGATGGGCGCGGTGTCGGACATGGCCGGTATCCACTGGGCGATGGGGGTACCGGGCGGGTGCTTTGCGGTGATCCTGCTGTTTGCGCTGCGCGCACGGCGCGCGGCGCCGGTGAGCGCGGGAGCAGGCGCATGAGTACGCGGCGCCTGTGTTACGTGCTGGATCTGCACGACGATGCGCAGTTGATCGCCGAGTACGAGCGGTGGCATCGGCCCGACGAGGTCTGGCCGGAAGTGGTGGCCTCGTTGCAGCAGGCCGGCATCCTGGAGCTGGAGATCTTTCGCAGCGGCGACCGCCTGGTGATGCTGATGGAGGTCGGCGACGCCTACGATCCGGCGGCCAAGGCGGCGCGGGATGCGGCCGATCCGCGGATCCAGGCCTGGGAAGACCTGATGTGGCGGTTTCAGAAACCGCTGCCGGGTAGCGCGCCCGGGGAGAAGTGGCGCGAGGCCGGGCGGATCTTTGCGTTGAGTGCGGCGATCGACGCGCAGCGCTAGACCGTGCCCTCATCCGCCCTGCGGGCACCTTCTCCCGCACGCGGGAGAAGGGAGTGATCCGCATTGGCTCAGGCGTGGTGTGTCCGCCTGGGCCACGTCCCCCTGCTGGGCATCTGCCGCGTGCTGCCGGTCAGCCGTTTGTTGTTCCGCCGGGCCGAATTCCGCCAGGCGGAAGATTTAGATCCCAAAAGCGCCCACCCGATGGCTGAGCCATTCCGGCCGGCTTGTAGTCCCGGCCACACGAGCGCTCCCTTCTCCCGCTTGCGGGAGAAGGTGCCCGCAGGGCGGATGAGGGGCTGCGTACCGGCCCCTGGCGCTACCGGCCAGCTCCTGCACCCAGTAACGTCCGTCCTGACAGCTGAGCCGTTCCACCAGATCGCAGTCCGACCGGCCAACCGCTCCTTTCTCCCGCCTGCGGGAGAAGGTGCCCGCAGGGCGGATGAGGGGCTATGTGCTCAGCCCTTGCCGTTGCCGGCCAGATCCTCCACCCAGAAGCGTCCGTCCGGATAGCTGAACTCCGCGATCGAGGACGCATGCATTTCCGCAGAGAAACCCGCCGCCTCCGGGGCCAGGTAGCGGCCGTGCCGGATGCGCACCGGATCGAGGAAATGCTGGTGCAGATGGTCGACGAATTCGATTGCACGGTCTTCCATCTGGCCGGTGATGGCGACGAAGTCGGCCATCGCCAGATGCTGCACCAGTTCGCACAGGCCGACACCGCCGGCGTGCGGAAACACCCGCACATTGAACTTGGCAGCCAGCAGCAGGATGGCGAGGTTTTCGTTGACCCCGCCCACGCGCGCGGCGTCGATCTGGATCAGGTCCACCGCGCCGGCCTGCAATAGCTGCTTGAACACCACCCGGTTCTGGGTGTGCTCGCCGGTGGAGACCGGCACCGGGGTGATGCCCTGGCGGATCGCGGCGTGGCCGAGCACGTCGTCCGGACTGGTCGGTTCCTCGATCCAGGCGATGTCGAATTCGGCCAGCTGGCGCATCCAGTCGATCGCCGGGCCCACGTCCCAGCGCTGGTTGGCGTCCACCGCCATGGCGATGTCCGGGCCGATCGCCTCGCGCGCCAGGCGGCAGCGGCGGATGTCGTCCTGCACGTTGGCGCCGACCTTGAGCTTGATGGTGCGGAAGCCGTCGGCCACCGCCTCCTTGGCCAGGCGCACCAGTTTCTCGTCCGAGTAACCGAGCCAGCCGGGCGAGGTGGTGTAGGCCGGATAGCCCTGTTCGATCAGCGTGGCGATGCGTTGCGCGCGCTGCGGTTGCGCAGCGCGCAGGATCGCCAGCGCTTCGTCGCGGGTGAGCGCGTCGGTGAGGTAGCGGAAGTCGATGGTGTCCACCAGCTGCTCGGGCGTGAGCTCGGCGATATAGCGCCACAGCGGCTTGTTCGCCGCGCGTGCAGCCAGATCCCAGGCGGCGTTGATCACCGCGCCGATGGCCATGTGCATCACGCCCTTTTCCGGACCCAGCCAGCGCAGCTGCGAGTCGTTGGTGAGCCGGCGCGCAAACGCGCCCAGGTCGGCGATGACCTCGTCCACCGACAGGCCGACCACATGCTCGGCCAATGCGGCCACCGCAGCGGTCTGCACGTCGTTGCCGCGGCCGATGGTGAACACCAGGCCGTAGCCGGCCAGGTCATCCGGCGCATCGGTGCGCAGCACCACATAGGCGGCCGAATAATCCGGGTCCGGATTCATCGCATCCGACCCATCGAGCTCGCGCGAGGTGGGGAAGCGGACGTCGTGGGTGTCGAGGGCGATGATGGTGCGCATGGAAGTCCTGGGCGATGGAAGACGGGGAATAAAAAACGCGCGGAGTAAAAACGGAAACGCAAACGGAGAAGGGCACCAGAGCCCCTCTCCCACCGGGAGAGGGGTTGGGGTGAGGGTACGAACTGGGGTGAGGGTACGAACGCGAAGCGCCAGAGAGATTGAAGCGCTGCAGGTACCCATGCATCTGCAACGCAGATCAACGACCAACTACGCGTCGATATCAACGCGCTACAGCGCCTGGACGTTCAACGCACCCGCACACTCCGTAAAAAATTGCACATGACGCGTCAGCACCAGCGCCGACATGTCACGTCGAACAACAGATACCACGGCGTCGAATTGCTCCAATACGTCGCTACGTACCCTCACCCCAACCCCTCTCCCGAGGGGAGAGGGGCTTCAGGCAGCATCGTGCGCAGGCATTACCACTTGCGTTGAGCGCAACTTGGCTCGCATGACGACCGAAGTCCTGGAAGAGAAGGAGGCTTCAAGCCGCATCGCGCGGATGCGCCACCACCGGCTGGCGTTGACGGCCCAGACCTTCGATCTCCAGCTCCATCACGTCGCCCGGCTTCAGGTACACCGGCGGCTTCTGGCCCAGGCCCACGCCCGGCGGGGTGCCGGTGCTGATCACATCGCCCGGCATCAGCGTCATGTAGCGGCTGATGTGGCTGACCAGTTCGGCCACGCCGAACACCATCGTGCGGGTGCTGCCGTTCTGGTAGCGGTGGCCGTTGACCTCCAGCCACATCGACAGGTTCTGCGGGTCGGCGATTTCATCGCGGGTGACCAGCCATGGGCCGATCGGGCCGAAGGTATCGGCGCTCTTGCCCTTGACCCACTGGCCGCCGTGCTCGAGCTGGAACTCGCGTTCGGACAGATCGTTGATGACTGCGTAGCCGGCGACGTGGTTCAGCGCCTCGTCCACCGAGACATCGCGCGCCACATCGCCGATCACCACGCCCAGTTCAACTTCCCAGTCGCTCTTGACCGAGCCGCGCGGGATGATCACGGTGTCGTTGGGCCCGGTCACCGCGGTGGTGGCCTTCATGAAGAGAATCGGCATCTTGGGCACGTCCATGCCCGATTCGGCAGCGTGGTCGGCGTAGTTCAAGCCCACGCAGATGAACTTGCCGATCTGCCCCACGGCGGCGCCATAGCGCAGCTCGCCTTCGAGCAGCGGCAGCGTGGAAGTATCCAGCGCACGCAGCTTGTCCAGGCCGGCATTGGTGATGTGCTCGCCGGCGACATCGTCGATCACGCCGCTCAGATCGCGGATGCGGCCTTGGTCATCGATCAGGCCGGGACGTTCCTGGCCGGGGGCGCCAACGCGTACGAGTTTCATGCGGTCTTCCTTTGCAGGTGAGGAATGGAGCGGCCAGCAACGCTGGCGCGCATGCATCAGGTGGATAAGGACGGCGTGCTCAAATCAAGCCAGTACGGCTCGCAACCGACACTGGCCGCCGCAGATTGCGGTGCGCGGCACGGCGATGCGTTGCCGCGCTCAATTGGACCAGCCGCCATCGATGATATGGGTCTGGCCGGTGGTGAACGAGGATTCGTCCGAGGCCAGGTACACCACCAGCTGCGCGATCTCGCGCGGGTCGCCCAGGCGACCCATCGGCTGGCGGTCGGTGAAGCTCTTCCACACCGCCTGTTCGTCGCCGCCCAGCGCCTTGACGCGCTGGCCCAGCGACGGGGTCTTGATGGTGCCCGGGCAGATCGCGTTGCAGCGCACGCCCTGGGCCACGTAATCGGCGGCGATGGCCTTGCTCAGGCCGATCACGGCCGCCTTGGTGACGCCGTAGACGAAGCGGTTCGGCACGCCCTTGATGCTGGAGGCCACCGAGGACATGTTGATGATGCTGCCGCGGCCGCGCGCGAGCATGCCCGGCAGCACCGCCTTGCAGGTGTAGTACATCGCATCGACGTTGATCGAGAACGAGCGCCGCCAGGCCGGCTCGTCGCAATCGAGAATGCTGCCCTGGTGCACGAAGCCGGCGCAGTTGAACAACACATCGAACGGGCCGTGCGCGGCGACCAGCGCGGCAACCGCCGCCGCGTCGGTGACATCCAGCAGCTGGGTGGTGATGGCATCGGATTCGGCCGCCAGCGCCTGCAGGGCAGCGGCGTCGATATCGGTGGCGATCACCTGCGCACCGGCGCGTGCGCAGGCCAGCGCGCTTTCGCGGCCGATGCCGGCGCCGGCGGCGGTGATCAGGCAGCGCTTGCCATGCAGGCGGTCGTTGGGAGGTGCAGGGATCGAGACAGTCATACCGAAGAGGTTCCGTGGGTGGGGGCCGCCGGCCGTGGCAGACGATAGAACGTGCGTGCGTTGTCGCCGAACACCGCTCCGGCATGGCCGTCTGCGTGTGTGGCGACCAGGTGTTGTGCGATCTGCAGCCACTGCGCGTACTCGGCGCGCTGGGTCAGCACCGGCCAGTCGCTGCCCCACAGCATGCGCTGCGGGCCGAAGCGTGCGAACAGATGCGCGACATACGGCTCCAGCGCCTCCACGCCGGCGCCGCGCGCCGCTTCGGTCAGCAGGCCGGAGAGTTTGCAGTGCACATTGGGATGCTGCGCCAGCGCGGCCATGCCGGCCGCCCAGGCGACGAATTCGCCTGCGGCGATCTGCGGCTTGCCGCCGTGATCGACGACCACGCGCAGCTGCGGATGGCGCTTCAGGCGTGCCTGCAGCGCCGGCACATGTACGCTGCGGATCAACGCATCGAACGCCAGGTCGTGGGCGAGCAGGGCGTCGAAGGCGGCATCCAGTCCGGGCTGGGCCAGCCATTGCGCATCGGCGATGTCCTGCACCATCGGACGCAGGCCCTTGAGCATGCCGTCGCCGGCCTGCACCAGCGCAGCGATGCGCGCGGCGGCATCGGGCGCGGCGAAATCGACCCAACCCACCACGCCGGCAATGCGCGCCTCGGCGCGCGCCAGCTCGAACAGGTAATGCGTTTCGGCCTCGGTCGCGGCGGCCTGCACCACCACCACGCCCTCGATATCGGCCGCGTCCAGCGCCTGCCCGATATCGGCGGGGCCGAAGTCGCGATACAGCGGCGCCAGTTCGGGCGTCAGCCAGGCGTAATCGCCACGGGCCAGTTGCCAGAAATGCAGATGTGCGTCGATGCGGCTCATGGCGTGGGCAGGTCCGCGTCGAGCAGGCCGCCGTCGCGCAGGCGCTGCCACAGCGCCGGCGGAATCGCCGCCTGCAACCGCGTGGCAGCCGAGTGCACCTCGGCCACGGTGCGCATGCCGGCCACCACCGTGGTCACGGCCGGATGCGCCAGCGGGAACTGCAACGCCGCCGCGCCGATGTCCACCTCGAACGCCGCGCACGCCGCATACAGGCGCTGCGCATGCTGCAAGGTGGCGGTATCCACCGGAGCGTAGTTATAGGTGGCGCCGGGGCCGCGTGCATCGCTGAGCAGGCCGGAGCTGTACGGGCCGGCCGACAGGATCGCCACGTTGCGCTGCTGCGCCTGCTCGAGCAGCGCGCGGGCGCCGTGCTGTTCCAGCAGCGTGTAGCGGCCGGCCAGCATCACGCAGTCGAGCGGGAAGCGTGGCAGCACCTCCAGCGCCACCTCCTGCTCGTTGACCCCCAGCCCGATCGCCCCGCAGGCACCGGCCGCCTTCAGCTCCGCCATCGCCGGCAAGGCCTCCTCCAGGGCCTGACGCAGCACGTGGGCGTGGGTGTCGCCGTGGGTCAGCGCACCGATGTCGTGCAGCAGCAGCACGTCGATGTAGTCGGTGCCCAGGCGCTCCAGGCTGGAGGCGAACGCGCGCCGCACGCCGTCGGCGCTGTAGTCGAACTCGGCGCGCCGGCCCGCCACCGCAAAACCATCGCGCCCGGCGGTGGCCTGCGCATCGTCATGGATGCAGCGGCCGACCTTGGTCGACAGCGTGTAGGCGGCGCGCGGCACACCGGCCAGGCCACGGCCCAGGCGGGTCTCGCTCAGCCCGTAGCCGTAGTACGGCGCGGTATCGAAGTGGCGGATGCCGGCCTGGTACGCAGCCGCCACCGCGGCCAGCGCCTGGCCTTCGTCCACTTCGGTGTACAGATTGCCGATCGGCGCGGCGCCAAACCCCAGTGCCGACAGCTGCACATCAGTGCCGCCCAGACGCTGCCGCGCAACGCTCACGCCGCACGCTCCGCGTGCAGGGTGGTCACGGGACAGGTGCCTACGGAATCTGGGAAGCAGGGGCTGGGCATCGCGACATCCACCAGCCGGCCGATGCCGGTCTGTTCGCATATGAATATCGCAATCATGAGTGAACAGATCACGCTGCAGTGCAGCATTGCAGGCCACGGGGCCGGTACGTGTGCCGTGCAGCGCCGCGGTAGGCCTGCAGCCCGACCCGCTCGCCAGCGTCGCATAACGCAGGACCCGGTCCGTCTCGACATCCTTGCCGCGTGGCCGCGTGCGACGGGCGCAAGACAGCGCACCAACGCTGCGCAAGCCGCGTGCGGTTCAACCACCGCGCCTTCGTCGGCATCGGCGTTACGCCGGACACCATCAAAACCTACGGGGGTATTCCCGCGCTCTGGCGTGGGCACGCGCGCCCAACACCCACCGGCGCATCCGCCCGCGCCGGAGCAGCGCTGCGTATGCGATGACCTTCGAATACTCCTTCGACAAAGGCGGCACTGGATTCGCCACCCCACACGCATGGAGATGTCCGGCTTTCACCACAACGTGGTCGGCGGCTTCCTGCGCCTGAAGCTCGGCATCTACGCTGCGCGGCGGGGCGCAGTGGTGTTGCGTGATTTCCGTTACCGCGCGCTGCGTTGGGTGCGGCCCGCAGCACGCAGCGGGCGGGCAAACGGCGGGGCCCGGGGGGACCCCGCCGTCAGACCCAAGGCGACTGACAACGCCTAACTGCGCAGCAGGTGTGATAGCCGCTGTCAGCCGCAGCAGTAGCAGACGTTGCCCTGTCCCAGGTCGCCGCCAAACTCCGGACACTCGGCTTTGCAGGCCCACGCACTACACGATTCGGTCTTCGGCTGTGCGTTATCGACCGCCATCACCTGGAACGCACCGAAACCGGTACTGGCCAGGAACGTGGCCGCCATCAACGCGGTCCGCAAAGTACCCCAACGCTTCTTCATGCATTACTCCTTCACCGTTGCCAAAGCCGCTGGCGCATCCGTGCGGCGCAACGCGGCGACCAGGTCCTGCACCTGCTCCGTGGTATCGAAGATGCCAAGACGGGAGTGGCGCACGCGCCCCTGCCCATCGATGGCCATCAGCAGTGGCACGTTGCGCGCGCGAAACAGCATCAGCGCGCGACGATCGGTCAACGTGACCACCGGAAAATCGAAGCCATGCACATGCGCATAGCGCGCCGCCTGCGCCGCATCGCACTGGCACACGCCGAGTAGTTGCGGCCGGCCCGGCAGGTTGGCCTGCAGCTGTCTTGCCGCGCGCAGCACGGTAGGTGCCGAGCGCTGGCAATACGGGCAGGTGGTGGTGAAGAAGAACAGCACCTGCGCCTGCCCCTGCGGCACGCCGAGCTGATGACGTTGGCCCTGGGTATCGGTGACCGCGATGCGCGGCACGTACATGCCGTCATACGGTGCGCTGATGCGGGTCTGCAGCATCTGCTGTTGCGCACGCAGCTGCTTGTTCTGCCATGCCAGTACCGCGATCAATGCACAGGCAATCAGCAGGCCCATCCAGAGCCAGGGAAAACGTCGCGCCATGCCAGTTCCAGTAGCGTCACCGAGCCCGAGCCTTGCCCAGGCATGAGCTGATGGTCAATGGTGATATCGACAACTGCGATGTCGCGCGGGACGCGGCTGTGGAGGCGGTCACGCCCCTGCGCTTGGGCTTGCCAGTACCGCGGCAGCCGGCACGGAGCGATTGCGCAACTGCGACGTGGCCTGCGGAGCGATGCCACCGCGCCGCGCCGGTGCGCGACGCATCCATCGCCGACGTGATCGCTACCGGACCATGCGCGGCAGGCGCACGGCAGGCACACGCATGCCGTGCCGCAGCGTGGACATGCACGGCATCGATTGCCCATGGCGTACAGTCGCGTGCCCCGCACACGCCAGGCCGCACGCTTCGATGTCTTCCTATCTTCCCCAGCTGGCGGTCGCCGCCTGCCTGTTGCTGCCGCTGCAAGACAGCCTCGCTGCTGCGCCCGATCGCAACGCGCCTGCCGCCGTTGTCTCAAGCTGCACGGCCGATGCGTACAGCAGCTGCCCGTCCTGGATGCCGTCGCAGCAGGAAATGCGTACGGTGCTTGCCGATTACTTCTGCGATGCGGCCGACCGCGGACTGGTCCGGCCACGCGTGACTCGCGTGGTGCGCGCGGAGACCTCGCAGATCACCTGCGCTGCGCTGGGGCCGGAAACCAATTCCAATATCGCCTGTGGCGGCGACATGCAGTTCATCGGCCCGGATGGCCACACCGATTTCCTCACCTTCAGCCCGACCCTGCATCGCCAGGACGATGGGCGCTACGCGATCTATGAAGGCGAGGACGAAAACGGCAACGCGGTGTGGCACACGCCTTCGCCGCAACGCGCGTCGAAGGTCTGCACGGGCCAGCCATTGCGCTGACGAGCGTGCCGGAGCTGCCACCGGCGGCGTTTGCTGCGGCGGCGATCGGTCTGCGCTGACGGTGCGCGCAGCCCGTCGCTGCAGCGTGCTCAGTCGTCTTCGGGCGGCGGCAGCACGATGCCGTCGGCATCGATGGCGAGCTTGCCGGCCATCAGCACCGCCTGGGTGCGGTTGGTGACGCCGAGCTTGCGCAGGATCGCGGTGACATGCGCCTTGATGGTGGCCTCGGACACGCCCAGATCGTAGGCGATCTGCTTGTTGAGACGCCCGGCGCCGAGCATCTGCAGCACGCGGAACTGTTGCGGGGTGAGATCGCGCAGGCGCTGGCCCACTTCGCGTTCTTCGCTGTCGGTCGGCGGCAGGTTCTGCGCCTCTGCCGGGATCCAGCGCTCGCCATCGAGCACCGTGGCCAGGGCGCGGCCGATGGTGTCCGAATCGGCGGATTTGGGAATGAACCCGAATGCGCCATGGTCGATCGCACGCCGCATCACCGTCGGCTCTTCGCGCGCCGACACCACCACCACCGGCAGCTGCGGATGCAGCGAGCGCATGTGCACCAACGCGCTGAATCCCTGCGCACCCGGCATGTTGAGATCCATCAACAACAGATCCGCGTCCGGTTGTGCATCGGCCAGGCTGTACAGCGCATCCACCGTGTCGGCCTCGAACAACTGCACGCCCGGCATCACGCGCTGCACGGCCCCGCGCAAGGCCTCACGGAACAGGGGATGGTCGTCGGCGATCAGCAGGGTGGTCATGGAGGGGCCGGGATTGGGGATTGGGGATTCGGGATTCGGGATTCGCAAAAGCATGGCGATGTTGGGAGTCGGGATTCGTGGAAGCAGGGATGCCGGAATTCGTGCATCGGGATCCGCAACAGCCGGTGTGAGCAAGCCGTCTGCGTCCCGATTGCCGCTTGATACCGGATCGAGGAGGGGAATGGCGAAGGAGTGGGAACCCGCTTCCGCGAATCCCCACTCTCCAATCCCCAATCCGCGCCCCTCATCCACCAATCCCCAATCCCGATTGCCCAATCCCCGCCTCTCAGCGCGTCAACCGCTCATTGACCAACGAATCCACCACCGACGGATCGGCCAGGGTCGAGGTGTCGCCGAGTTGGTCGGGAGCGTTTTCGGCGATCTTGCGCAGGATGCGGCGCATGATCTTGCCCGAGCGGGTCTTGGGCAGGCCCGGCGCCCACTGCAGGTGATCGGGCGAGGCGATCGGGCCGATCTCCTTGCGCACCCAGCTCACCAGTTCCTTGTGCAGTTCCTCGCTCGGGGTTTCGCCGGCGATCAGGGTCACGTAGGCATAGATGCCCTGGCCCTTGACGTCGTGCGGGAAGCCGACCACCGCCGCTTCGGCGACCTTCGGGTGCGAGACCAGCGCGCTTTCCACTTCGGCGGTGCCGATGCGGTGGCCGGACACGTTGATCACGTCGTCCACGCGGCCGGTGATCCAGTAATAGCCATCGGCATCGCGGCGGCAGCCGTCGCCGGTGAAGTAGCTGCCCGGATAGGTGCGGAAGTAGGTGTCGATGAAGCGCTGGTGGTCGCCGTAGACCGAGCGCATCTGGCCCGGCCACGAATCCAGCAGCACCAGGTTGCCTTCGGTGGCGCCTTCCAGGATCTTGCCGTCGGCATCCACCAGCGCCGGCTGCACGCCGAAGAACGGCAGGGTGGCCGAGCCCGGCTTGAGGTCGACCGCGCCGGCCAGCGGCGAGATCAGGATGCCGCCGGTCTCGGTCTGCCACCAGGTGTCCACGATCGGGCAACGGCTGTCACCGACCACCTCGTAGTACCAGCGCCAGGCTTCCGGATTGATCGGCTCGCCGACGCTGCCGAGCAGGCGCAGGCTCTTGCGCGAGGTCTTCTTGACCGGCTCCTCGCCGTCGCGCATCAGCGCGCGGATCGCGGTGGGCGCGGTGTAGAACAGGGTGACCTGATGCTTGTCGATCACTTCCCAGAAGCGCGACACGGTCGGGTAGTTCGGCACGCCTTCGAACATCACCGCGGTGGCACCGTTGGCCAGCGGGCCGTAGACGATGTAGCTGTGGCCGGTGACCCAGCCCACGTCGGCGGTGCACCAGTAGATGTCGTCCTCGCGCAGGTCGAACACCACTTCATGCGTGTAGCTGGCAAACAGCAGATAGCCGGCGGTGGTGTGCAGCACGCCCTTGGGCTTGCCGGTGGAGCCGGAGGTGTAGAGGATGAACAACGGATCTTCGGCGTTCATGCGCTCGGGTTCGCACGCGGCCGGCTGGCCATCCACCACATCGTGGAACCAGCGATCGCGCGGTGCCTGCATTTCCACCGCACCACCGGTGTGGCGCACCACGAGCACCGTTTCCACGGTGTTGGTGCCGGGCAGTTTCAGCGCCGCATCGACATTGGCCTTGAGCGGGATCTTCTTGCCGCCGCGCAGGCCTTCGTCGGCGGTGATGATCAGCTTGCTCTGGCAATCGATCACGCGGTCGGCGATCGAGTTGGCGGCAAAGCCACCGAACACCACCGAGTGCACCGCGCCGATGCGTGCGCAGGCGAGCATGGCCACGGCCGCATCGACGATCATCGGCAGGTAGATGGTGACCCGGTCGCCCTTCTTGACGCCCAGGTTGCGCAGCGCATTGCCGAGCTTGCAGACGCGCTCGTACAGCTCGCGATAGGTGACCGGGTAGGACTGCGCGTCCGGGCTGTCGGGTTCGAACAACAGCGCGGTCTTGTCGCCGCGCGTGGCCAGCTGGCGGTCCAGGCAATTGACGCTGGCGTTGAGCTCGCCATCGCCGAACCAGCGGATATGGAAATCCTCCAGCGCGTAGCTGACGTCCTTCACCTGGGTGGGTTGCTTGAACCAGTCCAGCCGCTGTGCGGCCTTGCCCCAGAATTGCTCGGGGTGTTCGATCGATTCGCGGTACAGCGTTGCGTACTGCTCGCGCGTAATGCGCGCATCGGCGGCGAACGCGGGATCGACGGGATAAACATCAGCCATGGCACCCTCACTTGCGATGAACTTGTCGGAAGAGGACGTTGCGGCTGCCCTCGGTAGGTCATCAGTGTGCCGTATCCACTCTGTCCCGGCGTTCAACCGGGCGTTAGACCTTGGTCTTAACCGCAGCGGTGCGCGATCGGCAATCCGTTGCCGGTCCTGGTGCGACGATCGGTCACCTTGCGGAATGCTGCGTTGCAGCTACGACCAAAGGCGAATAGGCTCCAAAGCGCGGACTGCCTCACGCTCCGCACAGCATCGCCATCAAGCGCGAGGCCTTATCGGGGAGAGGGGTCGATGAAACACCGTACTGCACCATTGGTGCGCCATCCGTTGGCGGTTGCCTTGCTGGTGGCCAGCGTCCTGCCGGGCGTGGCGTTCGCGCAGACCGCCAAGGAAAAGGCGCTGGAAGCACGCATTGCCGAGCTCGAGCGCCAGGTCCAGCTACTGGTTTCCGCGCAGCAACAACAACAGGGCCAGCTGACGCAGACGCAGACCCAGGTGACCGAGGTGCGCGCCGCGCAGGCGCAGGCACCGGCCGCGCCTGCGGTGCCGGCCGGCAAGCGGCCGATCCAGCTGACCAGCATCACGCCCAATGCAGCGGCGGGGACGACGTTTCGCTACGGTGGTTTCATCAAGGCCGACTTCATGACCACCCGCACCTCCGACGGCGCGTTGCCCGAAGGCGCGGTGGGGCGGTATCTGTACATCCCGACCCAGACGCCGGTCGGCGGCCAGGCCTCGAGCACCGACACCGACTTCCACGCCAAGTTCTCGCGCTTCAACCTGGGCGTGGACACGGTCACCGAAAACGGCGACAAGCTCACCGGCTTCATCGAACTGGATTTCTTCGGCAACGCGCTGGCCAACCAGGTCAACAATCTGTACGGCGGCACCTTGCGCCACGCCTACATGAGCTGGAACAACTGGCTGGCCGGCCAGACCTGGTCCAACTTCATCGATTCGACCATCCTGCCCGAGGCGGCCGACATCGTCGGGCCGACCGACGGCGCGCTGTTCAGCCGCCAGACCCAGATCCGCTACACCCGCGGCGCCTTCAGCGTGTCGGCGGAAAATCCCGAGACGCTGACCACGCCCTACCAGGGCGGCAACACCATCCTGGCCTCCGACCACGGCGCGATGCCGGACCTGACCGCGCGCTACAACTGGAAGGGCACCTGGGGCACGTTCGGCCTGTCGGCGATCGCGCGCCAGTACCGCACGCGCAGCGCGCTGACCAACGACACCGACTTCGGCGGCGCCATCGCCGGCGGCGGCCGCTGGATCATCAATGCCAACAACGATCTGCGTTACCAGCTCAGCTACGGCGAGGGCCTGGGGCGCTATCTGGGCCTGGGCAACGGGTCGGACGTGGAGATCGACATGGACGGCAACATCCAGACCGTCAGCACGCTCGCCGGCTGGGTGGCCTGGCGCCACGACTACAACGCCAGGCTGCGCAGCACCATCATGTATTCGCGCGTGAACTACGACCACGACATCGCCAATACCGGCGCGCTCGCGAGCAAGTCGCAGCAGAGCATCCGCGCCAACGTGTTCTATTCGCCGCTGCCCAAGGTCGATGTGGGTGCGGAGCTGATGTACGGCCGTCGCGAAGCCGAGAACGGCGACAGCGGCGACATTTCGCGCCTGCAATTCACCACCAAGTACAGCTTCTAGTTCCTGCCATTGGCGGCCCGCTCCACTGCGGTGGAACGGGCAAGGCCACCGTCGTTTTACCAGCGCTCTACCAGGAGACAGACAATGACCGTCTCGAATGACGCATTGATCGCCAAGATCGATGCCAATCCGAAGTACCACGCACTCAAGCGCCAGCGCAACACGCTGGGCTGGACCCTCACCGTGCTGATGTTGCTGGCCTATTACGGCTACATCGGCCTGATCGCCTTCGACAAGGCCTTCCTGGCCAGGCCGATCGGCGACGGCGTGACCTCGGTCGGCATTCCGATCGCGATCGGGGTGATGGTCTTCACCATCGTCATCACCGCCATCTACGTGCGTCGCGCCAACAACACCTACGACCAGCTGACCGCGCAGATCCTCGAGGACGCCCGCAAATGAGCAAGTATTCGCGCCTTCTCCTGATCCTGGCCGGCCTGCTGCCGGCCGGCATCGCGCTGGCAGCCGGCGGCGACGTCGGCCAGGTCGACAAGCAGCCCACCAACTGGGTGGCGATCGGCATGTTCGGCTTCTTCGTGCTGGGCACCTTGTGGATCACCAAGTGGGCGGCGGCCAAGACCAAGTCGGCCTCGGACTTCTACACCGCCGGCGGCGGCATCACCGGCTTCCAGAACGGCCTGGCGATCGCCGGCGACTTCATGTCGGCGGCCTCGTTCCTGGGCATCACCGCAGCGGTGATGGCCAATGGCTATGACGGCCTGATCTATGCGATCGGCTTTCTGGTCGGCTGGCCGATCCTGACCTTCCTGATGGCCGAACGGCTGCGCAACCTCGGCAAGTACACCTTCGCCGACGTGGCCGGCTACCGCTTCGCGCCGACCGCCATCCGCAGCTTTGCCGCATCGGGCACGCTGGTGGTGGTGCTGTTCTACCTGATCGCACAGATGGTCGGCGCCGGCGCGTTGATCAAGCTGCTGTTCGGCCTGGACTACTGGGTGGCGGTGACCCTGGTCGGCGTGCTGATGATGGTCTACGTGCTGTTCGGCGGCATGACCGCCACCACCTGGGTGCAGATCATCAAGGCGGTGCTGCTGCTGACCGGCGTGACCTTCATGGCGGTGGCGATCATGTGGCACTTCAACTTCAGCTTCGAGGCGCTGTTTGCCGAGGGCGTGCGGGTGAAGACCGCGATCGCGGCCAATGGCGGCGCATCGCCGGCGGACGCGGCCAAGGCCGGCCTGTCGATCATGGGCCCGGGCGGCTTCGTGAAGGACCCGATCTCGGCGATCTCCTTCGGCATGGCGCTGATGTTCGGCACCGCCGGCCTGCCGCACATCCTGATGCGCTTCTTCACCGTTCCCGATGCCAAGCAGGCGCGCAAGTCGGTGCTGTGGGCCACCACCTGGATCGGTTACTTCTACATCCTGATCTTCATCATCGGCTTCGGTGCGATCGCACTGGTGCTGACCAACCCGCAGTTTGCCGACGTCACCACCGGCACCATCCACGGCGGCAAGGGCGCGGCCAACATGGCGGCGGTGCTGGTCGGCAATGCAGTGGGCGGCAACGTGTTCATGGGCTTCATCTCGGCGGTGGCCTTCGCCACCATCCTGGCGGTGGTCGCAGGCCTGACCCTGTCCGGCGCCTCGGCGGTGTCGCATGACCTGTATGCCACGGTGATCAAGAAGGGCAATCCGGCGCCGGGTTCGGAGCTGAAGGTCTCGCGTGCCACCACCCTGGTGCTGGGCGTGATCGCAGTGCTGCTGGGCATCGTGTTCGAGAAGCAGAACGTGGCCTTCATGGTGTCGCTGGCATTCGCCATCGCGGCCTCGGCCAACTTCCCGGTGCTGATCCTGTCCTTGTTGTGGAAGAACTGCACCACCCGCGGTGCGGTGGTTGGTGGCTTCCTGGGCCTGATCTCCTCGTTGGTGCTCACCGTGCTGTCGCCGTCGGTGTGGGTGGACACGCTGGGCAACGCGGCCGGCTCGGCGCCGTTCCCGTACACCTCGCCGGCGCTGTTCTCGATGATCATCGGCTTTGTGGGCATCTGGCTGTTCTCGATCCTGGATCGCAGCCCGCAGGCGGCCAACGAACGTGCCGCGTTCAAGGCGCAGCAGATCCGCGCCGAAACCGGCCTGGGTGCCAGTGGCGCGTCGGGTCACTGACGCATCGAGCGGCTACTGGATGTCTCGCAGAACGCCGGCCTTGTGCCGGCGTTCTGCGTTTTGCAGGCGTAAGAAGACCGCGCAGGTGCTAGCAGGAGAGATGGCCTCGGATGGCGCGGATCATCGTGACACCTCGGCAGGGTCGGTGGTTGGCGGACATGCTGTCATCACCTTCGCATCCCGCTCCATGGCTACGGGTTGACCGCGCACGGCAATCTGCTTGCAAAAATCAGGTCATCGTGCGTCGCTAGATTAGCGCTGTCGATCGCCGATCATGGCCGGCCAGTTCTTCCGTAGATATCTGAGCAATTGCAGCAAGCTCTGCGTCAACCCGCTTCATCACGCACCTGTTTAGTATCCAGCCGGCGCTCGACGATCCACCCGATGGTCAACGCAGTCGGTGCTGGCAAACGCAGTACTGCAAATAGTTCAAGACCAGCGTGCATGCCACGGTAGGGCATCCATTCTGCGTCATCAGACGGTATTCGACTGCCCCATCGGGTCTTGTCGCGATATTGCCAGGAACCCGGTTCAATCCAGGGTGGCGCCAGGTGCATCGCTGTCCACGTCCATAACATTCAATGCCACAATCAACTGGAGTTCCGCAGTGAGCCTTTCCACACATCCCTGTAGAAAAACGATATGTGCCTTTGCCTGCCTGGCTCTGGCTACACTATCCGGCCTAGCATCAGCCGCCAACAACTGGAATCCGCAACACATACTCGGTGCGCTCAAGCGACCGTACCAAATCAGCGGCGTCAGCGTTGCCGTCATTGCACACCGTGGCGTCGTGAGCAATGGTTGTCCAGAAAATTCGTCTTGCGCGATCCTGGCCACCTACAACAACAACGTCGAAGCAATCGAGTTGGATGTCAGGCAATCCTCCGATGGAACGCCATGGTTATTCCACGATCAGAATGCCGGGCGCGTCCTCGAACACAGTCCAAACTTCTACATCTTCCAGGCCAACGCCAATCCAACTGGATGGAATCCTGACATACGTAGCTTAAGTAGCGCTGAGCTCGGGTCCGCACTGCTGCGTGACCGAAACTTCGCCAAGACCGGCTACCATCCTGTCTCTCTGACCCGAGCACTTACCACCATTCGCGATTCTGCAAACCATATGGTTGTGGTGCTGGACCTGAGGACGCTCGATGCTGTATCGCGTGCGGCCGACCTGGCACGCGCATACGGAATGGAAAACCAGGTTGTCCTCAAGTTCAGTGCTTCGCTGCTGGCTCGCAATCCGGACAGCATCACCAATTACACCAAGGGTGTTGCGTTTGTACCGACAATTTATGCCGGCGATATGGATAATATCGCAGATGGGGGCTACACCGGGCTGTGCGGGTCAATCAGCAGCAATACGCCGTTCTGCAGAGTGAGTGCCTGGGTCAACGAAGTCAGGAGCAAGCAAAACTTCGCTTGGCTGGAAATTGGAAATAAGCAGCCCATCCGTAGCGATCCCACCGCCGAGCTGCTGGCGGCCAATCAGGCGAGAAAGGAAGCCATTGGCGCATTCTCGCCGGTGCCGGAGTACCGCTTAAGCTCGCATGATGGCGGGCACTACGTCCGCACCAACGGAACCTGCTGCGCGTCACTGAGCGACTATCTGACCCGCAGTAAATACTTCGGCAACGAAGTGCGAGATGATCGCCAGAATTATTTACTTCAGGTTGTAGCCGGCTTCACCAGCATTATCACGGACAACCCGCTGGAAGTCGTTCGTTCCTCAATCAAGCGCGACACTACCCGCTATCTTTGACCTCAGGAGAGGCCGGGCGTCGCACGGCCTCTGTTCTAATTGGTTGAACAAGCGCCTAACCCGGTTGGTGTTATCCCATGCGCCTCACCAGATACTGGACATCCACTCTCATCGTCCTGGCAATGGCGACCCTCGGCTATACCTTGCTTCGCCATGCCGGCAGCCGGAGCGATGAACTCGTCGCCGCAAAGGCGGCTTCGGAGGTAGAGCAGCGCCAGACCAACAGGAAAGGCGCTGCAATCGTCGGCCAGCCTGAGCAGGACCGGCCATCTGCAAATGATGTTGTCACTGCCGCGGCCATGCTTCCACCGGACTTTCAAGCCGATGTCCTTTTACGAATTGCCGGTTCCGACAGCGCCTCCACAACGGGAAGGAGTAATGAAAGCGATGGTTCGGTCATTCGTCTCAGCGAGCAGGCGTATGCCCTGTCTCAACAGGCCGCACGCTCAATGCCCGGTCTGGCTACCGTGGGCTATGTCAGAGAAGAGGATGACGATGAGCTGCGTAGCGCACGGACTATGGGGCTGGATCAGTTCTCGTTGCAGATCCGTGCTATTTCCCTCATGGAGCGCCATTCGCCCGGCCGAGCCCTGGCGCTGATCCCCGCATTGCCCAAACCCGTCGCTGCAGATTGCGATAGTGCTTACGTAGACGACCCAACGGCGGTTTACGCGCTTCTTCCAACGATTGGCATTCACGACACACTCCAGAACACCGATCTACTACTTGCGCAGATAGATCGCGCAAACAGCGAGGCAGACATCGCACCTGCGCTGAAGTCCGTCATCAGGCTACCGCCAGGATCCGCGACAACCGAGGCAGGTGTCGCGCAGCACCTTGCGAAGCTGCTGCTACGTGCGCGCGGGGATGACGTCAGCTTCACCGCAACCGAGCTCAGTGTCGCGTCCGACATCCAGTTGGCGCTCCAGCGAGTTGAAAGCATTCCAGGCGTCCATGCGCAGCTACGCGCAAGCTATCGCGACTATGTGCAGGCGCACTTGTCAGCCGCTCGCTGCACATCTAGCTTGGCCGGCAATCATCAACTACTTGAACAGCGCTTTGTCGCGGAGCTACCCGTTGATCGAATACGCGAACCGGCGCCTCTGACGCCATCAAGGACGCCGGAAGCTGAAACGGCAGTGTCTCTTGTGCGTCAAGCGGGCTATAACGTCCGTACCGAGCTGCTCGGCTATGTTGGGCAAGAACCCCTACACGCGGCTGCATTGAGCATCGCTTCGAAGGAGTTCCTCGATCAGATCGATTCCGGCCCGCTACGCGAGGCTGCGACATCCGACGCCACTGGCCGCATCAGAAGAGCCCAGTTGATGGAGATTCTCCGCTACCTGGAGTACGCACCGGCGGGTACCCAGCGTGATCACGGCTTTGCAATACTCGATGGGTTACTCGACGGACCGCATTATCGGCGCGACCACGACATGTGGCTGGGCGATCTCAAGCGCGTCGCGGATCAAGCAGCCCGCTGGCCGGATCGCAGGCTGCGGCTGCGTCATATGTCAGCCAGCACGGTACCTGTGCTCCGGGTCTACGCAATGCTAATGCAGCGCCAACAGTTCTCATGAGCGTATCGATGCACGGCAGCCACACTCAATGCGGCTTTGCCGGGGACAGATTGCCGGGTTGACAGGCTTGCTGTCTTTTCGCCACATAGAAAATGATTTCGTATGGGTCAGCCAATCCGTACAAGCCATGTGCAAGCCATGTGCAAGCCATGTGCAAGCCATGTGCAAGCATAATCAAACATTTCCTGGCAAGCGAAAAGTTAAAACCCCAACGGAGAAATCAAGGATTACGCTATCAATAAAGCGCTTGCCAGTGCTCGCAGGAGCGGTGATGGTCTGCACCCCGCTGGACGCGCCACCGGTACCGGCCCAGGCCGTCATGCTGTGGTAGTTAGTGGCCCCTGAGAAATCCTAATCGGCCAGAACAGCAGCCCGCTGGTCGATGCTACCGGCCTGCCGTTCGATGGCGGGCAGTTGTTCGACAAGGCGTTCGTGCCGGCAGCCGGGCAGGGCATCACTGCCGAAGGCCTGGTGATCGACGCGGGGCATCTCGATTCGGCCGCCGCCACCGACGATGCGCGCGTCGATGCCGCGTTTTGCGTGAGCGCGCGCAACGCCGTGGGCATCGCGCGCGGCAGCTGCCCGTCCGCTACGCGCATCGGTGTGGGCGCCGGCCCGCTGCTGCTGCGCGATGGCAAGCGCCAACCGCGCGAAGCCAGCCGCGCCGACTACTACGACGGCGCCGAACCGCGCAGTGCGCTGGGGCTGGACCGTGCCGGCAAGACCCTGTGGATGGTGGTGGCCGATGGCCGCCAGCCCGGCTACAGCGCCGGCATGACGCTGGACGCGCTCACCGCCGTGCTGCAGCAGCTTGGCGCCAGTGCGGCCATTAACCTGGACGGCGGCGGCTCCAGCACCCTGGCCGCGCGGGTGGATGGGTGCGTGCGCGCACTCAATCGCCCCATCCACACCGGCCCCCGGGGGCGAACGCCTGGTCGCCAACCCGCTCGGGGTGCTTATCGCGCCACGGCCCTGAGCGCACACGGGCGGCGCGGTACCATTGGTGGTTTGAACCACGGTCCGCGCCACGCCATGAAGATTGCCTCCTGGAACGTCAACTCGCTCAACGTGCGGCTGCCGCACCTGCAACAGTGGCTCGCCGACTTCGCGCCGGACGTCGTAGGCATCCAGGAAACCAAGCTGGAAGACCACAAGTTCCCGGATGCGGCCCTGGCCGCGCTGGGCTACCGCAGCGTGTTCTGCGGGCAGAAGACCTACAACGGCGTGGCGATCCTGTCGCGCGCGCCGGCGCTGGACGTGCAATTGGGTATTCCCGGCTTCGATGACGTGCAGCAACGCGTGATCGCCGCCACCGTCGATGGGGTGCGCATCATCAACCTGTACGTGGTCAACGGCCAGGACGTGGGCACCGACAAGTACGCCTACAAGCTGCGCTGGCTGGAGGCGGTGCACGACTGGATCGCGCAGGAGCTGCAGCGCTATCGGCAGTTGGTGGTACTGGGCGACTTCAACATCGCCCCGGATGCGCGCGATGTGCACGACCCGGTGGTGTGGAACGAGACCCACATCCTCACCTCCGCCGCCGAGCGCGCCGCACTGGAAAAACTGCTGGCGCTGGGCCTGCACGATGCCTTCCGTCTGCATCACGACGCCGCCGAGCAGTTCAGCTGGTGGGATTACCGCCAGGCCGGGTTCCGCCGCAACCTTGGCCTGCGCATCGATCTGACCCTGGTGTCGGAGGCCTTGCGCACGCGCGCGGTGGAGGCAGGCATCGACCGCGAACCGCGCACCTGGGAGCGTCCCAGCGACCATGCGCCGGCCTGGGTGCGGCTGGCGGAGGTCGGCGCATGAGCGAGCGGCATCTGCGGCGTAGCACGCACAAGGTCGGCGAGATGACGCTGGGGCCGGTACACCGCCTGAGCTGCCATTGCGGCGCGGTGCAGATCGATCTGGACCTTCCGCACGGCCTGCTTGATCCGCGCCGATGTGACTGCTCGATGTGCCGCCGCCGCGGTGCCATCGTCGCCTCGGTCACCCTCGATGGCCTGCACGTGCTGCAGGGCGAAGAGGTGCTGCGGCTGTATCAGTTCAATACGCATGCGGCGGCGCATTATTTCTGCGGAGTGTGCGGCATCTATACGCATCATCGCCGGCGCTCCAATCCCAACGAATACGGCTACAACGTCGGTTGCCTGGAAGGCGTCAACCCGTATGCATTGAACATGGCCGTGCCGGTGGAAGACGGCGTCAACCATCCGGCCGACCGTGTTGCGGTCGATGGCTGAAATGGCAACGCCCGGGCAAGCCCGGGCGTTGGTTTCTGCAGCACTGCCGGTGCGCCGTTTAGCGCACGCGGCCGCGTGTAAACAGGTTGACGATCGCCAGCAGGATCACTGCACCCACCAGCGACCATACGAAGGTCCACAAGGTGATGGCCTGATTGATGCCGCCACCGAACAGGAAACCGGCAATCAGCGCGCCGACGATGCCGACCACGATATTGAGGATGATGCCCTGCTGTGCATCGCGACGCATGATGATGCTGGCCAGCCAACCCACGATGCCGCCGACGATCAACCAGATGATGATGCCCATGTTGTCGAACTCCTCATGCGATTGCACCGGAAGTGGTGCATGGACGCCATTCAATGCAGCCGGGCGTGAAGCGACTGTCGAGCGCGATCACACGCCGATGCGGCTGTTTTGCTTGGTGCACGCAGCGTGACAGCGTACACAAGCTGGCGCATCGGGCCGGTGCAGCTGTGGCTGCGTCCGCACCGGCAGGGCGAGCGTGGCGAGCCACAGGCGCGCGAACTGCTGGGCCAGGCGCTGGTGTTGGAACCTGCCCGGGTACCGCTGCTGCGTGACGCGCGCGGGCGCCCGTCGCTGCAACCGGCCTTGCCGGACTGGGACACCGGCTGGAGCCATAGCGGCGACTACCTGCTGGTAGCTCTGGGCAACCGCGTGCGGCTGGGCGTGGACCTGGAACGCATCCGCGCCCGCCCGCGGCTGCTGGAGATCGCGCAGCGATTCTTCCATGCCGACGAAATCGCACTGCTGGCCGGGCTGGAGCCGGACGCGCAGCAGGCGCTGTTTTTCCGCCTGTGGTGCGCAAAGGAAGCACTGCTCAAGGCGCACGGGCATGGCCTGTCGTTCGGCCTGCATCGGCTCGCCTATGCAGTGGCACCTGATGGCGCATTGCGGTTGCAGTGGTGCGACCCCGCACTCGGCCAGGCCGCGCAATGGCAGTTGCACGAGTGGTGGGCTGCGCCGGACTGCCGCGCTGCGCTGGCGTTCCATCCGCTGCTGGCCGAATAAGCGCGGCGATCAAGGCGCTGCATCTCTGCACCGCAGCAGCAGCGCGTTGTCTTGGTCGGGATGCAGCCCGTACGGGCCGTGGATCTGTGCCGTAGCGGCCCGACCAGCGTCTCAGGCATGTTCTGGCCGCACCGCAGCGTGCGGCAAAATCGGCTGGCGGAACTGCGCCACCCCATCCAGATCGCGCAAGGTCACCGTCAACACCCCGGTACGTGCATCGATCTCCACTTCGCCAAAGAATTGAAATCCTGCCAGCGGCGACAGGTTCGGCGCCGGTGGTGCCTTCTGGAAGATCACCGTCGGGCCAAAGGTGGCATCGAGCGTATTCGGGCCGAAGCTGCCGGCATTGAGCGGGCCGGCCACGAATTCCCAGAACGGCTCGAATTGCTGGAACGCCGCGCGGTCCGGGTGGTAGTAATGCGCCGCGCAATAATGCACATCGGCGGTCAGCCACAGCGTGTTGCGAATGCGCGCTGCGCTGATGAAACGCAGCAGCGTGGCGATCTCCTGTTCGCGCCCACGCGGCACGCCCGGATCGCCGTTGGCGATCGCCTCCCAGCGCGCGCGGCCCGCTGCGTCCTGCCCATCGGGGACCTGCAGGCCGATCGGCATGTCGGCGGCGATCACCTTCCATTGCGCGCGCGAACCGGCCAGTTCGCGCTGCAGCCAGGCCAGCTGCTGCGGACCGAGAAATGCCGCGTCCGCGCCGGGCTGCGGTTGCAGGTTGTCGCTGTTGGCGCCGCGATAGCTGCGCATGTCCAGCACGAACACATCCAGCAGCGGCCCGTAGCTGATCTTGCGATAGATGCGACCGTCGCCATCGGCACGCACGCCGCGCATCGGGGCGTATTCCAGGAATGCCTGGCGCGCACGACCGGCCAGCACCCCGATATCGCGCACCTGATAGCGCGCGTCCAGCTGCTTGCCGGGCGACCAGTTGTTGGTGGTTTCGTGATCGTCCCATTGCCAGAGTTGTGCGACCTCCGCATTGAAGCGGCGCACATGCTCATCGAGCAGGTTGTAGCGGTAGTTGCCGCGGAATTCGTCCAGCGTTTCGGCCACCTTGCTCTTGGCCGCGGTGGTGAGGTTGCGCCAGCGCCTGCCTTGTTCGACGACCAGCTCGGCCGGGACGGGGCCGTCGGCATAGATGGTGTCGCCGCTGTGCAGGAAGAAGTCCGGGTTGCGCTCGCGCATCGCGCTGTAGATGCGCATGCCGCCGATGTCCGGATTGATGCCGAAGCCCTGGCCGACGGTATCGCCGCTCCAGACAAAGCGCACATCGCCGCGTGCCTGCGGCGCACTGCGCAGATGGCCATGCACCGGCGCGCTCAAGGCGCCGTTGTCGGCATCTTCGAAGCGCACCCGGTAGAAGATGTCCTGATCGCGTGGCAACGCGCCCAGATCCACCCGCGCAGTGAAATCGTGCGCCGGCCTGGCCACCGGCCCATCCACACGACGCGCCTGCCGCAGGCTCGGGCGCGTATCCCATTCCACCCGTAGCCGCGCCGGGCGGTCCGCGCGGGCCCACAGCAACGCGCCGCCGTCGCGTACATCGCCGCTCTGCACGCCATCGCTGATGATCGGCCGCCCGGAAGGCGCGGCCAGACTGCGGGCAGACCAGCCGCCGGCCGCCGGCAGCAATAGCCCGGCGCTCAAACCTTGCAGCACGCGGCGGCGCGCGGGATCGGAAGCGGTCATGAGGGAGCCTTCGCGCAGCGGGGGAGCCTGCAGATGTAGCGCCGCTGTCTTACCGCTGCGTGTCCGACACCGGCACGGCTCCAGGGCGCGTGACCGGGATCACGCCGATGCCGGCCAGGGCTGCGCCGTATCGCCGGACACGCCGTGCGGCACGGCTGCGATGCGGCGCCGTGTCGCGGCCGCCGGCCATTGCCGTCAATCGCAGGCCGGCTGCGTCGATGCACGCTCGGTCTGCTTCAGATCGTTCCTGCGAGCATCGACGCTTCCCGAATCCCGCTTCCCGCTTCCCGCTTCCCGAATCCCGAATTCCGAATTCCGAATTCCGAATCCCGCCATGCCATCGCCAACTGCGATAATCGCGCCATGAACGATGCCGCACTTGCCCCCGATGTCTCCGCCGCACTGGCGCATGGCCTGCAGGCCCAATCCCTGGATGCGGATTTTGCCGCGCCGCTGTTGCGCTATCTGACGCTGCTGGTGCGTTGGAACAAAACCTACAACCTCACCGCCGTGCGCGACCCGCGCGAGATGGTCACCCGCCATCTGCTCGATTCGCTGGCCATGCAGCCCTACATCGCCAGCGGCACGCTGGCCGACCTGGGCACCGGCCCCGGCTTGCCCGGCATCCCGCTGGCGATCACCCGCCCGCAGCTGCAGGTCACCCTGGTGGAAAGCAACGGCAAGAAGGCGCGCTTCATGCGCGAGGCGCTGCGCCAGCTGGCGCTGGGCAATGCGCGCGTGGCCGAATCGCGCGCCGAAGCGCTGGACGAACCGGCCGCCTACGACCACCTCACCGCACGCGCGCTGGATACGCTGGCCGGCATCATCGCCGTCGGCGGGCACCTGCTGCGTCCGGGCGGCAGCCTGCTGGCGATGAAGGGCATCTACCCGCACGACGAGATCGCCGCGCTGCCCGCCGGCTGGACGCTAGCCGAGGTACACCCGCTGCAGGTGCCCGGCCTGGAGGGCGAGCGGCATCTGGTGGTGCGCAAGGCCTGAACCGAGGCCACGCCGATCATCTCGGGCGGCCCTCACCCCGGCCCTGTCCCGCCGGAGGGACAGGGGGCAATACTGTCCTCGTGCTTCCGAAGGCGGGAGCGGGAATTCGACATAGGAAGCGGAACGAACACTGCCCTCGTCTAGAACGGCAGTCCCTCCCCCCGCCGGAGAGATGACCGATCCGGCGGAGAGGTAACAGACCCGTCGGAGAAGTGACCGACCTGTCGGAGGAATGACCGACAACCCCTCGGCAACCTACCAAGTCCCTTCCCCCGCCTGCGGGGGAAGGTGCCCGCAGGGCGGATGGGGGCTGCGACCGACACTCCAGCCACACCACGGCGCCAGTCCGCGTTGGGACTTCCGGCCCATGGCAGCTCACGCGTGGGGTGCCATGATCGGGCGTTCGCTCCAGATCAGGTTTTTCGCACGTGACCTCTCCACTCGCCACCGCACTCTCGCTCGCCCTGCTGGGCGCAAGCTTCGCCGCCAGCTCGGCGCAGGCCGCCGCACCGGCACCAGCGGCGCCCGCCACGCCGACCGCCGAGCGCCCCGCCGATGCGCGCTTCCGCGCCATCTACGAGAAAGAGTGGAGCTGGCGCCAGGCCGAGACCGGCCAGGCCGACGAGGACAGCGACAGCACCGGCGACAACACCCATCTGCCCGACGTCGGCCCGGCCGCGCAGCAGGCGCGCCTGGCGGTATGGGACGGCGTGCTCAAGCAGCTCGACGGCATCGACCCGAAACAGCTCTCGCCCGCCAACCAGGTCAACTACGCGATCTACCGCCCGCAGGTGGAAAACCTCGCCGCCGAAGTACGCCTGCGCCTGTACGAGATGCCGTTCAATTCGGACAGCTCGTTCTGGTCCAACCTCGGCTTCATGGCGCAACGGCCGATGAAGACGGCCGCCGAGTACCGCGCCTACATCGCACGCCTGAACGACGTGCCGCGCTACTTCGACCAGCAGACCGCCAACATGCGTGCCGGCCTGGCACGCGGGTTCAGCGTGCCGCGCGCGGTGCTCGATGGCCGCGATGTTTCCATCGCCACCGTGGCAGATGTGAAGGATCCGACCCGGTCGACCTTCTACGCCCCGTTCAAGCAGCTGCCGGCGCAGATCCCCGCTGCCGAACAGGCGCAGCTGCGCGAGCAGGCCAAGGCCGCGCTGAGCACCGCGGTGCTGCCGGCCTACGCCAAGCTGCTGGGCTTTTTCCGCGACGAGTACATGCCCAAGGCGCGCACCACGCTGGCGGCCGAAGCGCTGCCCGACGGCAAGGCGTTCTATCGCCAGCAGATCCGCGAATACACCACGCTGGAGCTGACCCCGGAGCAGATCCACCAGATCGGCCTGGACGAGGTGGCGCGCATCCAGGCGCAGATGGACGCGATCATCAAGCAGGTCGGTTTCAAGGGCAGCTTCGCGCAGTTCCTGACTTTCCTGCGCACCGACCCGCAGTTCTATGCCAAGACCCCGCAGGAACTGCTCGATCGCGCTGCGTGGATCTCCAAGCGCGTGGACGGGCAGGTCGGCAGGTTCATCGGCACGCTGCCGCGCGGGCGCTTCACCATCAAGCCGGTGCCGGACGATATCGCCCCGTTCTGGACCGCCGGCCGCGGTGGCGCCACCACCTACTGGGTCAATACCTACAACCTGCCATCGCGGCCGTTGTACAACCTGCCGGCGCTGACCCTGCACGAGTCCTCGCCCGGGCACTCGCTGCAGGGCTCGCTGGCGCTGGAGCAGGGCGACCAGCCGGCGTTCCGCCGCGAAAACTACATCTCCGCCTACGGCGAAGGCTGGGCGCTGTATACCGAAAAGCTTGGCCAGGAGATGGGCATCTACGAGACCCCGTACGAGGAATTCGGCCGGCTCACCTATGAGATGTGGCGCGCCTGCCGGCTGGTGATCGACACCGGCGTGCACCACGACGGCTGGAGTCGTGAGCAGGCGCTGGCCTACCTGCGCGAGCGCACTGCGCTGAGCGAGCACGAGGTCACCACCGAGGTGGACCGCTACATCTCCTGGCCCGGCCAGGCGCTGAGCTACAAGCTGGGCGAGATCAGCATCGTCAAGCTGCGTGCCGAGGCCGAACAGGCGCTGGGCGACCGCTTCGACATCAAGGCCTTCCACGACGCGGTGTTGAAGCAGGGCTCAGTGACCTTGCCGGTGCTGGAACAGCAGGTACGTGCGTTTATCGCCGAGAGCAAGGCGCGCCCGGCAACGTCCAAAAAGTCCAGCGCTGCCGCGCCCTGACCCAGGAAAACTGTCCGCCCCACGTAGGAGCGGACCCGGCCGCGACGGCCGTCCCGACCCCGGCACCGCCGCGGCCTGGAGCATCCAGGTCATCGTTGGTGGCGACCGACCGACCGCACGCACGCACGCACGCTATGCGCGCGCAGCCACATCTCGGCGTGATGCCATCGGTCCGACCCCATCCCGGCCCGACGGCGTCGCGGCCAGGTCCGCTCCTACGGCGCTGCGCGCCCGGCTGCGCATGCGAGTGTGTAACCGTCCCGTCCAGTCCCGTCCCATCGCTGACCCAACGCGCCGCAGCCTGATCCGGCACAACGGTCCGCCCACGTAGGAGCGGACCCGGCCGCGACGGCCGTCCCGACCCCGGCACCGCCGCGGCCTGGAGCATCCAGGTCATCGTAGGTGGCGACCGACCGACCATCCGCACGCTATGCGCGCGCAGCCATAATTCGGCGTGATGCCATCGGTCCGACCCCATCCCGGCCCGACGGCGTCGCGGCCAGGTCCGCTCCTACGACGCTGCGCGCCCGGCTGCGCATGCGGGTGTGTAACCGTCCCGTCCCGTCCCATCTCTGACCCAACGCGCCCCAGCCAGACCCGGCGCAACGGTCCGCCCACGTAGGAGCGGACCCGGCCGCGACGGCCGTCCCGACCCTGGCACCGCCGCGGCCTGGAGCATCCAGGTCATCGTAGGTGGCGACCGACCATCCGCACGCTATGCGCGCGCAGCCACATCTCGGCGTGATGCCATCGGTCCGGCCCCATCCCGACCCGACGGCGTCGCGGCCAGGTCCGCTCCTACGACGCTGCGCGCCCGGCTGCGCATGCGATTGTGTAACCGTCCCGGCCCCGATACGCTGCGCCCATGCTGCTGCGTCGCGCCCGCCTGTTGCACCCCTTGCTGCGCCTGATGGCGCTGGCGGTGCTGGCCATGGGCGTGCTGGTCGCACCGGTGGCCTGCGCGCTGGGCGACGTGCATGCGCTGGCGCACGACCAGATGCACCTGCAAGACACCGCACCGCATGGCCATGACGGCGCCGACGAAGGCGATGCCGGCGAGCGCGACGGGGCCGGCCTGATGCACGCCCTGATGCATAGCGGCTACTGCCACGGCCAGAATCCCGCCGTCTTGCCGGCGCTGGCCTGGCTGCCGTTGTCCATGCATGCGCAGGCCCAGCCGGTGGCCGTGTTCGTGCACTACCGCTCGCACCTGAGCGAGACCGGATTGCGTCCCCCGATCGCGGCCTGATGCATCGCCGGCAGCTGCCGGCCTGTCCATCGATCCCGATTCCGGAGACACCCTCATGTGGTTGCGACTGACGGCACTGGCCGTCTTCGCGGTCGTGCCCTGCGCCGTGGCGCAGGACGCACCGCCCAAACCCGTGCTGACCCTGGACGACGCCATCGCGCGCGTCGCCCGGCAGCACCCCGACCTGCGCCTGGCCGATGGCCAGCGCGCGGTCCTCACCGCCGAGGCCGAGCGCGACGCGCTGCGCCCGCCGTTGCGCATCGGCGCCGAACTGGAAAACGTGTTCGGCACCGGCCCGACCCGCGCGCTGGACCAGGCCGAACTCACCGTCACCCTGGCTGGCGTGCTGGAACGCGGCGGCAAGCTGGATGCACGCCGCACCCTGGCCCAGGCACGCATCGACGCACTGGCCCCGCAACGCGCGCTGGCGCGCCTGGATGTGCTGGCCGAGGTGGCGCGGCGCTATCTGGCCATCGGCATGGCCGCGCAACGGCAGGCGGTCGCGCTGGAAACCCTGGCGCAGCGGCAGCGCACCGTCAGTGCCGCGCGCCAGCGGCTGCAGGCCGGCGCCTCGCCCGAATCGGTGCTGCTGACCGCCCAGGCCCTGCAGGCGCGCGCGGAACTGGAGCGCGATCGCGCGCAGCAGGAGCTGCTGGCCGCACGCCGCCAGCTGGCCGTGCTGTGGGGGCAGCGCACGCCGGACTTCGGCGAGGTCACCGGCGACCCGCTGCAGCTGCCGGCGATTCCCGACTTCGAGGTGCTGGCGCAGTTGCTCGACGCCACCCCCGAACTGGCGCGCCTGAACGGCGAGCAGCGCGCGCGCGAGGCGCGGGTGCGGCTGGCACGCAGCCAGGCGCGCCCGGACCTGGACTGGCAGGTGGGCGTGCGCCGGCTCGAAGCCAACGACGCCACCGCAGTGCTCGGCAGCGTTTCGCTGGCGCTGGGCAGCGCCGCGCGCGCGCAACCGGAGATCCGCGCCGCCGAGGCGGAGCTGTCGTTGCTGGAGATCGAACGCCAGGCGCAGGCGCTGTCGCTCTACACCACGCTGGCCGACGCGCATGGCCGCTACCGCGCCGCGCAGCTGGAAGTGACGCGCATGCGCAGCGATGTGCTGCCCGCACTTGCGCGCGCCGATGCCGCCGCCGAGCGCGCCTACCGCGCCGGCGCCACCAGTTATCTGGACTGGGCACAGCTGCAGGCACAACGGAGCGATGCACGCCAGCAGCAGCTGGCCGCGGCGTCGGAAGCGCAGACTGCGCTGATCGAGATCCAGCGTTTGACCGGGCAGCCGTTCGTGGTCGACAGCGCTGCGCAGGTGGCGCCATGAGCGCGACTGACGCTGCGCGTTTTCCCACGGCCTGGATGCCTCGGTTGGGGTGTGCTGCGCCGCTGTCGGTGCCGGCTGCGGCATCGGCGTTCGCAGCCGCAGCCGCAGCCGCAGCCGCAGCCGCAACCGCAACCGCAACCGCACCCGCACCCGCACCCGCAGCCGCACCCGCAGCCGCACCCGCAGCCGCACCCGCAGCCGCACCCGCACCCGCAGCCGCACCCGCAGCCGCACCCGCAGCCGCACCCGCACCCGCAACCGCAACCGCAACCGCAACCGCACCCGCAGCCGCAGCCGCAGCCGCAGCCGCGTCGGCATCCAGCATTTGCCAAGAGATGCTCGCGCCTACCGCGCCTACCGCGCCTACCGCGCAGCTGGCGCATCCGGCGCATGCCTTCTTCGTTCGTTCGCCCGGCGCACTGCGCCGGCGCCAACCAGGATTTCTCTCGATGACACGTTTTCTGATCGCGCCGCTGTTGCTGGCGCTGCTGCTGGGCGGCTGCGGCCGCAATGGCGAAGAAGCACATGACCACGCAACGCCCGGTGCCGAGGGCGAGGCCGACGCACATGGCGACGACGCCGAAAAAGGCGCGCACGGCGGGCGCCTGCTGCGCAAGGACGGCGACAGCGTGGAGCTGGCGATTGCCGAAGACGGCACGCCGCCGACCTATCGCGCCTGGCTGTACCGCGACGGCAAACCGTTACCGCCCGGCGCCGGCACTGTCGAAGTGCGTTTGACCCGGCTCGGCGGCGTCCACGAAGTGCATCGCTTGCGCGCGCGCGACGACGGCAGCCTGCTGGCCGACAGCACGGTCGGCGAGCCGCATTCGTTCGATGTGGAGGTGCGCGCCACCGTGCAGGGCAAGCCGCATCGCTGGGCCTATCCCAGCTATGAAGGCCGCACCACCATCGCCGCGAAGATTGCGCAGGACGCCGGCATCCGGGTCGCGCCGGTCGGTCCCGGCAGCATCGCCGACCAGCACGAAGTGCAGGGTCTGCTGACGCCGGCGGAAGGCGCGCAGGCGCAGGCCACCGCGCGTTTTCCCGGGCCGGTGCGCAGCCTGCGCGTCAACGTCGGCGACCAGGTGCGCGCCGGCCAGGTGCTGGCCACGGTGGAGAGCAATCTGAGCCTGACCACGTATCCGGTCAGCGCACCGATCGGCGGCACCGTGCTCGCCCGCAACGCCAGCCTGGGCAGCAACGCCAGCGAAGGCCAGGCGCTGTTCGAGATTGCCGACCTGTCGAGCCTGTGGGTGGATCTGCACATCTTCGGCGCCGATGCCGGGCACATCACTGCCGGCGCACCGGTGACGGTGACGCGCATCAGCGATGGCGTGGTGGCGCAGACCACCTTGGAGCGCGTGTTGCCGGGCACCGCGACCGCCAGCCAGAGCACGGTGGCGCGCGCGGTCTTGCGCAACAACGACGGCCTGTGGCGGCCGGGCTCCGCCGTCAAGGCAAGGGTGACGGTGGCGCAGCAGCCGGCGGCGATGGTGGTGCCGGTGGGCGCCTTGCAGCAGTTTCGCGACTGGGAGGTGGTGTTCGTGCGCGTGGGCGATGTGTACGAAGCGCGGCCGGTGACCCTGGGCGCGCGCGATGCGCAACAGGTGCAGGTGGTGTCGGGTGTGGCGGTGGGCGATACGGTGGTGGTGGAGCAGAGCTATCTGGTCAAGGCCGACATCGAAAAGTCGGGGGCATCGCATGATCATTGAGCGCGCTGGTGTGGGCGGCATCGCGTCGTCGAGTGGGGGCGTTTGGTGGGCGAAGGGTGACGCGCCACGTCCAAGGCATTCGCGCCCTTCCATGCTCGAGCAAAGACCTTTGCGCGCTGTCGGGCTAGGGCAAAGGCTTTCACGCCCTGGCGGGCGCGAGTCACTTTTTCTTTGCTTGTGCAAAGAAAAAGTAACCAAAAAGAAAGCACATCCCGTCCTCGCGCCCTCCGCGCCTGCGGCGCTGCGGGTTCGCAAGTCCGGCAGAAATTTTTGTAAGGGACATCCCTGTCCCTTACAAAAACGACGCGCATCCATGCGCGCCGCCCTGCGGGTTGTATCTGCCGGCCCTGCCGCTGCGGTATGGGGCCCCGAAAGCAAACAGCACCAACAGCAACAACAGCAACAGCAACAACAGCAGCAACAACAACAGCAGCAACCGCAACCGCAACCGCAGTGGTGCGGGTGTGTGGCTGGGTGTTCGTTCGGGGTGCTGTGTTGCACCGCGATAGGGAGGCGTCGTCGTCGGTTGGTGAGACGACGAGGGCGGCGCTCGGCGCCGTGTGGTGCCAGGTCTGCACGGAGGGGCCTGTCATGCTGACCAACATCATCCGGTTTGCGATCGCGCAACGCTGGTTGATGCTGGCGCTGACGGGGGTGTTGATTGCGATCGGCGCGTGGAGTTTTTCGCGCCTGCCGATCGATGCGACACCGGACATCACCAATGTGCAGGTGCAGGTCAATACGGCCGCGCCGGGGTATTCGCCGCTGGAATCGGAGCAGCGGGTGACGTTCCCGCTGGAGACGGTGCTGGCGGGATTGCCGGGGCTGGAGTCCACGCGCTCGTTGTCGCGCTACGGCCTGTCGCAGGTCACCGCCGTGTTTGCCGATGGCACCGATCTGTACTTTGCGCGGCAGCAGGTGGCCGAGCGGCTGCAGCAGGTCAAGTCGCAACTGCCGGCCGACCTGGAGCCGCAGCTGGGGCCGATCGCCACCGGCCTGGGCGAGATCTTCATGTACACGGTCGAAGCCAGGCCGAATGCGCGCAAGCCCGATGGCAGCGCGTGGACGGCCACCGATCTGCGCACCCTGCAGGATTGGGTGGTGCGGCCGCAGTTGCGCAACGTGCCCGGCGTGACCGAGGTCAATACCATCGGCGGCTACGCGCGGCAGATCCACATCACGCCTGATCCGGCACGCCTGGTCGCACTGGGGTTCACGCTGGACGACGTGGCGCGCGCGGTGGAAGCGAACAATCGCAATATCGGTGCCGGCTATATCGAACGTAACGGCCAGCAGTTCCTGGTGCGGGTGCCGGGGCAGGTGGATGACATCGCGCAGATCGGCGCGATCGTGCTGGATCGACGCGAGGGTGTGCCGATCCGGGTGCGCGATGTGGCGCAGGTCGGCGAGGGCCGCGAGTTGCGTACCGGTGCGGCCACCCAGGACGGCAGCGAAGTGGTGCTCGGTACGGTGTTCATGCTGGTCGGCGCCAATAGCCGCACCGTGGCGCAGGCGGCCGCCGAGCGCTTGAAAGTGGCCAATGCCAGCTTGCCCGCCGGTGTGCAGGCGGTGCCGGTCTACGACCGCACCGCACTGGTGGACCGCACCATCGTCACCGTCGCCAAGAACCTGATCGAAGGCGCGTTGCTGGTGATCGTGGTGCTGTTCCTGCTGCTGGGCAATGTGCGTGCGGCCCTGATCACCGCGGCGGTGATTCCGCTGGCGATGTTGTTCACGCTCACCGGCATGGTGCGCGGTGGCGTGTCCGGCAACCTGATGAGCCTGGGCGCGCTGGATTTCGGCCTGATCGTCGATGGCGCAGTGATCATCGTGGAGAACTGTTTGCGCCGCTTCGGCCAGGCGCAGCTGCGCCTGGGGCGGGTGCTCGAGCGCGATGAGCGTTTCGAATTGACCGCCGACGCCACGGCCGAGGTGATCCGCCCCAGCCTGTTCGGTCTGGGCATCATCACCGCGGTATATCTGCCGGTGTTCGCGCTGACCGGTATCGAAGGCAAGATGTTCCACCCGATGGCGATCACCGTGGTGCTGGCGCTGAGCGGTGCGATGCTGTTGTCGCTGACCTTCGTGCCGGCGGCGATCGCCTTGCTGCTCGGCGGCAAGGTGGCCGAGCACGAAAACCGCGCGATGCGCTGGGCGCGCGGCGTGTATGCGCCGCTGCTGGATCGCGCGCTGCGTCACGGCCGTTGGGTCGGTCTCGGTGCGGTGGCGGCGGTGGCGCTGTGCGCGGTGTTGGCCACGCGCCTGGGCAGCGAGTTCATCCCGAACCTGGACGAGGGCGATATCGCGCTGCACGCCTTGCGCATTCCCGGCACCAGCCTGGAACAGGCCATCACCATGCAATCCACGCTGGAAAAACGCATCAAGCAGTTTCCGGAAGTGGCGCATGTGTTCGGCAAGCTCGGCACCGCCGAAGTGGCCACCGATCCGATGCCGCCGTCGGTGGCCGATACATTCCTGATCATGCATCCGCGCGAACGATGGCCGGACCCGCGCAAGCCCAAGGCGCAACTGGTGGCCGAGATCGAGGAAGCGGTGAAGCAGCTGCCCGGCAACAACTACGAGTTCACCCAGCCGATCCAGATGCGCATGAACGAGCTGATTTCCGGCGTGCGGGCGGACGTGGCGATCAAGGTCTACGGCGACGATCTGGAGACTCTGGTGAAGCTTGGGCAGCGCGTGCAGGAAGTCGCCAGCACCGTGCCGGGCGCAGCCGACGTGAGCCTGGAGCAGGCCACCGGCCTGCCGATGCTGGCAGTGGTGCCCGACCGCGCTGCACTGGCTGGCTACGGGCTCAATCCCGGCGTGGTGCAGGACACGGTGGCGGCGGCGGTGGGCGGGCAGGCGGCCGGGCAGCTGTTCGAAGGCGACCGCCGGTTCGACATCGTGGTGCGGCTGCCCGAAGGCCTGCGGCAGGATCCGACGGCGTTGGCCGATCTGCCGATCCCGCTGCGCGGCGATGGCGAGCGCGCCGACGCCGACGAGTCCAGCCGCGCGGCCGGTTGGCGCAGTGGCGAGCCGACCACGGTGCCGCTGCGCGAGGTCGCCAAGGTCGAAACGGTGCTCGGGCCCAACCAGATCAATCGCGAGGACGGCAAGCGCCGCATCGTGATCACCGCCAACGTGCGCGACCGCGACCTGGGCGGATTCGTCGCCGAGGTGCAGCAGCGCGTGCAGGCCGAGGTGGTGCTGCCCACCGGCTACTGGATCGGCTACGGCGGTACCTTCGAGCAACTGATCTCCGCCGGCCAGCGCCTGGCCTGGGTGGTGCCGGGGACCTTGCTGCTGATCTTCGCGCTGCTGTACTGGTCGTTCGGCTCGCTGCGCGATGCGCTGGTGGTGTTCAGCGGCGTGCCGCTGGCCTTGACCGGTGGCGTGGTGGCCTTGGCGCTGCGCGGCCTGGCCTTGTCGATCTCCGCCGGCGTCGGCTTCATCGCGCTGTCGGGGGTGGCGGTGCTCAACGGCTTGGTGATGATCGCCTTCGTGCGCAGCCTGCGGGCCGAGGGCCTGTCGCTGGAGCAGGCACTGCGCGAAGGCGCGCTGAGTCGCCTGCGCCCGGTGCTGATGACCGCGCTGGTGGCCGCCCTGGGCTTTGTGCCGATGGCCTTCAACGTCGGCGCCGGGGCCGAGGTGCAGCGCCCGCTGGCCACGGTGGTGATCGGCGGCATCGTCTCGTCCACCCTGCTGACCTTGCTGGTGCTGCCGGTGCTGTACCGCTGGCTGCACCGTGAGCGGCCGGGGCGGCCTGCACCGACGGCGGTGGGTTGAGCCGTGACACGATCCCGGCAGGCGCGTCTGCCGGGATCCGAATGGCCGCAGCCACCGTCGGCCGGGTCGGCAATGGCTGCCGGGCGCCAGGCGGCGCACGACGCTGGTGCAGGCTAAGTGCTTGCGGCGCAAGGAATTGCCGTGCATAATGCGCGGCTCGCTGTGCCCGGATCGCTCCGGATGGCGGCACCCAGCGCGATGGGGTTGCCGGCTTGTTCCCAGCGTAAGTTCTTGATTCCCAACGTTGCGTGGCAGCTTGATGCTGTCGGGGCCGCCGCTCCCCAGGCTATGGGTGGCAATTCATTTATCGAGGTGCGTAATGTCCCGCGTATGCCAAGTGTCCGGCAAGCGTGTGCAGACGGGTAACAACGTCTCCCACGCAAACAACAGAACCCGTCGTCGCTTCCTGCCCAACCTGCACGAGCGCCGCTTCTGGGTCGCCAGCGAGAACCGTTGGGTGAAGCTCCGTGTCTCCGCGCATGCATTGCGCACCATCGACAAGAACGGGATTGATGCCGTTCTGAAAGAGCTGCGTGCGCGCGGCGAAAAGGTCTGAGGAGTAAGCAGTCATGGCAAAAGGCAAGCGTGACAAGATTCGTATGATTTCCTCGGCCGCTACCGGCCACTTCTACACCACGGACAAGAACAAGAAGAACACTCCGGGGAAGATGGAAATGATGAAATACGACCCGGTCGTGCGTAAGCACGTGATGTACAAGGAAGGCAAGATCAAGTAATCCACCGATTACCGATCTGCATCCAGCAAACACCCGCCGCAAGGCGGGTGTTTGCGTTTGTGCGGTGTGCTGCGGGTTTACCGCAACCAAGGTGTTAATCCGCACACGTCCTGGGCCAATACAACTCGGCGGACTGCATCCCCTCTCCCTGCGGGAGAGGGGTAGGGGTGAGGGTACGGGGGCGAAGCCACTCGCAGTAGCTTTAGTGCCAGAGGCTTCGCCCGTACCCTCATCCGCCCCTGCGGGGCACCTTCTCCCGGTGGGAGAAGGGAGCGAGACGTCGTTCTTTCGATCGCGCGCACCGTCAGTAGTTTGCAGTTCGAGGCGAAGCAGTCGGTGTTTTACTTCTGAAGACGCGTAGCGACGCGTTTGACGTCCCAGGCGTTGACCGCTCTCCGAGGCGCCCCTCATCCGCCACTGTGGGGCGAGGGTTACAGCCCGCGCGCGCGCAATTGCGCATCCAGTCGCGGATACACCCGCCGCGCATTGCCTTCGAACACCTTGCGCCTGTCGGCGTCGGATATCGCCAGGGCATCGATATAGCGCTTGGTGTCGTCGAAGTACTGGCCGGTCTGGGGGTCGATGCCGCGCACCGCACCGACCATCTCCGAGCCGAACAGGATGTTGTCGATGTCGATGACCTCGAACAGCAGGTCAATGCCGGGCTGGTGATACACGCAGGTATCGAAGAACACATTGCGCATCACATGCGTGGACAGCGGTGGCTTGCCGAGCATGTCGGCCAGGCCGCGGAAGCGGCCCCAGTGATACGGCACCGCGCCGCCGCCGTGCGGGATGATGAAGCGCAGGTCCGGGAAATCGGCGAACAGGTCGCCTTCGAGAAACTGCATGAACGCGGTGGTATCGGCGTTGAGGTAATGCGCACCGGTGGCGTGGAAGTTGGCATTGCAGCTGCCCGACACATGCACCATCGCCGGCACGTCGAGCTCGACCATCTTCTCGAAGAACGGATACCAGGCGCGATCGGTCAATGGCACGCCGCTCCAGTGGCCGCCGGAGGGGTCGGGGTTGAGGTTGCAGCCGACAAACCCGAGCTCGGTGACGCAACGTTCCAGCTCGGCGATCGATTGGGCGATCGGCACGCCCGGCGACTGCGGCAGCTGGCATACGCCGATGAAGGTGTGCGGATACAGCTGCACCACGCGCGCGATCAGGTCGTTGCAGTGGCGCGTCCACACCTGGCTGACCGCTGCGTCGCCGATATGGTGCGCCATGGTGCTGGCACGTGGCGAGAAGATCGTCATGTCTGCACCGCGCTCACGCAGCAGGCGCAGCTGGTGCTGCTCGATGCTTTCGCGCAGTGCATCGTCGGAGATGGACGGATACACCGGCGCGGGCAGGGTCGGGTCGTCGTAGTGGGCGATCTGCGCCTTGCGGAAGGTGTCATGCGCCGCGGGCGCGGTGGTGTAGTGGCCGTGGCAGTCGATGATCATGGCGAGGGTCTTTTCGAGGCAGCGGGATCGGTGAGCCAACCACTGCATGCGCGGAACATGCATGCACGCGGTGCGCGGAAGCGGCAGGTGCCCACGTAGGTTGCGGCGTGCGCATGCTTGTTCACGTGTAGGTTGCTACGCCGTGGGGAACCGGTCACGCCCCATGGCAGGCGCAGGTACTGCGCCTGCCATGGGCGATGGCAAGCGATCCAGCCCGCTGGGGCATTCATCCGCTCAGCCATACAGCTGCCCGTCGAACAGCTTGCGTGCGGTGCGCAGCACCGCGGCACGCACCACCTTGCCGTGCGCGTCTACGGTGATGACGCAGCTGCTCGCACCGCTGGGATGTTCGACCTGCAGCTGCTGCGTGGTGCCGCCGGGCAGCTGCGCCAGCGCATGCGCGGGCGAACCGGGCAGCAGGCAGGCGGTGGCCACGGTGACCGCGCCGAGTACGCCGATCGAGGCATGGCAGCGGTGCGGAATGAACGAGCGTACGCTGATCGCGCCGCCGTGGCGCGGGGCGGCGACCAGCATCATCTTCGGCACGGTGGCCTCGGCGACATCGCCCAGCCGCATCAACGGGCCGGCCTGTAGACGAAGCGATTGCAGGCGACTTTTCAGCGCATCGTCGGCATCGAGCGTGTTGCGGTCTTCGTAACCGCTGATGCCGAGATCGCTGGCGCGCAGCACCACGCAGGGCATGCCGTTGTCGATCAGCGTGACCTGCACGCCATCCAGGGTGTCGACATGGTTGCCGGTGGGCAGCAAGGCGCCACACGAGGAGCCGGCGATCCCGGCAAAGGCCAGCGCAATCGGCGCAGCGGTGCCGGGCACGCCGTCGATGCGGGCGTCGCCGTCGTAGCGCACCTGGCCGCCGGGCGTCTGCACGCTGGCGGTGGCCAGCGTGCCGGTGTTGCGCATGAAGATGCGCACCTCGGTCTCGCCATCGCGTGCCGGCAACAGGCCGCGTTCCAGTGCGAACGGCGCAACCCCGGCCAGCATGTTGCCGCAGTTCTGCGCGTCGCTGACCTGTGCCCGTTCCACCGACACCTGCAGGAACAGATAGTCCACGTCGGCATCGGTGCGCGCCGAGCGCGACACCACCGCCACCTTGGAGGTCAGCGGGTCGGCGCCGCCCATGCCATCGATCTGGCGCAGATCCGGCGAGCCGTAGGCGCGCAGCAGGAAGGCGTCGCGTGCGGCACGGTCGCCAGGCAACTCGTCGGCCAGGAAAAAACCGCCCTTGGAGGTGCCGCCGCGCATCCACATCGCGCGTACCTGCTCAGACATAACGCAGGCCCTTGGCCGCCAGGCGCTCGCGCATGGCGTAGATGTCCAGGCCCAGTTCGCCGTTGGCAAGCCGCTCGCGCTTGATCAGCTCGCGTGCCTCGCGCGCCTGCGCTTCGGCCAGCACGGCGGCAGCGGTGGCGCGTGGCACCACGCACACGCCATCGTCGTCGGCCACCACCACATCGCCCGGGTGCACCAGTGCGCCGGCGCAGACCAGCGGCACGTTGACCGAACCCAGCGTCTCCTTGATGGTGCCCTGCGCGCAGATCGCATGGCTCCAGGCGGGGAACTGCATCGCCGTGAGATCGCGCACATCGCGGACCCCGGCATCGATGACCAGCCCGCGGCAGCCGCGCGCCTGCGCCGAGGTGGCCAGCAGATCACCGAAATAGCCGTCGCAGCAGTCGCTGGTCGGCGCGACCACCAGCACGTCGCCGGCCTGCAGCTGCTCGATGGCCACATGCATCATCCAGTTGTCGCCGGGCGGAATCGACACGGTGACGGCGGTGCCGGCGATGCGGCAGCCGGCGTAGATCGGGCGCAGCCGATGATGCAGCAGGCCGCTGCGCCCCTGCGCCTCGTGCACGGTGGCCACCCCGGCCTGCGCAAGCCCGTCGACGATGGCCAGCGGGGTGCGCTCGATCCGGGTGACGACCTGGCTCATCCATCCATCCTCGTTAGGGGTGCACCGAGTCTGTGCGGTGATCGCCTGCTGGCTCAAGATTCATTTGGGGTATGCATATTGGTTTTGCTTATAGTTAGAACATGCCGCCGACCCCCGAGCCGAATCTTCGTCATCTGTATGCCCTGGTCGTGGTACACCGGCTGGGCAGCATCAGCGCGGCCGCGCCGCAGGTGAACCTGTCGCAGCCGGCATTGACGCAGGCGGTGGCGCGGCTGGAACAGCAGCTCGGCGCGCGCCTGTTCGAGCGGCATCCGGGCGGCATGGTCGCCACCGAGGCCACGCAACTGCTGGTGCCGCGCATCGAGCGGGCGTTGGCGCAACTGGGGCGCGGCATCCGGGTGGCGCGGCGGGCGCTGCGGCTGCCGGTGCGCCCCGGGCTGGAGCGACGGGTTTCGCTGGGGCAGCTGCAGGCCCTGGTCGCGGTGGATGTGGCGGGGAGTTACTCGCTGGCGGCGGCGCGTGCCGGGGTCTCGCAGCCGGCGATCTACCGCGCAGTGCAGTCGCTGGCCGATGTGATCGAGGTGCCGCTGACGGTGCGTCGCGGCAAGACCATGCAAGCCACCCCGGTGGCCACGCGGCTGCTGCGGCAGGTGCGCCTGGCGCTGGCCGAAGTGCGCGCCGGCCTGGACGACGTGGGCGCGTTGCGCTCGCAGCACGCCGGCCGGATCGCGCTGGGGGTGATGCCGTTGGCGCGGGCGATCCTGCTGCCGCAGGTCCTGGCGCGGTTTGCGCGTGCGCATCCCGGTGCCGGCGTCAACGTGGTCGAAGGCCCGTATGACGAACTGCTGGCGCATCTGCGCGAAGGTGGGCTGGATCTACTGATCGGTGCGCTGCGCGAGCCGTTGCCGTTGCGCGACGTGCTGCAGGAGCCGTTGTTCGATGACGAGCCGGTGATCGTGGCGCGCAGCGGCCACCCGCTGGCCGGGCGCACGTATGCATTCGCGCAGTTGCTGGACTATCCCTGGGTGATCGCCACCACCGGCACGCCGGTACGCGCGCGCTGGGAGCGCATGTTCCGCGATCAGCAGATCGAGCCGCCGGCGCTGCGCATCGAATGCGGCGCGGAGCTGACCATCCGCGGGCTGCTGCTGGAAGGCGACTGGCTCACGCTGATGTCGCGCGACCAGTTCCTGTTCGAGCGCCGCGCCGGCCTGTTGTGCGAGATCGGCCACGCCGGGCCGCAGCTGCGCCGCCAGATCGGCATGACGCTGCGCAGCGACTGGCATCCCACCCGCGCGCAGTCGGCGTTCGTGCAGACGCTGCGGGAGGTGTGCGCCGAGCGCGTGCAGCCGGCCGATGCGCAGGGCGGGCCATTTCGTTATTGCGTGCCGATGGACACATCCGCCGCGTCGCGTTCACGCACCGGGCGGTCAGAATCGGAGCCTTCTTGAGAACGGATCGCTGATGTTGCCTGACTGGTTGCAAGGGACCTGGCTGCTGGCGCTGGACTGGGTGATTCGCCTGGCCGCGCTATTGTGGATTCCGACCCGTACCACGCCCGGTGCGGCGCGCAGCTGGTTGCTGCTGATCGGCTTCGTGCCGGTGGTCGGCCTGCCGCTGTATCTGCTGTTCGGGCATCCGTGGCTATCGCGGCTGCGGGTCGAACGCCAGGCCACCGCCTCGCAGGTGATCCGCGAGCAGCAATTGCCCCTGCATGCCCTGCGCTGGGCCCCGCAGGCGGACACCAGCAGTGCCGAGGTGGTGCCGCTGATCGAACGCCAGGGCGATTTCATGCCCACGCTGGGCAATGCGGTGGAATTGCTGGACGATTACACGCAGTCGCTGCAGGCCTTGATCACCGCGATCGACATGGCGGAAAAGCGCGTCCACCTGCTGTACTACCTGATGTTCGACGACGCGGTGGGCGATGCGGTGGTCGCCGCGCTGCAACGCGCCAGTGCGCGCGGCGTGCGTTGCCGCGTGCTGCTGGATGCGGTCGGTGCCAAGCGCGGTCTGCGCCACTATCGCCAGCGCCTGCAGGCGGCCGGGGTGGACGTGCTGGCGGTGCTGCCCGGTGGCCTGCGCTGGCGGCGCAGCGGGCGCATGGATCTGCGCAACCATCGCAAGATTGCGGTGATCGACAACCAGGTGGGCTTTGTCGGCTCGCAGAACCTGGCCGAGGCCGGCTTCATCGACGGGGTGCCCAATCGCGAGCTGGTGGCGCGCGTGCGCGGGCCGGTGGTCAATCATCTGGAAGCGGTGTTCGCCAGCGACTGGTTCACCGAAACCGGGCAGCGCCTGGACGTATGGCCGGATGCGCCGGTCTGCGAGGCCAACATCGCCACCCAGCTGCTGCCCAGCGGGCCGGCGTATCCGTTCGAGAATGCACGCGATGCGATCAACGCGGTGATCCACCTGGCGCGCCGCAAGGTGGTGCTGGTGACGCCGTACTTCGTCCCCGACGAAGCCTTGCTCAGCGCCTTGCGCATCGCTGCGGTGTCCGGCGTGGATGTGCAGCTGATCCTGTCGGAGAGCAACAACCAGGTCCTGGCGGCGTGGGCGCAGGAGGCGTATTTCGAGGAGCTGCTGCGTTGCGGGGTCAAGATCGCGCTGTACCGCCCGCACTTCCTGCATGCCAAGCACCTGAGCATGGACGAGGACATCGCACTGGTCGGCTCGATCAACCTGGACATCCGCTCGTTCGCGCTCAACGCCGAGATCGGCATGCTGTGCTACGACCCGGGCGTGGTGCAGCGGCTGCGTGCGATCGAGCAGGATTACCTGGCCAACGCGCGCCAGCTGGAGCTGGAGCAGTGGCGTACGCGCCCGGCCTGGCGCCGCAGCCGCGAGGGCATCGCACGCCTGGCCGATGCGTTGATGTAGTGGTTGCGTGCGTGCATGGTCCATGCACGCACGGTGCCGGTTGGCGCGTGGGGATACCCGTGGCGGTCGGTGTCGTGGTGATTGCAGGCACGAGCCGGCACGGTCTGGCCGGGCGCAGGTCTGCCCGCGCCACGACAGGCGCATCGGGCGAGTGCTGCATCGGACGGGCGCCGCCGCCCGGCCCCTCCGCACGAGGCTATCCCGGCGGTGCTGGCGGGCACGGCCGCTGTCATCGGTGCGACGCGACGCATCGCCTACAATTGCCCGATGACTGAACTGCGTGATTCCGGCGATGCAGTGATCGCCATCGTTGGCGGTGGCGCATCCGGTGTGCTGGTGGCGCTGCAGCTGCTGCGTCAGGCCGTGGCGCCGCTGCAGATCGCACTGATCGAGCCGCACGCGCTGCTGGGCGAGGGCGTGGCGTACGCCACCACGCGCCCCGAGCATCTGCTCAATGTGCCCGCCGCGCGGATGAGCGCGCTGGTGGAGGCGCCGCAGGATTTCGTCGATTACCTGCGTGCGCACAGCTGCTGCCCGGAGCTGGAGGACGCGCAGCTGCCGCAGCACTTCGTCGGACGCCGGCATTACGCGCCGTACCTGCGCGAGCGCCTGCAGGCCGCACGTGCGCAGGGCCCGGCGACGCTCACCGTGTACAGCGCCCGCGTGCGGACGCTGCAATGCGATGCCGATGGCGCGCTGTTGCAGCTCGACGATGGGCAGGCCCTGCACGCCAGCAGCGTGGTGCTGGCGGTGGGCAATGCGTTGCGGCCGCTGCCACTGCGCGGCGCCACCGGCCTGTCGGCAGCGCAGCGGGTGGAAGCCTGGGAGACCGAGGCGGTCGCCGCGTTGCCGCAGGACGCGGCGGTGTGCATCGTCGGCTCGGGACTGAGCATGGCCGACACGGTGGTGACGCTGGCTGCGCAGGCGCATCGCGGGGCGGTGCACGTGGTGTCGCGGCATGGGCTGCTGCCGTTGCCGCAGGCGCATTGCAGTGCGGCGGACTTCGATCCGCAGCCGTTGCTGGCGCTGTCGCTGCGTGCGCGCATGCGCAGCCTGCGGCGGCATGCGCGGGCTGCGATGGCGCAAGGCCTGCCCTGGCAGAGCGTGATGGAGCGTCTGCGCCCGCTGAGCCAGGCCTTGTGGCAAACGCTGTCGGTTGCCGACCAGCGCCGCTTCCTGCGCCATGTGGTGCGCTATTGGGATGTGCATCGTCATCGCATCGCCGCGCCGGTGCATGCGCAGTTGCAGGCGATGCGCGCGCGCGGGCAACTGCAGCTGCATCGCGCGCGGCTGGAGGTGGCCTACCAGGCCGGTGCCTGCGTGCGGGTCAGTGCCGGCGCCAGTGCCGGGCATGCGCTGCAGCTGGATGTGCAGACGCTGGTCAACGCCACCGGCGTGGAAATGCGCGTGCAGGCGATGCGCAACCCGCTGCTGCAGCAGTTGCTGGGGCAGGGCATTGCGGTCGCAGGTCCGCATGGGATCGGGGTGGAGACCGATGCCGATGGCTGCCTGATCGATGCCGATGGGCGCGCCAATCCGCGGCTGCGGGTGATCGGCAGCCTGCGGATCGGTTCGTTGTGGGAGAGCCTGGCGGTACCGGAGCTGCGCGAGCAGGCAGCGGCGATTGCGCGGGATATGTTGGGACTGCCAGGCGGCGTTTGATCGGCGTCGCTCCCTTCTCCGCCGGGAGAAGGTGGCGCGTAGCGCCGGATGCGGGTGCGCCTCAGACATCTGCCAGTGCCTGGAATGACAAACGCGTCGCCACGCGCCTTCAGAAGTGATGTGCCGACTGCTTCGCCCCCGTACCCTCACCCCAACCCCTCTCCCGAGGGGAGAGGGGCTTTGTGTCCTTCTCCCGCCGGGAGAAGTGGCGTGAAGCGCCGGGTGAGGGTGCGAGCGCAGCCTCGCATTCCCAACTGCTTCATCGCAATCTCAGCCGCAGCGACGCCACAACCGGTAAAATGGCGCGGTGGATGTCTCTCATTTGCTCGATCATTTAAACCCCGCCCAGCGCGAGGCCGTTTCCGCGCCGCCGGGGCATTACCTGGTGCTGGCCGGCGCCGGCTCCGGCAAGACGCGCGTGCTGATCCATCGCATCGCCTGGCTCAACGAAGTCCAGGGCGTGCCCAATCACGGCATCTTCGCGGTGACCTTCACCAACAAGGCCGCCGGCGAAATGCGCCACCGCACCGACCTGCAGCTGCGCAACGGCAGCCGCGGCATGTGGATCGGCACCTTCCACGGGCTGGCGCATCGGTTGCTGCGGCTGCACTGGCAGGATGCGCGGCTGCCGGAAGGCTTCCAGGTCATGGACAGCGACGACCAGCTGCGGCTGGTCAAGCGCGTGGTGCAGGCGCTGGAGCTGGACGAGGGCAAGTATCCGCCCAAGCAACTGAGCTGGTGGATCAACGAGCAGAAGGACGAAGGCCGCCGTCCGCAGCATATCCAGCCCGAGCCCAACGACGACTGGACCGAGGTGCGCCGGCAGGTCTACGCCGCCTACCAGGAACGTTGCGACCGCTCCGGCCTGCTGGACTTCGCCGAGTTGCTGCTGCGCGCGCATGAACTGCTGCGCGACACCCCGGCCCTGCTGGCGCATTACCGCGCGCGCTTCCGCGAGATCCTGGTCGACGAGTTCCAGGACACCAACGCCATCCAGTACGCCTTCGTGCGCGTGCTGGCCGGCGAGAGCGGGCATGTGTTCGTGGTCGGCGACGACGACCAGGCCATCTATGGCTGGCGTGGCGCCAAGGTCGAGAACGTGCAGCGCTTCCTGAAGGATTTCCCCGGCGCGCAGACCGTGCGGCTGGAGCAGAACTACCGTTCCAGCGCGAATATCCTGGGCGCGGCCAATGCGGTGATCGCGCACAACCCGGACCGCATCGGCAAGCAGCTATGGACCGACTCCGGCGACGGCGATCCGATCGACCTGTACGCGGCTTACAACGAGGTCGACGAGGCGCGCTACGTGGTCGAGCGCGCGCGCCAGTGGGTGCGTGACGGCGGCAGCTACGGCGAAGTGGCGGTGCTGTATCGCAGCAACGCGCAGTCGCGCGCGCTGGAAGAGGCGCTGATTTCCGAGCAGCTGCCGTACCGCGTGTACGGCGGCATGCGCTTCTTCGAGCGTGCCGAAATCAAGGATGCGCTGGCCTACCTGCGCCTGCTCACCAACCGCAGCGACGATGCCGCGTTCGAGCGCGCGGTCAATACGCCCACGCGCGGCATCGGCGACCGTACGCTGGACGAAGTGCGCCGCCTGGCACGCGCCAATGCGTTGTCGCTGTGGGAAGCGGCCATGCTGTCCACGCAGGAAAACACCCTGGCCGCGCGCGCCCGCAATGCGCTGGCCACGTTCCTGAGCCTGGTCGGCCAGTTGCATGCCGAAACCGGACAGATGGAACTGGCCGAACGCATCGACCATGTGCTGATGCGCTCGGGCCTGCGCGAGCATTGGGCCAAGGAAAGCCGCAGCGGACTGGATTCGGAATCGCGTACCGAGAACCTGGACGAACTGGTGTCGGTGGCCTCGCGCTTCACCCGCCCGGACGATGAAGACAGCCAGGGCATGACCGAGCTGGTCGCCTTCCTCGCCTATGCCTCGCTGGAGGCCGGCGAAGGCCAGGCCCAGGCCGGCGAAGAGGGCGTGCAGCTGATGACGCTGCATTCGGCCAAGGGCCTGGAATTCCCCATCGTGTTCCTGGTCGGCCTGGAAGATGGCCTGTTCCCGAGCGCACGCTCGCTGGAAGAAAGTGGCCGGCTGGAAGAAGAGCGACGCCTGGCCTATGTGGGCATCACCCGCGCGCGCCAGAAACTGGTGCTGTGCTACGCCGAATCGCGGCGCATCCATGGCCAGGACAACTACAACGTGCCCTCGCGCTTCCTGCGCGAAATCCCGCGCGAGTTGCTGCACGAGGTACGCCCGAAAGTGCAGGTCTCGCGCACTGCCTCGCTGGGCGCCACGCGCGGCGGCCCGGTACACGGCGTGGTCGAAGCCGCACCGATCAAGCTCGGTGCCAATGTCCAACACCCCAAGTTCGGCGGCGGCGTGGTCGTGGACTACGAAGGCGCCGGCGCGCATGCGCGCGTGCAGGTGCAGTTCGACGACGTCGGCGCCAAGTGGCTGGTGATGGCCTACGCGAATCTGACGGTGATTTAGGCGGGGCGTGCAATCGCACTGCATCGCGGGGTGTGTTCGGTAGGCGGCAGCCGCGTCCCGATCTGGCCGGACAGTGTCATCGGCATGAAGGCACTGCCGGCAGCATTGGTGCATCGCCCGATGCATTCACCGCGGCATCCGTGACACCCTTGCGTTCGAATCGAACGCAGACAGAGCCACGGCCCGATGCGCACCGAAAAACACAAGATGCTGGCAGGCGAGCTCTACAACGCTGCCGATGATGAGCTGCAGACCGACCAGGCGGCCGCGGCCGACTGGATGGCGCGCTACAACGCCAGCGCCGCGCAGCCGTCTGCCCAACGGCACGCGCTGCTGGTCGAGCGCTTGGCCGAGGTGGGTGCAGGCGCGGTGATCCGCCCGCCGTTTCATTGCGACTACGGCTACAACATTCGCCTGGGCGCCGGCGTGTTCCTCAACTTCAACTGCGTGATCCTGGATGTCTGCGAGGTCAGCATCGGCGAGGGCACGCAGGTGGGCCCGGCGGTGCAGTTCTATGCCGCCGACCATCCGCGCGACGCGGCAGGACGCGCCAGCGGGCTGGAGTTCGGGCGACCGATCCGGATCGGGCGTAACGTGTGGATCGGCGGCGGTGCGATCATCCTGCCGGGCGTGTGCATCGGCGATGATGCGGTGATCGGTGCCGGTGCGGTGGTCACCCGCGATGTGCCGGCCGGCGCGACCGCGCTGGGCAATCCGGCGCGTGGACGCGTACGTCGCGACGCTGCCGATGCGGCGCCAACCGATTGAGTATTGGAGCAACTCCCGTGGCGGCATTGATGCGGATCAAGGCGCGTGCCGCAGCGGACTGTCAGACTGATTCCACCGGCAGCCAGGCCGGTCATCCAGGGAGGTCACCATGTACAAACGTATCCTGATCGCCATCGATGCGTCCGAGTTGTCGCATCGCGGTTTGTTCCAAGGCCTGGAGTTGGCCAAGGCCACCGGTGCCAAGGTGGATATCGTCACCGTGTCCGAGCCGTGGGCGATGGGCATGTACGACGCGATGGGCTGGAGCGTGGGCTACGAGGCAAGTCCGGAGTACCGCAAGGAACGCGAAGCCGCCGCAGAGAAGATCCTGCGCCCGGCGCTGGAGCTGGCAGCCGCGGCCAATATCAAGGCCGCCTCGCGCCACGTGCTGGACCGCTTCGCCGCCGAAGGCATCGTGCAGACCGCCAAGGAGTGCGACAGCGACCTGATCATCATGACCTCGCACGGCCGCCGCGGCATGCGCCGCGTGCTGCTCGGCAGCCAGACGGTGGAAGTGCTCACGCACAGTTCGATTCCGGTGCTGGTGATCCGCTGATCGCCGGATGACATGTTGCGCAGGCTCACCTGCCGCGCATCGCGCGTTCAAGCCGCATCTTCTCTCGTAGGAGCGCGCCCGAGCGCGACGAGGCGTTACCGGTGATGCCTCGTCGCGCTCGGGCGCGCTCCTACACCGGTTCCGGGTCAGCGCTCGGTCGGCCTGGGCCGGGCGGCAACGTGGCCGTTCGGCCTTGCAAGACGCCATGCCGCTCCGGGATGCAGCAGGAGCGCCGGGCGTGCAGNTCCGGGTCAGCGCTCGGTCGGCCTGGGCCGGGCGGCAACGTGGCCGTTCGGCCTTGCAAGACGCCATGCCGCTCCGGGATGCAGCAGGAGCGCCGGGCGTGCAGGCGGCGTCGCAGCCGGCGCCATCCTTCGGCGTGCCGAGACACGCGGACCCTCTCGTCTGCCGTCAACCACACGCGGCGCAGGCTCACCTGCCGCACATCGCGCGTCCAAGCCGCATCTTGTTTCGTAGGAGCGCGCCCGAGCGCGACGAAGCGTTACCGGTGATGCCTCGTCGCGCTCAGGCGCGCTCCTACACCNATCGCGCGTCCAAGCCGCATCTTGTTTCGTAGGAGCGCGCCCGAGCGCGACGAAGCGTTACCGGTGATGCCTCGTCGCGCTCAGGCGCGCTCCTACACCCGGTCCGGATGACCCTCCGGGGTGCAGCAGGAGTGCTGGATATGCAGACGGTGTCGCAGCCGGCGCCATCCTCCGGCGTACCGAAACACGCGGACCCTCTCGTCTGCCGTCAACCACACGCGGCGCAGGCTCACGTGGCGCGCATCGCGCGTTCGAGCCGCACCTTCTCTCGTAGGAGCGCGNGTCAACCACACGCGGCGCAGGCTCACGTGGCGCGCATCGCGCGTTCGAGCCGCACCTTCTCTCGTAGGAGCGCGCCCGAGCGCGACGAAGCGTTACCGGTAATGCCTCGTCGCGCTCAGGCGCGCTCCTACACCGGATCCGGGTCAGCGCTCGGTCGGCCTGGGCCGGGCGGCAACGTGGCCGTTCGGCCTTGCAAGACGCCATGCCGCTCCGGGATGCAGCAGGAGCGCCGGGCGTGCAGACGGTGTCGCCCCCGCCGCCATCCTTCGGCGTGCCGANTCCGGGTCAGCGCTCGGTCGGCCTGGGCCGGGCGGCAACGTGGCCGTTCGGCCTTGCAAGACGCCATGCCGCTCCGGGATGCAGCAGGAGCGCCGGGCGTGCAGACGGTGTCGCACCCGCCGCCATCCTTCGGCGTGCCGAGACACGCGGACCCTCTCGTCTGCCGTCAACCACACGCGGCGCAGGCTCACGTGGCGCGCATCGCGCGTTCGAGCCGCACCTTCTCTCGTAGGAGCGCGCCCGAGCGCGACGAAGCGTTACCGGTGATGCCTCGTCGCGCTCAGGCGCGCTCCTACACCGGGTCCGGATGACGCTCCGGGAGGCAGCAGGAGTGCTGGGCGTGCAGACGGTGTCGCACCCGCCGCCATCCTTCGGCGTGCCGAGACACCCGGACCCTCCCGTTCGCCATCAGCCACACGCGGCTGACCTCTCCGGAGCCAACGCCTGGAGACTCGCCATGTCTAAGCTCCGAGATTCCGGATTCCGGATCCCCGAATCCCAAATCCCGAATCCCGAATCCCGAATCCCGAATCCCGAATCACCAGCTATACAGCTTCCAGTACACCTTGTTGACCTTGTCCTTCTCCGCATCGGTATGCCCGTCGTGATCGCGGTCGTACAGGAAGTAGGGCGACCCGCGTGCAGGCGTCACCCGCACCATTTCCAGCTGGCCATTGACGCGGTACTCGTCGACCTTGTCGCCGTTGCCCATGGTCTTGCTGGTGACATCCGCGCCGGCTGGCACATCGCCGACCGCACCGCTGGTGGCGCAGCCGCCGAGCAGCAGCAACGGCAGCAGCAAAAGACTCGCTCTGATCATCGTCGTCATCCGTTCTAGGTCGTCGGCCAGTATGCGCCGGCAAGGTGTCGCGTGGGTGTGCAGCGTAGAATTGGCGGATGAGCAGATTAGTCCTGATCGACGGGTCCAGTTACCTGTACCGCGCGTTCCACGCGCTTCCGCCGCTGACCAATGCCCAGGGCGAGCCCACCGGCGCCTTGTTCGGCGTGGTCAACATGCTGCGCGCCACCCTGAAGGAGCGCCCGGCCTATGTGGCGTTCGTGGTGGATGCGCCGGGCAAGACCTTCCGCGATGACCTGTATGCCGACTACAAGGCCAATCGCCCGTCGATGCCCGACGACCTGCGCGCGCAGGTGCAGCCGATGTGCGACATCGTGCATGCGCTGGGCATCGACATCCTGCGCATCGATGGCGTGGAAGCCGACGATGTGATCGGCACGCTGGCCCTGCAGGCCGCCGCCGACGGCCTGAGCGTGACCATCTCCACCGGCGACAAGGACTTTGCCCAGCTGGTGCGTCCGGGCATCGAACTGGTCAACACCATGAGCGGCAGCCGCATGGATTCGGAGGCGGCGGTGATCGCCAAGTTCGGCGTGCGCCCCGACCAGATCGTCGACCTGCTGGCGCTGATGGGGGACACCGTCGACAACGTGCCCGGCGTGGAAAAGTGCGGCCCCAAGACCGCCGCCAAATGGCTGGCCGAATACGACTCGCTCGATGGCGTGATCGCCAACGCCGACCGGATCAAGGGCAAGATCGGCGACAACCTGCGCGCCGCATTGCCGCGGCTGCCGCTCAACCGCGAGCTGGTCACCATCAAGACCGACGTGACCCTGGCCAGTGGTCCGCGCGCGCTGGACCTGCGCGAGCCCAACCCCGAGACGCTGGCGGTGCTGTACGCCCGCTACGGCTTCACCCAGGCGCTGCGCGAACTCGGCGGCGCGGCCGGCCTGACGACCGAGTCGATGGCACTCGGCGCCGCCGCAGCCAGCGCCCGCACCGAACCCGGCCGCGCCCGCGGCACCGGCTTCGTGTCCGGCCCGGTCAGCGCCCCGGTGGAGGTGGACCCGGCCCTGTCGGCGCTGGGCCAGTACGAGACCATCCTGACCCAGCAACAGCTGGACAGCTGGATCGCGCGCCTGCGCGCCGCCGGCCAGTTCGCCTTCGATACCGAAACCGACAGCCTGGATCCGCTGCAGGCCGACCTGATCGGCCTGAGCGTGGCCGCCGAGCCCGGCCAGGCGGCGTATCTGCCGTTCGGCCACAACTTTCCCGGCGCCCCGGCCCAGCTCGACCGCGCCCAGGCGCTGGCGCAGCTGGCGCCGCTGCTCACCGACCCGGCGGTACGCAAGCTCGGCCAGCACGGCAAGTACGACCTGCATGTGATGCGCCGCCATGGCATCGCCCTGGCCGGCTACAGCGACGACACCCTGCTGGAAAGCTTCGTGCTCAATTCCGGCAGCGCCCGCCACGACATGGACAGCCTGGCCAAGCGCTACCTGGGCTACGACACGGTCAAGTACGAGGACGTCTGCGGCAAGGGCGCCAAGCAGATCCCGTTCGCCCAGATCAGCCTGGAGGACGCCACCCGCTACGCCGCCGAAGACGCCGACATCACCCTGCGCCTGCACCAGGTGCTCGGCCCCAGGCTGGCCGCAGAACCCGGCCTGGAGCAGGTCTACCGCGAGATCGAGATGCCGCTGGTGGAAGTGCTCGCCCGCATCGAGGCCAACGGCGTGTGCGTGGACGCGGCCGAACTGCGCCGCCAGAGCGCGGACCTGTCCAAGCGCATGCTCGCCGCCCAGCAGAAGGCCACCGAGCTGGCCGGGCGCAGCTTCAACCTGGACTCGCCCAAGCAGCTGCAGGCGCTGCTGTTCGACGAGCTCAAGCTCCCCGCGGTGGTCAAGACGCCCAAGGGCCAGCCCTCGACCAACGAAGAGGCGCTGGAGGCCATCGCCGACCAGCACGAGCTGCCGCGGGTGATCCTGGAATACCGCGGCCTGACCAAGCTGCGCAGCACTTACACCGACAAGCTGCCGGAGATGATCCACCCGCAGTCCGGGCGCGTGCACACCAGCTACCACCAGGCCGGTGCGGCCACCGGGCGGCTGTCCTCGTCCGATCCGAACCTGCAGAACATCCCGATCCGCACCGACGACGGCCGCCGCATCCGCCGCGCCTTCGTCGCCCCGGCCGGGCGCAAGCTGATCGCCTGCGACTACTCGCAGATCGAACTGCGCATCATGGCCCACCTGTCCGGCGACCCCGGCCTGGTCGGCGCGTTCGAGTCCGGTGCCGACGTGCACCGCGCCACCGCCGCCGAGGTGTTCGGCCGCACCATCGACACCGTCAGCAATGATGAGCGCCGCGCCGCCAAGGCGATCAACTTCGGCCTGATGTACGGCATGAGCGCATTCGGCCTGGCCCGCCAGCTCGGCATCGGCCGTGGCGAGGCGCAGGACTACATCGCGCTGTACTTCAGCCGTTACCCGGGCGTGCGCGACTTCATGGAGACCACCCGCCAGCAGGCGCGCGACAAGGGCTACGTGGAGACGGTGTTCGGTCGCCGGCTGTACCTGGACTTCATCAATGCCGGCAGCCAGGGCCAGCGCGCCGGCGCCGAGCGCGCCGCCATCAATGCGCCGATGCAGGGCACCGCCGCCGACATCATCAAGCGCGCCATGGTCAGCGTGGACGGCTGGATTGCCGACCACGCGCAGCGCGCGCTGATGATCCTGCAGGTGCACGACGAACTGGTGTTCGAAGCCGACACCGATTTCGTCGACACGCTGCTGAGCGAGGTCACCACGCGCATGTCGGCCGCTGCTCAATTACGCGTGCCGCTGGTGGTCGACTCGGGGATTGGCGACAACTGGGATGAGGCCCACTGACGCAGCGAATGATGCCGATATGCTGAATGCGTAGACCAGACATAATACGAATTAAGTCCGCGCCGATGGAATGAATAACCGCTAAATTCTACATTTTTTTAACAGGTATCTTCACGATCCATCAATGTAGAAAATGGTGTTATATCCCTCGACGGGCGCAACGCCTGTCGGCAGATCTCTCCCATCCCCTGGAGCAGATCTCGGAACGGAAGCTACTCCCCAAGCGTCCGTTCCCTGGCCCCGCCGACCTCCCCCTGGTCTGCGGGGCTTTTTATTTCCACGCCCTGCGTTATTTTTTTGCCGTGCAACATAACCGGTTCATCGCAGTGCGCGATTCACCGGTGGCGTTGGCAATCACAAATTTAAATTGGCGGAATTAATTCAAGCAGGCAACACAGCGTTGCATCGCCGTCGGTTTTTCAATCGGCGGACTTATCCGAGCCAGTCCCGCGGTACCAGATAGTCCATCAGCCGCGCTTCGGCGCTGCCCGGCTCCGGCGTAAAGCCGTATTCCCAGCGCACCTGCGGGGGCAGGCTCATCAGGATGCTTTCGGCCCGCCCGCCACTTTGCAGGCCGAACAACGTGCCGCGGTCGTAGACCAGGTTGAATTCCACATAGCGGCCACGGCGGTAGAGCTGGAACTCGCGCTCGCGTTCGCCGTAGGGCGTGTCCTTGCGACGCTCGACGATCGGCAGGTAGGCATCCAGGAAGCCGTCGCCGACCGCACGCTGGTAGGCGAAGTCGCGTTCGAAGTCCTGACCCAGGTCGTCGAAGAACAGCCCGCCCACGCCACGGGTCTCGTTGCGATGACGCAGGAAGAAATACTCGTCGCACCAGCGCTTGTGCGCGGCATAGCGCTCCTCGCCGAACGGCGCGCACAGGGCCTGCGCGGTGCGGTGCCAGTGCAGCACGTCCTCGTCGACCGGATAGAACGGGGTCAGGTCGAAGCCGCCGCCAAACCAGGCCGCCACCACTTGGCCATCGCGCTCGGCGCGGAAGTAGCGCACGTTGGCGTGGGTGGTGGGGACATGCGGATTGTGCGGATGGAACACCAGCGACACGCCACAGGCGCGCCACGTCGCCCCGGCCAGCTCGGGCCGATGCGCACTGGCCGAAGGCGGCAGGCGCGAGCCGGACACATCGGAAAACCCGATGCCGGCCTGCTCGAACACCGCGCCATCGCGCAGGATGCGGGTGCGTCCGCCTCCGCCTTCCTCGCGTTGCCATAGGTCTTCGGCAAAACGCGCGCTGCCATCGATGGCTTCCACGGCAGCGCAGATACGATCCTGCAGGCCGGTCAAATAATCGCGTACACGGTCGAATTCGTTCATGCCACGATTCTAAGCGCTGCATCGCGCTTCTTGCAGTCGGGCAAACGCGCCCGTTTGTCGCAGGGCGAGGCGCCGTGTCGTGTGGGCATCGTTCGCATGAGCGACCAGGCTTTGCCGGGTTGGCTCATCCCAACATCCGCAGGCCAGCTTCAACCGGCGATCATGCCTTGCGCGAGGCCGTAAATTCGGCGCGCACCGCGGGCGTGCACAGCCGCCATGCCAGCACCGCGTGGAGACAGCCGATTGCCACCACGCCCAGGCCTGTCAGCAGCAGCGCCGCCTGGCGTGTTGCCTGCAGGCGTGCCTGCAGCTGCGGCCACTCGGGGCTGTGCAGGACGTCGGCCGGCAGCATCGCCTGCACGCCCTCGAACACCGGTCCGATCAACGCCAGGCCGCCGACATTGAGCAGCGCGGTCACCAGCAACACCATCACGAATCCGACCCGCGCCCACTCGCGTCGTTGCAGCAAGGCCCAGCTCAACCATGCGAAGGCGACCGACAGCAGCACGCCCATGACCGACAAGGACACGGCATGATCGATCAGCCACTGCAACGAGGCGGGCAGGGCGATCCCCTCGGGCAAGCCCAGCGCCGCCGCATCGGGCATCAGCACGATCATGGCGATCTGCAGCAGGTTGGACATCGCACTGACGACGCCCAGCAACAAGGACACCCACGCCAGCGGCGTGACGAAGCCGCCGCGTGGTCGGGAAGCCGGTGCCGGCATGCTCATTGCAGCGATGCGATATGGGCGGCCACGGCGGCCTGGCCGGGAGGATCCAGTGATGGCTGCAGTTGCGCATACCAACCCGGCAGCGCCTCGGCCGGCAGGCATTGGCGCAACAACGGTGTGCTGCGCTCCAGGAAGGCCTCGAGGAAGGGCAGCCCGCGCACGTAGAGGAAGTGGCTGTCGGTGATCGACATTCCGGCGTAGGCCTCGCGCAACCACTCCAGATGCGGCAACGCGTGTGCGCCGTGCCCGGCGCGGGTCAGCGCGGTGAGGAAGCTGGTGCGTGCGGTGGCCGGCGAGGTGGAGCGCTCCTGCGCGTTCAGATCGTCGAACGTCAGCAACCACTGCTCGCCACGATCGATCTCGTTGCACATCACCGCGGTGGTCGCCAACTGCAGTGCGTTGTGTGCGGTGGGCTCCAGCTCGTACAGCGCCAGCCAATAGGGATACGCTTCGTGGTAACGGTCCAGCGCGCTCAATGCCAGGGCACAGAGTCGCTGCGCATCCGCACCGGCCTGCAACTGCGCTTGCGCTGCGTTATAGGCGCCCACGTGATCGCCGCGCTGAAACGCCGTCAGCGCCGGCTGCAGTGCGGGGTCGATTTCTGCAGCTGCCGCGTCGGCATTGTCGGCAGGCGCCGTCGCTGCGGTGGGTTCTGCACGTGGCGGCTTCGCCACGGCGGTCTTGCGTCCAAACAAACGGTCCCACAGGCCCATCGCGTCTACCTTGTGTGCGCCAGCAAGAGTGGAAGGTCGCTGCCAGGCCGGCGGCGCACCGGTCCTGCGGCAGACCGGTGCAGAGGGCCAACCCACGAACCATCTGCCGGTCCTGCATCAAGCTTAGAGCCACTTGCGTAGGGAGAGGTGAGTGCAACGCAACCAGCCTGCGTGCTGGCTACGCGATGCGTTGCATCCGCTCGGATCTGCGCAGCCGGTTGTCTCCTGCGGCGATCGCTTCCTGACGTGGCGGCGGAACCGATCGCCCACCACAAACGTCAAACGCGCATCTGTGACGTCGCCAGCGACGTGGCGCCTGGAAATGCTGCGCTCGCACCGCAGCCATCCGTGGATGTCGGTGCCGGCAACGCCCGTCTCGCAACGGGCGCAGTGCGGCGGTCAGCGCTGCGGCTTCACCTGCTCATCGAACAGCTTGAGGATGCGCTTGTACTCGTCCAGCCACGAATCGGCACGGGTGAAGCCGTGGCGTTCCAGCGGATACGGCGCCACCTGCCAGTTGTCCTTGTGCAGCTCCATCAACTTCTGGGTCATGTCGACCGAGTCCTTGAAGAACACGTTGTCGTCGATCATGCCGTGCGCGATCAGCAGATGGTCGCGCAACCCGTCGGCATAGTTGATCGGCGACGAGGTCTTGTACGCGTCGGGGTCGAGCTCGGGCGTATTGAGGATGTTGGAGGTGTACTCGTGGTTGTACTGCATCCAGTCGCCGACCGGACGCAGCGCCGCGCCGGCCTTGAACGTGCCGGGGCTGCGGAACAGCGCCATGTAGGTCATGAAGCCGCCGTACGAGCCGCCGTAGATGCCGGCGCGTGCACGGTCGCCCTGCTTGGTGTCGACCAGCCACTCCAGCCCGTCCAGGTAGTCTTCCAGCTCCGGATGGCCCATGTTGCGGTAGATCGCGGTGCGCCAGTCGCGGCCGTAGCCCTCCGAGGCACGGTAGTCCAGGTCCAGCACGATGTAGCCCTGCTGCACCAGCAGGTTGTGGAACATCTGCTCGCGGAAATACGGCGTGTAGCGCTGCGAGACGTTCTGCAGGTAGCCGGCGCCATGCACGAACATCACGATCGGATACTGCTTGCCGGGCTCGGGGTTCTGCGGCCCGTAGTACTTGCCCCAGACCGTGCCGGCGCCATGCTTGGACGGCACCTGCACGTACTGCGGCGCGATCCACGGCTGCGCCTTGAAGGCCGGCGTGCGGGTGTCGGTGAGCAGCGTGGCCTTGCCGCCCGCGGCCGGCACCACCGCCAGCTGCGGTGGCAGGTAGCTGCCGGAATAGCGCACCAGCACCTGCTGGCCGTTCGGCGACAGGCTGAAGCCTTCCACGCCATTCAACGCAGTGACTTCGGTGAGCTGGTCGTTGCGCAGATCCAGCTTGCACACCTCGTAATCGCCCGGCCATTTCTGGTTGCACAGAAAGTACATGCTGTTGCCGTCGGCGCCGGCCACCGGCATCGAGACTTCCCATTTGCCGCGCGTGCGCTGGCGCGGCTTGCCGTTGCCTTCCACGGTGTACAGCTGCGAATAGCCGGATTCTTCCGACAGCAGCCACAGCGTGCGGTTGTCGGGCAGCCAGCCGAAATCGTTGAAGTCCCAGTTGATCCAGGCGCTGTCGCTCAGGCGATGCCGCGGGAGCAGCTTGGCCGCGTCCAGATCCACGCTGGCGATCCAGCGATCCTTGTTGTCCACCGCGCGGATTTCCACCGCCACGTTGCGGCCATCGTCGCTCCAGTGCACCGCCGGGCCGCTGCCGTCGCCATCGCTTTCCACGCGCACGGCGCGGTTGCCCTTGAGCGGATCTTTCCTGGCGGCCTTGCGCAACGCGGCCAGCGGATCGGTGGCAATGCCCGGCAGGGTGTCGAACGACAGCGGTCTTGCCGTGCCGGCGCTGACATCGACCAGCCACAGCGCATGCGCCACCGGCAGGTTGCGACCGACGCGGGTGCGCACTTCCTGGAATTCCTCGTAACCGGATTCGGTCACGTACCTGGGCATCTTGCCGGCCTGGCCTTCTTCGGCGTTCTTGGCCTGGGTGACCACCAGCAGATGGCGGCCGTCCGGCGACAACGCGCTGTCGACGATTTCCACCTCGTCGCCCAGATACACCGGTGCCGCCGCACGGGTGGCGTCGGCGCGGCGCCAGGCGTCTTCCTGGGTGCGCAAGGCATCGCGCTGCTCACGGTCGCGCCGCAGCGTGGCCAGGGTGGCCAGTTGCTGTTCGCGCAACACGTCGGCCTTGGGCGCAGCGTCGGGATCGCGCTCGGCCTTGACCACCGCAACCTGCGCGGTGCCGGCGTCGGCGCGCCAGTGGTACCAGTTGTTGCCCGCGCGCCAGATCGCACCGCCATCGCTGGCGAACTGCGGCCGCGATTCGACCTCGTTGCTGCGGGTCAGCTGGGTCAGCGCGCCGGAGCGCAGGTCGCGCAGGAAGATGTCGCCATTGCGCGCAAACAGCATGCGCTGACGGGTTGCGTCGTAGCTCGGGTTCTCCGCGTCCAGGCCGGCGCGTGCGTTGTCGGCCACGCGTTCGGCGCCGCCGCCGGTGCCCTGGCGGTAGGTGTCGCGCACCGGGGAACCCTCGCGCTTGAGCAGGTATTGCACCTGTTTGCCGTCCCACTGCCACCAGGCGCGGTCCACCGACGGCCCGATCCAGTCCGGATCGGCCATCACCTGTTCGATGGTGAGCGGCGTGGCGGACTGCGCATGCGCGGTGACAGCCAGCAACAACAGGGACAGCGGCAACAATCTGGGCATCGGCAACAACTGGACGCAGCGAGGAGCGGACAAGCCTAGCAGCTCGCTTCCATCGGGGGCTTGGGCCACAGGTCATGTGCGCAGGAGAGCGCGTGTGTCATCGAACGGGCGAGCCATCGGCGAATGGCGGACGCGACCGTTTGCGGCGCGCGCCTGTCTGCCGATGTCGGTGCATCCACGCGATGCATTCCACGCGCGTAGCGCGCCAGCGGCGAGGTGGCGTCTGCGTCACGCACGGCTGCGCACCGCTTGCGCGCCGCGGCCAACCCCGCGCAGCCGGAGATCGCCCGACTTGCCAGCAGCGCAGGTGGCGGCCAAGCTAGCGCGCTTTTGCGATTGTCGGTTCCCATGTCCAGCCTGCCTGTTCCTGCCGTTTTCCACCCGATGGCCGTCGGCGCGCCCGGCCGGCCGCTGGCCTGGCGCGCAGGGCAGTCGGTCGATCTGGCCACCTTCATCGCGCACGTGCATGGCCTGGCGCAGCAGCTGCCGGACGGTCGCCACGCGGTGAACCTGTGCGAGGACCGCTATCGCTTCATGGTCGCGTTCTATGCCTGCGCGCTGCGCGGCCAGGTGTCGCTGTTGCCGTCCTCGCGCGCACCGGCCGTGGTCGGCGAAGTGCAGGCGCGGCATGCCGATGCGTACTGCCTGGGCGATCTGGCGCTGGAGCTGGCGCCGCCGCGCTACTGGCAGTTGCCGGCCGAGTTGCCGCAGGCCGCGGGCCCGATCCCGCAACTGGCCGACGATGCCCTGGTGGCCATCGGCTTTACCTCCGGCAGCACCGGCAGCCCGCAACCCAACCCCAAGACCTGGGGCAGCTTCCTGACCAGCACGCGCCAGGACCTGGTCGCGCTGCAAAGCCTGTGGGCGCACACCGACGCGGTGCCGCACGTGGTTGCCACGGTGCCGCCGCAGCACATGTACGGCATGGAATTGTCGGTCCTGCTGCCGATGGTGAGCGCGCTTGCGGTGCATGCCGGCCGCCCGTTCTTCCCGGACGATGTGGCGCGCGCGCTGGCCGATGTTCCCGCCCCGCGCGTGCTGGTGACCACGCCGGTGCACCTGCGCGCGCTGGTGGAATCGGGCGTGGCGTTGCCGCCGCTGGTCGGCATCGTCTCGGCCACCGCGCCGTTGGCGCAGGACGTGGCCGCTGCCGCCGAGGCGCGCTTTGGCGGCGAGGTACGCGAGATGTTCGGTTCCACCGAAACCTGCGTGTTCGCCGTGCGTCGCACTGCGCTGGAAGCGGCGTGGACACCACTGCCCGGCGTGCGCCTGGAAACGCAGGCCGCCGGCACGCTGGTGCACGCACCGCATCTGGCCACGCCGGTGCTGCTGGCCGACATGATGGACGTTGCAGACGACGGCCGCTTCCAGGTGCGCGGGCGGCAGGCCGATCTGCTGGAAATCGCCGGCAAGCGCGCCTCGCTGGCCGATCTGACCCGTCGCCTGCTGGCCATCCCCGGCGTCGTCGATGGCACCGTCGTGCAACTCGCGCCCGACCCCGGCCAGGCGGTCGGGCGCATCGCCGCACTGGTGGTCGCCCCGACCCTGGACGAGGCGCAGATCCTCGCCGCCCTGCGCGTCAGCGTCGACCCGGTGTTCCTGCCGCGCCGCCTGCGCAAACTCGCCGCCCTGCCACGCAACGAAACCGGCAAGCTGCCACGCGATGTGGTGCTGGGTTTGCTCAACGGCTGAGTGATACTGCGCATAGTGCTCAGGAGAGGTCGAAGTGGAGAAAGGACGTCTGGCCGCCGCGCTCACAATTGCAGTCTGCCTGGGAGGCTTGTTTGTACTGTTGTCCAGCGGAATTGTCCCCAAAGACACCGCTAAGTCGACGACTGTATCTACAGCCTCGCCCGCGCAACCGTCAGCACCGCCAAAGCGCGATTGGACTTCAACGCCACTGCCGCCGCAGGGTACGCCGCTGCGCAGCGTTTTTGCCGATTTACGCCGCCGCGCCGAGATGGGTGATCCTCGCGCGGCCTGCCGATTGGCAGCGGAGTCACAGAGGTGTGAGAATGTTCATGAGCAAGTCGCCTCGTACGACGAGCAATTGTGGAAGCTCAAGCAGGCTGGACGTACTGCGAGTGCATCCGCACGAGCCGGCTTGTCGTCCAATGAGACATCGCTAGAAGCGACTGGCGATAGTCTGCTGAATCAAGTAAAGGACTGCGAAGGCGCTCCGCAACTTTCGTCCGCAGAGCGTGTAGCCCTGTGGCGGCAGGGCGCTCTGGCAGGGCAGCCTGCGGCCTTGGCAAACTACTCAGTGGGCAACGCATTCAAATTCCGCGAGCTGCTCGAAGTAGCTCCGCAGTTGGAGCGTTATCGTCGCGAGGCGGAAGGCATGGCATTGCAGGCTGCCGCAAAGGGAGATCTACGGACATCGCTCGTCTTGGCCGCGGCATACTCGCCTCGTCGCGACAGTGGAGATCGTGTTTTTCTGGCGCAAGTCGTAAAGCCGGATATCTCGCGTTCGCTGGCGCTTTATCGGCGTGGAGGGCAGCTGTTACCTGCCAACTCTCCTGCACAGACCCGCAGTGTCATCGACGACAACATCGCCTGGCTTCAGCAGCGGGCGAGTCCTGCGGAGCTGGCGCGTGCCGACGCACTGGCTGGGCAATGGTCACGCGAGTGGTCATCCGTAGTGGCAAACACGCCGGCAGAGCTTATCGTGGAGGCCGATGGGGGCGTTGCGAGCATGGGGCCAGCGCGATGCAGCCAATGACTCACCCATGCACCCCGTCGATCTCCACCGCCAGCTCGTCGCGGCAGATCACCGCGTGCAGCAGCAGGCGCGGCACCGCATCGCCGAAGCGGGCGTCCAGGGCCTGCGCGACCCTGGGCAGGTCGTCCTGCTCGCGCACGTAGACCTTCAGGCGGGTGCCGGCACCGAACTGCGCGGGCAGGGCCGGGGCGTGCTGGCGGGCGGCGCCGAGCAGGGCGTCGAAGTTGGCGAAGGTTTCTTCCAGCTGCGCCAGCAGCTGGCCGGTGTGCATCGAGGCATGCCCGACCACGGCGGCGGTGCCCGACAGCAGCAGCGGCATGTCGCTGCCGGCCGGCGGCAGCATGGCGCGCGCGAAACTCGGCGGCTGCGGGCCGTACTGGCGCGGGTAGTTGTAGGCGCTGACCTGGCGCGGATTCTCCAGCGGGGTGCCGGCATCGGCGGCGGCCAGCCAGTAGATCTGGATGATGCGCTCGGCATCGCAGCGGCCCACCGCGGTGGCGGCCGGCAGCTGCGCAGTGTCGAAGGCGCCCAGGCCGCGCGCACGGCCCACGCAGAACTGCCGGTAGCGTTCGCGGTCGCCGCTGCCCAGGGTGATGGCGTCCAGATAGTTCCAGATACGCAGCAGGCGCGGCGTCTGGCTGCCGGTGACGAAGGCGGTGATTTCCGCATAGGCCCTGGCGGCGGCGGCTTCGATATCGACATCCTGCTCGTCGATTTCGATCACGCCGAACTGCAGGCGGCCGTCGCTGGCCCAGGCGATGTTGCCATCGCGCCCGCTGTGGACCGCCGCGTCGCTGCGCCACACTTCCAGCACGTCGGCCCGATAGGGCTGCAGCGGCACGCGCAGGTAGCGCGGATCGTCCAGGCGCGGCGCCGCAGTGCCGAAGCCGAACACGGCCAGCACCTGCGGGTCGGCCAGCACGGCGGATGGATCGGTCTGGTCGACATAGTCGACCTGCAGGCGGGGATGGCGCACGCTGTGCGTGGTCTGGGCCTGGAAAGCGGTCATCGCGTATCTCGTTGTTGCGTATCGCGTTGCAAGGTGTCGCCGTCGAAGCCGAGCGTGGCCTGACGTCGGCGTTGGCGCCAGGACTGCCAGGCGCGCGGCATCATCGACAAGGTGGTCAGTGCATAGATGGCGCGGAACGCGCGCAGGCGCAGGCGTACCCTGGGGCTGTCGAACACATCGCCGGCCAGCATCGCCACCACCGCCTGCTCGATCTGCCAGGTGTTTTGCGGTTGCGCGAACAGGGCGCGCATGGTCGGCGAAGTGAAGCGGTAGATGAACCACTTGAACTCGTCCACGCCGCGCCGGAGTTCGCGCTGCAAGGCGCGCTGCAGTTTCGCCTCGTGCTGCGGCATGCGCAGGGCCTGGTCCACCATCGCCGCACCGCGTTCGGCGCTGTGCATGGCCAGGAACACGCCCGACGAAAACATCGGGTCGACGAAGGTGTAGGCATCGCCCAGCATCAACCAGCGCGGGCCGGACATGCGCGTGCATTCGTAGGCGTAGTTGCCGGTGGCATGCACCGGGGCCACGCGTTCGGCGCCGAGCATGCGCGCGTTGAGCTCGGCATTGAGCGCGAGCGTGCGCATGAAGAAGCCTTCGCTGTCGCCCTTGCGGGTCTTCATGTATTCCGGGTAGCAGACCGCGCCCACGCTCATGATGTCGTCCGGCAACGGAATCAGCCACATCCAGCCATGCGCGTGGCGGTAGATGCTGATGTTGCCGGCATCCTCGCCCGGCCGGCGCGTCACGCCGCGGAAGTGGCTGAACAACGCGGCCGATTGATGCCTGGCATTGGCACGCTTGAGCTTGAAGCGGTTGCCCAGGAAGGTGTCGCGGCCGCTGGCATCGAGCAGGTAGCGCGGGCGGAACCGCTGCACGCCCGCCACGCCCTGCGCCTGCAGCACCGGCTGCTGCCCGTCGAACTCGACCGTCTCGACCTTGACCTGATCGCGCGCATCCACGCCCACCGCCCGCGCGCGCTCGAACAGCACCTGGTCGAACTGCGCACGCGGCACCTGGAAGGCGAAATCGGCCTTGGCGTCCAGCGCATGCGAAAAACGGAAGGTGTTGTAGCCGCCGCTGCCGTTGGGGAAGTCCGCGCCGCGCTTGAGCACGCCGATGCCGCGCACCTGCTCGAGCACGCCCAGGCGTTGGAGGATCGGCATGTTCATCGGCAGCAGCGACTCGCCGATATGGAAGCGCGGATGCTGCGCCTTCTCCAGCAAGGTCACCTGCCAGCCCTGCCGGGCCAGCGCGATGGCCGCCGTACAGCCGGCCGGCCCGCCGCCGATGATCAGGACATCCGGGCACTCGGGTCCGGGAGCCGGCCCGGCTGCCGGCATGGCGGTCGGGGTGGGGCGAACAGCAGTGGAAGTCATCCTGGAACGAACCTGCAGCGGGCGAGCGTCATGCAGTCATGATAGCCTGACCGGCGGCCCGGACAGGTATGCGGCGGCCGGACGCAGTTGCGGAACGAGCGACCCCATCGACAATGCGGCCGCAAGGCCGGCATGGCGAGCGCTCGGAACCGGCTGGCGCGGCACCGTACACTGTCCGTGGTTCCGCAGCATCGCCCATGCCGACCCGACGGTCGTCTGCGACGCTGCGGTGGTTGTCCTGAAATTTCGCTCTGAACTCTGTCGCCCGACCCTCACCTGGAAGCTCCCTGGATGTCCTCGCAAACCGCTGCCGAACGTGAACTGGCCGAACTCCTGGTCGAAAGCCTGAACCTGGAAGACGTCCAGCCCGCCGACATCGATCCGGAGGCGCCGTTGTTCAACACCGGGCTGGGACTGGATTCGATCGACGCGCTGGAACTGGCGCTGGCGATCAGCAAGCGCTATGGCTTCCAGCTGCGCTCGGACAATGACGAGAACCGTCGCATCTTCGCGTCGCTGCGCGCATTGTCGGCGCATGTCCAAGCCAACAAGACCGTCTGACCTGCCAACTGCAGCGCCTGCCGATGCGCCCCCGTGGGTGCTGGGGCTGGGCGTGCTGCTGGCGGTGGCGTACTCGCCGCTGGCGCATTGGGCCAATGCCAGCCATCGCCCGGACCTGGCCGTCGTCGCCGGCGGCTTGCTGGTGCTGATGGTGCTGATCGAACCGATGGTCGCGCGCCGCGCGTGGGCCTGGGCACTGGCCGGGCTGACCCTGGTCGGCCTGAGCGCGTTGTGGCATTCGCCGTACGCGATGCTGCTGCTGGCCGCGCCGCCGGTGGTGTTCACCGGCTGGATCGCGTGGTTCTTCGGGCGCAGCCTGCGCCGCGGACGCACGCCGTTGATCACGCGCATCGTCGAAGGGCTGTATCGCCAGGCCGGCATGCCGATCACTCCGGCGCAATACCGCTATACGCGTCGTCTCACCCTGGCCTGGGCGCTGCTGCTGTGCGCGCTGACCCTGGTCAACCTGGTGCTGGGCCTGTGCGCCGAGCCCAGTGGCGTGCTGGCGCAACTGGGCTACGCCTCGCCGCTGCCGATCAGCGATGCGCGTGCGTCGTTGTTCGCCAATCTGCTCGCGTACGGGGTGGTTGGCGGGTTCTTCGTGGGCGAATATCTCTTGCGTGGCCGCTGGTTTCCACAGCGCCCCTATCGTAATCTGCCAGACTTCCTGCGCCAGATGGCGCGGCTTGGGCCGGAATTCTGGCGCGATCTACTGCGCTGAGTGCGTGGCCAGGGGCAGCGACGTACGTGTACATTTTCGGGGACAAGACAAAAATGCCGTTGGCAAGGATGCCGTCGCGCCTGGCGTGGGCCGTGTTCAACCTGCTGCAACTGGCCTTCACGCTGACGTTTACCGCTGGCGGAATCGTCTATGCCCTGGTGTTGCTGGCGATCACGCGCGATGCCGACCGCCTGCTGCGCATGGGTGCCTGGATGTGGTCGCCGGTGCTGTTTCGCGGCGCCGGTGCCCGGGTGATCGTGGAAGGCCGCGAGCGCGTGGACTGGTCCAGGAACTATCTGTTCGTCAGCAACCATCAGTCGATCATCGATATCTGCGCATTGTTCTACGCCTTGCCGGTGCCGCTGCGGTTCCTGCTCAAGGACGAAATGCTCAAGGTGCCGTTCGTGAACTGGTATGCACGGGCCACCGGCATGCTGTTCCTGGACCGCGACAGCCGTCGATCCGGGGCGATGGTGCGTCGGCAGGCGGCGGCACTGCTGCGCGAGGGCAAACAGTTGTGTCTGTTTCCCGAAGGCACCCGCAGCCGCAGCGGCGCATTATTGCCATTCAAGGCCGGGCTGTTGCAGGCCGCTATCGATGCTGGTGTGCAGGTGGTGCCGGTGGCGGTGGACGGCTGCGGCAAGGTGCTGCCGGTGGAGGGTGTGTTCAGGGTGCGCCCGGGCATCATCCGTGTGCGTATCGGCGATCCGATCCCGGTGACCGGGCCGGATGCGCCGGACCGCCAGCAATTGACCGAGCAGGCACATGACGCCGTGGCTGCGATGCTTCAACCCAGGATTTGAGTTACCCGCTTATGGATTTCGTCGTACCGCATGATCATCCCTGCCTGCCCGGGCATTTTCCGGGGCGTCCCGTGGTGCCCGGCGTGGTCGTGCTCGACCATGTGCTGCAGGCGGTGGAAGCGCTGCATGGCCCGCGCGCTGCGGCACGGCTGCCGCAGGTGAAGTTCGTGCAGCCGTTGCTGCCCGGTCAGACGGCATCGGTGACGCTGGACGGCACCGGCCCGCGCTGGCGCTTTCGCGTGCAGCGCGCCGACGAGCTGCTGGTCAGCGGCGAACTGGTGGCGGAGGCGGCGCGATGAGCAGCCAGTGGAAGCAACGTCCCGAAGGCGGTGGACGTTTCGCGCTGTGGCTGATCCGCGGCATCGCCCAGCACGCCGGACGCACGGTGGGGCGCGCGCTGCTGTACCCGATCACGCTGTACTTCCTGCTGGTGCGTGCGCCCGAGCGCAGCGCCTCGCGTGCCTATCTGGCACGGGTGCTGGAACGCCCGGCCACGCTGCGCGATGTGGCGCGGCATATCCACACCTTCGCCTCGACGATTCTGGACCGCGTGTACATGCTGTGCGGGCAGATGCAGCGCTTCCGGGTCGACATCACCGGGCTGGACCAGCTGCATACGCAGATGGACCGCGGCCGCGGCGTGCTGATCTTCGGTTCGCACCTGGGCAGTTTCGATGCGCTGCGCGTGCTGGCCACCGAGCGGCCGGACGTGCAGGTCAAGGTGGTGCTGGACAAAGCGCACAACCGCGCCATGACCGAGCTGCTGGGCGCGCTGAATCCGCAGCTGGCGGCCAACATCATCGATGCCGGGATGGACGCGACCTCGATCGTCATGGCGATCAAGGACGCCACCGACGCCGGTGCGCTGGTCGCGCTGCTGATCGACCGCCCGCGCGAGGGCGACCCGGCGTTGCCGGCGATGTTCCTTGGCCGCAACGCGATGTTCCCGACCTCGCCGTGGCTGATCGCCGCCGCGCTCAAGGTGCCGGTGGTGCTGGCGTTCGGCCTGTATCGCGGCGGCAACCACTACGAGCTTGCGTTCGAGACCTTCAGCGAAGGCCTGGACGTGCCGCGCCGCCAGCGCGCACCGGTGCTGGCGGTACTCATGCGCGATTACGCGGCCAGGCTGGAACATTACACACGCTACGCGCCGTACAACTGGTTCAACTTCTACGATTTCTGGAACACCCACCATGCCGATGTGCCGCACCCTGCCGTGGATGCTGATACTGCTGTTCAGCGCCGCACCGCTATGCGCCGCACCGCCTGAGGCGCTGGACGTGGGCCAGGTGCTGCAGCGCCTGGCACGCCCCGCACCGGTCAGTACCGAGTTCGTCGAACTGCGTGGTTCGGCCCTGCTGAAGACGCCGCTGCGCGTGCAGGGCCACTACCGGCGTCCGGACGCGCAGACGCTGGTGCGCGAGGTCAGCGCGCCGTATCGCGAGACCACCACGCTGCAGGGCGACGAAGGCGTGCTGGAACGCGAAGGCAAGGCGCCGCGGCGTTTTGCGCTGAGCCGCGTGCCCGAGCTGGCCGGCTTGAAGTCCGGCTTCGGCGCATTGCTGGCCGGCGACCGCGCGCTGCTGGAACAGCAGTACCGCATCAGCGGGCAGGGCCAGCTGCACGCCTGGGCACTGACCCTGCAGCCCAGGGACGCTGCTGTCGCCAGGCAGGTCCGCGAGTTGCGGCTGTACGGGCGCAACGACGAACTGCGCTGCATCGAAAGCCTGCCGGTGAAAGGCGATGTGCAGCGCACCCTGCTGGCCGGAGCCGCACGTGACGCTGCGGCAGTCAACGACGCGGCAGCCTTGACCACGCTCTGCCACGGCCCGGGCGCGTGACCACGCGTGGGCTGGTGTCGCCGGCCGCCGTCAGCCACAACCCACTGCTCGCGTCCCCCCAGACACGCGTGACGCTGCCGCCAGATCCCGCACGCGCGGCCGGTGGGCGTTCCGCTGGCACAGCGAGGCTTGCGCATGGCAGTTGAGTTGACCGCCAACCGTCGTATCGGCCTGGCGCTGCTGTGGCTGGCCTTGCTGGCGGTGGCCGGGTTCTGGTTGAGCGAGACGCTCAAGGTCACCGGCGACCTGCGCAAATTCATGCCCGCCCCGCGCACGCCGGCGCAGAAGCTGCTGATCGAGGAGCTGGGCGAAGGCCCGGGCTCGCGGCTGTTGCTGATGGCGCTGTCCAACAGCGACCCGGCCACGCTGGCCGCCCAGTCGCAGGCATTGCAGCAGGCCCTGGCCGCACAGCCGCAGCTGTTCGAGCTGGTCGGCAATGGCGGCAGCGCCGGCCTGGATGCGATCCCCGAGCGCCTGCTGCCGTATCGCTATCTGCTCAGCGACAGCTTCGACGCCGCGCCGCTGGATGCACGCACCCTGCAGGGGGCCTTGCAGGCGCGCGTGCAGGATCTGGGCTCGCCTGCCGCTGCGCTGGTGGAGCCGCTGCTGCCGCGTGACCCCACGCTGGAAGTGCTGCATCTGGCCGAGACCCTGCAGCCGGCCGCGGCGCCGCAGACGCGCAACGCGGTGTGGTTCGACCGTGCCGGCACCTCGGCCCTGCTGATCGTGCAGACGCGCGCAGCCGGCTTCGATCCCACCGGTCAGCAGCTGGCCTATGACGCGGTGCGGGCGGCGTTTGCCAAGGTCAGCCAGGGCACCTCGACGCAGCTCGTCCTGACCGGTCCCGGCGCCTTTGCGGTGGAAATCACCGCGCGCACGCAGGGCGAGGCGCAATGGATCGGCACACTGGATACGGTGGGGCTGGTGCTGTTGCTGCTGGTCGCCTACCGCAGCTGGAAGATTCCGGTGCTGGGCGTGTTGCCGCTGGCCAGCGCCGGCCTGGCCGGCCTGGGCGCGGTGGCGCTGTTGTTCGAGGGCGTGCACGGCATCACCGTGGCATTCGGCTTCACCCTGATCGGCGTGGTGCAGGATTACCCGATCCACCTGTTCAGCCATCAGCGTCCCGGCCTGGATCCGCGCGCCAACGCGCGCCATCTGTGGCCGACGCTGGCCACCGGCGTGGTGTCGACCTGCATTGCCTATGTGACCTTCCTGTTTTCCGGTGTGGACGGCTTGCGGCAGCTGGCGGTGTTCACCATCGCCGGGCTGGCGACCGCCGCGATCACCACCCGCTGGCTGCTGCCGGCGTTGATCGACCCGGCGCCGCGCGACTACGCCGATTCGCGCATGCTCGCCGCGCTGTGGCGCGGCATCGCGCGCCTGCCACGGCCGCGCATCAGCCTGGCGGTGGTTGCGCTGGTCGGCATCGCGGTGATCGTCTTTGCACCGGGGCAATTCTGGCAGAACGACCTGTCGAAACTGACCCCGGTGCCGCCCAAGGCCCTTGCGCAGGACACGCACCTGCGCCAGGAACTGGGCGCCCCCGACGTGCGCTACGTGCTCGCATTGCCTGCCGCCAACGATGAGGCCGCGCTGCAGGCCAGCGAGCAGTTGCGCCCGCGCCTGGATGCGCTGGTACGCGCCGGCGCGTTGAGCGGCTACGACATGGCCGCGCGCTATCTGCCCAGCATCAAGACCCAACGTGCGCGCCAGGCCGCGTTGCCGGATGCCGCGCAAGCGCGCGTGCTGACCGACAGCGCGGTGGCGGCCACGCCGTTCCGCAGCGATGCGTTCGCGCCATTCCTGCAGGACCTGGACGCTGCCAGGCGCGCCGCGCCGCTGTTGCCGAAGGACCTGGCCGGCTCGCCGCTGGCGACCTCGGTCGGCGGGCTGCTGCTGGGGCGCGGTGATCGCAGCACCGCGCTGGTGTCGTTGACCGGCCTGCGCGATCCGGCGGTGCTGGCCGCCGCGGTGCAAGGCAGCGGCGCGCAGTTGCTGGATCTCAAGGATGCGTCCGAGTCGCTGGTTGCCGCGTACCGTGGACGTGTGCTCGGCGCGCTGGGGCTGGCCGCACTGCTGCTGGCGGCGACGGTGGCGGTCGCCTTGCGCAGCCCGCGCCGGATCGTGCGCGTGTTGCTGCCGATGGCGCTGACCACGGTGCTGATCCTGGCGATCCTGCGCGGCATGGGGGTGGAGCTCAACCTGTTCCATCTGATCGCGCTGATCCTGGCGGCAGGCCTGGGCCTGGATTACGCGCTGTTCTTCGACCACGCCGGCGACGATCACGCCGACCAGCTGCGCACCTTGCATGCCTTGATCGTGTGCAGCCTGATGACCTTGCTGGTGTTCGCGTTGTTGGCTGCGTCCAGCATCCCGGTGTTGCGCGCGATCGGCAGCACGGTGGCGCTGGGGGTGTTGTTCAATTTCATCCTGGCCTTGCTGGTCTCGCGCGAGCCGGCGCTGGAGCGTGCAAGAAGTGGAGATGCACATGCAGGGACGTGACGCGATTGCCGCCTTGATTCCGCACCAGGGCAGCATGTGCCTGTGGGAAGAGCTGGTCGTCTGGGATGCGCAGCGCATCGTGCTGCGCAGTCACGCGCACCGCAGCGACACGCATCCGTTGCGCGCCGATGGCCGCCTGCGTGCCGTGCATCTATGCGAGTACGGCGCGCAGGCCATGGCGGTGCATGGCGGCCTGCTCGGCAGGGAATCGGGCAGGCCGGTGCGCCCGGGCATGCTGGTGGCGCTGCGCGCAGTGGAGCTGCATGTCGCATACCTGGACGAGCTGCCCGGTGCGATCGTCTGCGAAGCGCAGGTGTTGCTGCAGGGCGAAGACAGCCAGCAATACAGTTTTCGCCTGACCCATGACGAACACCTGCTCGCCGAAGGCCGCGCCACGGTGATGCTGGGCGCGGCGCAGACCCTGTAGGAGCGCGCTTGCGCGCGATGAAGCATTGCCGCCAACGCCGCATCGCGCGCAAGCGCGCTCCTGCCAAATGCAGGCGATCAATGTGGGCGATCTATTCCTGCGCTTGCTGCCAGCCGTTAGGATGACGCTCTTTCCGCCGTCGCTTCTGCGGCTTCCACCGAGGCTTCCATGAGCACCTCCATTCCACAGCGCCGCGCCCTGGTCACCGGTGGCAGCGGCGATCTTGGCGGGGCGATCTGCCGTCAGTTGGCCGCGCAGGGTCGCCATGTGATCGTGCACGCCAATCGCAATCTCGCCCGCGCCGACGCCGTGGTCGCGGCGATCGTGGCCGACGGCGGCAGTGCGCAGGCGGTGGCGTTCGATGTGGCCGATGCGCAGGCCAGTGCTGCGGCGCTGGCAAGCCTGCTGGAGGTCGGCCCGATCCAGATCGTGGTCAACAATGCCGGCATCCACGACGATGCGCCGATGGCCGGCATGAACGCCGAGCAGTGGCATCGGGTGATCGACGTGTCGCTGCACGGGTTCTTCAACGTCACCCAGCCGTTGCTGCTGCCGATGGCGCGTACGCGCTGGGGCCGTATCGTCAGCGTGTCGTCGGTGGCGGCGGTGCTGGGCAATCGCGGGCAGACCAACTACGCCGCGGCCAAGGCCGCCCTGCACGGCGCCAGCAAATCGCTGTCACGCGAGATGGCCAGCCGCGGCATTGCCGTCAACGTGGTCGCGCCGGGCGTGATCGAAAGCGAGATGGTCGGCGAAAGCTTCGCGCCGGAGGTGATCAAGCAACTGGTGCCGGCCGGCCGCGTCGGCAAGCCCGACGAAGTGGCCGCATTGGTGGCGTTCCTGTGTTCGGAGGCAGCCGGTTACATCAACGGCCAGGTCATCGGCATCAATGGCGGCATGGGCTGAGAGCCGCTGATAGAACGACGATGCCTCCCCCCCAGGTAGGCGCGGCTAGTGTGGTTCCCATCAGCGCACGACCAAGTTGGCAGGTGCGGTGTCCTCGCCGCTGTGAGTTTGCTGCAGGGCCCTTGCCCGCCCACCATCGCGGGACACGCCGTGAATCCGTCCATGGAGGCTCTTACGCGGCATCCCTGCCGCGTAAGGTCCCGCGACGGTGGGCGGGCAAGGACCGGGCGAGATGGGTGGTGTGCCTGTGCAAGCAATGCACCTCGCGCGGCCGTTCGATGCGTTGCGGTTTGATCGGCGTCTTCCGATCCGGCATTTGGATCAAGCCAACGCGGATCCAGAAAAAGCGCGCCGTTGCCGGCGCGGTTTTCAAGCTCACGCTGCGTCGGCGTACCAGGCGGCGGTGAGGATGGGCTCGCCGATGGCGTTGGCGGTCAGGGCGTCCAGCCCATGGTCCGGCAGTGCGGCATGGCGCTGGCGTGCCTGCTGCAGGATCTCGCGTGCCAGCACCGACATCTGCGCCACGTTGCTGTGGATGCGTGCGGCAAAGGCATCGTCGTCGAGGGTGTCGTTCAAGGCGCCATTGAGTTCGTTGAACCAGCCGATCAGGTATTGATCGAGCAGGCGCCCGTCGTCGCTGGCCAGGCCTTTTGCAGTGTTGTGCTGGCCCCAGTCGTGCAGCACGCGCTGCATTGCCAGATTCATGTCGCGCGCGTAGAAGAAATCGGACTTCATGCGCGAGAGCAGGCTGAGGTCGGCGATCCGTCCGCTGCAGAACAGCGGCGCCAGCAGCGACCAGTAGTAGGTGTAATCCCAGATCACCTTGACCGGCATCACCTGCGCGTCGCCGAACAGCGTGTACTGATCCTGATACAGGGTCAGGGTGTTTTCGTAGAACGAGAAATACAGCTGCTGGTACAGCTCGACATACGGGCTGAGTGACCTGCCGGCGCGGTCGCGGCCAATCAGTTCGCAGATGTAGGTATTGGAAATCGCGATGAAGTCGCTGCCGGGCGAGTAGAACGGGTCCAGGAACAAGCCCGCCTCGCCGGTCAGCGCCCAGCGCTGCGGCGAGAACACCTGCGTGCAGCCATAGGAGAAGTTGCGCAGGAACAGGAAGTCCTGCAGCCGGTAGTCGGCCTTGTCGAGCGTGGCGGCGACCTGCGGCTGATGCGTGCGCAGCCAGGTCATCGCTTTTTCATGCGTGTTCATGCTGTCCAGCGGATGCATGGACGCATCGCAGACGATGCCCAGCGAATGCGCACCGGACGACAGCGGAATCAACCAGAACCAGTAGCCCGGCCCGCACATGTGGTTGGTCGAACGCCACCGGTCCGGCGGCGTGCAGCGCTGCAGCCAGCTGCTGTCCTGCGACCAGCCATTGGGGTCGATCAGGCCTTCCACGCGCCACCACACCGCGTTGGCGTCGTGCGCGTTGTCCTGCGCCAGGCCGAGCTTGCGCTTGAGCAGGCCGGCGCGGCCACTGGCATCCACCACCCAGCGTGCGCGCAGCGTGCCGGCCTCGCCTGCGCGCTCGTAGCGCACGGCATGGTCGGCCTCGTCATCGGACAGGTCCACGCCCTTGACGCTGCAGCCGTCGACAAACGTGATGCCCTGCGCGCGGGCGCGCTCGCCGAGGAAATTCTCGAAGCGGCCGCGATCGATCTGCCACGACGGCGTCGGCAGGATCTGGCTGACGCCCAGCTCGGTGCAGCGGTCGATGTCCTGGCGCCTGTCGGAAAAGAAGAAGCGGAAACCGAACTTGCGGATCTGCTCGGTCTCCAGATGCTCGCGCAGGCCCAGCACGTCGGCGAAATAATGCGCGCCGATTTCCACCGTGGATTCGCCGACCTTGAACGCGGCCTCGCGCACCGGGTGCGCGCGGCGCTCCAGCACGGTGATCGCGAGTTCGGGGTCGCGCTGGCGCAGCTGCAGCGCCAGGCTCAGGCCGGCCAGGCCACCACCGGTGATAACGACATCGGCACGCTGTGCATTCATGGGGAAGGCTTGTTCCTGGTGACCGCGGGCACAGTAGCAAATTCGCCGTCGGCGTCGTCGATCAGCACCGGGTTGGCGCGCACGCGGCGGTACTCGCGCCAGATATGCCCATAGCTCCAGGCCTGCACGACCACATGCGAGGTGATTTCCCACAGGTCGCGCACCAGCCGGAAATGGCTCTTGCGGAAGGTGCCCGGCGAGGTGCCGGCGTAGCGGGTTTCGATCGGCACCGCGACCACGCGCGCGCCGGCCTGGCGCGCGGCGGAAATCAGCAGCTGCGCTTCGAACACGAAGCCTTCGCCGGGCACGTCGGGCAGGGTGAATACCGAGGCCGGATACAGGCGCTGGCCGCTCTGGCTGTCGACCAGCTGGAAGCCGCAGGCCCAGGCGATGCCCCAGTCGCCGAAATCGTTGCCGATGCGGCGGATGGTGGGCTGGGTGGCGCGCTTGCGCATGCGGGCGCCGACGATGACGCAGCCGGGGTGGCGGTTGGCCGCGGCCAACAGGCGCGGGAAATCGGCCGCCTTGTGCTGGCCGTCGCCGTCCATGGTCATCACCGCGCGCATGCCCATCCGCTGCGCCTGCGCAAACCCGCTGCGCAACGCGGCGCCCTTGCCCTTGCGCTGCGGATGCCGGATCAGGGTGATCGGCAGGCCGGCGATGCAGTCGGCGGTGCCGTCATCGGAGCCGTCGTCGATCACGATCACGTTGGAGCAATAGGTCAGCGCATCGTTGACCACTTCGCGGATGCGCAGCGACTCGTTCAGGGCCGGCACCAGGATCGCGGTGTCCTCGCGGGTCAGCGGCTGCCGGCTCACTGCTGGACCTCCAGCTGCAACACCCGGCCCGGGCCGGCGTACAGCGCCACCCGCCCGCCACCGGCGGCGAGCAGGTCGAACAGCGGCAGCATCGGCGCCATCGCATTGCCGGCGACCTGCCGCGACAACGGGCCCTCGCCCGGTGTCGGCGTGCCGTCGTCCAGCCATGCCCGCAGCTGCGGCTTGCCGGCCTGGCCGGGCGCGCCCAGCACCAGCGCGCCGCCAAGCAGCCCCTGGCTGGGCGCGACCCGGCCCAGCGGCCCGACCGAGCGGGCGTCGTAGCCGGCCAGCAGCACCGCGTCCATGCCGGCGGCGCGTTGCACCAACGCCTCCAGCAGGCCCTGCGCGAAGCTGCCCAGGCTGGCGCTGATCGCCGTGGCCGGGGTCATCGCCCCGGCGCCGATGGTCCAGTAGCCGGCCGCGGCGTTGTGCACCGAGTTGTGGAACTTGGTCGGCGAGATTGCCAACGGGTCGCTGGCCAGGGTGGTGCACATGTAGTCGGAGATGGCCAGATCGCCGTAGGTGGAGGTAAAGATCGACGGCAGGCTGGCCGGTTCGCGGCCGGCGGCGGTGCAGGCGGCCAGCGCCGCCTCCAGCGAGACCGCCACCGTGTCCGGTGCGCGGCGGCGTTCGTTGGCGGCCAGCAGCTGCGGCGCCGGGCGTGCCCCGGTGTCCTGCAGCGTGCCGTCACGGACGAAGGCCGCCGCGGCGTCCCAGCTCGGCAGGCCCTGGGTCCAGAAACCGATTCCCTCGAGGGTGGCAGCCAGCATCAGCGGGCCCGCCCGAACAGCAGCGAACAGTTGTTGCCGCCAAAACCGAAGGAGTTGTTCATCGCGTAATCGATCTTGGAATGGGCATTGTCGAAACGGATCTGCGGGCCACAGGCCGGGTCGGGCACGGCGCTGTTGAGCGTGCCCGGCAGCACGCCGTCGCGCAGCGCCAGCAGCGCGATCACCGATTCGACGATGCCGGCCGCACCCAGGGTGTGGCCGGTCCAGGCCTTGGTCGAACTGGCGTGCAGGGTGGCGGGGAAGATCGCCGCCACCGCGGCTGCCTCCACGCTGTCGTTGGCCGGGGTGGCGGTGCCGTGCAGGTTCAGATAGCCCACCGCATCGGCGTCCAGGCCGGCGCGGTCGAGCGCACCGCGCATCGCCAGCTGCGCGCCCAGGCCCTGCGGATGCGGGGCGGACATGTGGTGCGCATCGCTGGATTCGCCATAGCCGTACAGCCACAGCATGGCCTCCGGTGCGGCGGCGGGACGTTCGAGCAGGGCGAAGCCGCCGGCCTCGCCCAGGCTCAGGCCGACCCGGCGCGCATCGAACGGCTGGCACAGCTCCGGTGCCACCACCTGCAGCGAGTTGAAGCCGAACAGCACGCTGCCGCACAAGGTATCCACGCCGCCGACCAGGGCGGCATCCACCACCCCGGCATCGATCAGGCGCGCGGCCTGGGCGAACACCTTGGCGCTGGACGAACAGGCGGTGGCCACGGTCACGCTGGGGCCGCGCAGGCCGGTGGCGTGCTGCACGAAGTCGCCCAGCGAGTGCGGGGTGTGCACGATCGGGCGATCCAGATCGTCGGGGAAGCGCGCGCCGTCGGCGTCTTCGACCAGGCGCGTATAGGCCTCCTCGCTGGCGCCGATGCTGGAGGTGGAGGTGCCGATGATCACCGCCACGCGCTCGGCGCCGTAGCGCTGCGCGGCGGCCTGCACGGCCTGGGCCATGCCGTCCTGCTGCAGGGCCAGCCAGGCCAGGCGATTGTTGCGGCAGTCCCAGCCTTGCAGGGATGGCGGCAGGACGACGTCTTCCACGTCCTGCACGCGGCCGATCCAGCAGGGCAGCGGCTGCGGGCCGAAATCGTTGCGACGCATGCCGCTGCGGCGCGCGGCCAGCGCGGCAGCCTGGGCATCGAGCCCGGCGCCGAGCGCGGTGGTGGAGGTAAAGGCGGTGACGGCGACCGGGGCCATCTGGGACGGATGCTGCGCTTGGCTCACGGTGATCTGCTGGCAAAAAGTGGGCTCAGTATATCGATGGCGGGTCCGCCTCCCGTCGATGGCGCAACTGAACAAGCCGGTCATGTCGCTGACGGGGCAGGACTTTTCGCGTGCTGCCGCGCTTTCGCCATCGGCGCAATTGGGACACAATCCTGCGACACACTTGCCGATCGAGCGCGACCACGCGCGCATGCACGCCTACGTCTATAAAAGCCAACGCAAGCAGGACACCTTCGTCTATCTCGCCACGCGCGACGACTTCTCCGGTCTTCCCGCCGCCGTGCACGCGCAGCTGGCGCCGTTCGCGTTCGTGCTGGAGGTGGCGTTGACGCCGGAGCGCCGCCTGGCGCAGGCCGACGTGGCCACGGTGCGCGATGCACTCGGCAGGCATGGCTTCTATCTGCAGCTGCCCAAGACGGTGGTGCTGGCGGGCGAGTGCGACTATGACTGAGGCCGCACGGGCCGCACGCGTGCGTGCCGCAGCGCTGGCCGGGGCGGCCGGCGTGGCGTTGTCGTTGCTGGGCGGCATCGGCGGCGGTGTTGCCGCGGTGGCGCTGTGGCTGGCGCAGCCGGCGTTCGCGCTGGCGGTGTCGTGGGCGCGCGGTACCCGCGCATTGCCCAGCCCGCCGCGCGCGGTCGCGCAGGCCTTGCCGCCGCTGCTGACGATCTGGGGCGTGGGCCTGCTGGTGCTGGCCGCCCTGATCAGCTGGCCGCTGACCGCCCTGCGCGACAGCGGCAGCCTGGCGGCCGCGTTGGCCTTGAGCGTGGCGGTGAGCGCCGCGCTGCTCGGGCTGTGGCGGACCTGGCCGCTGTGGGGCGAGGTCGAGCGCGATGGCGGCGCCCTGGCCCCGCGCTGGCATGCGCTGGCGACGCAGGCATTGCACGCCTGGCGCGGCCTGCTGGCGGCGGTACTGGTGCTGGCGATGTGCACGCTGGTGGTGGCGCTGGCCTGGCCGGGCTGGTTGTCGAGCAGCTTGCGCTGGAGTCTGGCGATCGCCGCCAGCGTGCTGCTGCCGGCCGCCCATCTGCTGTTGCAACGCACCGCCGCGCCGGTGCGCAGCGATGCCCCGGCGGCCCCGCAGGCGGCCGATTTCTTCTCCGAAGCGGCGGCCGAGCCGCGTCCGCTGGAGCCGGTGGCCCGGCATCAACTGGTGCCCGAGCTGTTCGAGGCCGCGCGCAGCGGACGTGTGGACCGCGCGCTGCAGTTGCTCGACGCGGGTGCGGACCCGCAGGCGATGCCGCTGCCGGAATGGCGCGACCAACGCAGCCTGCCCGCGCTGGCCGCGGTGCTGCCGGACCTGCGCCTGCTGCGCGAGCTGATCGTGCGCCGTGTCGACGTCAACCAGCCGCATCGCGGCATGACGCCGTTGCTGGCCGCCACGCGCGACAGCTGGCACGGTCGCCCGGACGCGGTGATGACCCTGCTGGCCAATGGCGCGGACCCGCGCGCCAGCGACAACGACGGCAACACGCCGCTGCATCACGCGGTGCGCAGTTCCGACCCGGGCGTGGCCGCGCTGCTGCGCGATGCCGCCGCCGAACTCGATGCGCTCAACAAGGAAGGCCACTCGCCGCTGGCGATGGCCTGCCAGGTCGGCAACTGGCGGCTGGCCAAGTTCCTGCTGGAACGCGGTGCCCACTCCGAACCGGACGGCGGCGCGCCGGTGCTGCTGGCCGCGGCCGGCACCGAGGAAGACGACCCGGCCGGCGTGCAGCTGCTGCTCAAGCACAAGGCGCGCGTGGATGCGCGCGACCGTCAGCGCCGCAGTGCCCTGCACGAAGCCGCAGTGGCCGGGCACGGCGACATCGTCGAAGCGCTGCTGGCGGCCGGCGCCAACCTGGAAGCGCGTGACCTGCTCGGCCGCACGCCCTGGCTGGATGCGGCGCGGCAGGCGCGTAGCGGCGTGCTCGAACGCCTGGTCGCACGCAAGGCCGATGTGCTGGCCGTCGATGGCGAGGGCCGCAACGCGGTGATGCTGGCCTGCGCCGCCGACAACGTGTCGCCGGCGCTGATCCGGCGCCTGCTCGACCTGCAGGTGCCGGCCGACAGCAGCGACGCGCACGGCCGGCGCGCGGTGGATGTGGCCGCCGAAGCCGGGCGCTGGGCGATCGTGCAATTGCTCGACCCCGGCTATCCGTTGCCGGCGGCGGTCAGCGATGCGCACGGCGACACCCCTGGCGTTGCGCTGCTGCCCGATCGCCCGCCCCTGGTGCTGCTGCGCGAAGGCCTGCAGTTCGGCCAACGCGACGGCCTTGTCGCGCTGGCCCGCCTGTGCGGCCCGGAAGAACTTGGCGGCCTGCTGCACGATGCGCAGCTGGCCTTGAACGCCGATGCGGTGGACTGGCTGCTGCGCCACGGCGCCGATGCCGACGTGTGCGATGCCTGCGGCGATGTGCCGATGTTTGCGCTGCTGTCGCGGGGCGTGGAGGCGGTGCCGGCGCTGCAGGCGCTGCTGCGCCATGGGGTGTCGCCGGCCGGTGCGGGCGGGCTGACGCGGCTGCTCAGCGCCTGCGTGCAGCACGATGCGGCATCGCGCGGGCTGGAACAGTTCGCGCTGGAATTGCTCGAACGCGGCGCCGACCCGTTCGCCGCGTCGGCGGCCGGCGATCCGCCGTTGTCGCTGGCGGTGCGGCTGGGCTGGCTGCGCCTGCAGCAGTGGTTGCTGGAACACGGCGTGGACCGCGAGGCGCGCGACAGCCACGGCATGACCGCGCTGCATCTGGCCACCGCGCTGGGCCGCGAGGCCTCGCTGAAATTGCTGGTCAAACAGGGCGCTTCGCCGGAAGCGCGTGCTGCCGACGGGCAGACCCCATTGGGCGTGGCGCTGTCGATCGGCCGCCGCGACCTGGCCGACTGGCTGGACTGGCGCATCTGGTCGCTGCCGCACCGCAGCCTGCGCGAAGCGGATGTGCCGGCGGCCGCGATGGCCGGCGACACCGATGCGGTGCGTCGCCTGATCGATCTCGGCCTGCCGGTCGACGCCGTCGATGCACAGGGCTGCACCGCGCTGCTGCGTGCGGCCGGTGGCGGCCATCTCGGCGTGGTGGCGCATCTGCTTGGGCGCGGCGCCGATCCGCAACGTGCAGCCAATAGCGGCGCCACGCCGTTGTCGGCCGCGGTGAGCATGCGCCAGACCGAGATCGTAGCCGCGTTGCTGCAGGCCGGCGCGCAGATCGAGCACCGCCTGCCCGGCGGCGTCACCGTGCTGATGCTGGCCTGCGCGCTGGGGCTGCCGGATATCGTGGCGCGCCTGCTCACCGCCGCGGCCGACGTGCACGCCAACGACGACCAGGGCCTGGCGCCGCTGCACTGCGCCGCGCTGTACGGCTTCACCGCGCGCGACAAGAGCCGCCTGCTGGCCCTGCTGGATACCTTGCTGCTGGCCGGTGCCGACCCGGACTACCTGGCCGGTGGCCGGGTCAGCCCGCTGCTGCTGTTGCTGGGCGCGCGCGCCGAACCGGGCACCGCCTGCGACGAGCAGGTGGTGCTGGGCGGGGTCGAACGCCTGCTCGACGAAGACGTCTCGCTGGACGTGGCCGATCAACGTGGGTTCGGCCCGCTACACCTGGCTGCACTGCACGGCCTGCCGCTGCTGGTGCAGCGCCTGCTGCGGGCCGGCGCCGATGCCGACCGCCGCGACGCGCTCAACCGCACCCCGCGCGAGATCGCGGTCATGCGTGGTTTCATCGACGTGGCCGGCCAGTTCGAACCTGCCTTGCCGGGTGTGTCCTCGATGGCGCGCTTCCTGCGCGAAGGCCGCTGAGCCGGCGCGGCGGCGCACCGCTGCAGGTGCTGTTCGTGTGCAGCCGCAACCGGCTGCGCAGCCCCACCGCCGAGCGCGTGTTCGCCGACTGGCCGGGCGTGCAGACGCAATCGGCCGGGCTGGCCGCCGATGCCGACGTGCAGCTCACCCCGGAGCTGTTGCACGAGGCGCAGCTGGTGCTGGTGATGGAGCGCCGCCATCTGCAGCTGTTGCGCAGACGCTTCGCCGCGCATCTGCGCCATTGCCGGGTGGCCTGTCTGCACATTCCCGACGACTACGTCTACATGGACCCGGCACTGATCCGTCGGCTGGAACACACGGTGCCACCATTGCTGCGTCTGCCGGCGCTCTCGTAACCTGATCCCGACACCGCGCATGCAAGACTGCCGGCTCCCTCGCACGAAGGAAGCGCCTCTACGATGAGCGTGCGTATCGAAGACCACGCCATGCTGGGCAATTGCCACAGCGCGGCCCTGGTCGATCACCGTGGCACCATCGACTGGCTGTGTCTGCCACGTTTCGATTCCGATGCGTTTTTCGCATCCCTGCTGGGCGATGAGCAGCACGGGCAATGGGCGTTGTCGCCGGCCGGCGACTTCCGCAGCGAACGTGCCTACGAAGACGACAGCCTGGTGTTGTGCACGCGCATGCACACCGACACCGGCACGGTGGAACTGGTCGACTTCATGGTCGCCAGCGAGGAAGGCGACGGCCACCAGCACCTGGTGCGGATCGTGCGTTGCGTGCAGGGCCAGGTACCGATGCACATGCGCCTGACCTTCCGCTTCAACTACGGCCGCACCGTGCCCTGGGTGACGCGTATCGACGGCGGCATCCGCGCCATCGCCGGGCCCGACCAGCTCGCCCTGCGCTCGCCGCAGGCGCTGCACGGCGAGGACATGGGCACCGAAGCCGACTTCACGCTGGGTCAGGGCCAGAGCACCTGGTTCCTGCTCAGCCACGGCCTGTCGCATCAGCCCACGCCGGCGGCGATCGATCCGGAACGGGCCCTGCAACGCACGGCTGCGTTCTGGCATGGCTGGGCACGTCGCTGCACCGATGTCGGCCCCTGGACCGAGCAGGTGCGTCGCTCGCTGGTGGTGTTGAAGGGGCTCAGCTATCTGCCCACCGGCGGTATCGTCGCTGCGCCGACGGCCTCGCTGCCCGAGCATCTGGGCGGTACCCGCAACTGGGATTACCGCTACTGCTGGCTGCGCGATTCGGTGTTCACGCTGATCGCCCTGCTGCAGGCCGGGTATCGCGACGAAGCAGAAGCCTTCCGCGATTGGGTGCAGCGCGCCATCGCCGGTTCGCCGGACCAGCTGCAGGCGCTCTACGGCATCGCCGGCGAACGCCGGCTGCAGGAATGGGAGGCGCACTGGCTGCCCGGCTATGAAAACTCCGGTCCGGTGCGTATCGGCAATGGCGCGGTGGACCAGTTCCAGCTCGATGTCTACGGCGAGTTGATCGGCGCGTTCCACTACGCGCGCGAAAAGGGCGTGGCGCCGCCGTCCGACGACGATGGCTCGTCGGCCTCGTTGCTGGAAAAAGTGCTGGAGACGCTGGAAACGCTGTGGCGCCTGCCCGACGAAGGCATCTGGGAGATCCGCGACGAGCGCCGTCATTTCGTGCATTCCAAGGTGATGGCGTGGCTGGCGTTCGATTGCGGTGCACGCGATGGCATCACCCAAGCCGATGCGGCCAAGCGCGCGCACTGGGGCCGCATCGCCGAGGAAATCCGCGCCGAAGTGCTGGAAAAAGGCGTGCACCCGGATGGGCACTTCGTGCAGAGCTATGGCTCCGACCGCCTGGACGCGTCGCTGCTGCTGATCCCGATCGTGGGATTCCTGCCGGCGGAGGATCCGCGCATCGCCGCCACCGCCGATGCGATCGCACGCGACCTGACCGTCGATGGACTGGTCGAACGCTATCGCGCCGACGACAGCGCCGACGGATTGCCGGCCGGCGAGGGCACCTTCCTTGCCTGCAGCTTCTGGCTGGTGGAAAACTACGCCATGCTCGGGCGCACCGAGCAGGCGCGCATGCTGCTCGAACGTCTGCTCGGGTTGTGCAACGACGTGGGCCTGCTCGCCGAGGAGTACGACCCGCGCAACAAGCGCATGCTCGGCAACTTCCCGCAAGGGTATTCCCACGTGGCTCTGGTCAATGCGGCGCTGCGCCTGCACGGACGCATGGGCGAAGAGGAAACACATCCATGAATGAACAAGCCACAACCCCGCCGTGCATCATCGTGGTGTTCGGTGCACGCGGCGATCTGACCAAGCGCCTGGTGATGCCGGCGCTGTACAACCTGCGCCGCTCCGGCGCACTGGGCGAGCAGTTCGCCATCGTCGGCATGGACCACGGCGACATCAGCGAGCGGTCGTGGCGCACGATGATGGGCCAGTCGATGACCGCGCTGCTCAGCAGCCGCGATGCCGAGTTCCAGACCGACGAGTTCGACACCGACACCTGGGAGTGGCTGCGCGAGCGCATGCATTACCTGCGCGGCGATTTCACCGACCTGGGCGCCTATCAAACGCTGGATGGCGCGCTGGAGAAACTGCACAAGCGCTACGGCACCCAGGGCAACGTGCTGTTTTACCTGGCCACCGCCGCGCGCTTCTTCGAGCCGGTGCTGCTCAACCTGGGCGAAGCGGGGCTGGTCAGGCAACGCGAGGGCGAAGGCTGGCGTCGGGTGATCGTGGAAAAACCCTTCGGCCACGACCTGCCCAGTGCCGTCGCGCTCAATGCCACCGTCGCCAAGGTGCTGCACGAGGATCAGGTGTTCCGCATCGACCATTTCCTGGGCAAGGAAACCGTGCAGAACATCCTGGCGTTCCGCTTCGCCAATGGCTTGTTCGAGCCGGTGTGGAACCGCGACCGCATCGATCATGTGCAGATCACTGCCGCCGAGACCATCGGGGTGGAAGGGCGTGGACGCTTCTACGATCCCACCGGCTGCCTGCGCGACATGGTGCCCAATCACCTGTTCCAGTTGCTGGCGATGATTGCGATGGAGCCGCCGGCCGCGTTCACCACCGAGGCGATGCACCGCCGCCGCGCCGAAGTGATCGAAGCGGTGCGCCCCATCAAGCCCGAAGACGTGGTGCGCGGCCAGTACGCCTCCGGCGCGGTCAACCGCAGCGCCGTGCCGGGGTATCGCGAAGAAGACACGGTGCCGGACGATTCGGAAACCGAAACCTACGTGGCGATGAAGCTGCAGGTCGACACCTGGCGCTGGGCCGGCGTGCCGTTCTACCTGCGTACCGGCAAGCGGCTGCGCGAGCGCACCACCGAGATCGCGATCCGCTTCAAGCCGGCGCCGCTCGCGCCGTTCCGCAGCACCGAAGTGGGCGGTTACGGCCCCGATTGGCTGGTGCTGCACATCCAGCCCGACGAAGGCATTTCGCTGCAGTTCGACGTCAAGCGCCCCGGCGCGCAGGTCAGCCTGGCCCCGGTGCGCATGGACTTCCGCTACCGCGACTGGTTCCCCAAGGAATATACGGTGGGCTACGAGCGCCTGCTGCAGGACTGCATGAACGGCGAAGCCGGTCTGTTCCAGGACGCGGCGATGGTGGAAGGCGCCTGGCGCATCGTGCAGCCGATCCTGGATGCCTGGAAACAACCGCCCAGCGATTTCCCCAATTACGCGGCCGGCAGCGCCGGCCCCTCGGCCGCCGACGCCTTGCTGGCCATGAATGGCGGGCACGCCTGGCGCGCGCTCACCCCGGGCCGCAAGCCCCCGCCGCGCCGTGCACCGGACGTACGCGGCAGCGCGACGACGCCGGTCAAGAAAGCCACCGGGAAGACGGCCAGGAAGGCCACCAAGGGTGCCAAGGCGCCAGCCAAGCAGGTCACCGAGGCACCGGCCAAGAACGTCAAAAAGGTACCAGCCAGCAAGCTCACGAAGGCACCAGCCAGGAAGCTCGCAAAGGCGCCGGTCAGGAAGGTCACCAAGGCCGCTGCGAAGACCGTTGGCACGGCTGTGACCGGCAAGGGCGCAGCGAAGGCCCCGGCCAGCAAGACCGCAGCGCGCACACCGCGTCGCTGAGGGATGCGCGCGCCAAGCAGCCGCACGCACACATGGACATCCGCGTAGGAGCGCGCTCGCGCGCGATGGGGCGTTACCGATAGAGCCCCGTCGCGCGCAGGCACGCTCCTACGAAAGGCGTAGCGCTCCGGTGTGGTGGGTGTGGGTTCGCCGTCTCCATCGGCCTGATCACGCAGGTGCGATCAAACGCTTGCATGCAGGTTGCCCCAAGGCATCGACTGCACCCCGGCGAACGACGAAGAACACCCATGTAGGAGCGCGCTTGCGCGCGATGGGGCGTTACCGATAGAGCCCCGTCGCGCGCAGGCACGCTCCTACGAAAGGCGTAGCGCTGCGGCGTGGTGGGCGTGGGTTCGCCGTCTCCATCGGCCTGATCACGCAGGTGCGATCAAACGCTCGCATGCAGGTTGCCCCCAAGGCATCGACTGCACCCCGACGAACGACGAAGAACACCCATGTAGGAGCGCGCTTGCGCGCGATGGGGCGTTACCGATAGAGCCCCATCGCGCGCAAGCGCGCTCCTACGAAAGGCGTAGCGCTCCGGCGTGGTGGGTGTGGGTTCGCCGTCTCCATCGGCCTGATCACGTAGGCGCGATCAAACGCTTGCATGCAGGTTGCCCCAAGGCATCGACTGCACCCCGACGAACGATGAAGAACACCCATGTAGGAGCGCGCTTGCGCGCGATGAGGCGTTACCGATAGAGCCCCATCGCGCGCAAGCGCGCTCCTACGAAAGGCGTAGCGCTCCGGTGTGGTGGGCGTGGGTTCGCCGTTCCTACCGGCCTGATCACGCAGGCACGCTCCTACGGGAGGGTTAGCGATCCTGCGTGGTGGGGGCGGGTTCGCCGTCCACGTCGGCCTTGACGTCGGCCTCGAACAGATTCATCAGGTCCGCGCGTGCGTCGCGCGAGGTCTGGATCACCTTGGCCTCGTCGTCATAGACCAGGTGCTGCGCACGTATCAGGTCCTCGTCGTGCTTGCGGAAGCGTTTGACGTGTTCGTGCGCGAGCGCGTCGCCCACGCCGAGCGAGGTCAGCACGCGTTCGCTCAGTTCCAGGCTGGAGGCGAAGACCTCGCGGAACGGCTCGGCGCCCAGGTCCATCAGCTTCCAGGCATGCTGGCGATTGCGTGCACGCGCCAGCACGGTGGCCTGCGGATACAGGCGGCGAATCAGCCGCACCGTCTTGATATTGGTGTCCGGGTCGTCCACGGCGATCACGAACACCTTGATGCGATCGGCGCCAGCGGCACGCAGCAATTCGGGCCGGGTCGGGTCGCCGTAGTACAGCTCGCCACCGAAGCGGCGGATATCCTCCACCGTATCGGGGTTGTGCTCCAGTGCGACGAACGGCACGTGGCGCGAGGTGAGCAGGCGCGCCACCACCTGGCCGAAACGGCCAACGCCGGCGATCAGCACTTGCGGTGCCTGCGCGTCGATGGTGTCGAACGGCCGCTCTGGCTTGTTTGCCTGCACCCGCAAGGTTCCGTTGAGCAGGCGTTGCATGCCCAGCAGCAACAGCGGCGTCAGCGCCATCGAGACACCGACGATGGCCACCAGGCGATCGTGATTGGCGCGCTCCAGCAAGCCGACGCGATCGGCCTCGTTGAACACCACGAAGGCGAACTCGCCGCCCAGCCACAGCACGCTGCCGAGCATCAGGCTGCTGCGCAGCGGCAGCCTGGCGACCGTGCCGATCCCGACCAGCAGCGAGAACTTCACCAGCAGCAGGATCGCCACGCCGGCGGCGATCAGCCCCGGTTCGGCGACCACCCGGTTCAGGTCGATGCCCATGCCGACCGAGATGAAGAACAGCCCCAGCAATAGGCCCTCGAACGGCTCGATCTGCGATTCGAGCTCGTGGCGGAATTCCGAATCGGCCAGCAGCACACCGGCCAGAAACGCGCCCAGGCTGGCGCTCAATCCGGCTTCCTGCATGATCCAGGCGGTGCCCAGCACCACCAGCAGGGCGCTGGCGGTGAACACTTCCGGCATGCGCGTGCGCGCCACCATGTTGAACAGATAGCGCAGCACGAAGCGCCCGCACAGGATCACCAGCGCCAGCGCCGCCACCGCCTTGGCCACGTCCTGCCATTCCAGGGTGGCGTTCTTGCTGCCGCCCAGCAGCGGAATCGCCGCCAGCAACGGAATGGCGATCAGGTCCTGGAACAGCAGGATGGCAAATGCCAGGCGCCCGTAGTCGCTGCCCAGCGCCTTGCGCTCGGCCAGCAGCTGCAGGCCCACGGCGGTGGACGACAACGCCAGCGCCACGCCGACGATCAACGCGCTTTTCCAGCCCAGGTTGCCGAGCATCAGCAGGCCGCCCAGGATCAGCGTGGTCACCACCACCTGGGTGGCGCCGGCACCGAACACCGAATGCCGCATCACCTTCAAGCGGGCCGGCGACAGTTCCAGGCCGATCACGAACAACAGCATCACCACGCCGATTTCGGCCGCGCCGCTGATGCGCTCGGCGTCCTGCACCACGCCCACGCCATCGGGGCCGAGCACCACACCGGCAACCAGATAGGCCAGCACCGCGCCCAGGCCGAAGCGCTTGAACACCGGCACCGCCACGATGGCGGCCAGCATCAGCACCAGAGCCAGTTCCAGACCACCGCTATGCATGCGCACTCTCCGTTGAGATGCGCATTATGCCGCCCGCGGTCGGCTGCTGGCCCGGATCGGTGTGCGCTGCGTGCAACTGTGTGGATTGGCGGTGTGCCCAGGTGCGGTGCTGCAAGCCGGCAGCACCACGTCGCGGGCCGCAATGCACCACCGCGTTCCGCATCACCGGGCCGCATGGCCGGGCATGCACGCGGGCACGCAGTCACCGTTGCAGGCAATGACACACCCTCCTGGTCGATGGCGCACGGCCGGTGCCCGGGTGCAATGCACTTGCTTGCCGCATGACAGTTCCTGCGCTGCGGCACCCGCCTGGACGCCCGCTGAGCATGGCCTGCGCAGGGCATTGACCAGGCGGGCACAGGCGCGCAGACTGCGCCGCGCTGCCGCCCGGATCACCGGTCGGTACGCACCTTTCGGAGCCCATCCTCATGTCCAGCGACAGTCACCCTAGACCCGGGTCGATGACCCAGCTGGCGCGCGCCTGAGGCTCAGGTTCGCCGGCTGTCATCGACGACGGTCGTCACCAGGCGAACCACCATGTACAACGAAACCCTGCGCCTTGCCCAAGGCGTCGATGCCTTGATCGCACCCATGGCCGACTTCAACACGGCCGATGCGGTGGAATACCTCAACACCCTCGACCGCGACGATGCCGCCCGTGTGCTGGCCGCGCTGCCGCAGCCGCGTGCGGTGAAGGTGCTCGAACAACCCGAGCTGCACGCCGCCAGCGCGCTGGTCGCGCAGCTGCCGGCCGAGCAGGCCGCCGCCCTGCTCGGGCAGATGGCCGACGACCGCGCCACCGACCTCTTCCACGGCCTGGACGCCGAGCAGCGCGCGCCGCTGCTGTGGCTGCTCAGTGCCGAGGCGCGGCTGTCGATCCAGGCCTTGATGCGCTACCCGCCCAACACCGCCGGCGCGCTGATGACCACCGAGTTCGTGGCGGTGCCGGCCGACTGGACCGTGGGCCGCACCCTGCAGCACATCCGCGAGGTGGAGCGCAGCCGCGAGACGGTCTATGCGATCTACCTGCTCGACCCGCACAGCCGGGTGCTGACCCAGGTGGTCACCATGCGCCGGCTGATCACCGGCGCGCCGGATGCGCCGATCCTGGAGGTGGCGCAGGTCAACCCGCCGGTCACGGTGGACCCGGCGCTGGACCAGGAAGAAGTTGCCCGGCTGATCCGCCGCCACGACTTGCTCGCAATCCCGGTGGTGGATGCGCACGGGCATGTGCTGGGCATCGTCACCGTGGACGATGTGCTGGACGCGCTGATCGCCGAATCCACCGAGGACGTGCACAAGTTCGGTGGCATGGAGGCATTGGACAAGCCCTACATGCAGATCGGCTTCGGCCAGATGATCAAGAAGCGCGCCGGTTGGCTGAGCGTGCTGTTCCTGGGCGAAATGCTCACCGCCAGCGCGATGCAGCACTTCGAGGACGAGCTGTCCAGGGCGGTGGTGCTGACCCTGTTCATTCCGTTGATCATGAGCTCGGGCGGCAACTCCGGCTCGCAGGCCACCTCGCTGCTGATCCGCTCGCTGGCACTGCGCGAACTGCGCCTGCGCGACTGGTGGAAGGTGGCGCTGCGCGAGCTGCCCACCGGGCTCACCCTGGGCACCATCCTGGGGGTGTTGGCGATCGTGCGCATCGCGATCTGGCAGACCGCCGGCCTGTACGACTACGGCCCGCACTGGCAGATGGTGGCGCTGACCATCGGCGCGGCGCTGATCGGCATCGTCACCTTCGGTTCGCTGTCCGGCTCGATGCTGCCGTTCGTGCTGCAACGGCTCGGCTTCGACCCGGCCAGCGCCTCGGCGCCGTTCGTGGCGACCCTGGTGGATGTCACCGGCCTGGTGATCTATTTCAGCATTGCCGCGGCGATCCTCAGCGGCACCTTGCTGTAGCGCCGCGGGCAGTCGGCGGTGGCGAGCGCGTCGCTGCGCGCCGCCATGCCACAGGCTGCGATGGGGCAGATGCCGCATGTGCTGCGGCATCTGCCCCGGTTGTTGCGTGTGCGGATCGGCATTCGCCACGACGCAGCGGGTGCCGGACCAGGCCGTACCGGCGGGTCCATCGCGCCTCGCTGCACGGCCCACCGTGCAGCGATGCGCGGCAATCGCGGCAATCGCGGCAATCGCGGCAATCGCGGTCAGCGCGCCTCAGAACGTCACATACAACGTCGCGCGCAGGTTGCGGCCCGGTTCGCTGTAGCGGCCGATACCGTCATCGGTGGCATAGCCGTACAGGTAGAAATCGCCGCGGGTGACATTGCGGATGCGCGCCCACTGGTAGTAGCGCTCGTCGAACAGGTTGTAGACGCCCAGATTGACGCGCACGTGCGCGTTGAAACGGTAGCTGCCGAACAGGTCGACCACGCTGTAGGCGTCGCTGAGGAACGGCTCGGCCGCAGCGCCGAAGATGTCGTTCTCCACGTTGACGTCCTTGGCTTTCTTGGCCAGCGCATGGGTGATGTTGGCGGTGACACGCAGGCGCTCGTCCAGGCCCTGCCAGCTCAGGCCGAGCACGCCGCGATCCGGATTGATGCTGTCCAGCGGGCGGCCGTCTTCCAGCTCGCCCTGGTTGTGGGTCCATGCCGCGCGCAGCAGCCACGCATCGCCGAGCCTGAATTGCGCATCCAGCTCCACGCCCTTGACCTCGACCTGGCCGACATTGAGCAAGGTGGTGTAGTTGTAGCCGTTGCGGGTGGTGCACACGCCACGGGTGCAACTGCGGTAGAACGTGCCGGCATCGGCGGTGACGGTCTCGCTCTGGATGAAGTCGTCGTAGCGGTCGCGGAACACCGACAGGCCCACGCGCGCCCAGTCGCTCTCCCAGCGCCAGCCCAGTTCCAGGTTGAGGCTGCGCTCGGCTTCCAGCGCGGGATTGGCGGCCACCGTCGGCACGTTGATGGTGGCGCCGGTATCCACCCGGGTCAGCGCGGTGATGCTGGTCGGGGCATACATCTCGGCCGTGGTCGGGGCACGGAAGCCGCGCCCGGCCTGGAACCACAGCGTCTGCTGCGGGGTGAAGGCATAGCTGATGCCGGCCTGCCAGGTGGGCGAGGAGAACGTCACCTCGCGCACCGTGCCGGTGCTGTCGACGAAGGTGGGCGACAGCGTCGGCGTATAGCGGTAGTGGTCGTAGCGCGCACCCAGGGTCAGCTGCAGGCGGTCGTCGAGCAGGCCGATGCGGTCGCGCAGGTACACGTTCCAGCTGTCGGCATCGGTCTTGGGCACCTGCGCCGGGTCGATGGTGGCGGTGTCCAGCGCGCCGGCGTTGTTCCAGCGGTAGTCGATCGCGCTGTAGTCGATGCTGCGGCGCTGCCAGGCTGCCCCGTACAGCAGCGCCTGCGACCAGCCGCCGCCGTGCAGCTGCTTGTCGAAGTCGACCGCGATGCGGTCCAGGGTCTGCTCGGTGTCGCGGTCCTCGGCCCGGCGGCAGGGCAGCGCCACCGTGCAGCGCGTGGTGGCGGTTGTGGCCGGCGTGCTCGAGCTGCCGCTCTGGGTCAGGATGCGGGTGGTGCCACGGCTCTCGGTCTGCTGGCGGTCCAGCTGCGCCTGCAAGGTATCGAACAGGGCGTTGTCGGCCGTCCAGAGGTAGCGCAGGCCGTAGCGGTCACGGTCGTTGCTGTCCTCGCCGATGCGTTCGGCGTAGCTGGGGGCGCTGACGCGGCTGAGATTGTCGACCCGGTTCTGCGCGCGGTTGCGCTCGTAGACCACGCCGACGCGGTGCTGCGCGTTCGGCACCACGTCGAGTTTGGCCAGCACGTTGTCGCTTTCGTTGTCGATCGGGTCGGGCGTGCGCCGCGCGCTGCCGGTGTCGATCCCGGTGCTGGAGTACCAGCCCTCGGACTCGTGACCCTCGCGGCGGGTGTAGCTCAGCATCGATTCGACGATGCCGCTGCGGTTGGCGACGGTGAGGTTGCCCAGCCATTGGTCGTTGTGGCCGGTGTAGCCGGTCTTCAGGCCGACATGGCTGTCGTTGCCCTGGGCCTTGAGGTAGTCGTAGGGGTCCTTGGTGGTGAATACCACCGCACCACCGAGCGCGCCGCTGCCGGCACTGATGGAATCGGCGCCCTTGACGATGTCCACCCGCTTGAGCGCATCGACGTCCACGCCGCCGCGGCCGGCGCGGAAGAACTCGTAGTCGCGCGCGGTCTCCACGCCTTCGGCCATCGACAGGCCGTCGATGGTCATCGCCACCCGGTCGCCTTCCAGGCCGCGGATGTTGAAGCCGTTCTCGCCGAAGCGGCCCATGTCGGCGATGCTCACGCCGGGGATGTAGCGCACCAGGTCCTCCATGCTCTCGGCCTGTTCCTGCTGCAGCTGCGCGGTGTCGAGGGTGGTGACGTTCTGGTTGCCGGAGGCGCGCTTGTCGCGCGCGGCCTTCACTTCGACCGGGTCGAAGGTGGTGGCGTCGGCCGGTGCCTGTTCGGCATGCAGCGGGAAGGCCAGGCCGGTGGCGATCGCCAGGGCCAGCAGGGTCGGTGTCGAGGTCATCGTGGAGTCCACAGTCAGGAAGAGGAAGGAGCGCCGGACGGCGCGGACCTGGCTGCAAGCGGCAGAACACTGCAGTCGCGTGGCTGGGTGGGCCCGCCGGCGGCGGGCCAGGGGAGGGCGCGCGGGCGCCAGGGCCCGCGCAGCAGGTCAGTCGGCCCGGGCCGGCGTGGTGGCCGGCGCGGTCGCCGGCGGCGGCAGCGCGGCATCGCTGGCGTCGACCACGCCGTCGTGGTTGCGGTCGACGCGGGCAAAGGTGCGCAGCCCCGAGGCCTGGTACTCGGCGAAGCTCATGCGCTGGTCCTTGTCGGTGTCGAGCACCTTGAAACGCACATGCACCTGGCGATCGTCGGCCTGCTCGAGCGCGGTGAGGCGACGGTTGAGGCGGTCTTCGAACTCCACCTGGTACTCGTCCGGCGACAGCGCCGCGTTGCGGTTGCCGTCGGCGCTGGCGAACTGCGCCGCGCGCAGGTCCGCGTATTCCTTGCGGCCCACCTTGCCGTCGCCGTTCTCGTCGTACAGCGCGAGGAAGCCCTCGGCCGAGCCGCTGTCGGGCATGCCCGGGCGGCCGCCATCGCGATCGAAGGCCAGCGTCCTGTCGCCAGGGGCGGCCTTGGCCGCCGCCGTCAACGCTGCCTGGCCGCGTGCCCAGTCCTGCGCACCGGCGGCGTCGAATTCGGCGCGCGCCACCTGTCCGTCGCCGTCGGCATCGAGTGCGGCAAAGCGTTGCCTGCCGTGCGCGGCCTGCGCGCGGCGTTCCTGCTCCAGCGCCTGCTGGCGACGCTGGCGGAATTCGGCCACGTATTCGTCCTCGTCGACGCTGCCGTCGTGGTTGCGGTCGGTGGCGTCGAAGCGGGCGCGGCGGAAGGCCGCGAAGTCGGCGGCGGTGATGCGGCCGTCGCGGTCGTCGTCGTGCTGGGTGATGAAGGCCTGCACGTTGTTGCCGTGACCGCCGAGCAGCGGGCGCGGCCCGGACTGGGCGAGTGCGGTTGCGGGAAGCAGCAGCGCGCACAGGCACGCGCCGGCCAGGGAGCCAGTGTTCATGGATTGCCTCTTGAGGGGGAAAACGGTGGCGGGCCGTGGCGCTGGCTGGGCCTGCAGGCGTGTCGGGACGCCGGGCGGAGACGCCGCGCCGGTGAAGTCGGGCCAGTGGGGCAATGCAACCGCCGCAGCGGTTGCGCAGCGCTACGGCTCCAGCACCTGGAAGGTGAGCGTGGTGCTGTTGCTGTACTCGCGCACCGGGGCGTCGGCCGGGGCCGGGGTGCGGTGGCGGGACAGCGCCAGCCAGGTGCCGGCGCGGTCAAGCTGCATCGTGGCGCGGCCGGCCGCGTCGGTGGTCAGGCTGACCAGCGTCGGGGTGCGGTCGGAAGTCCAGACCGCCTCGCTGATGTCCACGGTCTGCCTGGCCAGCGGCACGCCGTCGTACTGCACCGTAAAGACGAAGCGCTCGCCGACATACAGGTCGTTGGGATGGGAGACCGGCACCAGTTCCAGGCCACGGTTGCGCGGCGCCAGCGCGGTGCGATCGGGTTTGCCGACGCTCAGATAGGTGTCGGCCAGGGTGCGCGACTGGAAGCTGGCGAGCAGCGTGGCGCCCTTGGGCATGGTCACGTTCGGGTCGCGCACGGTCTGCCGTTTGCCGTCCAGCTCCCAGGTGCGGAACTGCGCACCCACGCGCAGGCCGGTGCTGACCCGGTAGCTGCCGGGTTGCTTGCCCAGGGGGTGTTCGACCACGGTGCGGGTGTCGAGCGCCTGCACCCGGGCCGGCGCGACATCGCGGCCGTCGGGTCCGGTGATGCGGAAGTGGCTCTGGTCGAAGGCCGCCTCCGGGACGAAGAAGGTCTCGGCGAAGGCCGCGTCCAACGTGACCGTCTGGCCCGGCTGGGGCGTGAAGGTGTTGGGTGCCAGGTAAGGGGTGTGCGCAGAGGCGGAGGCAGCGAGCAGCAGCGCCGACAAGGTCAGCAGTTTCATGGGGGGCCCTGTTCCGAGTGGGTCGCTGGCGGCAGGGCGCGCGGCGGCGCAGGAAGCTGGCTGACCACACGATATTAACGAAAATGCGAATCGTTCACAACAATAACAAGCGCCGCGTCGCGCTTCCTCGCTGCGGGATCGATGACGTGCGCTCGGGCCGACGTGTACCGTGTCCGCTTTCCCCGCCGTCTCTTCGCCATGAGTACCTACCACCTGCAGCAGGTCTTTCGTCCCACCACCGTGGCGGTGGTCGGCGGCAGTCCGCGCGATCGCTCGGCCGGGCGGGCGGTGGTGCGCAATCTGCGCGCGGCCGGGTTTCCCGGGCAGATCGGCTGGGTGAGCCCGCGCTATACCGAGATCGACGGCGTGCGCACGGTGGCGCGGCTGACCGACCTGCCGTGGGTGCCGGACCTGGTGGTGATCACCGCGCCGGCGCGGATCGTGCCGCGCATCGTCTCCATCGCCGCGCGGCGCGGGGTGGCCGCGGCGATCATCCTCACCGCCGGGCTGGGCAGCGGCCCCGGCTCGCCGGCCGCGCGGATGGAGGCGGCCGCGCGGGCCAAGGGCATGCGCATCCTCGGCCCGCACTGCCTGGGCGTGATCGCCCCGCATGCGCGGCTCAATGCCAGCATCGCCGCGCATTGCCCGCAGGCCGGCGACCTGGCATTGATTTCCGAATCCAGCGCGATTGCCGCCGCGCTGGTGGAATGGGGCGTGGCACGCTCGGTGGGATTCTCGGCGGTGGTGTCGCTGGGCGACACGCTGGATGTGGATTTCGGCGACCTGCTCGACTACTTCGCCACCGACTACCGCACCCGCGCCATCCTGCTGTACGTCGAACGCATCGGCGATGCGCGCAAGTTCATGTCGGCCGCCCGCGCCGCCGCGCGCGCCAAGCCGGTGGTGGTGGTCAAGTCGGGCCGCCAGTTCCGCATCAATCCCAATGCCGATACGCATGCGCAGGCGCTGGCCGGCTCGGACGCGGTGTACGGCGCGGCATTCGCACGTGCCGGCCTGCTGCGGGTGGGCGCGCTGGACGAATTGTTCGCCGCCGCCGAAACGCTGGGCCGGCTCGGCAGTTTTCCCGGCCGGCGGCTGGCCATCCTCAGCAATGGCGGCGGGGTGGGGCAGCTGGCGGTGGACCAGCTGGTGCTGCGCGGCGGCACCCTGGCCGAGCTGTCGGCCAAGACGCTGGAGCGGCTGGATCAGTCGTTGCCGCAAGGCTGGTCGCGCAGCAACCCGGTGGACATCATCGTCGATGCCGATGGGCCGCGGTATGCCGCGGCGATTGAAGCCTTGCTGGACGACCCGGAGAACGACGCGCTGCTGGTGGTCAACGTGCCGACCGCGTTCACCTCCTCGGCCGATGCGGCCAAGGCGCTGACCCGCGCGCTGGACCAACGCAACCGCTACCAGCGCGAAAAGCCGGTGTTTGCGGTGTGGCTGGGCCAGGACGATGCGGCGATCGCCGCGCTCAATGCCGCGCGCGTGCCCACCTATGCGACCGAATCGGACGCGGTGCGCGGCTTCACCCACCTGGTGCGCTATCGCGAGGCGCAGGCGGCGTTGATGGAGACCCCGCCCAGCCTGCCGGAAGATTTCGTGGTGGATGCGGCCATTGCCCGCACCGTGGTCGACGACGCCCTGGCGGCCGGCCGGCGCTGGCTGGACCCGGTCGCCACCAACCGCCTGCTGGCCGCCTACGGCATCCCGATCGTGCCGCTGCAGGTGGCCGCCACCGCCAACGAGGCCGCCTTGCTGGCCGACCCGCTGTTGGCCGTCGGCCGCACGGTGACCTTGAAGGTGCTGTCCAGCGACATCGCGCACAAGTCCGATGTGGATGGCGTGCGCCTGAACCTGTCCAGCGTGGCGGCGGTGCGCGAGGCGGCGGCCGGCATCCTGGCGCGCGCGCGCGCTGCGCTGCCGGATGCAGTGATCGAGGGGGTGATCGTGCAACCCACCGTGCTGCGGCCAAAGGCGCGCGAACTGATCGCCGGCATCGCCGACGACCCGGTGTTCGGCCCGGCCATCGTGTTCGGCCGTGGCGGCACCGCGGTGGAAGTGATCAACGACCGCGAGCTGGCGTTGCCGCCGCTGGACCTGCGCCTGGCCCACGAGCTGATCGGGCGCACGCGGGTCTCGCGCATCCTCAAGGCCTACCGCGACGTGCCGGCGGCCGACGAGCGCGCGGTGGCGCTGGTGCTGGTCAAGCTGGCGCAGCTGGCCGCCGACATCCCGGAAATCACCGAGCTGGACATCAACCCGTTGCTGGCCGACCGCGATGGCGTGATCGCGCTGGACGCGCGCGTGGCGGTGGCGCCGGCGCGCAAGCTGCACAAGGGCCGCGGTCATCCGCGCTTTGCGATCTTTCCGTACCCGAAGGAATGGGAGCGCCAGATCGGGCTGGGCGATGGCACGCATGCGCTGGTGCGTCCGGTGCGCCCGGAGGACGACGCCTTGTTCCGCGCGTTCTTCGCGCGGGTCACCGACGAAGACCTGCGGCTGCGCTTCTTCCAGTCGGTCAAGCACTTCAGCCACGAGTTCATCGCCCGGCTGACCCAGCTCGATTACGCGCGCTCGATCGCGCTGGTGGCCATCGACCCCAAGACCGGCGACATGCTCGGCGCGGTGCGGCTGCATGCCGATGCCGATTACGAGCGTGGCGAGTACGGCATCCTGATCCGCTCGGACCTCAAGGGCCACGGCATTGGCTGGCAGCTGATGCGCATCATGATCGAGTACGCGCGCTGGCTGGGCCTGAAGCAGATCGAAGGCCAGGTGCTGCGCGAGAACCGCACCATGCTGGCGATGTGCCAGAGCCTGGGCTTCGGGGTCCGCCCGGATCCGGACGATGCGACCCTGATGGCGGTGACACTCCCTATAATGGGCGAGCCGCGCCCGGCCTGACCTTGCGTCACGCCGCGGTCCCCCTCTTCACCGCCTGCCGGATCTGCCGGGCCTTGCCCTGGCCCACCCATCCGGCTGTCGTCTCGGCCCGCCTCGGAGTGTCAATGTTTCGCGATTTCAGAATGTCGTTCTTGGTCACAGCGATCTGCCTGGGCCTGGCCGCCTGGTGGGGCCACACTACGTCGATGGGCCTGTGGCAGGCGCTGTGGCTATGCCTGGTGCTGAGTGTGCTGGAGGTGTCGCTGTCGTTCGACAACGCGGTGGTCAACGCCGGCGTGCTCAAGCACATGAACGCGTTCTGGCAGAAGCTGTTCCTCACCGTCGGCATCCTGATCGCGGTGTTCGGCATGCGCCTGGTGTTCCCGATCGTGATCGTGTCGGTGGCCACCGGCATGGGCCTGGTGCCGGTGATGCAGATGGCGCTGAAGGAGCCGGACCGCTACAGCCAGGTGCTGACCGACAACTACCCGTCCATCGCCGCCTTCGGTGGCATGTTCCTGCTGCTGGTGTTCCTGAACTTCCTGTTCGACCAGGAGCGCAAGCTGCACTGGCTCGGCCCGGTGGAGCGGCTGGTCGGTAAATTGGGCAAGGCCGATGCGATGTCGGTGATCGTGGCGGTGACGGTGCTGCTGGGCACCAAGCTGTTCCTGCCCGAGGCCATCTTCCAGAGCGTGCTGTTCGCCGGCCTGGGCGGCATCCTGCTGTATCTGCTGGTGGGCAGCGTGGATGCCTTGTTCGAGTCCGAAGAGAGCGAAGACGGCATGGGCCCGGCCAAGCGCTCGGGCATTGCCGCCTTCCTGTACCTGGAAGTGCTGGACGCCTCGTTCTCGTTCGATGGCGTGATCGGCGCATTCGCGATCACCCGCGATGTGGTCATCATCATGCTGGGCCTGGCAATCGGCGCGATGTTCGTGCGCTCGATGACGGTCTACCTGGTGCACAAGGGCACCCTGGACGAGTTCGTGTTCCTGGAGCACGGCGCCCATTACGCGATCGGCGTGCTGGCGATCATCATGCTGGTCGGCACCGTCTACCACGTACCGGAAGTGCTGACCGGCCTGATCGGCGTGGCATTCATCGCCGCCTCGGTGTGGTCCTCGATCCGCTACCGCAAGCGCCACCACGTCGGCCCGACCGAGATCTGATCCCGCGCACGGGCTGCGCACAAGGCGTCACGTAGTTCCTCTGGGAGGGGCTGACAAGGCGCCTTCTCGGCCATTCATGGCGTGTCCCGCAAGCGGTGAGGGCACCGCGCCCTCGACGCTGCGCGTTCTTGCTCCGGGGCCCTCGACCGCAACGTCCAATAGCGCGCGCGGCGGCGCACACCTGGATTCGGCAGTGGCGAGTTTGCTCCCGCAGCCTGGGCACGCGCCGGCGTCAGGGCGGCGCGGCAGGCGTGCGGTGCCGCTTGAGGCGGTCACGGCCAACTGACCGGCTTCAGCATCGATGCATGCCGCAGCCAACCCAACCGGACCCAACTGGCCGACGGAAATGTCGGTCCGGGTCTTGACTGCGCAATCAAATTGGCGGGTTCCAAGGGGCAGCATCGACCGTTCGTCAGACAGTGCTTTGTGCTGCAAGGGTTTTGGGGAATTTCCTACATTTGGTGTTGACCCCTCCGGGTGACCCCACTATCTTGGGGGAGTCGGTGGTTGGTCGCCCCAAGGCGTCCGGACCAGTGAGAGCATGATTTGCAGCAGGTTGCCGATCAAACGCCTCTCCGCGGCGGCAGCAACGAACGATCACGGCCATCCGGGCCTCGCCTGGAGCAGGCGGCGTGGTCTCGTTGCGCCGCGGTTGTTTCGCCACCGACCACTGCGCGACAGCACACCGCGCGGTGGCGGCCGTGGAATCTCCGGTAAGGAGATGGCTGGTGAGGCGATGCCGCCGCGGACCCCGTGTCCTGCGTGCTGGTCGTCGCGCACCGCCATCGCTGTCCAGGGAGTCCGGATCCGGCCGCAACCCGTCCCCAGCCGGGTTCGTGTGCCTACGCATGGAGGACGCATGACCACCAACGACACCCTTGCCGCGATCGCCGCCGTTACCGCAACACCCACCAGCGGTCCCGCCGGTGTCAGCGCACCCGGTTGCGGTGCGCCGGAACTGACCGACCCGTCGGATGTTGTGCCGCCTCCCCGCCAAGCCATTGCAATGCACGCACAGACCATCGAAGAACAAGCCGTCGCCACCTGGATCACCAAGGAGGCCGGCAACCGCCGGATCCCGTTCGAGCCGGAGCGCCTGGAGCGCGCGATCGACCAGATCCATGCCGAATTCCCGCAGCTGGACGTGGCCGACTACAAGCGCTCGGTGTTCGGCTTTGTCGACCGCAAGGACAGCGTCAACGCCGACGACCTGGTCGACCACCTGATCCGCGAGGCCGAGGCCCGCGTCGATCTGACCACCCCGGAATGGGAGCACTTTGCCGCGCGCCTGTACCTGCGCCGCCTGTACAAGCGCGCCAGCCGCAACCGTTTCTACGACGCCAGCCAGAAGTACGGCTCGTTCGTCGGCCTGCAGGAGAGCCTGGCCGACCGCAATGTCTATTCCAATGACATCCTGCGCCGCTACTCCAAGGACGAACTGATCGAAGCCGGCAAGATGATCGAGCCCGAGCGCGACAAGTTGTTCGCCTACAACGGCCTGTACCTGCTGGCCACGCGCTACCTGGCCACCGACAACTCGCGCGGCGTGTTCGAGCTGCCGCAGGAGCGTTGGCTGACCATCGCGCTGTACCTGATGCAGGACGAGATCGGCAACGGCAAGGGCAGCCGCGAGCGCCGCATGCAGCTGGTCGGCGAGGCCTACTGGGCGCTGTCCAACCTGTACATGACCGTGGCCACCCCGACCCTGGCCAATGCCGGCAAGGTCGGCGGCCAGCTGTCGAGCTGCTTCATCGACACCGTCGACGACAGCCTGCAGGGCATCTACGACTCCAACACCGACGTGGCACGCGTGTCCAAGCACGGCGGCGGCGTGGGCGCGTACCTGGGCTATGTGCGTTCGTCCGGTTCGGCGATCCGCGGCGTGTCCAATTCCTCCGGCGGCGTGGTGCCGTGGATCAAGCAGCTCAACAACACCGCGGTGTCGGTGGATCAGCTGGGCCAGCGCAAGGGCGCCATCGCGGTCTACCTGGACATCTTCCACCGCGACATCGAGGCGTTCCTGGATCTGCGCCTGAACAACGGCGACCAGCGCCTGCGCGCGCACGACGTGTTCACCTCGGTGTGCATCCCCGACCTGTTCATGGAAGCGGTCGAGCGTCGCGGCGACTGGTATCTGTTCGATCCGCACGAAGTGAAGCGGATCAAGGGCTGGTACCTGCAGGACTTCTACGACGAGAAGAAGGGCGACGCCAACAGCAGCTTCCGTCGCAAGTACGAGGAAGTGGTTGCCGACGAGCGCATCACCCGCAAGACGGTCAAGGCGATCGAGATCTTCAAGCGGATCATGGTCAGCCAGCTGGAAACCGGCAACCCGTTCATGTTCTATCGCGATGAAGTCAATCGCAAGAACCCGAACAAGCACGAGGGCATGGTCTATTCGTCCAACCTGTGCACCGAAATCCTGCAGAACATGAGCCCGACGCGGATGATGCAGGAGATCATCAGCGGCAATCAGATCGTCACCACCAAGAAGGCCGGCGACTTCGTCGTGTGCAACCTGTCCTCGATCAACCTGGGCCGCGCGATCACCGTGCAGGCAGACCAGGCCGATCTGCTGGGCGCCGACGTGCTGGAGCGCTTGATCCCGATCCAGGTGCGCATGCTCGACAACGTGATCGACCTGAATCAGCTGCCGGTGCCGCAGGCCACCATCACCAACCAGAAGTACCGCGCCATCGGCCTGGGCACCTTCGGCTGGCACCATCTGCTGGCGCAGAAGTCCATCCACTGGAATGCCAAGGAAGCCGAGGACTACAGCGACGAGCTGTACGAGCGCATCAACTACCTGACCGTCCAGGCGAGCATGGAGCTGGCCAAGGAAAAGGGCACCTACAGCGTGTTCCGCGGCAGCGACTGGCACACCGGCGAGTATTTCCGTGCGCGCGACTACAACAGCCCGCAGTGGCTGGAGTTGTCGGCGCAGGTGGCCGTCAATGGCGTGCGCAATGCCTGGATGCTGGCGGTTGCGCCGAACATGAGCACCGCGCAGATCGCCGGTTCCACCGCCTCGATCGACCCGATCTACAGCGCGTTCTACTACGAGGAAAAGAAGGACTTCCGTCGTCCGGTCGCCGCGCCGGGCCTGTCGCTGGACACCTGGCCGTACTACGAAAAGGGCGCCTACAAGGTCGACCAGTTCGCCAGCGTGCGCCAGAACGCGCGTCGCCAGCGCCATGTCGACCAGTCGATCAGCTTCAACTTCTACGTGCCCAGCACCATCCGTGCCAGCACCCTGCTGGACCTGCATATGACCGCCTGGCGCGAAGGCTTGAAGACCACGTACTACGTGCGTTCCAACGATATCGATATCAGCGAGTGCGAGTGGTGCAGTAGCTAAGCGCATTCGCGCTTCGCTTCCACGGTTCGCGTTGCGAACCGTGGACCCTGCTTCACCAGCTCCCACACCCCGCGCCTTCGGCGCGCCCCCTGACTCAGGGGGCTTTCCTCCAGAACGATTGCTGCCGTCGTCCCTGCTGCACGCGTACGACGCCTGAAACACGAGTAGAAATCCATGTCCGCAACACCGCTTGAGCGCATCAAGATCCTGGAGCCGCGTCACCCGAACCGCTCCACCGCCATCATCAATGGCCAGACGTCCGGCATCCTCAACTGGAACGACATCCCGTACCCGTCCTTCTATCGGGCCTACAAGGAGCTGTCGACCAACTTCTGGATCCCCGACGAGGTGGACATGAAGGGCGACGCGCGCCAGTACAACGAGCTGTCGGCGCGCGAGAAGAATGCCTACGACTCGATCATCGGCCTGCTGGCCACGCTGGATTCGCCGCAGACGCGCTTCATCTACAACGTTGCCGAATACATCACCGACCCGGCCGCGCATGCCAATGCCGCCATCATCGGCCAGCAGGAAGTGATCCATAACGAGAGCTACAGCTACGTGCTGGCCTCGATCACCGGCCTGGCCGACCAGAACCGCGTGTTCGAGATCGCGCGCACGCATCCGACCATCATCAAGCGCAATGCGCCGATCATGGGCGCCTACGAAGATTTCATGCGCGACAAGACGGCCGAAACGCTGATCCGCGCGCTGATCCAGTCCTCGATCCTGGAAGGCATCAACTTCTATTCCGGCTTTGCGTATTTCTACAATCTGGTCCGCCAGAACCGCATGACCGGCACCGGCAAGATCATCAGCTTCATCAACCGCGACGAGCTGGCCCACTCCAAGTTCATCAGCGAGCTGATTCGCGCCATCATCGGCGAGAACCAGGCGCTGCAGGGCGACCAGCTCACCGATTACGTGCACAAGGCCTTCGAGCACGCGATCGACCTGGAAACCCAGTGGACCGCCGAAGTGCTGGACGGCATCGACGGCATCGACGTGGACGAGATGATCCGCTACGTGAAGTACCGCGCCAACAAGATGGCCGGCATGCTCGGCATCGAGAAGCTGTACGAAGGCGCCAACGACAACGTGATGCCGTGGATCAAGGCCTACGCCGACAACTTCACCGAAACCAAGACCGACTTCTTCGAAATGCGTAATGCCTCGTACAAGAAGACCAACTCGGATAACGGCTTCGACGATCTCTAGCAGAAGGTGCAAAAAAAGACCCCGCCACTGTGGGCGGGTTCCAGATCGCTCTTTTACAACTTAGATGATTAAATCTGCCGGGTAGTGGACTGTGCGCGCCAACGCACATTCTTCCACCCGAGGCCCGGGATAGGCGGATGCCAAAGAGGCGGTTCGCACTACACCAGATTTGGAGCATCGTCAACAATTTGCACTCGCTGACAACACGCATCCTACAGAGAGTTGGACGCTAGGCCTAGTGCCTTCGGTCACTCTTCGACAGGATGGGTAGTTCCATTTCTACCGGTTCGTTGCGCCTCTTAGTTCGATCAAGAGGTCAGCATGACAGCTCATGCCAAGAGTGTGTTTGTGCATTCGTACACTAGGTTCCGTAATGGACGCCTGGAGAACGTATGTCAGCACTTTCGTTCGCTACCCAATCATTGATTGGTAGTTGTTAACTGGTAAATGGGAGGGGCGTCGGTGTACCGACGCCCCAATCTGAGTTGCTGTGTTGCTTTGGAATTGGAAATGATCGCTACAGCTGTCAATGAAGGCCGTTATAGCGCCTCATTTGAGCGCCGGTAATGCCATAGTGAATAAATCAAGTCATGAAGATCCTTCTTGCCGTAGCATCGCTTAGTGGCAACACCCGCGACGTAGCAAGGCTAGTCTCCGCTCGCTGCGCAGAGCATGGATTGGCACTAGATTGGATCGAGACCGACATGCAGACGCTTGCTGATGCCCCAGCTCCACCAAGTCGATATGACCTGTTCATGCTGGGCACTTGGACGGACAACGGGGGGCGCACGCCGTCGGAAATGAAGCGTTTCATCATCGATATGGTAAATCTGGTGGGAAAGCCCTCACACGTCGCGGTTTTTGGTACTGGCGAAACACAGTGGGGCGAGGAGTACTATTGCGGCGCGGTCCACCGCATTGCACAGTTCTTCGCCAGTCCCTTTCCCGTTCTGACAATCGAGCAGATGCCTCACGGTGTAAGTGACGCAAACATCATCGCTACCTGGACTGATCAAGTCCTGGCCCACTGCCAACATAGTCCCCAAGATGCAAACCATTACAGTCACCTCGCCTGAACACTACGCAGCCACTTTGGCAGCCCACCCGCGTGCGCTCGTGGATTTCTATAAGGACGACTGCCCTGGCTGCCGCATGCTCGACATGTCGCTGGACAGATTCTCTAAAAGCGATGCCGCCAGTGGCGTGGCCTTGCTGAAGGTCAAGCTGGAAGTGGTAGGTCATGACTTCTTTCGAGATCTCGGCTTGCGCCAGACCCCAACTCTGTCGCTATACCGCGACGGCAGCGAGGTGGCACGACTGCCCGGCTTCCAGTCGCCGGCGCAGGTGGAAACCGCAGTCAAGCACAGTCTCTGAGCTACGGTGGCACGGGCGCCTGCGGGTTGCCACGTCATGCATCAAGGATAATCGCTGCGCGCTGCCAAGCGATCGCGGTGCTCTTGTAGGAGCGGCCCGGGCCGCGACCGCCGTCGTGACGAACCTATCGGGCACGCGGCAATGCATGCGATAGCCACGCAGGCGATTGGCCATCAGCCGACCCTCCCAAAGCGGCAATGCGCAAGCGCGGTGTCCGCCTCGGTACGATGGTTGGCAACGGCGGCTGCGCTGCGTTCGGGCGTACGCCGCTGCGGCTGACCGCCTATCCTGTCGGTGCCAGGCTGCTGCAATCGCCCTGGCACGCAGCGCCTCTCCACTGGAAACCCTCATGTCAGACAGCTCGCAGACCCAGCCACCGATCGAAGCGCGCATGGCCGAGATCGTGTTCCCCAACCACACCAACCACATGGGCACGCTGTTCGGCGGGCAGGCGCTGGCGTGGATGGACAAGGCCGCATTCCTGGCCGCATCGCGCTATGCGCGGCGTGCGGTGGTGACCGCGCGCTCGGACCAGGTGGATTTCAAGCTGCCGATCCGCCAGGGCCAGATGGTCGAGACCATCGCGCGGGTAGTGTCGGTGGGGCGCAGTTCGATCAAGGTGGAAGTGGAGCTGATCGCCGAGGACCTGCTCAGCGGCGCGCGCGCGCTGTGCACCCGCGGCCACTTCGTGATGATCGCACTCGGCGACGACGGCAAGCCGACCTCGGTGCCTGCACTCCCGATGACGGACAAGGGCTGAAGCTGCAACCAGCGCTGTTCTCGTCGCCGATGCAGCCGGCCAGGCACCTGTCCTGCGCGCATGGCAGGGCGCACCGGGTGCACATGCGCACCCCGCAAGATGCGGCTGCGTAACCGGCAGCCGCCTGCGCTGGCCTATTCCTCGACCTCGCGGTCCTCGCGCTTGGCTTCAGCCATCGCCTCGGGCTCCAGCTCTTCGGCGCTGCGATTGAGTTTGACGAACACGCCCCAGGCGATCAGCAACAGCGCCGCGCACAGGCCCACTGCTGCCGCATATGGCAGCTTGGCCGGGTCGTCGTGCATCAGCTCGAAGACCGACACCAGCGTCTCGATCGCCAGCGCAATCACGATCACCACCAAGAACCGCGACAGGTAGCGGCGCACGCGCGTCGGTCCGCTGACCTTGACGTCGCGCAGGATCTCTTCCTCGAAGATGGTCTGGCCCAGCTCCAGCGTCACCAAGGCCACCGTGAGCAGGCCGATCGCTTCCAGCACCACGTTGAAGCGGTCGCGCACCATCATGTCGCCGCCGGGGGTGAAGCCATGCCACAGCTCCAGCCCGGCCATCGCCACCAGACCCGCCGCGCACAGCACGAAAAACGCCAGGATCACGAAATGACCGGCACGGAACAGGTGGCTGAGCAGCTTCATGATGACGACGGCGATGGAGGGATGCAGAGCATCGTGTGCATGGCGTGGTGGTGGTGCGAAGGCTGCGCCGGGTGGACGCGCCCTCATCCGGCGCTTCGCGCCACCTTCTCCCGCCAGCGGGAGAAGGGAAGGGGGCTGCGAGAGTAAGCGGTGGGGGCGCGGAGGTTGCTGTGGTGGTGCGAAGGCTGCGCCGGGTGGACGCGCCCTCATCCGGCGCTTTGCGCCACCTTCTCCCGCCAGCGGGAGAAGGGNGGAGGTTGCTGTGGTGGTGCGACGGTTGCGCCGGGTGGACGCGTCCTCATCCGGCGCTTTGCGCCACCTTCTCCCGCCAGCGGGAGAAGGATCTGCCGCGGCTAGGCGGCGGAGGGACGCAGGCCACTCGTCCAGTCATGCAGCGGTGGCTGCCCCTGCCTTCTCCCGCCTGCGGGGGAAGGTGCCCGAAGGGCGGATGGGGGCCACGCGCCCGCCCGCCATGCCCATCAGCTATGCCGCAACACCTGATACGCCTGCAGATGCACATTGGCGGCCATCAGCAGTGGCGCGTTGCGTCCGGTTTCGCGCACGCGCCTGAGCATGTCGCCGACGATCTGCGCTGCTTCCACGTCCTGGCCTGCTTCCAGGTCGCGCAGCATCGAGGCCTTCAATGGCGAATCCACCTGCAACAGCGTCTGCAGCGCCTTGGCGCGCGCGCTTTCCGGAATCGGCTGGCCGGCCGCATCGGCGGCCCACAGGCATTCGTTGTACACGCCGTTGATCAAGGCGCGGCCGTCGTCGGTGGCGACGATTGCGCCGACCGGCGCACGCATCAGGCAGGTGGCTGCCGCCAGCGCGGTGAGGAAGCTGTACTTGATCCACTGCTCCTGCGCGATCTGCGCGCTGGCCACATGATCGATGCCGGCCTGCGTGCAGGCTGCCGCAAATGCCTGCACGCGCGTCGACTCCGCGCTGCCATCGCGCTCGCCGAAGGTCACCGCCGCCGGCTTGCCCAGGTGCAGGATCTCGCCGTGCGCGCCCTTGGTGGCGCTGATGAAGCACAGCCCGCCCAGCACGCGTGCCGCACCGAAACGCTCGTCCAGCGCCGCGTAGTGCCGCAGGCCGTTGAGGATCGGCAGCACCGTGGTGTGCTCGCCCACCGCCGGGGCAATCGCCTCGATCGCGCTGTCCAGGTCGTAGGCCTTGCAGCTGAGGATCACCAGATCGAACGGCCGCTGCGCCACCAGCGCCGGCAGATCCTGCGCGGTGACGGTTGCCACCGGCAGCTCCGCATCGCCCAGTGGACTGCGGATGCGCAGGCCATCGGCCTGCAGCTGTGCCGCGCGCGCATCGCGCACCAGAAAGGTCACATCGACCCCGGCCTGCGCCAGGCGTCCGCCGAAATAGCCGCCGGTACCGCCGGCGCCGAGGATCAAGATACGCATGAAAAATTCCTTTCAACTTCATTCGAACGCGCAGACGGCAGCTATTCCTTCAGCCGGAGCGAGGATTCTCGGTCCGCATCAGGTTCTGGCGCAGTCGCCGGGGACTTTTGGTCAGTAGATCTGACTACCTCTACCAACAATATGTATTGGAAAGTCAGTACCTAGCTTTTTTAAGCTGGCCTTATTCATCTGATTAATAACTTCTTCCATGTTTCCCACGAACCGGCTTGCTTCTTGCGGTCTTGCTTGCTTAGCCCACGGCGGATCGGTGCTAGGAGTGCGTGGACTCGACCCCTTCCATGTGGCTTTCTCATCTTCGCGCGAGTAAGGCTTTGCATGGGCAACCTTGTTGCGGAAGCGGAATGCTTCATCTACCCAAGCGTGCGGAATGGCCTGCATTAAAATATCAAGCGCATCAACTAAGGCTAGAAATTTCTGATCTGGCGCGGTCCGCTCAAAATCCTCGATAGCCGCAAGCTGCGGAACCATTCGGCGTTCGTGTAGCGCATGACCGAGCTGGTTAAAGTAGGCCTCCAAAGTAAAGCAGCACATCATCATGGCGCCCAGTGCGAAATGGTTAGGTTGTTCCTCTGCGGCATCTCTGCTTCTTTCAAGAAAAGAGAGCGCCGCATTCGCGAGAAGCGCATGCGAATAACCTTCCACGCTTTGCGTCACATGCTTTCTATCCATCATCAGCTCCGCAAACCCACGCCACGGCGCAGCAGCCACAGCGCCAGCGCGCTGAGCACCGCGACAAAGCCCAGCATCAGCGCGTAGGCGACCCAGATCGGCACGTCCGAGCTGCCGAGCAGGCCGTAGCGGAACGCGTTGACCATGTAGAAGATCGGGTTGGCGTGGGTGGCCGCTTCGGCCCACGGCGGCAGCAGCTTCACCGAATAGAACACGCCGCCCAGATAGGTCAGCGGGGTCAGGATGAAGGTCGGCACGATCGCCACGTCGTCGAACTTCTTGGCGTACACCGCATTGACGAAGCCGGCCAGCGAGAAGATGGTCGCGCCCAGCAGCACCGTGGTCAGCGTGACCAGCGGATGCGGGATGCGCACCGGGGTGAAGAACATCGCGATGATCAGCACCAGCGCGCCGACCATCACCCCGCGCAGCACCGCGCCGGAGACGTAGCCCCACAGGATCACCCAGTTGGGCATCGGGCTGACCAGCAGCTCTTCCACATGGCGGCCGAACTTGGCGCCGAAGAAGCTGGAGGAGATGTTGCCGTAGCTGTTCTGGATCACGCTCATCATCACCAGGCCCGGCACGATGAACTGCATGTACGAGTAGCCGCCCATGTCGCCCACGCGCGAGCCGATCAGCCCGCCGAAGATCAGGAAGTACAACGTCATGGTGATGGCCGGCGGCACCAGGGTCTGGCCCCAGATGCGCAGGATGCGCTGCACTTCGCGGCGCACGATGGTGCCCAGCGCAATCCAGTTGCGGCGCGCGTTGGTGGGTTCGGTCACGGTGCGGATCTCGTTCATGGCTGGCCTCCGCTGCGCGGCTGCGCTGGCGGCGTGCCGTGGGGCGTGGGAGGCGTGGCTGCAGTGGCAGCGGCGCTGGTGGGTGCCGGGGCATCGCCGGTCAGGCGCACGAACAGCTCTTCCAGCCGATTGCTCTTGGTGCGCATCGAGCGCACCCGGATGCCGGCGCTGCCGAGCGTGGCGAACACGCGGTTGAGGTCCATCGCGCGCGGCATGTCCAGGTCCAGCGTGTGGCCGTCGATGGCGGTGAGCGTGGTGCCTTCGATCACCGGCAGTTCGGCCGGCAGGTCGCCGTCGATATCGAACAGGAAGCCTTCCACGTCGAGCTTGGCCAGCAGCTCGCGCATCGGCCCCTGGGTGACGATCTGGCCGTGGTTGATGATGGCCAGGTTGCGGCACAGGTGCTCGGCTTCTTCCAGGTAATGCGTGGTCAGGATGATGGTGGTGCCGGCGGCGTTGATCTCCTTGAGCACGCGCCACATGTCGCGGCGGATCTCGATGTCCACGCCGGCGGTGGGCTCGTCCAGGATCAGCAGGCGCGGCTGGGTCATCATGGCCCGGGCGATCATCAGCCGGCGCTTCATGCCGCCGGACAGCGTGCGGCTCATCACCTGGGCCTTTTCCCACAGGTGCGAGCGGCGCAGCTCGGCTTCGGCCAGCGCGGCAGCCTGCTCGCGCGGCATGCCGTAGAAACCGGCGTAGTTGACCAGGATGTCGAAGGGTTTTTCGAACAGGTTGAAGTTGACCTCCTGCGGGACCAGGCCGATCAGGCGCATCGCATCGCTGCGCTGGCCGACCAGGTCGGTGCCGAACACTTCCACCTGGCCGGCGGACAGGTTCACCAGCGAGCTGATGATGCCGATCAGGGTGGATTTGCCGGCGCCGTTGGGGCCGAGCAGGGCGAAGAAATCGCCTGGCGCCACGTCCAGCGACACGCCCTTGAGCGCCTGGGTGCCGTTGTCGTAGGTCTTGCGCAGATCGCACACACGCAAGGCGGGTGCGGTGATCGGGGATGGGGAATTCACGATGTTCCTTCGCGTCAGCGTGACGGCGCAGCGAGTTGCAGGCCGTTATTATAGAAGCCCGCGGGGGCAAGCCCCGATCACAGACTGTCCCAAATACGTTCGTGCCCGTTCAATTCCCCCTCAAGCTCGTCGACCGGCGCATGATTGCGCCCACCGTGGCCCACTGCCAGTTCCTGCGTGACGACGGGCAGCCGCTGGATTTCCAGCCCGGGCAGTTCATCCAGATCCATTTCACTGCCGCCGACGGCACGCCGACCAAGCGCAGCTATTCGCTGGCGACCATCCACGACCATGCGCTCGGACCGGGCGAGGCGGTGGATATCGCGGTGAGTTTCGTGCCCGGCGGCTCGGCCACCGCGCTGTTCGAAGGCCTGCAGATCGGCGACCAGTTGCAGGCCAGCGGGCCGTATGGCCGCTTCTGCCTGCCGGCGGGCGACCACAACCGGCGCTATGTGCTGATCGCCACCGGCACCGGGGTCACCCCGTACCGCTCGATGCTGCCGCTGCTGGCCGAGGCGATCGCCACCCGCGGCGTGCAGGTGCTGCTGCTGCAGGGTGCGCGTACGCCGGCCGAGCTGCTGTACGGCCACGACTTCCGCGCGTTTGCCGATGCGCATCCGCAGTTCCGCTACATGCCGTGCTTTTCGCGCGAGCTGCCGGAACAGCCGCATGCCGATGTACGGCAGGGGTATGTGCAGCAGCAGCTGGCCGAGTGCGCGCCCGATGCGCAGGGCGATATCGCCTACCTGTGCGGCAACCCGGACATGGTGGACAGCTGCATCGACGCCCTGAAGGCGGCCGGCCTGCCGAACGCGCAGATCCGCCGCGAGAAATACGTCAGCCCGGCACCGGCAAAGACCTGAGGCTACCCACGCAAGGCGGCGCATGCCTGGTTGCCCCGGCGCTGGCAAGGTCCGCCCACAGCTGGCGCTGCCGGGCCGCTAGGGGGCAGCCAGCGTCGCCGGCGGGCGACGCAACTCGACGGTGATGTGCACCAGTTCTTCGTGGATCTGCAGGGCGGCGCGCACCAGGTCCGCATCGATGTCGGCCGCAGTGACCAGGCTGACCACGCAGGCGTAGCGATCGCTGCCCACGCGCCAGACATGCAGGTCGCCGATGGCGATGACCTGCGGCAGCCCGGCGATGACCTGCTTCACTTCTGCCACCACCGGCGCATCCATCTCCGCATCCAGCAGCACCCGGGCGGTACTGCGCAGCAGTCCCCACGCCCACACGGTGATCAGCACCGCACCGACCATGCCCATGACCGGATCCAGCCACCTCACGCCCCAGTACATGCCGGCGAGCAGCGCGACGATGGCCAGGACCGAGGTCGCGGCATCGGCCACCACGTGCAGATACGCGGCGCGCAGATTGAGATCGGCATGCCCATCGTGGTGATGCCCATGACCATGGCCGTCATGCGCGTGATCGTGCCCGTGGTGATGGCCATGCGTATGGCCATGCGAGTCGCGCAACCACCAGGCGCAGATCAGGTTCACCAGCAGGCCGATGACGGCGATGACGGTGGCTTCCTGGTACTGGATGGGCCTGGGCGAAAACAGCCGTTCCACCGACTGCAACGCCATCAGGCCGGCCACGCCCAGCAGCAGCATTGCGCTGGTGTAGCCTCCGAGCACTTCGACCTTCCAGGTGCCGAAGCTGAAGCGCAGGTCGCCGGCATTGCGCCGCGCGAAGCGGTAGGCGAACAGCGCCAGGCCCAGCGCCAGCGCGTGCGAGCTCATATGCCAGCCATCGGCGAGCAAGGCCATGGAGTTGAGCATCCAGCCGCCGACGATCTCCACCACCATCATCACCACGGTCAGGATGACCGCCTTGCCGGTGTTGCGTTCGGCCAGCGGATTGGCGCTGGCGAAGCTGTGCGACTGCGCGCAGTGCGGCGCGGCGTGCGTGATCGACATCGGACGGGTCCCTGGCTACGATACCCCCCTAGGGTATCTCAGGTACCCCCAGGGGGTATATGGCAATGGCGCATCTGAATCAGGACAAGTCCAGGCTGCTCGCCCGCGTGCGCAGGATCCGTGGACAAGTGGAGGGGCTGGAGAAGGCCCTGGCGCAGGACGTGGACTGCACGGCGTTATTGACGCAGGTGGCGGCGTTCCGCGGCGCGGCGCAGGGCTTGATGGTGGAGTTGCTCAGCGAGCACTTGAAGCATCACGTCGCCGCACCGCAGGCGCTGAGCGAGCGCGAGCTGGCGGTCGACGACATCGCCGCCATTCTCAGGACGTATCTGAAGTAAGCGCGGCCATCGGAAGCGCCGCGTCCACCGCCAGGCGGATGCGGCCGGCGGCAGGACCCGGCACGTGCCATGCGTGCACTGCGGTCGCTTTGCGCCGTCGGCCCCCGCCCGCGTGCAGGCGCGAGGGCTTGCCCTGCACTCAGCGCGCCGAAGGCTCCAAGGTCATCAGCACCACGTCGTTGCTGCGCATCGGCACGCGGATCTCCACCACGCCATCGGCGCCGACGCGCACGCGGCGGTCCTGTTCGGGCGTATCGCGCGTGGCCTGCTGCAGCTGCGCCAGCTGCCGCGGTGCCAGGTCCTTGGGCATGCCCATGTCGATGTACAGCGACAGCGGGTCGTTGCGCCGGTAGCCGGTCTTGCGCACCTGCAGCCGGTAGTTGCCGGCCGGCACCTGCGCCAGCCGGAACACCAGCGCTGCGCTGTCGGTGCTGGGCACCTGTCTGGTATAGAACGGAGTATTGCTCACTGCCTGCACCGGCTGCTGCCAATCCCAGGCCACTGCCGCGATGCGCTGGCCATCCACCGCCGCAAACGCATGCGCATCGCGCAGCGGGATGTCGCGGCCCTTGAGCGCGTGCAGGTACTTGTAGGCAAACCACGCCGGCTTGCGGATGCCCTCGCGATTCATCAACCCGAAGCCGCCGTGGAAGGGCGTGGGCGGCGGGCCGGGTTCTTCGAACAGATCGGTGTAGGTCCAGTAACTCATGCCCTGCACCAGGCCTTGCACCTGCTTGAGCTTGGTCAGGATGTAGGGCGCGCTGACATAGCTGTCGTGGACGAAATCGCGCGGCGTGTAGCTGCTGCTCCACTCGGTGAAATACAGCGGCAGATCCGGAAACGGCGAGGCCTGGATCTGTGCGTGCACCCGGCGCACATCGCCGACGATGGCATCCGGCGAAGCCGACAGCTTGACGTCCTGCTTGCCGTCTTCATCGAGAAAGCCGCCGTCCACGCCATAGGTATGCGTGGTGACGAAGTCGATCGGCAGTTTGTTCTTGGCCACATAGGCCAGCAGTTCCGGCACCCAGTCCGCACCGGCAGTGGACGGACCGCCGACGCGCAGCTGCGGATCGATTGCCTTGATCGTGCGTGCGGTGTTCGCATACAGCTCGAAGTAGGCCTGCTGGTCGGCGTTCTCCCAGAAATCCTTGAGGTTGGGTTCGTTCCACACCTCGAAGTACCACTGGCGCACTTCCTCGGCGCCGTAGCGCGCCCGGATGTGGCGCACGTATGCGTCGATCAGCTGGGTCCACTTGGCCGGGTCCGGATGCGAGGTGTTGCCCTTCCAGTAGAACAGCGTCTGCTCGGAGGTCTTCATCGCGCCGGGCGTAAAGCCCAGCTCGACGAAGGGACGGATGCGCTTGGCCAGCAGCGCGTCGTAGAGCTGGTCCAGCTTGGTCCAGTCGTACACCAGTTTGCCGTCCACCTCCTTGACGGTGCCGAGCACGTCATGGAACACGTCGTGGAAGCGGATATAGCGAAATCCCAGTTCCTGCACCGCCGGCACCAGATGCGCCTGGCTGTCGCTGCGGATCAAGGTGCCGGGAAAGTCCGAGCCGATCGACAGGTCGTAGAAGCGGTCGACCGGCCCGCCGGCGCTGCCCAGATCCACCTGGATCGTGCGCGGCGCTGGCGCCTGCGCCATGGCAGAGCTCGCCATGCAGCCGCCCAATGCAATTGCCAACAAGAGATTCAGACGCATCACCGCTCCCGTCAATGTTCGATCCGAGAGCGTAACCCAGCTCCTGTCCGATGCTGCGCAGTGCAGGTGCGTGTGTCTGCTTCCCGCGATCGTCCAGTCGCGCTGGGTGGAGATCGCACGCGATCGGTTGTGTAAAGGATGCTTGACAGCCGACCACGCCAGGCGCATCTTGGCTGTCAAGTTGACTTGACAGGCGACGGGGATGCGTCAGCAACATCGGCAATGGAATTGCACACTGGCGCGGCCGCTGCTGCATGGCGATGTCGAAAAGGGGAGCGCCGGCCCGCCACTGCGTGCATCCACGCCTGCGCGGCACGGCGCATGACCGGCTGCAATCGCAACGCGCTGATGGCGCTCTGCCTGGGTGCGGGCTTGCTGGTGGCCGGGGCATTGGGGCATTGGCGGCTGCTGCCGCTGGGCGCTTACCTTGCCGGGTTGTGCGTGGGCATGGGCCTGTCGTGCCTGTTGCTGTCGCTGCTGCTCTGGCTGTCGCGTGGCAGCCTGCGCGACAGCACGCGGCCGGCGCTGGCAAGCCGCTATCACCGCGAATTCGGCGTCCCGATGGGGGCGTACGTGGTGGTGATGCTGCTGTGGCGCGACCTGCTTGAACAGGTGGGCTCGAACTGGGCACGGGTACTGATCGCCTTGCTGCCGGCACTGCTGGTCATGCTGGTGATCCGCGCGGTGGCGCGCTACGTGCGCGATTCGGACGAGATGCAACGCCGCATCGAACTGGAATCGATCGCCATTGCCGCCGGCCTGGTCAGTGGTGCCTATATGGCCGGCGGATTCCTGCAGGCCGCCAGGCTGATCGACATCCCGGCAAGCGCGGCAATGCTGTTCGTGTTTCCGATGCTGTGCGCCATCTACGGTGTCACCAAAGGCATCAATGCGCGTCGTTTTGAATGAATAGCCGCGTGCGCGAACTGCGCGAGGCCAGTGGCTGGTCGCAAGGCGAACTGGCCGAGCAGCTGGGTGTCTCGCGGCAGACCATCAATGCACTGGAGACCGGCAAGTACGATCCCAGCCTGCCATTGGCGTTTCGCATCGCGCGCTTGTTCGGGGAATCGATCGAGCACGTGTTTCTTTACCAAGACGGGCAGTAGCCGCGCCGGTCACACCCGACCGGAGAGGGCGTCAGCGGATAGGGGATATCAGGAGAGATGGTGAACATGGTGAAGCAATCCACACTGGCAGCGACGCTGCTGCTCGCGCTGCTGGCGAGCGGATGTCAGCGAACGGACCAGCCGGCTGAAAACGCAGCTGGCGCGACCAAGGCTGGCCCGGCCGCGTCCGGCAGCGTGCGGCCGCGTGCTGCAACGGCGCAGACCGGCACCGCCGCCGGCAATCGCTACGGCGCATTGCACTTTGCACCGTGCACGCTGAGTTCCGGCAGCGCGGCCGGCAATATCGAAGCGCAGTGCGCCAGCCTGCGCGTGCCGGAAAACCCGGCCGCGCCGACAGGGCGCAGCATCGACCTGAAGATCGCCTGGCTGGAAAGCGATGCCGGCGCCGGCAGCACGCCGGACCCGGTGTTCTTCATCGCCGGTGGGCCAGGCCAGTCGGCCACACAGGTCGCCGCGATCGTGGAGATGGGGCTGCATGAAGTCCGCAAGCAGCGCGACATCTTCCTGGTCGACCAGCGCGGGACCGGCGGTTCGCATCCGCTGGAGTGCCGCGATGCCGCCGGCAAGCCGCTCATGCTGGAAAACAGCAGCGCCGCCACCGCCGGGCAACTGACCGATTACGCACGCCAGTGCGCACAGGGACTGCGCAACGATGCCGATCCCCGCTATTTCACCACCACCGAGGCCATCGGCGATCTGGAGGCGGTGCGCGCGGCGCTGGGCGTGCAGACGCTGAACCTGGTCGGCGGCTCCTACGGCACCCGTGTCGCACAGCATTATGCGGCGCGCTACCCGCAGCACACGCGCACGCTGGTGATCGATGGCGTGGCGCCGAACGATCTGGTGATCGGCGGCGAATTCGCGCGGACGTTCGAAGATGCGATCGCGTTGCAGGCCAGCCAATGTCGCAAGCAAGCCGCCTGCGCCAAGCGCTTTCCGGTGGACACGCGCACGCAGCTGCGGCAGGTGGTGGAGCGCCTGCGGCAGGCGCCGGTTGCAGTGGATTACCGCGATCCGCGCACCGGTGAACTGCACCACGAACAGGTGACGGCCGATACCGTGGTCGGCCTGGCATTCGGGTTTTCGTATGCGCCGGAAACCGCTTCCTTGCTGCCGCTGGTGCTGGACGAGGCGGCGGCGGGCCGTTACGCCTCGCTGATGGCCTTGGCGCAGATGAGCGCATCGGACATGTCCGACCAGATGAATCGCCCGATGCAGTGGTCGGTGCTGTGCAGCGAAGACGCCGGCCGCTACGTGCCGCCAGCCGGCAAGGACGACACCCTGCTGGGCGCGGACGTGGCGCAGATGTTCTTCGCACCCTGCACGGCCTGGCCGACCAAGCCGACTCCGGCTGCCGAGGCCGCGCCGTTCAAGTCCAACCTGCCGGTGTTGCTGCTGTCGGGCGAGCTGGATCCGGTGACGCCGCCGCGCTATGCCGAACGTGTACTGCAGGGCCTGCCCAATGGCCGCCACCTGGTGGCGCCGGGGCAGGGCCATGGCGTCTTTCGCCTCGGCTGCATGCCCAAGCTGCTGGGCCAGTTCCTGCAGACCGCCAACGCCAAGGCACTGGATGCGCAGTGCGTGGCCAGCCTCAACACCGTGCCCGCGTTTACCTCGTTCAACGGATGGGAACCATGAGCCGTACCGACCACGCCACGGAGGCGCACGCATGATCGTCGTCGACAACCTGCACAAAGCGTTCAAGACCAAGACCGGGCCGGTGAAGGCCGTCGATGGGGTCAGTTTCAGTGCCGCCGATGGCCAGATCACCGGCCTGCTCGGCCCCAACGGCGCCGGCAAGACCACTACCTTGCGCATGCTCTATACGCTGATGTCGCCCGACCAGGGCAGCGTCACGGTCGATGGCGTGGATGCCACCCGCGACCCGGTGACCGTGCGCCGCGCACTGGGCGTGTTGCCGGATGCGCGCGGCGTGTACAAGCGGCTGACCGCGCGCGAGAACATCGCCTACTTCGGCGAGCTGCACGGCCTGTCGCGCACGCGCATCGCCGAGCGCACGCGCCTGCTGTCGGCAGCGCTGGACATGGACGACATTCTCGATCGCCAGACCGAAGGCTTCAGCCAGGGCCAGCGCACCAAGACCGCGATTGCACGCGCGCTGGTGCACGACCCGCGCAACGTCATCCTCGACGAGCCCACCAACGGGCTGGACGTGATGACCACGCGCGCGATGCGCGGCTTTCTGCAGCAACTGCGGGCCGAGGGCCGCTGCGTGATCTTCTCCAGCCACATCATGCAGGAGGTGGCGGCGCTGTGCGACCGCATCGTCATCGTTGCCAAGGGCACGGTGGTGGCCTGCGGCAGCGCCGACGAACTGCGCGCCGCCACCGGGGAAGACAATCTGGAAGACGCCTTCGTCAAGGCGATCGGCTCGGACGAGGGACTGCACGCATGAGCACCACATCGTTGTTGTCCACGCTGTGGACGGTGCTGCGCAAGGAACTGCGCGACATCGGCCGCGATCGCCGCACCCTGGCACTGGCCTTGCTGCTGTCGCCATTGCTGTATCCGATCCTGATCCTGGGCATGGGCGCACTGAGCGAAAGCCGCGTGCGTACCCAGATCGACAAGCCGCTAGAGATCCCCACGCTCGGCCGCGAGAATGCGCCCAATCTGGTGCGCTTCCTGGCCGCGCAGGGGCTCAACGCGGTCGCTGCGCCGGCCGATCTGACCGCCGCAATCCGCAACCAGGATGTGGATGTGGCATTGCGCATCAGCGCCAGCTACGCCGACGACTGGCGCGCCGGGCGCCCGGCCCTGGTGGAGATCATCAAGGACAGCACGCGGCGCGAGGCCGACGTACCGAGCCTGCGGCTGCAGGCTGCGCTCGGCAGCTATAGCCAGCAGGTCGGTGCACTGCGCCTGCTGGCGCGCGGCATCGATGCGCAGGTGGGCAGGCCACTGGAAATCGCCGCGCAGGACCTGGCCACCGCCGAAGCCAAACGCGGCCAGATGATGGCGATGCTGCTCCCGGTGCTGCTGGTGATCACCTCGTTCCTGGGCGGTGCCTCGCTGATCCTGGATGCCACCGCCGGCGAGCGCGAACGCCAGTCGCTGGAACCCCTGCTGGCCACGCCGGCGCCGCGCAGCGCGATCGTCAGCGGCAAGATCGCCGCCGCCTGCGTGATCGGCATGCTGTCGTTGCTGCTGACCTTGCTGGCGTTCAAGGTGAGCGCGCAGCTGTCCACGTCGAACCTGGGGCGCCAGCTCAATGTCGGCGTCGTGCCGATGCTGCAGATGCTGTTCATCCTGGTGCCGATGCTGTTCATCGGCACCTCGCTGCTGACCTATCTGGCCGCCGCCGCCAAGAGCATGAAGGAAGCGCAGGCGCACATGACCTGGCTGTTGCTGCTGCCGATGCTGCCCGGCTATGCGCTGATGGCGTACCCGTTGAAGACGCAGTTGTGGCATTTCGCGGTGCCGTTCCTGGCGCAGAACCAGATGCTGCTGAAGGTGATTCGCCACGAGCAGATCAACGCGCAGACCTGGGCGGTGTATCTGTTGGCGGGCTTCGGTGTGGCCGCAGTGTTGTGGTACGCGGCGGTGCGACGTTATCACCAGGAGCGGCTGGCGATTTCCGGCTGATGTTACTAGTCCCACCGGAAGAAGGCGGCGCGCAGCGGCGGATGCGGGGGCGGATTGCCAATACGAATGCACGGTGACGCATGTTGATGTTGAATGATTGAACGTCCTTGTTGTCTACGTAGTGCGTGACGTCCACCTGGTCGCCGTACCCTCACCCCAACCCCTCTCCCGAGGGGAGAGGGGCTTTAATCCTTCTCCCCCCGGGAGAAGGTGCCCGAAGGGCGGATGAGGGTACGGATCACCAGCCAACAAAAAGCCCGCATCGCTGCGGGCTTTTTGTTGGGTGCCCAACATTCGCCGGGAGTGCAGTGCATCGATCATCGGCAGCCATGAGCCATGAGCCATGAGCCATGAGCCAACAATCAACCAATCAACCAATCAACCAATCAACCAATCAACCAATCAACCAATCAACGACCAAGCAATCAACGACCAAGTAATCAAGGAATCAACGACCAAGCAATCAAGCAATCAACGGACTCACTCACTCAGCCGCATGCAGAACTACCTGATCGCCCAGCCACCCGCTCAACCCCCCGGATTGAACGACAGCGTGCGCCGCGTGGTCACCGGTGCAGCCACCGGTTCGAAGCGCCAGCGCTTGACCGCGTTGAGCGCTTCGCGGTCGAACACGCGCGGCGGGGTGGCGCGCAGCACGCGCGAGGCGGTGATCGAGCCGTCGGTGCCGACGGTGATTTCCACCAGCACTTCGCCGGAGGTGCCGGCGCGCAGCGCTTCCGGCGGGTAACGCGGTGCCGGGGTGCTGATCGGGCGCAGCGACTGCGCGGCCGGTGCAGCTGCGGCAGTTGCCGGTGCCGGGCGCGGGGCGGCCGGGGTCGGCGCGGGCGCCGGGGTCTCGGCCTGACGGCGTGCGGCGGCCTGGCGGTCGGCCTCGGCGCTCTGCTGGCGGGAGGCTTCCTGTTGCGCGGCGATCTGCTGCGCAGCGGCCGCCTCGCGGGTCTGCTGCTCGGCCAGCCGCTTCTGCTCGGCGGCCTGCTTGGCCTTGTCCTCGACCAGCTTCCTGGCCTGCTCGGCATCCTGCTCGGAGCGGCTGGCGGCGGTCTTCATGCCGGTGTCCAGGCCACTCTTCAGGCGCGGCAGTGCCGGTGCCTTCGGGTCGACCTTTTCGATCAGCGCGATCAGGCGCTGCGCCTCGGGGAATTCTTCGCGGCTGATGCCCTGTTCGGCGGCGATCAGCGTGTACGGCAGCAGGTCGGTCAGCGCGCTGTTGACGGTGGCGTCCTGCGGCTGCTTCTCACGCAGGGCCAGGTAGTACTCCACCGCGTTGTCGCCGGCCGGGGCGTACATGCGGTTGTCCTGCAAGGCCTTGGTGGCCGAGGCGCGCAACTGGTCGGCAGCCATCGATTGCACCTGCGGCGACACCGCCGTGGCCGGCGTTGGCGCGGCGGCCGGTGCCGCAGGCGTGGCGCCGGTGGCAGGCGCGGTGGTGGCGGCCTTGTCGTCCTGCCTGGAGCAGGCGGCCAGGCCGACCAACAAAATGACCGGCGCGATCCGGCGTGCCATACGGCCCTGTGTCAGATCCAACATGCGTCCCCCTTACCCCGATTGCAAAAAGATGCTGCGGCGAGCGCCGGCCATTGTTCCCGCAATGGCTGGCAAAGCGGCAATCTAGCATTGCCGGGGCGGTTCAAGCCAAGGGGGGCACCTGCCGGGCGCGAAATTCATCGCGCTGCGGTGGCCGGTGCCGTATCGGCCGGTAGCCGCGTGGCCGGCTCGGGCAGCGGTGCCGGGCAATAGCGCCGCAGGAAGTCCGCATGCGCAGGCAGCCGCACCAGGGCGGCATCGACCCGTGTGCGGATGGTCTCCAGAAAATGACGGAGCTCGGCATCGCCCATCAGGTCGGCCACCGGGTGATGCTGCGTCGGCGTGATGCCCTGGCCCAGCATCACCTGCACCCAGGAGTTCTCGGCAAACAGCTCGTTGGCCTGGTGGAAGACGCGCCCGCTCTGGCGGAACAACTCCACCCGGTGGCGCAGCGTGTCGGGGATGTCCATCGCCGCGCAGTCGCGCCAGAACGGCGTGTCGCGGCGGTCGGTGGCGTGGTAATGCAGGATCACGAAATCGCGGATATGGGTGATTTCCGCAGCGGCCTGGCGGTTGTATTCGGCGATATCGACATCGCTGATGACCTGCGGGAAGGTCTGCATCAGGCGGATGATGCCGCGCTGGATCAGATGGATGTTGGTCGATTCCAGCGGCTCCAGAAAGCCGCTGGCCAGCCCCAGCGCCACGCAGTTCTTTTCCCACACCCGATGCCGCTGATTGGGCGTGAAGCGCAGTGCGCGCGGCGGGGTCAGCGCGCGGCCGCTGAGATTGCGCTGCAGGACCTGCGCGGCGCTGTCCTGGTCCATGTAGCGGCTGGAATACACGATGCCGTTGCCGACCCGGTGCTGCAGCGGAATGCGCCACATCAACCCCGGACGCTGCGCCGATGTCGCCGCCAGCGGTATAGTCACCCGCTGTTTGCACGCAAGGACGTCTGCATGCCGCTCGATACATCACCTGTCTCTGGTAGACATCTAGATGTGTATAAGAGATAGTCGGGCGTGCACGCGCGCGGTCGGCGCCCGGAGCGACTGCGCGCGCAAGATCCGACCCAAGCTGCGCAAAATGTTAGCGCTACCACAGCCGCGACAGAAAAAAGCCGCGCGATGGAGCGAAGCTGGAAANCGCAGCGGCCTGGCGGTTGTATTCGGCGATATCGACATAGCTGATGACCTGCGGGAAGGTCTGCATCAGGCGGATGATGCCGCGCTGGATCAGATGGATGTTGGTCTATTCCAGCGGCTCCAGAAAGCCGCTGGCCAGCCCCAGCGCCACGCAGTTCTTTTCCCACACCCTATGCCGCTGATTGGGCGTGAAGCGCAGTGCGCGCGGCGGGGTCAGCGCGCGGCCGCTGAGATTGCGCTGCAGGACCTGCGCGGCGCTGTCCTGGTACATGTAGCGGCTGGAATACACGATGCCGTTGCCGACCCGGTGCTGCAGCGTAATGCGCCACATCCAGCCCGCCTGATCGGCGCGCGAGCGGGTGTAGGCCACCGGCGCGCCGACCGATTCGGTCTGCACCGCCAGCGCGCTGTCGGCAAACAGCCACTGCGACCAATCGTCCGTGCCCACGCCCAGCGTCTTGCCGATCAGCAGGCCGGCAAAGCCGGTGCAATCCAGGAACAGATCGCCCTCCACCCGCGTGCCGTTGTCCAGCGTCAGCGCGGTGAGATAGCCGCTGTGCGCGTCGGTCTCCACGCTGCCGATGCGCCCTTCGATGCGCCGCACGCCGAAGCCTTCGCTGAAGCGGCGCAGGAAGCGCGCGTACAGGCCGGCGTCCAGGTGATAGGCGTAATTCATGCCGCCGTTGGGCAGATGCGCAAAGCGCCCTTCCTGCGCGGCGCGCAGCTCCAGGCAATAGTCGCCGAAGTCGTGTGCCACGCCACGCTGCCGGCCCTTCAACCAGAAATGATGAAACCCCGCGCTCCAGTGATCGGTGCCGGTATGGCCGAAGGAATGGATGTAGTGCCGGTCGACATCGCGCCAGTGCTCGAAGCCGATGCCGAGCTTGATGGTGGCCTGGGTGGCGGCCATGAACGCGGCCTCGTCGATCTCCAGCAGGCGATGGAAGGTGACCAGGCTGGGGATGGTGGCTTCGCCCACGCCCACCGTGCCGATCTCGTCCGATTCCACGAGGGTGATCTGCAGGTGCCGGCCCAGCACCTTGGACAAGGCGGCGGCGGCCATCCAGCCGCCGGTGCCACCACCGGCGATGACGACGCGGCGCACCGGGCGCTGTCGTGGGTCGGAAGGGGCGGTGTCGGTCATGGCGTCGGATCCTCAGCGATTCAGGCGTTGCAGCAAGCGCGCGCGCAGGCTGCGGGCACGGGCCTCGTCCATCGGCGCCAGCACCCCGCGCGCAGACTCGGGCATGTGTGCGGCGGTGTCCGCGTCAGCATCGAACACGTAATGGTCGAACACGTCCTGCCAGATCGCGCGTTGTTCCGCTGGCAGGTCGCGCACGGTGAGCAGCGCCAGCATCAGCGCGTTCATCGGCGAATCCATGTAGGCCGGGCTCTGCCGCCACCAGAAATTCACCAGCACGTTGAACGCCGTCAGCGCTTGCACGTGATGCCACCACATGCTGGGAATGAACAACGCATCGCCCGGTTCCAGCTCGGCCACCAGCGCGTGTTCCAGCGCCTGCGCATAGCGTGGAAAGCGCTGCAGGTCCGGCGCGGCGATATCCACCAGGCTGACCGGCTGCCCGGCCGGGGTGAGATCGAGCGGGCCGATGTACAGGTTGGCCAGTTGCTGCGGCGGAAACAGCGTGAAGCGGCGCCGCCCGGCGACCACGCAGGCCAGGTTGTCGGGCAGGTCCTGGTGGGCGGCGATGCGGGTGCGGTTGCCGATCCAGATGCTGGCCAGCGGCTGCGCCTGCGGCAGGGCGATCGGGTTGTGCGCGCGCAGGCCGGGCAGGTAGGTGTCCAGCGTGGTGGAGCCGACATAGATCGCCGGTGGCTGCGGGTCGTGCAGGTCGCGCAGCAGGGTGTCCAGCACCACCGCCAGCGGCACCCGCTCGGGGCGGAAATTGAAACCGCTCATGTCCGCGTTGTAGAACAATCGCCCATCGATCTCCGGCGGGCCGACCTGCGCCACCACTGCTTCGCCGCGATCGAAGCCGCGCAGGTAGGCAGCGGCCGCCTGCGCAGAGCGCGCGCCGGCCTGCGCCAGCGGCCAGTCGCGCACCAGCCCGCGCAAGACCAGCGGCGTGGTGGAGCGCAGCACGGCCGGGTCCGGCTGCTGCGGGTCCAGCCCGTGTCGCTCTTCGATGGCGCGCGGCTCAGCCAGCATGACGGCGCTGCAGGCGGTCGAGCAGGTGGCGGAATTGCGCGATCGAGGCCACCGCCATGTACAGCGGTTCCAGATCGCCATGCCGGTGCAGGTCCAGCAGCGCGGTCTTGCCGAGCGCGCGCAGGCGTTCTTCGTGCACGGTGTGCAGGCCGGCCAGCCGGCAGTCCAGGCCGTTGTCGAGCGTGGCTTCGAACACGAACGGTTCCAGCAACTCGTAGCGCAGCAGGCGCTCGACGAAGGCATCGCTCGCCGCCAGCCCGTCGTGCAGCGTGCGCAGCAATTGGCTGATGTGATACAGGAAATCGGTGGTGCCGCCGTGTTCGCGGAACAGCAGCTCGCCTGCCTGGGTGCTGATGCGCGGGCTGTCCAGATCCACGTGCACCATCGGCCCGTCCGGTTGCTCGCCGATCAGGAACGGTTGGCGCTGGATTGCCAGCGGGACATACGGCGCATCCCAGCGCGCGCCATCCAGAAACAGGTTCTCGCCCAGGCGCAATCCCAGCAGGGCCAGCGGCTGAAAACGCCCGCTGTCGCTGCGGTGGAACACGATCGGGTACTGGCCCTGCAGCTGGCGGAATTCCTGCGGAAACGTCGCCGCCGACATCACGTCATCGCCATAGGCGGCGCCATGGGCGGTGATCACGCGCAGGTCGCGGTGATCGAGATTGTTCAACAACACGGCATTGGTCATGGGGGGGCGACACATCACGCGGGGCGCGTGGCCCATGCTTGGACAGTTGCTTGGGCATGGCAAGTCCCGGATGCGTCGCATCCGGGACTTGCCACGAGAGAGCCGTGCGAGACGCTCCGGCAGACTGGCTGCCGAGAGCGCTTAAAAGTACATCACTGCATGATCAACGCGCTGCCTCACCAGAACTTGTAGCGCAGGCCCAGCATGTAGCGCGGGCCGGTCTGGGTGGCGTAGACGATCTGGTTCTTCTGCCTGCCGTGCTGGCGCTGCACCTCGTCGGTGAGGTTGATCGCCTCCAGGCTCAGCGACAGGTTCTCGTTCCACTGGTACCCGATGCTCAGATCCAGCTGGCCATAGGCTTCGGTATAGACCGGGTTGGGCTGGGTGCCGCCGTCGAAACGCGCAGCCAGGAACTCGTCGCGCCAGTTGTAGGCCGCACGCACCTGCCACTTGTCGCGGTCGTAGAAGCCGACCACGTTGGCCGAATCGCTCAGGCCTTCCAGCGCGAACTGCTCGCCGATCACCGCATTGTCGTAGGTCAGCCCGGAGTCGACCATGGTGTAGTTGGCCGACACGCCAAAGCCGCTGGCGCCGAACATGTGCTGCAGGTTGAATTCCCAACCGTCCAGCGAGGCCGAGCGCTGGTTGGCCGGCGCGGTGATGGCGAAGTTGGCCACCGGATCGCCCGGCTGCCCGCTGATCACGCCGGTGGCGTTGCCGTTGGCATCGGCCGCGCGCACTACGCCCGGCGAACCGTTACGGTTGCGGAAGATGTAGTTGCGGATACAGGTCAGGTCGGCCGAGGCGCATCCATTGGCCAGCGCTTCGTTCCAGTACGTGCCGCCAATCGGGGTATTCAAGCCCAGCGAGGTATCGTTGCGCGTGGTCACGCCGATGTAGTTGTCGATGTTCTTGCGGAAGAAGCCCACCGAGGCGTAGCTGGCATCGCTGTAGTACCACTCCAGCGACAGGTCGATGTTGTGCGAGAGCAGTGGCTTCAGGCCTGGGTTGCCTTCCCGGCCGGTGCCGCCTTCCACGCGCGCGATCTCGCTGAGCGTCTGCCCGCCCTGGATATCGCCCCAGCCGGGCCGGCCGATGGTTTCGCCGTAGCTGCCGCGCAGCACCAGGTCTTCGGTGAGCTTGAAACTCAGGTCCAGGCTGGGTAGCCAGTATTCGTACTTGCCGCTGTCGCTGGCGAACGCCGAATTGGCCACACGAATCGGCAACTCGTTGTTGGCGACCCAGTCGATGCCCACCGCCACCGGCACCAGCGCCTGTGCGTCCACCTTGGTTTCTTCGTAGCGCACACCGGCGGCCAGGCTGATCGGCACGCGCAGATCGTCCCAGCTGTTGTTCCACTGCAAATAGGCGTTCTTGGATTTTTCAGTCACGCGGCGGTCGGTGGTGAACACCGGCGAGGTGCGGTACAGCGCATCGTCGCCGGCCACCTGCGCGGCCGCCTGGCGGGCACGTTCGAAGTCGAACAGGAACAGCTGGTTGAACTGCGCCGGATTGCCGCTGCCGTCGATCGCGTCGAAGTACTGCGCAAACGCACTGGGGATCCACAAGTCGTCCGGATAGTCGGCTGCGGTGCCGTTGCCGTTCCAGGTATCGCGCTGCACATTGGAGAACGCCGAGCGGTTCTTGACCTCGGTGCTGCCGATGCCGAACTTCAGCTGCGAATAGTTTTCGAAGGTGAAGTCGCCGTTGACCTGCGCCTGGTCGATCTCCGACTTCATGTAGCTGTTGCGGAACGCCGAGCCGGTGACCAGCGTGCGCGACGGATCCAGCCCGGTCAGGCCGAAGCCCAGCTGCTGCTGCAATACCGGGAAATCCTTGCTGAAATCCACCACCGAGGTGCCGCGGTAAAAGCCGGACACACCCAGCGAATTGCTCGACCCGTCCGGGCTGTCCGCGCCGGCTTCGGCGGTGGAGCGGTGGATGTCGAAGTTGAGCTTGAACTGGTCGTTCACCGCCCAATCCACGTTGAAGCCCAGCGACTTGTTCTGGTTGCGCGTGGCCGCGTTGGAACCGGCGGTGGCCAGATCGCTGGTGGCCGGGTTGACGATTTCCGAATAGGTGATCGGACCGGCCACCGGGCCGTTGGTCCAGGCGCTGGCGGAGGGCCCATAGTTGAACCACACCGACATTTCGTTGCGCTGCTGCTGGATCTTGTTTTCCGAGTAGGTGTAATCCAGCGTGGTGGTGACGTTGTCCAGCGGCTTGTACTGCAGCACCAGCTGGCCGTTGGTGCGCTGGCGCTCGACGCCGACCACGCGGTAGTTGAGGTTCTGCGGCACCGAGTAGATATCGTTCGGGCCGGGGCGGTTGGCGATGTTCTCCGAACCCGCCGTCCCCGGCTGAGGGATGGTGCCGTAGGCGGTGGAATCGCCGCGGAACGAACGCCAGCCATTGGGCACGCCGACCTGGCTGTAGCCGAAGTCGCGTTCCTGGTAGCTGCCGCTCAACGACACGCCAAAGCGGCCATCGTCCGAGGTGGTGCTGAAGATGCCGGAGATTTCCGGCGTCAGCGCATCGCCCTGCAGGCGGCCGGGCAGGTTCTCGTTGGAGGCATCGTGCACGCCCTTGAGGCCCACGTTGGCATGCAGGCCCGGGTTGTCCAGCGGCCGGGCCGTCTTGATGTTGATGGTGGCACCGATACCGCCGGTGGGCGTGCTGGCGCGGCTGGTCTTGAACACCTCGATGCCGGAGATCGACTCCGACGCCAGGTTGGCGAAGTCGAACGCACGCGAGTTGGAGGCGTTGGATTCTTCGATGCTGGCGCCCGGCATCTGCCGGCCGTTCAACAGCACCAGGTTGAAGTCCGGGCCGACGCCGCGCACGGTGACGCGCGAGCCTTCGCCCAGTGAGCGGTCGATCGACACGCCGCTGATGCGCTGCAGCGACTCGGCCAGGTTGGTGTCGGGGAACTTGCCGATGTCCTCGGCCACGATGCCGTCGACGATGCCCTGCGCATCGCGCTTGACGTTCATCGACGAGGTGAGGCTGCCGCGGATACCGCTGACCTGGACGGTATCGAGCGTGGCAGGGTCGGCCTGGCTGGAACCGGGCACGGTCGAGGCCGACTGCGGTGCAGGCGCGGTTTGCGCGGCAAGCGGCGTCGACAATGCGAACAGCAAGGCAGACGTCAAGCGCCGCGTGCGCGGCAGGGTGCGTAGCTCTCTCACGATGATTCCATCCCCAAGCAAGGAAAGCCGGCCCCGAGCGGAACAGGCAAAAGGTCGAACAGCAATCGCGCATTTGTTAGCGCTGGCTTAACCAAGTCAACTTGCACTGCAGCATCGGCCGCGAGCCGAGGACGCCACACACCGTTCCACGACGGGTGCCGCCACAGGCGGACAAGGGCGATCGCTTGCCCGTACCCTTGGTATTCCACGGCAGCTTGCCGGCCCTGCGGATGGCAGATGCCGCTCATGCGAGCCTGCTGCACGGATGCGGCCTACCCGCATGCGGGAGCCCGGCCTGGCGCTGTTGCGTGATCGAAGACGGCCCAGCTTGCGTGTCAGTTGTCCCCCGAACCACCCCTTACGACCTGGAGCGCATGATGATCGACCTGTACTACTGGCCCACCCCCAACGGCCACAAGGTCACCCTGTTCCTGGAAGAAGCCGGGCTGGACTACACGCTCAAGCCGGTCGACATCGGCAAGGGCGAGCAATTCGCGCCGGCGTTCCTGCAGGTTTCGCCCAACAACAAGATGCCGGCCATCGTCGACCACGCACCGGCCGGCGGCGGTCCCGCGCAGAGCGTGTTCGAATCCGGCGCCATCCTGCTGTACCTGGCCGAAAAGACCAGCCGCTTCCTGCCGCGCGATGCGCGTGGCCGCATCGCCGCGCTGGAATGGTTGTTCTGGCAGATGGGCGGGCTGGGGCCGATGAGCGGCCAGATGGGCCACTTCAACGTCTATGCGCCGGAAAAGATTCCCTACGCGATCGAGCGCTACAACGCCGAGGTGCGCCGCCTGCATGGCGTGCTCGACACGCGCCTGGCCAGCCACGCCTTCCTTTCCGGCGACGATTACGGCATCGCCGACATGGCCAGCTATCCGTGGATCGAGGTCTATGCCGACCTCAAGCCGGACTACGCCGCGTTCCCGCATCTGCAACGCTGGCACGCCGCCATCGCCGCGCGCCCGGCCACGCAGCGCGCGTACGCCTTGACGGAGAAGGTCAATCCCGATGCCGGCAAGCCGCTGGGCGAGGAAGAACGCAAGCATCTGTTCGGCAAGCGCTGAGGCAAAGCGGCCGGTGCGCCTGCGCACCAGGACACGCGGCGACAGCGGTCACCAGCGCAACTGCGCAGCAACAACCGCACCCAGCTCAGGACCCGGCAGCGGCACGCGCGTGCATCAATCGCGCGCGACACAGACCCGGCGCAGCGAGCCCCGCACCCGCGCACAGTTCTTCACCGCACACGCACCATCGCCGCGCTTTTCAAACACCCCTCGCGCCCGCATCCTGTGGGTTATCTCAAGACAGGATCTTCGATGCGCGCCCTGTTCGCCGCCCTTGCCCTCATGCTCAGCACGATCCCCACTGCCCACGCCGAAAAACTCACCCTCGAGGCCATCACCGGCCCGCTGCCGCTGTCCGGCCCGACGCTGATGAAACCCAAGGTCGCCCCCGACGGTTCGCGCGTGAGCTTCCTGCGCGGCAAGGACAGCGACCGCAACCAGCTGGATCTGTGGGAATACGACATCGCCAGCGGCCAGACAAGGCTGCTGGTCGATTCCAAGGTGGTCCTGCCTGGCACTGAAGTCCTGAGCGATGTCGAAAAGGCCCGCCGCGAACGCCAGCGCATCGCCGCGTTCAATGGCATCGTCGATTACCAGTGGGCACCGGACGCGCAGGCGTTGCTGTTTCCGCTCGGCGGCGAGCTGTACCTGTACGACCTGCGCAAGACCGGCAGCGCCGCGGTACGCCAGCTCACCCATGGCGAAGGCTTCGCCACCGATGCCAAGCTCTCGCCCAAGGGCGGCTTCGTCAGCTTCGTACGCGCGCGCAACCTGTGGGTGATCGATCTGGCCAGCGGCAAGCAGCTGCAACTGACCCGCGACGGCAGCGAGACCATCGGCAACGGCGTGGCCGAGTTCGTTGCCGACGAGGAAATGGACCGCCACACCGGCTATTGGTGGGCACCTGACGACTCGGCGATCGCCTTCGCGCGCATCGACGAATCCGGCGTGCCGGTGCAGAAGCGCCCGGAAGTCTACGCCGACCACACCGAGGTGATCGAGCAGCGCTATCCGCAGGCCGGCCAGCCCAATGTGGCCGTGCAGCTCGGCGTGATCGCCCCGCGGATTGCAGCCAAGCCGCAGTGGATCGACCTGGGCAAGAACCCGGATATCTACCTGGCGCGGGTGGATTGGCGCGATGCGCAGCGGCTGACCTTCCAGCGCCAGTCGCGCGACCAGAAAACCCTGGAGTTGATCGAAACCACGCTGGCCAGCGGCAAGCAGCGCGTGCTGATCACCGAAACCTCGCCGACCTGGGTGCCACTCCACAACGATCTGCGTTTTCTCAAGGATGGCCGCTTTGTCTGGAACTCCGAGCGCAGCGGCTATGAGCATCTTTACCTGGCATCGGAAGACGGGCGCACACTCACCGCGCTGACCTCCGGCGCCTGGGTGGTCGATGCGTTGCTCGCCGTCGACGAGCACGCCGGTATCGTGTACTTCTCTGCCAGCAAGGAAGCGCCGACGCAGTCCCACATCTACGCCGTGCCGCTGGCCGGCGGTGCGATCGAAAAACGTTCGACGCCCCGCGGCACGCACGCGGCCAGCTTCGCCGGCAATGCCAGCGTGTATGTCGACAGCTGGTCCAATACCGGCACGCCGCCACAGATCGAGCTGTTCCGCGCCAGTGGCGAAAAAATCGCCACGCTGCTGAAGAATGACCTTGCCGATCCGCAGCACCCCTACGCCAGATACCGCGACGCGCAGCGCCCGGTGGAATTCGGCACGCTCACCGCTGCCGACGGCACCACGCCGCTGCAGTATCGCCTGATCAAACCGGACAACTTCGACCCGGCCAAGCGCTATCCGGTGATGGTGTACGTGTATGGCGGCCCCGCCGCGCAGACCGTGCTCGATGCCTGGCCGAGCCGTGGCGATGCGCTGTTCGATCAGTATCTGGCCCAGCGCGGCTACGTGGTGTTCTCGCTGGACAACCGCGGCACGCCGCGACGCGGGCGTGCCTTCGGTGGTGCGCTGTACGGCAGGCAGGGCACCGTCGAAGTGGACGATCAATTGCAGGGTGTGGCCTGGCTCAAGGCGCAGCGCTGGGTCGATCCGGCCCGCATCGGCGTGCAGGGCTGGTCCAACGGCGGCTACATGACGCTGATGCTGCTGGCCAGGCACAGCGAGGCCTATGCCTGTGGCGTGGCCGGCGCACCGGTCACCGATTGGGGGCTGTACGACACCCACTACACCGAGCGCTACATGGACCTGCCGGCCAGCAACGCGGACGGTTACCACGACGCACGCATCGCCACCCATCTGGACGGCCTGCGCGCCAGGCTGCTGCTGATCCACGGCATGGCCGACGACAACGTGCTGTTCACCAACTCCACCGCGTTGATGAGCGACCTGCAGCAGCGCGGTACCGCTTTCGAATTGATGACCTATCCCGGTGCCAAGCATGGATTGTCCGGCAGCACCGCCTTGCATCGCTACAAGACCGCGGAGGCCTTCATCCAGCGCTGCCTGAGGCCCTGAGCGGCCGGCGCTCGGCTGCAGGGGACGCGGCAACTGCAGTGGCAAGGGCGGGCGCTGCCGCTGCGCAGCGGCGACGTTGGTCGCGCTGCGGCGTTTGCCTGCCGCCACCGTGATCTGCCGTCGTATGCCGGTACCTGGGCCAGAAGGACGTTGTGATGTCATCGCCGCCACCGGTTCGCTGCATCGCCTCGCAAGCTGCAATCGCCCAACGTCTGCAGCTTGGTCACAGGCCCGCAAGCGCTGCCGCAATCCTGCGAACCATGACCTAAGGCGCATTGCCGCAGCGGCTGCGGATGGGTAGGGTCGCGCTACTCAACTTGCGGATCCACCCAATGAAACCACTCGTTCTCGCCGTTGCGCTGGCGCTCGGTGCCTCGCTGCCATTGCAGGCACAGACCGGTAAAACCGCGCAGGCCCAGCCTGCGACGCCGGCCTGGGTGCAGACCAGCAACGGCTACGCACAGATCCTGCTGAACGCGCAGGCGCCGTTCCAGCCCGAGTACGCCAGCTTCTTCGGCGTGCCCGGCTACGACGACCAGGTCATCGACCTGGGGCCGAACAACGCCGCGCGCTACCGCGATGCGATGAGCAAGGCGCGCGCTGCGCTGCAGGCCAGGCTGGCGACCGAGCGTGACACCAATGTGCGCCAGGATCTGCAGATCATGATCGCGGCGGCCGAGCAGAACATCGAAGGCAGCCAGCTCAACGAGCGCTACCTGCTGCCGTGGAACGACGCGCCGCAGCTGGTCTTCAGCGGCCTCAATGGATTGCTGTCCGACCAGACCGTGCCCGAGCGCCGCGCCAAGGCGCTGGATCGCCTCAAGCGTTACGTGGGCCTGGTGCCGGGCACGACCCCGACCACCACGCTGGCCCGCCAGCGCTACGAGGAACAGCTTGGCAATAAGGCCTTGCTGCAGCCGACCGAGCGCGAAGTGGAGCAGGCGCTGGCCAACGTGGACACCTACGTCGCCGGCATCGGCGAGCTGTTCGCCAAGTACAAGATCGCCGGTGCCGACGAAGCGCTCAAGGCGATGTCCACGCAACTCAAGGACTACGCGAACTGGACCCGCACCACCGTGCTGCCCAAGGCACGCAAGGACACCCGCCTGCCCGAACCGCTGTATGCCTTCCAGCTCAAGCAGGTCGGCATCGACATCGCCCCGCAGCAGCTGATCCAGCGCGCGCAGCTGGAATTCATGGAAACCCGCTCGGCGATGCGTCAGCTCGCGCCGCTGGTGGCCAAGGCCAAGGGCGTGCAGGGTAGCGATTACGTGCAGGTGATCCGTGCGCTCAAGGGCAACAAGATCGCCGACGACCAGCTGGAAACCCACTACCGCGGCGTGATCGACCAGATCGACCCGATCATCCGTCAGCAGCGCATCGTCGATGTGCCCAATCGCCCGATGCAGATGCGCCTGGGCAGTGCGGCCGAAAGCGCCGCGCAACCGGCGCCGCACTTCCTGCCGGCACCGCTGATCGGCAATACCGGCCAGCAGGGCCAGTTCGTGCTGCCGCTGGGCAACCCCACTGCCGACGGCGCCAAGAAGGAGCAGTACGACGACTTCAACTTCGGCTCGGCCGCCTGGACGCTCAGCGCGCACGAAGGCCGCCCCGGCCACGAGCTGCAGTTCACCGCCATGGTCGAACGTGGCGTGTCGCTGGCGCGCAGCCTGTTCGCGTTCAACTCGGTCAATGTCGAAGGCTGGGCACTGTATGCCGAAGCCGAGATGGTCCCGTACGAACCACTCGATGGCCAGCTGATCGCCCTGCAGTTCCGCCTGCTGCGCGCCGCCCGCGCCATGCTCGACCCGATGCTCAACCTCGGCCTGATCGACCGGGAGCGCGCAGGCCAGGTGCTCGAAGACGATGTCGGCCTCTCGCCAGCGATGACCCGCCAGGAACTGGACCGCTACACCGTCCGCGCCCCCGGCCAGGCCGGCAGCTATTTCTACGGCTACACCCGCATCCTGGAACTGCGCATGCGCACCGAGCTGATCCTCGGCAACAAGTTCGACCGCCTGGCCTTCAACAACTTCCTGCTCGACCAGGGCCTGCTACCGCCCGACCAGCTGGCCAAGGCGGTGGAGACGCAGTTCATCCCGGCGCAGCAGGGCAAGCGCTAAGCGATTGGCGACGGCGCAACGCAGCAGGGCGCGATGGAGCCTGAATCAGCCAACCATCGCGCCCTGCTGCGGTGCTGCCGTCGCAAATGCTTGCCAATCCTTGAGGCTCACCTCAGCGCATTGGGGGCGGCACATCAGGCGCAGCACGCTGCTGCGCCCCCGCCGGCACCCAGATCGCCATGCCGGCCGCGCGCTTCTGGGTGGTTGGGATGCCGATGCCCAGGCCGCCGCCGACGCGGCCGCCGTAGCTGCCACCGCCGACCGACAGGCCGCCGCCGGAGCGTTCCGAACCCACGCCGACGATGACCACGCCATTGGCACCGAGCTTTGCCGCCTCGCGCTTGAGCCGTTGTACCGCCGCGTCGGTCTGGCCCTGGGTGCCGAAGCCGGCGGCGCTGGTGGATTCGAGCTGGGCGATCTCCACCGAGCCGACCGGCGCGTTGGAATACACCTGCACCTGCGCCGGATCGATCGGCGCACGCGCCTGACCCAGCATCACCTTGGAACTGCTGGCGCAACCGGCCAGCAGCATGGCGAGCGCAGCGGCGATGACGACCTGCTTGTTCATGATGTGGCCCCTGTTGACGACGGTGATGGCTATGATCCGGCGCCCGGACTGAATCGCGCCGGACTTTGCCGCACCCTAGCCATGCCCGCGTGAGGCTGCCGGCAAGCCGCCGTTGGTCAGGGTGACCATCTGCCCACGGCGTCTTGGCGACCGCGGCGCTAAGCTCATGCCATTCTTCTGATGGCGAGGTGGCACGTGGGATTGATCAGCCTGTTGTGGGGCATCGTGGCGTTGCTGTGGATGGTGCTGGCCTTCATCCCGTTGCTGGGCTGGGGCAACTGGTTCCTGATCCCGTTTGCAGCGGTGGGCGCGCTGATCGCGGCCATCGCGCTGCTGTTCACCTCGGCCGGCAACCGCGGGCGTGCCAAGACCGGTCTGCTGCTCAACGGCCTGGTGATCGTGGTCGGGGTGATCCGCCTGAGCCTGGGCGGTGGTGTGATCTAGGGCGCGGCGGCGTCCAAGCAGGTCGCGCAAGCCGGAAGGGCCTTGCACCGGCCGGCGATGAAGAAGGTCGCCGCGTGGCACCGCCGCCATCCGGATGCGGTCCCTATGGTGAGCCGACCGTGTACCCCGGCGGAATCACGCTGGCATGAATCGCGGCGCGCTCCTGTCTGTTGCAGCGCTGCGACACTGCGTCGCAGCGCGTCCGGCGGCGGATGGCGGGCGTAAACTTGCCGGCTGCCGACAGGAGCCCACGATGGCCCATCCCCACTACCGCCCCCGCCGCATGCGCCACGATGCCTTTTCGCGGCGCCTGATGCGCGAAAACACACTGACCACCGACGATCTGATCTGGCCGGTGTTCGTGCATGACGTGTCCGGCCGCGCGCCGATCGCCTCGATGCCGGGCGTCGAGCGCCTGTCGCTGGACGACTTGCTGCGCGAAGCCGAGGCGGCCCTGGAACTGGGCATTCCGGTGATCGACCTGTTCCCGGTGATCGACCCGGCCGGCAAGAGCCTGGACGCAGCCGAGGCCTGGAATCCGGACGGCCTGGCGCAGCGCGCGGTACGTGCGCTCAAGGCGCGCTTTCCCGAACTCGGCATCATGACCGACGTGGCGCTGGACCCGTACACCACGCACGGCCAGGACGGCCTCATCGACGCCAACGGCTACGTGCTCAACGAGATCACCGTCGAGGCGCTGGTCAGGCAATCGCTGTCGCACGCCGAAGCCGGCGTGGACATCATCTCGCCCTCGGACATGATGGATGGCCGCATCGGTGCGATCCGCCGCGCGCTGGATGCGCAGGACCATCTCAACGTGCGCATCATGGCCTACTCGGCCAAGTACGCCTCGGCGTTCTACGGCCCGTTCCGCGATGCGGTCGGCAGCGCCGGCAATCTGGGCAAGGCCGACAAGACCACCTACCAGATGGACCCGGCCAACGGCGACGAAGCGCTGCGCGAGATCGCGCTGGACCTGGAAGAGGGTGCCGACATGGTGATGGTCAAGCCGGGCATGCCGTATCTGGACGTGGTGCGGCGGGTGAAAGAGGAGTTCCGCGTGCCCACCTTCGCCTATCAGGTCAGCGGCGAGTACGCGATGCTCAAGGCGGCGGCCGCCAACGGCTGGCTGGATGAGCGCAAGTGCGTGCTGGAAGCGCTGATGGCCTTCAAACGCGCCGGCGCCGATGGCGTGCTGACCTACTTCGCCCCGCAGGTGGCGCGTTGGCTGCGGGAAGGCTGAGTGCGGTGATGCGGTGGCGTGACGGCGTGCAGGCAAGGAACCGGCGCTTGCAGGTCTGGCTTGATGCGAAGACGCAATGACTCCGCAGGCCGCGTTCTTTCGCGGCCTGCGCTTCGTGCAGAGCGCAGCAATCGCCTGGATGAGCGAGGATCGTGCTGTGCAGACAGCCTTGCCCAGGCTGATTTCAGGGGACCAGCAGATACCGGCAATGCGGCAATGAGCGGGGATCTCCATCGCCGCATCGCATGGCGTCAGTGGCGTGGATCAAGAAAATCCGCAGCCAAACTGCGATAACGATTCTCATCTACAATGGCGAGCCCTGCGGCTTCAGGTTGTTCGCGCGTGTTCAAGACGGTCCTGTTCCAACTGCACTGGCTGCTCGGCATCACGGCCGGGCTGGTGCTGTCGGTCATGGGGCTGACCGGCGCGTTGATGTCCTTCGAGAACGAGATCGTGCGGTTGGCCAATCCGGCCATCGCGCAATTGGCGCAGCGGCATGCGGCAGGCGAGCGGGTCTTGCCGGTGGATGCGCTGCTGCGTCGGCTCGACCTGGATCAACAGCAGGCAGTCACGCGCATGCTGATCGATCCGACCGGCAAGCGTCCATCCACCGCACGCCTGGCCGGCAAGGGGGGCGGTCGGGTGTACTTCGATCCGTATACCGGCGACAAGGTCGCCGCTCCGCGACTGAGCGGCGCGTTTGCCTTCATCGAGGATCTGCATCGCCACCTGGCCGCCGGCAAGCGCGGCCAGGCAGTGACCGGTGCCAGCACCCTGATCCTGCTGTTCTTCTGCGCCTCCGGCCTGTATCTGCGTTGGCCGCGACGCTGGTGGAGCCTGCGCACCTGGTGGGCGGTGGAATGGCGACGGCAGGGGCGCAGCTTTCTGTGGAGCCTGCACGCGGTGTTCGGCACCTGGTGCCTGCTGGTGTATCTGTTGGTGGCGCTGACCGGGCTGACCTGGTCCTACCCCTGGTACCGCGACGGCATGGTGGCCTTGCTCGGTACCGAGCCGGCGATGCGTGGCGACGGGCGCGATCATCGCCCCGCCGCGGTGGATTTCGCGGCCGTGCAGCGCACCCTGGATGCCATCCCGGCCACGCACCACACGGCCCTGGACCTGCGCATCCCGCCGCGTGCGGGTCAACCGCTGAGCGTGCGCTTCCTGCCCGATCATCCCGACCACGATCGCGCCTACGACAATCTGGAAATCGAGCCGGGCAGCGGTGCATTGCTGCGTCGCCAGGACTATGCGCTGCTGCCGCGCGGCCAGCAGTTGCTGGTCAGCATGTTCCCGCTGCATTCGGGCAGTTTCTTCGGGTTGCCGGGCCGCATCGTGGTGATGCTGGCCAGTGTCGGCATGTCGGTGTTCTTCGTGACCGGCTGGATGCTGTATCTGGATCGCCGCCGCAAGAAGCGCGCGCTGCGTGCCGCGCGCGAGGTCCTGCATGGTGCGCCGGCGGCCTCGCAAGCCGAGCCCTGGTTGATCGGGTTCGCCAGCCAGAGCGGGTTTGCCGAACGGCTGGCCTGGCAGGCGGCCGGACATCTGCAGGCCGCCGGTCTGCCGGTGCAGGTGCGCCCGCTGGCGCAGCTCAGCGCGCAGCACCTGCAGGGCACCCGGCATGCCTTGTTCGTGGTCAGCACCTTTGGCGATGGCGAACCGCCCGATACCGCGCGCGGCTTCGAGCGCGAACTGTTGCGCCAGCGCATGACGCTGGCGCAGCTGACCTATGCCGTGCTGGCGCTGGGCGACCGCCAGTACGCGCAATTCTGCGGATTTTCGCGGCGCATCGAGCAGTGGCTGCAGGCGCAGGGCGCGCAGCCGCTGTTTCCGGCGGTGGAGATGGACAACACCGATCCGCAGGCCCTGGCGCAATGGCATGCGCAATTGGCGCAGATTGCCGGCGCGCCGGTGGCGGCCGTGCCGCTGGCACGCCCGACCCTGCTGCAGTGGACGTTATCGGCGCGCACGCATCTGAACCCGGGCAGCGAGGGCGCCCCGATCTGGCAGATCGACCTGCTGCCACCATCCGGCACGCAGTGGCAGGCCGGCGACATTCTCGAAGTGCAGCCGGCGCATGCCTACACCCGCGTCCGCGCGTGCCTGGCCGCCTGGGGGCTGCCGCCCGACGCGCTGGTGCATGTCGACGCGCAGCTGCTGCCGCTGCAGCAGGCGGTCGCCGAGCGCGTGCTGCCGGAGCCGCCCACGCGCCCGCCCACGCCGCATCCGGATCCGCAGACCTGGCTGGATGCCTGTGCCTGGCTGCCGACCCGCGACTACTCGCTGGCCAGCGTGCCGGCCGACGGCGTGGCGACCGCGGTGGTGCGGCTGACCACAACCGCCGACGGCAGCCCCGGCCTGGGCTCGGGCTGGCTGATCTGCCACGCGCCCGTCGGGATGCAGATACGCGCACGGCTGCGCACCAATCCCGGTTTCCATCGCCTCGAACAGGCGCCGATGGTGCTGATCGGCAACGGCACCGGCATCGCCGGCTTGCGCGCCCTGCTGCGCGAGGCCGAGCTGGCCGGCGTGCACGGGCACTGGCTGCTGTTCGGCGAACGGCAGGCCGCGCACGATGCTCTGTTCGCCGACGAGCTGCAGGCCTGGCAGGCGCATGGCCACCTGCAGCAGCTCGATCAGGTGTTCTCGCGCGACCAGGCGCACAAGCGCTACGTGCAGCATCACTTGCGCGAAGCCGGCGACAGCTTGCGCCACTGGATCGACCGCGGTGCGGTGATCCATGTCTGCGGCAGCCTGGACAGCATGGCGCGTGAGGTCGATGCCGCGCTGCGCGAACTGCTGGGCGAGACGCGGCTGGAGTCCCTGACTGCAGCGGGACGTTATCGGCGCGATGTGTATTGAGCGCGGTCATGGCCGCTGCATCGCTGGGTTGGAGCGGCTAGTAAAACGTGGCGTGCGGTCGTCAAGCGGGCGCGAACGGTTTGGAGAAATCGCGGTGAACGACGGGTACATGCTGCGTCCTAGCTAGCATCGACCGCGCCCTCCTTGCAGCGTGTGCGGTGGTTTTGTTAGCTGCCAACCATGGCGGCGTCTAGGCGCGGTCCGATGCTTGAATCAAGAGCCTGGTTGGTCGAGGGCGCGATGCCCTCACCACTTCCGGGACACGCCGTGAATCCGTCCATGGAGGCTCCTTGGCGGCATCCATGCCGCCAGGGGTCCCGGAACCGGTAAGGACATCACGCCTGCCAAGTCGGTCGTGCGCTGATGGAACTGCAAAAAGCGAGATGACTTAAGCGAGACGACTTAACGCAGCTGTCTGGCTGCTTGTATCCATGTGTGCATGACTATTAGCGATAGGGGGCAAACCCAATCCACTTGCTGCCCGCCTTCGACGGAAAGTTTTGGAAATCAGACCACGTCCGCTAGATCACAAGGATCATGCAACCACCGCTGCATATGACTCGCCTGCTCCCGCTCCCGCTTTTGACCATGCACACCGACCATCTCGACAGGTCCTTGCCCGCTCACCGTCGCGGGACCTTACGCGGCATGGATGCCGCGTAAGAGCCTCCATGGACGGATTCACGGCGTGTCCCGCGATGGTGGGCGGGCAAGGGCCCCTCGGCAAAGCCGCAGCAGAGCAGCTGAGCTGCCCTGCAGCCAGGTCTCAGATCAACAGCCGGGCAGTGAAAACGCACCGGGCGAGACGTTCTATCGCTGATCAGCCGCCCTGCACCAAGGGCCCGGATCAGCACTTCGCCATAGACCGGCGCGACATGGTCTGGCTGGCCGCTCCATGTCTGAGTCTGCACATCCGCCACCTCAACGGCAGCTCGTATCCCCCTCCACCGCCGGCGCCTTCATCCGGTAGATGTCCAGCTGCCCCGCGCGCGGTGCGCGCGCGCTGCCGGTCACCAGCAACTCGCCCGGCTTGGCCGCATCCACCACCGCGCCGAAGGTGCGTTCCTGCGGCCCGTTGAACGACAGCGGCAGCGCCTGGCCCACGGTGTAATGGCGGTTGTTGCAGGTCGCCAGCAACACCTGGCTGGGGCCGTCCTGCTGACCGCGTGCCCATACCAGCCCACGCCCGTCGCCGAGCCAGGCCGCATCCAGCTCGTCGGCAGTGCTGTTGATGTCGCTCAACGCCACCGGCGCGATGAAGGCGAGCCCGTCCCAGCGCGCCACGAACAGGTCCATGCCGCCGGCGCCGCCGTGGCCGTCGCTGGCGAACAACAGGCGCGTACCGTCCAGCGACAGCGTCGGGGAACGCTCGTCGCCGCGGCTGTTGATCGCCGCGCCCAGCGTTTGCACCGCGCCGATCCGGCCCTGCGCATCCACCGGCGCGCGATACAGGTCCGCGCCGCCGGCACCGCCGGGCCGGGTGGAGGCAAACAGCAGCCAGCGGCCATCGGCACTGAACAGCGGGGAGGTCTCGTCCTGCGCGGTGTTGATCGGCAGCACTTCTGCGTTCTGCCAGCGCCCGCCGCTCAAGCGGGCCTGCCACAGATCCCAGCCGCCGGTACCGCCGGCGCGGTCGCTGGCCCAGACGATGCGTTGCCCGTCCGGACTGAGCGTGGCGCGCGCCTCGTTGGCCGGGGTGGAGACCACGCCCATGCCTTCGATGCCGAATTCGGCAAGCCCCGACGCGGCCGGGACGCAGAGTAAACTTGCCGCCAGCGCGAGCAGCGTCCATCGAAGTTGCATGCGGTGTTCCTGTCTCAAGTCGCGCACAGTCTAGTCAACCAGAGAGCGTTTCATGCCCGTATCCCGTTATGCCGTGTTCGGTCACCCCGTCGCCCATTCGCTGTCGCCGGCCATCCATGCCGACTTCGGGAAGCAGACCGGCATCGCGCTGGACTACACCGCCATCGACGCAGCGCCGGAGGAGTTCGCTGCCGCGCTGGAGCGCTTCGCCGACGAAGGCGGCAAGGGTGCCAACGTGACCCTGCCGCTGAAGGAGGCCGCCTGTGCGTTGTCGGCCGGCCTGAGCGATCGCGCGCGCCTGGCCGGTGCGGTCAATACGCTGGTGCGCAACGACGGCCAGTGGCAGGGCGACAACACCGACGGCATCGGCCTGGTGCGCGATCTCACCGACCGCCACGGGCTGGATCTGCGCGGTCGGCGTGTGCTGCTGCTGGGCGCCGGCGGTGCCGCGCGCGGGGTGGCGCCGGCGCTGCTGGAAGCGGGCATCACCGAAATGGTGGTGGTGAACCGCTCGCCCGAGCGTGCCGATGCCTTGTGCGATGCGCTCGGCGAACCGGGGCGGGTGGTCTCGCGCTACATCGAAGACCTGCGCGACCTCGGCGACTTCGAGCTGATCGTCAATGCCACCGCGGCCGGGCGTGATCGCGATGCCGGCGCGTTCGCCATGCCGCTGGGCTTGGTCAACAGCCTCACCGCGGCGGTGGATCTCAACTACGGCGCCACCGCCATCGCCTTCCTGGCCTGGGCACGCGCGGCGCAATGCCGCTACGCCATCGACGGACTGGGCATGCTGGTGGAACAGGCGGCCGAGAGCTTCTCGCTGTGGCATGGCGTACGCCCGGATACCGACCCGGTCTACGCCGCGCTGCGCGCGCGCGAGGCCGTGCTGGTCAGTGCCGACTGAGGTGGGCAGCGTCACTGCCACCGATATCCTGCTGACCCTGGTCACCAGCCTGCTGTCGCGCGTGCCGATGCTGATCGCGCTGCTGCTCGGGCTGGTTCTGCTGTGGCGTGCACCACAAAGCCCCATGCGGCGTGCCGGGCTGGCCGCGCTCTGGCTGCTGCTGGGCTGCCTGTTTGCCGAGGTCGCCTTCCAGGCGATTCCGATGTTGCTGCTGCAGCAAGGCAATGTGCGTCAGATCAGCATGGTGGTCAGCATCGCCCACTTCGTGCTGATGGCGGTGCAAGGCGTGGGCATCGGCGTGCTGGTGTGGACGCTGGCCGGCAGCCTGCAACGGATGCCGCCCGCCGCCGGCCCGCGCCCGTGATTCCGCTCAAGGCCATCGCGCTGGTGGTGGTCGGGCTGGTCAGTGCCGGGCAGGGCGGGTGGACGCTGCTGCATCCGCAGGCGCTGGCCGCGGTCAATCGCGGCGGCCTGCTGTACGAGCGCTTCGGACCCACTGGCGTGGGTGCCGGCATGTTGCTGGTGGGCGTCGCAATGGTGCTCATCGGACTGGTCTGGGCGCGCCATGCATGGCCGCGGCGGCCGCAGGGCCGCTGACAACGTGAAGCGACGCTGCCTGCTCGTTGCAGGCAGCGCAGGGTGGTTCGGTCGGCATCCATTGCACGACCCTTCGGGTCAGAACTTGCGGCCAGTGCCTGCCGGCGATGACCGGATCCGACGCATGCGGTGGCCGGGTAGCGTGCACACCTGGAACCAGGTTGGCGGCGGTGCCGCCCCGCGCCAGCAAACACGTTCAGCCGAGCGCGGTGCTGGTCGCAGGCGTTGCGCCGGTCCGTGCGAAAATAGCCCGATGAATGAAGTTGCCCCACCGGCCGCGCCGTCGGCGCCCGTTTCCACCCAGCGTGTGCTGACCGACCCGATCAAGGCCGGCATCCGCGAGGCTTATGCCAAGCTGCAGGCCAACACGCCCGGCTTCGCCACGCGGCGGGCGCAGAGCCAGATGATCGGCCTGGTCTCGCGCGCGCTGGCCACCTCCGGTGGCATCGGCATTGCCGAGGCGCCTACCGGCGTCGGCAAGAGCCTGGGCTATCTCACCGCCGGCGTGCCGATCGCGCTGGCCACCAAGAAAAAGCTGGTCATCAGCACCGGCACCGTGGCGCTGCAATCGCAGCTGGTGGAGCGCGACATCCCGGCCTTCCTCAAGGCCACCGGGCTGGAAGCGACCGTGGCACTGGCCAAGGGCCGCACCCGCTACCTGTGCACGCGCAACGCCGCCGAGCTGCAGGGCGAAACCAGCCAGGAAGGCATGTTCGACGACGAGCAGGTGCTCTACGACCGTCCGCTCAGCCCGGCCGACGCCGATCTCGCCAAGCGCCTGGCCAAGGCCTACGCCGAGCGCAGCTGGAACGGCGATCTGGACGATGCGCCCGAGCAGGTCTCGGTACCGCTGCGGCTGCGCATCACCACGCCGGCCTCCGGCTGTGCCGGCCGCCGCTGCAGCTACGCCGCGCAATGCCCGGTGCTGAAGGCGCGCACCGACGTGCGCGAAGCGCAGATCGTGGTCACCAACCATGCACTGCTGCTGTCGTCGCTGTCGCTGGGCGATGCCGAGAATGGCCAGCCCTTGATCGCCCCGCCCGCCGACATGCTGCTGGTGCTCGACGAAGGCCACCACATCGCCGGCGTGGCGATCGACCAGGGCGCCGCGAATCTGCCATTGGACGAGATGGCCAAGCGCACCGGCCGGTTGCAGATCCTCATCGCCGCAGCCTACCGCGCCGTGGACAAGGACAAGCTCGGCAACCTGCTGCCCAACGAGGCCATCGAGGTGGCCGCGCGCGTGTCCAAGCTGCTCAAGGCCTTCCATGCCGAGGTCGAACGCGTATGGAAGCCCGAGCCCGGCGAGCGCGATCCCCTGTGGCGTGCGGCCAACGGCAAGCTGCCGCCGCAGTGGGGCCCGGCGATCGAAGAACTCGGCGAAGAAACCCGCGCCTTGTTCAACTGGGTGCATGCCGCACACAGTGCGATCGCCAAGGGCAAGCAGGACGATGCGGCGCGCGAGCGCCTGCAGCGCAGCCTCGGCCTGGCCCTGGAGATGGCCGAGCAGCAGCATAATCTGTGGAGCGGCTGGCGCCGCGAGGACAAGGAAGGCCAGCCGCCGATGGCACGCTGGATCACCCTCTCGCGCGATGGCGATCTGATCTGCCATTGCTCGCCGGTGTCGGCCGCGCAGGTGCTGCGCACGATGATCTGGAACGAAGTGGATTCGGTGGTGATGACCTCGGCCACCTTGACCGGTGGCGGCGATTTCCAATCGTTCGCCATCGACAACGGCCTGCCCGATCACGCCGAGATGGCCTCGCTGGCCTCACCGTTCGACCTGGCCAACCAGGCCGAGTTGATCGTGCCCAATTTCCCGGTCACCCCCGACGACCGCGAAGGCCACCCGAAGGAAGTCGCGCGTTATCTGGTGCGCGAACTCGATTGGACCGCCAAGGGCAGCATCGTGCTGTTCACCTCGCGCTGGAAGATGGAAAAGGTCGCCGACCTGATGCCGCTGGCGCAGCGCAACCGCGTACTGGTGCAGGGCGAGGGCAACAAGTCGCAGCTGATCACCGAACACCTGCGCCGTATCGCTGCCGGCGAGGGCTCGGTACTGTTTGGCCTGAATTCCTTCGGCGAAGGCCTGGATCTGCCCGGCGATGCCTGCACCACCGTGGTCATCACCCAGGTGCCGTTCGCGGTGCCGACCGACCCGCAGACCTCGACCCTGAGCGAATGGCTGGAAAGCCGCGGCCACAATGCCTTCAACCTGATCGCCATCCCGCACGCGCTGCGCACGCTTACGCAGTTTGCAGGCCGCCTGATCCGCAGCTCCAGCGACCACGGCCGCGTGATCATCCTCGACTCGCGCCTGCTGACGCGCCGCTACGGCAAACGCATCATCGACGCGCTGCCGCCGTTCAAGCGGGTGATCGGCTAGCGGCGCCAAGCCTGCGCCAGTCCTGCACGGAGGATGAACCGTCCGTCTCGCAGAGTGCCGCTGTCACGCGTTTGCGGTGCATGACCGTGCCCGTCAATGCGCGTGGCATGTCGATGGCAGCGGTATCTTTCCCTGCCGTGCTTTATCGACGCGATGTCGTGACCTTTTCAGATCCGGGAGGATTGCGGATGAAGACAGTGATGCTCGGTGTACTGCTATGGCAGCTGACGACTGCGGGATGGGCGATTGCCGGAGTCGATCGCAATTTGCAGCAAGGTGGTCCAGGCATGAACGCCTCTTACCGCGAACAGCTGCTGGCACTGGCCGATGCAGATCAGAAGATCCGCGAGCAGATTCGTGGTGCTTTCACGGCGCAACAGCTACAGGCCAACCAAGGCGCAGCGAAAGACATGGCAATGCGTCTGGTTGCGTCGCAACGGGAAAACCAGGCTGCGCTGTCTGCATTGATCGAGAAATTCGGCTTCCCCGATGTCGCGTCGGTCGGCGAAGACGGGGCGCACGCTGGTTTCCTGGTCGCGCAGCACTCCACTGACCGCACGTTTCGCGATGGCTTCCTGAAGAGCATCGAGGTCGCAGTGGCGCGCGGGTCTTACAGCACCGCAGACATGGCATTGTTCGTGGATCGTAATCTGATCATGTCGGGCAAGCCGCAGCGCTACGGCACCCAGCGCAAGGCGGACGGCAGCCTGTTCGAGCTGGAGGATCCTGCGCGGCTGGCACGCAGACGGGCAGACGTCGGTTTGCCTGACGAACAGGGCGGTTCTGGGGGCCTTTGAACCATAAGCGATATCCAGCTGCGATGCGATAGATGCTGGTCAACGCATGGGGCGCGCGTGCATACCTGGATCAAGAAGACGTTGCGAGGTGTTGGTGCTTCGGTTTCTACCAGGCGATAACACCCGGCCCTGTGCGTATTTTTCACCGCATGCTGTTGCTGGTTCCTGAGCCTGCCGATCTTCTGCACTGCAGTATTCTTACAGTCACCAACGCACTACGTGCGTCGCTGTGAATCAGCTTGGTCACCGCATCTGCGGCATAAGCGGCATGATCTTCAACGTACCGCCGCTTTGTTACGCGATGCATATCACGCTCTGTAGTCGTCATCATGTTCGTCTATCGCAGCGATCATAACTAACGACTTCTCACGCTTCGGTCCGCTGGCCATGATTCAGCTCCCTCAAACGAGCTGACGCCATGCGCCCTGGATCCCTCATGGTGCTAGCCCTGCTAGCCCCGACGCTGATCGCCCCGCCGGTCTTCGCCCAATCCGTCCTGACCCGCGACAACGGCGCCAAGGTCGGTGACAACCAGAATTCGCAGACCGCCGGCGCCAATGGCCCGACCCTGCTGCAGGACGTACAACTGATCCAGAAGCTGCAGCGCTTCGATCGCGAGCGCATCCCCGAGCGCGTGGTGCATGCACGCGGCACCGGCGTCAAGGGCGAGTTCACCGCCACCGCCGATCTGTCCAGCCTGACCAAGGCCAAGGTATTCAGTGCCGGCGAAAAGACCCCGGTGTTCGTGCGCTTCTCCTCGGTGGTGCACGGCAACCACTCGCCGGAAACCTTGCGCGACCCGCACGGCTTTGCCACCAAGTTCTACACCAGCGAAGGCAACTGGGATCTGGTCGGCAACAATTTCCCGACCTTCTTCATCCGCGATGCGATCAAGTTCCCCGACATGGTCCACGCGTTCAAGCCGGATCCGCGCACCAACCTGGATGATGATTCGCGCCGCTTCGATTTCTTCTCGCACGTGCCCGAAGGCACCCGCACGCTGACCCTGCTGTACTCCAACGAAGGCACGCCGGCCGGCTACCGCTTCATGGACGGCAACGGCGTCCATGCCTACAAGCTGGTCAATGCGCAGGGCGAGGTGCATTACGTCAAGTTCCACTGGAAGACGCTGCAGGGCATCAAGAACCTCGATCCCAAGCAGGTTGCCGCGGTCCAGGCCAAGGACTACAGCCACCTGACCAACGATCTGGTCGGTGCGATCAAGAAGGGCGATTTCCCGAAGTGGGACCTGTACGTGCAGGTGCTCAAGCCCGAAGACCTGGCCAAGTTCGATTTCGACCCACTGGATGCCACCAAGATCTGGCCGGACGTGCCGGAGCAGAAGGTCGGCCAGATGGTGTTGAACAAGAACGTCGACAACTTCTTCCAGGAGACCGAGCAGGTCGCGATGGCGCCGGCCAACCTGGTGCCGGGCATCGAGCCGTCGGAAGACCGGCTGCTGCAGGGGCGCATCTTCTCCTACGCCGACACCCAGCTGTATCGCATCGGCGCCAACGGCCTGAACCTGCCGGTCAACCGTCCGCGCGTGGCCGTCAACAACGGCAACCAGGATGGCGAAGGCAACAACGGCCACACCACCAGCGGCGTGAACTACGAGCCGAGCCGGCTGGAGCCGCGTCCGCAGGATACCGCTGCGCGTTACAGCGCGTTGCCGCTGTCGGGCACCACCCAGCAGGCCAAGATCACCCGCGAGCAGAACTTCAAGCAGGCCGGTGAGTTGTACCGCTCCTACAGCAAGAAGGATCGCGCCGATCTGGTGCAGAGCTTCGGCGAGTCGCTGGCCACCACCGACACCGAGAGCAAGCACATCATCCTGTCGTTCCTCTACAAGGCCGACCCGGAGTACGGCACCGGCGTTGCCCGGGTTGCCAAGGGCGACCTGGCCCGCGTCAAGCAGCTGGCCTCCAGCCTGCAGGACTGATCCACCCACGGCATCGCGGCCTGTGCCGCGGTGCCGTTTTCGCTATCGGGAGAGCCATATGCGCACCCTGCTGTTTCTGATGCTCGGAGCCCTGTCTGCGGCTGCCAGCGCCGCCTCGCCGGCGCCGATGTCCACCAGCGCCACGACTGCCGCCGCCGACCCGGCGCAGATCAAGCTGCAGTTGCGCGAGTACTTCTTCGACGCGGCACGCGAAGGGCGGCAGGACATGCTGGCCGAGTTCATCCGTTCGCACTACGACCTCAACACCCGCGACGAAAAGGGCTACACCGCCCTGATCCTTGCCGCCTACCACGGCCAGCGCCCGGCGGTGGAACAGCTGCTCAGTGCCGGCGCCGACCCCTGCGCGCAGGACAAGCGCGGCAACACCGCGCTGATGGGCGCGATCTTCAAGGGCGAGCTGGGCATCGCCAAGCGCCTGATGCAGGCCGACTGCGCCCCCGACCAGCGCAACAATGCCGGGCAGACCGCGGCGATGTACGCAGCGCTGTTCCAGCGGACCGACGTGCTCAAGGACCTGGCCGCCAAGGGTGCTGACCTCAGCCTCAAGGACGGGCAGGGCAACGATGTGACCAAGCTGCAACGCGGCGAGTTCGCGACCGCCCCGGTGCGCTGAGCGCGCCTGGCATGCGTGGCGGGGCAGGCATGCGTGATGCCAAGCGTGCGTGATGGCAGGCGTCAGCAAGCTCGCACAGGCGCCATGCGGCCGATGCCGGCGTGAGCCAACGGCGATCTTGCGGCAGCGTGCCGTACCGCGCTGCACCTGGTGCACAGGCCAGTCGCCTGCAGGCCGCAGCCGAGCGGATTGCACGCCTAGCGCTCGGGCGTCTTCGAAGCGCTGTCGGCGGTTGCGACGGCAGCTCCGTCCCGGGGGCCGTCGGCTGAGTCGCTGATCGGCTGATCGGCATCGCCTGAGTCCTGCACCTCGATACATGGAGCCTCGGCGGCCTCGCTGCAGCACTCCATCGGGCTACCGGTGCGTACCGGCGACGCCCGCTCGGCGATGACCACCGACGTGGTTCGGGGGTCAGCCGTTGCGCACCGAGCGCACCACATCCTCGCTCCTGGATCGGCTGGCTGCGCGTCCACCGACGCAATCTGCCTTCATCACCTGCCGAGAGGCGCAGGCATCGCCCCCGCCAGGTTCGGAGCTCAGCCATCGTGCACCGGGCCCGGCGAATCGTCGCTGCCGGATCGGCTGGGGCTCGCCGACCTGCTCAATTGCCTCCACGACCCGCCCAGAAGGGCAGCCACCGCCTCCGCCGGTTTTCCGCCGCAGGCGCGTTGGATCTCTGGCGGAGGTGGTGATTTTTCCGCCACTGCGTCAGGAGCCTCCTGACATGGAAACCTTTGTGCGCCAAGGGTTTGACATAAGTCTGAGCGCGCGCTGACTTGCCTGAAATTGGCGCGGAAAAACCGCTGAAAACAGTTCAAGAAAGCGCCGCGAAGGCCGATGCTTCCGCTATCGCACACTGGAACCCCCCGGACCATGAAGCTCGATCCCTCCATCCCCTTCCTGATGTCCCTGCTGGCCATGGTGCTGTGCACCGCCACTGCCGTGGTCGCCCTGGTGTTCGGTCAGGTACACGTGCTGGCCACGTCGTGGAGCTTCTACACCGTGCTGGGTACTGCCCTGGTCACCCTGGTCGCCTCGTACCACGCCCTCGGCAAGCCGCTGAGTGCCGAAGAGCGCGTGGGCTTCCGCAACCCGTAACTGCAGCCTCCGTCCAGGGGCAGGGCGCCACGCCGGCACTGGGCGAGACGAGCTCCACTCCGTACTGAAGAAGTACCGCGTTCGCCGGTCCCGGGCGAACGCCTCCAGACACTACACGTCCGGCGCGCTCCGGCAGGTCAGTGTCTCAGGATGCCGCCGCGCTCCGGCAGGTCAGCGCCGCAGGATGCCGCCGCGCCGCCGCGGATTCATCGACGCCCGTGTAAGCTGTTGATCCTGTTCCGCATTCCGATGGCCGCCTGCTGCGGCCACATGTCGATGACCGTTTCCGCCGATCGCTACGCCGCCTCCCTGCGCCTGTCCGTCGCTCCGATGATGGATTGGACCGACCGCCATTGCCGGGTCTTCCACCGCCTGCTGGCGCCCTCGGCCCGGCTGTATACCGAGATGGTGCATGCCAATGCGGTGATCCATGGCGATCGCGCGCGGCTGATCGGCTTCGATCCAACCGAACACCCGCTGGCGCTGCAACTGGGCGGCAGCGAGCCGGCGCTGCTGGCGCAGGCCGCCGCGATCGCGCAGGAATGGGGCTATGACGAGATCAACCTCAATTGCGGCTGCCCGTCCGATCGGGTGCAGGCCGGGCGCTTCGGTGCCTGTCTGATGCGCGAGCCGGCGCTGGTCGCCGACTGTGTCGCTGCCATGTGCGCAGCGACCACGTTGCCGGTCACGGTCAAGTGCCGTCTCGGTGTCGATGACGATGACGACTATGCGGCGTTTGCCAGCTTCGTCGACCAGGTGGTCGCAGCCGGCGCGGCCATGGTGGTGGTGCATGCCCGCAACGCGTGGCTCAAGGGCTTGTCGCCCAAGGAAAACCGCGAGGTGCCGCCGCTGCGTTACGACTGGGCCTATCGCCTCAAGCAGGAGCGCCCCGGGTTGCCGGTGGTGCTCAATGGCGGCATCGCGGCGGTGGAGACCGCGTTGGACCACCTGCAACAGGCCGATGGCGTCATGCTCGGCCGCGCCGCCTACCACGACCCCTATGTGCTGCATCGCCTGGATGCGGCCCTGAACGGACGCGCGGAGCAGCCTCGCGACCAACTGCTGCGCGCCTTGCGGCCCTACGTCGAGTCCCAGCTGGAACGCGGCCTGGCACTGAAGCACATCACCCGGCACGTATTGGGGCTGTTCCATGGCCAGCCGGGCGGGCGCGCGTTCCGGCAGGTCCTCAGTGAGGGGGCGCACCGGCCCGGTGCCGGCTGGGATCTGGTCGAGCAGGCCCTGCAGCGCACCGACACCCAGGGCTGGCGTGTGGTGGCCTGAACTGGCCTGCAGCTTGCATCGGTTGAACCGGCATCTCCGATGCCTGCATTGTGGCGGGGCGTGCTGCCTGTCGCGCGCTCGCGCGGTCCGGTGGCGCACGGTGCTCCAGGTGCTGGTCGGATTCATTTCACTGAACCGCGTTAACACAAAGCTAAAAAGTTCAGATGGGATTCACCCCGAAAAATCAAGAATTTGGGTCTATTCTGGGGTTTGACCATGCCTTCACCGATGGTCGATTTCACGGATTTTGAATGTTCCTGAACAACCCGCTAGGATTCCTTGTGACCCAGCCGTTCTGCCGCGCCCGCTATGTCTTCCTGGTTGCCCTCGGGGCCGCCATGGCTGCGCCGTCGGCGTGGGGACAGGCATATCCGATGTCGCATGCGGGACGCGAGGCGTTGCCGCCGTCCGCGCGCGGCAACGGTCGCACGCTCTCGGACACCATCCGGCAGGTGCAGCGGTCCACCGGTGGACAGATCCTCAGTGCCGAGCGCGTGCCGTTCGACGGGGGCAATCTCAACCGGGTCAAGTACATGAAGGATGGCCGCGTGCACACCGTGTACGACTCGGAGCAGACGCAGGCCGCGCCGCCGCGTAGCCAGGCGCCACCCGATGTGCCACCACGCGACGATAACCACTAGACGTAGATAGTCCTGCGTTCAGTCTCATAAATTCCCCGGCCACCGGCCGACAACGTAACTAGGGAGAGTGCATGCGTATCCTTTTGGTCGAAGACGAAGCTCCGCTGCGCGAGACCCTCGCCGCGCGCCTGAAGCGTGAAGGCTTTGCGGTCGACGCTGCACAAGACGGCGAAGAAGGCCTGTACATGGGCCGCGAGGTTCCGTTCGATGTCGGCATCATCGATCTTGGCCTGCCCAAGATGTCGGGCATGGAGCTGATCAAGGCGCTGCGCGACGAGGGCAAGAAGTTCCCGGTGCTGATCCTGACCGCGCGTTCGAGCTGGCAGGACAAGGTCGAAGGCCTCAAGCAGGGCGCCGACGACTACCTGGTCAAGCCGTTCCATGTGGAAGAGCTGCTGGCGCGCGTCAATGCGCTGCTGCGGCGTGCGGCGGGCTGGAGCAAGCCGACCCTGGAATGCGGCCCGGTCGCGCTGGATCTGGCAGCGCAGACGGTCAGCGTCAATGGCGCCAACGTGGACCTGACCAGCTACGAGTACAAGGTGCTCGAGTACCTGATGATGCATGCGGGCGAGCTGGTCTCCAAGGCCGACCTGACCGAGCACATCTACCAGCAGGATTTCGATCGCGACTCCAACGTGCTGGAGGTGTTCATCGGCCGCCTGCGCAAGAAGCTCGACCCCGATGGTGAGCTCAAGCCGATCGAGACCGTGCGCGGCCGCGGCTACCGTTTCGCCATTCCGCGTACCGAAGGCTGAGTCCGCGCGTCGGCAAGCAGGACGATCAGGTGCCGGGCCGCTCCAAGTGGTATAGACGCTTGCGGCCACGCTCGCTGCAGGCCCGCCAGCTGCTGGCCGCCAGCCTCAGTCTGGTGGCCTTCCTGGCCCTGGCGGGGTACGCGCTGGACGTGGCGTTTGCCGATACCGCCGAGAAAAACCTGCGCGAGCGGCTGAAGAACTACGCCTCCGCCTATGCGGCCAATATCGATTTCGTCCGCGACGGCTCGCTGTACATCGGCGGGCAACCGCCGGACCCGCGCTTCGATGTACCCGGCGGCGGGCTGTACGTGGAAGTCGTGCGCCCGGACGAAAGCTGGACCTCGATGTCGGCCGAAGGCCCGAACATTCCGCACGGGCGCATGCTCGAGCCGCGCCAGGAAGAATTCATCGGCCCTTTGGAGATGACCCAGATCGACGGCAGCGTCGGCCAGCTGTATCGCTACGGCCTGGGCGTGAGTTACGTCGAGCGCGAACACGGTGGCGAGATTCCGTACACCATCTACGTGATGGAAGATGCGCGCTCGATGGGTGCGCAGCTGCGCGTGTTCCGTACTGCGGTGTGGTTCTATCTCGGCAGTGCCGGCGTGGTGCTGCTGGTGTTGCAGGCCTTCATCCTGCAATGGAGCCTGCGTCCGTTGCGGCGGGTCATCAACGAGTTGACCAAGGTGCAACGCGGCGAGATCCAGCGCATGAGCGAGCAGCATCCGCGCGAGCTGGAGCCGCTGACCGAAAGCATCAACGCCTTCATCGAGAGCGAGCGCGACAACCTGGATCGCCAGCGCAATACGCTGGCCGATCTGGCGCATAGCCTCAAGACGCCGATCGCGGTGTTGCGCACCCAGCTCGACAGCGGCCAGTCCGAGCGCGATCTGCACGAGGAAATGGATGTGCAGCTGCGGCGCATGAACGACCTGGTGTCCTACCAGCTCGCACGCGCGGCCTCCAGCGGGCACAAGCTGTTTGCCGCGCCGGTGCCGATCGAGTCGACCGCCGAGGAAATCGTGCGCGGGCTGGAGAAGGTCTATTCGATCAAGGGCGTGTTGTGCGAGTTCGATATTTCGCCCGACGCACGCTTTCATGGCGAGCCGGGCGACCTGCAGGAATTGCTGGGCAACCTGCTGGAAAACGCCTTCAAGTGGGCGCGCAGCCGCGTGTTGCTGACCGCGCAGCCCGGCCCCACCACCGGCAGCCGCCGCGCCGGCTTGATCCTGTCGGTGGAAGACGATGGCCCCGGCATCGCGCCGGAAGACGTGGCCAAGATCCTGCAGCGTGGCGTGCGCGGCGACGAGCGCGTGCAAGGCCACGGCATCGGCATGTCGATCGTGCAGGACCTGATCAAGGCCTACCGTGGCGAGCTGCAGGTGGTGCGCTCGCAGGAACTGGGCGGTGCCCGCTTCGACGTGACCCTGCCACCGGGACTGTGACCGGTCTGGGGGGCGGAATGAACCCGTGGTCAACGTCGCGGCGCGCTCCGACAACCGTTTAACGCCCCGCGCGCTGGCGTGACCATACTGGGCCGGTTGCAGGCCGTTGCGATGGAGAGCCGCATGTTCGAGCGCAATGCACACACACCTCGGCTGAGCGCACATCCGGTGAACACGCCTCGCCGTCACCGATGGCAGCGGGCGTGGCTGCTGGCGGGCTGTGCCTTCGCACTGTCCTGCAGCGCGGCCAGCCCGGCACTGACGCCGGCACAGACGCGCTGGCTGCAGCGTGCCACCTACGGCGTGGATGCCGATAGCGCAGCCCAACTGCAGCGGCTCGGGCCCAGGCGCTACGGCAGGTTGCTGTTGCAGCCCGGCGATGACGCAGCCTTGCCAGCGCCGATCCGTGCGCAACTGCAGCAATTCGATGCATTGCACACGCCCTTGCTGGCCTTGCTGACGCAGTACGAGGCCGACAAGATCCGCCTGCAGGGCATGCCCGATGGCGAAGAAAAGACGGCCTTGCGCAAGGCGTGGCAGGCGCGCGGCGGGCAGATGCTGACCCAGGCGCGTCAGGCGCAGCTGCTGCGCGCGGTATATGCGCCGGAGCAGGTGCATGAGCAGCTGGTGTGGTTCTGGCTCAATCATTTCAGCGTGTACGCCGACAAGGGGCGGGTGAAATGGATGGCGGCCGATTACATGGAAAACGCGATCCGCCCGCATGCCACCGGCAAGTTCGCCGACCTGGTGATGGCCACGCTGGAAAGCCCGGCAATGCTGGAATACCTGGACAACGCCAGGAACGCCAAGGGCAAGGTCAACGAAAACTACGCGCGCGAACTGATGGAATTGCACACGCTGGGCGTACACGGCGGCTACAGCCAGCAGGACGTGCAGCAACTGGCGCTGATCCTTACCGGTGCCGGCCTGGTGCCGGTCAAGGCCGAGGGTGCTCCGCCGTTGCCGCCTGCGGTGCCGGGACAGCCGCCAGTGGTGCGCAAGGGACTGTTCGAATTCAATCCCGCACGCCATCAACCCGGCGACAAGACCTTGCTGGGCCAGCGCATCGCCGCCGGCGGCCTGGATGAGATCGCGCGGGCGGTGCAGCTGCTGGTGCGGCAGCCGGCATGCGCACAGTTCATTTCGCAGCGTTTGGCCGAGTACTTTGTCAGCGACACGCCGCCGGTCGCGCTGGTCGGGCGCATGGCAAACACGTTTCAACGCAGCGATGGCGATATCGCCAAGGTGATGCAGACCCTGCTGGACTCAGCGGAATTTGCGCAGGCGCAACCGCGCAAGTTCAAGGATCCGAATCGGTTCGTGGTGTCGGCATTGCGGCTGGCGTACGAGGACCAGCCGGTGGTCAATGCCGCGCCGATGGCGAGCTGGGTGCAGCAACTCGGCGAGCCGCTGTTCGGGCGCATCACCCCCGATGGGTGGTCGCTGCAATCGCAGGCGTGGACCAGCTCCGGGCAACTGGCGCGCCGTTTCGAGGTGGCACGTTCGCTGGGCAGCGGACCCAGGCAATTGTTCCGCTTCGATGGCGATGACGACACGCCACTGCCGGCGCTGACGCAGATCGACACGCGTCCGTCGTATCGCTGGATTGCGCCCTCGCTTTCCAGCGCCACGCGCGAGGCGCTGGAGCAGGCGCGTTCGCCTGCGGAATGGAACGGATTCCTGCTGGCATCGCCGGACTTCAACTATCGCTGAGTGCAGGGTCGCCGATCCGGTGGCTGCCGATTCAATACCCGCAGTCTCCACCGTCGACCAGCGATCACCGCCACGGGAGTGCGCCATGCAACGACGTCAATTTCTGCTTGCCTCTGCAGCGGCCGCGAGTCTGCCCTGGAGCGGTCGCCTGTTTGCCGCACCACGCGACAGCGCGCGCATGCTGGTGGTGTTCCTGCGCGGCGGCTACGACAGCAACAACCTGCTGGTGCCGCATGCCAGCGATTTCTACTATCAGGCGCGTCCGACCCTGGCGATTGCGCGGCCGGATGCGGCCAATCCCAACAGTGCCATTGCGTTGGATACGCAATGGGGGCTCAACCCGGTGATGCGCGATGCGCTGCTGCCGCTGTGGCAAGGCCGGCAGCTGGCGTTCGTGCCGTTTGCCGGCACCGACGATCTGTCGCGCAGTCACTTCGAAACCCAGGACGATATCGAATCCGGGCAGGCCGGCCGGCAGCGCCGCGATTATCGTTCCGGTTTCATGGCGCGCCTGTCGGGCGTGCTCAGCGGAGTGCCGGCGATTGCCTTCACCGATTCGCTGCCGCTGACCTTCCAGGGCGGCGGCGACCTGCCCAACGTGTCGTTGCGCGGCATCGGCAAGGGCGGTGTGGATGCGTATCAGGCGCAGATCCTGTCGCAGATGTACGACGCCACGCCGCTGGCGGCGGCCGCACGCGAAGGCCTGGCGCTGCGTCGGCAGGTCACCGCGCAACTGCGCGAAGAGATGGAGCAGGCCGGTCGTGGCGCCGCCAGCGCGCGCAGCTTCGCCGACGAAACCCGGCGCATGGCGAGCCTGATGCGCGAGCGTTATCGGCTGGGATTTGTCGATGTCGGCGGCTGGGACACGCACGCCAACCAGGGCAGCGTCGAAGGCGGCCTGGCGAACAATCTGCGCAATCTGGGCGAAGGGCTGGCGGCGTACGCCGACGCCCTGGGGCCGGCATGGAAGGACACCGTGGTGGTGGTGCTGTCCGAGTTTGGCCGCACCTTCCGCGAGAACGGCAGCAAGGGCACCGATCACGGGCACGGCACCACGTACTGGGTGCTGGGCGGCAGCGTGCGCGGCGGCCGGATCGCGGGCGAGCAAGTGGCCGTGGCGCCCGCGCAGCTGCTGCAAAACCGCGATTATCCGGTGCTCACCAATTACCGCAGCCTGTTCGGCGGTGTATTGAGCCGGTTGTGGGGATTGTCGCCTGCGCAGCTGGACCGGGTGTTTCCCGGGGCCAGGCCGCGCGACCTTGGGCTGGTATGAGTGCGGGCCAGTGCGTGCTGGCGATGTTGGTGCGGATCGCGTGCGGACATGCGCGGCATCGCGCACTGCGGTGCCTGGTCGGTTGGAATGCCTGCGAGCGACGCGCGCGACAGCATTGCATCAGGCCATTCCGATCCAGCGCTGCGCCGTCACCACACCCTCAGCGCTGCGCTGAAGACGCAAACGGTGAAGGCCCGTAAAACCGCGTCAGTTGCGCAGCGACATCCGGCATGACGCGCGCCAGCAACTGCGGTGCGGAGAAGTGGTATTCGCTGACGACCGCGAAGAATTCCTCCGGTGCTTCGGCGGCATACGGGTCGATCTCGGTGTCTTCGCCGGCATCGACGCGTTGGCAGAAGGCATCGAAGGCGCGCTGGAAATCGCGTGCCCAGGCGCGCTGCGCATCGCGCGGCAGCGGCGGGGTGCCGTCGAGGGCGCCATCGAGTGCATCGAGCTTGTGCGCCATCTCATGCACGATCACATTGAAGCCGGCCTGCGGCTCGTCCAGGTCGGCCTGCACGTCGGCCCAGCTGACGATCAGCGGGCCTTGTTCCCAGGCCTCGCCGATCAGGGTGTCGTCCCAGGCATGCATCACGCCGGCCGCATCCATGTGCGTGCGCTGCACGCGGAACGCGTCCGGGTAGACGATCAGTTGCGACCAGCCGCGCCAGCCGGCCGCGCCGATGTTCAGCAGCGGCAGGCAGCAGCTGGCAGCCAGCAAGACGTGATCGTGCGGCTGCAGCTGCAGTCCATCGACCGGGGAAATGGTCTTTTGCTGCAGGAACTGCGCGGTCAGGGTACGCAGACGGTGCTGGCGGGGCGGATCGAGCGCAGCGACCCAGGCGCAGCGGCGGCCAACCGGCAGCCATAACGCGTCGGGAAGATCGAGCGGCGGCCGGCGCAGCCGGCGCAACAACCACTGGATCAGCGGAACATGCCCGGCAGGAAGCTATGCCAGCGTGGCATCGTGCGCATGCGCGGGAACAGTCCGTCGCCGTCGCCACCACCACCGCCGGTGGCCGGCGCCGGCTTGTGTGCGGGCGCGCGTGCCGGGGCTGCCGGATCGGCGTTGGGGGTTCTGCCACGTGCCGCCGAGTTGCTGCTGACGCAGCTCTCATGATCGCCATCGGCCAGCTGGTCCGATGCCAGCGCGGCAAGCGGAGCCAACAACAACAGCAGGCAAACCGTGATTCGGCGCATCGTCCACATCCAGGCAGGCGGCGTGAGTGGCCGATCATAACGTGCTTTTCACTCCCTCACGCAAGCCAGGCTGGGCGGGTGGGAGCGCTTGGCGCATACTTTCACGGATCGATTTGGGAACCTTGCCGTGGATGACCGCGCCTTGCTGGCCAAACTTGCGAGCGGCCGGCTGTCCGGCGATGCGTTGGCGCGCGACGCCGGGCTGACCCGTGCGGCGGTTTGGAAGCGGATCCAGCATCTGCGCGCGGCCGGTGTCGACATCGAAGGCCGGGCCGGGGACGGTTACCGCCTGGCGGCACCGCTGGACCTGCTGGACCAGGCGCGCATTCGCGCGGCGCTGTCGGCCGATGCGCTGGCAGACCTGGCTGCGCTGGAGGTCGCCTGGACGCTGGAATCCACCAATACCAGCTTGCTGGCGCGCCCGGCGCCGGAGCAGGGCGTGGCGGTGCTGCTGGCCGAGCGGCAGACCGGCGGGCGCGGCCGGCGCGGACGCCAATGGACCTCGCCGTTGGGCGCGCACATCTATCTATCGGCCTCGCGCCGGTTCAGCGGTGGGCTGGGCCAGCTGGCCGGGCTCAGCCTGGCCGTGGGCGTGGCGGTGGCCGAGGCCCTGCGTGGTTGCGGCTTTGCCGATGTCGGGCTGAAGTGGCCCAACGACCTGCTGGCGCGCGGGCGCAAGCTGGGCGGCCTGCTGATCGAAGGCGGCGGCGAAATGGCCGGCAATGCGCGCGCGGTGATCGGACTGGGGTTGAACGTGCATATGCCGGCGGCCGCCGCGATTGCGATCGATCAACCGTGGGTGGATCTGGATACGCTGGCCGGCCATGTGGTGTCGCGCGATACCGTGGCGGCGGCGGTGGTGTCGGCGCTGCTGCCGGCACTGGCGCTGTTCGAGGCACAGGGGTTGGCCCCGTTCCTGGGCCGCTATGCGGCCCTGGACGTCCTGAGCGGCCGCGCGGTGCAGGTCGAAGAGGCCGGCACCCGGCATCACGGCGTTGCGCTTGGCCTGGCAGCCGACGGCGCGCTGCGGGTGCAACTGGGCGAGACGGAGCGGCTGTTCCACTCCGGAGAAGTGAGCGTGAGGCCTGCATGAGCGAGTGGCTGTTCGACCTGGGGAATTCGCGGTTCAAGTACGCACCGCTGCAGGCCGACCGCGCCGGCGATGTGCAGGCCTGGCCGCACGGTGCCGAGGCGATGGATGCGGCCGCATTGGCGGCATTGCCCACCGGGCGCATTGCGCACGTGGCCAGCGTGGCCGCGCCAGCGCTGACCCAGCGCATGCTGGGCTGCCTGCGCGAGCGCTTCGAGCAGGTGCGCATCGCGCGGACCGCGGCCGAATGCGCCGGCATCCGCATCGCCTACGCAGACCCGGGTCGCTTCGGGGTGGATCGCTTCCTGGCGCTGCTGGGCGCACGCGGCGACGCACCGGTGCTGGTGGCCGGCGTGGGCACCGCGCTGACCATCGATGTGCTGGGCGCCGATGGACGGCACCACGGCGGGCGGATCGCTGCCTCGCCGACCACCATGCGTGAAGCGCTGCATGCGCGCGCGGTGCAGTTGCCGGCCAGCGGCGGGACCTACGTCGAGCTGGCCGACGACACCGACGATGCGCTGACCTCCGGTTGCGATGGCGCTGCGGTGGCGCTGATCGAGCGCAGCCTGCAGCATGCGCAACGCAGCCTGGGCGTGCCGGTGCGGCTGCTGCTGCACGGGGGCGGTGCGCCGCCGTTGCTGCCGTTGTTGCCCGATGCCAGCTTCCGTGCCGCGCTGGTGCTGGATGGATTGGCGACCTGGGCCAGGGCTGCGTCGGCGGCCTGAACGCACGAGCCGCGCGGTCGCACGGCCTCGCAGCGGGTGCGGCCGGCAGACGGAATCGGCCGGCTGCGGCGGTGCGCTGCGGCCACGGGCCCTGGCCTCGGCGGCGGATCGACGAGCACTCGTGTGTTGTGACCGCCCCCGCTTAGAATCCCTGGCATGTATGTGCGCGCACTTATCGTTGTCCTGATCGTCCTCAATGCCGGTGTGGCGTTGTGGTGGGCATTGCAGCCGGCACCGGCAGCCGTGGCTGCACCGCCGCAGCCGGCCGGCGTGGCGCGCCTGGAAGTGCTGCCGAGCACGGCGACAGCCGCGGCGCCTGCGGTGTCAGGCGAGGCAGGCACCGCGGCGGCAGCATCGGGCGCTGCGCCGACCGCACCATCGGATGCACCGGCACCGGCACCGGCACCGGCACCCGCACCCGCACCCGCACCCGCACCCGCACCCGCACCCGCACCCGCACCCGCACCGCCTGAGACATCGACGGCGGCACCAGCGGCAGCAGCTTCCTCGACAGCTGCGGCTGCCGCTGCGGCGCAGGTGGCCGCCGCGGCGCAGTCGCCGGCACAGGCGCCAGCGCCGGCCACGCCCGCTCCGTCGCCGGCCGGGCGTGCCGCGGCAGCGGCGATCAATTCTTCGCCAGCGCTGCCCGCGCCAGCCGCTGCGCCGGAACGCTGCGCCAGCCTGGGGCCGTATGCGGCGCGCGCCGATGCCGATGCCGCGCTGGCACGCCTGCGTGGCCAGGCCACGCGCAGCAGCGTGCGCGAGGACAGGGACGCCGGGGCCAGCACGTTCCGGGTGATGCTGCCCAACGTCGGCGATCGTGCAGCGGCGCAGGCCCTGGTCAAGCGCATCGCCGCCGCCGGCCTGGGCGACTACTACGTGATCGCCGAGGGTGAGAACACCAGCATTGCGTTGGGGCAGTACCAGAGTCGCGAACGTGCCGAGCGACGGCAGGCCAGCCTGGTCGGCGCGGGATTTCCCGCGCAGTTGCTGCCCAGCGGCAGCGGGCAGTCGCGCTGGTGGATCGATGTGCGCAGCACGACCGCGATCGGGACATTGCAGGGCAGCGCAGGCGCAACGCGTCAGCGGTCGCTAGATTGCGCCACGCTGCGCTAGAATGCGCACCGGCGCGCAATGCGCTTGGCCTTTGCCGGCATAGCTCAGTTGGTAGAGCAACCGCCTTGTAAGCGGTAGGTCCCCAGTTCGAATCCGGGTGCCGGCACCACGAAGGTCCTTCGTGCTCTCCCGCAATCTCCATGCAGTCCGGTGCTGGCTGCGCTGCCGGGTCAGCATGCACGGGAGGCGTATTCCCGGATCTGACCGGCGTAGATCAGGTCTCTGCGCGCAACCCGCGAATCACGGCGCGCCAGTTGCGGTTGCCTGTGCGTGGTTCGCGCAGCAGCTCAGGCCGGGCGACCGGCCGAGAGCAGTTCCAGCGTGGCCTTGTCGGCGTCGGCGTGGGGGGCCTCGCCGCGCAGGCGGTCGGCCAGTGCGGCAACGACGATGGCGTGGGCCTGGCGGAGCACGCTGTCGGCATCGGCGCTGGCGTCCACGACGTGCTTCCCGGGCAACTGCAGCTGCGCAAAGATGCTGCGGCAGCGTTCCAGGTTGTCCTGGGTTTCGAAGTGATTGGGCGCATCGCCGCGGGCGCGGATACGCGCCAGGCCGGTGGGCGGGGGCAGGTCAAGCAGCAGCAGCACGTCCGGGCGCGGCGCAAAGGCGTTGCGTTCCAGCAGATCGTCCAATGGCAGGCCGGCAGCGCCCTGGTAGGCGACCATCGAGGGAAAATACCGGTCCAGGATCACGATGTCGCCACGTGCCAGCGCCGGTGCGATCAGGGTGTCCACGTGCTCGTGGCGGTCGCGGATCAGCAGCTCGGCTTCCTGGTCTGCACTGAGGCGGCCGGTGGCGGCGGACTGGCGCAGCTGGGTGCCCCAGGGGCCGTTGGTCGGCTCCTTGCTCAGCACGACGTGCGCGCCGGCCGCTTCCAGCGTGGTGGCCAGGCTGCGGGCGAGGGTGGTCTTGCCGGCGCCGTCGATGCCTTCGATCGCGATCAGCAGACCGCCGGGCTTCAGTTCGATTGTCATCGCACTACTTTATCCGATCGAGGCGCTGGATCACCTGGACAGCGGCATGGAACTCGCCCCCGCAATTGCCGATCCGGGTGGATCAGGCAACCGTTGCGCGACACCGGCGGCGGCAGTGCCGCCGCGCGTCGATGCCTGTGCGGGACGGCTTGACGACCGGCCTGCTCCGCACGTGGCCGCACCTGCGCCACCGCCGGCTGCAGGCCTGGTTGGCTGGCCGCTGCTTGCGCTATTGCTCGTGCCGTATGACCGGTATGCCCAGCGCGATGTCGGGAATGTCCCGATGCACTGGCTTCTGACCGCGCGCCATACTGAATAAGTCAGGCAAAGCGCTCGAAGGTATGACGTCCGTGTCGCGTGTCTGGCATCAAGGAAGATGGACGCGTCGCCGCCACCCTAGAGGCGGCATCCCCCGCGTGACGCCCTTCAGGCACCGTCGTGACCGGATTCCTTGTTTTGTCCCGCATGGCGTTTTGTCGTATGCGCCGACCGCGTCGGCGTGCGCCACCTACGCGATCGATCAACTGGTTGCCGAGGTGTATCGATAGGACAGCAACGACTTCACCAGGAACGTGATCTGGGTGGCCGAGCGCGCATCCACGCGCATGACCGGGATGCGGAAGCCCTCGGCGACCAATGCGTCGCGGAACGGCGGCAGCAAAAAGTCCTGCACTTCATCGGTCATGGTGATGCCCACCGCCAGGCTTGCCGCAGGTGCGATCTGCGAAAACTCGCGCAGCAACGCCACGGTGGCATCGCGCATCTGCGGATCGCGCGCGCTGACCAGCACGATCACGCCCAACGCGCCGTCGCACACCAGCGGCCACATGAAATCCAGGTATTTCTGCCCCGGCACGCCGTAGACGTGCAGCAATTCCCCGTCTTCCAGCTCGATCGAGCTGTAGTCCAGCGCGACCGTGGTGTAGGTCTTGTCGCCGTAGGCATCCTGGCTGAGCGGCATTTCGGTGCTGACCGGCTCCACGTCGGAGATGGCGCGCACGGCGGTGGTCTTGCCGGCGCCCATGCCGCCAACGAACACCAGTTTGTTGGCCGGAAGATTCATGGCTGCGCCTGAAAGAAAGAGAGGCCAAAGCGACGCGCGACCCAGGAGAAAAACCGGGAGTTGCTGCTGTCCGGACGAGGCTGCGTTGCAGGCACGGGAATCTCCGCAGTCTGGGCAAGGCCGCTGGCGAGTGCAGCGGCGAACAGGCATTCCACCGTTTGCAGTGGCAGCTTGCAAGCATTGGCCAGCGCCTGCGGGCGCCACGGCCGTGCATGCAGGTGGGCAATGGCCAGCAGCCGCGCCGATGAACGGGTCCCGGCGCTCAGCTCCGGCCATTGGCGCAGCTGCAGCGCGTGGCTGGGATCGACCGCCGGCAGCGCGGGGCGCAGGTGCTCGGGCAGGGCGAAGTACAGCGCCTCGAAGGAAATACGGTGGGTGAGTGTGTGATCGCCGCTGTCCGCTGCGACCTGCCAGCCGGGGCGATCCAGCAGCGCGAGCAGCTCCGGCAAGGCAAGGCCGGCGGGAAGCTGTATGCAGCCGTTGGCGGGGTCCACGCGGACCTGCAGGTGCGCATTGCGCAACAGCACCGCAGCGGCACCGAACTCGCCGCGGCAATGGCGGACCAGCAACGCCGGCTCGGCGACCTGCGCGTGGTCGGAGGACGACAGCAGCAGGCGCATCTGTTCGTTGAGGTCGCGCACGGTGGCGCCGTGCTTGAGCCATGCGCCGCCGACCGGCGTGCGCGACACCACCAGCACGCGCACGGGTTGGCCTTGCAGGGCCTGCCAGGCGGCCAGGCCGTCGGCGCTTTCCAGCCCCAGCACCACCACCTCGGCGGCGTGCTGCGGCCACTGCCCCAGCTGCACGTCGATGCGCTCGGCCAGCAATAGCGAGCACGCCAGTTTCAGGCGTGTGGTGTGCAGCAGGTCCAGGCCGGCCGTGGCGACCCGCATGGTGTGGATGGGTGAGGTCATGACAGGGCGCCGCGTCGGCGCGTCGAAAGTGCGGTGCCTGCCGGTGCGCACCGGCAGGCGGGGCAGGCGACGCATGCGCGTCGCCGGGTTGGCATCAACCGAAGTCCAGGGTCTTCTCGAACGCCTTGAGCTCGTGGCGGGCCATGGCCAGGTTGGCCTTGGCGCGGTCCAGCACGACGTACAGGAACAGCGTGCCGTTGCTCTCCAGCGGACGCAGCAGGTGGTACTGACGCGCCAGGGTGATCAGGATGTCTTCGATGGAATCGTTCAGACCGAGCTGCTCGGCGATACGGCGCTTGGCGCGCACCACTTCGGTGTTGCCGGCCGCGGCAAGTTCCAGGTTGAGATCGGTGCCGCCGGTCATGCCCAGCGCCATGCCGCTGTCGCTATCGACCAGGGCGGCGCCGACGAAGCCGGCGATCGAATGCAGGTGTTCCAGGTTGAGCTTTGACATGGGTCGTCCTTACGAGTGATGGGAATCGGTGCACCGGCACAAGCATGAACGGTGCCAAGCGCTCAGCCTGCCGGCTGCGCCAGTGCCGCAGCCAGGCGGCCGGCGCAGTCGCGCGCGTTGAACAACAGCGCCGCGGCATTGATGTCGCTGCCGCCCACTGCCGTGAGTGTCAATGGTCTGTCGGCGCGAATGCGGATCAGCACCAGCTGCCCGCCACGCGTACTGATGGTGGCGTAGTCGGCTTCGCTGAGGCTGGATTCGCGCGCCAGGGTCTCGCCCAGGGTCAGGAATGAATTGGCCATCGCGGCCAGGCGGCGGGCATCCACATCCAGGCTGGAGTGTTCGGCGATGGCACGCCCGTCGGCGGTGGACAGCATCAGCAGACGGATGCCCGCCTCACGCTCGATGGTCTGCGCGAACTCGCGCCCGATGCGCTGCAGATCGTACTGATGCGACGCCCGCGCGACCTCGCCCACGGCAGCCTTGACGATCTGGTTGACGGCGTTATGCGGCATGCAATCCTCCCCTGTATGAAACACGCTGCGCGATGAAGGACCTTGTCGATGACACCGGGTCCCGCGCTGGCGGGCGAACAGTAGCATCGGCACCATCTGTCATCGTCATGGCGCCCTCCCTGTCTTAACTGTGCGGTCAGGCAGGCACATCGCGCAAAGCGCAGATACGCCACAAACTGCCCAACCACGTCACTTGAAGCGGCCATCAGGACGCCGTTGCCGTCGCCAGGCGGTCGCGGCCGATGCCTGGCAACGCTCCCGCCGCACTGCCGCGCGCTTGTAGCGCAGCGTTTGCGCCTGCTGCCCGCACCGGTCCGGCGATTGCCCGCTACGCAGTATCGGCCGCACTTTGGATTGCTGCAGTGGCAGATGCGATTGCGTGATCGGTGACGCAGGCCCCGCGCCGTGCTGCGCTGCCGCGCGTCAGTGCGCGAGCCGACGACTAGACTGCAGCGCTTTCTCGATGCTGGAGCAATGCATGGCGACGCAGTACGTACCGGTTTCCCTGATTGGCGTTCCCACCGACATCGGTGCCGGCCACCGTGGTGCGCGGATGGGGCCGGAGGCGCTGCGCATCGCCGGGTTGCAGGAGGCCTTGATCGGCCGCGGCGTGGAAGTGCGCGACCTGGGCAATCTGGATGGCCCACGCAATCCCTGGCAGGCGCCCCAGGCCGGTTACCGGCATCTGGACGAGGTGGTGGCCTGGAACCAGGCGTTGATGGACGCCAGCTACGCCGAACTGCGCGCCGGGCGCATGCCGGTCATGCTCGGTGGCGACCATTGCCTGGGCATCGGTTCGATCACCGCCGTGGCCAGGTACTGCCGCGAGCAGCAACGCCCGTTGCGGGTGCTGTGGCTGGACGCGCACTCGGACTTCAATACCAGCGAGGTGACGCCGTCGGGCAATGTGCACGGCATGCCGGTGGCCTGCCTGTGCGGGCTGGGCCCGCAGGCCTTGACCCACCTGGGCGGCAGTGCGCCGGCGTTGCTGCCCGAGCAGGTGCGGCAGATCGGCATCCGCTCGGTGGACCCGGAGGAGAAGCGCCTGATCAAGCAGCACCGCATCGATGTCTACGACATGCGCTACATCGACGAGGCCGGCATGAAGCGGACCATGGAGACCGCCCTGCAGGGCATGAGCGAGGACACCCATCTGCATGTGAGCTTCGATGTGGATTTCCTGGACCCGAGCATCGCGCCGGGCGTGGGCACCACCGTGCCGGGTGGACCCAACTACCGCGAGGCGCAGCTGGTGATGGAAATGATTGCCGACACCGGGCGCATGGGATCGCTGGACATCGTCGAGCTCAATCCGGTGCTGGACAACCGCAACGCCACCGCCGAGCTGGCGGTGGACCTGGTCGAGAGCCTGTTCGGCAAGTCGACCCTGATGCGAGATTGATCGATCGCTGAACGCCGCACGCCACGTTCACATCAAATCCACGGCCGCGCAGTCAGATTTGTCGCCACACACGGTGCGTCTGCACCGCATGCAGAACTGAGGAAGACCGATGAAGCGATTGCTGACACTGATGGTACTGGGCCTGTTTTCGGCCGGCGTGATGACTGGCTGCAACACCATGGCTGGCGCCGGCAAGGACATGCAGGGTGCAGGTGAGAAGGTCGAAAAGAAGGCCGACAATTGCAGCGACGGTAAGTGCTGATCCCCGAGTTCTGTTTGATCGTCGTTGTTTGACTTGATTGATCTGCGGCAAGTCGCCGCTTTACCCACGAAGGAGTCTGTTATGAAGCGTGCAATTGTGCTGCTGGTGCTGTCGGTGTTGTCGGTCGGGATGCTGTCGGGTTGCAACACCGTCGCAGGTGCCGGCAAGGACGTGCAGGGCGCTGGCGAGAAGGTGGAAGACGCTGCGCGCAAGTAATCTAGCGCTGCATGCAGAAAGAACGGGCCGCAAGGCCCGTTTTTTTTTGCCCGGCATCGTCGCGCAGTCAGGGCCGCGCGGCGACGTGCCTGCACGCTGCAAGGCAGGGCCGATGCGAACAAGGTGCGCCGCAAGCGTAGGCAAGCATTCAGTGCGGTGAGTGCCGGCTTGACGGTTCTTGATCTGCACGGAACGAGGCGGCGGGCAACCTGCACGCACGGTCAATCGCGACCGCATCAGCGGAGTCGACGCAATGAACACCGACATCATTTCCGGCAAGTGGACCCAGCTCAAGGGCAAGGCACAGGCCAAGTGGGGCGACCTCACCGACGACGATTTCAAGGTTGCCGAAGGCAATGCCGAATATCTGCAGGGCAAGCTCCAGGAGCGCTACGGCTGGGATCGCGACCGCGCCCAGACCGAGGTACGCGCGTTCGAGAAGTCGTTGCGCGACGAGACCTGACAGCGTCGCCCCGCTGTGGCCATCCGCAGCGGTGAGCGCAGACTGCATACGACGGGCCGCCCAACGCGGCCCGTCGTGCGTCTGCCGCCACGCCGGCCACAGCAGCCGTCTGGCGCGGCTGCGCCCATGCCGGGGGCACGGAACCGTTAAACTTGCGTGCTGACCCCCTGGCCTTACGCAGATGACCACTCGCGTCCTTACCGGCATCACCACCTCCGGCACCCCGCATCTGGGCAACTACGTCGGTGCGATCCGCCCGGCCATCCAGGCCAGCGCGGCGGCCGACGCGGAAAGCTTCTATTTCCTGGCCGACCTGCACAGCCTGATCAAGGCGCAGGACCCGGCACGGACGCAGCGCTCCACGCTGGAGATCGCCGCCAGCTGGCTGGCCTGCGGCCTGGACCCGGAAACGGTGTGGTTCTATCGCCAGTCCGACGTGCCGGAAACCACCGAACTGCTGTGGCTGCTGACCTGCGTGGCCGGCAAGGGCATCCTCAACCGTGCGCATGCCTACAAGGCGGCGGTGGACAAGAACCGCGTCGACGGCGAGGACGAGGATGCGGGCGTGACCGCCGGCCTGTTCATGTATCCGGTGCTGATGGCCGCAGACATCCTGATCTTCAATGCGCACAAGGTGCCGGTGGGACGCGACCAGATCCAGCATATCGAGATGGCGCGCGATTTCGCCCAGCGCTTCAACCACGTGTATGGCCGCGACTTCTTCACCCTGCCGGAGGCGGTGATCGACGAGCAGGTCTCGACCTTGCCCGGTCTGGACGGCCGCAAGATGAGCAAGAGCTATGGCAACACGATTCCGTTGTTCGCCCCGCGCGAGGAACTGCGCAAGCTGGTGTTCTCCATCCTCACCGATTCGCGCGCGCCGGGTGAAGCCAAGGATACGCAGGGATCGGCGCTGTTCCAGTTGTACCAGGCCTTTGCCACGCCGCAGGAAACGGCCGCCTTTGCGCAGGCGTTTGCCGATGGCATCGGCTGGGGCGATGCCAAGCAGCAACTGTTCGAGCGGATCGACCAGGAGATCGCACCGCTGCGCACGCGCTATGAGGCGCTGATGGCCGAGCCGGCCAAGATCGAGGCGATTCTGCGCGCCGGTGGCGCACGCCTGCGCGCGCGCTACGCCACGCCGTTCCTGGCCGAGCTGCGTGCTGCGGTGGGCCTGCGCGACCTGTCCAGCCAGGGCGATGCGGCTGCGGCGCCGGTGGGCGAGAAGAGCGCGCCGCCGGTGTTCAAGCAATATCGCGAAAGCGACGGGCAGTTCTACTTCAAGTTGACCGACGGCGCCGGTGCCTTGCTGCTGCAAAGCGATGGCTTCGCCTCGCCACGCGATGCGGGCCAGCTGATTGCGCGGCTGAAACAGGCCGAGCACGGCAGCGACCTGCAATTGCCGGGCGTGCATGCGCAGGCGGGGGCGGAGGTGATCCTGGCGGCGCTGCGGGTCTTGCGCGAGGCGTAACGACACGCCCGGTGCCCGTGGCTAGACTGTGGCGTCTCGCATCGCCATGGGGGAGCAATGACAGCGACCGTCGATTCCAGCATCCACACCATCGACACCGGCTTTGGCGGTGTGCAGTTCGATGCGGCCTACCTGATCGTCGAGGCGCAACGCGGCGCCTTCGTCGATTGCGGCACCACACTGTCGGTGCCTCGGATGCTGGCCGCATTGCAGTCGGCCGGGCTGACGCCTGCGCAGGTGGACTGGCTGATCCTGACCCATGTGCATCTGGACCACGCCGGCGGTGCGGGTGCCTTGTTGCAGCACCTGCCCAATGCGCAGGTGCTGGTGCATCCGCGCGGCGCGCCGCACATGATCGATCCGACCCGGCTGATTGCCGGTGCCACGGCGGTGTACGGCGAGGCGGAAATGGCGCGCAGCTACGGCGCGATCGTGCCGGTACCGGCCGAGCGCGTGGTGGAAGCGGCCGACGGACAGACCGTGATGCTGGGCGAGCGCGCGCTGCGCGCCATCGAGACGCCCGGCCACGCGCGGCATCACCTGTGCGTGTGGGATGCGCGCAGCCGCAGCTGGTTCACGGGTGACACCTTCGGCCTGTCGTATCGCCAGCTCGACAGCGCGCAAGGCGCCTTCATCCTGCCGACCTCCTCGCCGGTGCAGTTCGAGCCGGAGGCGATGCTGCAGTCGATCGCGCGGCTGATGGAGGCCGCACCGCAGGCGATGTATCTCACCCATTACGGGCGGGTCACATCGCCGGCACCGCTGGCGCAGGCGCTGGTCGAGCAGATCCATGCGATGACCGCCATCGCGCTGGACTGCGCGCAGCATGCGGACCGCCATCGCTGCATGGTGGCGGCGCTGACCGACCTGTATCTGCAGCGCGCCCGCCTGCACGGCTGCCGCCTGGACGATGCGCGCGTGGCGCAGTTGCTGGGTACCGATATCGAACTCAATGCGCAGGGCCTGGCGTGCTGGCTGGACCGCGCGACGCGGACGAATTAGCGCCACTGCAGTGGGTAACACCCCCAAATCGAACGCTGTAGCGCGTCGCAGCCTCGCTTGGCTGCAGTCAAAGGCCGGGTGAGTCGAGCGTGCGGCGTCCTCACCGCTTGCGGGACGCGCCATGAACCCGTCCGTGGCGGCTCGGTGGCGGCATCCATGCCGCCACACGGTCCGGCAACCGGCCAGGACACCACACCAGACCGTTTGCAGGCTGCTTTCTTGAAAGCGTGTTGCCTGGCCTGTGGTGGCAGGCGGGAGGTTGCAGGTTGCGTATGCAAGGCGTGTCTGCTGTCCCGTGGCGGGCGCGCGCTTGTAAACTGTGTGTCATCTATCTGTTGCAAGGCCACGCCGTGAATCCGATGCGCATCCTGTTGTTGTCCGCCTGCCTGTTCGTGGGAGGCGTGGCGCAGGCCGCCAACGATCTGCCCGGTGGCGGCATCGATGCCGAAGCGCTGTCGCGGCATGTGCGCCTGCTGGCATCGGATGAGTTCGAGGGCCGTGCGCCGGCCAGTGCCGGCGAGCAGCGCACGGTCGATTACCTGGTCGAGCAGTTCAAGGCCGGCGGCCTGCAGCCGGGTGGCGAGCAGGGCGGCTGGACCCAGGCGGTGCCGTTGGTGCGCGCGCAGGTCGACGGCCCGGTGCGCGCCAGCCTGCGTGTCGGCGGCAAGACCCAGGCGCTGGTCAATGGCAGCGACGTGACCTTGCAGAGCCTGCGTCCGCAGGCCGCGGTGCGCTTGAAGAACGCACCGCTGGTGTTCGTGGGCTACGGCATCAGCGCGCCGGAGCGGCAGTGGGACGACTACAAGGGCGTGGACCTGCGCGGCAAGATCGCGGTGGTGCTGATCAACGATGCCGACTTCGCATCCAGCCAGCCTGGCGCCTTCGATGGCAAGGCGGTGACCTACTACGGCCGCTGGACCTACAAGTACGAAGAGGCCGCGCGTCGCGGCGCCGCCGGCGTGTTGATCGTGCACGAGACCGCGCCGGCCGCGTACGGCTGGGCGACGGTGCAGAGTTCGGGCCTGTCGCCGTTGTTCGATATCGAACGCAGCGAGGCCGATGCGAAGGCGCAGCACGTACCGGTGCGTGGCTGGATGCAGCAGGCATTGGCGGTGTCGCTGTTCCAGCGCGCCGGGCTGGATTTTGCGCAGGCCAAGCAGCGCGCGCAGCAGCGCGACTTTGCACCGATGGCGTTGGGCGATGCGACGCTGTCGGTGGACTTCAAGCTCAAGCGCGAGCGCGTGGTCACGCACAACGTGGTGGCCAAGCTCACCGGCAGCCAGCATCCGGACGAGACGGTGATCTTCTCCGCGCACTGGGATGCCTTCGGCGTGGGCAAGGCCGATGCCGGCGGCGACACGGTACGGCGTGGCGCGGTGGACAACGCCACCGGCGTGGCCAGCGTGCTGGAGCTGGCGCGCGTGTTCGCCGCCGGCCCCAAGCCGCAGCGCACGCTGTACTTCATCGCATTGACGGCGGAAGAGAAGGGCCTGCTCGGCGCCAACTATTACGCCGCCCATCCGCTGGCGCCGTTGGACAAGACCGTGGCGGTGCTCAACATGGAGATGTTCAGCCCCGACGGCCCCACCCGCGATATCGCCTCGTGGGGACGCGGACGGGTGTCGCTGGAAGGCAATCTGGAAACCGCTGCCAAGGCGCGCGGCCGCAGCTATTCGCCGGACCCGAATCTGGAAGCGGGCTTCTTCTACCGCGCCGACCATTTCGCCTTTGCGCGCATGGGCGTGCCGGCGATCACCGCAGGGCCCGGCCTGGACATGCTCGACGGCGGCGTGGCAGCCGGCAAGGCGCTGCGCGACAAGTACTTTGCCGAGTGCTATCACCAGCCCTGCGACCGCTGGACCCCGCAATGGGACGCCAGCGGCCACGCGGCCGACACCACCCTGGTCTACGACGTGGGCGTGGCGCTGGCCAACGGCCGGCAGTGGCCGAGCTGGCAGGACGGTTCGGAGTTCAAGGCGATCCGCGCCAGGAGCGATGCCGCGCGCAAGTAAGGCCAGTGGTGTTCAAACGCCTGGTGCGTTCAAGCCGGCGCGGCGAGTGATTGGCGCGGCGCATGTGCACCGCATTCGGCCATTGCGCGGCGGGTCGTCGAGCCGGCTTGCGGCAACCGTGCCGCTACTTGCGGCACGGATAGCGCTTGGCCAGCGCCTGGACGATCAATGCGGGTGCGGCCTCGTCCAGGCGCGCATCCGGCAGCGCGCCGATATCGGCGATGATTGCCTGCAGATCCGGCGGGCCGCTTTTGCCGGCCGGCATGCACCATTGGGTGCGGTAGCTGCTGCTGGCGACGCCGAGCAGGTAGGCGCCGGCGCGGTTCGCCGAGAGCATGACCTTGAGTTCGGTTTGTTCGGGCGCGATTTCCGGCGCCAGCGAACCGTCCAGCCCGGCCTCGAGCAGTTTGCGCCCGCTGGGTTCCCAGGGTTCGGGGACGCGCGCCGACGCATTGGCCGACAGCACGGTCAGGGCGGCCAACATCAACCAGGGGACGCGACGCTGCATAGGCACTCCGGGCCGGGGATCAGTGCGCACCATAACCTGGCAGGCGCTTGAAGGCGCACGACGTTGGCGCGGGCAGGTGATCTAGAATTGAAGCTTCCGCTGCATTTGGCAATCTCCGATGTCCTCTTCACACGATGCTGTTGCGCCCACGCGCAATGGCCTGGTCGTTGTCGCTTTGTTGCTGGTCTATGTGGTCTGGGGCTCGACGTATCTGGCGATCCGCTTTGCGCTGGAAGGCGGCGCGCTGCCGCTGACCATGGTGTCCGGGACGCGTTTCATCGTGGCCGGCACGGTGTTGTATGCGGTGCTGCGCTGGCGCGGGGTGGCCGCGCCGACGCGTGCGCAGTGGAAGAACGTGGCGGCGATGGGCGCGGCCTTGTTGCTGCTGGGCAACGGCATGGTGGTGCTGGCCGAGCGCAGCGTGTCGTCCGGCCTGGCCGCCACGTCGGTGGCGTCGGTGCCGCTGTGGATGGCCTTGTTCGGCGCCTTGCGCGGGCAGCACGCCAGCCGTGGCGAATGGCTGGGCATCGTGATCGGCTTTCTGGGCGTGGTCTGGCTCAATGCCGGCAGCAGCCTGACCGCCACGCCGGGCGGGCTGGTGTTGTTGCTGATCGCGCCGATCGGCTGGGCCTTCGGCTCGGTGTGGTCGCGCGGACGCGACCTGCCGTCGCCGTTCATGACCGCCGCCGGGCAGATGCTGTGCGGCGGCGTGTTGCTGGTCGGCACCGGCCTGCTGATCGGCGAGCGCCCACAGCGCCTGCCGACTTCGCAGGGGCTGCTGGCCGTGGCCTACCTGTGCGTGTTCGGCTCGATCGTGGCGTTCACCGCCTACGTGTGGCTGCTGCATCACGTGCGCCCGGCGTTGGCTGGCAGCTATGCCTACGTCAACCCGGTGATTGCGGTGGCGTTGGGCGCCTGGCTGGGGCATGAGCGTTTCAGCGCGCACGACATTGGCGCGATGGCGGTGATCCTGTCCGGCGTGCTGGTGGTGACGCTGGCAAAGGCGCGGCGATGAAGGCGATTTCGCCGATCGAGGCACGCCGCGGACTGCTGATCACCGCATCGACCTTCGTGATCTGGGGCCTGGTGCCGCTGTACTGGCATCTGCTCAAGGCGGTGCCGTCGCTGCAGATCATCGCGCACCGCATCGTCTGGAGCGCATTGCTGGTGGTGGCGTGGTTGCTGGCCACCTCGGGCCTGCGCTGGTGGCGCGCCATCGCCGCGCAGCCGCGCGCGCTGTGGATGCTGGCCGGCAGCAGCGTGGCGATCGCGTTCAACTGGGGCCTGTACATCTGGGCGATCAATGCCGGGCATGTGATCGAGGCCAGCCTGGGCTATTTCATCAATCCGCTGCTGAGCGTGTTGCTCGGCGTGCTGGTGCTGAAGGAACGCCTGCAGCGCATCCAGTGGGTGGCGGTGGCGTGCGCGGCGGTGGGCGTGCTGTGGCTGACCCTGGATGCCGGTGCACCGCCGTGGATCGCGCTGGGGCTGGCGCTCTCGTTCGGTGCCTACGGCCTGCTGCGCAAGCTGGTGGCGGTGGATGCGGTGGCCGGGCTGGGCGTGGAAAGCGTGTATCTGTTCGTGCCGGCGCTGCTGCTGGCGGGCTGGGGCGAGCAGGGCCACGGTGGCGCCTTCCTGAGCGGCTGGGACCTGCGCACCGATCTGCTGCTGATCTTCGGCGGCGTGTTGACCGCAGTGCCGCTGATCGGGTTTGCGTATGGCGTGCGGCGGATTCCGCTGTCGCTGGTGGGCATCCTGCAGTACATCGCGCCGAGCCTGCAGTTGCTGCTGGGCGTGTGGTTCTTCCACGAGCCCTTCGATCAGGGACGCGCGATCGGCTTTGCCGCGATCTGGGTCGGGCTGCTGCTGTTCGTCGGCGATAGCGTGTGGCGGTCGCGGCGGCCGGCTGTGGCGGTGCCGTAAGCATCGGTGGTGCGCGCTCGGGGTGAGCGCGCAGCGACGGCGTTGTGTGGTGGACGGTCGCACGGTTGCGCGTTTCGGCAGCCTGCCGCCGCCCAGCTTTCCGTCTGGATGCAGGGCGACCAACGAGCACTGCGCTCAGCGCCGTGCGGGCGCAGTCGCTGCTCGACATCGGCATGTCATTCGTACACGTCGGTCGGGAGCGTGCAGTCCGCTTCCACCTGAGGACCGCGCGCGACGTTTGTCGGCCGCCCTCAGCCGCGCGGCGCCGATGCCGGTGCCGCCACCGCGAGCGTGGAGGTCGGCAGTGCCTGCGGGGCGGGGCAGTGGTTCGGATCCTGCTGCGTCTGCGCCAGCCACTGGTCGATCGGCCCGCCCAGCAGATCCAGTCGTAGCGGCAGGCTCAGATGGGTTTCGCCGGGCAGCTCGACGTAGTGCGCGCGCGGGCTGGCCAGCGCCAGCGCACGGCCATGCGCCACCGGGATGTGCTGATCGGCATCGCCATGCACCAGCAGCACGCAGCTGCGGGTGTCGGCCAGGGCGTGCGCGACATCGACGTGGTCCAGATCCAGCTGCAGCTGGCGGTCGGCGGCAGCGATCACCGCATCGAGATCCTGGTCGGCGTAGCGCCAGCGCGCATACGCGGCCACCGCCTGCCCGCGCCAGCCGTTCGGTTGGCTGGCGAGCAGGTGCGGCACCATGTCGCGAATGCCGCGCCCGGCGTTGGCGAAGGATTCCATCGCCACCACGCCGGTCACGCGCGGCCCGAGCTTGTCGGCGGTGAACAGCGCGGTGGCGGCGCCATAGGAAATGCCGAACAGGTACAGCGGGCCACGGATCTCGCCGCGCGGCTGCAGCGCATCGAGCACATCGATGACGTCGTCGGATTCGCGCGTGCCGTAGCCGGACGGGCCGCCGCCGGAATGGCCGTGGTTGCGCAGGTCGATGGTGATCACCCGGTAGCCGGCCTGGGCCAGTTGCAGCGACCACGGCAGCAGCGAATCGCCATCCATCATCCAGCCATGCAACAGCACCACGGTGCCGCGCGGCGTCGGCGGGGATGAGGTGGGGACCTTGAAACTGAAATCCACATCCAGCGCATGCGCCGGATCGTGGCGCTGGCCCAGGTAGCGGTAGTGCATGGCGTACTGGCCGGGATCGATCGCGCGCCAGAAGATCGGCACCGCATCGCGCGTGACCACATGCCCGCTGCGGTTGGGCACCGTGGCGATGGTGGCGGCGATGCGCTCGGCGTCCAGCAACGGCGAGGTGCCACCGGGCGCGACCAGGCGTTCGCTGAGCGAGGTGGAGGACGAAGAACAGCCGGCCAGCCACAGGCAGGCGCAGGCCAGCAGAATCAGGCGCGTCATGGGCACGATCGATGCATGCAACGGCCGCGCAGCCTACGGCCTGCCGGCCCACGCATCTACCGCACTGCGGTGACAAAACGATGACAGCCCGCACTGCATTCAGCCGCTGCACGCGCATGCGCTCTGCGTTGGCTGTCACCAATCCCCAATCCCCAATCCCCAATCCCCAATCCCCAATCCCGCGCGGGCCAAGGCCCGCGCTACACCTCACGCAACGCCGTGGTAATCGGCAACCGCGCCGCGCGCAAGGCCGGAAACAGCCCGCCGACCAGCCCGATGCCCAGCGCCCATTTCAAGCCGCTCCACAGCAGCTCCGGCGACACCTTGAACTGGAACACCACCTGGCTGAAGTTGTTGCCGAGCGTGGAGACCGTGTAGCCATTGAACACCGCCCAGGCAATCAGCCCGCCCAGCAGCCCGCCCAGCAGCGCCAGCAACATGGTTTCCAGCATCAGCGCCATGATCACCGGGGTGCCGCGAAAGCCGATCGCGCGCATCGTGGCGATCTCGCGCGCACGCGTGGCGACCGCCGCATACATGGTGTTGAGCGCACCAAATACCGCGCCCACTGCCATGATCGCGCCGATCACCGTGCCCAGGATGCTGATCAACTTGTTCAAGCCACCGCCCTGCTTGCCGTAGTACGCGCGGGTGGTTTCCACATCCAGCTTGAGTCGCGGGTCGGCGGCCATGGCGGCCTTGAACTGCGTAAAGCCAGCCTTGCCGGTGGTGCGCACATTGATCGACTGGTAGGCGCTGCGGTTGTAGGTGGTGGCCAGCGTCTGCGCATCGGTCCACAGCTCCGAATCGTGCGCATCGCCGGAGGCGAACACGCCGACCACGGTCCACTGCTGGCTGCCGAGCGTGAGCGTCTTGCCCAGCTCCAGCCCGCGGAACTGGTTCAACGCGCCCTTGCCGACCACCAGTTCGCGCAGGCCGGGGGTGAAGCGGCGCCCCTGCGCGATCTTGACCTTCTGGTGCACCGCCCAGGCCTGCTCACCCACGCCACGCAATTGCGCGTTGACGTCGGTGCCATCGGCGCGCGAGGCGATGTTGACAACCTGCGACAACTCCGGCGACACCTGCGGACGCCCGTTGGCATCGCTGGCGATGCCGGGCAGGCTGCTGATCAGTGGTACCAGGTCGCGGGTAATCACCGAATTGGTCTCCGCCTGCGAGCCGCCGCGCAATACGATCGCAGTGGTGTCATCGCCGGTGCTGTTGAGCGTGGCCTGGAAGCCCTCGCCCATCGCCAGCATCGCCACCAGCACGCCAACCACGCCGGCGATGCCGACCACGATCACCGAGGTGGAACCCCAGCGCTGCGGCAGGCTGGCGATGCCGATGCGCGCGGCCGCCAGCGACAGGCGGCCGCTGCGCGTGGCCACCAGCCACAGCGTCAGGGCTACCGCGATCGCCAGCACGCCGATCCACGGCAACGCAATCCAGATTCCCAGCCCCACCGCCAGCACCACCACCGACAGCAGGTTTGCACCACGGTTCTTCCATTTGCTTTGCATCTGTGTGCTCCTGTCAGCGGCCGGCGAGGGCATCGACGATCTTCAAGCGCTGCGCGCGTAACGCCGGCAGCACACCCACCACGAAGCCGATGCCGACCATCAGGGCCAGCGCAACCAGCCAGGTCTGCAGCGGCACGCTCTGCGTGGGCATCAGGCCGCCGCTGCGTGCGGACACCGCCGGGATCACCAGCGCGGCCAGGCCCATGCCGATCAACCCGCCCAAGCCGATCAGCAACACCGATTCGATCATCACCAGGCTCAACACCGTGCGGTCCTGGAAGCCCAGCGTCTTGAGCGTGGCCAGTTCCGGAATGCGCTCGCGCACCGCCTGCGCCATGGTGTTGCCGGTCAGCAGCAGCAAGGTGAAGAACACCGCGGCCATGATCGAGGTGACAATCAGGCCGATGTCGGCGAACTGCTTGACGAAGGCCTGCTGGAACGCCGATTCGGTCTGCGACTTGGTTTCGTGATCGGAGTTGGCCGAGAGCGCATCGATGGCCTGCGCCACGCGCGAAGCCTGGTCGGGATTGCTCAGGGTCACCGTCATCCAGCTCACCTGGTTCTTGATGTAGTCGTTGGATTCATCGAAATATTTCCAATTCATCATCAACTGGCGTTCCTGGTTGGCCGCCACCGTGCGGTCCTTCATGCGGAAGATGCCGACCAGCTGCAACGGCCAGTCGTTGCTGCCGCTGCGCGGGAAGATGGTGGCCTGCAGCGGAATCGTGTCGCCGATCTTCCAGCCGAACTCCTTGGCCAGGGTTTCGCCCACCACCGCGCCGGTGCGTGTGGTCTGAAAGGCCTTGAGCTGGTCCTTGGGCAATTGGTACTCGCTGTAGACGTCGAAGAAGTTCGGCGCCACCGAGAAATTGGGGAAGAAATTCTTCGGGTCGCGGTAGATGCCGCCGAACCACATGGCCGAGGTCACATCGCGCACGCCCGGCACGCTGCGCACCTGCGCTTCCAGGCGGATCGGCAGCGACTGGGTGATCGACAGGCGCGAGGCCACCACCAACCGGTCCACGCCATTGACGCTGCCGCCGGAGGTGAACGCCACGCGCACCGAATCGAGCATGCCGAACAACAGGAATGCCGCCACCACCGACAATAACGTCAACAAGGTGCGCGTCTTGCTGCGGAACAGCTGCGCCCACACCAGCGAGAGATACTTCATGGCAGCGTTCCTTCAGAGCACGAGTGGCGCGTCGGCCAGCTCGCCCTTGTCCAGATGGATGGTGTGGGTGGCGTACTCGGCGGCCTTGGGGTCGTGGGTCACCATCACGATGGTCTTGCCGTGTTCGCGGTTGAGTTCCTGCAGCAGGCGCAGGATTTCCTCGGCGTTCTGGCGGTCCAGATCGCCGGTGGGTTCGTCGCAAATCAGGAAGGTCGGGTCGGACACGATGGCGCGCGCGATCGCCACGCGCTGCTGCTGGCCGCCGGACAGTTCGCTGGGCTTGTGGCTGCGACGTTCCTGCAGGCCGACCAGGGTCAATGCGATCTCGGCATTGCGCTTGCGCTGGCCGGCATTGAGCGAGGTCAGCAGTAGCGGCAATTCCACATTCTTTTGCGCGGTGAGCATCGGCATCAGGTTGTAGAACTGGAAAACGAAACCGACGTGATGGCTGCGCCAGGTGGCGAGCTGTCCGCCGCTCATGCGGTCGATGCGCTCACCCTCGATCTCGATTTCGCCGCCGCTGGGGCTGTCCAGGCCACCGATCAGGTTGAGCAAGGTGGTCTTGCCGGAGCCGGACGGTCCCATCAGTGCGACGAAATCGCCGCTGGCAATGTCCAGATCGATGCCGTGCAGCACCTGCACCTGCTCGGGGCCGCGTTGGTAGGTCTTGGTGATGTTGCGCAAGCTGACGAGGGCGGGCATGGCGACTCCTGGCGGTGCAAGGGAAAGAAGCAGGTGCGATACGGCATGGCGGCTGCGATGGCATGAAGCGGCATGGCCAGATGCGATGAATGTGGCGCTGCAGGGCAATGCAACGCCTTGCGACGACAGACGCGACTACCGGGCAAAGCGCTCGACTGCGTTTGGCGGCGACGCCCGAGGTCTTTCTTCCTGCAATGACGGAAAACGATGCCTGGTGCGGATCTAGCTCGACATCGCGTTCTTTGGGACGTATTGAATTGCGTTCGTTTACCCACAGCGCGATCTGGCGCAAAGATGCGCGTACGACCAGGCGCAGCCAACAACCCTACTCCACGCCCGCCTGACGACCGCTTGCTACCTTTTGTCAGCTGCCTTGAATACCGACGTAGGCGCCGCGCTCCCCTGAGCAGCTTTGCAGCCTTCGTTTTTACTCCATCTGTCACTGCCGTTACTGGGCAGCGTCCGCTTCCGCTTCGGTCACCGTGTCGCCGTCTTTCAGGCCTTGCGGCGGATCCAGCACCACGCTGTCGCCTGCGCGCAACCCCGACACCACCTGGCGGTCCTGGCCCATCACCATGCCGGGCGTGACCGTCTTTATGCCAACGGTGTTGCGCTCGCCAAGCACGAACGCGACCATGCGCGTGTCGCGCTCGACCAACGCCGCACTCGGCACGCGCACGCCCTGCGGCTTGCTGGCCTCCTGCGTGTTGGCCTGCTCCAGAAAGCTCACCCGCACGCCCATCTCCGGCACGATGCGCGGGTCCTTGAGCTTGAACGCCACCCGCACCTTCACCGTGGCCTTGCCGCGGTCGGCGGTGGGAATGATGGCGATCACCTCGCCGGGAATCTTCCAGTCCGGGTAGGCGTTGAGCACCGCTTCCACCGGCATCTTCGGTTGTACGCGGCCGATGTAGGACTCGCCCACTTCCACTTCGATCTCCAGCGATTCCATGTCCACGATGGTGCCGATGCCGGTGCGGGTGAAGCCGCCGCCGGCCGACAGCGGCGAGACGATTTCGCCGGGCTGGGCGGCCTTGGCGGTGACCACGCCGGCAAACGGCGCACGCACCACGTTGAAGTCCGAGCGGATGCCGGCAATGGCCAGTTGGTCCGATGCCACCTGCACGTTGCGTTGTGCATTCTGCAACTGCGCACGCAAGGCATCGCGTTGCGCGGTGGCCTGTTCGTACTGGGAGCGCGAGACCAGCTGCGCGTCGACCAGCGACTGCAGACGCGTGGCATCGGCATGGGCCACCGCCAGCTGCGCCTGCATGTTGTCGACCTGGCTGCGCGCGGCCGACAGTTGCGATGCCGACAGCGTGCGCTGCGCGTCGGCATCCAGCGGGTCGAGCGTTGCCATCACCTGGCCTTGCTCGACGCGCATGCCTTCCTCGATCATCACCTCGCGCACCTTGCCGGTGACCTGCGCCGACACCGTGGCCATGCGCCGCGCCACCACGTAACCGGACGCATCCAGCACCGAGGCGCTGCTGCTGCCGGCGCTGATCGCCACCACCGGTGCGGTCTGCACCGTGACCACCGGAGTGCGGGTGAACCACCACGCCGCGGCTGCCAACAGCACGACGATGACCACGGCGGCCATGATCCAGCCACCACGCCGTGCAGGTTCGGGGGCAGCAGGACGTTGGCGGTCGATACGGAGTTGCTTGAGCAGATCGGCAGAAGTATTCATCGACAACCAGGACGGGATGCTGCGCAAAATGTGACGGGCTGCGGGCGCCACCGCAAGCTGCCGGAAGTCACCAACACGGTTGCGGCGACGAACGGTCGCGCAACCGATGCCGCTGCAGGGTGCTGCGCAGCATGCGACCGCAGTGGCCCTCTGCACCAGTGACAGCTGTCACCTGCCGTCCATGACAGCGGCAACTGGCCGGCCTTTCCAGGATGGACGAGGCTGCATCCCTCTCATACTGTCGGAACCGCCATGCGCTGCGTCCATGGCTGGTGTCGGCCTGCGCGATTGCCCGGGTCGGTGCTGTGCAGGATCACCACGCGCGGGCGCGGCGCAGATGCATGAGCCTGGCGGTTCGCAGCGAGCTGCCGCATCGGGCACCCGGCCGGGCCCGGCAGTGGCAGAATCCGATCACTCACACGGACCCATCCCGATGCGCCTGTCGCTGCCCGCCTGGCTTCGTCCCGCCGCCACGTCGCAGGTTGCCGCACGGCTGGCGCAGGGCCAGTCGCCGTGGATGGACGCCGTGCATCTGCTGTGGTCGAGCTGGGTGTTCGTGGTGCCGGTGTTCTCGCCACGTGGCTACGACAGCACCTGGCTGCTGTGCACCGTGCTGTCGTATCCGGTCTTTCTGCTGTTGTACGCGCGGATGTTGCTGGCGCCGCGCGGCACGCTGTATCGCTACGCCTGGGCGATGGGTGTGCTCAGTGCCGCATTGCTGCCGGTGTATCCGGCGGGGATCAGCTATTTCGTCTTCGCCTGCCTGAGCCTGCGCCCGTCCACACGGCATGCCATGTGGTGGCACTTCGCGATGCTGGTGGTGATGAACGTGCTCTACCTGGGATGGGCGCACTGGCTGGGAATGCGCCTGCACTCGCTGGTGTGGTTGCCGGTGTCGGTGCTGGGCATGGCCGGGGTCGGTGCGGTGTACAGCATCAACGAACGCAAGGACGCATTGCTGCGCCTGTCGCAGGACCAAGTGCGCCGGCTGGCGGCCACCGCCGAGCGCGAACGGATCGGGCGCGATCTGCACGATCTGCTCGGCCACACCTTGTCGCTGGTGGCGCTCAAATCCGATCTGGCCGCGCGCCTCATCGAGCGTGACCCGCAGGCCGCGCGCGGCGAGATCGATGCGGTGGCGCAGATCTCGCGCGATGCACTGGCGCAGGTGCGGCATGCGGTCACCGGCATCCGCGCCGCCGGGCTGGTGGCCGAGCTGGCATCGGCCAGGGTGCTGCTGGACATGGACGGCATCGTGCTGGAACACACGTTGGAGCCGCTGCCGCTGCCGCCCGAGCACGAAACTGCGTTGGCGCTGGTGGTGCGTGAGGCGGCCACCAACGTGCAGCGTCACGCACAGGCACGGCGCGTGCGGGTGAGCCTGCGCGCCCATGGCCAACACGCAGTGCTGGAAATCACCGACGACGGGCGCGGTGGCGTGATCGTGCCCGGCAACGGCCTGGACGGCATGCGCGCACGCGTGCAGAGCGTGGGCGGTGCCTTGGAGGCGGAGGCCTTGCCGCGCGGCATGCGCCTGCGCGCCAGCGTGCCATTGCCGCAGTCCGCGTCGGAGCCGGCAAGCCCGCCGTTGTCCGCGCCGCTGATGCCGCAACCGCGCTGATCGCTCCTGGCTGGCGCAGCGCTGCTGCCATGCACGTCATGCGTCAGCGCTGTTATCGTGCTCAGCCGTTGCACACAGACGAGCGCGCGCGATGATCCGGGTGTTGTTGGCCGAAGACCAGGCGCTGCTGCGTGGCGCACTGGTGGCCCTGCTGGGGCTGGAAGAGGACATCGACGTGGTCGGCAGCGCCGGCGATGGCGAAGCCGCCTGGCGCGAGCTGCAGCGGTTGCAGCCGGATGTGCTGGTCACCGATATCGAGATGCCCGGGTTGAGCGGCCTGGAACTGGCCCAGCGCATCCAGCGCCAGGCACTGCCGGTGCGGGTGATGATCGTCACCACCTTCGCCCGCCCGGGATTCCTGCGCCGCGCGCTGGATGCCGGTGTGGCTGCGTATCTGCTCAAGGACGCGCCGGCCGAACAACTGGTCAGCGCACTGCGCCAGGTGCAGCGCGGTGGCCGGGTGATTGACCCGCAACTGGCCCTGGACGCCTGGGTGGAAGCCGACCCGTTGAGCGAGCGCGAGCGCACCGTGCTGCGGCTGGCCGGCGAAGGGCGCTCGGCCAGCGAGATCGCACAGCAGCTGCAGTTGTCGCACGGCACCGTGCGCAACTATCTGTCCGAATGCATCGGCAAGCTGGGCGTGGCCAATCGCATCGAAGCGTATCGGCTGGCGCGGCAGAAAGGCTGGTTGTAACTGCTGGTGGACGCGGCAGTGCGTGATCGCCATCGGCGTGTTTAGCTTGCGGCATCCGCACGGTGCTGCCGAGCGCAAAGCGGACGCGGCCAGGGCGGTGAATCGGCAGAGATCCTGCGGGCGGTCGGTCGCCGCACTGCAGCCATGCATCTCATGCGCGCGCGTGCGGCATCGTGTAAGCAAGCGCACTGCGACGTTGCACGCGGTGCGTGCTTTGCGATCGCGTCGATGCGCAGCGGCCTGCATCGTCCATGCGCTCTGGAGCGAATCACAGCTATTCCAAATGCGTGCGAAGGCATGCCGTCGCCGCGCAGGTACACTGCCCGGCGATCGTCACCAACACGAGTAACTGCATGAAACCTGTGTGGCTGTTGGGCCTGCTGCTGACCTGCGCATTCAATGCATCGGCCGAGCAATTCAAGATTCTGGTGGCGGCTATCCCCAATCAGTATCACCACGATTACATCCCCGTGGCCAAGCCGCAGTTCGAAGCAATGGCGCGCAGGCACTATGTCGAGCTGGTGTGGGCATGGAATGCCAAGGCCTTCGATGGCGATCTCTCGCAATACGCGGCCATCGTGCTGCTCAACACGCCGGCCACCGATCTGGATCCTGCCCAGCGGGCCAACTTCCAGAAATACGTGCGCAACGGCGGCGGCGTGGTGTTGGTGCACAAGGCATTTGCGATCAAGCGTGGCGACTGGGCGTGGTACGACCATCTGATCGGCCGCTCGTTCCGCACCCATCCGTACATGCAGACCGCGATGGTGGACGTGGTGGACCCCAATTTCCCGGCCACTGCCGGCCTGCCCGGGCGCTGGGTGTGGACCGACGAGTGGTACGAATACGATCCGCCGTACAGCGATGACCTGGTCACGCTGCTGACGGTGGACGAGAGCAGCTACGACCCCACGCTGATCTGGCCGGGCCAGGTCGCCAAGGGCATGGGCCAACAGCATCCGGTGGCCTGGTACCACCACTTCGAAGGCGGTCGCGTGTTTGCCACCGCGCTCGGCCATCTGGCCGAGGCCTACAACGACCCGCGCTATCTGGAGCATCTGTATGGCGGGATCTACTGGGCCGCGACCGGCAAGGGCATCCAAGCACCTGCACCAGCGACCAAGGCGAAACGCCAGCGTTAAATCCTGGCCCTACTCCCGTCGGGAGAGGGGTTGGGGTGAGGGTACGAGGCAAAGACACTCCAGATGGCGGTCAACCCGATGCTTCGCCCGCACCCTCATCCGCCCCTGCGGGGCACCTTCTCCCAGCGGGAGAAGGGAAGACCAAGCCCCTCTCCCAGCGGGAGAAGGGAAGACCAAGCCCCTCTCCCACCGGGAGAGGGGTTGGGGTGAGGGTACGTCCGCGCAGTGAAATCACTCAGCGCAACACGTCTTCCAACACCCACCCATCCAATCCATCAACGCGCAGGCCGCTCCCCGCGCGCCATGCTGGAAAACACGCCATCCCGGCGTACCCAGGCATGGAACAGCGCCGCGCTCAGATGCCCCAGCACGGTGGCGAACAACAGATACGCCAGCCAGCCATGCGCGCTGCGCAGCCAGGCGTACAGCGCCGGATCGTGCGGTGCGATCGGCGGCAGGTTCGCCCCCGGCCACAGCACGATCGGATACGCGCCGGCCGACAGCATCGCCCAGCCGATCAACGGCATGCCCAGCATCAACGCATACAGCAGCCAGTGCGAGGCGATCGCGGCGGCCTTCTGCCAGGCCGGCAGGTCGGCCGGCAGCGGCGGCGGGCGGTTGCGCAGCCGGTTGATCAGGCGCAGCACTGCAAGGATCAGGATCGCGATGCCCAGGGGGCGGTGCAGGTCGATCAACCACGGCCGCTGCGTCACCGACGCCACCATGCCCACGCCGACGAACAGCATGGTCAGGATCATCGCGGCCATCACCCAATGCAGCACGCGTGCGGGCAGATTGAAATGGGTGTGGCTGCTCATCGGTGTGCTCCCTGGCCGGTGGCGGCGCTGCCGGTGCCGTTGGCGATCTCATGCTCGCGCCGGTTGAACGACTGCGAATACACCGACGAGCGCGCCGCCAGGATCGGGTCGTTCGATCCGGCGATGCCCTTGGGCAGGATCAGCGGGTCGTAATTGAGATCGCGGCACGGGCCGGTGGCCTGTGGCTGCGCATGATCGATCGACACCGTGCCGGCCACGACTTGCTTGCGGCTGTCCGGCCATGGCTGCGAGGGATCGTCCACCGCATCGCCCGGCTCGGCCACGGTCAGCACCATGTCCCAGCGCAACGGCCCCTGCGCCAGGCGCGTGTCCAGGTCGGTGGCGAGAAAATCGCCATCGGCCTGCGCGCGCTGCTCGGTGCTGAGTTCCTTGAACGGCGTATGCGGACGCATCGACCAGCGGATGTAGCGCTCGCGTCCATCGGCCGCAATCGCGCGAAACGCATTCACCCCGTTGTATTGGGTGTTGGCCCAGCTGTCGGACCACGGCGCGGTCTTGGCCCACTGCTGGAACTTGGCCGCTTCCGGATACTGCTTGCCGAACGCGGCCAGCTTGGCCGGATCGGGCTTGCCGGTGGCCGGGTCCGGCCTGGAGGCCACGTTCAAGGCCTGGAAACCGGCCGGCGTGGCCACCACGAAGAACGGAAAACTGTTCATCGCGGTGCGCCATTCCTGCCCGTCGTCGCTGCGCAGCAGCAATGCCATGCTGCGTACGCGCGCCGCGCCGTCGGCGCCATGCGGGTCGCCACCGCCGATCGACATGCGCCCGAGCACCGGCGTGCTGGCCTGGCTGAAGATGCGTGCCGATGACAGCCAGGTGGCCTTGCCGCTGGCCTTGAACTCCCCGCTCACGCACACGCCCTTGGTATGCGCGCGGCGAAAGCCCGGATGCGGCGGTCCGCTGGCTTCGATGGTGTCGGTCATGCGCGCGGCGGTGAGCCGGTCGCCACCGATCCAGCCGGCGGTCCAGGCGAACGCCACCGCGATACCGCCGGCAATCGCGGCGATACCGAGCAGTGGCGCCACAACACGTGCGCGCTGCGGGGGTGGAGCGGGAGGTGGCAAGTTCATGGCTGGCTCCGGTGGTAATGCAGCAAAGAGTCGATGCGGTGAGACGTGTGGCGCCGTGATCGCCACCTCCGCCCAACCTGCGGCACAGGCACGACCCGTGGGCGCATAGTCCATGCTCCAGTGCGTCTGGTGTGTGATGCTGCGACCAAAGCGGTCGATGAGTGATCCAGATGACGGGCAATGGCGCAGCGTGCTGGGGGCATTACGCCCTCGACCCGCTCGGCTTGGGGATAGTCAAACGACGCCGAAGCTCGAGCGCTCGGTCGCCTGCAGCGGTCATCGAGCGGAATGGATGCGTCGATTGTAGAGCGGATGATCCGCGGGTTTGCTGCAGGGCCCTTGCCCGCCCACCGACGCGGCACACGCTGCAGGTACGTCCTTGGTAAGCCCTTACGCGGCGTCCATGCCGCGTAAGGGCCTGCCACGGTGGGCGGGCAAGGACACGTCGGGATGGTCGGTGTGCATGATGGCGAGCCGTGGATGCGGCGCGGAGGCCGGATGCGGTGCGGCCGGATCAGGCACTACCGATCCGGTCAACGTCGCTGCCATCGTCGGCATCGCTTCACGCGTCGACGAAAGCGAGTTTGTTGAACGCCGTGGTGTCAGCCGGCCTCAGCCGCCGTAGCGCTGCTGCAGCAGCGCAAACGCCGAGCGCAGCGCCAGTGCCTCGCCGCCAGCCGGGCGGCCGGGGCGGTCGCTGTCGTTCCAGGCGTAGACGTCCAGGTGCGCCCACGGCTGGCCGGGTGCGACAAAGCGCTCCAGGTACAACGCGGCGGTGACCGCGCCAGCCATGCGCGAGCCGGCGTTGGCCATGTCGGCGACATGGCTGTTGAGGTAGCGCAGGTAAGGGCGCCACAGCGGCATGCGCCAGACCGGGTCGCGGGTCTGCTCGCCGGCGCTGATCCAGGCCTGCGCCAGCGCATCGTCGTTGGCGAACAGCGCGGGCAGGTCCGGCCCCAAGGCGATGCGTGCGGCACCGGTGAGCGTTGCGAAATCCAGGATCAGGTCAGGGCGTTGCTCGGTGGCGTAGCTCAGCGCATCGCACAGCACCAGGCGGCCTTCGGCATCGGTGTTGTCCACCTCCACCGTGACGCCGGCGCGGGTGGTGATCACTTCGCCCGGGCGAAATGCGTCCGGGCCGACCGCGTTTTCCACCGCGGCGATCAACAGGGTCAGCCGCACCGGCAGCTGCTGCGCCATCACCAGGCCGGCCAGCGCCAACGCATGCGCCGCCCCGCCCATATCCTTCTTCATGTTGCGCATGCCATCGGCCGGCTTCAGGTCCAGCCCGCCGGTGTCGAAGCACACGCCCTTGCCGACCAGCACCAGGTGCGGATGCGCGGCATCGCCCCATTGCAGCTGGATCAGCCGCGGCGCCCGGTGCGAGGCGCGGCCGACCGCATGGATGGTGGGGAAGTTCTGCGCCAGCAATTCTTCGCCGACGATGGCCTCGACCTGCGCGCCATGCGGTTGCGCCAGTGCGCGCGCGGCCTCTTCCAGATGTTGCGGGCCCATGTCCTCGGTCGGGGTGTTGACCCAGTCGCGCACACGGATGCAGGCCTCGATCAAGGCACGGGTTTGCGCCGATGGTGCGGCAGCCAATTCGGCCGGCGCACGCGGCACCTTGCGATAGCGCGAGAAGCGATACGCGCCCAGGCCCCAGCCCAGGTGCAGCAGCGCCTGTTCGTTCTCGCTCAGCGCGCTGGCCAGCGTCCAGCGGCTGGCCGGCGGCAGCGCCATCGGTGCGTGCGCGTAGGCGTAGGCATCGGCGCGGTCGCCGATGCCGAGCACCGCGCCGGCCAGGCCCTGTTCGCCCGGCAACAACAGCACGCTGCCCGGCGCGGCATCGAAGCGTTGCGCCTGTGCCCACGCCAGCACGCGGGTGGGCTGCTCGGCGCACCAACGTGCAAAGCCTTCGCGGTCGAGCACATGCAGCGGCAGGGCTGCGGCGTTGGGATCGATGAAACCGGTGAGCTGCGACATGGAAATCCTTGGAGGCGGCGCCATGCGCCGAGCAAAAGTGGCTCAGGCGGGAATGCGGATGCCGGTACGCGCGGCGTCGGGATGCGGCTGCTGCGCGTCCAGCCAATCGGCCAGCCCGGTCATGGAGTCGAACTCCAGGTCCGGCTGCTGGGTCGGATGCGACCACTGTGCTGCGTCGCGATTGATCCAGCAGGCGCGCAGACCGGCATCCAGTGCGCCGAGCACGTCCATGCGCACGTGGTCGCCTACATGCAGCACCCGCTCCGGCGGAACCTCCAGGCGCGCGCAGGCGGCCAGGAAGATGCTCGGATCGGGTTTTGCGCTGCCGTGTTCGCGCGAGCCCAACTGAAACGCAAAGTGATGCATCAGCCCGATCCGCTGCAGATCGGCATTGCCGTTGCTGAGCGCCGCCACCGGCACGTGCGCGGCGATGCGTGCCAGCGCGTCCAGCGCATCCGGATAGCACTCCACCTGGTTGCGCGCGGCGTAGAAGACTTCATACGCAGGCTCCAGCAGGGCCAGGTCGCCGCCGCTGTCGCGCAGCGCCATTTCCAGCGTCAGCCGCCGCAGCGCGCTGAGATCGTGGTGCAGGTGGGGGTTGTCGGCAAAGCTGCGCTCGCGCAGTTCGCGCATCGCCTCCACCGGAAACCGCTCGGCGGTGACCGGACTGTGCTCGCGCATCCAGTCGTACAACACCTGATCGATCCGCGCCCCGATCGGTGCAAAGGGCCACAACGTATCGTCGAGGTCGAGAGTGATGGCGCTTATTGGGAAGCTCATCGCGAGATTGTAATGCCGGGAATGGGGAGTCGGGAATCGAGAATGGGTAGACGAGCGCTTCGGCAAGATGCATCACTGCTCTTGCGATTCCCGATTCCCGATTCCCGATTCCCCATCCCCGGCTACTCAAGCAGCCTGGCCCAACGCTGCATTCCCTCCACCCGGCTCAGCACCATCTTGATGCAGACCAGCAGCGGTACCGCCAGCAGCAGGCCGACCATGCCCCACAGCCAGCCGAACAGCATCAGCGCCAGGATCAGCATCAGCGGCGAGATCGCCATGCGGCGGCCGAGCACGATCGGCGTGACCACCTGGCCTTCGATGGTGTGCAATGCCAGATACAGGATCGCCGGCAGCATCGCCGACAAGGTGGTGCGAAATTCCACAAAGCCCATCAGCAGCATCAGCACCACGCCGATCAACGGCCCCACGTACGGGGCGAAGTTGAGCAGCGCCACCACCGTACCCCACAGCAGCGCTTCGGGCAGCGGAATCTTGAGCACGTAGAGGATGCCGGCAAAGACCAGCCCGACCAGCGTATTGATCACGCTGATGGTGAGTACGTAGCGCGACACCTCGCGCTCGATGTCCAGCATGATTTCGGTGGTGAAGCGCTGTTGCTGGCGATTGGGCAGCAGCGCGATCGCATGCCGTTGCAGGCTCTCGCCGTAGACCATGAAGAAGAACGTCAGCAGCACCACTGCCAGCACCGAGGCGGCCAGTTTCGGCGTACGCACCAGCGCCTTGTAGGGGTCGTCCATCTGCGTGCGCACGATCTGCACGCTGCGCTGGCCGTCGCCGCCGGCGGCACGTGCAAAGTTTTCGGCAGCCTGGTTGGCCTGCATCATCGGCTTGGTGAAATCGCGCACGTCGCGCGCAATCTGGCGCATCTGCCGCGGCGCCTGCTGCACCCATTCGGCTGCCGGCCCGGCCAGTTGCGCAGCCAGCGCCACTGTACCGGCCAGGCCCAGGCACAACACCATCAGCGCGCCGAGAGAGCGTGGGATATACAGCTTGCGCAGCCCGCGCAGGATGGGGTTGCCGATCAAGGCGAAGAATGCCGCCAGCAACACCGGCAGGATGATGGTCTGCGCCGCCCACAGGGTGTAACCGACTGCAAGCGTGGCCAGCACTACCAACGAGACCGGTGCACGTGGACGCGGCGGCGGTGGCGGCGGGAGCGAATCTGCCGCGACGGCAGCATCCATGGAATCGACGGGAAGAGTCATGCGCGCCCTGGCAGCAGACTGGCGTGCTGCCAGCGGTGCGCCATTATCAGCCGAATGCGTCAACGCAGCGCACAGGGAGCGTGGGCATGACGTCATCCTCCGACGCCATCAGTGGCGGACTCTGCCGCGCATCAGCGGGTCGACGCGCCACACGCACCCGGGCGGGCGCCCGGGTGCGCGGGCATCATGCGGCGCGATCGATCGGTGCCTGCACCACCGTCACCGGTGGATCGGCAGCGACCTCTTCGGCACTGTCGGCTGCGCGTTCGGCCTGCTCGGAGGCCTCCTGCGCACGGTGCGCGGTGAACAGCGCAGAGATCGTGCTGATCATCTGCAGAATCTTCGGGATGCCGCCGAGCTTGCTGGCAATGCTGCCCAGCGCCGCCTGCGGCTCGTTGCGGCCGGTGACGAAGCCAAGCCCGAAACCGACCACCATGATCCGCAACGGCGACCATCCGGCCCGCCAGGTGTCACGTAGTTGCCCCCAGTGCAGGCGCGTTTCCTGGGCGCGCCCTTCCACCAGGAATTCCGCACGTTCAACGCGGTGGCGCAAGGTGCCAAACTTCATGGGCGTGCTCCCGTGGCGGCCGATGCGTTGGTGTCGTCGTCGTCGCTGCTGTCATCGAAGATGCCCAGCTTGATGAGTTGACGGCGCGTTGCATTCAGGCCGGTGTGGTCGAAGTAGAAGAACACCCGCCACGCCGCGATGCCGGTGACCAACAGGCTGGCCAACGCGGTGAAGAACATCGCCTGGAACCACGACAGGCCGGCGCGCTGCAGCAGCGCGATGATCGCACCTGCCAGCAACAACCACGACGACGCACCGAAGACCACGGCAATGCATGCCCAGGCCAGTCCGCGCCCGAAGGCACTGCGTGCAAGTTGCAGGTCGGCCGACACCAGCCGACGCAGGGCGCGGCTGGTGTCCTTGGCCGAGCCCAGCGTGGCGCGGCCGGCTGCGCCGACCGCACGTACGCTTTCGTCCAGTCCTGGCGTCTCCGGACGCGCGTCGGGCGCGTCGGAGGCGGCAGCTGTAGAGGCCTGATCGCTCACGACTTAGTTGTCGTTGCTGCGTGCCAGCTTGGCAATGATCCAGCCGGTCGCAAATGCCACGCCGAAGGCGGCCAGCGGGCGCTCGCGGATCAGGTCGGTGGCGCTTTCCAGCAGGTCGTTGCCCTTGCTGACCAGCACGTCGAGTTGTTCCTTGGCAGCGGCGCCACCGAACTCTGCAGCCGCCATACCGGCCAGTGCGGTGTCGGAGAGCTCGGCCTTGACGTTGGCACGACCAAGCTTGAGCTCATCGCCTGCAGCGCTGGTGGCGCCCTTGACGGCTTCGCCTGCGGCGCTGGCGGCAGACTTCAGGTGGGTGCCGGCTTCGCTCAGATTTTCTTTCAGCTGGTCGGTGTTGGTGGGGCTCATGCGATATCTCCTTCGGTCATTGATGGCAGCCGCGACAGCGTGCGGACGAAGTGCAGCAATAGCATCGCTGCGGTGTAGGAGGTGTTAGTGCAGGTTGACGGCAGTGCACGCCATGTCAACGCATCAACGCGTCGTACTGCGCGTTGCCACGCAGGATGCGCACCACCAGTTGCTGCGGCTTGCGCTGGAAATTGGCACGCCAGCTGGCCAGGTCGGCAAATTCGCCCACGCTGCTGGCCACGATCACGTCGCCGGACACCAGGCCATTGGCTGCGGCACGACCGCCGCGTTTGACCTCGCTGACCATGACGCCGGTGATGCCGGATTGGCGCAGCGATTCGGGCAGATCCACGAAGGTGGCGCCACCCAGGCGCGGGTCGAGCATGTCGCCGGTGACTGCGCGGTCCTGCTCCTTGAGTGTCGCGGTGAGCGTGAGCGGTTTGCCGTCGCGGCGAATCTCCAGCCTCACCGCGCTACCGACCGCCTGCAGGCCTTCGTAGTTGTGCAGCGCCTCTGCGCTGTCCACGCGTTGGTCATTGGCCGCCACCACCACGTCGCCCGGCTGCACGCCTGCGGCGGCCGCAGCGGAACCTGGCAACACGCGCGTCACCAGGGCGCCGCGCAACGAATCCACACCCAGTCCCTGCAGCATCTGCTGGGTGAGGTTCTGGGTTTCCAGCCCGAGCGTGCCGCGTACCACCACGCCCTTGGTCACCAGTTGCTCCACCACGTTGCGCGCCAGGTTGGACGGGATCGCCAGGCCCAGGCCGATGTTGCCGGCCATGCTGCCCTGTGGATTGAAGCTGGCGGTATTGATGCCCACCAACTGGCCCTGCAGGTTGACCAGCGCGCCGCCGGAATTACCTGGATTGATCGAGGCGTCGGTCTGGATGAAGTTCTGGTAGCCCAGCCCGCGAATGCCGCTGCGGCCCACCGCCGAGACGATGCCGGAGGTGACCGTCTGGGTGAAGCCGAACGGATTGCCGATCGCCACCACGAAGTCGCCCACGCGCAGCGCGTTGCTGTCGGCCAGCTTGATGTCGGTGAGCTTGTCGGCCTTGATGCGGATCAACGCGATATCGGTATCGGCATCGGAGCCGATGAAATCGGCCTTGACGGTGCGCCCGTCGCCGAGCGTGACCTGCACGTCGTCGGCATTTTCGATGACGTGGTGATTGGTCAGCACGTAGCCCTTCTGCGCATCGATGATCACGCCCGAGCCGAGCGATTCGTTGATGCGGTCCTGCGGGATCTCCGGGAACAGCCGGCGCAGGATCGGGTCGTTGAAGAACGGGTTGCGCACGCGCACCACCTGCTTGGTGTTGACGCTGACCACCGCCGGCATCGCCTGTTGCAGCATCGGCGCCAGCGACGGCACCGGCTGCCCGGCGACGGCGGCCGGCAACGCGGCGGCGGCCGGCAGGCTGAAGGTGGCGGCGGCGCCGGATGGTGTGGCTTCGGCGCGGTTGTCCATCCAGGCATTGATGCCGGTGGCGGCAAAGCCGCCGAAGGCAGCGGCCAGGGAAAGTGTCAGCAAGGTAGGCAGCGGGCGCATGCAACGAAGTCCGGGTTACGCGGTGGAAGAGGAATAGGGCGTCTGACTGCGTAAATCAAGCTGAACGAGAGTGCCAGCGGGCAATTTAACGCGTGGTGAAAGCGCTGCAGATTCCTTGCCGGCGCTGCGTTGACAGCCGCTTGAGCCCGGCGTAGCGTCCGCTTGATCCGATGCCTGTTCAGCAGACGCATGCCGCTGCGCATCGCCCGCGTTTCCAGCACTGACGCCCTTAAGGAGGGTCCATGAACAACGGCAATGGTGTGACGGCCACCCTGTCCGACGCCGTCGATAGCGTCAAGAGCACCGCCACCGACCTGGGCGAGACCATCGCCAGCACCACCAGCGACGCGGTGGCCAGTGTGCAGGACGCGGCCGGCACGGCGGTGGCGCAGGTCAAGAGCCGTGTCGCCAAGGCCCGCAAGGCCGTGGTCAAGGCCGAGCAGCGCGTCGTCGACAAGGCCGGCGATGCAGCCACCGCGGTCAAGCGCAGCGTGGCCAAGACCAAGCGCTCGCTGGTGTCGGGCAAAGCGGCCGCCAAGGACAAACTGGCCGCCACCAGCGCTGCCGCCAGGCAGAAGCTCGCCTCCACCAAGGATGCGGCCAAGCAGAAGCTGAGCAGCACTACCGATGCGGCCAAACAGAAACTGGCCACCAGCAAGGCCAGTGCCAGGCAGAAGCTGGAAACCGCCAAGGCCAATGCCAAGGCCGAAGCGGCGGCGCTCAGCGCCAAGACCGCCGCCAAGAGTGCCGCGCGCAAGAGCGCGGTGGCCACGGTGGGTGCGCGTGCGGCAGCGAAGAAGGCGACGGCCAAGTCGGCCCCGGTCAAGAAGCCGGCCGCCAAGACCGTCGTCAAGCCGGCTGCCAAGAAGGCACCGGTGGCCAAGCAGACCGCCACCAGGCAGGCTGCAGTGAAGAAGGCCCCGCTCAAGAAGGCGGTGAGCAAGACCACCTTGAAGAAGGCCGCCAAGGTCACCAAGACCCCGGCCACGCGCGCAGTGGCCAAGACCACCGCTGCCCGCAAGGCCGTCGGCAAGAAGGTGGCCAAGCGGGTCACGCGCTGATGCTGCAGCGCCAGGAGGGCATTGCCCGCTGACGCGGCGTTGGTGGTGCGGACTGACAAAGGCCGGCGCTGTTCGTACAGCGCCGGCCTTTTTCGTGGGTTGAGGGTTAATCGGGTGATCGCTTTCCTGTCGTTCCGCCTTCGCGAGGCGTCGCCCGTACCCTCATCCGCCCCTGCGGGGCACCTTCTCCCGTTGGGAGAAGGACTCTGAAAGCCGCCGCTTCCCAGCACCCAGCACCCAAATCCCAAATCCCAAATCCCAAATCCCAAATCCCGAATCCCGAATCCCGAATCCCGAATCCCGAATCCCAGCTGCCGCATGCCCTCGACCAACTGCTCGGCACCCTTGCCAATCCCGGCTTTCGCCGCGCCGTAAGCACCGAGGCTGGCCTTGATGTTCATTGCGTCTAGGTACTGTCTGCTCGGCACCCTTGCCAATCTCCGCTTTCGCCGCGTCGTAAGCGCCAAGGCTGGCCTTGATGTTCATTGCGTCCGGGTACTGTTTTTCGACGCAGGTGGCGAGCAGGTCCAGCAGCGCCGTGGTGCAGCGGTGGTCCACCAGCGCGGTCTTGGCGGCGTTGGCGCTGCCGAGGTGGTCGATGCTCCAGGACCGCTGGCGCACGCCGTCGCAGATTGTGTTGGCCAGCATGGTGTCGTCTTCGACAAGCAGCAGGTGCATGGGTGTTCTGCAGGGCCAGGGGCCAGTCCGAGATCCGCAACACTGTCGGAGATGGTGGTTAGGCAAAGATCAGTGCATGGCCCGGTCGGCCGTTGCAGGCGGCTGTCCGACCCGCCCGGTGCGCAAGGCCCACCACGACCGCGCCGGCGCTAGCGCTAGCGCTGCAGGATGGCGCGCAATGCCGCCTCCAGCTGGACATACTGGAAGCGGAAGCCGGCATCCAGGGCGCGTTGCGGCAGGACGCGCTGGCTGATCAGCAGCAGCTCGGCCATCTCGCCGAAGCCCAGGCGCAGCAGGCCGGCCGGCAACGCCAGCAACGCGGGACGATGCAGCACGCGGGCCAGGGTGCGCGTGAACTCGGCATTGGTGACCGGGCTCGGCGCGGTGGCGTTGTAGGCGCCGGCCTGGCCGTGCTCCAGCAACCACAGCAGCAAGGCCACCATGTCGGCGCGGTGGATCCAGCTCATCCAGTGCCGGCCATCGCCGAACGGGCCGCCGCCGCCGAAGCGGAACGCCGGCAGCATGCGGGCCAGGGCGCCGCCGTCGCGATCGAGCACGATGCCGGTGCGCACCCAGCTCACGCGCGGGCCGAGTGCGGCGATGCTGGCCGCCTCGGCCTCCCAGTCGCGGCACAACTGCGCGGGGAAATCGTCGCCGGCAGGGTCTGTTTCGGTGAGAACGCTGTCGCCACGCTCGCCGTAATAGCCCACCGCCGAGCCGGAAATCAGCACCGACGGGCGCTGTTCGGCCGGCTGCTGCGCGATCCAGGCATGCAGCTGGCCGGTGATGCCCAGGCGCGAGGCGCGGAAGCGCTGCTTGCGCGCCTCGGTCCAGCGGCCGGCAGCCAGCGGTTCGCCGGCCAGGTTGACCACCGCATCGGCCCGCACGCCGTCCAGTGTGTCCACTGCGGTGACGCCGGGCAGGCTACGCCCGGCGCGACCCGGGTCGCGGGTCAACACGCTGACCTGGTGCCCGGCTTGCAGGAGTGCCGGACACAAGGCCTGGCCGATGAAGCCGGTGCCGCCGGTGATGAGCAACTGCATGGGACCTTCCTGCGCCGAGTCGATGCGGCACGATAGGCCAGTGCCGCCTGCGGTGGAGTGAAGTCGCTGCAGCACGCGCTGCGGCGGCTGCGGGCCGCGCCAGGCCGGTGGCCCGGTGCAGCGTGTGTTCGATCGCCAAGGCCCAAATGCCAACGCGCCGGACAGGCCGGCGCGTTGGGTGCTCGCAGACGCTGCGCCAGGCTCAGCGCGAGGAGGACACCGCGTGTGCCCGCTCGAAGTGCGCCGACACCACGCGCCGGCTTTCTTCCAGGTGCTGCTTGACCGGCGCGCTTTCGGCAGCGGGCAGCAGCTCGGCATCGATGATCTTGATGGTGTCGCCGTGGTCGCTGACCATGGTGCGCAGGAAGGCGTTGCGGTATGCATCCTTGCCATCGGGCAGGGTCGCCGTCTTTGCCAGTGCGTCCACTGCCGCCTTGCCCTTGGCGCGCATGGCATCGGCACGCGCGCTGTCGGTGGCCCCCAGCGCCTTGCTCTTTTCCAGGTTGGCTTCGTGGTCGTGCAGCAGCTGCTTGGCGAATGTGTCGGTTGCACCGCCCAGGTCCTGGGCGATGGCCTGCTTGGCCAGCGCGATCTCGTTTTCGTCCAGCGCGGCCAGCACGCCGAGCACGGCGGCGTCGCCCTTGGCCAGCTCGGTGGCGCCGGTGCCGCTGACTGGTGCGGCAGTCGGCTCGGGCGACACCGCCGGCGCGGTGCGCGATGCATCGCCACCGGGGCGATCGCAGGCGGCAAGGGAGAGCACGGCAAGAAGCGATGTCGCGACAAGAAGGGGTTTCATGGATGTCCTAGGAAGATGCGGCCAACATTGCCGACAGTGAAATGCAAAGGAGCCGCTGCGCGGCTCCGGTGGTACGTGGATCGGCGCCCGCCGGTCAGGCCAGCTGCGCCTGGGCGACGGCACCAAGACCCAGCGGTCTGGCCGGCGTGCGCACGTTGTCCTGCGCGGTGCGGCACATCAGCGCCATGCGTGCGGTGCGCTCGCGAATCAACGCGTGTTCGCTGGCCGGGGCACTGCCCAGCAAGCTGGCGACATGGAAGCCTAGGATATCCTCCGCGCGGTCGCCCTGGTCGCTGACGATGTGCGGTACCAGCCGCTCCAATCGTTCCAGCTCCTGCTGCACTTGATACGGGGTTTTCATGCTGCTCTCCAATGAGGAACGGTCCTGCCCGACACGCGCGTTCAACTATTGCGTGTGCCCAGTCGCTGCCAGCAATCGGTAGCCAACTGCTCGTAGTTGGACTGGGTGCTGGATGAAATGAAGTGATGTTCCAGGCGGTCGCGAAACAGGCGCAGACGTTCCTGATCGCTCGAGCGCGGCGCCTGCAGATAGATGTCGCAGGCCATTTTCACCACCGGGGACAATTCGCTGAACTTGCCTGCACCCAAGTTGCCCTGCGCGTGCCGCGCCTGCCAATGCGCGATTTCGGCTTGTACATCGATGACGGATGGGTCTCTGCTCATGACTTCGCGTGGTCCGGGTTAAACAAACTTGACCCGCAGGGTAACTATGGCTGTGTCAACGAATGATCATCGAACCCGACAATTCAACGCATCGCAGCAGTACGTGCTTAACTGGTCAGCTTCGTCTTGCGTCCGTGCTCGCCGCGTCGGCAGCTGTAGCGCGCACGGCGCGCAGTTGCACTCGAAGCCGCATGCTTGCACCGAGTAGCCGCCAGCAATCGATTGCATGGGTGAGAAAATCCGCAGTCCAGACGTGTGTGCCAGCTGCTTTGCAGTGGCTTGCGCCAGGCGATGCTCGCCAAGCAGTCGCACGAAATGCCGCAATTTACGCAAGATTCTGAATCGTTCCACACGTGTGTAACGTCTGATGCTTATCATGTGGAACGACATTAGGGAGAAGAGTACTCAGGATGCAGGACAGCGAAAGCAGCCGTAAGCCGCAAACAGCCAGCGGTACCTCGGAAGCACGTGTGTGGTGGCATGCCTTGGTGGAACTGCGCGCAGGACGTGTCGCCATCAGCCTGATCGTCGTGCTCGTGATCGTGTTCGCGTTCTATCTGACGCTGAAATAAGCCTGCTGTTCCCGGCGCCAGCGTACTGCCGCGTGAGCGGCCGAAGTTCCAGCAAGCCAGCAAACGGCGCGCGGCGCGACGCCGCGAGGGGGGCGTGATGGCGCACAAGCGATACCGCCAGGTGCTGGGGCATGTCACGCGGCCAGTGCCTGAAGACGGTCATGAGCGCACGACGCATGCATGGGTCTGCGGTGAAATCGCACGGTTGCTGGGCGTGCACGGCGCAGGCCCGGCCGGTGACCTGGAACATGCGATGGCGCAGACCGTGTTTCATGTGCCTGACGACACCCTGACCGCAGAACAGGCGCATCGACTGGGCATCGACGATGTGGCCGACGTGCTGGGAGGCATCGTGCCGCATGCGTTCCTGGCGACCAAGGTGATCGGCCACCCGCTGATTGCCGACCACGCAGCCCGCATCGCCGGATGGAACCAGGCGCTGGCCACCGCGCTGATTCCGGCAACATTGGCTGGCTATACGGTGTTTTCGCGCATCGATGCGATGCATGCGCTGGAGATCCTGCTGCCCGATGGCGGTGTGCGGCTCAAGTTGCCGACCGGCGTGGGGGGGAGCGGACAATGGCGTATTGCCGATGCCACGCATCTCGCGCAGCTCGTGGACGGCCTGCCGGCGGATTATCTGGGCACCCATGGCGCGGTGCTCGAGCGCAACATCCTGCAGCCCGTCACGCACAGCGTGGGCGAACTGTGCGTTGCCGGTGTGCAGATCGCCTATTACGGGACGCAATCCAGCGTGCGCAACGCGCAGGATGAAGAGGTCTACGGCGGTTCATCGCTGCACGTGCATCGCGGATCGCTGGAGGCGCTGGCCATGACCGCGCTAGCGCCGCTGCAACACCGCGTGGTCGCGCAAGCCTGCAGATACGATCGATTCATCACCGCTGCCTATCCTGGGTTGCACATCTCGAGGCGCAATTACGATGTGGTCAGCGGCGACGACGGACAGGGCGGTGCGGTCTGCGGCGTGCTGGAGCAATCCTGGCGCGTGGGCGGCGCCACACCGGCCGAGCTCGCTGCGATCGCCAGCTTCCAGGACGATGCCGGACTGCAGTGGGTATGCGCATCCACGCACGAGATCTATCAGGGCGAACCGCCCGCAGATGCGCAGATCTACTACCGCGCCGAACGCCCCGGGCCGGGTCCGCGCTTCAAGTACAGGAGGGTCTCCACCCCATAATGGAAGCCAAACTTTCCAGCATCCAGATCCCGGTCGACCAGGACGAACTCAGCGGGACCTTGCTCACGCCCACCGGCATTCCCGCCGTGTTGTTCGTGCATGGCTGGGGCGGCAGCCAGCATCACAGCCTGGTGCGCGCGCGCGAAGCGGTGGGCCTGGGCTGCATCTGCATGACCTTCGACCTGCGCGGGCACGAAGGCTACGCGTCGATGCGCCAGAGCGTGACGCGTGCGCAGAACCTGGACGACATCAAGGCAGCCTACGACCAGCTTGCCGGCCTGCCCTACGTTGATCCGCAGTCGATCGCCGTGGTCGGGCTGAGCTACGGTGGCTACCTGTCTGCCTTGCTGACGCGCGAGCGCCCGGTGGAATGGCTGGCATTGCGCTCGCCCGCGCTGTACAAGGACGAGCACTGGGATCGCCCCAAGGTCAGCCTCAACGCCGATCCGGAGTTGATGGACTACCGGCAGCGCACACTGACCCCCGACGACAATATCGCCCTGGCGGCCTGTGCCGACTACAAGGGCGATGTGTTGTTGGTGGAAGCGCAGCACGATGTGATCGTGCCGCATCCGGTGTTGCGCAACTACGCCGGTGCCTTCGTCAATGCGCGCTCGCTGAGCGCGCGCGTCATTGCCGGCGCCGATCACGCATTGAGCGTCAAGGAACACCAGCAGGAATACACGCGCACGCTGATCGACTGGCTGACCGAGATGGTGGTCGGCCGGCGCATCGCCCTGGCCAAGGAGGTGGTGGCCGCACGCAAGCAGATGCTCAAGCAGCACCAGGGCGATGCGGTGTCAGCGACGGGGCAGGGTGCGCGCGAATTCCGCGGCGATATCCGTGCGGTGGAAAAGCGCTCCAGCTAAGTCGCGCGTTCGATGCGGCGACTGCGTCTGGTGGTGGGTTCGGCAATGAAGGATTCAACAACGCAGAACGGGCCCATCGGGCCCGTTCCATGTCAAACCTCGGCCTGCTCAAACCTCGGCGTGGTTTGGTGCCAGGCCGTGGCCCTTCAGACGCGCGGGGCGGTTGGGTTACGACGTGCCGCTGCGTCGTGCTGCTCCGAATCGAAGGCTTCGCGCACGGCGTGCTTGGCCTTCTCCCAGCTCAGGCGCGAGTTGGACTTGAAGCGGTCCCAGCCATCGCCCAGATCGCGTTCCAGATGGTCGTCCCACTGGCGGCCGGCGTGTTGCTGGCGCGCCTGCATGCCGTAACGGTAGGCCGGTCGATAATCGTCGTAGGAATACTCGGCGTCGCGATAGCTCGCGCTGTCGAAACGGCCCTGATAATGCGTATCGCCCTCGCGGTACACGCTGTGCGTGCGATCGGCGCGCTCCCAGGCATCGCGCGCGACAAGGCGCGCCTCTTCCCACTCCAGACGCGACTGGCCACGGTTGCGCGGCCATTCGCCGGCCAGGGTCGCTTCGGTTTCTTCCCAGCTGCTGGTCGGACGGGTTTCGCGCGCCTGCAGGCCGAAGCCGTAGACGGTGGCGTAATCGCGGTCGTAATCGGTGCCTTCCTTGTAGTAAGGACGGTTGCGATGTTCCTGGCGCCAATATTCGGTTTCTACCGTCGGGTCCAGGCGCTCGGCCACGCCCTTGCCGGCCGCAGCGCCGGCTACCACGCCGACCGCAGCACCGATCAGGGTGCCCAGCGGCCCGAACACCGTGCCGGCCAGTGCACCGGCGGCAGCGCCGCCGGCGATGCCGCCCACACCCACGCCCACCGGGTGCGAGCCGGGTGTGCCGGAGATCGGATCACGATTCAGATCCTGTGCTTCGGCCTTGCGTTCCTGCTTGTCGAGAGGGGTCTGGTGGTTGCTCATGTCGTCTCCGGGGTGTCTGTGGGTGCGACTGTCGATGCAGATCGCGAACGTGGAGCCACCTTGGCCAGACGGGAGTGAACCGCGTGTGCTGGGATGTGAGTGTGGTCGCGACAAGGCTGAACTGTGCATCCGCCGCCATGGATGAGGCTGGTCTGCACGAACGTGCGACGGTTTTGCCCTGCAGGTAGGTGGCATGCCACTGCACGCAGGCAGACGCTGCAGATGTTTCAGCGCTCGCCAGTGCTGCTTGCCTGCACAACACGCGGCACGTGCAATTACCTGCGCACAGGCGCTTGAGCGACATTCAAGCTGGCGCCACGCGTGGACTGCGCCGGCCACAACAAGCGCAGGTCACCGACGCATTGACGGCACATGCATGCGGTCTGGTCCATACGCAGCCAGCCTGCATCGCTCGACAAGCCTGCCTCGCCGATGACGGCGAGACGGACAGCTCGCGCTCCAGCGCCAAACCACGCTCAGCCGCCGTGCGTACCCAGGGTGCGGGCACCGGTCAGTATCATGCGCAGCATCTGCGAGATCTGTTCGATCAGTTCGGGGTCTTTTTCCGGCGGCGAGTCCATCGCCACCGCGCCCATCGCGAACACCAGCCGGGTGATCGCCTTGGACACCAGCGCCGGCGCATGCAGCTTGGCGTTGTCGGCGGCGGCCAGGCGGATCAGGTCCACCCGCAGCTCGTCTTCGAAATAGCTGAGCTCACGCTCCACCGCCTGCTTGAACGCGTCCGAGCCCACCGCACCTTCGCGCAGCAGCACGTGCAGCAGTTTGTCGTCGGCACGCAGCTGTTCCATGAAGGCCTCGACCGACACCCGGATGACGCTGCGGTCGGTGGAGGTGGCGCGCTGGCGGGCCTGGCCGATGATGGTGCGCAACGAGCGCCCGGCCAGGTCGATCAGGGCCACCGCCAATTCGTCCATGTCGCGGAACTGGCGATAGAAGCTGTTCGGTGCGATGCCGGCTTCGCGTGCCACTTCGCGCAGGCTCAGCGTGGACAGGCTGCGGTGCGGTCCGATCAGCGACAGTGCCGCGGCGATCAGGTCCTCACGTGAAATCGCCGGCTTGCGTGACGGCGGCGCGTCGTTGGTAGGCAGGGCGATGGAGGTCATGAGGCGGTAGCCGGACGTGGGACTGAATCATAGCTCCTCTGATCAATATACAACTGTATACACGGCTGTGCATGCATGCGTATAGTGCAATCCATGAACCTGGCATCCAACCCCAAGTCCAAGTCCCCGTTGCCGACGCGTCTGGCGCGCCGGCTGGTGTCGCCGCAGCTGTTCGATTTCTGGGCAACCCGGCTCAACCCCTTGTGGACGCTGGAACGGCCGATGGCCCGCCTGGTCGCGCGTACCGCGGCCAGCCGCGACGCGGTGACCCTGGTGCTGCGGCCCAACGGCCACTGGCAGGGGCTGCAGGCCGGCCAGCACGTGAGCCTGGGCGTGGAGATCGACGGCCGCCGCCTGCTGCGCAGCTACAGCCCGACCGTGCTGGCCGATGGCCGCCTGGCGATCACCGTCAAGGCGATCGAGGGTGGGCTGGTCAGCCGCTACCTGGCTGGCGATGCGCCGATCGGGACGGTGGTGTCGCTGGATCCGGCCTTCGGCGACATGCTGCTGCCGGCCGCCCCGACGCCGCTGTTGCTGCTGGCTGCCGGCTCGGGCATCACCCCGATGCGCGCGCTGCTGCAGGCCGCCGCGCAGGCCGGCATGCCGATGGACGTGGACCTGCTGTACTGGGTGCGCCAGCGCGACGAAGCCTGCTTCCTCGACGAATTCGAGGCGATGGCCGCCGCATATCCGCGCCTGCGCGTCCGGCTGCTGACCACCCGCGAAGGCGTCGCGCCAGCGGCGCGCATCGACACCTACCCGTTGCAGCAGGTCGCCGATCTCTCCAGCCGCCACGTCATGGTCTGCGGGCCGGGCGGCTTCGTGCAGGCAGCGCGCGCGCGGCTGGAAGGCCAGGTGGCGGCGTTTCAGGCCGAAGCCTTCAGCGTGCCGGTGCTGGAAGACGGCGAAGCCGGTGAGGTGCAGGTCCAGCTCTCACGCAGCGGCCGTACGCTCACCCTGCCGCGCAGTCAGTCGCTGCTGGAAGGGCTGGAAGCGCAAGGCCTGCGCCCGAAACACGGCTGCCGCATGGGCATCTGCAACAGCTGCGCCTGCGCGCGTCAGTCCGGCACCACGCGTCACCTGTTGACCGGTGAGCGCAGCAACGAACCCACCGCACAGGTCCGCCTGTGCATCAGTGCCCCGAGCACTGACCTGATCCTGGATCTGTAAGGAATCCTCATGAGCCGAGTCCACAACCGCGCCCTGTCCGCTGCCGAACTGCAGTCCTTCGGCGACGAGCTCGATGCCATCCGCGCCCGCGTGCAGGCCCAGGTCGGTGCCGCCGATGCGCGTTACATCCGCCGCATCGTGGCGGCAGTGCGCTGGACCGGCGTGGCCGGACGCGCGCTGCTGTTCCTGGGCGCGTTCGTGCACAGCGTGCTGATTCCGGCCTGGATCGCCGGTGTGGTGCTGCTGACGCTGTCCAAGATCCTGGAGAACATGGAGCTGGGCCACAACGTCATGCACGGCCAGTACGACTGGATGGGCGACCCGCAGCTCAACGGCAACACCTACGAGTGGGACATCGTTGCCACCGGCGACAACTGGCGCAAGACGCACAACTTCAAGCACCACACCTACACCAATGTGCGCGGCATGGACGACGACATCGGCTACGGGCTGCTGCGCATCTTCCCCGAGCAGCGCTGGCGCCCGTTCTACCTGCTGCAGCCGTTCATTGCGGTGGTGTTCGCGTTGCTGTTCGAATGGGGCGTGGCGATCCAGGACCTGCGCCTGGGCCGCTGGTTCGCCGGCAAGATGAAGGCGGCCGAGTTGCGCGCCTCGTTCCTGCCGGTCGGCCGCAAGATCGGCCGCCAGATGCTCAAGGACTACATCGTGTTCCCGGCGCTGGCCGGCCCGTTCTTCCTGACCGTGCTGCTGGGCAACCTGGCCGCCAACGTGCTGCGCAGCATCTGGACCTTCGTGATTATCTTCTGCGGTCACTTCACCGCCGATGCGGAAGTGTTCCCGAAGGAGTCGATCCGCAACGAGTCGCGCGGCCACTGGTATCTGCGTCAGCTGCGGGGGTCGTCGAACCTCACCGGCGGCAAGCTGATGAACGTGCTGTCGGGCAATCTGAGCCACCAGATCGAGCATCACTTCTACCCGGACCTGCCGGCCAACCGTTACGCGCAGATCGCGGTCGAGGTGAAGCAGGTCTGTGCGCGCTACGGCCAGCACTACAACACCGGCTCGCTGCCGCGTCAGTTCGGCCAGGTGATGTGGCGGATCGTGCGGCATGCGTTCCCGAGCCGGCCCAAGCCGGTCCGTCGCCAACGCGAAGGCGCCCTGCAAGGCGCCTGATCGAAAGGGCCGCCACTGGCGGCCCTTTTCTTTTGGCCAGTCCGTCCGCCCCGTTCGCCGAACGCGGGTGCGCGTTGGCGGTGGGCGGCATCGGTGCCGGCGACAGTGGCGAACACCGTCGCGGCGATCCGGGCCTGCCGTGCGCGTCCTGGTCGTTGCCATGCCGGGATCGCCGTGCCCGGTCGGCCGGCTGCACGTCGTGGTGGCCCCGCCCGGTGCGTGGCGCCGTAGCGGCGCTGGTCAGTGCGCGACGCCGCGCATCAGTGCGTGGTAGGCGATGAAGCCGGTGGCCGGCAACGCGCGCGAGAACAGCCAGCCCTGCGCCAGGTCCACGCCGTGCGCGCGCAGATAGTCCAGCTGTTCCTGCCGTTCCACGCCTTCGGCGATGGTGCGCAGCTGCAGCGTCTTGGCCATGTCGATGATGTGCGAGGTCACCGCGCTGGTGGCCGAGTGGGTGCCGATGGTGTCCACGAAGGACTTGTCGATCTTCAGCGCATCCAGCGGCAACCCTTGCAGGTATTGCAGGCTCGAATAGCCGGTACCGAAGTCGTCGATCGACACCGTGTGGCCGGCACCGCGCAGGTGGGTGATGGTGGTGCGTGCCGCCTCGATGTCCATCAGGCTGCGTTCGGTCGCTTCCACCCACAACTGCCCGCTGTCCACGTTGGTGCCGTGCAGCGCCTGCGCAAGCACGGTCTGCACACGGCCGCTCTTGATGTCGTCGGCGGAGACATTGATGGCCACGTGCAGGGAGGGGTCGGTCGCCAGGGTCGGGCCAAGGTCGCGGATGACTTCGGCCACCACCAGATCGGTGATGGGCAGGATCAAGCCGCTTTCTTCGGCCAGCGGGATGAAGGCATCGGGCGGGATCAGCACGCCATCGGGTTGCTGCCAGCGCACCAGCGCCTCGGCACCGACGCAGGCGCCGGTGTCGAGTGCGATGATCGGCTGGTAATGCACGACGAACTCGTTGCGCTGTACGGCGATTTCCAGCCGCGCCAGCGGCGACAACCGCCGCCGCGATACCCAGATCACCAGGCTGACCAACAGCAATGCCAGCGCAACGCCGACCGGTACCACCTGCAAGCGTGCGGCCGCCAGCGGCCCGCGCAGATAGGCCACCGGCTCGGTGACGACCGCCGCCCAGTCGCCGCGGCGGTCGCGGCCGGACAGCACCGTGGCGTCTGCGGCGGGGCCGGTTGCAGCGGTCGGCGGTGCGATCAGCAACTGCTCGGCGGCGATGCCGGTACTGCTCAGTATCTGCCCGTCCGGCGTGCCGATCGCCAGCTGCAGGCCGGGCGGCAGATTGATGTCGGTGAGCGTGTTCGGATTGATCAGGACGTTGTAGTCCCGCAGCTGCAAGGCCATCAGCGGATGTTGCGGATTGGCCAGCGGACGCAGCCGCGTGGTGACCGCGATGCCGCGCTTGACCACGAAGTCGGCAGTGGTGTGGGCAGTGGTTTCCGGCGATGGGCCCCACGAGGTGCAGCGCAGCCGGCCCTGCCGCATGTATCCCAGTTCGACGATGTAGTGGCTGGCCAGCACCAGTGCGCGCATCTGCCCCACATGCGGTTGCGAGCAGGGCTGCAGCTGCGATGCGCCCATGCTCAAGAGTGCGCCATACGCCTCGTCGAAGGCGGTGTCGGTGCGCCGGATCGACAGCGCTGCGAGCTGCGCGAGCTTGCTTTCCTCGCGCTCCAGCGCCAGCCGCCATGCCAGATAGTAGGACAGGCTGATCGGCAGCGTTGCGCACAGCAGCACCAGCAACACGGTCACACTGATGATGCGTTGACGCTTCACCTCACCACCCACATCTGCGGGGAGGCATGCTCACGCACTACAGCCCGTGCGGAGCGGCACTGGCATGCATCGCCCCAGCAACGATGCGGCGTACTCGCGCTGCGCGCGGACGCGCCGCACGGGAATGCTGGAGATCGTGACGGTGGACTGATGAGGCTGCACGTCGCGAATGTACGACAGACGCGTGGGTTGCGCGCGTCTGCGGGACGAAGCAGATGCAATTTTTCTGCAGATGACGGTGCCGGGCGGCCTCTTCCATGGGTTCACGCGCCTGCATCGGGCAGCGCGTTAGGGTCGGGTCGTCTGTGCTCCCGAGTGGGAGCCGCGGCGCCATCCGGTGCCGTGCAAGGCACTTTCCCTGGAGGAATCACCCATGACAACGCAGAAAGAACGCGTCGGCGGCACCGATGCAGTGCCGATCTTCAAGATGCAGGAAACCACCCGCGATGGCGAGCTGACCAAGTACGTGGTCGGCGACACCGGCGTGGCCTTCGACAGCCTGGAAGGCGCGCAGGCTGCGGCCAGGGATCTGGGCACGCTCGACGGTTGAGTCGGGTTGCGGTCCGGCCCGTCGGTCGTCGAACGCCGGATCGTCGAGGCCGGGGCAGGCCGCGGCTGCGGTGCCTCGGCGCTTGCAGGCCACGCGGTGGATCCGTCCGTGCAGCGTCCAGCAACGGATGCACCGCGTGTGCCGCGATGGCGGGCGGGCAAGGGTCCTGCAACCAGGCTGCAGGTTGGCCGCGCTACAGGTGTTCCAGCGCTGCAATCGATCCGTCTGTGCGGGCAGCCTGCCAGCGCGCAAGCCGGTCGCTGGTCGACGGAGCGTGTCCTGGTGGGGGAGGCGACTGCCATGCCGGCCCTGCCGGCAATCAGGGAAGCGGCTGCTCGGTCAGTCGCCCGGTGTGCGGGGTATGGATCAGCGGGGCCAGATCGAAGCCCTGCTCGCGCGCATGCGCCAGATAGGCCTGGGTGATGTTTTCGTCCAGCTGCGGCAGTCTTGCCAGCAGCCACAGGTACTTGCGGTCGGGACCGCCGACCAGCGCGGCGGTGTAGTCCGCATCGATGCGCATCACCCAGTAATCGCCCTTGGTGAACGGAATCCAGCGCAGGCCTTCGGGCAGGAAGGTGACTTCCAGCCGCGCGTTGCTGTCGTCGATGGCGCGCGCCTCGCCGACTGCCTCTTCCAGCTCGCCTTCGGCGGTCAGGCAGCGGTTTTGCACCCGCACCGTGCCATCGTCCTGCAGCGAGTAGTGCGCCGACACGTCGGTGCAATCGGCATCCTCGAAGCGGATCGGCAGCCGTGCGATTTCGTACCAGGTGCCCAGATAACGATTCAGATCCAGGGACGGGACGGTGACTAGGTCGGGATGTCGGCTCATGGCGGCGTCTGCGCTGTGGTGTGGCGGACGTTGTACGTGCATCGCCATGAAATGGATGTTGCGAGGTTGGAGGACGCGCGTGGACGCGCCGGCGACTGCCATGCTGCCCGATGCAAGCAGGCGCACGCGCGCCACGCCAGAACCGGCAGCAGGGCCCTGGCGAACCGGCAGCCGACAACGTCGCGAGGGATGTAGCGATCGACCGCACTGCGGTCCCGACATGCTTGGCGTCCTGACCAGACAGCGCGGCATCGCCGTACGCCGGACCAGTGCCGTGGAGTCGAGGCACTGGGTCGGCGCGCCTACGCCGCGCTCGCCGTGCCCATGGCGCGATCCAGCTTGCGGTAGCCGATGGCCTCGCTCAGATGCCCGGTGGCAATGGCGGCACTGTCGTCGAGATCGGCAATGGTGCGGGCCACCCGCAGGATGCGATGCATCGAACGTGCGGACAGCTGCAGATGCTCGATGGCGCGTTCCAGCAGTATCTGATCGTCGCCCTGCAGGCGGCAATGCTGATCGGTCTGTGCCTGATCCAGTTGTGCGTTGGGTGCGCCGGCACGCGCGAGTTGCCGCTCGCGTGCGGCGACCACGCGGGCACGCACGCTGGCGCTGTCTTCGCCGAGGTTGCCGCTGCGCAAGGCCTGCGGCGGCAGTCGCGGCACGTCGACATGCAGGTCGATCCGGTCCAGCAGCGGGCCGGAGACACGGCTGCGATAGCGGCGGATGCCGTCGCTGCTGCAGCGGCACCGCCCGCTGCCGTCGCCGGCCCATCCGCACGGGCATGGGTTCATGGCAGCAACCAGCTGGAACCGCGCCGGGAAATCCACGCTGCGCGCGGCCCGCGAGATCGTCACCAGGCCCGACTCCAGGGGCTCGCGCAACACTTCCAGCGTCTGCCGCTGCCACTCCGGGAGCTCGTCCAGGAACAGCACCCCGTTGTGGGCCAGCGAGATCTCGCCAGGGCGCGGATGGGTACCACCACCGACCAATGCGACCGCGCTGGCGGTGTGGTGCGGGGCCCGGTAAGGCCGCTGCCGCCAGCGCGCAAGATCCAGCCCGCGGCCGCTGACCGAGGTGATGGCAGCGGTTTCCAGGGCCTCGGTTTCGCTGGATTCGGGCAACAGGCCGGGCAGGCGCGAGGCGAGCAAGGTCTTGCCGCAGCCCGGGCTGCCCACCAGCAGCAGATGGTGACCGCCGGCGGCGGCGATCTCCAGCGCGCGACGTGCGTGCGGCTGGCCGCGCACATCGGCCATGTCGGGCAGGGCGCGTGCGCCGAGTGCCGGGATCGCCACCTCGGCGGCCGGTGCGCGTTGGCTGCCGTTGAGCGCGGCGCAGACTTCCAGCAGCGTGCGCGCGGTGAAGGCTTCGACATGCCCGGCGATGGCCGCTTCGGCGCCGTTGGCCAGCGGCACGATCAGCCGTCGCCCGGCCTGCGCGGCAGCCAGGGCGGCGGGCAGTACGCCATCGACGCCGCGCAGCTCACCGGTCAGCGCCAGCTCGCCGAGAAATTCGTAGTCGGCCAGGGTTTGCCGATCGATCTGCCCGCTGGCAGCCAGGATGCCGAGGGCGATCGGCAGGTCGAAGCGGCCGCCTTCCTTGGGGAGATCGGCCGGGGCCAGGTTGATGGTGATGCGCCGGGCGGGAAATTCGAATTGTGCGCACAGCAGCGCCGCACGCACGCGCTCGCGCGATTCGCGCACCGCGGCCTCGGGCAGGCCCACGATCTGGGTGGAGGGAAGCCCGCCGGACAGATGCACTTCCACCCGAACCTCAGGTGCATGCACCCCCACGCGGGCACGGCTGTGCACCAGCGCCAGACTCATGGTGAAAGGCCCTGGTCAGGGAGTGGTGGGTGGCGCTGCGGGCGGCGTCGCAGGCGCGCGGGCTTCCAGCGCGGCCACGGCCTGCTCCAGCGCGTCGAGTTTTTCGCGCGTGCGCAGCAGCACCGCGCGCTGCACGTCGAACTCTTCGCGGGTGACCAGGTCCAGCTTGCCCAGGCCGGCCTGCAGCGCGCCCTTGAAGGTGCCTTGCAGCTCTTCGCGCGATTGGCGCAGGCCCGGCGGCACCAGGTCGCTGAGGCGGCGGGCGAGGTCGTCGAGCTGGTTGAAATCGATCATGGGTGTTCTCCGCAGGTCCGTAGGAAGCCTAGTGCAGGCCGGGACACGCGGGACATCGGCAAGGCAGTCGGCAGGCGGTAAGGATAGTCCCATTCGGCTGTCGGCCGCGGTGACGGCCGCACCCCACGGGGTGAGTGTTACGGCCGTCCACGGTATGCTGCGCGCCCGTCATGCCCCTGGATCTGCACCGATGAAAATGATCATGGCCATCGTCAAACCGTTCAAGCTCGACGATGTGCGCGAAGCGCTCGCCGGTTGCGGGGTGGCGGGCATCACGGTGACCGAGGTCAAGGGGTTCGGGCGGCAGAAGGGGCACACCGAGCTGTATCGCGGTGCCGAGTACGTGGTCGATTTCCTGCCCAAGGTGAAGATCGAAGTGGCGGTGACCGACGACCAGGCCGAGCGCGTGGTCGAGGCCATCGTGACCGCGGCCGGGACCGGCAAGATCGGCGACGGCAAGGTGTTCGTCTACGACCTGGGCAGCGTGGTGCGGATCCGCACCGGCGAGCTGGACAGCGACGCGCTGTAAGCGCGCCGGCGGGCAGCGACGTCGGCGACGGTGCGCCTGGCGCCTGGGCAACCGCCCGCTTGCCGGAACACCACACCGCGCCAGTCGGCGACCGACGAGCGGCTGGGTGCCGCGACGCAGTGCCATGGCGTGCGCAGTGCATCGCCGGTCACTGCATCCTCCAGGGTGGCACGCGGCCGTCGACGGCTGAGGTGGGCACGCAATGCTGAGCCGGGGGCGCTCTCGACGCAGTCGCGCGGGCGCTCCCCGAGCCAGGCTGCTGTCAGTCGCCATCCCAGCGTTCTCATACCATTTCAATACCGAAGACCGGATCCGGCACCCGAGGCAAGCCTCGGCATCCGCTTGAAGTGCTTCACCCTGCTTGCCGCTCCCGAATCGAGCCAGGACGCCAAAAAGCCGCGCCCGCTTGTCGCCACGCGATGACTTGCCTACTCTAGGGCCTAATACCATTTCAATACCGGAGTTCGGGGATGAAACGACGCGCCAGAACGTCGGGCTTGCGCCCGCTCTCGCTGTGGCTGGCAGCAGGCCTGGCAGCGGCGACAGTCCCCGCACTGGCGCAGCCGGTCGTCCAGCCAGCGATCTTCCCCACACCGGTCGCGATCACGCTGGACGGCGGCACGGTCACGCTGGGTCGGTCGGTGGTGCTGGTGGTGGCGCCGGGCGCAGATCCGGAGGCGGTCGCGTTGGTGCGCCGCATCCTCGGCACGGCCGGCGTCACCAAGATCGCCACTGGGTCGCGTCTGCCTGCCACGCTCGACCGCCCGCATATCGTGCTGGGCACCGCTGAGGCGGCAGTGGTGCGCGATGCGCTGACCCGCAGCAAGGCGGTGCAGGACACCCACACCGAGGGCTACACGCTGGCCAGCGTGGCGCTGGGCAACGGCAGCCTGATCACGCTGGCCGGCCACGACAACGATGGCCTGTTCCATGCGGCGCAGACGCTGCGCCAGCTGCTCGAGCGCCCGGCCATTCCGACCCTGGCGATCGAGGATCATCCGGCGATGCCGATCCGCGGCACCATCGAAGGCTTCTACGGCGCGCCATGGTCGATGGCCGACCGCAGCAAGCACATCGAGTTTCTCGCCCGCAGCAAGGCCAATACCTTCATCTACAGCCCCAAGGACGACCCCTACGCGCGCGACCGCTGGCGCGAGGCGTACCCGGCCGCGACGCTGAAGGCGCTGGGCAAGCTGGCGGCCACCGCCAGGCGCAATCACGTCGACTTCGTCTATGCGATCTCGCCGGGGCCGACGGTGTGCTTCTCCGATCCGGCCGATGCCAAGGCGCTGCTGCGCAAGTTCGATGCCTTCCGCGCGCTGGGCGTGCGCAGCTTCTATGTGGCGCTGGACGATATCGAATACACCAAGTGGAACTGCGAGCGCGACAAGACCACCTTCGGCGCGTCCGGCGCGCAGGCGGCCGGCATCGCGCAGTCGCATCTGCTCAACCTGGTGCAGGCCGACCTGGTCGCCCGCCACGATGCGTCTTCGGAATTGATCATGGTGCCGACCGAGTACTACGACGCCAAGGAAAGCCCGTACAAGGAAGCGCTGCGCAAGCACCTGGATCCGAAGATCGTGGTGCAGTGGACCGGCACCGACGTGGTGCCGCCGGCCATTTCCATTCCCGATGCACGCGCGGCCACCAAGGCGTTCGGCCGCAAGACGCTGCTGTGGGACAACTACCCGGTCAACGATTTCGAAACCTCGGCCGGGCGCCTGTTGATGGCGCCGTATGCGCGGCGCGAGGCCGGCCTGTCGGCGGAGTTGTCCGGCATCGTCTCCAACCCGATGAACCAGGAAGTGCCCAGCCGCGTGGCGGTGATGGGGCTGACCGCGTTCGCGTGGAACGACACCGGCTACGACGCCGAGCGCACCTGGCACGCGGCCGCGCGCGACCTGGCCGGTGGCCACGCGCAGGTGACCGCGGCGCTGCTGACCTTCTTCGACACCCAGCATCTGGCGCCCACCTTCGGCAGCCAGCCCTGGCAGGAGCAGGCGCCACGCCTGAAGGCCGTGCTGGACCAGGTGCGCGAGGCGATCGCACTGGGCGATGCCGCAGCGCGCAGCCAGGCGATTGCAACATTGGCGCGCACCGCCGACGACATCGCTGCCGCGCCGCAGATCATTCGCGATGGCGTCGCTGACAAGGGCTTTGCCGAACAATCACGCCCCTGGCTGGAGGCGATGGAGGGTTGGGGCCGCGCGCTGCAGAAGACCGCGGCCGGGCTGGAGGCCGCCAATCGCGGCGACGCGCAGGCGTCGGTGGCGTTTGCCGATGCAAAGCGCGTCGCCGCCGAAGCCGCGGCCATCCCGTCGATTCCCGGCGCCACGCGTTTCGGCGGCCCGGTCAAGATTGCCGATGGCGTGCTGGACCGCTTCGTCGCCGACGCGCCGCGCCTGATCGCCTACCGCGCGCCGTCGGCAGCCGAAGCGGCAGGTGCGCGGTGAGGACCTGCCGCAGCGACCGGGCGACTGCCTAGCCACTGGATAGCGCCGCTGATGCGCGGCATCGGCGTGGACTGCGGTTCGTCGGCGCCGTGCGAATCCCCTGGCGATTGCTCGCCAGGGGGCGGCGTAGCGTTGGCGCGTCATCGAGAGGGTCAGGCTTGCAGCCCGGCGCGCGTGCCCGCTTCGCCGGACCAGCAGGCGGCACGCAGATCGCTATGCGTCGTTCCCACGCGCTGGTGCTGGATGCATGGCGCGACTGCGCCTCATCGGCCAGGCAGCCTGCCCGGCGCCCGCTACCTCGGCGGCGCGCCGGTCGGCGCGCTTCAGTCGGCACTGGTTGGCTGCGCATCGCGCTTCAGGCGCCGATACAACCGCTTCCAGCCGCTGCGAATGGCGCCCACCCAGCGCGGTTCGGCGCTGCGCGCGGCCTCGTCGGCAGTCGGTGCGATCCCGGCCAGGCGCTGGCGCATCTTGTGGAAATTGGCCACATCGCCACGCTGCAGCTGACGGGCCAGCGTGCCGCGCTGCAACCAGCGCGGGAAGCGCCAGGCCGAGGTGAAATCGATCAACACCGGCACCCCGGCACTGACCACCACGTTGGTGCCGTGCAGATCGTTATGGGTGATGCCGAAGGCATGCAGGCGACGCAGCGCCTGCTGCAACTGTTGAAAGACTTCCTGGCCCACCACCGCACTGGCGCTGAGCGTGTCGCCCGGAATGAACTCCATGCCCAGCGCCAACCCGCCCAGCGTGCCGAGCAGGGCCGGCGCATGCCGCCAGCCGTGCAGGCGGGCCAGCATCTTGGCCTCGTGCCGCACCATCAGCCGTGCGATCGGTGCCAGCAGCGTGCGGCGATACCGGCCGTAGTCCTTGACCACGGCCAGCTGCCCGTCCAGATGGGTGCGGTAGACGTCGGGCTCAAGCAGCCGCGTGCCCTGCTTGAGCAGAACGGGAGTGACGACCTGCAGGCTGGACACAGCCAGCGGTTGGTAATGCATGACAGTTCTCCAGACCCTGGCGGCGCGGAGGTGTCACGCGGGACGCAGGTCCATGGGGATCACGATGGATCGGGATCACGCAATTTTAGAACTTACGAGTACTGAAATTACATTTGTTTAACAAATGAAATGTTCCGGACATGGAACAGCCTTTCAATTCAGATGGTTGGAACGCTCGGGCCTTGCAAAATTACCGGGGCAGAGGCCATGCGGGAGCGCTGTGCCGCCGCGGTGGGCGGCCGCACGCGGCACCACGGCCGCGGCGCGATCTCTCCCGACCGGAATGGAAGCTGGCGATCAGCTCGCGGTGGATCGGCGGGGGGCGGAACATGTCGAAGCCAACCGCGGCTGCGTGCGATCGGACATGCGTCCCGCCGCTTCTTGACAGTCAATGAGACTCCAGACACTGTGCGCGCTGCGGTCAGGGGGCTGCATCACGCGCGCGTCGCGCACATCCACGTCGGTGTGCCACGACCGGTGCCTTGGGCACTGCGGTGATGCGGGGACGCTCCCGAAGAGATGACGGCAACTGCGCCACTTCCAGACGCCGTCGGGTTCGCCTGCGCGCGCACGGATGCGGGAACGATGGAGGACCACTCATGGGGAATGCGATGAAAAGGACTGCAACACTGCTGTTGGCCTGCACGGCGCTTGGCGTCACGGCACAGGCCTCGGCGCAATCGTTGTCGCGCGGCTGGGACAGCTACCGGCAGCAGCAAAAGCAATCGCAGGCCGGTACGCAGGGGGTCCCTGCGCCGGCAGCGCCGCCGTCGCGTCCGTCGCAAGCCGGCAGCGGCGGCGCGCCCACGGCCGTCGGCGGAAGCGGAAGCGCGAGTGTGGTCGACCAGACCGGCGGATTTGCCACCGTCACGGCGCAGACGTCTGCGGTAGATGCGCCACAGGCGCCGGCTTACGCAGCAGCATCAGTCCAGGCAGCGGGCAGTGAGCACACCGAGCAATCGCGGATCGACAGCGGCGCGTTTATTAGCGTGCAGCGGGGGAGGGGCGAGGTGTTCAGTGGCTACAAGCAGGACATGCTTGGCCTCAGCGCCGGCTATCGCTGGCGTGCCGGCTCGGTGACGTTGATCGGGCTCGAGGGGTCGGTTGGGCGCCTGGACCGCGGAGACTCGACCGACGATGTGTTTATTCCAGCAGTGAAGTTTGTCGGCATCGGCGGTACGGCCCGCTTCAATTTTGGTGACACTCCACTGTTTGCTGTGGTGCGTATTGGCTCATGGTATGCGGAGGTCGCAGAAATGAGTGATGAAATCTACGGTGGCTACGCTAGCCTCGGCCTGGGCGTCGATCTCGGCAAGCACGCGAGTGTGAGCGCGATGTACACCAACTACATTTACGCCAACGATTACGATGACTACGCCGAAGACACCACCATCAATCGTGCCGATGTACTGAACGCGGCACTCGAAGTCCGCTTCTGATGTAAGCGCATGATCCAGGAAGGGCGGGCGGTGGCGTCCGCCCTTCCGCGTCGGATGTTTTTCAAAAGCGACTTGGCAGACGGCAGTTTTTGTTGAGGCCGCACCTTGAAGACGCGCCGCATACGGTCATTGGTGTTGCACGGACATCCACGCGGGTTGTTGTAGTGTCACGGTCAACGCATTGGCTCAGCCGTTGGTGAGGGCAGATGGACGCAGTAGCGCAGTTTTTGACAGACGAACAGGACCCGGTAGCCGTGGGCAAGATCCTGCCCAAGGTGAACGAGTTGCTGACACGGGACGAGCAGGTCGAGTACATCGCCGTGCAGAAGAAGATGGTGATGAACCTGTCGCCGGACGCGGTGGTGCTGACCAACCGCAGGTTCATCGTGGTCTCCCCGAAACTGTTCGGCATGACGTTTCGCGATTTCCCCTGGCGCGAGGTGCTCGATGTGCACATGAGCGAACAGATGCTCGGGGCCACCATCATGTGCCGCACCACGCAGGGTGCGTATGCATCCATCGATAGCCTGCCAAAAAAGCAGGCGCGTCGCGTGTATGCCTATGCGCAGCAGGTGGAAGAATCGGCCTACGAAAAACGCCAGCAGCTGGAATTCGACAAGTTGCGCGCCTCTGCCGGCGGTGTGGTGGTGCACGCTCCTGCGGCGCCGGGTACGGTGCCGTCGGCCCCGCCGATCGCGGTGGCCGTCACCGATGATCCGATGCAGGTGCTGAGCAAGCTCAAGCAGCTATTGGATGCGGGTTTGGTCACGCAGGAAGAATTCGATGCCAAAAAGGCCGAGGTATTGGCACGGCTGTAAGGCTGCTGGCAGATACAGCACGTAGCCGTCAGCTGGCGGGGATTGCGCGGACCCAGGAATGCCTGACGAAACCTAGCGAGCAATCGTAAGCCGTGCGGACGGTGCGCCCAGAACCGGAGCGTAAAGCGTGGTGCATACCGATTCCGAGCACCGGCCGCGCCAAGCGGTGCATGCGTGGGTTCGGCAAGTCACTTCAAGCGGCGCTCTGCGTGCTCTGCGCTTGCCGCAGCCGGCGCGCAGACCGCTACGCCGGTCGTGGGGTGCCAAGCTACGGCAGTCAAGACCGGCACGTGGTCGTCAGGCGGGCGGACGCAGCTTCGCTTGCCGCTTCGCTGTTTGCCGCATGGACATGGCGGCTGCTCCGCCTGCCATGCCCATCTGACGAGCGTTCACCTTGGTGCCGCTGGCAGTCTTACTCGCCCAGCGCCTTGGCCACGAACGGCGGTGCGACCAGCACGCCGGTATGCAGGTGCGCGGTGTAATACAGCGTCTCGAAGCCCTTGGCCTGCGCAGCGTCCTGGCGGAAGGCGAAATCGGCGTTGGCCTGCTTGCTGGCCATGGTCACGCTCCACCAGCCGGTGGGGTAGCACGGCTGCGGGAACGGCAGGGTCTTGAACGACTGGAAGCCGGCCTTGCCCATTTCGGTGCGCATTTCCTGGATCAGCGCCAGCAGCGCCAGCGGCGACTCGGACTGCTGCACCAGGATGCCGTCGTCCCTCAGTGCCTTGAAGCAGCTCTCGTAGAAGGCCTTGTTGAACAGGCCTTCGGCCGGGCCGACCGGATCGGTGGAGTCGACGATCACGATGTCCACGCTGCCGGCCGGGCAGTTGGCCATGTAGGCCACGCCGTCGTCGAACAGCAGCTCGGCGCGCGCGTCGTGGTTGGAGTCGCACAGCTCGGGGAAGTACTTCTCCGACATGCGGGTGACCTGCTCGTCGATATCGCACTGGGTGGCGCTTTCCACGCCCGGGTGCTTGAGCACCTCGCGCAGGGTGCCGCAGTCGCCGCCGCCGATGATCACCACGCGCTTGGGCGCGGGATGGGTGAACAGCGCCGGGTGGCTGATCATCTCGTGGTAGAAGAAATTGTCGCGGCTGGTCAGCATCACCGCGCCGTCGATCAGCATCAGCTTGCCCCAGTCGGTGGTCTGGTAGATCTCGATCTTCTGGAACGGGGACTGCACCTCGTCCAGCTTGCCGCTGACGCGGAAGCCGATCGCCGAGCCGGTCGGCTGGAAGTGTTCGATGTACCAGTTGTCGTTGGTGCTCATGCGGACGTCCTAATTCTGGAAGAAGCGGGCTGTTCCTTCTCCCGGCGGGAGAAGGTGGCGCGTGGCGCCGGATGCGGGTCGGGCGCAGCCTCATGCAGTCGGACTGCGTGGCGGCTGACCCTTGCTCGGCCCCGTTCCGACCAGGAGCGGGGCGTGAAGTCGGCGCGGATTGTAACGGACCCTGCGCGTGCCAGGCGTTACACTTCACGCCCTTTTTGCCCCAGCCGAGTCAGCGAAATGAGCGATTGGTCCCTCGACCAAGCCCGCAAGACCTATTCGATCCCGCATTGGGCCGACGGGTATTTCGACGTGAACGATGCCGGACATGTGGTGGTCACGCCGACCAGCGACGGTCCGTCGGTGTCCTTGCCCGAGGTGGTGGATGCCGCGCGCGCGGCCGGCGCCAAGCTGCCGCTGCTGGTGCGTTTCCCCGACATCCTGGGCCAGCGCCTGGGCAAGCTGCAGGCGGCATTCGCGCAGGCGCAGTCCGAATGGGACTACGCCGGCGGCTATACCGCGGTGTACCCGATCAAGGTCAACCAGCACCGCGGCGTGGCCGGCACGCTGGCCAGCCACCACGGCGAGGGCTTCGGCCTGGAAGCGGGCAGCAAGCCGGAGCTGATGGCGGTGCTGGCGCTGTCGCGTCCGGGCGGACTGATCGTCTGCAACGGTTATAAGGACCGCGAATACATCCGCCTGGCGCTGATCGGCCGCAAGCTCGGCCTGCAGACCTTCATCGTCATCGAAAAGCCCTCCGAGCTGAAGCTGGTGCTGGAAGAGGCGCGCGCGCTGGACGTCAAGCCGGGTCTGGGCGTGCGCATGCGGCTGGCCTCGCTTGGCGCGGGCAAGTGGCAGAACAGCGGTGGCGACAAGGCCAAGTTCGGGCTGTCGCCGCGTCAGGTGCTGGACCTGTGGAAGACGCTGCGCGACACCGAGTACGCCGACAGCCTGAACCTGCTGCATTTCCACATGGGCTCGCAGATCTCCAACGTGCGCGACATCGCCAACGGCATGCGCGAGGCCACACGCTACTTCGTCGAACTGTCGCGGCTGGGCGCGAAGATCAGCCATGTGGACGTCGGCGGCGGCCTGGGCATCGATTACGAAGGCACGCGCTCGCGCAGCTATTGCTCGATCAACTACGGCCTGCATTCCTACGCCAGCAACATCGTGCAGCCGCTGGCCAGCGCCTGCGAAGAGCACGGCCTGACCCCGCCGCGCATCGTCACCGAATGCGGCCGCGCAATGACCGCCCACCACGCGGTGCTGATCGCCAACGTGTCCGAAGTGGAGCAGGCGCCGGAAGGCCGCGTGCCGGACGCGCACGACGACGAACCGGCGGCGATCCGCCACCTGCGCGAGATCCATGACGAGCTCGATGTACGCCCGGCGGTGGAATTGTTCCAGGAGGCGCAGCACTTCCATGCCGAAGGTTTGAGTGCGTATGCACTGGGCCAGATCGACCTGACCCACCGCGCACGCATCGACGACCTGTTCTATGCCATCGCCCACGGCGTGCGTGCACGCCTGAGCTTCGACGAGAAAAGCCATCGCCCGGTGCTGGACGAGCTCAACGAGCGGCTGGTCGACAAATACTTCGTCAACTTCAGCGTGTTCGAGTCGATTCCGGATGTGTGGGCGATCGATCAGGTGTTCCCGATCGTGCCGATCGAGCGCTTGAACGAAGCGCCGCAGCGGCGCGGCATCATCGCCGACATGACCTGCGATTCCGACGGCATGGTCAAGACCTACGTCGAGAACGAAAGCCTGGACAGCTCGATGCCGCTGCACACGTTGAATCCGGGCGAGAGTTATCGCATCGGCTTCTTCCTGGTTGGCGCCTACCAGGAAATCCTCGGCGACATCCATAACCTGTTCGGCGATACCGATGCGGTGGAAGTGGCCGTGGACGGCGACGGCTATCGCATCGCGCAGCAGCGTCGCGGCGATACCACCGATGTGATGCTGGACTACGTGGGCTATCAGCTGGACACGTTGCGTGCGACCTATGCCGAGCGCATCGCCGCCGCCCAGCTGTCGCCGCAGCGCGCGCAGGAATTGCACGACGCACTGGAAGCCGGGCTGACCGGTTACACCTATCTGTCCGACGAGCCGCTGGGCTGAGGCCCGGTACTGCGCTGCGGCCAGTGCCGCGGCGCAGTCGATTCCGATGCGAGCGCATCGGGTCTGTCCATGGCTGCCTGCGCAGTCGCCAGGCGGGTACGGCCGGTACCCGGATGCATCGGGTTTGCGAACACCGCGGCGATCGATGTGCTGCATCGACAGCCTCCATGGCTCCGCCGCGCCTGCTCGTAGAGTACGCACACGCCGGCGCAGCGGCGGAACCGGCGAACCTGCGCTGGCCGGTGCTTGCATTGCAGAGCGAGCTGTACAGGCAATGCGTGGCCGCCCCGGCAGGCGCTGCCGACGATCGCAGGCAACGCCACGCCCAGCGCCTTCGCACCGCTACACGTTCCGCCGTGCACGCCGGTGCGACCGCGACCCACCGGTGTTGCTCGCAGCAAGGCGCCAGGTGTCGCAGGCATATGACAGCCGGGCGAGCAGCGGGTGAGCCTGCAAGCGCAAGCAGCATTTCCAGCAGCGGTTCTCCTGCCTGTTGCAGTGATTTTGTCGGTCGCCATTTATAGCAACGGCACTGCAGAAAGTGGTCTTGTTCATTACGGACATTCCTGCAGATTGATGCGTGGAATTCCTGCTGGTCCGCCATTTTTTCGGCACTGATGCGGTGTCTGTCGCGCCTGCTTCCGGCCCGTTGCACGGGTCGTCGACCTCGCACGCGACACCTGCATCCAGAACGCCCGTTGGAATCACACTTCAGAAAAAAATATTTTCGGATGACGCCAGAAGCGTGATTTTTGCACGGTTCAAGATGTTGGCTAATTGTTAGTGTTTATTAACTTGCCGGGAAGCAAGTGCCCTAAAACAAACAGCTGCACATCGTTGTATCGATGCTGCGTTACGCTTCGTTGTGCGTTTTCATCATGCGTCTCCCATCGCGTATCGCCGATGTCCATTGGCGGTCGATGGTGTTGTCTACTCCGCGGTTTTTTAAAGGCCAGGTGCTGATCGGCGTCCCACTGACTGCTGTGCTGTCAGGGCGCGTCGGCCGACTGCGCGCCAAACAGAGAAGGAATGCACGCAATGCACGCCAAAGCCCCCTCCGTGTTTCCATTGACCAAGGCGCAACGCGGCCTGTGGGTCGCCAGCAAGTTGCACACCGGCAACACCTTGATGTTGTCCGAAGCCCTGGAAATGGTCGGCCCGCTCGATCCGCAGCTGCTGATCCGCGCCAGCATGCAGCTGACGTGCGAATTCGACACGCTGCGGCTCTGCATCGTCGAGCACGACGGCGTGCCGCATCAGGTGGTGCTGCCCGACTACACCGCCGCGATTCCATACTTCGACGTCAGCGAGGATGCGTCCCCGCGCCATGCGGCCGAGCACTGGGTCGACGAAGAAATCCGCAAGCCGGAAGACCTGCAGAACGGGCCGTTATGGCATTGCGCGGTGTTCCGCCTGGGCGAGGATCACCACCTGTGGGTGCAATGCGTCAGTCATCTGGTGATGGATGGCTATTGCGCCTCGATCATGATGCAGCGCATGGCGGTGCTGTATAACGCCTACGCGGAAAACCGCGAGCCGGAGCCTGCGCAATACGGCAGCGCGCTGTCGCTGATCGAACTGGAGCAACAGTATCGCGACTCCGATCGTTTCCAGCGCGACCGCAGTTACTGGATGCAGCAGCTGGCCGATCTGCCGCCGCCGGCCACCCTGGCACGTCCGGGCAGTCAGCTGTCGACCGGGCTGTTGCGTGGCACCGGGCAGTTCTCGCCGCAGCAGGTGGTGCGTCTGCGCGCACTGGGCAAGGACTACGGCGCCAGCCTGCCGCAGATGCTGATTTCGTTGATTGCCGCCTATTACTACCGCTGCACCGGCGCCGAGGACCTGGTGCTGGCCATGCCGGTGACCGGCCGCATCAATGCGCGCTACCGGCAGGCTGCAGGCCTGGTGGCCAACGTGATTTCGCTGCGCCTGAAAATGGACCCGCAGCAGCCGGTGCATGCCTTGTTCGCGCAGGTGTCCTCGGTGGTCCGGCATGCGCTGCGCCACCAGCAATACCGCTTCGAGGACGTGCGCCGTGACCTGGGCATGTTCGGGATCGATCAGAAGTTCGCACGCCTGGCAGTGAACATCGAAGCCTTCGACTACGCACTGCGCTTTGGCCAGGCCCATGCGATGCCGCATAACCTCTCCAACGGCCCGGCCGACGATCTGACCATCTTCTGCTACGAGCGCGGCGACGGTGCCGCGTTGCGCTTCGATCTGGATGCCAATCCGGCGTTGTACGACAGCGACGAACTGGCCGACCATTGCCGCCGCCTGACCCATCTGGCCGATGCGGTACTGGCCGACCCGGCATGCGCGCTGGGCCGGATCGATGTGCTGGGCGATGCGGAACGCCGCCGGCTGTTGCAGACCTGGAACGCCACCGCCGCAGCGCTGCCGGAACCGGCCACGCTGCTGCACGGCATGCTGCAGCGTGCCGAGCTGATGCCGGCGGCAGTGGTGGTGCAGTACGACAACCGCAGCCTGGACTACGTCACGCTGTGCGAGCTGGCCTCGCGCATCGCCGCGCAATGGGTGGCCGATGGCGTCCGCCCCGGCGATGTGGTGGCCATCGCGTTGCCGCGCAGCGAGCACTTGTTGGTGGCCCTGCTGGCGGTGATGTGGAGCGGGGCGGCGTATCTGCCGCTGGATCCGGAAAGCCCGGCCGCACGCAACCGGCAGATGCTCGATGATTCCGGCGCCATCGCACTGGTCTGCGAGCCGGCGTTGTGCGAGCGCTATCTGCTCGGTGGCATGGTCTGGCTGGATCCGCGCCCGGCGGTGTTGCCGGCGGCGATCGCGCCGCTGGCCACGCCGGACGGAACCGCCTACCTGCTGTACACCTCCGGTTCGACCGGCGCGCCCAAGGGCGTGGAAATCAGCCATCGCAACCTGTTCAATTTCCTGCATGCGATGGCGCATGAGCTTGCGTTGCGTCCGCGCGACCGCGTGCTGGCGGTCACCACCATCACCTTCGATATCGCCGGGCTGGAGTTGTATCTGCCGTTGCTGGTGGGCGCGCGCGTGGTCGTCGCAGCGGCCGGCATCACCCACGATCCGCGCAGCCTGTCGCGGCTGATCGCGCAGGAACAGATCAGCGTGGTGCAGGCCACCCCGTCGCTGTGGCGCATCCTGCTGGCCAACCAGGATCTGGCGCTGGACCGTATCCACGCCCTGGTCGGCGGTGAAGCCCTGGTGCCGGAACTGGCCACCCAGTTGCTGAGCCGGGTCGGGCGCCTGACCCAGTTGTATGGGCCGACTGAAACCACGATCTGGTCGACCATCATGCCGTTGCAGCTGACCGACGCCGCCGCTCCGCCGATCGGCCGGCCGCTGCTCAATACGCGTGTCTATGTGCTGGATGCGCAGCGGCAACCGCTGCCGACCGGCGCGATCGGCGAGTTGTACATCGGCGGTGCGGGCGTGGCCAAGGGCTATCGCGGCAAGCGCCAGCTGACCAGCGAGCGCTTTGTGCGCGACCCGTTCGCCGACGACGGCAGCAACATGTACCGCACCGGCGACCGCGTGCGTCAGCGCCGCGACGGCATGCTGGAATTCATCGGACGCGCAGACGCGCAACTGAAGATCCGTGGCCATCGCGTGGAGCCGGCCGAAATCGAAAACGCCTTGCTGCTGCATCCGCAGGTGGCGCAGGTGGTAGTGGTCGGTCATCGCGATGGCGACCACGCTGCGCTGCAGCTGCTGGCCTATGTGGTGGGCAAGCAGGGCGCAACGCCATCGGCCGAGCTGTTGCGTGCGCATCTGCAGCAGCGCCTGCCGGCGTCGATGATTCCCACCTTGTGGATGCCGTTGCAGGCACTGCCGCTGACACCCAATGGCAAGCTGGATCGCCGCGCCTTGCCGTCGCCGGGTGCGTTGCCACAGCGCGCGCATGTGGCGCCGCGCAATGCGCTCGAACACCAGCTGGCGGCGATGCTGCAGGACGTGCTGGGCATTGCAGTGGTGGGAGTGGAAGACAACTTCTTCGAGCTCGGTGGCGACTCGCTGCGCGCGGCGGAAATGGCCGCACGTTTCCCGCAGGCGTTCGGTGTCGAGCTGCCGTTGGGCAGCCTGTTCCATGCGCCGACCATTGCCGGCCTGGCCGAGGTGATCACGCGCAAGGCGCAGATCCCCAACGACCCGCTCGGCGTGCTGTTGCCGCTGCGTGCCGGCAGCCCGGGCACGACGCCGCTGTTCTGCATCCACCCGGTGGTCGGTCTGGGCTGGTCGTATCTCACCTTGCTCGGCCAGCTCGATCCGCAGTGGCCGGTATATGCCCTGCAGTCGCCGGGCTTGAGCGACCCGCAGCATCGCCCGGAAAGCATCGAGGCGATCGCGCGCGACTATCTGGCGCGGCTGCGCACGGTGCAGCCGCAGGGGCCGTACCGGTTGATTGGCTGGTCGCTGGGCGGCTTGATCGCCCATGCCATCACCGCCGAACTGCATGCGCTGGGCGAAGAAGTCGAACTGCTGGCGATGCTCGACAGCTACCCGCACCTGGAGCAGGCCGCGTCGCTGCCGGAATCGGAAAACGTGCGTGCCTCGGTGCATGCGCTGGGCCTGCACCTGGCACCCGACCAGCCGATGCCGACCACGGTGACCGAACTGGCCAGCCTGCTGTGCGATCACTACGGGTTGAACGCGCTGCCCGCGGTGCGCCAGCTGCTCGAACAGCGTCCCACGTTACTGGACGACATGGGGGGCCTGACCCAGCACCACCTGCAGCTGGCGCGGCGCCATCGCCCCAGGCCGCTGGACCAGGATGTGCTGTTCGTCGAAGCCAGCGTGCGCATGAGCGCCGGCGGCGACGATACGCTGTGGGTGGATTACCGGCCGCAGGCCTGGCGCCCGTACGTGCGCAACCTGCACCTGCACGCATTGGACAGCGACCACCATTCGATGCTGTCGTCCACGCATTCGGCCACGCTCGGCGCACTGCTGCACGCAGCCACGGCGAATGCGAAGGCCACACAACGCGACGGCAGCATCGCCACCGCCAGCGACGGGGTGGCCGAATATGCCTGAGTCTTCCTTCAACGCGCGGCGCCCGCGGCCGGTGCTGATCGCCACCCTGGGCACGCATGGCGATGTGCGCCCGATCATCGCGCTGGGCCGTGGCTTGCAGCAGCGCGGTTACCCGGTGCGGGTGCTGACCAGCGCCAACTTCGAAGCGCTGATCCGCGCCAACGGGCTGGAGTTCTTCCCGCTCAGCGGCGACCACCAGAAACTGCTGCAGGACCATCCCGATGTCGCCGAGATGCGCGGTGGCTGGCGCGGCATCTGGGGCACCTTGCGCGCGCAATTGCTGGAGTGGGCGCCCGACTGGGCCGCGCAGGGTCGCGCGGCCTGTGCCGAGGCCGGCTTGGTCCTCGGCGTGGGCAGTGCGAGTTTCCTGGCGCACAGCCTGGGTCAGGCGTATGGGCTGCCGGTGGTGTTCACGCAGCTGCAGCCGCTCACCGCTTCGCGCCACCTGCCGCTGATGGTGATGCCGCATGTGCGTTTGCCCGGGTTGGTCAGCGTGGCGCTGCAGCAGGTGGTGCGCTTTGCCGGATGGCAGCTGATGCGGCCGGTGCTCAACGATATCGTGCGACCGGCATTGGGGTTGCCGGCGTATCCGTGGGGCGGTCCCGATCGCAGCGGGCTGCGCGTGCTGTACGGCTACAGCGCGCATCTGTGCCCACGTCCGCCGGACTGGCCGGCCAGCGCCCAGGTCAGCGGTTTCTGGCCGTTGCCGCAGCCGCAGTGGCAGCCACCGGCCGCGCTGCAGGCGTTTCTGCAGGCCGGCCCGCCGCCGCTGTATATCGGTTTCGGCAGCATGATCAGCAGCGATGCCGCGCAGCTCACCGCCACCGTCAAGGCGGCAGTGCGTCTGACCGGTCAACGCGCGCTGCTGGCCAGCGGCTGGGGCGGGCTGGCGGCCGGGGACGACGCTGCCGACGACGCAGGGCGCTTTTTTCATCTGGAGCAGGCACCGCACGATTGGCTGTTCCCGCGGGTGGCGGTGGCGGTGCATCACGGTGGTGCCGGCACCACCGGTGCGGCGCTGGCGGCGGGGATTCCGTCGGTGGTGCTGCCGTTTGGCTACGACCAGCCGTTCTGGGCGCATTGCCTGGCCCAACGCGGCGTCGCGCCGCCGGCGCTGGCACGGGCCGGATTGCAGCCGGAGACCCTGGCCGATGCCATCGGCCAGGCCAGCGCGCCGGGCATGCGCGCGGCGGCACGCGCGCTGGGGCAGCGCATCGGTGAGGAGGACGGAATCAGCCGGGCGGTGGAGCAGCTGGAAGCCTGGGGATTGCTGGAGCCGGCGGTGACGCTGGCGCAGGGAGTGCGCCTCGAGCAGCAGGCTGTCGCTTGACCCAGGCCGTCGCGTGATCGATGACGCCTTTGGGAAGCCACAGCATCGACAGCGGTTTGGCGGCGGTAATGCGGCTGGCGGTACCGAAGGTCTCCGGGTGCGGCACCGGTGGAATGCTTGGCGTGTTGCTGTCGCCGCCAGCCGGTCGACGGCAATACGCGCTGCACTGCTGGCAGGCGTCGAGAACCCGTCTGCGTTGCCGGCACGAGCCGGCGAGCGCGGCCAACGCCGCTGCCGGCATCGCCGCAGCGACGGGATGCGGCACAATCGGGCTTCCTCGCCCCTGCAGCGTCCGCATGCGCTATCCCGCTCTCGATCTGCTGCGTGGCATCGCCATCGTCTGGGTGATGCTGTTCCATTCCTTCGTGGTCGGCGGCCTGGGGCCGGACTGGGCGTGGTTGTCGCGCTACGGCTGGATGGGCGTGGACCTGTTCTTCGTGCTGAGCGGCTTCCTGATCGGCACGCAGGTGCTGCGGCCGCTGGCACGCGGGTAGCGCCTGGACTTCAGGGATTTCTACCTGCGCCGCGCGTTCCGCATCCTGCCGGCGTTCTTGGTGGTGCTGGCGATCTACTTGGCGTGGCCGCAGTTCCGCGAGGCGCCCGGGTTGGCGCCGTGGTGGATGTTCGTCAGCTTCACCCTGAACCTGTTGGTCGACTACGGCCGTGATGCCGCGTTCTCGCACGCCTGGTCGCTGTGCGTGGAAGAACATTTCTATCTGGTGTTTCCGTTGCTGGCGACGCTGTCGATGCGGCGGCCGTCGGCCGCGGGGTTCGTCGTGCTCTGCGTGCTGGTGGTGGTCGCAGGCATCGCGCTGCGCGCCGGCATCTGGTGGCACAACACCGCCCTGGACAGTGCCGGCGCCGGCCTGCAGCGCAACTGGTTCATCGAAGACCTCTATTACCCGACCTGGAACCGTCTGGACGGTCTGCTGGCCGGTGTCGTGCTGGCGGTGCTCAAGGTCTTCCGCCCCATGCTGTGGCAACGGCTGCAGCAGCGCGGCAACGCCGTGCTGTGTGCAGGCGTGGCAATCCTGGCGCTGGCACTGTGGCTGTTTCGCGAGCGTACCGGCCTGGTCGGCAATGCGCTGGGTTGGCCGGTGCTGTCGCTGGGACTGGCCTTGCTGGTGCTCGCCGGCACCGCCACCCGCGGTGTGCTTGGCGGCCTGCGCGTGCCGGGCGCGGCGTGGCTGGCGGCCATTTCCTACAGCCTGTATCTGACCCACAAGGCCGTGTTCCATCTCACCCAGGGCTGGTTCGGCCCGGCCTTGGAGGGGCGCGGCGTGCTGGCATTTGCGGTGTATGGCCTGGTGGCGGTGCTGGGTGGCGCGCTGTTGCACTACGCGGTGGAGCGCCCGTTCCTGCAACTGCGCGACAAGATGCTGCGGCCAGGCGCGCAGCCGTTGGCTGCCGCCGATCGCGGCTGACCGGGCAGAGCAAAACGCCGCGCAATGCGCGGCGTTGTCGTCATCCCTGGCGGTGCGCCGGTTGCAGCGCCGCACCGAGCTTGATGCTGCGCAATCTGCTCACGCGCCGACCAGCCCACCATCGGATCGCGGCGCGATCGGCGCATCGGCGGTGCAGGCCACCGTTACTGTGCGTCGCGCGCCACCTGGAAACCGGCGAACGATTGCGTGACCGGCATGATTTCCAGCCGATTGATGTTCAGATGCGCCGGCAGGCTGGCGACGTAGAAGATCTGCTCGGCGATGTCCTCGGCGGTCATCGGGGTGGCGCCGCGGTACAGCGTGTCCGAGGCGGCCTGGTTGCCGCCGGTGCGCACCAGGGTGAATTCGGTTTCGGCCATGCCCGGTTCGATCGAGGTCACGCGCACGCCGGTGCCGTGCAGGTCCGCGCGCAGGCCCAGCGAAAACTGCTGCACGAAGGCCTTGGTGCCGCCGTAGACGTTGCCGCCGGTGTAGGGGTAGGTCGCCGCGACCGAGGCGATGTTGATGATGGCGCCACGGCGTGCGATCAGTGCCGGCAGCAGGCGGTGGGTGAGGGTGACCAGCGCGGTGACATTGGTGTCGATCATCTGCTGCCACTGGGTCAGGTCGGCCTGCTGCGCGGGTGCGGTGCCCAGCGCCAGCCCGGCGTTGTTGACCAGCACGTCGATGTCGGCAAACCCCGCCGGCAAGGCTTCGATCGCTGCCGACAAGGCCTGTGCATCGCGCATGTCGAACGCGGCGGCATGCACCTGGCCGGCGGGCAGCTCGGCCGCCAGCGCGTCCAGGCGCTCGGCGCGGCGGCCGGTGGCGATGATCTTCCAGCCGGCGGCGGCAAACCGGCGCACGGCGGCGCTGCCGAATCCGGAGGTGGCACCGGTGATCAGGACAGTCTTGGACATGGGGGATAACTCCTGCGAACGAGGGGATCAGGCAAGGGGATCAGGGGGACGTGGCGGGGCCGGGCGCGTTGGCCTGGGCGCGACGCGCGCGCAGGCTGGCCTCACTGAGCGGTTCGCGCGTCACCACGCGGCCGTGTTGCACCTGCAGGAGCAGGTACGGCGTCTCTGCGGCGGTGGGCGCGGTGTCGGCGGCGCTCGCAGCGGTTGGCAAAGCAATCACCAGCTCGCCATCGATCCAGTCCGCGGCGACCGGGGCGGTTCGTCCGGGAAACAGCACATCCAGGGGCAATGCCGGCGGTGCGGTGGCACAGGCACCGATGACGACGCGGTCCAGCAGCAGCTGCGCGTTTTCCACGCGCCAATCGGCCCGATAGCCGCGCCAGTTGGCACTGCAACCGCCCAGCGCCTGCCGCGCATGCGGCACGAAACGTTGCCAGGTGGCCTGGTCGTCCAGCACCGGCGACAGGGGCTCGGCCAGCAGCGCCGCGTCCTGTCCGTCGATCCGGATGCGGTCTGGAATCTGCTCGGTGGCGTGCGCCGCGCCGATCAGTCCCCAGCACAACCACAGGCCGGCAACGCGCTGCAGCACTGCGGCTACTGCGCCTTGATCGCAATGGCGGGCAAGCCGCTACCGGTCAGCTTCTGCTTGGCTTCGGCCAGTTCGCCGGCGCTGCCATACGGCCCCATGCGCACGCGGTAAACGGTCTTGCCGCTGATGTCGGCCGACTCCACGCGTGCGGCCAGGCCCATCATCGCCAGCTTGGCCTTGGTCGATTCGGCATCGCCGGAGGCGCCGAACGAACCGGCCTGCAGGATGTAGCGGGTGTTGTCTGTCACCGCAGCGGGGGCGGCCGGGGTGGCAGTTGCCGCTGCCGCAGCCGGCTTCGGCGCAGCGGTTGCGGCAGGCGTGCTCAGTGCCGCAGTACTGGCCGGCGCCGGCGCCGGCGTGGCGGACGGGCGTGCCGGGGCGGTCTCCGCCAATGGCTTCGGCGCACCGGCCGCCGTTTCGTTCAACGGCACCGGCGCGCTGGTGGCCGGCGTGGCGGCCGCCACGCTCGCACCCGGTGCCGGCGCGACCGGCTTGCCTTCCAGGGCCGCACGCGCACGTGCGGCTTCTTCGGCGCGCGCACTGGCCGCCAGTTCGGCATCGGACATCTGCACTTCCTTGCCGGGCAGCAAGGTGTAGAAGTCGTACTGGGTCTGCGCATCGCCCGGCTTGGCCGGCGGCTTGGGCGGTTGCGCGCTGGGCTTGGGGAGTTCGGCCGGCGTATCGGTGTCGGTATCGGCCACCGGCTCGGGCTGCGCGTCGGGGTTGGCGCGCGGGCCCACGCGCAGGAAGCCGTCGCCGTCCTTCTTGAACAGGTTGGGCGCGGCCAGAAAGATCACTGCCGCAATCGCAGCGCCCGCCACCAACCACACCCAACCGGGGGTGCCATTGCTGGTGTTGCGTCGTGCCTGACTCTTACCGCGTCGTGCTGCCATCTACCACTTCTCCGAATCACGTCATTGCAGGCCATGCGGCCTGTGCTTACATCTTTTCCGGGGCGCTGACGCCAAGCAGTTCCAGGCCGTTGGCGAGCACCTGTTGCGTGGCGACGGCGAGGGTGAGCTTGGCGTCGCGCTCTGCGGCATCGTCCACCAGCAGTTTGGTGTTGTGATACCACGTGTGGAAGGCGTGCGCCAATTCACGCAGGTATTGCGCGATCTGGTATGGCTCCAGCGCCTGGCCGGCGATTTCCACCACCTCGGCATAGCGCGACAGCTCGACCATGACGTTGAGCGAGTGCTCGTCGTCCAGGCGCGCCAGCTCGGCCAGTCCATGCGCCTGCTCGTACTTGTAGCCTTTTTCCTGTGCCTGCCGCAGCACGCTGCACACGCGCGCATGCGCGTACTGCACGTAGAACACCGGGTTGTCGTTGCTCTGCTGGCGGGCCAGGTCGATGTCGAAGGTGAGCTGCGAGTCGGGCTTGCGCGCGATCAGGAACCAGCGCACCGCATCGGCGCTGGTTTCCTCGATCAGGTCGCGCAGGGTGACGTAGCTGCCGGCACGCTTGGACAGTTTCACTTCCTCGCCGCCGCGCATCACCGTGACCATCTGGTGCAGCACGTACTCCGGCCAGCCTTGCGGGATGCCCAGTTCCAGCGCCTGCAGGCCGGCGCGCACGCGCGTCAGCGAGCCGTGGTGGTCCGCCCCCAGTTCGGTGATCGCGCGCTCGTAGCCGCGCTGCCACTTGGTCAGGTGGTAGGCCACGTCCGGCACGAAGTAGGTGTAGGTGCCGTCGGACTTGCGCATCACCCGGTCCTTGTCGTCGCCGAAGTCGGTGGACTTCAACCACAACGCGCCGCCTTCCTCGTAGGTATGGCCGGAGGCGACCAGCTTCTGCACCGCCTCTTCGACCTTGCCGTCCTTGTACAGCGAGCTTTCCAGGAAATAGATGTCGAAATCGACGCGGAACGCGGCCAGGTCGTGGTTCTGCTCGTTGCGCAGGTAGGCCACGGCGAAACGGCGGATCGCGTCGAAGTCGGCAGGATCCTTGCCGCCGGTGACCAGATGGCCTTCCAGGTCGACGGTGTCGCCGGCCAGGTAGGCGTTGGCCACATCGGCGATGTAGTCGCCGCGGTAGCCGTTCTCCGGCCAGCCGTCGCTGTCGGGGGTGAGCCCTTGCGCGCGCGCCTGCACCGACAGGGCCAGGTTCTCGATCTGCACGCCGGCATCGTTGTAGTAGAACTCGCGCTTGACGTTCCAGCCGTTGGCATCGAGCACGCGCGCCAGGCTGTCGCCGATCGCCGCCGCGCGGCCATGGCCCACGTGCAGCGGGCCGGTCGGGTTGGCCGAGACGTATTCCACGCCCACCGAGCGGCCGTTGCCGGCCAGCCCGCGCCCGTAGTCGTGGCCCTGCTTGAGCACGTGCGCCACTTCGCGCTGGTAGGCGGTGGGGGCGAGATGGAAATTGATGAAGCCCGGTCCGGCGATCTCGACCTTGGCCACGTCGTCGCTGGCCGGCAAGGCGGCGACCAGTGCCTGGGCCAGCGCACGCGGATTGCTGCGCGCGGCCTTGGCCAGCAGCATCGCGGCATTGGTGGCGAAGTCGCCGTGCTCGCGCGTCTTGGGCCGCTCGACCACAAAATCCGGCGGCAGGGTGTCGGCGGGCAGGGTGCCATTGGCGCGCAAGGCTTCGATGCCTTGGCCGATCAGTGCGCGGAGTAGGGCTTTCACGTGGGATCTGCTTGGAACGAAACCAGCGATTTTACCCGACCGCGCGCCCCGGGGTCCGGCCGACGGTTCAGCTCAGCGTCGCCTTGTCATCCCAGCCAGCCGCGCTCGGCCAGCGATACCGGCCGGCCGTCGCCGATCACGAAGTGGTCCAGCAGGCGGACATCCACCAGCTCCAGTGCATCCAGCAGGCGCCGGGTGACCGCGCGGTCGGCCTCGGACGGTTCCGGATTGCCGGACGGGTGGTTGTGCCCGACGATCACCGCCGCGGCGTTGTGCAGTAGCGCCCGCCGCACCACTTCGCGTGGATGGATGTCGGCCCCGTCGATGGTGCCGGTGAACACTTCCTCGAAGGCGATGGCGTGATGGCGGGTGTCCAGGTACAGCACCGCGAACACCTCATAGGGGCGCGGACGCAGCCGTTGCGAAAAGTAGCGGCCGGCGCTGGGCGGGTCGCTGAGCGCATCGCCGCGCTCCAGCGCGCTCAGCAGGTGGCGGTTCGCCAGTTCCAGCGCCGCACTGAGCTTGCAGGCCGAGGCCGGACCCAGGCCGGGCAGGCGCGCCAGTGCGGGCGCGGTGTGGTCCAGCAGCACGCGCAGCGGGCCATGGCGCAGCAGCAGCTCGCGCCCGGTCTGCACGGCGTCCTGGCCGCGCAGGCCGGAGCCGACAAAGATCGCCAGCAGCTCGGCATCGGACAGGGCGGTCGCCCCGCGCGCCAGAAGTTTCTCGCGCGGGCGTTCGTGGGTGGGCCAGTCGTGAATGTGCATATGGCGAGATTGCCGGTGCTCATCGCTCACGCCTATCAGGCCGGACGGGGGCATCGGCTAATCTAGTTGTCCTTGTAACCGTAGGACGACTCCGACGTGATCGGCTCCACTCAGGCCCGCCCCCTGGACGGACAGCGCTTGCTGCTGTGCGTCGGCGGAGGCATTGCCGCTTACAAATCGCTTGAACTGGTCCGTCGCCTGCGCGACGCCGGCGCACTCGTCCAGGTCGCCATGACCAGCGGCGCGCAGCAATTCGTCACCCCGCTCAGCTTCCAGGCGCTGTCCGGGCAGCCCACCCGTACCACGCTGTGGGACAGTGCCGCCGAGCAGGCGATGGGACATATCGAACTGGCGCGCTGGGCCGATCGGGTGATCGTCGCCCCGGCCACCGCCGACCTGCTGGCGCGTCTGGCGCATGGCCTGGCCGACGATCTGGTCACCACCCTGTGCCTGGCCACGGCCGCGCCGCTGACCGTGGCGCCGGCGATGAACCACCGCATGTGGCTGCATTCGGCCACCCAGGCGAACGTGGCCACGCTGCGCGCACGCGGCGTGGCGGTGGTCGGCCCCGACGATGGCCCGCTGGCCGAAGGCGAGTCCGGTCCCGGCCGGCTGGCCGAGCCGGCGGCGATCATCGCCGCCCTGGCCGACGCTGCCGGCAGCGCCACACCGGTCGCCTCCAAGGGAGCGGTTGCCCCGGCATTCGTGCCCAGCAGCGCGCAGCTGGACGGCCTGCGCATCGTGATCAGCGCCGGCCCCACCTTCGAGGACCTGGACCCGGTGCGTTACGTGGGCAACCGCAGCAGCGGCAAGATGGGCTATGCCCTGGCCGCCGCCGCCGCCAGCCAGGGCGCCGAGGTGGTGCTGGTCAGCGGCCCGGTGCACCAGGCCACCCCGGCCGGCGTGCGGCGGATCGACGTACGCTCGGCCGCGCAGATGCGCGACGCGGTGCTGGGCGCGTTCCCGGCCGACATCTACATCGGTGCCGCCGCGGTGGCCGACTACACCCCCAAGCGGGTGGTCGCGCAGAAGATCAAGAAGACCGGCGAAACGCTGACCCTGGAACTGGTGCGCACCCCGGACATCCTGGCCGAGGTCGCCGCGCAGACCGGCGCGCTGAAGCTGGTGGTCGGTTTTGCCGCCGAAACGCACGACGTGGAGCACTACGCACGTGGCAAGCTGGCCGCCAAGCGGCTGGACCTGATCATCGCCAACCAGGTGGGGATCGAGGGCGGTGGCTTCGAAAGCGACAACAACGCCGCCACCGCCTACTGGCAGGGCGGCGAGCGCGCCTTCCCCAGCAGCAGCAAGACCGAACTGGCCGACCAACTATTGGCCCTGATCGCGGAGAGATTGCAGGCATGAGCACCCCGACCCAGTCCTTGCAGGTGAAGCTGCTCGACCCGCGCTTCGGCGACCTGTGGCCGCTGCCGGCCTATGCCACCGACGCCAGCGCAGGCATGGACCTGCGCGCCGCGCTGGAAGCGCCGATGACGCTGGAGCCCGGCGATGCGGCGCTGATTCCCAGCGGCATCGCGATCCATCTGGCCGACCCACAGCTGTGCGCGGTGGTCCTGCCGCGCTCGGGGCTGGGCCATCGCCACGGCATCGTGCTCGGCAACGGTACCGGGCTCATCGATGCCGATTACCAGGGGCCACTGCTGATCAGCACCTGGAATCGCGGACGCGCCGCTTTCACCATCGAGCCGGGCGACCGCATCGCACAGCTGGTGATCCTGCCGATCGTGCGCGTGGGCTTGCAAGTGGTGGATACTTTCGTCGACAGCGCGCGGGGAGCGGGTGGATTCGGCCACACCGGCGTGCGCTGACGGGGGACGTCACATGAGCAAGGCGAACGAGCGCAGGCAGTCGATGTCCAGCGTGCGTACGAGTGGTCCGGTGTTGGGAGCAATACTCGTGCTGCTGGCGGCCTGGTTCGGCTGGAGCAGCTACTCGCAATGGCGCCAGGATGCGGTTGCGCAGGAACTGGAACAGGCGCGCGACCGCGCCGTGCAGGAGGTCAGCCAGGCCATGGCCCAGCAGGCCAGCCAGTTCGACGCCGTGCTCAAGCAGCCGCAGGTCATCGCCGCGCTGGCCAGTGGCGAGGCGCTGGCGGCCGCCTCGGCGATCCGCGAGCGCTTCAAGGGCGCCGAGGACGTGCAGGTGCTTCCCGGCGATCTGGCCGCGGCCTACGCCAACCCCAAGGAGTTCGGCTACGCGCGGCTGAGCCTGCTCGAATCGGCACAGGTGGCCGCGCGTGCGCAGGTGCACGTGGTGCGCGATGCCGGGCAGGCCCGTCTCGGTGTGGCGGCAGCGGTGCAACTGGGCGCGCAGCCGGCAGTGGCGTACGCGCGCCTGCCGTTGCTGCGGTTGACCGGCCCGCTGGATGCCATCGCAGTGCCCGGCAGCGCCTATCTGGCCTTGCGCCAGGGCAGCTACAACGTCGCCCAGCAAGGCGATGTGGCGCTGGCCGATGCCGCCGAGACCCTGGCCCGGCCATTGGGCAACAGTGGCCTGCGCGTGGCCGCCGCGGTACCGCAACGCGATGACGGCCCGCTGGGTCTGGGCGCCGCCGGCTGCGCGGTGGTGGCCGCGTTGCTGCTCGTCATCGCCGTGCTGTCGGTGCTGGCCAGCCGTGGTCGCGTCGCCTTGCCGCGTCGCCGCGTGGCCGGCGAGTCGAGCGCCGACGAACCCACCTTCAGCCAGAGCCTGCAGCACGAGGCCAGCCTCGCCAGGGACGTGCGTGCGCTGGACGCAGACACGCCGCCCGCGCCGCCGGCGCTGGTGCCGGCCGTGCAGGTCGCCGCCGGGATGTTCCGCGCGTACGACATCCGTGGCGTGGTCGGCAAGGACCTCACTCCCGGCGTCGCCGCGTTGATCGGCCAGGCCATCGGCAGCGTGATGCAGGCGCAGGGCCTGCGCGAGGTGGTGGTCGGCCGCGATGGGCGGCTGTCGGGCCCGGAGCTGGCCAATGGCCTGATCGATGGCCTGCGCCGCGCCGGCTGCCAGGTGATCGACATCGGCCTGGCGCCTACCCCGGTGGTGTACTTCGGCGCCTATGAATTGCGCGCCGGCAGCTGCGTGGCGGTCACCGGCAGCCACAATCCGCCCGACTACAACGGCTTCAAGATCGTCATCGGTGGCGAGACCCTGTCCGGGGCGGCGATCGCCGACCTGCACCAGCGCATCAACGAAGGCCGCCTGCACACCGCGGCAACGCCTGGCGAGCTGGAGCAGCGCGACATCAGCGACGCCTACATCCAGCGCATCGCCGACGACGTGCAGTTGGACCGCCCGATCAAGGTGGTGGTGGATGCCGGCAACGGCGTGGCCGGCGAGATCGCGCCGCGCCTGCTGGAAGCCATCGGTGCCGAGGTCATCCCGCTGTACTGCGAGATCGACGGCACCTTCCCCAATCATCACCCCGACCCGAGCGAGCCGCACAACCTCGACGATCTGGTGAAGATGGTGCAGCGCTTCGATGCCGACATCGGCGTGGCCTTCGATGGCGATGCCGATCGTCTGGGCGTGGTCACCCAGCAAGGCGCGATGGTGTTCCCGGACCGTCTGCTGATGTTGTTCGCCGCCGACGTGCTGCAGCGCAATCCCGGCGCGTTGGTGATCTACGACGTCAAGTGCACCGGAAAGCTGTCCGACTACGTGCTGCGCAACGGCGGCAGCCCGCTGATGTGGAAGACCGGGCACTCGCTGATCAAGGCCAAGATGCGCGAGACCGACGCCGAACTGGCCGGCGAGATGAGCGGGCACTTCTTCTTCAAGGAACGCTGGTACGGCTTCGACGACGGCATCTATGCGGCCGCACGCCTGCTGGAAATCCTGGCCCAGCGTGAGCAGACCCCGTCGCAGGTGCTGGACGCCCTGCCCGAAAGCGTGTCCACCCCGGAAATCAAGGTGCCGGTGGACGGTGATGCGCACGCACTGGTGGCACGTTTTGTCGCGCGTGCCCAGGCCGGCGAGGAATCGCCGTTCGAATCGGCGCGGCTGTCGACGATCGACGGACTGCGTGCGGACTTCGCCGACGGCTGGGGCCTGGTGCGTGCCTCCAACACCACGCCGATCCTGGTGCTGCGCTTCGAGGCCGACACCGAGGCGGCATTGCAGCGGATTCGCGCGCTGTTCCGCAGCCAGTTGCAGGCCCTGCTGCCGGAGCATCCACTGGACTTCTGACCGCAATTTTGACCAGCCGGCGCGTACCGGACGACGGCGCTGCCGGCAACGCCGGCGGTGCTGACGGAGACGGTGCGGTTGTCGATCACACCGTGCTCGACGCTGGCAGATGTCGGCGATCACCGCAGCGCGCAGCCGGCCCTGACCGACGTAGGCGACCGCGTCAGACGTCGCCGGAACAGACGCCGCCGGATGTCAGACGTTGATCAAACGGACGTCGCTCGCGCTGATATCCCGCAAGACTGACAGGCGAAGACGCGTATCAGTATGTCCGGCTCGAGCCGGACGGATGCACGCGATTGCAATCACCGGCCTCCCGGACCCGGCATGCGTGCGCGGTCATCTGGCGCTGCAATCGCGGCGCCGTGTGCAGCGCGGTCGTGCAACAGCCAGACCGCGTCCCAGTACGGATATCCGCCGACCTGCGTGGCCAGCCCTGCGCGTAGCGGCAACGCCACCAGTGCGCGTGCGAACTGGCGATGGTCGTCATGCGGCGCAAGCGCCGACGCCTGCATCTGCGGCTGCCACACCGTCCCGCCCCGGCCACGTGCGCGATTGACCGCCCCGGCAGCAGCCTGACGTGCAACGGCGGCCAGCTGGAGCAGCCCGGCCTTGCCCGGTGCCTGTAGCAGCGCACACCAGCAATCGGGCAGCAGCACCCAGCACAGCAACTGCACGCCCGGCCAATGACCGGCCGCCGCCAGACTCGCCGCCGCGGCCCGCGCGCAACGCCAGTCGGCAAACAACGGCACTCGTTGGTGCGTGTGCAGCCGCAGGTGCCAATGCGCCGCGAACGGCGCCGACCCGGACAACGGACGATGGAGAAGTGCACTGGACATGCGCACAGCCTGCCGAGGCGCAAACAGCCGCGGCATCGGCGGCGCGCCTCATCTCCGGTCGGTCACCAGCGCATCGCGGTGTACGAAGAAACCCATTGACTGTCGGATATCGCACGCCTGGCGTTATCCACCACAAGGCAGGGCCGATGCAGCCTGCTGCACCCGCTCAGTTGCGCCACCGGCACCACCTCAAACGCCTGGAGACCTGGCGCACCAATCACCAGCAACCGGTCACAGCACCCGCGAACCGCGATTCCCCAATCCCGATTCCCCGCTCAATGCACCGCCCGGTCGCGCTTCCAGCCGCGATGCTTTACATCCAGGTACAGGCTGTAGAACGCGGTAAACGCCGGGAACAGGTTCTGCAGCACGCCCACCGAATCCTGCTTGGCCGAGAACACGAAGTAGCTCAGCGTCATCAGGCTGCCGACCACGCTCATGTACCAGAACATGCGCGGGATCACCGGCTTGCCGGCGCGCTTGGACGCGACGAACTGGACCAGCCAGCGGCCGCCGAACATCAGTGCGCCCACATAGCCGATCAGCTTCCAGCCGGTGACATGCAGCCCGGTCCAGTACAGCCAGGTCAGTGGCTGGTCCAGCCAATGCAGTTCCATCAGCGCTCCTGCACCACGGTGCGCCTGCTGCGGGTGATCAGCCAGGCCACGCCGCGCAGGTCGCGGATGCCGACCAGCGCGCGATTGAGGTTGTTGTACTTGGACACGCCGGCGGTGCGATGGCGGTGGTGTACCGGCACGCTCACCGTGCGCCAGCCGGCGCGCTGCATCAACGCCGGCAGATAGCGGTGCATATGGTCGAAGTAGGGCAGGTCCAGGAACGCCTCGCGCTCGAACAGCTTGATGCCGCAGCCGGTATCGGGCGTGTTGTCGTGCAGCATGCGCGAGCGGATCGCGTTGGCCCACTTGCTGGCCCAGCGCTTGGACCCCGAATCCTGGCGATTGACCCGCCAGCCGGCGAACAGCTTCACCTGCGCATCGGCGCTGGCGCGCGCGGTCAGCAGCTTGGGAATGTCGGCCGGATCGTTCTGGCCGTCGCCATCGAGCGTGGCGATCCACGTTGCGCGCGCGGCCTTGACGCCGTTGCGCACCGCCGTGCTCTGGCCGCTCTGGGTCACATGGTGCAGCACGCGCAGTTCCGGCGTGGTGGTCTTCAGGTCTTGCAGCACCGCCAGGGTGTCGTCGCGCGAGTGGTCGTCGACATAGACGATCTCGAACGCCACCAGCCCTCGCAACGCGGCGACGATCTCACCGACCAGCGCGGCGACGTTATCGCGCTCGTTGAACACCGGGACGACGACGGAAAGCTGAGGGTGGCTCATGGATGCGTGGTGGCCAGATGAAGGCTGAGCGAAAAAGATCGCGCATTGTGCCCTGACTGTCTGAGTCAGGCATGAAGCGGACGTGCGCCTTAGGCGCGCTCACCGAAATAAGTGCGGCACCACTCCACCACCTGCGGCAGGCCGCGCTCGACCGGAGTGACCGGCGCGAAGCCGAAGGCGGCCTGTGCGCGCTGCGTATCGGCCATGGTGCGGATCATGTCGCCCGGCTGCATCGGCCGGTAGACCTTCTCGGCCGGCCGGCCGGCGGCCTGGGCGATCACGTCGATGAAGTATTCCAGTTCCACCGGGGTGTGGTTGCCCAGGTTGAACACCTGGTGCGGCACCGGCGCGCTGCCGGGCGTGTCCAGCGCGCCCAGCACGCCGGCCACGATGTCGTCGACGAAGGTGAAATCGCGCTGCATCCTGCCGTGGTTGAACACCTCGATCGGCCGCCCCGCCAGCACCGCGCGGCTGAAGATCAGCGGCGCCATGTCCGGCCGGCCCCACGGCCCGTACACGGTGAAGAACCGCAGCCCGGTCGCGCGCAGGCCGTACAGCTGCGCATAGGTATAGCCCATCAGCTCGTTGGCAGCCTTGGTCGCCGCATACAGCGAGCGCGGCTGGTCCACGCGCTGGTCTTCGGAAAACGGCGGGGTGGCCGAATCGCCGTAGACCGAACTGCTCGACGCATACACCAGGTGCTGCACGCCGCGGTGCCGGCACAGCTCGAGCATGTTGACGAAGCCGACCAGGTTGCTGTCGACGTAGGCGGACGGATTTTCCAGCGAGTAACGTACCCCGGCCTGCGCGGCCAGATGCACCACGCGCGTTGGCCGGACCTCATCGAACAACGCGGCCAGCCCGTCGCGGTCGGTCAGGTCCAGGGTGCGGATGTCGATGCCCGGGCACAATGCCGCCACCCGGTCGCGCTTGAGCTGCGGGTCGTAATAGCTGTTGTAGTTGTCCAGGCCCACCACCGACTCGCCGCGCGCAGCCAGCGCGCGGCAGGTGTAGGCACCGATGAAGCCGGCAGCGCCGGTCACGAGAATGGTCATGGTCGTTGTCCTGGATGTTGCAGAAGCAAAAGAGGTTCGCCGGGAGCGTTGCGCATGCGCAGTTGCGGTGCAGGGCGGTCAGTGGCAGGCGGGAAACGCACTCAGACCGGACCGAGCCGTGCTTCGGATGCCAGCCTGGCCTTGCGTGCGGCGCTGAAGGTCCACCAGGGCTGCGGCGCTTCGCCTTGCATGAAATGCACGATCGACAGGAACACATCGATCACGCAGGGGTCGTGCAGTACCCCGGTGCGCAGGCACAGTTGCGCATACATGTCGTAGGCATCGCGACCGCGCAGCTGGGCAGGCACGCGGATGCCGATCAGGCGCAGATCCTTTTCGCAGGCCGGCCCGACGTTCGGCAGGTCGGTCAGAGACAGCAGATGATTGCGATCCACCTTGGCCGGATGCATTGCCGGGATGCTCCTCTTGCGCGGGCGCAGGAACTCAGCTGCGCTGGGCGCGTAAACGTTCCAGCACGCCGTCCAGCGTGTCCAGGTCGGTGTAGTGGATCACCAGCTTGCCCTTGCCGCCGCGGCCGTGGTTGAACACCACCTTGGTGCCCAGCGATTCGGACAGCTCGGTTTCCAGCGAGGCGATATCGGCCTGCGGCGCGGCAGCGGCCGGCTTGCCCTTGCGCAGCGCGCCGGGCACCTTGCCGGCGGCGAACTGCTGCGCACGGTGTTCGACCTCGCGCACCGACCAGCCCTGGTCGGCTGCTTCCTGCGCCAGCTTGCTGGCCAGCTCCGGCGCCAGGGTGAGCAACGCACGCGCATGGCCCATTTCCAGACGGCGGGTTTCCAGCAGCACGCGGATGGCCACCGGCAATTCCAGCAGCCGCAGCAGGTTGGACACCGACGCACGCGAGCGGCCCACCGCGCCGGCGGCCTCGGCGTGGGTCAGCGAAAATTCGTCGATCAGCCGCTGCAGCGCCTGCGCTTCTTCCAGCGGGTTGAGGTCTTCGCGCTGGATGTTCTCGATCAGCGCCATCGCGATGACGGTGCGGTCGTCCAGCTCGCGCACCACCACCGGCACCTCGCTCAGCCCGGCCAGCTGCGAGGCGCGCCAGCGACGTTCGCCGGCCACGATCTCGAACTGCCCCGGTGCCAGCTCGCGCGCCACGATCGGCTGGATCACCCCCTGCGCCTTGATCGACTCCGCCAGCTCGGCCAGCTTGACCTCGTCCATCTCCTTGCGCGGCTGGTACTTGCCCGGCTGCAGCTGGCTGACCGGCAACCGGCGCAGGCTGTCGCCCGGTTGCAACGCTTCCTCGCTGGCCGCGCTCGGCGCCGCCGCGGCGGCCGCGCCCTTCGGTCCCAACAGCGCTTCCAGGCCTCGGCCCAGGCCACGCTTCTTTGCGGGGATCGGCTTGTTCATCAGACGGTCTCCACGGGCCGGTAGGCCTTGTTGCGGTCGTTCTGGCGGCGCAGGATTTCGCTGGCCAGCCCCAGGTAGGCCACGCCACCGCGCGAGGAGCGGTCGTACCCCACGATGCTCTGGCCATGGCTGGGCGCCTCGGCCAGGCGCACGTTGCGCGGCACGATGGTGCGGAACACCTTGTCGCCGAAATGCTCGGTCAGCTCGGCCGACACCGCGTTGGCCAGGTTGTTGCGGATGTCGAACATCGTGCGCAGCACGCCTTCGATTTCCAGCGCCGGATTGAGGTTGGCGCGCAAGGCCTCGATGGTTTCCAGCAGCGCGGTCAGTCCTTCCAGTGCGTAGTACTCGCACTGCATCGGCACGATGATCGAATCGGCCGCGGTCAGCGCATTGAGCGTCAGCAGCGACAACGCCGGCGGGCAGTCGATCAGGATGAAGTCGTACTCGTCGCGGATCGGCGCCAAGGCGCGCTTGAGCCGCTGTTCGCGCTCGCCCTGATCCATCAGCTGGATCTCGGCCGCGGTCAGGTCGATGTTGCCCGGCAGCAGGTCGAAGCCTTCCGGCGCGGTGACCCGGATCTCGGCGGCGGTGTTCTCGCCCAGCAACAGGTCGCAGGTCGAGGCGGCCACATCACGCTTGTCGATGCCGCTGCCCATGGTGGCGTTGCCCTGCGAATCCAGATCCACCAGCAACACACGCTTGGGCGCGCGCGCCAGGCCGGCCGCCAGATTGACTGCGGTCGTGGTCTTGCCGACGCCGCCTTTCTGGTTGGCAATGGCGATGATCCGGGCCATGCGGGAGAGCCTCGTGGGCAGGGAGAAAGACCGGCCATTATGCGGGCAGGGCGTCGGATCGGGAAATGCCGCCTGCCGCAGTGCGTCGCACGGCCGGGAATGACCGCTGCGCCGGTCAGCCGGCCGGCGCAGCGCCTGCCGGCGGCTTCCTCATCGTCCGGTAGCGCTGCAGGATGTCGGCGATCTCGCCGTCCAGCGCCACCCGTTGCTGCTCGAAGCTGGTCTGCAGGCGCAATTGCGCCTGCAGCTCGCGATGGCGTTGCTGGATGTCGGCGGCCAGCTTGTCGGCCACCGCCTGGCCGGCCAGTTCGCGGTCGCCGGCGCTGCGCAGCATGCTGGCCAGCCCTTCGCGCAGGCTGGTCACATTGAAGCGCGCGGTGTGGATGTTGTTGTCGACGATGGCGATGCGCTCGTTGAACACCCGGCGCAGGTCGTCCTCGCTCCGGTAGGACATCAGCATCGCCTGGTCGGTGCGCTGGCGCATCTGCTCGGCGGCCAGGTCGGCCTGGCGTTGCTGCTCGCTGGCCGCGGCGGCGGCGCGCTCGTCGCTGCTCATCGCGCGCTGCACCTCGGCGCTGCGCAGGCCGCTCCTGGCATTGAACTCGTCGCGCGCCTGGTTGACCGCCTCCGGCGGCAGCGTATCGCTGCACACCCGGCTACCGTTCTGGTTCCAGCAATACAGCTTCTTTACCGCCGACTTGTCCTGCGCCCCGGCCGGGGCGCCGACAACGGCCGCCGCAACGGCGGCGAGTAATGCCAAACGGATGTGTCTCGGCATCATCGCAGCCCCCTGTCGCCTGCCGTCAGCCTGTGGTGTCGGTGCCGTAGCGGCCACGATAGGCCAGCAGCGGTTCCCGGAAGCCGACAAGGTCGGCGTTTCCTGCCGCAAAAGCAAGCAGGTCGCCCAGGTTGGCCACCGCGATCACCGGGATGCCGGCCTCGGCCGCCACCGCCTGCGCGGCCGAGCGGCGATCCTGCTCGGAGGCGATCTCCTGCCGGTCCAAGGCCACCACGATCCCGGACGGAATGCCGCCGGCGCCGCGGATGATGCCCAGCGCCTCGCGGATCGCGGTGCCGGCGGTGATCACGTCGTCGACGATCAATACCTTGCGGCCCTCAAGCGGCGCACCGATCAGGCTGCCACCCTCGCCATGGTCCTTGGCTTCCTTGCGGTTGAACGCCAGCGGCAGGTCGCGCCCGCGCCCGGCGTAGGCGCAGGCCAGCGCCGTGGCCAGCGGGATGCCCTTGTAGGCCGGCCCGAACAGCAGATCGAACTCCACCCCGGCCGCATCGATCGCATCGGCATAGCACTGCGCCAGCTGCGCAATCCTGGCGCCCGAATCGAAGCGCCCGGCATTGAAGAAATACGGGCTGAGCCGCCCGGACTTGAGCGTGAACTCGCCAAAGCGCAGGGCATCGGCGCCCAGGGCCAGCTGCAGGAAACGGGTGCGGTGGTCGGTCATGGTGACGAGATTGGGGAGTAGGGATTCGGGATTGGAAAGCATAGCCGGTCGCGCCTTGCGGCATCCGCTGATGCGGTACGCTTTCACGAATCTCCAATTCCCATTCCCGAATCCCGGCTCCTCATCCATGCGCATCATCAGTTTCAACGCCAACGGCCTGCGCTCGGCCGTCACCAAGGGTTTCTTCGAATGGTTCGCCGAGCAGGACGCCGACGTGCTGTGCGTGCAGGAGACCAAGGCCCAGGAGCATCAGCTGGCCGGTCCCAAGTTCCTGCCCGCCGGCTACAAGGCCTGGTTCCGCGACGCCAGCACCAAGAAGGGCTACAGCGGCGTGGCCATCTACAGCAGGCACGAACCCGATGAAGTGCGCACCGCGCTGGGCTGGCCCGAGTTCGACGAAGAGGGCCGCTACATCGAGGCGCGCTTTGGCAACCTCAGCGTGGTGTCCTTCTATATCCCGTCCGGCTCCTCGGGCGAGTTGCGCCAGGGCTACAAGTTCCAGGTGATGGACTGGCTGCGGCCGATCCTGGATGAATGGCTGGCCAGCGGCCGCCAGTACGTGCTGTGCGGCGACTGGAACATCGTGCGCTCGGCGCTGGACATCAAGAACTGGAAGTCCAACCAGAAGAATTCCGGCTGCCTGCCGCCCGAGCGCGACTGGCTCAACGGCCTGTGCGCCGATGCGCTGGAAGACGCCGATGCCGCCGGCGGCCGCGGCTGGGTCGACACCTACCGCGCGCTGCACCCGCAAGGCCAGGATTACACCTGGTGGAGCAACCGCGGCGCGGCACGCAGCAACAACGTCGGTTGGCGCATCGACTATCAACTGGTCACGCCCGGCCTGCGCGACAAGGTCAAGGCCTGCTCCATCTACCGCGAGCAGCGTTTCTCCGACCACGCGCCGTATGTCGTGGATTACGCGGAGTGAGGCAGGGTGCGCCGCTGGCAGTGACGGACATGGGGGCGGCGGGCAAGGCACCCCGATGGCGTGCGTCCAGCCACGCTGTGCAGGTGAACCTGGAGTGCGTGCAGGCCGTGCCTTGCCGCAGCCGGATGGGCGTGGATCCTTCAGGGAGCCAATCATGCGTTTCCGGCAGGCCGCTCCGCGCAGCGGCCGGTAATACTGCCCGCCCGGCACCGATCAGCCCCCGTTCCCAGCGACCAGACGCATGACCACCCCTGAACCCAACTACAAAGGACTGCGCGGCATCCGGCAGGCCTTCACCACCCCGTCGGCGATGACCATGGCCCTGCTGGGTTTCGGCAGCGGCCTGCCGTTCCTGCTGATCGCCTCGCAGACCCTGTCCACCCGGCTGCGCGATGTCGGGCTGGATCTGGGCAGCATCGGCCTGATCAGCCTGGCCAGCTTCTTTTACCTGCTCAAGTTCCTGTGGGCGCCGCTGCTGGACCGCTATGCGTTCCCGCTCACCGCGTGGTTGGGACGCCGCCGCTCCTGGTTGCTGGTCTCGCAACTCGGCGTCACCGCCGGCTTGTTCGCACTGGCGTTTTCGCACCCGGACATGAGTGTCACCGGCCTGGTCGCCTGGGTGCTGTTCGCCTCGTTCTGGGGCGCCACCCAGGACTCGGTGGTGGATGCCTACCGCATCGAAATCGCCCCGGACACGGCGCAGGCGGCCTTGGCGGCGACCTATACCCTGGGATATCGGATCGGCCTGATCCTCGGTGGCGCCGGGGCGCTGTATCTGGCCGACTACCTCAACTGGGCCTGGGCCTACCTGGCCATGTCGGCGCTGATGCTGCTGCCGATCATCACCACCCTGGCATGCCGCGAGCCGGACCGGCCGCAGCTCACGGTGGTGCGTCGCATCGACGTGACCGGCGCATTCTGGCAGCCCATTACCAGTTTCTTTTCCGGCAATGGACTGCTGCTGGGCATCGTGCTGCTGGCATTTGTCGGCCTGTTCAAGTTCCCGGACCAGGTGATCGGCGTGATGGCCGGGCCGTTCTACCTGGATTCGGGCTACACCAAGTCCGACATCGCCACGGTATCCAAGCTGTTCGGCGTGTGGATGGGCATCGTCGGCGCGTTTGCCGGCGGCGCCGCGGTGGCCGCGTTCGGCTTCCGGCGCATGCTGCTGGTCGCCGCCCTGGGCGTGGCGCTGTCCAACCTGGCGTTTTTGCTGATGGCGCAGAACCCCGGCAAATTGTGGGCCTTCTACGCCGCACTCAGTGCCGACAATCTGTTCCAGGGGTTCGCCGGGACCGTGCTGGTGGCCTTCATGTCATCGCTGACCAATCGCAACTTCACCGCCACCCAGTACGCCTTGCTGGTGTCGCTGGCCAATCTGCCGGGCAAGTTCGCCGGCGGTGTATCCGGGTTCCTGGTCGAGGCCACCTCCTACAGCACCTTCTTCATCCTCAGCGCTCTCACTGTGGTTCCCACGCTGGCCCTGCTGGCCTGGCTGTGGCCGCGGCTGGATGCCCGCGACGGGCGTCCGGATTGAAACCGCCGGCAAGGTTGCCGATGATGCCGACGCGGCACTGCATCGCACGAGGAAGGGCATGACCGATCTGGTACTGCGTGACATCGATCCATTGCTGGTGGACAGGATCCGCCGCATCTCCGCCGCACGCGGCTGGACCCAGCACCAGACGGTGATGCACCTGCTCGAACAGGGCCTGTTCGCCAGCGAATACGAAGTCGCCGGCGGCCTGCAGCATCCGGAAGTCGATGCCCTGGCCGAGGCGATCGCCGCGCTCAAGGCGCTGCCGGCAGGGAACAATCCGTAGCACTGCAAACGGCCAGGCAGTGCTGCTCGGCATGCGAGTCCAGCATGCGAGTCCACTCGGCGCGAGCCTGGTGTGTGGATGCGGATGCGGATGGCCCGGTCAGAAGCCCTGCATGCTGCCGAGCAGGGGCTAAGACTTCTTTGCATTCGCCGGCTTCAGCCGAAGACAGCATTGCTACCCGTGATTAATTGAGTGCTGGTCGAAAGTCGCAGGATTGGTGGCAGGGCATCACCAAGCAGCCGGGCTGGTGGCATCCAGGCCGGTGCCGATCCAGGCCACTCATGCCGGATGGATCGCCCCCAGCAACCGCGGCCCCGCTGCCCCGGTCACCGACGGCAGATTGGCCGCACGGCCTGCGAGCAGCTCCGCCGCCAACCACGCAAATCCCATCGCCTCCAGATAATCCGGATCCAGCCCATGCCGCGCGCTGGATTCCACCACCACGCCGGGCAGGCGCGCGGCCAGACGCGCCATCAACACCGGATTGCGCACCCCGCCGCCGCACACCAGCACGCGGCGGGTATCGGGCTGCAGCCGCAACAACGCGTCGGCGACGCTGGCGGCGGTGAGCTCGAGCAGGGTCGCCTGCACATCGGCTGCGGATGGCGCCACGTGTCCCGGCGACCGCATCGCCTGCATCGCCCAGTCCAGGTGGAACTGCTCGCGTCCGGTGCTCTTGGGCGGTGCCAGCGCAAACCACGGGTCGGCCAGCAACGCCTGCAGCAGCGCGGTATCGACGCGCCCGCTGGCGGCAAACGCACCGTCGGCATCGAACGGCGTGCCGCAGTGCTGCTGGCACCAGCTGTCCAGCAACGCATTGGCCGGGCCGGTATCGAAGCCCAGCACCGCGCCACTGCGCGGGATCAAGGTCAGGTTGCCGATGCCGCCCAGGTTGAGCACCGCACGGTCCTCGTCGGCGGCGCCCAGCATGGCCAGATGGAAGGCCGGCATCAACGGTGCGCCCTGGCCGCCGGCAGCCACATCGCGGCGGCGGAAATCGGCCACCGTGGTGATGCCGGTGTGCTCGGCAATCCGGCTGGCATCGCCGATCTGCCAGGTGAAGGCCGGATCGGCCTTGGGGCGATGCCGAATGGTCTGCCCATGCGAGCCGATCGCGCGAACGCGCAAACGCGCGATGCCGCTGTCGCGGATCAGGTGATTGGCCGCGGCCGCAAACGCCAGCCCCACCTGCGCATCCAGCTGTCCGAGCGCATCGATGGCGATCGTGTCGGCGCCCTGGCCCAACGTCACCAGCGTCTCGCGCAGTTGCGGCTCCCAGGCCACGGTCGTGCCCGCGACCAGTTCGCAGCGTCGGTGGCTGTCGTCGGCAAAGCGCACCAGTGCCGCATCGATGCCGTCGGCACTGGTGCCCGACATCAGGCCCAGATAAAGCGGGGATTCCAGGTGTTGCGGAGCAGACATGCCAGGGCCAGTTGCACGGTGGTCATGCAGCTTGTGCAGCCGGGGTGGGAGAGTCAACCGGCCCTGGTCGCATCGCGCTGGACCAATGGGCGCGGCGCTCGCCAGGCAAGCGCTCGACCCGCAGTGCCGACTGCCGCATCGGCATCAGCATCCAGCCGTCGTCGGCAGCAATCCGGCGCCGGCCGGACATCGCGCGAGCCAATCCCTTTGCCGGTAGATGCGTGGCCGCCCGCCTGACGATTGCCGGGGCGGCGGCTGCGACCTCAGCCGTCCCGGTTCAACCGCGTGGCTTGCCCTTGGCAGGCTTGTCGGCGTCGGCATAGATCAACTTCTCCATGCCTTCGATACGCGCCAGCGCCGGCGCCGTCTGCGCGCGGAACGCGGCCAGCTCGGCGCCCTGCAAGGGCTCGGGCGGCGGCATCGTCACCGACATCGGGTTGCGCTGCTGCCCGGCGACGCGGAATTCGTAATGCAGGTGCGGGCCTGTCGCCAGGCCGGTCATGCCGACATAGCCGATCACCGTGCCCTGGTTGATGCGCTGGCCGGCCTTGATCTTGCCGAAGCGCGACATGTGCCCGTACAGCGTGCTGAAGTTCCTGCCGTGGTCCAGGATCACCACGTTGCCGTAGCCGCGCTGGGTTCCGACGAACACCACCCGTGCATCGCCAGCGGCCATGATCGGCGTGCCCGAGGCTGCCGCATAGTCCACGCCCTTGTGCATGCGCATCGTGCCCAGCACCGGATGCCTGCGCGCGCCAAAGGTCGAGCTGATGCGGCTATAGGCCACCGGCATGCGGATGAAGCTCTTCTTCAGCGGCCGGCCGGTGATGTCGTAATACTCGGCCGGCTTGCCGGCACGCTCGAAGCGGAAACCGGTATAGGTCTTGCCGCCGGTGGTAAAGGTCGCCGCCAGGATGTCGCCGGTGTTGATGCGCTCGCCCTCGCGCCAGGTCTCGTCCATCACCACGCTGAAGCGGTCGCCCGGCTGCAGGTCCTTGTCGAAGTCGATGTCGTACTTGAAGATCTCGTCGGTCATGATCGCCACCGCCGCCGGCGACAGCCCCGACTTGCCGGCCGAGGCGGACAGCGAGCTGCTGATTTCCCCGCTCGCCACCACCGTGCGCGTGGTCGTGGCCCGCTCGGTGACGTTCTCGCGCACGCTGTCGCCCAGCAGACGCAGCTCCACGCGGTGGCTGTCGTCGCGGTCGAAGCGCAATGCGCGCAGCTCGCCCGGCGTCGGCATGTCGAAGGCAATCTCGGTACCCGGACGCAGCTTGGTCAGCGCCTCCTTGGTGCCCGGATGCGCCAGCACCTGGTACATCACCGCGGTCGGGATGCCCAATTCGCCGAACAAGGTACTCAGCGTCTGCCCCGATTTGACCTGCAGGATTTCCCAATCGGTGCTCGGTGCCAGCTGCTTGCGGGCAGGCACCAACGGCGGCAGCGGCAGGGCCAGCGTGGAATGGCTGGACAGCGGCGTATCGATGGCGTTGGAAAAGCCCGGCACGATCGTGGCCACCAGCGCCCCGATGGTCGCGAACAGGCTGGCGTGGATCCAGTGCCGGCGCGTCCACTGGTCGTTGAATGCCGCCGGAAGATGCGCCTTGAGCTTGCGATGCAGGGCAGTGTCGTGGAGGACGTGGAGGCGTTCGTGAAAGCGCCGCTTGCGTGCACGGCCCTGCTCTGAGTTCTGCATCGTTCAAATTCCTCGCTGGCTCGAAGTGCGAGCCCAATCGCCGGTACCATAGACAGCATGTAACAGCGCGTCAAACCATTGAGCCTGTTCGTTTATTTTCATTTGGCGCGGAATTAACCCGCGTTTAACATCGTTCACGTTGTTGACGGCAAACGCCGCTGGAGTCTGTGGTTGGCCACTATTGAAGAATCCCTCGCACTCATCGGTCGCGGCACCGAGGAGATCCTCAAGCTCGATCAACTCGAGACGCGGCTGACATCGGGCGCGCCACTGCGGGTCAAGGCCGGTTTCGATCCCACTGCGCCGGATCTGCACCTGGGCCATACCGTGCTGCTCAACAAGATGCGGCAGTTTCAGCTGCTCGGGCACCAGGTGATCTTCCTGATCGGCGACTTCACCGGCATGATCGGCGACCCGAGCGGCAAGAACGTCACCCGCAAGCCGCTGAGCCGCGAGGATGTGCTGGCCAACGCGCGCACCTATGAGGAGCAGGTCTTCAAGATCCTTGACCGCGAACGCACCGAGGTGCGCTTCAACTCCGAGTGGTTCGGCCAGATGAGCGCGGCGGACATGATCAAGCTGTCCGCCCAGCACACGGTGGCGCGCATGCTAGAGCGCGACGACTTCGCCAAGCGCTTCACGGGCCAGCAGCCGATCGCCATCCACGAATTCCTGTATCCGCTGGTCCAGGGCTACGACTCGGTCGCCTTGAAGGCGGACGTCGAACTGGGCGGTACCGACCAGAAGTTCAACCTGCTGATGGGGCGCGGCCTGCAGGAGCACTACGGCCAGGCCCCGCAGGTCGTGCTGACCATGCCGCTGCTGGAAGGTCTGGACGGCGTGGCCAAGATGTCCAAGTCGCTGGGCAACTACATCGGCATCAACGAGCCGGCCATCGACATTGTCACCAAGACCATGAAGATCGGCGACGAACTGACCTGGCGCTGGATCGATCTGCTGTCCTTCGACATCGGTGTCGCCGAGGCCGAGCGCCTGAAAGCGCAGGTTGCCTCCGGTGACCTGCATCCGCGCGAGGTCAAGTTGCGTCTGGCGCGCGAACTTGCCACACGTTTCCATGACGCCGCTACGGCAGAGCAGGCCGTCGCCGGCTGGCACGCCGTGGTGACAGGGCAGGGCGACACCAGCCTGTTGCCGCTGCAGCAGGTGGTTGTGCCGGCCGAAGGTCTGCGCATTGCAAGTCTGCTCACCGCTGCCGGCCTGACGCCCAGCAATTCGGAGGCCACGCGCAAGCTCAAGGAGCGCGCGGTCAAGATCGATGGCGAAGTCGTGGAAGACCCGGCGCGCCAGTTCGGGCCAGGCTTTGAAGGCGTCATCCAGGTAGGTAAGCGCAATTTCGCCCGGGTGGCGCTGATTGCTGGTTGAGCCGGCAGCACCGGCGCTGCATGGCAGCAACGCCAGGTCGCCGTGGCAGCGCTCTTTATAAAGCGCTGCCACCACCGGGCCGGTCTTAAAGCAAGGTGCTGCGGGACCAACCGGGCGTCAGCGCAGGCATTTGGCAACTTCGTGAAAATTTTTTCACAAAAGGCTTCCCAAAATCTTCTTGCGGGCATATAGTTCGCCTCCCCCGACGCAACGGACTCCGCAAACGCGGAACCACAGCGAAAGGGTTCGGAAATCCCCTGAAATTAGGGTGTTGACGAAACGAAAAAGCCGGCTATGATGGGCGGCTCGCTACACGGAAAGATGCTTCGGCAGATTGAAGTGCAGCGGCGGCAACTTCNGGTGTTGACGAAACGAAAAAGCCGGCTATGATGGGCGGCTCGCTACACGGAAAGATGCTTCGGCAGATTGAAGTGCAGCGGCGGCAACTTCCTCTTCACGAGGGGTTGACGAGGATGAAAAGCCTGCTAATATGGCCGGCTCGCTTCGCAGAAAACCTTCGGGTCGAAACGAAGCAGCGTCAACCACCTCGAAATGAGGTGTTGACGGCAAGAAAAAGTCCGCTATAATGGGCGGCTCGCTTCGACGGAAACGACGAAGCTGACGGGAACGGCGCTGAGGCCACTTCCCAATGTTC
>NZ_QREM01000010.1:226401-351401 GCF_003353015.1 Xanthomonas arboricola | reverse complement strand
AGACTATGTGGTTGATAGGTCAGGTGTGTAAGTACAGCAATGTATTGAGCTAACTGATACTAATGATCCGTGCGGCTTGACCATATAACCTCAAGTTGCCTTGGTCCCAACGAACGTTGGTAGATCATCAAACGCAAGCTACGTCACAAGTTAACTATGCGAGACTGGGCGCCTTAATCCGTTTCTTGGATGGCGACGCTCCAACCGTCTCCCTGGTGAAATTAGCGCTGTGGAACCACCCGATCCCATCCCGAACTCGGAAGTGAAACGCAGCTGCGCCGATGGTAGTGTGGCTCAAGCCATGCGAGAGTAGGTCATCGCCAGGGGCTTTACCCGAAACCCTCAGTCCAACAGGACTGGGGGTTTCTTTTTGCCTGAAATCCACGCGNTCAAGCCATGCGAGAGTAGGTCATCGCCAGGGGCTTTACCCGAAACCCTCAGTCCAACAGGACTGGGGGTTTCTTTTTGCCTGAAATCCACGCGTAAACGTCGCTAATGCCACAAACGCCACAAACGCCACAAACGCCACAAACGCCACAAACGCCACAGACGCCACAGACGCCACAGACGCCACAAACGCCACAAACGCCGCGCAAGGACGCACGCTCACCACCGGATCCGCAGGCTCAACGCTCAGCCCTAGCGCGGCCGATGCCAGGGCGCGCGCCTGGCGCTTGTGTCGCAGCAGGGCGCGATAGCAAAGCCGAAGGGTCTGAATGTCACCGCAGAACCCGGGCCGTCAAGGCGCACGCGGNGCCTGGCGCTTGTGTCGCAGCAGGGCGCGATAGCAAAGCCGAAGGGTCTGAATGTCACCGCAGAACCCGGGCCGTCAAGGCGCACGCGGAGCATGGCACCGATGCCAGGACCCCCGCGTCGCTGGGGGGGGCCGACTTCTTTGCTACATGGGCATCCTCCTTGCGCTGATGATTGCAAGACATCTGTTTATCGATTGGCTTGCATGTGGTCAGAGAACCGACCAGTTAGGGCGTCTGTAGTAGAAGTACCTGTGATGGTGCTGGCGTCCTGCTTATAGATCGGCACGAGGAGTTCGGGTCGCCGGCTAGTGTTGGAAGATGGACCTTGGTTGCACTCCAATGCAGGTGCCAGCCCCCCCCTGCGACCATCAGGGGCTCCTGCGGCTATCAGTTCCTACGGCTCGTCAAGATCGAAGTGAACCCGGTGCCTGGCCTATTCTTCGCCATGCTGCTCACCGAGACTGCGTTCGATACGCACGTGCTTGGCCACATCACTTATCGCCGTCGCACGAGGCATTAGCAGGGCACAAGCCAACAAAAAACCCCGCCTGAGCGGGGTTTTGTTGGTCCAATCGACCGCACTATGACGTCTGCATCGAGGCGAGGATCAGTCGCCCAATGTCAGGAGCGATGCGTTGCCGCCTGCGGCGGTCGTGTTGACGGTGACGACCTTTTCGGTGGCGAAGCGCAGCAGGTAATGCGGACCACCGGCTTTCGGGCCGGTGCCCGACAGGCCCTGGCCGCCGAAGGGTTGTACGCCGACCACCGCGCCGATCTGGTTACGGTTGACGTAGACATTGCCGACCGCAACGCGTGCGGTGATGCGATCGATGGTCTCGTCGATGCGCGAATGCACGCCCAGGGTCAGTCCGTAACCGGTGGCGTTGATCTGGTCGATGACGGCATCGAGCTGGTCTGCCTTCCAGCGAATGACGTGCAGCACAGGTCCGAAGATCTCGCGCTGCAGCTGCGCGAGCGATGCAAGCTCGTACGCGCGCGGGGCGAAAAAGCTGCCATTGGCAGTGGCTGGATCCAGGGCCGTGGAGCCGATCAGGCGCGCTTCGCGATCCATGCGCGCTGCATGATCTTCGAGAATCTTGAGCGCATCTGCATCGATGACGGGGCCAACGTCGGTGGACAGCAGCGCAGGATCGCCGATCTTCAGCTCCGCCATGGCGCCGGCGAGCATGGTCGTGACCTTGTCGGCGATGTCGTCCTGCACGAACAGCACGCGGGCCGCCGAGCAGCGTTGGCCGGCGGACATGAAGGCGCTGGAGATGGCGTCCTTGACGACGGCTTCCGGCAACGAGGACGAGTCGGCGATGAAGGCGTTCTGGCCACCGGTTTCGGCAATCAGCACACCGATCGCGGCGTCGCGCGCAGCCAGGGTGCGGTTGATGAGCCGTGCGGTTTCCGTAGAGCCGGTGAAGGCAACGCCCGCCACGCGCGGGTCATTGGTCAGCGCCGCACCGACGGTGGCGCCATCGCCCGGTAGCAACTGCACCACCGCTTCGGGGACACCCGCTTCATGCAACAGCTTCACTGCGGCGTAGCCGATCAGGTTGGTCTGCTCTGCAGGTTTGGCGATGACGCTGTTGCCGGCAGCCAATGCGGCAGCGACCTGCCCGAGGAAAATGGCGAGCGGGAAGTTCCATGGACTGATGCAGACGAAGACACCGCGGCCATGCAGCTGCAGTTCGTTGGATTCGCCGGTCGGCCCGGGCAGGCGTTCGGGCGCACCGAACTGGGCGCGTGCCTGGGCTGCGTAGTAACGCAGGAAGTCGACCGCCTCGCGCACCTCGGCGACGGCATCGGGTAGGGTCTTGCCGGCTTCCTTGACGCAAATGGCCATGAACTCGGGCATGCGCGCTTCGAGCAGGTCGGCGGCATGCTCCAGGATGGTGGCGCGGCTGGCGGCAGGCGTACGGTTCCAGGCCGGCTGCGCGGCAGCGGCGGTCGCCAGCGACGTCTGCACGGTGTCCGGATCGGCCGGCTGCCACTGCCCGACCGTCTCGCGGCGATCTGCCGGGTTGAGTACCGCGTGGCTGGGCGTGCTGATCACCGCGCCAGGCACCAGCGGACCGGCCTTCCACGGCTTGATGGCGGCATTGAGGTGCTCGGCCAGCTGCCGCAGATCGTTGTCGTTGGCGAGATTGGCGCCCATGGAGTTTTTCCTGTGTTGGTTCTGGCTGCGCAGCAGATCGGTTGGCAGCGCAATCTTGGGATGCGGAATGGAGCCGAACGAGGACACCGCTTCGACCGGATCGCGGATCAGGTCTTCGATGGCGACGTCCTCGTCGGTGATGCGATTGACGAAGCTGGAATTGGCGCCGTTTTCGAGCAGGCGTCGCACCAGGTACGGCAGCAGATCCTCGTGCGAGCCGACCGGTGCGTACACGCGGCAAGGCAGCCCCAGGCGATCGGCCGGAATCACTTCGGCATACAGGTCATCGCCCATGCCATGCAGTTTCTGGTGTTCGTACACCTTGCCGCCGGAGATCGCGCGGACCGCGGCAATGGTCTGCGCGTTGTGGGTGGCAAACATCGGATACAGCGCATCGCTGTGCGCGAACATGCGGCGCGCGCAGGCCAGATACGACACGTCGGTATTCTGCTTGCGGGTGAATACCGGATAGCCGGGGTGACCTTCGATCTGGGCGCGCTTGATCTCCGCGTCCCAGTACGCACCCTTGACCAGACGCACCGGAATGCGACGGCCGACGCGGCGTGCCAGGTCGGCCAGGAAATCAATCGTGTACGGCGTGCGCTTCTGATACGCCTGCACCGCCAGGCCATAGCCTTCCCATCCATCCAGCGACGGGTCGGAGAAGGTGGCCTCGATGATGTCCAGCGACAGTTCCAGACGGTCGGCTTCTTCGGCATCGACGGTGTAGCCGATGCCGTAGGACTTGGCCAGTTGCGCCAGCTCGAGCACCCCCGGCACCAGCTCGGCCATCACGCGCGCACGCTTGGCATGTTCGTAGCGCGGATACAGCGCGGACAACTTGATCGAGATGCTGGGTGCTGCAAAGACATCGGTGCCGACGAAACTGCCGCTGCGGCCGATCGCGTGGATGGCATCGCGATACGCCTGCAGATAACGCTGCGCATCCTTCATGGTCAATGCGCCTTCGCCGAGCATGTCGAACGAATAGCGGTACTCGGCGTTGTCGCCCTTGCGCGAACGCGACAGGGCTTCACCGATGGTGCGGCCCATGACGAACTGGTGGCCCATGATCTTCATCGCCTGGCGCACGGCCAGGCGAATCACCGGCTCGCCGACGCGGCCGATCAGGCGCTTGAACGCGCCCGGCACATCCGCGCGGGTGAGGTCGTTGAGTTGCACCAGCTTGCCGGTGAGCATCAGGCCCCAGGTCGAGGCGTTGACCAGCACAGAGTCGCTGCCGCCGACGTGCTTCTTCCAGTCCGCATCGCCGAGCTTGTCGCGGATCAGCTTGTCTGCGGTGTCCTGGTCGGGAATGCGCAACAGCGCCTCGGCCACGCACATCAGCAGCACGCCCTCTTCGCTGCCCAGGTCGTATTGGCGCATGAAGGCCTCGATCGCGCCCTGGTCCTGCGCACGTGCGCGGACGCGGGTGACCAGGTCGGCGGCGACCGCCTGCACCTTGGCCTGTTCGGCGGCGGGCAGGCGCGCCTGGTCGAGCAACTCGCGCACGTGCTCGGTTTCGTCCTTGAGCCATGCGGCCGTGATCGCCGCACGCAATGCGCCGGGTGCGGCAGGCAGCTCGGGCGCCAACAGCGGGCGTGCGACTGAGGGAGGGGCAAGTGGGTCGAGCTGAGCGTTCATGCGGAGGGCGCCTGGGAATCCGTGCCCATTCTAGAGAGCCGCAGCCCCCGCGCACTTGTGTGGAAGCGGCAACTTTTCCGCCGTTTTGTGCACGCGGCCAGGGTGAGCCCGGACGGACGCGATCGTTGCCGGCCACAGGCGGGAGCATCGGCGCATGCATCGGGAAGTGATTGATTTACGCGTATTTTTAGCTGCACTGCAGCAATTCGATGATTGCCGGAAACGCTTGCCGCATGCGTTCGCGCGGGTCTACCATCGGGCTGTTCCCGCAGTGCGCTGCGTGTTGCCAATGATCGAAGTACTGCCGTTGATGTCCGAAGGGGTCGGGACGCAGGTACGGTTGCGGCCTCCGCGGGCATTGTCGGCCAGGCAGTTCGTGCAGCTGTTCGCAGTACTGGCAGGAACGATGTGGGTAGTTGCGGGCCTGGGGTGGTGGACCGGCAATGCATTCGCGCCGGTGTTCGCCCTGTTGCACAGTGGTGTGGTGGCGCTGGCGCTGCGGCAGTTGTGGCGAAGTGGCGAGCGCGAAGAAGCGATCCGGGTGGGAGACACTGCCGTCGAGGTGTTTGCGTCCGGGCATGCGCCACCAGCGTTCCAGGCACATCCGCATTGGGTGCGGTTATGCATGGAACGCGACGACAGGGTGGTGCTGGTCAGCAGCGGCAAGCAGATCGAGATTGGAAGTTTTCTCGGGCCGGCCGAACGTGTGGAACTGGCAACGACGTTGAAATGCTTGCTCGCGGCCGCCAATGGCCGTCACCGATGACGTAAGGGTCTAGGCAATGACGCAACGCAGCAGCTGGAAGGCAACGTATTCGAAGTGGGCTTTGGCGATGGTGGCGCTGCTCGGCGCTTCAGTTGCCTGGGCGCAATCGGCCGATCCGAAGGAATGGCAGCTCAACATGGGCCGCGGGGTCACCCAGACCGCGCGCATGGCCTACGAGGCGCACATGGTGGCGCTGTGGGTCTGCGTGGTGATCGGCGCGCTGGTGTTCGGTGCGATGGGCTATGCGATCTTCAAGTTCCGCAAGTCCAAGGGCGCGGTGGCTGCGCAATTCAGCCACAACACCACGGCCGAGGTGTTGTGGACGGTGATCCCGGTGCTGGTGCTGATCGCGATGGCCTGGCCGGCGACGGCCAAGCTGATTGCGATGTACGACACCCGCGAGTCGGAAATGACCGTCAAGGTCACCGGCTACCAGTGGATGTGGAAATACGAGTATCTGGGCCAGGGCGTGGAGTTTACCAGCCGGCTGGCGCGCGAGTCCGACCGTATCCGCCAGAGTGGCGAGCGTCCGACCGCGGCCTCGCAACCGCATTACCTGCTGGATGTGGACAACCGCCTGGTGCTGCCGGTCGGGACCAAGATCCGTTTCGTGATCACCGCCGATGACGTGATCCATGCTTGGTGGGTGCCGGCCCTTGGCTGGAAGCAGGACGCCATCCCCGGCATCGTCAACGAGGCATGGACCAACATCGAGCAGCCCGGCGTGTATCGCGGGCAGTGCGCCGAGTTGTGCGGCAAGGACCATGGCTTCATGCCGATCGTGGTGGAGGCGCTGCCCAAGGCCGAGTTCCAGCGCTGGCTGGCGGCGCGTCGCAGCGCCAATGCGCCGCCTGCTGCACCGGCGGGCGCCCCCGCACCGGCGCCGGCGTCCACACCTGCAGCGCCGCCTGCCGGCGAGGCTGCGCCTGCTCCGGCCGCCGCGCCCACTGCCGCTCTTTAATCGCCCGCAACCGCACCGCTTCGTAGAGGTCGTTCCGTCATGGCGCATACCGCAGTCGATCACCACGGACACCACCAGCCCGGTTTCGTCGAGCGCTGGTTCTTCTCGACCAATCACAAGGACATCGGCACGCTGTACCTGCTGTTTTCCTTCGTGATGTTCATCATCGGTGCGGCGATGAGCGTGGTGATCCGCGCCGAACTGATGCAGCCCGGGCTGCAGTTCGTCAAACCCGAATTCTTCAACCAGATGACCACCGTGCATGCACTGGTGATGATCTTCGGTGGGGTGATGCCGGCCTTCGTCGGTCTGGCCAACTGGATGATTCCGCTGCAGATCGGCGCGCCGGACATGGCGTTGCCGCGCATGAACAACTGGTCGTTCTGGTTGCTGCCGGTGGCCTTTACCCTGCTGCTGCTGACGTTGTTCCTGCCCGGCGGTGCGCCGGCCGGTGGCTGGACGCTGTATCCGCCGCTGTCGCTGCAGGGCGGCTACAACGTGGCCTTCAGCGTGTTTGCAATTCACGTGGCCGGCGTCAGTTCGATCATGGGGGCGATCAACATCATCGCCACCGTGCTCAACATGCGCGCGCCCGGCATCGATTTGTTGAAGATGCCGATCTTCTGCTGGGCCTGGCTGATCACCGCCTTCCTGCTGATTGCGGTGATGCCGGTGCTGGCCGGTGCAGTGACCATGCTGCTGACCGACAAGTTCTTCGGCACCAGCTTCTTCAACGCGGCCGGCGGCGGCGACCCGGTGATGTACCAGCACATCTTCTGGTTCTTCGGGCATCCGGAGGTCTACATCATGATCCTGCCGGCGTTTGGCGTGGTCAGCGAGATCATTCCGACCTTCAGCCGCAAGCCGCTGTTCGGCTATCAGGCGATGGTCTATGCGATCGCGGCAATCGCGTTCCTGAGTTTCATCGTGTGGGCGCACCACATGTTTACCGTGGGCATGCCGCTCGGTGGCGAAATCTACTTCATGTTCGCCACGATGCTGATCTCCATTCCGACCGGGGTGAAGGTGTTCAACTGGGTCAGCACGATGTGGAAGGGATCGCTGACATTCGAATCGCCGATGCTGTGGGCAGTGGCATTCGTGATCCTTTTCAGCATCGGTGGATTTTCCGGCCTGATGCTGGCGATCGTGCCGGCGGATTTCCAGTACCACGACACGTATTTTGTGGTCGCGCATTTCCACTACGTGCTGGTCACCGGAGCGGTGTTCGCGTTGATTGCGGCGGTGTACTACTGGTGGCCGAAATGGACCGGGCGGATGTACAACGAAACCTGGGCCAAGTTCCATTTCTGGTGGACGATGGTGTTCGTCAACCTGCTGTTCTTCCCGCAGCATTTCCTTGGCCTGGCCGGCATGCCGCGGCGCATTCCCGATTACAACGTGGTATTTGCCGACTGGAACCTGATCAGCTCGATCGGCGCGTTCGGCATGTTCGCCACGCCGTTCCTGATGGCCGGCATCCTGCTCGCCTCGCTGCGCGGCGGGGCCAAGGCCGACGCACGTGCCTGGGAAGGCGCCAGGGGACTGGAGTGGACGGTGCCCTCGCCCGCACCGGCGCATACCTTCACCGTGCCGCCGGTGATCAAGCCTGGAGATCTCGCGCATGAAGACATCGGTCACTGAGCCGGCGCCGGCAGCAGTGGCACGGCTGCTCTCGGCTGCCGAACGGCAGGCGCAACAGCGTCGCGCGGTGCGCCGCACGGCAATCACCGTCGGCATCATCGCGTTGCTGATCTACGCAGGTTTCATCGCCTCGGGAGTCATCGGACGATGAATGCGCGGGCGCCTGCACCTGCACCGACGGCTGGCTTGTTCAAGCTGCTGGGCGTGGTGCTGGGCGTGTTCGTGCTGACCTTTTCGCTGGTGCCGCTGTATCGCATCGCGTGCGAAAAAGTGTTCGGCATCCGCATGGAACGCGCACCGGGCAGCACGCGTGGCAATGCGGCGGCGATTGCAGGGCCTGGCAAGCGCACGGTGCGGGTGGAGTTCGATGCCGGGGTCAATTCCAAGCTGCCGTGGACCTTCCATCCCGAACAGATGACGATGGACGTGGTGCCGGGCGAACTCAACGAGGCGCTGTATTTTGCGCGCAACGACAGTGCGCGAGCGGTTGTCGGCAGTGCGGTGCCATCGGTCGCACCGGCGCGCGCGTCCGGATACTTCAACAAGACCGAATGCTTCTGTTTTACTGCGCAGACCCTGCAGGCCGGCGAAACGCGCGACATGCCGCTGCGTTTCATCGTCGACCCGGCGCTGCCGCCGGAAGTCACCACGATCACCCTGTCCTATACGTTCTATCGCAACGACATCCTGACCTCGGAGCTGCAGGGCGGTGGCGCATCCAGCGCACCGCGCGCGGCGCCTTGATCCTTCCTCCACACGCAGCACCGACACGGAAGCAACGCCATGGCCGACCAGAGTACTAACGCCGATGCGTATTTCGTCCCGAGCCAGAGCAAGTGGCCCTTTGTCGGGTCGATTGCGATGTTCGTGATGATGATCGGCGTGGCCAGCTGGCTCAACGATGCCGCGTGGGGGCGCTGGACGTTTTTCGTCGGCATGGCGATGCTGCTGGCGACCTTGTTCATGTGGTTTGGCGATGTCATCCGCGAATCCAACGCCGGGCACTACAACCGCCAGGTGGACGGCTCGTTCCGCATGGGGATGGTGTGGTTCATCTTTTCCGAGGTGATGTTCTTCGGTGCCTTCTTCGGTGCGCTGTTCTACACGCGCGTGCTGACGCTGCCTTGGCTGGGCGGCGAGGGCGACGGCGTGATGACCAACGAATTGTTGTGGAACGGCTACTCCGCTGCATGGCCGACCAATGGCCCCGGCACGATCGGCGGGCAATTCCAGACCATTCCGGCCTGGGGCCTGCCGCTGATCAATACGCTGATCCTGCTTAGCTCCGGCGTGACCTTGACCATCGCCCACCACGCGCTCAAGGGCGGTCGGCGCGGCGCGCTATTGCTGTGGCTGGGGCTGACCGTGCTGCTGGGCTGCGTGTTCCTGTTCCTGCAGGCGGAGGAATACATCCACGCCTACACCGAGCTCAATCTGACGCTGGGATCCGGCATCTACGGCTCGACCTTCTTCATGCTCACCGGCTTCCACGGCATGCACGTACTGCTGGGCACGATCATGCTGGCAGTGATGTGGCTGCGGGTGGCCAAGGGCCACTTCAGCCGCGACAACCACTTCGCCTTCGAAGCGGCTGCGTGGTACTGGCACTTCGTCGACGTGGTGTGGCTGGCGCTGTTCCTGTTTGTGTATGTACTTTGAGGGCGGGGATTGGGGAGTCGGGATTGGGGATTCGCCAGAGCGATCCGCGTTTGCTGTTACCAATCCCCAATGCCGACTCCCCAATCCCATTGGCCGCGTCAGCGGCCGAGCCCATGCGGCTTGATCCAGCCGGTATAGATGCCCAGGATCACCACGGCGATCAGTGCGACCGATAGACCGATGCGCCAGGTCAGTGCGTTGACGGTGCGCCTGGTTTCGCCTCGGTCGGTGAGCAGGTAGTACAGGCCCGCACCCAGGTTCCACAGGATCACGATCAGGAAGGCGACAATCAGCAGCGTCTTGAGCGAATCGTTCACAACAGCCCCGGTGGTCGTCGGCGTGGTAACGGCATTGCACGCCTTTTTGCGTCGCTTGTCATGATGCGCAAGCACACGGCGGTGCTGGGATGGTGCCTGGCCGTGCTGGTCAGCGCGGGTTTTGCCGCGCTGGGGCAGTGGCAGTTGCAACGCATGCACAGCAAACAGGCGTTGCTGGAACGTGCGGCGCAGGTGCGTCAGACGCCGTTGACGCTGGTGCAAGCATTAGCCACGCCACGCGACCTGGCCTGGGTCGGCGGGCGCGTACGGTTTCTGCCCCAGCAGGTGCTGCTGGACAACCAGCTGCATGCCGGACGTGCCGGCGTGCGCGTCTATCAACTTGCCGCGCCGCAAGGCAGTCCGGTCACGCTGCTGGTTGATCTGGGTTGGTTGCCGTTGCCGGCTAACCGGCAGTTGCCGACTATCGTGCCACTGCAGGGGAGCCAGGCAGTGCAGGGGTTGCTGAGTGCGCCACCCTCGGCCGGACTTGCCATGGGGCCGGCGTTGGCCGCTGCCAATGCGCCGCAGACCTGGCTGGCCACGCGTCTGGAAACCAGCGCGTTGCGCAGCGCGTTGGGCAGGCGCGACATTTCGTCGCAGGTCCTGCGCCTGGATCCGGCCCTGCCGGTCGGTTATGCACGCGACCTGGAGATGCTGCCGAATACGCTGCCACCCGCGCGGCACTTGGGTTATGCGGTGCAATGGTTCGGTCTGGCCGCAGCCGTGCTGGTCACCGCGACGCTGCTGAGCTGGCGTGCGCGTCGCCGCCGTCGACGCGGGCACTGACGCCTGCGGCATGAGAAAATCGCCGGCATGACCTCCTCCCCATCGGCCACGCCGCATTCGGTCAAACGCGGCCGCAGGATGCTGATTGCCCTGGCGGTGCTGTTCTTCGGCTCGATGTTGCTGGCCGGCGTGCTGCGCTTTTCCGGGTGGCAGCCGGCATCGATGCGCAATCACGGCGAACTGCTCAAGCCGCCTGCGGACCTGCGCGGGTTGGTGCCGCTGCGCGCGGACGGACAGCCGTATGCGTGGGCGCCGGCCGAACGGGTGTGGCGGATCGCGCTCGCACCGCCGGCCAGCTGCACGCAGCAGTGCGTGACCTTGGCGGCCGAACTGGACAAGGTATGGCAGCTGCTCGGGCATCGCGCCGACAAGGTGGAGGTGGTGTGGATCGGCACCCCGCCGGCCGGGTTGCCGCCGATGCCGGCCCTGCGTGTGCTGCGCGACGATGTGCGGCTGCGGCAGGGCTTGCCGCGTGCCGACGATGCCGCCGGCGTGCCGGTGTATGTGATCGACCCCAACGGCTTCGTGATCCTGCGCTATGCCCCGGGCTTCGACCCGGCCGGCCTGCGTGCCGATCTGGTCAAGCTGCTGAAACTGATGTGAGCCCGTTTCGATGAACCTGTTTGCGCCACCGGCATTGTTCCGCCACTTCCATCGCATGGCCTGGCTGGCTGCGCTGTTCACTGCGAGCACGATCCTGTTCGGGTCGTTCGTGCGGCTGTCCGATGCCGGCATGAGCTGCCCGGACTGGCCGACCTGCTATGGCCGCGTCACCTGGCCGCAGACCAGCGACGAAGCCAATACGCATGTGGCCAGCAAGATCCGGCCGCTGGAATCGCACAAGGCCTGGCGTGAGCAGGTGCACCGGTTCCTGGCTGGCGCGCTCGGAGTGGAGGTGCTGGTGCTGTCGTTGCTGGCGGTGCGCCGCCGCCGCATGGGCATTGCCCAGGTGGTTTCTGCCGCGCTGCTGGTGGCGTTGTCGATTCCGCTGTACATGTCCGGCTGGCACACGCTGGCGTTTGGCGTGGCGATTGCAGGCGAGGCGATCCTGCTGCTGGCGGCGCTGCGCTGGAGCAATATCGACCTGGCGCGTGCGGCGGTGCTGACGCTGGCGGTGGTGATCTTCCAGGCACTGCTGGGCATGTGGACGGTGACGTTGCTGCTCAAGCCCATCGTGGTGATGGGCCATCTGCTCGGCGGCATGCTGATGTTCTCGCTGCTGGTGTGGATGGCCTGGCGCGCAACCCACCTGCCGATCACGCTGGCCGATGCCTCGCGGCTCAGGTGGCTGTTGCGCGCAGGCGTGGCGGTGCTGGGCCTGCAGATCGCGCTGGGCGGCTGGGTCAGTGCCAATTACGCGGCGCTGGCCTGTGGCGGCGGCAGTTGGTCGGCCGACAATTTCCCGCGCTGCGTCAGCCAGTGGTGGCCGCCGCACGACTTCCGCGAAGGCTTCACACTGTGGCGCGGGATCGGGGTGGATTACGAAGGCGGCGTGCTCGACGGCGCAGCGCGGATCGCCATCCAGATGGCGCACCGGTTGTGGGCGATTGCGACGGCGCTGTATCTGTGGTGGCTGGCCTGGCGGCTGTCGCGCTCGCCGGGCATGCGGGTGTGGGCCGGTGCGCTGGCGGTGCTGGTGGCGGTGCAGGTGACGCTGGGCATGCTCAACGTCAAGCTGGCCCTGCCGCTGGAAGTGTCGGTGCTGCATAACGGCGGCGCGGTCGCCCTCTTGTTCGTGCTGGTCTCGTTGTTGGCGCGGCTGCGCGCGCCGGAGTGAGCATGGCCGCCAGCGCACGCGATTACTGGGATCTGACCAAACCCAAGGTGGTGGCACTGATCGTGTTCACCGCGTTGGTGGGCATGTTCCTGGCCATCCCCGAGGTGCCGACGTGGGTGCAGGTGCGCACCGGTGCGTTGGGTTTTCTGGGCATCTGGCTGGCGGCGTCGGCGGCGGCGGCAATCAATCAATTGCTCGATGCCAAGATCGACGCGCAGATGGCACGCACCTCATGGCGGCCGCTGGTGGTGGGCAAGGTGCGGCCGTGGCAGGTGCTGGTGTTTGCCGGCGCGCTGATCGTGATCTCCATGACCATCCTGGTGGTCTGGGTGAATGTGATCACCGCGGTGCTGACGTTTGCCTCGCTGATCGGCTACGCGGTGATCTACACCGTGTACCTGAAGCGGGCGACCTCGCAGAACATCGTGATCGGCGGGCTGGCCGGCGCCACGCCGCCGATGCTGGGCTGGGCCGCAGTGACCGGCTTGCCGACCAGCGCCGACTGGATCAACGCCTCGCTGCTGGTGCTGATCATCTTCATCTGGACGCCGCCGCATTTCTGGGCGCTGGCGATCTTCCGCCGTGCCGATTACGCCAAGGCGGCGATCCCGATGCTGCCGGTCACCCACGGCGTGCCGCATACGCGCAAGCAGATCCTGGTGTACACGGTGCTGCTGGCGATCGTGACCCTGCTGCCGGTGGCGGTGGGCATGAGCGGGTTGTTCTACCTCGGCGGCGCGGTGGTGCTCAACGTGGTGTTCCTCTGGTACGCCTGGCGCATGCTCGACCCGCCGGACGAGCTGTTTTCGATGAAGATGTTCGGGTACTCCATCGTGTATCTGATGGCGCTGTTCGCGTTCCTGATGGTGGATCACCTGCTGCTGCCGTGGGTGCGCTAGCGGCAGCGCGGTGAAAGCCCGCCGCCGCCAACAGCCATCGGTAACCCTGCGGGGGTGTTGTGGGATGGAGATGGACGGTGGTTGGAATCTGTCCATCTCGCTCATGGCCGCCGGTTGCGCGCGTGGTCGGGCATCCGGCGGCCATGAGCCAAACCGCCGCCGCGATGGTGTCAGCGTGTCCACACGCGCGGTGCGGCTGGCTGCGCCGTCATGCCGGCTCAGCCCAACCAGCCGGCGCATTCGCCGGTGTTCTTGTTGCTGCAGCTGCGCTGCATCTTCTGCTGCAGGCGCGCCAGCACCGCAGTGCCGTCCTGGTGATGCTGCGTGCTCCAGGTCTTCAAGGCGGCGCCCAGCGTGGCAAAGCGCTGCCGGGTCCGTTGGCGGTAGCCATCGGGTTGCCCGGCCAGTTCGCCGATCACCTGCGTGGCAGCGGCTTCGATGCCGGCGGTGTCGTCCGGGCTGAGCCGGATCAGGCCATCCACGTACAGCACGCCCCACTGCACGCGGGTGGCCGGCCCTTGCGCGCTTTCGTACGCCTTCCTGAGCCAGGACAGCGCGGTCTTCTTATCGCCGCGGTGTTCGGCCAGCTCGGCCAGTTCGGGCATGTAGTAGTAGGGCGTCTTGCTGCGCGCCAGCTCGGCCAGCAGCAACTGTTCGGCGCCGCTGTTGTCGCCCACCTCGCCGAGCAATGCCGCAGCGGTGCTGATGGTGGACTGGCGTTCCTCATCGGTCCTGGCGGTGTCGGTGGCCCATTGCACGCGTTGCTGCACGGTGTCGACCACGGCCTTGGGCAGCGGCGGCTGCGCGCCCTTGGCCTCGGTTTCGGTGGGCTGGCCTTGCGCCAGGCGGGCCAGCTGGATGCGTGCGTACGCGGTGCCGAGCCGGTCGGCGATCGGCAATGCAGGGTCGGCATAGATCTTGTCCAGCGCCAGATTCAGCGCGTTGGACAAGGTGGTGCGCTCGCCGGCATCGCTGCTGGCCGCGGCGACCAGCCGTGCCGGCATGTAGTTCAGCGTGCCGAGGTTGGCGCGCACCTCTGCCGGGTCGGCCAGCACCGCGTCCAGCAAGCGGCGCGACGCCGCGCTGGCGGCCGGCGGGTGCTTGGCTGCGGTAATCGCTGCCAGGGCGAAGCTGCGTTGCAGGGCCGGCTGCGGCGCCGACCTGGACAGGCGCGTGAGCACATCGACGGCCTGCTCCGGCTCGACCAGCCGGTCATCGGTGCCCCAGGCGTAGTTGCCGAGCACGGCCCAGTCGTCCGCGCTGAGTTGCTGCGGGGTCTGCAGTGCGGTGTCCAGCAGTTGCCTGGCGGTGCTGGTGCTCTTGGCCGCGACCCGCAGCACATCGGCCAGACGCGCGTTGTCGGCATCGCCGGCCAGGCGGGTGATCTCGCTGCGATCCGGGCGCAGCACGATGATGGTCGGGTAGCCCTTGATGCCGAAGCGCTCGCCCCAGGCCTGCGCGCCCTCCGAATCGCCATCCAGATGCACCGCCACGAATTGCCGGGTGCGGGCGATGAAGGCCGGGTCCTTGAACAAGGTGGCTTTCAGGCGATTGCACGGCGGGCACCAGGCCGCACCCCAGTACAACAGGATCGGCTTGCCGCTTTCCCTGGCCTCGGCGAAGGCATCGTCGACGTCGCCTTCGCGCCAGGCGATGCTGGACGCGGGGGCCGGCGTGGTCGTCGCCTTGGTCGGTGCGGGGGCTGGCGGCGTGGCGGGCTTGTTGCAGGCGGTGAGCGTGGCCAGTACTGCCAGCAGCGCGATCAGGGGCGGGGCAGGCGTCGGAACGACAGCGTCATGGCAATCACCGATGGGCGTGGCAGGCAGGTGGATCGAACACTCTAGCGAGCGGCACCGTGCCGGCGTCGGAGTGCCTCATGACCGTTGTCCATCTGCTTACAACCGCCATCGGCAGGCAACGCGAACCGGTGTCGCGCCGGGCGTAGCGGCGTGACGAAGGCCGGCGCAGGCAACGCGCACGCGGCAAGGCAAGCGGGCCTTCGCAGGACACGCAGCGCGGACTGCGCCGGGTGTCGTCGATCAGACGACCATGGTCGTGCGGTGGCCGTCAGGTGCGATGCCCACCGGCATCGGCCGGCGTCTCGCCCGGGGCGGTGCGCGCATAACGCGCGGCCACGAAGGCGCAGACGATCAGCTGCAGCTGGTGATACAGCATGATCGGCAACACGATCGCGCCCAGGCCACCGCCGGCAAACATCACCTTGGCCATCGGCACGCCGGTGGCCAGGCTCTTCTTGGAGCCGCAGAAGACGATGGCGATCTCGTCGGCGCGGTTGAAGCGCAGGCGCCGCGCGATGAAGGTGATCGAGAGCATCGCCACCGCCAGCAACAGCGCGGCCGCACCGAGCACGGCGAGCAAGGCCGGCAACGGCGTCTTCTGCCACAGGCCTTCGTTCACCGAGGCGCTGAAGGCGGTGTAGACCACCAGCAGGATGGTGCCCTGGTCGGTGTAGCGCAGCACCGCGCGATGCCGTTCGACCCAGCCGCCGATCCACGGGCGCATGAAATGGCCAGCCAGAAACGGGACCAGCAACTGCAGCAGGATCTTGCCGATCGCTTCGGCCGGGTGCGCCATCGCGCCCTGACTGTCTCTTATACACATCTANTTATACACATCTAGATGTGTATAAGAGACAGCGCACAGGAACAGCACGCCGACATACAGCTCCGGTGTCAGCGCAAGATGCGCGAGCGGTTTGAACAACAGCCCGAGCAGCGGGAACAGCACGAAGGTGCAGGCCAGGATCAGCAGATGCAGGCGCCAGTGCAGCGCGCCGGCCTTGACCGCCTCGCGCGACAGGCGCGCGCCGTGCAGGAAGAACAGCGCGGCGATCGCCACGTCGGTGACATCGTCCATGATCGCCGCGGCGGTGCCCGAGACCGGCAGGAACGAGGCGAGCGTGACCGTGCACAGCAGCGCGAGGGTGAATGGATCAATGCGCAACCGCGCCAGCCAGTGTTTGATCATCGTGCGTATTGAGGGGGAGCGGTCTGCAGAGTGCCATTGTAGAGGCCCGTGTGCCGCCTGCGCGTCGGTCGCGCCGGCATCGGCCGACACCCGGGACCGGAGTGAAGCAGTCAGCGCGGCGCTCGGCTCGATGGCCAGGAGCTTGTTCAGGCCGCTATGAGCGCGTGCCTGGATGGCTGGCCGGGGACGTCGGCAACAGCTGGTCTGCTCCCACCGCCCCCTGCGCGCTACAGCGCGGCGAGCGCCTTGAACAATTCGCGCAGCTCGTACTTGTCGGTGTCGTCCAGGCCCTGCGCGCGCTGCTTGTCCTGCAGTTCGTCCAGGCGCTGCCGCAGCAATTGCTTGTCCAGTTGCGCGACGACGTCCTGCAGCTCCATCGCCCAGCTGTGTTCATCGCCGGGCAATGCCTGTGCGGCCAGTTTCTGCAGGGCCACCAGTTCGTCGCGTTCGGCGAAGTGCTCCAGCAGCGCGCCGGTGCTGATTTCCGGGCGTTGCCGCACCAGCGCCAGCAGTTCCATCAGCAGGTCGATGCCGGGCAGGCGCAGGCCGGAAAAATCGTGGTCGCCTTCCAGGCTCATCGCCAGCGACGGCCGCTGCAGCAGGATCGCGATCGACGCGCGGACCAGGCTGCGTTTTTGCGTGGGCGCGCCCATGCGGGCAGGTGGCCGTGCTTGCGGTGCGGACGCCTGTGTCGCGCTGGTGGCGCCCACGCCGGTCAGGCGCGACAGCTCCTGCTTCATCAGATCGCCGAACGCGCCTTCGGGAATCTGCGCCAGTATCGGCTTGGCGCGCTCGGCCAGCCGCGCCTTGCCGTCGAGCGTGTGCAGGTTGATCTGCCGCGACATCTCGTCGAAGAAGAACTGCGACAGCGGCGTGGCCTGTGCCAGACGTTGGTCGAAGGCCTGCGCGCCCTCCTTGCGCACGATGGTGTCCGGGTCCTCGCCGTCGGGCAGGAACAGGAAGAACGCCTGGCGGCCGTCCTTCATGCGCGGCAGCACCGATTCCAGCGCACGCCAGCCCGCCTTGCGGCCGGCGTTGTCGCCGTCGAAGCAGAAATACACGTCCGGCGCATTGCGGAACAGCAGTTCGGCATGTTCGGGCGTGGTCGCGGTGCCCAGCGTGGCCACCGCCTGGGTGACGCCGAACTGGAACAGCGAGACCACGTCCATGTAGCCCTCGACTACGATCAGCCGCTCGATCTTCTGGTTGGCCTGGCGCACCTGCCACAGGCCGTACAACTCGCGGCCCTTGTGGAACAGCGCGGTTTCCGGCGAATTGAGGTACTTCGGGCCCGGGTCGCGGCCGTCGGCCGGCGCGCCCATGATGCGTCCGCCGAAGGCGATCACGCGGCCACGGCGGTCGAAGATCGGGAACATCACCCGGTCGCGGAACTTGTCGTAGACGTGGCCGCGATCGTTCTTGGAAAACAGCCCGGCGCGTTCGAGCACGCTCATGCGGCGCGCATCGGTGCCCAGGGTGTCCTTCAACGCGCTGTAGCCATCGGGGGCGTAACCGATCTGGAAGCGCGCGCGGTTGTCGGCATCCACGCCGCGGCCGTCCAGGTAGTCGCGGGCGCGTTCGCTGCCCTCGAGCTGGCGCTGGAAGAACTTGGTCGCCGCTTCCAGTGCCGAATACAGCTCGCGGCTGTCGTCCTGCTGCTGCGGGGTGCGTTGCTGGGTTTCGCGCGGGATCTCCATGCCGGCGCGCTTGGCCAGCTCGTCGACCGCATCGAGAAATTCGAGGCGGTCGTAATTCATCAGGAAGCTGATCGCGGTGCCATGCGCGCCGCAGCCGAAGCAGTGGTAGAACTGCTTGGTTGGCGAGACCGTGAACGAGGCCGAGCGCTCGTCGTGGAACGGACAACGCGCCGAGTATTCCTTGCCCTGACGCTTGAGCGGCACCCGGCCGCCGACCACCTCGACGATGTCGGTGCGTGCAAGCAGTTCGTCGATGAATGCGTCGGGGATGCGGGCCATCCCGCTAGGATATCGCAGCCGCCGGCGCCCGCCGATTGCGCTGAGCGAATGTTCCCCGGCGAAGCGGTGCGTGCCGCGCGGTCATGTCCGCAGGGCACGCGGCGCGCCATCAGCTGCGTGTCGGTGCGTCCGGCGGCTGCAGCGTGGTAGCTGGTTCGGCCGCGACCGGCGGCAGGTTGTCGGTATCCACGCCGGCCTCGCGCAGCTTGCGATGCGAGCGCACGCGCTCGTCGATCACCGCGGTCAGCAGGGCGCCGACGAAGAACACCACCGAGGCGTAGTACATCCACACCAGCAGGATCACCAGGGTGCCCATCGATCCGTACGCGCTGCCAGGTGCGGCCTTGGCGATATACAGGCCAATGCCATAGCGACCCAGCGCGAACAACAGCGCGGTGATCACGCCGCCGACGAAGGCCTGCCGCCAGTTGACGGTGCGATCGGGCAGATAGCGATACAGGAAGGCGAAGGCGAGCGAATACAGCGCAAGCGTGGTGATGTAGCCGATCGCCGGCAGCACCGAGGGCAGGCGTGCGAACACCACCTGCAGGGCGGTGGTGGCAATCATCGACACGATCAGCAAAAAACCCAGGGCCAGGATCACGCCGAAGGAGAACACTCGCTTCTTCAGCCACGCCATCAGCCCTTCCAGGCGCTGCTTGTCGGTGCGGAAGATCAGGTTCAGGGCGTTCTGCAACTGCGCGAACACCGCGGTGGCACCGATGAACAGCAGCAGCGTGCTCCACAGGCCGGCCAGCGAACCCACGCCGGGTTGATCGGTGGCGTTGCGGATCACCGTATCGGCCACTTCCGCCGCGCTGCCGCCAGCCAGTTGCGCGATCTGCTGCACCAGCGCTTCCTGCGCCGGCGGATACAGCGAGGCGGTCAGCCACAGCAGCAGCACCAGCAGCGGTGCCAGCGACAGCAAGGCATAGAACGACAGCGACGCGGCCTGCGTCATCACGTCGATCTCGAGAAAGCGATTGAGCAGTGCCATCGGCAGGCTGCGCTGCAGGCGGCCCAGATGTTTCTGCAGGTGTTCGGTTGAGAGCTTCGTCACCGGCGGGGGAATCCTTGGGCATACCGTTGTGTGCGCAGGCGTGGTGAGGCGAAGCCGGCATGCGGAATGCTTCACCCGGGCCTGTGCTGGCGAAGGTGTTCTAGCAGGGCGTGTTCAAAGATCGGGTGAAAGCGGGCGCTGGATGTTGTGCGTGTACTGGGATTGAGACGGCGCTGCAGCCAGCCGCACCCAGGGGGCTCGCTGCAGTGCCCTGGCCATCGGGCACAGGGCGCTGCGCAGGCGCAGACTCAGCCTGCCAGATGCTGCTTGACCAGCGTGGAGACCAGGCCCATGTCGGCCTGACCGGCCAGCCTGGGCTTGAGCGCGCCCATCAACTTGCCGATATCGGCCGGACTGCTGGCGCCGGTCTGCGCGATGGCCGCCTGGATGGCCGCGACGATCTCGGCTTCGCCCATCTTGGCCGGCAGGTAGCGCTCGATCACCACGATCTCCTCGCGCTCGATCTGCGCCAGGTCTTCGCGTGCGGCGGCTTCGTACTGGGTGACCGAGTCCTTGCGCTGCTTGACCATCTTGTCGAGCACGGCGATCACCGCGGCATCGTCCATCTCGATGCGCTCGTCCACTTCCTTCTGCTTGATCGCGGCATTGATCAGCCGGATCACGCCCAGGCTGTGCTTGTCGCCGGACTTCATGGCGGCCTTCATGTCATCGGTGAGTTGCTGCTTGAGGGGCATGGTGTAACTCCTGGGAGTGCGTGTGACGGATGTGCCGATGCGCCATGACGGGCGCAGTGCATCGGCAGGAAGTGGGGCCTGGGCGGCGCGGACGACCGCGGGCATTGCCGGTCGCCCCTGCAGTTGCGCAGCGCTCGCCTGGCATCGGACCAATGCAAAAAGCCGGCGACGCTTGCGCGTGCCGGCTCCTGGGTTCCACCCGGTGGGCCGCGCCTTCAGCGCATGCCCCTCGGCAGGGAACCGCGTTCGATCAGTACAAGCGCTGGCGCTTGGTGACGTCGCGCGAGGAACGACGCAGCTGACGCTTCACAGCAGCGGCAGCCTTGCGCTTGCGCTCCTGGGTCGGCTTTTCATAGAACTCGCGCTTGCGGGTTTCGGCCAGCACGCCGGCCTTTTCGCAGGTGCGCTTGAAACGGCGGAGCGCAAATTCGAAGGGCTCGTTCTCGCGGACTTTAACGCTGGGCATGTGTTCTCCAGAAAATGGGATTTCCGTCCGGGAGCCCCGGGCGGGTGCGAGCGGACTCGCGTGACGGAATTTCCGGGTTGCCCCGGCGAGCCGCGCATTATAACGACTTGCCGGCCGCCTGCAAGCCCCCGGCAGCAGGTGGGCGCGCATGCCTGATAACGCCTGCGCTTGGACGTGATCCGCTGGCGATCGCATGGCCACGCGGTGGATCGCCGCTGGCCGATCTGCGCAGCGCAAAAGCTGCGAAAATGGGCCGCATCTACCTGCCTGCCGAGTTGCCGTGAAAGTTCTTGGGATCGAATCATCGTGCGATGAGACTGGCGTGGCGGTCTACGACACCGCGCTGTCCGGCGTGCCGGCGCTGCGCGCCCACGCGGTCTACAGCCAGATCGCGCTGCATGCCGAGTATGGCGGGGTGGTGCCGGAACTGGCCAGTCGCGACCATGTGCGCAAGCTGCTGCCGCTGATCCGCCAGACCCTGGACGAGGCCGGACTGGGGATCGACGAGCTCGATGGGGTGGCCTATACCGCCGGCCCCGGCCTGGTCGGCGCACTCCTTGTCGGTGCCGGCGTGGCGCGGTCGCTGGCCTGGGCGCTGGACGTGCCGGCGATCGGCGTGCATCACATGGAAGGCCATCTGCTGGCGCCGTTGATGGAAGACGACCCGCCGCAGCCGCCGTTCGTGGCGCTGCTGGTCTCCGGCGGCCACACCCAGCTGGTGTCGGTGAAGGCCCTGGGCCAGTACGCCGTGCTCGGCGAGACGCTGGACGATGCCGCCGGCGAGGCCTTCGACAAGACCGCCAAGATGATGGGCCTGCCGTATCCAGGCGGGCCGCAACTGGCGGCGCTGGCCGAAACCGGCACCCCGGGGCGTTACAGGTTCGCGCGGCCGATGACCGACCGGCCGGGTCTGGATTTCAGTTTCAGCGGACTCAAGACCCAGGTGCTGCTGGCCTGGCGCGGCAGCGACCAGTCCGACACCACGCGGGCGGATATCGCGCGCGGGTTCGAGGATGCGGTGGTGGAGACGCTGGCGATCAAATGCCTGCGCGCGCTGGATGCAGCCGAGTGCAACACCCTGGTGGTGGCCGGCGGCGTGGGCGCCAACAAGCGCCTGCGCGCACGCCTGCAGGAGGCGGCGCAGCGGCGCGGCGGCCGGGTGTGCTTCCCGCGGCCGGCCCTGTGCACGGATAACGGCGCAATGATCGCCTTCGCCGGCGCGCTGCGGCTGGAGGCCGGCGAGCGCGCCGACGCGGCGGTGCATGTGACGCCGCGCTGGGATATGGCGGGCTTGCCGCCGCTGGCGGCGGCGCGGGATTCGGGAGTGGGGATTGGAGATTCGTAGAAGCTAGTCCCTCTACCTGCTGTCTGTCGCGCTCTTGCCAATCCCCACTCCCGAATCCCCAATCACGGCTCCCAATGGACAAAGTTTTTATCGAAGGCCTGGAAATCGATGCGCTGATCGGCATCTACGACTGGGAGCGGCGCATCCGCCAGACGCTGCGGTTCGATCTGGAGATGGGGTTCGACAACCGCATTCCGGCCGCCAGCGACGAGATTGCCGACACCTTGAACTACAAGGCGGTGAGCAAGCGCTTGATCGACTTCGTGCAGGCCTCGGACTTCGGGCTGGTGGAGACGCTGGCCGAGCGCTGCGCGGCGATCGTGCTGGACGAGTTCGGCGTGCACTGGCTGCGGTTGAAGCTGAGCAAGCCCGGTGCGGTGCGTGGCGCGCAGGCGGTGGGGGTGATCATCGAGCGTGAACGGGCTCGCTGAAGGCCACCGAGTGCCGCATCGGGCGGGGCCTTCGAGCCATTGCCGAGCCCCGGAGATCCCACCGGCACCGGACCGGCGCTCCACAACCACGCGGCCGATCCCCAGCCCCCGAAGCGTGGTGCAACCGGCCCCGACAAATCCCCAATCTCCAATTCCACCTCCCGACACTTGCACCCTCGCGGTCGCGTCAGGCTAGAATTGACGGCCATGTAAACGTTTTCTCAAGGATCTCATGGCTGCTGATCGTATCGAAACCCTGATTGCCCAGATGACCGTCGAAGAGAAGGTCGGACAGTTGGGTGTGTTCGCCGACATGGTGCGGCCGTTCGCGCCGGACGTGAATCCCGAAGCCAACGTGCTCAACGCCGACGAGGTGCTGCAGCAGGTGCGCGCGGGCCGGGTCGGCTCGCTGTTCAACGGCGTCGGCGCCGCGCTGGGCGTGCAGATCCAGAAGGTGGCGGTGGAAGAAAGCCGCCTTGGCATCCCGGTGATCCTGGCGGCGGACGTGATCCACGGTATGCGCACGGTGTTCCCGATCCCGCTGGGCGAAGCGGCCAGCTTCGAGCCCGAGCTGGCCGAGCGCACCGCGCGCGCCACCGCGATCGAGGCGACCGCCGCCGGCCTGCACTGGACCTACGCACCGGCCGTGGACATCGCACGCGACCAGCGCTGGGGCCGTGGCGCGGAAGGCGCCGGCGAAGACGTGGTGCTGGGCGCGGCGTTTGCCGCCGCCCGCGTGCGCGGCTTCCAGGGCAGCGACCTGAAGGCCGACGACTGCCTGCTGGCCACCCCGAAGCACTTCGCCGCCTACGGCGCGGTGGCTGCGGGCATGGAATACAACACCGTGGACATCGCGCCGCAGACCTTGCGCGATGTGCACCTGCCGCCGTTCAAGGCCGCCTTCGATGCCGGCGCATTGAGCGTGATGTCCTCGTTCAACGACATCAACGGCGTGCCGGCCAGCGCCAACCATGAATTGCTGACCGAGATCCTGCGCGGTGAGTGGCAGTTCCCCGGCGTGGTGATTTCCGATTACACCGCCGACATGGAACTGATTGCGCACGGCTATGCGGCCGATGAGCGCGATGCGACCAAGAAGGCGTTCCTGGCCGGCCTGGATCTGAGCATGCAGAGCGGTTTCTATGCCGCGCATCTGCCGTCGCTGGTGGAAAGTGGTGAGGTGCCGATGGCCACGCTGGATGCCAGCGTCCGCCGCATGCTGCAGCTGAAGGAAGCGATCGGGCTGTTCGACAACCCGTACCGCTCGCTGGATCCGGCACGCGAAGCCGATACCACGCATCTGCCCGCGCACGATGCGCTGTCGCGCGATGCGGCGCGGCGTTCGATCGTGTTGCTGAAGAACGACGGCAACGTGTTGCCGTTGAAGAAAAGCGGCCAGCGCATCGCGCTGATCGGGCCGTTCGTGCAGGACCGCGAGAACATCGAGGGTTGCTGGACGTTGTTCGGCGACAAGGACCGCTACGTGACCCTGGAGCAGGGCGTGCGTGCGGTGGTCGGCAGCGAGCATCTGACGGTGGTGCCGGGCTGTGGCCTGGAAGAGGCGCTGCCGGACGGCATGTCTGCCGCCATCGATGCGGCGCAGGCTGCCGACGTGGTGGTGCTGGCGCTGGGCGAGCCGCAGCGGTTCAGTGGCGAGGCGCAGTCGCGTACCGAGATCGTGTTGCCGCCGGCGCAGCAGGCATTGGCCGAAGCCATCGCCGCCACCGGCACGCCGATGGTGGTGTTGCTGCGCAATGGCCGCGCGCTGGCCCTGAGCGGTGCAGTGCGCGATGCCGATGCAATTGCAGTGACCTGGTACCTGGGCACGCAGACCGGGACCGGCGTGGCCGATGTGTTGTTCGGCGACTACAACCCGTCCGCGCGTCTGCCGATCAGCTTTCCGCAGGTGACCGGGCAACAGCCGTATTTCTACAACCATCTGCGCACCGGCCGCCCGGAGCTGCCGACGCTGTCCGAATACAAGGCACGCTGGCGCGAGATGCCCAACGAGCCGCTGTATCCGTTTGGCCATGGCTTGAGCTACACCACCTTTGCCTATGCGCAGCCGCAGTTGAGCAGCGCGCAGCTTGGCTGGGACCAGACGCTGACCATCACCACGCGCGTCACCAATACCGGCCGCGTCGCTGGCGAGGAAGTGGTGCAGCTGTATGTGCACGATCGCGTCGCCAGCCGGGTGCGCCCGGTGCGCGAGCTCAAGTGCTTCCGCAAGGTGCTGTTGCAGCCTGGCGAAAGCGCGGACGTGACCTTCACCCTGGCGCGCGACGCGCTGGCCTTCACCAATCACAGGAACGTGTTTGGTGCCGAGCCGGGGCTGTTCGATGTATGGGTCTGCGCGTCGGCCAAGAGTGGCGAGGCAGTGACGTTCGAGTTGCTGGACGCCTGAGTAGGCGCGCAAGCGGGTGCGGTGGAGCGCACTCGCATGATCGGCAGCGGCGTGCGGCGACCGCTTCAGGTTGACTGTGACGGGCATGGCCCAAGGGCGTGCCGTCAGCGGGTCACCGGCGCACAGGCGCGTGGCCAATCGGTGGTGCCCCGGATTCGCGTCTTTGTGCGAGCCGCGGCATGGACCGCGCCCGGTCGAAGGCCGCGTGGCGCTGAAAATCGTGGCCACCGCCAACGCACGGGTGGCACGTGGCGGTGGCACGATCCCCTGGACGCACTTTTGCAGGACTACGCGTCGTTCTCGACCGCTGCCTTGCTCTTGGGTGTCAGCTTGAGCAGGCGCCCGGTGCTGCCACTGGCTTCGTCTTCCAGCAACCACAGCGCGCCATCCGGACCCTGTTCCACTTCGCGGATGCGCGCGCCCATGTCGTAGCGGGCCACCTCGCGTGGCTGATCGCCAAGGGACACCTGCACCAGCGCCATCGACGACAACCCGCCGATGAAGCCGTTGCCGCGCCATGCCGGGAACTGCTTGCCGCTGTAGATCACAAAGCCGGCCGGCGAGATCACCGGGGTCCAGCTGATCTTGGGCGCGGCAAATTCCGGGCGGGTATTGTGGTCGGGGATCGGGGTCCCGTCGTAGTTGTCGCCGTTGGAAACGACCGGATAACCATAGTTGGCGCCGCGCTGGATCAGGTTCAGCTCATCGCCGCCGAGCGGGCCCATTTCGTGCTCCCACAAGCGCCCCTTGCCGTCGAAGGCCAGGCCGAGAATATTGCGGTGGCCCAGCGACCACACCTGCGCGGCAACGCCGCCCTGCGCAGCGAACGGGTTGTCGGCCGGCACGCTGCCGTCGTCGTTGAGGCGGATCAGCTTGCCGAGATTGGCTTGCATGTCCTGGGCGGGGGTGAACTTCTGGCGCTCGCTGGAGCTGATCCACAGCTTGCCGTCCGGGCCGAAGGCGAGCCGATGCCCGAAATGGCCGTTGCCGCTGACCTTGGGATCCTGGCGCCAGATCACCTTCAGATCCGACAGCGTGCCGCCGCCGGTGTCATCCAGCGTGAGCTTGGCCCTTGCCACCGCGGCGCCGCGGGTGTCGCCCTGCCCAGGTTCGGCGTAACTGACATAGACCAGGCCATTCCTGGCAAAGCGCGGATGCGCCAGGACATCGCCGAAGCCGCCCTGGCCGCCGTAGGCCACGGCCGGAATGCCGGTAATGGCACTCTTGCGCCTGGTCTTGAGGTCCAGCCGCATCAACGCACCGCGTTTTTCGCTGACCAGCAGGCTGCCATCCGGCAGGAAGGTCATTGCCCAGGGTTCGTCGAAATCGGCAACGGTGGTGGCCTGGAATGGCCACTGCGCCTTGGGAACGGCAGCGGCCGGCGCGACAGCAGGCGCAGCGCATGCGGCAGTGGTGGTGAACAGGCTGGCCGAGCAGGCCAGGGCAAGCAGACGTCGGACAGACATGAGGTCCTCCTGGGGATGGGCGCAGTGACGTTGCAGCCCTCCCGCAACGTGTCCTGCGTCGGGTTTTCAAACACCCTACACGACGCCGTCCAGGCCGCCCTTGTCGTAGGTCACTCTCTAGCCGTCGATACAACAACGCCACCTCGATGGTGGCGTTGCGGTATGTCAGGGCTTGGACTTGGTGTCGCCGGTGACGAAGTCTGCAGCATTTTCCCAGGCACGCTTGACTGCGTGACGGGCCTTGCTCCAGCTCAGGCCGTCGGTGCCGCGATTGGCTTCCCATTCGCGATGCAACTCGGCTTCCACCTGATCGTAGGCACGCGCATTCTCGCGGATGCGCGCCTCATGTCCGGCGAGGTAGGCGCCCTCGTAATCTTCGTAGCGATCACCCTCGGTGTAATACGACTCTTCGGTGAAGCGCTCACGCCAGTAGTTGGATACGTTCTGGCTGCGGTCTTCGTCCGGCGCGCGGCCTGGAATCTGATACGGCACGTTCATGCTCGTCTCCGTGGTGAATGTGCGACCTAACCTAGGTGGGACCGTGTTAAATCCGTTGCCAGGACGGGTGAGGAGGGCATCAAGACGTGCGGCGTCTGGCAATGCTTTCCGGGGCACTCCAGCCAGCCGTGCGCCGCGCTCGGCAATTCAACCCGTGGTGGCGCGCATCACGTCGCTGCCGATGCGGCTTCATACGGCAACGGCGTGGCACCGGCGGCACGCAGGCTGGCTTCGGCGTGCTGCAGCGCTGCCTCCTCGGCATCGATGATGACCAGCACGCGCCCGGCCTGGATTTCGTCCTCGAACTGGCGGCGTACCGGATCGGGCACGGTGGCGCCGATCAGTGCGGAGGACCAGGTGCCGACCAGCGCGCCTGCCAGTGCCATCACGCCTGCGCCGGCGATGGTCAGGCCGATTGGTGGCACGGCAATGGCCACCAGTCCGGCGACCAGACCTGCAGCACCGCCGGTCGCGGCGCCACGCGCAGCAGCAGGAAGAAAATCCGTCTTGGCGTCCTTGCGCTCATCGGGGATGCCTTCCAGCTCGATATCCGAACGGGCAATCAACGACAGCGCATCGTTGTCGATGCCGGCGCTGCGTGCGGCCTGCATGACGCGTTGCGCACTGTCGATATCGGGCGTGCTGTAGACACGGCGCAGTTTCATCGCAAGCTTCCAGGCGGGTGAGGGCTGCAGCGTTGGACGCGCACGGTTAGGCGTGCGTGAGTGTTGCGCGAGCGTCCTGCGAAAGTGGCTACGCCGGCTTGCGCGGAAACAGGTAGATCACCCAGCCCACCAGCAGCGCGACCCCGGCGGCCGCCAGGTTTTGCCAGCTGGCGCTGGCGAGCAGGCCCAGCGACAACAGCAGCGCGGCGATGGGAATGGCCGGCCCGCCCGGCAGGCGCAAGGTGTCGCTGCGTTGCCGATAGCGACGCGCCAGCACGATCACTGCCGCAGCCGTACCGATGTAGGCGAACAGCCGGGTGACCATCGACAGCAATGCCAGCTGCGTAAACGAGCCCGACACCGCCAGCGCCAGCGACAGCACGCCCTGGGTCAGCACCGCCGCTGCCGGGGTGTGGAAGCGCGGATGCACACGTGCCAGGAATGCCGGGCCGTAGCCATCCTGTGCCAGCGCAAATAGAAAACGCGGCCCGAGCATGACCGTATTGCTGGTGGTGCCGAGGATGGAAATGGTGGCGCCCACGGTGAGGATCAGTGCCAGCGCTTCACCGCCGAAACGGCTTGCGGCATCGGCCAGGGGCGTCGGCGAGGCGGCAAGGTTGGGCAGCGTGCCTTGTGCCACGACCTGGACCGCCGCATAGATCAAGGTGACGGTGACGATCATGGTGATCAGCGCAAACGGCACATCGCGACGCGGGTTGCGATACTCGCCGGCGGCCGCAGGAATGTTTTCGAACCCGGCATAGGCGAACAGCAGCAGCAAGGCCGCCTCGCCGAGATTGCCCAGGTCGCGCAGGTCTGGCGTGGTGCCGGCAAAGGCCCACGACCAGTCCACGTAGAACACCCCGATTGCCACGAACAGCAGCAACGGCACCAGCTTGCCGATCACCAGCGCGATGCCGGTACGCGCAGCCGATTTCACCCCGATCACGTTGATGGCGGTGAGCACACCCAAGGAACCGACGACGACCAGCAGGCGCGCCCAGTGATCGGTTGCCACGGTGGGCCAGAACCGCGCGACCGCATCGGCCAGGCCGTTGCTCAATGCCGCTGCCGAACTGATGCGGGTGAGCCAGATCATCCAGCCGATCTGAAAACCGACGAACGGGCCGAACGCCTCACGCGTGTACAGATAACTGCCGCCCGGGGTGTCGAAGTAGCTCGCCGCCTGCGCGTAGCACAACACCAGCAGTGCCACGGCCAGACCGGCCAGCAGCACTGCCCACAGGCTCATCGGCCCCAGCAGCGCAGCGGTGGCCGCCGGCAGCAGGTAGATGCCGCTGCCGATGACATCGTTGATCGACAAGCCGACGATCTGCCAGCGGCTGACCACGCGGACCAGGCCAGTGGGGTCGGGTGCGGGAGCCGCGCTGCTCATCGGCCCACCTCATTCAATTCGGGCAACTGCCAGCGGGCCTGCAGGCGTGCATATTCGGCACGCGGCAACAGCACGAACAGCGGTGCGTCGTCGGGCTTCAACCAGGCCAGCAGGCGTTGCATGTCGGCCGGCGCCATCGCGGTGCAGCCGGCGGTGAACTGGCCCGGCGTGCGCCACAGGTGGGCGAAGATGCAGCTGCCGTGCCCGGGCACCGCATCGGGGTTGTGCGCGATCACGAAGCCCTCGCTGTAGCGCGCATCGCCGGGATGTTGCAGGTCCAGGCGCATCGGTTCGGTCGACCCGGCCACTGCGGCCTCCCCGACCTGCGCGGCGTCGACGATGCGGTTGTACAGCGGCGAGCTCGGCACATCCATGCAGTAGTGGGTGGCGCGCATCGCCTGGTATGGCATGGCGCTGTCGATCTGCTGGGCGTAACCGAAGGCCGGGCCGATCGCGAACACGCCGGCCGGGCTGCGGCCGTCGCCTTCGCGCTTCTGCGGGCCTTGCGTCTGCCTGGGATGCAGGCCATCGCCCCAGGCGCTGCCATGCCGCCCGAGCGCGACCGTGAAGCCCGGTGCGGCCGCTTGCCAGTGGCCGTCCACACGGGTGAATGTCTGCAGGCGTGCCTGGGTGCTGTTCCAATCCGGCGTGGTCACCACGATCAATGCGCGCGCTTGATTCAAGGCGTCGATTGGACCGGCAGCGACGGCAAGGCTGCTGCAGCTCGCCAGCGCCAACAGCACGATGGATCGAAACAAGGTGGCAAGGCGCATGCAGGCTCCGGGGGAATGGGTCTGGCAGGGTGAGCTGCGTTGAGTCGATCGGCGGTTGGCGGCGACAGTGCGGTGCCCCGACGCTGCATCACTGACCAACACCTTATCGCTACTGTACCCAGCAATGCAGCCGTGTAGTGCATGCGTGCGCGATGTTCGTGTGCGTGCTTGGGGGCTTTGCAGCGGCTGAGACCATGCGAGAGTGGGTATGCATGGTTTTCAGTGAAGCAACCGACCAACTCTCCGGTGCGGTGCCCTCGCCGGTTGCCGGACCGTGTGGCGGCATGGATGCCGCCACCGACCCTCCACGGCCGGATTCACGGCGTGTCCCGCGAGCGGCGAGGGCACGGCGCGCTCGACAGACCGACCGACGCGGCTCGGAAATATCCAAATGGCGCTTTAGCCCGGCAAGAGCTCCAGCCCTTGAATGCGGCGGATGCCCAGGCCTGGCGAGTCGTCGATATGGATCCGGGCATCGTCGAACTGCACGCCGCCCTCGGTGGGATCGAACTGCCCGAGTGCAGGCGCATCCAGATCCGCCAGGGTGATGCTGTCGGCCTTTGCCACTGCCAGATGCACTGCCGCAGCCACGCTGATGCTGGATTCGATCATGCAGCCGATCATGCACGGCACGCCGTACACGGCCGCGATATCGGCGATGCGGATCGCATTGGATAATCCGCCGGTCTTCATCAGCTTGATGTTGACGATATCGGCGGCGCGGCGCTGGATGAGGTCGATCACCTGGACCGGCGAGAACACGCTTTCGTCGGCCATCACCGGTGTGTCGATGCGTGCGCTGACAAACGCCAGTCCGTCGATGTCCGCGGCCTTGACCGGCTGTTCCACCAGTTCCATCACGATGCCGGCGTGTTCCAGCGTGCGCATGGTCCGCACGGCCTGCTTGGGCGTCCAGCCCTGGTTGGCATCCAGGCGCAGCGATGCGCGACCGGCGACCGCGGCATGTATCGCCGTGATCCGTTCGACATCCGAGCCGCTGTCCTTGCCGACCTTGATCTTCAGCGATCGATAGCCGCGCGCAAGCGCCGAGTGCGCCTGCGCCACCATCACCTCGATGCCATCGACGCTGATGGTGATATCGGTGGTGATGCGCGGCGTGCCACCGCCGAGCGCGCGATAGAGCGGGGTGCCCAAGGCCTGCGCCCACAGGTCGTAGAGCGCGATCTCCACCGCCGCCTTGGCGCTGGTGTTGCGCTCCAGCGCGTGTTGCACCAGCACGCATAGCCGGTTGAGATCGGCCACGTCCTGGCCGATCAACGCCGGGCCGATGCAATGGCGGATGGCGGCGATGATGGCGCCGTGCGTATCGCCGGTGATCGGCGCAGTGGCCGGCGCGGCGCCATAACCGATATGGCCGCTATCGGTCTGCAGCAGCACCACCACGTCCTCGATCGCCTGCACGGTGCGGACTGCTGTCTTGAACGGGGTCTTCAGTGGCACGCGCAGCATGCCGAGGCGAAAGCCGGTGATCTTCATGGGGAGCCAATCGGTGCGATGCGCTGGATGCGGGTGATGTGATCGACGAACGGCGTGCCGTCGCTGGCGAGCAACGGCAGCAGCGGGGTCACCGACACACCGTTCAAGCGCGCGCGCTGCACGTTGCCGGCGGCGTCGCGGTAATGGGCACCGGCCACATCATGGATCACCCATGGCGCACCGTGCTCGTGCCCGATCACCAGCATCACATGACCGGGGATATAGACCAGATCGCCGACCTGCAGCCGTGCAAGCTGCTGCAGGCGCTGCGGCAGTGGCGCCTGCGTCTGGAACGGAACGCCGAGCAGTGCCGGACTGCGTGCCTGGTCGCCGGTATTGCGCGGCACTGCGATGCCCAGGCTGCGATACACGTCCAGCACGAAGCCACTGCAGTCGCGCGCATCGTAGTCGTTGCCCCAGCCATAGCGTTCGCCAAGGAATTTGAACGCCTGCTGCAGCAATGCTGCCGGCGTGGCCGGTAGTGGACCAACGCGCACGTCGGCGCCGCGCGGGATCAGTGCCGGCACCAGCTGCAGCCGACCATCGCCGTTGCGCAGCGGCAACTGCACGACGTGGGCAGCCTGCGGCAGCTGCCCGTTGACCGGTTGCTGCGGTGGCCAGTCGCCAAGCAGCGGCACGCTGGTGCCCATGTCCAGCGTCAGTGCGGAGACGGCCGGCACGTCCGGGGTGTAGGCGCTCTGCACGCGTGCGCCGGTGACCACCAGCTGCGGGCGGCGGCGTGCGTAGTCCAGCACCTCGCGACGCGTGCCCAGGGCGATCCGGTCGGCGGCGATCCAGGCCGCATAGTTGGCCGCCAGCACAAAGTGCCATGCACCATCGGCGCTGGTGTGCAGCACCGCCACCGGGGTGCCGGGGTAGAGCGCCGATTCCTGGAAGCGGTCGATATCGTGGTCGTCGGTGGTGCTGAACACGCGTTGCGCGGTAGGGAAGGTGCGCAGTGCTGCACGCTTTACCACCAGCGCAAACCGGGGCGTGACCTGTGCGGGCAGCGCCTCCAGTGCCAGGGCGCGGCGCAGTGCCGCAAGGCGCGAGGCATCGACGCTGCGTCCATCGCTGTCGTACAGCGCACGCGTCGGTGTGGCCGACCGTGCTTCGATGCGCGCGCGCACCTCGGCCGCCGGCAGTACCTCGGCCAGCTGCGACAGGTCGTGCATGGAGCCATCATCGCGCAGCAGGCGTGCATTGAAGGCGGCGATCTGTGCGGCCGTCATGCGCAGCGTCTGCGCGTCGCCGCTGCGCTGGATCCAGTCGTCGGCCGTCAGCTGCGCATCGCTGGGCGCAAATGGCGCGGTGTGCGGCGTTGGGGGGGCAGGGCTTGCCGCAGCAGCACCGCAGGGCAGGCCGATGACCAGCAGCAACAACGTCAGCAGGCGGCGCGACAATGGCATGAAGAAGACTCTTGAGGGGTGCGGCGACTGACGAGGATCTGTACAAGGAACCATGACCGCAAGCGCCGTGTGGAGGTGCGAGGGCTGCCACGGTTTGTAGTGTACGCATGCGCACGGATCCCGGTGCGGATTGCGTGGGGTGCGGCGCTGGCGGCGTTCGCAAGTGCCCGCGCAGCCGTCTGCCTGTCGCCTGCCGCAGCGGCGTGACGCACGCCATCGCCCGCCGGCAGATAATGGGCGCCTCGCATGTGCGGCCCATCGGGGGCAGGTACAGCGCACGCCCTTGCCGTTTCACCAGGAGACTCCGATGTCATCTGCTTCCACGCTGTCGCCATCGTCGTGGCTACGCGCCGCGCTGTGTCTGGTGGTGCTGTCGCTGGGTGCGTGTGCGCATGCGCCGCAGCGCAACCCGTTGGCCCAGTGGGTGCCTTCGCCCAATTACGACGCGCGGCGGCCGATCCTGATCGTGCTGCACTTCACCGACCAGCAGTCGGTGCCGCAGAGCCTGGGCACCTTGCGCGGGCGCAATAGCGGCGGCCGGGTCAGTGCGCACTATCTGATTGGCGAAGATGGCACACGCTATCAATTGGTCAGCGACGACCAGCGCGCCTGGCATGGCGGTGCAGGGCGCTGGGGCACCATCACCGACATCAACTCCGCCTCGATCGGCATCGAGCTGGACAACGACGGCAACGAGCCGTTCGCGCCCGCCCAGATCGACAGCCTGCTGGTGTTGCTGGAGGACCTGTGCACCCGCCTGCGCATCCCGCGCACGCAGATCGTCGGCCATGAAGACGTGGCCCCGACCCGCAAGAACGATCCCGGCCCGCTGTTTCCCTGGAAGCGCCTGGCCGACGCCGGCTTTGGCCGCTGGCCTGCCGCCGACGCCCCCGCCGCGCCGGCAGGTTTCGACCCCTGGCAGGCGCTCGCCTTGCTCGGCTACAGCCTGGACGATCCCGCCGCCACCCTGAAAGCGTTTCATCATCACTACCGTGGCAGCGACGCCCGCACGCTGGATGCCGAGGATGTGCGCATCCTGCATGCGTTGACCGCGCCGCTGCGACCACCCGGCCTGCCGGTTGCAGCCGAACGGCTTGAGAGCGACGGCTCATAGGTGCATCGTGGCCGCGGTTGCGGTCGTCACGCGCCTTTGGCGAGGCGATACGGACGCGCCGCCTGGGCTGCGGTGTCCCCATGTGATTGCAAAGGGAAAAACGATGAGGCACATCAAGTCGGTAGGGGCATTAGCTTCCCGGTTCCGGGGTGGGGTCTGTTGCGCGCTGCTGTCGATCGGGTTGGCGCCGTGCGTTGCCACAGCTGCCGAAGTGCAGGTCTCGCCGGCAACAACCGCCGCACAAGCCGGTCTGGTCAATGTGCAGGGCCTCGCGCCGGAGATCGCGGTGGACATGCGTTACGCGGGCAGCAACAACTTCACCGGGCGCGTGGTGCCGGGGTATCTGGCGCCCACCTGCTACCTGCTGCGTCCGGCGGCGCAGGCCCTGGCGCGGGTGGCGCAGTCGCTCAAGGCCCAGGGGTATCGACTGCAGGTGTTCGATTGCTACCGGCCGGTACGTGCGGTGCAGGCATTCGTGGCCTGGGCTGCGGATCTGCAGGATCAGTCGACCAAGGCGCAGTACTACCCGCGTGTGGACAAACGCGCGCTGCTGGGCGATTACATCGCCGAGACCTCCGGGCATAGCCGCGGCGCAACGCTGGATCTGGGCTTGCTCGACTGCCGGCATGGCCCCTGCCAGCCGGTGGAGATGGGCACCGAGTTCGATTTCTTCGATGCGCGTGCACATACCGATGCGCGCGACCTCAGCCCGGCACAGCGGTCACACCGCCAGCTGCTGTTGCATGCGATGGCGGCGGAGGGATTTGCCAACTATCCGATGGAGTGGTGGCACTTCACGTTCCGCCCCGAACCGATGCCCGATACCGCGTTCGATGTACCGGTCAACTGAGCAGCCGCGCCGCCGGCGATGCCACGTCCGCCACGCTATCGCTCTGTCCCTTACCCCACGCTGCTGCAAGGAATTGCCATGTCCGACCCGGAACGCTTCGTCGATATCGCCTGCCCGTATTGCGGGGAGTGGATCACCCTGACGCTGGATCTGACCGGCGGCGACCAGCATTACATCGAAGATTGCCAGGTGTGCTGCAAGCCGATCTCGGTCAGCGTGCAGTGGGACGAGGACGGCGAGGCACAGGTGGGTGCGCGCGGGCAGGACGATGCGTGAGCGTGGCGTGGCGCAGGGCCGGGTAGCTTGACCGTCCGGCCAGGCCTGGTTCGCGTCGCCGCGCGCGCCTGCGGCTCCGGCCGGGATCCATTGCCCGCAACCGCTAGACTGAGGCGCCTGCTGCCTGGATCCTCACGATGAATCTGCCCCTGCACTTCGGTCTGCTCGGTTCGCTGGAGGCCGGCCTGATCGCGTTGGTGCTGGGCGTGCTGGTGTTCGCGGCGGTCGAGCACGTCGGCCGGCGTCTGCAGTTCAGCCACGGGCACACGCTGGGCATCGCCTGCCTGCTCGCCATCGCCATCGGCGGTGGCTACGACATCTGGAATCTTGTCTATACCAGCATCGTGCGGCTGGAGTCGCCGCTCTACGCGCGTCTGGCGCTGTCCAAGATCCACGATCCCAACGAGCTGGGGTCGCGCGTGGTGCTGGAAGTGGCCGGGGCGATCGCCGGGGTGGTGGTGGGTTGGAAACTGTTCAGCTCCGGAAGCTGGGATGACGAGCCGCCGAACGCATGATTCCACGTGCCGAAATGCGGCGTAGTTCGCATATCTGGATGCATTGAATGATGTGCTTCCATTTGGCTCACCGATGCCTAACAGACGGCTAGGCGCAAACATCCAGCGGGTGGTTAAGAGGATGTTTTGCGCGAAATTGCGGCGGGTTTTACGTTCATTCGGGCCGGGTAAGGTGAGTCCATGTGCGGCGACACCGCGCATTCCCAAGCCAAGGAGACCTCCCTAATGAAGAATCGCAACCGCACCTCGCTGCTCGCCGCCACCGCCGCCCTTGCCGCCGCCCTGGCGCTGCCGGCCATGGCGCAGGACACGCAGCAGGATGCCGCCGCGACGTCGGCCCAGTCCGGAAGTTCCGCCACCACTGCAGCACAACCCGCGCAGTCCGGTGGCGGCCAGACCTGGGCAAGCGTCGACACCGACAGCGACGGCGCCATCAGCACGCAGGAGGCCCAGGTCAACGCCGGGCTCGCGCAGATCTTCAACGACGCCGATTCCGACAAGAACGGCAAGCTCACCCCGGACGAATACAAGGCGTTTGTCGCCAAGCAGCAGGGCGGCGCTGCGGGAAGTGGGTCGCAAGGCAACTGAGGTAGAGAGGTCGCAAGATAGTAAGTTCGTTTGTTGACATGTTTTCTCGGTATCAGGAGGCCGCTTCGCAGTAGCAGCCGTTGGAGCAGTTGTTCTTTTCGATGTGCGGCATCGTCCTTGGATGCCCGGTATCAACAAGCAAGCGCATGATCAAGTAACAGGATGGACACGCGGGAGCGATCTGCCAGGGTCGCTCCCGTTTTTTTTACGTGCACCGCGCTAGATTTGCCGGCCCGTCCCTTCGGCACACTCCCATGCTGCTGCGTATCGCCGTGCTGGTCGGCCTGTCGAGCCCATTGTGGGCACTCGCCGCGCCGCCAGAGCTGCCGCCAGCCAATGCGCCACGTGCAGGGTCTTCCACTGATGGGGCAGCGGCACCGGCGATGGCGCCGTTGCCGATCGACCCGCCACCGCCCGCCACCACGCCCCTGCTACCAGCCGACGCTGCCGCGCCATCGGCTGCCAAGGGCGGGGCGGAGGCCGCGCTGGCGCCGCAGGCCGGCACATTGGCGCCCCGCACGTTCCGCGGCCTGGACAGCGATGCCGACGGGTGGTTGACCATGGCCGAAGCCGGCGCCGACCCCATCCTGCGCGAGAATTTCGCCGGCTTCGACAGCAACGGCGATGGGCGCCTGTCGCGCGACGAATTCGCCAGCTACCAGCCCGGTCCGGGCGATGCCGCGGGGGATTGATCGCGGCAGCGCTCCAGGGCGCTGCTAAACTGGCGCCATGACCTCTCTTGCACAGCGCGACGGCCAGGCGATCCAGCTGGTCGGCTTCGACGGCGACGATACCCTCTGGAAAAGCGAGGACTATTACCGCACTGCCGAAGCGGATTTCGAGGCGATCCTGGCCGATTACCTGGATCTGGCCGACAGTCGCATGCAGCAGCACCTGCTGGCGGTGGAGCGGCGCAATCTCAAGGTGTTCGGCTACGGCGCCAAGGGCATGACGCTGTCGATGATCGAGACGGCGATCGAACTGACGCAGGCCCGCATCAATGCACGCGACATCCAGCGCATCGTCGATATCGGCCATGCCACGCTGCAGCACCCGGTGGAGGTGATTGCCGGCGTGCGCGAGGCGGTCAGCGCGATTGCCGCCGACCATGCGGTGGTGCTGATCACCAAGGGCGACCTGTTCCACCAGGAGCAGAAGATCGAGCAGTCCGGTCTGGCCGACCTGTTTCCGCGCGTGGAGATAGTGTCCGAAAAGGATCCCCGGACCTATGCGCGCGTGCTGGGCGAGTTCGACCTGCCGGCGCAGCGTTTCGTGATGATCGGCAATTCCCTGCGCTCGGACGTGGAGCCGGTGCTGGCCATCGGCGGCTGGGGCATCTACACCCCGTACGCGGTGACCTGGGCGCACGAGCAGGAACATGGGGTGGCCGCCGACGAGCCGCGCATGCGCGAAGTGCCCGATGCCGCCGGCTGGCCGGCAGCAGTGCGTGCGCTGGATGCATTGGCCCGGCAGCACGCGCTAAGCTGACTTCCATCGCAGCCATGCCGCGGCCTGGATCTACAGACGCAACCGCCGGCACGCTGCAGTGCCCAGCAACAGGATGTTTCCGGTCAGGCGAGGGTGCCTGGCCGACTAGGAGGGATCACCGATGCGCATGTTGTCGTTTACCTGCCGTGTCAGCCTGGCCGTGTTGTTGGGCCTGTCAGGCGGCGCGCCGTCGCTGGCGGCTGCCGAGCTCGAAGAAGAAGTGATCAACCCGAGCGAAGTGATCTTTCGCGACGGTCAGCCTTACTACGACGATGGCGGCAACCATGTCCGCCTGCATACGCGTCGGGACGCAGGAGAGCTGGTGTATTTCCGCATGGTGCGCTTCGACCGCGAGCAGGGCTATGTGGATGCGCAGGGACAGAGTGTTGCGACCTTGCCGACCCGGCCGGCCCGGCGTGGGCGCAGCAGCGTGTTTGCTGCCGACGGGTATTCGGACGAGCGCTACGGCCCATACGGCGGCGATGCCCGCGGATACCCCGGGTATGGCGCCGGGCTGCGGCTGGGCGCGTCGCGCAACCGCCCCTACGGGCAGGTCTATTACGGCAATGGCCTGTATGGCCCGGACCCTTACAGCAGCCCGCACAATCGCGACGCGCGGCAGCGTTACATCGGCCCGGGCTATGTGGGTGCCTGCGATCTCAGTGGCTGCCGCGAAGTGCACTACGGCGGTTTTTACGATCTGCGCTGAGCGCGGCCGGCGTGGCGGCGCGCGCCAGACAGGCGACTGCTCGCGGCGGTCCGGTACCACACCTCCGTCGCGACCCGGGGCATACCACGCAGCTGCCGTGCTGACGGCGCCCCCCCGTGCCGGTGGCAGGCGGTGCGCTCGGCCTGACAGCGACGCGGGCATGCGGCATCATCGGCGCATGCCTTCACTGCCCACTTCGCTGTTGCGTTCCCTGCCACTGCTGAGCGCGCTGCTGCTGCCGATGCAGGCAGTTGCGCAGACCTCGCCTGCGCCAGCATCCGCGCCGACCGCTGCGACGCCGGCAGTGACGCCGGGTACCGGGGATGCCTGGGTGGACCAGCATCTGGCCGACATGGGCAGCTACGCACAACGCTATCCGGACAGTTTCATCGATGAAGTCGCGCGCTACACCGGCACCCCGCGCGGCTATGTGCAGGCACTGCTGCAGGTGCATGGATGGCACGCCGGCGACATCTATTTCGCCTGTTTCTGGGCGCAGACCCTGCAGGTGTCCTGCCGCGACACGGTGCGCGCCTACAGCCGCGACCATCATGACGGCTGGGAGGGCGTGATCACGCGACTGGCGGTCACCCCGGAGACCGTGCATATGCGCGCGCTGCGGCACGCCATCGTCGCCAGTTACGACCGCTGGGAACGTCCGATCACCCTGGACGCCCTCCTGCGCCGCCAGCTCGGCGATCACGCGCAACGGCTGGAAGCGGCGCGCCAGGCCAGCGAGGCCGACGAGGCAGCGGCGCAGGCCGGGCTTTAGCTCCGCTGGCGAACGCATGGCGCGGCCGGCGTCTGGATCGACAGGGGCCGCTCGCACGCTACGGTTCTGACCGTGCTGTCCGCGCCCACCTGACCACTGCACACTGCGTGTTGCCAGCCGCTTCGGTGCGTTCTCGGTCCGTCGGGACCCTGGGCAGTGGCAGGGCGTGCGGTGACCAGGTGGCTGCGCGGCTGTCTGCGCGGCAACGCACCAGCCGGCATGCTGCCGTGCAGCTGGTCGCCGCGGGGCGCGGTCGGCGAGAATGCCGCAACGCCGGCGTTGGCCGGCCCTGCCAAGACCAGCCCATGCGCGATACCGTGTTTGTCTCCCCCGATCACATCCGCAGCCTGTTTGCGCAGGCGATGTCGGACATGTATCGCGCCGAGGTGCCGTTGTACGGCGACCTGATGACGCTGGTTGCGCAGGTCAACGCGCAGACGCTGGAAGCCGATCCGGCCCTGGCCGCGCGGCTGCAGCGCAACGACGAGCGCGCACGCCTGGACCTGGAGCGGCATGGCGCCATCCGGGTCGGCACGGCGCAGGAACTGGCCACGTTGCGGCGGCTGTTTGCAGTGATGGGCATGCATCCGGTGGGGTATTACGATCTGTCGGTGGCCGGCGTGCCGGTGCATTCCACCGCGTTTCGCCCGATCGACGAGGCGGCGCTGTCGGCCAATCCGTTCCGCGTGTTCACCTCCTTGCTGCGGCTGGAATTGATCGAAGACGCCGCACTGCGTGCGCAGGCGGCGCACATCCTGGAGCAGCGGCAGATCTTCACTGCCGCCGCGCTGGAGCTGATTGAACAGCATGAGCGTCACGGTGGACTGGAAGCGGCGCAGGCGCAGCAGTTCGTGGCGCAAGCGCTGGAAACCTTCCGCTGGCATGGCGATGCCACCGTCTCGCTGCCCACCTACCGTGCACTGAGCCAGGCACACAAGCTGATCGCCGACGTGGTGAGTTTCCACGGTCCGCATATCAATCACCTGACGCCGCGCACGCTGGATATCGATGCGGCGCAGGCGCAGATGCAGCGCGCCGGTATCGATGCCAAGGCGGTGATCGAGGGGCCGCCGCGTCGGCGTGTGCCGATCCTGCTGCGCCAGACCAGCTTCAAGGCGCTGGAGGAGCCGGTGCGCTTTGTCGGCGACAGCGGGCAGGCCGAGCACGGCACGCATACCGCGCGCTTCGGCGAGATCGAACAGCGCGGGCTTGCGCTCACGCCCAAGGGCCGCGCGCTATACGACGCGCTGCTGGCGCAGGCACGCGACAGCGATGGCGCGGGCAGCACCGGCGCCGATTACGCCACACGCCTGCAGACCGCGTTCGTGGCGTTTCCCGACGACGAAGCCGTGCTGCGCCAGGAGGGCCTGGGCTATTTCCGCTATGCGCTGACCGAGGCCGGACGCGCCGACCCCGCGCAAGTGGCGGCAATGCCGGCAGAAACCGCCATTGCGCTCGGTCTGCTCAGTGCCGATCCGATCATCTACGAAGATTTCCTGCCGGTGAGTGCGGCCGGCATCTTCCAGTCCAATCTCGGTGGCGCCGAACAACGCGCCTACGCCGCCCATTCGAGCAAGCGCAGCTTCGAACAGGCGCTGGGCGCGCAGGTACACGATGAGTGCGCGTTGTACGCGCAGCTGGAACGGGCGTCGCTGCAGGCGTTGCTGGTGTAGCGGTCGCGGCGCGGCGCGTGCGTGTGCAGGCCTGCGATCTGCCGGCCCTGTTGCGCGTGGCGTGGCGTGATCGCGTGGTGCACATTGCAAGGATGTGCGCCGCTGCGGATTCGATGGCGCACTCCCGACGTCAGACCATGAAAGCAGACGAGATTCCGCTCAGCAGCGGCGTCTGGATGCGGTCAGGCGGTGGGCTCAGGCCAAAAGCTCGGTGAGTCGAGGGCGCGATGCCCTCACCGCTTGCGGAACACGCCGCAAGTACGTCCATGTCGGCGCGGTGGCGGCATCCATGCCGCCACACGGTCCCGCAAGCGGCGAGGGCACCGCACCTGCCAACGTGGTCGTGTACCGATGGGAACCAGAAAGCCTGCGCCATCCATGTGGCGGTGAGCTTAGTAAAAAATAGCCCGATCTGTTACCCAAACAAAGACCGCACGCGTCTGGCGGAGTGCGGTCTTTTGACCAGGCTCAGTGCGCCGACGCTGCCGGGCGCCGTGCCGCCGCGCGCGCTGCCCGACGGGCACGCGCACGTGCGCGACGCGCCTTCCAGCGTTCGCTCAGGCAGGAGAAGATCACGTACAGCGCCGGGGTGCTGAGCAGGGTCAGGCTCTGCGAGAAGATCAGCCCGCCGATCATCGCGATGCCCAGCGGACGGCGCAGTTCCGAGCCTTCGCCCAGGCCGACCGCCAGCGGCACCGCCGCCAGGATCGCCACCATCGTGGTCATCATGATCGGGCGGAAGCGCACGATCGAAGCCTCGCGTGCGGCCGCGCGCGCATCCATGCCGTGCACGCGCTGCGCCACCAGCGCGAAGTCGATCATCATGATGGCGTTCTTCTTGACGATGCCGATCAGCAACACCAGTGCAATCATCGAGATCACCGACAGCTCGGTGTTGGTCAGGAACAACGCCAGCAACGCGCCGACGCCGGCAGCAGGCAGCGTGGACAGGATGGTCACCGGGTGGATCAGGCTCTCGTAGAGCATGCCCAGCACGATGTAGACGGTGAGCACCGCGGCCAGCAGCAGGATGCCCATCGAATTGGGGCTCAGCTGCACGTTGAAGCCGCCGCCATCGCTGATGCGGATGCCGTCGGGCAGCCGCAAGCCTTCCACCGTGGTCTTGATGATCAGGTCCGCCTCGCCGGTGCTCACGCCCGGTGCGAGGTTGTAGCTCAGATCCATCGTGGTGTACTGGTTGTCGTGGGTGATCTGCGGCGGCGCCAGCCCGGGCACCTGGGTGGCAACCGCGGTGATCGGCACCATCTGACCGGCGCGGTTGGGCACGAAGATCTGGTCCAGCGCCTTGGGCGTGGCGGTCTGCGACGGCAGCGCGTTGACCACCACGCTGTACTGGTTGAGATCGGAATAGATGGTGGAAATGGAGCGCTGGCCGAAGGCGCCATACAGCGCGCCGTCGATGGCGCCGACCGAGATGCCCAGGCGCGCGGCCTTGGCGCGATCGATCACGATGTTCTGGCGCAGGCCCGAGGTGTCCACGTCGGTGCCCACATCGCGCAGGCGCGGGTTCTTCTTCAGTGCGGCCTGCACCTTGGGCAGCCATTCCTGCAGCTGCGCCAGATCGTTGCCCTGCAGCGACACCTTGTACTGCGCGCCCTGGCTGGTGCCACCGCCGCCGTCGCTGGGCAGGTCCTGGATCGCGCGCAGGCGCAGGTCCAGGTCCGGGTAGCGGTCGGCCTTGGCGCTCAGGCGCGCGACCACCTGCGCGGTGGTATCGCGGCGGCCTTCGTCGCGCTTCTTCAATTCGATGTTGAACGACGCACTGGAACCCTGCCGGCCGGAGCCCAGCCGTGCACCGACGGTCTTCACCGCCGGGTCGGCCATCAGCATGTCGGTGATGCGGCGCTGGCGGCTGACCATGTCGGCAAACGACACCGTGGCGCTGGAATTGGCCCTGCCCCAGATCAGGCCGGTGTCCTGCGCCGGGAACGAGCCCTTCTTGACCGCGCCGCCGAGGAAGACGGTGGCCGCGATCAACAGCAGCGGCGTCAGCGACAGCAGCAAGGCGTGCCGCAGCGAGAAATCCAGCGCCACCGTGTACACCGACAGCATGCGCGCGTGCATGCGATCCAGCCAGGCGCCAAATCGGCCGGGTGTTTCCGGCTCGCTATGCGCCGACAGGAAGCGGCTGCACAGCGCCGGCGTCAAGGTCAGCGACACCAGCATCGACACCACGATCGCCGCCACCAGGGTCACGGTGAACTCGCGGAAGAACGCGCCGATCATGCCGCTGGCAAACAGCATCGGAATGAACACCGCCACCAGTGAGGCGGTGATCGAGACGATGGTGAAACCGATCTCGCGCGCACCGGCCATGGCGGCCTCCAGGCGCGGCATGCCTTCGTCCAGATGCCGCATGATGTTTTCAATCACCACGATCGCATCGTCGACCACAAAACCAATCGCGATGACCAGCGCCAGCAGGCTGAGGTTGTTCAAGGTGAAGCCCAGCATGTACATCACCAGCGCCGAGCCGGCCAGCGACAGCGGCACGGTGACTGCGGCAATCAGCGTGGGCGCCAGCCGGCGCAGGAACAGCGCCATGGTCAGCACCACCATCACCAGGCTGATCATCAGCGTGGCCTGCACCTCGTGCAGCGAGGCGCGGATGGTCGGGGTGCGGTCGAAGTAGGGCGTGAGCCGGGTGCCGGGCTGCAGATAAGTGCGCAGCTCGGGAATCTGCGCCTTCACCTGGTCCACGGTCTCGACGATGTTGGCGCCGGCACGGGTGAAGGCATACATCACCACCGCCGGCTTGCCGTCGAACCAGGCCGCCTGATACGCATCCTGCTGGCCGTCATAGACGGTGGCCACATCGCCCAGCCGCACGATGCGCCCGTTGGACTGGGTGGAGATCGCCAGCTGCGCGAAGTCGGCGGCCTTGGCCACCGCATCGTTGGCGATGATGGCCATGGTGGTGTTGCCGTCGGACAAAAAGCCGGTCGGCGAGGTCACGTTGGCTGCGCGCACCGCATTGCGCAGATCGTCCGGAGTCAGCCCCAGCGCGTTGAGCGCGCGCAGGTCCACGTCCACGCGCACCGCCGGCGTGGAGGCACCGGCGATGTCCACCGAACTGATGCCGGTGATCTGGCGCAGGCGCTGCGCCAGCAGCGAGTCGGCCACGTTGTAGAGCTCATCGGCCGATTGCGTGTCCGAGGTCAGCGCGATCGCGATGACCGGATCGTCGTTCGGGTTGGCTTTCTGGTACATCGGCGTGCCCAGGCCCGAGGGCAGATCCGATTGCGCGGCATTGATGGCGGTCTGCACATCCTGCGCGGCCGAATCGATGTTGCGATTGCTCTGGAACACCATGAACACCATGCTGCTGCTCTCCGAACTGGAGGAGCGCATGCGGTCGATGCCGGGCAACTGGCCCAGGTGGCGTTCCAGCGGCGCGGTGACGGTGGAGGCCATGGTGCCGGCGTCGGCGCCGGACTGGGTGGCGTGCACGAAGATCACCGGGATCTGGATGTTCGGCAACGCCGCCACGCCCAGCCGCAGGTAGCACATCAATCCGATCACGAACAAACCGATCGCCAGCAGCGAGGTGCCGATCGGGCGCTTGATGAAGGGCGCGGAGATGTTCATGGCTGTGGTGCCGGGATTTGGGAATCGGGATTGGGGATTCGGCAAGCAGGGCCAGCGCCACGCCTGAGCGCGCCTGCGGGCAGGCGATGCCGCACGCCGGTAATCTGATCAGCGATTGCCGCAACAGTCCTCACGCCGGGCGCTCCGAGGTGGAGGCCGGGTTCACGCCGTCGCGGCGGGCGGCACGGCGCGCGCGCCAGTCGCGCAGCCGTTCGCCGGCACGTTCCATGTACAGGTAGATCACCGGCGTGGTGTACAGCGTCACCAGCTGCGACAGCAGCAGGCCACCCACAATCGCGATGCCGAGCGGGCGGCGCAGTTCCGAGCCGATGCCGGTGCCCAGCGCCAGCGGCAGCGCGCCCAGCATGGCGGCGGCGGTGGTCATCATGATCGGGCGGAAGCGCAGCAGGCAGGCGCGCCGGATCGCGTCGTGCGCATTGGCGCCTTCGCGGCGTGCATCGATGGCGAAGTCGATCATCATGATCGCGTTCTTCTTGACGATGCCGATCAGCAGCACGATGCCGACGATGCCGTCCACCGACAGGCTCAATCCGCAGATCATCAACGCCAGCAGCGCGCCGACGCCGGCCGGCGGCAGCGTGGAGATGATCGTCAGCGGGTGGATGTAGCTCTCGTACAGCACGCCGAGCACGATGTAGATCACCACGATCGAGGCCAGCAGCAGCCACACGATATCGGTCTGGCTGCCGGTGAATTCGGCCGCCTTGCCGACGAATTGCGCGTGCACCTGGGTCGGGATCTTCAGGTCCTGGCGCGCCTGCTCGATCGCCGCCACCGCCTGCGACAACGAATGCCCCGGCGCCAGATTGAACGAGATGGTGACCGCCGGCAGCTGCTGCTGGTGGCTCACCACCAATGGCGTGTTGGTGACCTTGGCCTCGGCCAGCGACGCCAGCGGAATGATGCTGCCGGCCCCGACCACGATGCCGGTGTTCTGCGCGCCTACGCCGGTGGCGGTGGAGGAGTTGGACGAGGTCAGCTGGCCGAAGCTGGTGGCATTGGTGCCGGTCAGCGCGCCGCTGCCGTTGCTGGCCACCGCCAGCTGGTTCATCAGTGCGGTGCTGCTGCGGAATTCCGGCGCCACTTCCAGCACCACCCGGTACTGATTGAGCTCGGTGAAGATGGTGGAGATCTGGCGCTGGCCGAAGGCGTCGTACAGCGTGTCGTCGATGGTCTGCATCGGCACGCCGAGCATGCTGGCCTTGTCGCGGTCGATGCTCAGCTCCAGCGCACGGCCCTGGTTGGCCAGGTTGTTGTCCACGTCGGCCAGCTCGGGCAGCTTGCGCATCGCCTCGGTCATGCGCCCGGCCCAGCTGGCCAGCTCGCTGCTGTCCACGTCCGACAGCGAATACTGGTATTCGGTGGCGGCCACGCGGGTGTCCAGGGTGACGTCCTGCACCGGCTTGAGGAACAGCGCCACGCCCGGAATGCCGGCCACCGCCTGTTGCAGGCGCGGCAGCACCTCGTCCAGGCCCTCGCGCTCGCCACGCGTCTTCAGCACGATCGACAGCTGGCCCTGGTTGATGGTCGGGTTCATGGTGCCGGCGCCGATGAAGGCGGCCACGCCGGTCACCGCCGGGTCCTTCTGCAGCGCCGCGGCCACCGCCTGGGTGCGCTGCTCCATCTGCGGAAATGCCACGTTCTGGTCGGCCTGCACCACGCCGGTGATCAGGCCGGTGTCCTGCTCGGGCAGCAGGCCCTTGGGGATCGCCACGTACAGCACCACGGTCAGCGCCACTGCGCCGATCGCCACCGCCAGGGTCAGCGGCTGGTGCGCCAGCACCCAGTCCAGGCTGCGCTCGTAGGCGCCCACGGTGCGCGTCCACAGGTTGGTCTTGCCAGCGGCGGCGGCGCGTTCGTGCGCGTCCTCGCCTTCGGGCAGGGCGTCGGGCTTGAGCAGGTAGGCGCACATCATCGGCGTCAGCGTCAGCGACACCAGCATCGAGATCACCACCGCAATCGACAGCACCCAGGCGAACTCGTGGAACAGGCGCCCGGTCACGCCGGGCATCAGCAGCAGCGGCAGGAACACCGCCACCAGCGACACGGTCAGCGACAACACGGTGAAGCCGATCTGCTTGGCGCCGATTTCGGCCGCCTCCGGCCCGCTCTTGCCCTGTTCGATGTAGCGCACGATGTTCTCGATCATCACGATCGCATCGTCGACCACGAAACCGGTCGCCACCACCAGCGCCATCAGCGACAGGTTGTCCAGCGACATGCCGGCGAACGCCATCACCCCGAAGGTGCCGGCCAGCGACAGCGGCACCGCCACCGAGGGAATGATGGTGGCCCACAGCCGGCGCAGGAACACGAAGATCACCGCCACCACCAGCGCGATGGTCAGCACCAGGGTGAACTTCACCTCGTGCACCGAGGCGCGGATGGTTTCGGTACGGTCGGAGAACACTTCCAGGTGCACGTCGGCCGGCAGCACCGCCTGCAGCTGCGGCAGGATGCTGCGGATCTGCTCCACCGTCTGCACGATGTTGGCGCCGGGCTGGCGGCGGATCTCCAGCAGCACCGCCGGCTTGCCGTCGGCCCAGGCGGCGAGCTGGTCGTTCTCCACTCCGTCGACCACGTTGGCCACATCGGCCAGCCGCACCGGGCGGCCGTTGGCGAAGCTGATGATGGTCTCGCGGTACTGCGCCGCGTCCACCAGCTGGTCGTTGGTGCCGATGCTGTAGGACTGGGTCTTGCCATTGAGCGAGCCCTTTGGCGCGCTGACGTTGGTCTGGGTCAGCGCGCTGCGCAGCGACTCCATGGTCAGGCCCATGTTCGACAGCTGCGCCGGATTGACCTGGATGCGCACCGCCGGGCGCACGTTGCCGGCGATCGACACCAGCCCCACGCCCGGCACCTGCGACAGGCGCTGGGCCAGGATCGCATCGGCGTAGCGGTTGACCTCGCGCAGCGGCAGCGAGTCGGAGGTGAGCTTGAGCGTGAGGATCGCCGCGTCGGCCGGATTGACCCGGTTGTAGACCGGCTGGTACGGCAGCGACGAGGGCAGGGTGGCCTGGCGGATCGCCGCCTGCACGTCCTGCGCGGCGATGTCGATGTCGCGGTCCATCGAGAACTGCAGGATGATCGTGGACAGGCCCGCCGACGAATCGGAGGTCATCATCTGCAGCCCGGAGATCTGCCCAAACTGGCGCTCCAGCGGCGTGGTCACCAGCGAGGCCATGGTGGTCGCGTTGGCGCCGGGATACTGGGTGGTGACGACCAGGCTGGGCGCGTCGATTTCCGGCAGCGCCGAGACCGGCAATTGCCGGTAGCCCAGGATGCCCAGCAGCAGGATGCCCGCCATCAACAACGAGGTGGCGATCGGGCGGCGGATGAAGATGGTCGAAAAGCCCACGGGGGTGTCCTTGCTGGAGACGTCAATCGATGCCGGCGCATGCGGTGCCGACGCGCACCGGCGACGGGGCGTTCCCGTCGCCAGCGGTCAGGCAGGCATCAACGCGGGCCGCCGCCGCGACGGCCGCTGCCGCCGCGCTCCTGTTTGTTCTGCGCGGCCTTGAGTTCGGCCTCGGTCGGCTCCGGCGGGGTTTCGCCGGGCTTGAGCGCACTGACCTTGCTGCCTGGCTTGAGCCGGAACTGGCCTTCGGTCACCACCCGCTCGCCCGGCTTGAGGCCCTTGGTGAGCTGCACATGGCTGTCGTCTACTTCCACCCCCTGCACCACGGTGCGCATCTGCGCGGTGCTGTCGCTGCCGACCACGTAGACGTAGTCGCCGTTCGGGCCGCGCTGCACGGCCTGGGTCGGCACCACGGTGCCGCCGGAGATGGTGCGCAACTGCAGGCGCACGTTGACGAACTGGCCCGGCCACAACGCGTTGTCGGTGTTGGCGAAGATCGCACGCGCGCCGAAGGTACCGCTGTCGGCGGCGATGCGGTTGTCGATCACCTCCAGCTTGCCGTCGCCGCTGATCACGTGCGCATCGCCGCGATCCAGCGCCGCCACGTCCAGCGGGGCGGCCGCCTGGCCGCTGCGCACCGCCTGCAGCTCGCGCTCGGGCAGGTTGAAGGACACGTAGATCGGACGGATCTGGGTCAGGGTGACGATGGTGGAGCTGGCGCTGACGATATTGCCTACGTCCACGCCACGCAGACCGGCGATGCCGTCGATCGGCGCGGTCACGCGGGTGAACTGCAACTGCACCTGCGCCGAGCGCATCTGCGCATCGTTGGCCGCCACCGCCGCCTCGTACTGCGCCACCTGGTTGCGCTGGGTGTCCAGATCGGTGCGCGAGACGTACTGCTTGTAGGCCGGGTCGTTGGAGCGCTGGTAGTTCACCCGCGAGGTCGCCAGCAGCGCCTGGTTCTGGCGCTTGGCCGCCAGCGCCTGGTCGTAGCTGGCCTGCAGGGTGCGCGGGTCGATCTGCGCCAGCAGCTCGCCCTTCTTCACTTCCTGGCCTTCCTTGAAGTTCAGGCTCATCAGCTGGCCGCCGACCTGCGGGCTGACCGTGACCGTATTGAGCGCGGTCACCGTGCCCAGCGCGCTGGCGTAGACCGGCACATCCTGGGTGGTGGCGGCCACGACCGTGACCGGCACCGGGCCGCTGTTCCCGGTGCCATTGCCGTCCGGCGCGTCTGCCTGCTTGCCGTGGTCGCCCCCACCGCCCATCCGCATTGCGACCAACACCACGACGAGCACCGCTACGACCAGCAGTGTGATCTTCCAAAAACGCGACATGCGACAACTCCTGATGGCGGGCCGGGCGCTGGTGCGACCGTGGGGCGGCTGTGCGCAGCATATCGTTGCGATCAGGCAATTGAGCGTTACTGAAGTAACGGCTCGCCAGGCGAAACGACCACAACGTTCACAGGTGCAGTGCAGCGGCAACGCGTCAGGGCCGATGCGGTTGACCGCAGGACTGAATCGAGGCCCACTGCAGCCCGCCGGGCGCGCGCCTGCACTACATTAAGCAACCACCTTCAGAGGATTGCCGATGCGCCACTCCCGCCTGCTGACCAGCGCCTTGCTGCTGGCCCTGCCCACCCTGGCCGCCGCCCAGGCCGCGCCCCGGCCCGAGGTGCAGGCCGCCGCCGCGCCGCTGCAGACCAAGCTGGTGCAGTGGCGCCGCGACTTCCACCAGCATCCGGAGCTGTCCAACCGCGAGGAGCGCACCGCCGCAACGGTGGCCGCGCAGCTGCGCAAGCTGGGCCTGAAGCCGCGCACCGGCATTGCCCATCACGGCGTGGTGGCCATCATCAAGGGCGGCAAGCCGGGCCCGAGGATCGCCCTGCGCGCCGACATGGACGCGCTGCCGGTCAAGGAGCAGACCGGGCTGCCGTTTGCCTCCAAGGCCACCGCCGAGTACCGCGGCGAGCAGGTCGGGGTGATGCATGCCTGCGGCCACGACGCCCACACCGCGATCCTGCTCGGCGTGGCCGAGGCGCTGGTGGGCATGCGCGAGCAGCTGCCGGGCGAAGTGATGCTGATCTTCCAGCCCTCCGAGGAAGGCGCGCCGGGCAACGAAGAGGGCGGCGCGTCGCTGATGCTCAAGGAAGGCCTGTTTGCCGACTTCACGCCGCAGGCGGTGTTCGGCCTGCATGTGTTCTCCAGCGTGCAGGCCGGCAAGATCGCCGTGCGCAGTGGCCCGCTGATGGCAGCCTCGGACCGTTTCGCGATCAAGATGATCGGCCGCCAGACGCATGGCTCGGCGCCGTGGAACGGCATCGACCCGATCGTGGCCAGTGCCGACATGATCGGCGCCGCGCAGACCGTGGTCAGCCGCCGCGCCAACCTGTCCAAGCAGCCGGCGGTACTGAGCTTCGGCGCGATCAAGGGCGGCATCCGCTACAACATCATCCCCGACGACGTGGAGATGGTCGGCACCATCCGCACCTTCGACGAAGGCATGCGCCAGCAGATCTTCGCCGATCTCAAGACGGTGGCCGAGCACACTGCCGCCGCCCACGGCGCCACCGTGCAGGCGCAGGTGCCGGACCAGCCCGGCAACCCGGCCACGGTCAACGACCCGGCGCTGACGGCGAAGATGCTGCCCAGCCTGCAGGCCGTGGTCGGCGCCGACAATGTTTACGAGCCGCCGTTGCAGATGGGCGCCGAAGACTTCTCGTTCTACGCCCAGCAGGTGCCGTCGATGTTCTTTTTCGTCGGCTCCACCGCCAAGGGCATCGACCCGGCCACCGCGCCCAGCAATCACTCGCCGCAGTTCCTGCTCGACGAATCGTCGCTGGATGTGGGCTTGCGCGCGCTGTTGCAGGTGTCGCTGGATTACCTGCATCAGGCGGAGGCTGGCTGATTCGGGAATCGGGATTCGGGAATGGGGAATCGTGTGCAGTTGCACGGTTCCCGTTGACCGGTGGCGATCCGTCGGGCAGCGGTCTGCTTGGAGCGGCCTGCCGTCGGCAGCGCGCTCCCGCGTTCGCCATATACCTCAGGGCCAGCCCGTCCGGCCTAAAATGCTGCAATGAATACTCCAGAAGATTCCACTCTCGGTCGCGAGGTTGCCTATCCCAGTGGCTACGACCCGTCGCTGCTGTTTCCGATCCCGCGCGTGGCCGGGCGCGAGGCGATCGGCCTGCGCGGTGCCTTGCCCTTCATCGGGCGCGATCGCTGGCATGCCTATGAACTGAGCTGGCTCGATGCACAGGGCAAGCCGTGCGTGGCCACCGCCACCTTGCACGTGCCCTGCGATTCGCCGTCGTTGATCGAATCCAAGTCGCTCAAGCTGTATCTCAATTCGCTCAATGCCACTCGTTTCAACAGTGCCGAAGCGGTGCGCACGCGCATTGCCACCGACCTGTCCACGCGCGCCGGTGCCGATGTGACGGTGGACTTCGGTCTGCCGCCGATCGATGCGGTCGGCGAGGGCGAATCGATCGACGCGCTGGACGTCAGCATCGACGACTACGGCCCGCCCAATGCCGCGTATCTGTCGGCGCACGCACGCCCGGTCGTGGAAGAAGTACTGGGTTCGGCCCTGCTCAAATCCAATTGCCCGGTCACCGGCCAACCGGATTGGGCCAGTGTCACGCTGCGCTACCGCGGCGCGCCGATCGACCGCGAAGGCCTGCTGCGCTATCTGGTGAGTTTCCGCGACCACGCCGAGTTTCACGAGCAATGCGTGGAGCGGATCTTCAATGACGTGCTGCTCCGCTGCGCGCCGCAGTGGCTGGTGGTCGAGGCGCGCTACACCCGCCGTGGCGGGCTGGACATCAACCCCTTGCGCAGCTCGCCCAGCGTGCCGACACCGCTGTCGATCTTTCGCGACCTGCGCCAGTAACCACGCCCGTTCCGGGATCGCGCCAGCTTCACGGTGGCGCGATCCACGCTTAACAGCGCACCGCGCACCCTGCAGTCCATCGTGATGCAAAGGGATTGCGGCAATGAGTGTCGACAAGAAAGCAGATTTTTCCAACGTGACCGCCTCGGTCGACAGCACCGCAGAGGTTGCTCCGGCGGCGGATTTTTCCAACGTCCGCACCAGCGTGCAGAGCACCGCGCAACTGGTCGGCGAGTCGGTCACCGTGCAGGCGGGCGACAGCCTGTCCAGCATCGCCAAGCGCCATTACGGCGACGGCAATGCGTGGCCACGTATTTTCGAGGCCAACCGCGAAACGCTCAAGGATCCGGACAAGATTTTTCCCGGGCAGGTCCTGCAGTTGCCGCCGAAATCCTGAGCGAGTCTCGCCTCGCGCACCTGGCGCGTCTGCAGGCCTCCGTTTCGAAACCCACTTTCCTCTTGATCTCCGGAGATTGATCCATGCGTACTCCTTCCGTTTCCAGCACCATCGCCATTGCACTGGCCGGCGTCCTCGCCTTGTCCGGCTGCAGCAAGAAGGCCGACGACGACAGCGTGTCCAAGGATCCGACCTCCGGCGCCGCGACCGACGCGATGCCGGGTCCGGCCGCAACGCCGCCGGCAAGTGACCAGGCCGGCCAGAGCACCGCGACCGGCGCTGCCAGCACCGATAGCGCTGCCACTGCCGGATCGGCAGTCGCGGTTTCCAGCGTGGTGGTCGGCACCGAGGCCGCTGCCGACAAGAGCGTGACGCCGTCGGCCAGCATCGGGACCAAGAGCACCATCATCGTGTCGATCAAGACCGACGGCACGGCCAGCAACGTCCCGGTGTCGGCCAAGATGACCTACCAGGACGGCCAGGTTGCCGGCGAACAGACCGCCACGCTCAACACCAGTGGAGCCGAGACCACCAACCTGAGCTTCAGCAAGCCCGATGGCTGGCCCGCCGGCACCTATACCGTGCAGGCAATGGTGGATGGCAAGCCGGCCGGTACGCCGCAGACCGTGACGGTGAAGTAAGCGCGCCAGCGATCGGGTGCATCGCGTATCGCATGCGAGCGATGACCGGCAACGGCCATTTCCAGGCACGCGACGATGGCGGTACCACGTAGTACGGCATGCTCGACGCGCCGGGCGATGCAGCAAGGGCGCGGCCGCAAGGTCGCGCCCTTTCGCATGGATGGCCTGGTCGTTACAACTGCATCCATTGCATTGGTCGGGTGGCGGGATGGAGCATCCGCCTGTGGTCGCTTTACCCGGGCGCGGCTCAGACGCGACAATGTCGTGCTGATCCATCGCCGCGTTCCACGCGCTGGCCGATCGGCGTGCCAGCAGCGACCTGCGTCGCGCACGCCAACGCCAGTACCGCGACCGCCGGCGCTCCCTCCGACCACACGAGCCATCGCACCTTATGTCGAAGACACCGAAGATCATCTACACGCTCACCGACGAAGCACCGTATCTGGCCACGCAGTCGCTGCTGCCGATCATCGATGCCTATACCGATACCGCCGGCATCGTGGTCGAAACCCGCGATATCTCGCTGGCTGGCCGCATCCTGTCGCTGTTTCCCGAACACCTGAGCGACGCGCAGAAGATCGCCGACGACCTCGGTGAGCTGGGCGAGCTGGCCACCACGCCGGAAGCCAACATCATCAAGCTGCCCAACATCAGCGCCTCGGTGCCGCAGCTCAAGGCCGCCATCGCTGAACTGCAGGGCCAGGGCTATGCGCTGCCGGCGTATCCGGACACGCCCAAGGACGATGCCGAAAAGGACGTCAAGGCGCGCTATGACAAGGTCAAGGGCAGCGCGGTCAATCCGGTGCTGCGCGAGGGCAACTCCGATCGCCGCGCGCCGCTGTCGGTGAAGAATTACGCACGCAAGCATCCGCACCGCATGGGCAAGTGGAGCAGCGATTCGAAGTCGCACGTGGCGCACATGGACGAGGGCGACTTCTTCGGCAGCGAGCAATCCACCACCGTGGCCGCTGCCGGCGCGTTGAAGATCGCGTTCGTCGGCAACGATGGCAGCAGCAGCGTGTTGAAGGAAAAGGTCGCGGTCAAGGCAGGTGAGATCGTCGATGCCGCCGTGCTGAGCAAGCGCGCGCTGGCCAGCTTCATCGACGCGCAGATCGCCGATGCCAAGGCCAAGGACGTATTGTTCTCGGTGCATCTGAAAGCGACCATGATGAAGGTCTCCGACCCGGTGCTGTTCGGCGTGGTGGTCGGCGAGTTCTACAAGGACACGCTGCGCACGCATGCCGAGGCGCTCGCGTCGGTCGGCTTCGATCCCAACAACGGCATCGGCGACCTGTACGCACGCATCGCCACGCTGCCGGAAGCGCAGCAGGCGCAGATCAAGGCCGATATCCAGGCCGAATATGCGCAGCGCCCGGCCCTGGCCATGGTCAATTCCGACAAGGGCATCACCAACCTGCATGTGCCCAGCGACGTGATCGTCGATGCATCGATGCCGGCGATGATTCGCGATTCGGGTCAGATGTGGAATGCCGAAGGCAAGCTGCAGGACACCAAGGCGGTGATCCCGGATCGCTGCTACGCCGATGTCTACCAGGCCGTGATCGACAATTGCAAAGCGCACGGCGCGTTCGATCCGTCCACCATGGGCTCGGTGCCCAACGTCGGCCTGATGGCGCAGAAAGCCGAGGAATACGGCTCGCACGACAAGACCTTCCAGCTTCCCGCCGCCGGCACCGTCAAGGTCACCGACGACAAGGGCAACACAGTGTTCGAACATGCGGTGGAAGCCGGCGATCTGTGGCGCATGTGCCAGGTCAAGGACGCACCGATCCAGGACTGGGTCAAGCTGGCCGTCGAACGTGCGCGCCTGAGCGAGACGCCTGCGGTGTTCTGGCTGGACAAGGCCCGCGCCCACGATGCGCAGGTCATCGCCAAGGTCGAAACCTATCTGAAGGATCACGACACCAACGGCCTGGATCTGCGCATCCTGCCGCCGGTGGAGGCGACCACCTTCTCGCTGGAGCGCATCCGCAAGGGCCAGGACACCATCTCGGTCACCGGCAACGTGCTGCGCGATTACCTCACCGACCTGTTCCCGATCCTGGAGCTGGGCACCAGCGCCAAGATGCTGTCGATCGTGCCGCTGATGGCCGGTGGCGGTTTGTTCGAAACCGGCGCCGGTGGCTCGGCGCCCAAGCACGTGCAGCAGTTCGTCGAGCAGAACAGCCTGCGCTGGGATTCGCTGGGCGAGTTCCTGGCTCTGGCCGCCTCCTTGGAACATCTGGGCAACCGCTACGACAACCCGTCGGCCACGGTGCTGGCCAAGGCGCTGGACGTGGCCAACGGCCAGTTCCTGGACAACAACAAGTCGCCGGCACGCAAGGTCGGCGAACTCGACAACCGCGGCAGCCATTTCTATCTGGCGATGTACTGGGCGCAGGCCCTTGCCGCACAGACCGAAGACACCGCGCTGCAGGCCAAGTTCGCGCCGCTGGCCAAGGCCCTGACCGATAACGAAGCCACGATTGTCGCCGAGCTCAACGGCGCGCAGGGCAAGCCGGTGGAGATCGGCGGCTACTACCACCCGGACCTGGCCAAGGTCAGCGAAGCGATGCGCCCGAGCAAGACCTTCAACGACGTACTGGCGACGCTTAAAGCCTGATCCTGATGGCTGAAGCCGCCTTCTGAGGCGGCGTGTCCGCATGCATGTCCCCACGACCCGCTTCGAAGGAAGCGGGTCGTTCTGTTTCCGCGGCACCGATGAGAAGGCAGCCAGCGTGCGATCGCGTATGCCGTTGCGGGTGCCTTTCCCAGATCCTGGCGTTCGCTAACGCCAACCATCGCCAACCATTGGCGTGCTCGTCCATGCCAATGCGCCGTTAGGCACACTTGAGCGTTCGGCTGGGTCGTTGGATCCACGGATCTGGGCACGATGGAGGATAAAAACCGGATCCATCGATGCATGGCCGGTTCGCACAAACGCGACCAGCATTGGATTACTCGGCAAACCGCCGGGCAACGATCGACGCGATACAAGGGAGTCTTCCCGATGACAACGCGAGCGCTTGTAGTTGGTATCAACAACTACCCAGGGACCAATGCACTACCGAGTTGTGTACAGGACGCAACCGCATTTTCAACGCACCTGCAGTCCAAATTTGCATTTCAGGAAATCAAGGCGCTGACCGACCAGCAGGCAAGCAAGCATGCGGTTCTGGACGGACTTGCATGGCTGTTCAATGGAGCCACGCAGCAGGATCGTCTGGTGTTCTTCTACTCCGGTCATGGCTACCGGCCGCAGATCAACGGCGAGTTGCGCGAGGCGCTGGTGACGCAGGACAGCCAGTTCCTCGATGACACCGAATTGGCGGCTGCAATGGTATCGGTGCCGGATGGTGTGCTGACGATCGTTCTGGATACATGCTTCTCCGGTGGTTTGGAGAAACTCTTCATTGCTGAAGACGGCAGGATTGCCCATGTCGTCAAGTCCAAGTTCTGGACTGCCGAGGCGCCGACGAGCCCGGTAACTAGCTCCAAAGGATTTGAACCTACTGCAGTGTCCTTCAGACCATTCGGGTTGGTCCTGCCCCCTGCGTCGAAGGGGTATGTACCCGGCACCGGTGATGCAACGGTCACCACGCTCACGCTTCCGGCGTCCAAAGGCTTGCTCATATCCGCCGCACAAGCCGATGAGACCGCATCTGCGTCCACGCCAGAAACCAACGGAATGTCTGCCTTTACATACGCCTTGCTGGATCAGGTCGATCAGCCTGGCGCAGCACGCTCATCCATCGACCTTGTCCTAGGAGCGGGAAACACGCTTCGACGTCTGTTCGTGAAGCAGACGCCCGCAATCAAGTTGCCGATCAAGCCGGCTGGAATGGGGCAGTTGAGCTTTTTGAAGCTCGACCCGCTTGCCGTCTCTTCGCCTGCCAATGATTCCCCTCTTTCTTCGCATCCTTCAGAGGTCAACGTCATGTCCGCATCCATCTCCAGTGGTTTCAATTCCTCGGCCCTGCTCGCCGGCCAATCGCTTTCGGTAGACAAGGCGTGGTACGACAGCATCACCCGCGCGGTGGGCACGGCATTGCCAATCGTGTTGCCGATCGTGACCCAGGCAATGCAAAGCAAGGGCTTTTCGCCAACAGCGCAGGCGCAAGGCCTGGCCGTGGGCAGCGTGGATGAAAAAGCCTGGTACGACAGCATCAGCCGCGCCGTAAGTACGGCGTTGCCGATCGTATTGCCGATGGTGACCCAGGCAATGCAGAGCAAGGGTTTTTCACCGCAAGCGCAAGGCCCGGCCACAGGCAGCGTGGGTGAGAAAGCCTGGTACGACAGCATTACCCGCGCGGTCAGCACGGCACTGCCGATCGTGCTGCCGATCGTGACCCAGGCGATTCAAAGCAAGGGATTTTCACCGGCAGCGCAGGCGCAGAGCCTGGCCGTGGGTAGCGTGGATGAAAAAGCGTGGTACGACAGCATCAGCCGGGCAGTGAGCACGGCATTGCCGATCGTGTTGCCGATGGTGACCCAGGCAATGCAGACCAAGGGCTTCACGCCTGCGGTTAGTGCAGGCACGCCAAACGACGAAGGCTACGATAAAGCCTGGTATGACACCGTGCTCGATGTGGCCAAGACCGTTGCACCCGTTGCACTGGCCCTGGTCTAAGGCATCGAAAAAGCGGCGCCGATGTTCACCACCGCTTGCAGGCGTGTGCGTGCATCGGTCTTTCTGAGCACGCTGTGTACGTGATTTTTTACGGTAGCCAGTTCGATACGCAGATTGCGTGCAATTTCCTTGTTGCTCAGTCCGCGCGATAACAGGTCGGCCACCTCACGCTCGCGTGGGGTGAGTCGGTACATCGTCGGTTGTGGTGAGGCCGACATGGCGCGTCTGTTGGGAGGACGTTCGTGGAAGTTGTTGCCAAGGACGCTCAGCATTTCTTCGACGCCCACTTGACGGCCAAAGATGTAATTCATGCTTGCGCCGTTGCAGATCACCTCCTGACTGGAAGAACTTAATCCAAATGCCACCATCAAGGTCTGTGGCCAACGACGCCTGAGCGCTGACAGGCTTGGCAGAACGCCATCGGCGCCCACATCCAGCAGCACGGCATCCATTGCACGCTTTTCCATTTCTATGACGGCTCCGCCGATGCTGGTGGCCAGGGTCACTGTGATCTGTGCCTGTGCGGTACGCAGCAGTGAATCGAGCGCATCACCATAGATCTGTACCTCGCTCAGGACCAACAACTGCATGCGTATTCCTTGTCATTGCATTGTTGCGGCTTTGTCGGGAAACAGTGGCGCCAGACACGACGTGTCTGCCTGGCGCAACAACATCGCCTGATCCTGTATCAACAGCGGTAGCGCGCCACGTTACCGACGATGCTACTGATCGGTATGCGTGAAGGGTCTGATGGCAGCATCTGCGTTGCCCGGTGTCTGTACAGATCCTGACAAACTCTGGCCTGCAGCCGATGGAAGAAAGCGTAACGACGCCCCGCGATTGCGCCGCTGCCTGGTTCCAGCAAGGCTGGGTCGCGCGTCCTCAAGAAAGGCCAGGCCAGTGGAAAGAGCACAAGCTTTCTGTTGCTCCAGAAAACCCTGAAGCCAGAAATAGCATATGCGGTGTCTGCAGGTCCCTGACGAATCTCTCTCTGTGGCAAGTGCGTCAACTGGCTGGACTTCCCGCGCGCAGTCGCGGCCGTTGCCGTACGTTTGCCAGAACCGGCTGGATTTCCCGCGTGCAGTCGCGCCCGTTGCCGTACGTTTGCCAGGATCGTATCTTCAGCGAGGTCGTAATGCTGCCGAGGCCACTTGCGACATTGCGTGTCGTCCGACGCCCCACGCTGGGTACACTGCCGCCATGAGCCCACTTCCGTTACCGCCGCAGTCCGAGCGCCGCGCGTTGGCGATTGCCCATGCCGTGTACGAGGCCTTCGAGGACTACCACGCCCGGTTTGCCGAGATCACCGCACGCGCCAAGCAGCGCTTCGAGACGCGCGACTGGAGCGGCGCACGCGAGGATGCGGTGGCGCGGATCGCGCTCTACGACCAGTACATCAGCGAATGCATGCTGCGCCTGCGCGCGGTATTGCTGGGGCAGGCGCACGATCGCGCGCTGTGGATGCGCGCACGCGAGCATTACGCCGCGCTGCTGACCGGGTTGATCGATCAGGAGTTGTACAAGACCTTCTACAACACCCTGACCCGGCGTTACTTCGGCACCCACGGCGTGGATGCGGAGATCGAATTCATCGCGCTGGATATCGAGCCGACCGATGCGATCACCGTGCCGGTGGCGCGGCATACCTACGCGGTCTCGCCCGGCCGGCTGACCGACATGCTGGTGCGCGTGCTCGGCGATTATTCCTTCGACGTGCCGTATGCGCATCGCACCCGCTGCGCAGCGGCGATCGCGGTGCGCCTGCTCGACGATCTTGCGCACTGGGGCGAGCACCCGGTGCGCAGCGTGGAACTGCTGGAGACCGTGTTCTATCGCGAGCGCCGCGCCTACCTGGTCGGCCGGGTGTTCGGCGAACATCGCTTCTCGCCCTGCGTCATCGCCCTGGTCAACGACGACGCCGGCCTGCGCGCCGAAGCGGTGCTGACCCGGCGCAGCGATGTCGCGCAACTGTTCAGCAACTCGCGCAGTTACTTCCAGGCCGATCTGTCCACCGTCGGCGATGCGGTGGTGTTCTTGCGCAGCCTGCTCACCCACAAGCCGGTCGACGAGCTGTACACGATGCTCGGGCGCGCCAAGCAGGGCAAGACCGAGCGCTATCGCACCTTTTTCAGCCATTTCCAGGCACATCCGGCCGAGCAGCTGGTGCATGCCGATGGCACGCCCGGCATGGTCATGGTGGTGTTTACGCTGCCCAGTTATCCGCTGGTGTTCAAGCTGATTCGCGACCGCTTCGCCTACCCCAAGACCATGAGCCGCGCGCAGGTGGAGGGCAAGTACGAGCTGGTGTTCCAGCTCGATCGCATCGGCCGCCTGCTGGACGCGCAGCCGTATCGCTTCCTGCGCTTTCCCAAATCGCGTTTCGCGCCCGCGCTGCTGGAAGAGCTGCAGACCAGCTGTGCCGCGAGTCTGAGCGAAGATGGCCAGGACGTGCTGATCGCGCTGTGCTACGTGCAGCGCCGCCTGCGCCCGCTCAATCTCTACCTGCGCGAACAACTGCCCGAGGCCGCGCATGCGGCTGCGCTGGACTACGGCCAGGCAATCAAGGACATGGCGCGCAACAACATCTTTCCCGGCGACATGCTGCTGAAGAACTTCGGCATCACCCGTCATCAGCGCGCGGTGTTCTACGACTACGACGAGCTGTGCCTGATCACCGAATGCACCTTCCGCGACTGGCCCACGCCCACCACCTACGAAGAACAGATGGCTGCCGAACCCTGGTTCCATGTCGGCCCACGCGATGTGTTTCCCGAGCGTTTTGCACTGTTCATGGGCCTGCCGCCCTCGCAGCTGCAAGCGGTCAAGCACCTGCATCCGCAGCTGTTCGACCCGCAATGGTGGCGCGACCTGCAAACCCGGTTGCGCGAGGATGATTATCCGGACACGCCGCCCTATGCGGACTCGCGTCGGCTGGCCTAGTCGCCCTATGCCTGCGCGGCGACAACCCGGTGCGCTTGTGCGCGGACGCCGCGCCCACAAAAAAGCCCCGCGATGCGGGGCTTTTTCTTGTCGAAAACGCCGAGCGACTCAGCGCTTCATCGAACTGAAGAACTCGTCGTTGGACTTGGTGGTCTTCATCTTGTCCAGCAGGAATTCCATCGCTGCGATTTCGTCCATCGGATGCAGCAGCTTGCGCAGGATCCAGATCTTCTGCAGCAGCTCCGGTTCGATCAACAGATCTTCGCGACGCGTGCCCGAGCGGTTGATGTCGATCGCCGGATACACGCGCTTTTCGGTGATGCGACGGTTCAGGTGCACTTCGCTGTTGCCGGTGCCCTTGAACTCTTCGTAGATCACCTCGTCCATCTTGCTGCCGGTTTCCACCAGCGCCGTGGCGATGATGGTCAGCGAGCCGCCTTCCTCGACGTTACGGGCCGCACCGAAGAAGCGCTTGGGACGGTGCAGCGCGTTGGCGTCCACACCGCCGGTGAGCACCTTGCCGGAGCTGGGCACCACGTTGTTGTAGGCGCGTGCCAGGCGGGTGATCGAGTCGAGCAGGATCACCACGTCCTTCTTGTGCTCGACCAGGCGCTTGGCCCGCTCGATCACCATCTCGGCGACCTGCACGTGGCGCGCGGCCGGTTCGTCGAAGGTGGAGGAGATGACCTCGCCGCGCACGGTGCGCTGCATTTCGGTCACTTCTTCCGGGCGCTCGTCGATCAGCAGCACGATCATGTGCACTTCGGGGTGATTGGTGGTGATGGCCGTGGCCACCTGCTGCATCATCATCGTCTTGCCGGCCTTGGGCGGGGAGACGATCAGCGCACGCTGGCCCTTGCCCTGCGGCGCCATCAGATCGAGGATGCGGCCGGTGATGTCCTCGGTGGACCCGTCGCCGCGTTCCAGGCGGAAGCGCCGGCGCGGGAACAGCGGGGTCAGGTTCTCGAACAGCACCTTGTTCTTGCTGGCTTCCAGCGGCTCGCCATTGATGGTGTCGACGATCGACAGCGCGAAATAGCGTTCGCCGTCCTTCGGGAAGCGGATGCGGCCGGACAGGTGGTCGCCGGTGCGCAGGTTGAAGCGACGGATCTGGCTGGGCGAGATGTAGGTATCGTCCGGGCCGGCCAGGTAGCTGGCTTCGGCGGCACGCAGGAAGCCGAAGCCGTCGGGCAGGATTTCCAGCACGCCGTCGGCGGCAACGCCTTCACCGTGGCGGGTCAGCACCTTGAGCAGGGCGAAGATCACATCCTGCTTGCGCGCGCGCGCCACGCCTTCCTGGATGTTGAGCTGGTCGGCGATATCCAGCAGCTTCTGCGCCGGCATCCGCTTGAGATCGCTCAGCGAATAGACCGGGAAGCCTTCCGGCACGGCCGGATGCGGACGCGCGATGAACGGCTCGTTGCTGCCATCGGACGACGGCATGCCACCACCGCCCTCGTTGCCGAAACGGTCGCGGCCACGGTCGCGGCGGTTGCGGAAGCGGTCACGGCGGTTGCCCTGCTGGTTCTGCCCCTGGCCCTGGCCTTGCTGATTCTGGCCGCCATTCTGGTCCTGGCCCTGGCCCTGGCCCTGGCCTTGCGCCTGGGACTGGCCCTGGTTCTGGCCCTGACCGCGGCTTTGTGCCTGATTCTGGTTCTGCTGCTGCTGCGCCTGGTTGAAGCGCTGCTGCTGGGTCTGGCCACCCTCGCGGGAGTCGCCATGGGCGTCGCCGCCCTGGTTGCCCTGGTTGGCGCTGGGGGCGTGACCGGCATGGGAGGCGCCATCGCCGGACGTCTGCACCGGTGCCGGGTCGGCAGCGTGCGACGGTGCCTGCGGGGCACGTGGAGCGTCGGGTGCGGGGCTGGCGGGCAAGGGCAGGTTGGGCTGCTGCGCGCCACCGTCGTCGGTGGCAGCGGCGGTCTTGCTCACGCGCGGCTTGCGCACGCGCTTCTCGACAGGAGCGTCGACGCTGCTCCCGGTATCGGAGGAAGGATGATCGGACAAGTGCGTGATTCCTCGCTAAGAGTGCGAGCGCCCGGCTGGGGGGCGAACTTTAGGTGATGGGAGTCTAGAAGAGGTTTCTAGAGGGGTACGTCGGCGCACGAACGTGCTCCGGATCGACTGACACTATCACCGCTGCGCGCAACCGCGCAAGCGCCTGCCGCAGCAGGGTTTAACTGCCGGCGCATCATCGGGCGCCCATCGCTGGACGCCCACCCGCTCAGGCAGCCGCGCCGCCCAGGGTCTTGTCGATCATCTGGGTCAGCTGGCCCTTGCCAACCGCACCGATCTGGGTGGCCTGCACTTCGCCATCCTTGAACAGCAACAGCATCGGGATCGAGCGCACGTGGTACTTGATGGCCAGGGCGCGGTTCTGGTCCACATTGACCTTGGCAACCTTGAGCCTGCCCTGGTAGGTATCGGCCAGATCGTCCAGCACCGGGGCGATCATCTTGCAGGGTCCGCACCATTCGGCCCAGAAATCCACCAGTACCGGTTCGCCGGATTGCAGTACAGCTGTGTCGAAGTCGGCATCGCCGACATGTTGAACCTTGTCGCTCACGTTGGGTCTCCTGGAAACCAAAACGGCCCGCCCGAACGGGCAGGCCGCTACATTGCGTTAAACTGGGGCATTGCGCGACTGAATCAAGTGTCAGTCCTGAAGCCGCGCTGTCCGCCACAACAGCCGCAGTTTGCGACGCTGTCGGCATCGATGCAAGCCGCGCCCGGGCTGCCCAGGGCGCCTCACGAAGACGGAATAATGAGCGACAAACCGCTGACCGATTTGACTTTTTCCACGTTCGACCTGCATCCGGCGCTGATCGCCGGGCTGGAGAGCGCCGGGTTTACCCGCTGTACCCCGATCCAGGCGCTGACCCTGCCGGTCGCGCTGCCGGGCGGCGACGTCGCCGGCCAGGCCCAGACCGGCACCGGCAAGACCCTGGCATTCCTGGTGGCGGTGATGAACCGCCTGCTGATCCGCCCGGCGCTGGCCGACCGCAAGCCGGAAGACCCGCGCGCGCTGATCCTGGCCCCGACCCGCGAGCTGGCGATCCAGATCCACAAGGACGCGGTCAAGTTCGGCGCCGACCTGGGCCTGCGCTTTGCGCTGGTCTATGGCGGGGTGGACTACGACAAGCAGCGCGAGCTGCTGCAGCAGGGCGTGGACGTGATCATCGCCACCCCGGGCCGGCTGATCGACTACGTCAAGCAGCACAAGGTGGTCTCGCTGCACGCCTGCGAGATCTGCGTGCTGGACGAAGCCGACCGCATGTTCGACCTGGGCTTCATCAAGGACATCCGCTTCCTGCTGCGGCGCATGCCCGAGCGCGGCACCCGGCAGACCCTGCTGTTCTCGGCCACGCTCAGCCATCGCGTGCTCGAGCTCGCCTACGAGCACATGAACGAGCCGGAAAAGCTGGTCGTCGAGACCGAGAGCATCACCGCCGCACGGGTGCGCCAGCGCATCTATTTCCCGTCCGACGAAGAGAAGCAGACGCTGCTGCTGGGCCTGCTGTCGCGCAGCGAAGGCGCGCGCACCATGGTGTTCGTCAATACCAAGGCGTTCGTCGAGCGGGTGGCGCGCACGCTGGAGCGGCATGGCTACCGGGTCGGCGTGCTGTCGGGCGATGTGCCGCAGAAGAAGCGCGAGTCGCTGCTCAACCGCTTCCAGAAGGGCCAGCTCGAGATCCTGGTCGCCACCGACGTGGCCGCGCGCGGCCTGCATATCGACGGGGTCAAGTACGTCTACAACTACGACCTGCCGTTCGATGCGGAAGACTACGTGCACCGCATCGGCCGCACCGCGCGGCTGGGTGAAGAAGGCGATGCGATCAGCTTCGCCTGCGAGCGCTATGCGATGAGCCTGCCGGACATCGAGGCCTACATCGAGCAGAAGATCCCGGTCGAACCGGTGACCTCCGAGTTGCTGACGCCGCTGCCGCGCACCGCGCGCGTGCCGGTGGAAGGTGAAGAGGCCGACGAGGACGCGGGCGACAGCGTCGGCACGATCTTCCGCGAGGCGCGCGAACAGCGGGCGGCCGAAGAACAGCGTCGCGGCGGTGGCCGCAGCGGCCCGGGCGGCGCATCGCGCAGCGGCAGTGGCGGCAGTCGTCGCGATGGCGGCAGTGCCGACGGCAAGCCGCGTCCGCGTCGCAAGCCGCGGGTGGAAGGCGAAGCCCCGGCAGCGGCCGCGCCGAGCGAAACCCCGGTGGTTGCCGCGGCGTCGGTCGATGCACCGTCCACCGTCGTCGCCGATGCCGAGCGCGCACCGCGCAAGCGGCGCCGGCGTCGCAACGGCCGCCCGGTCGAAGGGGCCGAGCCGGCAGTGGCCTCCACACCGGTCCCCGCACCTGCCGCACCGCGCAAGCCCACCCAGGTGGTCGCCAAGCCGGTACGCAGTGCGGCCAAGCCGTCCGGCAGCCCGTCGCTGCTGAGCCGCATCGGCCGTCGTCTGCGTTCGCTGGTCTCCGGCAACTGATCGTTTGCGGCCTGCGTCGCATCGCCGGGCTCCGGCGATGCGACGCAAGCGCTGGCGCTCCGGCATAATCGCCGGATGACCGTTCTGCGTTTCGACAACGTCAGCAAGCACTACGCCGGTGGCCACCAGGCGCTGACCGATGTCAGCTTCGAAGTGGCCGATGGCGAGATGCTGTTCGTGACCGGCCACTCCGGCGCCGGCAAAAGTACCCTGCTCAAATTGATCCACCTCAGCGAGCGTCCCAGCCAGGGCGCGGTGCTGCTGGGCGAGCGCAACCTGCTCAAGGTGCGCGGCCGGCAGATTCCGCTGCATCGTCGCCAGGTGGGGGCGGTCTATCAGGACCACCGTCTGCTCAACGACCGCAGCATCGCCGAGAACGTGGCCTTGCCGCTGATCCTGCGCGGTACCCGCCGTGCCGAGATCGGCAAGCGCGTGCGTTCGGCATTGGAGCGGATCGGTCTGGCCCATCGCGACAAGGCGCTGCCATCGCAGTTGTCGGCCGGCGAGCAGCAACGCGTGGGCATCGCCCGCGCCATCGTCGGCGAGCCGCGCCTGCTGGTGGCCGATGAGCCCACCGGCAATCTGGATCCGGCGCTGGCTGCCGAAATCATGCAGTTGTTCGCCGAGCTGCCGGCACGCGGTACCAGCGTGCTGGTGGTCAGCCACGACCTGGCCCTGCTCAAGCAGATGCGCAAGCGCGTGCTGATCCTGGACCACGGCCGGCTGGTCGACGACATCTCGCCGCAGGATCTGGCCGAATGAGCAAGCCCGCCAATACCGAAGCCGTCGCCCCCTCGCGGTTCGGCGTGTGGATCGACCACCACCTGCACAGCATCGCCTTCAGCCTGGGCCGTGCCATGCGCAAGCCCTGGGCCACCTTGCTGACCATCGTGGTGATGGCGCTGGCGCTGGCCTTGCCGCTGGGGCTGTCGATCGCGCTGGACAACGTCAAGTTGCTGGCCGGCAGCGTGCAGCAGTCGCGCGAGATCAACCTGTTCCTGAAGGTCGAGATCGGCGCCGAGGCCGCGCAGGCGCTGGCCGGCGAACTGCGCGCGCGCCCGGACGTTGCCCGGGTCACGCTGCGCACGCCAGCGCAGGGGCTGACCGAGCTGCGCGAGAGCGCAAAGCTCGACGAGGCGATCGATGCGCTCGGCGACAACCCGCTGCCGACGCTGTTGATCGTCACCCCGACCGATGCGGCCGACGATGCGCAACTGGCCGGTGCGCTGCAGGCCTTGCCGCAGGCCGACCAGGTGCAGCATGACGCGCTGTGGCGCAAGCGCCTGGATGGCTGGCTGCGTTTCGGCGAGCGGCTGGTGCAGGTGCTGTCGGCACTGCTGGGGATCGGCGCGGTGCTGGTGGTCGGCAATACGGTGCGGCTGGATATCCAGTCGCGGCGCGAGGAAATCGGCGTGCTGCAGTTGCTGGGCGCCAGCGATGGCTTCATCCGGCGTCCGTTCCTGTATCTGGGGGCCTGGTACGGGCTCGGTGCCGGCGCCGTGGCGCTGGCGCTGATCGCCGTCTCCGGGCTGGCGCTGCGCGCGCCGTTGGCGAGCCTGGCCGACAGTTACGGCAGTTCCTTTACCCTGCACGGGCTGGATCTGCTGCATTCTGCGATGGTGCTGGTCGGCACCCTGGTCCTGGGCTGGCTGGGGGCCTGGCTGGTGACCGGCCATTTCCTTCGCCAGACGCGTCCCACCGAGACCTGAGGCCTGCCATGCATCCACCGGATCTCAAGCACCTGATCAGCGATGCGCCGCGCGTGATGGTGGTCGATGGCTCCAAGCTGGTGCGCAAGCTGATCGCCGATGTGTTGCAGCGCGACCTGCCCAATGTGCAGGTGATCGGCTGCTCCAGCATCGCCGAGGCGCGCCAGGCACTGGAAGCCGGTGCGGTGGATCTGGTCACCACCTCGTTGTCGCTGCCCGATGGCGACGGCCTGACCCTGGCGCGCAGCGTGCGCGAGGCGGCCGGCCAGGCCTATGTGCCGGTGATCGTGGTCTCCGGCGACGCGCAGCAGCATCTGGTGGAGCGTCGCTTCACCGAATACGTCACCGATTATTTCGACAAGGCGCTGGGCCATGAAGCCCTGGCGACCTTCATCCGCGGCTATGTGCAGCCCGAGCCGGTGGTCGGCGCGACCGTGCTGTATATCGAGGACAGCCGCGTGGTGGCCGAGGCGACCAAGCGCATGCTCGAGCGCCAGAGCCTGAAGGTGGTGCATGTGCTCACCGCCGAGGATGCCTTCGCGCTGCTCACCGCCGAATCGCTGGGCCGTACCGAGCGCCGCATCGACGTGGTGCTGACCGACGTGACCCTGAAGGGCGAACTCAACGGCCGCGACGTGGTCGAGCGCATCCGCATCGATTTCGCCTACGGCAAGCGTCGCCTGCCGGTGCTGGTGATGACCGGCGACACCAATCCGCGCAACCAGTCCGACCTGCTGCGCGCCGGCGCCAACGATCTGGTGCAAAAACCCATCGAAGAACGTCTGCTGGTGACCAAGGTGCTGTTCCAGCTGCGCCTGGCACGGCTCGAGGACCAGGCCGTCACGCTATGACCGACGTGGCTGAAGGCGAAGCGCGCATCCAGCTGGAACCGTCGTGGAAGGCGCGGGTGGGCGACTGGCTGCTGCGCCCGGAGATGCAGGAACTGTCCGCATTCCTGCGCCAGCGCAAGGCGGCCGGGGCGCGGGTGTTCCCGCCGGGTCCGCAGATCTTTGCGGCCTTCGACGCCACCCCGTTCGAGCAGGTCAAGGTGGTGATCCTGGGCCAGGACCCGTATCACGGCGAAGGCCAGGCACACGGGCTGTGCTTTTCGGTGCTGCCCGACGTGCCGGTGCCGCCGTCGCTGCTCAATATCTACAAGGAACTCCAGGGCGACCTGGGCATCGCGCGGCCGGACCATGGCTACCTGATGCCGTGGGCACGCCAGGGCGTGCTGCTGCTCAATGCGGTGCTGACGGTGGAGCAGGGCCGCGCCGGCGCGCACCAGAACAAGGGGTGGGAGGGCTTCACCGACCATGTCGTGGAGACCCTCAACCGCGAGCGCGAAGGCCTGGTGTTCCTGCTCTGGGGCAGCTATGCGCAGTCCAAGGGCAAGGTCATCGACCAGGCGCGCCATCGCGTGTTCAAGGCCCCGCATCCGTCGCCGTTGTCGGCGCATCGCGGCTTCCTGGGCTGCCAGCATTTCTCCAGGACCAACGAGCATCTGCAGCGGCGTGGGCTCGGCCCGATCGACTGGTCGCTGCCGCCGCGTAACGCGCTGGACACCACTTCGGCCAGCGGCTGAACGGCGCTGGCGCCGTTCCATTTCGCGACGTGTCTGTCACGGCCTGCGCAGGGCGGCGGTGGTAGCGTAAGTGTCCAAATTCGGGAGATATGCCGTAGAACGCCGGCGATGCAAAAACCCCGAACGTCCTATAAATGGAACGCTGGGAACTCTTCCTGTACCCGGCAGTCCAATAGTTCGACTGCTAAGATGGTGCCCTATGAACCAGATCACCTCGACTGCCCTTGTGGCAAACAATCTCCCGATCCCCAGTGCGCTCGGTTCGCTGGACGCCTACATCGGTGCCGTGCACCAGATCCCGGTGCTGTCGGTCGATGAGGAACAGAATCTTGCCCGTCGCTTCCGTGACGAGCTGGATCTGGACGCCGCGCGCGAGCTGGTCCATTCCCACCTGCGCTTCGTGGTGCACGTCGCTCGCGGCTACAACGGCTACGGCCTGCCGCTGGGCGACCTGATCCAGGAAGGCAATATCGGCCTGATGAAGGCGGTCAAGCGCTTCGACCCGGAAATGGGCGTGCGCCTGGTCAGCTTCGCGGTGCACTGGATCCGTGCCGAAATGCACGAGTTCATCCTGAAGAACTGGCGCATCGTCAAGGTCGCCACGACCAAGGCGCAGCGCAAGCTGTTCTTCAACCTGCGCAAGTCCAAGACCCGCCTGGGCTGGCTCAATGCCTCCGAAGTGACGGCCGTCGCCAAGGACCTGAACGTCTCCGAGCGTGAAGTGATGGAGATGGAGTCGCGCCTGTCCGGTCGCGATATCGGCTTCGACGCCTCGTCCGACGAAGACGACGATCACGGCCCGCCGTCGCCGGTGAGCTACCTGGTGGCCAACGACGAAGATCCGTCGCAGGCCTACGAGCGTCACGACAGCGAAGACAATCAGCTGCAGCTGCTGCGCGAGGGCATGGCCGGTCTGGATACGCGCTCGCGCGACATCGTCAAGCGTCGCTGGCTGGACTCCGACTCCAAGGTGACGCTGCAGGAGCTGGCCGACGAGTACGGCGTGTCGGCCGAGCGTATCCGCCAGATCGAGGCGAATGCGCTGAAGAAGATGAAGGCACTGTTCGTGGCCTGATCGTCGATCATGCTGCAGGTGTTGCACAAACGGCCCGGTTTTCCGGGCCGTTTGCATGTGGGGTGCCGGTGCTGCGTCCAGTCCGAAGACGCGTGGTTGTTCGTCGTGGTCGTTCGCCGATGATCGACCGCGCTGCGGCCGCCCGCGCTACTCCGGCAGGCGCGCCACCGGCAGGTGCCAGCCGTAGCGGATGGCCATGAAACGCAGCCCGAAACACACCAGCGCGCCGGTCGCCAGCGACCAGGCCTGCGGCACCTCAAGCACGTGCCCGATCGCGACCAGGCCGCCGCCGGCCAGCGCGGCCACCGCATACAACTCCGCCTGCAGCACCACCGGCGTGCGCGCCACCAGCAGATCGCGGGCGATGCCGCCGCCGATGCCGCTGAGCATGCCCAGCAGGGTCGCGCTGAGCGGGCTGAGCTGGTAGTCGAGTGCCTTGCTGGTGCCGTAGACCGCAAACAGCGCCAGCCCGGCCGCGTCGAACAGCTGCACCGGGTTGCGCAGCCGTTCCACCGCCGCATGCCAGTAGAAACCGGCCACGCCGGCCAGGCAGGCGACCAGCAGGTACTGCGGATGCACCAGCGCCGCTGGCGGGGTGGCGCCGATCAGCACATCGCGCACGATGCCGCCGGACACCGCCGCCGCGCAGGACAGCACCAGCACGCCGAACAGATCCAGGCGGTTGCGCACCGCCACGGTGGCGCCGCTGAGAGCGAACACGAAGGTGCCGAGCAGATCCAGCAGGAACAGGAGGGTAGTCACGATCGAACCGTCGCATCAGGCCGCACAGCATCGCGTACGGCCTGCGGCGCTGTCATCCGTCCTTGCTGCTGGGCGGCGGGTCGTCGGTGGCGCCGCCGAAGATGATGCGCGCGGCACGCTGGTAGCTCCAGTACGCCATCGCCCAGTTCACCAGCACCACGAAGCGGTTGCGGAAGCCGATCAGGAAGTACACGTGCGCGGCCAGCCAGAACCACCAGGCCACGATGCCGGAGAGCTTGAGCTTGCCGACATGCACGATGGCGGCCATGCGGCCGATGGTGGCCAGGTTGCCGTAGTCCTGATAGCGGAAGGCCGGCGCGGACTGGCCGCGATGGCGGGCGCGGATCGCCTTGGCGATGTGCTTGCCCATCTGCTTGGCCGCCGGTGCCACGCCCGGCACCGGGCGGCCGTCCTGCTGGACCGAGGCCAGGTCGCCGCCGACAAAGATCTCCGGATGGCCAGGCACGCTCAGGTCCGGCTGCACCAGCACGCGGCCGGCGCGGTCCAGCGGCACGCCGAGCGTGCGCGCCAGCGGCGATGCGGCCACGCCGGCGGCCCACACCACCGTGCGTGCAGGCACGAAGGTGTCGCCGAGCTGGTAGCCGAGCGCATCGATATGCGTGACCGGCGTGCCGGTGTGCACGTCGACGCCCAGACGCTCGAGCTGCTTGCGCGCCTTGTCGGTGAGATCCTGCGGGAACGAGGGCAGCACGCGTGGGCCGGCTTCGACCAGGCGCACGCGTGCCTGTCGCGGGTCGATATGACGGAATTCGTTCTTGAGCGTGTGGCGGGCGATTTCGGCCAGCGTGCCGGCCAGCTCGACACCGGTCGGGCCGCCGCCGACCACGGCAAAACTCAGCCAGGCCGCGCGTGCGGCCGGGTCGGATTCGGCTTCGGCACGCTCGAAGGCGAGCAGCAACTTGCGCCGCAACACCAGCGCGTCGTACAGCGTCTTCAGGCCGGGCGCATGCTCGGCCCATTGATCGTTGCCGAAGTAGGCATGGGTGGCGCCGGTAGCCAGCAGCAGCATGTCGTAGCCGAGCGTGCTGCCGTCGGCGAGCACCACTTCGCGGCGGGCCGGGGCGATTTCGGCGACGTCGCCGAGCAGCACTTCGACATTGCGCTGCTCGCGCAGGATGTGGCGCAGCGGCGCGGCGATATCCGGTGCCGACAGGCCGGCGGTGGCGACCTGATACAGCAGCGGCTGGAACAAATGGTGGTTCTGGCGGTCGATCAGGGTGATGCGGATGCCGGGATCAGCGAGCGCGCGGGTGGCCCATAAGCCGGCAAAACCGCCACCGACCACGACCAGGTGCAGCGGAGCTTGGGAGGGGGAAGTAGTCATCGTCAGGTCTGATGGAATATGACGCGGGCGCATCAGCATGCCGCATCGGCAATGAACATGACGCCTGAAGGCGGCCCGCCTGCGGCATCATGTCGCATCCCGTCGATCTGGTGACCGCATGCCGGCATTACCGCCACCGTTGCCACCACCACCTCCTTCGCCCGCGATGGCAGCGGCTGCCGCACGGACGCCTGGAAGGCAGGTCAGTGGCGTCACGATCGGCCTGATCGGGCTGGCGGCCTGCGTGGTGCTGATCGGCATGGTGGTGCTGGGCGCGCTGGGTTGGCTGATCGTCTTTGGCTGGTCGCTGTTTGCCGATCAGGCACGCGCCGCGCTGCAGGACGATGCCGTGGTGCAGGAACGGATCGGCCGGATCCACACGATGCGGGTGGATCTGGTGCGCACCGGTCTGGCGCCGGGCGCCGACGATTTCGTGTTCACCGTGGAGGGCGATCGCGGCCGCGGCCGCGTGCATGCCACCTGGGTCAGCGGCGGGGCCGAGCGCGAGATCCTGAGCGATGGCGTGCTGACCCTGCACGATGGCAGCGAATATACGTTGCCATCGGCCGATGCCGACGACACCGGAACAGACGACGCAAGCGACACCGCAAGCGACACCGACCCTGCCGACACCTTCGAGGAATCACCATGATCGACAATCCCGACAAACGCATCGCCCTGCTGATCGATGCCGACAACGCGCCGGCCGGCAAGATCGACGTGGTGCTGGCCGAAGTGGCGCGCTATGGCGTGGCCAACGTGCGCCGCGCCTACGGCAACTGGAAGAGCCCGCACCTGAAAAATTGGGAAGCGGCGCTGCACGAATATGCGATTCGCCCGATCCAGCAATTTGCCTACAGCTCGGGCAAGAACGCCTCGGACATGGCGATGGTGATCGATGCGATGGACCTGTTGTATGCGCGCAACCTGGATGGCTTTGCGATCGTCTCCAGCGATGCGGATTTCACTCCGCTGGTGATGCGGCTGCTCACCGATGGCATGAAGGTGTATGGCTTCGGCGAGAAGAAAACCCCGGCGCCGTTCGTCAATGCCTGTTCCAAGTTCACCTATGTCGAAGCACTGGGCGAGCAGGCGGCAGCGGCCAGCGACACCGCCGCCGGCCGCAAGGACGCTACCGCGCTGCGCGGCGATACCCGGCTGGTGCAGATGCTGCGCAATGCGATCGACAGTGCCTGCGAAGACGATGGCTGGGCGCATCTGGGTGCGGTGGGCAAGCAGGTGGCCAACCAGGCCTCGTTCGACCCACGCAATTACGGCTATCGCAAACTCAGCGACCTGGTGCGCGCGATCGGCCTGTTCGAGATCAAGCAGGACGAGCAGGCCCTGTGGGTGCGCGATGCGCCCAAGGGCGGGTGGGCGAAAACAGCGCAGCCAGCGGCCGCCGCCACGCGGGCGACTTCCACAAAGCGCCCGGCGCGCACCACGCCCAAGCCGGCAGCGGGGAAATGACGATGGCGGAGGCTGCAACGCCACCGGCTGCGGGAGACGCCGCGATCACGCTATGGGGAAGGCGTAACTCCACCAATGTGCGCAAGGTGCTGTGGTGCGCGGAGGAAGCCGGGCTGTCGTATACCTCGATCGAAGTCGGCGGTGCGTTTGGTCGTAACGACACGCCCGCCTATCGCGCGTTGAATCCCAACGGGCTGGTGCCGACGCTGCAGGATGGCGCCTTGGTGCTGTGGGAGTCCAACGCGATCGTGCGCTATCTGGCCGCGCGCTATGCGCCGGCCCTGTATCCGCAGGCACCGGCCGAACGCGCGCTGGGCGATCGCTGGATGGACTGGACCACCTCGACGTTTGCCGGCGTGTTTCGCGACCTGTTCTGGGGCGTGCTGCGCACACCGGAACCCGAGCGCGATCCTGCGCGCATCGCCGCGGCGCTGACGCGCTCGGGCGAACTGCTGGCACGCGCCGATGCGGCCCTGGCGCAGCAGCCGTATCTGTCCGGCGCACAGTTTGCGATGGGCGATATCCCGCTCGGCAGCTTCATCTACGCCTGGTTCGAAATGCCGATCGAGCGCCCCGCGCTGCCGCATCTTCAGGCGTGGTACCGGCGCCTGCGCGCGCGGCCCGCCTACCAGCGTGGCGTGATGACCGCGCTGACCTGAGTGTCGGGCCTGTGCGTAGGAGCGCACCCGGGCGCGAGGGGCATTCCCGATAACGCCACATCGCGCGCAAGCGCGCTCCTACAACGCACGAGCCCACCGCGCGGCTCGCTGGCTTCGCGTTGTCTGTAGGAGCGCACCCGGGCGTGAGGGGCGTTCCCGGCAACGCCACATCGCGCGCAAGCGCGCTCCTACAATGCATGAGCCCACCGCGTGGCTCGCTGGCCTCGCGTTGTGTGTAGGAGCGCACCCGGGCGNAACGCCACATCGCGCGCAAGCGCGCTCCTACAATGCATGAGCCCACCGCGTGGCTCGCTGGCCTCGCGTTGTGTGTAGGAGCGCACCCGGGCGCGAGGGGACTTCCCGGTAACGCCACATCGCGCGCAAGCGCGCTCCTACAACGCACGATCCCACTGCGCGGCTCGCTGGCTTCGCGTTGTCTGTAGGAGCGCACCCGGGCGTGAGGGGACTTCCCGGTAACGCCACATCGCGCGCAAGCGCGCTCCTACAATGCATGAGCCCACCGCGCGGCTCGCTGGCTTCGCGTTGTCTGTAGGAGCGCACCCGGGCGCGAGGGGGCGTTCCCGGTAACGCCACATCGCGCGCAAGCGCGCTCCTACAATGCATGAGCTCACCGCGCGGCTCGCTGGCCTCGCGTTGTGTGTAGGAGCGCACCTGGGCGCGAGGGGNCATCGCGCGCAAGCGCGCTCCTACAATGCATGAGCTCACCGCGCGGCTCGCTGGCCTCGCGTTGTGTGTAGGAGCGCACCTGGGCGCGAGGGGACTTCCCGGTAACGCCACATCGCGCGCAAGCGCGCTCCTACAACGCATGAGCTCACCGCGCGGCTCGCTGGCCTCGCGTTGTGTGTAGGAGCGCACCTGGGCGCGAGGGGCATTCCCTGTAACGCCACATCGCGCGCAAGNACCGCGCGGCTCGCTGGCCTCGCGTTGTGTGTAGGAGCGCACCTGGGCGCGAGGGGCATTCCCTGTAACGCCACATCGCGCGCAAGCGCGCTCCTACAATGCATGAGCCCACCGTGCGGCTCGCTGGCTTCGCGTTGTGTGTAGGAGCGCACCTGGGCGCGACGGCATTGCCGGTAACGCCGCGTCGCGCCCGGGTGCGCTCCTACAAAACTGCAGCGCCGCTTGCGCGATACGCCGGTACTAGTACAGATCGATCGGATCCACATCCAGCGACCAGCGCACGCGCCGCGCCTGCGGCAGCGCATGGATCGCCGGCAGCTGCGCGTCGAGCAGACGATGCAGGGCCGAACGCTGTTGCGCGGACAACAGCAACTGGGTGCGCTGGAAACCGGCGCGGCGCGGCATCGGTGCCGGCATCGGGCCGTAGCATTCCACTGCAGCAAACGCGGGCGATGGCGCGGTGCTGTCCGCCGTGGTCAGGCCACGCACTGCCAGCAGGAACTGGTTGGCCGCCGCCACGTCCTTGGCTTCGGCGCGGAACAGCGCCAGATGCGCGAACGGCGGAAATCCCGCGGCCTCGCGCTGCTGCAGTTCGGCATCGGCGAAGGCGTGGTAGCCGCCGTTGACCAGGGTCTGCAGCAAGGGGTGTTCGGGGTGGTGGGTCTGCAGCCAGACCTCGCCGGGACGGTCGGCGCGCCCGGCGCGTCCGGCCACCTGGATCAGCTGCTGGGAGAGTTTCTCGGCGGCACGGAAGTCGGCCGAGAACAGTCCCTCATCAATGCCGACCACCACCACCATGGTCAGTCGTGGCAGGTCGTGGCCCTTGGCCAGGATCTGGGTGCCGACCAGGATGCCGGCGGCGCTGCCCAGGCGCGCCAGCTGGGTTTCCAGCGCGTCGCGGCGCTGGGTGGTGCTGCGGTCGATGCGCACCACCGGAAAGTCCGGGAACGCCTCGGTCAGGCGTTCTTCCAGTCGCTCGGTGCCGATGCCTTGCGGCTGCAGCGCCAGGCTGGCGCAGGCCGGGCAGGCCAGCGGTGCCGGCTGGCGCGCGCCGCAGTGGTGGCATTGCAGGCGCCGCCCGCCGGCGTGCACGGTCATCGGGGTCTGGTGCAGCGGCGTGCTGCAGCGCTGGCAGGCGGCGGTCCAGCCGCAGTCGTGGCAGAGCAGCACCGGCGCATAGCCGCGGCGGTTCTTGAACACCAGCACCTGCTCGCCGCGCGCCAGGGTGGCGCCGATGCCGGCCAGCACTTCCGGCGACAGGCCGTCCTTGAGCGGGCGCTTGCGCACGTCGAGCACGCGCACGCGCGGCGGACGCGCCTCGCCGGCCCGGCGCGACAGGCGCAGATGCCGGTAGCGACCGGAATAGGCGTTGTGCAGGCTTTCCAGCGATGGCGTGGCGCTGCCCAGGATCACCGGCACATCCAGCGCCTTGCCGCGCACCAGCGCAAAGTCGCGGGCGTGATAGCGGATGCCGTCCTGCTGCTTGTAGCTGCCGTCGTGTTCTTCGTCGATCACGATCAGCCCGGCATTGGGCAGCGGGGTGAACACCGCCGAGCGCGTGCCGACGATCAGCTTGGCTTCGCCGCGCCAGGCCGCCGCCCACACCCGCGCGCGCTCGCCATCGGACAGGCCCGAATGCAGCGCGTGCACCGGCACGCCCAGGCGGGCGCGGAAGCGGCCCAGTGTCTGCGGGGTCAGGCCGATCTCCGGCACCAGCACCAGTGCCTGGCGACCGGCCGCCAGGCAGTCGCCAATTGCCTGCAGATAGACCTCGGTCTTGCCGCTGCCGGTAACGCCGTCGAGCAGATAGGTGACAAAACCGCGTTGCGTACGGATGGCGTCGGCGGCGGCCTGCTGTTCGTCGTTGAGCTGCGGCCCGCTGCCGGGGCGGGGCGGGATGCTGTCGGCCGGCACCGCCACGCGCGCGGCGTAGTCGCGCTTGGCCAGGCTGCGTGCGGCCTGCCGCCATTGCGGCAGCAACGGATCCAGCTGTTCTTCGCCCAGCGCGCCGGGCAGCAGCAGGGCGGCCAGCAGGGCTGGGCGGCTGCCGGCGCGCAGGCTGGCGGCGCCGGTGCGCCCGGCCTCGGTCAGTTGCCAGGCCCAGGCATGGGTGTCGGCCAGCGGCTCGCCGCGGCGCAGCGGGCCGGGCAGGGCACTGGACTGGGCCTCGCCCAGCGGGGCATGGGTGTAGCGCGCCAGCCATTGCAGCGAGCGGGCCAGCTCCTCGACCAGCAGCGGGGCGGCGTCGCACCAGGCCAGCGCCGCGCGCAGCCCCTCGGCAGAGGCCAACTGCCCGATCTCCACCACCACCCCGACCAGCTCGCGTGGCCCGAACGGCACCCGCACCCGGCAGCCGACCCGCGCCGGGTCGGTCAGCGGGGCCTCGGCCGGGGGCAGATAGTCGAACAATTGGGGCAGCGGCACCGGCAGGGCGACGCGCAGGGTGGCGACGGTCGAGGACATCCGGCCAGTCTACCGACCCTGTCCAGTCCCCGGCAGACGCCGGCCGCGCGTCCCCGGATTCGCACAGGGGCTTACGCCGCGTTTGTGTGACGGAAGTGATAAATCCGACGTAAACCCATGTGAGGGTTAAGGAAACGGGTTTATCCACACTGCCTGTGGATAAGCCTGTGAATTAGTCTCCTGCTCCACGCTGTGAAGGCGGATTCACTAGCCTCTGCAACCTGTTGGACATTTTTTAGCCAAACGTCTTAAATCCATAAGGATCAATCACTTATGCGTGAAACACGAATGCAACAAAGAAAAACCAGCAGTTGACAGACGGCCGCGTATCGGTATGCCCGCCGCTGTGCACAACCTGCGCGGGTGAGAGCGGTCGGTGGCGCCAGGGCGCAACGCAGCCGGGTCGATCTGTCAAGCCATCGGCGAGGGACGATTGCGTCGGTATCATGCCGGCCGATGCTGGAGTTCCCATGACCGTAGTTCCCGACGCCCCCGTCACCCCTGCCGCGTTGTCAGCGTTCCTGCGCGGTGTCGAACGCCGGGCTCTGGTGCTCGCACAGCTGCAATGTGGCGATGGCGCGGCCGCCGAACGGGCGCTGGCGGCCGCGTTGCGGGCGTTCAGCAGCCAGGCGACGGGTCGCCCGATGGCCGGCTGGCCGATGCGCTTCTGGAGCCTGCTGGCAACCGCTCCGCCGCTACGGCGCGAGCCCATGCCGGGGACCTGGTTGCCTCCGTTCACCGCCCTGGGGCGGATGCAGACCGCCGACCGCCTGGCGCTGCTGCTGCGGATCGTGGCCGGGCTGGAAGAAGAACCCGCCAGCGAGGTGCAAGGCATCGAGGTGGCGGCCTACCGGCAGTCACTGGCCCGTGCCTGCCCGCGCGATGCGGCCGGCAACCCGGATGCGCAGGCCTGGCGGGTGCTGGCCGAGGCGGCGCAGCGGGAGTTGCGCGACCTCGGGCCGGCGCAGGTGAGCCGGCTGGCACAGCTGCGCGAGTCGGCCCTGGCCGGCATGCCGTTGCAGCCTGCCGCGGCCGCGCCCGTGGCTGCCGCCGCCGAGGCGCGGCGCCCGGCGGCCCCACGGGTGCGGGTTGCACGTCAATGGCAGTGGCCGCGGATCGACCGCCGCCACGCCGGCATCGTGCTGGCGGTGCTGGCATTGGTGCTGCTGCTCGCGGCGCTGGGCTGGTGGTGGACGCATCGCCGGCCGGCGCTGCCGCCCGAGCCGGTCTCGCAGGCCCCGGCCGGCGTGCTGCACGTCACCGATGCCGCGCCGGTGCTGGTGGAAGACCTGCCCGCCGCCGACCTGCCGGACGCGGTGGCAAGCCCCGGCCTGGATCCGCGCGACCAGGCGATGCTGGCCGACCCGGACCTGGAGCTGGCGCGTTCGGCCGATTTCTACGCCTGGTACGCGGCCGGCCATCCGGTGCCGGCCGACGAATCCGGCGCGCATGCCACCGCCGCCGACCCGCCTGCCGCCGGCCTGGAGACCGTCGATGACGAGAATTAACGGGTGTGGCCTGCTGCTGCTGGCCGCGGTCGGCGTGGCCGCGGCGCAAACCCTGCCGGCGCCGTTGCAGGAAGGCAATGCGAGCGTGCAATCCGGCCTGCCGACGCCCGCACTGTCCACTGCCGCAACTCCGAGCGCCGCGCAGCAACGTGCGCGCTGGGACGCCTTGACGCCTGCGCAGCGGGCCGAGCTGCGCGCCCGCTATGTCGCCTGGAAAGGGCTTACCGCCACCGACCGGGTGGTGGTGCGGCAGGCACGCGAGCGTCTGCATGGCCTGCCCGACGACCAGCAGCGCGCGCTGCGCACACAGTTCACCGCGATGGATCGCCTGCATCGCGATGGCTGGCGCCTGGGTTCGCAACTGGGCGCGTTCTATCCGCAGTTGCAGCCCTTGATCGGCTATGTGCCGCCAGCGCAGCGCGACACGCTGCTGGCGGCGCTGCGCAGCCTGGATGCCGGGCAGCTGGAGCAGCTGGCGATGCTGGCACAACGCACGCCGCCGCAGGAGCGCGATGCCCTGCGCGATGCCCTGCTTGCGCAGGCGCCGGCCACGCGCAGCGCCTGGTTGAAGCGCCAGCTGGCGCGCTAAGCGGCAGCGGCGGGACGGCGCCGGCGCACCGGCCCCCGCGCTGGCGGCGTCTCCACGTGTCCTCGGTGTCCATCCTCGATGCCACGCACCGAGGCCGGACACGGCGCGGAGGGCATGCAAGGCGGCCATCTTCGGCAGTGCAGTTGCCAGGTGGCGATCGTCACGACAAGGACAGCGATCCGCTCGGGCCCAGGCTCCGGGCCCGTGGACCGGCCACCACGGCCGCCTGACGGGGCGCATCGGCCGCCCCGCGCGTTCCCGGCGAGGCGTGATCCTGCCGACGACAGCAGCTGCCCGTGTCGCAAGTCCGGGTAAGATGGCGGCCCCACGCGACCCGGTGCCAGCGCCTCCCGGCACGGCCGTAGTCCGCGCAGCGATCGGTTGTCATGTCTGTCTCTCCTGCACCCACCTCCGCGACGCCGCGCTTCGCCGCGGAAGTGCGCACCACCGGCCTGCTCGCATTGCCGCTGGTGCTCGGCCACGTCTCCACCGGCCTGATCGGGTTCGTTGACAACGTCATCGCCGGCCACCACGGCACCGCCACGCTGGCGGCGGTCACCATCGGCACCTCGCTGCTATGGCTGCCGATGCTGGTGCCGATCGGCACGCTGATCTCGTTGACCGCCTCGGTCTCGCAGCTGCGCGGTGCCGGCCGCGAGCACGAGATCGGCCCGCTGTTCCGCCAGGCCCTGTGGCTGTCGCTGGGACTGGGTGCGGTGATGTTCGCGTTCCTGAGCGCGGTGCCGCCGCTGCTGCCCACCTTCGGGATTGCGCCGGATATCGTGCCGGGCGCGACCGACTTCCTGCACGCGGTGCGCTGGGGCGGGCCGGCGCTGACGTTCTACTTCTGCATGCGCTACCTCAGCGAGGGCATGCACTGGACCCTGCCGACCATGCTGCTGGGCTTTGGCGGCCTGCTGGTGCTGGCGCCGCTGGGCTATGCGCTGACCTATGGCAAGTTCGGCTTCGCCGAGCACGGTGCGCAAGGCCTGGGCATGGCCTCGGCGATCACCATGTGGGTGCAGGCCAGCGTGTTTGCGCTGTATCTGTGGCGCTCGCGCCGCTTTGCGCATCTGCAGTTGTTCGCCCATCTCGAGGGGCCGCGCTGGCGTGCGATCGGCGACCTGTTGCGCACCGGTCTGCCGATCGGCATCACCGTGCTGATGGAGGGCGGCCTGTTCATCGTCACCGCCCTGTTGATCGGCCGGCTCGGCTCCACCGAAGCGGCCGCGCACCAGATTGCGATCAACGTCGCGCAGCTATGCTTCATGATTCCGATGGGCGTGGCCGAGGCCACCACCGTGCGGGTCGGGCATGCGGTCGGGCGCGGCGATCCGCTCGGCATGCGGCGCGCGGCCTTGGCCGGCTACGCCATCGTGCTGGGCACCCAGGCCTTGTCGGCCAGCGTGCTGTTGCTGGGCCACGATGCCATCGTGAGCGTCTATACCGATGACGTGGCGGTGGCGGCGCTGGCCTCGGTGCTGCTGCTGTTTGCCGCCACGTTCCAGTTTCCCGATGGCATCCAGGTGCTGTCCAGCGGCGCGCTGCGCGGCCTCAAGGACACCCGCGTGCCGATGTTCCTGGCGATGTTCTCGTACTGGGGTGTCGGCATGCCGATCGGCGCCGGGCTCGGCCTGGGGCTGGGCTGGGGGCCGCAAGGCATGTGGATCGGTCTGATTCTGGGCCTGACCGTGGCGTCGGTCCTGATGGGCGTGCGCTTCCGGCAGACCGGCCGGCGACTGACTGCCGGCACGACCCCCTGACTTCCAGCGCATGCCGCGCGCGCCACGCAGCCGGTATGCTGGACACCATTGAATTGCATACAGCGTCTTTTGACGGAGTTTTCCATGAACCACCCCGTGCGTCGCAGTCCCATCGCCAGTTTCTTCGTCGGCCTGTGGGATGTGATGAATTTCACCCGGCGCCTGATCTTCAACCTGGTGTTCTTCGGTTTCCTGTTCCTGGTGCTGCTGCTGTTCGTGGTGGCGATCGCGCGGGGCGACGGCACCAAGCCGCTGGCCGAGCGCACCACCCTGGTGATCAACCCCGAGGGCACGCTGGTCGAGCAGTTCAGCGCCGATCCGGTGAGCCGCTCGCTGGCCAAGGCGGTCGGCGACAAGAGCGCCGAGGAAGTGCAGCTGCGCGACCTGGTGCGGGTGATCGAGGCGGCCGGCAAGGACCGCAAGATCGAGCGGGTGGTGTTGAACCTGGACAAGTTCCAGCCCGCCGGCTTCGCCTCGCAGCGCGAAGTGGCCGCGGCGCTGCAGAAGCTGCGCGCCTCCGGCAAGCAGATCGTCGCCTTCAGCGAGAGCATGAGCCAGGGCCAGTACCTGCTGGCCGCGCAGGCCAACGAGGTCTATCTCGACCCGATGGGCAGCGTGCTGCTGGAAGGACTTGGCCGTTACCGGCAGTACTTCCGCGAAGGCCTGCAGGACAAGCTCGGCGTGGACGTGCATCTGTTCCGCGTGGGCGAGTACAAGTCCGCCGCCGAGCCGTACATCCTCGATGCCGCGTCGGCCGACGCCAAGGAAGCGGACCTGTTCTGGATGAACGACGTCTGGCAGCGCTACCTGGCCGATGTCGGCACCGCGCGCAAGCTCAGCCCGGCGCAGCTGACTGCCGGGATCGACACCCTGCCCGAGGGCGTGACCGCCGCCGGTGGCGACCTGGCCAAGTTCGCGCTGCAGCAGAAGCTGGTCGACGGGCTCAAGACCCGCGAGGAAGTCGATGCGCTGCTGACCAAGCGCGGCGTGGCCGACAGCGATGCCGACAGCGGCTTCCGCAACATCGGTTTCAACGACTATCTGAGCCAGCTGCAGGCGCAGCGTTCGGCGATGGACAGCCGCCCGCAGGTGGCCGTGGTGGTGGCCGCCGGCGAGATCAGCGGCGGCGAGCAGCCGGCCGGCCGCATCGGTGGCGAGTCCACCGCCGCGTTGCTGCGCCAGGCGCGCGACGACGACGAGGTCAAGGCGGTGGTGCTGCGCGTGGATTCGCCCGGCGGCGAGGTGTTTGCCTCCGAGCAGATCCGCCGCGAGGTGGTCGCGCTCAAGCAGTCCGGCAAGCCGGTGGTGGTGTCGATGGGCGATCTGGCCGCCTCGGGCGGCTACTGGATCAGCATGAACGCCGATCGCATCTATGCCGACCCGTCGACCATCAGCGGCTCGATCGGCATCTTCGGCATGGTGCCCAACCTGACCCGCGCGCTGGACAAGATCGGCGTGCACACCGATGGCGTGGGCACCACGCGGTTTGCCGGCGCCTTCGACATCACCCGTCCGCTGGACCCGGCCGCCGGCCAGGTGATCCAGGCGGTGATCAACAAGGGCTACGCCGACTTCACCGGCAAGGTGGCGCAGGCGCGTCACCAGTCGGTGGACGCCATCGACAAGGTCGCACGCGGCCGTGTGTGGAGCGGTGCGCAGGCCAGGCAGCATGGCCTGGTGGACGCGTTCGGCGGCATGTCCGAAGCGGTGGCCGATGCGGCCAACCGCGCCAAGCTGAGCCGCGGCAAGTTCCGCGTGCGCTACGTGGAAAAGCCGGCTACGCCGTTCTCGCAGTTCATGAGCGGCTTTGCCGGCAGCCGCATGGGTGCCTGGATGCTGGGCGATTCGGGCATGGCACGTGCATTGCTAGCACGCTCGCTGCCGGAAGTGGACACGCAGCTGCGCTTCGTCGAAGACGCCGTGCACGACAGCAAGGCGGGCGGCACCCCGGTCAAGTCGCTGGCGTACTGCTTCTGCGGGTTCTGACGCGGCAGGTTCGCAACGTGATGGATCGACAACGCCGGCCTTGTGCCGGCGTTGTTGTATCAGCGCTCAGGCGATGCCGCGATGCGGGCGCGCCAACGACGCAAATTGGATGGCAGAACGCATGGCGCCACGATCAAGGGCAGTCAGCCATGGGACGATCGAACGCATGCGTGTTGGCCGTGCGCACAGAGGCAGTGCGCGCCTTGCGCGCAATCGCATGCGCGCACGTGCATTGCTGCTGGGACCGGAACGCGCGCGTGTCGGACAGCAGGCTTCGGTTACTGCGTGGCCGCATCGATCGCCTTGCGTTGACCGTCTGCGGCCTGATCGCTTGCTGCCTGCATTGCATGCGCCTCGCTCAACGGCTGCTGGATGTGGTCGCGCAGGGCGGTGGCCTGCGGCTCGGGCTTCTGCTCGGTGGGTGCAGGTTGCGGTCGCTGACAGGCGCCCAGCAGCAGCATCAGGCTGGTGGCAGGAATCCAATGCCGTTTCATCGTCGTGACCTCGCTCGGGGTGGCGGTATCCTAACGCCGGGGCCATCGTTGCGCGTCAACTGCGCTGCGGTGGCCGTTTCCGGCGTCTTGAAAGAGGATCACCCACGTGACAACCCATCGTTGGCGGCTGGATGGACAGACCGCGCTCATCACCGGTGCCAGCGCCGGCATCGGCTTTGCCATCGCGCGCGAATTGCTGGCCTTCGGCGCGGATCTGCTGATGGTGGCGCGCGATGCCGATGCCCTGGCGCAGGCACGCGACGAGTTGGCCGAGGAATTTCCCGAGCGCGAGCTGCATGGGCTGGCCGCCGATGTGGCCGACGATGAAGAGCGGCGCGCGATCCTGGACTGGGTGGAAGACCACGCCGATGGCCTGCATCTGCTGATCAACAACGCCGGCGGCAACATCACCCGTGCGGCGATCGATTACACCGAGGACCAATGGCGCGGCATCTTCGAAACCAATGTGTTCGCCGCCTTCGAGTTGTCGCGGTATGCGCATCCGCTGCTGACCCGCCACGCGGCCTCGGCAATCGTCAATGTCGGCAGCGTCTCCGGCATCACCCATGTGCGCAGCGGTGCGCCCTACGGCATGACCAAGGCCGCGTTGCAGCAGATGACCCGCAACCTGGCGGTGGAATGGGCCGAGGACGGCATCCGCGTCAACGCGGTGGCGCCGTGGTACATCCGCACCCGTCGCACCTCCGGGCCGTTGTCGGACCCCGATTACTACGAGCAGGTGATCGAACGCACTCCGATGCGCCGCATTGGCGAACCGGAAGAAGTCGCCGCCGCCGTCGGCTTCCTCTGCCTGCCGGCCGCCAGTTACATCACCGGCGAATGCATCGCGGTGGATGGCGGCTTCCTGCGCTACGGGTTCTGACACGCCTGCGTGCGTGGTCACCCGGACAGTGCCTGCGCGTGACATCGGACGATGCGCAGGCGTGCGCCGAGCCGTCGCTGCGCACGCTCTCCGGTGTTTGTCCGCTGCGCCTGCGTGCGAGTCAGGCGGCAGCGCAGGCGGTATAACCATCGGCGAATCGCGGCGAGGGGCGCTGCATCCGGTGTCGTTGCACTGCGCGGCGGCATCGCTTCTGCAACGTTCAAGGAGAGATGTCGCCATGCCGAAGCCGTCGCTGTTGTCNGGTGTCGTTGCACTGCGCGGCGGCATCGCTTCTGCAACGTTCAAGGAGAGATGTCGCCATGCCGAAGCCGTCGCTGTTGTCCTTGCTGTGCTCCCTTCAGCCCGGCAAGCGCAGCGTCTGCGCACTGGTTGCCATGCGCTGCAACACCGGTTGCACCATCATCGCCGGTCGCAGCATCACGGCGTTGCGGACGCAGTCGCGCAGCGGCTTTCGTCCAGTACCCGGCGCATCTGCAGGTAGCGTTGCTTGCGCTCGGCCGATTGCGCCTCGTCGGAGAAACGCCAGGTCGATTCGGCCTGCTCGGCACGCTGGCGCCAGGCCTCGCACAGGCGCTGGTCCGGCACCGGCGCGCAGCGGTCGGTGACCACTTCGCAGGCGCTGCCGCCGCCGGTCGCCGGACCGCCGGCCAGGTTGGTGGTCTGCATCGGCAGGCAGCGCGTGGCCGGCTCGCGGTCTTCGGTGAAATAGCGCCCGTTGTCGTGTGCGGTGCATTCGAACAGGGGCGGCGGTGGCAACGTCGATGTCGAGGTTGCGGCAGCTGGTGTCGCCGCCGGCGGTGCCGTCGCTGCGGCCGGGGCGGCAGCGGGGACATCGGTCGGAGGCATGGTCCGCGGCGGCGCAGCCGGCGCCGTGCGTGCCGGCGATGCGGCGCCCGATCCGCCTTGCGTCAACGGTACCGCGGCCGGTGCCGTCATCAGTCTTTTCTGCTGCTGCATGCCTTTCGGGCATGGCATGTTCTGCACGGTGAGCGCGCCGGCCGGATCGGTGCAACGGTAGATCGCCACTTCCTGCGCGCCGGCCAACGAGGCACTCGCCAGCAGTGCCAGCCACGGCCAGCGCCTCATGCGCCGCCGCAATCGCGTTGCTGGCGCGCTTCGATGCCACGCTGTTCGCGGCTCAGATCCTGGCGCTCGCTCTGCAGGGCGTTGTTGTAGCGGCGGATCAGTTCCCAGCGACGATCGGCCAGGCGCGCGCAGACTTCCTGTTCGGGCAGGGCATGGCATTCGTCGCGGATCTGCACATTGCCGTACGGCACGATCACCGTGCCGCCGTAGCCGCCGCCGTTGTAACCGCCGTGGTAGCCGCCGCCGAAGCTTGCGCTGCCGCGCAGGCTTCCACCGCGTCCGGTGCCTCCCTGCACCGCGGCCGCCGGGCGCGGGCTGACCGAGATCGGCGGACGCTGGATGCCGCCGCCGTTGACCGGCGGGGCAATGCCATTGCCCACATAGGCCGGGCCCCAGGTCGGCACCCAGCGCGGATTGCCCTCCGGGCTGTCGCTGGTATAGCGGTTGCCATCTTCGGTGGTGCACTCGTACATCGGCTGCGGCGGCTGCACGGTGATGATGCGCACCTCGCGCGGTGGCTGCGTCGCGGCGGCGGCCGGGGTGGCGACGGCGCGCTGCGGTTGCGGTGGCGGATCCTGCGGGCGCTGCAGGTCCAGCACCTGCTGGCGTCCGCCGCTGCACGGCGCATCCTGCAGGGCGACGGTGCCGGTGCTGCTGACGCAGCGGTAGATCCGTACATTCGGATCCGGTTTGCTGGCGGTACTGGCTGCCGACACAGGCAGCGCGGTGGCCAGCAACAGAAGGGTCAGGACGGTACGCATGGCCGCAGTGTGCGCGTCTGCCCGGCTATGGGCAAAGGGGGGAGGCGGTGTCCAGGCAAGCGCGCCGACGGGCGGCAGGTGGCGGCCGCTCAGTCGCGCAGGATCTGCCCGCTGCGGCCATCGCGGATCTGGGTCGGTTGCGCCAACGCGCCCACGGCACCATCCGTCACCCCGTCGATGCTGGCCAGCAGGGCCGGGTCCAGCGCCTGCCGGCTGCGCGCGGGTGGTTCGCCGGCCAGGTTGGCGCTGGTGGAGACCAACGGGCCGCCCCAGGCCGCGCAGAGCGCGGCGACCACCGGATGCGCGCTGATGCGCACCGCCAGCCCGTCGTGCGTGCCGGTGACCCAGTGCGGCGCCCGGGTGGTGATCGGCAGGATCCAGGTGTGCGGGCCCGGCCAGCTGGCCAGCACCTCATCCCGGCGTGCCGGTTCCAGCGCGTCGATGTCCACCCAGTCGCGCAGCACCTCGATGCCGGACGCCACCACGATCACCCCCTTGTCGACCGGGCGACGCTTGATCTCCAGCAGCCGCAGCACGGCTGCCTGCTGCGCCGGGTCGCAGCCCAGCCCCCAGACCGCCTCGGTCGGGTAGGCGATCACGCCGCCCTTTCGCAGGGTGGCAACGGCGCTGTCCAGGCTCAGCGTGTGATCCATGCGCTGCCTCAGCCTGCCGCCTTGCTCGCAGTTTTCTTGACCACGCGCTTGGTCGCTTTCTTGGTCGCAGTCTTCTTGGCGGGCGCCTTCTTCGCAGCGGTCTTGGTGGCCGCTTTCTTCACCGCGGTCTTCTTGGCTGCAGCGTCTTTTGCTGCGGCATCCTTGGCCTGCTTGGCCGAATCCTTCACCGCGTTCTTCTTGAGCGTGGCCTTCTTGGCGCCGAAGCCCTTGCGTACCGGCTTGCCGGTGTCGGCCAGCAGCTGCTGCACCTCCTCCAACGTCAGCGAGGACGGCTCGCGATCCTTGGGGATCTTGCCATTGAGCTTGCCATCGCTGATGTACGGGCCAAAGCGGCCGTTGAGCACCTGGATGTCGCTGCCTTCGAAGTCCTTGATCACGCGGTTGCGTGCGATCTCTTCCTTCTCCTCGATCAGGAACACCGCGCGCGCCAGGTCGATGGTGTACGGGTCGTCTTCCTTCTTCAGCGAGGCATACACGCTGCCGCGGCGCGCAAACGGGCCGAACCGGCCGATGCCGACGCTGACGTCCTGGTCCTTGTCCTGGCCCAGCGCGCGCGGCATCTTGAACAGTTCCAGCGCGTCCTCGATGGAGATCGAATAGATGCTCTGGCCCGGCCGCAGCGAGGCGAAGGTGGGCTTTTCCTCGTCTTCGACGGTGCCGATCTGCACCATCGGGCCGAACCGGCCGATGCGCGCGCTGACTTCCTTGCCGCTGACCGGGTCGGTGCCCAGCACGCGCACGCTGCCGGCGTCGGTCTTGTCCAGCGAATCCTTCTTGTCCTCGACCAGTTCCTTGAACGGGCCCCAGAACTTCTCCATCAACGGGATCCAGTCTTCCTCGCCACGCGAGACCGCATCCAGGTCGTCCTCGAGCTTGGCGGTGAAGTCGTAATCCACGTAGCGGGTGAAATGCCCGGACAGGAACTTGGACACCGCACGGCCCACGTCGGTGGGGCGGAAGCTGCGGCCTTCCATTTCCACGTACTTGCGGAACTGCAGGGTCTGGATGATCGAGGCGTAGGTGGACGGCCGGCCGATGCCGTATTCCTCCAGCGCCTTGACCAGCGCCGCTTCGGTGAAGCGCGGCGGCGGTTGGGTGAAGTGCTGGTCGGTGACGATGCGGTCCAGCGGGATGTTGTCGCCGGCCTTCATCAGCGGCAGCTTGCGGCCTTCGTCCTCGTCCTCGCTGCTCTTGGTGTCCTTGCCTTCTTCGTAGACCGCCAGGAAGCCCGCCACCACCACGGTGGTGCCGCTGGCGCGGAACACGTGCGCGCTGCCGGCCGACAGATCGACGCTGACGGTGTTGAGCGTGGCCGGGATCATCTGGCAGGCCACGGCGCGGCGCCAGATCAACTCGTACAGGCGACGCTCGTCGTCGGACAAAAAGCGCGCCACCTGCGCCGGGGTGCGCAGCGCCGAGGTCGGACGCACCGCCTCATGCGCTTCCTGTGCGTTCTTGGACTTGGTGGTGTAGGCGTTGGGCTGGTCCGGCAACGAGGCGGTGCCGAAATCGCGCGCGATCACATCGCGGATTTCCGCCAGCGCGTCCTGCGACAGGTTCACCGAGTCGGTACGCATATAGCTGATCAGGCCGACCGAGCCTTCGTCGCCCAGCGCCACGCCTTCGTACAGTTTCTGCGCCACCTGCATGGTCTTGCGGGTGGTGAAACCGAGCTTGCGCGAGGCTTCCTGCTGCAGCGTGGAGGTGGTGAATGGCGGGGCAGGGCGACGCTTGCGCTCCTTGCTGGCCACATCGGTGACATGCAGCACGCCTTGGGCGGCCTGCTGGATGCGCAGCCGCGCCGCTTCGGCGGTATCGCCGTCGGTGACGGTGAACTGCTCGAACTTCTGCCCGTCCAGCTTGATCAGGCGCGCATTGAACGGCTGCGACGGATGCCGGCAATGCGCATCGATGGACCAGTATTCGCGCGCGATGAAGGCTTCGATCTCCTCCTCGCGCTCGACGATCATGCGCAGCGCCGGCGACTGCACGCGGCCGGCCGACAGCCCGCGCTGCACCTTGCGCCACAGCACCGGCGACAGGTTGAAGCCGACCAGATAGTCGAGCGCGCGGCGGGCCTGCTGCGCATCGACCAGATCGGCCGCGATCGCGCGCGGCTTGAGCATGGCTTCCTTGATCGCGCGCGGGGTGATCTCGGTGAACACCACCCGCTGCATCGTCTTGTCCTTGAGCAGCCCGCGCTCTTTCAGGATCTCGGCGATGTGCCAGCTGATCGCCTCGCCCTCGCGGTCCGGGTCGGTGGCCAGATAGATGTCGTCGGCGCTCTTGGCCGCGCGCGCAATGGCTTCGACATGCTTCTCGTTCTTCTCGATCAGGTCGTAGCGCATCGCAAAGCCATTGTCCGGATCGACCGCGCCCTCCTTGGGGACGAGATCGCGCACGTGCCCATACGAGGCCAGGACGGTGAAGTCCTTGCCGAGGTATTTATTGATCGTCTTGGCCTTGGCAGGCGATTCGACGATGAGCAGGTGCTTGGGCATGGTGGCGAATTCTTTGGGCAGGGCCCGGGGGGCGGGTAGCGTGGCCTAATTGGCCGGTGGAGGGAAGCAGATCGGCTGTTTCCCACAGGTCAACGCCCGGGAAACGAGCCCGGGCGTTCAGTTCTCTTATTAGAAAGATCACGGCGGACGCCGCCGTGTCAAGCGGCCAGTGTCGCGAACTGCTAGTTCTGGCTCATTCCGATGGCGGCCAGCAGGAAGGCCAGCACCACGACCGAGAACACCAGCAGCACCGCATAGATGGCCAGGACCACGATGGTGACCGTGTCCAGGCCCCTGGATTGCCGCTCAGGCTGATCGGTGAACGCCCAGCGGTCCACCACCAGGGTGTCGCAGACCTTGTCGTGCGGGGCCTGCTTGCGCGCGGTCATGCCGGCCATGAATGCCGCCACGATCGCGCCGATGCCCAGGGTGAGCACGCTGATCAGCATGTAGGCCAGGTAGCGCAGCACATTGCGCCAGAAACCGACCCGGCCGCCGTTGCTGTCGGCGCGCACCAGCTTGATGCCGCAGGCAAGCTTGCCCAGGCTGGCCTGGTGCCGGCTGGACTGCATCCAGGCGAAATACAGCGTCGGGATTGCCAGGCCGATGCCATAGGACAGCACCAGGATGGCGATGCCGAGCGCGCTGCCGTCGTCCAGCGCCGAGCCGGAATCGCCGCGGGTGGTTGCCAGCGCCACGACGAACACCAGCGGGATCACGATCAGGTACACCGCAACGGTGGTGATCAGGCTGTCCAGGATGCTGGCGGCCACACGCCGCCACAGGCCGGCGTAGACGACCGGGGCATCATCCAATGCAACGGTGGCTGCAGGCGCGGCGGCAGAGCCCCAGGCATCCGGAACTGGTACGCCGGCGGATGTTTGTGGCGAGGCATGGGCAGGCGTGGCCGGCACGTCCGCGGTGGTGGTCAGGATCGGGTTTGAGGCTGCCGGGGGTGCGGCCGCGTCTGCCGGCGTGGTGGCCCAGGCCACTGGATCGACCGGTGCAGCATCTGCCGGGGCAGCGTGCTCGCGCGCCGGAAGCTGCCGGTGATCGACCGCGGCAGGCTGATCGGCAAGGCCGGGGGCGGTCTGCCCGGGCGCAGCGTCTGCAGTGGGGGCGGCAAATGGCGTGGCTGCGGCGGGCGTACGGTCCGCCGCGCCGCTGGACGGGTCAACCGTCGCCTGCGGCGCGCTGCGCGGAACGTCCAGGTCCGCATCTGCGGTCGGCGCAGGAGGCAGTGGCACGGCCGTGGCGACGCCCAGCTCGGCCGCGACCTCGCCAAGTGTTACCCACTGCGGCAAGCCTTCGCGCCAGACCAGGCTGGATGCATCGATCAGGCCCTCGGACAGGCGCGCGCGAAGCGTGTCCGTGTCCACCGGCCCCTGGCGCTCGCGTCGTGCGTCGGCGTAGTACCACTGCGTCATTGAAGTCCCCTTGGGTAAAGCGATTGACTAGCCGCGGCAGTCCGGCGGAAGGTGGTTGTCCTCGATCTCGGAGCTGCACTGCCAGGTGCCGGCGTCCGCGTCGAAATCCAGCCATAGCGCCTTGCCATCGATCCTGGTCATGCCCGGCGCATGCAGCAGTGCCTCGACGCCGCATTCGGTGGTGTCGAAACGGCCGATCTGCACGCTGGCCAGGACCTGGTCTGCATACCGCTCGGGCGCAAGGAAGCCGGCGTCGCCATTGACCGGGCAACGGCCTTGCCGGGCGAGAAATCCGGCGATCTGCGGCTTCAGGGGCGCCAGCGCCGTGACCGCCCGGGCGACCTTGGCGCGCGCGGTGTAGTCCTGGTACGCCGGCAGCGCGATCGCCGCCAGGATGCCGATCATCGCCACCAGCACGAACATGCCCACCACCGCGCCCAGCACCAACGCCAGCGGCCATCCCGGCCCGTTACCTGGCTGGAACTGCACTGACGGAGCGGGGGAACTGGCGGGTGCATGGTGAGCCGCCGCAGGCGGACCCGGGGGCAGTGGCGGCGGCAGCGCCGCGGCGCGCACATCGGTGGAGACCGGCGGCCCGAGTTCGTCCGCACACGCTGACAGCGGCACCCATCGGGCGAATCTTTCGCGCCAGACCAGGGTATCCAGTGCGATCACGCGATCGCGATACAGCGCCAGCAAGGCCTCGCCGTCCACCGGGCCATGCCGGTGGCGATTGCCCTCGGCATAATACCAACTGCTCATTGCCGTCCCCTCGCACGCTTCCGTTGCGGCTTCCGCTTCAGTGTACGGGTTCAGGCTCGTCCAGGAACATCTGCGTTTCCATCCAGGCATAGGCCGCTTCGGCGCCCGGCTGGTTGAACAGCACCATCAGGACCACCCATTTGAGGTCGTCCAGGTCCAGTTCGTCCTGGTCCAGCGCCATGGCGCGGTCCAGCACCAGCTCGCGCTGGTCGGCGTCCAGGATGCGGTGCTGTTCCAGGAACAGCAGAAACCCACGGCAGTCCACATCGAGCTTGTCCAGCTCCGGGCCGTGGTAGATGCGTACCGGTCCATCGACATGCGGGCGCGCGACACTGGGCCGCTGCTCGGAGAGCGCGTCCAGCCAGTCGAAGGCCTTGCTGATTTCTGCGGGACTGAAACCGGCCTGGATCAGGCCGTTCTGAAGCGAGTCACGGTCGCGGACCAGGTCCGCATCTTCGCTGAAATAATGTTCGAACAGGTACAGCAGTACATCAAGAATGCTCTCTTTCATTGCCCCTCGGCCTGCGTCGCGCGACGCTGTGGAGGTGAAGAAACTAGGGATTGCGGGTATAGCGACCGTGCTCGGTGACCACGTCTCCCTCCAGTTCCATGATGATCAGCATGGAGGACAGCGCAGCGGCCGTCAATCCGGTGCGTTCGACCAGGCAATCCATAGGGGTTGGGTCGTGGCCCAGCGCCTGCCACAAGCGCTGGTAGTCCGGATCCGGGCGCGCCGTGCCGGCCTGCGCTGGTGTCCTGGCCTGATCAGTGGGGGCAGCCAGGCGCTGGCGCAAGGCGTCTGCCAGTTCGCCCGACAGCAGGCGCAGGCCGTCGATGACCTGGGCCGGCTCCTGCGCCAGGGTGGCGCCCTGGCGGATCAGGTGATGGCAGCCGCGCGCGAGCGGATTGTGCAGCGAGCCGGGCAGGGCGAAGACCTCGCGCCCGGCCTCAGCCGCCAGCCGCGCGGTGATCAGCGCCCCCGAGCGCATGGCCGCTTCCACCACCACGGTGCCCAGGGCCAGCCCGGCGATGATCCGGTTGCGGGCCGGAAAGTGCCCGGCGACCGGCCCGGTGCCGGGCAGGTATTCGCTGACCACCGCACCACGCGCGGCGATGCGATCGCGCAGGGACTGGTGATGCGCGGGATAGGCCACGTCCACGCCGGTACCCACCACCGCCACGGTGATGGCCCCGGCGCGGGCAAGCGCGGCCTCGTGTGCGATCGCGTCCACGCCGGCGGCCATGCCGCTGACGATGGCCAGGCCGGCGCCGGCCAGGCTGGAGGCGAATGCACGGGTGTGGTCGCGGCCGCCGGCGGTGGCGGAGCGGCTTCCGACCACGGCCACGCCCGGGTGCCAGAGCGCGTTCGGGTCGCCATCCACGAACAGGGCCAGCGGCGGATTGACGATGTGGCGCAGCAGGGCGGGGTAGTCGGGATCGCTCCAGCCGATGACGTGGTGTCCGGGTTGATCGCACCAGCGCAGCGCCGTGTCCAGCAACTGCTTGTCCGGAGCTTGCAGGCGCGCTGCTTGCTCCTCGTCGCAACCGGCGGCGCGCCATGCTTCGGATCCGCCCGCCAGGATCTCGGCCGGTGCGCTGGCATTCGTCAGCAGCGCCCGTCGCGGCGGGCGGCGGCCGCCAGCCAGCACCAGGATCAGGAGTGAACGCAGGTCGGGAGCGGTCAGGTTCATGGGGCCAGCGTAGGCCGCATACGCCGACGGCGCCCTCGGGCGCCGTCGCATTACCGCATCGGAATTTTCGCTTACTGCGCGTCGGGATGCTTGACGAAGTAGCCCAGGCCGGTCGGCTTGACGCTTTCCATCACCAGCGCATAGCTGACCTTGTCGAAGGTGCGGAACACCATCGCGTGCGAGGCGTATTCGTCGGGCAGGCCGACGGTGGAGCCGGCCGGGCCGCTGAAGTCGTCGTCGGTCCGCGAGAAGCGCGAATGCTTGACGCGGTCGCTGACCGTGCGGCCCTTGCGCCAGATCGAGAACACCGTGCCGTTGTTGATGCCTTCGCGGGCACCGCCGGAAATGGCGATCACATCGCGGGTGCCGCCGACGATGAAGGCGTCGGAGATGGCCAGTACCCGCAATTCGGTCTGCAGGGCCTGTTCCGACGGCGGATGCGGGATGAACTGCAGGTCGTACGGCTGCGCCTCGACGGCGACGATGCGATCGCCTGCGCGCACTTCGCGGCCGCTGTCCTGCAGCAGCAGGGTGGCCGCCTTGGAGTTGCCGCCCGCCGCGCTGCGCGTGATGGTGCCGACGTTGACCTGTGCCAGCTCATAGCCCAGGAACTCGCGGCGCGTGCTCGGCGCGATGTAGTTCTTCCAGATGTTGCCGGCGCCTGCGGTGATGTTGCCGGCCGCATCGAGGTCTTCGTTGTGCTTGGGCAGGCTGAACTTCACCGTCGGGCGCACCACCGCAAAGCGCTGGCCGGGCTGTGCAGCGTCCAGGCCGACCACATAGGCCACCTGGCCGGTGGTGGCGCGCGCGCGGCCGCCTTCCAGGCCCACCACGTACGGCAGCTGGTCGAAGTCGTCGGTGACGCGCAGGTTCTTCAGGAACGGCTCGACATCGGCCAGCGGAATCGCGTTGATCGGCGCTTCCTGGCGCGGACCGGGCTGGACGCTGCCCTTGGCGACGCGATCCAGGTAGGCCAGGCTGATCACGTCACCGGGATAGATCAGGTGCGGATTCTGGATCTGCGGGTTGGCCTGCCAGATTTCCGGCCACAACCACGGCTTCTGCAGGAAACGTCCAGCGATGTCCCACAGGGTATCGCCCTTGCGGACCACGTAGGTGTCTGGATGCTCGCCCACCGCTTGCGCGGCAGCGTAGGTCGCGACGGTCAGCATCGCCGCGGCGACGACCGTACGAAGTCGGTTCAACATGAGTACCTTCTTGCCTGATTCCCCAACAGGTCCGCGCACTATAGTGCAGAAACCGGGGCGCCACGCAAGCATTGCGCTAGAATGACAGCGTCTTGCCGGCGCAGCGCCGGTGTTCCCAGACCGGTAATCCCAATGGCTCTGCTCCCTATCCTCGAATTCCCCGACCCGCGGCTGCGCACCAAGGCCGTGCCGGTCGATGCTGCCGAGCTCACCAGCCCGGCCTTCCAGACCCTGCTCGACGACATGTTCCAGACCATGTACGAGGCGCCCGGCATCGGCCTGGCCGCCAGTCAGGTGGACGTGCACAAGCGTTTCATGGTGATCGACGTCAGCGACGAGAAGAATCTGCCGCAAGTGTTCGTCAACCCGGAGATCGTGGGCAGGCAGGGCGAGCAGGTGTACCAGGAAGGCTGCCTGTCGGTACCGGGCATCTATGCCGATGTCGCCCGCGCCGACGCGATCACCGTGCGCTATCTCGACCGCCACGGCAAGGCGCAGGAGCTGAGCACCGACGGCCTGCTGGCGGTGTGCATCCAGCACGAGATGGATCACCTGGACGGCAAGCTGTTCGTCGATTACCTGTCGCCGCTCAAGCGCGAGATGGTGCGCAAGAAACTGGCCAAGCAGCGCAAGCACGTGGCCTGACGGCCGGGATTTGGGATTTGGGAGTCGGGATTCGCAAAGCCGGTTCTCTCACCGATTGCCGAATCCGCCCTTGCGACTCCCCAATCCCCACTCCCGAATCCCCGCCCTATGAGAATCGTATTCGCCGGCACGCCGGATTTTGCCGTCGCCTCGTTGCGCGCCGCCGCGCAGCGGCATGAAGTGGTGGCGGTCTATACCCAGCCGGATCGGCCTGCCGGCCGTGGCCGTGGGTTGACGCCCTCGCCGGTCAAGCTGGAGGCGATCGCGCGCGGCATCCCGGTGCTGCAGCCGCAGACGCTACGCTCGCCCGAGGCGCTGGCCACGCTGCGCGCGCTCAATGCCGACCTGATGGTGGTGGTGGCCTACGGCCTGATCCTGCCCAAGGCGGTGCTGGCCGCGCCGACCCACGGCTGCTGGAACGTGCATGCCTCGTTGCTGCCGCGTTGGCGTGGCGCCGCGCCGATCCAGCGCGCGATCGAGGCCGGCGATACCGAAACCGGTGTCTGCCTGATGCAGATGGAAGCCGGGCTGGATACCGGCCCGGTGCTGCTGTCGCAGCGCATCGCCATCGGCGAGCAGGAAACCGGCGGCCAGCTGCACGACCGCCTGGCCGCGCTGGGCGCGCAGGTGCTGTCCGATGGCCTGGGCCTGCTGCGTGCCGGCATCCGTCCGGTGGCGCAACCGCAGCCGGCCGAGGGCGTGACCTACGCGCACAAGCTGGACAAGGCGCAGGCGCGGCTGGACTGGGCGCAGCCGGCGCAGGAACTGGCGCGGCGCGTACGCGCGTTCAATCCGTGGCCGGTGGCCGAAGCGCTGCTGGCCGGCGAGCGCGTGCGCCTGCACGGCGCGGTGGCGCTGGAGCTGGCGCATCAGCAGGCGCCGGGCACCCTGCTCGCTGCCAGCAAGCAGGGCATCGACATCGCCTGCGGGCAGGGTGCGCTGCGGGTGCGCGTGTTGCAGCGCGAGGGCGGCAAGGCGATCACCGCCGCCGACTACCTCAACGCGCGCCGCGACCTGCCGGCGCTGCGCTGATGTCGGCAGAGACCGCAACGTCGGGCGTCGGCTCGCGTCTGGCCGCGGCACGGGTGCTGACGGCGGTGTTCGACCAGGGCCGCTCGCTCAAGGCCGAACTGGCCGCGACCCTGCCGGGCTTGAGCGATCCACGCGACCGCGCGCTGGTGGAGGCGATCTGCTTTGCGGTGCTGCGCCGCCGCCCGGCCTATGACGTGGCATTGCGGCAATGGCTGGAACGCCCGCTGCCGCCGCGCGATGCCGAACTGAAGGCGCTGCTGATGGCCGGCTTCGCCCAGCTCGACGTGCTGCAGCTGCCCGCACATGCGGCGTTGTCGGCCACCGTGGACGCGTGCCGCGCGCTGGGCCGGCCGCGTCAGGCCGGCATGGTCAACGCGATCCTGCGGCGCGCCCAGCGCGAGGGGTTTCCGGCGGTGTCCGCCGATGCGGGCTGGCCGTCCTGGCTGCGCAAGCAATTGCGCGCTGATTGGGGCGACCAGGCCGAGAGCATCTTTGAGGCAAGCGCGCAGATGGCGCCGATGTGGCTGCGCGTGCAGCGCTCGCGGATCGACCCGGCCGGCTATGTCGCAGGCCTGGCCGCGCTGGGCATCGGCGCCGAAACGGACGCGGTGTTGCCCGATGCGGTGCGTCTGCACGGCGCGGTGCCGGTGAGCCAGTTGCCGGGCTTTGCCGCCGGCGATGTCTCGGTGCAGGACGGCTCCGCGCAGCAGGTGGCCGATGCGCTGGTGCTGGCGCCGTCTGCGCGTGTGCTCGATGCCTGCGCCGCACCCGGCGGCAAGGCCGCGCATCTGCTGGAGCGCCATCCCGGCCTGCAGCTCACCGCGCTGGATGTGGATGCGCGCCGGCTGGAGCGGGTGCAGCAGACCCTGCAGCGCACCGTGCCGGGCGCGCAGGCGACCCTGCATGTGGCCGACGCGGCCGAGACCGCCGCCTGGTGGGACGGCCAGCCGTTCGATGCGGTGCTGCTGGATGCGCCGTGTTCGGCCACCGGCGTGGTGCGCCGTCAGCCGGACGTGCTGCTGCATCGCCGTGCCGACGATATCGACGCCCTGTGTGCGTTGCAGGCGCGTCTGCTCGATGCCAGCTGGCGCACGTTGCGGCCGGGCGGGCAGCTGCTCTACACCACCTGTTCCCTGCTGGCGCGCGAGAACCAGGCGCAGGTGGATGCCTTCCTGCAACGCACTGCCGACGCACGGGCGCAGCCGCTGGGTGCGCAATTCGGGCACGCGGCCGGTGCCGGACGGCAGCGTTTTCCCGGCGAGCGGCACTGCGACGGTTTTTTCTACGCGCTTTTGCTAAAAGCGTCCTGACCGCGCCGAACCCGGCGCTCCACCTGTGCCCCCATCGCCACCCGTCATGCTCAAGACTCGTGCTTCCACCGATTTCTGGCTGCTGGCCATCACCGCCGTGCTGGTGATCGGTGCCGGCCTGGGGCTGCGCGACCCCTGGCCGTCGGACGAGCCGCGGTTTGCACTGGTCGCCAAGCAGATGGTGATGAGCGGCGACTGGCTGTTCCCGCATCGCGGCAACGAGCTGTACTCGGACAAGCCGCCGATGCTGATGTGGCTGCAGGCGCTGTTCTACACGCTGCTGGGCAACTGGCGGGTGGCGTTCCTGCTGCCGTCGCTGCTGGCGGCGCTGGGCACGCTGGCCTGCGTGTACGACCTCGGGCGGCGGCTGTGGACCCGGCGCGTGGGGGCGTATGCAGCGTGGATGCTGCTGTTCACGCTGCACTTCACCTTCCAGGCCAAGAAGGCGCAGATCGATCCGCTGGTGGTGTTCTGGATCACCCTGGCCAATTACGGCTTGTTGCGCCATCTGCTGCTGGGGCCGGCCTGGCGCTGGTGGACGCTGGGCTGGTTCGCCGCCGGGCTGGGCGTGATCACCAAGGGCGTCGGCATCATCGCCCTGCTGATGCTGATCCCGGCCGGCATTGCGGCTGCGCGCGGCTGGCCGGGCGTGCGCGTGCATGTGCGCGATCGGCGTTTCTGGCTGGGGCCGCTGTTCTTCTTCGTCGCGATCCTGCTGTGGTTCGTGCCGATGATCGTGACCGCGCTGACCGCCGGCCAGCCCGAATACCGCGTCTATCTCAACGACATCCTGTTGCGCCAGACCGCCAAGCGCTACGCCAATTCCTGGGATCACGCGCAGCCGGTGTGGTACCACTTCAAGGGCATGGCCACGATGTGGCTGCCGACCATCCTGGTGCTGCCCTGGGCGATCCCGGCCTGGTGGCGCCGGCTCAAGCGACGCGATGCGCGCTATCTGTTGCCGCTGGCCTGGTGGCTGCTGGTGCTGCTGTTCTTCACCATTCCCAGCGGCAAGCGCGATGTGTACATCCTGCCGGCGCTGCCGATGGTCTGCCTGGCGCTGGCGCCGCTGGCGGCAGGCCTGCTGCGCCGCGCCGGGGTGCAGCGGCTGCTGTTCGGATTCGTGGTGCTGCTGACGCTGGCCTTCGCTGCCGGCGGTGCGGCGATGCTGATCGGGCACCCGGGGTTCGAGCAGAAGATCATGGACAGCCGCGGGGTCGGCAGCGAGGCCACCGACCCGCTCGGCTGGCTGCTGCTGGCGGTGGGCCTGTGGGGCGCGGCCAGCCTGTTGCTGCTGCGGGTGCGCCGCTCCGCGCTTGCCGCCGCCTCGCTGCTGGGCGCCTGGTGGGTGGCGTTCGGGCTGGTCTGCTATCCGATCTTCAACGATTCCAGTTCGGCCGGCGCGGTGATGCGCGAGGCCGGGCGCCGGATCGGCCCGGACGCGCAGCTCGGGCTGGTGGCCTGGAAGGAGCAGAACCTGCTGATGGCCGACCGCCCTGCGCAGACCTTCGGCTTCAAGGTGCCGTGGGAGCAGCAGTTGCAGCGGGCGGTGGCCTGGCAGGCACAACGCCCGGAGCACCGCTGGCTGATGGCGCAGGAGACCGCGCTGCTGGCCTGCGTGGACCGCAGCCGCAGCCAGATGGTGGGAGTGGCCAATCGTCGTCGCTGGTGGCTGGTACCGGCCGATGCGGTGCATGGCAGCTGCGTGGCGAGTTCCGAGCAGCGGGCAGTGGAAGCGCAGGAGCAGGGCAACCTGGACACCGAATGAGCCGCCGCAGCGCAGGTTCCCGCCGCCAACGGCAGCCGGTCAATGCCACCGCCGGCCGTCGTCTAGCATGGATTCATGCGGGACATCGTTAGCTTGGCCGGCGTCGCTGATGCGCATCGCCCGATCCCGCCCCCCTCCGCCTCCGATGTCTGAATGAACTCCTTGCCCACCCAGCCCGCTTCGCTTTCCTCGTCGGCTCCCATCGCCTCACCGGCAGGCGCGGGCATCGCCGAACTGGGCTTGTTCGCGTTGACCGCGTTGGTGGTCAGCATGCCGAGCGGGTTGCTGCCCTTCGGGCTGTGCCTGTTGCTCGGCTCGCTGGTGGGGTGGCGCAGCCTGCGCGCGGGCGTCGTCGCGCGCAGCGGGGCGTTGCGCGCGCTGGGATGGTTGACGGTGGCGGTGATCGCCATGTCGCTGCTGTCGATCGCCTTGTTCGAACACGGGCTGCGCGATGTCGACAACCGCTCGCGGTTCCTGGTGCTGCCGTGGGCGGCGTTGTGGGCGTACGCGCTGCAGCCGCGCCAGGTCTGGCTATGGCGTGGCGCGCTGGCCGGCGTGTTCGCGGCAATGGTGATTGCCATGCTGCAGGTGATGAATGGTGCCGACCGCGCCGAAGGCTGGACCAATGCAATTGTGTTTGCCGATATCGCGCTGATGCTGCTGGTGGTGGCGGTGTTCTGCCGTCCGCCGGGCAACCTGCGCTGGTTGGCGGGCGCGGCCATCGCCACGGTGGTGGTGATCGTGCTCAGCGGCAGCCGCGGGGTGTGGTTGTCGTTGCTGGCGACCCTGGGCGTGCTGATCTGGGGCGCGCCCTGGCAGAGCGCACGCCTGCGTCTGCTGACCTTCGTCGGCGGTGCGGTGTTGGCCGCAGTCGTGGTGCTCAGCGTGCCGGCCTTGACCCAGCAGATGCGCCTGGGCGAGTTGCAGAGCGACCTGCAACGCTACGAGGTCGGCGACAGCGATTCCTCCGCCGGTGCCAGGATCGAGCGCCTGCATGTGGCCTGGGATACCTTGCGCGCGCATCCGCTGACCGGCATCGGCGTCGGTCGCTTCGACGATGCGATGCGCGAGCTGCCGGTCTGTGCCGGCGATACCTGGCTGCTGCGCTGTCATCTGGGCCATGCGCACAACGATCTGGCCGAGTGGGGCGCCACCCAGGGCGTTCCGGGGCTGTTGCTGCTGTTTGCGGTCTACGGGGTGCCGTTGTGGATCTTCGTGCGGCTGCATCGCCGCAGCGGCCAGCGCCAGTTCCGCGGGCCGGCGGCGGCCGGGGTGATGATCGTGGTCAGCTACGCGCTGTGCGGATTGACCCAGTCGATGTTTGCGCACCAGGTCTCGGCCAGCTTCTACACGGCGATGGTCGGTGTGCTGGTCGGCCTGGCAGCGCGCCAGGCGCAGGAGTTCCCGGCTCGAGCGGCTGACAAGGGCTAGCGAGCGGACTTGCGGTGGGTGGTGGGCTCGGCCCCATCATCGGATAGGTGACTGTTGGCTCGGAGCGCCGACCTGGCGGCGGGCGCAGCCGTCGCCAGGTCGCATGCGGGTCGCTGCGTTCAGCCGTCGCGGCGATCGTCCACGCGCGGCGGATCCTGCACCGGCTGGTCGTGCTGCAGCAGCCACAACATGATGGTCTTCTGGCGCACGTAGTTGGCGCGGACATAGGCGTAGATCAAGCCGTGCCAGCCATCGCGAAACCCGCCGCGCAGCAGGTAACCGCGCCAGAAGCGCCAGGCCGGCGCCAGCACCAGCTTGCTCCAGGTCGCACGCTTGCCGCGCGCGTAGTCGTGCTCGGCCATCATCTGCGCGTAGCGCTGGGTCTTGGCCAGTTGCTGCGCCAGCGAGCGGTACGGATAGTGGATCAGGTCGCCTGCCAGGGTTGCGACTGCACCGTCGACACTGGCCGCCTCGTGGATCTCGCGCTTGCCGCGCCAGCCGCCGCGGCGTCGATCGAACAGGCGCAGCACCCGATCCGGATAGGCATTGCCGTGGCGCAGGAACCGGCCGAAATAATCCGAAAGCCGTGCGAAGCGGTAGCCGGCTGCACCGGCAAAACCGCCATCGCGCGCGGCGATGATCGACGCACGCAAGCCGTCGCTGACGCGTTCGTCGGCATCCAGGCACAGCACCCAGTCGTGGCTGGCCTGCGCGACGCAGAACGCCTTCTGGCTGCGATAGCCATCGAAGGCGCGCTGCAGGACGCGTGCGCCGTGTGCGGTGGCCAGCGTCGCGGTGGCATCGGTGGAGCCGGAGTCCACCACCACGATCTCGTCGCAGAACGCCAGCGAGCGCAGGCAGTCGCGTAGGCGATCGGCCTCGTTGAACGCGATAATGCAGGCGCTGATGCGCGGCCGTTCGTCGGGTGCGGTCGAAGAGGACATGTGATGGCTCAATACCTGCTGTTCGCAACGGAGCGTTACGCGTTGCCTATTCTGGCGCCATTGGCGCAGGCATTACAGGCCCGCGGACACGCCGTGTCGGCGTGGTTCGAGGGCGCTGCACGCGGGTTGGCGTTGCCGGATGTGCGCCAGGTCGGCCTGCGCGAGGCGCTGGCGCTGCGCCCGCATGCGGTGTTCAGCGCGGCCAACTGGGTGCCGCCGTTCATTGCCGGCGCCAAGGTGCAGCTGTTCCATGGTTTCAACGTGCAGAAGCGCGAAGACAACCGCGGGCACTTCCGCGTGCGCGGGCTGTTCGATCTGTATTGCACGCAGGGCCCGGCCACCACGGCGCCATTTCGCGCACTCGCCGCGCGCGAAGGGCATTTCGCCGTGGTCGAAACCGGCTGGCCCAAGCTCGACCCGGTGTTTCGCGACGATGGCGGACACAGCGCTGCACTGCGCGCGCCCGCCAACGGGCGGCCGGTGATCCTGTTCGGCTCCACGTTTACCGAGCGCCTGAGCGCCGCGCCCGCGCTCTACGACCAGATCGCTGCCGATATCGCCCGCGGTGCGCATTACTGGCTGCTGACCCTGCATCCGAAGTGCGCGCCGGAGCTGTTCGATCGCTATCGCGCGCTGGCCGGGCCGCATGCATGCTTTGTCGAACCCGAACAGGTCATGGCCGCGCAACGTGCGGCCGATGTGCTGGTGTCGGATACCTCGTCGATCGTGTCCGAGTTCGTGGTGCAGCACAAACCGGTGGTGACCTTCCGCAACCGCGTGCCGCAGCCGCACATGCTGGACTTCCAGCAGCCCGAACAATTGCCGCAGCAGCTGGCGCGCGCGCTGGCGCCGGATGCGGCGCTGCGCAGCGCGCTGGCCAGTTATGCCGACGCGATCCATCCGTACCGCGACGGGCAATCGTCGGAGCGGGTGATTGCAGCGACCGAGGACTTCATCGCCGGCAAGCTCGGTCCACTGCGCCGCAAGCCGCTGGGCGCAGTGTGGCGCGGCCTGCAGATCCGCCGCGAACTCGGATACTGGGGCCCGTCCCGGCGCTGAAACCGGGGTTTGGCTCCCAGCGGCTGCCAATCAGCAGCCTCCAACCAATCCCCAATCCCGATTCCCAACTCACCAACGCAGCTTGCGCCGCGCCAACGCGGCACCCAACTGCGCCTGCAGCGCCTGCGCCTGCGCCAACGGCACAAAACGCAGGCGCAAGCCCGGGCCGGTCGGGCTGGCGCCGGCGGTGTCCAGCCACAGCGTGGCGGTGCCGGACAGGCGATCCAGCGGCGAGCGTTGCAGTTGCAGCGCCTGCAGCTTGTCCAGCTCGGCCAGCCGCCACCAGCGTTTCCACCAGCCGCCGCGCACGGCGACGAACCGCGCATCCACCGCATAGCCCATGCGCTGCACCTGGCGATGCGCCTTGAACGCACTCCATGGCAACCACAGCAGCAACCACGCCGCCTGGTTGCCGAACTGCCAGGCCAGGCCGCCCACCAGCGGCAGCAGCACCAACAGCGTGGGCAGGCTCAATCGCCACCAGCAATGCGTGGCGATCGCCTGCCACTGCGCCGGCGGCCAGGCAATCCCCGGCAGCAGGCGCTGCAACAAGGCATCGCAGCGCTGCGGGTCGGCGATCGGCGCCAGTTCCTTCAACGCGCTGCCTTCGCTGTCGCCGTTGCCGGCCACTGCGGTGTCCACCCGCAACTGGCGACGGCCGAACAGGCGATGCAGGCGGCTTTCGTACAAGGTCCACGACTGGATGCGCCGCAGCGCCACGCTGCTGCGGATGCGCGTCAGCAGGCCGCGCTCCACGGTCAGGCGGCGCTCGGATTGGCTGAGGTGGAAGCCGTGGTACTGCGCCACCGCCAGGGCCACCGACAGCGCACGCATCGCGATCAGGACGGCCACGGTGGCGAGCACCACCAGGGTCGCGGCGACGGCCGTCCCCGGATGGATCTGGCTGACATAGCGGTACGCCAGCTCGCCGTTGTGCTCGACGAAGTTGGACACCGTGCGGCGCGGGATCATCTGGTAGATCACGCCGAAGCTGGCTGCCACCACCACCATGCCGCGATTGGAGATCAGCCCCAGCCGGATCACTTCGCCGGTCGGCAAGCGCAGCAAGGTATTGCCGTCGTTGACGCTCTGCGGCGTGGCGATGTCGGCATCATGCGTGCGGCGACGGATCAGGTCTTCCAGCGCCAGCGCCTGGTCCAGCCGCAGCACGCGCATTTCCGCCTCGGGCTTGTGCCCGCCGGCCGATTCCAGGCGCACCTCGGCCACGCCGGCCAGCCGGTGCAGCAGCGATTGATGCACCGCTACGTTGTGGATGCGCGCGAACGGGATGTCGCGCCGGCTGCGTTCCAGCAGACCGCTGCGGATCGCCACGCCATCGGTGCCGATGCGGTAGCGGTAGGTGAAATAGCGCAGCACCGAGATCGCCACCAGCACTGCCATCACCACACCGGTGGCGATGTGGTCGGCCGAGTCGCGGCTGCCGTCGCGGCTGCCGAACAGGATCAGCGCTGCCAGCGGAATCAGGAACTGGCGGATCTGCTGCAGCAGCACGAACACCCACGACAGCGGATGCAGGCGCTGTTCGTCCTGGCCGGGATGTTCGATGGCGCTCACAGTGCGTCGTCGTCGTGATCGAGCTGGCGGGCGAGACGGTCGCGCAGGCGTTCGGCATCGCCCTGGTCCAGGCCGGACAACGCCACCGCGTTGAGCCGGCTGCCGGCGGTATGCACCACCAGCGTGGTCAGCCCGGTGGCGCGCTCGATCGGGCCGCGGCGCAGGTCCACGTGCTGCACGCGCGAAATCGGAATGCGCGTGTCGCTCTGCCAGAGATGACCGCGTTGCAGCGCCAGCCCGTGGTGGTCGAGTTTCCAGTGGGTGAGCCGATGCCGCTTGACCGCGAACCACGCGCCCAGCAGCGCGGCAACCACGGTCAGGCCCAGCACCACCGGCCAGTGATGCCAGGCGTGCAACGCCGTGGCAGTCACGCCGGCGGCGATCAACCCGACACATCCGCCGCCCAGTGCGCCGTTGACGCCGGCCACATAGGCCCCGCGTCGCGGTAGCGGTTGCCATCGGGTGTGGTCCACGGCCGGGGCCTGTGCGGCAGCGACGATGACCTCGGGGTGCGGCGGTGGAACCTCGTGCACAAGCCTGGCCTGCAGGAGCGGTGCGCAAGCATAGCCGGGCGCCGAGGGCGGGCGCATCCGGCGCAGGCGGCGCTTACTGCGCGGCCAGGATCAGCGCGTCCACATCCAGCGCATGCCCGGCGCGCGCGGCCTTGGTGCGCAGGTACTGCTCGTTTTCCGCAGTGATGTCGCCGGTCACCGGGATGCGGTCTTCGACCGCGATACCGGCCGCACGCAGGCGCTCGGCCTTGGCGGGATTGTTGGTCAGCAGCCGGATCCGGCCGATCCCCAGGCCGCGCAGCATTGCCACCGCACTGCCGTAGCGGCGCTCGTCCGGGCCAAAGCCCAGTTGCGCGTCGGCGTCGATGGTGTCCAGGCCGGCATGCTGGTAGCCGTACGCGCGCATCTTGGCGGCGATGCCGGTGCCGCGGCCTTCCTGGTCCAGATACAGCAGCACGCCGCCGCCGAGGTCCTTCAGTTTGGCCAGGCCATGCCGCAGCTGGTCGCCGCAATCGCATTTGAGCGAGCCGAACAGATCGCCGGTCAGGCAGGAGGAATGCACGCGCACCGGCACTGCGGCCGACAGGTCGGGCTGGCCGACCACGATCGCCACCTGGTCGCGCTGCGCCACCCCGCCGCGGAACACCACGAACTCGCTCATCCCCAGCCCGCGCAACGGCACCGGCGTGCGGGTGACCAGCTCGTAGCCGGCAGCGGCGGAGATGGCGCAACCGCTGCCCAGATCGTCCAGTGCCAGCGACTGGCAACCGGCGAAGGCGGCGTGGTCATCCGCGTCGTGCAGCTCCACCGCCAGCATCGCCGGCAGCAGCAGGCCCAGCCGCGCGATCTCCACCGCGCCTGCGTCCAGCGCATCGCCCGCGGTCCATTGCGTGGGCACCGGGGTGTCGCGCAGGTAGGCCAGCGCAGCGAGCTGGTCGTAGTCGTGCTCGGCCAGTGCCACGCGTGCGCCCTGCGGTGCGCTCAGGCCCAGCACCTGGGCCCGGGTCGGGGTGACGAACAGATAGTGACGCCGCTGCGCCGCACGCGCGAAGGCCGCATAGGACTGCGCGGTGCTGCTGTCCAGCGCCAGCACCGCGCGCGCCTGCCCGTGGGCCGCCGTCAGCAGCACCGGGCGGCCGGCGCGCAGTTCGGAGGCGGCGCGCTCGCAGCGGATCGCCGCCGGATCACCGAAGGCCTGTGCGCTGGGGGAGGGGACGGGGCTGCTCATGCACGACTCCAGATGGGGATTGCCACGGCCGCTTCAAGGCGGACGCCGCCGCGGCCGTTGCCTGCCGCATGCGGCCATTGTCGCGTGGTTGGCAAGCGCCAGTCGCCACGGCCGGGTGGAACGCTGCATCCAGCGTCCGCCGTTTGAGTTGCGCGGCAGGCGTGGATTGGTTGCATGCTGGCTGCGTTGTTCATCGCCGGGCAATGCCTTTTAATCCCCAGACCCCCTGCCCGCACCGGACCCCATGTCTCTCATCGACTGCAGCGAAGACCGCCACGCCAGCGCCATCCTGGACATCTTCAACGACGCCATCGCCACCTCGACTGCGTTGTACGACTACAAGCCGCGGCCACCGGAGAGCATGGTCGGCTGGTTTGCGACCAAGCGCGCGGGCGGCTTTCCGGTGATCGGGGTGGAGGCAGCCGACGGCAGCCTGATGGGCTTTGCCAGCTACGGCACCTTCCGCGCCTGGCCGGCGTTCAAGTACAGCGTGGAGCATTCGATCTACGTGCACCGCGACCATCGCGGCAAGGGCCTGGGACGCCTGCTGTTGCAGGGCGTGATCGCGGCGGCGCAGCAGCGTGGCGTGCATGTGCTGGTCGGCGGTATCGATGCCAGCAATCAGGCCAGCATCGCCCTGCACGAACAGTTCGGCTTCACCCATGCCGGCACCGTGCGCGAGGCCGGTTTCAAGTTCGGCCGTTGGCTGGACCTGGCGTTCTATCAGCGCATCCTCGCCACCCCGGCCGATCCGCACGACGATTGAGCCTGCGACGGTGGTTGCCGACGCCGCAACGGCGGCGGCGCTTTGCACGAGCGGATCTGCCTGCAGCCCGCCGCGGCGTCAGTGCGGATGCCGCTCGGTGGCGTACGGGTTGGCCTCGCCGCTGCCCGGCGGGCGCAGCGTGTAGCGCTTGTAGGTCCACTGGTATTGCGCCGGGTCGCGCCGGGCGATCTGTTCGATGCCCGCGTTGAGCGCGCTGGCGGCGCGCACCGGGTCGGCGTCGGCCACTGCCGGGTCGGCCGGCTGCACATGCAACGCAAACTGCAGGTCGCCGCCGGCACGTTCGCACCAGCCATACAGCACGATCGCGCCGGTGCGCTCGGCCAGTCGGTTGACCAGGGTCATGGTCAGGGCGGGGATGCCGAAGAACGGCGCAAACACGCCATCGCCCATTTTCGGCTGCTGGTCGGGCAGGATGCCGACCGCGCCGCCGTCCTTGAGCACCTTGAACAACTGCCGCACTGCCGGGCCTTCGGCACGTACCTGGCGTACGTTGTCGCCGCCGCGGGCCAGCTGCAGGAAACCGTCCACCGTGTCCGACTCCGGCGGGCGGTAGACGATGGCGATCGGCCCGCGTTCGGACAGCCACTGGTTGAGCAGCTCCCAGTTGCCGAAGTGCGGCGCGGCCACGATGACGCCGCGCCCGGAGGCCAGCGCCGCGTCGTAGAGTTCCTGGCCATTGCGCTGCAGTCGCGCCAGGTTCTCGGCCGGCGGGCGGGTCCAGGTACGCAGCACTTCCAGCGTCTGCCGCGCGGTCGACCGCAGCACCTGCGCATGCAGTTGCGCGCGCTGGCCGGCATCCAGTTCCGGGTACGCCAGCTCCAGGTTGCGGCGTGTCACGCGGGCCTCGCGTGCATCGAGCTTGCGCCAGCTCCAGGCCAGTGCATCGGCCACACGTTTGAGCAGCGGCCACGGCAGGCGGCCCACGGTGGCGGCGGTGGCGTAGAGCAGGCGGGCGCGGACATCGGGTTTCATCCGCGCAATTCTAAACAGCGTGGCCGGCGATGACCCGCGCGTGACAGCACCGGCGACGCTGGGCATGCTGCGCGGCACAGTTTGCTGCCCGAGAACGCCCATGCTTGCGCTGATCCAGCGTGTCACCCGCGCCGCAGTCACGGTCGATGCGCAGACCGTCGGGCAGATCGGTCCCGGGCTGCTGGCGCTGGTCGGGGTCGAGCCCGGCGACAGCGACGCGCAGATCCGGCGCCTGGCCGAGCGCCTGCTGAGCTACCGCGTATTCGCCGACGCCGCCGGCAAGATGAACCGCTCACTCGCCGACACCGGCGGCGGTCTGCTGCTGGTCAGCCAGTTCACCCTGGCCGCCGACACCGGTTCCGGCAATCGCCCCGGCTTCAGCACGGCGGCCCCGCCCGCGGAGGCTGAACGGGCGTTCAATCAATTGGTGGCGATCTGCCGCGAAAAACATCGCGGCGGGGTGGAAACCGGGCGCTTTGGGGCCCATATGGTTGTCGACCTGGTCAACGACGGCCCGGTGACCTTCCTTCTCAGACCCTAGAAACCCACGTCCACCAGCGGTCCTGTCTTGAATCCGGCAGACCGGGCTTCACGCTGGTATAATGCTAGGTTCTCTTTCCAATCTCAAAGCCGGTGGCGCGAGCACTCATGGCCAACGAACGTCCTGCCCAGCAATCCGACATCAAGCTACTGATCAGCAAGGGCCTGGAACAGGGCTATCTGACCTACGCCGAAGTCAATGACCATCTGCCCGACGACCTGGTCGACCCGGAGCAGATCGAAGACATCATCAGCATGATCAACGGCATGGGCATTGATGTCCATGAAGTTGCACCCGATGCTGAAACCCTGTTGCTCAACGATGGCAACACCGGCAACCGCGAGGTTGACGATACCGCTGCTGAAGAAGCCGCCGCCGCGCTGACCGCGCTCGACACCGAAGGTGGCCGCACCACCGACCCGGTGCGCATGTACATGCGCGAAATGGGCACGGTCGAGCTGCTGACCCGCGAAGGCGAAATCGCCATCGCCAAGCGTATCGAGGAAGGCCTGAGCCAGGTCCAGGCAGCACTGGGCGTGTTCCCGCTGTCGACCGAAATGCTGCTGGCCGATTACGAAGCGCACAAGGAAGGCAAGAAGCGTCTGGCCGAGATCGTGGTCGGCTTCAACGACCTGATCGAAGAAGCCGACGCCGCCGCTGCCGCGCTGGCCGCCGCCGGCCCGGTCGCCGTCGACGAAGACGCGGTCGATGAAGACGACGACGAAGACGGCGATGACGATGCTGCCGAGGAAGAGGCCGGCCCGACCGGTCCGGACCCGGTGGAAGTGGCCACGCGCATGGAGAACCTGGCCAACGAATACGCCAAGTTCAAGAAGATCTATGCCAAGAACGGCGCCGAGCACAAGCTGGTGGTCAAGGCGCGCGAGGACATGGCCGCCATCTTCACCACGCTCAAGCTGCCGCTGCCGCTGACCGATGCGCTGGTCACCCAGCTGCGTGGTGTGGTCAACGGCATCAAGGACCATGAGCGCAAGGTGCTGCACCTGGCCACCACCGTGGCACGCATGCCGCGCAAGGATTTCATCCGCTCCTGGGAAGGCAACCAGACCAACCTGGAATGGGTCGAAGACGCACTCAAGCGCAAGCAGAAGTGGTCGTCGGCGCTGCGCGACGTCAAGGACCAGATCGTCTCCGAGCAGCAGGGCTCGATCGAGATGGAGAAGGCCAACTACCTGACCCTGGGCGAGATCAAGGAAATCAGCCGCGCGATGGCCTATGGCGAAGCCAAGGCACGCAAGGCCAAGAAGGAAATGGTCGAGGCCAACCTGCGCCTGGTCATCTCCATCGCCAAGAAGTACACCAACCGCGGCCTGCAGTTCCTCGACCTGATCCAGGAAGGCAACATCGGCCTGATGAAGGCCGTGGACAAGTTCGAATACCGTCGCGGTTACAAGTTCTCGACGTATGCAACGTGGTGGATCCGCCAGGCCATCACCCGTTCGATCGCCGATCAGGCGCGCACCATCCGTATTCCGGTGCACATGATCGAGACGATCAACAAGTTGAACCGCATTTCCCGCCAGATGCTCCAGCAGTTCGGCCGCGAGGCCACGCCGGAGGAGCTGGCCAAGGAAATGGACATGCCCGAGGACAAGATCCGCAAGGTGATGAAGATCGCCAAGGAGCCGATCTCGATGGAAACCCCGATCGGCGACGACGAGGATTCGCATCTGGGCGACTTCATCGAGGACACCAACGTGGAGTCCCCGATCGACAACACCACCAACATCAATCTCTCCGAGACGGTGCGCGACGTGCTGGCCGGGCTGACCCCGCGCGAGGCCAAGGTGCTGCGGATGCGCTTCGGTATCGACATGAATACCGATCACACGCTGGAAGAAGTCGGCAAGCAGTTCGACGTCACCCGCGAGCGGATTCGTCAGATAGAGGCCAAGGCGTTGCGCAAGCTGCGTCACCCGAGCCGTTCGGAACAGCTGCGTTCGTTCCTGGACATCGACTGATCCACTCGTCGTATCGGTGCAGTGATCACACAACAGCCCCGCACATGCGGGGCTGTTGTGTTGTGGGGCATGCTGCAGGCTATGCTTGGCCGGCCGGCCACCGGGGTGTCGGGGCGGGGCGCAGCCGGCATTCACGCCTCGGCGACGAAGCCGGACCGCGGCGCAACATGAAACCGCTGTTTCTTCCAGGCTCACGTGACGTTCTAGCCGTGACTTCTAAGTTGACCGAGGAATGCAACGAGGCCGTCGTATGAGCAGGCAAAGCCGCTTTGAAACCACCACCTACCGCGAGCACGAGATTCGCGTACGCGCCGAGCAGGCGTCCCCGGGCGCCAGGTGGACGCTCTGGGTCGATGTGTATGCGCTGGGCGGCAAGCGCCAGCCACGCATGGGTGGCCGGGGGCCGGGCTGGGACACCTACCAGGAAGCCATCGCGCAGGGATTCCGTGCGGGCCGCCAGGTGATCGATGCGCAGCTTGAGGTGGCGTAGAGGTCGGGAGTCGGGAGTGGGGATTCGGATTCGGATTCGGGATTGCCGAGGCACTTGTTGCTGAGGCGCTTGTAGCTCCGGAGCTTGCACCGCCAATGGTGCGCAGCACACACATTGATCGCGTCCAGATTCAAGAGCCCGGCTTGCGCCGGGCTTTCTTGTGCGGGCCTGCGCACGCGCAGGTGGGTGCGGACGCTTCGGCTCATTGACGCCGGATGTCAGCAGACAGCGATGCGCGCGGACAGGTAAACTTTCGCCTCAGCTGGACGGTCCGACATGCGCCGCATTTCGTCACCCACCCTGCCGGGCCTATAGCTCAACGGTTAGAGCAGAGGACTCATAATCCTTTGGTTCCAGGTTCGAATCCTGGTGGGCCCACCACAGAGCAATCCAAGGTCGTCCGGTTTAATCCAGTGATTCCCGAAAAATTCGGCAAAATGCGGGGATTTTGGTCCGCCACGGTCCAAGCTGATCCACTTGAATCCGGGATCGAAGTGAGTCAGGCTATGAGTCAGCGGGCATGATCCATGCTTGATGACTCACAATCGCCTGACTCACATGCTGACCGATACCAAGCTGCGCTCCCTGAAATCACGCGAAGACGCCTACCGTGTCGCCGACACGAATGGCCTGTGCGTTGAAGTGCGTCCCTCTGGAACGAAGGTGTGGCGCTATCGCTATCGCCACTTGGGCAAGGCAAGCATGATCACGCTGGCCGAGTATCCGATCATGTCGCTCGGAGAGGCGCGAGCCGAGCGGGACCGGCTGCGGGCATTGGTCAAGGGCGGAGCCAACCCGGCCCAGGTGGCTCGCATTGAGCGAGCCGCACAGACCGAGCGCGCCGAATCTACCTTCAGTGCAGTCGCCATTGAACTGCTGGAGAAGCGAACCAAGGAGGGGCTGACGCCCGGATCGGTAAAACGTGAGCGCCGCCTGATCGAGAAGGATCTGGCGAGCGTCGGCGATATTCCGGTCACTGACGTAACGGCACCGTTACTGTTGGCAGCGTTGCGTAAGCTGGAGAAGCGCGGCGTTGCCGAGACAGCACACCGGACGCGCTCGCTTGCTAGTCGGGTGTTTCGCTATGCGATTGCCACTGGACGGGCGACATCAAACCCGGCCGACAGCCTGGTCGGAGCGTTGGAGCAACCCCAGACCAGGCACTTCGCGAGCATGACCGATCCTGCCCGGATTGCTGATCTGTTACGGGCAATGTATTCCTACCAGGGATCGCCCGTGACCTTGGCGGCGTTGAAGCTGGGACCGATGCTCTTCGTGCGGCCTGGGGAGTTGCGAAAGGCTCGGTGGGAGGACGTCGATCTTGAGAAGGCGGAGTGGCGTTTTGTTGCCAGCAAGACAAGAACACCCCACATCGTGCCTCTCGCGTCCCAGGCGAAAGAGATCTTCGAGGACCTGAGGCCTCTCACCCGTCGGAGCGAATTTGTCTTCCCGGGGGTTAGGAGCTCGAAGCGCCCGATGAGTGAGAACACGATCAATGCGGCGCTGCGGAACCTTGGCTTCGACGGCAACACCATAACTGGCCAGGGCTTCAGGGCCATGGCGAGAACAGTCCTGGATGAGGTTTTAGGCTTTCGGCCGGATTACATCGAACATCAATTGGCGCATGCGGTCAGAGATCCGCTCGGGCGCGCCTACAACCGCACCGCGCACCTTGCTGAGCGGAAGAAGATGATGCAAGCGTGGGCTGACTATCTGGACTCGTTGAGGCTCAACGCCAATGTTCTTCCGATACGTCGCGCCGGTTAGATCAATTGGCTTCTCGATCGCCTGTGAGGCGCCCCTGTGCCGTCAGTCTCATGGGCTCAGTCAATTCCCTGTCAGGGTGTTTCCTCGCTCTAGTGACGTAGTCGTTGGGGGCATGCTTCGGGTGTGGGTATCCGGAGAAGAACACGGCAATGGCTGACATCATGACGCCAGCACAGCGGACCGAAAGAATGTCGCGCATCCGCAGCCGAGATACGAAACCGGAGATGCTGGTCCGACGCTTTCTACATGGGAAGGGATTTAGGTTTCGCTTGCATGTCCGCGACCTGCCTGGCAGGCCAGACCTGGTCCTGCCAAAATACGGCGCGGTAGTGTTCGTGGAGGGCTGCTTTTGGCATGGCCACTCGTGCCAGAAGGGGCGGATACCTGGCACGAATCCGGCCTTCTGGCAGTCCAAGGTGGCCGTTAATAAGGCTCGCGATAAGCGGAATCATCGCTTTTTGAGACGGGAAGGGTGGCGGGTCATTCGTATATGGGAATGCCAGTTGGCTAAAAATAGGATGCGGAATGTGGCCTTAGCCAGGCTGGTTTCGCGAATTCTGGCTAGCACGAGTTGTGGCTAGGCATTGATACTCTGGGGAATTTGCTTGCGTAAGAACTTCTTGAGCGTCGTGGATTTGTTTGCGGGTTGCGGCGGCTTTGGCCTTGGGTTGGAACAAGCGGGCTTTACCCCGATCTTCGTCAATGAAATAAACGTCAACGCGCGCGGCACGTATGTCTTCAATCGAAAAGATCGACATCCACACTTCGCTCGCGGGCTGGACGAAGAAAAATGGACAAATCCATTTTGTTCGACCGATGCGAGCAAGATGACGAGGAAAGACTACCTCGAAAGACTCGAAAGTAGCTTCAAGTCCGAATTCGGGATTTCCCATGGTGAAATTGACCTCGTAGTCGGAGGGCCGCCGTGTCAGGGCTTCTCAGGCATTGGGCATCGCCGCTCGTATTCCGTAGCCAAGGAAGATTTGCCGTCGAATCACCTGTTCAAGGACATGGCACGGATCATCAGCCATCTTCGGCCGCGAGCCTTCGTTTTTGAGAACGTCCGTGGCCTTCTGACCGGGCGCTGGACTTTCGATGGCGAAAACGGAGAGATATGGAAGGATGTAAAGAAGGCCTTCGTCAATATCGGCGGATATAAGCTCGCTGCGGAGTTGGTTTACGCCAAGAACTATGGCGTTGCGCAGAATAGGCCTAGGATCATGCTCGTCGGTATTCGTGAGGACATAGCAGGGTCCGTCACGCGAAATGAGGAAATCGACTTGATAGATGGAACTGGCATATCGAGTGGGTTCCTGCCGGCCGGGCGTCCCGGATCATGGCCGTCAATTGTTGAGCTATTGGGGGACCTCGTCGATCCACATCATCAAAAAAGTGGTGGAAAGACGACCGAATATCCCTCAAGAGTCATGGGCGAAACGCAGCGAAAGTTCAGAACGTCTGCCGATGGTAAGAGCGTGGCCGGAAAAGGGTCGCCGGTAACCGAGCACGAATACAGCAAACACCACCCCGAGGTAGTCAAGAAGTTCAAAGCCATGATCGATGGCAAAGATTTCGAGGCGACAAGGAAGTTTACACAACGTGTGCTTCCGCGAGAGTGGGGGGCGACTGGTCCGTCGATCACGGTAACTTCGTTACCGGATGATTACGTGCATTACGAGCAGCCCCGCACATTGACTGTCCGGGAATGGGCTCGCCTGCAAGGGTTTCCTGACTGGTACCAATTCAAGGGCAAGCGGACTACAGGTGGGCTTCGTCGCGCAGGTAACCCGCTTGAGGGAATCCATTTTCGGGAACTGCCGAAGTACACGCAGATTGGGAATGCCGTGCCCGTGCCAATGGGGCGGGCAATCGGCGAACATCTAGCCAACATTCTCCGTGGAAATAGATCGTAGGTAGCCAAGTGGTGCGGATATGGATCCGCTTGTTCGGTTGTTTCGCGGAGGCGCGGCGATGCTCCGCAATGTGGGGAGGGAATTGCTAAATCGTGGAGATGAATACATTCGAAGCTTGGAACCTGCGGCTTTTGGAGCACTTTTTCTGGCCGGGGCGGATAGGCAAGGAAATCTTCATCGGCACTCCGCCTGATGTGCTAGATGAAATAGGTGATGGCTTGGGCGGGGATGCGGGATTCCTTAAAGCAGTCAAGGCAGGCCCGGATTGGAAGTGGAAGCATAAATCGCCGACACTTGAGTCGAGATTGCAGGAGCTCGTGGAGCGACGCAGAAAGAGTGCGTCTCGAGCGTTGGGATACACGGACCCGGGCAAACACAATTGCGAGTTCATGCCAGGTGGGGCGATTGAAAATTCCGCCCCGACCTACCTTCCGTACCTGGCAGCGCTAGCAAGAGGTGCAGCCGTCGCCGACGTGGCTGGCTACTACGCGCGTTTGCGCAAAGATCTCGGGCTTCCTCCGAACTGGAGCTCTAGTCAGATGAGCCGCACCGAAGTTGCCTGGGCAGACCTGGAGAAGTGGACAAAAGACACTGGCGGGCGTTACGGAAAGTTCACTTTTCGTAGTCTAGGAGCGCACCAGTTTGTTGGTCTGGCCAAGTCCCAGGTCATGATTGCCGCACGTGACATCCTGGTGTTGCACGAAATATTCGAACGCCTTGGGCTGGAGGTTGGGCGGGGGAAAGCTGCCATCAGGTTCGGGGATGTTCTGGAAGGGCTTCGCGCAAATAGCTCGGGTGTATCGAGGGGGCTGCGCCAGGCGGCATTTGATCCTGACTACAAGGACGTACTCGAAGCGCGGCTGGTTGATGTCCATGGTGAGTGGAAAGGGCGCGAGATTAGTCCCGACGAAGCAAGGAGGAGTCGGGCAGGCAAGCGCGCTGAGAAAAGAGGTGGAGTGAAATTCGGGCTCACGCTCGGCCCTGGTGAGTCACTTCCGTGGCGGGTCATTATCGGTATTGAAGACGAGGCAATCGCCCTTGACGAGGTCGAAGACTCCCAGTCACTGGGCAAGCCGGGCGACAAGGCCTGGCCGACGAGCGTGTCGATGCGGCGCCACCGGCTCGGTGGATGGGCCTTGCCGCTTTCCGTCGAAGAGTCGAAATCCTTCCTAATGCAGGATTCGTGGACTCTGAAGACTCTGCGCGGCTCGTTCCCTGTCGACCGGGCCCGGGAAGCCAGAGTGCTTACGGAGAATGGCGATGAGAACTACGAGTTGTGGGACAGCGGATGGCCCGAGTATGGCGCGGCGGTTGTTTTGTTTCCGGACGCAAGCGATGAGTCGCATGCAATGTTCATTTCTACTTGCCCCGACGCTAGTCGGTATAAGCTTGACGAGATGGAAGGTTTGCCATCTCGTTGGGCGATGTACTACGTGGAAGCTTGCGAGCGCCTAACGGACGAGCAGCGCGCGATCGTGGAGCCTAGCGGCAGGCGACTCAGGTTGCTGGTGTTGCAGGGTGGGAGCAAGGACGAGGGGGAATATTTGCACTACGACCTACCCAATGTTGTCTATAGAGGGCCGCCTGACTGGCGGGTTGGAGTTGCAGGGCGCGACGATCTTGAGTTGGAGCAAGATTCCTACACCCCTCTCACAAGACCCGGGCCGCCAGAACGTCACGGGAATGCTGTCGTTACCAGATGCTACGGACTTCCGCCTGAGTTTGAGGAAGGCGGGGAATTCAAGTTTTTCGTACTGGATGGAACCGGCAAGGAAAGAGGAAGCTGCTCGTTGGGTGTCCGTAGTCAAGCTGCTGCATCCACAGCGGAGGATGGCGAAATTTGCATGGATCGACTCGGAAGGATCGTGAAGGGCGTAGAGGGACTGCGTGGGGGACTGCCAGAACATCTCGTACGCGTGCACGAGAGGGGGCAAGGTAACGAAGTAATAGCGAGTTCGAGGTCGCGTCTGGATGTAGGGAAGCCACTAACCTTTGAAGAAGTTAGGAACAACCCAGCTTTGCTGTTCCTGGATTCACTTGCCAACACGGGCGGCTATTCATACGGGCATGCCAAGTCAAAGCTCGACAGGTTTTTAGCAAGGGCGGGGAGCATTCAGGCACCGTGGAAAGTGCTCCTCGATCTTTGGGGGCGTGGTTATGTTGAACTTGAGCGTGGCAAGGACGGCGGCATCGAACATGTCCATTCCGTGCCCGCGAAAGCCTACATAATGCCCCTTAAGGTCGATGGATGGGATGTCCTGGGATTGCTTGGTACGTTGAACCTAAGCCAATGGGGGAGCCTCTGCGAGGAATCTTTGGCTTGGGAAATTCTCAAGAACAGTTTCGGCCTCAGTGAAGAGGGCACACTCCCGGTCTTGAGGCTGAGGAGCAAGATGACGACGACCTTGCTGAAGCAACGGCTGGATCCGATCGGCCTGGAAGTGTTGCCAATGCAAGGCTTAGCCATTGCTAATTGGGCTGCCATGGAACGCGACGTCCGCTCCGCGATGCTGGCCGAGACCAAAGAGCTCAGTGAATCCATCCAATTCATGGGGCTCAGGCGGTTCGATCCACTTGCCATTCGCTACGTGGATATCAAATCCGGGCATCCTTTCCCTCCTGAGGGGGGAGAGGAGGCCGTTCTTTACAAGTTTGAGGACGCGCGGCGCAAGGGATGGTACAGAAATATGTTTGTCTCGCGGCAAGGAGCGTCATTTGCGCTTGACGAACAGTGGTCGAAATGGATCGCGATGGGTTATGTCGCGCGAGGCTTTGGTCGCGCCCCTGTCTTCCATGATCAAGAAAAAGGGTACCTGTATGTGCCAGCCAAGTTGCGACTTCCCATCGTGATTGATCGCGCGCTTCTGCTGTGCAGCGGCTCTCCGCCCGTCGAATATCGCCTAGATGCATGGGAAGACGGAAGTGACATAAAGTTCGGAATAAAGCACATTGATACGGTGCTCTTTCGATTGGACGAAGGCCTTTGTCAGGGCGTTGGAGATGGGGTCTGGTTGCGTTATGACAACGTGCCGACTGCCGTTATGAAGGCAATTTCGTCGAAAGGCAAGTAAGACAAGGACAAGGCAATGGATAACCCAGTCAAGGCATACGAGAGCATCAAGGAAAGCATTCGCCTCTATATCCAGAGCGCGTTCAAGACTAATTCTCGAAGCTTCGAGTTGGATCGCGAGGCGCTGCTCAAGAAGAGTGGTGTCCTGTTTCAGGACGCCTATTTGGAGCCCGTTCCCGCATATGCCTCCGGGAAGAGTCTGAAGGATCTTGAAAATGGAGATCTTCCGGGCATGGACGAAGCAGGTGTCGATGCATTCAAGCGTATCGTCGGTGCCGGACTCTTCGACGGCGATTTTCCCTTGTACAAACACCAGCAGCGCATGCTCATGGAATCCATGGCGGGAAAGCACTGCGTGGTGGTGACGGGTACTGGCTCGGGTAAGACCGAATCCTTCCTGTTGCCAGTGCTGGGGACGATCATCCGAGAGGGGGTCGACCTTTGGGCTGCTTGTAAACCCTTTGCCAGTCCATGGCCAGAAAGAAGTCTCCGGTATCAGGTGCAAAGAAATTGCCTGCGCCGGGAGTCGCGCACGGCTGCCGTGCGAGCACTTGTGTTGTACCCAATGAACGCATTGGTAGAGGATCAAGTGTCCAGATTGCGAAAAGCCTTGGACTCTTCACCGGTCCGGACGGCCTTGGACGAGGTTTTGGGGGGCAATCGGATACGTTTTGGTCGATACAACGGAAGTACGCCGGTTTCTGGCCATCCAATCGATACAAGCGGACAGAAGAATAAAAGCAAGATCGACGAGTGCAACGGCGCCATAGATAAGGCGCTATTGGAAAGCGAGGCAATCGACGCCTTGGTCGTCCGAAGGAAGGCCGAATGTGAATCGTTGGCCGAAAAGCTAAATGCACTCCCCGTTGGCCATCAAGACAGGCCTTTCGAGGGTGAGGTGAAGGGAGCAAAGTCCAGATACGAGAAAGCACTCCAGGCTCGACTATTTGTGCCGAATCTTTCGATCAACTCCGGGGAGATGTTCCACCGCTGGGAGATGCAGCAGAACCCTCCGGATATTCTAGTCACAAACACCAGCATGCTTTCCATCATGCTGATGCGCCATAAGCATCCCCAGTATGCCAACGATACGGCCGATGCAGATATTTTCGAGGCAACCAAAGTCTGGCTCGCCGAGGACCAGCGACACGTGTTCCAACTCGTCGTCGACGAACTCCATTTGTATCGTGAGTCGGCGGGCACGGAAGTAGCGTATTTGGTTAGGTTGCTGTTGGATCGGCTGGGGCTTTCGCCTGGCCATAAGCAACTGCGCATTCTTGCGTCCAGTGCATCGCTTGAAGGCGAGGAGGCTTACGATTTTCTCGGGCAGTTCTTCGGTATCGGTCGCGGCGAAGAGGCTAAGGCAGTCTTCCACATCGAAAAGGGGGAGGCCAAGTTTGAGCCTGGTAGCTCGGCTGATCTTGGTGACGAAGTCGCACGGGAGATGATTGGCCTTGTATCCGCATACGACACTGGGCAATGGAAGGAGCCAGCGATTGCCGCCAGTGGGCTGCTTAAAGAATGGGAATGGCAAGAGCGATTGCTTGCCCCGTTTTCTCACGGCAACAGGTTGATAGCGACTTCGTTGGTCAACGTGGCGGGATTCTGGTTTCCGCGCTTGGGGGAGGAGGACAGGCGCATGGCCGCTGAGGGCCTTTTCCTGATGCTGGCCGAGGTTTCGGAAAAGGATACTTTCAAAAGCGCCCTGCCGCGCTTCCGGTTCCATTGGATGGCGCGCAACATCGACGGGCTGTGGGCAACTATCAGGCCACTAGACATCCCGGAGGATCCGCGTCGGTTGGTCGGCACGCTTTCCCCGGAGCCAAGCCTGAACGCCGGCGGCCAAGGAATGGGCCGGGTACTGGAAGTTCTGTATTGCGAATGTTGCGGAACCCAGCTGCTTTGCGGAAACAAGACCGAATTCCGGGAGACAACCAAAGGCCCGGCGAGGAGAACCAAGACGCGATTCGAGCTAACGGCGCTGCCATCGGATCTTGATGGCCTGCCGGAACGCTCTACTGATGGGCGTACCGACGCCAAAGCGTATGACTCCCTCGGGGTTGTATGGATGGGCAAGGATGGCTCGGGTACCGATGGAGCTTGGGATCAAGTCGGCTTCGAAAGAGGGTCCGGGATCAAGCGGAAGGCGGAGTGGAAGATGGCTAGAATCCAGCAGGATGCTGGCCTAGTCACTCTGGATGCTGTCTCTCCTACACATCTAGATGTGTATAAGAGACAGATTCCTGCCATGCCGCAGCGATGTCCAAATTGCGGCATCGACTATTCCGAGAAACGTGGAGGACGCTTAGCTCCGATTCGCGCGTTCGCGACCGGCTTGTCGAAGGTCTCGCACATGTTGGCGACTTCGCTGATTGGCCAGCTCCCGGCGGGGGATAGGCGAAAGGTAGTGGCATTTTCGGATAGTCGCGAGTCAGCAGCGAAGCTAGCCTTGGACGTGGAGACGGAGCATTGGGGCCACCTGCTCCGCACCATGCTGCACTCCGAGCTGAAGCAAAGATCATCCTTGAGCCTGGATTTTCTGAAAAAGCAGTTCTGGGATTTGATTGACGACGGCCATGCTCAACAGGCCGACGAAATCCTCGCGAACCTGGAAGTTCCGCGGGATATTCGAAGCACGCTTGACAACTTTATTGCGATTGCCGAGCGGAAGAAAAGTCGGGGAATTGACCCCGCTTTCCAGTTGGAGTTAGACGGTTTGGCAAATGCCAAGCCGGGTTGGGTGCCTCTCGATTCCTTGTTCGCGCAGCCCAATCGCGATGAGGCGTTGCCTGTTCTATGGAAAGACTTCGTGGGACTTGGAACAAATCCAGGAGGCGCCTCGTATCACGATCGCATCGTTGGGGACAAGAACAAGCCGCGGGATTGGACGACTGTCCTTGATATGGCGGGCAATGTGCGCCGTATCGGAGGATCGCAAACTCAGGAGGAAGAAGCCAAGGAGTTGAATCGCCGACTCAAGAAGCGGGCTTGGGGTGCATTGTCAGGTCGCTTGCTTTACGACTTGGAAGCGCGTGGCATTGGCCATTTGGGCCTGGGGCCGGGCGTTGGAAGCAAGGCACCCTCCGGAGTGAAGGCTGAGAGCTTCGCCCAGGCATGCCATTCCGTACTTCGTATTCTGACTGAGCAGTACAAGATCGACCCAAGCCCTTGGGGCAACCAGCCAGACGAAGAGTGGGAAGATGACTCCCCGAATGACAGGTCTTGGGGCGCGGCAAAGAAGCGGGTTCGCTCCTATCTTGAAGCTCTCTCCAAGAAGTCTGGGGCTGGATTCGAGACCATCCGGGGCGCGGTACGCGGGGCACTCAAGAGTGCCGGTCACCAGTGGGGCGTAGTCAACTTGATGTCGACGTACGTCAAGGTCGTTGGTGGTGATGATGGTAGTTGGCAGTGCGAGCGCTGCATGCAGATCCATTGGCACGCGTCTGCCGGTATTTGCTCCCGCTGTTGCCATGACCTAGCAGCGGAGGCGAAAGGACCCACCAGCGACGAAGTTCGGGCGGGCCACTACTATGGTGGCGAGGGTGAGCTTTTCCGGCTACACGCGGAAGAGCTGACTGGTCAAACGCAAGACCAGGCCCAGCGCCAGCGGCATTTCCGTGGCATCTTCCTTGATCGCGAAAAGGTCCGCGACATTGGCGAGCGCGATGTCATGCCACTGGTGGATGAGATCGACTTCTTGTCGGTGACTACGACAATGGAAGTCGGCGTGGATATCGGCTCTCTACAGGCAGTGCTGCAGGCGAACATGCCTCCAGAGCGTTTCAACTACCAGCAGCGTGCTGGTCGCGCTGGTCGTGCAGGTCAGCCCTTTGCCGTGGTGTTGACCTATTCTCGTGGACAGACGCACGATCGCCTGCATTTCGATCATCCCGGGGAGATGACGGGTGGGGTGCCGCCACAGCCCGGTCTGGCGATGACCAAGGGTCAGCAGGTTCTAGCCGACCGCCTGATGGCCAAGGAGTTGTTGCGGAGATTCTTCCTTGATGGGAACAAGATCGCCTGGGTAGATACGGCGGAAGATCCGGATACACATGGCGAGATGGGCATGGTTCCGGATGATCCGACCGATCTGGTGCAAGAGATTATGGCTTGGATGAGCAACGAGACACAGCGAATCCAAAGCATCGCAAACGTACTGAGCGCCGCAAGCGATATCAGCCCGGATGACTTAGCCAAGCGTGTCCTGGATTTGCCGGATAGGCTTGGAGAAGCGTGCAGAAATCCAGTTTTTACAGCCGCGACGTTGGCGGCACGCTTAGCCGAGGCAGGCATCCTACCCATGTTTGGCATGCCAACGACTGTCAAGCCGCTGTACTTTGATCTGGACCGAGCCAGCGGAAAGGCTATGGCCTTGGATAGGCAGGCTGATCAGGCCGTGGCTGACTTTGCTCCAGGCTCCGAGCGCACCTGGGACAAGAGGACCTTGCGGCCATTGGCGCTTGTGGGCGACGTACAGAAACGAGGCAAGGAATGGAAGGCCGTCAATCAGGCTGTGCTCGGTGTATATGAGTACGTTCATTGCGAGAAGTGCAAGGCTTTGTTCGTTAAGCGTATCCCGAATGATTTACACGGGAATCTCGATCATGACCAGATTGATTGCTTGAATCCGGCATGTGGAGGAATGGCGTGGCGATATGCCGCCGTGGTGCCAAGGGCGTACGCCACCGATCTGAAATTCCATGAGCCGAGGAAGGGGGATTTCACTGGTCGATCTGGCAGGACCACGATAGCGTCGCCTGCTCGCTCAGATGCCACGAGAGATAAAGTTGCTGGTGCGTACGTTTCCCTTGGTCGACAACAGCAGGTCATGCGAATCAATACGAACGGGAGAAGCAAGGCAGGAGGGAGTCGCCTTTTTTCTTTCGAAGCGGCTAGAGGCATCCAGTCATCCAAGGGGGAGTGGCTGAACCGGCATGATGATGTTGAATCCATCCTAAAACTTGATGAGTCTGGGAATATCGGCGGGTACAGGGTTGCCTTGTCCTCGCCGAAGATAACCGACATCTTGGCGATTAGCTCGGAAGCACGAGATGGCATCGAGTTCTTTGATTGGGACATGCCTCATGCTTCGACACGCCATCGCGCAGCTTGGTACTCCGCTGCCACGATCCTGCAGCGAGCTATTGCTCTGAAGCTCGACGTAGATTCCATGGATATCGAAATTGCGTCCATTCACGGGTTGCAGCCGGGCGAGGGCGAGCTATACCTTGCCGATGCCCATGCTAATGGCGCCGGCATCGTTGCATGGGCTGGAGACCACTGGATGGAGTTGCTGGATGATTGCCTCGACGCGGATGGCGAATTCGGTCGCCGAGTCGTAGAGGAGAGGAAGGCAAATGAGTCGGGTGACAGCTGGCGAACGCCGGACCGACTGCTAAAAGGTTTCCGTAATCGGCATATACACGGCTTGTTGGATTGCGAGTTGGGTCTGAATTTGCTTCGTTGCTTGAAGGACGAAAGCCATGCGCCTGGCATGGATCCTGCGTTCATGGCGCAAGCTTCGGCATTGGCACGCGCCTATTGCAGCGCATTCCCGGGTTCGCAACCTGAAGGAGGCAAGGTTGCAGGATGGACCACAGGGGACATGTTCGTTGGCATCATTCATCCGCTGTGGGCGAGCGCCTCAGGACGGCTTAACGGCGTGGCCGAACTGATTGCTGTGGCCAGTGATAGGGGGGGCAAGCAGGTTTGCCTGGTGGATACGTTTAACCTGTCGAGGCGGATGGCATGGGTGCGCTCGCAGCTTCTGGGCGAGAAGCCACCGTTTCTAGTCGATACGGCATCTAGCTTGACTAATGGATCGCGAACGACGGGGAGAGTGGCCAGGCTTGCCGTGCCCATGCAGACGCGTATGACTTTCGAGGAGATCATGGCCTTGGCGCCCGGCGATGCTTTTCAATGGGGGGACATGTTATGGGAGAAGACAGGCCCGCAGGACGTCAATTTCGTTAGCGGTGAAACCGGTACTTGGTTGGCTACCCACGAAGGTCATGGCGGCGTCTATCGCTTGCAGGTGACGGTTGCCGGCACGAGCCGCCGGATCAAGCGCATTGGCGTGGATGACGGGCACTTGAAGTTGGCCGAAGCGGCTGGCTATGGCATTGCCGTCGTCGCCAGAAAGAAAGATGGGAGCTAACGAGTGGCAAAGGTATTTGGCACACTGCCCTTGAATGTTGCCGAAAAGGAAGTCGTAGTCGCCTTAAAGGGCCAGGCTCCGGTGGATTGGTTGGTTATACCCGGCGTTCGGTGGGCCAAGCGCAAGGAAAATGGCCCGGTCATGGACGGGGAGGCTGACGTCGTGGTTCTGGTGCCTAATCTCGGTATGCTAATTATCGAGGTGAAAGGATCGCGCGAGATAAGGGTGACAGAGTCGGGCTGGCAACGCCTGGAAGCTGGATGCTGGGTGGACCTTGGACGTTCGCCGGTGGAGCAAGCAACTTCAAATGCGCATGAACTCAAGCGTCTCCTTTGTGACGCCAACGGATGGAAGGATTCATTCCCCGGCTTGTTTGGTTGGCTAGTGGTTTATCCCAATGGCCATGCCAACGCCGTTCCGGCTTTGGTTGATGGCACTATGCTAGCCACGAGGCAAGACATGGGGCGACTTCAGGCTAAAGTCCGAGGTGCCTTGCTTGCCAAGGGAAGCAAGAGCATTGGCAAGAACTTCACCGCAGGCGTGCAAGAGGCTGCAGCGAAGGTGCTGACCAGCTCGGAGTTCCGTATCGTGCCTGCCGATGGCACCAAGGAGGTAAGCGCAGACAAGGATGCCATCGAGCGCTTGACCCACCAGCAGTTCAGCGCCCTGAAGGGGCTATTTGAGTTGCCTTCCGTCGCCGTGGCTGGACCCGCCGGTTCCGGGAAGACCATTCTGGCCATGTGGCATCTGCAGTCAGTAATCGACGCTGGCGGGAAGGGGCTTTACGCCTGTTACAACAAGAAGCTAGCTGAATCATTGCGGCTGAAAAATCCAAGCCTCAAGGAGCATATTCAGAGTGTGGATAGCTTTTTTGGCAAGACCTGCCCAGGTGTCGCGAGAGGGAACGGGTCTCTAGACGAGTTCTTCCGCACGATACTTCCGAATGCCGTATTCGATCAGGTTTCGGCATGGGACGACGATGAAAAGTTTGATGCCGTGATCGTGGACGAAGCGCAGGATCTCAGTGAAGACCAGCTTATTGCCCTTCAAGCCTTCAAGAAGAACAAGGGAGGATGGGCGGCATTTATGGATAGGCGGCAGGATTTGTACAAGCGGAGTGCGGAAGAGGATGTTGATGCCGATGTCTTGTACAGGCTGTCGCACAATTGCCGGAATACCGTGGCTATCAATAAGGCGACGAATGCCTGTGTCGGGAGTGAAGTTGCGTCGATGCCAGGCATGCCGGACGGAGTTGCGGTCGTCGTCGAAAAGATCGGAAAGCAGCAAATGGCAAATCGCGCTTTCCAGTTCGCAAAGGAGTGGAAGGAAGATTCCAACAACAGCGTTGCTATCCTTAGCCCGAGAGTGATGGCAGATTCGGCGATGTCTGGTAGTTCGATTGGCCACGGTATCGGCTTGACTGAGGATGTCGGAGAGCTTCAGCACTCCCGCAAGGCACTTTTTTCCACGGTCAAGGCGTTCAAGGGAATCGAGGCCGACTGCGTGGTTGTCGTGGATGCTATTTCGCCGGAAGTCGGTGAAAGATACTTCACGTTAGAAGATCTTTATGTTGCGTGTACGAGGGCAAGAACACGTCTGGTGATTCTTGTATCCGACGAACAGTCATTTGCGTACTTCGAACAAAAGCTGGGGAAGGTTCGGTCAGGCTGAGGCCGGTACGTCATGCGCATGATGCGTATTGATCATGAGTAGGAAGTTATCAAGATTTTTTCAAACCCTTATTGTCGTCCTGAAGCTGGATGGTACTGGCTTCACGCATGACGCAGCGCTGGTCGCGTCGTTGCAGGAGTCAATGAAGATGAAGGGCAAGGTCGAGCTGATCTATTGCGTGATGGTCGTGGCCACGGCCGTGCTGGCCAGCGTCATGAAATGCACGGCGAGCGCGGCCTGCAGCAGGTGTTGTCGACTCCCCGTAAAATTGGTCCATCCATAGTTAGAGGTCTCCGGGCACACTAGCCACCAAGGAGACCGACGATGCGCAAGAGCAAGTTCACCGAGAGTCAGATTGTCGCCACGCTGAAGCAGGTTGAGGGCGGCCGCCAGGTAAAGGATGTGTGCCG
>NZ_QREM01000010.1:0-225681 GCF_003353015.1 Xanthomonas arboricola | reverse complement strand
TTCAGTTGCTTACGTTGCCTTACGATTGATTTTCTTAGGCATGGCGCGTTGACGTCAAACTCATAATCCTTTGGGTCCAAGCTCGAATCCTGGTGGGCCCACCAATTCAAAGCAGGCACTTGGACGCGCGTCCAAGTGCCTTTTTTGTGACTCGGTAACTACCGGGAAACGTCGTGTTCTTCTTCGCTGATCGCGTAGTCGGCGTCTTTTGGATAAGCAATTGCGTGTGCGGTATTCATCGNACGCGCGTCCAAGTGCCTTTTTTGTGACTCGGTAACTACCGGGAAACGTCGTGTTCTTCTTCGCTGATCGCGTAGTCGGCGTCTTTTGGATAAGCAATTGCGTGTGCGGTATTCATCGTGCCGCTCCGTTGCGCTTGCTTGCGTAGCCAGGTGAGGACATCAACTGCCGGGTCTTCATGCATGCAGACATGCAACCGGCCCAGCACCACGCTCTGCGCATCGCTGCCCGGCAAGACATCATCGAAGCCGGTGGCTTCGCAGGCGATCAGGACCGGCGGCAGATTGGGCTGCGCGTGGGAATGNGAATGCAGCATGGCCAGCACATAGCCCTGCATCATTTCGAAGCTGAGAGTGACGCCGGTGCAGACGCGGAACTGTTTGCTAGTGCTCATCGCCGCACCTGCGCGCACAAGGGATCGACTGCAGCGATTGCTGCATCGCTGTCGGCAAACGTGAAGGTGTGGATGGCTTTGCGTGCGCTTGCGAGGTGCGCCATCAGACTCAGCCATGCCGCATGACTGCATACGAGAGCGTTGGCGATCAGGGCGATCAGGTGCGCCGCAGACGCGGGCGCTACTTGGGTGTTGTAGGACCGACGTCCCCCCATCCTGAGTAGCGGGCGGGTCACACTTTATTCAGGGTGCGATGCTGTCCTTGGGAGTTTCAAGGCCTTCTTGGCCTGAAATGGCCTTCGATCACGCTTTTCGTTAATTAGTGAAGGACGTCGATGTCTTGAGCAGCCTCTTTCTCCCCCATCAATTTTGTAGTAACGTTACTACATCGTGGTGATTTCGGGAGCGTGCATGACCATCACAACCCTATCCAGTCGCGAGCTGAACCAGGACGTGACGCGAGCAAAGAAGGCCACCAAGAGCGGTCCGGTGTTCATCACGGATCGCGGCAAGCCTGCGCACGTGCTGTTGAGCTTCGAGGACTATCAGCGGCTCACGAAGCAGCGGCGCAATATTGCCGATGCGCTAGCGATGCCAGGCGTCGCGGAGATCGAGTTCGAGCCACCGCGCGTGACTATTGGAGCCCTGCCGGCTGATCTGGAATGATGTACGTGCTCGATACAAACGTGCTGTCGGAGCTGCGAAAAGTAAGTCTCGGCAAGGCCGATGCCAATGTGGCGGCGTGGGCGGAACGTGTTGACGCCGCCGACCTATTCGTATCCGTCATCACAGTTATGGAGCTGGAGCTTGGGGTTCTGTCGATTGAACGCAGGGACCCGGCCCAGGGGGCCACACTGCGCTCCTGGCTGGAGCAGCATGTATTACCCGAGTTCTATGGGCGAACATTGCCTATCGATACCGCTGTGGCGCAACGCTGTGCTCGGCTGCACGTACCAGACAAGCGCGGCGAGCGCGACGCGCTCATCGCGGCGACGGCCCTGGTGCACGGTATGGCGGTGGTCACGCGCAACGCGGCCGATTTCCAGCCGACAGGTGTGACCGTCGTCAACCCGTGGGAGCAGTCGTCATGAACGTCTACGGGTTTAAGATTGTTTCCGATAGCGGTACTCAAGCAGTACAGAGCTGAGTTTTGTCCGTCTTCGCCAAGCNACTACAACCAGCAGATCCCGCACGACAGCCTGGGCGGGCTAACGCCCGCCGAGTTCCGTGATCAACATCAACCGCAGACCTCTAGTTTTGGCTGGCATTGAATTGTGGGGAGTCGACACGAATCGACCATTTTCCATGGCCATGAGATTTCTAGGAAACCCTGGGCGTATCAGGCTGATGCTCAGCCTGTTAGGAAAGGCATGGGTCATCCTCCGCGTCAATGCCTTCGCCGTCCCGGCCAAGTCTTCGGTGAGGCGAAGCGAATCGGAGAACTACTCACCAAACTTGCATTCTAAAGTCACTGCAGGAGATCAACATGGGACTATGCAATTCAAAGAGCGTGGCAGGCTCAGTGGCAGGCTCACCTATAGCAACTTCAACTGAGCATTATCCAACCAGCGCCACAGAGCAGACCACGCCTTTTAGGCCTTCATCTCCCGAGACGTCGATGTCACCCAGCCTGCACGACTTGGCGGCACTCGGCTCTCCCCGAGCAAGGCGGGCCCGCTCGGGGAGAGCCGCCAGTCCCTCCGGCACCGGCAGCATGGCAGGGCGAGTGTCCTTTCCTTCTTCGTCGTCCGGACCTACGCTCGCGGCTCAATTGCAGGACTTCATTGAAGCGCTGGAGCACGCCGAGCTTCAAGGAAAACAATATCCGGCGGCCGAACTCGATCAGAAGTTCCAGCCACAGGTGGTGGCGGCCCAGAATCACATCCACCCCAATCTCGATGTGAAGGTCTTCGATGCGTCGGCATCCGAGCCTAATGCCTTGCGGCAAGCTATTGTCAATACCGGGCGGGGTCAGCGGTGGCGCGCCGTCGTTAATGTGGAGCGGATCCATGGAAAGGGAGCGCCAAGCCATGGCATCGCGGTGGACGTGTCGGGAGGTCGTGGCAAGGTGTCCGTCGTGGCGGTCGACAGCGTATGGGGATGCAACGACACGCTGTCTGTCATGACTGCTGCGTTGAAGGGCGTGAAGAACGCGACGCTGACCATCCTCAACACGGGCACGCAGAAGGATGTCATCAACTGCAAGACCTTCGCCCTGGCGAATGCGAAGGCGATGGCGGATAACGATGACTTGATGGTGGATCTCCACAAGAAGAATTTTAGAGGGAAGATCGTCGGGACGGGCGATACCATGAATGACGTGGACGTCACGATCGCGCGCGGCTCCGACGTGCTCAATGCGAGCTTCTTCCAGCACACGACGTCGAAGGACGTTTTCGACGATCTTCCCGAGCATATCCGGGAACCACTGCAGGAGAGCTTCGACCGGAACTTCCGGGAGATCAAGGCAGGAGGCAAGCGCAGGGCGTACAACACCTCCATCCAGCAGGAGAGGCTCAAGTACCTACGGGATGCGCTGCTTTTCGCTGACGCCGAGTACTGGAGCTAAGCACTCAAGGAACCCACTGGGTGTCCCTGAGATAATTGAGTGTCGGCAGGGATTCGTGTAAAAAACCTTTGTTGATAGCGAGTTAGCTCACTTTTTGCTTTTTTTACCCGAATCCCTGCCGAACCTTGTGTACCAATCCTTATGCGCTGAAGATGCTAGTGCAGGGCACGGCAGTGGTCACCCGCAACGCGCCCAATTTCAGCCGACAGGAGCGACTATCGTCAACCCGTGGGAGCAGTCGTCATGAACGTCTACGGGTTTAAGATTGTTTCCGATAGCGGTACTCAAGCAGTACAGAGCTGAGTTTTGTCNTCGTCAACCCGTGGGAGCAGTCGTCATGAACGTCTACGGGTTTAAGATTGTTTCCGATAGCGGTACTCAAGCAGTACAGAGCTGAGTTTTGTCCGTCTTCGCCAAGCTGCGCTAAGCTACTGTCGCAGCTTACTTTTTTTTTCAGTTGCTTACGTTGCCTTACGATTGATTTTCTTAGGCATGGCGCGTTGACGTCAAACTCATAATCCTTTGGGTCCAAGCTCGAATCCTGGTGGGCCNTTCTTAGGCATGGCGCGTTGACGTCAAACTCATAATCCTTTGGGTCCAAGCTCGAATCCTGGTGGGCCACCAATTCAAAGCGGGCACTTGAACGCGCGTCCAAGTGCCTTTTTTGTGACCCGGTAACTACCGGGAAACGTCGTGTTCTTCTTCGCTGATCGCGGAGTCGGCGTCTTTTGGATAAGCGATTGCGTGTGCGGTATTCATCGTGTCGCTCCGTTGCGGTGGGCTTGCTTGCGTAGCCAAGTGAGGACATCAACTGCCGGGTCTTCATGCATGCAGACATGCAGCCGGCCCAGCACCACGCTGTGCGCATCGCTGCCCGGCAAGACATCATCGAAGCCGGTGGCTTCGCAGGCGATCAGGACCGGCGGCAGATTGGGCTGCGCGTGCGAATGCAGCATGGCCAGCACATAGCCCTGCATCATTTCGAAGCTGAGAGTGACGCCGGTGCAGACGCGGAACTGTTTGCTAGTGCTCATNGAATGCAGCATGGCCAGCACATAGCCCTGCATCATTTCGAAGCTGAGAGTGACGCCGGTGCAGACGCGGAACTGTTTGCTAGTGCTCATGGCCGCACCTGCGCGCACAAGGGATCGACTGCAGCGATTGCTGCATCACTGTCGGCAAACGTGAAGGTGTGGATTGCTTTGCGTGCGCTTGCGAGGTGCGCCATCAGACTCAGCCACGCGGTATGGCTGCATTCGAGAGCGTTGGCGATCAGGGCGATCAGGTGCGCCGCAGACGCGGGCGCTACTTGGGTGTTGTAGGACATACGGGTCTCCTCAGGTTTTGGAAATCCGTCACCCCGACGCCAATCCGGGTGACGGACGGTACGCGGTTGGCGTGCCGGCCTGAGGACCGGTGGGCCTTGCGGCCCCCGCGCACCGCCCGCCATAAAGCTGGCCGGCATGCGCCCGCGACGATGCGGGCGATAAAAAAGCGCCGTGCATCGATCGATGGGCGCTGGTGCGCCTCAGGTTACGGGACGCCAATCCCGGTCGCCGAATGTGCCGCGACGCACGCATGCTCGCTCCGGCCCCTGGTGCGTGTCAACGGGAAAGTGCGGGGGGAGCGTAGCGCATTCACGACGCACGGAATGAGGGGGCGAATCGGAACACCGGTAGGCCCAGAAAATCCGGACCCACTTCGGCTGGGTCAAAACTCCGGCCAACCTGCGCCGTCTGTCGAGCCAGTGACGGACGCGCGCTTGCGCGATGGGTGGGGCGGGACAGCTTTCGCGGCTGTCTTCAACGGCGCTGCCGTCTTTTTGCTGTTGAGCCAGCCATGATTGATGTAGCAGGAGCTGACGGCGACGCCGATCGAGGTTTACACCGTCGACCAGTTGGCGGCATGGAACGCTCGCATCAAGCGCTGCTTTCCACGGACGAGGAAGCAGTCGTAGTCCTGCCCATTGCTAGGCTGCGCTAAGCGAACCTGTACTTGATACGTTGCACGCAGCCATCCAGCGTTTGGCGTAGTCATACGCGGCGCGTTGGTCGGCAAAGGCGACACTGCGACGTTGGTATCGGTGCAACGTGATGCCGCCGGGCTTGGAAATCAGAAGCTCCGGAACGAACGTTCCATCACTGGGAACGATGTGCGCCGTGAGCAGATAATCGCCCACGTGCCGAATTGCGGTAACGCCCAATAGCAATCCTCCTTGATGGGCAGGCACCTGTCTTCGTCCAATATCGATGTCAGACGATTGGCCGTCGATGCTTGCCGGGTGACACGGCATCATTGAAGAAAATGGCTCAATTCGCTATCGGCAATAGGCGAACGTAACTGTAAGTATTTTCCTGACCTGCCGAGGTGGTGCCGCTACCAGTGCCAGGCGTGTTCTCGGCCTCAAGGCTTGGCTTGGTCTTGGGGGGCTTGGCGAGGTGCTCGAATTCCTGCAGGTCGGGGGCAACCTGAGGCCCGCCTGTCGCCATCATGCTGCGGCAGGCCGACTCGGCAGACGGGCGCGCCGCTTTCTGCCGTCGACATGACTGGACGGAGGTGCTGCTGCGGAAGCGCTCGCGGTAATCGCTTGGTGCCACCCCCGGTGAGCGCAGGAAGGCACGACGCGGGGTCTGTTCGTCGGACAGACCTGTCAGCGTCGCAACGCGCTTGATCGGCAACGTGCAGGACTCCAGCAGGCGCCGTGCTGCTTCCAGCCAAAGCGTTTCCACTGCCCTGGCCTGTGCAGATCGAGCACAGCCGGCGCACGGTCGGGCCACGTGCTGCCACCCACGCCACCAGTCCTGCGGAGGCTGGGTACACGTCACCGCGGCACCCGCGCGGCGCCATCAGCGTATCGATCGGGGTGTCATCCAGACTGGCCAGCGCCACAGACATGACCTGCAGCCCGGCGCTGGTGGTCACCAGGCCACCGTGCCCGGATGCGACGGTGATCAGGCGAGTCGGACATGGGCGCCTTGTACCTACAATGCGGAAAATCGGGATATTCGAACGCCAGCGCGACGCCCTTGGCCGTCGCGCGGCCATAACGATGCGTGATGCCATCGAGCACAGTATCCAGCGCCATCACGGGCATCAGATCGGCGGCGATCAACAGCGGAGCGGCACTCCCGCCTTATGTGCGCGATCGGGCAGGATGCGCAACCCTTGACGGTTCACAACGGGTTCGCCAGTGGCAGAGACCAGATACGCCTGGCTGCGGCCTGTCGTCGAGTACGCATCGATCATCAACGCAAGCGTGCCCTCATCGATTCCCTTCACCCCAGGCACATCGCTCTGCCCGCAGCCGTGCAGCCACCGATTGGTGTACAGCACCTTTGCCAGTGGCAGCGCCGTCGTGCCTAGCCGCGGTGCGAGGGCTTCGCTGTCGTGCTGGGCCGACCACGCGATGGCACCAACGCTGCGGACAACTTCCTGCCATGCAGGCTCAATGCGGCTTTGGTCGCTGACAGTCAGGCCGCCAGGTCCGGTCGCCGATCGTGCGACGACGTTGGAATACGCACTCCGCTATTCGAAGCGTGTCTACATTCGAAGCGTGTCTACGAAAGCATGCGCAGGGCTGTGCCTCGCGTCGTCGGGCGCAGCGCTTGTGGTTGCCGCGACTGCAGGGGACAACTGCCCGTGTGCCTGCCTGGTCCTGCGCCTCGCCGGCCTTTGTCAGGCCCGCGAGGGACAGCCTGGCATGGGGTAACGGTTCCCGTTACCCGCGGTCGATCATGGCAGGCAGCAGCGGGTCGTCAGGGAGTGCTGCACAAGCGGGAGCCGTCTTCCTTGGTCAGCGGCTGCTGCTGACGCTTGCCATCCGGAGCAGTGCCTTCGTACACCGCGCAGTTGCTGGCATCCCACTCAAACCGTGCGTCCTTGTACTGATAACGCGCCTGGGCACGCTCAAACGCTTTGACCTCTGCGCTGGGCAGGGCGCCATCATCGATCTTGTGTTCCTTCGCGACCGGGGCGCTCGTGCACGCAGCAAGTGAAAACGCGAGAGCTGACAGGATACCTAGCTTCATAACCACTCCAAATGTGGACGCTGACGTCGGGATGGACGGGAAGCCGGTGCCCCCGTCGCGGCAGCAGACTGTAAGCAGGCCAGGATGAAATTTGTGTGCGAGAAAGATTGCTGAAAAGCGGCTGGCCAAACACGGCCAGCGCTCGTCGGCAAGGCGCGCACGGCGCGCAGGAGCCGGCGTAGACGACGGGTGCCGATTCCAGGCACCGGCCCGGCCCGACGGCTGCGCAGGCAGTTGCCAGAAGCGTTGTACGCGATCCCGACCTGGCGGCGCCTTGCCCGGGCCGGTGGGTTGGACACTGTCCACGACAGGGCCGCGCATTCGACTTGCGTCGCTTGCTGGCGACTTGCGCCCCTGTCGTGCGGATGCAGGACGTTGCCGGCCTACTTCCTGGCGCCACTGGTGCCGCGGTGGATCATCTGCTCGGCGTCGTCCAGGGCCCTGTTGTAGCTGGCGCTCTCACCGGCACTGATGAATCCCTGCTGCTTCGCCCTGGTCGCGGAGTCGGTGCGGACCCAGTTGAGTTTCTTCTCGATCCCTGCCGCTTCGGCACCGGACAGCGTGCCTGCCTTCCGCGCTTCGGCAAGCTTTGCCTTGATCGCCTGGTAACGTGCCGACACCCTGGCGTGCAGCGGATCGGGCGCATGACTCACCGGCTGCCCGGCAAGTGCGAGGTTGACGGGAATGGTTGCCGCGAAAACGGCAAAACAGGCGGCCAACTTCATGATCATTAACTTTTTCTTCATTTTAACGTTTCACCTGTCAGAAAATCGAAAGACGGTTTATTTAACCGGAAAAACCACGCCGCGCCGATTGTAGTCCATCGCCATTGGCCGATGATCTTCCGAAACGTCGGCGCTTCGACACGCCATTGTCTGGACGCGGCCAGGGTGTGGGCGCCAGGTCGCAGGACCTGGATGCGCCCTCAGAAATAGAAGCCGATGTTGAGGTTGAAGCGCGAGTGCCAGCGCGACCGTTCGCCGTCGTCGATGCCGATGCCGTTGCCACCTGCAAACCACATGTCCTTGCCTGCAATCCAATCCAGATAGGTCAGCATGACTCCCTTCTTGATGCTGCAGCCGGTGACGTTCTGTACGGAGGAGCGAACGCCAGGCCCATCGCTGTAGGGCATCGTCTTGCTGAAGTTGTTGTAGCAGGTGACGTCTTCGAGCCATCCTGCCTTGCCGAAGGAATATGCAATGTTGGCGGTGGGCACGTCTGCTTCGGCAGCGATCTCGAACGGGAACAGGAAGGCCGACATCGCGATCCGGTCTCCGGGCACGTCATAGCGGTAACGCGCCCACTGCAGCTGGCTGGTCCAACGGCCGGCGGTCCATTGCGCGTGCACCGCTGCACTTCCGTATCCGTGACGACTGCGGTCCCTGGTGTTCAGGATGTGGCCGTAGAACGCCGAGACACCGAGGGCCGCGGTTCCATGGGTCATCGCATAGCGATGTTCATAGCGCAGATTGATGCGGTGGCGTTCGCGGTATGGATGCGCCGCCGTATCAGCGACGTCGAACGAATAGCGATCGTAACGGGCGCCGTCTCCATATTCGTCGCCCAGGACCCAGCCGATGTGCAGGGTGGTGCTTTCGTCAGTCCGGGTCACAACGACGCCCGGGTCGTAGTCGTCCTCAATGCCGAGGTAGTAACCCNGCATAGCGATGTTCATAGCGCATATTGATGCGGTGGCGTTCGCGGTATGGATGCGCCGCCGTATCAGCGACGTCGAACGAATAGCGATCGTAACGGGCGCCGTCTCCATATTCGTCGCCCAGGAACCAGCCGATGTGCAGGGTGGTGCTTTCGTCAGTCCGGGTCACAACGACGCCCGGGTCGTAGTCGTCCTCAATGCCGAGGTAGTAACCCGATCCGAACCAGAAGCTGTTCGATGCGGTCGGCAGCAAGCCGAATGGCACCTGCTGGATTCCCGCCTTGACGGCGACACGGTCGCTCACGTTCCAACCGACAAATGCATGGTGCACGGCATCGAATCCGTCGTACCAGCGATGCTGGATGGACACGAAGACCGGTCCGGTGCCTGCGTTGAAGTCCACCCTGAGCAGTTCAAGGTCCAGCGGTTGGGACGGCGCGTAGTCCCGCCACCCGTAGTTGAAGCGCACCGCACCACCGAGCTTGGCATAGGGTTCGTTGACTGCTGCGTCCTGGGCAGTTGCGTTGCTGGATGCTGCGATAGGCGCAAGCAATAGCAATAGCTTGAAAAATAGTTTCATCGCGATGTCTGTGGCCGACATTGTTGGGCATATCCCTATCGGCCGTAACCGCTGCGGCCTGAGGACCGCGTAGCGCTCAAGTTCGGGTTTTGAATGTCGATATCCAGCGGAGCAGGGGTGCCGAGCACGGCACGCCAACGTCATTTCGGGAGCATCGATGAGCAGGCCGTTGATTCATCGCAACAGTGTCGCCAGTCGCTTGATGATTGGAACGGGGATCTTGGCGTTGGTGTGCTTTGGCTTGACCGCCGCTATCAGCTACTGGCGCAGTAGCGAGGCGTTGCTTGGATCATCCCGGGAGATGCTGCGCGAAGTGGCGCGTCACGAGGCCAGCGAAATTTCATTGGACGTTGGATCCGCCTTCAACACGGGCGCGACCCTGGCCAATACGTTTCGCATCGAGCGCCAGGCCGATGGTGTGAGCCGCGCATCGGCCGCGTCCGTGTTGCGCGAGCAATTGCGACTGCAAAAGAACTGGCTGGGCATCAGCACGCTGTGGGAGCCCGAGGCGTTCGATGGCCGCGACTCCGCCAATACCAACGCGCCATTTCATGACGCGACCGGACGCTTCATGGTGTATTGGTCGTACCAGAAGGGGGAGCTGGTGCGGGAGGCCCTGCATAGCTACGACAAGCCGGGAGAAGGCGACTGGTACCTGGCCGCCCGCAAGCGCCATGCGCCGGTGGTCCTTGAGCCGTACTACTATCCGGTGGCCGGCGTGGACACGCTCATGACCACCTTGAGCACGCCGATCATGGAGGATGGCCGTTTCCTCGGCACGGTCAACATCACCATCTCTCTGGATGCGTTGCAGAAGCGGGTTGCGACGCTACGCCCGCTTGACGTCGGACAAGCGATCCTGCTGTCGCCGACTGGCGCGGTGATGGCGAGCGCCGACACCAAGCAGGTCGGCAAGAAGATGACCGATGCCCACACCCAGGCCATGCTCGCCCAGGTGCGCTCGGGGCAAGTGAGTAGCGACGAGGCACAGGTGGCCGGCGCTGACTGGCTGCGGGTGTTCGTGCCCTTGCGTCTGGGGGATGCGCCGGAAGTCTTTGCTCTCGGCATCATGGTTCCCAAGCACCACGTCATGGCGCAGGCGCGCTCCCTGCTTCTGGTGATCATCGTGGTGGGCCTGCTCTCGGCTGGCTTGCTCAGCGCCGCGCTGTATGTGTTGTTGCGCCGCCAGGTGCTGGCGCCGCTCGCCGAGGCGGTGCGTGTATCGGCCGCAGTGTCGTCCGGTGAGCTCAATAGCCGGATCGCGCCGCGTCGCCAGGATGAGATGGGCCAGCTGCTGCTGTCGATGGGCACGATGCAGGCGCAGCTACGCGCGGTCATCGAGGCCCAGGACGACATGGCCACCCGACACGATGCCGGCGAGATGAGCTACCGCATGAATGCGGAGCGCTTTCCAGGCGAGTACGGCCGGATGGTGGCCGGCACCAACGACCTGGTCGATGCGCATGTGCAGGTCCAGCGGCAACTCGTAACGGTCATGTCGCGTTACGCGGTAGGGGACATGCAGGCGGATATGCCGCAATTGCCGGGTGAGAAGGCGGCGCTGAGCGATGCGATGGCGGCGACCAAGCGCAACCTGCAGGCGATCAACCGTCAGATTCTCGCGTTGGCGCAGGCTGCAGAGTCCGGGGACTTCTCGACGCGGGGCAATGCCGCTGCGTTCGATCACGATTTCCGCGGCATGGTGGAGGGTCTGAACAATCTGATGCAGACCACCGACATCAACCTTGCCGAACTCTCCCGGCTGATGCAGTCCATTGCTGCCGGCGATCTTACCGCGCGGATGAGCGGCGACTTCCGCGGCGTCTTTGCCCGGATGCGCGACGATGCCAATGCCACTGCCAGCCAGTTGGCGACGATCGTGAGCAGCATCCAGACCTCGGCGGTTTCCATCAAGGGCGCCGCCAGCGAAATCGCTGCGGGCAACCAGGATCTGTCGCAACGTACCGAGCAGCAGGCGGCGAATCTTGAAGAGACGGCCGCATCGATGGAGGAGCTCACCTCCACCGTCAAGCAGAATGCCGAGGGCGCGCGCCAGGCGAACCAGCTCGCCATCGGCGCTGCCAGCGTGGCTGCCCAGGGCGGGCAGGTGGTGAATCAGGTGGTCGAGACGATGAGCGGTATCGAGGCCTCTTCCCGGAAGATTGCCGACATCATCTCGGTCATCGACGGCATCGCCTTCCAGACCAACATCCTGGCCTTGAATGCTGCGGTGGAGGCGGCGCGTGCGGGCGAACAAGGGCGTGGCTTTGCGGTGGTCGCCTCCGAGGTACGTACCCTTGCACAGCGCTCCTCCGGTGCGGCCAAGGAGATCAAGGACCTCATCGACGACTCGGTGCAGCGTGTCGCAGAAGGCTCCGTCCTGGTGCACAGCGCCGGCAGGACCATGAGCGACGTGGTGGCGAGCGTGCAGCGCGTGACCGACATCATGGGCGAGATCTCCGCGGCATCGCAGGAGCAGTCGGCCGGCATCGAACAGGTCAACCAGACCATTACCCACATGGATGAGGCCACCCAGCAAAACGCAGCGCTGGTGGAAGAAGCCACGGCGGCTGCACGCTCGCTCGAGGACCAGGCGGTGCAGCTCACCGATGCGGTTGCCGTGTTCAAGATCGAAGGCAGTGCCGTGGTTGCGGCCGGCCGACGTGCGCCTGCCCCGGTGGTCCAGCACCGTGCACCTGTGCGCGGCAGGCCAGGTGTGGCAACGGCGCGACCAACGGTTCGACCGGTGGACAGCACGTCCAGCGGCGACGGCCGGTGGCAACAGTTCTAGTGCCGGTGGTCCCGATACTGCCTGGGCGGTTGCCAGCGGCTGCAGGAGTCGGGTCCGGAAGACGATCGCAGCCGGGGCGCGGCCCCTGATCGCCCGGAGGGCGTGGCTACTTCGCACAAGGCCCGGCAGTGTCCGGGCCTTGTGCGTGCCTGCCATCGACACTGCTGGTCGCCACGACGCCCTGCAGGCACTGGCGGCAGGTCCAGGCATCTTCCCGGGAGGAGAATGTGCACCCGCTCCCTGCCAGCGCGCAGGCCCGCGCGGGGCACGCGTTACTGGGCGAGCAATCCGCCATCGACGACGTGCTCGTGTCCGGTGATGTAGGACGATTCGTCGGACGCCAGGAACAGGACCAGATGGCTGACTTCGCTGGCCCTGGCGATGCGCCCGAGCGGAATCAGGGCGACGGCATCGCCGCCGCTTTCGTCGGTGCCTTCCACCATCATCGGAGTCTGGATGAAACCTGGATGGACCGAGTTCACACGAATATTGTCTGCGCCATATTCGATTGCCGTCGCCTTGCTCATCCCTCGCACGGCGAACTTGCTGCCGACATAGGCCAGGCTCGGGAAGCCGTAATTGGCTGCGATGCCGGCGATCGATGAAATGTTGACGATCGATCCCACCTTCGCCTTCAGCATGGAGGGGATGACCGCCTTCATGCCAAGGTAGACGGCAGTCTGGTTGATCGCACAGACCTTGAGGAAATCCTCTTCGGCGATGTCCGCAGTCCTGGCGATGGGACCCAGGATCCCGGCGTTGTTGACCAGAATGCTCACGTTGCCGAATGCGCGCTCCGTTTCGGCCACCACGTTCTGCCAGGCGTCCCAACGGGTGACGTCCTGCTGGATGAAGCGAACCCGCTCGCCCAGCTCCGAGGCCAGCGCACGGCCTCCCTCTGCATTCACGTCGGTAAACACCACGTGTGCACCCTCCTCGACGAAGTTGCGCACATGGGACGCGCCCATGCCCTGTGCGGCACCGGTGACGATTGCCACTTTGCCTTGCAGTCTGCCCATCGTTCATCTCCTGCGGTCGTGTGGCCCTGCGGCCTCCAGTGCGCCAGTCCGTGGAAATATAGATGATGCGTCAACTAAGTGGTGGTGCGAAGGCGAGCGGCATCAGGCGTCGAGGCGAAGCGGGAGTTGGCTCAAGACCCCGGGGCACGGCGAGGCTGCAGGCGCCGACGCGTCCGGAATCGCCACCTGCCGATGGCCCCTCAGCCGCTGGGGCATAGTCAGCCCGCGGGGCGGGAGGGGCCGCTCCGCTCGCAGCGCGCCGATCCCGCCGGGCGCCTCGTCAACAAACGCTGTACCCGGGCAGTGTCATCCGCCGGGGGCCTGCCCGGCCCATGCCGCGATCCGTTGTGCGATCGCCTCGGGAGCCTCGAGGTGGAGGAAGTGACCCAGGTCCGGCACGACGTCCATCACGCGCTGCGCGGCGAAGCGCTGCCGGTCGTCCACCTGCGCAGGCAGAATGCAGCCGTCGTTGGCGCCGTGCAGCTGCAACATGGGCACCGTGATCGGCCTGGACATGCGGCGCGTTGCCCCAAGCATGCCGGGGCGCGCCATGGCGCGGTAGTACTTCAGCGGCGCGGGCATGCTTGCCCGCAGGTGCTCGTGCAACTCGGCCTTGAGCGCAGGCGCAAGCGAGAAGTCCGGCGACCACCGACGCCAGAGGCGGTCGATGAAGGCAAGATCGTCCGCGGTGGCGATCCAGCCGCTGCCCGGCAGTTGGAAGAGCCCCATGTACGCGCTCATGCGCAGCTGGGTGAGGTTGGTCAGCTGGCGCATGAAGGTGAGCGGGTGCGGGATCGCGAGTGCGACCGCACGCGCGATCCTCGCCGGCGCAGTGGCGCAGGCGTCGTACGTGATCAGGGCGCCCCAGTCGTGGCCAATCAACTCGACGGGCCGTCCGGGAGACCAGCGGTCGATCAGTGCGAGCACGTCGCCGGTGAGTGCTGCGAAGTCGAACGGCCCGTTGGTTGGAGACGGCGCGTAACCGCGAAGCCAGGGGGCGAGGACGCGACGTCCCCGGCGGCCAAGCTCGGCAAGAAAGGGCCTGGCGGTCGGTGGATGATCCGGGAAGCCGTGCAGGACGATGGTCGGTTGGCCATCGGGGTCTCCCCCCTGCAATGCGTGGAAGCGGCCGTGTGGCAGGTCGAAGGTGACGGATTCGAAGTTCATCGGTGTCTCTCGGAGGCGCATGGATGGCTGGCGGAGATGCCCGTCGTCGCGCCCTGCCACGCTGCGGTGGTGACCGGGGACATGCCGGGATGGGCCGGGTCGCCTGCGGTGTAGCCGCCGGGCCTGCTGGATTGCTGGCGGACGGCGACCTTGCGGCGGTGCCGTGCGGCGGCGAGACCTGCGAAGCTGCCGGCAACGAGGATGACGTCATCCATGGAGCGGGGTTCCGGATTGCGGACGGGAGGGGCTGCCGGGCCGGGCGAGGCCGGTGGATCCTGGAACCCGGTCGGTGCGCGGCTTGTGATATACGGTACTTATTGGTATCCTAATTACAGAATTAGGATACTGTCAAGGACTTCAATTCACGTGAGCGAACCCAGCCGAGGCCGGCGCGGCCGGCCAGCCAACGAAGCGCTTGGCCAAACCATCGTCGACGCCGCCTACGAACTCTTCGTGGAACTGGGCTTCCAGGCGACGACGCTGGACAAGGTCGCCCAGCGGGCGAAGATCTCCAAGCTCAGCATCTACCGGCACTTCGAGAGCAAGGAGGCGCTGTTCAGCGCGGCCATCGCAGACCGATGCCATCAGTTTGCCCCGCAGATGTTTTCTGAAAGCGTCGCTGGCTCGGCCGAAGATCAGTTGATGGCGGTTGGGTCGTCGCTGCTGCGCACCCTGTTGAGTCCGGACGTACGCAGCGTCGAGGCCATGGTCATGGCCGACAAGACGAACCAGGCCTCGCTGAGCAGGCTCCATTACGAAGGCGGCCCGGCGTATGTCATTGCCCAGATCGAGGCGCTGCTGCGTCGGTTGCACGACGACGCGGTACTGAGCGTGCCCGATCCTCACGGGTCGGCGCGCCTGTTTGCCGCGCTTTTCAAGGGATGCGACCTGCTGATCGTCGCGCGCTTCGATGCGCTCAAAGCAGAAGACAGCCATGAAATCGAGTCCTACTGCCGGTCGGCTGTCGGAATGTTCATTGCCGCCCATGGCGGCAAGGGCCATGCGGCTGGATAGGCTGGCTCTACGCTCTGTAGGCGTTTGACTTGAAGCTGCCGGGAACCTGCGGGGAAATCAGCTGCGCCCTGGCGGTTCTGCCGTCGGCAGCGCATGGTCGTGGCGGTCGTCGTTGCCAGGGTCACGAGCCACCCGGCGTTTGTCGCCGGGTTCCCACGCTGTGTGCATGCGGTACTGCAGGTCGATAACGCGTCGCCGGCGATCGCGTGTACCGCCCGCTCACGGACGACGCGTCACTCGCGTACACCTCCATGCGCGCTGCAGCGCCGCGCGGGAGCACGCCGCTGCGTGCTGCGCTATCCCCATGGAGGCGACTGCGCAGAGGCGCAGCGGCAGCGGCCGGCCCAGACTGCGGCAGGTCAGCATGCCTGCTGCACACTAGGCGGTATCGCTGGCGTCTCCCGTGCGCCGGCACCCTGATCCGGCGGATCGCTGGTCTTCCATGCAGCCACTTCCCCACAACCCCGCACATGTCCCGCACCCGGCGGCCGCACCCTGGCGACGGCCGCTGGAGGGGGTGCGCCGGCGGTTGCGTGCCAACGATCTGTGGTTCATCGGGCTGGCGGCGCTGGTCGGGCTGATCGCGGCGGCACTGATGGTGGTGCAGGCCGGCATCGCGCATGCGCTGCAGGCCTGGCTGTATGCACTTGCGCCGGGCGAGCGGCTCAGTACCGCCGAATCGATCACCTTCACCCAGCTGCTGGCGTTGCCGCTGGGCGGGCTGTTGGTGGGGCTGGTGGCCTTGCTGGCGCGGCGGCGCAAGCGGCCGCTGGTGGATGCGGTGGAAGCCAATGCCCTGCACGGTGGGCGCATGTCGATGCGCGACAACCTGATCGTCGCAGTGCAGACGCTGCTGTCCAATGGCTTCGGCGCGTCGGTGGGGCTGGAGGCGACCTATACGCAGATGGGCGCGGGTGCGGGCTCGCAACTGGGCCGTGTGTTGCGGGTGCGCCGGGCCGACATGCGCACGCTGGTCGGCGCCGGCGCGGCCGGCGCAATCGCCGGTGCGTTCGGGGCGCCGCTGGCCGGTGCGTTCTACGCGTTCGAGATCGTGATCGGCGCCTATACGCCCTCGGCGCTGGCGCCGGTGGCGGCGGCGGCATTGGCCGGTGCGTTCATGGCCAACGCGCTCGGTGCCGCGCCGTATTCGTTGCCGGCGGCGGTGGCCTATCAATTGCAGCCACGCGACTATGCGATCTACATCGCGCTGGGGCTGACCTGCGCGTTGATCGGCATCGCGGTGATGCGGCTGGTGGCCGGCATCGAACGCGCGGCGGGGCGGATCGCGCTGCCGATCTGGGGCCGCCCGGTGGTGGGCGGCTTGCTGTTGATCCCGTTGGCGATGTACTCGCCGCAAGTGCTGTCGTCGGGACATGGTGCCCTGCATCTGGACCTGACCAACAGCAGCACGCTGCAGGTACTGGCCGGCTTGCTGGTGCTCAAATGCATCGCGTCGGGTGTCTCGCTGGGCTTCGGCTTCCGTGGCGGCCTGTTCTTCGCCTCGTTGTTCATGGGCTCATTGGTGGGCAGCCTGTTTGCGGTGTTCCTGAACCTGCTGGTTGGCGCCGCGGCGGTGGACATCACCAGTGCCTCGTTGGTCGGCATGGCCGCGTTGGCGGCGGCCATCGTCGGTGCGCCGATGACGATGGCCATGCTGATCCTGGAAGGCACGCACGACTTTGTGCTGGCGAGCGCGGTGATGGTGGCGGTGCTGGTGGCCAATACCGTGGTGCGCCAGGTGTTCGGCTATTCGTTCTCCACCTGGCGCCTGCATCTGCGTGGCGAGAACATCCGCAGCGCACGCGACGTGGGCTGGGTGCGCAACCTGTCGGCCGGCAAGATGATGCGCAAGGATGCCAACCACACTGCGCACGACACCACGGTCAGTGAGTTCCGCCGGCGGTTCCCGTTGGGGTCCACGCAACGCGTGGTGCTGGAAGACGCCGCCGGCCACTACGCCGGCGTGGTGCCGCTGGCGGTGCTGTATGCCGACAACGTGCAGGCCGATGCACCGGTAAGCGACTACGCCAGCCACCGCGACGCGGCGTTGCTGGCCGATACCGACATCGTGGCGGTGATGAAGGTCTTCGACGCCACGCAGGCCGACGAGCTGGCGGTGATCGATGCTCAACGCAAGGTGCTGGGGGTGTTGTCGGAAAGCTTCGTGCGCAAGCGCTATGCCGAAGAACTGGAAAAGCGCGAGCGCGAACTGATGGGCGAGCGGGTGGTGGGCGATGACTGAGCCACGCGCTGCCGGCAGCGGCTGAAGCGACCGGCCGCGTGGCGCCCGGCATGGCAGTGCGTAAAGGCAGCGGGCGCAGGGCGCCGAGGTTGCGGCCGCCGGCGTGACTCACACCGGCGACACGCCGATCGCCCCCCTAGGAACCCATCGGCACGATGGCGCGCGCCTGCAGCGGGGTCGCCGCGCTCTGCTGCTCGTGCGCGACCAGCTCGGCCATTGGCGTGGCCGTGTGGCGTGCATGCTCGTCCAGCAACGCGGACAGACGGCGATGGCAGTCGCGGAAGGCCAGCGCGGAGGCCGGCATGTCGCAGGCATCGAAGGTTCTGGCCTCGGCCTTCCAGGCGGCGAGCAGGTCTTCCAGGTTGCGGATCAAGCTCGGCATGCGGGTGACTCCGTGGGCGTTTTCGTCAGTACGGCCACAGGCGCCGGCCGGATGCGGTGGCGCCCGTTGGGCGCATGCGTGGCCGCCATGGGGCGTTGCGATCGTGCAGGACACACGTGCGCGTCACATCGGCCGGAGGAGGGTGGCCGTGCGGTCTTTCACCGCTGGAGCTGACCATGAGCAATGACGAAAACGGCAATCGTGGCGTGGACGATCCGACTCCGCCCAATGGCGTCAAGGCGCCGGGCAGGGAGCATGCGCCGATCCAGGAAGGGCCCGCGCAGGACAGCGAGATCGATGACGACGATGGCATCGAAGACCCGGTAAAGGACGATGACGACCTGGGCGACGAAGACGGAGAAGACGACGAGGATGACGAGGACGAGGACGACGACCAGTAAGCGCGTGGTCGCATTGCATGCGGCCGTGCAGCGTTGACCCCGGCATGCGGCCGGTCATGCGGCATGCGCTGGCCTCGGCCGGCCATGCTGCCTAGACTGCAGGATTGCCCTTCCTGTGACCTCCATGGACACCGCGTTGCCGCCATTGCCCCATATTGCGCTGGGCCAGTACCGCCATTTCAAGGGCGGCCGTTATGAAGTGCTCGGCGTCGTGCGCTGCAGCGAAACGCTGGCCCCAATGGTGCTCTATCGCCCGTTGGACAGCGACGTCGGTCTGTGGGTGCGGCCGTATGCGATGTTCGTCGAGCAGGTCGAGGTGGAGGGTGTTGCGCGTCCCCGCTTTGCGCAGGTGGAATAGGCGCCGCTTGGCCTGTCCGACGCGATGCGCCTGTCCGCAGCCGCCGCGATGGCAATGACGGCCGCCGCCAAGCCCGTCACTACGCCCGATGGCCGGTATCTGATCGTACGTGGTCGCCTGTGGCGCACCGCCAACCCGCAGCTGCGCGAGGACGTGCGGGCCGGGCTGGTCGGCGCGTTGATGGACGCGCGACGCGCGGTCAAGGCGGCCAGGCGCGATGACGACGCCGGGCGGCTGGCCGCGGCGCGAGCGGCGGTGGACCGCGCCAAGACGGCGCTGGGAGAGCGCGGCCCGGTGTGGTGGAGCGATGGCGCAAAGGACTTCAATCGGCATCTGGTCAGGAACACGCCATACGCCGACTGGTTTGCGGCGCTTGCCACGGCCGATGCCTGAGTGCGCGCTGCTGCGGGCCAGGCGTGGCGCTGCCTGCAACGACAAGGCCCGGCAATCCCGGGCCTTGTCTGCCGGATCACCTGCCCAGCGATGGAGTGCGGCTGAGCAGGCTGCTGCGCTCAGCGCCAGGTGGGTACGGCCGGTGCCCGGCATCGGCAAGGGCCATTCGGACACTCCGGTGCCGGATGCGCCGTCCGTACCCACCTGAGGACTGCTCGCAACATGGTGTCAGCCGCTCTTGATCGACGTGGCTGGAGAAGCGGGCAGCCGCCCTCAACCCAGGTCGCAATTGCTCGGCTGCGGCCAGGTGGTGGCGGGCAGCATGGCCTTGACGGCGGCCGGTGCGGTGATGCCGATGGTGCTGGCGCCATAGAGGTCTTCCAGTTCGTCGATGCTGACGATGTAGCTGTCCAGCGAACCGAGGTTGGCGCTGTTGGGAATCAGCCAGCTGATCGCGCGGGTGCCGCCGCCCGGGTTGGCGGTGATGATCGTCTTCCAGAAGAAATCCGGGGTGCGGATGCCGTGGCTGCTCAGGAAGTAATCGTTGGTGGTGTCGCTGTAGATCACCCCGCCGTAGACCTGCACGCTGGCGATGTCGCGGTAACACTCGGCCACGTTTTCGGCGCGCACCCAGATGCCCTGGTTGAAGCTGGCCACCTGCGGCACGATGTTGGACATGAGATTGGCGCGACGGATGTAGGTCGCGTTGTAGTCCATGTGGTTGGAGGTCACCAGGTGGCCGCGGTCGTAGCCGGTGCGCACGCTGGCGTAGGAGGCGGTGGAGGTCTGGCCGGCGCAGCCGCTGGGCAGTTCGGTATCCAGGTTGAAGCCGGACGGACGCGCCGCCGAGCCGGTATCGGCCTGCAGGACGTACTCATAGCGCAATGCGGTGTGGTTGGTGCAGTCGTAGCGCAAGGTGTAGCCGCCCTTGTTGAGGGTGACGACCTGGGCGTTTGCGGTGGCACTGACCGCGGTGAACAGCAGAACGGCGAAGAAAGTCCGGAAGCGCATGGGTGTGAATCTCCTGGAAATCGATCGGACGCACGAGGCCACCGCCGGCTGCCGGGGGGCAGATCGACGCTCAGCGGAACGTGCGCTGGAAGGGGGACGATTGGCTCGCTGTCTAGCGAGCGCGACAGCTATCGCATGCAAATGTTGCTTGGTGGTGACGTAGGCGTGAGGAATGTGCAGTCGCGCCATTTTTTCCGGCTAAACCGTGACCGGTTACACGCATTCGGTGGCTGAAAGCCGGCCGGCGATAAGTGCCCGGTTATGCCAGGCGTGCGCGGACGCCGCCATGGCCCAGGTCGTTTGTATCGGCGCGCCGCTGCGCCATCGGGCACCGGGCGGTAGCCGGGGTCGGACAACCACCCACGTGCAGGTCGGGACATGCCGGCCTCCGGCCTCCGAAGCAGGCGCACGCCACCGGCCACGCAGTGGCGAGCATCGGCCTGCGCGGCCGCGGCGCCGCAGACGCGCGGCGGGTCTTGCGCCGCTGCCGGACCGCCATCGGCCGGGCTGCCGGCCGACACGAACAGCCCCCTTCTGCAGTCCATGCAGAAGAGGGCTTCGGGCGCGTCGCGGGACGATCCAGTCGGTCGACTATGCGGCGTCGCGTTCCAGCTGCTGCGCGCTGGCGGGCTCCAGCTGGAACAGCGAGACCAGCTGGGTCAGGGTGCTGGATTGCTTCTCCATCGCCCGGGCCGCGGCCATGGCTTCTTCCACCAGCGCTGCATTCTGCTGGGTGGTTTCGTCCATCTGGATCACGGTCTGGTTGACCTGCTCGATGCCGGCCGACTGCTCGGTGGAGGCGGCGGTGATCTGCCCCATGATGTCGGTGACCCGGTTCACGCTGGCGACGATCTCGGTCATGGTGGTGCCGGCCTTGTGCACCAGCACCGAGCCTTCGGCCACCTTGCCCACCGAGGCGTCGATCAGCTCCTTGATCTCCCTGGCCGCAGCGGACGAACGCTGCGCGAGCGTGCGCACTTCCGAGGCGACCACCGCAAAGCCGCGGCCCTGTTCGCCGGCACGCGCTGCTTCCACTGCCGCGTTCAGGGCCAGGATATTGGTCTGGAAGGCGATGCCATCGATGACGCTGATGATTTCGGCGATTTTCTTCGAGGAGGTTTCGATGCCCGACATGGTGCCGACGACCTGGCTGACCACTTCGCCGCCCTTGGAAGCCACACTGGCCGCACTGCGTGCCAGTTCGTTGGCCTGCAGCGCATGTTCGGCGTTCTGCCTGACGGTGGAGGTGAGTTCCTCCATCGAGGCGGCAGTCTCTTCCAGGTTGGCCGCCTGCTGTTCGGTACGCCGCGACAGGTCCTGATTGCCGGCGGCAATTTCGCCGGCCGCGGTATCGATCTCCGACGAGGAATGCTGGATACGCCCGACGATGTCGGTCAGGCGATCCACCGTGGTGTTGGCATCGTCGCGCATGCGCGCGAACACGCCGGCAAAGTCGCCGTGCATGCGCGTGGTCAGATCGCCGCCGGCAATCGCCTGCAGCACCTGCGACACCGCACCCAGGCTCTTGTCAGAGCTGCTCATCAGGTGATTGAGGTCCACCACGATCTGGCGGAAGTCGTGCTCGAACGCGGTCTCGTCGCCACGTGCGCTGAAGTCGCCGGCCGCCGCCGCCGATGCCAGGCGCTTGATCTCGCCGTTGATCGACAACAGGCTGGCCCGCACATCGTTGATCGACTGACTGATCACCGCCTTCTCGCCCGGCAGCGGCTCCAGCTGCTGCGACAGGTCGCCGGCGGCATAGCGTTCGGTCAATGCGACGATCTGCATCGTCACCGCGATATGGCTGGACACCAGCGCGTTGCTGGCACGCACCATGCTGCCGAATTCGCCGGGAAATTCCTGCTCGGCGATGCGGTGGCTGACCATGCCGGCCTCGTGCCTGTCGCCCATGTCGGTCTGCGCCTGGATCACCCGACGCAGCTGGCGCTGCATGCTGTCCATCGCCTGCAGCAGCTGGCCGACCTCGTCGTTGCGGTCGATCGAGATGCTGTTGTCCAGCTTGCCCGAGGACACTGCATGCGCAATGCCCACCGCACGGTGCAGCGGTTGGGTGATGGCGCGTGCCACGATCCAGCCGAAGGCGATGCACAGCAGCGCACCGACCACGCCCAGCACCAGCCCGCCGATGCTTGCCGCCACCGAGCTGTCCACCGCTTCCTGCACGGTGCCGCGGAAGCGTGCGTCGGCGCGCTTCTGCATGGCGGTCAGGGTGGAGCGGTAGGTCTCCAGTGCCGGTGCCATGGCGCTCATCTGCGCGGCGTCGGGTTCGCGCTGCTCCACGAACGCGGCGGCCACGCCCTGGGCCAGGCGGTAGTAGTCGTCGAACTGCTTGCCCAGCCGGGCAAGCTCCCCGGCATTGGCCGGATCGGCCTTCTGCAGTTTCACGTAGGAAGCGTGGATCTCTTCGGCCACCGGTTTGGTGGCCGCCAACATGTCGGCATCGCCGGCGGCCGCTGCGCCATTGAGCCCGTTGATGAGCTTGTCCAGCGCCGCCACATTGCGCGTCATCGCATCGAGCATGGGGAAATGCACGTCGCGCACCGCTTCCAGGCGGTCGTTGTTGCGGTGAAATACCAGCGTACTGAAGGCCACATAGCTCGATAGGCAAACGATCGCCACCGCGGCCGGCATCAGGATTTTCCAGAACAACGGTAGCGACAGAATACGTTTCATGACGTGAGTCTCGAGCAGGTGGCGGGTCACGGCTTCAGGACGACCTTGACGCTGGCGTCGACTGCGCTGGCACTGATGTAACCGATGGCGCCCGGTGTGGCAGCGACAGCCTTCTTGACCGCGTCGTCGCCGCTGACACGCTTGGGACGCTGCGCCTTGCCGGTGAACATCAACTGCGACCAGTACGACTTCAGCTGCGCCGCGTCGCGCGAGGCCACTTTCTTGTAGAACTCATCGCGGGTGGCGACGCCTTCTTCCTGGTCGATCGGCACCGCGGCGCCGCCACCGGGCAGGCTGTTGGATTTGGCCAGGAAGATCTGCGACACCTGCGCGGCGCTGAGGCTGTCCGGGCCGCCCTTGGCCGCCATCACCACCACGACATCGGCATTGGCGCCGAACGCGGTCAGCGACAACGCGGCAAGCAGGGAGACTGCAAAACACTTGGAAATGGTCATGGGAGGCCCTCTTAGAACACGAAGTCGACGGAGGCCGACAGCAGGTTGTAGCTGCCGCCCGGACGGAAGCCCGGCTGGATGTTGTTCAACGAGCCGAACGAGCCGGCGTTGTTGCTGATGTGGCTGGCCTGCAGCTTGAACGCAACGCTCTCGCGCGCGTCCCAACGCAGCGCGGCGGTGAAGCTGTGACGGCCGTTCTCGGCCTGCGCCAGTGCGCGCGTCATCACGCCGACCGGATCCTGGCCGGCAGCGATGTTCGGACCCTTGCGATCGACATTGGCATAGGTGATCGACGGCGTCAGCGTGCCGAAGCGACCGCCCACGCTGAGATAGCCGGAGGTGGTCTTGCCGTTGAGCGACGGCGAGTAATCGGCGCGGATCACTTCGCTGCGCAGGAACCAGTTGCCCGGATCGTAGGCGTAGCCCACGCTGGCAAAGCTGCCATCCACGCCATAGGTGGTCAGGCGATCGGCCAGCGCGGGATTGATGCGCTGGTAGACCGAGAACAGGCGATCCAGCGCGGGGGTGTCGAAATCGGTGGTGCCCACGATGTAGGCGGCACGGAACGTCGACGCACCCGATTCCAGGCCCAGCGCCAGGCCACGCATGGCGTACACATCGGCCTTCTTCGAATTGATGCGGCCATAGAAGCCCTGCACGCTGACCACGCTCTCGCCTGCGTTGATGGTGTACACGCCTTCGACGCCGTCCATCGGCAGCAGGTAGTTGTAGACCTCGTACGGCGGGCGCACCCACGGGGTGGCATAACCCACGCGCTGGTATTCGGAGAGCATGTACAGCGGCGCGGTGATGCGGCCCAGGCGTGCGGCGAACTGCGGGCCGAACTGGTACTTCACATGCGCCAGCGTGACCTTCGGGTCGTAATCGCCGCGCTCGGCGTACTCACTGGTCACCTGCAACACACCGGTGAACTTCTCGGTGAAGTTGGCATTGACCTGGCCGGCGATGCGCGAGTCCGGGCGGGCCGAGGTGGAGTGGCTGGCGCCGGCGCCTTCTTCGGTCTGGATGTCGGGCGTGAAGTCGGCCTGGTCCTCGCTCGAATGCACCACGCCCAGCGTGCCGAAGCCGCTGAAGGAAAACATCGAGTCCTGCTGCGCGTAGGCGCAGGTCGACGACGCCAGGGCGATGGCGCCACTGAGAAGCTTGACGGTCAATTTCATTGAAAATCTCGGCTGAGTGGTGATGGACCCAGCGCCATCGAAGGCGCGCAGGCAGAACAGTGATGGGCGTCGCAACGTCCTGACTTGCGGTAACGGCCGCCTGCAACGTTGCTTTAGCAAGATTTTTACAACCTGGATTGACCGATTAAGAATCCGCGGCGGTGCAACACGTATGCGATAGTTCAGTCCTATCGGAGCAAGTGATCTGCGCATTTGAAGCAGCTGGCATGGATGATTGCGGACACGATCGTCCGCATCGGTGGGCCGGTGGCGTGTCGGCGCAAAGGTGAGGCAGCAATGCGGGCCAGGGCCGGTTGCATGCGCCCGGAACAGGCATTGCGGCGCCAGGCGCGCGCGCAAGCAAACGCCACGCAACGGCAGGCCGGGCGTGGCGTTCTTGATGGACCTTCAGGGGTGTGGCAGTGACCGATCGCCGGGGGGCTGTTGCCATCGACCGCGGTGTCGGCCGCATGCGCGCGCAGGCAGGCGCGCGACCGGAAACGGTTACTGCTGCGGCACCGGCAGCTTGACCACCACCTTGATCTCGAACCGGAAACCGGCCAGCCAGGTCACGCCCACGGCGGTGACGGCGGTGACGGCGGGGTAGGGCGCCGCGCCCCAGTAGCTCACCCACGTGTTCCACATGGCGTCGAAGACCACTTCCGGGTCGACCATGAACAAGGTGACGTCGACGACATCCTGCGAGGTGCAGCCGGCCGCTGCGAGGACCGCATCGAGATTGTCGAAAGCACGGGCGATCTCTGCGGCCAGCTCCGGTTCCGGCGAGCCGTCCTCGCGGCTGCCGACCTGGCCTGCGACGAAGAGCAGGCCGTCGGCGCGGACCGCCGGCGAATAGCGATGGCGCTCATACAAGGCGTGGCGGCCCGGCGGCAAAACAACGTCACGTGTGGCCATGGAGGTCTCCTTCAAAGTACGACAGAACCGAGCTCCACCCTAAACGCGTGGCCGCGTGCGATAAATCCGCAGCCTTGACCAACACTGTTTGTAGAATCCAAACAATCTGGGTGCGGGAGTGGCGATGGATCGGTTCGATGCGATGCAGGTGCCAGTCGTTGATCGCGCGCCACGTGGCCGACCTGCAGGCCGGCGTCTACGCCGCGCCCGCGTATCTGCAGCGGCTGGGCATGCCCACCCATCCGTCCGAGCTGGAAAACACCCGGCATCGCTGCGTCGGCTTCATGCGCTGGGGCACTACCACGACGGTGCCCTATGTGATGCAGCGGGGCGACGATGCGGTGCGCGTCCATGGGCGGCATGTTGTGGCCGCCGACGATGGCAATGCGTACCTCGCCGCCGGGCTGGCGGGAATGGGCGTGCTGTGGCTGCCGGTGTACATGGCCAACGCGCATGTCGCCAGCGGCGAGCTGGTCCCGGTCTTTGCAGACGGGCAACTGGAGCCGATGCCCTTGTCGATTGCGTTCCCGCCCAACCGCCACGTCAGCGCAAAGTTGCGGGTGTTCATCGATTGGGTTGTTGCCTTGATGGCCGAGCATGCGCCATTGATGCCGCCTTCGCCGCACGCACATGGCAAAACAGTCGCCTGAGCGCATTGGCCAGCGTTTTATACAACGTGTGGCGCGCCATCCATTGCGCTGGCGTTGCGCGGGTTATAAAAAAACAATGAAAAACGGTAGATGACCGTCTGGCTAGATAAAGTACTTTGGCTCGAATCCAGGTATTACCAGGATTAAAGTGCGGTTTTAATGATTGTTTTGTTATGTGATGCGAATTCGGAAAAGGGCAGTGGAAACATGAAACATTCCAGCCGCTGTGCTGGTTGTATCCGACGCCTGACATTGTATTGGGCGAATAAAAACTATCTGGAATTGGATGTGATGAAATTAAAAAGTATATGGCGCCGCGCGATACAGTGCGTGTTTGCCGCATTGGCTGTCGTGTCCATGCATTCGGTTGCCGCAGAGAAACACGAGGTCGTGGTGAGCTCGGTCAGCGATGAGGAGCAGCGTGCTGCCATCGCCTACTGGACACCTGCACGGATTGCCGAGACCTTGGCGCAGGAGGGTGATGCGTCGCGGGGCAGTTCGCCGCGCACTGGTAGGCTGGTGCCGCAACGCGTTGACCCGGCCGGTGGAGTTGAAATGATGTCTACTGGGCACCTGTTTTTTCTGGCCAACGGCAGGAATTCGCTGTGCACAGCCAATGCGGTCGAGTCGGCGACGAAAAGCGTTATCGCAACCGCCGGGCATTGCGTGCAGACGCCCACCAATCGTCCCGGCGGCCCACGTATCGAGCATCTGGTCTTTCTGGCGCATTATCGCAACGGGGAATGGGCTGGCCGCTTTCCTGTCCGCAACATTTTTACGGTGACAGGATGGAGTGCCCGGGGTGAGGCTGGATTCGACTTCGCCTTCCTGAGCCTTGCACATGACAATGACGGCTCGCGCGTCGGTGATCTAGTTTTGGCGTCGCCGATCCGCTTCGCACCGCCGCCGACGCTCGGAAATTTTTATCTCTACGGTTATCCAAACGCGATCGCCGGCGGCGAGCTTCCGCAGAAATGTTCTGGCGGCGCGATTGAAAGCCCGTTGTTCGAGCCCGGTCCGGAACTGCGCATCGTGCGCGACTGCCTGAATTTCTCGGGCGGCGCGTCGGGTGGCCCGGTCATGCAGACATTGCCGGACGGCACCTACCAGACCGGCAATGTCAAAGGCTACAGCCCAAGCGCGGGCGGTACCGTGACCTTTACGTACTGGGAAAACGCGGCGCATGGCGCATGGGATCGTGCACAACACGACCAATAGCCTACTGCGCGATCCATGAGGTCAGGCGACGTGCCGGGTTCAGTCTGGTTGCTTCGGTCGGAAGTACCTGCTGCGCCAGGCTGCACTCGGCAACGTCGCTTCATTGGTCCACTTCGCGTCGCACCGGATAACGCCATCCGGTGATCGCCGCGAACGGCGAGCGCGCATAGATCCATTGCAGCCGCGCATCGCCATCGGCGCGGAAGGCGGCATCGTCTGCGAGCTTGCGTTCGAAGGCGGCGCGCAGGCCGGCGTCGCTGCGCAGCATGCGCTCGCTGAAGTCCACCAGCTCGGTGCCGTACAAGCCGCTATCGGGGCTGCCGGCATTGCGGAAACGTCCGCTGGCCAGCAACGAGTCGCTGCTGGCCGGCTCCAGCAACGCGGCCGCCAGCATGCGCATCGGTTGGTCGGCAGGCACGCGGCTGCTGCCGGCGGCGAAGGTTTCGTCGGCTTCGTCGGGCTGCGGTATCTGGGCGTGGCCCTGTTTCACCACGCGGATCTGCTGCACCTTGAGCTGACGCGGCTGCTGCAGGCGCTCGTAGGCGATGCCGTGGGCCTGCAGCAGTGCGACCACATCGTCGTTGCCGGGCGGAATCCACCACGCCAGCGGGTAGCGTACCGCCTGGGTCTGGCGATAGCCGATCACCGGCATGGTCCAGGTTTCGTCGCGGCCTTCCCAGCGCAGTTCCTGCCGGCCGGTTACCGGCGAGAACGCGCGGGTGTAGGTCACGCCCTGGAACGGTACCTGGGCGATCGGCTGCGGCAGGCGTTCCCAGGCCACCATCAATTCCTGCGGGCGGGCGGCGCGATCGGCGTGCTTGGCCGCGTCGATCTTTCTTGCATCGCGGGCAACCACGCGCAGTGCCGCTTCCAGCAGCACATAGTCGCCCAGCACGCGCTGCCGGTACGACTTCAGGCGGTGGTTCTCCACCAGCACGGTCGGGATGCCGGCGAAGTCGCCATATCCGGTGGAATAGCGCGGGCCTTCCGGCGCGTAACGCAGGCCCGAGCGCGGCGCGTCTTCGTCGATGAGGCTGGGATAGATCGCAGGTGCATGGCCCTGGCTGCGCAGCGCGGTGTTCACCGCCGGCGTGAAGCGTTGTTGCAGCCAGTCGGCGGTGGCACGCGAGCGTGCGTAGGTGCCCCAACCGGCGAAGGTGAAGGTGATGTCGTACTGATGATCCAGCCCGCCGCTGACATGCAGGTCGACATACAGCGCCGGATCGAGGCTGTGCAGCAACGCGACCATCGCGCGGGTTTCCGGCGCTTCCAGGGTGAGGTAGTCGCGGTTGAGATTGATGCCGCGCGTGGTGGTGTTCCAGCCCATCTGTTGCGGGCCGCGCAATGCTGCGCCGATCAGCGGGCCGCGTTGCTCGTGGCCATCGGGATTGAGGATCGGCACGAACACCAGATCCACCTGGTCGAGCAAGGTGTGCTTGCCGCGTTGGGCGATATCGCGCAGCAACATCAGGCCGGCATCCTTGCCATCGATCTCGCCGGCGTGGATGCCGGCCTGCGCCAGCACCACCGGCTTGCCGGGCGCGCCCTTGTGCGCGCGGACCAGCAGCAGGTCGCGGCCCTCGCTGCTCTTGCCGAACACCTCCAACGACAGCAGCGGCGAGGCGGCGACCAGGCGTTCCAGCCAGGCGCGGGTTTCGTCGTAACCGGGCGTGCTGGCGAAATCGCTGCGCTCCGCCGGCGTGCTCCACGGATCGTCCGGCGTGGCGATCAATGCCTCGCTGGCGCCATGCCAGGCGCGCACCGGCGGTAGCGGCGCGCTGCTGTCGATGGAGTGCGCGCTGACCTGTGCGGCGCTGAACAGGGTTGCGGCGAGCAGGCCGGCCACGGCACGCGGGGTGCCGCGGGCCGTGGCCCCGGCCAGGGTGTTGTCGGATGCGCGTGCGGCAATGCGCGAAGCGTGCGGGGCAGAAGGGGGCGTATCGGAAGTCATGTGGGACGTACGGGATCTCGGTGGAGGGGGAAGACGTAGCAAGGCTTGCTGATCCTGGAGGGCTGCGCCGGCACGGCGGCGTCGCTTGAAGAGCGCTGTGCCGCATCGAGGTTCCAGCTGCGCGCGTGCGTCCGGGTGCGGGTAAGGGCGCAGCTGCGCATGGCTAGGGATGACCCCAACAACTGCAGCAAGCAGTAGCGTGTTTGCGTAATACAGTAACATTTGGGCGGCGACGCTCGCGCGGCCGCATCCGGCAGCCCTTGTCTCATGGTGATTGCTGCCGGGGCTGCAGCGGCTGACAAGGCCGACCCTCGATGGACGCCATTGCGCAGCCGCCCGCCGCGCTGCCAGCTTCGATGCAGCAGGCGATGGACCCGCTGCACATGTCGATCGCGGTGGTTGCGGGGCCGCAGTGGTGCGCGCCGCCGTCGCGATAGCGGTCGCCAAGAAAGGATGGCGGTCGCCACAGAAGGAATGGCGGCGTCCGCCCGCCGCTGCGGGCTGGCGCGCATTCCAGGCACCAATCGCAATGTGATAACGTATCATTTCATTGAACTGCTGCCTTCCCATGCTTTCCAGTCCCCACGCCGCTCCGGCGATCTCGATCAGCAATCTCCATGTGGCCTATCGCGGCCGCGCCGTGCTGCAGGGGCTGGACCTGCAGGTCGCCCCCGGCAGCGTCTACGCCTTGCTGGGCGGCAATGGCGCCGGCAAGTCCTCCACGCTTGCCAGCCTGCTCGGTTTCGTCAAACCCGGCGCCGGCAGCCTGCGCATCGATGGCATCGACCCGGTCGCCGACCCTGGCGCCGCGCGTGCGCGGCTGGCCTATCTGCCGGAAAACGTCGCGCTCTACGAGCATCTGAGCGCGTTGGAAAATGCCGACTACCTGCTCGCCCTGGCCGGCCAGCGCCGCAGCCAGGCCGAGATCGGCCAGGCGCTGGCCGCTGCCGGTCTGCAGGGCGAGGCCTGGCGCCAGCGGCTGGCGGGGTTTTCCAAGGGCATGCGCCAGAAGGTGGCGATCGCGGTGGCCACGCTGCGCCGGGTGCCGGTGTTGCTGCTGGACGAGCCCACCTCCGGCCTGGACCCGCGCGCCATCGCCGACTTCAACCGGCTGGTGGGCAGCGTGCGCGAGCGTGGCGGCGCGGTGCTGATGGTCACCCACGACCTGCTCGGCGCAGTGGAGGTGGCCGACCGGATCGGGTTCCTGGAACACGGGCGTATCGCCGAAGAGACCGGCGCCGGCGACAGCGGCTTCGACGTACGCACCTTGCATGCGCGCTTTGCGCGTGCGCCGGATCGCGCTGCATGAGTGCGGTGCTGCTGGTCGCGCGCGAAGAACTGCGTTACATGGCGCGCAACCGTTCCGCTGCCATCGGTGTGGTGTTGCTGATGCTGCTCACGCTGGTGGCGGCATTGACCGCTGCGCATCATCAGCGCGAGGTGGCCGCGCTCCGCGCGCGCCAGCAGCTGGCCGCGCAGCAGGCCTTCGAGGCGCAGCCGGACCGCCACCCGCATCGGGTGGTGCATTACGGCCATTTCATCTATCGCCCGCTGCCTGCATTGGCTGCGTTCGATGCCGGCGTGGACGCGTTCACCGGCAACAGCATGTTCCTGGAAGGCCATCGCCAGAACACCGCCAACTTCGGCGATGTGCGCCAGAGTTCGTTGCTGGTGCGCTTCGGCCAACTGACGCCTGCGTTCGTGCTGCAGGTACTGGCGCCGCTGCTGCTGGTGTTCCTGGGCTATGGCGCGGTGGCGCGCGAGCAGGAGACCGGCACCTTGCGTGCGCTGTTGTTGCAGGGCGCCACGCGCCGGCAATTGTTCGGCGGCAAATACCTGGGGCTTGCCGCGGTGGCGGCGGCCTGTCTGTTGCCGGCACTGGCCGGGCTGCTGCCGGTTGCGTCGGTGCCGGGCCAGGCGCTGCGGGTCGCACTGCTGGTGCTGGCGTATGCGGTGTATCTGCTGGCGTGGTGCGCGCTGGTGCTGTCGGTGTCGATGCTGTGCCGGCGCGGCCGCGATGCGCTGCTGGTGTCGCTGGCGATGTGGGTGTGGCTGGCGCTGCTGGTGCCGCGCCTGGCACCGGACGTGGCCAGTGCGGCGTATCGCCTTCCGACGCGGCTGGAAACCGATGTGGCGATCCAGCGCGACCTGCGCACGCTCGGCGACAGCCACAACCCGGATGACCCGCACTTTGCGCAGTTCAGGCAGCAGACGCTGGCGCGCTATGGCGTGCAGCGGGTGGAAGAGCTGCCGGTGAACTACAAGGGCCTGCTGGCGCTGGAAGGCGAACGGCTCACCGCGAGCCTGTTCGAGCGCTATGCCGCGCGCGATTCGGCCATCCAGCAGCAACAGAATCTGCTGGTGCGCACCTTCGCCCTGCTGAGCCCCACGGTGGCGCTGCGCACGTTGTCGATGACACTGGCAGAAACCGACCTGCGCGCGCACGAGCGGTTTCTTGCGCAGGCCGAGCATTACCGCTACACGCTGGTGCAGCAGCTCAACCAGCTGCAGGCCGATGCGGTGAGCATGGCCGACGACACCGCGCAGGATGCCGGCGCCGACCGACGCAAGCGCATCTCCTCCGCGCACTGGCAACGGATCCCGGTGTTCGCGTTCCGGCCGCCGGCCACCACGGAAGTGCTGCGCAACGCAGGCGCCGCGCTCGGCCTGGTCGCTGCCTGGCTGCTGGCTGCGCTGTGCATGCTGGTCGCCACCGGCCGACGTGTGGGAGTGACGCGCTGATGCTGCTGTGGAAATACGAACTGCTGTTGCTGCTGCGTGCACGCGCCGCCGTGGCCGGACTGGTGTTGCTCGCGGTATTGACCGTGTGCAGCCTGCTCTCCGGCCAGCATGTCGTCGCCGCGCAGCGCGCCAACATCGCGCGCATCGCGGCGCTGCAGCAGGAGGACATCGCCGCAGTGCAGGACTATGTGGCGCGCTCCAACGACGCCGGCAGCGCGGCCTACTACAGCTTCCACCCGACCTGGGACCTGCCCGCGCCGTTGGCATTTGCCGCGGTGGGCATGCGCGATGTCTCGCCCTACATCCTGCGTGTGCGCGCGCTGGGCCTGGAAGCGCAGATCCACGATGGCGACAGCTACAACCCGGAGCTGGCACTGGCCGGGCGCTTCGACTACGCCTTCGTGCTGGTGTTCCTGCTGCCCTTGTTCGTGATCGCACTGTTGTTCGATCTGCGCTCGGGCGAGCGCGAAGCCGGACGCGCGCGCATGCTGGCGGCGCTGCCGGGTGCGGGCACGGCGTTGCTGGTGCGGCGCGTGGTGGTGCGTGCGGCTGCCGTGCTGATGTGCCTGAGCGTGCCGTTCGTGATCGCGGCAAGCGTCAATGCGGTGCCGCCGTTGCAACAACTGGCGGTGCTGGCACTGACCTGCGCCTATCTGTTGTTCTGGGTGCTGCTGTCGGTGCTGGTCGGGCGCATCCATTGGCGCCCGGCCGCGCATGCCACCGCCCTGGCGACCTGCTGGGTGGTGCTGGCGCTGGTGGCACCGGCACTGGCGCATGTGGCGATCAACCAGGCGGTGCCGGTCAATCAAGGCAGCGAGATCGCGCGGCTGCAGCGCGAGGCGGTCAACCATGCCTGGGATATTCCACGCCAGGACACCATGCGGGCCTTCTACGCGCAGAATCCGCAGTGGGCCGATTCGGCACCGCTGACCGCGGCGTTCCACTACAAGTGGTATTTCGCCTTCCACGAAAACGGCGATCAGCAGGTGGCACCGCAGGTCGCGGCGTATCGCCAGGGCCTGCAGCGCCGCGAAGCGCTGGCGCAGCGCGTGGCCAGCGTCTTGCCGCCGGTGGCGCTGCAGGCCGCGCTGACGCGCCTGGCAGCCACCGACATGCGTGCGCAAGTGGCGTATCAGGATCGCATCCGCGCCTATCACCGTGCGCTGCGGACGTTCTATTACGGCTATCTGTTCCGCGACCGGCCATTCACGCGCGAGGACTTCGGGCGCGCGCCAGGTTTCGATGCGAGTGCCGATCCCGCGCCATAGCGGCTGCGTTTCACCCCTCAACCTTCGTTGTCTCACGTGCGACCCGGGCCCAGCGTGCCCGGGTGCTTCAGGAGTCCTGCCCGATGTCCACGCCGCGCCGCCGTCTGTCCAACACGCTGCCCTTGCTCGGTGCACTGAGCTGCGCAGGCGTCAGTCCATTCGCCGAGGCTACCGAGCCGCAGGCGCGCGACCTGGATACGGTGCAGGTGCGCAGCCAGTACACGCCGTACCGTGCCTTGAGCGTGACCGGTGCCACCAAGACCGATGCGCCGCTGCGCGATCTGCCGATCAGTGCGCGCGTGCTCGATCAGACCTTGCTGGAAGATGCCGGCATCACCGATCTGGCCGGTGCGCTGGAGCTGGCCAGCGGCATCACCAAGGCCAACAACCTGGGCGGGTTGTGGGACAGCTACTCGATGCGCGGCTTCACCGGCGACCCGAACTTCAGCTCGGACTACATGGTCAACGGCTTCAATGCCAGCCGCGGCTACAACGGCCTGCGCGACGGCGCCAACACGCAGAGCATCGAGGTGATCAAGGGCCCGGCCTCGGCGTTGTACGGACGCGGCGAGCCGGGCGGGGTGGTCAACATCGTCACCAAGAAGCCGCTGTTCCAGCCGCAGCACAGCGTGGACCTGTCGGCGGGGCGCTTTGACAGTTATCGCGCTGCGCTCGACAGCACCGGCGCGCTGGGCGAGAACCTGGCCTATCGGCTGAATGCGATGCACAAGGACCAGCACAGTTTCCGCGACACCGTCGACAGCGACAACACGCTGCTGGCGCCCTCGCTGCTGTGGATGCCGACGCCCGATACCACGGTGTCCTACGAGCTGGAGTTCGTGCGCATCCATGCGCCGTTCGATCGCGGCGTCACCGCCATCGATGGCGATGCCAATCGGCTACCGGCCGGGCGCTTCCTGGGCGAGCCGCGCGATGGCGCTATCGACCTGCATTCCACCGGGCACCAGGTATTCGTGGTGCATGGCGTGAACCAGACCTGGTCGCTGCAGGGCGGGGCGACCTATCGCGACAGCGGCATGCGCGGGTTTTCCACCGAGCCGTGGACGCTGCAGGCCGACGAGCGCACGCTGCGCCGCGAGCGCCGCTACCGCGATTACCAGGGCCGCGACATCGCCGCGCGTGCCGAATTGCTTGGCAGCTTGCAGATGGGTGGCGTCACCCACAATGTGTTGTTCGGCGTGGATGGCAATCGCTTCGACGACAGCCGCTTCCAGCAGCGCGCCCGCTCTGCGGCCACGCCATACAGCATCGACGTGCTTGCGCCGCAGTACGGCGTTGCGCAGCCGGGGCGGCTGGCCACGATCACCGACACCGAAGAGCGCCAGCAGGTGTGGGGCGTCTATGCGCAGGACCAGCTCGATCTGGGCGCGCGCTGGAAGGCCTTGCTCGGCCTGCGCTACGACCACTACCGGCAGGATCTCGACAACCACTTGCGCGGCGCCACGCAGCGCGCCTCCGACGGTGTGGTCAGCCCGCGTGCCGGCGTGATCTTCCATGTCGACGCGGCGCTGTCGTTGTATGCGAGTGCTGCGGCCGGCTTTCGTCCCAACAGCGGCGTGGGTGCGGACGGGCAGAGCTTTGCGCCGGAGAAAAGCCGCTCGCTGGAAACCGGCCTGAAATACGTGCAGCCCGGCGATGGCCTGGAAGCAACGCTGGCCGCGTTCCGCATCGACAAGAAGAACGTGCTGAGCCTGGATCCGGCCGACACCAGTTTTTCGTTGCCGGTGGGCCAGATGCGCAGCCAGGGCGTGGAGCTGGATCTGCTCGGGCGGCTGACCCCGCGCCTGGCCGCCTCGGTCGGCCTGGCCTATACCGACTCGCAGGTCACGCGCAGCAGTGAGGCCGCCGCCGGCACCGGCCTGGCCGAGGGGCGCCGCTTTCCGAACGTGCCACGCTTCAGCGGCAATGCCTTCGTCAACTACGCGCAGCCGTTGACCGGCAAGCGCACTGCGGCGGTGGGCCTGGGCGTGTCGCATACCGGTGAGCGGCTGGGCTCGGTGGATAGCAATACCGGCTTCGTGCTGCCTGCGTACACGGTGTGGCGCCTGGTCGGCCATTACGACCTGAGCGAGCGCCTGCGCCTGTATGCCAAGGTCGAGAACCTCAGCGACCGCCGCTACGCCGCGTTCTCCTACAGCGAGCAGTGGGTGTATCCCGGCGCGCCGCGCAGCTGGACGGTGGGGGTGCGGCTGCGGTTTTGATCCGCGCCCGCAGGTGATCGACACCAACTGGCGATGTCCGGGCATGCGTGCTCGATGGACCATTCCAGCGCCGGTCGGCGGATGCGGACGAGGCCGACCAGCGCACTGGCCGCGATCGTGCTGGACAGGTGCGCCATGCCGGTTTCAGCCAGCGGCGCGCGCGTGCAACACAGCGTGCGTGGTGGGTCGCGCTAGCTGCGCCGCGTGGACGGACGCTTGCTGCGTTTCTTGCCCGGCGCCACGGCTGCGGTGTCCTCGCTGGCCAACGCGCCGCCGTTGTGCAGCTGTTCCAGCCACGACAGCGCATCGACATAGCCGAGGAAGTGCTGCAGATAGCCCGGCGAGCACTCGCGCATCAGGCTGATGCAGCGGTGCACCAGCACGCTGGAATTGAGCGGGCCGGCGTCCTTGGGGGCGTCCTGCAGCGACTGCCGCACCTGGCTGGCGGTGCGCACCGTGGTCCAGGTGCGACGGAAATCCTCCAGCGCCGGCAGCTCGGGAAACGGCGTGGCGTCGGCCGTGGCGGTCTTTCTGCTGTCCACTTCCATCAACGCGGCATGGCCTGCCATCTGCTCGGCCAATGCGCCCAGCGCGCTGCGTTGCAGTGGCTGCGCGGGATCGCCGGCCACAGGACGACGCGCAGCCTGCTTCACCGTTGCCGCATACGCATCGACCAGCGTGCCCAGCCTTTCTTCCAGCACCTGGCGCACTGCCTCGGCCTGGGTGCCGGCCCGCGCGGCCAGCGTCTCCATCAGGTGGAAACGCACCGGGTCCAGCTGGTCGGCACCCTGGCTGCGCCAATGCTGCAGGCGCGCGTGCGCGGAGGTCGCCTGCGTGCTCATCGCGTGCCTGCGGCCGCCGTGGGCTTGGCGGCAGAAGACGCACGCGACGTGGCAGGGCGCGCGATCGGTGCGATCTCCACGCGGCGGTTCCTGGCGCGGCGTGTTTCGTCGGCATTGGAATCCACCGGCTGCTGCGAGCCGAAGGCCGCGGCGAACACCGATCCGGCCGGCACGCCTTCGGCGATCAAGGCACGGGTCACGGTGAGCGCGCGTTGCGCGGAGAGTTCCCAGTTGTCGGCGTAGCGACGGTTGCCGCCCAGCACCGGGCGGTCGTCGGTGAAGCCGCTGACCATCAGGATCTCCTCGCGCGCGGCCAGGTACTCGGTCAACGGCGCGGCCAGCGTCTTCAGCACCTCGCGGCCTTCCGGCTGCAACTGATCGGAATTGAAGGCGAACAGCACATTGCCGCGGATGCCGATGCGGCCATCGACCAGGGTGACGCGGCCGGCGGCCAGGGGCGCGGCCAGCGCCTGCTCCAGCGTCTTGCGGCGCTGCGCTTCGGCCTGGCGTTGCCTGACCTCTTCGTCCAGGCGGCTGGACAGCTGCAGCTGCACACCGATCACCCCGACCAGGATCAGCACGAACGCGCCCAGCAGCACCGACATCAGGTCGCCGAAGGCGGCCCAGATCGGTGTGCCGGATTCGCCGTCGATGTCGATCTCGTCGCTCATGCCGCGCTGGCCTCGCCGGCAGCGGCCTCACCGGCATCGCCGCGGCCGCGGTCGAGCTGGCGCAGTTCTTCGATGATCTGCTTCTGCGACAGCATGCTGAGGTCCACCACCTCGCGCGCCTGCGCCACGTAGTACGCCAGTTGGTCGTCGCTGCGCGCCAGCGAGGCATCCAGGGCGCTGGCGACGTGCTGCAGGCGTGCGTTGAGCTCGCTGGTGGAGCCGCTGAACAGCTGCACCGCCACGCCGAAGGCTTCGCCCAGGCTGGCCACTTCCACCGCGCTGCCGCTGACATGCGCGGCCACCGCGCCGAGCTTGCCGGTCTCGCTGCCGATCTGCTCGGTGAGCTGGGTGCCCACGCGTTGCAGCAGGTCGGCCGAGGTGGTGACCAGCGCATCCACCGCTGCGCGTTGTTCGGTGGAGGCGTGATTGACCGCGTTGAGCAGGGTGTCCAGGGTGGCGAGCAGCTTGCTGCGTTCTTCCAGCATGGCGGTGTCGCGCACCATGCTCTCGGACAGGTTCTGGCGCAGCTCGGCCACCACATCGGCGGCGGCCTTGGGTGCTTCGGAAGCGATCTGCATCAGGCGCGCCACCTCGCTGATGGTGGCGCTGGCCTGTGCCTGCGCCTGCGTGGACAGCTCGCTGGCGGTGCTGGCCAGGGTGTCGCAGATCGCCTGCTGCTGCTGGGTGACGCGTTCGCCGGTGCGTTCCCACTGGGTGGTCAGCTCCGCGCTCATCGCGGTGAAGCGCTCGCTCCACAGCGCCAGGCGCTGGGTGTCGCGCGCTTCCAGCGCGGCCTGCAGGTCGGTGTGCGATTGCTGCAGCGTGCCGACCAGGGCGGCGGCATGCGTGTCGAAGCTGGCGGTGGCGGCCGCCAGCGCGCCCTGGTGCTGGCTCGCCAGGGCGGCGCTGGCGTCGCGTTGTTGCGCCAGCGCGTCGTTCCAGGCATTGGCCGTCTCGCTGCTGGACTGATCCATGCGCCTGGACACCGCATCGACCAGGGCGCTGGAGCGTGCGTCGAAGGTGCTTGCGAACTGGCTCAGCGTGCCCTGCAACTCCTGCGTCAGCAGGTGATTTGCGCGCTGCTGTTCGGCCACTGCCGCGGTCCAGGTGGCGGCTGCCGCCGCAGTGCTGTTCTCCAGCCCGCTGCTCAGGCCGTCGAGTTGTTGCTGCACGGCCTGCTGCACGCCGTCCTGCAGCGCGGTGGTCTGCTGGGCGAGCTGTGCGAGCGTGGCGTGCAACTGCGCACTCAACGCTGCGCCTGCGCGCTGCTGCTCGGCGAGCACTGCTGCCCAGTGCTCGGCAGCGGCGGCGGTGCTGCGTTCGAACCCGTCATTGAGCGCGGCCAACTGCTGCTGCACCGCGTGGGTCACGCCATCCTGCACCGCGATGCTGCGCTGATCGATCTGCGCCAGCGTGGTCTGCAACTGCTCGGTCAACGCGTGCTGCGCATGTTCCTGTGCAGCCAGCACGGCCTGCCAGTGCTCGGCGGCCGTCTGCGCACTGTGCTGGAAGCCGTCGTTGAGCGCGTGCAACTGCTGCTGCACGGCGGTGCCGACGCCGTCCTGCACGGCAGTGGTCTGCTGTGTGATCTGCTCCAGCGTGGTCTGCAGCCGCGTGTCGAGCGCTTGCTGCGCGCGTTCCTGTGCGGCGAGCGCGCTGGTCCAGTGCGCGGCTGCGGCACTGGCGCTGTGCTGGAAGCCGCTGGTGATGCCGTCCAGTTGCTGCTGCACGGCGTGGGTGAGGCGCTCGTGCAGGGCGGCAGTGTCGCGCGCGATGCTGGTCATGGTCGCTTCCATTGCCGGCTGCAAGGCCGCGCCCACCGCGCGTGCGCTTTCTGCCACGCCGCTCTGCAGCGATTGCTCCATCGCCGTGGCCAGGCGTGCGTAGGCCGCCTCGCTTCGGGCGTGGAATTCGGCCTGCTGCGCGGCCAGGCGTTCGTCGGCGGCAATGCTCTGCTGCTCGATGCTGTGCATCAGCGTCTGCAGGCGATCGATCAGCGTCGGCATCAGTGCGCTTTGCTGCTGCTGCAACTTGAACACTTCGCCACGCTGGTGCGCGTCCGAGTGCGGATGCAGCTCGGAGGCGATCTTCAGATCCAGCCGCTGCACTGCCTGCAACCGCTCGCGCCGGCACAGCGCCGACAACAGCCCCAGCATCGCGGAGGTCGCCACGCCGGCGATCGAGGTGCCGAACGCAAACGCCAGGCCTTCCACCGGTGCGGCCAGCGAGCCGCGGATGGCCTGCAGGTCGGTGGCGCTCTGCAATGCAAAGCCGGTGCCCTTGAGCGTGGCCATCATGCCGAGCAGGGTGCCGAGCATGCCCAGCAACACCAGCAGGCCGACCAGGTACGGTGTCAGCACCGGTGCCGGCAACGCCACGCGCTCGCCCTTGATGCGCAGGCGCACCGCGTTGCGCAGGCTTGGATGCAGGCGCTCCAGCCACTCGCCCAGCGCCGCCGGTGCGGTGGTCAACGCGGCAACGGCATCGTCCAGCGTGGCGCTGGCCTGGCGATAGCGATACAGCTCCAGCGCGCCGGCCACATAGCAGGCGCCGATCACCGCTGCGACGCAGGCGCCCAGCGGATTGGAGCCCAGATAACCGATGCCGACCCAGCAAACCGCCAACAGGCCGACGACAAACACACACAGGTGAACGAGAGTTCTGAACATGAGGTCCCAGTTAGCGGGTACGAAGCGCTGCGAGCAGGCCTTCGATCGGGTGAAAACGGACATCCAGCTCGGCGAGCAACACGCTCTGCATGTCTTTGCGAAACACATCCAGCCAGCCGTCGGAGACCGCGCGTGGCGCGGCGTCGCCGTCGGGTGGCGGGTTTGGCGCCTGCGCGGCATCGCGCAGACGCTCGAAATGCGCACCGAGCAGGGTCGGCACATGATTCAGCAGGGTCTGCTCGCGCGGGCTCAAGGTCAGCTCCATCACCGCATCCACCTCGGCCAGCCGCGCCATCTGCCCGGACTCAAGGGCCAGCATGTCGCGCAGGCGGCCACGCAGGTCGCCGGTGGCGGTGCGCATTGCGCGTTGCATGGCCAGGTAGTGGTGGCGGAACGGGGCATAGTCGGGTGCAGGTGCAGGTGCAGGTGCCGCTGTCGCGGCGTCGCTGTCGGCAGCGGCGGCGCTGCGCGCATCGCGCCGCACGCGCGCGACCACGGCATCCAGATCGACCACGCTGCTGGTCGCCAACCCGGTGCGTACGCGTGCGCAGGCCTCGACGTCGAGCCGGCGCGTCTCGGGCAGCGGTTCGATCTCCGGCAGCTTGCCATCCAGCGCCCTGGACACGGCGACCGCGCGCGTCCAGTCGATCCATTGGCTGAGCCGGTCGGCGAGCGCATGGTTGGACTGGGCAACGTGGGCATCGGTGAGGCGAGCGAGCAGGCGAATGAACGCCGGGCCCGACAAGGGCGCCCGTGGAGCAGCTTTCGCCATTGGTCCGGTCAAAGACCGCGCATTTTACACGGGAATGTGCGTGGTTCGGCGACCGGGCCAGGGCGCGGGAGCGCCTGCCCGCAGGTGGGGCTGGCGGCATTCAGCCGTGCTGGTGTGGGGTGGGCGGGCGCCTGTCCACAACCGCTGGCGGCGATTTGGTGCTGCCAGGGGGCGCCAACGGCACGCGCGCACGACCGCGCCGCAGCCGCGGGATGGCACGCATCTGTCGCCTGGGTGGCCCTCGCTAACCAATTCAGCTTCAAATCCCCGGTCGTCCGGTCGCGCCGGTTTCGCCAGGTGAACAGGTATAAGCTGCGGGCCGGGGAAAACCCAACGAGGTAACACGATGGACCGCTCCGACATGCAAGTGTCCGATCTGCTGGTCCAGGAGCTGCAAGGGTTCCACGATGCCTATGGCAGTGGACCGGACTTCTGGGATGCGTATCAACGCATCATGGCCATCGCAGCACAGGCCGGCGGCAACATGATCAACCTGGCCAACGAGATGGCATCGCTGGCGCAAGGGCTCGGCGCGATCGATCGCGCGCAGCTGCTATAGAACCCAAGGCTGCGGGGTGCGGCGGGCCGGCTGCACCGGCAGGCGCCGCGCTTATTCGGCGTCGGCAGCTGCCGGTTTGACCGCGACCGCAGGCGTGGCCTCGGGCTCGCCACGCTTCTTGTCGCGCCGCAGCGGGGTATCGCCCAGCCGCTCGATCGCACCACCGGATTGCTGGAACGCTTCCAGGTCGGCGGCCAGCCGTTGCTCGGACAACCGCGGCTTGCCTGGCTGATTGCTCACGGTCATCGACTGACGGCGGGAGTTGTTCATGGCGAAATCCTCATGCGTTGTACAGCGTCAAGGGAATGCCCCGCCGGCGTTGGTCGTCGTAGGTGGCACGCACGTCGCGGCAATACGGCCCGGACATGACGAAACGCCGGCAGATCGCCGGCCGCGTCTCGTAGATCGAACAGCACATGCGCGCCGCATCGATGGCCACGCACCAGCCTTCCTCGTCACGCGCCATCACGTGCCAGCCTTGCGGTGTCACGCTGGTCAAGTGTTGGGGGATGCGGTCGGTTGGATCGACCATGACGGTGAGCCGGCAACAGACGGCATCGCAGCGTTCGCAGAGATTCTTGATGGAAAAGGCCAGATAGAGTGAGGGCGACACCGGAGTCCGGCCGCACTTGCACCATACACCCTGGGCGTGCCGGGGTGTGAACCGGCCCCTGCCGTGTTGCTGCAGGTTGGCCACCGCAGCAGCGCAGAACGTCGGCGAGCGCGTGCCCGGCCTCGCCAAGCGGCGCGCTGTGCCGTTGCCTGTGCACGCGAGCGCAGCGCGCATCGGCCGGTTGCCGCTGGTGCCGTCGTTGCGGTTGCCGATGTCGTGCCGATGCGAAGACCGCGCTCACCTGCGCCGCCGCCCGGCTGCCGTAGCGTGGGGTGCGTGCATCAGCGCGACAGGAGATTCCATGACGACTTCCCAGCACCAGACATCTGCGCCCGATCAGAACGATGATCACCACGACCAGCGCAGCGCGCAGGAAAAGCAGGACGCCTTGCAGGACGATGCGCTGGAAGAAACCTTTCCGGCCAGCGATCCGGTGTCGCCGTTCGTGCCGGCCAAGCCGCTGGACTGACCGGGCCGCACAGCGACGAGCAATGCAAACGGCGCGGTCATCGACCGCGCCGTTTGCGTTTGCAGCGCTGCCGTGGGTTACGGCGTCAACACCACCTTGCGGCAATCGTCCTGCTTCTTGTCGAACAACTCATAGCCGCGCGCGGCGTCGGCCAGCGGCATGCGGTGCGAGATGATCGCGCTGGGCTTGAGGTCACCATTGCCGATGCATTCCAGCAAGTACGGCATATGCTTCTGCACATGGGTCTGGCCCATCTTGAAGCTCAGGCCCTTGTCGAAGGCGTCGCCGAACATGAAGGCATGGATGAAGCCGGCATACACGCCCGGCACGCTGACCACGCCGCAGCGGCGCGTTGCCGCGATGCACTGACGAATCGCCACACCGCTGCTGCCTTCCAGCTTCAGGTTGGTCAGTGCGGTTTCGATCGCGCTGCCTTCGGCCTCGAAGCCTACGGCCTCGATGCTGGCGTCCACGCCGCGGCCATCGGTCTGCGACACGATCACATCGGCCGGGTCATCGACCTCGTCGAAATTGATCGGGATGATGCCGTAGGCCCTGGACGCGAAGTCCAGCCGGTACGCATGCCGGTCGACCATGAAGATGCGCTCGGCGCCCAGCATGCGGCAGCATGCCGCGGCCATCAGGCCCACCGGGCCAGCGCCGAAGATCGCCACCGTCGAGCCCTGCTTGACCCCGGCATCGACGACCGCCTGGTAGCCGGTCGGCAGGATGTCGGACAGGAACAGCACCTGCTCGTCGTGCAATGCGTCGGGCACCACCAATGGCCCGACGTTGGCCTTGGGCACGCGCACGTACTCGGCCTGCCCGCCGGACAGGCCGCCATACAGATGGCTGAAGCCGAACAGCGCTGCCGGTGGGCGCATGTCCTTGTGGTTGAGCGCAGCGCCCTTGCCGGTGTTGGTGGTTTCGCAGGCGGAGAACTCCTGCAGCATGCAGTGGAAGCAGCGCCCGCAGGCCACCACGAACGGAATCACCACACGGTCGCCGGGTTTGACCGCGGTGACGTCGGGGCCGACGTCCTCGACGATGCCCATGAACTCATGGCCGAGAATATCGCCATGCCGCAGGTCCGGAATCTTGCCGCGGTACAGATGCAGGTCCGAGCCGCAGATGGCGGTGGCGGTGACGCGCAGGATCAGGTCGTCGCGTTCGACAAGGGTCGGATCCGGCACGGTTTCGACCCGGACATCGCGTGAGCCATGGTAGTTGAGGGCAAGCATGGAGATCTCCCGTAAGGCCGTCGGTATGCGGCAACGCCATGCAGTGTTGGCGGCGCGCCGTTAAGTCCATCAGCACGGCACGTGCGCACGGTGTGGACGCGTCCGATTGGCGACGCGGTGTTGATGCGTGTGTCACGTCTGGATAACCCGGGCGCTCGCACTCTCGGGCCACAGGCTGGATCGCCTGCAGCTGACAGCTGCAGCAACCATGCGACCCCGACAATCAACGACCGTGCCCTGCACGATCAATCAAGGAGACAACGATGGGAATTCTCAAGATGGTGACCGCCGGTGCGGTGGGCTACGTGGCGTACAAGGCGTGGCAGCGTCGTCAGAGCGACGCCAGCGAAACGGCCAGCCCGAACAACAGCGACCGCGACATTCAACGGCAGACACTCAGTGCGCCGGCCACCGCCGGCAGCACGCCGCCGCACGGTGATCCGCTGCGTGCAGCCGCCACGCTTTCCAGCGACCGCAAGCAGGCCCTCGGTGCGCTGGTCGTGTTCAACGAGCAGGAGCGCACGCTTGCGCAGCTGGCGGTCGTCAAGGGCCTGGACGGCGAGACGCTGCAATTCGCCCGCAAGATGGACGAGGCGCATAGCGCGGCATTGACCGACCTCAGCCGTTTTGCGCCCGATCGCAGCGGCACGCTGGCGCAGGCCGCGTCCAGCCGCGCCGATGGCACCCGCAAGCGTCTGGAAGGCCTGGACGGCAAGGAGTTCGAAACGCAGTACCTGCAGGCCAGCGTGAGCAGCCACGAGCAGGCGCTGACGTTGCTGGACGCCCAGCTGGCCAGCGAGCCGGGATCGAGCGATCTGGGCAAGGAACTGCAGCGCGCCCGCGAGACCATTGCCCAGCACCTGGAGCATGCCAGGTCGCTGCGGGCCAAGGCGAACCAGGCGCAGTGATCGACCGCAATCGCTGATCGAACATCGCAGCGTGTGCGTTGGAACGCAGACAACAGGCAGCTTCGGCTGCCTGTTGTCGTGACGGGCTGCCGGGCGCGTGTCGAGCATCCTTGATGCGCACATGCCGCACGCTCCGTCGATGAGACCGCGCAGCCGGCGGCGCCGACGATCAACAGCAGCAACCCGGTAAAGTGCCAGGGCCGCTGGCGAATGTAGTGCCAGAGAACGCGCGCAGGCATGTCCGGCAACAGCGCGGGCTGCGCGACGGTGTTCACGTATCGCTGTCGGCCAGCGCTTGCTGCGGGACGCGCAGGCCGAAGCGTGCGTGTTCGCGGCCTAGCTGCCCGGCCAGGCCGCTGTCCAGCGGGCGCCGGCCGTGGTCGTCGGCATAGCCGAACAGGCCGGTGGGGCAATGGCGGTAGTTGTCCCAGCCCGGATAGTCGAGCACCGGATACAGGCAGATCCCTTCCATCGGCACGCCCTGCTGCATGGCCAGTGCCACTTCGCTGCCGACGTGCGCGAGCCAGCCGGCGCGCTTGTCGCCTTCGGCGCCGGTTTCGGAGACGATCAGCGGACGCTGATAGCGGCGCCAGCATTCGTCGATGATCGCCGAAAACGGGCGGTGGTCGGCGCAGGTCCGCGGAATCGTTGCACCGCCCAGGTACCACTGATTGTCCGCGTAGTAGTTCAGGCCGACGATGTCCAGGTACTGCGGCGCGCCGCCCAGCCCGGGCCACTGCCTGCCGCAGATCATGTCCCAGGCCTCGAATTGCGCCATCCGCAGACGCTCCGCTTCCCGGCGCGGGCCGGGGCGGTCCTTGGCGGCGGCCACGTGGATGGCCGGGTCCACCTGCACGAAGCGCGCACGCGGTTCCACCTGGCGCACCGCATCGGTCGCGGCGATGGTGGCGCGTACCAGTTGATGCTTGAGCTCGAAGCCGCGTCCGCGCGCTTTGGGATGCATGCGCGCGTGGTCGCCGCCGTTCCAGGCCCAGAACGAGATCTCGTTGAGCGGCGCGTAGAACGGCACCGCATCGGTTTCGTTCCTGATGCATTGCGCCGCGGCGGCGGCAAAACGCGCGAAGCGATCGACGAACTGCGGGCGCCAGATATCCACATCGTCCGGCCAGCCGTAGTGGCACAGGTCCCAGATCACCTGGGTGCCGGCGGCATTGGCGGCATGCAGCATCGGCAGGAAACTGGACCAGTCGTAATGCTCGGGCCGCTGCTCGATCAGGTGCCAGCGCAGACCGTCGCGCACCGTGCGCATGCCGTGTGCGGCGACGGCGCGATAGTCGTCCGCGGCCCAGCGGTCGTGCCGGGTGCCGGCGATCAGATCGAGCCGACGGCCATCGCGACGGCGATGGGTCGAACATTCGAAGCCCGCCATGAAGAAACTGTCGAACACTGTGGGGCTGTGCACCTGGGGTCCTGCTGCATCTTCGCCGCACTGCCGGCGGAACAATGAAATGTGATTGACACGCCACGCCGGCCTGGAACGCCGCTTCGCATCACGGCCGCGCAATTCTGCCGGGTGACATCCGGCCGCTCAGGCCATCAGTTCGGCGCGGCGTTGGTGCTCGGCGTCTTCGATGCGCTTGAACAAGGCCAGCGCCTGGCCGACCACCTGATCCATGTTGTAGTACCTGTAGGTGCCCAGTCGCCCCAGGAAGGTGACATTGGGCGTCTCGGCGGCCAGTCGCTCGTAGCGCCGGTACAGCTCGGCGTTCTCCGCACGCGGAATCGGATAATACGGGTCGCCCTCGGCCGAGGGATACTCGTAGGTGAGGCTGGTCTTGGCATGCTGCTGGCCGGTGAGGTGCTTGTACTCGGTGATGCGCGTGTGGGCCACCGTTTCGGCCGGGTAGTTGACCGTGGCCACCGACTGGAAATATTCCTGCTCCACGGTGCTGTGTTCGAACCTGAGCGAGCGATACGGCAGCTTGCCGTAGCAATAGTCGAAGTACTCGTCCACCGGGCCGCTGTAGACCAGCTGGTCGTAGTCCAGGTCGTCGCGGATCTCGCGGTAGTCGGTATTGAGCATCAGCTTGATGTTGGGGTGATCGAGCATGCGTTCGAACATGCGCGTGTAGCCGTGCAGCGGCATTTGCTGGAAGCTGTCGGTGAAGTAGCGGTCGTCGTCGTTGGTGCGGGTGGGCACGCGCGCGGTTACCGACTTGTCCAGCTGCGACGGATCCAGGCCCCATTGCTTGCGCGTATAGCCCTGGAAGAAGGTCTGGTACAGCGCGCGGCCCACCTGGTTGATCACCACATCCTCGCTGGTCTGGATGTCGGCCACCGGCTCGGCGCGGCCGGCCAGGAACGCGGCGGCGTCCTCCTCGGTGGTCAGCTGCAGGCCGTAGAGCCGGTTCAGGGTGGTCATGTTGATCGGGATCGGTAGCTGCTGCTCGCCCACCTGCGCCAGCACGCGGTGCTCGTAGGGCCGCCACCGGGTGAAGCCGGACAGGTAATCCACGATGCGCTGCGCATTGGTGTGGAAGATATGCGGACCATAGCGATGGATCAGCACCCCGGCGTCGTCGTGGAAGTCGTAGGCATTGCCGCCGATATGCGGACGGCGGTCGACCACCAGCACGCGCTTGCCCAGGCCGGCCGCCAGCCGCTCGGCCAGCACGCTGCCGGCAAAGCCCGCGCCGATGATCAGGTAGTCGAATCCGCGCCGGGTGCCGCCGAGCACGCGCGTGCTCGCCAGCGGGACGGCACCGGTCGGTGTCATTGCTTCCATGTGAGTTTCTCCTTCATCGAGGCGTAGGTGCGGTCCCAGGACATGTCGCCCAGCACCTGGTCGGCGGTCTCCAGCAGTTGCTCGCGCTCGCTGCCGTCGCGCAGCGCGGCCTCGCAGGCGGCCACGAAGGCCGCGGCGCTGTCGGCAATGCGCACCACGCCGGTGTCGCCGTAGCTGCGCACCACATCGTGGATCGGCGTGGACACCACCGGGCAGCCGCCGGCCAGGTATTCGGGCGTCTTGGTCGGGCTGATGAAGCGGGTCGATGCGTTCATTGCGAACGGCATCAGCGCCACTTCCCAGCCGGACAGGTAGCCGGGCAGCGCGTCATACGTCCTGCTGCCGAGATAGTGGATGTTGTCGGCCTGCGGCAGCTCGGACGCGGCGATCTTGACCACCGGCCCGATCATCACGAGCTGCCACTGTGGCCGTTGCGCGGCGAGATCGTGCAGCAGGGCCACGTCGAGGCGCTCGTCGATCACGCCATAGAAGCCCAGGCGCGGATGCGGAATGGCGGCCTGATCGGCCGGCTCCTGTTGCGGCTGGCGTGCGGCAGCGAAATGCGCCACGTCCACACTGCTGGGGAAGGCATGCGTGTTGGCATGCAGCGCACGCTTGGCGTCCCAGATGCTGTAGCCACCGGTGAACACCACGTCGGCGCGTTGCAGCAACTCGCGCTCGCGCTGCACCAGCTCGGGCGGCGCACCGGCAAAGGCCGACAGCTCGTCCATGCAGTCGTACACGATCGCGCGCGCAGGCAGATGCGCGCTGAAGCTCAGGCTCATCGGCGTGTAGTACCACAGCAGCAGGTCGCCCACGCCAAGCTCGGCCAGGTAGCCATCCAGCAACCGGCGCTGCACCAGCACTGCATCCTCGCCGGTACACCCGGCCGGCAGGCGTGGCACCAGCACATGCAGGCCGCCTGCTTCGCCGCGCAGCTGCAGCCAGGGCGCGGACTCATCGCAGGCGATCGGCTCTTCCCAGAACAGCACATTGCAGTCGCCGGCAAAGCGCGACATCAGATGCTGCGGGCGCTGGTAGACGAAGCTCCAGCGCAGATGCGACAGGCACAACAGGGTGGTGCGCGCCGGATCGAATTGCGGCGTGCTGCCGGAGGAAACGGCGCGGCGGCCGTTGCCGATGTCGTTGTGGAACTGACCAGCCCAACTCATGTGATGACCTCATTGGAAGAAAAAGGGCGCGCGCCGATCAGGCGCGCGAAAGGCGGTCGCTCAGCAGTGGCGGGCGCGCCGGCTCGCTGCGTCGACGGGAATCGGCAGCCGGCAGCAGACGGCGTAGCGGCGCCGCTGCGTCGTGGACAGGCGCGGTCTCCGGCACGGGTGCCGGGATGCGCAGCGTGCCCAGGCGCGAGGTGGCATAGCCATCCGGATGCATGGACTGCCAGCGCCAGGTGTCGCGGCACATGCGGTCCAGGTCGTGTTCGGCCTTCCAGCCGAGCAGGCGATGGGCAAGCGTGGCATTGGCGTAGTACACCGCCACATCGCCGGCGCGACGCGGCGCAATGCGCAGCGGAATGCGCCGGCCGCTGGCGCATTCGAACGCGGCGGCCACCTCGCGCACGCTGTGGCCGCGCCCGGTGCCGAGATTGGCCACCAGGCCGGTGCGTTCGCGCTGCAGGTAGTCGATGGCATCCACGTGCGCGCGCGCCAGATCCATCACATGCAGGTAATCGCGCACGCCGGTGCCGTCGGCGGTGGGATAGTCGTCGCCAAACACCTGCAGCGCATCGCGGCGGCCGACCGCCACCTGCGCGATATAGGGCATCAGGTTGTTCGGCACGCCACTCGGGTCTTCGCCCAGGTAGCCGCTGGGATGCGCACCGACCGGGTTGAAGTACCGCAGCAGCGCGGCATTGAACGCCGGCCAGGCCGCGCTGAGGTCGGCGATCATCTCCTCCATCATCAGCTTGGTGCGTCCGTAGGGATTGACCGCCTTCAATGGCGCGTCTTCCCGGATCGGGCTGGTGTTGGCGTCTCCATAGACGGTGGCCGAGGAGCTGAACACCAGCGAGGTCACCTCGGCGGTGCGCATCGCGCGCAGCAGCGCCAGCGTGCCGGTCACGTTGTTGTTGAAGTACAGCAACGGCTCGCGCACCGATTCGCCCACGGCCTTGAGCGCGGCAAAATGCAGCACCGCGTCGATCTTCCTGGCAACCAGCAGCTCGGCCAGCGCGGGGGCGCGCACATCCATGCGATGGAAGTCCGGACGAGCGCCCGTCAGGTGCTGCAGATGGTCCAGGACGCGTCCGGAAGAGTTGCTCAAATTATCGACGATGCACACCGCGTGGCCACGTCGCGCCAACTCGACGCAGGTATGTGAGCCGATGTAGCCGGTGCCGCCAGTGACCAGAATTCTCATGGATTGCCTGCCTTGTGGAGGGCGCTGACGCGCCGGCCTCGCAATGGCGCGGATGCACCACCTCGCACGTATCGATGCGTGTTGCGTGATGTCATCGCGTCGGCAGGGCGCTGCGCCTGCACCACGCGTGGGTGGCGGGCAGCTCCGGGCGACAAGGAGGGGACATGCATCACGATCCAGCACCGCCTACGGTAGGAACCCGGCCGTGAGAGCAGGCACAGTGGTGGGTGCGTGGCGCGCGAGCGTGGTCTTGACCGAAGCCTCACCGGCACTGTGGATGTGCAGGAGTGCACAACATGCCGGGCACGGCTGTGGTGCAGGGAGGGGCGAGTCCGCCTGCGCACTGCGCGCGCGCTGCAGAAACGCAAAGGCCCGCCTGGCTGGGGAAGCAAGGCGGGCCTGGTGCCGGGGTGCGGCGCGGGTTGGCGTTACAGCGTGACGGCGCCGCCGGCGATGGTCAGCAAGGTGCCGGAGGTGTAGCTGGCGGTATCGGCTGCCAGCATCACGTACGCCGATGCCAGCTCGACCGGTTGCCCGGGACGGCCCATCGGCGTCTGACCGCCGAAGTTTTCCACCGAGTCCTCATCCATGCCGGCGGGAATGAACGGTGTCCAGATCGGACCCGGCAGCACCGCATTGACGCGGATGTGCCTGTCGGCCAGCACGCCAGCCAGGCCGATGGTCAAATTGGCCAGCGCGCCCTTGGTGGCGGCGTACGGCAGGATGTTCGGGGTCGGTTTCTTGGACTGCACCGAGGCGGTGTTGATGATGGAGCCACCCTGCTTCATCAGCGGCACCGACAGCTGCACCAGATGGAACGCCGCATGCACATTGGTATCGAAGGTCTTGCGCCATTCGTCCAGAGTGATGTCCTCGAACTTCTCGAAGTACTGCTGGTAGGCGGCATTGTTGACCAGGATGTCCAGGCCGCCGAACTGGCTGTGGACCTGCTCGATCAGCGCAGCGGCCTGCTTGGGGTCGCTGATGTCGCAGCCCACCAGCAACGCCTTGACGCCGGCCTTCTCGATCAACGCGCCGATCTTGGCGGCATCTTCCTGCTCGTCGGGCAGGTACGCGATCGCCACATCGGCACCTTCGCGCGCGTATGCAATCGCCACCGCCGCACCGATGCCGCTGTCACCGCCGGTGATCAACGCCCGTTTGCCGGTGAGCTGTCCGTGGCCGACGTAGCTCTCCTCGCCGTGGTCCGGGCGCGGATCCATCTTTTCGGTGCGTCCGGGAAAGCTCTGCTGCTGCGGCTTGAATGGCGGGCGTGGGTAATTGGGTACGGGCATCCTGGTCTCCTGGCGGTGTGACGCATCACGGTGGACTGCAGTGTGCGTGCGCAAACGTAAACATGCGGACTAGGCGATGTCGGCGGCGCGTGTGGTGATACCGCTGCTGCCTGCGCGGCGGCGGCTTCACGCCATCGCACAGCGTTGTTCACCGCTGTGCAATGCGCACCGGCCTAGCGTCGGGTCACCACCACCACCCGGGAGAAGCACGATGGGTCGCGAACCGAAAAAGCCGTGGGGTCCGGATACCGACCAGAACAAGCCGTTTACGCCGCAGGAGCAGCGCAACGAGGATGCCGACTGGAAGGTCCACGACATGCCCGACGACGATCGCGACGTGAACAAGGCCGATCCGGAACACGACTACGAACGGCCGGACGGCTCCGAGAAGCGCTGAGTCGCCGCTGGCGGCGCAGATCCGGCACGCGCACGGCGGGCGCGTGCCGCGCTTCACTTCGCCGGTGCTCCGGCTGCGTCGCCGTGTCGCCGGGCGGGCAGGACCATGCACACCGTCTGCACGGCCACCGCGTAGGCTGTCGACAACACCTCGCACCCGCTGCCCTTGCAGCCGGGCCTGCGCAACGCCTCCGGCGGCGTTGGTCCACATCAGCGTGAGCTGACATCCCGATCACGCGGCGGCGCATGCCAGGCGAGCTGGTCCCCAGGGCCGGCCCGGCGGTAGCCCTGCCGGGGCCGCCTTCCACCCCCTGCAAACCTTGCGCTTCTTGGCGTTTCGGCCAATTCGACGCGCGGACCGACCCCAACCATGACGCTTGGCACTGGCGCAATCCAGCGTCGCCATGCGTACTTCGGTCCGGACTTCAGCGGCGAGCTCGACTTGGGGGAAACGAGCGCCGCATGGCCGAACGGCCGTGACAGCGATGTGCCCTCCCGTGGTGATGTGCAGGCGTGTTTTTTCGCGCCGCCGTCACAATTCTCAACTGAACATGTACTAGTCATTGCGGACAGAAGCGCTCATGGACCGTCTTTCCTGCGCCATCATCGACGACGACGTGGAGTTCTGCGATCAGGTGGTCGAGCTAGCCACCGATAGCGGCTTCCGTGCCAAGGGCATCCATACCCTTGGCGAAGCCAGCCGTTGGCTGGACAGCAACTTCCCCGACCTGTTGGTGGTGGACGTTGGCCTGCCCGACGGCAGCGGTTTCGATCTCATCGAACGCCTCGATCCGGATCACACCCCGCAGATCGTGGTGGTTTCCGGCGACTACGCCCACGAAACCCAGGGCCGCGCGCAGCAGTTCGGCGTCAGCGCGTTCCTCACCAAGCCGTTCGCGCCCGAACGGCTGGAACGCGTGCTCGGCGGCATGCGCGAAGCGCAGCAGGGCAACCTGGGCATCATCGGCAACAGCGACAGCATCGTGCTGTTGCGCAAGGACATCGTGCGCGTGGCGCCGACCGACCTGAACGTGCTGGTGACCGGCGAGACCGGCACCGGCAAGGACCTGGTGGCGCGCGCGATCCATCGGGTCTCCGGCCGTCGTGGTCGCTTCGTGCCGGTCAACTGCGGTGCCATCCCCGAGGAACTGCTGGCCAGCCAGTTGTTCGGCCACGAGCGTGGCAGCTTCACCGGTGCCGATCGTCGGCATGCCGGCTTCCTGGAACAGGCCGCCGATGGCACCTTGTTCCTGGACGAGATCGGCGAGATGCCGACCCGGTTGCAGGTCTACCTGCTGCGCGCGATCGAGTCACGCAGCTTCATGCGCGTGGGTGGCAGCGAGGAAATTCCATTGGACGCGCGCGTGATCGCCGCCACGCACCAGCATGTGCAACGCGAGCACGGCGTGCTGCGCGAGGATCTGTACTACCGGCTCAACGAGTATCCGATCCAGGTGCCGCCACTGCGCGAGCGTCGCGGCGATGCGCGCCTGCTGGGCCTGCGCGTGATCGACGAGCTCAACCTCAAGTACGGCACCCGCAAGCTGCCGACCAAATCCCTGCTGCGCTACCTGGCGTACCACACCTGGCCAGGCAACGTGCGCGAGTTGCGCTCGTTCATCCGCTACCTGTACCTGCGCTCGGACGGCGACCTGTTGAGCGCACCGGATGTGGTGCAGACCGTGCCGCAGGCCGACCAGGACGGCCTGCTGATTCCGGCAGGCTGGACCATGCGCCAGGCCGAGGACGCCATGATCGAGGCGGCGTTGGCGCGCACGCGTTTCAACAAGAAGGCGGCGGCGCGCGAGTTGGGGATCAGCGTGCGCACCCTGCACAACCGGCTCAGCGACAAGGACGCGTAGGTGAGCGACCCGACCCACGAACGGCGGCGCGAGCTGCTGCATCAGCTGCGCAATCGCCTCAACGTGATGGGCTTTGCGTTGTACGCCTTGCGCAACGAGGCCTCCAAGCCGATGGAAACCCTGCGCACCACCCATCAATCGGCCGTGGAGTTGCTCAATCAACTGGGCGAAGAAGAACGCGCGCTGCGCCAGGACGCTGCGGTGTCCACCGACGGCACCGATCAGTAGTGCTCGGTCGGCTGGGTCTGGTTGCCGAGCAGGGCAGTAATGGTGCGCGGGTTGTATGGCTTCATGCAGTAGGACAGGTGCGCAAACCGCGGCGGTAGCGTGTAGCGGTCGTAGCCGGAACAGAACGAGAAAGGCACGCCGCGCGCGAGCAGCGCATCGGCCACCGGGAACACCGGTTGGCCACGCACATTGACGTCGAGCAAGGCACCGTCGATGGTCTGCCCGGAGGTCACCAGCGACAGCGCTTCCGGCACATTGCCCACCGGCCCGAGCACGCAGACGCCGGCCTCCACCAACAGGTCGTTGAGCGATTCGGCCAGCAGGTAATCGTCCTCGACCACGAGGATGCGAAGCCCGTTGAGTGGATTGTCCAGCATGGGAACTCCTCGCGCGGTGGCGCCGTCCGACGCAGCGCAGGCCATAGTGCGCGCCGCGTCGGTTAACGCCGCGCGTAAGCAGGCGCTTCCACAACCCGTGCGCGCGTTGCACCTGTATCGCTCAGACGCTGCGTAGCGGTAGAGGCGGGTTTGCGCCATCATTGACGATTGCGCCTCCCACCCGGCGCCGTTGATGCGATGGCTGCAATGACCGACGACGACACTTCCTGCGACGACCCGGCAGCGACCACTGCGCACGACGCCGTGGCGCCATCACCGTTGTTCATTCTCGGTGTCGGTGCCGATGGCCTGGATGCCACGCGTCTGGCCGAACTGCTCGACGCAATCGCCGGGGCGCCCAATCTGGTCATCATGCTGTTGCTGCGCGATCGCCACCTGCTGGACGAGCCGCGCCTGCGCGAGTTGCTCGGCACGCAATCCAGTCTGCTGCTGGCGCCCGAGGATGGCGATGCGCTGCATCCCGGGCACATTTACCTGCCCCCCAGCCATACGCTGGTGACCCTGGAAGAAGGCCGGCTGCGGCTGCGGCCGTTGGAGGAAGCCGGCGATCACGGCTTGATCGACAGCTTCTTCGTCTCGATGGCGCACGACCAGGACGGCAATGTGATCGGCCTGATCATGGGCCGCTTCGATGGCGACGGCACCCTGGGCACTGCGGCCATCAAGGAGTGCGGCGGTCTGGCATTGGCGGTGGACGAGCCGTCCTTGCACGGCATGGACCTGCGCAATGCCGGCAACCCGGCCGCCATCAGCGACGACATCCTGCCGCTGCCGCGCGTGGCCGCTCGCATCGCCGCGCATATGCAGCGCCATCATCGCTTCGGCCATCCGGCCCCGGTGGGCGTGCGCAACGGCAGCGAGAACGATCAGCTCAGCCAGGTCGCCAGCATCCTGCGCAATGCCACCGGCCACGATTTCCACGGCTACAAGCGCGCCACGTTCCTGCGCCGCGTGCAGCGGCGCATGCAGGTGGTGCAGGTGGACACGCTGGAACAGTATCTGGAGCAGCTGCGCAGCCGCTTCGACGAACCGCTGCTGCTGTTCAACGATCTGCTGATCGGCGTGACCCAGTTCTTCCGCGACCGCCGCGAGTTCGAGTTCCTGGAGCAGCAGGTGATCCCGCGCCTGTTCCAGGGCAAGCAGGCGGGCGACCACCTGCGCGTGTGGGTGCTGGGCTGTTCCACCGGTGAAGAGGCGTACTCGCTGGCGATGCTGTTGCGCGAGCACGCGCAGACGCTGGACGTGGCGCCACGCATCCAGATCTTCGCCAGCGACATCGACGGGCGGGCACTGGCCATTGCGCGGGTGGGGCGTTATTCGTCCGGCATCGTCGCCGACGTGGGGCCGGAGCGCCTGCAGCGCTGGTTCGTCAAGGAAGGCGACACCTATGTGGTGAGCAAGCAGCTGCGCGAGCTGTGCGTGTTCTCGCAGCACAGCATCGTCAAGGACCCGCCGTTCTCGCGGCTGGATCTGGTGTCGTGCCGCAACCTGCTGATCTACCTGGATGCCGAATTGCAGAACCGGGTGATCCCGGTGTTTCACTTCGCGCTCAAGCCGGGCGGCTACCTGTTCCTGGGCAACGCCGAAAACGTCTCGCGGCACGCCAAGTTGTTCGCACCGGTGGAGCGCAGCTTCCGCGTGTTCCAGAAGATCGATGCCGACAGCCGCATGCACGCGACCTTTCCGTCGTCCTCGCTCGGACTGGACGGCCATGTCCCGGTGGCAAGCCGTCAGCAGCGCAGTGCCAGCAATGCGCTGGTGCTTGCCGGCGAGCGCATCGCCGACCGCTATGCGCCGGCCTATGCGGTGCTGGACGAACATTTCGACGTGCTGCATTTCTCCTCGCAGGCCGGCCGTTTCATCCGTCCCGGCGGCGGCGCGCCCAGCTTGAACCTGCTCAACCTCGTCCACCGCGACCTGCGGCTGGAGTTGCGCAGCGCGCTTGGCCGCGCCGAGGCGGACATGACGCCGGTGCAGGCCAAGGGCATCCAGATGCACGAGGATGCGGCGACCCTGGCAGTGGACCTGTTCGTGGAGCCGACGCTGGATTCGGAGGTGCCGCGCGGCTACGTGGTGTTGTTCCAGGAAGTGGAAGCGCGCGAACTGGCCGAGCTGGCGCCGCCCAAGGACACCGTGTCCGACAACGCACACGTGCAGGCGCTGGAGAACGAACTGCGCATGACCCGCGAGCGGCTGCAGTCGATGATCGAGGAGCTGGAGAGCACCAACGAGGAGCTCAAGTCCTCCAACGAGGAATACCAGTCGCTCAACGAAGAGCTGCAGAGCGCCAACGAAGAGCTGGAAACCTCCAAGGAGGAACTGCAGTCGGTCAACGAGGAAGTCACCACGGTCAACGGCGAGCTGGCCCATCGCGTGCAGGAGCTGGCGCATGCCAACAGCGACCTGAAGAACCTGCTGGAAAGCACCCAGATCGCCACCGTGTTCCTGGACAACGAGCTGCGCGTCACCAACTTCACCCCCGCGGTGACCGACATCCTGCCGTTGGTGGAAAGCGATATCCACCGGCCGATCAGCAACATCAAGCTGCACGTGACCTACGACGAGCTGCAGGACGACGTGCGGCGGGTGATCCGCACGCTGGCGGTGCTGGACCGCGAAGTGGAAAACCCCGCCACCCGCGCCCGCTACATGGTGCGGGTGCTGCCGTACCGCACTGTCAACAACTTCATCGGCGGCGCGGTGTTGACCTTCATGGACGTGACCCCGCTGACGCGCGCCGAGCGCGCCTTGCGCAGCAGCGAGCAGCGCCTGCGCACCCTGATGGAAGGCATTCCGCAGCTGGTGTGGCGTTCACTCGATGGCGGTCGCTGGACCTGGTCCAGCCCGCAATGGTCCAGCTATACCGGGCAGGGCGATGGCGAAAGCCTGGAGCTGGGCTGGTTGCAGGCGGTGCATCCGGACGAGCGCGAGCTGACCTTGAATGCCTGGCACGACAGTGCGCGTACCGGCGGGCTGGACGTGGAGCATCGCCTGTTCAATGCCGCCGAGGATCGCTACCGCTGGTTCCACACGCGCAGCGCGCCGGTGCTGGACGAGCGCGGCCAGGTGCTGGAGTGGCTGGGAACCTCGACCGAATCGGACAATCTGCGCCGCCTGCAGGACGAGCAGCGCGTGCTGGTCAGCGAATTGCAGCACCGCACCCGCAACCTGATCACCGTGGTGCAGTCGGTCGCCAAGCAGACCGTGCAGACCAGCCACAGCATGCCGGAATTCGCCGGCAGGTTCGACGACCGGCTGTCTGCGTTGTCGCGCGTGCAAGGGCTGTTGTCGCAGTCCGACAATGTGCCCACCACCATCGGCGCCCTGCTGCGCATGGAGCTGGATGCGCTCGGTGCCGAACCCGATCAACAGCGCATCGTGGTGGAGGGACCGGATGTGGCGCTGCGCAAGTCCACCGTGCAGACGCTGGCGCTGGCGCTGCACGAGCTGGCAACCAATGCACTCAAGCATGGCGCGCTGGCGGTGGAGACCGGCACCTTGTCGGTGCGCTGGGATGTGGTGTCCGACGACGACGCCTCTGCGCGCCTGGTGCTGTCGTGGATCGAAGAAGGCGCCAGCCAGCAGCGACGCGGCGATCGCGACCAGGCGGGCGGATTCGGCCGCCGCCTGATCGAAAAGGCCCTGCCGTACAGCCACGGCGCGCAGACCCGTTACGAGCTCAGCGATACGCGCCTGGAATGCGAGATCCAGTTGCCGCTGACCTCGCTGCACGACCAGTAGCGCCGGCTCACTGCACGCGCGCGTGCAGTCTCTGCGCACTCGGGCAGGCGCTGCCATGCCGATGTGCGAAAGGCTGTGCATCCCGGCGCGCCCTCACGGAAAATCCTGCGCGTGCGTGCAGATGTTGCGACGGATTCGCACCTCGCAGCGCCGCTGATGCCACCGCTGTCATGCAAGAGCGTTGCAGCGCGCCCGTGTGCAGCAGCAAAAAACTTGGCGCGTATTGTGCGTAGCTCCTTGCTGTCATCAGGCAGCACAGTGGACTCAACATGCTTACGCGCATTCTTCAGTTGTCAGGCCGCGTTGCGAGCAATGCCTGGGTCGAGATCGGTGTCGGTGCCGATGCCGACATTCTGGTTGCCGACCGCGGCGGCAGACGCGAGGAACGTGCAACCTTCGGTCGACGCGCGCCGGGACAGCAGCGCTCGATCACTACCCAGGAGCCGGAATGGCTGGGGCGCGTGGACCTGGCCATCTGGGAAACCCAGCGCTGCCTGGTCCCGCTGTGCGGCTTCGTCGGCACCGCATCGACAGACGGCGCCACCGCGGCCACCTGGCTGAGCCAGGACGGTGGCGCGCTGTACGCCGCAGGCCTGCGCAATGTCATGGATATCGGCGGCCGCCTGCAGATGGGGTTCTCGTTGCTGGTCGCCTCCTCGGCCAGCCTGCCGACGCAGCGTCCCCTATGCATCGAAGGCGATGCCACGCGCTGGCTGCAGGTCAGTGGCGAGGAGGCGATGCGTCAGCTCCTGCCATGGCGGCTGGAGCGTTGCACCACTGCAGCAGGCGTGCGGCCGGAGTGGGCAACCGACGCGCAGGCCAAGCAGGCCGCGCCCATCTGAAAAAAAAGCCCGGGTCGCAAAGCGACCCGGGCCGGTTTCAGCAACCGCCGTCAGTGACGGTCAGCGCTGGATGTCGCCGGTGGTGGAGCCGGCCCCCGGGCCCGCGCCCAGGTCTGCACCGGTGACACGGTCCAGTTCCGGATTGGACAACAGGCGCAGCGACATCGCATCCAGTGCTTCGGTCTGGGTTGCATCCAGCGCCACCGTGGCCGAGCCATCGCCACCGTCGACGGCGGACTGCAGCGCACGGTCTGCCACCACGTCCCATTGTTCGCCGGCATTCCACGGGCCGACCGTATCGCCATCGCCCTGCGACATGTTGTAGTAGATGTCGGTAAAGCGCGGGTCGCCCGGCAGCTTGCCCGGCGGGAAGTTCGGTTCGATCGCGTACAACGCCTTTTCGAACGACTTCTGGTGCGCCACCTCGCGCGTCATCAAGAAGCGCAGCGCGTCCACGATGCCCGGATCGTCGGTGACGGTGATCAGGCGTTCGTAGACCAGCTTGGCGCGCGCTTCGGCAGCGATGTTGGAACGCATGTCCGAGGTCGGGCAACCGATCGAATCGACATAGGCCGAAGTCCACGGCACGCCGCTGGAATTGACCAGCGCCGGGCCACCGCCGTACAGGATCTGCTGGGTGTGGCTGGTGCTGTTCTGGGTCATGGAGCGCATCTCCATGGCCTCTTCCATGCCTTCGGACAACACCGCCTTCGGGCCCTTGTTGAGCATGGCGATGATCGAGCCGATGATTTCCAGGTGGCTCAGTTCCTCGGTGGCGATATCGAACAACAGGTCCTTGCGGCCCGGATCGTCCTCGCCCAATGCCTGGGTGAAGTACTGCATCGCCGCGGCAAGTTCGCCTTGCGGTCCGCCGAACTGTTCGAGCATCAACGTGGCCAGATCCGGATTGGGTTCGGCGACGCGGACGGTGTACATCAGACGCTTGTTATGCATGAACATGGGTCGTGTTTCCTGGCTGGCGCCCGACGACGACTGCAACGCGGCATGCGCGCAGAAACCTGAGGCTGGCGATGGGAGTTGCCCGCGGGACGCGGGCGAACGCAGGCGGCGGGGCCGCCTGCGCGCTGCATCAGGCCGCTTTGCTGGCCTTGGATGCCTTTTGGTTACCGCCCTGCTCGGCGAGCAGGGTCAGCTTTTCATCGGTGGCCTTTTCTTCTTCCAGCGTCGACAGCAGCAGGCCGACCGCATCGGTGTAGCCCAGCTGTTTGGCGATCGCCGCGATGGTGCCGTACGAGGCGATCTCGTAATGCTCCACCTTCTGTGCGCCGCCGATCAGCGCCGCATCGCGGACCGGGCCTTCCTCGATCTCGTCGATCACCTCGCGGCTTTCCTCGACCAGGCCTTCCATCGCGGCACACTTGATGCGCTTGAGCTTGATGCCGAGCAGTTCGACGATCTGGTCGATACGCTCGATCTGGCCCTGGGTTTCTTCCAGGTGCAGCTTGAACGCTTCCACCAGCTTGGGTTCGGTGGCCGCGCGTGCCAGGCGCGGCAGCGACTTGGTCAGCTGCTTTTCTGCACTGTAGATGTCCGACAGCTCGTGGACGAAAAGCTCTTCAATTGTCTTGATCGCCATGGGCGGCTCCTAGGAATGGATGGATAGATGGAGAAACGGTGCGCTGCACCGCGCCTACGGATTGCAGTGGATTACGTGCGAGACAGCTGCAGCATCATCGCGACATCGCAGTACCCGACACGGCGCCGGGCTGGTGAGGCAGCGGTGCCGTCGTGCCGGCTCGCCCTGTCTCGCATGGTCGCTACGCTAGTCGTCGGCGTGTTAGCGGGATCGGTGGATGCGGTGAGTCCGATGCGATAACGACCTGTGCCGCAGGAGAAGATGAGGCGCCGGCGATCGATGCCGGCGCGCCGAGCCAGGGCAGTCGCGCTGACATCGACCGGGGCCGATACCGCCGTGCAGGAATGCGGTGTGCAACGCGCATGACCCATGCCGTGCAGGTGCCGCACCGGTGTGCCGGTGTCCGTTCCACCTGCGCGGCTGTGGATGCTGATGCACGGCGGTTGCGCCGGCACCGCGCGGCACCGCGCGGCCTGCGCGATGCGCCAATGCACGTCGTTGCAGATCGATGCGCTACAACCGACCGCTCTTCCTTGTTACTGGGAGCCGCCATGACGCCGTTGGACAAACCGCTACGCCGAAAGCTGCAGATCGGAGAGCAGGCCTACACCCTGATCATCGATCCGCAGGGACTGAAGCTGGTGGAAAAAGGCCGTCGCAACGGCGTGACCTTGCGCTGGGACGAGCTGGTCAGCGGCGATGCCGCACTGGCCCGCGCACTGCAGGCCTCACTCGAGTCCTGACGGCAGCGCGCGGGCAAGCGGATTCAGCTCGAAGGAAACAACCGCGCCAGTTCGCGCACCGCGGCTGCGGAGGCGGCAGGATCCGGCGTGGCGTCGGGGTTGTTGAAATCGTTGGCACCCTGCGCCTGCACCAGCAGGCCATCGCGACGCGGCACCACGTTGAGATTGTGGCCGCGCCACACCAGCCCGTAGCTCACTTCCGGTTGCGGAATCAGGCGCGCGGTCTGCCCGCGCACCGGGATGACGCTGTCGTCGCCAAGCAACGCGCGTGCGCCGTAGCCGGTGGCATTGACCAGGATCCTTTCGCGCAACTGCCCGAACTGGCGCGGATGCTCGAAGCTGCGTGTGTACAGTTCGCCGCCAGCCTGCAGAAAGTCGTCCATCAACAATCGCGCATAAGCGCTGAGGTTGAAGGTCAGTTGGCTGTAGCGGCGCACGAACGGCACCGGGAATGGATGACTGCCGGCAGCGACCGGCTGCGAGCGCGGGCCGAGATCATGGATCAAGTCGCGCTCCAGTGGCGGGTAATCCGGCTCGTGCGCTTCGGCCGATGCAATCGGCTGGTCGAACGGCACATCCGACAACGCATAGCCATCGCGCCATTCGATCGGCTCGCCCGGCAGGCCCAGCAGGGTCTGGTAGCGGCGGAACGAAATGCGCGCCATCTCTTCCCAGCGCGTCTTGAAATCGGCAGTGGCGTGCTCGCTGGTGCACACCCGCGAGTCCGGCGACCACACGCCGGTGGCGTAGAACGAGCGCACGTCCGGCAGGCGCTCGCGCGCATAGATGCGCACGCGCAGGCCCGCGCGTTGCGCCACCAGCGCGGTGGTCAGCCCGATCGCACCGCAGCCGATCACCGCCAGCTCGCGCGCATCCGTATCGGCCGCGCGCACCAGCCGCAGCGCGTGCTCGGCCGCGCCCCACGACAGCGACCATCCACTGCCGCCATGCCCGTAGTTATGTACCACCGTCTTGCGACCGATGCGCTCGGCCTCGATCCGTGGACCCTGCGCACGGAACGGGCGGGTGCAGCCGTTGATCGCGATGATGCGATCGACCGCCGCACGGATCGGCGCCAGCGGCAGCGCTGCGGCGAACTGCTGGGGCAGGGCACCCGGCGGCATGGCCGGCAGTGGCGACGACGGTGCAGCGGCCGCCTTGCCGGTCGCGGCCCAGCTTGCGGTGGAAGCGGCCGCAAGCGCAAGGCCGGCGCTGTGCAGGAAATGACGACGGTGCATGCGACTCCTGAGCGGTGTGGAGGGAGATGATCGGGACCACGGCGCCTGCGCCGTCGGCCGCGCGCGCCGCGCAGCATCGGTAGAAGCCAGGCCCTGCGCTGCGTGGCCGCGCGCGCCGCCCGACGCCTGATGGCCCAGGTCGCCGGTCGCAGACCTGGAGCATACCGCGCACGTCAGCGCCTGCCATCGCCGACCGTGCCGGATTTCGCACCGCGATCCGGGCGATTGGGGCCGCGCCGGCGGCCATTCGTCGCCCGGGGCTTTCGTCCGATCGCTTGCCGGCTATGCTCGCCGCGTCCCAACCCGACGAGTCGCCACCCGTGTCTGCCAGCGTCTTCCTGATCGTACGTATCGTGTTCGCCTGGGCCGCCGCATTGGTGGTGGCCGGGATCATGTGGGCGCAGCTGTTCGGTTCCACCGGCGCGTTCTTCGGGCTGATCTGCGTGGTGCTGCTGACACTGGCCCTGATGAGTGCGATCACCCACGTGCGGCGGGTGCGCCTGATTGCCGGGCGGCTGGATCACGACACCTTGTCGACCCGCCAGCGGCGCCAGATCGAAGTGCCGCTGGACGTGCAGGCCAGTTTCGCCGTGGTCGAAGAGGCCGTGCGCGTGCTGCCACGCGTACAGGACATCGAGTGCGCGCCCGGCAGCCTGCTGATCCGTGCCAAGGTGCGCCGCATCGACCCCTACGAAGGACGCCAGCCTTCGCGCTGGAACCTGTTCGCGCGCTTTGCGATCAAGTGCAACCAGGTGCTGGTGACGATCGCGCCGGGGCAGGGCACCAGCAGTGTCACCGTATTGTGCGAGCCCGATGCCGGCGCCTGGGTGGACCTGTTTGCGGTGGACGAAGGCAGCAATTACGAGAACGCCGAGGCGATCAATCGTGCGGTGGTGCGCCGGGTCGGCGAACAGCGTCGCGACGAGCAGGCCGCGGCCGAGCAATCGGTGATGGAAAAGGAGCTGGCCGTGGCCCGCCTGAATCTGCTGCATGCCCAGGTGGAGCCGCACTTTCTCTACAACACGCTGGCCAGCGCGCAGGTACTGGCACGCACCGACCCGCCGCGCGCCGACATCATGATCGGCCATCTGATCCAGTACCTGCGCAGCTCGCTGCCCAGCGCCGACGGGGCCATCTCCACCCTGGGCGAGGAACTCGAACGCACCCAGGCCTATCTGGAGATCCTGCGCATCCGCATGGGCACGCGGCTGGGCCTGCAGGTGGAAGTGCCGTACGAGCTGCGCGCACTGCAACTGCCGTCGATGATGCTGCAGACCCTGGTGGAGAACGCGATCAAGCACGGGCTGGAACCCAAGCCCGGCGGCGGCACGATATGGATCCTGGCGCGTCGCGTCGACGACCATGCCACGCTCACAGTGGCCGACGACGGCCAGGGCTTCAACGCCCACACGCAAGGTACCGGCATCGGCCTGAAGAACCTGCGCGAGCGCCTGCAGCTGATCTACGCCGGCAGGGCCAGCTTTGCCATCGTGTCCAATTTCCCCAGCGGTGTGGCCGCCACGATCAGCCTGCCGCTGCCGGCACAGATGCTGGCCACGCGCATGCCGCCGCCGTTGCCCGACGCGCACACCCATACCGCACAGGTGCAGGCATGAGCGCGCTGCGTGCGGTGATCGCCGAGGACGAAGCGTTGCTGCGGCAGTCCTTGTTCGCGCTGCTGGCCGAGGTGTGTCCTCAGCTGCAGATCGTGGGCGAATGCGAGGACGGCGCCAGCGCGCTGGAAACCATCGCCACCCAGCAACCGGATGTGGTGTTTCTGGATATCCGCATGCCCGGGCTGACCGGCATCGAGGTGGCGCGTGCGCTGCGCGAAGTCAGCCCGCGCACGCAGGTGGTGTTCGTCACCGCCTACGACCAGTACGCCATCGATGCGTTCGAACACGGCGCGGTGGACTACCTGCTCAAGCCGATCGGCCGCGAGCGCCTGCAGGCCACCTGGCAGCGCGTGCAACAGCGTGCCGCCGCCGGCCAGCCGGACGGCCAGCTGCTGGAGGCCTTGTTGCAGCGCCTGTCCGCGCGCCCTGCCGCCGCCGCCGCGCCACCGCTGGCCTGGCTCACCGCCAGCAGCGGGCGCGAAACGCGCCTGATCGCGCTGGACGAGGTGGCGTATTTCCAGGCAGATCAGAAATACACCACGGTGATGACCGCCGCCGGCGAGGCGATCCTGCGCACGCCGCTGCGCGAGTTGCTCGACGTGCTGGACCCGCAGGTGTTCAAGCAGATCCACCGCTCCACCATCGTCAACATGAAGGCGGTCGCCTCGGTGGTGCGCGAGGACACCGGCAAGGGCCGGCTGGCGCTGCGCGGGCGCAGCGAAACGCTCACTGTCAGCCAGCCCTTCATGACCCTGTTCCGCGGCATGTAATTCCCCCGATCGCATCGACTGAAAGGATTGCTGATATGCGCCTGATCGCCTCCCTCGTGTATTGCCTGCTGGCATTGGCCGGTTGCCACGACCGCAACGGCACCACCTCCATCACCCGCGCCACCAGCAATGGCCAGGACATGCTCTTCAGCAAGACGCTGGCCACTGCCACCGAGACCAAGGTGCATTGCCTGGCCAGCAGCAGCGGCCACTGCCATTACCTGATCTATGAAGAACACTGCGCCGCGCCGGCGGCTGCGTCGGCCACGCCGGCCTGCGCACGCAAGACCCTGGACAGCTTTGCGCTGGCGCCCGGGCAGATGCGCCAGGTGCGCGGCCTTCCGCGTCAGGCGCAGACCTGCGTGGATCGCACTGCACCAGGCGCCGATTGCCGCGGCTAGCAGCGACGGTTTCGCCGCTTGCCCAGACCGCATGCATGCCCCGCTCGCAAGCGCACTGGCGGGTGAGGGCGGCTTTCGGCAATGCCCGTGGGAGCGCAAACGGGCACATCCACACCGGCACTCGGTCAGCGGCGCAGGGATTCCGGACGGCGCAAGCCTGAATACGCACTGACGATCAGCGGCCGCTTCTGCGATCATTGCCGGCTTGTTGCCGGTTCACGGCGTCCTCACAGTCAGGCTCTCATGTCCGAACAATCGCTACGCCGCGACGTTGGCCCCTTCGCCCTCATGCTCACCGGCCTGGGCTCGATCATCGGTTCCGGCTGGCTGTTCGGCGCCTGGCGCGCTGCGGGGTTGGCTGGCCCCGGCGCGATCTGGGCCTGGATCCTGGGCGCGGCGATCATCACCACCATCGCGCTGTCCTACGCCGAACTGGGCGCGATGTTCCCCGAGTCCGGCGGCATGGTGCGCTACAGCCATTACTCGCACGGCTCGCTGGTGGGCTTCATCGCCGGCTGGGCCAACTGGATCGCGATCGTCTCGGTGATCCCGGTCGAGGCCGAGGCCTCGGTGCAGTACATGGCCTCCTGGCCGTGGGCCTGGGCGCAGGGCCTGTATGTGCAGGCACCCGGCGGAGCGGGGGAGTTGTCGGTGCCCGGCCTGCTGATCTCGGCGGTGCTGGTGCTGGTGTATTTCTTCCTCAACTTCTGGAGCGTCAAGCTGTTTGCGCGCTCCAATACCCTGATCACCGTGTTCAAGCTGGTGGTGCCGGCGGCGACCGGCGTGGCCCTGATCGCCAGCGGCTTCCACAGCGAGAACTTCAGCGTCGGCATCCACGGCGATGCGCATGTGCTCGACCTGGCCGCGGTGCTCACCGCGGTGGCCACCGCCGGCATCGTCTTTAGCTTCAACGGCTTCCAGAGCCCGGTGAACCTGGCCGGCGAGGCGCGCAACCCGGGCCGCAGCATCCCGTTCGCGGTGCTGGGTTCGATCGCGCTGGCCACGGTGGTCTACGTGATCCTGCAGGTGGCCTACATCGGCGCGGTGCCGCCGGACCTGCTGGCCAAGGCCGGCTGGCACGGCATCGACTTCCGTTCGCCGTTCGCCGAGCTGGCCATCATCGTCAACCTGCACTGGCTGGCGATGCTGCTGTACATCGATGCGTTCGTCAGCCCCAGCGGCACCGGCATCACCTATACCGCCACCACCGCGCGCATGGTCTACGGCATGGAAAAGAACGGCACCATGCCGTCGGTGCTGGGCAAGCTGCACCCGGTCTGGGGCGTGCCGCGCATGGCGATGTTCTTCAACCTGGCGGTGTCGTTCGTGTTCCTGTTCTTCTTCCGCGGCTGGGGCACGCTGGCGGCGGTGATCTCGGTGGCGACGATCATCTCCTACCTCACCGGCCCGATCAGCGCGATGGCGCTGCGTCGCCACGCACCGGAGCTGCATCGTCCGCTGCGCATCGCCGCGCTGCCGGTGCTGGCCGGCGTGGCCTTCGTGATGGCCACCGAGCTGCTGTACTGGGCGCGCTGGCCGCTGACCGGCGAGATCATCCTGCTGATGGTGGTGGCGCTGCCGGTGTACTGCTACTACCAGGCCAAGCAGGGCTGGCCGGATCTTGGCCGTAACCTCAAGGGCGCGGCCTGGATGATCTGCTACCTGCCGACCATCGCACTGCTGTCCTGGGCCGGCAGCAGCGACTTCGGCGGGCATGGCTATCTCAGCTACGGCACCGACCTGGCGGTGGTCGCGGTGGTCGGGGCGGTGTTCTACATCTGGGGCGTGCGCAGCGGTTGGCGCACGCCGTCGGTGGAGAAGGCCGTCGCGCAGGCCTAGGCGCCTGCTTGCTGACAACGGATCGACCGGGCGCCTGTCTGCGGGCGGCATGAACAACGAACGGCCGGTGCACTGCACCGGCCGTTCTTGTTGGTCGCCACGCACGCCATGATGCGCAGCGGCTGGCGCCGCCTGGCAGCGCCCGTCCTGGAGCGATCAGATAGCGGGCAGATCAATCCGTCTGCCTTCGCCCGGCGTTGCCGACACCTTGCGGCAGCCATCGCCTGCATCGCTTGACCGCTACGCCAGCGACCCTGCTGCGCTATGGGAATTGGTGTTGGCCACCAGCCGCGGCGCACCGTCGAAACGGTCCAGGTCGCGCAGCAATTCGGTGTAGCGGCGCAGCCGCCCCATCTCGCGCATGTTGACGATGTCCTCGTGGCGCAATTCGCGCCTGGAACTGACCTCCTGCTTGTAGCGCAGCACTTCCGGGTAGCGGCGTGTCATGTCCAGCGCGTCGGCCACGCACTCGACCGAGTCGGCATCCGGGGTCACCCGCGCGCGGCTGTTGAAGGCGCGCAACCACCGCTCGAAACCGGCGCTGTGGTCGAACAGGTCGGCGATGTACCACATGACGAACAGGATCGAGGCCCACGAGGTAAAGATGATCACCACGCGGCTGAAGGTGAGGTGGTAGTCGTTCTGCCACAGCTGATGGGTGATCACGCCCAGCAACACCAGCGAGATCGCCTGCCAGCCGATGATCGAGGCGATCACCCACTGTTTCTTGGCCACCTTGAGCAGATTGAGCTCCTGGTCGAGCTGGTCGTCGGTCTTCTCGCGCCAGTGCGCGACCTGCTCGTCGAAGGGGAGCCGATGGAGTGCGTTGTCCTGCAATAGCAGGCCCAAACCCTGGAACAAAGCGATCATGACAAGCTCCTGACGGATGGCTGGTACGAACGACTTGCTGCATCCGGCAACGCCGGTGCCCTGGAGCGACCGGGCAACGGCTGGCAATGCTGCAGGCCTGTGCGCGGACGGCCTAGTTCTAGCACTTTCGCTGTGCATGGCAATGCCTGCTGCGATCCGATGCGCGGCCAATCCTGAGTACCGGCGCACAAATCGCGGTATTCAGGCGCTTTGCAGCGTTTGCCGAACGACGGGAGCCGCCGTGCGTCGCCATTCTTGCTGCACTGCACACTCGCGTCTGCGTGAGTGCATCCGTAATCGAGGCGGGTGCGACCGGCGCGCAATCGATTCCGGCGTACAGATCGCGTGAGCGCCGCGCAAGCACCCATGCCGCGCAAGGTCAGGCGACGGGCGGGCAAGCACCCGTCGCGATGTCGATGCGCATGGGGACGCGCAGCGAACACAGGGCCGCCATTCACCAATCCCAACTCCCCAATCCCGGCCCCTCAGCGCCACGACGCGGCCTTGCAGCCGGCTCGGTATGCTTGCGCGCATGTCAGCCGTCCTGCGTACCCTTACCGCCCCTGCCGCCAGGCAGATCCATCGCTGGGTGCTGGGCGCGTTTCCGCGCGGCCAGAGCAGCATCGACTACGACCAGCCCCTCGGCGATCCCGGCATCTTCGGGCCCGACAGTGTCACCTGGCGGGTGCATTCGGAATTTCCCGGCATGCTGTCCGGCGGATTGTGCGCCCTGATGCTGCAACTGCTGCACCCACGCGCGCTGGCCGGGGTCTACGACCATTCCAACTTCCGCGCCGACCTGATCGGGCGGCTGCGGCGCACCACCAATTTCGTCGCCGGCACCACCTACGCCCCGCGCGCCGAGGCCGAGCAATTGATCGCCCGCGTGCGCAGCATCCATGCGCATGTCCACGGCCACACCGCCGACGGCCTGCCCTACGACGCCAACGACCCGCAGTTGCTGACCTGGGTGCACGTCACCGAGGCCTATGGTTTCCTGCAGGGCTGCCGACGTTATTGCCGCGACGTGCCGGTACGCATCGCCGACCGGTACTACGACGAAGCGCGACGTGTCGCCGAAGCGCTGGGCGCGGCCGATGTACCCGCCAGCGAGGCGCAGGTCGATGCGTATTTCGCCAGCGTGCGCGGGCAGTTGCGCATGGACACGCGCTCGCGCGAGGTGCTCGACATCCTGACCGGCATCCAGTTGCCGGTGCCGGCGGCCGGGCTGTCGCGCGGCGTATTCCTCGGTGCCGGGACCGCCTTGTTGCCCGGCTGGGCCAGCGACATGCTCGGCCGCACCACCACCCAGCGCGCACAGGCGCATGCGTCGGCGCGCTTGCTGCGCAGCCTGTCGCCCTTGTTCCGCACCGCGCTACGCGACGGACTGTCGGCACGCGCGTGCCGTCGCATGCAGCTGCCGCAGGCGATGTTGCTGGAGTGGCCAGTGGAGCGGTGAGCGCGCGTGCTTGTTCGGCATGCAGGGCGGTGTGTGACGCGGGGGATGGTGCGCCCTGTGGCCGTCCCCTCGCCCCAACCCCTCTCCCGAGAAGGTGAGGGGCCAGTGCGCTACCAGATCCGCACCCGCTGCGCGGGCGCCAGATACAACTGCTGGCCCGGCTGCACATCGAAGGCCGGATACCAGGCATCGAGGTTGCGCACGGTCTGCGTCCGGAAGCGCCCGGGGGCGTGCACGTCGGTGAGCACGGCATTGCGCAGCGCCGCGTCGCGGTACTTGCCGCGCCAGGCCTGCGCAAAGCCCAGGAAGAAGCGCTGGTCCGGGCTGAACCCGTCGATGGTCTGCGGCTGCTTGCCCTGCAGCGACAGCTGGTAGGCGTCGTAGGCAGTGGCCAGGCCGGCAACATCGGCGATGTTCTCGCCCAGCGTCAGCTTGCCGTTGACGCTCAGATCGTCGAACGGCTTGTAGGCGCTGAACTGCGCTGCGAGCGCATCGCCGGCGGCCGCGAATTTTTTCAGGTCCTGCGGCGTCCACCAGTTGTGCAGCTCGCCATGTTCGTCGAACTGCGCGCCCATGTTGTCGAAGCTGTGGCTGATCTCGTGGCCGATCACCGCGCCGATGGCGCCGTAGTTCACCGCGTCGTCGGCCGCCGGGTCGAAGAACGGCGGCTGCAGGATCGCCGCCGGAAACAGCAGGCGGTTTTCCAGCGGCACGTTCAGCGCGTTGACCTCCTGCGGCAGCAGGTACCACTCGCGGTGATCCACCGACTTGCCCAGCTTGGCCAGATTGCGCCGGTACTCGAACAGCTCCGAGCGCTGCACATTGCCCAGCGCATCGTCGCGGCGCACATCCAGCCCGCTGTAGTCGCGCCAGGTCTCCGGATAACCCACCGCCACGGTCAGCCCGGCGATCTTGGCCTTGGCATGCTGCTTGGTTTCCGGGCTCATCCACGCCAGCGCGTCGATGCGCTTGCCGAAGGCGGTGACGATGTTCCTGACCATCTCCTCGGCACGGGTCTTGGTCTGGGCGCTGACGTACTTGTGCACGTAACGCTCGCCCACCGCTTCGCCCAGGGCCGCGTTGGTGGCGTCGATGCCGCGTTTCCAGCGCTGGCGTTGCTGCGGCGTGCCTTCCAGTGTGGTGCCGTAGAACGCGAAGCGCTCGTCGGCAAAGGCCTTGGACAGATACGGCGAGGCGCGGTCCAGGGCACGAAAGCTCAGGTAATCCTTCCAGGCCTGCAGCGGTTCGGAGCGCACCAGCGCCGACAACCCGGTCACCGCACCGGGCTGCCAGACGATGAAATCCTGCTGTGCCTTCAGGCCGGCCGCTTCGAAGAACGGCGCCCAATCCAGGCCAGGCGCATTACGCGCGAAATCGGCCTGTTTCCAGGCATTGGCGCCGGCCTGCACGTCGTTGGTCTGTTCGGCGGTGGCGTGCACGCGTGCCATCGCGGTTTCCAGGGCCAGGATGCGCTCGGCCCTGGCCGCCGCATCGGCGATGCCGGCCAGTTCCAGCAGCTTGACGATGTGCGCGCGGTAGGCCTCGCGCATCTGCGTCATGCGTCCGTCGTCCAGATAGAAGCTGCGGTCCGGCATGCCCAGGCCGCCCTGCACCAGGTACGGCACGTAGCGGCCGGGGTGATGCAGGTCCTGCGAGATCCACAGGCCGAACAGCCGGTCGGTATAGAAGTTGGTGGAGTTGAGCAGATCCACGTCGGCGCGCAGCTGGCCGCCCAGGGTGCGCGCCAGCGCCTGTTTGTCGTCCAGCTGCGCGATCGCGTCCAGTTCCGGCTGTACCGGGCGCACGCCCTTGGCCTCGATCCCGGCTTCATCCATGTAGGCGGCGTAGTAGTCGCCGATCTGCTTGTCTTCGCCGGTGACGCGGTCGTTGGCGGCGGCGCCTTCGATGATGTCGCGGCTGTGCTGCTCGGTCTCGATCGCGATGCTGACGAAGCTGTTGAAGCTGGAGCGGTCGTCCGGAATCCGGGTGGTCTTGACCCAGTTGCCGCCGGCATAGCTGAAGAAGTCGTCGCCTGCGGCCACGCTGCGATCCATGCCCGCCGCATCGAAACCGAAATCGCCCAGCTTGGGCGTGGTGGGCGTGGGCTTGGCATGCGCCGTCGTTGCCGGCGAGGCGCCATCGCGGTGGCACGCGGCAGTGCTCAGCAAGGCCGCCGACAGGGCAGCGATCAGGACGGGACGGTGCAAAGGAGCCATGCGCGTGCAACTCGGAAACGAAAAACAGGCATACCAGTGTAAATTGCCGCCGTCGCCACGTCCCGACGCGCGGGCAGCGCGCGGCCGGCACCGCGGCCCTGCGGACACGCGCGGTTCAGCGCCGGCGCTGGTACCAGAAGCCCAGCGCATCGCGGGTCTGCAGCATGCCTCGCCCACGCCACAGGAAGCGCAGCAGCAGGCCCAGGTGCTCGCGCTTGGAAAAGCTGCGCAGCTTGCGGTCGGAGGTGTGCACGGTCTGGCGCAGGATCGCGAACCGCCCGCAGCGCGCCAGCGCGCGGCTCAAGGCCACGTCTTCGCCGGCGTAGTAACGCGTATCGAAGCCGCCGGCGCTGACGAATGCGGCGCGCGTGCAGAACAGGAAGCAGCCCGGTGCGATGCCGCCGACACGAAACAACCAACCGAACAGCGCCTGTACCGCGCGCTCGAACCACACGCGCCTGCCCTGCAGGTGCACCTGCGCGCCACCGCCGACCGCACCGGCATCCAGCGCCGCCAGCGCGGCGCCGAGCACCTGCGGGTTGACCAGCGTATCGGCGTCCAGGAACAGCAGGCGATCGCCTTGCGCCTGCTGCGCGCCGGCGTTGCGGGTGGCGGCGATATGGCGCAATTGCACCTCCAGCACCTGTGCACCGGCCGCGCGCGCGATGGCGGCGGTGGCGTCCTCGCAGGCATCGGCCACCACGACCACCTCGTAGTCCAGCTGCAGGGCCTGCGCACAGGCGTGCAGGCACTGCAGCGTCTGGCCGATCAGCGCAGCCTCGTCATGGGCGGGGATCACGAAGGACAGCATGGCAGGACGCGGCACTCGGATGGCGGTGAGGCCCAGTGTGCGAGCCATGCCGGTGCGATGGCGTGAGCGCACGCCATCGCCGGGCCACCGCGGCGGCGTGCGCTTCCACGCGTACCGCTCAGCGGCTGAGCGCGCCCATCATCGCTTCCGGATACCGCGTCCCGGACGCGGCCTGCTGCGGGAAGATCGCATCGATGCGTGCGAGCTCGTCCGGCATCAGCGCCACGTCGAGCGCGCCGAGGTTTTCTTCCAGGTAGGCCAGCCGCTTGGTGCCCGGGATCGGCACCAGGTCCTGGCCCTGCGCCAACACCCAGGCCAGCGCCAGTTGCCCCGGCGTGATGCCCTTGTCGGCGGCGATCGCCTTGACCTGCTCCACCAGTTGCAGGTTGCGGCTGAAGTTCTCGCCCTGGAAACGCGGCGAATGGCGACGGTAATCGTCGGCCTCGAAGTCGTCCGGGGACGCGAAGGCGCCAGTCAGGAAACCGCGGCCCAGCGGCGAATACGGAACGAAGCCGATCCCCAGCTCGCGCACGGTGTCGAAGACCCCATTGTCCTCGGGCTCGCGCGACCACAGCGAATACTCGGTCTGCACCGCGGTGATGGGATGCACCGCATGCGCGCGGCGGATGGTGGCTGCGGCGGCTTCCGACAGCCCGAGGAAACGCACCTTGCCTTGTTCGACCAGGCGCGACATCGCGCCCACGGTGTCTTCGATCGGCACGTTGGGGTCCACGCGGTGCTGGTAGTACAGGTCGATATGCTCCACGCCCAGGCGGCGCAGGCTGGCTTCGCAGGCCGCCTGCACATAGCCCGGGCTGCCGTCGATGCCGCGCACCGACGGGTCGGCGGGATCGAGCTTGATGCCGAACTTGGTGGCCAGGAACACCTCGTGCCGGCGCGCGGCGATGGCCTTGCCGACCAGGATTTCATTGGTGTGCGGGCCGTACATGTCGGCGGTGTCGAGCAGGCTGACGCCGCGATCGAGGGCGCGGTGGATCACCGCGATCGAGCCGGCCTCGTCGCTGCGATTGCCGTAGAACGCGCTCATGCCCATGCAGCCGAGGCCGAGCGCAGAGACGGTGGGGCCGGAACGGCCAAGCGTGCGGGTTTGCATGGTGGAGAAAAACTCCGTGCGGCGAAAACGTCAGGGGAGGATGCGGCGGCGCGCGTTAGCACGATGTGGCCCGTACGACGACGCGCGACAGGGCAGGCGTTCGGCGGCACATCACGCACACCGGACGCGCGCTGCGACTCGACGCAAGCCCCGCACATGGAAGCAGGCCAGGGGCCCACCGCCATGCACGGGTGTGGTTACGCGGGCGCCAGCAGCGGCCGGTTCAGCCCTTGAGCTTGCCGGCGAATTCGGCCACGCGCTTGCCGAGCAGCCTGGCGGTTTCCAGATCGCCGCTGCGCGGCGCTTCTTCCGGCGAGGCATCGGAGGGCGAGATCGCCAGCGCGCCTGCCGAGCCGGCAGTCCAGTTGATGTCCTGCGGACCGTGCGCCTTGGTGTTGGCCGGCAGCAGGCCGGTACCGACCCAGACCTGGCCGTGCTGCTGCGACAAGGTCCAGAAATACTGGATGGTGGCGTACTTGTCGCCGTTCACCGAGGCCGAGTTGGTGAAGCCGGCGGCGATCTTGTCCTTCCAGGCCTGCGCAAACCACGGCTTGGAGCTGGCATCGGCAAACTTCTTGAACTGCCACGCCGGCCCGCCCATGTAGGTGGGGCTGCCGTAGATGATGGCGTCGGCGGCGCCGATCGCCTCCCAGGCGTCGTCGGGCAGGTTGCCGTCCTGGTCGATGCGGTACAGCGTGGCCTCGCCGACACTGGCGGCACCGGCATGCACGGCTTCGGCCAGCTTGACGGTATGGCCGTAGCCGCTGAAATAGATGATGGCAATCTTGCTCATGGGCAATCCTGTGGGTCGAGGGGACCCGGATTGTGGGCACACATGCGGTGTCAGGTTAATGACCATCGACGGGACGTACTGTTGCCGGGCTCGTCAGCGCCCGCCAGCGCCCATGCGCTCGACCAGGTAATCGATGAAGCTGCGGACCTTCGGGGCCAGGTGGCTGCGGCTGGTATAGACGGCAAAGATGCCGATCTCCCCCAGTGCGTACTGCGGAAGGATGCGCACCAGCCGGCCGGTGGCCAGATGCTCGTCGGCCAGGAAGTCCGGCTGGATCGCGATGCCCAGCCCGGCCAGCGCCGCCGCGCTCAGCACATGCCCGTTGTTGGCGCGCAGGTTGCCGTGGAGGCGGACGTCGCTATCGCCATCGGGCCCATGGAAGCGCACCTCGTCGCCGTTGGGCGAGTAGTGGTACAGCAGGCAGTCGTGGCCGGCCAGGTCGGACGGATGCGTCGGGGTGCCGGCGCGGGCCAGGTAGGCCGGCGCCGCACAGGGCACCAGGCGCACCGTGCCCAGGCGCCGGGCGATCAGGGTCGGCGCCGGCTGGCGGGTGATGCGGATGGCCACATCGAAGCCTTCCTCGACCATGTCCACCAGCCGGTCCGACAGCGACAGGTCCAGTTCCACCTGCGGGTAGCGCGCGCAGAAGTCCGGCAGCAGCGCGGCCAGGCGCTCGATGCCATAACTTACCGGCGCGTTGACGCGCAGCACCCCGGCCGGCTCCAGCGCCTGCGCGCCGACCGTGGCCTCCAGATCGTCCAGGTCGGCCAGCAGTTGCAGGCAGCGCTGGTAGTACGCGGTGCCGGCACTGGTCAGGCTGACCCGCCGGGTGGTGCGGTTGAGCAGGCGGGTGCCCAGCCGTTGCTCGAGCGCGGCGACCTGCCGGGTCACGCTGGCGGTGGAGCGGTCCAGCGCATCGGCGGCGGCGCTGAAGCCGTTGCGTTCGGCCACTGCTGCGAACACGCGCATCGCATCGAGGGTGTCCATCGGTATCCGATTGTTGCTTCGAGTGCAATAAATTATCCGAAGTGAAGCTATTTATCAGGAATTTGTAGGTAATAGGCTGTGCAGGTCCTCACTGGAGTCCGTCCAATGTCCACGTCCCTCGCTTCTCCGCGTACCGCTGCCTATGGCGCGGCCTTGCTGCGCATCAGCCTGGGCGCGCTGTTCCTGGCGCATGGCCTGACCAAGTTGCTGGTGTTCACCCCGGCCGGCACCGTGGCCTATTTCCAGTCGCTCGGCCTGCCGGGCGCGCTGGCCTACCTCACCATTGCGCTGGAACTCGGCCTGGGCCTGTCCCTGCTGCTGGGCATCTACGCACGCTGGGTCGGGCTGCTGGGCGTGCCGCTGCTGCTGGGCACCATCGTCAGCGTGCATGGCGGCAACGGCTTCGGCTTCTCCAATCCGGGCGGCGGCTGGGAATACCCGGCGCTGTGGGCGGTGTTGCTGGTCGTGCAATCGCTGCTTGGCGAAGGCGCGTGGGCGCTGAAGCCGGCGCGTCGAGGCTGATGCTCGTTCTTCCTAGGAGTGCGCCATGACCCGTTTGCCTTCCCTGTACATCTCGCACGGTTCGCCGATGACCGCCCTGCAGCCGGGGCAGGTCGGCGAGCGCCTGGCCGAGCTGGCGCAGACCTTGCCGCGGCCGCGCGCGATCGTGGTGGCGTCCGCGCACTGGCTGGGCCGCCGCCCGCTGGTCAGCGGCGCGCTGCAGCCGCCGACCATCCATGACTTCGGCGGTTTCCCGGCACCGCTGTACGAGCTGGAGTATCCCGCACCCGGCGAGCCGGCGCTGGCGCAGCAGATCGTGCGCCGGCTGGAGCAGGCCGGCCTGCACCCGCACCTGGACCCGCAGCGCGGCTTCGATCACGGCGTGTGGGTGCCGCTGCGGCTGCTGTATCCGGCCGCCGACATCCCGGTGGTGTCGGTGTCGATCCAGCCCGAGCTGGGACCGGCGCACCAGTTTGCGGTTGGCCGCGCGCTGGCGCCGCTACGCGAGGATGGCGTGCTGGTGATCGGCTCCGGCAGCATCACCCATAACCTGCACGACTTCCGCCACGGCTACAGCGCCGAGCGCGAGGCGCCGTATGTGCGGCCCTTCATCGAATGGATCGAGCGCACGCTGGACCAGGACGACATCGCCGCGCTGCTGGACTATCGCCGGCAGGCGCCGCACGCCGCGCGGGCGCATCCCACCGACGAGCACCTGCTGCCGCTGTACGTGGCAATGGGCGCGGCCGGCGGGGACCGGCTCGGCGCACGGCGCATCGATGCCGGCATCGATGCGGGGTTTCTGGCGATGGACATCTACCGGTTCGATGGCGATCCCCATGCTGATCGCGCGCCTGCGGGCCCGGTCGCCGCCTGAGCCGCGCTCGCCGCGGCTCAGGCGGCATGGTGCCGGCAGCGCAGCGCTCTGAAGCATTCACGATGACGCGCGCTGCAGTCTCACAGGCTGAGACTGCAGCGCGACATGCTGCTTGCGTGAAAATCCTCGACAAACTCGCAGTACTGGCCGATGCAGCCAAATACGACGCGTCCTGCGCCTCCAGTGGCGCGAACAAGCGCAATTCGCTCGGGACCGGCGGGGTCGGCAGCACCGAGGGCATGGGGATCTGCCACTCGTACACGCCCGATGGCCGCTGCGTGTCGCTGTTGAAGATCCTGCTCACCAACTTCTGCGTGTTCGATTGCGCGTATTGCGTCAACCGCGTGTCCAGCAACGTGCGCCGCGCGCGCTTCACGCCGGAAGAAGTGGTCACGCTGACGCTGGACTTCTACAAGCGCAACTACATCGAAGGCCTGTTCCTGTCCAGCGGCATCATCCGCAACTCCGACTACACGATGGAGCAGCTGGTGGAAGTGGCGCGGCAGCTGCGCGAGGTGCATCACTTCGCCGGCTACATCCACCTCAAGACCATCCCCGATGCCACGCCGGAATTGCTGGCCGCCGCCGGCCGCTACGCCGACCGCCTGAGCATCAACGTGGAGCTGCCGACCGAGCAGGGATTGACGCTGCTGGCGCCGGAAAAAAGCGTCGGCGGCATCCGTTCGGCCATGGGCGAGTTGCGCTGGCGCATCGAGGAAAACCAGCTGGAGCGCAAGGCCGAGAAAGTCCGCCGCGCCAAGCCGCCACGGTTTGCGCCGGCCGGGCAGAGCACGCAGATGATCGTCGGCGCCGACGATGCCAACGACCGCAGCATCCTGGACACCAGCCACAATCTCTATGGCAATTACCGGATGCGCCGGGTGTATTACTCGGCCTTCAGCCCGATCCCGGATGCCTCATCCAAACTGCCGTTGCAGGCGCCGCCGCTGCAGCGCGAGCACCGGCTGTATCAGGCCGACTGGCTGCTGCGCTTCTACGAATTCAGCGTGGAGGAAATCGCGCCAACCCAGTCCAGCGGCATGCTCGATCTGGACGTGGACCCGAAGCTGGCCTGGGCGCTGCGCAATCCCGAGCGCTTTCCGGTGGACCTGAACGTGGCGCCGCGCGAGATGCTGTTGCGGGTGCCGGGCCTGGGCACCCGCAATGTGGAGCGCCTGTTGTTGTCGCGCCGGCATGCGCGCCTGCGGGTGGGCGATCTGGCGCGGTTGCGCGTGCCGATGAAGAAGCTGCTGCCGTTCGTGAGTGTGCTGGATCATCATCCGCGCCAGCGCCTGGACGATCCGGTGCGCTTGCGCGCGCAACTGGCGCCGGCGCCCAGGCAGGCGAGTCTGTTCGATTGACGCCGCAGCCCTCCGCCAGCGTTCGGCCCATCGCCGCTTCCACTGGCTTGTCCCCTGTTGCCGGCCAAGGCGCCCGAAGGGCGGATAAGGATGGCATCGAGCGCAAGGGCGCCACCGCGCGCCAGTGCTTGCCCAGGAACATGACGCTGTTGCCACTCCCCAATCCCTCAATCCCCAGTCCCGACCACCACGATGTTCAACGCTGACGTTGAGCCGGCGTGGAGCCTTGACGCCTGGCGTGCATTGGCGCGGGCGGGGTGGTGCGCGCAGGTGGAGCCGGACTCCATTGCGTGGAATGGCGGAGCGCAGGGCGGCCTGTTGATGGGACAGGGGCTGCTGGATCTGCCGGCGGTGGTTGCGCCACCGCGGGTGTCGGCCGCGTTCCTGCAGATGGCGGGGGCGGTGCTGTGTCATCGCGACCCGCAGCGCCATGCGGTGCTGTACCGCTTGTTGTGGCGGGTGGCGAGCGGCGAGCGCGCGCTGCTGGAGCGGGCCACCGATGTCGATGTGCATCGGGTGACGCAGTGGCAAAAGGCGGTGCAGCGCGATACGCACAAGATGAAGGCGTTCGTGCGCTTTCGGCGGTTGCCGGTGGAAGAGGAAGACTTCGTGGCGTGGTTCGAGCCCGAGCACTGGATCGTGGACCGGGTGGCGCCGTTCTTCGCGCGCCGCTTTGCCGGCATGCGCTGGGCCATCCTCACCCCGTATCGCAGCGTGCGCTGGGATGGCGAGGCGTTGACGTTCGGCGAGGGCGCCGTGCGCACCCAGGTGCCGGCCGACGATGCGCAGGAGACGCTCTGGCGCACCTATTACGCGCATATCTTCAATCCGGCGCGGCTCAACCCGACCATGATGCGGCAGGAAATGCCGCAGAAATACTGGAAGAACCTGCCCGAGGCGAGCCTGTTGCCGGAACTGATCCGCGAAGCCGGCGTGCGCGTGCGCGAGATGGCCGAGCGTGCGCCCGAACCGGTGCGGCGGCGGGTGCCGGTGGCGCCGGCGCCGATCCCGGAAGTGACCACGCAAAGCCTGGCGCAGTTGCGCGTGGCCGCGCGCGATTGCCGGCGCTGCGCGTTATGGCAACCGGCAACGCAGACGGTGTTCGGCGAAGGGCCGAGCGACGCCTCGGTGATGGTGATCGGCGAGCAGCCCGGCGACGAGGAGGATCTGAGCGGGCGTCCGTTCGTCGGGCCGGCCGGACGTCTGTTCAACAGGGCACTGGACGAGATCGGTCTCGATCGCGCCACGGTCTACGTGACCAATGCGGTCAAGCATTTCCGTTTCGAGCAACGCGGCAAGCGGCGTCTGCATCGCAGCCCCGAGCGCACGCATGTGCAGGCCTGCAGCGGCTGGTTGCAGGCCGAGCGCGCGCAGCTGCGTCCGGCACAGATCGTCTGCCTGGGGGCGACCGCCGCACAGGCGGTGCTGGGAAACAGCTTCCGCTTGATGCAGCAGCGTGGCCAGTGGCTGCGGCTGGACGACGGCACGCCGGTGCTGACCACCGTGCACCCCTCATGGGTCTTGCGGCAGGGCTCGGAGACCGCGCGCGAGGACGGCTACCGCGGATTTGTCGCCGACCTGCGCCAGTTGCTGGATGCACCGGACGCGGCAGACCGCGCGGCCCGGACATAAAAAATGCGCGTACAAATGCACGCGCACGGTGTCGGAGAATGATGACACCAAGTGGACCACTGGCGGGCCAGTGATCCTCACCGCCGCTTCGCGGTGTGGTGGCGCCACCTGGAGGCTGTTTCCAGGCGGCGCGGATGCAACACTGCAACAGCGTCTGCAGCTTGTCCTGTGCAGCCGATGCGCTGGCGTTGTGGTGCACCGCCAGCGCGGCCAGCCACGTCACGCCGGTGCGACCAACAGGGCTGCGGCATGGCCGCCAGGCAGGCGTGGTCGGTATTCGACATCGGCATGTACCGTCCGCACCTGCCGGTTTCGAGCACGTGGTCCGCGCCTACCGGAGTGCTTGCGACAATTCGGTCGCTCCGGACGGCGCTGGCTCGCGCAACAAAGTCGTCGCCGACCCACCGACGGAACCTGGCAGCGTTCCGCCGATGGACCCCATCGCGCATGCGACTGACGTTGCGTCGCGCCGCACGCTGCGCTTACGGCATCAACACCTTGTCGACCACATGGATCACGCCATTGCTCTGCATGACATCGGCAATGGTGACGTTGGCGGTGTTGCCCTTGGCGTCGGTGAGGGTGACCTTCTTGCCGTTGAGCTTTGCGGTCAGCGCCTCGCCCTGCACGGTGGTCAGCGTGGTGCTGCCGCCGCCGGCCTTGATCTTGGCGATCAACGAGGCAGCGTCGAGCTTGCCCGGGACCACGTGGTAGGTCAGCACCTTGGTCAGCGTGGGCCTGGATTCGGGCTTGAGCAGGGTGTCCACCGTACCGGCCGGCAGTGCGGCAAATGCGGCATTGGTCGGGGCGAACACGGTGAACGGGCCCGGGCCCTTCAGCGTGTCGACCAGGCCGGCGGCCTTGACTGCGGCGACCAGCGTGGTGTGGTCCTTGGAGTTGACGGCGTTGTCGACGATGTCCCTGGTCACCAGCATCGGCGCGCCGCCGACGGTGGGATTCGATGCGGCGTAGGCGGGCGCCATTGCGCTGGTCAGGGCAATGGCGGTGGCAACGGCAAGCGACTGCAATGAGGTCTTCATGAGGCATCGATCCTTTGGGTGGGCGACTGCCTGGATGGCAATCGTGTGCTCAGATACGCGGGGAGATGCAGCGTGGATGCATCACGCGGTCTTTACACCGCCTGCCCGGTACGGCATCGCTCGGCAGCGGCATGAAGGGACCATCGACGCCGCCTGTTGCGGCCGCTGCAGGCAGGCGGCCACTGCGCGCAAGGCGCGTTCGTGGCATTCATGCGGCAAGAGCGCCCGCGATGGCGTCCGGCCATGGCCTCGTTCCGTTGGCGGCAGCGCAACCGCTGACCGTCGCGCCAAGCGGTGGGCGTGGGCAAGGCATCAGCGCACTATCGGGGGGCGCCGTCCATTCGCTGGCGTATCCGACACTGTCGGTCGAGACCGACCGGCAACGGGTGTGGTCTCCAGGTACTCGTGGCGCATCTGCCGCGATCGCGGGCAAGCCGGGCGAGGTGGTGCAAAGGTTTCATCGCCGGGTGCAAACCGGTATGTTTCCGTTGGCGCGTGATGGTGCGTTGCACCCTGCGATGCCGCACGCGCACTGTTTCTCCTTCCGGGTTTTCCATGCATTCGATCGATGTCGTCCTCGCCATGTTGCTGGCGGTCGCGGCCAGCGGTTATCTGATCCGCATCCTGCCGTTCTCCTTGCCCCTGCCGTTGGTCCAGATAGCGCTTGGCGCGGTGGTCTCGGGTGTGTTCGATGCCGGGCATGAGCTGGAACCGGAGCTGTTCTTCCTGCTGTTCCTGCCGCCGCTGCTGTTTCTGGATGGCTGGCGCATTCCCAAACAAGGCCTGTTCCGCGACAAGGCGGCCATCCTCGAGCTGGCGCTGGGGCTGGTGGTGTTCACCGTGATCGGCGCGGGCCTGCTGATCCATTGGCTGATCCCGGCGATGCCGCTGGCGGTGGCCTTCGCGCTGGCGGCGATCATCTCGCCGACCGATCCGGTGGCGGTGTCCTCGATCGCCTCCAAGGTGCCGATTCCCAAGCGGCTGATGCACATCCTGGAAGGCGAGTCGCTGCTCAACGACGCCTCCGGGCTGGTGTGCTTCCAGTTTGCGGTGGCCGCAGTGCTGACCGGCAGCTTCTCGATCGCCACCGCCTCGCTGACCTTCCTGTGGGTGGCCTTGGCCGGGCTGGCGCTGGGCGTGGCCACCACCTTCGGCCTGAGCCGCATCCAGGCCTGGATCTGGCGCCACTTCGGCGAGGAGCCGGGGTCGGCGATCCTGGTCAACCTGCTGACCCCGTTCGCGGCGTATCTGCTGGCCGAGGCCTTTCATGCCTCCGGCATCCTGGCCGCAGTGGCGGCCGGGGTCACCATGAGCTACGTGGAAATGGCCGGCAACGCGCCGGGCAACATGCGGCTGCAGCGCTCGGCGGTGTGGGACACGGTGCAGTTCACCTTCAACGGCATCATCTTCGTGCTGCTGGGCGAGCAGTTGCCGGGCATCCTGGACGGGGCGGTGCGCAGCGTGCAGGAAGCCGGGCACCTCAATCCGTGGTGGCTGGCGGTGTACGTGGCCACCATCAGCGCCAGCCTGATGGCGCTGCGCTTCGTATGGGTATTCCTGTCGCTGCGCTGGAACATCTTCAAGGCACAGCGGCGCGGCGAGCAGCATGTCAGCCCGCCGTGGCGCATCGTGGTGGCGGTGTCGCTGGCCGGCGTGCGTGGCGCGATCACCCTGGCCGGCGTGCTCACGCTGCCATTGATGCTGGAAGACGGCTCGCCGTTTCCTGCGCGCCAGCTGGCGATCTTCCTGGCCGCCTCGGTGATCCTGGTGTCGTTGCTGGTGGCCAGCGTGGCCTTGCCGCGGCTGCTGCGCGGGCTGGAGCTGCCCGAAGAGGAAGACGAGCAGCTCAAGGAAGACCTGGCGGTGAAGGCCGCCTCGCAGGCCGCGCTGGAAGCGGTGGAGAAACTGCGCCAGCGCCTGGTGGAGGACAGCCGGCATGCCGAGCGCTACAACGCCGCCGCCAACCAGGTCAGCCAGCGCTATCAACGCAAGCTCGGTGCGGTGGACATGGCCGAGACCGATCCGGAAGAGGCCGGCGCCTACGAACAGGCGCTGCGCCAGTTCCGCCATGCCGCGCTGGTGGCCGAGCGCAACGAGCTGTTCAAGCTGGCCAGGCGCCGCGAGATTTCCGACGACCTGTCGCGCCGGCTGGTGCGCAACCTGGATCTGATCGAGTCGCGCAAGCGCGCTTGAGCGCGCTGGCGCGCGCGGGAATCGGGAATCGGGAATCGGGAATCGCAAAGGCGACGATGTGCAGTTGCGGTCGCGTAGGAGCGCGCTTGCGCGCGATGGGGCCTTCCCGATACGCATCATGGCGCAGCGGCTCGGGAAGAGTGAAGCGCAACGACCAGCACCGTCGTAGGAGCGCACCTGGGCGCGACAGGCCGTACCGATAACGCCTCCCGCGCCCAGGTGCGCTCCTACAGCTGCGCATGCCGGCGTGTTCGGGCGGCGCAGCCGCAGATCTTGTCCGGTGCCCAGGCACGCACCAGGCAAATCGCGCGTCGGGAGACACCATCCCACCAGACCCCCTCCCATCGTCACGGCACGCGGCCTACCCTGTGGCGCTTATCGTTGCCATGCACAGCCCATGACGCCCATCGTTTCCATCCAGGGATTGAGCAAGACCTACGCCGGCGGTTTCCAGGCGCTGAAACAGGTGGACCTTGAGATCCAGCGCGGCGAAATCTTCGCGCTGCTCGGTCCCAACGGCGCCGGCAAGACCACGCTGATCAGCATCATCTGCGGGCTGATCAACCCCAGCACCGGCACCGTGCTGGCCGACGGCCACGACATCGTGCGCGACTACCGCGCCGCACGTGCCAGCATCGGCCTGGTGCCGCAGGAGCTGGCCACCGACGCATTCGAAACCGTGTGGGCCACCGTGCGCTTCAGCCGCGGCCTGTTCGGCAAGCCGGCCAATGCGGCGTATCTGGAAACGGTGCTGCGCGAACTTTCGCTGTGGGACAAGCGCCACAACAAGATTTCCACGCTGTCCGGCGGCATGAAGCGGCGCGTGCTGATCGCCAAGGCGCTGGCGCACGAGCCGCGCATCCTGTTCCTGGACGAACCCACCGCCGGCGTGGACGTGGAGCTGCGTCACGACATGTGGCAGATGGTGCGGCGGCTGCGCGAGCAGGGCACCACGGTGATCCTGACCACCCACTACATCGAGGAAGCCGAAGACATGGCCGACCGGGTCGGGGTGATCAACCGCGGCGAGCTGGTGCTGGTGGAAGACAAGCACACGCTGATGCGCAAGCTCGGCAAGAAGCAGCTCACGCTGAGCCTGCAGGCGCCGTTGCAGGCCATCCCGGCCGCGCTGGGCGACCTGCCGCTGGAACTGTCGGCCGATCGCAACAGCCTGGTCTACACCTTCGACACCCAGGCCGAGCAGACCGGCATCGGCGCATTGCTGCGTCGGCTAAACGAGCAGGGCATCGACTTCAAGGACCTGCATTCCAGCGAAAGTTCGCTGGAGGAGATCTTCGTCAACCTGGTGCATGGCGCCCGCAACGGGGAGGTGCGCGCATGAACCTGCATGCGATCGGTGCGATCTACCGTTTCGAAATGGCGCGCGCCTTCCGCACGCTGACCCAGTCGATCGCCTCGCCGGTGTTGTCGACCTCGCTGTATTTCGTGGTGTTCGGCGCGGCGATCGGCTCGCGCATGGGCGACATCGACGGCATCAGCTACGGCGCCTTCATCATCCCCGGGCTGGTGATGCTGTCGCTGCTCAACGAGAGCATTTCCAATGCCTCGTTCGGCATCTACATGCCGCGCTGGGCCGGCACCATCTACGAGGTGTTGTCGGCGCCGGTGGCGTGGTGGGAGATCGTGATCGGCTATGTGGGCGCGGCGGCGACCAAGTCGGTGCTGCTCGGCTTGCTGATCCTGCTCACCGCGCGGCTGTTCGTGCCGTATGAGATCGCCCATCCGCTATGGATGCTGGGCTTCCTGGTGCTCACCGCGCTGACCTTCAGCCTGTTCGGTTTCATCATCGGCATCTGGGCCGACGGCTTCGAGAAGCTGCAGGTGATCCCGCTGATGGTGGTGACGCCGCTGACCTTCCTCGGCGGCAGTTTCTACTCGATCAACATGCTGCCGCCGCTGTGGCAGAAGGTCACCCTGTTCAATCCGGTGGTGTACCTGATCAGCGGGTTCCGCTGGAGTTTCTACGGCAAGGCCGACGTGCACATCGCAGTGAGCACCGGCATGACCTTCCTGTTCCTGCTGGTGTGCCTGGGCGTGGTGGAGGCGATCTTCCGCAGCGGTTACCGGCTCAAGGCCTGAGACGTGGATGCGGTGGTCTTGTCGGCCGCATCCTGGTGGATGCCGTCGGACGTCCAGGTCAAACGCGTCGGACGTCCAGATCAAACGCTGAGTGCGCGCTGCCCTCACCGCTTGCGGGACACGCCGTGAACCCATCCCTGGGGACCGTGTGGCGGCATCCATGCCGCACACGGTCCCGCAACCGGCGAGGACGCCGCACCAGACAGTTGGTCGGCGCTCTGTTGAAAAGCTGTCTGTCGTGCGGCGTGCATCTGACGTGGAGCCGATGCTCCATGACCGAACGAGGCGCATCCAGCACGGCTCTTCCATGCACACCGACCATCTCGACGGATCCTTGCCTGCCCACCGTCGCGGGACCTTACGCGGCATGGATGCCACGCAAGCGCTTACAAGAACGTGCTTGCAGCGTGTCCCGCGCGGGTGGGTGGGCAAGGGCTCTNCACCGTCGCGGGACCTTACGCGGCATGGATGCCACGCAAGCGCTTACAAGAACGTGCTTGCAGCGTGTCCCGCGCGGGTGGGTGGGCAAGGGCTCTGCAGCAAACTCGCCGCTCAGCAGCTCTGCGATGGAACAGCGTGAGGTAGTTCGGTCAGCCGCGCTTACTCGGCAGCAGCCTTGGCGTCGTCCTTGGTGTCCAGGAAGTAGGCCACCACCTCGCCCTTGATCTTCATGGTCATCGGGTTGCCGCGACGGTCGCGGGCCTTGCCGACCTGCACCTTGATCCAGCCTTCGCTGACCGAATACTCCTCCACGTTGTCGCGTTCGACACCGTTGAAGCGCACGCCGACGCCGCGGCCGAGCGCATCGGCGTTGTGGAACGGGCTGCGTGCATCGATGGCCAGATGATCGGGAGGGGTATCGCTCATGGGAAAGGCGTCATGGCGGCCGGGATGGCCGTCTTCGGCCGCACAGGATACGGGCCCGCGCCGCGAAGATCAGCCCCGGCGCTGCGTGCGCACGTGCCGGGCGGTTTGCGTGCGCGCCGCCAGGCCTCCACACTTCACGCCTGCATTCCTGAGAACCCTGACCGCCATGCCCGACAACAGCGCCGATTACGAAGACGACGAAGGCCTGCAGCCCGAGGGCGACGAAGACGATGTCGACGACCACCCGGCGCGGGTGTGGAACCTGCTGGTGCTGATCAATCCCGGCGACGAAGACACCGCCCTGGGCCAGTTCGATACCTGGCGCGAGGCGCAGGCCGACCTGGACGACGACGAGGGCGACGATGCCTGGTTGTGGGCCTTGAAGGATGCGATCGACTGGCGCTCGGGTTTTTTCGTGGACTGGAAGGACACCGACGCGTTCATTGCCGCCATCGACGAACTCAGCGCGCGCTGGAACCTGCGCATCGACTGGGGCGGCGACCTGGATGACGAGGAATTCTCCCAGGACCTCAGTGTGCCGGACCTGATGGCGGTGGCCTTCGATCGGCTGCGCGAACACGGCTACTCGCTGTGGAACTGGAACACCGGCGGCGACGCCTATGCCGGCTGGATCGCGCTCAGCCGCGACGACGACGCCATGCTGGCGCTGACCTCGTTGCTGGGAGTCGAGGTGCGGCTGGGGAACGAGGCGTTCTGAGGGCCGGGAGCGGGGAGTGGGGGAGTGGGGGAGTGGGGATGCGTAGCAGCGGTCTCCAGGTGTATGGATCTGGCAGGCATTGTCTGCAGCCAGGCGACTGCCCCGTAGGAGCGCGCTTGCGCGCGATCGGGCGTTACCGGGACAGCCCCTCGCGCGCAGGCGCGCTCCTACAAAAGGCGTGCCNCGACTGCCCCGTAGGAGCGCGCTTGCGCGCGATCGGGCGTTACCGGGACAGCCCCTCGCGCGCAGGCGCGCTCCTACAAAAGGCGTGCCGTCATGGTGCAGAGGCATGCCGTCATCGTGGGGCGCTGGGGTTGCGCGCCTCCAGGCCAGGACACATGCACGACCCACCGACTGCCCCGTAGGAGCGCGCTTGCGCGCGATCGGGCGTTACCGGGACAGCCCCTCGCGCNCGACTGCCCCGTAGGAGCGCGCTTGCGCGCGATCGGGCGTTACCGGGACAGCCCCTCGCGCGCAGGCGCGCTCCTACAAAAGGCGTGCCCTCATGGTGCAGAGGCATGCCGTCATCGTGGGGCGCTGTGGTTGCGCGTCTCCAGGCCAGGACACATGCACGACCCACCGACTGCCTCGTAGGAGCGCGCTTGCGCGCGATCGGGCGTTACCGGGACAGCCCCTCGCGCTCAGGCGCGCTCCTACAAAAACACATGCACGTCCAATCGACTGTCACGTAGGAGCGTGCCTGCGGGCGACAGGCGTCACCGAAAGAGCGTCATCACATGCAGGTGTCCCTACTCGGGCGATCCGTCTACCCGGTAGCTGCCCCTGCCGTTGCNCGTAGGAGCGCGCTTGCGCGCGATCGGGCGTTACCGGGACAGCCCCTCGCGCTCAGGCGCGCTCCTACAAAAACACATGCACGTCCAATCGACTGTCACGTAGGAGCGTGCCTGCGCGCGACAGGCGTCACCGAAAGAGCGTCATCACATGCAGGTGTCCCTACTCGGGCGATCCGTCTACCCGGTAGCTGCCACTGCCGTTGCGAATCCCCAACCGCCGAACCGCCGAACCCAACCCCCGAACTTCAAACTTCAAACTTCAAACTTCAAACTTCAAACTTCAAACTTCAAACTTCAAACTTCAAACTTCAAACTCCGAACTCCGAATCCCCAATCCCCACCTCAAGGCGCCTCGCCCCGTGCCTGCGCACGCGCATTGGCGATCAAGGCCTTGAGCAGGACGCGATCGGTGTGACGGGAGATGGCGATGGCACCGAGCGCGATCGCTTCGGCGCGTAATGGTGCGGGCACGTCGTAGTGCGCGCCGCTGGGTTTGTTCTGGAAGGCGCGGCGGGGAATGCCCAGCCGCGCCGCCATTGCATGCAGCTCGTCCAGCGTATCGCCGAGCAGGTGCGCCCAGCGCTGCTCGCGCCACGGATGCACCGCATCGTCGACGTAGACGGCCACCGGCAGGCCCTCAGGCCTTCTTGGTCTTCTTTTTCTTGGCGCCGTCGCTTGCGTCGTCGGCGTCGTCCTGCGACGCGTCGCCTGCGGTCTCCGCAGCGGCATCTTCGGCGCTGGCACCAGCATCGGCATCGGTGTCCGCGTCGGCATCTGCCTGGGCATCGCCTGCCTCGGCGTATTCGGCTTCAGCTTCGCCGTCGTCGCCCTCCGCATCGCTGTTCTCGAACTCGGACACCAGCGTGGTCAGGTATTCCTCGGCGGTCTTGCCGTCTTCGGCGGCCAGGTCGTCGATCATCTGCTGCAGCTGGGTGGAGTATTCCAGCGAGATGGTCTTGCCTTCCTTCTCCTGCAGATTGGCCAGGTGCTTGAGCATGGCCAGCATCGGCACCGGATTGTCGGCGCTGCCCATGGTCTGGCCGCCGATCGACAGCAGCCATTCGCTGTCGTTCTGCAAGCCGATCGCCGCGACCACGCGACCGTCAGCATCCTGCAGCACGGCATGGTTGGCGATCTGCGGCGCCTGGCCCAGACGGACGATCGGGCGCTTGGGTTGGGACTTCTTGCGCTTGTCGCGCTTGGCCTTGGAATTGCGGGACACGGTGTTCTCGACGCTGGGAATGGCCGACCATTCTAGGCGCTTGCGCGCGACCCGGCTCGCGTGCCGCGGCCGGGCCGGAAAAGTCGGCCGCGCCGCTTGACGCTCCTGTCGGCGCTCCCGGCGTACCCAAGGCCGCTGATGCCGGCATTTCGGACAGGCTGCAGCGGCCGGCGGCGCGCCCCTGCGTGCCGGCAGACGCCCGCTCCCGGTCGGGATCGGAATGCAGCCGGAGAGGCAGGCCGCAGGAGGGGGCGGATTCGGCCTGTACCGCACTTGGCCTGCACCATAACGTGCAGCTTCCAGTCGTCTCCAACCGTCTCCAACCTCCCGCAGCCGCCGGCAACCGCCAGGCCAGCTTCCCCCGGCCGCCGTCAGCGCCGCTGGGGTGTTTCGCCGACGGCGGTGTGCGGGCAGCCACGGCGCATCGGCCGCCTTGTCGAGTGCGGTCGTCAGGCCATCGCCAGACAACCGCCAGGCCCGCTTCCCCCGGCCGCTGTCAGCGCCGCTGGGGTGTTTCGCCGACGGCGGTGTGTGGGCAGCCACGGCGCATCGGCCGCCTTGTCCAGAGCGGTCGTCAGGCCATCGCCAGACAACCGCCAGGCCAGCTTCCCCGGCTGCCCTCAGCGCCGCTGGGGGGCTTCGCCGACCGCGGTGCGCGGTGCGGCCACGGCGGCTTCGGCCGCCTTGGCCAGCGCGGTGGCCGAGGCCAGCTGGGTGCGCGTGGAGACGCGCGGTGCCGCCGGGGCGGTACTGGCGGGTGTGGTCGCTGCCGCAGGCGATTCGGCGCTTGCCGCAGGCGCAGATCCGCCCGCCGCCGCCGCCGCCGCGGTGGGCCCTGCCGCAGGCAGCGGGGCGGGTGTCCCCACTGCCGTGGTGGCAGTGGTCGCCGTGGCACTCAGGTCCGGCACATGGGTGTCGGCATCGTGGGTAGGCGCGCCCAGCGCAATGCCCTGGTCGGCGCCGGCCAGCGCGGCCTGTTCGGCATCCTGGGTCATCACCACGATGCTGATGCGGCGGTTGATCGGGTTCTGCGGGTTGGTCCTGTCGAACAGCACCGACGAGGACAGCCCCACCACGCGCGTCACCTTGGTATCGGCCATGCCGCCGCCCACCAGTGCGCGGCGTGCGGCGTTGGCACGGTCGGCACTGAGCTCCCAGTTGGTGTAGCCGGCATCGCTGCTGTAGGCGGTGGTGTCGGTATGGCCGGTGATGCTGATGTGGTTGGGCACCTGGTTGATGAAGCTGGACAGCTCGCGCAGGATCGCCACGGTATACGGCTTGAGCTGGTCGCGGCCCATGTCGAACATCGGCCGGTTCTGCTTGTCCACGATCTGGATGCGCAGGCCGTCCGGGGTGAGGTCGAGCAGCAGCTGGTCCTTGAACGGCTCCAGCGCCTGGCTCTTGTCGATGGCTTCCTTCAGCTCCTGCATCAGCGCTTCCAGGCGCCGCTTGTCCTTGGCGCGGCTGTCCACGTCGGTATCGGCCGCGTTGTCGCGCTTGCGGCCCATTTCATCCTTCTGCCCCTTGGCCATGTCGGCGGTGCCGCCGAGCTTGATCATCGAGGTGCTGGCGCCGCCGGGCCCGTTCATGCCGGGCGAGGGCGCCGGCGACTTGCCCGACAGCGGGCTGGGATTGCGGAAGTATTCCGAAATCGCCGCGCGCTGCTCCTTGGTGGTGGCGGCCATCAGCCACAGCACCAGGAAGAACGCCATCATCGCGGTCACGAAGTCGGCGAACGCCACCTTCCAGGCGCCACCATGATGGCCGCCGCCCTGCACCTTCTTGACCCGTCGGATGACGACGGTGGATTTACCCTCGGCCATGACCGCGGTCCTACTTGATCGTCTTCAGGTGCGTTTCGAAATCCGCAAAGCTCGGACGCACGTTGGAGGGCAGCGTCTTGCGGGCGAATTCCAGCGCAATCTTCGGGTTGTAGCCACGCAGGCAGGCCAGCAGCGCGGTCTTGACCGCTTCGTAGATGCGCCCGTCCTGCTCGGCGCGCGCTTCCATCGCCGCCGACAACGGCGACACGAAGCCATACGCCAGCAGGATGCCGAGGAAGGTGCCCACCAGCGCGGCGCCCACGTGGTGGCCGATCTCCTCGATCGGCCCGCCGATCGAACCCATGGTGATCACGATGCCGAGCACCGCGGCCACGATGCCGAAGCCGGGCAGGCCGTCGGACACCTTGCTCAGCGCATGCGCCGGCGCCAGGGCTTCGTGATGATGCTTCTCCAGTTCCAGTTCGAGCAGCGGCTCCAGTTCGTGCGGCTCGATGTTGCTGCCGATCATCAGGCGCAGGCAGTCGGTGATGAAGTCCAGCAGGTGATGGTCGGCCACCACCTTGGGATAGTTGCCGAAGATGGTGCTGTCCTGCGGCTTCTCGACATGGTCTTCCAGCGCCATGAAGCCGTCGCGGCGCGCCTTGTTCAACAGCTCGTAGACCAGGCTCAGCGTGTCCTTGTAGTCGTCGGACTTGTACTGCGGGCCCTTGAACACGCCCATGATGCCGGTGAGCGTTTCCTTGACGATCTTGCCCGGCGTGCTGACCAGGAACGCGCCCAGCGCCGCGCCACCGATGATCATCAGCTCGTACGGCTGCCAGAGCGCGCCCAGCTTGCCGTGCGACAGCACATAGCCGCCGAGGACGCTGACGATGACGACGATGAAGCCGATGATGATGAGCATGGCGCAGCCAGAAGCAAACAGGGTTGCTGTTGTTTCGGCTTGCGCGGCGGATTCTTGAAGCGCGCAGCGTGAAGCTGTGCGGTGTAGCTGAACAATCAGCGGGAGACACAGGTCTTCACGTGGCAGGCCTGCGGCGGTGGCGCTGCCTGCGCCGGGCGGTTCCGGGGCAGTTGCAGCCCGTGATCGAGCGGACTCCCGGTGCCACCTGCCTGGCCCAGGCAGTGTCTGCCGTATGTGCCGGCGCAGCCCGGCTCAGGTGCATCGCACTTTGCTACCGGTCGGGATCAATGCCTGGTCGCGGTCGCCGCACGGCGCCAGCGATGCGGCAGTGCGTGCCGGTCCACGCATGAGAAGGCCCGGCAAACGCGCGACGGCGTCCGGCACGAATCATCCCGGGCCGGACGCCGGTACCCCGCTCAGGCCGGTTGCGCCTCGGCGCCCTCGCGCTGCAAGGGGTTGGGCAGGGCCTGGCCGTTTTCGGTAAACCCCAGCGAGACCGAGTTCAGGCAGTGGCGCTCGCCGGTCGGCGGCGGGCCGTCGGGGAAGACGTGGCCCAGGTGGCTGTCGCAGCGCGCGCAGACGATCTCGGTGCGGATCATGCCGTAGCTGGTGTCGCGGATCTCGCGCACGTGGGCGGCATCGTACGGGGCGAAGAAGCTCGGCCAGCCGGTACCGGAGTCGAACTTGGCGCTGGAGCGGAACAGCGGCAAGCCGCACAGGCGGCAGGTGTAGACGCCGTCGAGCTTGTTGTCCAGGAACACCCCGCAGAACGGCGCTTCGGTGCCGTGGTGCAGCAGCACGCGCTGTTCCTCGTCGCTGAGCCCGGCGATCAGGGCATCGCGCTGGGCAGGGGAGGGAGGGGTCAGATCGAACTGGCTCATGGGACTCTCGCGTGCGCGCGCTGGCAGGGGTGCCGCGCCTGTACCCGTGATGTGGGCAGCGTCGGCGTGGTTCAAGCGTGCGGGGGACCAAGCCCCTCTTCCGCCGGGGCGCCGCTGGCGCAGGCCGGGGCGCGGAGCGGGGTTGGGCCGAGGGTACGGCGGCGAGGCCATGGCCCCGTACTGATTGCCAGGCGTTGCACGCACCCTCATCCGGCGCTGCGCGCCACCTTCTCCCGCTGGGAGAAGGATGCTTTCGCGCCGCGCTCACCTCGCGAACGCGTTCATCCCGCAGCCAATCTCCCGCATTGCCGCAGCACGCCGGCGCCCCCATCCAGTCGGTACTCCTCGATCAAGCACGGTGTCCGTCATGGCGATCCCTTCCTCGATGCGCGGGCTGCTGCTGTGTGGCCTGCTGGCTGCTGCCGGTGCGGCGGCGGCGCAATCGGCCACCACCACGCGCGCGTCCAATACGCTGCAACCGATCACCCCCCCGGCGCCTGCCCGGCCCGCGCTGACCGCGCCGCGCGCAATGCAACCGGCGCCGGCCGCGGCTCCGCTGCCCTCGCAACTCGGCCAACGCCCGTCCGCCCGCACCATCCCGACCCGTGGCCCGGCGCAGACGCCGGTGGCACCGGCCGGCAGCCAGGTTCCGCCAGCCAGCATGCCGCTGGTCTACGACCGCAATGGCCGCTTGCTGCAGGGCATGCAGCCGGCCGGCGCCAACCGGGTGCTGGATACCAGGACCGGGCGCTACTACGACGCCGTCCCGGCCGGCGACGGCATGCGCGTGGTGCGCTGAGCCGCGCGGTTACCAATCCCTACTCCCGAATCCCAGATCTCAGCCCTCGATCGGCAACGCCAACGTCTCCTTGACCTCTTCCATCACGATATAGCTCTTGGATTCGCGCACATGCGGCATGGTCAGCAAGGTGCTGCCGAGCAGCTTGCGATACGACGCCATCTCGCTGATGCGCGCCTTGAGCAGGTAGTCGAAATCGCCCGAGACCAGATGGCATTCCAGCACGTTGGGCAGCTTGAGCGCGGCGCGGCGGAACTCCTCGAAGATGTCGCCGGACTTGTAGGCCAGGCTGATCTCGACGAACACCAGCAGGCTTGCCTTGAGATACTGCGGGTCCAGCCGCGCGTAGTAGCCGGTGATGGCGCCATCGCGCTCCAGCCGGCGTACGCGCTCGGTGCAGGGCGTGGTCGACAGGCCCACCCGCTCGCCCAGTTCGGTAAAGGAAATCCGCCCCTCCTGCTGCAGGATGCGCAGGATCTTGCGGTCGATCTTGTCCAGCTCGCGGGTGCGGGTGGTCATTGGGTCTGTCTCCACAGGGTTTGACAGGAGGATTCACTGCCAGGCTGGCCTGATTCCAGAAATGGCACTGCCTTGCTCGCAATATACTGCGTCTAACTGTCCCCCTCGGCGCCTGGTTGTGGGGGAATACCCTTTCCAGGAGAACGACATGCGGGTGCTCATTCTCGGTAGCGGCGTCATCGGTACCACCACGGCCTGGTATCTGGCGCAGGCCGGTTGCGAGGTCAGCGTGGTCGACCGCCAGCCGGCGGCGGCGCTGGAGACCAGCTATGCCAACGCCGGCCAGCTGTCGTTCGGCTACACCTCGCCATGGGCCGCGCCCGGCGTGCCCGGCAAGGCGATGAAGTGGCTGTTCGAGCAGCACGCACCGCTGTCGATCCGGCCCACCCGCGACCTGCGCCAGCTGGCCTGGCTCAGCCAGATGCTGCGCAACTGCACGGCCGAGCGCTATGCGGTGAACAAGGCGCGCATGGTGCGCATGTCCGACTACAGCCGCGATCGCCTGAACGCATTGCGTGCCAGCACCGGCATCGAATTCGAAGGCCGCCAGCTCGGCACCACCCAGCTGTTCCGCACCCAGCAGCAGCTGGATGCCGCCGCGCAGGACATCGAGGTACTGGCCCAGTACGGCGTGCCCTACGAGCTGCTGACCCCGGCGCAGATCGCCCAGTTCGAGCCTGGCCTGGCCGGCGGTGGCACGCAGATGGCCGGTGCCTTGCGCCTGCCCGAAGACCAGACCGGCGACTGCCGGCTGTTCACCCAGCGCCTGGCCGACCTGGCCGCCCAGGCAGGGGTGGAGTTCCGCTACGGCCAGCAGGTCGAGCATCTGCAGCACGCCGGCGGGCGCGTCACCGGCGTGCAGATCGATGGCCGCATCGAGACCGCCGACCGCTACGTGCTGGCGCTGGGCAGCTATTCGGCCGACCTGCTGCTCTCGCTCGGCCTGCATCTGCCGGTGTATCCGCTCAAGGGCTACTCGCTGACCATTCCGATCGTGGACGCGCAGCGCGCGCCGACCTCCACGGTGCTGGACGAGAGCTACAAGATCGCGCTGACCCGCTTCGACGAGCGCATCCGCGTCGGCGGCATGGCCGAGGTGGCCGGCTTCGACCTGTCGTTGAATCCGCGCCGTCGCGCCACCCTGGAGATGGTGGTCAACGACCTGTTCCCCGGCGCCGGCGACCTGGCCCAGGCCGAGTTCTGGACCGGCCTGCGCCCGGCCACGCCGGACGGCACGCCGGTGGTCGGCGCAACCCCGTATGCCAACCTGTTCCTCAATACCGGCCACGGCACCCTGGGCTGGACCATGGCCTGTGGCTCTGGCCGCTACCTGGCCGACCTGATGCAGGGCCGCACGCCCGACATCGACAGCGAAGGCCTGGACATCTTCCGTTACCTGTCGCCACGCAGCGTGCGCACGCACCGGGAGGCCGCGTAGTGCGTCCTGCGCAAGCGTCGATCGACCTGGACGCATTGCGTCACAACTACCGCCTGGCCAGGCGCCTGGGCGGCAGCAAGGCCCTGGCGGTGGTCAAGGCCGATGCCTACGGCCACGGCGCGGTGCGCTGCGCGCAGGCGCTGGACGGCGAGGCCGACGGCTTTGCGGTGGCCTGCATCGAAGAGGCGCTGGAGCTGCGTCAGGCCGGCATCCGTGCGCCGATCCTGCTGCTGGAAGGGTTCTTCGAACACGACGAACTGCGCCTGATTGCCGAGCACGATCTGTGGACGGTGGTGGCCACGCCGCAGCAGGTGCGCGCGCTGGCCGAGTTCCAGAGCCCGCGTCCGTTGCGGGTGTGGCTGAAGCTGGACAGCGGCATGCACCGGCTGGGCCTGTCGCCGGAAGATTTCCGGGCGGCGTGGTTGCGCCTGCGCGGCTTGCCGCAGATTGCCTCGCTGGTGCTGATGACCCATCTGGCGCGCGCCGACGAGCTGGAGTGCAGCCGCACCGACGAGCAGGCGGTGGCGTTCGCGCTGACCGCGGGCGGCATGCGCGCGGAAACCAGCATCCGCAATTCCCCCGGCCTGCTCGGCTGGCCGGCGCTGCGCAACGACTGGTCGCGTCCGGGGCTGATGCTGTACGGCGCAAACCCGTTCCCGCAGGACACCGAGCTCACCACCCAGCTGCGCCCGGTGATGACGCTGCGCTCGCGCATCATCTCCGTGCGCGAGCTGCCGGCCGGCGAGCCGGTGGGCTACGGCGCCCGCTTCGTCGCCGAGCGGCCGACCCGCGTCGGCGTGGTGGCGATGGGCTATGCCGACGGCTATCCGCAGTTCGCCCCCAACGGCACGCCGGTGCTGGTGGATGGCCAGGTCTGCCCGCTGATCGGCCGCGTGTCGATGGACATGCTGACCGTGGATCTCACCGAGCACCCGCAGGCCGACATTGGTGCGCCTGTGCAGCTATGGGGCGATGCGCCGCGCGTGAGCCCGCTGGCAAGCCAGTGCAATGTCAGCGCGTATCAGTTGCTGTGCGGACTCAAGCGCGTGCCGCGGGTGTACGTGGGCGAGCCGGCAGTGGGCGAGGGAGTCACGCGGTGAGGTGTGTCCCTTCTCCCGCCGGGAGAAGGGGCCCCGACGGGATCCTCATGGCATTGCGGATGCGTAATCACCTTGCGCGCCATGAATACACTTGCGCGTCATGAATAAAAACGGCGCGTCGCGACGCGCCGTTTTCACGCAAGGCCGAGTTGCTTTTCTGGCGCGGCCAGCACCAATCAGTCACAAGCCAGCCGTGCTCCGATCGCCGCGGAACTGCTTGCGCACCCAGTCGTCGATCATCGCCTTTTCGAAGCGCAGCGGGTCGCTGTCGGTCAGGCGCGGCCCGCTCATCAGGAATGCCGAATCCACCAGCTTGCGTGCGCCCTGGTCGAGCACCTGGCCGTTGGCGTCGGTCAGCGTGTAGTCGAAGCTCAGGCGCGGCGGGTAGATGTCCTTGACGATGCGCACGTCCTGCATGCGCGGCCCGTGCCAGGGCTCGTACTGGCCGGCGCGGCGGATGTCGGTGATGGTCACGCTCAGGCGCTGGCCGTCCGGAAGCCTGCGCGCGGCGCTCTGCTGGAAATAGGTCGCCAGCTGGGTCACCCAGTCGCCGCGCTGCGCTTCCCAGCGGTTGCCGCTGAAGCGCACTTCGGAAAATTGCGCCGGGTCGGTCCAGCGCACATCGACCTTGCCGTCGCCGCTCAGCGCGCGCGGCGCCTGCGGGTCGGTGACGTTGCGGACAGCCGCCTGCGCGCCGGTCGCCGCGAACAGTCCTGCCAGCAACAGGCTGGCGCCGCAAAGGCTGGAACGTTTCATGGAAAGTCTCCAAGCGGAAGGGACGTGGAAGTACCGGGCGTACCTGCAGTGTGGGGGCGCCCCCGCTCGCCGGCAACGCTTGCCGCGCAAGGGCTGGCGCGCCATTGCCACGCGGTTAATCCGCGGCATTGTCGCCATGACGGCGGGTTCACTGCGCCTGCGCCTGCGCTTCACGGCGCAGCCGGGAAGATCGCCAGCATGGACACCCACTCTTTCCGCACAAAATCAGCCTCTTCGGCGCCGGCACACATGCCGTCGGACGTGCGCCTGCAGTTCATCGACTGGGCGAAGCAGCACGGCCACAACCCCGCCACCGGGGCCGCCGCCTTCGTCGCACTGCAAAGCGATGTGGACCTGGATCTGGCGACGCGCACGCTGCGCCTGGCGCCGGGGGCCTCGCCGCGCGAGGCGCTGCGCGAGCACCTGGCCGCGTTGGCGCGCCAGGGCGATGTGGCGGTGCAGTTTCCGCCGGTCTACGCCTACACCGCGGCCAGCGGGCTGGAGTACCGCTACTCGCTGATGCTGGTGATTGCCGAGGATTGCGTGGAGTGGACCGGACGGGTCTGGCAGGACCTGGATTACCAGGGAATGCTCACCGGCCGGGGCCAGGGCCCGCGTGCCAATTACACCCAACTGGCGCGGATGGCGCTGGAACACGAGCTTGATCAGGAGCGTCCCCGTTATGTCCAGGCATGAATTCGAATTGCAGCTGCCGCTGGGCGCACAGGTCGCCAGCGGCGAGGATGGTTTCAGCGAGCGCTGCCGCAGCGAATGTGCCAGGCTTGGACTGTCGCGGGTCCGGTTGTTGTTGCTGGACGCCGAGTACGCACGCTCCACCGCCTGGCGCGAAGAAGCGCAGCGCTGGATGGACGAGCAGTTGCGCCGCGAAGGCGAGTGGGTGTTCCGCGGCGTGATCGCCGGGATCGTGGTGCTGGCGGCAGGCATCGCCCTGAGCGCGGCGCTGCTGTGGTGATCGCCGGGAAGCCGGCCGCACGCATGTGAACCGGGCTGGCCGGCTGTGCACCCGCTGACGACACCGGGCGTGGTTTCATCTGCTCGTCATCCGCCCTGGCATCACCCCTGGATCCCGATTTGAGCACCTCGACCACCAGTCCCGATCTGGCCACCGGTTTCCCGGCAGCACCCGCCGAGCCGTTCCTCGACCCGGGGATGTACCACGAGATCTTCCATAACCTGGACGCGGGGTTCTGCGTCATCGATCTGGTATTCGATGGCGACCAGGCCGTCGATTACGTGATTCGCATGACCAACGGCGCGTTCGAGCGCTATACCGGCCTGTCCAACGTCCTGAACGTCTCCATTCGCGGCCTGCTGGCCGGCCACGAGCAGGAGTGGTTCGACCGCTACGGCCATGTGGCCCGCACCGGCAACCGCATCCATTTCGAAATGCAGGCCAAGGCGCTGCGGCGCTGGTATTCGGTGGATGCGTTCCGGGTCGGGCAACCGGAGCAGGCGCGGGTGGCGGTGCTGTTCATGGACATCACCGAGCGCAAGCGGGTGGAGCGTGAGCTGGCCGAGAGCGAGGCCCGCTTCAGCGCCCTGGCCGATGGCCTGCCAATGCCGGTCTGGGTACTGGACGCACAGGGCGTGGTGCGCTTCGTCAACAGCGCCTATGGTGAATTCTTCGGCATCGACATCTCCAGCGGCACGGTGTCGGCCTGGAGCGAGTTGCTGCATCCGGACGACCTGTCGATCTTCCAGTTCGAACTCGCCACGGCGCTGGAGGAACAGCGCGGCCTGCACGCACTGGTGCGTGCGCGCCGCCATGACGGACAGTGGCGCTGGATCGAGATGACCGCCACGCCGCGCTATTCGGCCGACGGGCGTTTCATCGGCCTGGCCGGCAGCAGCCCGGACGTGACCGAGCAGCGCGAGATCGAACTGGCGCGCGAGCAACTGCTCGAATCCGAGCGCAGCGCACGCAACGAAGCCGAGAGCATGGCGCGGCTGAAGGACGAGTTCCTGGCCACCCTGTCGCATGAACTGCGCACGCCGCTGACCACCATCCTGGGCTGGAGCGAGTTGTTGCTGCAGCGGGTGGAGGAAGGCCATCCCAACTACAAGGGCCTGTCGGTGATCGCCAGCAGCGCCCGTGCGCAGAAACGCCTGATCTCGGACATGCTCGACCTCAGCAGCATGTTGCTGGGCAAGGTGCAGCTGGAGGTCGAGTCGCTGGACCTGGCCGAGCAGGTGCGCGAGGCCTTGAACACCCAGGAGCTGGCGGCCGAGGGCAAGGACCAGGTGCTGGAGGTGCATGCCCCGTCGACGCCGTGCCTGGTGCTCGGCGATGCCACGCGGCTGCAGCAGGTGCTGTGGAATCTGCTGTCCAACGCGATCAAGTTCACTCCGGCGCATGGCCGCATCGACGTCACCATCGAACGCGACGACGGCCACCTGCTGGTGTCGGTGCGCGATTCGGGCGACGGCATTGCTGCCGAATTCCTGCCGCACCTGTTCGGCCGCTTTCGTCAGGCCGACGGCACCACCACGCGCCAGCACGGCGGCCTGGGCCTGGGACTGGCGATCGTGCAGCAGCTGGTGGAAATGCATGGCGGCCAGGTCAGCGCCACCAGTGGCGGGCGCGGCAAGGGCGCCACGTTCACGGTGCGCCTGCCCGAGCATGTTCCCGACCAGGCCAGGCGTCCGCGGCGCGAGCTGCGTCGGCGGCTGATGTCCGAACAGATCATCGAAGCGCGTGCGCTCAACGGCCTACGCCTGCTGGCGGTGGAAGACCAGCCGGACATGCTCGACTACCTGCGCCGCCTGCTGGAAGAGCAGGGCGCCGAAGTGGTCACCGCCGGCAGCGCCACCGACGCGCTGGCGTTGATCGATCATCGCGGCCACGCACGCTTCGATCTGATGCTGACCGACATCGGCATGCCGGGCATGGACGGCTACGGGCTGATCCGCACCGTGCGCGACAACCTGGGGCTGGACGCGGCGGCGCTGCCGGCCGTGGCAGTGACCGCGCTGGCACGCGACGACGACCGCAAGCGCGCGCTGGACTCCGGCTTCCAGGAACATCTGGCCAAGCCCTACAGCGTCGCCCAGCTGGTCACCGCGGTGCGCGCGGCGCGCGAATCGGTGGAGTGAGGCCGAAGGCGGATCTGATGTCGCGCTGCCGCGGCGACAGCTCCGCAACCAGCTGATGAGCGCTGTTTGCTGCCTCTTTCACGGCGTGTGGCCTAGCGTGATGCATCCCTTCGATGGAGATGACGCCATGTCCAAGTACGCCCCGCACGTCTATTCGGAACAGGTGCAGATCGCCACGCTCGAGCACTGGGTATCGCTGCTCGGCGGCCAGGAGCGCGTGCGCGTCGAGCTCGACGATGGCAGCACGATCAGCGGCACCGTCGCGGTGCGCCCGAGTATCCAGACCTATCTGGACGACCAGCAGCGCGAAGGACTCAACGGCCAGCTGCGCATCGACCAGCTGGACGCCGCGCAGGAGCCGCACTGGATCTGGATGGACCGCATCGTGGCCGTGCATCCCTTGCCGCCGGGTGGCGATCCCCAGGCCGGCACCTGAGCCACGCATTGACGATGTGTTTACTTCTCGGGGGGGCGGTAACGGCATGATGGCCGATCGTCGCAACTGTTCAGGATCAATCGCGCAATGAATGCACCCGCGTTGAAGCTCGCCCGCTGGCCGCTGTCGTTACTGGCCGTCGCCGCCCTCGCCGCCTGCGGCGATACCGCCACGCTTGCCATCGAACAGGGGACCGGGCCGAACCCGCAGCTGCCCGATCCGGTCAAACGCCTGATCCCCACCGTCAAGGTGGCGCCGGTCAAGCGCTGGACCGAGAACGCCAAGCCGATCGCCGCAGACGACCTGCAGGTTGCCGCGTTCGCGCGCGATCTGGATCACCCGCGCTGGATCTATGTGCTGCCGAACGGCGACGTGCTGGTGGCCGAGACCGCCGAGCCGCCCAAGCCGGAAGAGGCCAAGGGCGGCGGCATTCGCAAGAAGGTGCAAGGCGCGATGATGAGCAAGGCCGGCGCGGTGGTGCCCAGCGCCAACCGCATCACCCTGCTGCGCGATGTCGATGGCGATGGCGTGGCCGAAGTGCGCACCCAGTTCATCAGCGGCCTGTTCTCGCCGTTCGGCATGGCCTTGGTCGGCGATCGTTTCTACGTGGCCAATGCCGATGCGCTGGTGAGCTTTCCGTACAAGCCCGGCGAGACGCATATCACCGCCAAGCCGACCTTCGTGGCCAATCTGCCCGGCGGGTTGAATCACCACTGGACCAAGTCGCTGCTGGCCAGCGCCGACGGCAGCAAGCTGTATGTCGGCGTCGGCTCCAACAGCAACGTGGCCGAAAACGGCATGGAGGCCGAACTCAACCGCGCCGCGATCCTGGAGATCGACCCGACAACCGGCAGCAGCCGCGTGTTCGCCAGCGGCCTGCGCAATCCGGTCGGTATCGCCTGGGAGCCGCAGAGCAAGTCGCTGTGGGTGGTGGTCAACGAGCGCGACGAGATCGGCAGCGATCTGGTACCCGATTACCTGACCTCGGTGCGCGACGGCGGCTTTTATGGCTGGCCGTACAGCTACTACGGCCAGCATGTGGACGAGCGGGTCAAGCCGCAGAATCCCGAGCTGGTGGCCAAGGCGCTCAAGCCCGACTACGCGCTGGGCCCGCATACCGCCTCGCTCGGCCTGAGCTTTGCCAGCGGAAGCCTGCTGCCGGAGCGCTTCCGGCAGGGCGCCTTCATCGGCCAGCATGGCTCGTGGAACCGCGATCCGCCCAGCGGCTACAAGGTGCTGTTCGTGCCGTTTGTCGACGGCAAGCCCAGCGGCACGCCGATCACCGTGCTGGACGGTTTTCTGGATGCCGAAGGCAATGCACAGGGGCGCCCGGTGGGCGTGAGCCCCGACAATACAGGCGCGCTGCTGGTGGCCGACGACGTCGGCAATGTGATCTGGCGGGGGACTCCCAAGACGCGCTGATCCAGGCGTTCAAGCATGAAAAAAACCGGGCCATGCCCGGTTTTTTTCATGTGCCGCCGGCAGCCGTGCGCGGTGTCGCGCCGCAGCGCTCAGCGCGGCGATTCCGGCGAGGCGCTGAAACGTCGCGCATAGCCACGTTCTTCGGTGATCCGGCTGATGTCGTCATCGGCCATCTCCGGCGCGCCATACACCGCATACGCCACGCTGCCGTCGTCGCGCTCGCCCACCTGGTGCAGGCGATAACGCGGCCGGCCGGCGCCGGTGTTCTCGGGATAATGCATCGGCGGCGGAGCGTCATCCAGATCCATTTCGCTGTTGTCGACCACTCCACCTACGAACAGGGCTCGCATCGCGTCTCTCCGGTATTGGTGTGATTCCAGCCTAGGTGGGCGGATGTTGCGTGCGCATCAATAGTCCGTATAGACATTGGAAGGGTTGCCGTCCGTAGGTCACGCAATTGAATGCCTGCCCCAACCAGCCCGGGGCGGGCGTCAACCAGCTCGGAGCGGGCGCCAGAGGCAGGCGGCAGGCAGGGCTCCCTTACAATGGCCGCCTGTTCCCGACCCGATGATCCGATGGCTGGCCCGCACGATGCTCCGCTTCAAGCCCTGTTCCTGCCCTTTGCCCAGGGCGTGCTGCCATGGCCCAGCGGCCCTGTGCTGTTCCTGCGCGCGCGCGACGGCTTTCCGCTGCGCGCGCATGCGGTGGCCGACGCACTGACCTGCGAGCAGAGCTTTCGCCCGTTCGCCGAGGCGCTGGAGCGCAATGGCTGGAGTGTGCGCGAAGAGGGCGCCATCGAAGCCGACAGCACCCGCTACGCCCTGGTGCTGGTGCTGCCGCCGCGGCAACGCGAGGAGGCGCGCGCGTTGTTTGCGCGTGCAGTGGCGCTGGCCGCGCCGGGCGGCCGGGTGGTGGCCTGCCAGTCCAACAACGAGGGCGCGCGCTCGGGCGAGGCCGACCTGCGTCAGCTCACCGGCCTGGCCGGCAGCCTGACCAAGCACCATTGCCGCACCTACTGGAGCCCGCCGCTGCCTGCCGACACCGATGCGGCGCTGCAGGCGCGCTGGGCCGCGCTGGATGCGCCGCGCCCGATCCTGGACGGGCGCTTCGTCAGCCGCCCCGGTGTGTTCGCCTGGGACCGCATCGATCCTGCCTCTGCGCTGCTGGTCGAACACCTGCCGGGCACGCTGGCCGGGCACGGTGCCGACCTGGGCGCGGGTTTTGGCTATCTGTCGGCCGAGGTGCTGGCGCGCTGCCCCAAGGTCACCGGGCTGGACCTGTACGAGGCCGAGGCGCGTGCACTCACCCTGGCGCAGCGGAATCTGCAGGGCAGTGGGCATCCGGCGCAGCTGCAGTACCACTGGCGCGACGTCACCGCCGGCCTGGTGGCGCAGTACGATTTCATCGTCAGCAACCCGCCGTTCCACACGCCTTCGCGCGCCGACCGTCCGGATATCGGTCAGCGCTTCATCGCCGTGGCCGCGCAGGCGCTGCGTCCGGGTGGGCAACTGCTGCTGGTGGCCAACCGGCACCTGCCCTACGAACACGTGCTCAACGAAAGCTTCGGGCAGGTACGCGTGGCCGCCGAACGCGACGGCTTCAAGCTGATTTCCGCCATCCGCGGCCGCGGAGCGCGCGCATGAAGCTGGTCAAGCACATCGCCAACCTCGGCTACGGCAGCCGCAAGCAGGTGACCCAGCTGTTTCGCCAGGGCGCGGTCACCGACGCCGCCGGCGAGGTGCTGTATGCCGACGACCAGGTGGAGCACGATGCGATCCGCATCGATGGCGAGCCGCTGGATCCGCCACCGGGTCTGAGCCTGTTGCTGCACAAGCCCGGCGGCTACACCTGCTCGACCAAGGACACCGGCCGGCTGATCTACGAACTGCTGCCGCCGCGCTTCCGCTCGCGCGCCCCGGTGCTGGCGCCGGTGGGGCGGCTGGATCGCGAGACCAGCGGCATGCTGCTGATGACCGACGACGGCGCGCTGCTGCATCGGATCATTTCGCCCAAGTCGGCGCTGGACAAGGTCTACGACGTCACCCTGGCCGAGGACCTGCGCGGCGACGAAGCGGCGCTGTTTGCCAGCGGCACGCTCCTGCTGGAAGGCGAAACCAAGCCGCTGCTGCCGGCCGAACTGGAGGTGCTCGGCCCACGCCAGGCACGCCTGACCTTGCACGAAGGCCGCTATCACCAGGTGCGGCGCATGTTCGCTGCCGCCGGCAATCACGTGGTGGCCTTGCACCGCAGCCGCATCGGTGGCTTGTCGCTGGATGGCCTGCCGTCCGGGCAATGGCGCACGCTGGCGGCAGAGGATCTTGCGGTGTTGTTCGGCCGCGACGCGCAGGCCTGAGCCTCGCCGCCGCTGGTTGCGCATGCGCAGATTCCGGCATCTGCAGCCTGCTGCAAGCCGCCTGCGCGGCACTCCCTAGACGTACTGCATCTTGCGCGACATGCCGCCGTCGACGATGAAGTCCTGCCCGGTCACGAAGCCGGACAGCTGCGGCGACAGCAGGTAGACCGCCAGTTGCGCGATGTCCTCCGGCGTGCCGACCCGCCCGGCCGGATGCTGGGCATGGTCGCGCCGCGACAGCTTCGGGGTGCGCCTGCGTGCCGGCGCGCGCCAGGCGTCGGTGCTGATCCAGCCCGGGCTGATGCTGTTGACGCGCACCTGCGGGCCTTCGCTCAGCGCCAAGGCGTGGGTGAAGGCCACCAGCCCGCCCTTGGCGGCGGCATAGGCTTCGCTATGCGGCTCCGATTGCCAGGCGCGGGTGGAGGCGATGTTGACGATCGCGCCGCCGCTCGGGGCCTGCGCCAAGGCGGGCAAGGCCTGCTTGCTGCACAGGAATGCGCCATGCAGGCTGGCCAGCCGGCGATTCCACTCCTGCCAGTCCAGTTGCGGCAAGGGCGCCACATGCGGATCGGCCACGCCGGCGTTGTTGACCAGGCCATCCAGGCGCCCGAAGCGTTTGAGCGCGGTGACGACCAGGCGTGCTGCCTGCGGTCCGCGTGCGGCATCGCAGCGCACGAAGGCACTGCGTCGCGGCAATGCCCACTCCTGCAGGCAGGCCTTGCCGGCATCGGCATCCAGGTCGCCGATCACCACGCTGCCGCCGGCGCCCAGCACCGCCTGTGCGATGCCACGGCCGATGCCTTGGGCACCACCGGTGATCACCACCACGCGGTCCTGCAACGGGGAGGGATTCCATGCGGAGACGGCGGGGGTCAGCGGCATCGGGCGCACCATGGCAGTGAGGTCGCGCGCACTGTAACGCGGGCGCCGTGGTGGCCGTAGCAACGCGATCGTCGCGTGCGGCGCAGGCACGCTGGTGCCTTTGGGTACCTTGCCGCGCCGTCATCGGGGTGCCGAGCGATGGCGCGCCGGCACGGCGCTACGTGTCTCCGACGCGGCCGTCCGGCACCGCTGGTGCCGCCGCACGCGCTGCGGCGGTCAGTGCTGCGATGCGCCCAACAACCGTTCCCAGCCGTCCTGGCCCAGGCGTTCCAGCGTCTGGATATTGCGTTCGACGATCACGTCCGGGTCCGGGAACGCGGCCACCGCGCGCTCCACGCTGTCTTCGCGCAGCAGGTGCAAGGTGGGGAAGGGCGAGCGGTTGGTGAAGTTGGCCACGTCATCCACCGCCGCGCCTGCGAACTGGTAGTCCGGATGGAAGCTGGCCACCTGCAGCACGCCGTCCAGGTCCAGCGCGTCCACCGCCGCGTCGGCGTTGTCGAGGAAGTCGTTGTAGTCCAGGAAATCGGTGAGCACGTCCGGATGCACGATCAAGGTGGTGTCGATCTGCTCGGCCGGCGTGTCGCGCAGCAGCACCAGCTCCTCGGCCAGTTGTTCGAGCAGCGCCTCGGGCGTGCTGGCATCGCTGAGCACCAGCCGCACCTGCTCCTTGACGTAGACCGCCTTGGCGAACGGACACAGGTTCAGGCCGATCACCGCGCGCTCGATCCACTGGCGGGTGGCGGTCAACGGATCAAGCGAGGCAGGCGTGGGCGTCATCGTGGCGGCGGCGTGATGGTGGGCCAGTGTATGCGATCGCTGCCGGCGCGGCCGCCGGTGCCGGTGCCGCTGTCGCGCCGCGCAGGCGCGACGGACACGGTGGGCAAGGTGCGGGAAAACCCGCAGCCGCCGCAGTCCCGGGCGTTATCGGCCTGCGCCACCGACGCCGACATGCGCGCGCACAAATGCAATCGATGCCTGCGCCACCTGATCGGCGTGCGGGGTCTTGTGCGGCGAGCCGATCGCATGCGCGCCGCTGTCGAAGGCCATCGCACAGGTGTGCGCCGGCGCGCTGCCGAGCGCGGCGAACATCGCCAGCATCGCCGGCACCGAGGCGGTTGCATCCTCGTCGCCGTTGGCCGCGCGGTAATAGCCCAGAAACACCGGGCAGCGCACGCGTGGCCACGGTGGATCGGCGGCAACCGCGTCGAACAGGCTGCGCAGCGCGCGGAAGCCGTCCGGGTGGATGGTGCTCGACCAGAACGCCCGGGATGCGGCGGTGCGCGGGCGCGGGTCGGTCAATGGGCCCTGCGCGGCGCAGACCTGATCCAGCAGCGCCGGGTCGGCCGGCCGGATACCCGGTGACCAGGCGATCACTGCGGCCACCGCGTCGGGCCGTTGCGCCGCCAGCCACAAGCCCAGCGTGGCGCCCATGGACGAGCCGACGATCGCCACGCGCGCGCCCATGCGCCGTGCCTGCGCCAGCGCATCCAGGGCCGAGGCCTGCAACAGCGCCGGCGTCAGCCCCTGCATCGCATCGGCGGCGCTGCGGCCATGCCCGGGCCAGCGGTGCACGTACAGGTTGGCGGCCAGCGCATCGGCGATCTGCTCGGGCAGCTCGCCGGCCTCACCCGGGCTGGCGGTGAAGCCGTGCAGGTACAGCAGCGCCAGCGGCGTGCGCGTCTGCGCGCCGGCATGCCAGTGGCGGCGTGCCGCGTTGCCGGGTTTGAGGTCAGCCGGTTGCATGGGGGGCATGCGCGGCGAGGATGGCCAGCAATTCGTGCGCGTTGATCGGCTTGGACAGATAGCCGGCCACGCCGGCAGCAGTGGCCTCGCGCATCGACTCGGTGCGGGTGTCGGCGGTCAGCACGATGATCGGCGGCAGCGCGGCGATCGCCGCGTGCGCCTCGCGCAGCGCGTCCCAGCCCGAGGTGCCGGGCATGTGCAGGTCGAGGAATACCAGGTCCGGCGCGGCCTCGCGGATGCGCTGCACCGCATTGCTGCCATCGCTGTGAAAGCTCACCCGATGCCCGGCGCGGGTGAGCAGGTTGCCGATCACCAGCCGGTTGGTGTCCATGTCCTCGAACACCAGGCAATGCAGCGGCGGCACCGTCTCGGCATGCCGTTGCAGGGCCTCGCGCAGCGCCGGCGGCCGGCAGCCCTGCGCCGCGGCGGCGGCCAGTTCGAAGGTCCAGCGAAACACGCTGCCGCCGCCGGGGTTGTCGCGCACGCTCAGGTTGCCACCCATCGCATCGGACACCGACAGCGCAATGAACAGGCCCAGGCCGACCCCGCCCTCGGTGCGGCTGAAGCCGGTGCTGAGCTGGGTGAAGGGGGTGAAGATGTAGGCCTTCTGGTCGTCGGCAATGCCGATGCCGGTGTCGGTCACGGTCACCGCGATCGCCCAGCGCTGCTGCACCTGCGTGGCGGCGATCAGCACGTCGACCGACCCACCGGCCGGGGTGAACTTGATCGCATTGACGACCAGGTTGGTGATGACCTGTTCGATGCGCCCCTCGTCGCCGATGAGGTGAGGCATCTGCGCCGCCTCGCTGCGCAGTTCCAGCGCCACGCCCTTGCTGGACGCAGCGCTCGTGCACACCGCTTTGACCGTGGTCAGCACGTCGAGCAGGCTCAGCGGCTTGCTGTGCAGCTGCAGCCGGCCACCGTCGATGCTGGCGACGTCGATCACTTCGTTCACGCGGTGGCGCAGCGCGATCGCATTGACCGTCATCGCCTGCATCAGTTCGCGTTGTTGCGCCGACAAGGTGTCGCCATCGATCAGCTGCGCGCAGTTGATGACCGCGTTCAACGGCGTGCGCAGTTCATGGTTCATGGTGCTGATGAAGCGGCTCTGCGCATCGCGCGAGGCCAGCGCCTGCAGGGCGATCTCCTGCATCGCGCTGACGATGCGCGCCACCAGCAGCGGCAACACCACGCTCAGCGCCACCGCATAGACGAAGTACGCAGGGCGCGAGAGCCAGTAGCCGGCCGGCGCGGTCAACAGCATCAGCACGAAGGTGCTGAGCAGCACCGGCAGCGTCGCCTTCTGCCCATAGCGTGCCACCGCGGCGATGGTGATGAAGGGCAGGAAGGCATTCAGCGACATCAGCAGGATGAAGGCCAGGCAGGTCTGGATGCCGATGAACAGCAGGTTCATCGCAAACCCGATCGCATCCAGCCACTCGCCCGGTGGAATGATCCTGCGCCGCACCAGCACCATCCAGACCACCGCCACCGCCCATAGCGTCGCCGCGGTGGGAAAGACCGCCTGCGCATCCCTGACCAGCACCGGCTGCGGCCCGTACAGCCAGCCGAAGCACCACAGCGCGACGATGGTCTGCACGAGCGCCCGGCCGACGCAGGCGCGGTATTCCAGGAACGATTCGAACAGCCGCACGAGCCGGTCGTTGCGCAGCTGCCGGGCGGCCAAAATCAGGCCGGGCGCTGCACGGGTGGATCCACTACGCATGGGGGCTGCTGTCGTCGTCGGGGAGGGCGCGCCGGTAATTCTTCACCAGCAGGCCGGCTGCAGTCGCAATGGCGGTATAGCGCTGCGCAAGCGCGCACCCGAGTTCGCCGCCGTCGACATCGGTGCGCAACTGGTCGCAGGCGTTGCGCAGTTCGGGAGAGCCGGTCAGCGAGACCGTGTTCTTGAGCGAATGGATCTGCTCCAGCGCCTGCGCCGGGGTGGTGCTGGCCTGGCCGAGCGAGCAACGGGCGATGGAATGCGCGATCTCGGCCGCGAAGGCATCGGCAAACGCCGCGGCCGCAACCGGGTCCAGCCCGGCCAGCGTATGCAGCGTCGAGCCGGTTTCGATGCGCGGCTGTGCGTGCGCCATGGCGCACGCCGCCGCGGCAGCGGGCGGCGCCCGGGGCGATGTGGCCGCGGGCGCGCGTTGCAACAACGTGGAAAACAGGCCGCGCATCGGCGCATCAGGCCCGTAACGCGCCGGGGCGACCGCGTCCGATGCCCGGGCGTCGCACGGCCGGCACGCCGCGCCGCGCGGTCCGCCTGCACAAGGCGGTACGCCAGGGCGCCGTGTCAGCCACCACGCAGGCTCAGTCGCGGAAGTTGTCGAACTGCAGCGGCAGCTCGAAATCGGCCTTCTTCAGCAGCGCCATCGCATCCTGCAGGTCGTCGCGCTTCTTGCCGCTCACGCGCAGCTTGTCGCCATTGATCTGCGCTTCGACCTTGAGCTTGGCCTCCTTGAGCTTGGCGACCAGTTGCTTGGCCTGCTTCTGCTCGATGCCCTGCTTGACGGTGACCTTCTGGCGCGCACCGGCCAGGTTGGTCTCCATGTCGCCGAACTCCAGGCAACGCACGTCGATGCCACGTGCCAGCAGGCGCGCGCGCAGGATGTCGGTCATCTGCTTGACCTGGAAATCGCTGGGCGCGGACTGGTTGATCGCCTTGCCGTCTTCCAGCTCGAACCTGGCCTCGACCCCCTTGAAGTCGAAGCGCGTATCCAGCTCGCGATTGGCCTGGTCCACCGCATTGGTCAGTTCGTGCTTGTCGACTTCGGACACCACGTCGAAGGAAGGCATGCAAAGCTCCTGCTCTCTATAAACAGCCGCCATTCTAGGGCATCGCGTCGGCGCCCCCGTCCACACGCGGTTGCCCGTCTGTGCGCAGGCGCAGCGATAATGGCCCATGCCCACTACCCGCTCTCCGCTTCCCGCCATCGCCTGGATGGTGGCCGCCGTGGCCTGTTTCTCGCTGATGGATGCGGGAATGAAGCTGCTGTCGGCGCATTACCCGCCGCTGCAGGTCACCTTGCTGCGTGGCGCCGCCTCGCTGCCGTTCGTGCTGGTGTGGGTGCTGGCCACCGCCGGCCCGCGCTCGATCGTGCCGGTACGCTGGGGCCTGCACCTGCTGCGCGGGGCGCTGGGCATGGTGATGATCGGCTGCTTCGTGTACGGCCTCAAGCGCATGCCGTTGTCCACCGCCTATACGCTGTATTTCGTCGCCCCGTTGCTGGTGGCGGCGCTGTCGGTGCCGCTGCTGGGCGAACGGGTCGGGCCACGGCGCTGGACGGCGATCGGGATCGGCCTGGTCGGGGTGGTCGTGGTGCTGCGCCCGGGCGTGGACGGGCTGATCTCGCTGCCGGGGCTGATGGTGCTGCTGGCGGCCACCGCCTACGCCATCGCGGCCATCACCGTGAGCCTGCTGACCCGCACCGACACCCCGCAGGCGATGGTGGTGTGGTTCCTGCTGTTCATGGCGATCGGCGCCGGTGTGCTGGCCGTTCCCGACTGGGTGCCGTTGCGGGGCGAGCACGCCTGGCTGATCGCCGGCATGGGCCTGGCCGGGGCGCTGGGGCAGATCGCGCTGACCCAGGCCTTCCTGCGCGGCGAGGCCTCGATGATCGCGCCGCTGGAATACACCGGCCTGGTCTGGGTGATCGGCTGGGACTGGCTGCTGTGGCAGACCCTGCCCGATGGCTGGACCTGGACCGGCGCCGGCATCATCGTCGCCAGCGGGCTGTATCTGCTGCGCCGGGAGCGGATTCGGAAGGCGGATCGGCCGGCGGCGTTGGATAGGCCGTGATTGGGGATTGGGGATTCGGGATTTGGGATTCGCAAAAGCCAGAGCACCTTGCCGTTGCTCTAACCAATCCCTAATCCCTAATCCCTAATCCCTANGTGATTGGGGATTGGGGATTCGGGATTTGGGATTCGCAAAAGCCAGAGCACCTTGCCGTTGCTCTAACCAATCCCTAATCCCTAATCCCTAATCCCTAATCCCCACCGTTAGAACCTAATGGAATGACGGCCGCAAACATTGACTGGTAGGCTTCACGACCCCCCAATCGGCCACGCGCGGTGATCCAGTTTCAGCGCCTGCACAAGTCTTATTCCGTTGACGGTCGCCAGATCGTGGCGCTGCATCCCCTCGACCTGCGGATCGGCCCCGGCGAGGTGTTCGGCATCATCGGCCACTCCGGTGCCGGCAAATCGACGCTGATCCGGCTGATCAACCGGCTGGAAGAACCCAGCGGCGGGCGGCTGCTGATCGGCGGGGAGGACGTCACCGCACTGGACAGCCAGGGCCTGCGCGCGCTGCGCCGGCGCATCGGCATGATCTTCCAGCACTTCAACCTGCTGTCCTCGCGCACCGTGGCCGGCAATGTGGCGTTTCCGCTGGAACTGGCCGGCACCCCGCGCGCCGAGATCGATGCGCGCGTGGCCGAGCTGCTGGCGCGGGTCGGGCTGGAGCAGCACGCCGGCAAATATCCGGCGCAGTTGTCCGGCGGGCAGAAGCAGCGCGTGGGCATTGCGCGCGCGCTGGCCACCCGGCCGCAGATCCTGCTGTGCGACGAGGCCACCAGCGCGCTGGACCCGCAGACCACCGCCTCGGTGCTGCAGCTGCTGGCACAGATCAACCGCGAGCTGGGCCTGACCATCGTGCTGATCACCCACGAGATGGACGTGATCCGCCGGGTCTGTGACCGCGTCGCGGTGCTCGATGCCGGCAAGCTGGTGGAAACCGGCCCGGTGACCGAGGTGTTCCTGCATCCGCAGCACCCCACCACCCGGCGCTTCGTGTCCGAGGCCGAACACGTGGACGAAGCCGAGCTGCATCGTGACTTCGCTGCGGTGGGCGGGCGCATCGTGCGGCTGACCTTCCTGGGCAACGGCACCTACGAACCGGTACTGGGCCGCATTGCCCGCGAGACCGGGGTGGACTACAACATCCTGTCCGGGCGCGTGGACCGCATCAAGGACACCCCGTACGGACAGCTCATCGTCGCCCTGACTGGCGGCGACCATAACGCGGCACGCGCCGGCTTCGTCGCCGCCGGCGTGCAGGTGGAGGATCTGCGCGCATGACCCTGTTGATTGCCACAACCAGTGGGTTTTTCCGCAATCTCGACGCCGCCAAGTGGGGCGACATCGGCCAGGCCACGCTCGATACCTTGCTGATGCTGGCCGGCGCGTTGCCGCTGACGCTGCTGATCGGCCTGCCGCTGGGCGTTGCGCTGTTCCTGTGCGGTGCCCCGCAGCTGCGCCGCCGCCCGGTGCTGTACGGCGCGCTCGCGGCAGTGATCAACCTGCTGCGCTCGGTGCCCTTCATCATCCTGATGATCGCGATGATTCCGCTCACGCTGATGCTGATGGGCACCTCGCTGGGCGTGCGCGGCGCGATCCTGCCGCTGGTGGTCGGCGCCGCACCGTTCTACGCGCGGCTGGTGGAAACCGCCTTGCGCGAAGTGGACCGCGGGATCATCGAGGCCAGCCAGGCGATGGGCGCCACCACCGGCCAGCTGGTGCTGCGCGTGCTGCTGCCCGAAGCCCGCCCCGGCCTGATCGCCGGTGCCACCGTGACCACCATCGCGCTGATCGGCTTCACCGCGATGGGTGGTGCGATCGGCTCCGGCGGGTTGGGCGATGTCGCGTATCGCGAGGGCTATCTGCGCTCGCATTCGGATGTCGCGCTGGTCACCGTGATCGCCCTGCTGGTACTGGTGCAGCTGCTGCAGATGCTGGGCGACTGGCTGGTGGCGCGCTACAGCCGGCGCTGAGCGCCGGTTGCAGCCGGCGTTTGGGTGGCATGCCGCCGAACCGGCTCCACTGCGGCACCGCCAGCAGCGCGGCCACGGGTCCTGCGCCGCGCCCGGCAGCGGGCATCGGCAGCAATCGGCCACGGCGATCGGCGACGGCGCGGCCAGCCGCATCGCCCACGCACCCGCGGTCTGCTAGGTTTAGCGCTTGCGGCAGTGCCGCATTCCTCCTCCCACGGACCCCCACATGAGCACATTCGCGTTTCGTTCCCTCCTGGCTGCGGCCACGCTGGCCCTGGCCTCCTGTGGCGGTAGCGGTGGCACTGGCGGCGGCGACACGCTGACGGTGGCCGCCACCGCGGTGCCGCACGCCGAGATCCTGGAGGTGGTCGAACCGCTGCTGGCCAAGCAGGGCGTCAAGCTGGACGTGCGCGTGTTCAACGACTACGTGCAGCCCAACGACCAGGTCGTGCAGAAGCAGATCGACGTCAACTACTTCCAGACCGAGCCGTACCTGGACGCCTACAACCGCGACCGCAAGAGCCAGCTGGTGACCGTGGTCGGCGTGCATATCGAACCGTTCGGCGCGTACTCGCGCCGGTTCAAGGCATTGGCCGCACTGCCCAACGGCGCCGATGTGGTGATTCCCAACGACCCGAGCAACAACAGCCGCGCGCTGATCCTGCTCGACAAGGCGGGCGTGATCAAACTCAAGGACCCGAGCAATGCCCTGTCCAGCCAGCGCGACATCGTCGAGAACCCCAAGCAGCTGAAGTTCCGCGAGCTTGACTCGGCGATGCTGCCGCGCGTGCTCGACCAGGTCGACCTGGCACTGATCAACACCAACTACGCGCTCGACGCTGGCCTCAATCCGACCCGCGACGCGCTGGCGATCGAGAGCAAGGACTCGCCGTACGTGAACTTCCTGGTCTCGCGCCCGGACAACAAGGACGATCCGCGCGTGCAGAAGCTCGCCAAGGCCTTGACCAGCCCGGAAGTGAAGGCCTTCATCGAGCAAAAGTACAAGGGCGCGGTGTTGCCGGCGTTCTGACAGCCGCGAACCAACCGGCTGCGCTCGCCGCCGGGCGGGCGGGTCGGTGCCCGGCACCGGCATGTAGCACGCGTAAGCTCCGGTTCCGGGCGCCTCGTTCGCACCCACCTGACTGCTCGCGAGGTTTTGTCAGCGGCGTTACGAGCAGTCCTCGGGCGGCGCTCGGCATCGACGCGGACCACGCGGACACGCCGGTTCCGAGCGCGCCCTCCACGCCCACCCGGCGACGGCGCGCGACGTTGTGCTGATCCTTCCTCGCCGCCACCGAGCATCCGATGCCACTTCTCCTCGCCATTCCGCTGGCCGTGATCATTGCCCTGGCGGTATTCGCAGTGCTGCTGCCGTTGTCGCTGGTGCAGCGCTTTCGTGTCGGTACCGCGCGGCGGCAGGCCCGCGGCTGGCTGTTGATGATCAATCTGGTCTCGGCCGGCCTGTCCACCGTGTTGTTCGTGATCTTCGTGCTGATCGCCGCCGCGTTCTGGCCGGGCGCGATCAGCCACGCCGCCTTCGGCTGGGCCTGCGGGCTGGCGCTGGGCCTGCTGGCACTGCGTCTGACCCGCTTCGAGCGCACCCCGCAGGGGCTGTTCTACCGACCCAACCTGTGGCTGGTGCTGGCCCTGGCCGCGCTGGTGGTGGTGCGCGTGATCGCGGGCATGGTACAGGGCTGGCGCAGCACCTGGCAGGGCGCGGTCTGGCCCACGCAAGGCTGGCTCAGTCACGCCAGCCTGTTGGGCGCGGCCGGCGTGTTGCTCGGCTACGCGCTGGCCTATGCCACCTTGCTGTGGTGGCGCTGGCGCAGTGCGCGCCTGCGCGGCAGCGTCTACTGGCGGTGAGCTGGCGTGCGTACGTAGCGAATGTCGATGTTTGACTGGCACTGGCAGCACCGGTATCACCCGCACCGGCAATCGCACTGGTGGAAGGGCACAGACGCGGGCGGGCTATACCCCACACGCAGCGTTCCCACGCAGATCGCCTGCGAGATTCAGCGCTTCGAAATTGATGCAGCACCGCGCTTCGACACGCATAAAAAAACGGGCCTTGCGGCCCGTTTTTCTTCGACGGAAACGTCGCCTGCGCGAGCGTGCTTAGAAGCGCGCGCCGACGCCGAAGCCGACGGTCCACGGATCCAGTTCCAGCTCGCTGCCGGTGCCCTGGCCGCCCACGCGCAGTTCCGGACGCGAACGCATGTAGCGGGCGTCGGCACGTGCGAACCAGGTGGAGTTGATGTTCATGTCCACGCCGACGGTGCCGATGACACCCTTGGCGGTGTCCAGGCCCACGTGCTGGCCGGTGGCCGACGCCGCGTCGATCTTCTCGTTGCTGAAGTTCGACTCGTAGTAGCCCACGCCCACGAACGGACGGAACACGTTGTCGGCCTGGCCGAAGTGGTACTGGCCGCTGATGGCGATTGGCTGCTGCTCGACGGTGCCGATCTTGCCCGCGCCATCGGCGTTGACGCGATGGTTGAACTTGTCGGCGGCGCCCCACAGCTCGACGGCCCAGTTGTCATTGATGTAGTAGCTGGCGCTCAGCGTCGGCGCCGGGCCGCCATCGACGTCCAGGCCCGGGGCCGGATCGTTCTTCGGCTTGATCAGGGCAACACCGCCGACCACTGCCCAATGCTTTCCGGAAGCGCTGTCGGCGCTGGTGGAAGCCGAGGAGGTGTCGCCGGTGTAGGTGGTGTCTTGTGCAAATGCCGACGGGGCAAACGCAAGTGCGGATACGGCAGCCAGGCTCAGGATGGAAATGGCACGCATTGGGGGTCTCCTCAGTGTTCTTGTTGGGCCCGTGGAGTGGGCCGCGCCAAAGCTATTCCTGAAAATATGAATCCACGCCCACCCGCGACTCGCTAAAATTTCGTTTGTTCAGCAAGTTTCCGGAGAAGGCCGTGGCTGCAATGGGCAAGCTGAAAAAGGCATTCACGCAGGTGCGACCGCTGTGACGAAAACCGAGGTGTTGCGGGGGCTTCCAGCGCACATTCCTAACGATTGCCGTGTCCTGGTGCTCGGCTCGATGCCCGGCAACGCCTCGTTGCAGGCGGCGATGTACTACGCCCATCCGCGCAACCGTTTCTGGCCGCTGATGCAGGCCTTGCTCGGCATCGATGCCCGGCTGGCGTATCCGGCCCGCCTGCAGGCACTGGCCGATCGCGGGGTAGGCCTGTGGGATGTGATCGGCCAGTGCGCGCGGCGCGGCAGCCTGGACACCGCCATCGTCGCCGGCAGCATCGTGGTCAACCCGCTGGCGGCGCGGCTGGCCACGCTGCCGCAGCTGCGCGCAGTGGCCTGCAACGGCACGGCTGCCGCGCAGACATGGCGCCGGCATGTGCAGCCGCGGCTGCCGGCCGCGCTGCAGGCAGTGCCGGTGTGGGCGTTGCCCTCCACCAGCCCGGCCAATGCGGCATGGTCGCTGCCACGGCTGTGCGAAGCCTGGCAGCCGCTGCGCGAGGCGCTGGCTGGGTCGGGTTGAGCGCGGACGACCGCGCCCGGTTGATCCAGTTCCAGCGGCAGACCCGCGAGGCGGTGCCGCTGGCGCAGGAGGTCGGGCGCGAAGCGGCCGTTATCGCCGCCACCGCGCCGGGCGAGGTGGCGGCCGGTGGCGGCCGCAGTCCCGAGGCCACGCGCGTGCAACCGGCGGCCGTGCGCGAAAAGATCGACGCCCGCCTGAAGCAGGGCTTCGGGAAAAGCCAGCTCACCTCGATCGATATCGATGACGACATCGGCGCACTGGTGGCCGAGCTGCTGCCGCAGCTGATCGGCGATGTCGTCGCCGGCGCGGTGCAGTCGGCACTGACCGGAAACGATCTGCAGCTGCGGTCGCTGGACGGGGTGGAAACGCGCATCGAGCGCCTGATCGAGCCGCAGGCGCGTGCACCGCGGCCACGCGCGCAGCAACTGTGCGCGCGGGTCGAGGCGCGCGACGGCCTGGACAATGCGCTGGCGTATCGTTTGCCCTCGGGCGAGCCATTGCAACTGTTGCGGGTCGATCGACACGCGTCGAAACGATCCGGCACCTGCGCCTGCGAACGCTGCGTCCCGCCCGATGCGCGACTTTTTCCACGGCAATGGTTGGCGCTGCGGGCCGCAGCCGGCCACAATAGGAGTTTCCCCATTCTGTTGCCGGAGTTCCCCGTATGGCCGAAATCAAGGAAGCACTTGTCCCCGATATCGGTGACTACAGCGATGTCCCGGTAATCGAGGTGCTGGTGTCGGTCGGCGATACGGTCAGCAAGGACCAGAGCCTGGTCACGCTGGAATCGGACAAGGCCACGATGGAAGTGCCCTCGTCGGTGTCCGGCGTGGTCAAGGAGATCAAGGTCAAGGTCGGCGATTCGCTGTCGCAGGGCGCGCTGGTGGCTCTGATCGAAGTGGCCGACGCCGGCGCCGAAACCGCCGCTGCACCTGCGCCGGCAGCCGCTCCCGCCGCCCCGGCCAAGGCCGCGCCTGCTGCCGCGCCGGCGCCCGCCGCCAAGGCCGAACCGGCTGCGCCTGCCGCGTCCTCGGACGGCGGCCTGGTCGAAGCCCGCGTGCCCGATATCGGCGATTACACCGACATCCCGGTGATCGAGGTGCTGGTCGCCGTCGGCGATACCGTCGCCAAGGACCAGAGTCTGGTCACGCTGGAATCGGACAAGGCCACGATGGAAGTGCCGTCCTCGGCCGCCGGCGTGGTCAAGGAACTCAAGGTCAAGGTGGGCGACACGCTCTCGCAGGGCAACGTGGTGGCGATCATCGCTGCCAGCGACGGCGGCGCCGGTGCGGCGCAGTCCCCGGCCAAGCCCAGCACCGACACCGCCGAAACCGCCGGCAAGGTCGAACCGGTCGCGGTGTCCGCGGTGCCGGACAAGCTGGCCCAGCGCGAGATCGCGCAGGTGCAGGGCGCACGCTCCAGCGAGGCCGCGCAGCCTGCGCAGGGCGGCCAGCCGTCGGCCGGGCAGCCGTCCAGCCCGCCGGTGACCTTCGACGCCGACAGCGTGCTGCCGTCCAAGGTGGCCTACGCCAGCCCGGTGGTGCGCGTGTTCGCGCGCGAGCTCGGCGTGGACCTGAACCAGCTCAAGGGCAGCGAGAAGGGTGGCCGCATCACCCGTGAGGACGTGCAGCGCTTCGTCAAGGCCGCACTCAGCGGCGGCGCGCCTGCCGCCGCCGGGGCCGCACCGGCCGGTGGCGGCAACGGCCTGAACCTGCTGGCCTGGCCGAAGGTGGACTTCAGCAAGTTCGGCGAGACCGAGACCCAGCCGCTGTCGCGCATCAAGAAGATTTCCGGTGCCAACCTGGCACGCAACTGGGCGATGATCCCGCATGTCACCCAGTTCGAATCGGCCGACATCACCGACCTGGAAGCGCTGCGCGTGGCACTGAACAAGGAAAACGAGAAGGCCGGCATCAAGCTGACCATGCTCGCCTTCCTGGTCAAGGCCAGCGCCGCGGCGTTGAAGAAGTTCCCCGAGTTCAACGCCTCGCTGGATGCGGCCGGCGAAAACCTGACGTTGAAGAAGTACATCAACATCGGCTTCGCCGCCGACACGCCGAACGGCCTGGTCGTGCCGGTGATCCGCGACGTCGACAAGAAGGGCGTGCTGCAGATCGCGCAGGAAAGCGGCGAGCTGGCCAAGAAGGCGCGCGACGGCAAGCTCGGCCCGGCCGACATGAGCGGCGGCTGCTTCTCGATCAGCTCGCTCGGCGGCATCGGTGGTACGGCGTTCACGCCGATCATCAATGCACCGGAAGTGGCCATCCTGGGCGTGTCCAAGTCGGCGATGCAGCCGGTGTGGAACGGCAAGGAGTTCGCGCCCAAGCTGCTGCTGCCGTTGTCGTTGAGCTACGACCACCGCGTCATCGACGGCGCGCTGGCCGCACGCTTCACCACCTACCTCAGCCAGGTGCTGGCCGACATGCGCCGCGTCCTGCTGTGAGAGCAGCGCTGCTGACGCTTGCCCTGCTGGGCGTGCTGCCGTGGACATCGGCGGCGGCACGCCCGTGCGAGAGCACGCTCGGGCGCGGCTGGCCGCCGGCGGTGGGCAACTACGGCACCGCGGTGACCACGCTGCTCGACGCCGGTACCAGGCCGAGCCTGGCGTTGCTGACGCTGCCTGCCCGCGGCGTGGAAAGCGGGGTGTCGCTGGTGCCGGGCAAGGATGGTGCCGACTGGACCCTGCGGCATAGCCGCGCCGACGAGCGCGTCTACAGCTGGGTCAGCCAGAGCGACCGTGGCAGCGTGCAGTTCCGCACCGCGCAGACCCCGGAAACGGTGGAGATCCCGATTCCGGCGGCGTTGGCCAAACGTCTGGTCAGTCACTGGACCGGCGCACTGACGCAACTGGCGCCGAGCGGTCGCAGCGCGCCGGTGAGCGAGGGCGAGGTGCTGTCGTTCCAGGTCGATGGCGTGCGTTACAGCGGCACCCGCCCGAGCTGCGGCGCCGGCGAGCTGCTGCTGCAGCAGGCCGCGTTGCTGATCGAAGCCAGCGAAGGCAGGCAAAACAAGCGCGACAAGCGCTGGACCCAAATCGAATCGTCGCTGGATGAACTCCAGCAGACGCTTGCCGGCACGGCCGGTTGAGCCACAGGAGAAGCAAATGGCGGTCATTGAAATCAAGGTTCCCGACATCGGCGATTACAGCGATGTCCCCGTCATCGAAGTGCTGGTCGCCGTCGGCGACAGCGTGGTCAAGGACCAGGGCCTGGTGACGCTGGAGTCGGACAAGGCCACGCTGGAAGTGCCGTCCTCGGCCGCCGGCGTGGTCAAGGAGCTCAAGGTCAAGGTGGGCGACACCCTGTCCGAAGGTGCGCTGGTGCTGCTGCTGGAAGCCGACGGCGAGGCCGCCGCGCCTGCCAAGGCCGACACCAAGGCCGCGCCTGCGGCTGCTGCACCGGCCGCTGCGCCCGGCAGCAAGCCGCCGGTGACGCCGTCGCATCGCGCCCCGGCCGAACCGGCGCCGTCCAAGCCGGCACTGGCCAGCGGCAAGCCGGCCGATATCGAATGCAAGATGGTGGTGCTCGGCGCTGGCCCCGGTGGCTACACCGCCGCGTTCCGCGCCGCCGACCTGGGCCTGGACACGGTGCTGATCGAGCGCTACGCCAGCCTGGGCGGGGTCTGCCTCAACGTCGGCTGCATCCCGTCCAAGGCGTTGCTGCATGCCGCCGCGGTGATCGACGAAGTGGCCCACGCCGGCGATTTCGGCGTGGACTTCGGCCAGCCCAAGATCACCCTGGACAAGCTGCGCGAGTACAAGGAAAAGGTGGTCGGCAAGCTCACCGGCGGCCTGGCCAGCATGGCCAAGCAGCGCAAGGTGCGCACCGTCACCGGCGTGGCGTCGTTCGTGTCGCCCAACGAGCTGGAGATCGTCGGCGACGACGGCAAGACCCAGTTGCTGCGCTTCGAGCACTGCATCATCGCCGCCGGCTCGCAGGCGGTGAAGCTGCCCAACTTCCCATGGGACGACAAGCGCGTGATGGACTCCACCGACGCGCTGGAACTGCACGACATCCCCAAGACCCTGCTGGTGGTCGGCGGCGGCATCATCGGCCTGGAAATGGCCACGGTGTACAGCGCGCTCGGCAGCAAGGTCACCGTGGTCGAGTTCATGGACCAGCTGATGCCCGGTGCCGACAAGGACCTGGTCAAGCCACTGGCCGATCGCCTGAAGAAGCAGGGCGTGGAAGTCCATCTCAAGACCAAGGCCACCGACGTCAAGGCCGACAAGAGCGGCATCACGGTGTCGTTCGAAGCCGCGAGCGAGGGCGACAAGCCCGGCCTGCAGGCCACCGCCTATGACCGCGTGCTGGTGGCCGTGGGCCGCTCGCCCAACGGCAAGAAGATCGGCGCGGACAAGGCCGGCGTTACCGTCACCGAGCGCGGCTTCATTCCGGTCGATCGGCAGATGCGCACCAACGTGCCGCATATCTTCGCCATCGGCGACATCGTCGGTAACCCGATGCTGGCGCACAAGGCCACCCACGAGGGCAAGCTGGCCGCCGAAGTGGCTGCCGGCGAGAAGAAGGAGTGGGTGGCGCGGGTGATTCCGTCGGTGGCCTACACCAACCCGGAAATCGCCTGGGTCGGCGTCACCGAAACCGAAGCCAAGGCCAAGGGCCTGAAGGTCGGCGTGGCCAAGTTCCCGTGGGCGGCCAGTGGCCGTGCGATCGGCATCGGCCGCACCGAGGGCTTCACCAAGCTGATCTTCGACGAAGACACCCATCGCATCGCAGGTGGCTGTCTCTTATACACATCNGATGTGTATAAGAGACAGCCCGAAGACATCGGCCACACCATCCACGCGCATCCGACCCTGAGCGAATCGGTCGGCATGGCCGCCGAGGTCTACGACGGCACCATCACCGACCTGTACATCCCGAAGAAGAAGTAAGCCGCGCGGATAGCATGCATGCCAACAACGCCCCGCCTTGCGCGGGGCGTTGTCGTTTCGGGTACGACTGCGCGCGCGCTGCTGTGAGCGGCCTGTGGCACCCAGACAAGCGATTGCCGCGCGTCGTTCGCATCTGATGACTTGCTTCGGTCGCGCAGCCGCTTCAGGACGCTGCACGTAAACCGGCAACGCCCTGGGCGAACCGCGATGCTGCATGCAGCGCGTGGTCGGCAGCGCTGGTGGCGGCATGCGTGGCAGCATGCTGGCTTGAACGGCAGCCCTGCGCCACCGCTTGCGCAGCCCGCACCACGCTTGCACCATCGGTGAGCGGACACGCCGTTCGCGACTCAGGGATGACCACGATGTTGAAGATGCGTTTGCCGGTGCTGCTTGCCGCTGCTGGCTGCCTGTGCGCCGCCCTGAGCGCGCACGCACAGACCACCGTCATCACTGCTGCGCGCTTGCTGGACGTGCAGGCCGGTCGCTATCTGGAGCGGCCACAGATCGAGGTGGTCGCTGGCCGTGTCACCCGCGTCGGCCGGCAAGGCGATCCGCTGCCGGCACAGGCGCAGCCCATCGATCTGGGCGAGCGCACCTTGCTGCCGGGCTTGATCGACATGCATGTGCATCTCACCGTGGATCCCACGCTGGGCGGCTACAAGGGCCTGGAATACACCGACAACTTCTGGACCGTGGTCGGGGTGGCCAATGCGGCCAGGACGTTGCGCGCAGGCTTTACCACGGTGCGCAATGTCGGCTCGCTCAACTACGACGACGTCGCGCTCAAGCAGGCAATCGAGCGCGGCACCGTGCCCGGCCCGCGCATCGTACCGGCCACTTACGGCATCGGCGCGACCGGCGGTCATTGCGATGCCACCGAATTTCCGCCGTCGGTACGCGTCAGCGGCCCCGGCGTTGCCGATGGTCCGGATGCGATCCGCGTCGCGGTGCGCACGCTGCGCAAGTACGGCGCAGAGGTGATCAAGTTCTGTGGCACCGGCGGCGTGCTGTCCAAGACCGACAGCGTCGGCGGGCAGCAGTACAGCCTGGAAGAAATGCGCGCGCTGGTCGATGAAGCGCATCGGCTGGGACTGAAGGTCGCCGTGCATGCGCATGGCACGTCCGGCATCAACGATGCGATCCGTGCCGGTGCCGACACCATCGAGCACGCCAGCCTGGCCGACGCCGAATCCTTCAAGCTGGCCAGGGCGCACGGCACCTGGTTTTCGATGGACATCTACAACGACGACTACATCCTGGCCGAGGGCGAAAAGAACGGCCTGTTCGCCGAGTCGTTGGAAAAGGAACGCCAGATCGGGCGCAAGCAGCGCGAAACCTTTCGTGCCGCCCACGCGGCCGGGGTCAAGCTGGTATTCGGCAGCGATGGCGGTGTCTATCCCAATGGCGACAACGCGCGCCAGTTCGCCAAGATGGTGGAGTGGGGGATGACCCCGCTGGAAGCGATCCGTGCCGCAACGACCGAAGCGGCCGAGGCCCTGGGGCGCACTGCCGATGTCGGTGCGATCGCGCCGGGCCGCTATGCGGATCTGATCGCGGTGAACGGCGACCCGCTGCAGGACGTCAACGTGTTGATGCAGGTGGACAGCGTGATCAAGGGCGGCGAGCGCGTGCTTGATTGAGGTGGCGCGCAGCTGCGTTCAACGACGCATCGCGACCTCGCATGACCGGCGTGCGCAGCAGGTCATGCCGCCGATCCGGCATGCGTGCCTGCAGCCACCTGCGCGTGCTGCCGCAGGGCGTGCGCGTACGCTCAGGCGCTATTGTTGCGGCTAGAACGACAACGCCCCGCACAGGGCGGGGCGTTGTCAATCACATGGCTGCCATGCAGATCAGAACGCGAGCGTCACGCCTGCAACCGGGCCCTTGAACTCCTGCTTCAGGCCGATCAGGCCGTCGCTGCCGCGCTGGTCGACATCGAGCTTGAACCAGTCGTAGCCGGCGAACAGGCCGAAGTTCTTGGTGAAGCGGTACTCGGCGATTGCGTTGGCGCGGCTCAGGTCGCCGTCGTAATCGTCGAAGTTGCCCCAGCTGGTGTTGAGGTACTGGCCCTGCACGTTGAACAGCCAATGCTCGCTCGGACGCGCGGTGAAACGGATACCGACCACCGGCGCAACGCCGTCGGCCTTCTCGTTCAGCACGTCGCCACTGAACACGCTGCCCAGATCGGCATAGGCGTTGGCTTCGACCTTGGCGTATTCGGCACCGAGCTGCAGGCCCAGGCTGAATTCCGGCGAGTCGACGACCGAGTAGTCATACACCAGGGTGGCGACCTGGTACTTCAGCTCGCCCTTGATGAAGCTGCCGGTCGGCACGGTGACGCCACCGCCGCTCAGATCCTGGGTCAGGGTCTCGCGGCGATCCTTGTCGTACTTGAAGTAATCGAAGATCAGGCGCTGGCGGGTGCTGATGCGGAACACGCCATCGATGCGCGGCTCCCACTCCTTGCCGCCGAGCTTGAAGTCTTCGTTGACCGACACGTTGTTGCCCGCCACCAGCGTGTTGCCACGGATGGTGTTGTCGTTGTCGACGTTCATCGCACCGAGACGGAGCTGGAAGCGGTCGTCGGTATCTTCGGCGTGCGCCGGCGCGGCATAGGCGGCAGCCAATACGCACGGGATGGCCAGTGCGAGGAGGTGTTTCATGGGGAGCTCCGGTTCTTGGAATGGTCAGGCGGTTGAGCCTGTGCCGCGCATCTTCGATAAGGCGGCGTCGTCCAAAAGTGAAGGAGCCGTCGCCTGGCCGTGAAGGCCGGGATAGCAATCGGACAAAACGGTCCGCTTTGCAGGGCATTCGACTTTGGTCGTAGGCGGCGCGATTCGGGCACCGGCTGCGAAGCGACGCGGCCGGTGTCGCAGCGGACTGCGCCGATTGGACCGCCGATGGGAAGGTCGCAGGGTGCGACAAAATGCGTAAAAAGCAGGAGCCCCGGTGCTCCGGGGCTCCCATACGCGGCCTGCGGCGGAACCTTTCGACGAGGATGTGCAGGCCTCGCCGATTATGACCGCCCGTTTGTGGCAAAGTTCCCACCCGCTGCGACACGCCTGTGTGGTGCGACGAAGCAATGGATGACCTCTGCCGGTTGTCTCGCAATTTGTCCCATTGCTATACTTTCGCGGCTCGACGAGGCGCATCTGCGCTTCCCACTCATTCACACGTAAGGTAACCGTAGTGCTGAACTCCGTTGACGCGGGTCGGCGGTTGATGCTGCGCGCTGCGGTATATCCGCTTGCCGCCGTAGCTATAACCAGTCTGGGGTTGCTGTTGGTCGGTCCCCGTTACTCTGCCGGTCTGGCACTGACCGGGTTTGCGACGGTGCTGGGCGGCTGGGTGGCGGCACGTACCGCGCTAGGTGGCGGTATCCAGGCAGCCGGCATTGCCATGGTCCGGCTGATCCTGGCGATGGTGTTGAAGTGGGTGTTGGTTTTCGTGGCGCTGGCGCTCGGCTTCGGCCTGTGGCGGCTGCCTCCTCTGGCCTTGCTGGCGGGTATCGCCATCGGGCTGATTTTTCAGGTTCTGGCTCTGGCCAGGCGTTGATTCGAACTTAAAGGGCTCCGGACACATGGCGGGCGAGGCAGCAACACCTACCTCCTATATCCAGCATCACTTGCAGAACCTGATCTATCCGGTTCGCGAGGGTGGCGGCACGTTTTGGACCATCCACGTCGACACCCTGGTCATGGCGGTGTTGATGGGCCTGGTCATGGTCCTGGCGTTCTGGACGGCGACCCGCAATGCCACCGCCGGCGTGCCGGGCAAGTGGCAGGCGTTCGTCGAGATCTGCCTGGAGTTCGTCGACCGCCAGGCCAAGGACACCTATCACGGCAGCAGCAAGCTGGTGACGCCGATCGCGATCACCATCTTCTTCTGGATCCTGTTGATGAACCTCATCAAGATGATCCCGGCCGATTTCATCGCCATCCCGCTGGGCTGGGCCGGTATCCACGCCTGGAAGCCGGTGCCGACCGCCGACGTCAATGCCACCCTGGGCATGTCGATCAGCGTGTTCTTCCTGATGATCGTGTTCTCGCTGCGCTCCAAGGGCGTGGGCGGCATGACCAAGGAATTCCTCACGGCGCCGTTCGGCAAGTGGATGATGCCGTTCAACCTGCTCTTGAACATCGTCGAGTGGCTGAGCAAGCCGATTTCGCTGGCGATGCGACTGTTCGGCAACATGTTCGGCGGCGAGATCGTCTTCCTGCTGATCTGGGTGCTGGGCGGTGCGGGCATCGCCGGCATGGTCGCTGGCGGCGTATTCGGCCTCGGCTGGATGCTGTTCCACCTGTTGGTGATTCCGCTGCAGGCCTTCATCTTCATGATGCTCTCGATCGTGTATCTGAGCCTTGCCGAAGACAGTCACTGAGTTTGCTGCACCCTTCATCCGCTTCATCCCGATTCATCCATCACCCTTAGAAACTTTCGTTCGGAGAACACCATGTACCTCGCCGTCCTGACCAACCTCGCTCAAGTCCAGAGCTCCACCGTCCTCGCCGTCGGCATCATGATCGGCCTGGCCGCGCTGGGTGCCGGCCTCGGTCTGGCCATCATGGCTGGCAAGTTCCTGGAATCTGCCGCGCGCCAGCCGGAACTGATCCCGGTGCTGCAGGTCCGCATGTTCATCACCGCCGGCCTGATCGACGCCGCGTTCATCATCAGCGTCGCTGTCGGCCTGCTGTTCGCCTTCGCCAACCCGCTGGCCCAGGTGTTCATCGAGCGTCTGTCGCAGGCTGCCGGCTGATCCAGCGGTAGCAGGATGTAGAGGCAACCGCGTGCGGTTGCCCCTGCGGATGAAGGTCGGAAAGCGTCGCCCTGCGGTGGCGCTTTCACCCCTAAACAGCGATTGAGCGACCCATGGATATCACCCTTACCATCTTTGCCCAGGCGCTGGCCTTCGCCGGTCTGATCTGGATCGTGGCGACCAAGATCTGGCCGCCGCTGCTGCAGGCGATCGAAGAACGTCAGCAAAAGATCGCTGAAGGCCTGGCCGCGGCCGATCGCAGCCAGAAGGATCTGGCGCAGGCGCAGGAAAAGGTCAACGAAGCACTGAAGGACGCACGCACCAAGGCCAACGAGATCATCGATCAGGCCCACGCGCGCGCCAACCAGATCATCGAAGCGGCCAAGCACGAGGCAATTGCCGAAGCCAACCGTCAGAAGGATCTGGCGCAGACCGAGATCGACGCGTCCGCCACGCGTGCCCGCGAGGAACTGCGCAAGCAGGTGTCCGTGCTGGCCGTCAGCGGTGCCGAGAAGCTGCTCAAGCGCGAAATCGATGCCAACGCCCACAAGGCGCTGCTCGACGAGCTGGCGGCGGAGATTTAATCGATGAGTCAGGCCCTCACACTCGCCCGTCCGTACGGCCGCGCCGCGTTTGCGATCGCGCGTGAGGGCGGCAACTTCGCGCCCTGGTCCGATGCGCTGGCGTTTTCGGCGCAGGTGGCCGGCGACCCGCGCGTGGCCGCGCTGCTGCTGAACCCGGCCCTGCGCCAGGATCAGGCAGTGACGTTGCTGGCACCGCCGCAGGCGAGCGAAGACTATCTGCGTTTCCTCGGCCTGCTGGCCGACGCGCAGCGGCTGTCGCTGCTGCCGGAAGTGGCGGGACTGTACGAACAACTGCGGGCCGAGGCCGAACATGTCGTCAAGGCGACGGTGACCTCGGCGGCTGCAATGAGCCAGGCGGAACTGGACACGATCGCTGCTGCGCTGAAGAAGCGTTTCGGCCGCGAGGTGGACATCACCACCGCGGTGGACGCCTCGTTGATCGGCGGCGCGGTGATCGACACCGGCGACGTGGTCATCGACGGCTCGCTGAAGGGCAAGCTTGCGCGTCTGCAAAGCTCGCTCGCCCACTGAATTCACATAAACGCATGGCCCTCGCGGCCGGCACCTAGGACTGAACGATGGCAACCACGCTCAACCCCTCCGAAATCAGCGACCTGATCAAGACCCGCATCGAGGCGGTCAAGCTGTCCGCAGAGTCGCGCAACGAAGGCTCCGTGACCAGCGTGTCCGACGGCATCGTGCGCATCTTCGGCCTGGCCGACGTGATGCAGGGCGAAATGATCGAACTGCCGAACAACACCTTCGCCCTGGCGCTGAACCTGGAGCGCGATTCGGTCGGCGCCGTGGTGCTGGGCGATTACGAGAACCTGCGCGAAGGCGACGTGGCCAAGACCACCGGCCGCATCCTGGAAGTGCCGGTCGGTCCGGAGCTGCTCGGTCGCGTGGTCAACGCGCTGGGCGAGCCGATCGATGGCAAGGGCCCGCTGGGCGCCACCCAGACCGCACCGGTGGAGCGTGTGGCGCCCGGCGTGATCTGGCGCAAGTCGGTCGACCAGCCGGTGCAGACCGGTTACAAGTCGGTCGATGCGATGATCCCGATCGGCCGCGGCCAGCGCGAGCTGGTCATCGGCGACCGCCAGACCGGCAAGACCGCGCTGGCGATCGATGCGGTGATCAACCAGAAGGGCACCGGCATCAAGTGCGTGTACGTGGCGATCGGCCAGAAGGCCTCGACCGTTGCCAACATCGTGCGCAAGCTCGAAGAGAACGGCGCGCTGGCGCACACCGTGGTGGTGGCTGCGACTGCGTCCGAATCGGCCGCGATGCAGTACATCAGCCCGTATGCCGGCTGCACCATGGGCGAATACTTCATGGACCGCGGCGAAGACGCGCTGATCGTGTACGACGACCTGTCCAAGCAGGCCGTGGCCTACCGCCAGATCTCGCTGCTGCTCAAGCGCCCGCCGGGTCGCGAAGCCTATCCGGGCGACGTGTTCTACCTGCACTCCCGCCTGCTCGAACGCGCTGCGCGCGTGTCCGAGGAGTACGTGGAGAAGTTCACCAACGGTGCGGTGACCGGCAAGACCGGTTCGCTGACCGCGCTGCCGATCATCGAAACGCAGGCCGGCGACGTGTCCGCGTTCGTGCCGACCAACGTGATCTCGATCACCGACGGCCAGATCTTCCTGGAAACCGACCTGTTCAACGCCGGCATTCGCCCGGCCGTGAACGCCGGCATCTCGGTGTCGCGCGTCGGTGGTGCGGCCCAGACCAAGATCATCAAGAAGCTGTCCGGCGGCATCCGTATCTCGCTGGCGCAGTACCGCGAGCTGGCGGCGTTCGCGCAGTTCGCCTCGGACCTGGACGAAGCCACCCGCAAGCAGCTCGAGCGCGGTCAGCGCGTCACCGAGCTGATGAAGCAGAAGCAGTACGCGCCGATGTCCATCGCCAACCAGGCGCTGTCGATCTACGCCGTCAACGAGGGTTACCTCGACGAAGTGCCGGTCAACAAGCTGCTGGCGTTCGAAGAAGGCCTGCACGCGCACTTCGCCAACACCCAGGGTGAGCTGATCTCCAAGATCAACAGCACCGGCGGCTGGGACAACGACATCGAAGCTGCCTTCAAGAAGGGCATCGAAGAGTTCAAGACCACGGGCAGCTGGTAAATCCAGCTGCGGGAATCGGGAATAGAGAATAGGGAATCGTCAAAGCGGGTTGGCTGCGCCAATTCCCGACTCACGATTCCCCATTCCCACTAAGCGAGCGAAGCGAGCGAGTATGGCAGGCGGACGCGAAATCAAAACCAAGATCAAGAGCGTGCAGAACACCCGCAAGGTGACGCGCGCGCTCGAAATGGTCTCGGCCTCCAAGATCCGCAAGGCGCAGGACCGCATGAAGACCTCGCGTCCGTACGCGCAGGCGATGAAGCAGGTGATCGGGCATCTGGCGCAGGCCAGCACCGACTACCAGCATCCGTTCCTGGTCGAACGCGAGCAGGTCAAGCGGGTCGGTTACATCGTGATCTCTTCCGACCGCGGCCTGGCCGGCGGTCTGAACAACAACCTGTTCCGCAAGATGCTGGGCGACGTACGCCCGTGGCAGGAGCAGGGCGCCGAGATCGACGTGGTGACCATCGGCCAGAAGGCGTCCGCCTTCTTCCGTCGCGTCAAGGTCAACATGGTCGGCAGCGTGACCCACCTGGGCGACAGCCCGCAGGTCGAGCAGCTGATCGGCGTGATCAAGGTGATGATCGATGCCTTCATCGAAGGCCGGGTGGACCGCGTGTACCTGGTCTACAACCGCTTCGTGAACACGATGACGCAGAAGGCCAGCTTCGATCAGCTGCTGCCGCTGCCGGCCGCCGAGCACAAGGTGGCCCATCACGATTGGGATTACCTGTACGAACCCGATGCCGCGACCGTGCTGGAGCACGTGATGACGCGTTACATCGAGTCGCTGGTGTACCAGGCCGTGCTGGAAAACGTGGCCTCCGAACACGCCGCGCGCATGGTGGCGATGAAGGCCGCCAGCGACAACGCCAACAAGATGATCGGCACCTTGCAACTGGTCTACAACAAGGCGCGCCAGGCGGCGATCACCCAGGAAATTTCGGAAATCGTCAGCGGCGCGGCCGCTGTGTAAGAGCAGCCGGGATTGGGGATTCGGGATTGATAGGAGCGCAGCGGACTGCGCCCTTGCGAATCCCCAATCACGAATCCCAAATCACAAAATTCAACGAGATGGCATCTGCCACTCGGACAAAGCATAGCTAACCGGAGCAGCAAAATGAGTCAGGGCAAGATCGTTCAGATCATCGGCGCGGTCGTCGACGTCGAATTTCCGCGCAATGAAGTGCCGAAGGTCTATCACGCGTTGAAGGTCGAAGGCACCGAAATCACCCTGGAAGTGCAGCAGCAGCTCGGCGACGGCGTCGTGCGCACCATTGCGCTCGGCTCCACCGACGGCCTGAAGCGCAACCTGCTGGCCACCAACACCGAGCGCGCGATTTCGGTGCCGGTCGGCGCCGGTACGCTGGGCCGCATCATGGACGTGCTGGGTCGTCCGATCGACGAAGCTGGCGAGGTGCAGGCATCGGACCACTGGGAAATCCATCGCACTGCGCCGTCGTACGAAGACCAGTCCTCCAGCACCGAGCTGCTGGAAACCGGCATCAAGGTCATCGACCTGATGTGCCCGTTCGCCAAGGGCGGCAAGGTCGGCCTGTTCGGCGGCGCCGGCGTCGGCAAGACCGTCAACATGATGGAACTGATCAACAACATCGCCAAGGCGCACTCGGGTCTGTCCGTGTTCGCCGGCGTGGGCGAGCGTACCCGCGAGGGCAACGACTTCTACCACGAGATGAAAGACTCCAACGTGCTGGACAAGGTCGCGATGGTGTACGGCCAGATGAACGAGCCGCCGGGCAACCGTCTGCGCGTGGCGCTGACCGGCCTGACCATGGCCGAGTACTTCCGCGACGAGAAGGACGCCAACGGCAAGGGCAAGGACGTGCTGCTGTTCGTCGACAACATCTACCGCTACACGCTGGCCGGTACCGAAGTGTCCGCGCTGCTCGGCCGCATGCCGTCGGCAGTGGGCTACCAGCCGACCCTGGCCGAGGAAATGGGCGTGTTGCAGGAACGCATCACCTCGACCAAGAGCGGTTCGATCACCTCGATCCAGGCCGTGTACGTGCCCGCGGACGACCTGACCGACCCGTCGCCGGCGACCACCTTCGCCCACCTGGATTCCACCGTCACGCTGAGCCGTAACATCGCCTCGCTGGGTATCTACCCGGCGGTGGATCCGCTGGATTCCACCAGCCGCCAGATGGACCCGCTGGTGATCGGCCACGAGCATTACGACACCGCCCAGCGCGTCCAGCAGACCTTGCAGAAGTACAAGGAACTGAAGGACATCATCGCGATCCTGGGCATGGACGAGCTGAGCGAAGAAGACAAGCAGTCGGTGTCGCGCGCACGCAAGATCGAGCGCTTCTTCAGCCAGCCCTTCCACGTGGCCGAAGTGTTCACCGGCTCGCCGGGCAAGTACGTCTCGCTGAAGGACACCATCCGCGGCTTCAAGGCGATCTGCGACGGCGAGTACGACCACCTGCCGGAGCAGGCGTTCTACATGGTCGGCAGCATCGAAGAAGCCGTCGAGAAAGCCAACAAGATGAGCGCCAAGGCGTAACAGCCGGGATTTGGCATTCGGGATTCGGGATTTGGTACGGCGGTGAGCGGGGTGCGGAGACGAGGTGAGTGGCCACAGTGAAAGCTGCGGTTGCCAATCCCGAATCCCCAATCCCCAATTCCCGCCTCACAACGTGAGGCACCATGAGCACTATCCGTTGCGACATCGTCAGCGCCGAGAAGGAAATCTTCCACGGCGAGGCGACGCTGGTCGTGGCCACCGGCGAGCTGGGTGAGCTGGGCATCGCGCCCAAGCACGCACCGCTGATCACGCGCCTGAAGCCGGGCAAGGTGGTGGTCACCACCGCCAGCGGCGAACAGCTGGACTTCGCCATTTCCGGCGGCATCCTGGAAGTGCAGCCGCAGGTGGTGACCGTGCTGGTCGACACCGCGGTGCGCGCGCAGGACATCGACGAAGCTGCCGTGCGCAAGGTCAAGGAAGAGGCCGAGCGTCTGCTGGCCAACCGTGGCGACACCGTGGACGTGGCCGACGCGCAGCGTCGGCTGGCCGAGGCCACCGTGCAGCTGCAGGCACTGGAACGCCTGCGTCGCACCCTCAAGCACTAAGCAGGCGGGCTTGCACCCGTCTGCTCGCAAACGCGATACCCGCTGCAGCGCCGCACCCGGCAGTGGAATGAAAACGCCGACCCTCGTGTCGGCGTTTTCGTTTCTGGCGCTGCGCATGCGTGGGGCGGCTTGCAGGCTCGCGACCGGCAGGCACACTGCATGGCTTGCGCCATGCCGCTGGCAGCCGGTGGCGTCGCATCTCACTTCCGTACGTCGAGGAACACCGATGACCCGCACGATCGATGGTTTGCGTGGTTATGCGCTCAGCGGCCTGCTGGCCGTGGCGCTGCTGGGATGTGCGCTGCCGGCACGCAGCCAGCCGCCGCTGGATCCGCTGCTGGATCGCATCGTGCAGCGCAACGCCATTGGCGATGCGGTGGCGCTGAGCAAGTGGGACAGCGGCAAGCCGGTGCTGGACCAGACCCGCGAGGCGGCGGTGCTGCAGCGCGTGCGTGAGCAGGCGCCTGCGCACGGGCTGGATGCCGACGATGCGGCGCGCTTCTTCGCTGCGCAGATCGAGGCCAACAAGGCCGTGCAGTACGCACTGCTGAACCACTGGCACGAACGTGGGCGCGCGCCGGACACGGCGCGTCCGGATCTGGCGAGCCTGCGCACGCGTCTGGATCAGCTGCAGGGCGAATTGCTGGACGCGCTGGCCGATGTCGCGCCGGCACGTGCAGCGTCGCAATGCCCGGCCACTACCGCGCGTGCCGCCGCCCGCTACGCGGCGCAGTGGCAGCTGGATGCGCTGCATCGCGCCGCACTGGTGCGCAGCCTGGGCGATTTCTGCCGCTGAGCCCCGCACCACCCGCACTTCAGCACCGACTGTCGCTCCAGGAAGGGGAGGCCTTACCGAGCAAGCGATCAGCGATGCATTGGCTGATCTGCACATGGTGGCGGCATAGATCGCGTTTTCTTCAGCCGACAGCAGCAGCGCCTTCGATCATTGCGCCGGCGTCACTGTGCTCGCTAGCGATACACGACGTGCCGGCCCAGGAAAAACGACACGATCGCCAGGCCGCCTTCCACCAGCGGTTTGGCCAGCCAGGCCTGACGCAGGCCGACCAGGTCCACCGTTGCCGACAACAGCCAGGTGCTGATGAGGGTCAGTGCCAGCCACATCAGCGCAAAGCGGCGGAAGCGCGACCAGCCCAGGCGTGCATCGCCTTCCTGGGCGAAGGTGTAGCGGCCGTTGAGCCAGAAGCCCAGCACGGCGCCACTGATCCGTCCCAGCAGGTTGGCAGGTATCGCCGGCATGCCGGCCGCGGTGGCGGCGATGAAGATGCCGCAATCCACCGCCAGCTGCAGCGCGCCAATGAGCATGAATTGGCTGCCTTGGCGGAACAGACTCATGCAGGCCGGGCCATCGTGGAAGGGCGCCCATGCTAACGGCAGCGGCGCTCGAAAAGTGTAATCCGCGCGTGTGCTGCAGGCAGGTCACGACGCAGCGCCGGGACAGCGACTAGAATTTGGTTCTCCCACGTTCCGGAACCCTTCGATGACCCTGCCCTTGCACGTCGTGATCCTGGCCGCGGGCGAGGGCAAGCGCATGCGCTCGTCCCTGCCCAAGGTGCTGCAGCCACTGGCGGGCCAGCCGATGCTGGCACATGTGATCGCCACCGCGCGGCAGCTGCAGCCGGCAGCGATCCATGTGGTGCACGGGCATGGCGGCGAGCAGGTGCAGGCGGCGTTCGCCGCGCAGGGCGACCTGCTCTGGGCCGAGCAACGCCAGCAACTGGGCACCGGGCATGCGGTGCAACAGGCGATGGATGCGATTCCGGATGCGGCCACGGTGCTGGTGCTGTACGGCGATGTGCCGCTGATCCAGTGCCAGGACCTGCTGCAGCTGCTGCACGCACCCGGGCGCATGGCGGTGCTGGTGGCCGATGTGCCCAATCCCACCGGCTACGGCCGCATCCTGCGCGATGCCGAAGGCAAGGTCGCCGCGATCGTCGAGCAGAAGGACGCCAACGACGAGCAGCGCCGCATCCGCACCATCAACACCGGCATCCTCACGGCCGAGTCCACGGCGCTGCGCCGTTGGCTCGCCGGTCTGTCCAACGAGAATGCACAGGGCGAGTTCTATCTCACCGACGTGTTCGCCAGCGCCGCTGCCGATTTCACTCCGGCCGACATGGTGCATGTGGCCGATGCGCAGGACGTGGAAGGCGCCAACGACCCCTGGCAGCTGGCGCAGCTGGAGCGCGCCTGGCAGCTGCGTGCGGCGCGTGCGCTCTGCCTGCAGGGCGTGCGCATGGCCGACCCGGCGCGCGTGGAGCAGCGCGGCTCGGTGACGGTAGGCAGCGACGTGCAGCTGGACATCGATGTGGTCCTGGAGGGCAATGTGATACTGGGCGATGGCGTGGTGATCGGTCCTTTCGTGCGCTTGCGCGATGTGAGGCTGGGCGCCGGCACGCAGGTCCGCGCGCATTGCGACCTGGAAGGCGTGGTGACCGAAGGCGCGGTGCAGATCGGCCCGTTCGCGCGGCTGCGTCCTGGCACCGTGCTGGCCGATGGCGTGCATATCGGCAACTTCGTCGAGACCAAGAAGGTCACGATGGGCGTGGGCAGCAAGGCCAACCACCTGACCTACCTGGGCGATGCGGTGATCGGCAGCAAGGTCAACATCGGCGCCGGCACCATCACCTGCAACTACGATGGAGTGAACAAGTCGCAGACCAGCATCGGCGACGGCGCCTTCGTCGGCTCCAACAGCGCACTGGTGGCACCGATCGAGATCGGCGCCATGGCCACGATTGGCGCCGGCTCGGTGATCACCCGCGATGCGCCGGCCGGCCAGCTCAGCGTCACGCGTGCGCGCCAGACCGTGGTCGAAGGCTGGGAACGCCCGAGCAAGAAGTAGCTTGCCTGCAGGCGTGCGGCCTGGCTGCACGTCGCTGCAAGGGGCGGGCCGCCGCTGTGCAGCGGTGCCGTGCACAGGCCCCGCCCGCCACGACCGATCACGAGGTGCACGATGCAAACGCCACGGTGCGCGCTGCGGGTGACATTACTGCTGACATGGGCGGCCCTGCTACCCATGTCGGCCCATGCGCAGACCTACCGGCTGTACCTGGCGCCGGACGGCAACGATGCGGCGGCGGGCACCAGTGCAGCGACTGCGTTGCGGACACTGGCGGCCGCCCAGCAACGGTTGCTGGAGCAGCGGCCCGGTGGCGCGGTGGACGTGGTGATTGCCGCTGGCACGTATCTGCAGCAGTCGGTGCACTGGACCTTCACCAACGGGGCACCCATCCGCTTCATCGCAGCGCCCGATGCAGCCGCGCCACCGTGGTTCGACGGACGCGGCGGTGCGACCTGGTTCACCCTGAAGGGCGGCGGCGATGCCGCCACCCGGCTGAGCTTCGCCGGCTTGAAGGTCAGCGATTACTGGATGGCGATGGACCTGGGCAGCAGCAAGCGCAGCGCGGACGGCAACAGCGGCAACGTCATCCGCAACATGACCTTCGAGCGGATCGGTGGCATCCATGGCAGCAGCAGCGAGGCCGCCTATTCGTTCGCGGCAATCCGCCTGCAGAACTCGCGCGACAACCGCATCGAACGCAATCGCTTCGTGTCGATCGAAAACGACACCCCGACCTCGGGATTCGTGCACGCGATCTACCTGGCGCGCCACTCCTCCGGCAACCGCATCGAAGGCAATACCTTCACCGACGTCAACGGCGATGCGGTGCGTACCCGCGATGCCTCCGACAACACCTACGTGGCGTCCAACCGTTTTGTCCGGGCCGGCAAGTCCGCGGCGTTTTCGGACTGGATCAAGCCCAAGGGCGAATGTCCTTCGCAAGGCGGGCAGTTCCTCGACAATACCGTGGGGGTTGGCTACTACGGCACGATTGCCGCTACCGGCACCACGGGTGCGGACGATACCTGCGGTGCATTGAAAAAACCACGAATCGAAGAGCGCGGGACCTTGCGCGGCGGCTGAACGCGGTGATCAGGGCGACTGCCCGGCACGCAAGGTGGGCGATGCCGGCACGCTTGCCGAAGCAATGAGGTGGAAGCCTGTCGCTGCGCTTTATCGGCGTGTGCGCTGGCAATCGTGCCTGCCTGCCTGTCTGCCTGTCTGCCGGCCTGCCGAGCGATCGCCTGTCAGTGATTGCGCGCAGACGTTCCCGGGACCGGCGTGCTGAAAACCTGCTGCGAACTAGCCAGCCGCCGCGGGCAGCAGCAAGGTGACGCACAAGCCGCCGTGTTCGCGGTTATGCAGCGAGATGCGCCCGCCGTGCGCTTCGGCGATCTCGCGGGTGAGCGCAAGCCCGAGCCCGGTGCCATTGCGCTTGGTCGAGTAGAACGGCATCAGTGCGTTATGCAGCACGGCCTCGTTCATGCCGTTGCCGCGGTCCAGCACTTCGATCCGCAGCCATTGCGGCACGCGCGTGACGCGCACGGCGACATCGCTGTTGGGCGGCTGCGCCTCGCTGCAGGCTTCGTGCGCGTTCTTGAGCAGGTTGAGCAAGGCCTGCTCGATCTGCGCGGCATCGATGCGGCTGGAGACATCGCTCAGGGCGCCTTGCAGCTGGAACGGAATCTGCTGCCGCAAACGCTCCAGGAACGGCGCCCAGTCGATGGTCTGCAACTGCGGCTGCGGCAGCTTGGCAAACCGCGCGTAGCCGCGGATGAAGCCTTCCAGATGACGGGCGCGTTCCTCGATGGTTTCGAACACCGTGCCCAGCCGGTCGGTGCGTTGGCGGCGCAGCAACTCGGCGCCGGAATGTGCCAGCGAGGCGATCGGCGCCAGCGAGTTGTTCAACTCGTGGCTGATCACGCGGATGACCTTCTTCCAGGTCTGCACTTCCTGGCGCCGCAATTCGGTGGTCAAGGTGCGGATCAGCAACAGCTCGTGGCCGCGTCCATTGAGATGGAAACTGCGGCGTGACAGGTGATAGATCTGCTCGTCGTCTTCGTCATCGCCGTCCTCGCGCACCGCAAACAGGCAATCGCCGCCGCGTGCCAGCGCATCGCGCAGTTCGCCGGGCATGCGCGCGAGCACGTCGTCCAGGTGCTGGCCTTCGAGCTTGCGGCCTTCATGCAACAGCTTGCGTGCGGCGTTGTTGGAGAAGCCGATGCGGCGCACCCCATCGCCGCCGGCCACCACCAGCAGCATCGCCACCGGGGTGTTCTGCAACATGGTGTCGAGCATCAGTTCGCGCTGCACCAGATTGCGCCGTTGCGCGCGCAGCACCTCGCCCAGTTCCGCATGCGCCTGCACCAGTTGCGCCAGTTCGTCGCTGCCGCGCCAGTACACGCCGAAGTTGTATTCGCCATCGCGGTAGCTGCTGGTGGTGCCGGCCAGGGCGCGGAACAGCGAGCGCATCGGTGCAGTGGCGCGTTGCAGGCTCCACCACATCGTCGCCAGCAGCACGATGGCCGAGATCACTGCCACTTCCCAGCCGCGATCCAGCCAGTACGCGGTGAACCAGGGCAGCGCGGCGGCCAGCACCAGCACCGGCAGCAGGCGCAGGAACAGCGACAAGGTGAAGGAGCGTGGCTGCCACATGCTCAGGCTTACTCCTGGCTGATGCCGTAGCGGTCCATGCGCCGGTACAGCGCCTGCCGGCTCAGCCCCAGCTCGGCAGCGGCCTGGGCGATGACGCCCTGCGCGCGCGCCAGTGCCTGCTCGATCCGGGCGCGATCCGGTTCGCCGGCGGTCGGCGCGGCCGGGCGCGCTGCGGCCGCGCGCGGCAGGTTCAGATCGCCGGCTTCGATGCGCGCACCTTGCGCGAGCAGGGACGCACGTTGCAGCACGTTGCGCAGCTCGCGCACGTTGCCGGGCCAGGCATGCCGCTGCAAGGCATCGCGCGCCTGCGTGGACAAGGGTTTTTCGCCGGCCAGGAAGTGCTCGGCCAACGGGCCGATATCGCCGGGGCGTTCGGCCAGGGCCGGCAAGGCGATTTCCACGGTGTTGAGGCGGTAGTACAGATCTTCGCGGAAGCTGCCATCGCGGATCATCGCCGGCAGATCGGCATTGGTGGCGCTGATCACGCGCACCTTGGCGTGGCGTTCGCGGTTGGAACCCAGGCGTTCATAGCGGCCGGTTTCCAGTACGCGCAGCAGTTTCATCTGCCCGGCCAGCGGCAGGTTGCCGATCTCGTCCAGAAACAGCGTGCCGCCATCGGCGGCTTCGAACTTGCCTTCGCGCGCCTTGTTGGCGCCGGTATAGGCGCCGGCTTCGGCGCCGAACAGCTCGGCTTCGATCAGCTCGCCCGGCAATGCGCCGCAATTGAGCGCAATGAAGGGGCCGTGCCTGGCAGGCGAGTTGGCCTGGATGATCTCGGCGATCTTCTCCTTTCCGCTGCCGTTGGGGCCGGTGATCAGCACCGGCAGGTCCGAACGTGCGACCTGGCAGGCGAGCGCGATCGCGCGTTCGCTGGCCGGGTCGGCGAACACCGCCCCGCGCAGATCGTAACGCTGGGTCAGTTGCTCACGGCCGCGCCGCTCGCGCGCGCGCCGACGTTCCAGCTCGCGGCGCGCTTCGGACAGCTCCAGCAGGTTGTTGACCGTGGTCAGCAGCTTGGTGTCGTCCCAGGGTTTGGCGATGTAGTCGGCTGCACCGGCCTTGACCAGGCCCACCGCACTGCCCAGGTGGGTCCAGGCGGTGAGCAGGATCACCGGCAGATCCGGGTGGCGCTGACGGATCTGGGTGAACAACGCGTCGCCTTCCTCGCCGGAGGTGGTGTCGGCGGTGAAGTTCATGTCCTGGATCACCAGGTCGAACACCTGCTCGTCCAGCAGCGCCAACCCGGCCTGCGGCGACTGTGCGTGCCGCGCGTCGATGTCGTGCAAGGAAAACAGCACCTCCAGCGCAGTGGCCACGGCGGTGTTGTCGTCGATGATCAAAATCTGTGGCATCGCGATACTCGATGATGGCGCGGGCGAGAGTGGCTATCAGAACAGGATTCGGTGCGCGGCGGAACTGCGCTGCGCGTCGCGCATGAATGCCTGGTGCACGCGCATGGCCGACCTGGCTGCTAGCGGTGTCTTCGGGCGATGCTGCGAATGCGGCAATGGCACCGGTACCCCGGACAGGCTGTGTGACGGCATCCGCGCTGCCGGACTCAGGTATTGGCGGCGCGTGCCGTGCTGCTGCCTGCCGGTGGGAAAACGGCGGTGCTGCATGCCTCGGCGGTGGAGTCAACGAGGCATACGCGTCACTGACTCAGGTCAAGGACCAACCTTGATATGTGCTGCCGGGGCAGCCCGCAGCCGCGCATATCGCATTGACCCATCACGCAATCTGGCCCAACGCCAGCGGCAGATCCGGCACAGCGTCGGCTGCATTGCCCGGCGCTGTGCCGCCCACCTCACGCGCTGCGCGTGGCCACTGCCGGCGGCACCAGCGCGGCGCGCCGGGCGGGCCAGAACACGGCGATCTGGCCGAGTGCCCATAACAACAGCGCGCCGATCGGCAGATAGACCAATGGAAGGCGTGGCAATTCGTAGCGGGCCATCAGCCAGATATTGATCGAGTAAGCCAGCAGCATGCCGAGCACGATGCCGATCGAGGCCAGCAGGAAGTTCTCGATCTGGAAGTAGCGCAGGATCTGGCCGCGCGTGGCGCCCAGTGCGCGGCGAATGCCGATCTGCTTGGTACGCTGCTGCACCCAGAAGCTGGCCAGGCCGACGATCCCGAGCGCGGTGACGATCAGCAGTGCGATGCTCATGGTGACCAGTAGCCAGGCCATCGAGCGATCCTGCCGATAGAAATTTCGACGCATCTGCTCGAAGACTCTTGGTCGCTCGATGATGCGACTTGCACTGTTCTTCTCCAGTGCTGCCACTGCCTGACGCAGGACCTCGTCACGGCGCGCCGGATCGGTGCGTAGCAGGTAGCGGCCGCCGTCCTTGTAGGTCGTCTTGACCGGGGTCAGCATCGAATCGTCGTAAACGGCTGCGCCACCATAGTTGTTGACACGCGCCAGATGCTCCACGATGCCGACGATCTTGATGGGCGTGGCGTCGCGGTAGATCGATTTCCCCAATGCGGATTGGCCCGGGAACAGCTTGTCGGCCGCGCTTTTGGTCAGGATGGCGCTTGGGATGACGGCCGTCTTGTCATCCGACCAGGTGAATTCGCCTTCCGTGAAACGGCGTCCCTGTATCAATGTCAGGCCCATCGTGTCCAGGGTCTGACTGTCGCCGGTGTAGTCGTTGACGTCGATCGTGGAGTTTTTCTGGTCAGGCGTCAGTTTGAGGCCGCTGACCCACATGCTGTCACCATAAGGAATCTGGCTGACGCTGGAGGCATATTTGACGCCGGGAATACGACGTAGCGCAGCCAGGTCCGTATCGGTGAGTGCACGTGCGTTTTCGTCGCGGCCGATACCGCTGATGGTGAGCGTCACCAGTTCAGTTTCTGCCAGACCGCTGGGGCGTTGTGTGCGTTCCAGGCGATCGCCGATCAGGAACAAGGCGTTGGAGATGATGGCGCAACTGAGTGCCACCTCGAGCACGATCAGGGCAGCAGCCGTCTTGTGGCGCCGCAGCGTGGACAGAATGGGGCGGATTTCCATGGACAATTCCTTGAGGGGCTGGCGAACGGTGCAAGAGCACGCGCGGTTCGGAGGTCAGCTCACTGCGCCTTGAGTTGAATGGCCGGAGGCACAGTGCACGCGCGCCATGCGGGGAGCAGCCCGGCCATGATGCTGGCCACCAGTGCAAGAGCAAACGTGGCCAGCAACATTGCTGGATCAAGTCTTGCCAGATCGGCATATTGAGCGGGTTGTTGACGCACTCCCCACAGGCCCAGCGTGGCAAGAGCCAGTCCCAGGATGCCGCCGGCCAGGCCGATGGTTCCTGCTTCAACCAGGGACTGCGCGAAGATGCTGCGCTTGGTTGCCCCCAATGCTCGCCGCACGCCGATTTCCCCACTGCGGCGCATGAACTTGGCCAACAACAGACCGATGGTGTTGACCAGACAAACCAGCAGGAAACCGAACGCCAGCCAGGTCTGCAGGCGCACATCGCTGGGAACGACCTTCTTGAAGTCCAGCCATTCCATGATGCTACGCAGCTGGACATTTGCCGGTTGCTCGAAGCGTCCGGCGCGCCGCTGCTGATCCGAATAGTTCTCCAGATACTGGCGGTACGCGCTGACCTTCTGCGGAGTGTCCAATTGCACCCAGTATTGGACCCAGGAGCAGGCTGCATTGAGATCTTCCGGCGGATTGCTTTCGCCCCAGCACGAACGTTGTCCACTGCTTGAGAGTTTCAATTCCATTGCAGTGCTGAATGGCAGGAAGGCCTGCTCGGACTTGTCGTAGGCCCCGCCACCCAAATTGTAGAAGGTTGGTGTCAGACGCCATTGGCGAACCACGCCAACGACCCGCATGATGTTTCGATTGACGTTCAGCGTGCGGCCGACGCTGTCTTCACCATTGAAGAGCTTCTTGTTGAGTGCTTCGGAGATCACGACCACCCGTGCGCGGCTTTCATCGTCATTGGCAGTCCATGGGCCGCCATAGAGGAACGGCACATCGAACATGGGGAAAAAATCGACAGACGTGTAACGCGCGTCCAGCATCATCGGTCGCAATGAGGTGTTGTCCGGCTCCAGTGGGACGGTACCCGCGGTCATCATGACCTGACGATCCCCACGCTTCTCCCGTAGCAGCGCCTCGGCATCGAACCGGGTCAATTGATCCAGTGCATCGTCGTCCCGATAGCCCAACGAACGCGCGTCGAGCTGTGGATGAAACAGTACACCGCTTTTTTCGGGAATCGGATCGCCGGAAAGCACATAGAACACCGTCAAGGTGGTCATGCTGGCACCGATGCCGAGCGCGATCGCCAGCACCATCAGTGCGGTGAGCACCTTGTTGCGGCGGAAGCTGCGTAACGCCAGATTGAAGTAGTAGCCGAACATGGGGTGTGCCTCTTACTCGGCCAGGGTCGGGGCGCTGTCGCGCGCGCGCATCAGGGCAGGATCGCGTTCCAGGTCGGTGGCCTGGCCATCGACGATATGCACGTTGCGCTGCGCGCGTGCGGCCAGTTCCGGGTCATGGGTGACCATCACGATGGTGGTGCCCTGGCTGTTGATCTCTTCCAGCAGTTCCATCACGCCACGCGCCATCTGCGAGTCGAGGTTGCCGGTGGGTTCGTCGGCCAGCAGCAGGCGCGGGCTGCCGGCCAGTGCGCGGGCGATGGCGGCGCGCTGCTGCTGGCCGCCGGACAGTTCGGTGGGGTAATGCTTCAGGCGCGAGCCCAGGCCGACCTTGGTCAAGGCTTCTTCGATACGCTGCTTGCGCTCGGCCGCCGCCATGCCGCGATAGCGCAGCGGCACATCGACGTTGTCGAACAGGTTGAGGTCGGGAATCAGGTTGAAGCCCTGGAAGATGAAGCCGATCTTGCGGTTGCGCAGGCGCGAACGCGCATCGTCGGACAGATGGCTGACGTCTTCGCCGTCGAGCAGATACTGCCCACTGGTGAAGGTTTCCAGCAGCCCGGCCAGGTTGAGGAAGGTGGTCTTGCCCGAGCCGGAGGGGCCGGTGACCGCGACGAACTCGCCTTCACGCACATGCAGGTCCAGCGAGCGCAGCGCGTGCGTTTCCACCTGTTCGGTACGGAAGACCTTGGAGACCGATTGCATCTTGAGCATTGCCGAGTCCTTTGCGAGAGAGGTATGTGCGAAAGAGATTCAGGGCGGCGACCGCAACGTGTCGCGCAGTCGTCAGGCCTGGGTGTACAAGGCTACGTAGTGGCCGCTTTCAGTGAACAGTGACGCGCGGCGCATCGCCAAAGTTGTCTGCACCGGAAACCACGACGCGGTCGCCCACCTGCAGTCCGGACAGCACCTGCACCTCGCCCAGGCTGCTGACCCCCATGCGCACCGGCCGGCGCACCGCAGTATTGCCATCCATCACATAGGCGTAGCTGCCGCCGGATTGTTCGACGAACGGGCCGCGCTCGACCTTGAGCACGTTGCGGCGCGTGTCCATCACCACGCGTGCGCTCATGCGCTGGCTCTGGCGCAGGCCCGGCGGCTGCCTGTCGGCAAAGCGGATGCGTGCGGTGACTTCGCCATTGACCACTTCCGGTGACACGGCCGAGATCGCGCCGGGGAATGGCTCGCCGCTGCCGCTGGTGAGCTGCGCCGGCATGCCGATTGCCAGATCGCGCGCGAAGCTTTCCGGCACCTTGATCTCCACTTCGAACTTGGACAGGTCCACCACGCCCAGGATCGGCGCGTTCGCCGCGACCTGTGTGTGCTGCACCGCCTGCACCTGGCCGACCTGGCCGTCGAACGGCGACAGCAGCGTGAGCGCATCGACCTGGCGCTGCACCTCGGCCACCACCGCGCGCTGACGGTCGGCCAGCAGGCGCTTGTTGCGCGAATCCAGGTCCGCCCCCTGGCTCTTCAACGATGCGTCGCGCTCGGCATGCTGCAGATCGATGTCGGTCTTCTTCAGGGTGTCCTGCGCCTTGGCCAGTTCCACCTGCGGCACCGCGCCGCCATCGTAGCCGCGCTGGTAGCGCTCCAGGTCGCGTGCGGCGGCCTGCTTGTCGATCTTGGCCTGGTCGGTGAGCTTGCTGGCCGTGGCGCGCGCCAGGGTCGCGTCCAGGGCGGCGCGGCTGGATTCGGCTTCCAGGCCGGCCAGCGTGGCCTGCTCCTGCGCCAGCTTGCTGCGCAGCTCCGGGCTGTCGATACGCGCCAGCTCCTGGCCCTGCTTGACCACGTCGCCGGCCACCACGCTCAGCGTCACCGTGCCGGCCGAGATGGCGTACAGCACCGGGCTGTTGGCGGCGATGACGCGGCCATCGGCGGCGATGTCGCGCACCAGGTCGCCCTGGCTGACGGTGGCAATCCGCACCCGGCTGGCATCGAACGAACGGCTGCCGGCGCTCCAGGCAGTGACCGCCCAGGCAATACCGGCCAACACGGCGACCGTCGCGACGCCGGGCCACAGCCAACGGCGCCATGGCGCGCCCTGGGCGGGGCGACGGAGAACCTGGTCCTGGGCGGAGGTATCGCGAATCATGGTCGGCGGGCTCGGTGGCGTCACTGCGCTAAAGCAGGCCGTGTGCCAATCATCAAGTAATTGAAAAGCATGATGTTTATGGGCTGGCGAACAGTGTCCGCAGTGTCCGCGGACACCGCTGCGGACAGTTTGTCCGGGCACGGTCGTGCAGCGGACAAGAGCGGACACGCTAAAATGCGCAGCTTCGTCCTCAAGGGTTGTCCTATGTGCGGCATTGTCGGAGCGATCGCCGGGCGCGACGTGGTCCCGGTCCTGATCGAGGGACTCAAGCGTCTGGAATACCGCGGCTACGATTCCTCCGGCATCGCCGTGCTCGATGGCGACCAGGTGCGTCGCGTACGCCGCACCGGGCGCGTGGCGGAGATGGCGCAGGCGGCGCAGGCCGAGCAGTTCGGCGCGACGCTGGGCATCGGGCACACCCGCTGGGCCACCCATGGCGGCGTCACCGAGGCCAATGCGCACCCGCATATCAGTGCGGGCGTGGCGCTGGTGCATAACGGCATCATCGAAAATCACGAGCAGCAGCGCGAGAAACTACGCGCGCTCGGCTACACCTTCGAGTCGCAGACCGATACCGAAGTCATCGCGCATCTGATCCATCACCATCTGGGCAGTGCAGGCGACCTGCTGACGGCGCTGCAGCGCACCGTCAAGGAACTCACCGGGGCCTATGCGCTGGCGGTGATGAGCCAGGCCGAGCCGGAGCGCTTCGTCTGCGCGCGCATGGGCTGCCCGTTACTGGTCGGCGTGGGCGAGGGCGAGAACTTCGTCGCCTCCGATGTCTCGGCCATCGTGCAGGCCACCCGCCAGGTGATCTTCCTGGAAGAGGGCGACACCGCCGAGTTGCGCCGCGATGGCGTGCGCATCTTCGATGGCAACGACGCGCCGGTCGAGCGCCCGCTGCACCTGTCGGATGTGTCGCTGGCATCGCTGGAACTGGGCCCGTTCCGCCATTTCATGCAGAAGGAAATCCACGAGCAGCCGCGTGCGCTGGCCGACACCATCGAGGCGGCGATCGATGCCAAGGGCTTCCCCGCGTCATTGTTCGGCGCCAATGCCGAAGCGGTGTTGCGCGACATCGACGGCGTGCAGATCCTGGCCTGCGGCACCAGCTACTACGCCGGCATGACTGCGCGCTACTGGATCGAAGCCATTGCCGGGCTGCCGTGCAGCGTGGAGATCGCCAGCGAATATCGCTATCGCGCCGCCTACGCCAACCCGAAGCATCTGATCGTCACCATCTCCCAGTCCGGTGAAACGCTGGACACGATGGAGGCGCTGAAATACGCCAGATCGCTGGGGCATCTGCACACCTTGTCGATCTGCAACGTGCCCGAAAGCGCGATCCCGCGCGCCAGCGAACTGGTCTGTTACACGCGTGCCGGTGCCGAGATCGGCGTGGCCTCGACCAAGGCGTTCACCACCCAGCTGGCGGTGTTGTTCCAGCTGACCATGGTGCTGGGAAAATTGCAGGGGCGCATCAGCGAGGCCGAAGAAGCGGAGTATCTGGAGCAGCTGCGTTTCTTGCCCGGCAGCGTGCAGCACGCGTTGAATCTGGAGCCGCAGATCATGGCCTGGGCCGAGCGTTTCTCGGTCAAGGAAAACGCACTGTTTCTCGGCCGCGGCCTGCATTACCCGATCGCGCTGGAAGGCGCGCTCAAGCTCAAGGAAATCTCCTATATCCATGCCGAAGCGTACCCGGCCGGCGAGTTGAAACACGGCCCGCTGGCGCTGGTGGACGCGGCGATGCCGGTAGTGGTGATCGCACCCAACGACCGGCTGCTGGAGAAGGTCAAGTCCAACATGCAGGAGGTGCGTGCACGCGGCGGCGAGCTGTTCGTGTTTGCCGACCAGGACAGCCACTTCAGCGAGTCCGAAGGCGTGCACGTGATCCGCACCCCGCGCCATGCCGGCGTGCTGTCGCCGGTGATCCACACCATTCCGGTGCAGCTGCTGGCGTATCACACCGCACTGGCGCGCGGCACCGATGTGGACAAGCCGCGTAACCTGGCCAAGTCGGTGACGGTGGAGTAGGCGCAGCTGATCGAAGGGCTGCGCTCGGTGCAACGCGAGCGCAGTTGCTGCCAGCTACGGCATCCACTCAGGTGCATGGCGGTTCTCCACCGCACCTGCCAATGGCTGCCCGCCACGTCTGGCCAGCCTCCCCTGGGTTGCGCCCTGGCATCGGGTGACGGGTGCGGCGGCTTGCGTCGCCATGACCCACAGGTGGAGGGGGCACCGGGTCGTGCCACCGGGTTCAGGGCGCCATCGATGCGGCAGTGATGAAAGATTGGCAGACGACGGCTCCGGCTGCCAACGCGATGGCCCAGGTTATGCATACGCTTGCTGCGAGGGTCCCATCACGCAGGAGGACGTATGCACGAGTCTTTCAAACAGGGCGCGCCGGCCGAGTTGTGGCAGGCGTTGGTACGTGAGGCGGGGCAGCGGATCGCGCATCCGCTGGACGAATCGCGCGAGCACTACCTGGTGTTCGTGTTGCTGCGCCTGCAGCGCGATGCGCAGCTGGTCTCGCGCACCCAGGCACTGGCCTGGTTGCACGCGCACGACCAGATCGGCAGCCTGCGGGCGGATGCATTGCGCGACATTGGAGATCAATGCCTGCTGATTGCAGGTCTGTTTCCCGGGATCGCGCAGCGCCGCCGGCTCAGCATCGACTACTTCATCGAGCTGGGCCGCGGCGCGTATTTCGAAGTGGCCGATACGCGCTACAGCGATGCAGGCCTGTTTGCACAGCTGGCCGGGACCTATCGCGAGCTGGTCCACACGCTTGCCGCACTGCGCCCGCCGCGCCAGTGGCAGCGCAGTCATGGCGGACTGCTGCACGCGTAGCTAAGCGCCACTTCCGGGGCGGTCCCTACAGTTGTGGGGACCGCCCCGACTGCCAAGTGCGCACGATGCGCTCACACTCAGTCCGCAACTGAGCGTTCTAGCCGACTGCGGACCGTTGTCTGATGGACCAAAGCACTGTGCGGTTGATCGCTGTCCGCGCGATCTGACGGTGCCATGTCGCATTGCGTGGGGGACACGCAATGCGACGCTGTTTCCAGGGAAGGAATCCATGAAAGCGTTTATTGCGGTGGCGACCTCGGCGCTGAGCGGCGCCGCAATGGCCAGCGATGTCCCGCCCGGCGTCGTGGTGCACGATGGCATCCGGGTGCACTGCACGGGGACACATGCGTGGGCGGTGTTTGCGCTGGCGCAGCCTGTTCGCGCGCGGCGTTTGGTGGCAAGTGCCGGTAGCGCAATGCTTGAAATAGTCAGTGCCCGGGAACTCCGGGCACTTTGTCATGCGGTGTTCTGCGTTACGCCAGCGGCGTATTGGAGATGATCTCCACCCAGTAGCCGTCCGGGTCCTTGATGAAGGCCAGGTGCTTCATGCGGCCGTCTTCCAGGCGTTTCTGGTACGGCACGTTGAGGCTGTCGAAACGCGCGCAGGCGGCGTGGATGTCCGGTACCGAGATGCAGATGTGGCCGAAGCCGCGTGGGTCGCTGTTGCCGTCGTGGTAGACCGGGCCGTCCTGGGTTTCGGTGCCGTGGTTGTGGGTGAGTTCGAGCACGCCGGGGATGCCGGCCATCCACAGCCGCCGCGCGGCATCGTCGTCGGGGATCGCGGTGCCGTCGGGCAGCAGGGCCAGGAAGTACAGGCTGAACTGCGCATCGGCAAAATGGCGCGCATCCAGCAGGCGGAAGCCCAGCACGCGCGTGTAGAAATCCAGCGAACGCTGCGCATCCTTGATGCGCAGCATGGTGTGGTTGAACACGAAGCCGGCGGTGTCGGCAGGCGCGGCGCTGGCGCCGGGAACGTGTTGCAGGTCGGTCAAGGGCATTGCGGTCTCCTCGGTGGAATGTCGTGGCAGGTCGGGCTGCGCTGGGTGCCGATGGTAGCGGGGCAGGGGTTGTCGGCATGTCTGCAGGGTGCGCATCGGTGATCTGGCGTCGCTCCCTGATCGATCGCACGCGCCAGCACGACCTGCGCTGGTCAAGCGCGTGGCATGGGCCTGCATCGGAATCCCAATGGCCAGGCCCATGCGCACACCGGCTGTCTCAGAACCAGATGCGCACGCCGGCGACGAACCGGCTGTCGCGTGCAGGCTCATCGTCGATCGCAGCGCGGCGGGCGGTATCACCGAAACTGCGGCTGTGCACCCAGCCGAGATAGGGCGCGAAGCGGCGGGTGATTTCGTAGCGCAGCCGCAGGCCGACCTCGACCTGCTCCAGGCCGCTGTCGACGCCGCGCCGCTCATCATCGGTGAGGGCGATGCCGGCTTCCACACGCGGTTGCAGGATCAGCCGGTTGGTGAGCAGCACCTCGTACTCGCCCTCCAGCCGCAAGGCGGCGCGGCTGCCACTGCCGACGTAGAGCGTGGCTTCGGTCTCGAACTTGTAGGGCGCCAGTCCCTGCACGCCGAAGGCGGCCCAGCTGCGGTGCTCGCCCGCGCCGATGTCCTGGCGTGCACCGACCAGCAGGTCCCACCATGGCGAGATGGCGTGGCCATAGAAGGCTTCCACCGATGCGGCCTGCGTACGCCCGTCCTGCCGCTCGCCTTCGCTGCGCAACCAGAGCCGGTCGATATCGCCACCGATCCAGGCGCGTGCTTCCCAGTCCTGGCCGCTGCCGCGCGTGGTGTCGAAGGCTTCCAGCCGATCGAGCAACACGTAGTGATTGATGCCTGGCGCGTGCATCGCATGGTGCTGCAAGGGGGCAAATGCTGCAGCGATTTCCTCGGCCGTGGGTTCCGGAATCGGCGTGCGTGGCACTGCGCTGGCGGTGGGTGATGCCGGTGTCTGCGGCGCTGCTCGGGGGGGCGGCGTAGGTTCCATCCCGGTGTGATTCATCGCCCCGTGCTGCGCCTGTCCATGTTGCATCGACGCATGCTCCATGGACGCGTGCTCCATCGTGTCGTGGTCGATGTCTGCCTGCGATCGCTGGGTGGGGTCCGGCTGTGGATTGGCAGAGGTCTGGTGTGCGGCATGCTCGGCATCGGCGCGCTGCATGCCGGCGTGGTGCGTCGATGTCGGCACTGCCGAAGCGTCGGCGTGTACCGGGCGTTGCGCAGGCGTGCCGTCAGCAGCGTTTGTCGATGCCGATGCCGATGTAGCGCTGGAGTGCTGCACGTGGTGCAGATGCGCATGATCCATCTGCATCGCATCTGCGCTCACCTGCGCGGATGACGGCGAGGTCGCTGTTGCGATGGACGTCTGCGGCTGGGAGGCCGTTGCCTGCTCAGCCATCTGCATTGCATGCGCATCATCGGCATGCGCGGATGATGCCATCGCCGCATGCTGATGCTCCTGTGCAGCAGCCGATGCGCTCAGCAGTAGTGCGAGCAGCGCCACGTGTTGCGTCTGCAGTGCGCTCATGCCTCCACCCGCACTTCGCGCATCATGCCCGCTTCCATGTGGTACAGCAGATGGCAATGGTAGGCCCAGCGGCCCAGCGCATCGGCGCGGACGCGGTAGCTGCGGCGCGTGCCGGGCGGCATGTCGATGGTGTGCTTGCGCACCTGGAAATTGCCGTCGGCGTCTTCCAGATCGCTCCACATGCCGTGCAGGTGGATGGGGTGCTGCATCATGGTGTCGTTGACCAGCACGATGCGCAGCCGCTCGCCGTACCGCAGCCGCAAGGGCTCTGCCGAGGCGAAGGCGATGCCGTCGAACGACCAGGCGAATTTCTCCATATGCCCGGTCAGGTGCAGTTCGATCTCGCGCCCTGGCTCACGGCCGTCCGGATCCTCGAACAGGCTGTGCAGGTCGGCGTAGCACAGCACCCGGCGGCCGTTGTCGCGCAGGCCCACGCCAGGGTCGTCCAGGCGCGGCGCGGTGGCATTGCTGCGCATGTCGATCAAGGGATTGCCATCTTCGCTGGCAGGGTGGCGAGGCGTCTTGTCGTGCGCATCCGTCGGGGCAGCGGCATGCGTGTGCATGGAATGCCCCGCATGCGCGGCCTGCATCCCGGCGGCGCCGTGCATCGGCGGTACCGCATGGTGCATGCCATCGCCGTGCCCCATGTCCTGCATGGTCAAGATCGCGCGCGGGTCCAGCGCCGGTATCGGCGCCTGCAACCCATGCCGCACCGCCAGCGTGCCGCAGGCGAAACCGGTGCGGCCCATGTCCTGCGCGAACACCGTAAATGCATCCTGGCCGATGGGTTCGACCAGCACGTCGAAGGTTTCGGCCGCGGCGATGCGCAGCTCGTCCACGCTGACCGGATGCACGTACTGGCCGTCGGCGGCCACCACGGTCATGCGCAGGCCGGGGATGCGGATGTCGAAGTAGGTCATCGACGAGCCGTTGATGAAACGCAGCAATACCTTCTCGCCGGGCTGGAACAGCCCGGTCCAGTTGCCAGCCGGGGCGACGCCGTTGAGCAGGTAGGTATAGGTGTTGGCGTTGACGTCGGACAGGTCGGTCGGGGTCATGCGCATGCGCCCCCACATGCCGCGATCGGCCAGCGTTGCGCGCAAGCCGTCGTCGCGCGCATCGCGCAGGAAATCACCCACCGTGCGCTGCGCGTAGTTGTCGTGGCTGGGCATCTGCTTGAGCCGCCGGAACAGCGCGGCCGGGTCCAGGTCGGTCCAGTCCGAGAGCAGCACCACATGCTCGCGGTCGTGCCGATACGGCGGCGGCGCCAGCGGGTCGATGACGATGGCGCCATACAAGCCGGCCTGCTCCTGGAACATCGAATGGCTGTGGTACCAGTAAGTGCCGGACTGGCGCAGCGCGAAGCGGTAGTGATACTCCTGGCCCGGCGCGATGCCGTCGAAGCTCATCCCCGGCACGCCATCCATGTTGGCCGGCAGCAACAGGCCGTGCCAGTGCACCGAGGTGGGTTGGTCGGCCAGCCCATTGCGCACGCGCACGCTGACCGTGTCGCCCTCGCGCCAGCGCAGCGTGGGCGCGGGCAGGCTCTGGTTGACGGTGATGGCGCTGCGGGTGCGCCCGGTGAGGTTGACCGGCATGCGGCCGATCTGCAGCGATTGGCTGCTGCCGCGCAGGACTGGCGTGCTCACCGGGTTGGATGCACGCGCATCGCTGCGCCACAGGCCGGTGCTTGCGGCAACCCCGCCCAAGGCCAGGCCTTGCACGAAGCGGCGTCGGCTCAGGCCGCCATTGGAGGGTGGATCGAAAGAACTGGGATCGAAGGACATGACATCTCCGGCGCGGCCTGCCAATCAAGGCAAGCGCATCGCATCGCTCTGGAAACCCTGCGCAACACGCACGCAGGCCCGATGACGGCGAAAGCCGTCAGCGCTCAGGCGATGGGAGGTCGAACCGGTTGCTCGGGCAGCGGGCTGCTGCGTCCTTCGGCCAGGGTGGCAGGCAGGGTGGGGCGGCCAGGCAGGCCGGCGGGCACCGCAGGCAGGGTCAGCAGGGCGAGGCTGCAGTGCTGCAGGCAATCGCAGCTGCCCAGCTTGCAGCAGTCGGCCGGGTGCGCATGCTGGGTTTTATCGGGGGGATGCGCCGCAGCGGTTGGCTGCATGTCGGCATGGCACGGCATCGCGGCCGACGTGGGCGCGTGCGCCATCGACGCGGTCGCAACCGTCCCGGCCGACGCCATGGCCGGCAGCGCCATGCCCACCGACGCCCAGGCGCCGGTGGCCGTATTGGCAACCAGGCACAGGCACAGCAGCAGGCGGAGCAGGCAACGCAGCACGGGCAGTCAGGGCGGCGGACAGGTGCGGCCAGCATAGCACCGGCGTCCAGCTGTCCGCCCGATGACCCGCCCGCCGTGGTCGCGCACCTGGCAGCGGTAGAATTGGCGCTTCCTTCGCCGCACAGTCCTGCCATGTCGCAGCGCCAGTGGGTGGCCGCCGCCATCCAGAAGATCGAGGCCGATTTCAACCGTTCGGCCGACACCCACCTGATTCCGATGGACCTGCCGGGCTTTCCGGGCATCGACCTGTATTTCAAGGACGAGTCCAGCCACCCGACCGGCAGCCTCAAGCACCGGCTGGCGCGCTCGCTGTTCCTGTACGCGCTGACCAACGGCTGGCTGCGTGCCGGGCGGCCGGTGATTGAGGCCTCCAGTGGCTCGACCGCCATTTCCGAGGCCTATTTCGCGCGGCTGCTGGGCGTGCCCTTCATCGCGGTGATGCCGGCGTCGACCTCGCCGGAAAAGATCGCCGCGATTCAGTTCCAGGGCGGCCGCTGCCACCTGGTCGAACGTGCCTGCGATCTGGACAGTGCCTCGCACCAGCTCGCACGCGAGACCGGCGGCCATTTCATGGACCAGTTCACCTACGCCGAGCGCGCCACCGACTGGCGCGCCAACAACAACATCGCCGAATCGATCTTCAAGCAGCTGGCCGAGGAGCCGCATCCGATCCCGGACTGGATCGTCTGCAGCCCCGGCACCGGCGGCACCAGCGCCACGCTGGGCCGCTATGTGCGCTACCGGCGCCACGCCACCCGCATCCTGTGCGCCGACCCGGAAGTATCGGTGTTCTTCGACGGTTATTGCCGCGCGGTGGACGGGCAGTGCTCCGAGGAGCTGGCCATCACCGGCGGCTCGCGCATCGAAGGCATCGGCCGCCCGCGGGTGGAGTCCAGCTTCATCGCCAGCTGCGTGGACATGATGATCAAGGTGCCCGACGCCCTGAGCCTGGCGGCGATGCGCCATGTCAGCGCCACGCTCGGCCGCCGCGTCGGTGGTTCCACCGGCACCAACTTCGTCGGCGTGCTGCAGGCCGCCCAGCGCATGCGCCAGGCCGGCCGCAGCGGCTCCATCGTCACCATCCTGTGCGATGCCGGCGAGCGCTACGCGCACAGCTATTACGACCCGGCCTGGTACGCGGCGCGCGAGATCGACGTCACCGACAGCGATGCGGCCATTGCCGTCGCCGTCAACGGCGGCGACTTGCCGGCGCTGCCTTGTGCAGCGCTGGAATGACCGCCATATCCTGCACGCCGCTGGCAAAACCGTTGTGTATCGCAACCTGTGCCAGCGCCTCATCCTGATTCCTGATCCAGTCCCCTGCCGGAGCGCCCCATGACCAACCCGCTGCTCGACCTGTCCGGACTGCCGTCCTTCGATGCGATCCGCCCCGAGCACGTGGGCCCGGCGATCGATCAACTGCTGGCCGACGCCGAGGCCGCAGTGAAAGCGGCCGAGCAGGTCAGCCCGGTCAGCTGGGACAGCTTCGTGGTGCCGCTGGACGATGCCACCGAGCGGCTGTGGCGCGCCTGGGGCCAGGTCGGCCATCTGCAGGCGGTGGTCAACACGCCGGAGCTGCGCGAGGCCTACAACAGCAACCTGCCCAAGCTCAGCCGCTTCGGCAGTGCGCTGGCGCAGAACCTGGCGCTGTACGCGCAGTACAAGGCGCTGGCCGACGCGCCGGAAGCGGCGCACTACGACGCCGCGCGGCGCAAGGTGCTGGAAAACGCGCTGCGCGATTTCCGCCTCGGCGGTGCCGAGCTGGATGACGCGTCCAAGGCCCGGTTTGCGCAGGTCCAGGAAGAACTGTCCGCGCTGGCCGCCAGGTTTTCGCAGAACGTGCTCGATGCCACCGATGCCTGGTCGTACCTAAGCGAAGACGAAAGCGAGCTGTCCGGCCTGCCCGCCGAAGTGGTCGCCGCGGCACGCGCCGCTGCCGAAAAGGACGGCGTGCCGGGCTGGAAGCTCACCTTGCAGATGCCGTGCTACCTGCCGGTGCAGACCGATGCGGACAATCGCGAACTGCGCGCGCGGCTGTATCGCGCCAACGCCGAGCGCGCCTCCGAGTTCGGCGATGCGGCGCTGGACAACAGTGCCACTATCGATCGTATTCTGGCCCTGCGCGCCGAGCTGGCGCAGCTGCTCGGGTTTGCCAGTTACGCGGAATATTCGGTCGCCACCAAGATGGCGCAAAGCCCGGACGAAGTGATGGGCTTCCTGCGCGATCTGGCGGTGCGCGCCAAGCCGTATGCGCAACGCGATCGCGCCGAACTTGAAACCTTTGCACGCGATGCGCTGGGCCTGGACGAACTGCAGGCCTGGGATCTGGCCTACGCCAGCGAAAAACTCAAGCAGGCGCGCTACAGCTTCTCCGAGCAGGAGGTGAAGCAGTACTTCACCGAGCCGAAGGTGCTGGCCGGCCTGTTCGATGTGATCCACAGCCTGTATGGCCTGACCGTCAAGCTCGATCGTGCGCCGGTCTGGCATGAGGACGTGCGCTTCTATCGCCTGGAAGATGCGCAGGGCGCGCTGGTCGGCCAGTTCTATCTGGACCTGTACGCGCGCGAAGGCAAGCGGGGCGGTGCGTGGATGGACGATTGCCGCAACCGCCGCGACACCGCCAATGGCGTGCAGACGCCGCTGGTGTATCTGGTGTGCAACTTCGGCCGCGGCAGTGGCGATGCCCCGGCCACGTTCCGGCATGGCGAAGTCACCACGCTGTTCCATGAAATGGGCCACGGCCTGCATCAGCTGCTCACGCGCATCGGCGAATTGGGCGTGGCCGGCATCAACGGCGTGGAATGGGACGCGGTGGAGTTGCCCAGCCAGTTCATGGAGAACTTCTGCTGGGAATGGGAGCGCGTGCAGGCGATGACCGCGCACGTGCAGACCGGCGAGCCGCTGCCGCGCAACCTGTTCGACCGGCTGCTGGCTGCACGCAATTTCCAGAGCGGCATGTTCACCGTGCGCCAGCTGGAATTCGCCTTGTTCGACATGCAGCTGCACAGCAGCTTCGACCCGACCCAGGACAAGGTGCTGCAGCTGATCGAGCGCGTGCGCGACGAGGTGGCGGTCAACCGCCCGCCAGCGTGGAATCGCTTCCCGCACCAGTTCAGCCACATCTTCGCCGGTGGGTACGCCGCCGGTTACTACAGCTACAAGTGGGCCGAAGTGCTCAGCGCCGATGCCTACGCCGCCTTCGAGGAAGCGCCCGACCAGGTGGCCGATACCGGCGCGCGTTTTCGCCATGAAGTGCTGTCGCGTGGCGGCAGCCGCAGTGCGGCCGACAACTTCCGCGCCTTCCGCGGGCGCGCCCCGAGCATCGATGCGCTGTTGCGGCATAACGGCATGGCCGGCTGAGCCGGGATTGGGGGATCGGGAGTGGGGAGTGGCAAGAGCAATCTCCCGGCACACCGATCCCCAATTCCCGGTTCCGCGCGGCGCCCAGCGCCGCGCCATTACACCCGGCCGAACACCAGCGCTGCGTTGGTGCCGCCGAAGCCGAAGCTGTTGGACATCACCGTGTTCAACGTGGCGTCCTGCGTCTGGCGCAGGATCGGGAAGCCTTCGGCGCGCGGGTCGAGTTCGTCGATATGCGCCGAGCCGGCCATGAAGCCGTCGCGCAGCATCAGCAGGCTGTAGATCGCCTCGTGCACGCTGGCGGTGCCCAGCGAATGGCCGGACAGCGCCTTGGTCGAGGACAGCGGCGGCACGTTGTCGCCGAACACCTCGCGGACCGCGCCCAGCTCGGTGACATCGCCCAGCGGCGTGGAGGTGCCGTGGGTGTTGAGGTAGTCGATCGGCTGCGTCAGGCCGTGCATGGCCATGTGCATGCAGCGCACCGCACCTTCGCCGCTGGGCGCGACCATGTCGGCGCCATCGGAGGTCACGCCATAACCGAGCAATTCGGCATGGATGCGCGCGCCGCGCGCGATGGCGTGGTCGTAGTCCTCCAGCACCAGCATGCCGCCGCCGCTGCTGATGACGAAGCCGTCGCGCTGCGCATCGTAGGGGCGCGAGGCCACCGCCGGGCGGTCGTTGAAGCCGGTGGACAACGCGCCCATCGCATCGAACATCACGCTCATGGTCCAGTGCAGTTCTTCGCCGCCGCCGGCAAACATCACATCCTGCGCGCCATGCCGGATCAGGTCGGCGGCTGCGCCGATGCAATGCGCCGAGGTCGCGCAGGCCGCCGACAGCGAATAGCTCAGGCCGCGGATCTTGAACGCGGTTGCCAACGAGGCGGAGACCGACGAGCACATCGTGCGCGGCACCATGTACGGGCCGACCTTGCGCACGCCGCGGTTGCGCAGCAGATCGGCGGTTTCCACCTGCCACTGGCTGGACCCGCCACCGGAGCCGGCAATCAGGCCGGTGCGCAGGTCGCTGACCTGCTCGGCATCCAGTCCGGCATCGGCGATCGCATCGCGCATGGCCAGATAGGCGTAGGCCGAGGCATCGCCCATGAAGCGTTTGAGCTTGCGGTCGATCAGGCTGTCCAGATCCAGCGCCACCGCGCCGCCCACCTGGCTGCGCAGGCCGGCCTCGGCATGGTCGGGCAATGCGGTGATGCCCGAGCGGCTCTCGCGCAAGGCGCTGGAGACGGTGTCCAGATCGTTGCCCAGACACGAATTGATGCCCATTCCGGTGACGACGACACGACGCATCAGAAATTCTCCGTTGAAGTGAACATGCCCACGCGCAGGTCTTTCGCCGTGTAGATTTCGCGCCCGTCCACCAGCATGCGTGCATCGCTCTGCGCCATCACCAGCTTGCGGTTGATCACGCGGCTGACATCGATTTCGTAACTGACCAGTTTGGCGCTGGGCAACACCTGGCCAGTGAACTTGACCTCGCCGCAGCCCAGCGCGCGGCCGCGGCCCGCGGCGCCGATCCAGGTGAGGAAGAAGCCGGTCAGCTGCCACATCGCATCCAGGCCCAGGCAGCCGGGCATCACCGGGTCGTCGATGAAGTGGCAGCCAAAGAACCACAGGTCCGGGCGCACGTCGAGTTCGGCGCGGATCAGGCCCTTGCCATGCGCGCCGCCGCTGTCGCTGATCTCGGTGATGCGGTCGAACATCAGCATCGGATCGTTGGGCAGGCGGGCACTGTCGGGCCCGAACAATTCCCCGCGCGCGCTGGCCAGCAGCTGGTCGCGCGAGTACGCACTTTGACGAGTCATGACGAACGTGTCCTGCAAGAAGCGAAAGGCGAGGCGGGCAAGGGTGCATGAGGGCGCGCGGTTCAATCAAACGTTTTATCCGTACGCATGCGTGCTGTTTTCAGCCGCGCGCGCAGTGCGGCAAGCGCGTTGTGCCGACAATAGCGAGCGCAGGCGACGGCCTCCGGCCAAGCGCGGCCAGGCGTGCGCACTCGGGGCAGGACGCTGGGAAAAAGACGCAGCGGCGCATCCTGCCCAGCGCTTGCGTCCGTTCGCGCCCGGGCTTGCGCGATGGCGCGGCGCAAGACGTGAGACGCGGCTGATTTATCATGGCCGGACGCTTTCGGAGAGATGCCAGCTTGATGCGCAAGATCGTGCACGTGGACATGGATGCGTTCTACGCGTCCGTGGAGCAACGTGACGACCCATCGCTGCGCGGCAAGCCGGTGGTGGTGGCCTGGCGCGGTGCGCGCTCGGTGGTGTGCGCGGCCTCGTACGAAGCGCGCACCTATGGCATTCGTTCGGCCATGCCGGCGCTGCGCGCCGAACGCCTGTGTCCGGATGCGGTGTTCGTGCCGCCGGATTTTGCACGCTACAAGGCGGTGTCGCGGCAGGTGCGCGAGATCTTTCATCGCCACACCGACCTGGTCGAGCCGCTGTCCCTGGACGAAGCCTATCTGGATGTCACGCAGGCCAAGACCGGCATGCAACTGGCCACCGAAATCGCGCAGCTGATCCGCAGCCAGATCCGCGAGGAAACCCGGCTCACCGCATCGGCCGGCATCGCACCGAACAAGTTCCTGGCCAAGATCGCCTCGGACTGGCGCAAGCCCGATGGGCAGTTCGTCATCGCACCCAGTCGCGTGGATGCCTTCCTGCTGCCGCTGCCGGTCAACCGCATTCCCGGCGTGGGCAAGGTGATGGATGGCAAGCTGGCGGCGTTGGGCATCGTCACCGTGGCCGATCTGCGGCTGCGCCCCCTGGAAGAACTGCAGGCGCATTTCGGCAGCTTCGGGCAGAGCCTGTACCGGCGCGCGCGCGGCATCGACGAACGCCCGGTCGAGCCGGATCAGGAGGTGCAGTCGGTGTCCTCGGAAGATACCTTCAGCGAGGACATCGCACTGGAGGCACTGGATCCGCACATCCTGCGCCTGGCCGAGAAGACCTGGCTGGCCACGCGCCGCACCGAGCGGATCGGGCGCACCGTGGTGCTCAAGTTGAAGACTTCCAACTTTCGCATCCTGACCCGTTCCTACACGCCGGATCAGCCACCGGCCTCGCTGGAGGCATTGGCGGAGATCGCGCTGGCGCTGACCCGGCGCGTGGAGTTGCCCGACGACACGCGCTATCGCCTGGTCGGGGTGGGCTTGAGCGGTTTCAGCGACGCGGAAGCGGGCGCGGTACAGGGCGAGTTGTTCGGCGAGATGCCGCAGGCACAGTGAGTGCGCGTGGCACACCCGCGTTGCTGCGGGCGTGGCGTGCAGCGTGCAGCGATGACGGCAGCCACGCACGCATGCGCACCTGCATCGGCGCCTGCATCGAACATCTGAGGCGCGCCACGGTGACGCGTCCTGAATCCCGTCGCTCGTACACTGCAGGCCGCTCCCCCAACGAGACTGTGCGCATGTTTCCGTATCCGCTGGTGATCTTCGACCTGGATGGCACGCTGGTGGACAGCGCACCCAATATCGCCGAAGCGCTCAATGCCACCTTGCAGGAACTCGGGCTGCAGCAGTTCAGCGAGGCGACGATCCGCAGCTGGATCGGCGAAGGAGTGCACGTGCTGCTTGCCACCGCCCTGCGCGAAGCCGGCGGCACGCACGATGCCGATACCGAGATGCCGGTGATGATGCGTCACTACCAGGCCAGCCTGCTGCACAACCCGCAGCTCTATCCCGGTGTTGCCGAGGCATTGGCCGGCCTGCGCGAGGCTGGTGCCACGCTGGCGCTGTGCACCAACAAGCCCGCGCGCTTCATCGCGCCGCTGCTGGAGCATCTGGGCATCGCTGCGCAGTTCAGCAGCGTGCTCGGTGGCGATTCGCTGCCGCAGCGCAAACCCGATGCAGCGCCGCTGCTGCACCTGGCCAGCCAGTTCCGGCTTACCCCGCAGCAGTGCCTGATGGTCGGCGATTCGGCCACCGATGCGGCGGCGGCAAACGCCGCGGCAATGCCGCTGGCGATGGTGCGTTACGGCTATCTGCGCGGCTTCGATGTGCACAGCGCCGGCGCGGTGGCGATCATGGATGACATGCGCGAGCTGCTTGCCTTGAGGCAGGACGCGCAAGGGGATCGGCACCGGGTGTAGGCAGCGTCCAGCATGGCGTGCAGCAGCAATGCCGCGGTCGGCTTGCCGCCCTGGATCACTGTCGCAGGCATGAGACCGGCAGCGTAAGCCAGCCGGCACGCGCACCTGTCTGCAAACGGTGCGCAGCGCCTTGTCACAACGCGCCGCGCTGGTTCGGCCAGTGCCGCATGCCGCTCCGCTAGCGCGGTCGTTTCATTTGAGAATGAATCGCATCCGTGTAGAATGTGCGGACAATCTTGACTGCGTCAGCGCCTGGCAAGCACATCGCGTGCCTGCGGCACGCAGCTCCCCCACGTATCACCTCAAGCCGTCGCCAGAGGTCCATCTCCTGTCGAGAGGTTTGAGAATGTCCGCATCACGCCGGTCATGCAGGTCTGCGTCTGCACGCGGTCCCGTGGCGTCCCGCCGTCAGCTGGTGCTGGCCATTGCGCTTGGCTGTGGCAGCGCCGTCTGCAGCGCATCTGCCGAAGAGGTAGCGGCCGATCCGCAGTCGCTGGACACCGTGCACGTCACCGCCGCGCAGATCGCCCGCCAGGCGCTGGGCGCATCGGTGATCACCGCCGAAGACATCGAGCGGCGTCCGCCGGTCAACGATCTGTCGCAGTTGCTGCGCACCATGCCGGGCGTCAATCTCACCGGCAACAGTGCCTCCGGCCAGTACGGCAACAACCGCCAGATCGACCTGCGCGGCATGGGCCCGGAAAACACGCTGATTCTGGTCGATGGCAAGCCGGTGGGATCGCGCGATGCGGTGCGCATGGGCCGCAGCGGCGAGCGCAATACGCGCGGCGACACCAACTGGGTGCCGGCCGAGGCGGTGGAGCGCATCGAAGTGCTGCGCGGCCCGGCGGCGGCACGTTATGGCTCCGGTGCCTCCGGCGGCGTGGTCAACATCATCACCAAGAAGCCCACCGGCCATCTGACCGGCTCGATGAACCTGTTCGGCCTGGTGCCGCAGCACAGTGCCGAAGGCGGTGGCCAGCGGGCCGGCTTCCAGCTCAGCGGGCCGCTGAGCGACACGTTCTCGTTCCGCCTGTATGGAAACCTCAACAAGACCGATCCGGATTCGCTGGAGCTCAATCGCCGCTTTGCCAGCAGCGCCGCTGCGGTGCCGCCGGCCGGGCGCGAGGGTGTGCGCAACAAGGACATCAACGGCCTGCTGCGCTGGGATCCGGTCGAAGGCCAGGTGATCGAACTCGATGCCGGCTTCAGCCGCCAGGGCAATCTGTACGCCGGTGATCGTGCGGTCAGCGCCGACGGCCTGGCCGGTGCCGACCTGGGCGCACTGTTCGGCAGCGAAACCAACACCATGATCCGCCGCACCGCCTCGCTGACCCATCGCGGCACCTGGGCGCTCGGCACCTCGCGCCTCACCGCCGCCTATGAAGGCACCGACAATACCCGCCTCAATGAAGGCCTGGCCGGCGGCCCGGAAGGCTCCATTGCCGCCAGCCTGCTCAACTCCACCGCCACGCTCGACAATCTCAACATCGACGGCGAGTTCAACCTGCCGCTGCAGGCCTGGGCCGAGCAGGTGCTGACGCTGGGCTTCGAGCGCCGCCAGAGCCGCCTCAGCGATGCGTACTCGATGTCGCAGACGGTGAGTGCCGGCGGTGGTTTCCCCGGCCTTCCCAACGGGACGCGCAGCCCGCGCAGCGAGGCCACGCTCAGCGCGGTGTATCTGGAAGACAACATCTACGCCAGCGAGCGGCTGACGCTGACGCCGGGTGTGCGGCTGGATCACCACAGCCAGTTCGGCAACAACCTCAGCCCCAGCCTCAACGTGCAGTACAAGCTCAGCGACGACTGGTTGCTCAAGGGCGGCATCGCGCGCGCCTTCAAGGCGCCCAACCTGTACCAGTCCAACGCCAATTACCTGTACTACACGCGCGGCAATGGCTGCCCGGTGCTGTTCCCCAATCTCGGCTCGGGCTGCTATATCCAGGGCAACGACGATCTCGATCCGGAGACCAGCATCAACAAGGAAATCGGCCTCGAGTGGGCACCGCAGAGCGGTCACCATGCCTCGCTGACGTACTTCCACAATGCCTACGACGACAAGATCGTCGCCGGAATGGTGCCGGTCGGGGTCACGGTCGACCGGCGCGGGCAGGTGTTCCAGTGGACCAACGCATCGGAAGCGATCGTGCAGGGCGTGGAAGGCAATCTCACCCTGCCGCTGCTGGGCGAGCAGGGCCGCGTGTTGAAGTGGAATACCAATGTCACCTACATGATCGAGAACAAGAACACCGCGACCGATCAGCCGCTGTCGGTGATCCCGGAATACACGGTCAACACCACGCTGGATTGGCAACCGACCCAGGCGGTGTCGTTGCTACTCACCGGCACCTTCTACGGCAAGCAGGAGTCGGCCACGCAATCGAGCACCAGCGGCGGTGCCATCGCCCCCGACGCGCGCGACCCCTACGATCTGTGGGGCGTCAGCGCGCGTTACCGGATCACCCGCAAGGTCAGCGTGGGCGTCGGTGTGGACAACCTGTTCGACACCCGTCTGTTCCGCGAAGGCACCAACAACACCGGCGGCGCGGCGGGGGCGGCCACCTACAACGAACCGGGGCGCGCGTATTGGGCGAGCCTGAGTTTTGGTTTCTGACAGCAATGCGGCACCGCGCGCGAACGTGCGCGCCGCACGAGGAGAGCATGCAGTGACGCGACAGAATTCCTGGCGGCTAGCCTGTGCCGGCGTGCTGATGTGGATCGTCGGCACGGTGCCGGCTTTCGCACAGCCGGACCTGAGCCGCACGATCGGCAGCACTGTCGCCGATCGCCCCAGTGCCTCGTATGTCTTCAGCGCATTGCGCCTGGCTGCGGCCGATGGCCAACGCCATTACCGCGTGCGCATTGCCACCCCCAAAGCGGCGCCACCGGCGGCGGGATATCCGGTGGTGTATCTGCTGGATGGCAATGCGGCATTGATGGAACTGGATGAGCGCCTGCTCGACAGCCTGTCCACCCACGGCGATGCGCCGGTGCTGGTGTTCATCGCCGACGACAGCGCGTTGCGCATCGATGCGGTGGGGCGCAGCCTGGACTACACGCCCGCGCGCTACGGCGACGGGCGGGTGGAAACCGATCCGCTGAATCCGCAGCGCAGGACCGGCGGTGCGGCGGTATTCACGCAGCTGATCGCCACACGCATTCGCCCGCAGGTGGAAGCGCGCGTGGCGGTGGATCGTCAGCGGCAGACGCTCTGGGGCCATTCGTATGGCGGGCTGTTCGTGCTGCAGGTGTTGCTGACGCAGCCGCAGCTGTTCCAGCACTACGTCGCGGTCGATCCGTCGCTGTGGTGGGGCGATGGGTTTGCCGTGCAGCAGGCGCAGCGTGTGGTCGACCATGCACGGGAGCGTTCGGCGGGCACGCAGCCATCCAGGCGTCGGCTGACGCTGATGGCAGGCGAGGGCGCACCATCGGCGAACAACGCAAAACCGGATCGCCCGGGGCGGCCGCGCGCAGATCCACAGGCCGCACAACGTCTCGTTGCGCTGTTGTCGTCGTTACCCGGCCTCGCCGCCGACTATCAACCGCTGCCAGGCCTCAGCCATGGCCAGACGTTGGGCGCATCGCTTGCGCCAACGTTGCGGGATGCAGCGACGCGTCGATGACATCCCATCAAGCAGGCGTTCGAGGAGAACCCGCTCGACAAGCACGCTGCCGCGGATCGCAGTGTTGATGCCGCACGCATGCAGCGGTGACACCTCGGTGTAGACCCTCAGTCGTCGCGCGTTGCGCTCAGGTCCGCAGTGTCGTCGTCTGCTTGGCCCATCTCACCGTGCGTATCGTCGTTGTCGGCACGTGCGTAGTGCACGGTTTCCACCGGCCCGGCGACCGCGCGGCCACGCACCGGCAACAGCGCGCTGACCGCTTCGTATTCGGCCAGCAAGGCATGCCTGCGCGCTTCCGGCACGTCCTGCCAGTGGCAGTCGGTCAACGCACCTTCCAGCGAATACAGCAGGTTGAGGCTGGGCTTGAAGCCGGCCCGGCGCACCTTGACGAATGCGCCCACCGCGCCCACTGCCTGCAGGTCCTGCTGCGTGCGCAGGCCGACCTGGCGCAGCCACGCCGCACTTTTCGGGCCGATGTTGCGCAGCCGTTCGGTGGTCACGTCAGCGCGCCGACAAAGACCTGCGCGATGGCTTCCAGGCCGCGCTGGTCGTCGGCGTCGAAGCGATCCAGCTCCGGGCTGTCCAGATCCAGCACGCCGATCAGCGCATCGCCCTTGACCAGCGGGATCACCAGCTCCGAGCGCGAGGCCGAATCGCAGGCGATATGCCCGGGGAAGGCATCCACGTCGGCAATACGCTGGCTTTGCCGGGTACTGGCGGCCGCGCCGCACACGCCCTTGTCCAGCGGAATGCGCACGCAGGCCGGCAAGCCCTGGAATGGCCCCACCACCAGCTCGCGGCCGTCGTAGAAATAGAAGCCGGCCCAGTTGAGCGACGGCAGCGAATTGAAGACCAGCGCAGCCAGGTTGGCAGCATTGGCGATCCGGTCCGGCTCGCCGTGCACCAGTGCCTGGGCCTGGGCGGTGAGCTGGGCGTATTGTTCCGGCTTGCTGCCGGTCAGCGAAGAGGTGGCGAACATGGCCGAAGTTTAGCAGCGGCCGTCCGCAGCGGCATTGCGACTCAGCCGCGCGTTCGGATCCGCACGCTATGCTGCGCGCCCCCACGGCAACCGCGGCGCGGCCGCAGGAACACACGCATGCAGCTTCCGGCGTTGTATGTCACCGGCACCGACACCGGTATCGGCAAGACCATGGCCAGCACCGCGCTGCTGCACGCACTGCGCGCGCAGGGCCACACGGCGGTGGGCATGAAGCCGGTAGCCAGCGGTTGCGAGCACACGCCGCAGGGCTGGCGCAACGAGGACGCACTGGCGCTGCAGGCCGCCAGCGATCCGCGACCCGACTACGCCACCCTCAATCCCTACGCGTTGCCGGCACCGCTGGCACCGGAACTGGCCGCCGCCGACGTCGGCGTGACCCTGGCGCTGCAGCCGATCGCCCAGGCCTTCGCGCAATTGCGCACCCAGGCCGAGGTGGTGGTGGTGGAAGGGGTCGGCGGCTGGGCTGCGCCCTTGAGCGCCGAGCTGGATCAGGCCGACCTGGTCCGCGCGCTCACGCTGCCCGTGGTGCTGGTGGTCGGCATCCGGCTGGGCTGCATCAATCATGCGCGCCTGACCGCTGCGGCGATCGCCGCCGACGGGCTGGACTGCATCGGCTGGATCGCCAACGAGATCGACCCGCAGATGGAGCGCATCGAGGAGAACGTCGGCATGCTGCACCAGCGCCTGGCGATGCCGTGCTGGGGCCGGATCCGCTGGGCACCCGGTGCCGACGCCGCCCGCCAGGCGCAGGGGCTGCAGCTGCCAGCCTAGTTAAAGGCGGTCATAACGTGTTTTGCTGCTGCGGGAAGGTTCTTCATCGGCCCGGGCTGCGGCCTGCGTACGCGCGTCGCCGCTGACCGCGGCCGTGCGTTATCTCCTTGCGCCTGCACTTCCGGCGAGTGGGCGGTGTGCCGTCGTTCCCGTGCACCCGGCTCCGGTACGCTCGTTGCGGCGGCCCGCGGGCCGGTGCTGCATCGAAGACGCCCGCACGGCAAGCAATAAAAAAGCCCGACAGAGGGAGGGATCTGTCGGGCCGGATTGCATGGGGGGAGGGACCCATGCAAAGACGCTGAATGTTGGTGGCTGTTACTTGCGCCGGGTCTTGCCTGTCGCGCCGGCCTGTTCGCTGCCGGTGCCGAACTGCTGCGTTGCAAACTGTCCCAGCGCGCTGGACATCTTCAATCCCATCCCGACCACTTCCTGATTGGCCGAAGCCAGGCGTTCCAGGTTGTCGCGGGCCAGTTGCAGGCCTTTCGGCCAGAGCGTCTGGTAGGCACCCAGGTCGCGCGCCTGCGCAAATTCACCGAAGAACGTGGTGGTTGCGTTGACGTTCTGCTCCAGCGTGTCCAATGCCAACTGGTTGGCACGTGCTGCGACAGAGGCGAACTGACTGGTGAAGCTGTTTTCGAACTGCGCCGACATTGCGAACCCCTCGGGGAAAGCCGTGACCGTTTGTTGCGTTGCAGCATACGCGGATATTGCTGCAACGCAACACATTAGCTGAAATTTTCCGAAACGCGCTTAAAAGTGTCGTGGAATCAGTCAATTACCCCTGCCACAGAAACGACAAGGCCGCCCGGGAGGCGGCCTCGCGTCACACACTGCGCTGCGCGATCAGCCGCGGTAGCGGCAGCCGGAGGTGCAGGTTTCATGCACCACGATCTCGCTCAACTGCGGCAGCGCCGGCTTGAGCTGGTTCCAGATCCAGATCGCCAGCCGCTCGCTGGTCGGGTTTTCCAGCCCCTCGATGTCGTTGAGGTAATGGTGGTCCAGGCGGTCGTAGATTGGTTGGAAGGCGGCCTTGATGTCGCCGAAATCCATGATCCAGCCGGTCTCGGCGCCGGGTTCGCCGCTGACATGCAGCTCGACCCGGAACGAATGCCCGTGCAGGCGGGCGCACTTGTGGCCGGGCGGCACATTGGGAAGCCGGTGCGCGGCTTCGAGCGTAAAGACTTTGAAGATATCCATGGGTGCCATTGTAAGTGCGCCGGTGCCTGCCGGGCTGCCCCGGTCGCGGTGAAACGGCGCAGTGCCCTGCGTGGAATCGCAACAGGCGCCGGCCGCGTCGCCCCAAGCGCCGCACCGGTTAGATGCGTTCGGACCTGCGCCTACCGCTTCAGGCCGCCAGCGCGTGTCACCGCGCGTCATATCTCTATGCAGATCTGTAATTTTTGTTAATCGATTGCGCATGGCCCACTGCAACACCCCCCATTCATGGAGGCCGTGCGTGAAGCGCCCGATGCCTTATCTGCTGTCCGCTGCCGTTCTGTCCGCGCTGATTCCCCTCGCCCATGCCGATGACGCGACACCCGGCACGGGCAAGACCCTGGCCACCGTCAGCGTCACCGGCTCCAACATCAAGCGCACCGACAGCGAAGGCCCGAACCCGGTGCAGGTGATCGACCGCCAGCAGCTGGAGCAGTCCGGCAAGGTCACCGTGGCCGACGCGCTGCGCGCGATCTCGGCCAACACCGGCAACGCCACCAACGAAACCACCAACAACGGGTGGGCCTCCGGCTCGGCGGGCATCGGCCTGCGCGGGCTGTCGCAGAAGAACACGCTGGTGCTGCTCAACGGACGCCGGCTGGCCAACTATGGCTTTCCTGCCAATGGCCTGGGCGACACCTTCGTCAACCTCAATGCGCTGCCGCTGGTGGCGGTGGAACGCATCGAGGTGCTCAAGGACGGTGCCTCTGCCGTGTACGGCTCCGATGCGGTGGCCGGGGTGGTCAACATCATCACCCGGCAGGATTTCCAGGGTGCCGAGCTGGGCTTGAGCGGCGGCAGCTCCGATCAGGGCGGCATGGACACCCAGCGTGCCAAGTTCATCGGCGGCATCGGCGACCTGGACAGCGACGGCTACAACCTCCTTTTCAGTTTCGACGCCTACAACCGCGACCGGCTGGATCAGGACCAGCGCGCGCTGACCCGCTCGGGCATCTACACCGACCTGCCCGGCGGGCGCTGGAATGGCTGGTCGGCCAAGGGCGCGCGTTACCTGGTCGGTGGCCGCTCGGTGCCGATGCTGGATGCGCAAGGCAACTGCCCCGCCGGCACGGTATTGACCGCCAGCGCGCCGATCGACGGCCTGGCCGGCGAGACCTGCGGCTTCAACCAGGCGCCGTTCACCACGCTGATCCCCTCGACCAAGCGCTATCAGGCCTACACCAACGCCACCTTCCGGCTCAGCGATACCGTCGAAGCCTTCGGCGAGGCGCTCTACAGCGAGGTCAAGGGCGTGTCGATCTTCGGTTCCAGCCCGTACTTCACCCTGGAGGGCGGCCGCTTTGCGTTGAATGCCACCACCGGGCTGGCCGAGCCGGTGTCCAACCTGTTGCCGGCCTCCAGCCCGTACAACCCGTACGGCAGCGCGGTGCCGATCGAATACACCTTCTTCGACCTGGGCCAGACGGTCAAAACCAACCGCTCGCAGTCCTACCGTTTTCTCGGCGGCGTGCGCGGCAAGACCGAGCGCTGGGACTGGGAAGCGGCGGCGTTCGCCGCGCGCAGCACCGAGCATGAGACCGTCTCCGGCGGTTTCGCCAATCGCTTCACCCTGGCGCAGGCGCTGGCCGACGGCAGCTACAACCTGCTCGATCCAGCGGCCACGCCGCAGTCGGTGATCGACGGCATCAACCTCAGCACGCTGCGCCCGGCGCAATCGACGCTGCGCGGCGTCGATGCCAAGGTGTCCGGCAACCTGTTCGAGCTGCCGGCCGGCAGCGTCGGATTCGCCGCCGGTGCCGAATGGCGGCAGGAAGAGCTGGTCTCGCGCAATCCCTGGCAGATCGACCAGGGCCTGCAGATCCGCCCCGCAATCGCCGCGGTGGATGGCGAGCGCAGGGTGTCGGCGTTGTATGCCGAGGTCAACCTGCCGCTGTTGCGGTCGCTGGAACTGCAACTGGCAGGGCGCGGCGATCGCTACAGCGATTTCGGCGAGGCGTTTTCGCCCAAGGCCAGCCTGCGCTGGCAACCGCTCGATACGTTGCTGGTACGCGCGGCCGCCTCGCGCGGCTTTCGCGCACCATCGTTGTCGGAGAATGCAGCCAGCACCAATATCTCCTATGGCTCGGTGGTCGATCCGTTCGATCCGGACGTGCCGGGCTCGCGCCAGAACCCGACCTTTTTCACCGTCGGCAACACCGCGCTCGAACCCGAGCGCACGCGCAGCTACAACTTCGGTGTGGTGCTGTCGCCGTGGGCCGATACCAGCCTGAGCGTGGACTGGTACAAGATCGACCTGGAGAATCTGGTCGGCACCGGCAACAACGCCACCATCGTGCAGAACAACGACCCGGCTGACGTCATCCGCGATGCGCGTGGCACGCTGGTGGCGGTCTACAACCGTTATCAAAACCTCAGCGAGCTGACGACCTCCGGTCTCGATGTCGAATTACGCCAGCGCTGGCGCACCGAAGCGGCCGGCAACTTTGGCCTCAACACCGCCTATACCCACGTGCGCGATTACCGTCGCCCCACCGTGGTCGGTGGCCCTTTGCAGGATTACGCCGGCAGCAATCTCGGCCCGTCGCTGCCGCGCAACAAGGCGACCACCACGCTGGACTGGAACCTGGGCACCCTCAGCGCCGCACTGACCTGGTACTACACCGGTGGCTACGACCAGAAGGCCAGCGCGGCGGCCAGCGCCGTGCAGTCGCGCGTAGGCGACTACAACCAGTTCGACCTGTATCTGGGGTACACCGGGATCGACAAGCTCACCCTGTATGCCAAGGTCGAGAACCTGGCCGACAAGCAGCCGCCGGTCGATGCCTCGTTCCCGGGCATTCGCGCGCCTTACGACTTCACCCAGTACGACCTGCGTGGGCGCTATTTCACCGTCGGCCTGGATTACCGATTCTGATCGGCATACGTACGGCGCTTGTGCGCGAGGTGGGAGTGCCGGTCAGGCCCCATCGCGCGCAAGCGTGCTCCTGCACACTAGCCGCAGCTAGGTTCGCGACCGCAGCCGTGCAATGGTGGCTCTGCCTGCCACCGCTCTGAACCACTGCAGCGCCATTGGCCCTGAACACTTTCAAGGAATCACGATGACCTCTTCGCAGCACGCCTGGCTACTCGCCCTGGCACTCGTCGCGCCTGCCCTGGCGGCGCAACCTGCAGCACAACCCGTCGCGCTGCCGGGTTACGACACCGCCGCCGCACAGGCGCAACGCGCGCTCGAAGCGCGTTTCGATAGCGGCTTGCAGGACGCCGATTATCGCGGCTGGTTGAAGCAATGGGCGTCGGCGCCGAACCATGTGGGCGCGCCGCATAACCTGGAAAATGCGCGCGATCTGCAAAACCGCCTGCGCGGCTACGGTTGGGATGCACGCATCGAAACCTTCGAGGTGCTGTGGCCCTCGCCCAGGACCTCGCAGCTGGAATTGCTCGGTGCCAAACCGTATGTCGCGCGTCTGAAGGAGCCGCCGCTGCCAGGCGACAGCACCTCCACCCAAACCGAGAACGTCTTGCCGCCCTACGTCATCTACGGCGGCAACGGCGATGTCACCGGCGATCTGGTCTACGTCAATTACGGCATCGCCGAAGACTACGAAGCGCTGGCACGCAACGGCGTGGATGTGCGCGGCAAGATCGTCATCGCCCGCTACGGCAAGGGCTGGCGCGGGCTCAAGCCGCGCCTGGCGCAGGAGCATGGCGCGATCGGCGCGATCATCTATTCCGATCCGCGCGACGATGGGTATTTCCAGGATCGGGCGTATCCGGATGGCCCGGCGCGCAATCAGTGGAGCGTGCAACGCGGCTCGGTCGCCAATTTCGCGATCTATCCCGGCGACCCGCTCACCCCGGGCGTCGGCGCCAGCAAGGGCGCCAAACGCCTGAAGATCGACCAGGCCGGCAGCGTGTTGAAGATCCCGACCCTGCCGATCAGCTGGGGCGACGCGCAACCCTTGCTGGCCGCCCTGGGCGGGCCGGTGGCACCGGAGGACTGGCGCGGCGCGCTGCCGATCACCTACCGCATCGGCGGCGACGACAGCGCGCGCGTGCATCTGAAGGTCGATGCGGACTGGGGCAGAAAGACCATCTACAACGTCATCGCCACCCTGCGTGGCAGCGAATATCCGGACCAGTGGGTGGTGCGCGGCAATCACCGCGACGGCTGGGTATTCGGTGCGGCCGATCCACTCTCGGGGACCACCGCCTTGCTGGCCGAAGCCAAGGCGATCGGCGAGCTGGCCAGGCAGGGCCAGCGCCCCAAGCGCACGCTCGTCTATGCCAGTTGGGATGGCGAGGAGGCCGGCCTGCTCGGCTCCACCGAATGGGCCGAACAGCACGCCGACGAACTGCGCCGCAAGGCGGTGCTGTACGTCAACACCGACGGCAACGGACGCGGCTTTCTCAATGCCGGCGGCAGCCACGCGCTGCAGCGGCTGGTCAACGGCGTGGCGGCGGATCTGCGCGACCCCGACAGCGGCGTGAGCGTGCTCGAACGGCAACGCGCCCGTGCGCGTATCGACGCGCTGGCGCCCACCGCCAAGCCGGCGCAGAAGGACATCGCCAGGCAGCTCGCAGCCGGCGGCGACGTGCCGCTGAAGGCGCTCGGCTCGGGCAGCGACTACAGCCCGTTCCTGCAGCATCTGGGGCTGGCCACGCTGGACCTGGGCTATGGCGGGCAGGGCGGCGGCAGCGGCGTCTATCACTCGCTGTACGACTCCTACGATTACTTTGCACGCTACATCGATCCGAATTTCAGCTATCTGCCGCTGTTGTCGCAGACGGTCGGCCGCACGGTGCTGCGCGTGGCCAACGCGCCGGTGTTGCCGCAACGCTTCGGCGACTTCGCCGACGCGGTGGCCGGCTACGCGCAGGAGCTCAAGCAGCAGGCCGACAGCGATCGCACTGCCGCACGCACCCAGGCCGAGTTGCTGCAGGCCGGCGCCTATGCGGCCGTCGATCACCCGAACCGGCCGCAACGCGCCCCCGAGCCGAAAGCCGCGGTGCCGCAGATCGACTTCGCCGCGCTGGACCAGGCCATCGCGCGATTGCAGGCCAGTGCCAAGCGCTATGACGATGCGCTGGCATCGCGCGGCGGCGCACTGGATGCAGGCGTGCGCGGCAAGCTCAATGCCTCGCTGCAGCGCATCGACCAGACCCTGCTGGCCGAAGGCGGTTTGCCGGGCCGGCCGTGGTACCGCAATCTGATCTACGCACCGGGCCTGGCCACCGGCTACGAGGTCAAGACCCTGCCGGGCATCCGCGAAGCGCTGGAAGACCGGCGCTGGGGCGATCTGAGCGCCTACATCGTGCAGACTGCCGCGGTGCTGGATCGGTATCGCGAGGCGATCGATCGCAATACCGCATTGATCGAAGGCTAGGCAGCAGGACGCCGGCGGCAGGGCAGGGGCGTCTGTGTGGGAGCACGCTGCGTCGCACCTCTTGGAACGCGCCGGTAGCGGTACATCCACATCGCCCAGCGTGCACCCACAAAAAAGCCGCCCCGAAGGGCGGCTTTTTTTATCGCTTCATGCATCAGCGCCGATCACACCGGCGCGCGGGATTCAGCGCGTGCCACTCGGGCGCTGGCCGCCACGGCCGCTGTCGCGACGGCCTGCACCGGCACCCGCGCCCGCACCGGCCTGACGCGGACCGCTGCTGCGCTGGCCACCGGGCTTCTTCGGGCCGGCATGCGCATGCGCCTGACGCGGTGCATCGCCATGCGGACGACGGGCGTGGCTCTTGCGCGGCGCGCGATCGCCACCCGGCTGCTCGGCACGCCCCGGCGCGCTGTTGCCCCAGCGGATCGGGGTCTGCGGCTCGTAGCCCGGCACGTCGCGGATTTCCACGTCGCGGCCCAGCATGCGCACGATCTGGCGCAGCAGCTTGGCTTCGTCCTGCGCCACCAGCGAGATCGCCTCGCCGGTGGAGCCGTTACGGCCGGTGCGGCCGATGCGGTGCACGTAATCCTCGGCCACCATCGGCAGGTCGTAGTTGATGACCTTGGGCAGCTGGTCGATGTCGATGCCGCGCGCGGCGATATCGGTGGCCACCAGCACGGTCACGCGGCCGGCCTTGAAGTCGCTCAGCGCACGCATGCGCTGACCCTGGCTCTTGTTGCCGTGGATCGCCGCGGTCTTGATGCCGGACTTTTCCAGGAACAGCGCCAGCTTGTCGCTGCCATGCTTGGTGCGGGCGAACACCAGGGTCTGCTCGCGGCTGTCCTGCGCCAGCAGGTGCAGCAGCAGGTCGCGCTTGCGCGCGCCATCGACCGGGTGCACGCGGTGGGTGATGCTCTCGGCCACGGTGTTGCTCGGGGTGACCTGGATCTGCATCGGGTTGCGCATGAACTCCAGCGCCAGCTGCTTGATGTTCTCTTCGAAGGTGGCCGAGAACAGCAGGGTCTGGCGGTTCTGGCGCGGCAGCTTGGTCAGGATGCGCTTGATCGACGGCAGGAAGCCCATGTCGAGCATGCGATCGGCTTCGTCCAGGATCAGCACTTCGATGCCGGACAGGTCCACGCTGCGACGCTCGATATGGTCGATCAGCCGGCCGGGGCAGGCGATCAGCAGGTCCACGCCACGACGCAGCGTATCGAGCTGGTTGCCCATGCCCACGCCGCCGTAGATCACCGCGCTCGGGATGCGCAGGTACTTGCTGTAGCCGCGCAGGCTGTCGTGCACCTGGGTGGCCAGCTCGCGGGTCGGGGTCAGGATCAGTGCGCGCGGCTTGCGCGGGCCGTTGACCGGCTGCGGGCTGGTGCCCAGGTGCTGCAGCAGCGGCAGGCCGAACGCGGCGGTCTTGCCGGTACCGGTCTGTGCGCCGGCCAGCAGGTCGTGGCCTGCCAGCACCAGCGGGATCGCCTGCTGCTGGATCGCGGTGGGGGTTTCGTAGCCCTGCTCGGCCAACGCGCGCAGCAGGAAGGGCGCCAGGCCCAGGGATTCAAAAGACATCAGGAAGCTCCAAGTAAAGCGTCGCCACCAGGACAGGCCCGGAGCACGAACGCATTGCAGATGCAAAAAAGTGAGGCTCGGAGCGTTCCCGTGAACCGCGCTGCGAGATGGTGGAACAACCCAATCAAGAAGCGATGGGTTTGTCGGCACCACGAAAGGCGTCGGGTGGGGCGGGCGAGCGGATCGATCGATCCTGGCCTCGCCGGCTGTCCCTAAGGGAAACGGACGGCCGCATGCAGACCGGGCCAGTGTACGCCCGTTTGGCGCGCTGCACAAAAGGCGAGTTCAACGGTTGGGCTACGGGTCAGTTGTTTCAGTTGCAACCACTGTTGCGGCAGGCCGTACAATCGACCGATCAGCCACAGCACAGGACGGTCATGAAGCTAGGTTCCCTGAAGGAAGGCGGCCGCGATGGCAGCCTGATCGTGGTCGCGCGCGACCTGCGCACCGCGGTCCGCGCCACCGGCATCGCGCCCACGCTGCAGCGCGCGCTGGAAGACTGGAGCAATGTCGCGCCACGCCTGAATGCCTTGTCGGCCTCGCTCAACGAGGGCAGCGCCGATGGCGTGTTCGACCTGGATCTGCAGGCGCTGGCCGCACCGTTGCCGCGCGCCTACGAATTCGTCGATGGCAGCGCCTACCTGCCGCACGTGGAACGCGTGCGCCGCGCACGCAACGCCGAGGTGCCGGAAAGCTTCTACACCGACCCGCTGATGTACCAGGCCACCAGCGCCGGGTTCTACGGCCCGCGCGATGCGATCAAGGTGATCAGCGAAGACCACGGCATCGATCTGGAAGCCGAAATCGTGGTGATCACCGACGATGTGCCGATGGGCGCCTCGCCCGAGCAGGCCGCCGCGCATATCCAGCTGGTTGGCCTGGTCAACGACGTGTCGCTGCGCAACCTGATCCCGGCCGAGCTCGCCAAGGGCTTTGGCTTTCTGCAATCCAAGCCGCGCTCGGCGCTGTCGCCGGTGTTCGTCACCGTCGATGAGCTGGACGAGGCCTGGCGCGAGAACAAGGTGCATCTGCCGCTGGTCACCCACGTCAATGGTGCCTGGTTCGGTGCGCCGGAGGCCGGCAACGACATGCAGTTCGACTTCGCCCAGCTGATCGCCCACGCGGCCAGGACCCGGCCGCTGTCGGCCGGCACGATCGTGGGTTCCGGCACCATTGCCAACCAGGACACCACGCTGGGCGCCTCGTGCTTTGCCGAACAGCGCGTGGTGGAAACCCTGCGCGACGGTGCGCCGAGCACGCCGTTCCTGTCCGTCGGCGACGTGGTGCGGATCGAGATGTTCACCGCCGATGGCGCCAGCATCTTCGGGGCGATCGAGCAGCGCGTCGAACGTCAGCCGCTGCCATGACGGCGGCGCGGGCGCCGGCACAACAGCGCATGCGGGGCCGGGCATGAGTGCGCCACTGGAACTGTTTTCGTACTGGCGCTCCAGCGCCGCGTACCGCGTGCGCATCGGGCTGCAGCTGAAGGCGCTGGCCTACCTCGCGCATCCGGTGCATCTGGTGCGCGATGGCGGCGAGCAACATGCCCCGGCCTATGCGCAGCTCAACCCGCAGGAACTGGTGCCGACGCTGCGGCACGGCGACGTGGTGATCGCGCAGTCGCTGGCGATCCTGGAGTATCTGGATGAGGCGTTCGCGGACACCATGGCCTTGCTGCCGGCTGCGCCGGCCGAGCGCGCCCGCGTGCGCGCGCTGGCGCAGCTCATCGCCTGCGATGTGCATCCGCTCAACAATCTGCGCGTGACCCAGCTGCTGGAGCGCGAGTTCGCGCTGGACGTCGCGCAACGTCAGCGCTGGACCCGGCACTGGATGCAGCGTGGGTTCGCCGCACTGGAAACGCAACTGGCGCGCGATGCGCACACCGGGCGCTTCTGCCATGGCAAGACGCCAGGCCTGGCCGATTGCGTGTTGATTCCGCAGCTGTACAACGCGCATCGCTTCGAGGTCGATCTGGCGCCGTATCCGACCTTGCAACGCATCGAGCAGGCCTGCCTGGCGCTGCCGGCCTTCGATGCGGCACGGCCGGAAATGCAGGTGGATGCGGTGGTGTGAGGGCAGGGTATCGAGCCCTCATCCGCCCTGCGGGCACCTTCTCCCGCCGNAGCGTGGGTTCGCCGCACTGGAAAAGCAACTGGCGCGCGATGCGCACACCGGGCGCTTCTGCCATGGCAAGACGCCAGGCCTGGCCGATTGCGTGTTGATTCAGCAGCTGTACAACGCGCATCGCTTCGAGGTCGATCTGGCGCCGTATCCGACCTTGCAACGAATCGAGCAGGCCTGCCTGGCGCTGCCGGCCTTCGATGCGGCACGGCCGGAAATGCAGGTGGATGCGGTGGTGTGAGGGCAGGGTATCGAGCCCTCATCCGCCCTGCGGGCACCTTCTCCCGCCGGGCGGGAGAAGGGTGTGCCGGGACCCCGATGCGCTAGTGGTCGGCCAGGTACTTCCGGAACTGGCTTTCCGCTGGCGTATCAAGGCCCTCATCCGCCCAGCACACCCTTCTCCCGCCGTGCGGGAGAAGGGTGTGCTGGGACGCCGACGCGCTAGCGGCCGGCTGGGGACTTTCGGAACTGGCTTTCCGCTGGCGCATCAGGGNCCTTCTCCCGCCGTGCGGGAGAAGGGTGTGCTGGGACGCCGACGCGCTAGCGGCCGGCTGGGGACTTTCGGAACTGGCTTTCCGCTGGCGCATCAGGGCCCTCATCCGCCCTGCGGGCACCTTCTCCCGCCGTGCGGGAGAAGGGTGTGCCGGGACGCCGACGCGCTAGCGGCCGGCCGGGGACTTTCGGGAGCTGGCTTTCCGCTGGCTACTCCGGGCGAATGGCTCGCCGCTTTGCGCGACCGCCGATCCTGGTGTCGCCATCAATGAAGCGGAAAGGCCCGCAACGCCGGTCAATGTGCCTTGGGGAGCGCCGGGAGGCTTTGGAGAAACGCAGGCGATGCGCTCTGGACAAGGCGATAGCACTGGAAAAAAACACCGCGTCCGCAGTGGCGCTACCCCTGGGCCGTACGGACGCTCGTGTTGCCGACGTCTTTCTCCTTCTCCCGCGAGCGGGAGAAGGTGGCGCGCAGCGCCGGATGAGGGTGCTTGCGGCAGCGCCGGCACGCCGCAAAACCCCGGCGCAGGCAGCCACGATCCATCAGTGCCGCCGCATGCCGCGTCGCACCACCGAACCCGTCAGATAAAACCGTGGCTGATCTTCGGTGCAGCTGCCGTTTCGTAATCCGCGTACGGGTCGTGCTCGCCGGAGCCGCCCTCGGACAGGCGGAACTTCAGCGCCAGCCCGTCGCGCGAGTCGGCTGCGCGCAGCGCTTCCTCCTGCTCGATTTCACCGGACTTGACCATGCGGAACAGGCATTGGTCGAAGGTCTGCATGCCTTCTTCCAGCGATTCTTCCATCGCCTGCTTGACCTCGTGGACCTGGCCGCGCCGCAGCAGGTCGCGGATCATCGGCGTGTTGAGCAGCACCTCGGTCGCCGGCCGGCGGCGTCCGTCCACGCCCTTGACCAGACGCAGCGACACCACGGCGCGCAGGTTCAGCGCCAGGTTCATCAGCACGTTCTTGTGCGCGCTCTCGGGGAAGAAATTGAGGATGCGCTCGATGGTCTGGTCGGCATTGTTGGAGTGCAGCGTCGCCAGGCACAGGTGGCCGGTCTCGGCGAAGGCGATCGCCGCCTCCATGGTCCCGGCATCCAGGATCTCGCCGATCAGGATCACGTCCGGCGCCTCGCGCATCGCGTTCTTCAGCGCACTCTGGAAGGCATGCGTGTCCAGGCCCACCTCGCGCTGGTTCACGATCGACATCTTGTGCTTGTGCAGGTACTCGATCGGGTCCTCGATGGTGAGGATGTGCCCGGTGGTGGTGCTGTTGCGGTGGTCGATCATCGAGGCCAGCGAGGTCGACTTGCCCGAGCCGGTCGAGCCGACCACCAACACCAGCCCGCGCGGGGTCATGATGACGTCCTTGAGCACCTGCGGCAGGTTCAGCTCCTCGATGCTGGGAATGCGGCTGCGGATGGCGCGGATCACCATGCCCACCTCGCCACGCTGCTTGAACACGTTCACGCGGAAGCGGCCGGCGTCCTGCAGGGCGATGGCCATGTTGAGTTCCAGCTCGCGCTCGAACTGCGGTACCTGGCCTTCGTCCATCAACGAGTAGGCGATTTTCTTGACCATTCCCGGCGGCAACCCGGTATTGCCGAGCGGGTACAGCTTGCCTTCGATCTTGATGTACACCGGTGCGCCGGTGGTCAAGAACATGTCCGAGGCGTTCTTTTCGGTCATCAGCTTCAGGAAGTAGCCGATATCCATGCGCAATGGTTCCCCAACAAACGGCAGCGTCTCGTTGCAAGTCCGCCGCAGGCTTCCGACAATGGCCGTGCTCGAGACTTCTCGCTACGGCTCCCCTAATGACGGCTAGCTTCGCATACTTGCGGCGATCCCTGTATGGCATCGCCTGTTTCATGGTTCTTTCCTCTCCTGCTGCTGCCCAGGTGGCAGCGGAGCTCACCGCCGCCGAACAGGCCGTGCAACGCGCCACCCAGGCCGATGCCGACCAGTACGCCCCGGACCTGGTCAACCTGGCCCGCCAGGAACTGATGCAGGCCCAGCAGGCGCAACTCGACAAACGCCAGCGCAAGCAGGTGCCGCAGATCGCCTTGCGCGCAGCGGCCGACGCCGACCTGGCCAAGGCGCGCAGCGAAGAGGCGGTGGTCACCGCCCAGCTGGAACAACGCCGCAAGGAAGTGGCGCAGCTGCAGAACAGCCTCAACACCGGGGAGGCCGGCCGATGAAACTGCGCCCGCTTCTCTATCTCGGTGTGCTGAGCCTGACCGCGCTGCCGCCGCTGGCGATGGCCGCCAAGGACGACCCGCAGGCCGATGCGCTCAACCGGCGCCTGGCCGCGCTGCAGAACGACCCGCAGACCAACGACCTGGCCCGCTACGAGCGGCTGCAGGCCCAGCAGAGCGTGGCGGCGCTGGCCGAGGCCAAGCGCCGAGACCGCGACGAGCTGGTGTTTTTGGCCGACCGCCGGGTCGAAATCGCCGAACTCACTGCCCGCACCGCGCTGGCGCGGCGCGAGCTCGACCGCCTGGAAGGCACCCGCAACGACCTGCTGATCGAAGCCAGCCGCCGCGACGCCTCGCGCGCGCGCCAGGAGGCCGAGCGTCTGCGCGTGCAGGCGCAGATCCAGGCCGAGGAGGCCGAGCGCATGCGGCAGGCGGCCGAGCAGGAGACCCTGGCCCGCCAGGACGCCGAGCTGGCGCTGACCAGCGTGGCCGGCAAGCAGACCGCCAAGCTCAACGCGGCCCAGCAAAAGGCCGTGCAACTGGCGCACGAAGAAGCCGAGCTGGTGGCCGGGGCCAAGTTGCCCTCCGCCAGGTTCGACAGCCGCGGCGAAGTGTTTTCGCTGGGCAGTGGCGCGTTCGGTGGCAAGGCGGCGCTGTCCGGCGATGCCGCAGGGCAGGCCAAGGCGCTGGCCGAGTACCTGAACATCGGCAAGAAGGGCCGGGTCAGCATCGTCGGCTACGACAATGATGCGGCCACCGCCAAGAAGCGGGCCGAAGCGCTGCGCGATGCCCTGGTGGCGGCCGGCGTCGCCAGTGCGCGTCTGCAGGTCACTGGCACCAAGGCCGCCGCCAGCAAGACGCGCGCGGCCGAGGTGGTCGTCTCGCCGTAATGCAAGTGGTTGGAAGTTAAGGTCTTTTAACCCGGGCATGACGCCCGGTTGAACCGCGGTCACTGATTGGCCAAGGGAACGGCAAAAGCGGGCGTTCTGGTCTTGAACCCCCTCCGCGACCGGCGTAGGGTCGTACTCCCGGGCAGCACTCCGCTGCCTGGACGTACGGAGGGCCGGGCCAGTGACGCAAGGGCACGCATCAACGCAAGCGGGTGGACAGCGTGTCGGTTCCCCCAGTGCGCCTGCCATTGTGATCCGCGAGTCTTCCATCCCCAAGCAGCGCCCCGTGCCGCCCGCGGCCGGGGCGTTCTTGTTTTAAGTGAAGGAGGTAACGCCATGTTCGAAGGGCAACCGCAGACCGAAATCGACGCATTGGTCAAGTCCGATCCCGAGTTCAAGCAGCTGTACCAACGCCACAAGCTCTTGAACAAGAAATGCATGGATGCCGAACTCGGGGTGCTCCCCATCGACGACGTGACCTTGGGCCAGATGAAGCGCGAGAAGCTGCAGGCGAAAGAGAAGCTCACCCGGATGTACGACCAGCTCACCCACTGATCCTTCCCCACCGTTAGAACAAGTTCACCGTCGCGGGCGGTGGCGGCCTCCTCGTCGGCTTGCCACCGTCCGCGTCTTTATTTGCGCAATCTGCGGGTCGCACGGCGGGCGAGATGGCGCAAACGCCCGCCTGGCGGCTACGTGGCCGGGCCGTCAGCGAGCGCTGCGACGCTTGTCGAGTCCGCCTGTTCGCGAGCCGGCGCGATCGGTTCCAGTCTGAATGAGCATTCGCCAGTGGTTCGTCGGATAATGGGCGACCAAGCCCCGCGCGACGCAGTGACGATATTCCGATGGCGATCCATTCCTCCGTACTCGAACTGATCGGCAACACGCCGATCGTCAAGGCACAGCACCTGGACACCGGCGTCTGCGAGCTGTTCCTCAAGCTGGAGGCGGCCAACCCCGGCGGATCGATCAAGGACCGCATCGGCCTGTCGATGATCGAAGCGGCCGAACAGCGCGGCGACCTCGCCCCCGGCGCGACCCTGGTCGAAGGCACCGCCGGCAACACCGGCCTGGGTCTGGCGCTGGTCGCCCAGCAGAAGGGCTACACGCTGATCCTGGTGGTGCCGGACAAGATGAGCCGGGAGAAGATCTTCAACCTCAAGGCCATGGGCGCCCAGGTGGTGCTGACCCGGTCGGACGTGGCCAAGGGCCATCCCGAGTACTACCAGGACCTGGCCGCCAAGATCGCCGCCGAGACCCCGGGCGCCTACTTCATCAACCAGTTCGGCAACCCGGACAACCCGGCCGCGCACGAATTCGGCACCGGCCCGGAAATCCTTGCGCAGATGGACGGCAAGCTGGACGCGATCGTTTTCGGCTGCGGCAGCTCCGGCACCATGACCGGCCTGTCGCGCGCGTTCGCCACCGCCTCGCCGCACACCGAGCTGGTGCTGGCCGACCCGGTCGGCTCGATCCTGACCCAGTACATCGAAGAGGGCACGGTCAGCGAAAAATCCGGCAGCTGGCTGGTCGAAGGCATCGGCGAGGACTTCCTGCCGGACATCTCCGACTTCTCGCGGGTCAAAAAGGCCTATTCGATCACCGACGCGGAAAGCTTCCACACCGCGCGCGAGCTGCTGGCCAGGGAGGGCATCCTGGGCGGCTCGTCCACCGGCACCCTGCTGGCCGCCGCGCTGAAGTACTGCCGCGAGCAGACCACGCCCAAGCGCGTGCTGGTATTCGTCTGCGATACCGGCAACAAGTACCTGTCCAAGATGTACAACGACTACTGGATGCTGGACAACGGCTTCCTGGAGCGCCCGCAGCACGGCGACCTGCGCGACCTGATCCTGCGCCCGTACAACAAGCGCGACACCGTGGTGGTCGGTCCGAAGGACCTGCTGACCACTGCCTACCAGCGCATGAAGCTGTACGACGTATCGCAGCTGCCGGTCATCGATGACGGCGAGCTGGTCGGCATCGTCGACGAGAGCGACGTGTTGCTGCATGTGTACGGCGACGAGGCACGCTTCCGCGATCCGATCTCCACCGCCATGGTCAGCAAGCTCGATCGCCTGGATGTCGCCTCGCCGATCGAGGCGCTGCTGCCGGTGTTTGACCGCGGCCAGGTCGCCATCGTCATGGACGGCAACCAGTTCCTGGGCCTGATCACCCGCATCGACCTGCTCAACTACCTGCGCCGCCGCGTGCAGTGATCGCAGCTGGCCGCGCGCCCGGATGGGACGCGCGGCACCGGCCATTCAGACCTGCTTGCTACAATCCGCCACTTTTTCCGGGAACCTCCATGTCCAATCGCATCCCACCCAGCCACGATGGCGAGCGCGAACTCTCGCTCGCCACGTTGGCGATCCATGGAGGGCAGTCGCCGGACCCCAGCACCGGGGCGGTGATGCCGCCGATCTACGCGACGTCCACCTATGCGCAGTCCAGCCCGGGCGAGCACCAGGGCTTCGAATATTCGCGCACCCACAATCCCACGCGCTTTGCCTATGAGCGCTGCGTCGCGTCGCTGGAAGGCGGCACGCGCGCGTTCGCGTTCGCTTCCGGCATGGCCGCCACGTCCACGGTGATGGAACTGCTGGACGCCGGCAGCCACGTGGTGGCGATGGACGACCTGTATGGCGGCACCTTCCGCCTGTTCGAGCGCGTGCGTCGCCGCACCGCCGGCCTGGATTTCAGCTTCGTCGACCTGACCGATGCGGCCGCGTTCGAAGCCGCGATCCGCCCCGAGACCAGGATGGTGTGGATCGAAACCCCGACCAACCCGATGCTCAAGCTGGTCGATATCGCGGCCATCGCCGCAATCGCGCGCAAGCACGGCCTGCTGATCGTGGTCGACAACACCTTCGCCTCGCCGATGCTGCAGCGCCCGCTCAACCTGGGCGCCGACATCGTCGTGCACTCGGCCACCAAGTACCTCAACGGCCACTCGGACATGGTCGGCGGCATCGCGGTGGTCGGCGACAACGCCGAACTGGCCGAGCAACTGGCCTTCCTGCAAAACTCCATCGGCGGCGTGCAAGGCCCCTTCGACAGTTTCCTCGCGCTGCGCGGCCTCAAGACCCTGCCGCTGCGCATGCGCGCGCATTGCGAGAACGCGCTGGCGCTGGCGCAATGGCTGGAACCCCACCCCGCGATCGAAAAGGTGATCTACCCCGGGCTGGCCTCGCACCCGCAGCACGCACTGGCCCAGCGCCAGATGTCCGGCTTCGGCGGCATCGTCTCGATCGTCCTCAAGGGCGGCTTCGAGGCGGCCAAGCGTTTTTGCGAGAAGACCGAACTATTCACCCTGGCCGAATCGCTCGGCGGCGTCGAAAGCCTGGTCAACCATCCCGCCGTCATGACGCATGCCTCCATCCCCGTGGCCCGCCGCGACCAGCTTGGCATCAGCGATGCGCTGGTGCGGCTGAGCGTGGGGGTTGAGGATGTGGGGGATCTGCGCGCGGATCTGGAACGTGCCCTTGGGGCGTCCCGTTCTTCATGACTGCGTCGCCGCAACGACAGGACTTCTTCGCTTACTGGCGGAGCGGGCTGGCCGGCCTTCGCCTGCAGTCGTGGGTACGCCAACAGTCCTGGTTGCAGCGTATCTATCGTGTTTTCCCGCAAAGTTGGCGTGACCGCGTGTCTTCCACGCTGTCCGCCCGCTCTTTGGTTCAAACGCGGTTCCAGCGCACGGATGCCTGGGAATTGAATTCAAAAGGTGCTGACGCTTCCTTGCCGATGAACGCTGATTTCTCCGTCGCCCAGAGTCCAGCGGTGGGGATCAACATCGTTGGCTATCTCCGTGGTGAATTCGGGCTGGCGGAGAGCGCAAGGATGTATGCGCGTGCGCTGATCAGCGCGCGCGCTCCCGTGTCGTTGTATGACCTGGACATGGGGCTTCCGCACTCCTGGGACGACCGGAGCCTGGATGGTCTCATCGACCAGCGCATGCCGCACCAGGTGACCGTTGTCTTCGTCAACCCCGACTACCTCGACGCCGCGTTCGAAAAGATCGGCCGGGCCCGCATGGAAGGGCATTACGTCATTGCGTGCTGGTTCTGGGAACTTGAGGTGATTCCGCCAAGTTGGCTGAGTGCCATTGCGCTGGTGGACGAGATCATGGTGGCCTCACGATTCATCGAGGATGCATTCCGCAGCGTCACCGACAAGCCGATCATGCGACTTCCGCTGCCGCTCTCCGATCAGCGCGATAGCGGCTTGCAGCGGCAGGACTTCGGGCTGGATCCGGAAACCTTCGTCTTTCTTTTCACTTTCGATTTCCATTCCTTCGTCGCCCGAAAGAATCCCCAGGCCGTGGTCAATGCATTCAGGCATGCGTTTCCCGATGGCCGTGACGATGTGTGTCTGGTCCTGAAGTCAAGCAATGGGCATATGTACCCCGAACAGATGGCGGAACTCCTGAGCCTGGTCGCGGCTGACAAGCGGATCCTGCTGCGGGACGAGGTGATCGACAGGATGCACGTGCGCGCGCTGCAGCGATGCTGCGATGTGTATGTATCGCTGCATCGGGCCGAAGGCTTCGGGTTGGGGCTTGCCGAGTGCATGTCACTCGGCAAGCCGGTCATTGCAACGGGCTGGTCGGGAAACATGGAGTTCATGACGGACAGCAACTCCTGCCTCGTAGACTACGACCTTGTGCCGGTTGCGGGCCGATATCCGGAGTCGGATGGCGCGCGCTGGGCAGAGCCGCGCATCGCATCTGCCGCAGCTGCGATGCGTCGGCTTGCGGACGACCCGTCACAGGCGCGGCGGCTGGGCGAAGCAGCCAGGGCCGATATCTGCGCAAGGCTTGCTCCCCGAAGCGTAGCGGAGCATCTGCTGGCAAGGGCTGCGAAGGTGGTCGCGTCAGCGCACTGACGGTGACTGTTTTTGTCGATCCTGCGATGTAGCGATTTGGTTACCCCGCTTCACCAAAGTAGTGAACACTTTCAGAGGTAGCAACGTTGGACATGATCCGGTCCGTATGGGCTTTTCGATACTTCATCCTGTCGTCGATCAGGAATGACCTGCGTCTGCGCTTCCTGCGCAGCAAGCTCGGCGCACTGTGGATGATCATCCACCCGCTCATGCAGGTGCTGATCTTTGCGACGATTCTTTCCGAGGTGCTGGCCGCGAAGCTGCCAGGCGTCAACAACAAGTTCGCCTATGCACTCTATCTGATGGCTGGAACCCTCTGCTGGAGCATGTTTGCCGAGTGCATTGGCAAATGTGCTTCATTGTTCGTGGATAACGGCAACCTGATGAAGAAGCAGGCGTTTCCTCGTATCTGCCTGCCGCTCATCGCCGGCGGTACCGTCATGGTCAACAACCTGTTGCTGTTCCTGGCGATCATCGTCGTGTTTGCCGTGTTGGGTCACACGTTGGGGCCGCAGGCGGGGTGGCTTCCGCTGCTGATGCTGCTGACGTTGGCGTTCGCGATGTCGATCGGATTGCTGTTGGGGGTCTTCAATGTGTTCGTACGCGATATCGGCCAGGTCGTGCCGGTCGTCCTGCAGGCATTGTTCTGGGTGACCCCGATCGTTTACACCATTGACATCCTTCCCGCGCAGACCCAGGAACTCTTCAAGCTCAACCCCTTGTTCCCGCTGGTCAGCGCATATCAGGGGGTCCTTCTTTACGGACGTTCCCCGGCGTGGATCGAGCTCGTCCCTCTCATGCTGGCGACCCTCGTCCTGTGCGCGTTGTCGTTGGTCATTTTTCGCCGCGCGAGTGCCGAAATGGTGGATGCCCTATGAGCCCTGTATTGATGGTTGAGGGGCTTGGGAAGTCCTACCGTGTCTGGGGTAGCGAGTGGCTACGCGCTGCCAGCTGGTTCGGCTTGAAGGTCAAGCCGCGAGAAGAGCATTGGGTTTTGCGGAATGTCGGGTTCTCGGTCGCTCCGGGTGAGTCGATCGGAATCATGGGGCGCAATGGCGCCGGAAAGAGCACATTGCTCAAGCTGATCACCGGTACGTCGCAACCCACCGAAGGACGCATTGTCCGGCATGGCCGTATCGCTGCGATTCTTGAGCTCGGCATGGGTTTCAATCCGGACCTGAGTGGCCGGGAGAATGCCAGACATTCTGCCGGGCTCATGGGGTACACATTGGAACAAATCGACAAGGTGTTGCCCGAGATACAGGAGTTTGCCGAGATCGGAGAATACTTCGATGAACCGGTACGCACCTACTCAAGCGGTATGCAGGTACGCGTCGCCTTTGCGGTGGCCACCGCGTTTCGTCCCGACGTACTCATCGTCGACGAAGCATTGTCGGTGGGCGACGCGTATTTCCAGGCCAAGTGCTTCAAGCGCATCCAGTCTTACAAGGACGAGGGAATGACGCTCATCCTCGTCAGTCACGCGGTCGGAGATGTCGTCAAACACTGCGATCGTGCCATTTTGATCAAGGACGGTAGCGTGCACGCCGATGGTCCGTCCCGCGAGGTCTCGAACCTGTATCTCGATGAGCTATTTGGCAAAAAGCCCGTCTCGCTTCAAGCGGAGGCCAAGGAAACCCCGAAGGAGTTCCGCACCGGCAGCGAAGACGTGTTCCATACCAGGCCGTATTACAATGCGTCCGAGCATCGCTGGGGGCAGGGCGGTGCCCGAATTCTGGACTACGTGGTTTCCAGCGACGGTCAGGAATTTCCCGCGCGCGTGGAAAGCGGCTCGAGGACGACGTTCTACGTCAAGATCGCATTCGATCGGGATTTCGACAACGTGGTCCCCGGTATCCTGGTGAAAACGCTTGAAGGACTGTTTCTTTACGGAACCAATTCCTTTCTTTCCAGCGAGGGTCGTACCGGGATTGCGGCTAAGGCAGGAGACGTGATTGTCTGCAAGTTCAGCATGCCTCTTGACCTGAACGAAGCGAATTACCTGATTTCGCTCGGCATCTCCAGTGGAGATCCGCTGGTGGAACTGACGCCGCTGGATCGGCGCTACGATGCCATCGTGCTGAACGTGGCCAGAGGAATGCAGTTTTGGGGAATGATGGACCTGAAGGCCGATTTCGAGATCGTTGAGGCCTTGTCATGACGGCGGCAGAATTTCATATCAATTCAAAGAGCGAACAGTCATGACCGAGCCACTGAGTATGGGGGCCCTTGTTGCAGCCCTGCCCGAGAAGTATCAGCCGATTTTCGCGCATCCTGAACTGTCCGATGGCAGCTCGCGTGGTTGCGAGGATAGGTTGCTGTTGATTCGCCAGTGTGCCCAGCGCCTTCAGGCTGCGCTCGGGCGTCCGCTGCGCGTGCTGGATCTCGGCTGTGCGCAGGGCTTCTTCTCGTTGAACCTGGCGGCCGACGGCCACACGGTGCACGGAGTGGACTTTCTCGATCTCAATGTAAATGTGTGCAAAGCGCTGGCTGCCGAAAATCCTTCGTTTGCAGCGAGCTTTGAGCACGGTACTGTCGAGGACGTGATAGATCGGCTTGAACCGGGTCAGTACGATCTGGTCCTCGGGCTCAGCGTCTTCCATCATCTCGTACACGCCCGAGGCAGCCTGAGCGTATCGGAACTGTGTCGCAAGCTTTCGGAAAAGACCGCTGCGGGCGTGTTTGAACTCGCCTTGCATGAGGAGCAGCTTTACTGGGCACCATCGTTACCGCAGGATCCTGCCGAAATCCTATCCAGTTATGCGTTCCTGCGCCTGACTGGATAGGATTTCGGCAGGATCCTGNCGTCTTCCATCATCTCGTACACGCCCGAGGCATCCTGAGCGTATCGGAACTGTGTCGCAAGCTTTCGGAAAAGACCGCTGCGGGCGTGTTTGAACTCGCCTTGCATGAGGAGCCGCTTTACTGGGCACCATCGTTACCGCAGGATCCTGCCGAAATCCTATCCAGTTATGCGTTCCTGCGCCTGCTTTCGCGGCAGGAGACGCACCTTTCGGCAGTGTCAAGGCCGCTCTATTTCGCGAGCAGCCAGTTCTGGTATGTGGACGGAATTATCGGCGATTTCACGTCCTGGACAGCCGAGTCGCACGCGCATGGGCGGGGCACGCACCTGCAGTCGCGTCGCTATTACTTCGGGGCACAGGTTTTCGTAAAAAGAATGACGCTGGGCGTTGAAGATCGCGCAGAGATCAATTTGCGCGAATTCGTCAATGAAGTGGAGTTTCTAAGCAATCCACCACTCGGCTATCCGGCTCCGCGCCTGATTGCGTCGCTGAACGATTCCAGGGATTTGTTTCTTGCCAGGTCCATGACGGATGGGCAGCTTCTTTCCCAGGCGATCGACGATGGTTCGTCTTATGACGCCGATGAGATAATCGCGCAGATTCTTGAGCAGCTTGTGTTGCTTGAGCGCGCCGGGTTGTATCACAACGACGTGCTCTGCTGGAATATCCTCATCACGTCGGAAATGCGTGCTTTACTGATCGATTACGGCGCGATCTCGACCAACGCCGCGGACTGCTCTTGGCTTGAGGATCTGCTGTTTTCCTTCCTGATCACGGTCAAGGAGATTCTTGAACGTCGGGTTGTTTCCTCCAGTCCGAGCCGTGAGCCTGCGCTGGATTTCACGACACTGCCCGCCCGCTACTGCAATGCGTTCGTAGCGCTATTTGGGCAAAATCGTTCCCAGTTGACGTTCGCACTGCTGCAGCAGTGTCTCCAACAAGCCGATGCCGCGCCGGCCCCGCTTCCCGAGTGGGCATCGATTTACCAACGTCTGCATAACGCGCTGCTCGTTTACAACGCGCGGCTGAGCGCGGTGCATGCCGAGACGGAGCATCATCGGGTTGAGCTTGCCGCACGCGGCGCGGCGATCGAGCATTTTCGTGAGAACGCATCGAAGGAACAGGGGCGCATCCAGTTGCTTGAACAGCAAGTTGCCGCTTCCGAAAGCAGGTGCCAGCGACTTGAGGAGGATAGCGAGAAACTGGCAGCCTGGGCCAAAGGACTCGAAGCTCAAGCGATTGCATCTAACCGTGAGAGCGAAGCGTCGGCCGCGCGCGCTTCCGGGCTGGAATCAGACAACGCTGCAGTTGCGGCACGCATCGCCGAACTTGAGCAAGGGGTAGAAGAGCGCCACCGTGCGCGGGAGCTGAGCGAGCCGCTGGCAGCACGTGCTGCCGAGCTGGAATCTGGCAAGGCTGTACTCGCAGCCAGGATCGCAGAGTTTGAGCAAGCGCTTGAGGAGCGCCAGCGTACGCGCGAGTTGTCCGAGTCGCTAGCCGCACATACTGCCGAGCTGGAATCTGACAAGGCTGTACTTGCAGCCAGGATCGCAGAGCTTGAGCAAGCGCTTGAGGAGCGCCAGCGTGCGCGCGAGTTGTCCGAGNACTGCCGAGCTGGAATCTGACAAGGCTGTACTTGCAGCCAGGATCGCAGAGCTTGAGCAAGCGCTTGAGGAGCGCCAGCGTGCGCGCGAGTTGTCCGAGTTGCTGGCCGCACGTACCGCCGAACTGGAATCTGACAAGGCTGTACTGGCAGCCAGGATCGCAGAGCTCGAGCAAGAGCTTGAGGAGCGCCAGCGTGCGCGCGAGTTGTCCGAGCTGTTGGCAGTGGATGTAGCGCGGCTGACCGAAGAGCGCGATGCTGCGAGGACTGATGCGCTNGCTTGAGGAGCGCCAGCGTGCGCGCGAGTTGTCCGAGCTGTTGGCAGTGGATGTAGCGCGGCTGACCGAAGAGCGCGATGCTGCGAGGACTGATGCGCTGGGCATTCAGCGCGTGGTTGAGCAGCAAGAGGCGGCCAACGCCGCCTTGCAGGCTCGGGTTGCCGCACAGCAGCAAAAAATTTCCCAGCTCGAAAACTCAAGCGAGCAGGATAGAAACCGATTGAAGGAGTTGCAGGCCGATCTTTCCAGAAGCATGCAGATCGCTACTGCAGCACGAGAGCACATTCGTGAGCTCGAGTTGGCGGTGGAGGTCCTGGAAGGGCAGATCGACAGCCTTCACGCAAGCCGGTCCTGGCGGATTACGGCGCCGCTTCGGTTGCTCACCACGCGGGTACTGAAACGTGGCGACGGCAATGTTGCGATTATCCGTAACGCGCCAGTCCCACAGCTGGAGGACGTGACCACCCTTGATGGTTCGGTGCCGACTCCGGCAGAAGCTGCAATGGACCAGCGTGTTGCCGCGGTCGATCAGCTGGGTAGTCGTATCCGCAAGTCACGTAAATAATGCAGAGGAAGTTAACGTTGTGGTAAGGACATCATGTAGGGGGTTTGGGTCGTGAAAAGGGTCATCGTACTCGGTGCGCAGGTACCGTTTATCAGGGGAGGGGCGGAGTTTCTGAATGAGGAGCTGGTCCGTCAGATCAATCTGTGGGGTAAGCAACGCCAGGTCGTCGCCGAACTGGTGCAGCTGCCGTATCGCTGGTACCCGGAAACGGAGATCCTTTCCTCCGCATTGGCGTGGCGGTTACTGGATCTGAATGAGAGTAACGGGCAGAAGATCGACCTGTGCATTTGTACCAAGTTTCCAACATACGCTGCCTCGCATGCGAACAAGACGCTCTGGCTGGTGCATCAGCACAGGGTACTTTACGATCTGGAGCGCACTCGTTTTGATTTCCCCCATCTGAACTCGCGGGATGTGGCGTTGCGCGACGCCTTGCGCGCTTCAGACACGCAACTGTTGTCGGACATCGAATCGCGCTACACCATCTCGCAGACCGTGACCGAGAGGCTTCAGCAGTTCAACGGTCTTTCTTCGCAGGTTCTGTATCCTCCATCCAAACTGGCCCCGTTGATCACATCTGGTGACTACGGCGATTATATTTTGTGCATCGGCCGACTCGAGTCGATGAAGCGGCCCGACCTGCTGATTCGCGCAGCGGCACACGTGTCAAAAGCCAAAGTCGTCATAGCGGGCACAGGAGCCAGTGATTACGCGCTCTCCCTGGCACCGCTGGTGCATGAGCTGGGGCTCCAGGACAGGGTGGAACTGACTGGCTTTGTCGAAGATGAGAAATTGCTCGCGTTGATCGCGAATTGCAGGGCCGTTTTCTACTCTCCCGTTGACGAAGACTACGGATTCGCAACCCTGGAGGCATTTGCGGCGCATAAGCCTGTCATTACTGTTGACGACAGCGGCGAAGTCGGAAGGATTGTGAAAGCCACCGGAAGTGGGTGGGTCACCGGTCCCACGGCAGAGGAAATCGCGCAGAGTATCGGGGATTGCTACGCACGAACCGGTGCGCAACTACGTTCGCTTGCCGATGAAGGTTACCGCCTCAGCACCTCGATTACATGGGATCGCGTGATACGCGAGCTCGTGGAGGAAAGGATTTGAACACGCGTTTCCGTATTGCCATGGTCGGGCCACTGCCCCCCGAGCATTCCGGCATTGCCGAGTATTCGGCCGGGCTGGTGGAACTGCTGCGCGCGCGCGGCATGCAGGTGGACACGGTGGTTCGCGGTGACGTGGAGCGTATGGGAGCCCAGAAGGTTGTTGATGGGTTGCTCGAAGCGGATGCCGTTGTGTACCAGATGGGAAATCATCCCGCCTTCCATGGATGGATGCTTCCACTCATGGCGTGTGTTCCCGGTGTTGTTCACCTTCATGATCTGGTGCTGCACCACATGGTGGCGGGCGTACTGAGTGACGAGGCACTGCTCGGCGACGGGTATGCGCGGGTGCTGGAACAATGGCACTCCGCTTCCGAAGTGAAGAACGCAACGCTTGCGCTGCGCTACGGTTCTCCGATCTGGGGCCGCGACGACATCGTGCATTACCCGCTTCATCAGGTGGCGACGAAATTCGCGCTCGAGGTGGTCGTGCATTCCAGCTACACGGCTGAAAGGGTTGCCAAGGAGTTTCCCTGGTTGCCTGTTACGGTCATCCCCCAGCTCTATCCTGTCGCCGCGCGGCATCGGGTGCGCGATCGTCTCAGCACTATCGCGGTGATGGGCGGTGGGCAGGTGAATCGCAGGTTCGACTGGATCGTTGAGGCGTTGTTGCAGGTCGAGCCCGAGTTGACTCACCCGCTTTCTCTCGAGATAGCCGGTGTGGTCGAACCTGCCGTGCAGCTACAGCTGGAGCGTCTTTCGGGCTTGCAGAACGTGCGACTGGTCAATCATGGTCGCATCGACGATGAGCAATTTCGCAGTGTGTTCGAGCGTGCCGACCTGATGATCGCACTTCGCCAACCGACCATGGGCGAAGCATCCGCGGTCGTGTCGAAGGCGTTGCAGGCGGGCCTGCCCGTCGTGGTATCGGATCAGGGCTGGTACGCAGAACTGCCGTCCTGCGTCAGGAAAGTGCCTCCCACTTCAGAATGTCCAGAGGTTCTTGGCCGTCTGTTGCAGCACTTTGCACTGGATTCTGCAGCGTACTCGCGTTGGGCAGAAGAATGTGGTGATCAGGCCGGTCGCCCGGAGCTTGACCCATACGGTGCTACCGACCGCTATGTGAAGCTGTTGAAATCCAACCGTGTCTTTTCCGATTTCAGGGATCGCGTCGCCGAAGCCTTGGTCGATCTCAAGATCGACCTTGATTCTCCGCTGTCGAGCGAAGTTCAGAGGATCGATGTCCGCAGTACGCTGCGTGGTGACCGGTGGGTCGATTCTGCGCTCAAGGCCTTATCCGAGCGCCAGGTCGACGCGCACGGACAAATGGTCTTCGCCACGGTCGAGCCGTACCCTTATACTGAGGCCTTGCCGGTCGAAGCATGTCAGGGAGGGGCGGCACTGATCGAAACCGATCTTGGCGTGGCGGAGCCCTCCAGCGAGGTCACCGTAAGGCTGATGCTGAACAATACCAGCGGGTTTCCGTGGCTCAGTCCGCCCGGCCACTCGGTGATGCCGTTCGGCATTTACATCGGATATTACTGGCGCTCCGTTGCTGCACCGCTGCAGCAGGTGGAGCAGCCGCGCCAATGGATCGACGAGCCAATCGAGCCAGCTTCGTGTCGCGAACAGGTCATCTCGCTTCGCGTGCCGGATGCAGTTGGTGAGTATGAATTGGAAATCGATCTCGTCCAGGAATCTGTTTGCTGGTTCAAAAGTCGGGGGTTTGTACCAGCCCGGCTGCTCGTACGTGTAGAAGCCACTCAATCATGAGGGCACATTCATCCAACCCAGGTCCTAACGCATGAAATCTTTTGTGAAAACCCCCGTCTCTCTGGGCACTGTCGCCATCCTGGCGACTGTCATCACCCTTGCTGGTTGCTCCAAGTCGCCTGAGGCAGACCAGCCGGTAACCGCCGCACCTCAACCGGCTGCTCCGGCCTCCGAAGCACCCGGTATGACGACCCCCCTGACGCAGGAGCAAGTAGGGGCTCGCTATGCCATCGTCTCGGACCCTGTGGTCGCCAATAATGGCGAGGTGATACGAACCGTTGTGTCGGTCACCAACGCTGGCAAGGAAACGCTGAGTTCGAAGGGCACCTTGCCGGTCAACCTCGCAATCTCGCTGGTAGACAGTTCCGGCACTGTATCGGCGAAGGATTTCGTACGCGCTCCGCTTCCCGCTGATGGGATCCCTGCCGGTGCCTCCGCCGAGGTGATCGCCGAGGTGCCTGCCCAGGCAGTGGTCGGAAAGAGCCTGCGATTCGGGCTGGTACAGGAGGGCGTTGCCTGGTTCAGCGATTTCAAGATCGAGCCGCTCGACTACGGCCCGTTCACCAGCTGTGCCGATCAGGGCAAGCAGACCCTATGCGGTGTGGGTGGGAAGCCGCTGTCAACGCGTTGAGCTGCACCGCGCTTCGGGAACATCCCGATCCTGCATCGGCTCAAAGCCGGAACCAATACGTAAACAAGAGAATGTGTTGATGAAAACTGCGTTGATTACTGGAATCTCGGGTCAAGACGGCGCTTACCTGGCAGAACTGCTGTTGGACAAGGGCTACCGCGTATTCGGCACGTATCGCCGGACGAGTTCGGTCAATTTCTGGCGGATCGAAGAGCTTGGAATTGCAGCCCACCCGAACCTCAATCTGATCGAATACGATCTGACGGATCTAGGGTCGAGCATCCGCATGCTTGAAAGCACCGGAGCCACCGAGGTCTACAATCTGGCGGCCCAGAGCTTTGTGGGCGTGTCTTTCGATCAGCCGACCACAACGGCGCAGATCACCGGTATCGGTCCGGTCCACCTGCTGGAGGCGATCCGTCAGGTGAACCGCGATATCCGCTTCTACCAGGCTTCGACGTCGGAGATGTTCGGCAAGGTGCAGGCGGTCCCGCAGATCGAAAGCACGCCGTTCTATCCCCGCAGCCCCTACGGCGTCGCCAAGCTCTACGCGCACTGGATGACGGTGAACTACCGCGAGAGTTACGACATCTTTGGCTGCAGCGGCATCCTGTTCAATCACGAAAGTCCATTGCGTGGACGCGAATTCGTGACGCGCAAGATCACCGACTCGGTGGCCAAGATCAAGCTCGGGCTGCTGGACTGCATGGAGTTGGGCAACCTGGACGCCAAGCGTGACTGGGGCTTTGCGCGCGAGTATGTGGAAGGTATGTGGCGGATGCTGCAGGCCGAGGAGCCGGATACTTTCGTGCTCGCAACCAATCGCACCGAGACCGTGCGCGATTTCGTCAGCATGGCGTTCAAGGGCGCGGGCATCGACGTCGAGTTCCGTGGACAGGACGCTGAAGAGACTGCGGTGGATACTGCCACCGGCAAGGTGGTCATGCGCATCAATCCGAAGTTCCACCGCCCTGCAGAAGTGGAGCTGCTGATCGGCGATCCCGAAAAGGCGGCCCGCATCCTCGGCTGGAAGCCTGAGACCACGCTGGAGCAGCTGTGCCAGATGATGGTCTAGGCCGATCTGAAGAGGAACGAGCGTGGCTTCTCATTCTGAGCTGACGGGCAAGCGGGTTCTGATCAGCGGAGCGTCCGGGTTCACCGGGCGCTACATGACCCAGCAGCTCAAGGAACAGGGCTGTACGGTCATTGGCGTCGGCACGCGTTCGGACGCTGCCGGCACGGGCAGCACCGACGAGTTCTGGCCGATGGATCTGCGCGACGCTGCCGACGTCGCTCGCGCCGTTGCACAGGCCCAAGCCGACTACGTTGTGCATCTGGCAGCAGTGGCCTTTGTCGGTCATGGGGATGCCGACGATTTTTACCGCGTCAATCTGCTCGGCACGCGTAACCTGCTGCAGGCGCTGGCCGCAAGCCAACACCGCCCGGAGAGGGTGTTGATCGCGAGCAGTGCCAATGTCTATGGTAATGCAACCGAGGGCGTGATCGACGAGTCGGTCACGCCCGCGCCCGCGAACGACTACGCGGTGAGCAAGCTCGCCATGGAATATGTCGCCAGCTTGTGGCGCGAGCGCCTGCCCCTGGTGATTGCCCGCCCCTTCAACTATACCGGGGTCGGTCAGGCGACCAACTTCCTGATCCCCAAGATCGTTTCCCATTTCGCATCGCGTGCCTCTTCCATCGAGTTGGGCAACACCGAAGTGTGGCGCGATTTTGGCGATGTCAGGTCGGTCGTGCTGGCTTACCGCAAGCTCCTGCAGGCGCCAGCGGCCGAAGGGCAGATCGTCAATGTGTGTTCGGGTGTCGCCAGTTCGCTAGGGGACATCATCAGGATCTGCTCGAAAATCACCGGCCACGACATCGACGTCCTGGTGAACCCCGCGTTCGTTCGGGAGAACGAGGTCAAGAAGTTGCTTGGCAGCAATGCCAGATTGCAGGAGCTGATCGGCGATTGGCAGAGTCTTGCGCTGGAGGACACGCTGCGTTGGATGCTTGAAGCCGCCAGCGCTGAGCAGTGAGCGCAATCCAAGGGCATTGAGAGCAACGAGCTTCGGCTGGAAAATTCAGCCGAAGCTCGCTCCGGATGCCTGGCGGTGTTTTTGTTCAGCGTTATTGTAAAGGCTGACGCACCAGCAGTTGCAGGAAACCGTGGCAGGTGACAGCGGCGATTGACGCGCTGGCGATTGGGATTCCCGGCGGCTTACCGGCCGCAATCGGACTTGCAAATTTCAAGACTGGTCAGCCCGAAGGCAAGCAGCCGCTGGTCCGCAGACATGCCTACCTGCGCGGGAGAGACCGGTGTTTCGTAGCTAAGAACCAGATGCACCACTTCACCAGGCTGGCGGGTCGTGACCGGAATCCGTAGTTCCAGTGGCACCGCTTGTCCTGCAGTGATGCGCGTGTCGAGCGCCTGGACGCCGTTGACCGTGGCACGGATGCGCAGCGCTTGCTGGGGGCCGGGCAGAAACGGGTTGCCGCGCAGAATCACCGTTGTCTTGCCGACGGTCGTTGAGTTGACACGGTAGCGCAGCGTCGAGCTTGTGCCTTCCGACCAGACACCCCATGCCTCGTCGGACGACCAGCCTTGCGTGAGCAAGCTGCGGAGCGTGGGCAGCGTAATGCTGGCATCTGCAGCGGGCTCGGTGACCACGGCGTCCTTGGCCGCATCGGCGCTTGCAGGCTTGGCACCACCTGGCAGACGGAAGACCACAACAGCGCCATCTTCGCGCGTCATCGCCGGCGGCGCGCCAACGGCCTGGGTCCATTCAGCGATGACCTGCGCTCCTTGGTCAGCGTAGCCGCGCTTGTCGATGTAGACAGCGTCGAAGCCGAATCGACCGATCGCCTTGAGCTGTGCGGCGGCGGGTTGGGTTTCCAGATTCCGGTAGAACAGGTCGCCCTCACGGCCCTTCATGCCTGCGTAGCTCCACTTCAGGTGCTGCGAGTGCACGAATCCCACCGCAAGGTCATATGCGTGCAAGGCATTCTTGGGCGGCACTTCCGGAAACGGCATATAGGGCAACTGGTAAACGGCTGCACCGACAGGCAGGGCAGCTTCAATGCTGCGGATGAAACGTTTGTCTTGCTCGTACGCAGTGCGCGCGCTGGATTGACACGGGCCGCACACCGCCGAGGTCTGGTCCCAGATGCCGAAGACCAGCATGCCGGCGGCAGCGATCGAGGCGATGGTCATGCGGTGCCGACGCCCCACCTTGTCAGACAGCATCTGCACGGCGATGGCTACCGCAGCGAGGGCGCTGAACGTGATGAAGATGCTGGCCCGGTTCCAGCCGCGGATGGAGGGCGATACGACGTGCGCGAAGAGTGAGCCAAGCCCGCCGATGGTCATGAATGACAGAAGGACGCCGGAGAGAATCGCCAACAGGGCAATGCGTTCTTCATTGCGCCGCTCGGACAGGCGCGCGAATGCGACCAGCGCGAGGATGACAAGACCGATGGAACCGATCAGGCCCAGGGAGGCGGTCGTGTTCTCGTTGATCAACGGTGTGCTGGCCATGTAGCTGGCCGTCACATTGGCCAGCTTGGGTAGCCTGTGGTCGGGGCGCGGCAGGATCAACTGCATCAACTTCACGCCGTAGATCTCGGACTCTGCCGGAGCGCGGGCAGCGACTTCCGGATTGTGACCGTTGATCCGCTCGTTGATCACGTTGGGTGCGACATTTGCCAGCGTACCAAGCGCGAGGAAGAAAATGACGGGTGCTGCGAGGCGGGTGATGGACGCCCAGTTCTTCTGGAACAACGCCATGAGGCAGGCCGTTCCAATCAGGATCAGGCCGAATGCCGTGTAGTAGACGCCGAAACAACTCAGGACCAGGTACAGCGCAGCAAGCGCGATCTTGCGTGATGGCCGGGCGCTCCAGAAATCCAGCGATACGTCGGCGCGTGCAATCCGGATCGCAAGCATGAAGTAGATCGGGATCCCGAAATACCAGGTGTAGAAGATGTGCTGCAACCGCAGGAAATGGAACGGCGCCAGCGTAAAGAGCATGGCAGTGGTAAAGGACAGCGAACGACCGACACGCAGCCAGCGCATCACCCAATATGCCGTCAGAAAGTTCGCGGCAAAGCCCAACAGGAAGAACAGATTGAGTGCCGCGGCACTGCTGCCGGTCAGCATGCCGGCAAGCTTCAGGAACAGGAAGCTGCCGGAATCTGCTCCGGGGTAATCCAGGAAAGAGGAGCCGAATGGGAAGCCGCTACGGGCATTCTCGAAGATCCATCCTTCCATCGCCCGCTGTGTCAGCCAGAGGCTGCTCAAGGCGTCGCCGCTGTACGAGAGTGGGTAGTCCAGCACGGGCAACAGGCCCGCCCGCCAGCCGACGAGCAGGACGCTGCCTGCCACGACGGACAGAACGGCGCCAAGCAGCAGGGGCAGCCATTCGGCCTTGATGAGGGGACGGGCCGGCGTCGTAGGAGGAAGTAGGGTGCTCATGTAATCCACAGGTCAAGAATGGATGCGCTGCGCCATCAGGGGCTGCAGGCAGGCGTGAGGTGGGGTGACGTTCTGCGCCGCGTCTGGCTCAGCCCTGAGAGGAGTCTGGCTTGGGAGCCTGCAACAACAACTTGCTCAGGATGAACGACACCGGCAGCGTGACAACGATAGAGATCAGCGGGCCGACAGCCGCCGGCACGCCCAGATGCCCTACGCTGAATTTCAGCGCCAAGGCCCCAAGTGCGTAGGTCACAAGGTAGATGAGCGGAAACGCCGCAAACTTCAACCAACTGTGTTCAGCGCGAAAGACATAACGGGTGTTGATCAGGTAACTGAGCAGGATGCCTGCACAGAAACTCGCAAGATAAGCCCACTGATAATGCACAAAGCGGAGGAGCACCCAGTACAGCACCAGAGTCAGGCCCGTGTTGAGTGCCCCGCCCAGCAGGAAGCGCAGCGCTACGGAGACCAATGGCCGATGCCGCCCGAGCAGGGCATCGGCCTGTGAGGACTCATCCGGCTGCATTCGCCAGACTCTTGAAGTCAGCGTAATCGCGAATGTATTCGTCTGAATCGTAGGGCTCGGAAGCAAACACCAGGAGAACAGCGTCCTTCGAGTACTTGTATTGGGTGCCCCAGATCATCGGCGGCAGGTGGATGCCCTGGTTCGGCGAGTTGAGTTCGACGTCGATACGGCGGGTGCCGTCATCTGCAAGGACTCTGACCGAACCGGAGACACAGATCAGGAACTGATGGCAGCGCTTGTGCGCATGTTCGCCACGGGTCTCCTGGGTGGGGACGCCGTAAACCAGGAAATACCGTCTTGCATTGAAAGGCAGGAAACTATCGAAATCTCCCACGGAGAGCGAGCCACGCATGTCGGCGAAACTGGGCATCCGGTACAGCTTGACGCCCGGAACGGCAGTGTCGGTGATTCCCTGGTCAACCGGCAATGCGGCAGGCTGGTTTGCGTCCTTGTCGGAAACGTAGCCGACAATGCGTGCGGGATTGCCAACCACAATGGCATTGGGTGGCACAGAGCGCGTAACGACTGCGCCAGCGCCGATCATCGCACCACTGCCGATGGTGGTGCCGGCCAGGATGGTTGCATTGGCGCCAATCGAGGCGCCCGACTCGACCACGGTGCCGAGGAATTTCTCGGGATACACCCTGCTGCGCGGGAACAGGTCGTTGGTGAAGGTTGCGTTCGGCCCTACGAAAACGTCGTCGCCCAAACGCACGCCGTCCCACAGTTGCACGCCGCATTTGACGGTGACGCGGTCACCTACGACGACATCGGATTCAACGAACACGCCGTCGCAGATATTGCAGTCGCGGCCTAGGCGCGCTCCGGGAAGCACGTGCGCGAATGCCCAGACGCGGGTGCCCTCGCCGATGTTCTCGCTCTCGCAAAGGGCATTGGGATGCACGAAATAACTCACGGTTTATCCTTTTTGAAGTTTTCGACCGACTGAATGATCGACAGCGGACGTGCCTTGGTATTTTCGAACGCATGCCAGGCGTAGGTACCCACGATACCCAGGCCCAATGAATTGAGCGCGCCAAAAAAGAGAATGGTCAGGATGGTCAGGGTATAGCCCGGCACTGCGACGAGTCCGGAAAACTTCGCGGCCAGCACCAGCGCACCGAGCAGCGTGGTAAATGCCAGCGCGATCAGGCCCAGCGCCGTCAGCATGCGGACCGGCAGGTCGGTGAACGCAAAGACGCTGTCGGACAGATACCGCAGTTTCTTGCTCAGGGTCCAGGCGCTCTTGCCGTGCTGCCGCTCGCGCCGCTGGTAACTGACGAATTCGCGCTTGCCGCCCAGCCAGAACAGCTGCGCAAGCAGGCTGGAATGGGCTTCGTTCAACAGCAACAGCCGCTCGAGGAAACCACGGCTGACAGCGAAGATATCCACGCCACCCTTGGGAATGTCCTTGATGACCATGCGCCGGTAGGTTGCCCAGAACAAGGTCGACGCCAGCTTCGAGGCTGCCGGATCGCTGCGCGCTTCGCGCACGCCGAAGGCCACGTCATAGCGCTCGCTGGCGTAGCGTTGCCAGAAGTCGATGACCAGCGTTGGGGGTTCCTGCAGATCGGCGGCCATGACCGCCGTCAGCTCCCCGGAGCTGAGCTGCAGCCCGGTACGGATCGCCGGAAATGCGCCGAAGTTGCGGGTCAGCGTTGCCAGTTGCGAACGGAACGCGCAGCCAGGCAGCTTTTCGCGCAGCAGGGCGTAGCTGCGGTCAGGGCTGCCGTCCACCACGAAAACCGCTTCGAAATCCCCACCCACGCTCCGTGCGATGAGGTCGACGGCCTGTAGCAGGTCATTGATCGAACCCTCGTTGCCATAGATCGGAACGACGAGGCTGAGAGAAGGCAATTGCACGTCGCTCAGAACCGGTTGCATGCTTCGATGACCCGGTCGACTTCCGCGTCGGTCAGCTCGGGGAAGCAGGGCAGTGTGGTGACGCGCGCCGCATCGGCTTCCGTGTTTGGCAGTACCACTGAATCAAATGCACCCGCATGGCAGGGCTGACGGTGGTCACACAACGGGTAATGGACTTCCGTCTGCACACCGGCGGCCTGCAAGTGTGCACGCAGTTGCTCACGGTCATCGCAACGCACGACGTACAGATGGGCCACGTTGTCAGCGCCCACCTGCCCGGCTGCTTCGATCCTGGGGTTGGACAGCCCCTGGGCGTAGCGGTTGGCGATCTCCCGGCGACGCTGGTTCCAGCCATCCAGCAGAGGAAGCATGTACCGCAGCATGGCGGCCTGCAGCTCGTCGAGGCGACTGTTGCGGCCACCCCGCAAGCTGTTGGTGTACTTGGCTGTCCATCCGTACTGACGCAGTTGCGCAGCTCTGGCGGCCAGCTCGTCGTCGTTTGTCACGATCGCGCCGCCATCGCCCAGTGCACCCAGATTCTTGGTCGGATAAAAGCTGAAGCAAGCGATATCGCCGAAGCTGCCTGCGCGATGGCCATTTCGCTCCGCGCCGTGGGCCTGGGCGCAGTCTTCCAGGATCTTGATGCCACGCGGTTGGCAAAGCGCGACGATCGCTTCGATGTCGGCAAGTTGGCCATACAGGTGGGTCACGATCACGGCTGCTGGCGCACTGCCGCCAGCGAGCATTGCTTCCAGCGCAGGTACGGACATCAGCCCAGTGCCCGCACCTGTATCGACAAACGCCGGCGAAGCGCCACATGCCAGGACTGCGCTGGTGCCATACATCGCGGCATTCGCAACAACGGCCACCGTATCACCGGGACCGACGCCCAAGGCCTTCAGGGAGAGCTCCAGGGCGTCGGTTCCATTGGCGACGCTGACGCAATGACGGACGCCGCAGTAGCTGGCGAACTCCTGCTCAAAAGCCTTCACGTTCGGACCGAGCACATAGTAGCCGCTTGCGACGATAGTGCTTGCGATCTGAGACAGGGCATCCTGTACGGGCGCGATGTGGCGGGACAACGAGTTGACGGGAATCAGAGCGTCCATGGAATCCGAGGTATCAAGTGATGTGTGGATGGAGTTGAAATGCTGCGGCAGCGATGCACGGCCGAGGAATCTTTGAGCAGAAGGATATCGCGTTCGACCGCTGGTCAGCGGGCAGGCCTGGCCCAGGGGAACAATTGGGGGAGCCGACCTGGCTTGTTTGGTATGGCGCCGGACTTTCGGTGCAGCGCAGGAGGTTTAAACGAACACAAGCGTCGGCCCCGCAATCGATGCCGGCAGTGCATGGGCAGCGCTGGCTGCCAGATCCGCCTCCTTGCAGCGCGGTCTATCGCGTATCCGTCTTCATTCGCAGCACCGGGACTTGTCGACGCACCGGTTCCGGCGACGAGGGGCGACACGGAGCTGACGACTTTCAACCTACGTGTGGCCGGAACCTCGAAGCTCTGCAGGCGCATCTACGGTATCCCGATAAGTGGCGCCAATTATAACGGCACGTGCTGTCGTGGCGGACAGTTTGTCCGCCGCCCCCGCGATCCTGACCGGCGCCGCGCAGCCGATTGGCCACGCGGCGCGCATCGCTGCCTCAGCTCAACGCCTGTTCCAACTCCGGCAACAGCGTGAACAAATCTCCCACCAGCCCGATATCGGCAATCTCGAAGATCGGCGATTCCGGGTCCTTGTTGATCGCAACGATCGTGCCGGCGTCCTTGATGCCGGTCAGATGCTGGATCGCGCCGCTGATGCCGATCGCCACGTACAGCTCGGGCGCGATGATCTTGCCGGTCTGGCCGACCTGCAGCTCGTTGGGCACGTAGCCGGCGTCCACGGCGGCGCGCGAGGCACCGACTGCGGCACCGAGTTTGTCGGCCAGGCTGTAGATGTGCTGGAAGTTCTCGGCCGAGCCGACGCCGCGGCCGCCGGAGACGACGCGCTTGGCGCTCTGCAGGTCCGGGCGGTCGGAGCTGCCCGCGGCCAGGCCGACGAAGCGGGTGTGGGTCGGCAGCGCGGCATCGACAGTGACTGCCTCGATCGTCGCGCTTCCGCCGCCAGCTGCTTCCGGCCAGGAGGCGCTGCGCACGGTGGCAACCACGACCTGGTCGGCCGGCGCTTTCACCGTGATGATCGCATTGCCGGCATAGATCGGGCGCTTGAAGGTATAGGCATCTTCGACTGCCATCAGGTCCGAGACCTGGTTGACGCCCAGCAGCGCGGCCACCACCGGCATCAGGTCCTTGCCGAAGGTGGTCGAGGGGCCGAACACGTGGGTGTAGCCCTGGCCGGCGAGCTGGGCAATTTGCGGCCCCAGCACCTGCGCGACAGCGTGTTCGTTGGCGGCGTTGGTCACGGTCAGCACACGGGTGACCCCTGCCAGCTGCGCGGCCTGGGCCGCAACCGCGGCCGGATCGGCCGCCAGCACGACGATGTCGATGGCCTCGGCCGATACTGCCAGCGCAGCGCTCAGGGTCTTGGCGGTGGCCGCGTTGAGCTGGCCGTTGAGATGTTCGGCAACGATGAGAACCTTGGCCATTACAACAACCCCTTCTGCTTGAGTGCGGCCACCAGTTCGGCGGCGTCCTTGACCATCACGCCGCGGCTGCGCTTGGACGGCGGTGCGTAGTGGGTGGTGGCCAGGCTATCGTGCGCAGCGACGCCGAGATCGGCAAAGGCGAGCGTTTCCAATGGTTTGCTCTTGGCCTTCATGATGTCCGGCAGCTTGATGAAGCGCGGCTCGTTCAGGCGCAGATCGGTGGTGATGACTGCTGGCAGGTCCACTTCCAGGGTTTCCAGGCCGGCGTCCACTTCGCGGGTCACCGTGGCCTTGCCATCGGCGACCACCAGCTTGCCGGCGAAGGTCGCCTGTGGGCGGCCCCACAACGTAGCGAGCATCTGACCGGTCTGGTTGGCGTCGTCGTCGATCGCCTGCTTGCCCAGGATGACCAGGTCCGGCTGTTCCTTCTCGACCAGCTTGAGCAGGGTGCGCGCGGCGGTCAGCGGCTGGATCGCCGCGTCGGTGACCACGTGGATGGCGCGGTTGGCGCCCATGGCAAGACCGTTGCGCAGATGCGCGGCCGCATCGGCCGGGGCCAGGGTGGCGACCACCACCTCGGTGGCGATGCCGGCGTCGCGCAGGCGCAACGCCTCTTCCAGCGCGATTTCGTCGAACGGGTTCGGCGAGAGCTTGACGCCGTCGGTGACCACACCGGAGCCATCGGGCTTGACCTGAATGCGGACGTTGTAGTCCACCACGCGCTTGTAGGCGACGAGGATTTTCATCGTGTACGAGATCCTTCAGCTGTTGCGGGAAGGCCCGGCCGCGGCGGCAGGCTCGGGAGTGCGGGCATTCTAACCGGGCAGGGAGCACCATGCGATGGCGTATGGATGTTGCGGCGCAACAGCTCGGCGCATTGTTTGGGCAATGCTTAGGCCCGGTATCGCCCGGACCGTATATCCTGTGTGGTTTGAAATGCGGCGCCGTGCGTGCGCGACCAGGAGGGGTAGATAGTGGCGACTTGGCTAGTAACCGGCGGGGCCGGCTTCATCGGCGGAAATTTTGTTCTCGAGGCCGTCGCGCGCGGGATCCGCGTGATCAATCTCGACGCGCTCACCTATGCGGGGAACCTGAACACGCTGGCGTCGCTGGAAGGCAATGCCGACCATGTCTTCGTCCAGGGCGACATCGGCGACGGCGCGCTGGTGACCCGTCTGCTGCAGGAACACCAGCCGGACGCAGTGCTGAACTTCGCTGCCGAAAGCCATGTGGATCGCTCGATCGAAGGCCCTGGCGCGTTCGTCCAGACCAACGTGGTCGGTACCCTGGCCTTGCTCGAGGCCGTACGCGACTACTGGAAGGCGCTGCCGGATGCGCATCGCGAGGCCTTCCGGTTCCTGCATGTGTCCACCGACGAGGTCTACGGCACGCTGGGCGAGACCGGCAAGTTCACCGAAACCACGCCGTATGCGCCCAATTCCCCGTATTCGGCGTCCAAGGCGGCCTCCGATCACCTGGTGCGCGCGTTCCACCACACCTACGGGCTGCCGGTGCTGACCACCAACTGCTCGAACAACTACGGCCCCTACCATTTCCCGGAAAAGCTCATTCCGCTGGTGATCGCCAAGGCGCTGGCCGGCGAGCCGCTGCCGGTGTACGGCGATGGCAAGCAGGTGCGCGACTGGTTGTTCGTCAGCGACCACTGCGAGGCGATCCGCACCGTGCTGGCCAAGGGCAAGGTCGGTGAGACCTACAACGTGGGCGGCAACTCCGAGCGCCAGAACATCGAGGTCGTGCAGGCAATCTGTGCGCTGCTGGATCAGCACCGCCCGCGCGACGACGGCAAGCCGCGCGCGAGCCAGATCACCCATGTCACCGATCGCCCCGGGCACGACCGTCGCTACGCGATCGACGCCTCCAAGTTGAAGAACGAGCTGGGTTGGGAGCCGGCATATACCTTCGAGCAAGGCATCGCGCAGACGGTGGCGTGGTACCTGACCAACCAGGCCTGGGTGCAGGGCGTGCTGGATGGCAGCTATCGGCTGGAACGGATCGGCGCCGCGGCCTGACGCGAGCCCTTAGCAAGCGCCCGCGCATGTAAGCGTGTGCGGGCCTCAACAGGACATACCTGATGACACAACGTAAAGGCATCATTCTGGCGGGCGGCTCCGGCACGCGCCTGTATCCGATCACCAAGGGCGTCAGCAAGCAGTTGTTACCGGTGTACGACAAGCCGATGATCTACTACCCGCTGAGCGTGCTGATGCTCGCGGGTATCCGCGACATCCTGATCATCAACACGCCGCACGAGCAGGCGCTGTTCCAGTCGCTGCTGGGCGATGGTTCCCAGTGGGGCGTCAATCTCCAGTATGCCGTGCAACCCAGCCCTGACGGCCTGGCGCAGGCCTATCTGATCGGTCGCGAGTTCATCGACGGCAAGCCGAGCTGCCTGGTGCTGGGCGACAATATCTTCCATGGGCATGGTCTGACCGATACTTTGCGCCGCGCCGATGCGCGTGAGCAGGGAGCGACCGTCTTCGGTTACTGGGTCAACGACCCGGAGCGCTACGGCGTTGCCGAATTCGATCAGCAAGGCAAGGTCATCGACATCGCCGAAAAGCCGGAAAAGCCCCGTTCCAACTACGCGGTCACCGGCCTGTACTTCTACGATGGCAAGGCCAGCGATTACGCAGCTGCCCTGAAGCCCTCGCCGCGCGGCGAGCTGGAGATCACCGATCTCAATCGCTGCTATCTCGATGCCGGCGACCTGCACCTGGAGCCGCTGGGGCGCGGGTATGCATGGCTGGATACCGGGACGCACCAGTCGTTGCATGAAGCGGCCAATTTCATCGAGACCATCCAGATGCGCCAGGGCCTGCAGGTGTGCTGCCCGGAAGAAATCGCGTTCGGCCAGGGCTGGATCGATGCGGAGCAGCTGGAGCGCCTGGCGGCGCCGTTGTTGAAGAATGACTATGGCAAGTATCTGACTGCGTTAGCCAAGCGTGGGGTTGTCCATTGAAAGTGATCGAAACGACGTTGCCCGGCTGCGTCGTCATCGAACCTGCGGTCTTTGGCGATGAGCGCGGTCAGTTCTTCGAAACATGGAATGCAGAGCGCTTCGCTCAGCATGGCCTGCCATCGGGTTTTGTGCAAAGCAACGTTTCCACGTCCAGCAGGGGCGTACTGCGCGGGCTGCATTACCAGTGGCCCCGGCCGCAAGGCAAGCTGGTGAGCGTGCTTGAAGGCGAGGTCTACGACGTTGCGGTGGATATCCGCGCCGGGTCTCCCCACTTCGGGCGCTGGACCGCTGTGCTGCTGAGCGCAGAAAACCGACGCCAGGTCTGGATACCCGAGGGCTTTGCGCATGGTTTTGCCGTGCTTTCGGACAAAGCGCTGTTCAGTTATCTGTGCACCGACGTCTATGTCAAGGAAGCCGACGCAGGCGTGCGTTGGGACGATGCAGCGATCGGGATCGATTGGCCGATCAGCGATCCACTGTTGTCCCCCAAGGATGCCAAGGCGCCGTTCCTGGAAGAGGTGCCGGTTGATCGGCTGCCGGTGTATATGCCTTGACCACGTTGGTGTTTGGCGCCAGTGGGCAAGTCGGGACGGAACTGCTGCGCGCGTTGGCTGCCAATGGCTCGGTGCAGGCAACGACACGCAGTGGTCGGCTGCCTGATGGCAGCGCCTGCGAGGCGGCGGACTTTGACGCACCGCAAACGCTGACGGCGTTGCTGGACCGAGTCGGCCCGAGCGTGGTAATCAATGCTGCCGCCTACACCGCAGTGGACCGTGCCGAGCAGGACCGCGACGGCGCTTTGCGTGCCAATGCAACTTCACCCGGCGTCATCGCGGCATGGTGTGCAGCCAACACCGTACCGCTGGTGCACTACTCGACCGACTACGTCTTCGACGGCCAGGGCGCCGTGCCGTATCCGGAGGATGCGCAGACCTCGCCGCTGGGCGTGTATGGCCAGACCAAGCTCGCTGGCGAGCAGGCCATCCGTGCTTCAGGCGCGCAGCACCTGATCCTTCGCACGGCGTGGGTGTATGCCTCGCATGGCGCCAACTTCCTGCGCACCATGTTGCGTGTCGGTGCCGGGCGCGAGGAGCTGCATGTGGTGGCCGACCAGATCGGAACACCGACGCCCGCTGCGCTGATCGCCGATGTCACCGTGCAGTTGCTGCGCCAACGCAGACCTGGCACGTCGGGAACCTGGCATCTCACGGCGGCAGGGCAGACCAGCTGGCATGGCTTTGCCGAGGCGATCTTCCAGGAAGCGGTCAGCGCAGGATTGCTGTCGCGCGCACCGCGCGTGGTGCCGATCACGACCGCCGACTACCCGACGCCCGCACAGCGGCCGGCATACTCGCGGCTGTCGATCGACAAACTGCAGCGCGATTTCGACATCGTGTTGCCGGACTGGCGCGTCGGCCTGCAGCGCGTGATTGCCGAACTTGCAGCTGCCAGACATTAGATGCGCCACTCTGGTCGGTGGCGCTATTTTCGCCGACTGATCCAGGCCGCAAACGCAAACAGCCGGGAATCCCCGGCTGTTTGCTTGTGCACTACAGAATCCCTAAAGCGACCGATCAGGTACGCCCGTAGGTATCTTCGAAACGCACGATATCGTCTTCGCCCAGGTAGCTGCCGGACTGCACTTCGATCAGCTCCAGCGGCAATTTGCCCGGATTGCGCAGGCGATGGGTCACACCAAGCGGAATATAGGTACTCTGGTTCTCGGTGAGCAGCAGCACCTCTTCGCCACGGGTGACTTCTGCAGTGCCGCTGACGACGATCCAGTGTTCGGCGCGGTGGTGATGCATCTGCAGGCTGAGCACGGCACCGGGCTTGACGGTGATGCGCTTGACCTGGTGACGGTGGCCCATGTCGATCGAATCGTAGGCACCCCACGGACGATAGACCTTGCGGTGCCAGGTCGCTTCGGAGCGACCGTCGGCCTTGATCCGGCCGACCACATCCTTCACTTCCTGGATGCGGTCGCGGTGACCGACCAGAACCGCGTCTGGCGTCTCCACCACCACCACGTCCTCCAGGCCGACCATGGCAATCAGGCGTGAGCCGTACGCATAGGTGTTCTTGCAGTCCAGCTGGATGACATCGCCGTGATGCGCATTGCCCTGGCCGTCCTGTTCGGAGACGTCCAGCAGCGACGACCAGGAACCGACATCGTTCCAGCCGGCATCCAGCGGCACCACCACCGCATCGGCAGTCTTTTCCATCACCGCATAGTCGATCGAATCCGACGGGCTGGAGGCGAATGCATCCTTGTCAAGACGGGTGAAGTCGGCGTCGCGTTTGCCGCCTTCCCATGCCTTCTGGCACGCATCGGCGATGGCGGGCTGGAACTTGCGCAGCTCTTCCAGGTAGCGCGAGGCACGGAACAGGAACATGCCGCTGTTCCAGTAATACTCGCCGCTGGCCAGATAGCCTTGCGCAGTGGCCAGGTCGGGCTTTTCGACGAAGCGCTCGACCGCGGTCGCGCCGGTGCCGGCACCGGCCTTGATGTAGCCATAGCCGGTCTCGGGCGCGGTCGGCTTGATGCCGAAGGTGACCAGCTTGCCCTGTGCTGCGGCAGCTGCCGCCACGGTCACGGCGGCCTGGAAGGCGGCCTCGTCACGGATCACGTGATCGGACGGCAGCACCAGCAACAGCGGGTCGCCGCCATTGCGGGTGGCTTCCAGGGCGGCCACGGCAATGGCCGGGGCGGTATTGCGACCCTTGGGTTCGAGCAGGATGGCCGACGGCTTCACGCCCAGCTGCTGCAGCTGTTCGGCGGCCATGAAGCGGTGTTCTTCATTGGCCACCACGATCGGTGCATGTGCCGCTACCGGGGCCGAACGTAGCCAGGTCGCCTGCAGCATGCTGTGCTCGCCGACCAGCGGCAGGAACTGCTTGGGATAGGATTCGCGCGACAGCGGCCACAGGCGCGTGCCGGAGCCGCCGGACAGGATAATCGGAAGGACATCGCTCATGAGCGGGGGAAACTCCAGTGCGTCAAAGTGGGGGGATGGTAAATCAGCCACGGAGCAGATCGGAAATCTCTTGCGTGCGGCTTTCCAGCATAGCGGCGTCGCCGCGCGTTTCCACGTTCAGGCGCAGCAGCGGCTCGGTGTTGGAGCTGCGCAGGTTGAAACGCCATTGGCCGAAGTCGGCGCTGATGCCATCGGTGTAGTCCAGTTCCGGCGACTGATCGGCGTAGTGTTCCATCACGCGGGCAACCGCCGCCTTGGCATCGTCCACCTTGAAGTTGATCTCGCCGCTGCAGGGGAACTTCTGCATGCGCGCTTCGACCAGGTCGGCCAGCGAGCGGCCGGACTGCGACACCAGCTCGGCGATCAGCAGCCACGGAATCATGCCGGAGTCGGCGTAGGCGAACTCGCGGAAATAATGGTGCGCGCTCATCTCGCCGCCATACACGGCGTTTTCGCTGCGCATCTTTTCCTTGATGAAGGCGTGGCCGCTCTTGCACAGCACCGGGATGCCGCCGGCGTCCTCGACCATCTCGACGGTGTTCCAGGTCAGGCGCGGGTCGTGCACGACCTTGCCGCCGGGCTGCTTGGCCAGGATCGCCTGGGCCAGCAGGCCGACCAGGTAGTAGCCTTCGATGAAGCGGCCGGTGTGATCGAAGAAGAAGCAGCGGTCGAAGTCGCCATCCCAGGCAATGCCGAAGTCGGCGCCGTGTTCCTTGACCGCCCGGGCGGTGGCGTCGCGGTTTTCCGGCAACAGCGGGTTGGGAATGCCGTTGGGGAAGTTGCCATCGGGTTCGTGGAAGACGCGGATGAACTCGAACGGCAGGTGCGGCGCCAGCAGGTCGACGATCAGGCCGGCGCCGCCGTTGCCGGCGTTGACCACCAACTTGAGCGGCTTGAGCGTGCTGCGGTCCACGTAGCTGAGCAGGTGCTCCAGGTAGGCGGTCTTGTCGGTGCGGCTGTGCTCGCTTGCGGTGGGTTCGCCGGGGGCGGCGGTGTCGGCAGCGACGGTGTCGCGAATCGCGAACAGGCCGGTGTCGGAGCTGATCGGCCGCGCCTGCTCGCGGACCAGCTTCATGCCGTTGTAGTCCATCGGGTTATGGCTGGCGGTGACCATCACGCCGCCGGCAGCCTTGAGGTAGTCGGTCTGGAAATAGACCTCCTCGGTGCCGCACAGGCCGATGTCGATCACTTCGCGGCCGCTGGCGCGCAGGCCGGCCGAGAGCGCTTCCTGCAGGGCGGGGCTCGCCAGGCGCACGTCGTGGCCCAGGACCACCGGCCCTTGCTCCAGCTGCGCCGCCAGCGCCACGCCGATGCGGCGCGCCAAGTCCTCGTTGAGTTCATCCGGCACGCGGCCGCGAATATCGTAGGCCTTGAAGGCGGGTAGCGTCATGGGAGTTCCTGGTTTGGGGGTCGCCCAAGTTTAGCGGGTGCGCCGTGTCTTGGGTGTGGCCGAATCATGATCAGGGACAGGGAACAGTCACCGGCTAGAATGGGCGCTTCACATCAGCGAGGTGAGGGCGGTGATGCGTGACGATGGACGTGGAACGGCAGACGGCAAACGCCATGCCGATGCCAGGGCGGCGCTGGACGGGCTCCTGGCCGATGGCCAGACCCTGGCAGTGGGCGGCTTTGGCTTGTGTGGAATCCCCGAGGCCCTGATTGCCGCCGTGCGCGACAGCGGGGTGGGTGGGTTGACGGTGATCTCCAACAACGCCGGGGTGGACGGGTTCGGGCTGGGCCAATTACTGGCCACCCGGCAGATTCGCAAGATGATTTCGTCCTACGTGGGCGAGAACAAGGAATTCGAGCGGCAGTACCTGGCCGGCGAACTCGAGCTGGAGTTCAACCCGCAGGGCACGCTGGCCGAGCGCCTGCGCGCGGGCGGTGCGGGAATTCCCGCGTTCTATACCGCAACCGGCTACGGCACCATCGTCGCCCAGGGTAAGGAAACCCGGCAATTCGACGGCAAGCAGTACGTGATGGAAACCGCGTTGCAGGCCGATGTCGCGCTGGTCAAGGCGTGGCGCGCGGATACGGCCGGCAATCTGGTGTTCCGCAAGACCGCGCGCAACTTCAACCCGGCCTGCGCCATGGCCGGGCGCGTCTGTGTTGCCGAGGTCGAGGAGATCGTGGAGGTGGGTGCGATCGATCCGGACCAGGTACATCTGCCCGGCATCTATGTCGACCGGTTGGTGCTCAACGCCACCCCGGAAAAACGCATCGAACAGCGCACCGTGCGCGAAGGACGGCAGTGATGGCCTGGACCAGGGACCAGATGGCGGCGCGAGCGGCGCGCGAATTGACCGATGGGGCCTACGTCAACCTGGGCATCGGCCTGCCGACGCTGGTGGCCAACCACATTCCCGATGGCGTGGATGTGTGGCTGCAGTCGGAAAACGGCCTGCTCGGCATCGGCCCGTTTCCCACCGAGGACGAGGTGGATGCGGACCTGATCAATGCCGGCAAGCAGACAGTGACCGCACGTGCCGGCGCCAGCTATTTCGGTAGCCACGACTCCTTCGCGATGATCCGCGGCGGGCATATCGATCTGGCGATTCTCGGTGCGATGCAGGTCACCGACCGCGGCGACCTGGCCAACTGGATGGTGCCCGGCAAGATGGTCAAGGGCATGGGCGGCGCAATGGACCTGGTGGCCGGCGTCAAGCGCGTTGTCGTGCTGATGGAACACGTCGCCAAGGACGGCAGCCACAAGATCCTGCCCGAATGCGACCTGCCACTGACCGGCGTCGGCGTGGTGGATCGCATCATCACCGACCTGGCGGTATTGGATGTCACCGATGGCGGGCTGGTGCTGGTGGAGGCGGCCGATGGGGTAGAACTGGAGGAGTTGCGCCAGAAGACCGGCGTGGCACTTCTGACGCCTCAACCGTGAGGCCAGGCCGGATGGCCGTCAGGTCATCCGGCTCGAACCGATCCGCGTCCGGTGAAACGGTCGTCGAGTTGCAGATCCGCCAGCCACGGCGCCTGCCAGCGTCCGGAGCCGACGCACTGCAGCGGGATCTGGACCGCGGCTCGATCGAAGTCCAGCAGATGGCTTTCGTCCTGCGCAACCTTGCAAACGTCTGCAATGAACGCCAATGCACCTTCGTGCACCTGTGCGATCGTCGCCCATTGCGCTGGCGACAGCTCCGCACTGGCGTAGACCGCAGTCGGAACGTTGGTGGCGTCTGCAAAATAGGAAAACTGCGGCGAAGGAGCGGTGAGAAGTGTCTCCAGAAGCAGGTCATGGCGCAGGATCGTCGACTGCTCCGGAGCACCTTCGGTACGGCCATCAAAATAGCGGGCGGCGGCCCAACTCTGGGCAGCGATCTTCGTGGCGCGCCCGTTCAGTGCAAAATACGCGCCACCCAGCGGCTGCCCGGTCACTCGCGCGAGGTTGGCCTGGATGGTGCCGGAGTACCCTATGTCGGCCACCATGGCGGCACCGTCGCCTGCGGTCGCCGTCCAGTAACGCAGGTAGGCCGTCCTTTCAGTCTCGGCCAGCGCCAGCAGGTCATTGATCGCTGGGGCAATGAGTTGCAGCAGTTCGGCATGCATCTCCGGCAGGTAGACATCGCGTTGCATGACCGGGCGCCCCAGGCGACGTTCCAGAACAGCTGCGGCAGCATCTCCCAGGCGCGCCTGTATCAGGCCGCTCAACGTGCCGGTGTAGGTGCTGTCCAGCAGCACTGCAAGATCATCCGGTGCATGCAGCGAGGGTGTTCCGGTTCCACGCCGAGATGCCAGCAGATACTTGCCCTGAAGCTGCTGCAGCAAAGGCGAGGTTTGCCTTACTAGCTGAAAACCCTGCTCCAGCAGGTGGCCTTCTCGGCTCAAAAACAGGATTGTTTCGATATTGGCTTGCTTCGCCATGCGGATCAGCCAGGCGAGATAATCGAAGATCAGCGGGCCGATGACCACGTAGCCGAGAGATGCCGGTGAAAGCATCGGCAGCGGCATCAAGGTTTCCGGGTGCCGGTCGGCAAGATCGGCGAATCGATTGGCTAATAGGCCAAGCCACAACTGGTCCTGCCACCGCGTTGCGTCACCCGACGGCGGTCTGAGCGGGCGCAATGCGGGGACCACCTCAAACAGCGCGGATGGGCGAAGCACGTGCACCGGCGTCAACAGCTTGTGCATCTGTGGACGCTGGACATCTGCATGTTCGTTGTCGCCGACATGCAGCCAGTGCGATGTCTCGATGTTTTCGATGCCTGGCAGTTCCTTCCAGGCGCTGTCAGCATCCTTGCGCCAGCCCGTCTCGCACGACACATACCAGGCAGCTGGCAACGCGCTGACGTCGGCCGGCAGGATCTGCTGCAGCAACGTGCTATCCAGATACATGTCCGAAAGCGCAACCAGGCGGATGCCACGTTGTTGCAGGTGCGCCGCCGCTGCGATCACGCCTCGCCGTGGTTGCAGCAATCTGGCCTCCAGCGCCACTTCCAGTGCCTGCAAGGCACCGATGGGAAGTCCTCCCGCACCGGGCAGGCCAGACAGCGTGGTGTAGATGCTTGATAGATCGACATCGGCGCCACGTTGATGGCGTGCCTTCGCCTCGGCAAGCTCGCGGAGTTCGAGAAAATTCCCGACCCCGAATCGGTCCGCGACCAGATGGGCAAGATAGGCGCGCGCACCCGCCGGAAACAGGAACGGCCTCACTACCAAGGTATCGAAGATATCCAGCGACACCAGCCGAGCTTGAAGAGAGGACAGGGTCAACCGCGTGGCGATCGGTGTTTCGAACGCCGCCTGCCAGTTGCGTCCACCTTCGCCGCTGAGTGCCAGCGTGCCATCTTGCGGCAATATGCCAATCCGATACTGCTGGTGGCGCACAACAGCGACGAAGATGCGCTCCACTGCGTGGTGCAGGGTGCCATCGATCTGACCGTGTTCTTCCGGAAAATCCTTGAGTTCCAGATCCAGCGCGTACAACGGCCGCAATGCATCCACCTTCGCCCAGAACATCGATCCGGCAGGAAAATCGATGTACTCCGAGGGACTGATGTCGAATCCAAGTCGCTGGGCAAGCGCGCGACACACGCTGAAATTGCTGAGCCAGGTATGCGCCCACAGCAACACCCGCTCGTAACTCTCGGGATAGAGCATGCCAAGCCGCGGCTCGGCCTGAAACATTCCCAGGTGCCAGGCGATGCGCTCCGGGCTCCCCATCAGGGATGACACCAGGTAACGGCGCCATTGGCCTTGCTCGCTGCCTGTATACAGCGACTTTTTCGTGTGCAGATGGCCAACGACATCCAATGCCAGGACCTGTTCGCGAAATGTCACCAATAGCGGCGCGATGTCACGGCCACGGTTGGGCACGATGCGGATATCGAGCTTGTCCACCCGCGGCAACCTTGAAAAACGGTCTCGCACCTGGACGGCGGCGGCTTCATCCATCACCGACACCAGCAGGTCGTAGCCCACCGGCATGTGCTGGAGTGACTGTGCGAATTCGTCGATCAGGTCGGGATAGAAGACGTGCAGCATCACGCCAGTCTTGAGCCGCAGCTGCGACAGCGGCGCAGGCGCGAGGAAAGGTTCCTGGTCAGACAGGTGATGGACCGCCGGCTGCGTACGCCCGGCCAGTTGCAGCCGCCCCAGCAGGCCGCGTATGCCCAGGGCGCGGATGACCTTGAAGGCCCGTATTGCGACCGCGGCTACGCCGGCGAAACCGCCGCCATGGAGCTCTACCGAGCGACGTGCCGCGGCCAGGAGCTTGGAGAGACTGCCGCTCACGCGGTATGCCGACCGTTGCTCACAGGTTCTGGTAGTTCGGACCCGAACCACCCTCCGGCGTGACCCAGGTGATGATCTCGTACGGGTCCTTGATGTCGCAGGTCTTGCAGTGCACGCAGTTGGCGGCGTTGATCTGCAGGCGCTTGCTGGACGGGCTGCCGGTGTCTGCGACCATCTCGTAGACGTTGGCCGGGCAGAAGCGGGTGCAGGGGTTGTCGTATTCCTGCACGCAGCGGGTGGCGCAGACGTCGGTGTCGAGCACCTTCAGGTGCACGGGCTGGTCTTCGTCGTGCTCGGTGGCGGCGAAGTAGACCGCCTGCAGCCGGTCACGCGGAGCGAGCTCGCGCGTGCCGTAGTCGCGCGTGGGTTGCTCGTACTCGCCGATCTTGTGCAATGCCGACCAGTCGGGCTTGTTCTTCAGTGTCCATGGCGAGGCGCCCTTGAGCGCAGTTTCCCAGGCGGCGTTGAGCAGGCCGAACCACAGGCCCTTCTTGAAGCCCGGCTTGATGTTGCGCACCTGCTTGAGCTCGGCCATCGCATCGGAGGCGCGCAACTTGGCGTCGAAGCCTTGCGGCGCCAGCTGCGATTGCACCAGATGCTCGGCGGCCAGCATGCCGCTGCGGATCGCCTGGTGGGTGCCCTTGATCTTGGGCACGTTGAGCAGGCCGGCAGTGTCGCCGATCAGCAGGGCGCCGGGCATTTCCACCTTCGGCAGCGATTGCCAGCCGCCGGTGACGATGGCGCGTGCGCCGGCCGAGAGGATGCTGCCGCCGTCCAGCAATGGCTTGATCAGCGTGTGGTTCTTCCATTGCTGGAAGGCTTCCCATGGCTGGTATTGCGGGTCGCTGTAGTCCAGCCCGCTCACATAACCGAGCGCGATCTGGTTGTTGTCCAGGTGATACAGGAAGCTGCCGCCGTAGGTGCGGTTGTCGGCCGGCCAGCCCAATGTGTGCACGATCTTGCCGGGGCTGACGCGCCCTTCCGGGACCTGCCACAGTTCCTTGATGCCGATCGAGTAGCCCTGCGGGTCGCTGTCGGCGGTGAGGTCGAAGCGCTTGAGCAGACGCTTGGTCAGATGCCCGCGCGCGCCCTCGGCCAGCACGGTGACCTTGGCGCGGATGTCGATGCCGGCGGTGTAACCGGGCTTGTGCGATCCATCCTTGGCCACGCCCATGTCGCCGATACGCACGCCGATGACCTGGTCGTTGTCGTCGTGCAGCGTTTCGGCGGCGGCAAAGCCCGGGTAGATCTCCACGCCCAGCGCTTCGGCCTGCGGCGCCAGCCAGGCGCACATCGCGCCCAGGCTGACGATGAAGTTGCCGTGGTTGCGCATGCCCGGCGGCACCACCGGGAACTTGCGCGCGCTGTCCTTGCCGAGGAACCAGAATTCGTCGTCGGTGGCGGCCACGCAGATCGGCGGCGGGTTGTCGCGCCAGCCCGGCAGCAGGGCATCCAGCGGGCCCGGCTCGATCACCGCGCCGGACAGGATATGCGCACCGATGGTGCTGGATTTTTCAATCACGCAGACGCTGATGGCCGGATCCAGCTGCTTGAGCCGGATCGCAAAGGCCAGCCCGGCCGGACCGGCGCCGACGGTGACGACGTCGTACTCCATCACGTCGCGCTCGACCGTCTCTGGCGCAGTTGCGCCGACTCCTGCTTCCGACATTGCTCCGCTCCCGTTGGCTCGATGGCTGGCACGCATTTTCCGGGATTCGATGTGACGGCGGCAAATCGGATCGATTCATCCGCGCCACGCAGCCTGCATCCGGCGCGGGCGTCTTCGCTGTGTTCGATGTCGCGCACGAAGCTCATGTCCAGCTTGAGTTCGTCGATCGGCAGGCGATGCAGGTGGCTCAGGCTGGAATAGCCCTGTCTNTGTGTATAAGAGACAGGGCTGGTGCCGCGGCTGGTTGCCGCGCGCGCAGGCCGATGCGCTGCTGCAGGCGCTGCTGACGCAGGTGCAGTGGGAGGTGCATCGCATCCGCATGTTCGGGCGGACGGTGGATTCGCCGCGTCTGAGCAGCTGGATCGGCGATCCGGACGCCAGCTACCGCTACTCGGGCACGCAGTTCGCGCCGCAGCCGTGGCTGGACGTACTGCAGCCCTTGCGCACGCGCCTGCAGGCCGAGACCGGCGAGCCGTTCAACAGCGTGCTGGCCAACCGTTACCGCAGCGGCAACGATGCGATGGGCTGGCACAGCGACGACGAGCCGGAGTTGGGCGCGCAGCCGTTGATCGCTTCGGTCAGCCTGGGCGCGACGCGGCGCTTTGCCTTCAGGCATCGCGCCGATGCGGCAGTGAAGCAGGCGCTGGAACTGGGGCACGGCGATCTGCTGCTGATGGGAGGCGATACCCAGCGCCACTACAGGCATGCGTTGCCGCGCACCGCCAAACCCGTCGGCGAGCGCATCAACCTGACCTTTCGCCAGATTGCGCCGCGCCGCCGCGAGCGCTAGTTCGGCTGTCGCGGTGACAGCGGGCGCGGCAGGCGCTGGCTATCCTGCTGGCCATTGAGCAGGGTCCAGCCGACCAGTTCGGTGGTCACCTGCGTCATCGCCTGTTCGAATGCCGCTGCCACTGCCGCCGTGTCGGTGCCGCTGGACGGGCGTGCAACCAGGAAGGTGCGCGAGGCCACCACGCGCTGGTCGGCGGCGTGCAGCAGCTTGGCATTGAGTTCGATGGTGGCCGAGGGCAGCGACTGGCCGGCGTAATCGGATTCGAAGCGGCGCAGGTCGATCGCCAGCTTGTAGTCGGAGCGGATGCCGGTGCCGATACGGGCGACCGCGGCGATCTTGCCGGAGTCCTCGAACGCACGCACCACGCTGTCTTCCAGCATGTCGGTGGCCGGCTGCGCCCAGCCCGCGCCGTGATAGACCTGCAACTCGCCCGGCGTGGGTCGCACGTTGATGCGTGGGCTGTCGATCACCCGCGCGGCGCTGGGCTTGGACACCGACAGCTGCCAGCTCACCTGCGGCCAGGCCGGGTTCGGCGTAATCCGGACATTGGGCGCGTAGATGGTGGCCGGCTTCTGGTCGCCGCCATTGAGCAGCGAGCAGCCGCCCAGCGCCAGCAGGGAGACGCACAACACGGGACGCAACAGGCGCATGGCAGTCATTTCGGTTCGAACTCCTTGGGTGCGTCGCGGCCGAGCAGGTAGCGCGCAGGGTTGTTGTCCAGTTTGTCGCTGACCCGGCGCAGATCGCGGATCAGGCCGCGCAATTCGGTCAGCGTGGGCCCGAGCTGGCCCAGCCCGTCGTTGGCGAAGCTGTTGATGGCGGCGCGGTTCTCGCCAAGGATGTTGTCGGCGTTGCCGGCGGCCGAATCCAGCTTGACCAGGGTGGCATCGAGCTTTTCCAGGATGCCGGGCAACTGCTGCACCAGGTTCTGGTCCAGCCGCTTGATGGTGCCGTTGGTGGTGGTCAGGGTGGTGTCCAGATTGCGCGCGGCATCGCGCGCGCTGACGATCAGCGCCTGCATGCCTTCGTCGCGATCGGCGATGCCGCCGCTGATCTTTTCCAGGTTCTGCAAGGTGGCGGTGATGCTGGCCACGTTCTTGTCCGAGAGCATCTGGTCCATGCGCTCGACGATGCGGTTGGCGGTGTCGGTGATGTTCTGCAATGCCGACGGCGTGGTCTGGATGATCGGCGCATCGCTCTTGTCGATGGTGGTCAGCGACGGTGCCTCGGGCGTGCCGCCGGAGAGCTGGATGATCGACGGACCGGTCAGGCTGGTGATGGCCAGCTTGGCGCGGGTATCGCTCTTGATCGGCGTGGTGGAGTTCACCCGCACATGCGCGACCACCTGGCGCGGATCGTTCGGTGCCAGCGTCAGCTCGGTGATCGAGCCGACCGCGATGCCGTTGTATTGCACCGGGCTTCCGACCGTCAGGCCGGTCACCGCCTCGCGGAACACCACCCGGTACTGCTGCCAGGTGCGGTCGGAGGAATACTTTGCGGCCCATAGCCCGAACAGCAGCAGGGCCAGGCCCGCCACGATGGTGAAGGCGCCGATCAGGACGTAATTGGCTTTGGTTTCCATGCTCAGGCGGTCTCGGTGGAGTCGGTCTTGGCCGCGCGCGCGGCGCGGGCGCGCGGACCGTGGAAGTATTCCTGGATCCAGGGGTGGTCGATCTGCTCGACCTCGGCCAGCGGCGCGTTGGCGATCACCTTGCGATCGGCCAGCACCGCGATGCGGTCGCAGATGGCATACAGCGTATCCAGGTCATGGGTGATCAGGAACACGGTCAGGCCCAGCGCCTGCTGCAGGGTGCGGATCAACCGGTCGAAGGCGGCCGCGCCGATCGGGTCGAGCCCGGCGGTGGGTTCATCCAGGAACAGCAGCGGCGGATCCAGCGCCAGCGCCCGCGCCAGGCCGGCGCGCTTGCGCATGCCGCCGGACAGCTGCGAGGGCAGCTTGTCCAGCGCATCGGCCGGCAGGCCGGCCAGCTTGATCTTCAGCAGCGCCAGCTCGAAATACCAGCGTTCGGGGAACTCGCCGTGGTGTTCCTTCAGCGGCACCTGCACGTTTTCGCCGACGGTCATCGACGAGAACAGCGCACCGTCCTGGAACAGCACGCCGGTATTGCGGGTGATGTGCTGGCGGTCGGCGAAACGGCCCGAGCGCGCGTCCGCCCCCAGCACCTGGATGCTGCCGGCGTCCGGCTCGCGCAGGCCCAGGATGCTGCGCATCAGCACCGACTTGCCGGTGCCCGAGCCGCCGACCACGCCCAGGATCTCGCCGCGACGTACGTCCAGATCCAGGTCCTCGTGCACGACCTGGCTGCCGAAACGGTTGGTCAGCCCGCGCACCGAGATCGCCAGCTGGTCGTCGTCGGCGTCGGCCTCCGGGCCGGGATTGGGGAGTGGGGAGTCGGGATTGGTCACAGCACGGCTCTCCCGAAAGTCAGGGCGCCAGCTGCGCTCGCGCCCTGCACGAATCCCCAATCCCGAATGTCGAATCCCGTCCTCATCACCACCCCATCTTCATGAACCACAACGCCGCAATCGCGTCGAGGATGATGACCAAGGAAATCGTCTGCACCACCGAGGAGGTGGTGCGCTCGCCCACCGATTGCGCGGTACCGCTGACCTTCAGGCCTTCCAGGCAGCCGATCAGGCCGATCACCAGCGCAAACAGCGGCGCCTTGGACAGCCCGACCAGGAAATGCCGCAACTGGATGGTTTCGTGCATGCGCGCCAGGTACATCTGCGGCGGGATGTCCAGGTCGAATGCGCCCACGGTGACGCCACCGGCCAGGCCGGCGATCATCGCGATGAAGGTCAGCAGCGGCAGGGTGAAGATCAGCGCGAGCAGGCGCGGAATCACCAGCAGGTCGATCGGGTCCAGACCCAGGGTGCGGATCGCGTCCACTTCCTCGCGCGATTTCATCGCGCCGATCTGCGCGGTGAAGGCGCTGGCAGTGCGCCCGGCCAGCACGATGGCGGTCAGCAGCACCGCGAACTCGCGCAGGAACGCGATCGACACCAGCTCCACCACGTAAATTTCCGCACCGAAGTCGCGCAGGATGGTCGAGCCCAGGAAGGCGATCACCGCGCCGACCAGATACGACAGCAGCACCACCAGCGGCACCGCATCCAGGCCGACCTGCTCCATGTGGTGCACGGTGGAGGTCAGGCGGAAACGGCGCGGCTCGTGGATCAGCCGCCCGATCTTGACCAGGTTCTCGCCGAGAAAGCTGTTCAGTTCCAGGATGCCCTGGCCGACGCCATGGGTGGTGCGGCCCAGGCGGTCCAGCGCGGCGACGAAGCCGTAGTCGCGTTTGGGCTTGGGGCGTTCGTCGTTGAGCTCCTCGATGGTGCAGACCAGGGCCTGGTGCTCATCGCGGAAATCGATCGCATCTTCCTTCAGCCCCATGCGGCCGGCAAAGCGCAGCAACTGCAGCACGCCGGCCGAATCCAGCTGGCCGATGCCGCGCGCATCGATGCGGCGCACCCCATCGGGCACGGCCTGCAGCAGTTCTGCCTGGGGCAGGGCGGTCGCCAGCACCCAACTGCCGGCGAGGCGGAGCTGGGTCTGATCCTGCGAGTCTTGGTCGATGCGGGGAGGTTGCGGTGTGATCATGGGTGGCCTGTCCGTGGCGCCAGCATACCGCGGCCGGCGTGAGCAAATGATGGGGACGCTTCGCGCCTGTGGTCCCGGCACGGGCGATCGGCGCGCCGGCCAGGTGCGCTGCGGCATACACTGGCGGCCTCGCCAGACGGCGTTCTTCGATCCGACCCGCCACGCATGTCCGCTGCCACCGTCGTCCAACCGTCCGCCAGCGCCACCTATGCCCAGCGCGTCGCCTTTGTTTCGGAAATCGCCGGACGCCTGCATTCCTACGGCACCACTGCGCAACGTCTGGAGGCGGCCGTGGTCGGACTGTCGCAGAAGCTGGGCCTGGACTGCGAGCCCTGGTCCAATCCCACCGGAATCATCCTGAGCTTCAGCGACCCGACCAAGGCGATCGGCTCCAGCGACATCACCCGGGTGATCCGGCTGGCCCCGGGCGAGAACGATCTCTACAAGCTCAGCGTGGCCGATTACGTGGCCGACAGCGTGGCCAACGGGCGCATGAGCATCGCCCAGGGCCATACCGCGCTGCGGCGGCTGGACCGCGAGGTCGATCGGCGCGGCAGGACCATGCAGGTGCTGGCATTCGGGCTGGCCGCCGCCGGGGTGGCGGGGTTGTGGAAACTGCCCTGGCTGGACATCGCCACCGCCGGCACGATCGGGATGTCGATCGGCCTGCTGACCCAGTACACCGACAAGCGGCCGGCGACCAAGGAGGCCGGCGAGGCACTGGCCGGGCTGTTGGCCGGGGTGGTGGCCGCGGTGGTGGCGTCGCTGGTCGGGCCGTTGAACCTCAATACGGTGATCATCGCCTCGCTGGTGGTGCTGCTGCCCGGCATGTCGTTGACCAACGCCTTCAACGAGCTGGCCAGCCAGCATTGGGTCTCAGGCACGGCGCGGCTGGCCGGTGCGGTGACCACGGTGCTCAAGCTCACCGTCGGTGCGGTGATCGCGGTGACGGTGACCCAGGTGCTCGGCCTGCACCCGCAGGTGGCCGCTTTGCGCCCGCAGGCCGGCTGGGTGGAATGGGCGTCGCTGCTGGTGGCCGCTTATGCGTTTGCGGTGTTGTTCAAGGCCAATCGACGCGATTATCTATGGATCATGGCAGCGGCCATGTCCGGGTATGTCATTGCGCGTTATGCCGGGCATGCCTGGGGTGGTCCGGCCGGCGTCTTTGCATCGGCGATGGCATTGACCGCGGCCGGTAATCTGTTCGGGCGGGTGGTGCAAAAACCCGGTGCGTTGATCCGTCTGCCCGGCATCATCATGCTGGTTCCGGGCAGTGTCAGCCTGCGTGGCTTTCTGACCCTGGTACAGCAGCAGGATGTCAGCGTCGGGCAGGCTGCACTATTGGCGGTGACCAATATCGTGATGGCCCTGATGGCCGGATTGCTGTTTGGCAATCTATTGATTCCGGCCCGCAAGAATTTATGACCGTCGGGAAAATGCGCAATAAAAAAACGCCGGCAGTGCCGGCGTTTCTTATTGTTATGAATCAAGCGGGCTTGGACTTCTTGGGTGCGCGCTTGGTGGTGGCTTTACGCGGCGAGGCTTTCTTGGCCGGAGTCTTCTTGGTGCTGACCTTGCTGATCAGGAAGTCTTCGACCTTCTTGCCGGCGGCGGTCAGCTCGGCCAGCCAGCGCGGCTGCTTGCCGCGGCCGGTCCAGGCTTCCTGCGGGTTGGCGGGGTTGCGATACTTCGGCGCAACCTTGCCCAGCTTGCGGCCGGCGCGCGGACCCGGCTTGGCAGCGGCAGCCGCACGGCCCGCACCGGCGCTGGCGCCAAACAATTCTTCGATGGAATAACCCTGGGCTTTTGCCGCGCGGGTCAGCTGCGTGCGAACCTTGGCAATTGGTGCGCGCTTGGCAACCACGGTCTGCTGCTTTTTCGCATTTTTGATCAGGGCACCCAACTGCTTGGCCGACAGGCCGCTAAGATCGATCGACATCACTACTCCGGAAGATGAGGGAGAAAAGAATGCCGGTCCGTGGCAGCGCTGGCCATCATAATGTGAGAAAACCCGGGTGACAAATGCGCCGAAATAATTCGGCGCCTTGTGTTCATCCAATCGAAGGGGTTTCGGGTGGTTTGATCAACGACCCAGGCGGGAGAATAACCCGGCCTTATCCAGGTTTTCTGCTGCCTCTGCAGTGCGGGCACGATATTCAAATGTACCGGCGGCCAATCCGCGCTCGGAGACCACCACCCGATGCGGAATGCCCAGCAGTTCCATATCGGCAAACATGGCGCCCGGGCGCAGGCCGCGATCGTCCAGCGCCGCTTCGATCCCGGCGGCGATCAATTCGTCCAGCAATGCCTGGGCGGCGGCAAGCACCTGCGCATCCTGCTTGGGGTTGATGATGCAGACCACCACCTGCCACGGTGCCATCGGCGCCGGCCAGACGATGCCGGCCTCGTCATGGTTCTGCTCGATCGCCGCAGCGACGATGCGCGAAATGCCGATGCCGTAGCAGCCCATCTTCATCACCGCGGGCTTGCCGTTCTCGTCGATCACGGTGGCCTGCAGCGCCTGCGCATACTGGTCGCCGAGCTGGAACACATGGCCCACTTCGATCCCGCGCGCCAGACGCAGTTCGCCGCCATCGGCCGCGCGTTCGCCGTCGATGACGTTGCGCACATCCGCAACGGTGTCCGGTTCGGGCAGGTCGCGGCCCCAGTTGACGCCTGCCAGGTGCTCGCCGGGCACATTGGCGCCGACCACGAAATCGGCCATCGCCGCGACATCGCGGTCGGCCACCACGCGCACCGGGCGGGCGGTGTTCACCGGGCCCAGGAAACCCGGCTGGCAGCCGAGGTGGTCGCGGATCTCGGTCTCGTTGGCCAGGCGGTAGCCGGCCAGGCCGGCGACCTTGGCCAGCTTGATCTCGTTGACGGCGTGATCGCCGCGCACCAGCACCAGCACGAAGCCGGCCTCGGTCATCACCGCCACCGACTTGACCGTGCGCTGCAGCGTGATGCCCAGCAACCGGGCGACGTCTTCGCAGGTCTTCTGGGTGGGCGTTGCAACCTGGCGCATCGCCTCGCCGGCCTCGGCGCGCGGGGCAGGCAGGGCGGCGCTGGCGGTTTCCACGTTGGCGGCGTAATCGGAGCCGGTGGAGAACGCCAGCGAGTCTTCGCCGGAGGCGGCGATGACGTGGAATTCCTGCGAGGCATCGCCGCCGATCGCGCCGGAATCGGCCTGCACGGCGCGGAATTCCAGCCCCAGCCGGGTGAAGATGCGGGTGTAGGCCGCGCGCATGTTGTCGTATTCGCGCGCCATGTCGGCATCGGTGAGATGGAAGGAGTAGGCGTCCTTCATCAGGAACTCGCGCGCGCGCATCACGCCGAAGCGCGGGCGGATCTCATCGCGGAACTTGGTCTGGATCTGGAAGAAGTTCAGCGGCAACTGCTTGTAGCTGTTGATTTCCTGGCGCGCGAACTCGGCCGCGGCCTCTTCGGCGGTCGGGCTGTAGCAGAACTCCTGTTCCTTGCGATCCTTGATCTTGAGCAACTGCCCGCCGAACTTTTCCCAACGGCCGGTGGCGTCCCACAGTTCGCGCGGCTGGATGGTGGGGAACAGCACTTCCACCGCCCCGGCGCGGTTCATCTCCTCGCGCACGATGGCCTCGACCTTGCGCAGCACGCGCAGGCCCAGTGGCGACCAGGTGTACAGCCCGGAGGCCAGCTTGCGGATCATGCCCGCGCGCAGCATCAGACGGTGGCTGACCAGCTCGGCGTCGGCCGGGGTTTCCTTGGTGGTGTGCAGGTGGAACTGGGAAAGACGCATCGGGCTTCGCTTGGGCGGAAAGCCCATAGTTTGCCAGTCTCGCGCCCTGCCGGTCAGTGGCGCCGGCCGATCGGCCGGGCGGATGGGCCGGCAGGTGGCCGCTCCCGGGCCGGCTCAGGTGGCCGGAGTGCCGCTCGCTGCCGGCTTGCAATAGGCCTTGGCGGCCGCCTCGGCGAGATTGCGCTGCGCCGCGCGGGCCTCCGGGTCCAGCGCGGTGCCGGGCTTGCCGTCGGCGCCGGCGCCCATGGTGACCTCGCCCTTGCCGTTGAGCAGTTCCAGGTTGCGGCGTGCGGTCAGGCAGTCGGCCGACTCGGGCGTGGCGGTCTCCGGCGCGGCGATGGCGGCGGTGCCGCTGCGCGCATCGATCCGGCGCGCTTCATAGCGCTGGCCGGTCGGTGGCGGGGTTTCGGTGTACTGGGTGACGCCCCTGGCGTCCTTCCATTTATAGAGATCGGTCGCGCCGGCGGCGGCGCTGGCCAGCATCAGCAGGGCGCAAAGCCCGGACGACAGGTGCATGTGGCTTCCCCTGGATGATTCCCGCGGCGATTGCAGCATCCGCCGCCGGCGCTGGCAAGTAATGCCGCGCACGCGCATGCATGACGCAGGCGCGCTACCGCCGGACGGACCTCAGGCCCTACACTTGCCGGATGGATGAGATGAGACCGCCCCCGCGCTCGCGCACGATCTACCTGCTGCCGAACCTGTTCACCACCGCCGGGCTGTTTTCCGGTTTCTACGCCATCATCGCCGCCGCCAACGGGCAATTCGTCCAGGCGGCCATGGCGGTGTTCGTGGCCGCGGTGATGGACGGGCTGGACGGCCGGGTCGCGCGCCTGACCAATACCAGCAGCGAATTCGGCGTGCAGTACGACTCGCTGGCCGACCTGGTCAGCTTCGGCATGGCCCCGGCGCTGGTGATGTATCACTGGTCGCTGTCGGCGCTGAAGTACGACAGCAACGTGATGGGCCGGGTCGGCTGGTCGGCCGCGTTCCTGTATGCGGCCTGCGCGGCGTTGCGCCTGGCGCGCTTCAATACGCAAGTGGGCGTGGTCGACAAGCGCTGGTTCATCGGCCTGGCCAGTCCGGCGGCCGCTGGCCTGATGATGTCCTTCGTCTGGGCGTTTGCCGACGACAGCCTGGGCTTCGATGGCGAGCAGCTGCGTTACCTGGCGCTGGCGGTCACCGTGGTGGCGGCCTTGCTGATGGTCAGCCGGATCCGGTTCTGGAGTTTCAAGGGCGGCGCGCGTGGTCCGCGCGCCGACCGGGTGCCGTTCCTGGCGCTGGCGATCGCCACGGTGGTGATCGCGCTGCTGGTGATCGACCTGGCCCGTTCGCTGCTGGTGATCGGTGTGCTGTATGCGCTGTCCGGCCCGGTGCTGTGGGTATGGCGGCGCTGGCGGCGCACGCCCGAGCTGCCATGAACCGGCCAGCCGCGATGCATCGACTGCCATGAGCCAGATGCCATGAGCCAGATGCCATGAGCCAATTGGGCTCCGAGCCGATGTGGTCCGATCTGCAGGTGTCGTATCTGCAGGCGTTGGGACACACCGTGTACCTGGACCGCGACAGCGTGGACGCTGCGGCGGCCGAGGAGAGGATCGAGCGTGCGCCGGTGGCCGCACCGCCGCGCGCGGAGCGCACCTCGCCCAATCCGGCGCCAGCGTTACCGCCGGCGGCCCGTCGCAGCGCGCCGGCCGCGCCGGCCGATGCGCCGCATGCGGTCACGACTGCGCCGTCGGCAGTGCCGCGGCGCAGCCGGGTCGGCCTGCCCGACCGCCTGCAGATGGCGTTGCTGCGTGCCTCCGGCTGCAACCCGGGCGATCCGCAGACGCAAGCCTTGATGGCGTCCTGGCCGCTGGCCGAGTTGCGTGGCAATCCGGCGGCCAAGCGCGCGCTGTGGCCGCAACTGCGCGCGTTGCGGCGGCGCCAGGGCCCGGCATGAGCGCCTTGAACGTACCGCTGCCCACCTCGCTGCGCGCCATGCGCGAGAGCGATCTGGACGTGGTGATGGACATCGAACATCGCGCCTATCCGTTCCCGTGGACGCGCAACATCTTTCGCGATTGCCTGCAGGCCGGCTATCCGGGCTGGGTGATGGAGCAGGGCGGGCAGGTCATTGGCTACGGAGTGATCAGCATCGCTGCCGACGAGGCGCACGTGCTCAATGTCTGCATCGCACCGGAAGCGCAATCCCGCGGGCATGGCCGCGTGCTGTTGCGCGCGCTGATCAAGGGTGCCTGCGATCGCGGCGCGCGGCGTGCCTTCCTGGAAGTGCGCCCGTCCAATCCGTCGGCGATTGCGCTGTATCACTCCGAAGGCTTCAACGAGATTGGCCGTCGGCCACGCTACTACCCCTCCAGCAGCGGCCGCGAAGATGCGTTGGTGATGGCGATCGAGTTGTCCTTCGACGGGTTCTCCTGAAATTCATCGGCCGAGGCTGATCCGAGCCTTCGCGCGCGTCCGGCTGGAATTGCGCGCATGCACCCGATACGCACTGCGTGCTTGCGTCGGTGAGCGGCATCACGGCCTGGACACATCGGCCCTGCGCCTGCGTCGCGGTCGCAGGACCGCCCCGGTGCTTGTCCTGTTACGCAGCAGATGCGGCTTTGGCATGACGCCGTGCCATCGGGTGACCAGGCAATCGTGCGTGCTGTGACCTGGGTCCTGGCGCATCGCTGCAATCGATCGCAACAACCGGCCATCTCCCGCCGCGACGCTTGAGTCGGCCGCGTGCGCGTCGACATCCGGCACGGCGCACCAGTCCGCGCAAGGGTGATTCCTTCGCCAGCTCTTTTTCGTGTCTTCAGTGCCGTGACCGATCGCGCCCAGGCACCGTGCGGTCGCACTGCATCACATCGCAGCTGCCACAGGCATCGAAAAAACCTGCGCGCATGTGATCGCGGTGGCACACCGTGCTGGAGCCGTGTCGGTCTGCGCCGCGATGCAGCGCATGCTGCGCTGCAGTGTCCTCGCGCCTGTCTCTGCGTGTCTTGATTACAGCGTTTTGTCTTCTCTTGCGTGTCCCGCAACCGTTTGCGTGACTGCGCGTGCACATCGATACATCGCCTAGATACAAGCCATTGCGATGCTCCTAGTATCGGTACCGCGGAACTGAACATTACAGAGATGAAAAGTATGTTCCGCGCCTGCTAGACGAGGGGTGTGCCGCCGCGCGGCGCATCGAACCCATCCGAGGGAGACATCAAGATGAAGCCGAAATTTTCAACGGCGGCCGCCGCGTCGCTGTTTGTCGGGTCGTTGCTGGTCGTTGGCATTGCCTGTGCCGATCCTGCGCTGGAAGTTGCAACCACTGGTTGGGCAACACAGAACGGAGGGACCAAGGGCGGCTCCAAAGCGGCCGCTGCCAACATCTACACGGTCAAGAATGCCGCCGAACTGAAGAGCGCGCTGAAAGCCAGCGTGGGCAGCAACGGACGCATCATCAAGGTCAGCGGCATCATCGATGTCAGCGAGGGCAAGCCGTACACCAAGACCTCGGACATGAAGAGCCGCGCGCGTCTGGACATCCCCACCAAGACCACGCTGATCGGCATCACCAGCAATGCGGAAATCCGCGAAGGCTATTTTTACGTCAAGGCCAACGACGTCATCATCCGCAACCTCACCATCGAAAACCCCTGGGATCCGGAGCCGGTCTGGGACCCGGATGACGGCAGCGCCGGCAACTGGAACGCCGAGTACGACGGCCTCACGGTCGAGGGCGCGACCAACGTGTGGGTGGACCATGTCACCTTCACCGACGGTCGCCGCACCGACGATCAGAACGGCACCGCCAACGGCCGCCCCAAGCAGCATCACGATGGCGCAATGGACGTCAAGAAGGGCGCCAACTTCGTCACCATCT
>NZ_QREM01000001.1:370967-682244 GCF_003353015.1 Xanthomonas arboricola | reverse complement strand
GGAATGATGCGCACCATCAATCCCCAACGCCCACCAGCGTAGGAGCGCACCCGGGCGCGACGAGGCTTCACCGGTAACGCCCCGTCGCGCCCGGGTGCGCTCCTACGCAAAGCCCCGTCGCGCCCGGGTGCGCTCCTACGCTGGTGGCGCGCTATAGGGCGCGGGTGACCTCGCCGCACAGGCCGATCTCTGCCAGCACCGCCTGTGCCTGGCTCAGGTGCAGGTCGGCCACGCAGACCTGCAGCACGCCGAAGGCAGGCAGTTCGCCGGCACCGCCCAAGAGCGATTCGCCGAACACGAAGGCGGTGATGCCGGCATCTTCGAGCGCGTGCTTGGCCAGGTGCGCGTCGATGATGTGGCTGGCGCGATACGCGATCTGCATGTCAGCCGCGCTCCAGGCGTTCGCGTTCGGCGTCCTGCTTCCACTCGCGCAGTGCCGGCAGCGCATCCAGTGCGGCCAGGTAATCGCCGGCAGCCTCGAACAGCGGCACCCCGTAGCTGGCAAAGCGCAGCGCAACCGGGGCGTACATCGCGTCGACGATGCCGAAGTCGCCACACAGGAAGGGGCCGACCTGGCCGTGCTCGGCGCGCAGGCTGGCCCATAGCGCCTGGATGCGGGTGATGTCGCGCTCGACAGCGGCGTCCCAACGGGCCGGGCCAGGCGTGCGGGCCAGGTTCATCGGCAGCTGGGTGCGCAACGCGACGAAGCCCGCATGCATTTCAGCCGCAGCCGCCCGCGCCTGCGCGCGCACGGCCAGGTCCACGGGCCAGCCGCGGCCGTCCAGCCAGCGGTCGTTGACGTATTCGCAGATCGCCAGCGAGTCCCAGACATGCAGGGCGTCATCCCACAGCACCGGCACCTTGCGGGTCGGCGAATAACCGGCAATGCGCGCCTGGAACTCGGGTGTGTCCAGCGGCAGGCGGACTTCGTCGAACGGCACCTGGAAGTGCCGCAGCAGCAGCCAAGGCCGCAACGACCAGGAAGACAGGGTCTTGTCGCCGATCACCAGGCGGGGCAAAGGCATGCGCGGCTCGCTGCAGAGGGTCGGCGCAGCGTACGCGTCGGCGCCGGCGGCCGCCAGCCGTGGCCGATCGGGCGCTCCCGCCATGCCGTCACCCACCTGCGCGACCGCGACCGCACCGACGCTCACACCTTGCAGCCGATAGCGCCCGTGAAGGAGCCCATGCCACCACTGGATGGCGCTGGTGGCGCTGGCCCACAGGCCTGCTGGCGCTTCGCGCCGCGGCAGAACGCCCCAGCCCACCACGCAACACCCCTGCCGCCTACCCCTAACCGGTGCCACCGCCTAAACTTGCGGTTTACCTATTGCTGATGCGCGCATGTCCGAGACCCCAGCCACCGACGCCACCGCCCCGGCGGAGAAGAAAGACTTCATCCGCCAGATCGTCCGCGAGGATCTGGCCAGCGGCAAGCACACGGTCATCCGCACCCGCTTCCCGCCCGAGCCCAACGGCTACCTGCATATCGGCCACGCCAAGGCGATCTGCCTGGATTTCGGCCTGGCGGCCGAGTTCGGCGGGCTGTGCAACCTGCGCCTGGACGACACCAACCCGGCCAAGGAAGACCCCGAGTTCGTGGTCGCCATCCAGGACGATGTGCGCTGGCTGGGGTTCGAGTGGGCGCAGTTGCGCCATGCCTCGGACTACTTCGAGGTGTACTACCTGGCTGCGGAAAAACTGATCCGCGACGGCCATGCCTTCGTCTGCGACCTGTCCGCCGAACAGGTGCGCGAGTACCGCGGCACGCTGACCGAGCCCGGCCGCAATTCGCCGTTCCGCGAGCGCAGCGTCGAGGAAAACCTGGACCTGTTCCGGCGCATGCGTGCCGGCGAATTCCCCGATGGTGCGCGCACCCTGCGTGCCAGGATCGACATGGCCAGCGGCAACATCAACCTGCGCGATCCGGCGCTGTACCGCATCAAGCATGTCGAGCACCAGAACACCGGCAACGCCTGGCCGATCTACCCGATGTACGACTTCGCGCATTCGCTGGGCGATGCGGTGGAAGGCATCACCCATTCGCTGTGCACGCTGGAATTCGAAGACCACCGCCCGCTCTACGACTGGTGCGTGGACAAGGTGGACCTGGCCGCGCATCCGGAGCTGCTGCAGCCGCTGCTGGACAAGGGCCTGCCGCGCGAGGCCGCCAAGCCGCGCCAGATCGAGTTCTCGCGCCTGAACATCAACTACACGGTGATGAGCAAGCGCAAGCTCACCGCACTGGTGGAAGAACGGCTGGTGGATGGCTGGGACGACCCGCGTATGTACACGCTGCAGGGCCTGCGCCGGCGCGGCTATACGCCGGCGGCGATGCGCCTGTTCGTGGATCGTGTGGGGATCAGCAAGCAGAACTCGCTGATCGACTTCTCGGTGCTGGAAGGCTGCCTGCGCGAGGACCTGGATGCGGCCGCGGCGCGCCGCATGGCGGTGGTCGACCCGCTCAAGCTGGTGCTGAGCAACCTGCCCGAGGGCCATACCGAGACGCTGCAGTTTTCCAATCATCCCAAGGACGACAGCTTCGGCACGCGCGAAGTGCCGTTTGCGCGCGAGCTGTGGATCGAGCGCGAGGATTTTGCCGAGGTCCCGCCCAAGGGCTGGAAGCGCCTGGTCCCTGGGGGCGAGATCCGCCTGCGCGGCGCCGGCATCGCACGCGTGGATGAGGTGATCAAGAACGCGGACGGCGAGATCGTCGAGCTGCGCGGCTGGCTGGATCCGGAATCGCGTCCGGGCATGGAAGGCGCCAACCGCAAGGTCAAGGGCACCATCCACTGGGTCAGCGCCGCACATGCGGTGGAAGCGGAGATCCGCCTGTACGACCGCCTGTTCTCGGTGGAAAAGCCCGATGACGAGTCCGAGGGCAAGACCTACCGCGACTATCTCAACCCGGCGTCCAAGCGCAGCGTGCGCGGCTATGTGGAGCCGAGTGCGGCGCAGGCGGCGCCCGAGCAGGCGTTCCAGTTCGAGCGCACCGGCTACTTCGTGGCCGACCGCCGCGACCACAGCGCTGCCACGCCGGTATTCAACCGCAGCGTGACCCTGCGCGACACCTGGGCCAAGTGAGTCGAAACCTGCGCCGGATGCCAGCCATCCGGCGCGGATATGGCGGCAGGCAGCCGCAGCGATAGCTGGCCTGCGGCGATCGGGGTGCGGATTGGTTGCCACCGCGCGTGATGCAGCCAGCGGGACCGCGCCTCAGAGCCTTGTCTTCTGAGTTAATGAGCAAGCGCAATGGAGACTGCGTGCCGCACTTCATTGCATGCTGCACGGCATGAAGGAGCAGCACGATGCGTGAGCGCTTGATGGTGGGTGTTGCCTGCGGCATCGGTGCAGGCGCGTTATGGGGACTGGTGTTTCTGGCGCCGCAGTTGCTGGCGGCGTTCACGCCGTTGCAACTGGCCGTTGCCCGTTATCTGTCGTATGGCGCGATCGCCGCCCTGGTGCTGGCACCGCGCGCGCGGCAGACCGCTGCGCGGCTGGGGCGCGCCGAATGGTGGGCGCTGGTGCGTCTGAGCCTGCTGGGCAACCTGATCTATTACGTGCTGCTCGGCAGCGCGGTGCAGTGGGCCGGCAGCGCGGCGACCGCGCTGATCATCGGCCTGCTGCCGGTGGTGGTCACCGTGATCGGCACGCGTGCCGCAGGCGCGGTGCAGCTGCGACGCCTGGCTGCGCCGTGCGTGGTGTGCGTCGTCGGCGTGGCGCTGGTCGCCGTGGACACCCTGCAACACGACACCGGCCAGCACGCCAGCGATCGCGCCACCCGCATCGCCGGCCTGCTGTGCGCGTTCGGTGCGCTGGCGTCGTGGTCGGCCTATTCGATCGGCAATGCGCGCTGGCTGCGGCGGCGGCCGGACCTGTCCGGGGGCGATTGGTCGCTGCTGACCGGCGTGGTCACCGGCGCATTGGCACTGTTGCTGGCGCCGGCTTCCCTGCTCGGCAGCGCGCCCCATGCCCCGCTCGACTGGGCGAGTTTCTGGGGCATTTCGCTGTTGCTGGGCATCCTGGCCTCGGTGATCGGCAATGCCTTGTGGAACCGGGCCAGCCGCGTGCTGCCGCTGACCCTGGTCGGGCAGATGATCGTGTTCGAAACGGTCTTTGCGCTGCTGTACGGCTTTGCCTGGGAAATGCGCCTGCCCACCCTGCTGGAGCTGGCCGCCATCGCCTGCCTGCTGGTCGGCGTGCTGTGGTGCGCAGCACTGCATGCGGAAGCGAAATGACGCCGGCAGCTGATGCGCGCAACGGCCTAGATTGCAGGCCGTATCCCCCAGCAACGCCGCCATGTGCCTTCCGCCACCACGTTCACGCCCACCTGCAAGCACGCTGCGCAATGCGGTGTTTTCGCTGTCGATCGGCCTGGCTGGCTGCTCGCCGCAGCCACCGGTCTCGAACGCGGTGACCCCGGCCGACGTGGTCTGCACGCTGCTTCCCGGTCGGCCAGATGACGACCTGCCCAGCGATCGCCGCGACGAAAGCATGCAGCAACTGGACCTTGCCACCCGCTGCCGCAGGACCCTGCGCAGACAGCATTGACTGTCTTGACGCAGTGGGCATGTTGCGGGCGCAGGCATGTGCCTGGCCATGCGTCACCAGCCGCAACACGCGCAGGCCCCGGATGCCCTGGACCTGCGCAGCTGCTCCAGGGCTTGCCACATTTCGCACATCCAGGGCTTACCATGGCCGCTCACCTGTCCTGATCGGAGCGGCCGCATGTCCCGTCTGTTATCCCGGTGTCTGAGCACGCTGTTGCTGCTGGCCTGTCTGGTGTCGATCGGCTGCGTGGCCGCCCCGCCGGCCGATACGGCCACGCCGCCTGCGGCGACCGGACCGGCAAGCGGGCCGGCAACAGGCAAGCCGATCACCGTGACCACCACCTGCCGCACCGACGCCGACTGCACGGTGAAGGACGTCGGCAATTGCTGCGGCGCATTCCCGGCCTGCGTCAACGTCAACAGCGCCACCGATCCCAAGGGCGTGCAGGCGCAATGCCAGGCCAGCGGCATGATGAGCGTGTGCGGCTTCCGCGAGATCAGCGCCTGCCAGTGCGTGGCCGGGCAATGTGCCGCAAAGGACGCCCAGGCCGATACACTGCGCCCCGCTCCCCCCTCTACAGAAATGGTCCACTGATGCTCTACGCGCACGTCCACCTCACGCTGCCCGACTGGATCCACGCGCATGTCGACGACAGCCGCGCCTATCCCGGCGACGAGGACAAGGTGGCGCTGGCAATCGAGCTGTCGCGGATGAACGTGCAGGAGCGCAGCGGCGGCCCGTTCGGGGCGGTCGTGTTCGGCCCGGACCACCGCATCATCGCCGCGGCGGTGAACCGCGTGGTGCCGCAGACCACCTCGCTGGCGCATGCCGAAAACATGGCCTACATGCTCGCCCAGCAGCGCCTGCAGACGCCGCGCCTGAACGATGTGCTGGCGCCGGTGACGCTGGCCACCTCTGCGCAGCCGTGCTGCCAGTGCTACGGCGCCACCGTGTGGGCCGGCATCGACCGCCTGCTGATCGGCGCACGCGCCGAAGACGTGATGGCACTGACCGAATTCGACGAAGGCCCGCTGCCTGCCGACTGGGTGGGCGAGCTCACCCGCCGCGGCATCGAGGTGGTGCGCGACGTGCATCGCGACCAGGCCTGCGCGGTGCTGCGCACCTATGGCGAGGGCGGCGGTGACCATTATTGACCTGCCGCGCAGCGATCGCGCCCGCCAGGCCCTGCGATGAGCGGCCTGCTGTGTTACTGCCGCCAGGGCTTCGAGCCGGAGCTGGCTGCCGAGTTGAGCGCACGCGCCGCCTTCGTCGGCATCGCCGGCTATGCGCGCACCCAGCGCAACGACGGCTATGTGCTGTTCGTCTGCGATGAAGCCGCACAGCTGGCTGCAAGGCTGCACTGGCGCGAGCTGATCTTTGCGCGGCAGAAGCTGGTGGTGGTCGCCGAACTCAAGGGCATCGACCCGAAAGACCGCATCACGCCGATCCTGGCCGCACTGGAAGGCCAGCCGCGTTTCGGCGATCTGTGGGTGGAACATCCGGATTCGGACGCGGGCAAGCCGCTGGCAGGGCTGGCACGCAGCTTCGGCAATGCCTTGCGTCCGGCCTTGCGCAAGGCCGGCCTGCTGACCGACAAACCGCAACCGCGCCTGGCGCGGCTGCATGTCTGCTTTCTCGATGGCGACCACGCCTTGCTGGCGGTGGCCGACAGCGCCGACAGCGCGCCGTGGCCGTTGGGCATTCCGCGCCTGAAGCTGTTGCCGGAGGCGCCATCGCGCTCGGCACTCAAGCTCGACGAAGCCCTGCTCACCCTGCTCACCCCGGAAGAACGCGAGGCGCTGGTCAAGCCGGGCATGCGTGCCGCCGACCTGGGCGCGGCGCCCGGCGGCTGGACCTGGGTGCTGACCCGCCAGCATGTGCACGTCACCAGCGTCGACAACGGCCCGCTCCGCGAGCATGTGCTGGAAACCGGCCTGGTCGAGCATCTGCGTGCCGACGGCTTCCACTGGAAGCCTGCGCAGGCGCTGGACTGGATGGTCTGCGACATGGTCGAGCAACCGCGCCGCGTGGCCGAACGCATGGCCACCTGGATCCGCGAAGGCTGGTGCCGCAACACCATCTTCAACCTCAAGCTGCCGATGAAAAAGCGCTGGGACGAAACCCGGCTATGCCTGGACCTGTTCGAGCAGCAGGCCGAGAAATCGCTGATCGTGCGCGCCAAGCAGCTGTATCACGATCGTGAGGAGATCACGGTGCTGGCGATGCGGGGCTGAGGGCCGGGAATCGGGAATCGGGAATCGTAAAGGCGGGTGATTGGCGGCGGAGTTGCTGTGGGTATTGGCCAGTGGCAGCGTGCCGATGTGCATGACACCCCTCCAGGGGGCCCATGCAGAGCACCTGAGTAGGCGTGCGGCTCGCAGCAGGCGCTGGTTCCGTACGATGGCACAGCAGGTGCTCTAGCGTCGGATTGAAAGGCCTCCTCGTCCGCGAAGGCCTTTTTAGCTCTTGGTGGCGGCAAGCTGGCTTGAGCCAGTCTGCTGTCTCAGATCAGGGCCAGCCCGCTCCGTCGCTCGACGGAGCGGGCCGCGCTTACAGCACGATCCGCTTGCTGCCCTCGCGGGCCGAGCGGTAGATCGCATCGACGATGCGGATGTCGCGCAGGCCTTCCTCGCCGGGCGCGCGCAGCGGGGTGCCGTTGATGATCGCCAGCGCGTCCTCGTCCATCTGCAGTGCCTGCTGGTGCGGCACCTTGGCGTCGAACACGCGCCCGTCGCTGGCCTTGCCGGTCACGCCCTGGTAGCTCTGGAACGGCGACAACTCATACCAGCCGCGCTCGCACTCGGCACGCAGCACATTCATGTTCTTCCCGAAGCTGGTCTTGCACTCGGCGCGCACCGCATTCGGGAATTCCAGGGTGAAGTCCATATGCTCGTCGACCTCGTCGAACAGCTCCGGGCGATCGGTCCAGCGCTTGGCGGTCACCGCCAGCGGCTCGCTGCCTACCGTGTAGCGCGCGGCGTTGAGCGGATACACGCCCATGTCGTACATCGCCCCGCCGCCGAACTGGGAACGCAGGCGCCACGGACGATCGGCCTTGGTCGCATCGTGATAGCCGTTGTAGCCGGCCTCGGCACGCACGCGTTGCATCGCGCCGAACGGCTTCTCGCTGGCCATCGCGATCAGGCGGCGCGTATTGGGTTCGTGCTGCATGCGGTAACCGATCGTCAGCGCCACCTTGTTGCGCCTGCACGCCGCGATCATGGCCTCGCATTCGCCGGCATGCATCGCCATCGGCTTTTCGCACCACACATGCTTGCCGGCCGCCGCCGCGCGCAGGGTCAACGGCGCATGCAGGTGGGTGGGCGTGACGATATACACCACGTCGATGTCGTCGTTGTCGGCGATGCGGTCGAAGTTCTCGTAGCTGTAGACGTTGCGGTCGGCGATGCCGTACTTGGCCTGCCACTGCGGAATCTTCGACGGTGTACCGGTGACGATGCCCGCCAGCTTGCAATGCCTGGTCAACGCCAGGCCCGGCGCGAGTTGCTCGCTGGCATAACTGCCCAGGCCGGCCAGCGCCACATTCAGCGGTTTTCCAGGCTTTTTCTTCGGCAATGCCCAGCCGGGCGCAGCGAGCAGGATGCCTGCACCGCCGAACGCGGCGAGCAGACGGCGACGTGTGATCGATTCCACGGACATGCAAACCTCCTTCGCAAGATTGAGAGCGGCTGACACCATCGCATGCAGTCGTCAGCCGACGCCGCACGCGTACTGCAGTGTCAGTGGTACCTGCCGCACCGCGCCCCAAGCGCACTGCCCGCAGGTGGGCGCAGTGGTGCTGTTGGTCGCTGGTCGGCCAATGCTGCCCGGGCACCTTACTTGATCGCGCGTGATCACCGCCATGGCCGCTGCGCACGTTCTGGCACACTGGCAACGATCCCATCTGGAGCATGCCGCATGATCGCTGTCGCACGCCGTCGTTTCCTGCCCCTGGCGTTGTTGTTGTCCAGCTCGCTGGCGGCCGCTGCCGACGCGCCCTTCGTTGCGCGCGACCTGATCGGCGATGGCGCCTTCACCCACAATGCCGAAGGCCCTGCGGCAGGACCGGACGGCGCGCTGTACGCGGTGAACCTGGGCAAGGACGGCACCATCGCACGCATCGTCCTGCACCCCCACCGCAGCGCAACAGCGGAGGTCTTCGTGACCTTGCCCGACGGCAGCACCGGCAATGGCATCCGCTTCCGCGACGGGACGATGTACGTGGCCGATTACACCGGCCACAAGATCCTGCGCGTGGACATGCACACGCGCGCAGTCAGCACCTTCGCCTCGCTGCCCGACGCCGATGGTCCCAACGACCTGGCGCTTGCTCCCGATGGCAGCTTCTATGCAAGCGACCCCAACTGGAAGGACAACGGCGGCCGCCTGTGGCACATCAGCCGCGAGGGCGTGGTCCAATTGATGGAGTCCGGCATGACCACGCCCAACGGGCTGGACGTCAGTCCCGACGGCAGGCATCTCTACGTCAACGAAAGCATGTCGCGCAAGGTCTGGGTGTACGACCGCATCGACGGCGGCCTGCGCAACAAACGCCTGCTGATCAGCTTCCCCGACTTCGGCATGGATGGCATGCGCTGCGATGCCGACGGCAATCTCTACATCGCCCGCTACGATGCCGGACAGATTGCAGTGGTCTCGCCGCAGGGCACGTTGCTGCGCACGGTCGCGTTGAAAGGCCGCAAGGCCAGCAACGTGGCGTTCGGTGGCAGCGATGGCAAGCAGGTGTTCGTCACCTTGCAGGATCGTGGCGCAGTTGAAACGTTCAGCTCCGATCGCCCGGGGCGCGAAACCGGACGCTGAAACTGCTGCGCACGTCGCAACGGTTCTCAGGTCGCGCAACAGCGCGCTGGCATCCTGCAGGTCACCCGTGGAGGACTCCCCATGCAACCGATCGAACTCAAGGACGCGGCCGCCTTCGGCAACGAATTCCTGCGCCTGACCCTGCTGCAGGGATTCCAGTCGCTGACCAAGCGCGATCTGGAATTGCTGATCTTCGTGCTGCTCGAACGCGATGGCGCCATCTCGCGCAACAGCTCCAACGCGATGGTCGCATTGCAGCTGCGGGTGACCTCGGCCAAGGTCAAGGCGTTGCGTCGTGACGGCTATGCGCGCTGGCGCTCGCTGGTGCCCGAGGAAGGCGACGCGGCGATGCAGCGCATCGTCGCCAACGTGCTCACCGAAGACAACCTGCGCTCCGGTGCCAAGCACGTCAGCGAACGTAGCCGCAAGGAAGGCTTTCTTGCGGTGCGTATCGAACACCCCGATGACGCGCAGCAATTCGAGCAGGCCATCCTGGATGTCGGTGCCCTGCCGGTGTACGAGCGCAATCGCGACGTGGTCGCTGTGCGCTTCGACACCCTGCTGAAAGTCGCCGAACGCTGGGGCTATCTGCAGCCGGATCCGCAGGCCACCGTGCGCGAACTGCAAAAGCTCACGCCCACGGCAGAGGAAGTGGCGGACCTGCTGAAGAAGGACATCGCGCAACTGCGTTGGGAAGATGTCCGGCGCGCGCTCAACAGCCTTGGCGCCAAGGCAGTGGCCAGCACTGCCGAGGGTGGCCTGAAGGGCTTGCTGAAGATCGTGTTTCCGTTCATTCCCGGCTGAGCGGCGAAACCGCGTGCGAGGTGCGAGGTCGTCACGCGAGAACCGGCGCCGGACCAGGCCGGGTTGGTCGAAGCCGCACCGCGCATGTCGCGCCGAGCGCCAACCGGGACGCATGCAGGCACCGTCGCGATACACCGGGAGCGCGTCGCACGCACCTCAGCACGTCCCACAGCCTCTATGCTTGCAGGCTGTTCCACATCAGGGGGATCTGATGACTACCGTTCGTGTCGTTTCGTTTTCCGTGTTGCTGCTGCTCGGCGGCCACGCGCTCGCACAACAGGCGCCCACCGCGGCCAGCAGCATGCCGCTGGTCGAGGTTCCCAATGTGATCCGCACCCAGCCGCTGTCCAGCGGCGAGGTCACCCATCAGGCCCAGCTGGAGCGCCCGCGCGGCGAGTCCAGCGTGATCGTGCGCTCGATCCAGCCCAACAGCGTGGTCGGCAGCTATCGCATCGACTTCCAGGCCCTGGATAGCGACGGCGACGGCCGCATCAGCCGCGCAGAGGCGCAGGCCAACCCGGCGCTGGCAGATGAATTCGACGCGCTCGACATCCACCGCAGCGGCCACCTGAGCCGCGAACAGCTGGCCGGCTGGCTGATTCAGTAAGGTAGTGGTCAGCAGGGTGCGCGGCTGCGCGACGCAGGCGCGCCCCCTGCCTCGTCTGTGACCGCCACAACCGCTTGCAGTGCCCGCTTCGGTCGGCTAGATTGTATTTGACGGATACAATTTGGACGGATCGATGACTGCTCGCCTGGCCCTTGCCGCAGACCTTGGCTATCAACTGCAACTGGCGACCCTGGCCTCCAGCCATGCCGCGCGCCAGGAACTGGCCGAACTGCACCTGACCCCGGCGCGGGTCACCGCCTTGATCCATATCCGCGACCAGCCCGGCTGCGACCAGACCGAGCTGGGCAACCGCCTGCTGGTCAATCGCGCTGCCGGCATGAAGATCGCCAACGCACTGGCCGAGCAGGGCCTGATCGAACGGCTGGCCGGCCGCGACCGACGCAGCAAGGGCCTGTACCTGACCCCGCTTGGCGAACGCACGCTCGCCACTGCCCAGGGCTGCCTGGCACGGGCGGTCGCGCGGACCTGCACCGGCCTGCAAGCCAGCGAGCAGCAGACCCTGCTGCGCCTGCTCTGCAAGTTGAACGCCAGCGCCACGCTGGAACGGGCAAACGTGCCGGACACCGCGCTCGCCGAAGACCTGTGATTCCCACCTTGTACCGACTTGAAGGAGACGCCGCTTGAACGAGCATGACGTGGTATCGGTCCACATCGAAAACCGCATCGCCTGGGTGAAGTTCGCACGCCCCGACAAACGCAACGCGATGAGCCCGGCGCTCAACCGCCGCATGATGGACGTGCTGGACGAGCTGGAATTCGACGACAACGTCGGCGTGCTGGTGCTCGGCGGCGAAGGCACCGCCTGGTCGGCCGGCATGGATCTGAAGGAGTATTTCCGCGAGACCGAGGCCCAGGGCCTGCGCGGCGTGCGTCGCTCGCAGCGCGAGTCCTACGGCTGGTTCCGCCGCCTGCGCTGGTACCAGAAGCCCACCATCGCGATGGTCAATGGCTGGTGCTTCGGCGGCGGTTTCGGGCCGTTGTTCGCCTGCGACCTGGCGATCGCCGCCGACGAGGCGCAGTTCGGCCTGTCGGAGATCAACTGGGGCATCCTGCCCGGCGGCGGCGTCACCAAGGTCGCGGTGGAGCTGCTGTCCATGCGCGATGCGATGTGGATGACGCTGACCGGCGAAATGGTCGACGGCAAGAAGGCCGCCGAATGGCGCCTGGTCAACGAAAGCGTGCCGCTGGAACGGCTGGAAGCGCGCACCCGCGAAGTGGCCCAGTTGCTGCTCAAGAAAAATCCGGTCGCGCTGAAATACGCCAAGGACGCCGTGCGCCGCGTCGGCACCATGACCTACGACGAAGCCGAAGATTACCTGGTACGCATGCAGGAAGCGGCCAATTCGTTCGACAACAACGCCCGCAAGGAAGGCATCCGTCAGTTCATCGACGAGAAGAGCTACAAGCCCGGCCTGGGCGAATACGACCTGACCAAAAACAGCGCCTGAGCCGTTCCTACGGCGCCTGAAGCGATGCGTGCACCCCACGCATCGCTGGCGCTGCCAGTGGTTTTCTGCACCGAGGAGGGAGTATGGAAGCCTTGTCCGCAACCTTGCGCGGAATTGCCGCGCGTGGGCCATTGGGCCTGTTCATCGACGGCCAGTGGCGCGCCAGCAGCGGCGATCGCCAGGTCGATGTGATCGCACCGCACAGCGAGCAACGCCTGCTGCGCTACACCGAGCCGGCGCCTGCCGACACCGAGGCGGCCGTGGCCGCCGCGCGTGCTGCATTCGACACCGGCCCCTGGCCGCAGCTGTCGCCGGCCGAACGTGGCGCGGTGCTCAAACGCATCGCCACGCAGTTGCGTGCGCGCCTGCCGGAGCTGGCCGAAGCCTGGACCGGACAGGTCGGCGCCACCATCGGCTTCAGTCGCCGCGCCTCGCAGCAGGCGCCCGGCCTGTTCGACTATTACGGCGACCTGATTGCGACCCATCCGTTCGTGGAACCGCGTGCACGCGCCAGCGGCGGCCGCGTGCACATCGTGCAGGAGCCGGTGGGCGTGGTCGCCACCATCACCCCCTGGAACGCGCCGCTGGTGCTGCTCTGCTACAAGGTCGCTGCCGCCCTGGCGGCCGGTTGCACGGTGGTGGCCAAGCCCTCGCCGGAAACGCCGATCGATGCCTACATCCTGGCCGAATGCATCAGCGCCGCCGGCGTGCCCGATGGCGTGTTCAATCTGCTGCCAGGCGGTCGCGAGGTCGGCGAACAGCTGATCCGCCATCCGCAGGTGGACAAGGTGAGTTTCACCGGGTCCACCCAGGCCGGGCGGCTGATCGGGGTCGCCTGCGCCGAGCGCCTGGCGCGGGTCGGGCTGGAGCTGGGCGGCAAGTCGGCCGCGATCGTGCTGGACGATGCCGACATCACCAAGGTGCTGCCCAGCCTGGTGCCCTACTCGATGCCGATCACCGGCCAGGTGTGCTTCGCCCTAACCCGCGTGCTGGTGCCGGCGCAGCGACGCGACGACATCCTGCAGGCGTATTGCGCGGCCGTGGGCGCGCTCAGGCTCGGCGATCCGTTCGCTGCCGAGACCGGCATGGGCCCGTTGGCGCTCGGCCGCCAGCTCGAACGCGTGCAGTCCTACATCGCACAAGGCCGCGCCGAGGGTGCGCGCCTGGTCATGGGCGGTGGCCGCCCGACGCATCTGCCGCATGGCTTTTTCATCGAGCCCACGGTATTTGCCGGGGTGACCCCGGAGATGACCATCGCCCGCGAGGAAATCTTCGGCCCGGTGGTGAGCTTTATCGACTACCACGACGAGGCCGACCTGATCGCCAAGGTCAATGCCAGCGAGTTCGGCCTGCACGGCACGGTCTACAGCGAAGATGCCGATCGCGCCTACCGCATCGCCCGCCGTGTGCGCAGCGGCAGCCATTCGATCAACGGCATGTGGGTGGACTTCGACATGCCGTTCGGCGGAGTCAAGCATTCCGGGATCGGCCGCGAAGGCGGCATCGAAGGACTGCACGCCTTCCTCGAAACCAAGACCATCTACCTCAGTTAGCCCCCCGCCCACCGACTGCGCAGGCACCAAGCGCGGTCGCAACGCGATGCGGCAGGCACCGCCTTGTGCATCGTCTCCTGCGGTGCACCCGCACCCTCTGGTGAACGTTCGCCAGATGGAGCGGCCGCCCGCATCAACCTTCAGCCGCAGCCGTCGCACTCACGCCAGTCACTCTCCCATCTGCATTCGGAAGACAGCGCCATGACCATGCCGACCGACTCGATCTCCTTCCACGCCCGCCTCACCCCACACCGGCTTGCCGCCCGCGACCTGCTGCTGGACCAGCAGTGGACGTACGCAGAACTGGACGCGCTGATCGGCCGCCTGGCTGCGTTGCTGCAGACCCGCGGCTGCAGCGATGGCGAACGGCTCGCCGTGCTGGCACGCAACTCGGTCTGGCAGGTGGCGCTGCATTTCGCCTGCGCACGCGTCGGCGCGATCTACGTGCCGCTCAACTGGCGGCTGAGTGCAACCGAACTGGATGCATTGCTGCAACGCGCAGAGCCGCGCCTGCTGTTGGGCGATGACGTCGCTGCGGGGCGCGCCGGTGTCGAGGCGCTGGCCGACTTCGTCGACGCGGCGAAAGCGCAGCAACCGGCAGACACCGGGTCGATTCCCCCCGACCGCGTCAGCCTGATCCTGTTCACCTCCGGCACCTCCGGCCAGCCCAAAGGCGTGATGCTGAGCGAGCAGAACCTGCAGCAGGTGGCGCACAACTTCGGCGTCACCACGCGCGTGGATGCCGGCAGCAGCTTCCTGTGCGAAGCACCGATGTTCCACATCATCGGCCTGGCCACCAACGTGCGCCCGGTGCTGGCGGTGGGCGGCTCGATCCAGGTGTCCAATGGCTTCGAACCGAAACGGACCCTGGGCTGGCTGAGCAACCCGTCGCTGGGCATCACCCATTACGTCGGCGTGCCGCAGATGATGCAGGCCTTTCGCAGCCAGCCCGGTTTCGATGCGGCCGCGCTGCGGCATCTCACCGCGCTGGTCAGCGGCGGCGCGCCGCATGCCAGCGATGACCTGCTCGGCTGGCTGGACGATGGCATCCCGATGGTCAGCGGCTTCGGCATGAGCGAGGCCGGCACGGTCTTCGGCATGTCGGTGGACTGCGCGGTGATCCGCGACAAGCTGGGCGCAGTCGGCATTTCGGCGCCGTCGGTGCAGACGCGCGTGGTCGATGGCGACGGCAACGACTGCCCGGTCGGCGTGCCCGGCGAGCTGTTGTTGCGCGGCCCCAACCTCAGCCCCGGCTACTGGCGCGATCCACAGGCAAGCGCCGACGCGCGCGACGCCCAGGGCTGGTTCCGCACCGGCGACATCGTGCGGCGCGATGCCGATGGGTTTTTCTGGATTGTCGACCGCAAGAAGGACATGTTCATCTCCGGCGGCGAGAACGTCTATCCGGCCGAGATCGAAGCAGTGCTTGCCGATCATCCGCAGGTGCGCGAATGCGCGGTAGTCGGTATCGCCGACCCGCAATGGGGCGAAGTGGGCTACCTGGCGATCGTACCGGCCGGCGACGCGCCGGATCTGGAGCAGATCCGCGCCTATCTGATCCAACGGCTGGCCAAGTACAAGGTCCCCAAGCATCTGCGCGTGGTCGAGGTGCTGCCGCGCACCGCGACCGGCAAGCTGCAGAAAGCGCGTCTGAAAGACGCCCTGGCCAGCGAGACGTGACGCATGCCGCCCCGCTTGTGCGGTGCGCATCTGGCAGCGACCCGCAGCTCCGCTGCGCAGGCATGGCAGCGTCGATGCCAGACAGCACAACGGGCAGCCTGCGCTGCCCGTTGTGTACATGCCTCACTTCAGTACTTCTGCGACACCCACGGCAGCGGCGTGCGCCGCGCATGCCGTGCTCAATCGATCAGGCCGACTCGTCCAGCAACAGGTCGTCCTCGCCGATCTGGTCGTCCACCCAGACCGCCCCCTGCTCGGCCATGACCGCCAACTGGTGTTCCAGCTCGCGCATCAGCAGGCGCACGCCGGGCTTGTGGATGGCACTGCCATCGCGATAGATCACCCCGCCTGCGCGCGCCTGCGACGGCTGTTGCAACTGGAAGGCACGCAGCTCGCCACGTGCGATATCCCCGGCCACCATCATGCTGGGCATCACCGCGATGCTGTCGGTGCCGAGCAGGATCTCGCGGGTAAAGCTGGCCGAACTGGAACGCAACTGATCGCGCGTGGCCAGCCCGTGCTCGCGCATCACCTGCGCCACGTCGCGCTCCACATGCTGGCTCAGCGTCGGCAGCACCTGGCGATACGCAGCGGCTTCGCCGATGCGCACCTGGCCGTTGGCGAACAGGGGGTGGTCGCTGCGCGCCACCAGCGCGATCGGATCCTGGTACAGCACCTTGCGGATCAATGCGTCGTAGCGGGCCAGCGGATACAGCCGGCCCACCACCAGGTCGATCTCGTTGCCGGCCAGCTTGGGCAGCAGCTCGTCGGTGCGCCCGTGCAGCAGGCGCACCCGCAGCGTGGGCTCGGCGCGATACAACGCAGCCAGTACGGCCGGCAACAGGCCGCTGGCGGCGACCGGCAGCGCGCCCACGGTGATGGTGAGCGCGTCGTCCTGCAGCAGCCCCTCGAAGGTGTCCTGCGCGCGGCGCAACTGGCCGAGCACCACGTGCGCGGTCTGCACCAGCACCTCGCCCATCGCGTTGGGACGCACGCCGCGCGAGTGGCGCTCGAACAGCGGCGCGCCGACGATCTCTTCGATCTCCTGCAGGGCACGCGTCAATGCGGGCTGGGTGACGTTCAGGACGCGTGAGGCGCGGAGCAGGCTTTTCTGCCGGTCCAGCGCCTCGATGACACGTAGATGGCGGACCTTGATGCGGTGTTCGAAGAACACGGAGGACATGGTCATGGGGGGACCTTAGGTTGGGAAGTCGGGTAATGCGGCGGCACGGCACCTGGCCGCCGCCCGCAGATCAGCGTGCATCGGGCACACGCCGGGTCTGCATGAAGTCTTCGAAGGACTCGCCACGCATGATGGCGTAGACCTGCAGATTGGTCATGCGCACCACACGGGCGAATTTTTCGATCACGAAGAAGTTGGCGCCGTACTGCACCAGGCCGAGCCAGTCGCGTGCACGGATCAGCGCCTTTTCGTGCTCGGTGAGGCCGGCGTCCTGCATCAGGGTTTCGGAATCCTCAAGAAAGCGATCGCGCCACGGGGCGCGGATCATATGCCAGAAGAATCGATTGATGCGCAACGCGCGGTTGCTGGTGCGCAGATCGAACAGGTAAGTGCCGCCGATCTGGTCCATGCCCTGTACTTGCGGATTCATAGGCCGGCCCTCATGCCGCGTTCGCGGTGTGCGCGAGCAACTGCGCCGAAGACGGTGCGTCAGCGGCTTCGACGCCGGGCTCGTACAGCACCACCGTCATCGCGGTGGTGGTCATCAGGTAGTAGTTCTGGTGCAGCTTGCGGATCGGCCCGCCCAGCGCGCCACGCATCGCCAGCCACATGATCTGCTCCACGCTCTCGGCACCGCCCAGGCGCACGTAGTCGGTGTGGGTGAGATCGGTCAGCGTTTCCGGCGCATGCTGGAAGCGGTCCAGAAATTCCATGTCCCACTCGGTGTTGTTGAAGCCGGTGCGCTCGCCGTGGATCTGATGCGACAGCCCGCCGGTGCCCACCACCACCACCTTGAGATCTTCCGGATAGGATTCGATTGCCCGCCGCACCGCCTGGCCCAGGCGGTAGCAGCGGCGCGCGGTCGGCAGCGGGTACTGCAGCACGTTGATCGCGATCGGCACCACCGTGCCCGGCCAGTCCGGCACGTGCGGCCACAGCAGCGGCAGCGGCGCCGCGCAGCCATGGTCGATCGGCTTGTCCTGAAAGACAGTCAGATCGAATTCGTCGTTGACCAGGCACTCGGCGATATGCGCCTGCAGCTGCACATCGCCGCGGATCGGCGGCAGATTGCGCAGCCCTGCGCCCTCATCGGCCACCGGGAAGCGCTCGCCGATGCCCAGGGCGAAGGTCGGGTACAGGTCGAAGAAAAACGTCGTGCAATGGTCGTTGTAGAAGAACACCAGCACGTCTGCCTGCTGCTCGGCCAACCAGGCAGCGACCGGCGTGTAGCCGTCGAACAACGGTTTCCACAAGGGATCCTGCTGCTTGCCCTTGTCGTAGGCCACCCCGATGGTGGGAACGTGCGAGGTTCCGATGCCGCCGATGATGCTTGCCATGCTGCCCTCCTGCGATACGTGCCGGCCACCGGCAGTGACCGATTGCGCATCATTGATTGAGTCGAATCCGACCCGCCATGGGATCCCAACAACGCCGATTGACCACTCCGGACCGCCAAAACGGTATCCTTGGGATCCAAAGTGCCACCAAGCGATCTGATCTGCAAGGTTTTTATACCGGTAGTGCGAGTTTTCCCCTTCGAAGGAACGTGCGCTGCAGTCCGGCGCGAGAGAATGGAGCCAATGGCGAACAACCACCGATTGCAAGCGGTCCAGCAGCTACGCGAACTGATCCTGTGCGGCACCTTCGCCCCCGGTGAACGCATCACCGAGGCCGCGCTGGCCGAGCGACTGGCCATCTCGCGCACTCCCGTCCGGCAGGCGCTGCCGGCGCTGTGCCAGGAAGGCCTGCTGGTGCAGGCAGGCAACCGCGGCTATGCGGTGCGCCGTTTCAGCCAGCAGGAAAGCCTGGACGCACTGGCGGTGCGTGCCCTGATGGAAGGCATGGCCGCACGCACCGTCGCCGAACAGGGCGCCTCCGCCGCGCTGCTGGACACCCTGCACGCCTGTCTCGACGAGGGCGACCGGATCCTGGCCACGCGCAGCCTGACTGCCGACGACGAACAGGCCTATGGCGCGATGAATGCCCGCTTCCACCGCGCCATCGTGGTGGCCGCCAACAAGCCGATCCTGACCGAGACCGTGGACCGCTGCACCCTGGTGCCCTTCGTCAGCCCGGTCCACGTGGTCTTCGGCCAGCGCTCGCCCACGCTGGCCTACGACGATCTGTACTACGGCCATCGGCAGCACGGCGCCATCGTCTCGGCGATCGAGCAACGCGATGGCGCGCGCGCGGAGCTGTTGTTCCGCGAACACGCCAATACCCAACGCCACAGCATGGGCATCTGACGCGCACGCTTGCCGGGCGCGGTTGACGCCGCGCAGCGTCCGCCGCAAGGCCGGGCAACCCGGCCTTGCCTGCATCGCGTGCGGCCGCCCTCCGCAGCGCGCACGCAGGCATGTCAGCGCGCGTGCTGCGGATGCGGGCGCGTTTTGCCGCCTAGAGGGAGTGCACGAACATCAGGTTGACGCTGGTGCCGGCCACCGAGTTCTTCACTTCCACCGGCAGGTAGACGTTGAAATTCAGCAGGTTTTTGCCATCCAGCCGCCAGGACAGGCCCGGGCCGAGATAGAGCTGCATGCGTTTGCTGTCCGGCACACGCTGCCCGTTGGTGCGGTTGTCCTTCAGCTGCTGCAGGTAATACCCGTTGATGCCCAGGCGCAGTTGTTCGTTGACCTTCAGCGAACTGGCCAGATTGACCCACACCAGGTCGCCGGCCTGTCCATTGCGAAAACGGAATCCCGGGATCGGCGGCACGCCGCCGGCGCGATCGGAGCGGAAATTGTAGAGATAGTTGATCCGTGCGCTGATCTCCCAGTTGTCGCTGGGTTGCACGGTAAACGCCCAATGCGGCGCCACCGACCAGAATCCGGCGCTCTGGTTGATCGCGACGTCGCGATCGAACTTGCCCACCGGAGCGAACGCATCGATCGCGAACCGCTGGAAGAACAGCACGCGCCCGTTGCGCATCACCGGGTCGAACTGCAGCGCCGGCCCGAAGGAGATGTCACCCACCCCGAAGCCGTTGCTGCGCAACTCCACCGGGCTGTCCGCAGCGAAGGACGTGTCGTAGTTGACCAGCGGCACGATCGTATTGAGGCTCAGCGACGCATTCTTCCAGCGATAGGGGGTGACGTAGATCAACTGGGTCAGCAGGACGCTGACACCGACCTTGGGATCGCGGAAGGCGGCCGCATCGTCGCCACGTGCGTTCTTGATCGCGTCGAAGTCGTAGTGGCGCAGGTATTCGATCACCGTCCAGCCCGGCGTCGACGAGCCGAAGCCATCCAGAAAACTCGTCCCGCCCACATTGATACCCTGCGGCGGTGCCGCGGTTTCCGGCACTGCCTGTGCCGATGCCGCAACGGGCAGGCCGGCACCCAGCAGCGCGAGCAGGGTCAGGACACGATGCCGGTGCGACGACAGGCGCGGCGATGCAACAGCACGACGGACAGATGAACTCACGCGTTCCACTAGGCGATTCTCCAGTGCGATGGATGGATGACTGCGGGCGCGACGTGGGGGAGAAAAGCGGTCCTGCAGTACGCAGCGGCAGCGGCGCCAGCGCTGCGTAGGCAAACGGATTCGAGGCCGTCGGTCAGTCCGTGCCGATGCGCATCAGCAGGGCGCCGAGCCGCTGCTTGAACAGCCAGCGTCCCTGCTCCAGCACCAGCACGTCGTCGAAACTGCCGAGCAAGGCCGGCGATTGCGCCGTCCACGGTGGCGCCGTCGCGGTGTCCGCGGCGATGTAGAGCAGCACCTTGCTGTGCGCGTGCGCCAGGGTCGGCGACTGCACGCTGACCCAGGTGTTGAGCATCAGATGACAGGTCGTGCGCGGCGCACGCGTGCGGAACGATTGCACGATCGCCTCGCGCCCCTGCACCGGCACCTCCGGCGCACTGGGGCGGGCGAACACGCCGTCGGCAGTGAACAATGCGGCGAGGCCGTCGTGGTCATGCCGATCGTTGAGCACTGCGAATTGGCGGATCACCTGCTCGCAGGCAATGATGATCGATGCATCGTCGTGCATGCAGCCTCCTCGGCGCGTTACTGGAAAACCGACAAACTGTGGTCAACGACGACAGCGCACCCGCCGCCAGCCGGACCGGATCGCCATCACCCGTCCTGCAGCCAGTCGCGCAGTGCCGCGCTGACGGCCGCGGGCGCTTCCAGCGGCGCCATATGCCCGCTGTTTTCGAAGACCACCAGCCGCGCATGCGGGATCTGCTGCGCCATCTGCCGGTGCTGCGCCAGGGGACTCCAGGCGTCCTGCCGGCCGACACCCAGCAGGGTCGGGCAGCGGATCTGCGCCAGCACCGGCGTGGCGTCGGGGCGCTCCAGCAACGCGTGGATCTGCCCGGCATAGGTCTGCACGCTGTGCCGCTGCACCATCGCGATCAACGGGTTCATCAGCGCGGCATCGTCGTGCCGGTCCGGATGCAGCATCGGTGGCAGCCATTGCCGTGCGAGCGCCTGCATGCCTTGCGCGTGGGCGAGCTGCACCAGTGCCGCGCGCTGCGCACGCTCGCCGTCGCGGCGTGGCGCAATGCCGGTGTCCAGCAGGGCCAGGCGCTGCACGCGTTGCGGTGCCTGGCGCATGATCTCCAGCGCCACCCGCCCGCCCATCGAATGGCCGGCCACTGCGAACTGTGGCGGGGCCACGGCCAGCACGTGCGCGGCCATCTGCACGATGCTGTCGAAGCCGGCGAAGTCCAGCACCTGCACCTCGGCCAGATCGCTCAGCGCCTGGCGCTGCGGCTGCCAGATGGTGGCGTCGCAGAGCAGGCCGCAGAGCAGCAGCAGGTCGGGACTGGACGAACGGATGGCGGACGATGACATGGCTCGACTGTAGCCACGCCGGCGGCGCCCGTCGTATGGAACATGCTGCCTGCGCTATAAGCGTATAAGCATACAAAGACGACCGACGCCATTCGCCTCGGCCGGCTGGCCGCTCATGTGCTGCCGGAGGCGCGCTTCCACAACACATCGACCAGCGGCGGCAACCTGCCGGCCAGCCCGAGCACCGACCCGCGCAACAGGGTCAGGTGCATCTCGTCGTTGGAGAACACCGTGTTGATGGCATCGAAGCCATAGGCGGCCACGGTATTTTCGCTGCGGCGGGTGCGTGCCCAGCGCTGCAGCCGATGCGGGGCGGCCCAGTCCGCGCGTTTTGCCAGCGCATGGCGCACCTCATCGCGCAACGCAGCGACATCGCGCAGGCCCAGGTTGACGCCCTGCCCGGCCAGCGGATGCACCACGTGCGCGGCATCGCCCAGGGTCAGCACGCGACCGCTGACGTACTGCTCCACCAGTTGCCGCTGCAGCGGAAACGCCGCGCGGGCAGACACCACGCGCACCTGCCCCAACCGCGCCGCGAAGGCCTGGGTCAGCTCGCGCGCGAAGCCGGCATCGTCCAGTGCCAGCACGCGCTCGGCCTCGGCATCCGGCAGGGTCCATACGATCGAACTGCGGCCATCGGCGAACGGCAGGAATGCCAGCGGGCCGGTGGTCAGAAAGCGCTGCCAGGCGGTGGCCTGATGCGGTAGTTCGGTCTCCACGAAGGCGACCACGCCGCGCTGCGCGTAGGCGTGCCGCGACACCGGCAGGCCGGCAAGCTCGCGCAAGGTCGATGCGGCGCCATCGGCAGCGATGGCGATCGCTGCGTCCAGGCGGCTGCCATCGTCCAGGCGCAGGCGCACGCTGTGTGCATCCTGTTCCAGCTCGACCACGCGTGCCGGGCAATGCACCTGGATGCCGGCCGCGTGCACGGCCGCCCACAGGCGATCGACCAGCACCGCGTGTTCGACGATCCAACCGAGTTGTTCGCGGCCCAGGGTATCCGCGTCAAAGCGCAGTTCACCGCCACCGGCTGCATCCCAGACCCGCATGCGCCGGTACGGCTGCACCCGGGCAGCGCGCACGGCGGCCCATACGCCCAGGCTGTCGAGCAGCGCGGCATTGTCGGCCGCGAAGGCATACACGCGCAGATCGGGCTGGTCGGCCCGCCAGCGCGCAGGTTCGCGGCCTTCGATCAGGGCCACGCTCAGGCCGGCATCGGCCAGGGCCAGCGCACAGGCGGCCCCGACCACGCCGCCACCGACGATCAACGCATCGCGGCTACCACGGCGGCTCATGCGACGCCCCTGCACAGCTGCGGCACATCGCCACGGAACCCCATCGCCCCGCCGACCAGCATCGACTGCAGCGGCGCCGCCTGCGAGGTGGCGAGCAGGCCAAGGCTGCGCAACGGCCGCAGCAACGGCGCCGGGTTGCCGGTGAGCCGCGCCAGCCCGCTGGAGAACCCGATGGTCTGCTCGCGGTCCACGCGTCGGCGCGCCAGGTACTCGGCCAGCAACGCGCCTGCACCGGCATCGTTGCGATCGTGCTCGATCAATTCGGCCAGCGTCAGCGCATCGCGCAAGCCGAGGTTGAAGCCCTGCGCGCCGATCGGGTGCAGCGTCTGCGCGGCGTTGCCGAGCAGCACCACGCGCTCGGCGACCAGTGCATTGGCCAGCACCTGCACCAGCGGATATGCGCTGCGTTCGCCGCTGGCGACAAAACGCCCGGCGCGCCATCCGGCCGCCCGCTGCAACCGGGCCAGCCAGCCGGCTTCGTCGAGCGCGGCCACCGCCTCTGCCTCGGCGCGCGCCACGCAGTGGATCGCGCCGTAGTGGCGGTCGCCGCGCGGCAGCAGCGCGGTCGGCCCCTGCGCGCCGAAGCGCTCCCACGCGGTGCCATCCGGTGGGCGGGAGGCGCGCACCCGCGCCACGAACAGGGTCTGCAGGAAGTCGTGCGCATCGCTGCCGATATGCAGCAACTCGCGTACTGCACTATGGGTGCCGTCGGCGCCGACCACCAGCCGTGCCTGCACGCGCTGCTCGCCGTCATCGGTGGCGATCCGCAACGCGCGCATGCCGTCCTGGACCGGCTCGACCCCGATGCAGCGTGCCGGGCGATAGCGGCGCAGCCGGGTCAGCTCGTCCAGGCGCGCCTGCAAGGCCTCGCCGAAATCGCGCGCCACCACCACCTGGCCGAAGCTGTCGCGGCCGTAATCGGCCGCGTCCAGCTGCACACGGCCAAAGTCGCCGGCGCGGCTGACGTGGATGCGCCGGATCGGGCCGGGGGCGCTGCGCAGCTTGGCCATCACCCCCAGCACGCCCAGCGCATTGACGGTGGCGGCGGCAAAACTCAGGTTGCGCTGGTCGAACACCGCTGGCGGCGTACCGGCCGGGGTGGCTTCCACCAGCCCGACATCCAGGCCGATGCGGTCCAGTGCAATCGCCAGGCTGGAGCCGACCAGGCCGCCGCCGACGATCAGAACGTCATGTGGATGTGTCATCGCCACATGATAAGCCTTCGCCCATGACCCGTTGCCGCGTCCGGGTGGGACAGCTTGCCGCGCCCGGGCTGGCGTGGCGCGGCCGGCGTCTCACGCAAGGACCGCTGCCGCCCCTTGCCGGCGCAGGGCGCACCCGGACGCCCACCGGTCTGCAGCAGCGCTGGGCAGGCACCGCAGCGCTGCTCCCGTCGGCTGCGCCAAGGCAGGCCCCGCAAGACCGCCAGGGGCGCGGGCGTGCCGGGTTCCACGCTACACTCGCCAGCCTGTGTTCCAGCCCCTTCCGCGCATGACTCCTCGCTCGCACGACACCCTGATTCTGAGCCTGCTTGCCGTGCTGATGGCGGCCACGCGGATCAATCACTTCGCGCCGGTCCCGGACGCGTCCTGGGCGGTGTTCTTCATCGGCGGCTTTCACCTGGCCGCGCGCACCAGGCTGGCCTTCCCGCTGCTGATGCTGCTGGCGGTGGCGGTGGACTGGCTGGTGATCACCCGCCAGGGCCTGAGCTTCTGGCAGCACTACTGCGTGTCGCCGGCGTACTGGTGCCTGATCCCGGCGTATTTCGCGCTGTGGGCCGGCGGCATGTGGCTGCGTCGGCAGTACCACGGCGCGCAGTGGAGCGCGCTGGCCCGGCTGGTGCCGGCGCTATTGCTGTCGGTGGCGCTGTGCCAGTTGATCGCCCAGGGCAGCTTCTACTGGATCAGCGCCAGCGTGGCCGCGCCGACCGTGGCCGGCTGGTTCGAGAACTACACCGACTGGCTGTGGCCGTATCTGCGCAGTGCCGCGCTGTATGTGGCGGCTGCCGCAGCGGTCCAGCTGGCCGCCGAGCGCCTGGGCAGCGCACCCGGCCAGATCCAGGCCGGCTGAGATGGGCAACCGGCTCTCGCGGATCTATACCCGCACCGGCGACGACGGCAGCACCGGCCTGGGCGACGGCAGCCGTACCGGCAAGGATGCGCTGCGCGTCAACGCGTACGGCACCGTGGACGAGGCCAATTCGGCCATCGGCCTGCTGCTGGCCGCCCCCGGCGTGCCGGCACCGATCGCCGAGCTGCTGACCACCGTCCAGCACCAGTTGTTCGATCTGGGCGGCGAGCTATGCATCCCCGGCCATGCGGCGATCGACGGCGCCGATATCGACGCGCTGGAGCGCCAGCTGGACCTGTTCAACGACACGCTTCCCCCACTGAAGGAGTTCATCCTGCCGGCCGGCGGCGAGGCCGCTGCGCGCTGCCACCTGGCCCGCACCATCGTGCGCCGGGCCGAGCGCGAGACCGTCGCGCTGTCGCGCCGGGAGAGCGTGCGCAGCGAGGCGATCGGCTATTTGAATCGCCTGTCCGACCTGCTGTTCGTGCTCGCCCGCGTGCTGGCACGTGCCGACGGCCAGCAGGAAGTGCTGTGGCGGCACGACCGCCGGCGCAGCTGACCTGCACATGGCACGGCGGACAGGCTAGATTTGCCCCATGTTGGTCTTTACCCATCCCGCCTGCCTCGGTCACGACGCCGGCCCCGAGCATCCCGAACGTCCTGCCCGCCTGGAAGCGGTGGTGGAGGCGCTGCGCGATGCCTTCCCCGACCTGGACTGGCGCGAGGCGCCGCTGGCCAAGCTCGGCGACCTGTGCCGGGTGCACGAGCGCGAACAGGTGGACGCGGTGCTGGAAACCGCCTTCGACGGCCACCACCGGCTGGACGTGGACACCGTGATGTCGCCCGGCTCGCGCGCGGCGGCCTTACGCGCGGCCGGTGCCGGCATCGCGGCCGTGGATGCGGTGATGCAGGACGTCGCCCGCACGGCGTTCTGCGCGGTCCGCCCACCGGGCCATCACGCCACCGGGCAAGTGTCGATGGGCTTCTGCCTGTTCAACAACGTCGCCGTGGCGGCAGCGCATGCGCGCGACCGGCATGGGCTGGAACGGATCAGCATCGTGGATTTCGACGTCCACCACGGCAACGGCACGCAGGCGATCTTCGAGCGCGACCCGACCGTGCAGTATCTGAGCACCCACCAGTCCGGGCTCTATCCGCACTCGGGCAGCGTCTACGAGCGCGGCATCGGCAACATCCACAATCTGCTGCTGCAGCCGGGCAGCGACGGGCTGCGCTTCCGCAATGTGTGGGAAGACGAGATGCTGCCGCTGATCGATGCGTTCCGCCCGCAGCTGATCCTGATCTCGGCCGGCTTCGATGCGCATCTGCGCGATCCGCTGGCCGACCTGATGCTCGACGCCGACGATTTCGCCTGGCTGACCGGCGCGCTGCGCACCCTGGCCGGGCGGCATGCCCGTGGCCGGGTGGTGTCCATGCTGGAAGGCGGCTACGACCTGCAGGCCTTGCGCGAAAGCAGCGTGGCGCACGTGGCCGCGCTGCGTTGACCCCCCATGGCGCGGTGCTCGCGCCCCCATCGCGATGAACCTCGCCCTCCCGAGCAGGGAGCTCTTCATTGCCCCTATGCGGGGTATACGGCAAGCTAGTCGCCATTTTATTGGTTGAAATCACGCGTGCGCCGAGTTCTCCGCCTGCTGCCCCTGCCTTTGAGCATCGCCATCTGCCTTCCGGCCATGGCTGCCGACAAGCCGCTGAACTGGGGACTGTGCCCGGCCGTGGACCCGTTGCCCGGCTTCGACGGCGCCCCCGCCGCCGATGCCAAGGCCGCCGAAATCCGCCAGCAGTTGCCGACCGATATCGAAGGCGACCAGCTGTCCGGCACCAGCACCACTCCGCAGTACCAGGGCAACGTGGCGCTCAAGCGCGGCGACCAGTTCCTGGGTGCGGACAGCCTGCGCATGGACACCGAAACCGGCAACTACATCGCCGAAGGCCATGTCCGCTACCAGGACACCTCCTTCCGCATGGTCGCCGACCGTGCCGAAGGCAACCAGGACACCGACGCCCACAAGGTCACCAACATCCAGTACCAGCTGGTGGACCGGCGCGGCAATGGCGCGGCCGAATCGGTGGACCTGCAGGGCCAGGTCGGGCAGATGCACCGTTCGACCTACACCACCTGCGACCCCTCGCAGCCGATCTGGCGCGTGCGTGCGCCGGAAATCGACGTGGACAACGAGGAAGGCTTCGGTACCGCCCGCAATGCCGTGCTGCAGATCGGCAAGGTGCCGGTGCTGTATTTCCCGTGGTTCAAGTTCCCGATCGACGACCGTCGCCAGACCGGCCTGCTGTTTCCGCAGTTCGGCCTGTCCGGGCGCAACGGCTTTGACTACCTGCAGCCGATCTACCTGAACCTGGCCCCGAACTACGACGCCACCCTGCTGCCGCGCTACATGAGCAAGCGCGGTTTCATGTTCGGCACCGAGTTCCGCTACCTGTACGAAGGCGGCCGCGGCGAGATCACCGGCAACTACCTGCCCAACGACGACCTGCGGAAAAAAGACCGCGGCAGCGTCTTCTACAGCGGCTATCACAACATCAATGATCACTGGCAGGCGCGCAGCAGCATCTCCTGGGTCAGCGATACGCGCTATGTGGAGGACTTCACCAGCCGCCTGAACGGCATGGGCTCGGCCTCCAGCCTGCAGAGCACCATCGGCATCTACGGTACCGGCGAGACCTGGACCGCCGGCCTGATGGCCGACCGCTGGCAGCTGACCGACTACACCCTGGACGAGCGATCGCTACCCTACAACCGGCAGCCACGTGCCTATTTCACCTGGGAGAAACCGTTCGGCATTTTCGAGGCGGGCGTCTACGCCGAAGCCGTGCGCTTCACCCATGACGACTCCTACTTCGTCCAGCCTCCGAGCCCCAGCGCTCCAGGCGAAACAAACAACCGCGACGATGACGACGAGTACGTCCGCACAAACATCCGTAACCAGGAGTACGGCAGCGGTTCGCGCTTTGACATCAAGCCCTACATCTCGATGCCGCTGTCGGGTGCGGCCTGGTTCTTCACTCCGACCGTTGCATGGCGCTACACCACGTACCAGCTGGATTCGACGCTGGCCAACACCCCGCCGCTGACCGGCGACCGTTCCCCCTCGCGCAGCCTGCCGATCGCATCCGTGGATGCCGGCCTGTACTTCGACCGCGAGACCTCGGTGTTCGGCACCAACTATCTCAATACGCTGGAACCGCGCCTGTACTACCTGTACGTGCCGTACCGCGACCAGGACGACCTGCCGGTGTTCGACACCCGTCCGTTCACCTTCAGCTACGGGCAGCTGTTCCGCGACTCGCGCTACACCGGCGCCGACCGCCAGAACGACGCCAACCAGCTGACCCTGGCGGTGACCTCGCGCTGGCTGCGCCAGGAAGATGGCCGCGAGAAGCTGTCGCTGAGTGCCGGCCAGATCCTGTACTTCAACGACTCGCTGGTCACCATCAACAACAGCACCAATTCGGCCGCCGGCAGCGAACAACCCATCGAACAGGGCAAGTCCGCCTGGGTGGCCGATGCCAACTACATGATCAACGATCGCTGGTCGATGGGCGCCACCTACCAGTGGAACCCCAACTCGCGCAAGGAAGACCTGGCCAGCCTGCGTACGCGCTATCTGCTCAACAACGACGGCATCGTCAATCTGGCCTATCGCTACCGCCGCAATCCGACCAACAACACCGACCAGCTCGAGCAGGCCGATTTCTCGTTCCTGTACCCGATCAACCCCACCTGGAGTGCGGTCGGCCGTTACTACTACTCGCTGCTGGACCGCAAACCGCTGGAAATGATCGGTGGCGTGCAGTGGGACAGCTGCTGCCTGGCGGTGCGCGCGCTGGTGCGCCGGTTCGTGCGCAACCGCGATGGCGAGATGGACAACTCCATCCAGTTCGAGTTCGTGCTGAAGGGCTTGAGCTCGTTCGGGCAGAACACGGACCGCACTTTGCGCCGTGCTATTCTCGGCTATTACCGCGACGACCTGTACCTGGTCCCGCCCAGCAATACCACGACTAATCCGGACGATTACGATCCGAACTTGATTCCATGACCAAGCCTTTCTCCGTTGTTCTCGCCTCGCTGCTGGTAATCACCAGCACGCTCTCGCCGTTGGCCTCGGCACAGCAATCCCAGCCGCTGGACCGCATTGCCGCCATCGTCGACGAAGACGTGGTGCTGCAGAGCGAGCTCGATCGCGCCGTGCGCAACGTCAAGTCGCAGTACGCCGGCCGGGAAAACCAGCTGCCGCCGGACGATGTCCTGCAGCGCCAGGTGCTCGAGCGGCTGGTCCTGGTCAAGTTGCAGGTCGGCCGCGCCGATGGCAGCGGCATCCGCGTCAGCGACGAGGAACTCAACCGCGCCATCGCCAGCATCGCCCAGCAGAACGGCACCACCGTCGATGGCCTGCGCCAGAAGCTGGCGGCCGATGGCATGGGCTATGGCGATTTCCGTGCCTCGGTCCGGGACGAGATCATCGTGCAGCGCCTGCGCCAGAGCTTTGCGCAAAGCCGCATCAGCGTGAGCGAAGGCGAAGTGGACACCGCGCTGGCGCAGCAGGCCACCACCGGCAGCCAGTATCACCTGGCGCATATCCTGGTCGGTTTGCCGGAAGGTGCGACGGCCGATCAGATCGCCACCGGCCAGAAGAAGGTCGATGGCGTGAAGGCCTTGATCGACAAGGGCGAGCTGGATTTCTCGGCCGCCGCGGTCCGCTATTCCGACAGCCCCAATGCACTGGAAGGCGGCGATCTGGGCTGGCGCAGCCTGGACGAAATCCCCAACGCGTTCGCCCAGCTGATCCGCGACATGCAGCCTGGCCAGGTCGCCGGACCGCTGCGTGGTCCGAGCGGTTTCCAGCTGCTCAAGCTGGTGGAAATGCGCGACGCCAATGCCGGCGGCGAGAAGAAGCTGGTCACTGAATACAACGCACGCCACATCCTGGTGCGCATCGGCGACAACCAGACCGAAGCGCAGGCCAAGGCCAAGATCGACACATTGCGTGCGCGCATCACCGGCGGCGCCGACTTCCAGGCCGTTGCGAAGGAGTCGTCCGAAGACACCAACAGCCGTGGACAGGGTGGCGATCTGGGCTGGTTCCCGGCCGATGCATTCGGCCCGGACTTCGGCAAGCAGGTCGAAGGCCTGGCCGACGGCGCGGTGTCCGAACCGTTCCGCACCCAGGCGGGCTGGCACATCGTGCAGCGCGTGGGCAGCCGCCAGACCGACGTCAGTGCCGAGAGCCAGCGTGCGCAGATCCGTGAAACGATCGGCCGCCGCAAGCTGGAAGAAGAGTACAACCGCTACCTGCAGGAGCTGCGCGGCGAAGCGTACGTGAGCTTCCGCACCGGCGACCGCGCCGATGGCGATGCCACCGCCGCACCGGCCAAGCCGGCCGACCCTGCCGCACCGACCCCGCCGCCGGCACAGCCGACGCGCTGATTCGATGCTCCCGTCGCTCGCGCTGGTGCCAGGCGAGCCGGCCGGGATCGGGCCGGAACTGTGCGTCCGGCTTGCCCAGCGGCCGCGCTCGGACGCCCACCTGATCGCCTACGCCGATCCGGACACCCTGTACAGCGCCGCGAAGGCGCTGTCCTTGTCTGTGCGCTTGCTCGACCCGGATCAGCGTGCGCGCGCGCCCGGCGACCTGCCGCTGCATCCGGTTCGCCAGGCCGTGGCGACCCGCTTCGGCACGCCCGATCCCGCCAATGCGGAAGCGGTGATCGCCGGCCTGCGTGGCGCCGCCGGCGACTGCCTGTCCGGCACGCTGCAGGGCATCGTCACCGGCCCGGTGCACAAGGCGGTGATCAATGCCGGCGGCATCCCCTACACCGGCACCACCGAGCTGCTGGCCGACCAGGCGGGCTGCCCGGTGGTGATGATGCTGGCCAATGCCGTCGTGCGCGTCGCCCTGGTGACCACCCATCTGCCGCTGCGCGCTGTGGCCGATGCGATCACCGCCGATGCCGTCGCGCGCTGCCTGCGCATCACCGACGCCGCGATGCGCCGCGACTTCGGCCTGGAACGCCCGCGCATTGCCGTGCTCGGCCTCAATCCGCACGCCGGCGAGGACGGGCACCTGGGCCGCGAGGAACTGGACGTGATCATTCCGGTGCTGGAGCAGCTACGCGGCGACGGCATGCAGCTGATCGGCCCGCTGCCGGCAGATACCGCCTTCCTGCCGCAGAAACTCACCGGTTTCGATGCGGTGGTGGCGATGTATCACGACCAGGGCCTGCCGGTGCTCAAGTACAGCGGCTTCGAGCAGGCGGTCAACATCACGCTCGGCCTGCCCTATCCGCGCGTGGCGGTCGATCACGGCACCGCACTGGAGCTGGCCGGGCGCGGGATCGCCGACCCGTCCAGCCTGCTGGCAGCAACCGCCCTGTGCGCACGGCTGGCGGCACGCGGCTGAGCGAGGGACCATTGCCTGCGCCGGACGATGCGCAGCGTGTACGCAGCCCACCTGTCCTGCCAACCAGGCCCGCAACCGGCACCGCGTGCAGGCGCTGCCACGTTAAACTGCACGCATGAATCATTCCTTCAGCGCACCGGCCAAGAAGTCGCTTGGCCAGCACTTTCTTGCCGACCGGTATTACATCGACCGCATCGTGCAGGCGGTGGACCCGCGCGCCGGCCAGCACCTGGTCGAAATCGGCCCCGGTCAGGGCGCGATCACCTTTCCGCTGCTGCGCAGGCACGGCGCACTGACCGTGATCGAATTCGACCGCGACCTGATCGCACCACTGACCGACGCCGCCGCACCGATCGGCGCGCTGAGCATCATCCATCGCGATGTGCTCAGCGTGGATTTCACTGCGCTGGCCGATGGCACGCCGATCCGCTTGGTCGGCAACCTGCCCTACAACATCTCCTCGCCGATCCTGTTCCATGCGCTGGACCATGCCGCAGCGGTGGCCGACATGCACTTCATGCTGCAGAAGGAAGTGGTCGACCGCATGGCCGCCGGCCCCGGCAGCAAGGTGTATGGGCGGTTGAGCGTGATGCTGCAGGCGTACTGCGAGGTGACCGCGCTGTTCGTGGTGCCGCCGGGTGCGTTCCGGCCGCCACCGAAGGTGGACTCGGCGGTGGTACGGCTGGTGCCGCGCGATCCGGCCACGGTGCTGATCAGGGATCGGCGGCGGTTTGCCGACGTGGTGCGCGCCGGCTTCGGCCAGCGCCGCAAGACCCTGCGCAATGCCTTGTCCAACGTCTGCGAGCCCGCCCATTTCGAGGCCGCGCAGGTGCGCCCGGATGCACGCGCCGAACAACTCGAGGTCGCGGATTTCATCCGTCTGGCCAATGTCGAGCTGGCTTGAGCGCCGCTCCCACACGGTTTTCTTTAGACTTTCCGCATGCACGATGATCCACGCTACCGGGTCGAGGTCGAGGTGTCGCCCCGCTTCCTCGCCCATCAGTCGACCCCCGACGAAGGCCGCTATGCCTTCGCCTACAGCATCCGCATCCAGAACGCGGGCGCCGTGCCCGCGCGCCTGATCGCGCGTCACTGGCAGATCACCGACGCCAACGGACGCACCGAGCGGGTGGATGGCGAAGGCGTGGTCGGCGAGCAGCCCTGGCTGCGTCCCGGCGAGGCCTTCAGTTACACCTCCGGCGTGCTGCTGGAGACCGAGCAGGGACAGATGCAAGGTCACTACGACATGGTGGCCGACGATGGCACCGAATTCACCGCCCCGATCGCCGCCTTCGTGCTGAGCGTACCCAGGACGCTGCACTGATGGATGCTGGAACGATGGAGCGCACGCGATGAGCGTCTGGGCAATTGGCGATCTGCAGGGGTGCTACGACATCACCCAGCGCCTGCTGGAAAAAATCAACTTCGACCCCGCACAGGACACCTTGTGGTTCTGCGGAGACCTGGTCAACCGCGGCGGCCAATCGCTGGAAACGCTGCGCCTGGTGCATTCGCTGCGTGCGCATAGCGTGGTGGTGCTGGGCAACCATGACCTGTCGCTGCTGGCGATCGGCGCGCGTTCGGAAGAAGAGCAGCGCAAGGTCAATCCGGACCTGCTGCGCATCGTGCTGGCCGAAGACCGCGACCTGCTGCTGGAATGGCTGCGGATGCAGAAGCTGGCGCATGTGGACCGCGACCTGGGCTGGATGATGATCCATGCCGGGCTTGCGCCGAAGTGGACCACGCAGATGGCCGAGAAGCATGCACGCGAGGTCGAGCAGCAACTGCAGGGTGGCGGCTATCGCAAGCTGCTGCGCAACATGTACGGCGACCAGCCCGGCTGGTCGCCGGGCCTGAGCGGCTACGACCGCAGCCGCGCGATCATCAACCTGTTCACGCGCATGCGCTATTGCACCCCACGCGGGCGCATCGGCACCGACGACAAGGGCACGCCCGGCACACAGGCGCAGGGCCTGTATCCGTGGTTCGAGGTGCCGGGCCGGGTCGAGCGCGATCTCAAGATCGTCTGCGGGCACTGGTCTGCGCTCGGGCTGACCATCACCCAGGGCGTGCATGCCATCGATACCGGTGCGGTGTGGGGCGGCAAGCTCACCGCGCTGCAGCTGGATACCGACGAACTGCGCGTGGTGCAGGTGCCGGGCATCCCGATCACGCAGCCGCCGCAGACCGCGCAGCGCAGCCGGCCGCCGCGCCGTCGGCAGCGCCAGCGCGGTGGCGCCGACAACGCGAACGCCGGCTCCCCGCGGTCTCCGCAGGCGGCGCCGCAGCCGCCCGCAGCAGACTGACACGCGGGCCTGGTCTGTGCATGCCGGGGCCATGCCTCGGCAAGCACCTGCCGGCACGGTCGTGCATCGGCTACGCGACCGGCACGCCCGCACGTTCGGCTTCCAGCGCGCGGACGCGCGGCAGGACTTCACGACCGAAGTAGTCGACTTCCTCGATGAAGTGCAGGAAGCCGCACAGCACCAGATCCACGCCCACGTCCTGCAGGGCGAGGATGCGTTCGGCGATCTGCTGCGGGGTGCCGATCAGGTTGGTGCGGAAGCCGTCGTTGTACTGCACCAGATCCTCGAACGTGGAGGTGGCCCAATTGCCCTCCCCTTCCGGCGATGCCTGCCCGGCCTGGCGCGCGGCGTCGCCGAACGCCTTGACCGCATCGACATGCGCATGCGCGATGATCTCCTGCAGCACCGCCTGCGCCTCTGCCTCGGTGTCGCGTGCGATGACGAACGCATTGACGCCGACCCTGACGGTATGGCCGTTGGCTGCGGCCTTGGTCTGGATGTCGTCGATCTGCAGCCGCAACTGCTCCGGTGTATTGCCGTTGGTGAAGTACCAGTCCGACACACTGGCCGCGTTGTCGCGCGCCGCGCGCGAGCTACCGCCCTGGAAGATCTCCGGATGCGGCTTCTGCAGCGGCTTGGGGCTGAGGGTGTAGTCGTTGAAACGATAGAAATCGCCATGGAAACTGAAGCTGTCCTGCGTCCAGATGCCTTTCAGCACCTGGATGAATTCCCTGGAGCGACGATAGCGCTCGTCGTGCTCCAGCCACGGCTCGCCGATGGCGACGAACTCGCCCTTGAACCAGCCGCTGACCACGTTGATGGCGATGCGCCCGTTGCTGATGTGATCGATGGTGGCGATCTGCTTGGCCACCACTGCCGGCGTCCATGGCCCGGGCAGGATCGCGGCCAGCACCTTCAGCCGCGTGGTGGCATGCAGCAAGGCCTGACTGAAGGACACCGACTCGTGCTGGTGCTCGGCGCCGTAGCCGGCGGTGAACCGGATCTGGGTAAGCGCATAGTCGAAGCCAGCCCGTTCGGCCGTCTGCGCCAGGCGCACGTTGTAGTCCAGACGCCAGTCGGTGCGCTGCGGGATCGTGCTGACGACCAGCCCGCCACTGACATTGGGTACCCAGTAGGCAAACGTCAGCGGCGCGGTTTTTTTTGAATGGCGCATTTGCAAACTCCTCGTTCAAGAGACGCTGGATCGGACAGCGCACATGCGGGTATGTGGGCCATGGCGGAACTGCGACGGCCACGTTGCGGCGGTCGCGTTGCAGCATTCAATCCATCACTGCCAACAGACGCGGCGCCCGCCGGACGCTGTTCCACCGCAGCACTGCACGCACATTGCGTGCCATCGATGCGGATCGGCGGAATCGGTACCTGCAGGTTGCGACGCGCTGGAGAAAGTCGGCGGAATCCAGTGTCTTGTCGGTAGTTTTCCGCGCGAATTGCTGATCCGATGTTTCTCCACCAACATTTTCCGCGCGCTTATATCCGCACGCGTTTTCGTCATTGCGTAAACGCCATGAGCCGCAACGGCCGAATCGCTGAAAACAAGGCCAATGCCGGCTTTCTTCATTAAGTCATTCTCAAATCTGATAAGCCTCGGGCACATTTGAAGACGCCGCACCATTGCCATGTCCGCCGCTGTGCAGTCAGATGGAATGCATCGCTGTCGGCATGCAAACAGTGTCGGCCGCCACTTCGCTGTTTGTGCAGCAACACTGTTGCCATCCGCATGGCATGGACATTGCGCGATCACCCGATACCGCCACCACAGGACCGACGCATGCGTACTCCGTTGAATGTCGTTGCCGTCTCCGGCAGCACCTCGCGCCCTTCTCGAAGCCTTGCCTTGGCTGAGGCAACACTTGCCGAACTGGGGCAACGACTGGCGATCAGATCCAGCATCCTGCAGCTCGGCGACATCGCCCGGCCGCTGGGCGCGGCGCTGTGGCGCGGCGAACTGGATGAGGTCGCGGAGCAGGCATTGCGCCAGATCGAGTCGGCCGACCTGTTGCTGGTGGTCGCGCCGGTGTATCGCGGCTCCTATCCCGGGCTGCTCAAGCACCTGTTCGATCTGATCGACATCAATGCGCTGATCGACACGCCGGTCCTGCTCGCGGCCACCGGCGGCAGCGAACGGCACGCACTGGTGATCGATCACCAACTGCGTCCGCTGTTCGCCTTCTTCCAGGCCTTGACCTTGCCGATCGGCATCTATGCCACCGAGGCCGATTTCCAGGATTACCGCGTGGTCGATCCGGCCCTGCGTCAACGCATCGAGCTGGCTGCCGAGCGTGCCGCCGGCCTGCTCGGCGCCCGTCCCGACGCGCTGCGGCGGATCGCCTGAGCGCGGCATCGCCCGGTACAACCACGCCCATGCAGGTGCGGGCTGCCGCCACCAACTCACCAACCGAACACCGCAGAGGCAATGCGGGCGTTGCGAGGAACTCCCATGGACATGTTCTGGTTCATTCCCACCCACGGCGACAGCCGCTATCTGGGCACCAGCGAGGGCGCACGCCAGGTCAGCGCCGAGTACGTCACCCAGGTCGCGGTGGCGGCCGACACGCTCGGCTACGACGGGGTGCTGATTCCCACCGGACGCTCCTGCGAAGACCCGTGGGTGATCGCGTCCAGCCTGATCAACGCCACCCGCCGGCTGAAGTTTCTGGTCGCGCTGCGTCCTGGCCTGATGGCGCCAGCGCTGGCCGCACGCATGGCTGCCAGCTTCGACCGGCTGTCCGGCGGCCGCCTGCTGGTCAACCTGGTCACCGGCGGCGACCGCGGCGAACTGGAAGGCGATGGCGTGTTTCTGGACCATGCCGAGCGCTATGAAGCCTCGGCAGAATTCATCCGCATCTGGCGCGAGATCATCGCCCACAGCCACGCCGGCGACAGCTACGACTTCGACGGCAAACATCTGCAGGTCAAGGCGGCCAAGCTGCTGTATCCCACCGTGCAGCAGCCGTATCCGCCGGTGTGGTTCGGCGGGTCTTCCGATGCTGCGCACGCGCTGGCGGCCGAACAGGTGGACACCTATCTGACCTGGGGCGAGCCGCCGCAAGCGGTGGCCGAAAAAATCGCCGCGGTGCGCAGCAAGGCCGCCGCGCTCGGGCGCACGCTGACCTTCGGCATCCGTCTGCATGTGATCGTGCGCGAAACCGATGCGCAGGCCTGGGCGGCGGCCGAGTCGCTGATCAGTCACCTGGACGACGACACGGTGGAGCGCGCACAGCAGGCGTTTGCGCGCATGGATTCGGTGGGCCAGCGGCGCATGGCCGCACTGCACGGCCGCGGTCAGCGCCGCACCCGCGCCGATCTGGAAGTCAGCCCCAACCTGTGGGCCGGCGTCGGCCTGGTGCGCGGCGGTGCCGGCACTGCCCTGGTCGGCGACCCGCAGACCGTGGCCGCGCGCATCGAGGAATACGCCGCGCTCGGCATCGACACCTTCATCTTCTCCGGCTATCCGCATCTGGAGGAGGCCTACCGCTTCGCCGAGCTGGTGTTCCCGCTGCTGCCGCGCGCGGTCAAACAGACGCTGCCCGGGCAGGCCCTGAGCGGCCCCTTCGGCGAGGTCATCGCCAACACCATCGTGCCGCGCGCCTCGGCGCGCTGACAGGAGCACTCATGAAGCGCCGCAACCTGCTCAAACTCGGAACCCTCGCCGGGGTCGCGCTCGGCGCCCCGCCACTGCTGTCCGGCACCGCCTTCGCGCAAGCCAGGCCGGCAGTCCCCGGACAGCTGCGACTGGACTACGCCTATTACTCGCCGACCTCGCTGGTGCTCAAGCACTTCGGCTGGCTCGAGCAAGCGCTCAAGGCGCAGGGCACGCAGGTCAAGTGGGTGTTGTCGTCCGGCAGCAATCGGGCGCTTGAATACCTGGGCGGCAACAGCATCGACTTCGGCAGCACCGCCGGCCTGGCCTCGCTGCTGGCGCGTGCCAACGGCAATCCGATCAAGGCCGTCTACATCTACTCGCGGCCGGAATGGATCGCGCTGGCGGTGGGCAGGAACTCGCCCATCCGGCAGCTGGGCGAACTCAGGGGCAAACGCGTCGCCGCGACCAAGGGCACCGATGCCCATCTGTTCCTGCTGCGCGCGCTGCGGCAGGCCGGCTTGGGCAAGAACGCGGTGGAGATCGTGCATCTGCAGCATCCCGACGGGCGCACCGCACTCGAGCGCGGCGATGTGGACGCCTGGTCCGGCCTGGACCCGCATCTGGCCGCCAGCCAGATCGAGGCCGGCACGCGCCTGATCTACCGCAACACCGCCTTCAACTCCCGCGGCTTCCTGAATGTCAGCGAGAGATTCGCGGCCGCCTACCCCGACCAGATTCCACTGGTGATCCAGGCTTACGAGAAAGCGCGCACCTGGGCGATCGCGCACCCCGGCGAACTTGCCGCACTGATCGCCACCGAGGCCCGCCTGTCGCCCCAGGTCGCCGCGCTGCAACTGCAGCGCACCGACCTGCGCAATCCGGTGATTGGTGCCGACGAGCGGGCGGCGCTGCAGGGCGCTGCGCCCATCCTGCTGGAAGAAGGCCTGGTCCGGCCCGGCACCGACCTGGGCAAGGTGCTGGCCGCCCTGATCGATCCTGGCTACGCCCAACGCGCACGCGTGGCGCAGGGCTGAGCGCGGCGATGAACGAGACCTCCTTGCGCGCGTCCCGCTCCCTGGCCGGCGCGCCGCCGCGACTGCGACTCAGGTTGCCGGCCGGCAGCCTCGGTTGGCTGCTGCCGCTGAGCTTCTTCGCCGGACTCGAAATCGCTTCTGCCCTCGGCTGGACGCCGCGCTACCTGCTGCCGCCGCCCAGCCAGATCCTGACCACGCTGGCAGACGAAGCCGGCCGCGGGCTGGCCAGCCATATCGGCGCCAGCGTGTTGCGGGTGCTGGCCGGCTTCGCCATCGGCGCCGGGCTCGGCCTGCTGGTGGGCGTGGGGGTCGGCCTGAGCCGCTGGCTGGAACGCCTGCTGGACCCAAGCTTCCAGGCGCTGCGCGCGGTGCCCAGCCTGGCCTGGGTGCCGTTGCTGCTGCTGTGGATGGGCATCGACGAGGCGCCGAAGATCACCCTGATCGCCATCGGCGCGTTCTTCCCGGTGTACCTGGGCGGGGTCAGCGGCCTGCGCCAGGTCGACCGCACGCTGGTGGAGCTGGGCGAGAGCTACGGCCTGTCCAAACTGCGGCTGGTGCGGCGGATCCTGCTGCCGGCGGCGCTGCCGTCCATCTTCACCGGGCTGCGCACCAGCCTGAGTCTGGCCTGGATGTTCCTGGTCGCTGCCGAACTGATTGCGGCCACCCGCGGGCTGGGCTATCTGCTGAGCGACGGGCGCGAAACCTCGCGGCCGGACATCGTGATCGGTGCGATCGTGCTGCTGGCCCTGCTCGGCAAACTCAGCGACGGCGTGCTCAAGGCGATCGAATCGCACACCTTGCGCTGGCGCGACAACCTGCAGAACCGCAGCGTGTCCGCCCACGCTGGAAACCGCACATGAGCGGCACCGGCCTGCAGCTGCGCATCGCCGGCAAGCAGTTCGGCACGCGCCAGGTGCTGCGCGACATCGACCTGCAGCTGGCGCCGGGCGAGATCGCCAGCCTGATCGGCGCCAGCGGCTGCGGCAAGAGCACGCTGCTGCGCATCGTGGCCGGCCTGGAACGCGATTACGCCGGCGAGGTAGTGCTGGATGGCGTGCGCGTACGCGGTGTCGACCGGCGCATCGGCTTCATCTTCCAGGAACCGCGCCTGCTGCCGTGGCTCGACGTCGCTGCCAATGTCGCCTTTGCCGACGAAGGCGATCTGTCGCCGGCTGCGGCGCGGCAATCTCCACGTGTGCAGCAGTTGCTCAGCGAGGTCGGCCTGCTCGATTACGCCACCGCGCTGCCCAGGCAGCTGTCCGGCGGCCAGGCCCAGCGGGTGGCGCTGGCGCGCGGGCTGTACCGGCAACCGCGCGTGCTGCTGCTCGACGAACCCTTCAGCGCCGTCGATGCGTTCACCCGCATCAAGTTGCAGGACCTGCTGCTGCGCCTGGCGCACGAACACGGCTTCAGCGTGCTGCTGGTAACCCATGACATCGACGAAGCGGTCTATCTGAGCGATCGTGCGATCGTCATCGGCGGACAACCCGGATCGATTGCGTACGCATTGCCACTGGACGCGCCGCGCCCACGCGATCACCAGGCCGATCAGCCGGAGCTGCGCCAGGCACGCCACACCCTGCTCGCGGCGCTGCACGATATCCATGTGTTCTGACCGCCGCGCCGGCCCGGGATCCTTGCCAAGGACGACGCGCCCCACCGGCCGTGATCGCCTGCCCTGCATGCCGGCGATCCCGTCGGCCGGCACGCCACCTTTCGTTTCCAGACAAGGCCATCGCGCATGACCAGCCGCCCACCGCAACCGTCCCTGCCCACCCCATTGCAGACCGCCCAGCGTCTGGCTGCCGACTTCGCCAGCACCGCCGTCGCGCGTGATGCACGCGGCGGCACGCCCAAGGCCGAGCGCGACGCGCTGCGTGCCAGCGGCCTGCTCGGCCTCAGCATTCCGGTGCAGTACGGCGGCCTGGGTGCCAGCTGGAGCGAAGTGCTGCAGAGCGTGCGCGTCTTCGCCAGGGTCGACAGCTCCATCGCGCACGTGTTCGGCTTCCATCATCTGATGCTGGCCACCGTGCGCCTGTTCGGCCAGCCGGCGCAGTGGCAGCCGTGGCTGGAACAGACTGCGCGCAAGCAATGGTTCTGGGGCAATGCACTCAATCCGCTGGATACCCGCACCGTCGCGGTGCAGTGCGGGGGCTGGCGCGAATTCTCCGGCAGGAAGAGCTTCTGTTCCGGCGCGCTCGACTCGCAGATGCTGATCGCCTCGGCACTGGACGAACGCAGCGGCAAGCTGCTGATCGGCGCCATCCCCACCGCACGCAGCGGCATCACGCTGGGCCATGACTGGGACAACATCGGCCAACGCCAGACCGACAGCGGCAGCACCACCTTCGAACGCGTGCGCGTGGAAGAAAGCGAGCTGCTGCTCGACCCCGGCCCCTTGAGCACGCCGTTCGCCTGTCTGCGCCCGTTGATCGCGCAGCTGCTGTTCGCGCATCTGTTCCTGGGCATCGCCGAGGGCGCGTTCGAGGAAGCACGCAGCTACACGCTGACCGAAGCCCGTGCCTGGCACCGCTCCGGGGTGGAACGGGCCAGCGACGATCCCTACATCCTGGCCCATTACGGCGAGTTCTGGCTGGGCCTGGAAAGCGCCCGGCTACTCACCGGCCGCGCCGCCGAGTTGCTCGACGCGGCCTGGCGCAAGGAGCACGCCCTTGGCAGCGACGAACGTGCGCAGGTCGCATTGGCGGTGGCTGCCGCCAAGGTCGCCACCACGCGCGTGGGCCTGGAGGTGTGCAGCAAGCTGTTCGAGGTCACCGGTGCGCGCGCCACCCACGCCGCGCTGCGGCTGGACCGCTACTGGCGCAACCTGCGCACCCAGACGCTGCACGACCCGGTCGATTACAAGCTGCGCGAACTCGGCGAATGGGCGCTGCGCCAGCAACCGCCGACACCGAGTTTCTACTCCTGAGCCTGCCGATGCTGCGCCTGCACGGCCACGTCGGATCCCGCGCCCCGCCGTGATGTCGCGACGCCGCCTCGCGCCCGCCGCTCCCCATGCACGAGTCCGTCCCATGTCCGATTTCCGCTTGCTGAGCCTGCCTGCCGCACATCGGCGCGCGCCTGCCGACAACCCCGCCCGCGCCACCGCGCAGGTGTTCGAGGACCCGTCCTCGCAGGCATTGCTGACACATCTGGAGCGCGTGGCGCCCAGCGAAGCCAGCGTGCTGATCGTCGGCGAATCCGGCACCGGCAAGGAACTGGTCGCGCGCCACATCCATCACCGCAGCGCGCGTGCGCGCCATCCATTCGTGGCGGTCAACTGCGGCGCCTTCAGCGAGTCGCTGGTGGATGCGGAACTGTTCGGGCACGAGAAAGGCGCCTTCACCGGCGCACTCAGCGCCAAGGCCGGCTGGTTCGAGGAAGCCAACGGCGGCACCCTGTTTCTCGACGAGATCGGCGACCTGCCGATGCCGATCCAGGTCAAGCTGCTGCGCGTGCTGCAGGAGCGCGAAGTGGTGCGGCTGGGTTCGCGCCGCAGCGTACCGATCGACGTGCGCGTACTGGCCGCCACCAATGTGCCGCTGGATCGGGCCATCGCCCAGGGACACTTCCGCCAGGACCTGTTCTACCGGCTCAACGTGGTCGGCGTGGAACTCAAGCCGCTGCGTGAACGGCCCGGCGATATTCCGCCGTTGATCCGCCACTTCGTTGATCTGTACAGCCAGCGGCTGGGCCACGGCCAGGTGGCGATCGGCGCCGACGCCGAACGCCTGCTGGTCGAGCATCCCTGGCCAGGCAACATCCGCGAACTGGAAAACGTCATCCACCATGGCTTGCTGATCCACCGCGACGGCGTGGTGCGCGCCGACGATATCCGGCTGTCGCAACTGCGCCTGCCGGCGCAGGCAGGCGGCGATGCGCACGCAGACGGCCAGGCCTTGCTCGAACGCGCCTTCGCAACGCTCTTTGAACGTGCCGGCGGCGCACTGCATGCAACGGTCGAAGACCAGCTGTTCCGCGCCGCCTATCGCCACTGCCACCACAATCAGGTCAGGACGGCCGCCCTGCTGGGACTGAGCCGCAACATCGTGCGTGCCCGGTTGATCGAACTGGGCGAGCTGGTGGTGAACAAACGTACCGGATGATGGTCGCCGACATCGTGGTCGCCTGCGCATCAGCTGTATTGAAGGCGATCTGCGCCTGCCGCCGGCCAGCGCATGCACGGCATGTCCTGCTGCAACCGCAGGTCAATCCAGCCTCAACGCCGCAGATAGTCCACGTAGTCGAACGCGAAGGCATGTCGGGCATCGGCCGCGTGCTGTTCGCGCTGCACGGCTTCCCACACGGCCGGGTCGATCGGCGGAAAGTAGGTATCGGCCCGTTCCACGGCGGTGTCCACATCGGTAACGGCCAGAACATCCGCCCGCTCCATCGTCAGGCGATACACCTCGCCACCGCCGATCACGCACAACTCCTGCGCGCCGGCCGCCTCGGCCAGCGCAATCGCGGCATCGATCGACGCCACCGCCTGCATGTCCGCGAACGGCACCTGTCCCGAGCGCGTCAGCACCAGGTTCAAACGCCCCGGCAACGCACGCCCCAGCGATCGGGCAGTCTTGCGCCCCATCAGGATCGGCTTGCCCAGCGTCAGCGCCTTGAAGCGCTTGAGATCGTCCGGCAGTTTCCACGGCAACGCGTTATCGCGACCAATGGCGTTGTTGCGGTCGAAGGCGACGATCAAGGTGATTTTCATTTGTCAGGATACAGCTCGTCGTAGATCTTCATTGCTGACTTTCTCGCTAGCAATGTCAGTCCCGCACCAAAGGCAAACACGAGCATGAATAGAGCGATCAATAGAGGCGATGCGTGAAGAAACGCCCAAGCATTATCGGACCTATCGCCTCTGACAAGTGCAGCAATAATCAGTCCAAGCGGCGCCGCAGTAACAGGCACGGCGGTAGCTACTGCCAAAGAGCCAGACATGCTCATCAAGGAATCCGCAAGCTTCTCGCGTGCTTTGCTTGAATGTTTTGCCACCACGCCTCCTAATCAACAGGAACGTTTACCTACATCAACCCTTACACCGCCACCGGCGCCTTGATTGGCGGGTGCGGGTCATACCCCTCGATGGCGATGTCGTCGAAGCGGAACGCGAACAGGTCTGTGACCTGCGGATTCAATCGCAAGGTCGGCAGCGCGCGCGCAGGGCGCGTCAGCTGCTCGCGGGCCTGCTCGAAGTGATTCGAATACAGGTGCGCATCGCCGAGGGTGTGCACAAAATCGCCCACGCCCAGCCCGGTGGCCTGCGCCACCATGTGCGTCAGCAATGCATAGCTGGCGATATTGAACGGCACGCCGAGGAAGATGTCGCCGCTGCGCTGATAGAGCTGGCAGCTGAGTTTGCCGTCGACCACATAGAACTGGAACAGGCTATGGCAGGGCATCAGCGCCATCTGCGGCAGCTCGCCGACGTTCCAGGCGCTGATCACCAACCTGCGCGAATCCGGATTGCGCTTGATCTCGTCCACCAGCCACTGCATCTGGTCGATCTCGACCCCGTCCGGGCCGGTCCAGCGCCGCCACTGCTTGCCGTAGACCGGGCCGAGGTTGCCGTCGGCATCGGCCCACTCGTCCCAGATGCGAACCTGATGGTCCTTGAGATAGCCGATATTGGTATCGCCCTGCAGGAACCACAGCAGCTCGTGGATGATCGAGCGCAGGTGCAGCTTCTTGGTGGTGACCAGCGGAAAGCCGTCATTGAGGTCGAAGCGCATCTGCCAGCCGAACACGCTGCGCGTGCCGGTGCCGGTGCGATCGGACTTCTCGGCACCGTGCTCCAGCACATGCTGCAGCAGGTCCAGATAGGGCTTCACTTGGACGCCTCCACGCTGGCGGGCGCCGGCAATACCGGCTGCAGCACCGCGGCGCGGCGCGACATCGCCAGCAGCACCAGGCCCACCGCAATCAACGGCAGGCTCAGGATCTGGCCCATCGTCAGCCAGTTGAAGGCCAGGTAGCCGATCGGCGCATCCGGCACCCGCACGAATTCCACGATGAAGCGGAACACGCCGTACAGCAGCGCAAACAGCCCGGACACCGCATAGCGGGCGCGCGGCTGCATCGAGAACGCCCACAGCACCACGAACATCACCACGCCTTCCAGCGCCGCTTCGTAAAGCTGCGACGGGTGCCGCGCGAACTGGTTCAACGCACCGGCGGCATACTGCGCCTGGATTTGCGCAGGTGCGACATCGGCCAGCTCCGGCGCATGCGGAAAGATCACGCCCCAACCGGCCTGGGTGAACTTGCCCCACAACTCGCCGCCGACGAAATTGCCGAGCCTCCCGAATCCCAGGCCCAGCGGCACCAGCGGCGCCACGAAATCCATCACGTCGAAGAAGTGCAGCCGATGCTTGCGCGCCCACAGCCCGCAGGCGATCAACACGCCCAGCAGGCCACCGTGGAAACTCATGCCACCTTGCCACACCTTGAACAGGATCAACGGGTTGGCCAGCAGGCTGTCGAATGCATAGAACAGCATGTAGCCGATGCGCCCGCCCAGCACCACGCCGAGCATGCCGTAGAACAACAGGTCGGAAAATCCGTCCATGTCCACACCCGGCAGGCGGCCGCGCAGGATGCGCGAGCGCCCCAGGGCCCAGGCAGAGAAGAACGCGGCCAGGTACATCAACCCGTACCAGTGCACCTGCACCGGTCCAAGCGAGAAGGCGATGGGGTCGATGGCGTGCAGATAGATCATTCGGACCGCGGATCACGAAAAAGCGAGGCGTCTATTCTGACATCTCGCACGCGCTCAGCCTAAGAACTGGGGACGATCGGGCAGCTCGTCTTCATGCTGGGAGCCGGGGGCGGCGGGGAAATGCTCGCTCAACAGCTCGGTCACCGCCTCGATCCCGGCCAGCACCGCCGCCTCGTGGTCGCCATCGCGCAGGAACTGCTGCATGCGCCGGCACACTTCGGCCCACTGCGCCTGCGGCACCCGGCTGCGCAGGCCGCGGTCGGCCACCACTTCGATGGCGTGGTCGGCCAGCAGCAGGTAGAGCAACACCCCATTGTTGGCGTCGGTGTCCCAGGTGCGCAGCTGTGCGAAGGCCTGTTCGGCGCGCTGGCGCGCTGTCTGCCCGCGCCATAGCGCGCCCAGCGGCAGGTCGGCATCCACCGCCACCATGATCTGCCCGGTGTGGGTGCGCTCGCTGGCGGCAACTGCCGCGGCGATCGCGTCCATGCAGGCGGCCGGGAAACTGCGCTGCGCCGAGGGCGCGAAGACATGCCTGAGCCACCGCATTACCAGCTCCCCGAGGCGCCACCGCCTCCCGATGATCCGCCGCCGCCGCCCCAGCCGCCGCCACCGAAGCCGCCGCGGCCACCGCCTCCAACGCCCCCGAAGCCACCCCCGCCCCAGCCACCGCCGCCGACAAAGCGCCCCGGCGAACCGGATGCCAGGCCAGCCAGCAGCCCGATCACTGCGGCGCCGGCGCTGGCGAACAGCAGCGAGGTAAACAACAGGGCGGCGCCACCGGCGGCGACGCCGGTCAGCAGGGCCCGCAACGGCCGCGGCAAGGCGCCAAGAATGCCGCGCGCCACCATCGCGACCACGAACCCGATGAACAAGGCCACGATCCAGCCGCCACCACCCGCGGCATTGCCCGTGCCGGCATCGGCGTGCCCGCTGACCGGCGCCGGCAAGGGCTCGCCCTCGATCAGGCCGGCCAGGGTCGCAGTCGCCGCGCTGATGCCGCCGGCGTAGTCGCCCTCACGGAAACGCGGTGCCAGGTACTCCTGGATGATGCGGTTGGCGGCGATATCGGGGATCGCGCCCTCCAGGCCGTAACCGGGCTGGATGCGCACCCGGCGATCGTCCTTGGCCACCAGCAGCAGCACGCCGTCGTCCACGCCCTTGCGGCCGATCTTCCACTGGTCGAACACGCGCTGGGCGTACTGCTCGATCGCCTCCGGCTGGGTGGTCGGCACGATCAGGATCTGCAGCTGCGCGCCCTTGCGCTGCTGCAGGGCCAGTGCCTGTTGCTCGAGTTGCCGGGTCTGCGTGGTATCCAACGTGCCGGTGGTGTCGACCACCGGCGAGCGCAACGGCGGAATGGCGGCAAGATCCTGCGCCAGCAGCGAGGCCGGCAGCAGCAGCAACGCCAACATCCAGAACACCCAGCTGTGCGTTTGCCGCATTGCCTGACTCCTGCCTGGTGAGCGCCGTTACTGCGCAGGTTGCGGTTGCTGCGCGGGCGGCTGCTGCGGCGCCTGCTGATTGCCGAAATCCACCTGCGGCGCGCGCGAAATCTGCGCCTCGTTTTCCACGCTGAAGTTGGGCTTGGGCTGGTAGCCGAAGATCTTGGCGGTGATCACCTGCGGAAACGAACGGATGTAGGTGTTGTAGTCCTGCACCGTCTGGATATAGCGGCCACGCGCCACGGTGATGCGGTTTTCGGTGCCTTCCAGTTGCACCTGCAGATCGCGGAAGGACTGGTCGGATTTCAGCTGCGGATAGTTTTCGCTGACTACCATCAGGCGCGACAGCGCACTGCCGAGCTCGCCCTGCGCCTGCTGGAACCGTTTCAGCGAGGCTTCGTCATCGGCATTGACCTGGATCTGTCCGACCCGCGAGCGCGCATTGGTCACCTCGGTCAGCACCTGGCGCTCCTGCTGGGCATAGCCCTGCACGGTGCGCACCAGATTGGGAATCAGGTCGGCACGACGCTGGTACTGGTTCAGCACCTCCGACCAACCAGCCTTGACGCCTTCTTCCTTCTGCTGGATCGCGTTGTAGCCGCAACCGGACAGCGAGACGGTCAGCATCAGCAACACCAGGGCGCGAATCAGGACGGGCATGCAGGCGATTCCGTGGAAAGAGAGCCGCAGCATGCCACGCGGCGGGTCAAACCGGCATGCACATGCGCCCGCCAGGCAGTCGCCCCCCGGCCAGGCACGAGGAAGCCTGCGCGCGCGGCAGTCACTGCACGCAACGTGGCGGCCGACATGACCGCTGGCGCGCTCCGGTGCGTCGCATCGCCACGACCGTGTCCACGCATCCGCCGATCCGATCGCCTGCCGAAGCCGATCGGCGGCTGTGGCGTGCGCAGACGCACTGCCCTCAGGACAACCGCGGCAGCAGGATCAGTCCCCAGCACAACAGCACATTGATCAGCAGCAGGAACACCGCCGCAGACCCCATGTCCTTGGCACGGCCGGCCAGCACGTGGTGCTCGGGGCCGTAGCGCTCGATCACCGCCTCGATCGCCGAATTCAGCAATTCGGCGGCCAGCACGATCAGCAATGGCGCGACCAGCGCGATGCGCTCCAGGCCGGACCGGCCGAGCCACAGTCCCAGCGGCGCCAGCACCACGGCCAGGCAGACCTCCAGCCGAAACGAGGATTCGTGCAGCCATGCCGCACGCAAGCCCTGCCACGACCAGATTGCCGCCTTGAACATGCGGCGCGGGCCGCGCGGCACGTGTCCCAGTTGATCGGCCATGCGTCAGTGCTTCCGGCCGCAAGGGCGTGTCTGGGGACGGCTCGAACGCATGGCGTGGTCACTGCTGGGGAAAGTGCGAATCTTGCACCGTCGTGCAGCGCGCCGCCAGGGCGCAACTCCGCGCCCGAACAGGTGGCGTTGGGTCTGCACGGCAACCGGACGCTGCCGCATCGCGCAATCTCTTCCACCGTGTCGATGCAGGTCCGGCGCCGCGATCGGCGCGCGCGGCGGTGGCAGGTGCTCGACGCCGGTCGGTTTGCCCTGGGCTTCCGGCCTGTCGCACCATGGTGGTCCGCTTCGCTGTCGCAGGTTCTTTTGCATGACCACACATCCCTTGCGCACCCTGCTGTGCGCCCTCGTGCTGTTGTCCGGCCACGTCCACGCCGCCGCTCCGCACACCACGCCGCAGATCCCCGCGCAGGTGTCCAATGCTGCCTGGGAAGACGACATGCGGCGCTTCGCCGACAGCGACGCGCAGCAACCGCCGCCCCGCCACGGCATCGTCTTCGTCGGCAGTTCGTCGATCCGCTTCTGGGAAACACTGGCACAGGATTTCCCCGGCATGCCGGTGATCAATCGCGGCTTCGGCGGGTCGGAAGTGCGCGACAGCACCTGGTACGCCGACCGCATCGTGATCCCGTATGCGCCACGCCAGGTGGTGCTGTACGCCGGCGACAACGATCTCAACAGCGGCCGCACGCCGCAGCAGGTCCGCGACGACGTGCTGGCATTCGTGACGCGCATCCGCCGCGACCTGCCCAGCGCGCGCATCAGCTATCTGTCGATCAAGCCCAGCCCCTCGCGCGCGCATCTGCTGCCGGCGATCGTGACCGCCAATGGCCTGATCAAGGACGCACTCGCGCCACTGGCACGCGTGGACTACGTGGACGTCTACACGCCGATGCTCGATGCCACCGGCAAGCCACGTGCCGCGCTGTTTCGCGACGACATGCTGCACATGACCGCCGATGGCTATGCCATCTGGCGCAAGGCGGTGGCACCGGTGCTGGAGCAGAAGTAACGCCTGGCGGGTTGACCTGGCGTCGCACTCGCCAGATCAACCCATTGCCTCACCGATCCCGCAGAGGCACCTGGCGTCTGCGGCAGATCGGCACGGCACGCAGCCTCGTTGCCACGTGGTGGAAAACAGCAGCGTCGGCAACCGCAAACGGCGCCCTGGGCGCATGCGGCGCATCTTCCTCGTCCGTGGCAGATTGCAGGCACACACATGCCGCTACGGCCACTATTCCCTCAGGCCACCACCACTGCAACCGAGGTGCCCACACCGGACTCGCTGTGCAGTTCGATCCGCCAGCCGAAGCGGTCGCACAGCCGGCGCACGATCGACAGGCCCAGGCCGGTGCCCTGCGGACGGGTGGGATCGGCGCGGAAGAACGGCTCGAAGGCGCGCGCGCGCGCTTCCTCGCTCATGCCGATGCCGGTGTCGCGCACGATGATGCGGTCCTGGGTGACTTCCACCTCGATGCTGCCGGTGTCGGTATAGGCGCAGGCATTGCGCAGCAGGTTGCTGAGCACCACGCGCATCACCCGCGGCGGGGCGAACATCTGCAGGCTGCGGTCACCGACCATCGCCAGGGACACCGGCTTGTCGCCCAGCAGCTGGCGCGCGCTATCGACTTCTTCGCCGGCCAGTTCGGCGGCATCGAAGGTTTCGCTCTGCGGGTCGATCTCGGCTTCGCGCGCCAGGATCAGGAAGGCGTCGATCACCGCTTCCATGTCGCGGCCGGCGCGCTGGATCCGGCGCAGGCTGCGCTGGGTGCGTTGCGACAAGTCGTCATCGGCCAGCGCCATGTCGCTGGCCACCCGGATCACCGTCAACGGCGTGCGCAGTTCGTGGCTGGCATCGCGGGTGAAGTTGCGCTCGCGCGCGACATGGTCGCTGACCTTCTGCCCGAGCGTATGCAGGGCAGCGGCCAGTTGCCGCGTCTCGCCCTGCAGGTCGGCGGGCAACCGCTCCGGTGCCAGTTCGTCGACATCCGGGTTGCGCGGATCCCACTGCGAGACGCGCCGTGCCAGCCAGCTGATCGGCGACACCAGGCGTTTGGAAATCCGGTAGGTCGCCCAGAACACCCCATAGATCGCCAGCAGCACCAGCATCGCCGGCACCACCCCGAACCAGAGCGTCAGATGGGCCGCACGCGAGCGCGGGAACACCAGATACAGGCGCCCTTCCGGGCGCTGATCGACATACACCAGGGCATCGGCGGCAGCCACTTCGCTGAAGCCCGGCGACAACCGCTGCAACGCCGCTGGTGCGGCATCGCGGCCCTGGCCGGCGGGTGAAAAATAGCCCTGGATATTGCGGGTGTTCGGCGGCGGATTGTTCGGTGCGCTCTTGTGCACGCGCCAGAAATGCACCGCCTCGTCGGCCAGCACCGTACGCACCAGGCTGTACTTGATGACGAAGGACAGCAGATAGCCGCCCAACACGATCGCCAGGCTCGCCAGGGCGACCTGCAGGAGGAAGGCCAGCCGTATTTTTCGTGGAAGCCCGTGCGGCATTGCTGCATCCAGGGGAGAGCGCCGGATTATAGGCAACGCTTCCGTAAGCCCGTCGTGCAGCCAGACGGCAGCGCGCGGAAACGAGCGGCGCGTGGGCGCCTGCAGGAGGTGACCGGCCGCCAGCACGGCGGCCGGCCGGCGACATCAGGCCATCGGCTGGGCGATGTCGGCAATGCGATAGCCGGCGCTCTGCACGGTGTGCAGCAGCGGGCGATCGAACGGCTTGTCGATGATCTTGCGCAGGTTGTACAGATGGCTGCGCAGGGTGTCCGAATCCGGCAACCCGTTGCCCCAGATTTCGCGCTCGATTTCCTGGCGGGTCACCACCCGCGGCGACTCGCGCATCAGGATGGTCAGCAGGCGCAGGCCGATCGGCGAGAGCTGCAGCTCGGTGCCGGCACGGGTGGCGCGCATGCTGACCGGATCGAGCACCAGGTCGGCGACCTTGAGCACTTCCGAACCCACCTGGCGACGCTCGCGCCGGATCAGGGCACGCAGGCGCGCTTCCAGTTCCTGAATGGCGAACGGCTTGGTCAGGTAGTCGTCGGCACCGAAGCCCAAGCCGGTGAGCTTGTCGTCCAGCGTGTCGCGGGCGGTCAGCATCAGCACCGGGGTGGACTTGCGTGCATCGTTACGCAGGCGGCGGCACACTTCGATGCCGTCCAGGCGTGGCAGCATGAGATCCAGCACGACCACGTCGTAGCTGTTCTCGGCGGCCAGACGGTAGCCGTCGAGTCCGTCCTGCGCATAGTCGACCTCGAAGCCACGGCCTTCCAGGTACTCGCCGATCATTTCAGAGATATTGCGGTTGTCTTCGACGACCAGCACGAGGCCGGACGTTTCCTTGGTCTGACGCATGGACTTTCCTCGGTCTTCAGCTTTGTGAAACATGCCGGATCGGCGGTGGAAAGGGCGTGAAGACCACCTCACGTTTTGTGCCCACAGGCGCTCGCCGCAGGCCGTCAGCGCCCGAGCAGCGGCTGCAGCGCCGGCCACACCGTTTCCAGCACCCGCGGCTGCGCCGCAGCGGTGGGATGCAGGCCGTCCGCCTGCATCAGGCCTGGCTGCAGCGCGACCTTCTCAAGGAAGAACGGCACCAATGCGGTCTTGTACTGCCGGGACAGGTCGGCATAGGTCGCCTTCAGCCGCTCGCGGTAGGCGGGGCCGTAGTTCGGCGGCACATCGATGCCGAGCAGCAGCACCTTGGCGCCGGCCTGCTGGCTGAGCTGGATCATCTTCTCCAGGTTGCCCTTGAGCTGGGCCGGGGTCAGGCCGCGCAACGCATCGTTGCCGCCGAGTTCGATCACCACCACGCCGGGGTGGTGCTTCTGCAGCAGGCCGGGCAGCCGCGTCAATGCGCCGGAGGTGGTCTCGCCGCTGATGCTGGCATTGACGAGCGCCGGTGGCGTCGCCATGTCACGCTTGAGGCGCTGGTCCAGCAGGGTGACCCAGCCGGACTGCACCGGGATGTTGTGCGCAGCGCTCAGGCTGTCGCCGACCACCAGGATCGGGGCGGTCGCCACCGGACTTTTGGCAGAGGCAATTCCCGGCGCGAGCAGGGACAGTGTCAGCAGCCACAGGACCAGCGCGCCATATCGCAGTGTTCTTTCACGCATTCGGAGATTCCTCATCGACAGTCTGGCCCCCCACTCCAGCACCCGCACCGCCATCGACGTCCGCGAGGTCGGCAAGTCCGTCACTGGACCGGAGGGAACACTCCACATCCTCGACAACATCAGCTTGACGGTCAGTGAAGGCGACAGCATCGCCATCGTCGGCGCGTCCGGCTCGGGCAAGACCACCCTGCTCGGCCTGCTGGCCGGGCTGGACCTGCCCAGCCGCGGCAGCATCGCGCTGTCCGGCCAGGAGCTCGGCCAGCTGGACGAGGAGGCGCGCGTCGCCTTGCGCGCGCGCGAGGTGGGCTTCGTGTTCCAGAGCTTCCATCTGCTGCCGGCGCTGACCGCCGAGGAAAACATCGCGCTGCCGCTGGAACTGGCCGGGCGTGAGGACCCGGCGCGGGTACGCGAGGTACTGGAGGCGGTCGGCCTGAGCGCGCGTGCGCGCCACTACCCGCGCCAGCTGTCCGGTGGCGAGCAGCAGCGCGTGGCGCTGGCGCGTGCGTTCGTGGCCAGGCCGCGCATCCTGTTCGCCGACGAACCCACCGGCAGCCTGGACCAGGCCACCGGCGCGCAGATCAGCGACCTGCTGTTCGCGCTCAACGCCACCAGCGATACCACCCTGGTGCTGGTCACCCACGACATGACGCTGGCGCAGCGCTGCCATCACATCTACCGCATCGACAGCGGCCGCCTGCATGCACAGACCGGTCCGGCCGCATGAACGTGCTGCGACAGGCCGCACGGGCGGTGCGCCGTGAATTCCTGGCCGGCGACCTGCTGACCGTGTTCGCCGCGCTGGTGCTGGGCGTGGCGGTGATGACGGCGGTCGGCACGCTGGTCGATCGGGTGACCCTGGCACTGACCTCCAGCGCGGCCGAAGTGCTCGGCGGCGATCTGGGCGTGACCGGCCGCCAGGAGATCCCGGCCGACTTCGCCGCCGAAGCGCAGCGGCGTGGCCTGCAGAGCACGCGCATGGTCAGCTTCCCCAGCGTGCTGTTTCACGGCGATGCCAGCCAGATGGCCAATATCCGCGGTGTCGGTGCCGGCTACCCCCTGCGCGGGCAGTTGCTCGTGTCCAGCGACGGCGCCGGCATGCAGGGCACGCCTGCGGGCGCACCGCCGCCGGGCCAGGCCTATGCCGATCCCCGCCTGCTGGAGGCCCTGGGCCTGCGCGTGGGCGACCAGCTGGAATTCGGCGCCGGGCACCTCACCATCACCGGCGTGCTGCGGGCCGAACCGGATGCGTCCGGCGAGCTGATGCAGCTGTCGCCGCCGCTGCTGGTCAATCGTGCCGATATCGCCGGTGCCGGCCTGCTGGGGCCCGGCAGCCGCGCGTCATACCGGCTGATGTTCTCCGGTGCGCCCGATGCCATCGCCGACCTGCGTGCGTGGCTGAAACCGCGCGCCAGCGAATTCCGCCTGGTCGGCATCGAGGACACCCAGCGCGGCATGCGCGCGGCGTTCGATCGTGCGGGGCGTTTTTTGGCCTTGTCGGCCTTGCTGGCGGTGCTGTTGTCCGGTGTGGCCACCGCGCTGGCGGCCAACCGGTTCGCGATGCGGCGCATCGACACCGTGGCGGTGCTGCGCTGCCTGGGCGCACGCCAGCGCGACATCCTGGCGATGCTGTCGCTGCAGTTGCTGCTGACCGCGATTCCGGCCTGCCTGGTCGGGATCGGGCTGGGCATGCTGGCGCAGGAAGGCCTGGTGCAGGCGCTGGGTAGCCTGATCCCGGACCGGCTGCCGTTGCCGCAGGCCACCCCGGCCCTGGCCGGTGCAGGCATTGGCCTGGTGCTGTTGCTGGGCTTCGGCCTGCCGCCGCTGCTGCGGTTGCGCAACGTGCCGCCGATGCGCGTGCTCAACCGCAGCTTTGCCGCGGTGCCACCGAGTTCCCTGCTGGTCTACGCCGCGGCACTGGCGGCCACGCTGGCGCTGACCGTGTATGCGACCGGCAACCTGGTGCTGGCCGGCTGGGTGCTGGGCGGGCTGGCCGCACTGGCGCTGGTGGCGATGGCACTGGGGCTGGGCCTGCTGGCCTTGCTGCGGCCGATCCAGCACCGCCTGCGCGGCGCCTGGAAGCTGGGCCTGGCCTCGCTGACGCGGCGTCGCGGGCTGAGCGTGGTGCAACTGGTCGGCCTGTCGCTGTCGCTGTGCGCGCTGTTGCTGCTGGCGGTGGTCGGCCCGGGCCTGCTCGGGCAATGGCGCGACCGCCTGCCGGCGGACACGCCCAACTATTTCCTGATGAACATCCAGCCCGAGCAGACCGAACCGGTATTGCAGACACTGCGCGGCCTGGGCGTGGGCGATGCGGCCGTGGAGCCGTTTTCGACCGGCCGCCTGGTGGCGATCAACGACAAGCCACCGCAGCGCGGCGACCGCGATCCGGCCGACGATGGCGACGGCGACAACCGCCCGGTCAATTTTTCCTGGCGGCATGCATTCCCGCCGGCAAACACCTTGCTGGAAGGCAGGTTCTGGGCGGCCGACAGCACCGCGCCGGAGGCCTCGGTGGAAGAAGGCTGGGCGCAGCGGTATCAGCTGAAACTCGGCGATCGCATCACCTTGTTGCTGGGCGAGCAGCAGCGCAGTTTCACCGTCACCAGCATCCGCAAGGCCGACTGGGACTCGTTCCGGGTCAATTTCTTCCTGCTGCTCAATCAGGGCGCGGTCGGCGATGCGCCGTACAACCTGATTTCCAGCTTCCACCTGCCGCCCGGCAATGCACCCAAGCTGGCGTCGTTGAGCCGCGACTACCCCAACATCTCGGTGCTGGATATCGATGCCATCCTGGGCCGCGTGCGCGAGGTGATCGACCAGGTGGCGCAGGCGGTGCAACTGGTGATGGGTTTCAGCCTGCTGGCCGGCGTGCTGGTGCTGCTGGCGGCCTTGCAAGCCACCGCCGGCGAGCGTCGCTATGACAGCGCGGTGCTGCGCACGCTGGGCGCGCGTCGCGGCCAGTTGCGTGGCGCGGTGCTGGTGGAGTTCGGCGCGCTCGGTCTGCTGGCGGCGACGCTGGCGGTGACCGCCGCCGCGGTGATCGGGGCGGTGGTCGGGCAAAAGGCCTTCGAGATCGCGTTGACGCCGGATTGGCCGCGCCTGCTGCTCGGCGGCGCGTTTGGCCTGGCGTTGAGCCTGCTGGCCGGCTGGTCGGGCACCCGGCGCATCCTGTCGACGCCGCCGGCGTTGGCACTGCGGACCGACTAAGGCCGGGTCGGTTGAACCGCGAACGGGCGGCGCGCAGGCGTCGCCCGTTCGCGTTCCGTCACACCGCTGCATATACCGGCAGCGCATAAGCACCTTGCCAATCGTACGTTCGCAGCGGCGAGCGGACTGCCTACAGTGGTGTGTCCGGCCGCCGGCCCAGGCGGCCATTCGTTGCCGTCGAGGTGCCACCGTCATGGCCAGCGTTACTTCCGCTGCGCGTGCGCAGCCGCCGCGCGATGCGGTTTCCACAGAGCACTCCTCCAGTGTCCGGATCGTGCCGTTCGATGCCCCGCTGGGCGCCGAAGTGATCGGCCTGGATCTGTCGCAGCCGCTGGATGCGCAGACCTTCGCGCGCATCCACCAGGCGCACCTGGACTACCACGTGCTGGTGTTCCGCGAGCAGCGCATCACCCCGGCGCAGCAGGTCGCCTTCAGCCGCCGCTTCGGCCCGCTGCAGATCCATGTGTTGCGCAATTTCCAGTTGCGCGGGCATCCGGAGGTGCTGGTGGTCTCCAACATCAAGGAAAACGGCGCGCCGATCGGCCTGGGCGATGCCGGCCACTACTGGCACTCGGACCTGTCCTACAAGGACACCCCGAGCCTGGGCTCGCTGCTGCACGCGCAGGAACTGCCCAGCGAAGGCGGCGACACCTTGTTCGCCAACCAGCACCTGGCCTGGCAGACCCTGCCCGACGCGCTCAAGCAGACGGTGCAGGACCTGCGTGCCGAGCACAGCTACCTGGCCAAGTACGAGGAACTGCGTGCGCGCAATCCGTGGCGCCCGGCGCTGACGCCGGAACAGATCGCCGAAGTGAAACCGGTGCAGCATCCGGTCGTGCGCACGCACCCGGAAACCGGCCGGAAGGCGCTGTTTGTCAGCGAGCATTTCACCACCCGCATCGTCGGCCTGCCCGACGACGAGAGTGATGCGCTGCTGCAGGCCCTGTTCGCGCACAGCACCCGCGATGCGTTGGTGTACCGGCATCGCTGGCAGCCGCACGACATGGTGTTCTGGGACAACCGCTCGGTGATGCACCTGGCCGCCGGCACGCCCGATCACCGGCGCCGCCGGCTCAACCGCACCACCATCGAAGGCGATGCGCCGTTCTAGCCAAGGCGCCGCCTCGCGCACGGTTTACAGCGCGTGATGCGCTGTGAAACGCGCCATCCCCCTCCCCCTCCCGACTGGAGCGCCGCATGCGTTTGACCGTCACCTCTCACGCGCGTCCGCAGCGCCGACGTGTTTCCCGACATGTTGCGCTGCTGCTCCTGGCCGCATTGCCGTTGCTGCACAGCGCACAGGCGCAGGCCGAAGGAAAGCTGCGCATCGCCAAGCAGTTCGGCATCGTCTACCTGCTGCTGGACGTGGCGCAGGATCAGAAGCTGATCGAGCAGCAGGGCAAGGCGGCTGGCGTGGACATCGACGTGCAGTTCCTGCAGTTGTCCGGTGGCGCGGCGGTCAACGATGCCCTGCTGACCGGTTCGATCGATATCGCCGGTGCCGGTGTCGGGCCGTTGTTCACCATCTGGGACCGCACCCATGGCCGCCAGAACGTGCGCGGCGTGGCATCGCTGGGCAACTTCCCCTACTACTTGATCAGCAACAATCCGCGCATCAAGTCGATCGGCGATTTCACCCCGCAGGACCGCATTGCGGTGCCGGCCACCGGCGTGTCGGTGCAGTCGCGTTTCCTGCAGCATGCCTCGCAACAGCGCTGGGGCGACAAGGGCACCCATCAGCTGGATCCGCTGCAGGTCGCCTTGCCGCATCCGGACGCGGCCGCGGCGATCATCCGCGGCCGCACCGAGATCACCGCCCACTTCGCCAGCCCGCCATTCCAGGAGCAGGAACTGGCGCGCAATCCGGCCGCGCACATCGTGACCAGCTCCTACGAGATCGAGGGCGGCCCCTCCTCGGCCACCGTGCTGTACGCCACCGAGACATTCCGCCGCGACAATCCCAAGACCTACCGCGCCTTCGTCGCGGCGCTGGATCAGGCTGCGCGCTTCGTCACCGCCCATCCGGAGCAGGCGGCGGATATCTTCCTGCGTCGCAATGGCTCGGGCATCGATCGCGCGCTGGTGCTGCAGATCCTCAAGGACCCGAAGGTGCAGTTCACCGTGGTGCCGCAGAACACGCTGGGGCTGGGCAAGTTCATGCAGCACAGCGGCGCGATCAAGCAGACGCCGGGCAAGCTGGGCGACTATTTCTTCGACGATCCGCTGATCGCGGGCGGGAGCTGAGCGATGGCCACGCCCACCCCATTGCTGCAGGTCGACCACGTCAGCCTGGAATACGCCTCCGCGCAGCGCGTGGTGCGTGCCACCCACCGCGTGCGTTTCGACGTGCATGAGGCCGATCGCTTCGTGCTGCTGGGGCCCTCGGGTTGCGGCAAATCCACCTTGCTCAAGGCAGTGGCCGGCTTCGTCACCCCGCGCGAGGGGCAGATCCGCCTGGATGGCAACGCGGTCACCGGGCCCGGACCGGACCGGGTGGTGGTGTTCCAGGAATTCGACCAGCTGGCGCCCTGGAAGACCGTGCGCGAGAACGTGGTGTTCGGCCTGCGCGCGGCACGCAAGCTGTCGCGTGCCGAAGCCCGCGAACGTGCGGACGACAGCCTGGCCCAGGTCGGGCTGAGCGCCTTTGCCGATGCCTACCCGCACACCTTGTCCGGCGGCATGAAGCAACGCGTGGCGATTGCGCGCGCGTTGGCGATGCGGCCGCGCGTGTTGTTGATGGACGAGCCGTTCGCCGCGCTCGATGCGTTGACGCGTTCGCGCATGCAGGAGCAGGTGCTGGAGCTGTGGGAGCAATCGCGCTTCACCCTGTTGTTCGTCACCCATTCGATCGAGGAGGCGTTGGTGGTCGGTAACCGCGTGCTGCTGTTGTCGCCACATCCGGGCCAGGTACGCGCCGAACTCAACGCGCATGCGTTCGGCCCGCACAGCGCCGGCAGCGTGGCGTTCCAGCAGACCGCGCAGCGGATCCATCGGCTGCTGTTCGACCTGCCCGACGACACCCTGGACAACGCCAAGGTGGCGCCATTGCGTCGCCCTGCCGAGCGCCAGCGCGAGGTGCTGCCATGAGCGGCGGCAACGCCAGCGCACTGCCGCCATTGCCGCCGGTGCGGGCCGAGTACGAAGTCGCCCTGCAGCCGCTGGACCCCGCCCTGGTTGCAGCCGCCGCGCCGACGCGCTGGCAGGCACCACCGTGGCTGCGCAAGGCGCTGGTGCTGGTGGTGCTGGTCGCGGTGTGGGAGATCGCCGCGCGCGTGGTTGGCGACGACCTGATGCTGCCCAGCGCGCTGCAGACCGCACGTGCGTTCTACGACGGGCTGCTGTCGGGCGAGTTGTTGCGCCGCGTGGGCGCGTCGCTGCGCGTGCTGGCGCAAGGCTACGCGCTGGGCGTGGTGCTGGCCTTCGTGCTGACCGCGCTGGCTGCCTCCACGCGCTGGGGCCGCGACGTGCTCGGCACGCTGACGGCGATGTTCAATCCGCTGCCGGCCATCGCGCTGCTGCCACTGGCCCTGCTGTGGTTCGGCCTGGGCACCGGCAGCCTGGTGTTCGTGCTGGTGCATTCGGTGCTGTGGCCACTGGCGCTGACCACCTACGCCGGCTTCCAGGCGGTGCCGGAGACCCTGCGCATGGCCGGGCGCAATTACGGACTGCGCGGGCCGCGCTACGTGGCGCAACTGCTGATTCCCGCCGCACTGCCGGCGATCCTGTCCGGGCTGAAGATCGGCTGGGCCTTCGCCTGGCGCACCCTGATCGCCGCCGAGCTGGTGTTCGGCGCCACCTCCGGCCAGGGCGGCCTGGGGTGGTACATCTTCCAGAACCGCAACGAGCTGTACACCGACCGGGTGTTCGCCGGCCTGGCGATGGTGATCGTGCTGGGCCTGCTGGTGGAGGGCGTGGTGTTCCAGGCCATCGAACGGCTGACCGTGCGCCGCTGGGGCATGCAGCGCTAGGGAGCTGGCCGCAGGCGCAGCGACGCACGGCCGGGCGTCCTGCCAGGCCGCGCAGCAGGCGCGACCGCTTTGCACCGACCTTCGACGTCGCGGGCCCAGGGGGCCGGGCTGCGTGCCGGGCTCATCGGTACGGTCGCGTGCGCTTAACGGGGCTGGCTTATGCTGCCGGCCCCCTCACCTGCCGCCTGCCGTCATGCCTACCGCTTCCTTCACTGCCTATGTGTACCCGGTGCTGTTGCTGATCGCCAGCAATGTGTTCATGACCTTCGCCTGGTACGGGCACCTGAAATACAAGAGCACGCCGCTGATGATCGCGATCCTGGTCAGCTGGGGCATCGCGTTTTTCGAGTACTGCCTGCAGGTGCCGGGCAACCGTCTGGGCAGCGCGGTGTATTCGGCGCCGCAGCTCAAGGGCATGCAGGAGGTGATCACGCTGCTGGTGTTCGCCGGCTTCTCCACGTTCTACCTGGGCCAGTCGTTGAAGTGGAATCACTGGGCTGCGTTCGGCTTGATCCTGGTCGCGGCGTTCCTGATGTTCAAGGAATGACCGTCTTTTAAGCGACCAACCGCCGCCTCGCCCGTAGGAGCGCACCTGGGCGCGACCTCGCAGGAGCCGCCTGGCGCGCGCATGGGGTTATCGGGAAGGCCGCGTCGCGCCCAGGTGCGCTCCTACGATGCCGGGTGGTCAATTGGCCTGTTCGACGCACTGCGACGTGGAGCCACTGGCCGCGTTCGGGTTGATCCTGGTCGCGGTGTTCCTGATGTTCAGGGAATGCCCGTCTGTTGAGCGACCAACCGCCACCTCGCCCGTAGGAGCGCACCTGGGCGCGACCTCGCAGGAGCCGCCCGGCGCGCATGGGCGTTATCGGGAATGCCGCGTCGCGCCCTGGTGCGCTCCTACGATGCCGGGTGGTCAATTGGCCTGTTCGACGCACTGCGACGTGGAGTCACTGGGCCGCGTTCGGGTTGATCCTGGTCGCGGTGTTCCTGATGTTCAGGGAATGACCGTTTTTTAAGCGACCAACCGCCGCCTCGCCCGTAGGAGCGCACCTGGGCGCGAACTCGCAGGAACGGTCTGGCGCGCGCATGGGGTTATCGGGAANTTTTAAGCGACCAACCGCCGCCTCGCCCGTAGGAGCGCACCTGGGCGCGAACTCGCAGGAACGGTCTGGCGCGCGCATGGGGTTATCGGGAATGCCGCGTCGCGCCCTGGTGCGCTCCTACGATGCCGAGGTGGTTAATTGGCTGGTTCGACCCATTGCGCGAACACCGCGTCGAGCTGCGCATCCTTGACCCGCTTGCCGTCCTGCACCGCTTCGGCCTGCTGGAACATCGGCATGATCATCGCCATGCCATCCGGCTTGGTCTTCAGGTGCACGCCCGGCGGCGTGTCGAGGAACCTGGCCCAGCGCGTGCGTACCTTGGCCCAGTAACCCTGGGTGGCCTTCCAGTACGCATAGGCCGGGGCGAAGTCGACCTCGGTGGTCTTGCGGTAATCGTTGAAACCGAACTCGCGCGCGATCGCTTCCTGGCTGCCGTCGGGCTTGCGCAGCACCTTGGTGTTGAACTGTTCGTGGGTCCAGCCGTTGGGCGTGAGCGTGTGGCGGTTGATCACCGATAGCGCGTTGTAGTCGCTGCGCTTGGTGTACTCGCGGCGCGGCAACGGGCGCCAGCTCACATCGCTGGTCCAGGTGGGATGGCCATCGGCGTAATCCCAGCGACCGGTGCCGCAGTAGCGCGGCGCGTCGCTGACCTCGTAGACGCATTGCGTCCAGGCGCCGGTGGTGACTGCCGGCGGCAGCGCGTGCACCGTCCAGGTCTGATCGGCGGTGAATTCAAAACGCTGCGGCGCCTCGTAGATCCAGTCCTGCCGCCAATGCTTGGTCACGTGCTTGCTCTTTTCGTCGACCAGCAGATGCTGCAGCACCAGCTTGCGCGGTGAATCCTCCACCACGATGACCACTTCGTTGCCGCCACTGCGCATGGCCGACGCGCGCTCGTAGCCGGGCTTGAGCAGCACCGTCTCGTCGAAGGCGAAGTCCACCGCGTATTCGCCCTGCATCGCCAGGATGCTCTGGCGGTCGCGCTGGGCGTCGGCGGCGGCGATCAACGGCAACAGGCTCAGCGCCGCGGCGGTACAACGGGGAAACAGTCGGCTCATCGGAACTCTCGGTGGCGGGTGGAGACGTCAACGGCGCAAGCGCACCAGCGACGTCATCATCTCGGATGGGGGGATGCTGCGGGACGTGGTGGAGGCCGTGCGCAAGGCGGCAGCGCGCGCGCAGCAGCAATCGTCCACCGCCACGCGTCCGTCGATGCCCTCTTCGCGTGCCAGGCGTGCGGCGACCTCGGCGCCCAGCGCCGACACGGTCGCCAGGCTGGCGGAAAACGGCTGCTCGGCGCTGGCGGCGGCCTGCAGCCGCAGCGCGCTCAATCGCCATGCCTCACCACGCATACGCCCGGCCAGACGACGCCACAGCCGCTCGCCGACGCCCAGTTCATGGGTTTCCATCGGCAGCGGCGGCAGGCGCGAGACCAGGCGATCCCAGACCAGAAAATCGCTGTCGGGCAACAGGCAGATCCGCCAGCAGCACTGCCCCTCGGCATCGAAGAACCAGATGCTCTCGCGCACGCCATCGCTGTCGACCTGCCGGCATGCCGCCGCATCGACCGCGTGCTGCCAGCCATCCAGTTCGTTGCCCAGGGCGGGCCGGTACAGACACAGCACCGTGCCCAGCGCCGCCAGCTGCCGCGGACGCGGCAACGCAGCGCGGGTGGCACGTGCATGCAACAGCGACGGCAGCGGGCGGGCGATGGGCATGGCCGCTACCAGCTCACTGCCAGGCTGACCGAGGCGGTGCGCCCGGCGCCGGTGAAGCGGTCGAGCACCGTGCTGCTGGCCAGCGTGCCGTTGGGCAGCGCGTTCCAGTCCACATAACGGCGGTCGGCGAGGTTGAAGATGCCGGCGGTGACCTTGGCACCGGGCGCGAACTCCCAATGCCCCATGAGATCCAGCGTGGCGTAGCCGGCCGGGGTGTAGTAGCTGTCCAGCTGCGGGCGACGCTTGCGTGCGACGAAGGTGCCGATCAGTTCCGCGCCCCAGCCATCGCTGTCGAAGGCCACGCCGAGCGTGCCGCGCAGGGGGTCGACCGAGTTGAGCGGGGTGTCGTCGGTGAGGTTGTCGCCTTCCGAGTACGCCACGGCGCTGTTGAGCGACCAGCCCTGCCAGCCGGCCAGGGCGCCCAGATCGATTCCGCCACGCGCTTCGGCGCCCTTGATCACCACATCGTCCACATTGCGCGACTGGAACAGCATCAGCCCATCGGCGTTGAAGCCGGCCGGCGCATACGATTCGATGAAGTTGCGGTAGTCGGTGTAGTACACGCTGACGCCCAGATAGCCAATGGCATCATTAAAGCGCAGCCCCAGTTCGCCGCCGCGGCTGGTTTCCGATTTCAGGTCCGGATTAGCGATGGCGGTGTAGCGCGCCTGCAGATTGGTGAAGCCGATATTGACGTCGTTGTATGGCGGCGCGCGGAAGCCGTGCGCGTAGTTGGCATAGGCCGACCAGGCATCCGAAAACCGCCATACCGCACCGAACTTGGGCGAGACCTGGGTTTCGTCGATGGTCGCAGCGGCAACGCCGGGATTGTCTTCGCGGAAGATGTCATCCACCTGCGGCGACAGCCGGAAATAATCCACGCGCACGCCGGGCGTCAGCGACAGCCTCCCATCGAACAGGCCGATCTCGTCCTGCGCATACAATCCGAGCTTGGTGGTTTCGCTCTTTGGGAAATCGCGCACCGGGAACACGTCCTGGCCCACGCGATTGGTGATGACACCATTGGCCAGATTTACCGAATACCCGTCGCGCTTGGCGCGGGTGTCGGTCCAGGTGCCGTCCAGGCCATAGGTGATGGCGTGACGGAGCGTGCCGGTGTCGATGGCCTTGTGCGCGTTGACCAGCAGTCCGTACACGCGCTGGTCGAAGTTGTGTTCGTTGTGGCGGCGCGTGTTGTTGCCGCGCAGCTCGTCGGTGCGCTGCAGGCTCTCGCTGTCCTGGCGGTACAGCTGCCACTGCAGGTCGTCGGCGAGTGCCGAGTCCAGCGCATCCAGTTCATGCCGGAACGAGACGCGCGCACGCGTCTGATGGTCGCGGCCCTGCTGCGACAGGATGCGCAGCGACGCGGTGGGCGAGCGCGTGTCGATGCCGGTCAACGCATCAATGCTGCCGTAATCTTCGTTGCCTTCCACGGTGAGCTTGAAGCGCTGCTGCGCACTGGGCGCGTACACCAGCTTGGCCAGCACGCTGCGGCCATCGATGCGCTGCGGGTTGGCCGCGGTGCGGGTGACATCACGGCTGCGGTTGTCGCCCTGGTTCTGTGCTTCCTGGCCCTGGCGATGGCTGACCGCCACCATGCCGCTCCAGCGCTCGCCGCCGAACGCGCCGGTGGCACCGGCGAACAGGCCGTTCCAGTCGCCCTCATAACCGAACTTCAGGCCAACATAGCTGTGCCTGTCGGCGCTCAGATAATCGGCAGGGTCCTTGGTGACGAAGGCCACCACGCCGCCCAGCGCATCGGAGCCGTACAGCGAGCTGGCCGGCCCGCGCACCACTTCGACGCGCTTGAGCGTTTCCAGGTCGACGAAATTGCGGTTGGCGTTGAGGTAGCTGCCGAAACTGAAGGTGTCCGACACCGGCACGTTGTCGACCAGGATCGCCACGCGGTTGCCGTCCAGCCCGCGGATGCGGATGCCGTTGGCGCCGCTGAAGCGGCCGCTGGTGCTGGTGACCGACACGCCCGGCGTGTAGCGGAACAGATCCTTGAGCTCGCGCACCAGTTGGTTGTCCAGCTGTTCGCGATCGATCACATCCACCGTGCTCGGCACATCGACCAGGGCGCGCTGGGTACGCGTGGCGGTGACCTGCAACCGGTCGAAGTCGTGGACCTCACGCGCGGCGCCACCCGCGGCGGCGGGGTCGGCAGCGCGTGCACACAACGGGAGGGCAGGCAGCGCAAGCGACAGCGCGACCACCAGCGGATGCAGGCGACTCATCGGGAACCTTTGAAGGGAAGTTCCCGGCAGCGGGTGCTGCAGACAAGGCCGCGGCCGGCCACCGGGGGAAGAGCGTGGGTGCGCGGACGGCGGCGGCAACGCCCGCGAAAGACGATCCGACCCTGCGCAAGGCGCGGATCGGAGCAAGGCGCTTACTTGGTCAGGATGAGCTTGTCGTTGCTGGTATGGCGCAGGCGATAGACGCGATCGCCATGCTGGATCAGCACTTCGCGACGGCCCTTGAGCAGCGCCTCGCTGCTGATGAGGTCTTCTGCGGGAACGGCGCGCGGGGCGGCGCGGTCGCGCAGGTTGACCGGTTCGGAGCGGAGCAGCACGGGGTGAGCGGTCATGATCTGGATCTCCAGTCGGTTGGCCAGACAAATAATAACCATTCTCATTTAATGATCAAGAGCCATTCTCATCTTCGTGACACAACCTTTGCATGGATTGAATCCTTTCAATTCACCAAGGCTATCGATAAGCATCAACCAGGACGTCCGGCAACGATTCCCTGCCGCAGATCGTGGGCTGGCTGATCGCATCGCCGCCGGCCAGACCTGCGCCAGGCAAGCGCGAGCCTGGCTGGCGCGACGGCGGTGCAGACGTCGGCTGGCGTACACGCCCGTGGCAGATGCGGGCTCGCGGTCGGTCGATAGCGCGGCAAGCCGACACATCGCAGCCAGCCGCCTGCCGCACCGGGCCCGCCGCACGCAGCGGGCTTCAGCGCGTCGCCTCCTCCACCCGTGCCCAACCGGTGGCATCGACCTGGGTCAAGGTCTCCAGCGCACCGAGATTTTCTTCCAGCTGCGCCACCCGGCTGGCCCCCAGGATCACCGTGGACACGTGCGGGTTGCGCAGGCACCAGGCGATGGCCAGGCGTGCGGGCGACTGGCCCAGCTCGGCGGCCACTGCACAGAATGCGCGGGCGCGTTCGAGGCGGCGCGCTTCCGGCGCGCCCAGTACCTCGTCCTGCAACCAGTGATTGTCCGGCTGGCCGAGGCGGCTGTCGGCGTCTACACCGGCGTTGTACTTGCCGGTCAGCAGGCCCGAGGCCAGCGGCGACCAGATCGTGGTGCCCAGTCCACCCTCGCACAGCGGTGCGTATTCGCGCTCCAGCCGGTCGCGGTGCAACAGGTTGTACTGCGGCTGCTCCATCGACGGCGCGTGCAGGTGTTCCTGCTCGGCGATGCCGATGGCCTCGCGCAGCTGCCCGGCGCTCCACTCGGAGGTGCCCCAGTACAGCACCTTGCCCTGGCGGATCAGGGCATCCATGCTGCGCACGGTTTCCCGGATCGGCGTGTCCGGATCGGGCCGGTGGCAGAAATACAGGTCCAGGTAGTCCACGCGCAGGCGCTTGAGCGCGGCGTGGCAGGCGTCGGTGACGTGCTTGCGCGAGAGCCCGCGCTGGGTCGGGCGCGGGCTGTCCACCGCGCCGAAAAATACCTTGCTCGACACGCAGTAGCCATCGCGCGGCAGGCGCAGGTCGGCGATCACATCGCCCATCACCTCTTCGGCGCGGCCGCGTGCGTAGACCTCGGCGTTGTCGAAGAAAGTGACGCCGTTGTCCCAGGCGGCGGCGATCAGGTTGCGCGCTTCGCCGCGCCCGATCTGCTTGCCGAAGGTGACCCAGGCCCCGAACGACAGGGCCGACAGCTGCAGCCCGGTGGACCCCAGACGACGGTAATGCATTGGCAGACTCCAGCAACCTCCGCGGCGCCCTGCCCCGGATCGGCGTGCGCAGTGTAGGACGGGGTGCTGCCGGGGCGACAGGTGCGGCGCTTTCGCACCACACCGCTGGATCCCGCATGCACAAGTCTCCGCCGACGCAATGCTGGGAGCGCGCTGCGCGCTTGCCCTGCTGCGCCTGCGCCAGTTGGCGCTTGAGCGCGAAGATTTCCCGGGAGGTCACCAGCGGCGGTGACTGCCGCGCCATGCGCTTGCGCAAGCGCGTCTCGCCCGCCCGCGCGCAGGCAACATCCCGCGCCCGCCCTGGCTCGGCTGCGGGCCGGCGGGCGGGGCCTGAATGCTGCTCGCCTTGCCCGCGGTCACCCCCTGCTCTAGGCTTCTCGTTTTGCCGTCAGCAGCCCCGGGGATTGGAATGGTCGAAGGTTTGGGAAGGATCGGTTTCGGCCTGTTCGGTCTGGCGGTGCTGATCGGCATCACCTGGCTGTTTTCGAGCAACCGCCGCGCGATCGACTGGAGGCTGGTCGCCACCGGTCTGGCGCTGCAGATTTCGTTCGCCGCACTGGTGCTGCTGGTGCCGGGCGGACGCGATGTGTTCGATTCGCTGGGCAAGGGCTTCGTCAAGGTGCTGAGCTTCGTCAATGAAGGGTCCACCTTCATTTTCGGCAACCTGATGAACATCGACAGCTACGGCTTCATTTTCGCGTTCCAGGTGCTGCCCACCATCATCTTCTTCTCGGCGCTGATGGGCGTGCTCTACCACCTGGGCGTGATGCAGGTGGTGGTCCGCGCGATGGCCTGGGCGATCACCAAGGTGATGCGGGTGTCCGGCGCGGAAACCACCAGCGTCTGCGCCAGCGTGTTCATCGGCCAGACCGAGGCGCCGCTGACGGTGCGCCCGTACATTCCCAAGATGACCCAGTCCGAGCTGCTGACGATGATGATCGGCGGCATGGCGCATATCGCCGGCGGCGTGCTGGCTGCGTATGTGGGCATGCTCGGCGGCAGCGATCCCGCGCAGCAGGCGTTCTACGCCAAGCATCTGCTGGCCGCCAGCATCATGGCCGCGCCCGCCACCCTGGTGGTGGCCAAGCTGCTGGTGCCGGAGACCGGCACCCCGCTGACCCGTGGCACGGTCAAGATGGAAGTGGAAAAGACCACCAGCAATGTCATCGATGCGGCCGCGGCCGGCGCCGGCGATGGCTTGCGCCTGGCGCTGAACATCGGTGCGATGCTGCTGGCCTTCATCGCGCTGATCGCGTTGATCAACGCGCCGCTGACCTGGCTGGGCGATGTCACCGGCGCTGCCGCGCTGCTGGGCCGGCCGACCAACCTGTCGACGATCTTCGGCTACGTGCTGGCGCCGATCGCCTGGGTGATCGGCACCCCGTGGGTGGACGCGACCACGGTCGGTTCGCTGATCGGGCAGAAGGTGGTGATCAACGAGTTCGTCGCCTACAGCGAACTGTCGCGTATCGTGAAGGGCGAAGTGCCGGGCGTGGGCCTGAGCGGGGAGGGTCGGCTGATTGCCACGTATGCGCTGTGCGGCTTTGCCAACTTCAGCTCGATTGCGATCCAGATCGGCGGCATCGGCGGGCTGGCACCGGAACGCCGTCACGATCTGGCCAAGTTCGGGCTGCGCGCGGTGCTGGGCGGTTCGATCGCCACGTTCATGACCGCTACCATTGCCGGCGTGCTCTCGCATTTCGGTTGAGGGCGCGCGGGTTCATCGGTGTGACGGTCTAATCGCCGCACGCCACGTTTCATTCAGTCATTCAAGTCAAGGGTATTTATGAGTTCGGTCGTCGTTGTCGGGTCCTTCAATGTCGATCACGTGTGGCGCTGCGACGTGCTGCCGGCGCCGGGCGCCACCATCGCCGGTCGCTACAGCACCGGCCCCGGTGGCAAGGGCTTCAACCAGGCGGTCGCGGCTGCACGTGCCGGCGCCAGGACGCACTTCCTGTGCGCGCTGGGCGACGATGCCGGCGGGGCGCTGGCGCGCTCGCTGGCGGCGCACGACGGCTTCGCACTGATCGCCGAGCCCAGCAACGAGCCGACCGGCACCGGCGGCATCTACGTCGACGCGCACGGCCGCAACACCATCGTGATCGGTGCCGGTGCCAATTCGGTGCTGAGCGCTGCATTCGTGGACAACCAGCGCGCACTGGTGGCCTCGTCCAGCGTGCTGCTGGCGCAGCTGGAGTCCCCGGCGGAAACCATCGAGTCGGCGCTGGCACTGGCACGCGAGTGCGGCGTGCTGACCGTGCTCAACGCCGCACCGGCCAATGCACCGACCTCGATCGGCCTGCTCAAGCTGTCGGACGTACTGACGCCCAACGAAACCGAGTTTGCGGCCCTGCTCGGCCGCCACGTCGGCGAACGCATCAATGCCGACGATGTGGCGGCGCTGGACGGCAACACATTGCATTCGCTGTGCCGCAAGCTGTTGCCGGGCGGGACCGTGGTGGTGACGCTGGGATCGGTGGGCGCCTTCATCTCGCATGCCGAAGAACAGCTGCGCGGCGACTCGGCCGCGCATTACCGGGTGGGCGCGGAAAGCGCGCAGACCGTGGACACCACCGGCGCCGGTGACGCCTTCAACGGCGCACTGGTGGCCTCGCTGGCGCAGGCCCCCGCTGCCAGCTTCATCACCCACGTGCGCTTTGCCACCCGCTACGCCGCACGCTCCACCGAAGTGGAAGGCGCCGCCACCTCGATGCCGCGCATGGTGCCCGAACCGGCCGTGTGATCCGGCCGCTCCAGGCAGGCAACGAAGGCGACCGCAGCGATGCGGTCGCCTTCTGCGTTCAGGGCGTCGGCATCCGCATGAGACTGTTTTGATCCGCGAACGGCATGTCGAGGCCTGTCCATCGACGGACGCTGCGAGCCCCGCTGCGCCGGTGCTTCGATCCTCTTGATCTGATAGCAGGCTGGGCGGCGGCACCTGGCGTGATGCCGCGTCGGGCGCCCGTACCCTCATCCGGCGCTGCCGCGCCACCTTCTCCCGACGGGAGAAGGAATAGAAGCCCCTCTCTCCCGTCGGAAGAGGGGTTGGGGTGAGGGGACGGTCAACCGGCAATCTTCCCGCTGCCCTGGCTCTACCGTTCACGCGACCCGCGCAGCAACCACACAAGACCGAAAGCCGAAAACGCCCTCCCGATTCCCGATTCCCGATTCCCGATTCCCGACTCCCGACTCCCGGCTCCCGGCTCCCGGCTCCCGATTCCCGGCTCCCGATTCCCGACTCCCGGCTCCCGGCTCCCGGCTCCCGACTCCCGACTCCCGATTCCCGATTCCCGATTCCCGGCTCCCGGCTCCCGATTCCCCCACCCAGCTACAATGCCGCCATGCAGATCGGCCCCTACTCCATCGACCCGAAAGTGATCCTGGCCCCGATGGCCGGCGTCACCGACAAGCCGTTCCGGCTGCTGTGCAAGCGGCTGGGCGCCGGGCTGGCGGTGTCGGAGATGACCATCTCCGATCCGCGCTTCTGGGGCACGCGCAAATCGCTGCACCGCATGGACCATGCCGGCGAGCCGGATCCGGTCAGCGTGCAGATTGCCGGCACCGAGCCGCAGCAACTGGCCGAGGCGGCGCGCTACAACGTCGACCACGGTGCGCAGCTGATCGACATCAACATGGGCTGCCCGGCCAAGAAGGTCTGCAACGCCTGGGCCGGCTCGGCGCTGATGCGCGACGAGGAACTGGTGGCCCGCATCCTGCGGGCGGTGGTGCAGGCGGTGGATGTGCCGGTGACCCTGAAGATCCGCACCGGCTGGGATTGCGATCACCGCAACGGTCCGACCATCGCCCGCATCGCGCAGGACTGCGGCATCGCCGCGCTGGCGGTGCACGGGCGGACCCGCGACCAGCACTACACCGGCACTGCCGAGTACGCCACGATCGCGCAGATCAAGGCCGCGCTGCAGATCCCGGTGATCGCCAATGGCGATATCGATTCGCCGCAGAAGGCGGCGCAGGTGCTGCGCGCCACCGGCGTGGATGCGGTGATGATCGGACGTGCCGCGCAGGGGCGTCCGTGGATCTTTGGCGAGGTGGCGCACTATCTGGCCACCGGCGAGCTGTTGCCGCCGCCGTCGCTGGCATTCGTGCGCGACACCCTGCTCGGCCACCTGGAAGCCTTGCATGCGTTCTACGGGCAGCCGCAGGGCGTGCGCATCGCGCGCAAGCATCTGGGCTGGTACGCCAAGGATCACCCGCAGAGCGCCGACTTCCGCGCGGTGGTCAACCGCGCCGAAACGCCGGAAGCGCAGCTGGAACTGACCGGCGCGTATTTCGATGCCCTGATCGCTGGCGTGCCACCGGCGCTGTCGGTTGCCGCCTGAGTTTTCCTGCGTTGTTGGAGCTGCAGCGATGAGCGCACCGAGCGACACCCCGACCTATCTGCACGGATTTTCGTCCACCGAACAGGCACGCCTGCTCAAACAGGCACGCCTGCTCAAACAGGCGCGCCTGCTGGAAGCCACGCTGTTCAACCAGATCGACTACAGCGGTGCACGCCGGCTGCTGGAAGTGGGCAGCGGCGTGGGCGCGCAGACCGAAATCCTGCTGCGCCGCTTTCCCGACCTGCATGTCACCGGCGTGGACCTGAGCGAGACGCAGTTGGGCGCGGCACGCGCCAATCTGGAACGCCTGGCATGGTGCCGCGAGCGCTACACGCTGCAGCAGGCCGATGCGAGCGACCTGCCGTTCGAGGCGCGGCAGTTCGATGCGGCATTCCTGTGCTGGGTGCTCGAGCATGTGCCCTCGCCTGCGCGCGTGCTCAACGAGGTGCGGCGCGTGCTGCTGCCGGGCTCGCCGGTGTATGTCACCGAGGTGATGAACGCTTCGTTCCTGCTGCATCCGTATTCGCCCAACCTCTGGCGCTACTGGATGGCCTTCAACGATTTCCAGCACGACCAGGGCGGCGATCCGTTCGTCGGCGCCAAGCTGGGCAACCTGCTGCTGGCCGGCGGCTTTCGCGATGTGCATACCGGGATCAAGACGCTGCACCTGGACAACCGCGAGCCGGGCCGGCGCAAGACCATGATCGGGTTCTGGGAAGAAGTACTGCTGTCGGCTGCCGAACAATTGCTTGCGGCCGGTGCGGTGAACGCAGACACGGTGGACGGCATGCGCCGCGAACTGGCGCAGGTGCACAGCGACCCGGACGCGGTGTTCTTCTACTCGTTCGTGCAGGCGCGCGCGACGGTGTACTGAGCCGGCGTGCTGCACGGACGTGCTGAGCGCGCGTTGCCGGCAAAACCGCTGCAGCAAGCCTAGCGGGTGCCCGGCGCAGGCGTGGCGGCATGTTCCAGATCGCCGGTCAGCACCGTCCCGGCGGGCTCGTGCCAGATGCGGCGCCACATCTGCGCCAGCACCTGGCCGATCTGGTCGCGCGCCACCGGCGCACGGTAGGCGGCCTGGACCTGTCGCGGCGCGATCGGCTGCCACTGCCCGTCCTGGCGGTGGGCCACCACGAAGTTGAAGTTGTAGTCCGGCTCCAGGCCCATGCGCAGGTCGCTGAGCATCAGCTCGTCATCGACCAGGCGTGCGCGCATGAAACCGCGATTGAACCAGGTCAACCGGCGCACCGAATCGAACCGGGCCACCTCGCCCAGCGCCTGGGTATTGCTGGAATAGCCGCGAAACTGCATCGGGCCCTTGTCGGCCACCAGCGAGCGCTCGCCGATCACATAGCCGTTGGGCGTCATCGCCACCACGCGCCACAGCAAGGTATTGAGCGGCATCGGCACCGAGAAGCGCGGCGCATCCTGCAACCCGAGCGCAGCCAGCGCACGGTCCGCTTCCTGGTCGACCAGGTGCTTGGCCAGCAACGACCAGCCCAGATAAGCGGAGCTGAGCGCCAGCCCGATCACCAGCGCGTGCTGCGCGATGGGCCGCGCGCGTGCAAACCATGCCACCGCGCAGGCGAGCAACAGCCATAGCGTGTAGGCCGGATCGATGATGAAGACGCTCGACCACATCGCCGGATGCGGCTGTAGCGGCCACCACAGCTGGGTGCCGTAGACGGTGAAGGCATCCAGCAAGGGATGGGTGACCAAGGCCAGCTGGATCGCCCAGAACCAGCGCCTGGGCGCAGCGGCCACGCGCCCGTTGCCGTAACGGCGAAACAGCCACCAGATCAGCCAGCCCAGCAACGGCAGCACCAGCAACGAATGGCTGGCGCTGCGATGCACCGTCATCAGCGTGACCGGATCGTCGGTCAGCGGCAGCAACACCAGCGCATCGAGATCGGGCAAGGTGCCCAGGGCGGCACCGGCCAACAGGGCGGCACGGCGCTGTCCGGCCGGTGCGATGGCGGCAGCGACGGCGCTGCCAAGAACGATCTGGGTCAATGAATCCATCGGCCGATGCTAGCAGGCCGGACATCGTCCAGTGCCATCGCGTGCATTGCGGTCAGCCGCCAGGCACGTTGCCCGCATTGCGTTGCGGTTGCCGGTCGAATCGCCGCTGCAACCCGCGCCGGCATTCCCCGCACCAGGCCAGCGGACGCTGCAGGCGATGCACGTCCGGCGGCAATTTCCGGCAGCGCGGCGTGGCGGCATGGCGACCTCACGCCACGTGCTGCTGCGCATGCACGCCGACCGCTCGCCATGACCGCGGCATGGCAAGCCGATGACACCCCGATGACCGTGCAAACCCGTGCCACGACACGGGTTTAACGCCACAGCGGGCTGTTCAGGCGCACAATGCACAGGGTTGTCGGACGGTGTATCATCCGCACCCATCTTTTCATCCGAATCAAGGGATATAAGCCTGATGTCCAGCTACCTGTTCACCTCCGAATCGGTCTCCGAAGGCCATCCGGACAAGATCGCCGACCAGATCTCCGACGCAGTGCTGGATGCCATCCTGGCCCAGGACAAGCGCGCCCGCGTGGCATGCGAGACGCTGGTCAAGACGGGCGTGGCGATCGTTGCCGGCGAAGTGACCACCAGTGCCTGGATCGACCTGGAAGCGCTGACCCGCAAGGTCATCCTGGACATCGGCTACAACAGCTCCGACGTCGGCTTCGACGGCGAGACCTGCGGCGTGCTCAACCTGATCGGCAAGCAGTCGCCGGACATCAACCAGGGCGTGGACCGCAAGAACCCCGAACAGCAGGGCGCCGGCGACCAGGGCCTGATGTTCGGCTATGCGACCAACGAGACCGACAGCCACATGCCGGCCGCGATCCATCTGGCGCACCGGCTGGTCGAGCAGCAGGCCAAGATCCGCAAGAAGAAGAACTCGGCGCTGTCCTGGCTGCGTCCGGACGCCAAGTCGCAGGTCACCCTGCGCTACGAAGACGGCGTTGCGACCGCGATCGACGCGGTGGTGTTGTCGACCCAGCACGATCCGGGCATCAAGCAGAAGGATCTGGTCGAGGCCGTGCGCGAGGAAATCCTCAAGCCGGTGCTGCCGGCCAAGTGGCTGCACAAGGGCACCAAGTTCCACATCAACCCGACCGGCAAGTTCGTGATCGGCGGGCCGGTGGGCGATTGCGGCCTGACCGGCCGCAAGATCATCGTCGACACCTACGGCGGCTGGGCGCGCCACGGTGGCGGCGCGTTCTCCGGCAAGGATCCGTCCAAGGTCGATCGCTCGGCAGCCTACGCCGCGCGCTACGTGGCCAAGAACGTGGTGGCTGCCGGCCTGGCCGATCGTTGCGAAGTGCAGGTCTCCTACGCCATCGGCGTGGCCGAGCCGACCTCGATCTCGGTGACCACCTTCGGCACCGGCAAGATCGCCGACGAGCAGATCGAAAAGCTGATCCGCAAGCACTTCGACCTGCGCCCGTTCGGCATCATCCAGATGCTCGACCTGATCCACCCGATGTATCAGCAGACCGCGTCCTACGGCCACTTCGGCCGCAAGCCGAAGGACTTCTCCTACACCGACGCAACCGGTGCGCAGCACACCGCCACCGCGTTCTCGTGGGAAAAGACCGACCGCGCCGACGCGCTGCGCGCCGACGCCAAGCTGAAGTAAGCCAGCCGCTCCTGCGGGAGTGGATGCAGTGAATTGGACATGGGCCGCTGATGCGGCCCATGTGCGTTTTGCGCGAGTGCGTACCGTCATCAAGGCTTGCGTGGGAAGCAGCGCCTGCCGATCAGCAGTGGCAATGCCCGGAGCGCGGTGCCGCGTCGGTCTGCCGCGGGCGCTTGCGCGCGTACCGGCGCGGGACACGCCGCACGTACGTCCTTGTCGGCCCTGGCGCGGCATCCATGCCGCTCAAGCTCCCACACCGGCAGGCGCGCAGGCACCACCGATCATCGTCGGCGGCTGAAAGAAGAAAAGTCCCTCTCCTGCGTGAGAGGGGCTGGGATGAGGGTCCGCGGCGGAGCCTCTTTGCATATTCGATGACACCAGGCTTCGCAGGCACCCTCATCCGCCCCTGCGGGGCACCTTCTCACGGCGGGAGAAGGAACAGGCGCGGGTCACGTCTTTCGAAATAGGGATCGCTGCTGCAGGGTTAGCGATCAAGTTGCAGCTGTTTCTCAAGCGCCCGGGAAAACTCCGGCAACGGGCACGCCATGCGTTGCCCTGCTGTGCAGACGCCAAGTGCCAGTTCCTGCTGCAACGGCGGGTGCGCCAGATCCAACGGCGCCAGCGTCCGCAGTTGATCCAGCGATTGCGCCAGATAGCGTGCGCGCACCACCTGCTGCCCGTTCGGTTCGCGCCATAGCCCCAGCAGCAACGCGCCGCCCGGCGGCGGATCGTCGGCGCCGTAGCCGGGGAGATGAAAGTGCACGCCCAGCAAACTGCTCAACGCGGCGATATGCGTATCGCTGCCGACGAAGACAGAGACCTTGGGCGCCTGCACATTGCCGAAGCGCTGCAGCACCTCGCGCGCAAGCGGTGCGCCTGAGCGTGAGGCCATGTAATGCGGACGTGCGTAGATATCGAACAGCAATGCATGCAGGCGCGAGACCTGCGCCAGCCGCTCGGGCGTGGCACGGCCCCAGCCGACCTGCGCCAGCGGCAGGCCTTCGGCGTACTGCAGCAGCAACACCTCGCCGGTGCCGGAGGTCAGATCGATCGGCCCACCCAGGGCCAGGCCGCGCCCGTTGGCCGACGGCGCCAGCGTGGACGGCATCTGCGCGAAGTCGCAGGGCGTGCGCGTGCAGCCCAGGATCTGCTGCATCGCCTGCAGCTCGGCTGCGTGCCCTCGCAGCAACGTGGCAGGGCCACCGGTTTCTTTATCGATCGCCGCAACCGCCGCCGCTGCCTCGAACGGCACCGCACCGGCCTCGATCGGTCGGAACAGCGGATCGTTGCTGCCGGCCGGGCGATGCCCGGCGACGATCCCGCACCCCGGTGCCAGCGCGGCGGCCAGCAGGGCGCCGCTGGCGATGGTGCGTTGGTCGGTATTGGCCCAGACCGACACGCTGCCTGCCGCCGGGCATCCGCTCGGTGGCAGCACGCCCTGCTGCACCAGCCACTGGCGCAGATAGTCGCCGCTCAGCTGCACGCCGATGCGCCCGTGCGGCGTCAGCAGGCTGGCCGCTGTGGACCATTGCGGCCATGGCGCGTCGGCATGGTGCGCGGCGGCGGCTTCGCCCTGCAGCGGCGCGCGCACGCCGTGCCGGAAGACAACCACCACGCGTTTCAGTTGCGCGGCCTGTGCAGTCTTGGCGACTGCGGGCGGCGCGGGCGGACGCGACGTGCAGCCGATCAGCAGCAGCGCGCCGAGTGCGAGTGCCGGCATCCGCCATCGCGGCCGCAGCGCTGTCGTCGCACGTTGCCTGACGCCTGCGTGCAACGGCGCATCGATCGCACACGCCGGCAACGACGCGCTCGCCATCGCGTCGCTGCCGGCATCGCCTGCGGGCGCCTGTTCACTACCCTGCCCGGATTTCTTCGCTTGCCTCAAACGCATAGGTGTCGGTGATCCCGTTGGCCTTCGCGGAATCTACCGGGCCAATGTGCAAGGCAGACGACACCTGGCGGACCTTGCCGAACATCTTCGGGCGGCCGCCACGCGGCGATGGATGTTCGGCATCCGCCGCACGGCTGCGGTACGAAGAGCGGACAACACGAGGGAGCGAGCGATCATCAGATGGGTGCGGACGGCGCGTCCAAGAATCGGAGCGTACGTGTGGTCCATGCCGCTTCCGCGCACCGGCCGCGCCCGGATGCGGCGGCGCAGTCGGTGTGTTGGCCGCGCGACGTGCGGCATCCGTGTTGCCCAGCCGCAACGCGTCGCAAGGGGGCCGGCTTGAGTAGATTCCCCGTACCCCGCCGTCATGACGCGTAGCGCGGGGCGGCGGCGTGCTGGCATGAGGTGGGCCGGCATTCGCCTATCGACGCCACTGCCGCAACCACCTGTGCGGGGCGCCAGCTGTCCGGGATCGTGCTGCTGCGCCTGCGTGCGGGCGATGCGGTGCAGGTCGGCCCGCACTCAGGTGCGCAGGAAGATCTCCACCCGTCGGTTGAGTTGTCGACCGCCGGGATTGTCCTGCCCATCCAGCGTGTTGGGTGCCACCGGTTGCGATTCGCCGTAGCCCTTCGCGCCGGCCGACTGCGCGGCACCGCGGGTGCGTAATGCGGCCAGCACCGCATCGGCGCGGCGCTCGGACAGCGCCTGGTTATAGGCGTCGCTGCCCTTGGCATCGGTATGTCCGCGAACCTCCATGTCCCTGGCGCTGACCTTGCCGAGTGCGGCCGCCAGCACATCGAGCACGCGCGCGGCATCGGGGCGGATCTCGGCCTTGTCGAAGTCGAACAGGATGCGCTCGTTCAAGGTGATCAGGTAGCCGCACGGTGCGCCGGGAGGTGCGAACTTCTGCAGCAACGGGAAGCGCCCGGCCGGCGGCACCTTCGGCAGCGGCGGCATGCGCACTTCGCGCGGCGGGGTACCGACGGTGCCGGTGCCATCGCCGCGGTTGTGCACCAGCCCGTCCGGGCCGTTCCAGGTTCCCGAGCCGTCGGCGTTGATGGTGACCAGGCCGCGCGGGCCGTTCCAGGTACCGCTGCCATCGCCGTGGTTGTCGACCAGGCCGCTCTTGTCGCTGTTCCAGGTGCCTGCGCCCTTGCCATCCAGGCTGATCAGGCCGGCCGGGCCGTTGTAGCTGCCGGCGCCGCTGGCCTGGACCTGGATGATCGCGTCGTCGCCACCGGCGCCGCTGGCATTGATGGTGCCGCTGCCGTCGGCATTGACGCGGATCAGGCCGCCGTCGAAGTTGGCGGTCCCGCTGCCATCGGCCTTGAGGTCGAACAGCCCGCCGTCGCCGTTGCGCAGCAGATTGCCGTTGGCATCGACACTGGTGATGCCGGCGTCGTTGATCAGGCTGCCGCCATCGCCGCAGCGTGCCGGCGTCACGCTGACGCCTTCGATCGGGTCGAGAATGTCCTGCAGCGAGGCTTCCAGCGCACGCTGCGCCGGGGTGACGCCGGCAATGTCGGGCACCACGATCGATGGGATGGCCGGGAACTCGGGCAGCGCTTCATCGGCGACCGGCGGCGTTGCGGACGGACGCGCTGCGCTCTGCGCTGCCGGCGGCGAGGTGCCCGCAGGATCAGCCGCCTCGCGTTGACCTTCGCCGCGGCCGCAACCGGCCAGCAGCAAGGGCACCCAGATCACTGCCGACAGCGTCTTGCGCATTGCCTCTTCCCTGGTTCGAGCGTGTTCGACAAACGCCTGATAGCACGGGCCAGGTAAACAACGCGCTAAAAGTGGCCAACGCAACCACCGCACGCGGTCAGGCAGGGCGATCGGTGGCCGGTATCGGCATGCTCGTGCACTCCGTTTGCTGCGCGCGTTCCGCACTCGCCGGACCGCGCGCGGTCCATGTTGGCCGGTCTAGGCGTGCGCAATCGCAAGGCCGGGACGCGTACCGGACAATGGTGCGCATTGGCAGCGGGCACACTGCATACCCGCGGTGCGTGATTGGCGGCCACGCGTGCCAGCGATGGTGCAGCACACTCAGAACGTCGCAGGCGCCGCAGCCGGGCGCGCGGCCTGCGCCTGGTTCGTGTCTGCCGCTTCCGATTGCAGCTGCTCGTGCAGGATGCGGCGGATCTCCAGGATCGCCTGCGGGGTTTCCTGCACGCTGTGCCAGGAGGTCACCACCAGTTCGGACTCGGCGCCGTCCAGATGCGCGCTGCGGTACGGCACCAGGCCATCGTCGGAGTCGGCCAGCGGCACCTGCGGTTTTTCGCGCCCGACGATGGTGTGGTAATGCACCTGCGGGGAGATCGGCAGGTCCATGCTGGCGCGCACGAACGGGTCGGTATCGCGCAGGTTGTCGATGCTGGTCGGCGGCAGCAGCCGCCGCTTGCGGCGCGGGTCGCCGCCCTGCCCGCCACGCTCGCTGCTGGCCAGGTCCTGGAACACATCGCCGAAGCGATCCAGCAGGGCGATCGGCAAGCGCACCAGGCGACCGACGAAACGCCCCAGCCCGCCCTCGGCCAGGGGCGTGCCGCGATGTGGCGCGGCGATGAAGATGGCGCGGTCGATCTGCGGCATTGGCGAAAAATGCAGCAACGGCGACAACTTCGCACGCACGCGTGCGCCGCGCTCGCCGTCCAGCCGGTAGTCCTGCAGCAGGGAATTCCACAGGCGGTCGCCGGACGAGGACACCAGCAGGCGCCCGATCACCCCGCCCATGCTGTGGCCGATCAACACCATGTCCTGCGATGCGATCGCCGCGCCGGCCGGATCGAAGTGCTGCAGGCTGCGCTCCACCAGGGCCTGGATTTCGGCGCGGTTGACCGCCACCGGCGCATTGGTGGGGTAGTACACCTGCCAGATCTGGTAGCGCTGGCGCAGCGCTTCATCGCCCATCACTTCGTTGGCGACATTGACCCAGGCCTCCGGGCTGCTGGCCAGCCCGTGCAGCATCAGCAGCACGCGCCGGTTCGGGTCGTAGGGCTGCATCAGGTAAAGATGCGGGCGGTCGATGCCCCGTGCGCTGCCCAGCATCGACCGCAGCGACTGCGCGGCAAACCCGGACCTGGCCAGCCACAGGCCATAGGCGGCGGTGAAATTGGCCGCCAATGGCACGCGCTGGCCATGCAGCACCACCTCGTTCTGGCGATACGGGTCGTACGGCACCACGGTGGCGGCATGGCCGCGCAGCACCGCATCCAGCGTCTGTCCATCGAAACGCAGCAGCAGCGTTGCCGGTGCGTACGGCATCTCGCTGAAGGTGGGCAACGGGCGCTCCGGTGCTGCGACGGCGGCGGCTGGTTGCAGGGCCAGCCCGGCAGGGTCGCCGACCACTTGCGGGTCCACCTCGGCCACCAGCTCGGCACCGAAGCCATCGCGTCGATACGTGCTGCGCAGTCCATCGAAGCGCAACGCCGAGGCGGCGAAGATCGCACGCGGCGTGTTGCCTCCGCCCGGCAGCCGGTACGCGGACATGTCGATATCCACCCGCCAGCGGCCCAGGGTGGTCGGTTCGCGCTCGCTCTGCCCGGTCTGCTGCGCGCGTGCGAACAGGCGCTCGATCACCTGCTGCACGGCGTAGTTGTAGTAGTCGCGCACCTGCGTCTGGCGATTTTCGAACGCACGCGCACTGGGCGCCCGATCGGTGAAGAACAGGTAGGCGTAGGCATGTCGCGCCGCTTCCAGCCAGGCATCGACTGCGGCATCGCTCATCGTGGTCGGGTCGCGCCCGCTCAGGGCAATCGCATGTGCCGTCCACAGCTCGGCCTGCGTTGCCAGCCGGCGCTCGGCACCGATGCCTGCGACGGTGGCCAGTTGCTGCAGGCAGGGCAGCGGGTCGCTGCGGCAGGTCTTGGGTTGCAAGCCGGCCACCTGCACCGTCTCGCCGCTGGCCTGGCTCAACGCGCCGGTGCTGAGCACATCGCCACGGGTGCGCGCGATGTAGTCGCCGCTGCTGCGCGCCTGCACGGTGACCATGGCGCAGCCGCTCAGCCACAGGCTTGCCAGCAGTCCTGCCAGCATTGCAGCGGCACGGTATCCACGTGGGTGCGGTGTCATCGCGGGGCGCTCCGGGCGACGGCAGGTGCTGGCGCAGGCGCTTGCGGCATGCCGGCACGGATGCGCGTGGAGAAGTCCGCTGCCTTGTCGGCGGCGATCGCGCGTGCGGTGAAATGCCCGCGCTGCTTCAGCGTGGCAAAGTCGTAGCCGGGCATCAGCCCATGGTGATCGTAGGCATATGCGTCGGCGTAGCCGGACAGCAGCAGGCGATGGTCCAGCGGCAAGGTGGGCTGCAGTTGCCGCGCCAGCGCAAACACGATCGTGGTGCAGTTGCTGGTGAGCGTGTTGTAGAACGCCGGCGCGCGATTCAGGTCGTCGGCCAGGCCCACGTAGCCCATGAACATGCGGCGCAGCCCGGCCTTGGGAATCGCCAGCCGGTACAGATACATGTCCTCGCCGCGCACATTGGTGCGCACGCGCAGGATGTCGCGCTCGTCGGCGGCGACCAGGATCTCTTCGAAACTGCGGAAGAACCCGCCCAATGCCGAGAACGACTCGTGGCGCTCCTTGCGGATTTCCAGCGAGAACACCACGTGCGAGCCGTCGTCGAAACCGAACGACACCAGGGTGTGCGCGATCGCCGGGCCCATCCAGTACGACAGCGCCAGATCGGCGCTGACCAGACGGTCCAGATCGTACTGGCGGGTTTCCCAGCGCGGCTGGTAGTCGGTTTCGCCATGCCAGTCGAAATTGCGCACGTTGTGCAGCGTGACGATGTTGCCGTGCACCTCCGGCTGCAGGCGCTGGGCGACATCGTCGGCCCAGTCGCGGTCCTGGCTGGGCTGCATCATCCACCACGACACCGCCAGCACCGCGAAGGCCGCACTGAAGATGCCCACCAGGGCCCAGTTCTCGCGACCACGGCGCAAGCCCCACATCGCGGCGATCGCCATCGCGCACCACGAGCCCACCCACGCCGCGCGTACGAACGCGTTGCCGGTCAGCGCGAAGTAGAGCGCCAGCCCGCCCCACAGCGCGGCCAGCACCAGCGCCACCCGCAGCGCCCAGCGCCCGATGCACGAACGCGTGGCCGCCTTCATCGGGTGCCGCCTTCGGGCACCTGCATGCCCAGTGCATGCATCAACAGATCGGCCGAACGATGGGCGAGGCGTTTGCGTTCGGATTCGTCATTGCCGCGCAGGCAGCTGCCCAGCATGTCGATCACCAGCAGCAGCTGTTCGTCGTCGACATCGGCGCGGCACAGGCCGGCATCGCGGGCGCGATGCACGAATGGCAGGAAGATGCTCACCACCCGCCGGTCGGCGGCATCCACCGCCGGGTGCGCACGTTCGATCGAACGCCAGAAATCCACCAGCGGCGCCGACTGGGCGATGTGCTCGGCCACGTCGTGCAGCAGCACCGCCAGCCCGTCCGGGCGATGGGCCAGGTCGGCGGCGAGCCGCTCCAGGCCATCCAGGCCGCGCGCCATCAGCGCGGTCATCAGCGCCACCCGGTCCGGGAAGTTCCGGTACAAGGTGGCGCGGCCAAGCCCGGCACGCTCCACCACCAGTTCCAGCGGGGCGTTGACGCCGTGTTCGCTGAACACTTCGTCGGCGGCATCGAGTATCTGCCGGCGGCGCAGCGCGGCATCAGGGCGGGAGGTCATCATGCCGGCATTATCGGACAGATTTGTCCGGTGACGCCAGAGTCTGCTTGAGCCATCCTCGCCCTCTCCGACCAGCGGTCTGACTGGGCCGTCTGACTGGGCCGTCTGACTGGGCCGTCTGACTGGGCCGTCTGACTGGGCCGTCTGACTGGGGCCGTCTGACTCGATGGCCGGATACGACGATCTGATTCGATTGTCGCAGCGACGAGGCGGATCAGCCGGTGTTCTGCACGCCTTGCGAGACGCCGTTGACGCAGGCCACCAGCGCGCGCAGCAACTCCTCGTCTTCGCCATCGGTGGCGCGCCAGCGCTGCAGCAGGTCCACCTGCAACACGCTGATCGGATCGATGTAGGGGTTGCGCAGGCGGATCGACAAGGCCAGCCGCGGATCGTGCTGCAGCAGCGACTGCTGGCCGGTCAACGCCTTCACCCAACCCTTGGTCAGCGCCAGCTCGGCGCCGATGCCCGGGAAGAACCGCGCGTGCAGGTCGCCCGACAAGCGCGAAAAGAGTTCGGCAATGGTGAGGTCCCCCTTGGACAGCACCATCGCCACGTCGTCGAGGAAGGTGCGGAAGAACGGCCAGTCCTGCGCCATTTCGCGCAAGGTGGCCTCATGCCCGGCGTCGACCGCCGCCTGCAGGCCGCTGCCCACGCCGTACCAGCCCGGAATCACCGCACGCGCCTGGCTCCAGGCAAACACCCACGGAATCGCGCGCAGGTTGGACAGGGCCGCGTCCTGGCCGAGCCGGCGCGACGGACGCGAACCCAGCGTCATGCGTTCGATCACGTCGATCGGCGTGGCCAGGCGGAAGTACTGCATGAAATCCGGCGCGCCGACGAAGGCGCGATACGCCACGGTGCTGCGCTCGGCGACCAGGTCCATCACCGGGCGCCAGCGCTCCTCGCGCGGCTCGGGCGCACGCGGACGCAGGCTGGACAGCAGCACCGCGCCGGTCATCTGTTCCAGCGAGCGCAGCGCCAGTGCACGGATGCCGTACTTGCGGTGGATCACCTCGCCCTGCTCGGTCACGCGCAGCCGGCCATCGACACTGCCGCGCGGTGCGGCATCCAGCGCGCGGCTGGTCTTGCCGCCGCCCCGCGCGATCGAGCCACCGCGGCCGTGGAAGAAGGTCAGCCGTACGCCAAGGTCGGCGGCAGCCTCCAGCAGTTCGACCTGCGCGCGTTGCAGCCCCCAACGCGAGGCGGTGATGCCGCCGTCCTTGCCGCTGTCCGAATACCCCAGCATCACCATCTGCGTATCGCCGCGCGCGGCCAGGTGCTGGCGGTAGACCGGGTCGGCGAGCAGGTCCTGCACGGTGCCGGTACCGCCGCGCAGATCGTCCACGGTTTCGAACAGCGGCACGATGTCCAGCGGCACCGTGCCGGCGTCGTCGACCAGACCGCCGCGCCGTGCCAGCGCCAGCACGGTGAGCACGTCGGCGCGGTTGTGCGCCATCGAGATGATGTAGCTGCCCAGCGCATCGGCGCCATGGCGGCTGCGCGCGTCGGCGAGCGCGGCGAACACCGCATCCAGCCGCGCATTGCCTTCGTCCTCCACGCGCGGCAATGCCTGTTCGCCGGAGGCATACGGGCCGAGCAATGCGGCGCGCTGGGTGGCGTCCTGTTCGTCCCAGTCCGCCTGGCCCAGTGCGTCGGCCACCGCGCGCGCATGCACGCTCGATTCCTGGCGCACATCCAGACGCGCCAGGTGGAAGCCAAAGCTGCGCACGCGCCACAACAGGCGGCGCACTGCGAACCAACCGGCGTGCAGCCCCTTGTTGGCCTGCAGGCTGTCCAGGATCAATTGCAGATCGTGTTCCAGCTCGGACGGGCTGGTATAGGCGCCGTCGGCATCGTCCAGCGTGGCCTGCAGGCGTGCGCGCATCAGATCGTTGAGCAGCCGGTACGGCATGTCGCCATGGCGCGGACGCGAGCGTGCGGCATCTTCCGGCAACAACGCGCGGTAGCGCTGCAGTTGCTCGCTCAAGGCCGGGCTCACCGCCACCAGCGTGGTCGACTGGCTGAGCAGGCTGGCCAGTTGCCAGAGTTCCTTCTGGTACCGATCCAGCACCGCGCGCCGCTGGGCATCCAGCGTGCCGGCAATGGTGACGGCATCCACGTTGGGGTTGCCGTCCATGTCGCCGCCGACCCAGGTGCCGAAGCGCAGCAGCCGCGGCAGGGTCGGCACGCTGCCGTAGGTCTGTTCGATGGCGTGTTCGAGGGTTTCGTACATCACCGGCACCACGCGATAGAGCACCTGGGTGAGGTAGAACCCCACATGCTCGCGCTCGTCCTCCACGGTGGGACGCACCGGCGAGGAGTCGGCGGTCTGCCAGGAGGCGGTCAGGGCCATGCGGAAGCGCGCCGCGTCGGTGGCGCGCTCGTTGGGCGTGCGCATGCCGTCCAGGTTGTCGACCAGGCTGGCGACCATCAGCTGTTCTTTTTCCAGCAGCGCGCGGCGCACCGCTTCGGTGGGATGGGCGGTGAACACCGGCTCCACGTCGATGCGCGGCAACCACGCGCTGAGTTCGTCCAGGCTCACGCCCTGCGCCTTGAGCCGACGCAAGGCATCGTGCAGGCCATCGGGCTGCGGCGTGTCGGTGCCGCTGCGCTGGTATTCGCGGCGGCGGCGGATGCGGTGCACGCGCTCGGCGATGTTGACCACCTGGAAATAGGTGCTGAAGGCACGCACCAGCGACTCGGCTTCGCGCGGTTCGCGCCCGGCCAGTTGCGCGCTCAGCGTGGACGGCGGCGCATCGCCCTCGCGCCGCGCAATCGCCGTGGTGCGGACACGTTCGATCTCATCGAGGAATTCCGCAGAGACCTGCTCGGCGAGCAGGTCGCCGACCAGCGCGCCGAGCCGGCGCACATCGTCGCGTAAGGGCAGGTCGGGGGTAGCGAACACAAGACTGCTGCGGTACTCGTTCATCGGAAACGCACACCCTCTCAAGCGCAAAGTCGTCGAAGACTAACCCAAAAGGATTAGAGGATCGCGACCGGCACGACGGTTTCAACATCAACCATCGTGTGCTGGCATGTCCTGCCGATGACCCTCGTAGGGGCACGCTGGCGCGCGATGGAGCGTTCCCGGTGATGCCCCATCGCGGGCAAGCCCGCTCCTGCTCGGCTTGGCTGTCCTCGGCCATGCCTCGTCGCGCCCGGGTGCGCTCCTACGAGAGGTGGCTGTCCTGGGCATGCCTCGTCGCGCCCGGGTGCGCTCCTGCGAGAGGTGGCTGTCCNGCGCTCCTACGAGAGGTGGCTGTCCTGGGCATGCCTCGTCGCGCCCGGGTGCGCTCCTGCGAGAGGTGGCTGTCCTGGGCATGCCCCGTCGCGCCCGGGTGCGCTCCTACGAGAGGTGGCTGTCCTGGGCATGCCCCGTCGCGCCCGGGTGCGCTCCTACGAGAGGCGGCTGTCCTGGGCATGCCCCGTCGCGCCTGGGTGCGCTCCTACGAGAGGTGGCTGTCCTGGCCATGCCCCGTCGCGCCCGGGTGCGCTCNGGCTGTCCTGGGCATGCCCCGTCGCGCCTGGGTGCGCTCCTACGAGAGGTGGCTGTCCTGGCCATGCCCCGTCGCGCCCGGGTGCGCTCCTACGGGTGACCGCGGCAATCGTGTCGGCGGCGCGGCGATTCGTCCCGGGACGCGCGGGCCGCATCCACGTAGGAGCGCACCCGGGCGCGACGAAGCTTCACCGGTAACGCCGCATCGCGTGCCAGCGCGCTCCTACCGGTGCCAGCGCACCATCGATCAACGCGCGCGTGTCGCGCCGGTCTCCTTTACCGGTTCGCCGAGATTGCTCTTCAACCACTGCTCGCTCTCGGCCAGCATCTGCAGGATCGACTGCCGGGCGCGGTACGCATGCGATTCGTTGGGCAGCAGCACCAGCCGCGCGTTACCGCCCAGGCCCTTGATCGCGGCGAACATGCGCTCGCTCTGGATCGGGAAGGTGCCGGTGTTGTTGTCGTCCTGGCCGTGGATCAGCAGCAGCGGGTCCTTGATCCTGTCGGCATAGTTGAACGGCGACATTGCCTGGTACACCGATTGCGCCTGCCAGTAGTTGCGCTCCTCGGCCTGGAAGCCGAACGGGGTGAGCGTGCGGTTGTACGCGCCGCTGCGTGCGATGCCGGCCTTGAACAGGCGCGTGTGCGCGAGCAGGTTGGCGGTCATGAAGGCGCCGTAGGAATGGCCGCCGATGGCGATGTGCGCGCGGTCGGTGACCCCGCGCCGCACCACTTCGTCCACCGCGGCCTGTGCATCGGCGACCAGCTGCGGCACGTAGGTGTCGTTGGGCTCGGCATCGCCTTCGCCGACGATCGGCATGGTCGGGTTGTTGAGCACCACATAGCCGATCGCCAGGAACGCCTGCGGGCCCCAGTAGCTGATCGCGTTGAAACGGTACGGCGAGTCGGTGACCTGGCTGGCGGTATCGGCACTCTTGAACTCGCCCGGGTAGGCCCACATCAGCAGCGGCCGCGGGCCGTCGCGCTTGGGGTCGTACCCTGGCGGCAACAGCAGCGTGGCGGTGAGGTCCACGCCATCGGCGCGCTTGTAGCGGATCTGCTCCTTCTGCACGCCGCGCAACTGCGGCAATGGGTGCGCGAACTGCGTCAGCGCACGCGGCGCTGGCGCCGCATCGCCCAGCGACTGCACGAAATAATTGGCTGGCTCCTCGGGCGACTCGCGGCTGAGCAGCAACTGCGTGCCCTGCGCATCCAGCACTGCCAGCGGCGCGGAATAGGTCGGTGCCTGCGAATGGAACAGGCGCGTGGCGCGCTTGCTGCGCAGATCGAGGCGATCCACGAACGGGCGGTCGCCTTCCGGCGAGGCGCCCTTGCCGAGCAGGAACAGGCTGTTGCCGTCGGCACCGGTCTGCAGCAGCGCGCGGCCCTTGCCGTCGGCCACGGTCGCCAGTGTGCCGGGATCGTTGTAGCGGTCCTGCGAGGAACGGTCCCAGAGCAATTCGGGCGCACGCTGCGGCTGGTCCGGCGCGATGCGCCACTGCTTGGTACGGCGGGTCTTCCACCAGCTTTCGCTGACGATGGCCAGATCGCCACGGCCCCACTGGATGCCTTCATACCGGCTGCCCAGCTGCGCCAGCGTCACCGGTGCGCGCTTGAAGGGCGCGGCCTGCATCCGCACCGCATCGCGGACCGTGCTCGCGCGTGCCGGATCACCGCCGTCCTGCGCCTCCGCCCAGACCAGCGTGGCCGGCGCATCGGCGCGCCAGGCGATGTCGCGCACGCCGGTGGGCACCGCGTCGTTGCCGGTCGGCAGGCCTTCGACCAATGGCAGCTGGGCGATCTGGCGCACCAGCTTGCCCTGCAGGTCCAGCACCTCGATGCGGCGGGCAAAATTGTCTACCGGCACCACGTATGAAAACGGCCGTTCAGCGCGCTCGCTCAGGAGATAACGGCCATCCGGCGATACCGACAGGTTGAGATAGATGCCGGGCGTGGCGATCGGGCGCACCTGCCCGGTCACGCTGGCGATGATCGGCTGGCCGGTGGCGTAGTACTCGAACAGGCGCGCATCGGCCTCGCTGCGCAGCAGGTCCTGGTAGGTCGGTAGCGAGCGCACGCCGGCCGCGGCGCTGGTCTGCTGGATCGCCGGGCCGTCCGGGGTCGCGTCGCGCGCCGGTGGCGCGCCCTGCCCGGCCACCTGCTGTTGCAGCAACAGGCCGCTGCCATCGGGCAACCAGTGCAATTCCTCGTCGACGCTGGTGTTCAGGCCGGCGACCAGGCGCCTGGCCTGCCCGGCCGCCACGTCCACCAGCCACAGTTCGTTGGACCCGCTGGCCGCATCCTCGCGACGGAACGCCAGATAGCGCTGGTCCGGCGACCAGCTCAACGTGGCCAGCGACAGTGGTGACGGCAGCCCGGCGATCTGCCGCTGGCTGCCGTCGGCCACCGACAGCAGCCACAGCTTGCCGGCAAAGGCAAACCGGCTACTGGCGAAGGTCTTGGGATGGATGCGCAGGCCGGCCAGCTTGAGTTCGGGCTGGGCCACCTCGGCGATGTCCGGCAATGCCGGCAGCTGCAGCATCGCAGCCAGATCGCGTTTGGGCGACAAGTGCAGCAGCGGCGCGCGTGGTGCATCGACCACTGCCTGCAGCGCCTTGGAGGGCAGTTGATACCCGCTGCTTGCTGCCGCGGCGGTCGGTGCCGCTGGTGAGCTGGCCGCCGATGCCAGCAACGGCGCGCTCAACCCCAGCGCTCCTGCGCCTGCCCACGCCAATGCCCATGTGTGCCGCCGCCAGCCTTGCGCATTCCGTTTCGCCTGCATTGTCCGCTCCCGGTCTCGATCGACCCTGGACCATAGCAGCCGCTCGTCGGCGACTCCCCTGCCGTTGGTTGGGTGCACGCCAATTCATGCCGGAGGGGGGTGCTGCCGATATAATCGATGCTCTCGTCGAGGGGCGCTGCGACCGGTATGGCGGACTAATCCGCCAGCTGCACGAAAAGTGCAGAACATACGGCCAGGCTCGACAAGCATTCATCGTTCAACGGCGCCCCGAATTGCAGACATTGATCTGCTTACCGGAGCTATTGCATGAACGCTGTCACGAAAATTGCCCCACATACCGATTACAAGATCGCCGATCTCTCGCTGGCCGATTGGGGCCGCAAGGAACTGGACATCGCCGAGCACGAGATGCCGGGCCTGATGTCGATCCGTCGCAAGCATGCGCAGACCAAGCCGCTGAAGGATGTGCGCATCACCGGCTCGCTGCACATGACCATCCAGACCGCGGTGCTGATCGAAACGCTCAAGGACATCGGTGCCAACGTGCGCTGGGCTTCGTGCAACATCTTCTCGACCCAGGACCACGCGGCCGCCGCGATCGCCGCCTCCGGCACGCCGGTGTTCGCCTGGAAGGGCGAGACGCTGGAAGAGTACTGGGACTGCACCCTGGACGCGCTGACCTTCACCCTGCCCGACGGCACCCAGACCGGCCCGGAGCTGGTGGTGGACGACGGCGGCGACGTCACCCTGCTGATCCACAAGGGTTATGAGCTCGAAAACGGCAGCACCTGGGTCGACGAGCCGGCCTCCTCGCACGAGGAAGGCGTGATCAAGGCGCTGCTCAAGCGCGTGGCCGTCGAGCGTCCGGGTTACTGGACCCGCGTGGTCAAGGACTGGAAGGGCGTCTCCGAAGAGACCACCACCGGCGTGCACCGCCTGTACCAGATCGCCGAAGCCGGCAAGCTGCTGATCCCGGCCATCAACGTCAACGACTCGGTCACCAAGAGCAAGTTCGACAACCTCTACGGCTGCCGCGAGTCGCTGGCCGATGGCCTCAAGCGCGCGATGGACGTGATGCTGGCCGGCAAGGTCGCGGTGGTCTGCGGCTACGGCGACGTCGGCAAGGGTAGCGCTGCCTCGCTGCGTGCCTACGGTGCCCGCGTGATCGTCACCGAGATCGACCCGATCTGCGCCCTGCAGGCATCGATGGAAGGCTTCGAGGTCAACACCATCGAATCCACCCTGGGCCGCGGCGACATCTATGTCACCACCACCGGCAACAAGGACATCATCACCGTCGAGCACCTGCAGGCGATGAAGGACCAGGCCATCGTCTGCAACATCGGCCACTTCGACAACGAGATCCAGGTCGATGCGCTGAATGCACTCAAGGGCGTGGAGAAGATCAACATCAAGCCGCAGGTGGACAAGTACGTGTTCCCCAACGGCAACGCGATCTTCCTGCTGGCCGACGGCCGCCTGGTCAACCTGGGCTGCGCCACCGGCCACCCGAGCTTCGTGATGTCCAACTCGTTCGCCAACCAGACCCTGGCCCAGATCGACCTGTGGGAAAAGCGCGACAGCTACGAGAAGAAGGTCTACATCCTGCCCAAGCACCTGGATGAGGAAGTGGCCCGCCTGCACCTGGAAAAGATCGGCGTGAAGCTGACCACCCTGACCAAGGACCAGGCCGACTACCTCGGCGTGGACGTGGCTGGCCCGTACAAGCCGGATCATTATCGCTACTGAGACGTGGGCGCACGTTCGCCCATCCTCGACAGTGTGAATCAACGGGCGCCGCAAGGCGCCCGTTGTGCGTCTAGGCCTTGATCGGCACGACGCGAAGCTGACTCTGCGTCCGCTTCGCGCGACGCGTCGTCCCTTGCGCTGCGATCGGCCGAAAGTAGCGGACCGCGCGGCGACTAAGGCCACCAGCACCGTGACACTTGCTGCAGCCGCCGTTGGTCGATCTTCGCCAACGGCACCGTCAGCCGTGTGAGCTCGCCTCGTCCGCGTCCATCGCAGCAGGCTCATACACAGAAATCTGGCTCCGGCTGCGCGCGGTATAGGGCTGCCCGCTCCAATCACCCCATCTGGCCCGCAAGCGCAAGCCGGCGATCCGTGCCATCAGATCCAGCTCGGAAGGCCACAGATAACGATAGCGATCGTTGAAGACGCGAGTCGCCGACTGCCCGATCATCACGATGCGCTGCTGTATCAGCTGCCGGGCCGGATCGGCGCTGGAGCACATCAGCATCACCGGCACGTCGCCATCGTCCAGGGCTGGCGCCTCCAACGACCTCACCTTGCCGTCCGCCAGCAACGTCTCCGCCTGCGGCACCATCGTCTGCAGGACGAACACGCCGGAGGTTGCCAGGCGTTCACGCACCGCGCGCAGGCAACGCAACTGCTCGTCCTGCGTCAACAGATAGCCGAGCGAACACACCGAATAGATCAGGTCGAACGGCCCGGAGACTGGGACATCGACGAAATCGGCGCAGACCAGGGTCAGTCGCTCGGCACCGGGCTTGGCACGTAGCATGTCCAACATGCCAGGCGAGTTGTCGATGCCGCAGACTGCCGCGCCGCCAGCCGCCAGCGGCAGCGCAATGCGGCCGGTGCCGATCCCCAACTCCAGCGCCGTGCCACTGCCGACCAGTGCCGCCAATGCCTGAGCACACTGCGCTGCACTGGCAGCGGCCCAGTGATCCCTCAGGCGATCGTAGTACTGCGACACCTGATCGTAGGCGTGCGCCGACGATCCATCCATACCGTTCTCCGCGAAAGACTCGCTGGCCACCCTAGGCAACCATCCCGGTCGTCGCATGCGCCGCCGACGCAACATCGCCCGTGGCGAGCCAATGCGCGCACTCGGCGCCAAGCTCGGCGACAACACGCTGCCGATAGGCCACATCGACTGCCGGGGCCAATCGGTCGCGCCACCGCCCATTGAGACCTTGATTGAAGAAGGCCCGACCGCCGTCGCGCCAGAAACCGGTGCCCTGTGGAACGTAGCGCGCCGCATGCGCGCGCATGTAGTCCAGACTGCAGTGCGCCAGCACGCGCTCGCAGCACTGGGCATCCAGCGGGATATCCAAGAATGCGGCAATGCGCCGTACCTGCGCGGGCAGGTCATGCAGCAACGCGGCGTAATGCACCAGCAGCACGTTGTCGTAATCGCGCAGCGCCCACCAGGAACGCACGCCCTCCCAGAACGGCCACAGCGGCGCACCATCGGCGTCCATCCAGGTCTGAAAATAGTCCTCGACCGAGCACGTGGGCGGCGGCATGACTTTCAACTTACCGTTGCTTGACGGCTCCGCATCCAGGCGCGCCTGCGCATCCGCGCTGACTGCCCGCTGGTGGTCGTACAGGCTCCAGACGATGTCGCGCGCATCGCGGCCGACGTAGAGATAGCGGGCGCGTTCGGACAGCACCAGCGCATCGGCAGGCAAATGGGTTTTCACGAAGCGGCGATGGCGTTGCTCGGCGAGCAGGCGCTGCTTGGTCGCCTTGTCCGGATACACCGAGTCGAACCAAGGCGACAGCCGCGAGACCTCGACTTCCTCGGCGCCACTGAAGATCAGTTGCGCGACGATCTGCTGCACCCAGGTCGTTCCTGCCTTGGCATAGCTGGCGATGACGACATCGCCGTCGCGAAAGGCGAAGTCGTTCCAGACTGTCGAGTCGAAAAAGCGATTGGAATATTCGCGCTGTTTGGAGGGCATGCCCACATCGGGGTCCTGTCGGTTGTCATCGCATCGGACTCATCGAACGTGCACGCACCAGCACTTCGCAGCCGCATGATCCGCATGCGCGCCCGGTCCAAATGCCGGGCAATAGGGCGTCACGCGCCGCTGCAAGTCCGCACACTGCACTTGCAGGCCGCCGTTGACCTGCGGCAGCGCGCATCGCCGTCGCCGACGATGCGCGTGCGGGCCATCTGGCCAAGCTGGCCCTGGCAGTGCAGTTACTGCGTATAGATATACGCCACCTTGCGCGGACCAAACATCTTTAGAATTTTCGAAAACACGAGTGACAGCATGGTTTTGGCAATTTTCATCACGCACACCTCTTCTGGAAGTTTCAGAAATGGCGAACTCTGACATTCGCCTTATTCAGGCTAGCAATAGTCATATAGCCAATCAACATTATGGCTGGTACTTTATTTTTAAAATCAAATTACCAGGCATGTGTCGCAGAATAAGACACGCAATGTGCGTTTATCCGAACAGATCTTCGCGCAGGTACTCCAGGTATTCGCGCACATGCCGCTCGCGTGCGGCAACGTCGTCCGGCAGACGCAAGCCGCGCGTAAACCAACGCAGCCGCGGCCGTGCGTGCAAGTGCGGGTAAGGCTTGTGCGGCACCGGTACGCCGAGCAAGCTGCACAGCGGCGCCCAGCCTTGCCGGGACGAGAACACCAGCAGCCGATCAGCTGGCACCGTATCGATCACTGCCTGGTTCCAGCGATTGAAGTAGTCGACCATGAAGGCGCGGTCCTGACTGCGCCCACCCATCTGCTGCTTCAAGAACGTACTGAATGTTTCGCCTTCGGGGCCGACGAAGGTGCTCTTTCTGCCCGGCATCAGGATGGTCTGGGTCACCGACTCGAACCAGCTGTCGGGATCGCGCACTGTCAGGACGACCTTGGCCTGCGGATATACCTCAATCAATTGCCGCCAGTAATAGCAACCAGGGTGGTCGGTACTCGAGCGGTAGCCGGCGAAGATGGCCGACCAGTCTGCAGCACCGCGTTCGGCGGCATTCCACAGCGGCAGTGCCGTACGCATGTTCGCGGCGACCTCCGTGGCGTGATAACAGGGTCCAAATCCCAAATGTTCCAGCGCGAACTTCAGCGACAGCGTCCCGGTTCTGCCTAGGCCAGCACCAAGCACTTGTAACGACATGGCGATTCTCCGATCTATTACACGTAGGGCGGCAACCTAGCACGCAGAGATGGCGTACGTCCCAGCACGGGCAGTCAGGATGGATGCGGCAACTACACACGCCACGCGCAATTTAATTGGCGGACAACAACGCGAACCGGCGCGACACGCTCACCCACGCCAATTGGCATTGCGCTCCCAGAACGCGACGCTACGCCGATAGGCGTCGCGGTCCAGCGGCGTGCCCGAGCCGCCCTCTTCCACGCCCAAGGCATTACGCAACATGGTGATTGGTGCCATCGGAATTTCGTCCGGCTCCGCGGTGTAGAGGCAACCGACCACACCCCAGTCTGCCTCGATGGGCGTGCCTTCCTTGGCCAACTGATCGCAGCTGTAGAGGATGGGCAGCAGATACGCGGCCACCGGTGGCTCGACACCTTCGAACCAACGCACCAGTACGGCCAATTCCTGCGTGCTGCGCGCCTCGTAGCCGGCACGCAGCAGGTGCCGGTTGTCATCGGTGACGGGAATGGTGAGGCAGCGGGTCGAGGTCCAGTTGCGGTGCACATGCAACTGACAAAACGGCGCATAGCCCTCGATCACGCGTAGCGGCGGCTCATCGTTGAGCCGCTGGATAAACTGCTCCGGCGTGCAGTCCTGGATGGCATTGCGACGCCCATCGCGCGGAAACAGGCGGGTGCGGGCGAACTGGGTCAGGACGATCGACATGGGCGGGGGTATGCGGCGACAAAGAGCCCCAGGGTAGCGCGCAGGCGTTCGCACGACCACGTTGATCACCATCAGTCAACCGCGCGGCGATCGGCCTGGCGCGAGTGCCGGGCCTGGTTTCCGGCAGTCATCGAACACGCACCCACAGCATGCAGGTGCGCAGCATGCAGCGGTGTCGCGCCTGCGGTGGCGCTGGATCCGTCCAGCAATCACCCAATGCGGCAGTTTGCCGGCGTTACCAGATCAGATCGTCCGGCACCTTGAACTGGCTGTAGTAGTCGTCATCGCTATCGGGCGCGGCCGGCGCGCTGTTGCGTCCGTGGTCCAGCACCACGGCATCGGCATCGCGGCTGTAAACCTTGTCGGCGGCCGCGCGCGGAATCAGCTCAAAACCATCGCCGTACCGCACGATCACCAGCGCGCCGATGGCGAGCTGGCTGCGCAGCGTCGTGTTCACCAGCACGCTGCGGATCACGCTGCCGTCGTTGAAGCGGTAGTCGATCTCGCCTTCGCGCTTGACCTTGTTGGTCTCCACGATCTGCCGCACCTGCGCGAGCACTTCCTGTCGGCGCACCTGCAGGTTGCGCTCTTCGGCCAGTGCGCGATCGCGCTCGGCACGCTCGGCCTGCAGGCGCGCCGCATCGACCTTGTCCGTCGCCGCCGGCTGCACCGCCGCACCCTTGGCATGGCGCTGTTTGACCTGTTCGCGCGCAACCTTGTCCACCTGGGCTTTCTTGACCAGGCCGGCCTTGAGCAGCTGTTCTTGCAATGGATTGCGCATCGGAAGGCCGGGCAGTGGACTGGCAGCTAGTTTAACGCGGCCAGCGCCGCCCCATCGTCATGGCCGGGCCGAGCCCTTGGTATTGCCTGTGCAGGATCGCGGCCATGCCGCTGCACGTCGCAACCAGTCGCATCTCGGCCTTCTCGCCGCTGCGGTGAGCTGTAGCTGCTCGGCGGGATGCGGATGCAGCGTGCAGCCCGAAATCGGCACCTTGGCGTTGCCGGGCAAGGCAGCGCGGCGTGCAAAGGTGACGTACACGGTGCCAACGGCAAACAGCGCCAAGGAGCGGATCTATGTCACCGGCGACGGTCTAGCCAAATGCGCCGGCCACGTTGCACGCGCCGCATGCTAACGATGCGCTTAGGCTATCGCTAAGCCTTGATTTGGTACGACCGGTGCGGGCGAGATGGCAACGGCCGCGTGGTTCACTGATTTTTTGCGACCAATCACGCCGTTGGCGCCCAACCTCGCGCCCAGTTTGCTGGCCCGCTGCAATGAATACGTATGCACAACAGCGATGCTGCGCCGCGATGCGCGCTTAGCATCACCGCGCGCTGCACGCCGTGCGCGCGCTTTCGGAACAGGGGCCGGAGGCCTTGCTGCGGGCAGCGTGATGCATACGCCGGCCTGCGCCTACCACTGGAGAACCACCCGATGCGCACCACCCTTGCTCACGCTCCACCTTCCTGCCTGCGACGCGGCGTTCGTGCATTGCTCACCGCGCTGGCCTTGCTGCTGGTGACAGCCAACGTCCAGGCCGATGTGATCCTGCATGCCTTCAACTGGCCGTATGCCACCGTGGAAGCACGCGCCAGGCAGATTGCCGATGCCGGGTATCGCAAGGTGCTGGTTGCACCGGCGTACCGCTCCGAAGGCAGCGCCTGGTGGGCGCGCTACCAGCCGCAGGACATCCGCCTGATCGACAATCCGCTCGGCGACACCATCGCCTTCAGGCGCATGGTGCAGGCCTTGGCCAACAACGGCGTGGAAACCTACGCCGACATCGTGTTCAACCACATGGCCAACGAAGCGGCCACCCGCCCGGACCTCAACTATCCCGGCAGCGCCGTGCTCGCGCAGTACGCCGCCAATCCGGGACGATACGATTCGCTGCGGCTGTTCGGCACCGTGCAGTCCAATTTCCTCGGTGCCAGCGATTTCGGTCCGGGCCGGTGCATCGGCAACTACAACGATGCCTTCCAGGTGCGCAATTACCGCATCTGCGGCGGCGGCAGCGACCCGGGCCTGCCGGATCTGGTCGGCAACGACTGGGTGGTGCAACAGCAGCGTGCCTATCTGCAGGCGCTCAAGGGCCTGGGCGTCACCGGCTTCCGTGTGGATGCGGCCAAGCACATGACCTTCGACCACCTCAACCGCGTGTTCGATGCCGGCATCCGCACCGGGGTGTACGTGTTTGGCGAAGTCATCACCGGCGGCGGTGCCGGCAATGGCGATTACGACCAGTTCCTGGCTCCGTACCTGCAATCCACCCCGCATGCGGCCTACGACTTCCCGCTGTTCAACGCGGTACGCAATGCCTTCGCCATCGGCGCGAGCCTGCAGCAGTTGGTGGATCCCGCGTCCACCGGACAGGCCTTGCCAGGCAATCGCGCGGTGACCTTCGCCGTCACCCACGACATCCCCAACAATGCCGGTTTCCGCTACGCCATCCTCGACCCGGTCGACGAGACGCTGGCATACGCGTATCTGATCGGCCGCAACGGTGGCATGCCGATGATCTACACCGACAACAACGAAAGCGGCGACACCCGCTGGGTCAACGCCTACCAGCGCGACGATCTGCGCCGCATGATCGGCTTCCACAACGGCGTGCAGGGCACCGACATGCAGGTGCTGTCGTCCAGCGACTGCCATCTCCTGTTCCGTCGCGGCAGCCTGGGCATCGTCGGCATCAACAAGTGCGGCAGTCCGGTCACCACCACGGTGGGCATGAACAACAGCGTGTTGTACTGGAATGCCGACTACACCGATGCGCTGGGCTCCGGCAACGTGGTCCGCATCACCGGCAGCTCCCACACCTTTACGCTGCCGGCGCGTGGCGCGCGCATGTGGCGTCGCTGAGCGATCGCCACGGGTCGGTGAAGCGGCCGCACGCAGGTGACTATTGACCGGGCAGGCAAGTATTTGCACACCTGTGCAGCACCGCGTCACCAACCTGTGGATACGTGGCCTGCGCCGCAACATGCGCGCGCAGGCCGCGTGCTTTCAGGCATCTGCATGCGGCATGGCGGGCAGTCGCGCCGCGGCTGTTGCCTTTGTATCCAGTGGCCATCAACACAAACTTGGACAGACACTGAACTAAATCAGGAACCATGTCTTTTGATGCAACGAATCCAGCTGTGCCCCGGACCTACGTCGCAGCCCGATGCATGCCGTTGTCGTCTGCATGCAGGCGTGCCGAGCGCGGTGATGGGCGTTGCCAGGGCATCGGACAACGTTCTCGATCGCCAAACAATCGAGCAACCGGAGCAAGCTGATGCCTCTGTACTTCGTCCGCCATGGCGAATCGCTCGCCAACGAGCAGAACTATTTTGCCGGTGCGCAGGATTCGCCGCTGACGCCACTGGGCCGCCGACAGGCCCGGCAGGCAGCCGACTTCGTTCGACAACGCGCGCTGCGCTTCGACCAGGTGCATGTCTCGACACTCGAACGCGCCCGGGCCACGGCGGCGATCATCCTGGAAGGCGTGCCCGATGCACCGCAGGTGCTGTACAGCGATGCATTGAAGGAGCGCGACTTCGGCATCTTCGCAGGCAAGAACAAGACGTTGATCAAGAAGTCGATCGGCCATCGTCTCTTCGATGCCTGTTTCCACGATGCCGGTGGCGCACCGCCCGACGGCGAGCACTGGATGGACATGTACGCGCGCTGCAAGCAGTACTACGACACGGTGCTGGCGCCGCTGGACCGCCAGGGCAAGCAGGTGCTGGTGGTGGCGCACAAGTACATCGTCGAAGTGTTTGCCTTGATCGCTTCGGGCCTGCCGCCCGCCGAGTACATCGACTTCCGCCTGCCCAATTCGCGCCCGTTGTCGTGGGAGGAGCTCAAGCGCATGACCGCGCGCAGTTCCTCGCGTCTGAACTACCTGGGCGAGCAGACCGAAATCCATCTGCTGCAATGGATGCTGATCGCCACCGTGGCCGGCTTTGCGCTGTCGTGCGCGGGCCTCGCACTGCCGCATGGGCTGACCTCCACCGCCATCGTGGCGCTGCTGGCGGTGAATGCGTTCTTCCTGTCGGTCCGTCTCGAAGCGGGTGCGTTGCGCCTGAGCGGAGGACCGGGCAACCTCGCACTGAGCGTGGCCAGCGTGGCGCGCGCCGGGCTGGCCATGGTGCTGCTCACGCAGTTTCACAACGAATGGGTACATGTCCTGGGCTTGCTGCTGATCGTGCCGCCGGCGCTGTCGGTACCGACCTTCTCGCTCGCGCGTGGCGGCGATTACTTCTTTGCGGCGCGCTACACCCTGGTGCTGTCGATCCTGCTGCCGGTAGCGTTGCTGGTGCTGTTCCTGGATCACCACGAGGTGCTGGGCAACGCGCATGCGCTGGAACGCTTCTTCGTGGTGTTGCTGATCGCACTGGCCTTGCCGTCCCTGCTGGCGCAGGGCTGGCGACGCGCGCGCCCGATCGCGGCCGGCAAACTGGCTACCAACTGGGGCTGGCTGGGTTCGCTGACGATGGTGCCGATGGCCTTGCTGGTGGGGCTGCAAGCGGGTGGCCGGCCGCTGGCAGACGCATTGGGGCATGGGGGTTGGCAGGCCTGGGCCGCCTTGCTGCTGCCGTTTGCGCTGCTGCTGGCCTGCCGCCTGGGCAGTGCGGCCTACCTGTTCGTCTACCAGCGTGTGACGGGCAAGGCCATTTCCGCGCCGATCGCCTCGGACATCCACCTGCTGCAGACCTCGCCAAACATCTTCCTGTGGCTGAGCCTGTTGCTGCCTGGCACGTTCGCACATGCGCCCACGCTGGTCGCCGGCACGCTGCTGGGCTTTTTCGCCTTTGCGCTGCTGGACGAGACATGGGTGGTACGGCGCTTCCGTGCGCAGATCGCACCCGCACTGCGCCGGCACGCGGTACGCGCTGCAACGCCGGCCGGGCCGCCGGACGCGGGCAGCGTGGCGCCTGGCGTCGTGGCGCTGGACGGCAGGTAGGACCACCTGCACCAGGCGCATCGCTGGATGCGCCCGGTGCGGTGGCGTTTACTGGCTCATCGAAACTGGTGAGGAGGTTGCGCGCAGCGCGGTTCGATCCGATGCAATGCGCAACGCGGGCGATGCCGCGCCGATCTACCAGGCAAACGGCGCGATGACCTTGCGCGCGCCGAGCATGAACGCATCGGCCACATGCACGAACGGGGTGACGTCCACCTCCGATTCGCCGGCGCGCACCAACTGCACGAAACGGCGGTACAAACCGTCGTACTCGCCGGCCGCCTCCACTGGCTGCGGCTGGCCGTCGATGCTCAGCCTGGCACCGCCCTCGCTGAGCATGAGCAGGCCATCGGTGGTGTCCACTTCGATATCCCAGCGCTGGTGGCCGGTCTGCAGGAAGTCGAATTCTGCCGTCACCGGCACACCTGCGGTATCGACGAAGCCGAGCCTGGCGTACAGCGGCGCCTGACGGTTCTCCGGGGTGTGCAGCTCCGCCTCGCGCAGCGCGAAGGGGCGCGGCAACAGATGCGTGACGATGGATAGCGCATTGATGCCGGGATCGAACACGCCCATGCCGCCCGGCTCCAGGATCCAGTCCTGGCCCGGATGCCAATGGCGAATATCTTCCTTCCAGGTGATGTGCGCGCGCAGGATGCGCTTGTCCGCCAGCCACGCACGGGCCGGCTCCACACCCGCCGCGCAGCGCGAATGCCAGCTGGTGAACAGGCTACGTTGCGCCGTGCGCGCCACCTGGCGCAGGTCGTCGATCTCGGCAAGCGTGGCGGCCGGCGGTTTTTCCAGGAACACATGCAGGCCGGCACTCAGTGCGGCCTGCGCCAGCGCGTGCCGCCCGACCGGCGGCGTGCACAGGGCCACCGCTTCCAGCTCCGGATGCGCGGCAAACGCCTCGTCCAGCGTCTGGTAAGCCGGCACGCCATCGACCGTGCCATGCCGGCTCACCGTGGCGACCAGTTGCACGTCGGCGCGCGCGGCGATGGTGGGCACATGCTGGTCACGGGCGATCTTGCCGATGCCGACAAGGGCAATGCGCAATGCGTCTGGATGCTTCATCGAAACCTTCGGAGCTGATGGTGACGTGGCGGGATCCGTGCGACCGCCCGATTCGGGCGCTGGTACACGGACACCGCGGCAACGACGCGGCAAAACGCACGCGCCGGCGCAGTGTAAGGTCAGGGTGCAGCCCGCTGCGAGACATTGCTCCCGCTTGTTTTGCTATACCTGCACCACCCGCCGGCCGCGCAAGGACGATGCTGGCGGCGTCATTGCCGATGGGCGGCGCACGTTCGCTTGCGGTCCCTGGCCTGCGGCAGCGCATGGCCGGATCGGAAGACGCATAAGACCCTGCGATGCTCGCTGGCCCATCAATTGACGCAAGCACCGGCACAGGCCACGATCGCCGCCGGCCCGCGACCATGCCGCTCCCCCGAAGGATCACACCGATGTTGCATCACGTTTCGCTGGGCGTTGGCACGATCGAGGCATCGGCCGCCTTCTACGACGCCGTGCTCGGCGCGCTCGGCTACGTGCGGGTGTGGTCCGACCTGGAGCCGGGCACGCTCGATCAGGCGATCGGCTACGGCCGCCCCGGCGGCGGAGACAGCCTGGCATTGAAGCAGCGTCAGGCAGCGCAGTGCGCACCAGGCGACGGCTTCCATCTGGCATTCGCCGCATCCGACGCCGCTGCGGTGGAGGCCTTCCATCTGGCCGCGCTGCAGCACGGCGGCAGCTGCAACGGTGCCCCCGGCCTGCGGCCGGATTATGGCGACGATTACTACGCCGCGTTCGTCATCGATCCCGATGGGCACCGTCTCGAAGCGGTGGTCGACACGACTGCCTGACCTGCCGTGCAGCGACGCCGGCTGCGGACAGGGCGGCCTGGCGACGCGGTGCGATACGCCATCCGGCAACATCATGCCGCGACCGGCGTCGCCCCTGCCCGCCACGCCTGCGCATGCCGGGCAGGCAGGCAACGACTGCACTCACATCTCCAGCACGACCTTGCCCAGGTGGCTGCCCTGCTCCAGGTAGCGATGCGCCGCAGCGGCCTCGCTGAGCGGGAAGCGCTTGTCGAGCAGCACGCGCAGCTTGCCCTGTGCGATCCACGGCCACACCACGCGCTCCACTTCCGCAGCCAGGCGCGCCTTCTCCTCGGCACTGCGCGGGCGCAGCGTCGAGCCGGTGAGGATGGCCTGCTTGCGCATCAGCAACGGAATCGGCACCTCGATGGTCGAGCCGGCCTGCGAGGCGATGTAGACGATGCGTCCGCGCGGATTGAGCGCTTCCAGGGTGTCGGCAAAGACTGCAGCGCCCACCATGTCCAGCGACACATCCACCCCGCCGTGCGCCTTGGCCACGGCGACAAACGACTCGGTGGTGGAGTCGATCGCCACATCGGCGCCCAGCTCGCGTGCCTGCGCCGCCTTGCCCGCCGAACGCGCGGTGGCCAGCACATGCGCGCCGGCCGCCTTGGCCATCTGGATCGCAGTCACCCCGATCCCGGAGGTGGCGCCGTGCAGCAGCAGCCATTCCCCGGCCGCAAGCCGACCATGTTCGAACAGGTTGGTGTACGCGGTGAACAGGGTTTCCGGCAGCGCCGCCGCATGCGCCAGATCCATGCCCGGCGGTACCGGCAGCACATGCCGCGCGTCCACCGCGGCGTACTGTGCGTAACCGCCACCGCCCAGCAAGGCGCACACCCGATCGCCGACCTTCCAGCGGGCGGCCGGCTCCACGATCTCGCCGGCGATTTCCAGCCCGAGCGTCTGTGGCGCGCCGGGCGGCGGCGGATAGTGGCCGGCACGCTGCAGCAGATCGGGACGATTGATGCCGGCCGCATGCACGCGGATCAGCACCTGCCCTGGCGCGGGGCGCGGGCGCGGCTGCTCGCTGGCGTACAGCGCATCCGCATCGCCCTTGCCATCGCGGATCGCGATGGCGGTCATCGTGGTATCGCTCATGCCGGCACTCCGTGGAAGATGCGGCCAGTGTAGAGGCCCCTGCGTCAACGCATGGCGCAAGCCGGGCCGCCACATGGCGTCGCCGCACGCACTCGACCGACCCGCACAAGCAACCACGCGATGGCCGGCCTCCGGCACCGAACCGCTGCCGCAACGGCCGAATGCAGGACGCCCGCAACCAAATATGCATTCATCGCGATGGAGCGATATTATGCGTGCACGATCCGCCGGACCCGCCGCGATGACGCCTCTCAGTTTCGAGTTCTACCCGCCCAAGACCGACGACCAGCGCGCACAGCTGGACCGCACGGCGGCCAGGTTGAAGGGCTACGCGCCGGAATACGTCTCGTGCACCTTCGGCGCCGGCGGCTCCACGCTCAGCTACACCTCCGAGACGGTGCGCCACCTCAAGCAGAAGCACGGTTTCGAGGCCGCCCCGCACCTGTCCTGCGTCGGCGGCAGCCGCCAGGAGATCCGCGAGCTGCTCAAGCTGTACCGCGCGATCGGCTGTACCCGCATCGTCGCGCTGCGCGGCGACCTGCCCTCGGGCATGGGCCATCCGGGCGACCTGCGCTATGCCTCGGACCTGATCGCCTTCATCCGCGCCGAGCACGGCAATGCGTTCCGGATCGAGGTCGGTGCGTATCCGGAAACCCATCCGCAGGCGACCGACGCACTGAGCGACCTGCGTTACTTCAAGGCCAAGGTGGAGGCCGGCGCCGATGCCGCGATCACCCAGTACTTCTACAACGCCGATGCGTATTTCCATTTCCGCGACACCGTGCAGCGCATGGGCGTGGAGATCCCGATCATCCCCGGCATCATGCCGATCTCCAATTTCTCGCAGCTGCGGCGTTTCTCCGAGCAATGCGGCGCGGAAATTCCGCGCTGGATCGGCAAGAAGATGCAGTCCTACGGCGACGATGCCGATGCGGTGCGCGCCTTCGGTGCGGACGTGGTGGCCACCGTGTGCGAGCGTCTGATCGCCGGTGGCGCGCCTGCACTGCACTTCTACACGCTCAACCTGGCCAAGCCGACCACACAGGTGCTGCAGCTGCTCGGGCGCTGAGCCACGCCAGCGAGGCCCTGGCGTTGCCGGCAGGCCCGCCGGTGTGGGCGCCTCATGCGCCAGCACGCGCGCAACGCGCAGGCGTCGCGCAGGTTGCCGCTGTCCCGGCGCGTTGTTCGCCGGCTCACGCACGGCCCGTTACGCTGCGTCGATGCCCCGCCTCCTGCTGCCGTTGCTGCTGCTGTCCTGCCTTTGCCCGGCCATGCGCGGGCAGGCGCAGGAGATCCGCCGCTGCGTGACCGCGGACGGGCAGACCATGTTCACCGACCGCCGCTGCGAAGATGTCGGCGCCGCGGCGCGCGCGCCGCCGGCCATGCGCACGCAGGGCACTACCGGCCTGTCTGGCTACGGCTGCCCGCGCCGGCTGAGCGAACTGGTGTCGTTGCTGCAACTGGCGGTGGACAGCCGCGACGTCAACCGGCTCTCCAGCCTGTACCTGTGGAGCGGCCAGTCCGACGCGGCCGCCAGCCAGGTACTGAGCCGGCTGGAAGCCATCGTGCAACGCCCGTTGCTGGATATCGTCCCGATGTACCCGCAACGCGATCCGCCAACCTGGCAAGCCGATGCGAACACGTCGGCGGCGGCTCCATCACTTGACGGCAGTGCGACCGACCCCCCACTCCCGGCACCCCCGGGCCGCCCACGCCCCTGGGGCCTGCGCCTGGAGCAGAATCTCGCCAGCGGCACGCCCGCGCGCAGCGTGTTGCGGCTGCGTCGGCAGTACAACTGCTTCTGGGTGACGTTCTAGCGCAGCGCCCGCCTTGACGGACGCCGGCAGATCGCAGTGGCGAAGTACCTGCGTGGGTTGCAAAGGTAAGCAGCGCATCGGCTGCGAGAACCCTTCGGACCACATGCCTCATCTGCAGGCTACGCGGCGAGCCGGTCCATGATCTGCCTAGCCGCCTGCTGCGGATTCAGCGCGGCGCTGTCGATCATCCAATGCGGCTCGGTCCACGCCACGTAGTCATGCGCGAGCACGGAGGACCAATCCGGCATGCGCAATCCGGGCACCTCGCTCTGCCGCGATTCCACGCGCTGCCGATGCATCTTGCGATCGCTGCACACTACTTCGATCTCCAACAGGCGGCTGCGTGTGCGGCGCGCCACATCACGCCACGCCTCACGGGTGACCGGCAGTGGGTTCACGCAATCGGCGACCACCACGTGACCCTGGTGCAGATTGGCCGCGGCAAGCGCATAGGCGGTCATGTAGCCGGCTGGTCCGACGTCGTTGGCGAGTGCACCACTTTCGCGCAGTGACTGCTCGATCGTATCGATACGCAAATAAAACGCAGTGCAGTGCGTCAGCAGCGCCTGGGCGATGGAACTCTTGCCGACGCCGGGCAATCCGCCGAACACCACCAAGGTCGCTGACGGCGCAGTCACTGCGGCCACAGCGCGCGAATCGCCGCGATGCCCTGCGCGCCATGCGCACGTGCCTCGCGCAGGTCGTCGACCTGCATGCCCCCGAGTGCGTAGATCGGCAAGGAGACCTGCTCGCGCAAGCGTTCGAACCCCTCCCACCCCAGGGGTGTCGCACCCGGATGCGAGGCGGTCGCCTGCACCGGCCCCAGCACCGCGAAATCGCAGCCAAGACGCTGGGCGTGGCGCAGATCCTCCAGCCCATGGCACGAGGCGGCAACCGGCTGTTCGGCCGGCAACGGGCGCTCCTGCAGGCCGGCCAACTGCTCCGAACCCAGGTGCACGCCGATGCCGAGTTCGCCGGCCAGTGCGATGTCGCGGTTGAGCAGCAGCTGCGCGCGTGTACGGCCGCGCAGGCGCAGCACCTGTTGCAGCAGGGCCTGCCAGCGTGCCGGTTCGGCCTGCCGGGCACGCAACTGAATGCGCGTGATGCCGTCCTGCAGCGCGCGCTCCAGGCCTTCCAGCCACAACGCGTCATCGTCCGGCTCGGGCGTGATCAGATAGCGGTCCGGCTGGCGCAGCACGCCGACCACCGGCACGTCGGCCGGCGGCATCGAATACCGGGTCAGCTTGTCTGCGGCCACCCAGGTCATTGCCTGGCCTTCGCGGCCGCGCGGGCTGCCCTTCCAGGCGGTGATGTGGCGCACTTCCAGGCGCAGCCGCTTGTCCGGGTACAGCTGCGGCACGTCCATCAGCCACTCGCCCACCTGCGCCTCGATACCGAGCTCTTCGTTGAGCTCGCGCACCAGCGCCTGTTCGGAGGTTTCGCCAGGTTCGCGCTTGCCGCCCGGGAATTCCCACAGGCCGGGCATGTCGCGGGTTTCGGTGCGGCGGGTCAGCAGGATGCGGCCGCGGGCGTCGGTGATCACGCCGGCGACGACGTGGATGGATCTCAGAGAATCAGGCATGGGCACAAGAGTGCCGCGAGTGAGCGGTTCAGCGCAATCGCCTGAGGGCCGGGATTCGGGATTCGGGATTCGGGATTCGGGATTGGGGATTGGGGAATCGGGAATTGCCAAGGCGGGCATGTGCGTGCTTCAACCATTCCNGGGATTCGGGATTCGGGATTCGGGATTCGGGATTGGGGATTGGGGAATCGGGAATTGCCAAGGCGGGCATGTGCGTGCTTCAACCATTCCCGATTCCCGATTCACGCCTACAGCGGATGCCCGATGCGCCAGAGTACGCCGCTGGGATCGTGCAGGGTGAAATCGCGTGCGCCCCATGGCCGGTCTTCCGGCGCGCTGAAGCTCACGCCGAACTGCTCGTCCAGCCCCATGTCATGCATGTGCTGCCACCAGGCATCGGCATCGTCCACCCACAGATGCAGCATGAGATTTTCGGCCAGCTCGCGCTGGTAGAAATCCTGCAGCAGGAACGCGCAATGCGTGCCATGCCGGAAGCAGGTGACATTGCCGACCTCGTCCTCCTGCACGAAGCCCAGCGCGCGGTAGAACCGCTGCGACAGCGCGTAGTCGCGCGCAGGCACGAACACCTTCAGTTGCTGGCTGGACAGCAGTGCCATGACCGCACTCCACGCAGGATATGGCGGTGAGCATACGCCCAGGCGAGGTGTCCGGTATTCCCGCACAGACGATCACCGTAGCGAGGACAACAAGGCGTAGAACGCTGCGAAGGGCGCCATAATCCGAAAATCGGAGTTTCGGCTCCGGCCAGAGACCCGGTCTCTGAAGGCGTTCCACAGTCGAAAGACCTAGGGTAGGCCGGACGCCTTCTTTGGAACTATCGGGATACGTCACGTCGGACCATCGAATCTTGATCGGGAAGTGCGTGCGGCGTCCCGCAAATGAAATGTCGAAGGGCTCCTTGCGGAGCCCTTCGATGTTGGTTCAAGGCAGACCCACGTCGCTTAGAACGCGACCCTCCAGTTCAACTGCGCGCCGATCTCACGCTGACCATCGCCGGCACGTCCCTGCCCGACCAGCGACAGGCGGCTGTTGGCGGAGGGATTGAGGGAGATACCGAGCTCGGCGATGCCGACATTCCGCGCCAACGGTACGCCGCCAACGGTGAATGCGCTGCTGCCGGCCGCGAATTGTTGCCGGGAATCGGCGCGTAGTTCCCCGGCCGCATTTTGCCAGGCCAGGCCAGCTTCTAGACGTGCACCATCCTGCGAACCGCCACTGATATCCCAAGAGGCTCGCACGCCAGCGGTGGACGTCCACACTTCATCCTTGCTGGCATCGATCGCCAGCGCCGCACTACCGCCAGCCTCTACTCCCGCGTCAGTGGACAACCGCGTGTAAGCCGCTGCGACGTATGGGGTAAGCGTGAGCGCACCCAGCTCGAAGTCCCAGCCGCCCTCGACAAAAGCCGACACCGCGTCGGCGTCATAACGACCGCCCAAGCGCTGGGCAATACCGGTACCCAGACCAACGGTACGCTCGGTGTCCACCTGGTAGTCCGCATAGCTAGCTCCGCCATTGATCCATGCAGCCTCGCCGCGATAGCGACCGTATACCCCGGCATGCACGGCATCGACATCCGACGACGCGTTACGCGCCTGGATCTGCTGACGCAGCGACTCCGAACCGGCGGCAAGCCCGACTGTCCAACGCTCGCCGAACGACCAGTCCACACCGGCCATCAGGCCGTCGCGGTTCTGGCGACCACGGGCAGCGGAGCCATCACCATCCTGCCGATTGGACGCGCCACTGCCGGCGATCCAACCCGATGCGCCCCCGTCTTCGGCAATGCTTGAGGTCTGGCGCAGGTGCTGGCTGATCCCTTCGCGTAGGAAGCGATCCTCCAGTAGCAGTGCACGATTGCTGGCGTGGACTTCGCCGGAGAGCTCATCGAACGCCGCACGGGCAGTGTCGGCATCCATTATCAACAAGCCGTTGTAGAGCGCCAGCGCGGTGCCTGACTGCTGCAGCGTATCCAACGCCGCAGCGGTAGCGCGCTGGTTGCCGCTGATGGCGACCGTACCGAACACCAAAGGTGGGGTAATGGGGACAGTGGGGGCAACCGGGGTGACAGGGGTGACAGGGGCGATCGGTGGCGCAGGTGTAACCGGCGTGACTGGATCGACCGGGGTGACCGGGGTGACCGGCGTACCCGGATCCACAGGCGGAGCAGGAGTAACGGGCGGAGCGGTGTCCTTGACCGCCAGGGTCAACTGCACCTGGTTGGCGGTATAGACAACGCTCGGGTCGAGAAAGGCAGAGCGCGAAATCACCTGGTCGAAGCGGCCTTGCACCCCCCCAGCCGCCTCCAGGATCGTATATGTCTGACCATTCTGATAACTGACAGACGGGTCCAGCGCAGTCACGCGCAGCGCAGCATCGGCAGTATTGCTCAAGCCTGAGGTACGGCCCAGGTAAGCAACGCGGCTCACGGCAATCTGGTCGCTCTGGCCATTGCCGAGCACGTCGACGTCGTAGAACGAAGTGCCGGTAATCGCGCCGCCAATCATGCTGTTTGCAGCAAAGTACAGATCGCCATCGATGCTGATCTTGCCGACCCCATTGCGGCCCGGTGACAACGTACCGCCATTGCCGAGCAGGGTATCTCCGAGCCTGGCATTACCGGCCAGGATGCCCTCGCCGGCCACTGCGGCAATCGAGCTACGGACGGTCTCGACGGTGTTGTTACCCAGGGTGATCTGCTGCTGGAAACCGGACGTGCCATTGAACACCAGTGTGCCACCGGCGACCCGGATCTCCTGAACAGATGCCTGGCCGGGATCCGTATAGCCCTGGCCAGTGTAGAGGTCAGAGTTAATCTCCAGGGTGCCGCCGGCGACGTTGATTTCCCCACCGAATGCAGTCAGATTGCCATCCAGGCGCGTGTTGCCGGATAGCTGTAACAGTTGGCCGCTGACCCACCAATTTCCGTTAGGTACGCTGCTGATGTTGTTCGACAAAATGGCATCGCCAGTGTGGTTGAACACCAAGCCACCGGAGTTCACCTGCATCAAGATCGGCGATGCAGATAATTGCCCTGGCGCTTCGGCAGCGCTCCAGGCGGGCGCAATGTCGGCGACCGACCACTGGTCCATGCCCCCACCCAAAGCCAGATAACCTGCAGTGCCCAGCGTCATCCCGCTACCGCCATCGATGCGGCCACCGCTGCTGGCGCTGAGCACGCCAAAGGGTTCAAACACAGTGCCTCCAACAGTCACGCCGTTGGCGGCAACGATCGCCGATCCAGCGCCACTGACGCGAACCTGATCGCGCTCGATCCGGGGCGACAGGGTCGAGGAGTTAAGTCCGCCGGAAATCGACAAGGTATCCGTATTGAGCACTGCGCCGTCGAGTACGTCCAGCTTGGTCAAGACACGCATCGCGCCACTATTCGCCCACGTAGACCCAGCGCCGGTCAGAGTGGCGGCGGTGCGCGTGTTACCGAACGAATCACTCACGTCTGCAGTGGTCGAACGCAGTGCCGCACCGCTCTCGACCAGAAGCTCATTGCTGACATCCAGTCGAGGCGCTTCGATCGCCGAGCCCGTGCCGCTGACCGCGATACGGCCAACCTGACCAAAATCGTCGGTAATACCGGTCGGACGCTCGGCACGCAATTCGGTCGCCGCTTTGACGATGGCGCCGCCCGAAACGGTCAGGCTTCCGTCGCCATTGGAGCCGACCCATACGGCGTCGGCATTGATTCTGCCGGTACCGCTCACGGTCACTGCGCCGACGGAATCACTTCGAACCCCGATGGTCAGCTGCAAGGTATTGAGCTCACCGCCGTCGGTCACGTTCAAGGTGCCATTGCTGGTGAGCTCGTCACTGAGATTGATGTCTGCTCCGAGGAGCACGCCACGGTCGGCGTTGACCTTGCCGCCGCTGCCGACATTCAGCGTGCCCTTGCCATCGTTACCAATGACCAGGAAATTATCGGTGGTGGTCAGCACGCCAGAATTATTGACATTCACCGTACCCACGCCGGTGGTGTCGTTCCCGATGGACATGCCGTAGGGATTGACAACAGCATACGGTCGAGTCGTGGTGACCGTGCCGCCATCTGTAATATCCAAGGTTCCTGTACCGCTGCGACCGACACGCATGTTGCGGGCCGTGAGAGCCGAACCGGCACCAGAGACCAGCACATTGCCAGTGCTGCCTTGCTGATTGCCGACAAGCATCAGACCATCTGCTGTGGCACTGCTCCCGCCCTGTAAAATGAGGCTACCAATCCCCGCATCACCGACGTATAGCTGCGCAAAACCGCTATTGATCGCCAGACTTGCGCCAGGCCCGGTCAGACGCAGGGTACCGTTACCGGTCGTCGTACTGCCCAGAGAGACGTCATCGCTGGATGTCACCACCGCACCACCAGCGACATCGACAGTCACGACGCCATTCGGGCCGATGCGGAAACCATCGTCATACACCACAGAGTTGGTGATGGTGTCATCGTTGTTGAAATCGACCACAGCAGCAAATGCAGAGGGTGCCGCAACTAGGCCCAGTGCGATCAGCATTGCCGTGTTCAACGACGACCGATGGCAGATGCGTCCTCCGGTCACGTGAGTGGACGAACCGTGTGATGTGGCGAGTTCGGACGCAACCTGCATCGAACCGGTGGCGCGGTTAAGCACCAAGCGATAGATCCTGTTCATGAAGCTCCATTTGAAATTGATCAAGGACACGCCGACGCCGCATTGCACGGATTGTCATGACGCGCTGAGACCCGACGTCATGCAGGCAACGCGGGATCACAAAGGTAGATGGCTGGCACAGCACGGCATAGGCCAGCTGGCCTGGCGCAACGTGGGGATGCGCCTGACGGCACTGTAGGATTTTTCCTAACAATGCATACCTGATATTCGCGCCACCCGTACGGCGCTCAGGCCTTCCCTCATTGCGGCATCTGACGACGTATTCGCTGACACCCAAGTGCTGCAACGCGAAGGGACAGCAACAAAAAACCCCGCACAAGGCGGGGCTTTGAATCAACGCAATTCAACTCAGCTCAGCTGAGCTGACCGTGGCAATGCTTGTACTTCTTGCCACTGCCGCAGGGGCATGGATCGTTACGGCCCACCTTGGGTTCGTCGCGGGTCACCTGCGACACCGGCACCGGGGCATTGCCGCCCTGCATCTGTTCCACTTCCTCGTCGGCACCGTAGCCGCCGGCGTCCTGATGCTGGAACTGCGAGGCCATCAGCCGCGCCTGCGCCTGCAGACGTTCCTGCTCTTCCAGCTCGGCCACTTCCTCCTCGCTGCGGATGCGCACGCGCGCCAGCAGGTTGATCACTTCGCGCTTGACGTTCTCCAGCATCTCGGAAAACAGCTCGAAGGCTTCCTTCTTGTATTCCTGCTTGGGCTGCTTCTGCGCATACCCGCGCAGATAGATGCCCTGGCGCAGGTAATCCATCTTGGCCAGATGCTCCTTCCAGCCCTGGTCCAGCACGGTCAGCATCACGTGCTTCTCCAGCGCACGCATGGTGTCGTTGCCCACCGCCACTTCCTTCTCGGCAAAGTGCGCATCCACCGCCGCCTGCACCTTGGCCGCGATCTGCTCGGCGTCCAGTTCTTCCTGCGTGCGTGCCATCTCGCTCAACGCCAGCGGCATGCCCAGTTCCGATTCCAGCGTGGCTTCCAGCCCCTTCAGGTCCCACTGCTCGTCGACCGAATTGGGCGGCACGAAGCGGGCGACCAGGTCGTAGATCACATCGCCACGAATGCCGTCGACGTTGTCCTTGACCGATTCGGCATCCAGCAGTTCGTCGCGCTGGGCGTAGATCACCTTGCGCTGATCGTTGTTGACGTCGTCGAAATCCAGCAGGTTCTTGCGGATGTCGAAGTTGTGCGCTTCCACCTTGCGCTGCGCCTTTTCGATCTGCCGGCTGACCAGGCGATCCTCGATGACGTCGTCTTCCTTCATGCCCATCATGCGCATCGCCTTCTGGACCCAGTCCGAGGCAAAGATGCGCATCAGGTTGTCTTCCAGCGACAGGTAGAAGCGCGAGGAACCCGGGTCGCCCTGACGACCGGCACGGCCGCGCAGCTGGTTGTCGATACGCCGCGATTCATGCCGCTCGGTGCCGATGATGTGCAGGCCGCCGGCCGCCTTGACCGCGTCGTGGCGACGCTGCCATTCGGCCTTGGCCGCAAGGCGCTGCTCGTCGCTGATGTCCTCGCCCAGGCCATGCAGTTCGGTTTCCAGCGAACCGCCCAGCACGATGTCGGTACCGCGACCGGCCATGTTGGTGGCGATGGTCACCGCACCCGGCTGGCCGGCGTTGGCCACGATGGTGGCTTCGCGCTCGTGCTGCTTGGCGTTGAGCACTTCGTGCTTGACCCCGGCCTTGCGCAGGTGCTCGGACAGCATCTCCGAGGTCTCGATCGAGGTGGTCCCCACCAGCACCGGCTGGCCGCGCTTGGCGCAGTCTTCGATATCGGCCAGCACCGCGTTGAACTTGCCCTTGCGGTTGAGGAACACCTGGTCCGGATGGTCCTTGCGCACGGTCGGGCGGTTGGTCGGGATCACCACCACTTCCAGGCCGTAGATGCTCTGGAATTCATAGGCTTCGGTATCGGCCGTACCGGTCATGCCGGACAGCTTCTTGTACATGCGGAACAGGTTCTGGAAGGTGATGCTGGCCAGCGTCTGGTTCTCGCGCTGCACCGGCACGCCTTCCTTGGCCTCGACCGCCTGGTGCAGGCCGTCGGACCAGCGCCGCCCGCTCAACGTGCGACCGGTGAATTCATCGACGATCACCACTTCGCCATCGCGCACGATGTAGTCCACGTCGCGCTGGTAGATCGCGTGCGCGCGCAGCGCGGCGTTGAGGTGATGCACCACGCTCAGGTTCTGCGCGGCGTACAGGCCGTCTTCGGCATTTTCGAGAATGCCGGCCTGCATCAGCAGTTCCTCGGCGTGGCCCATGCCCGCCTCGGACAGATGCACCTGCTTGCCCTTCTCGTCGATCCAGAAGTCGCCCTCGCCGTCTTCGCTTTCCTGTCGGGTCAGCTGCGGCACGATGCGGTTGACGCGGATGTACAGCTCCGGTGATTCGTCGGCCGGGCCGGAGATGATCAGCGGGGTACGCGCCTCGTCGATCAGGATCGAGTCGACTTCGTCGACGATCGCGTAATGCAGGTTGCGCTGGTAGCGGTCGGCCCTGGACAGCGCCATGTTGTCGCGCAGGTAGTCGAAACCGAACTCGTTGTTGGTGCCGTAGGTGATGTCGCTGCCATAGGCCTCGCGCTTGTCGCTGTGCGGCATGCCCGGATACACCACGCCCACGCTCAGGCCCAGCCAGTTGTACAGCTTGCCCATCTGCGCGGCGTCGCGGCGGGCCAGGTAGTCGTTGACCGTGACCACATGCACGCCCTCGCCCTGCAGCGCGTTGAGGTATACCGGCAGCGTGGCAACCAGGGTCTTGCCTTCGCCGGTGCGCATCTCGGCGATCTTGCCCAGGTGCAGCACCATGCCGCCGATCAGCTGCACGTCGTAGTGGCGCATGCCGAGCACGCGGCGGCTGGCCTCGCGGCACACCGCAAAGGCTTCGGGAAGGATCTTGTCCAGGGACTCGCCGGCGGCAAGCCGCTGCTTGAACTCCGGGGTCTTGGCTTGCAGCTCGGCGTCGGAGAGCTTCTCGATCGTCGGCTCCAGCGCATTGATCTGGGCGACGAGGCGGTTGAGCTGGCGCAGCTGGCGTTCGTTACGACTGCCAAAGACACGGGTAAGCAGACTGTTGATCATTGAAGAAACCGGTTGAAAAGGAACGGTTTGACCGACGCCGGTCCCCAGGACCCGGCAGCCGTAAACGAAACAGGGCGCACTGCGCCCTGTCGATGGCAACACCCTATTGTAGCTTGGGGCGGGCCTTCACGAATCAAGCACCACCCGCGCCGTCGTCAACCGCGCCCGCGGCGGCCCACCGGCGTGTTGGTATCGCCGAGGAACTTGCGTGGATTGACCACCCGCCCGTCCGCCCACACCTCGAAATGCACGTGCGCGCCGGTGGAGCGGCCGCTGGAGCCGGCCCGGGCCACCTGCTGGCCGGCGCGGACCAGATCGCCCACCTTCACCACCAGGCGCGAATTGTGCGCGTAGCGGGTCACATAGCCGTTGCCGTGGTCCACTTCGACCACGTTGCCGTAGCCGCCGCGCACGCCGGCATAGCTGACCACGCCGTCGGCGACCGACATCACCGGGTCGCCCACGTTGGCGTGGAAGTCCACCCCCTTGTGGAAGGCCGAGCCGCCGTCGAACGGATCGGCGCGGCCGCCGAAGCCGGAGGTGATGTAGGTGTTGCGGATCGGCATCCGCGAGGGCACCGAATTCTGTTCGAGCTGATGATCGAACATCAGCGCGGCCAGCACGTTCAGTTGCTGGCCGGAGGCGGAGAACTGCTGTTCGACCTGCCCCAGCGTCTGCTTGAGCGACTCGACCGGCATGTCGCTGACCGGCTCGTCGCCGCCACCGACGCCGACCGGCGCGTCGAAGTCGAACTCGCCGTCCTTCAGCTTGCCCATTTCGGTCAGCCGCTCGCCCAGTGCGTTGAGACGGGTAGCCTGCGCCTGCAGCTCGCCCATGCGCGCGGCCAGTGCGTTGACCTGCGCCTGCGAGGCCCGCTGCGCCTGGGCCAGCTCGACCTGCTGCCGGGCAACCTTGGCCTGCAGTGCGGAATTGCTCACCATGCCGGTGGCGGTGCTGGCGCCGACGCCGATCAACATGCCCAACCCAAGCACGGCGCCGAGGACTACCATCGGTCGATCCGCAGCGAAGCCCTGGAACTGCCGGGCCAACCGTTGCGCCCGGGTTTCGCGAGATTTGATTACGACTTTCTTCAACGCCATATGAGTGTCATGTCCAAGCCCAAGTCCAACGCACGCAACCCTTCCGCTCCACAACCGGCCATCGAGGCCGCGCTGGGTGAAAAGGCTGGCGACCCCTTGCGCCGAGCGTTGTGGCTCGATGCGCTGGACCGGCAGTTGCGCCCCCTGTTACCGCCTCATCTGGCCACCCGTTGCCGGCTGGCCAATGTCAGAGACGAACAGCTGGTTTTTCTGGTTGATTCACCTGTCTGGCACGCCAAGTTGCGGCTTGCCGAGACCCAATTACTGGATGCCGCCCGATCCATCGGACTGAAGGCCACTGCAGTGACCATCAAGACCACCACCACCCCGCTGCATTCCCCGCTGCAGCAAAATCGCGAGCGTCCACGTCCTGTGTCGGAGGCCACGCACCGAGGTCTGCGCGATGCGCTGGCCTCCCTGCACGACGTTCCACCCACCAAGCGGTGAGGTCGCAGCCGTCTGTTACGCAGCGGCCATCGCGGCGTGAAAGCATCGCGAAGGCCGCGCACGACCCGACGCATCCTAGCGGGCCTGGGCCACGCAGGAGTTAGAGAAGTCTTAAATAAAAGTTAAGAACGGGCCGCAAATCCGATGCAGCTCACACTTTGAATGCCGATTACGGCATTCCCTGACATCAAGCGTAGACAGGGCTGGCGTAGGTGACCGGTGGCTGCACGCTGCCCTCGGGAAAGCTGACCCATTCCCAGGCGGCCTGATCCGCCAGCAGCGCGCGCACCAGCTTGTTGTTGAGCGCGTGGCCGGATTTGAAGCCTTCGTAGGCGCCCAGGATGGCGCCGCCGGCCAGATACAGGTCGCCGATGGCGTCGAGGATCTTGTGCCGCACGAATTCGTTGGTGTAGCGCAGGCCGTCCTCGTTGAGCACGCGGAACTCGTCCAGCACGATGGCATTGTCCATCGACCCGCCCAGGCCCAGATTGCGCTCGCGCATGTACTCGAGATCACGCATGAAACCGAAGGTGCGGGCGCGCGAGATTTCCTTGACGTAGGCCGAGGTGGAGAACTCGATTTCCTGGCGCGACTGCTTGGCCGGGATCATCGGGTGATTGAATTCGATGGTGAAGCCAAGCTTGTAGCCGTCGTACGGCTCGAAGCGCGCAACCTTGTCGCCCTCGCGCACTTCCACCGTCTGCTTGATGCGGATGAAGCGCTTGGCCTTGTTCTGCTCGACGATGCCTGCCGACTGCAGCAGGAACACGAACGGGCCGGACGAGCCGTCCATGATCGGCAACTCGGCCGAGGACAGTTCGACGATGACGTTGTCCACACCCAGGCCGGCCAGCGCCGACATCAGGTGCTCGACGGTCTGGATCTTGGCGCCATTGCAGGTCAGGCCGGTACACAGCGTGGTCTCGGTGACCAGCTCGGCATCGGCGGGGACTTCGACGATCGGCTCCAGGTCCACACGCCGGAACACCACGCCATGATCGACCGGGGCCGGTCGTAGCGTCATGTACACCTTGTCGCCACTGTGCAGGCCGACGCCGGTGGCGCGAATGGTGTTCTTGAGAGTGCGTTGCTGGGTCATATGCGAAGTCTGGATGAACAATGCAGACAGACGCTGAACCGGCTGTCTAATCCGTGGAGATTATCCGAATTTTAACAAGTCGCGCGTGACGGGAACTGTAATCCCCGGGTCACGCCACTGCAAAAGCTGCCGGATCGTGGCCGATCCGGCAGAAAGGACATGGCACAGCATCCCGGGGCGAACCCCGGGGCGGGACGGACCGCGCCACCGTGGCGACGCGGCCGACGCTCCTCAGTCGGCCTGGCGGCGCAGGAACGCCGGGATATCCAGGTAGTCGTTGGGCAGGTCTGCAGCCGGCGCAGCGGAACCGCCGCCGTTGTTGCTACCGCTGCTGCTGCCGACCGAGTCGCTGCTCGGACGACGCAGGCCCAGGCCCATGCTGCCGCCGACGGCCTTGGACACCGCATCGCCGCCGCTGGTGTCGAAATCGCCGAACTCCGGCTGGCCGGTGGTGGCGTTGCGCACCAACTTGATCGGCGCGCGCTGGTCCGGACGCTGGGTCTGGCGGGCAACCGCACGGTTCAGGCCAGTGGCCACCACGGTGACGCGCACTTCGTCCTGCATGTCCGGGTCAAGCACGGTGCCGACGACCACGGTGGCATCTTCCGAGGCGAACGCCTCGATGGTGCGGCCGATTTCGTCGAACTCGGACATGGTGAAGTCCGGGCCGGCAGTGATGTTGACCAGGATGCCGTTGGCACCGGCCAGGTTGACGTCGTCCAGCAGCGGGTTCTGGATGGCGGCTTCGGCAGCGGCCTGCGCACGATCGTCGCCGCGTGCCGACCCGGTGCCCATCATGGCCAGGCCCATTTCCGACATCACGGTGCGCACGTCGGCGAAGTCGACGTTGATCAGGCCCGGACGCACGATCAGGTCGGCGATGCCCTGCACGGCGCCCTGCAGCACGTCGTTGGCAGCGCGGAAGGCCTGGATCATGGTGGCGTTGCGGCCGAGCACGGTGATCAGCTTTTCATTGGGGATGGTGATCAGCGAGTCGCAATGCTGGCTCAGTTCCTCGATGCCCTTGAGCGCGACCTGCATGCGGCGACGGCCTTCGAACGGGAACGGCTTGGTGACCACGGCCACGGTCAGGATGCCCATTTCCTTGGCCAGCTGTGCAACGACTGGCGCCGCGCCGGTGCCGGTGCCGCCGCCCATGCCGGCGGTGATGAACACCATGTCCGCGCCCTGCAGCGCGTCCATGATGCGCTCGCGATCTTCCAGCGCGGCCTGGCGGCCCACTTCCGGATTGGCGCCGGCGCCCAGGCCCTTGGTGACATTGGTGCCGAGCTGCAGCTGCAGCTTGGCGCCGCAGTTCTTGATCGCCTGCGAGTCGGTGTTGGCGGTGATGAACTCCACGCCATCGACATTGGTGTTGACCATGTGCGCGACCGCGTTACCGCCGCCGCCGCCCACGCCAACGACCTTGATGACCGCGTTGGGAGCCATTTTTTCAATCAGTTCGAAATGTGCCATGTCAGTGTCCTCTTGAGCCGGGATTGGGGAGTAGGGATTGGGGAGTCGCAAAAGCGAGGGTCCCTGCCCACTCCGCATCACGGCGAGTGTTGTTGTTTGAAAGTCGGGATTCGTGTGCCTGGGTCATGGATGCGCTGTTGCGCTCTACGACTCACCGCACCTACTCCTCGACGCAATGCCTGCAAAAAAGTTTACCGCCTACCCGCTTGCCGCTCTCCACTTATCTTCGCCGCCGCCCTGCTTTTCCTTCGCTCTTGCCAATCCCAAATCCCGAATCCCGAATCCTGGCTCCTCAGAATTCGCCGCGATACCAGTTCTTCAATTTCTTGAACAAGCTGCCCGCGCGTCCGGTCGGGATCGACGGGCGGCGCGGGTGTTCGATCTGGCTGCCCATCAGCAACAGGCCCACGCCGGAGGCGTGCACCGGGTTGCCGACGACTTCGCCCAGGCCGGTGACGTGCTGGGGAATGCCCACGCGCACCGGCATCTGCAACATCTCTTCGGCCAGTTCGACCACGCCTTCCATCTTCGAGGCGCCACCGGTGAGCACCATGCCGGCGCGCACCATTTCCTCGAAACCGGAACGGCGCAATTCGGCCTGCACCATCTCGAAGATTTCCTCGTAACGGCCCTGCACGGCCTGCGCCAGCGCATGCCGCGGCATGCGCCGCGGCGGGCGATCACCCACCGACGGCACCTGGATGCTTTCCTCGGCGGTAGCCAGCTGCGCCAGCGCGCAGGCGTAGCGCACCTTGATCTGCTCGGCTTCCGGCGTCGGCGTGCGCAGCATGTGCGCGATGTCGTTGGTGACGTGGTCGCCGGCGATCGGCAGCGAGGCGGTGTGGCAGATCGCGCCCTGCACGTAGACCGCCAGGTCGGTGGTGCCGGCGCCGATATCCACCAGCACCACGCCCAGTTCGCGCTCGTCGGCGGTCAATACCGCCACGCTGGACGCCAGCGACGACAGCACCAGGTCGTCCACCTGCAGGCCGCACTTCTGCACGCACTTGGTGATGTTGGCCGCGGCCGACTGCGCGCATACCACCAGGTGCGCGTGCACCTCCAGGCGCACGCCGGTCATGCCGACCGGATTGCGGATGCCTTCCTGCGAATCGTCCAGCACGTACTCGCGCGGGATCGCATGCAGGATGCGCTGGTCGGCGGGAATGGCCACGGCCTTGGCCGCATCCAGCACGCGCTCCAGATCGCTCCAGGTCACTTCGCCGTCGCGGATCGGCACGATGCCGGGCGAGTTCTTGCACTGCACGTGGTTGCCGGAAATGGACGCGTACACCGAGCGGATCTCGCAGCCGGCCATCAGCTCGGCCTCTTCCACCGCGCGCTGGATCGACTGCACGGTGGATTCGATGTCCACCACCACGCCGCGCTTGAGGCCGCGCGATTCATGCGAACCGATGCCGATCACTTCGATCGGATTGCCGGGCGAGTACTCGCCGACCAGCGCGACGACCTTGGAGGTGCCGATGTCCAGTCCAACGATGAGGGATTTGTCGCCTTTGCGGTTCATGTCTTAAAGCCGGGATTCGGGATTTGGGATTCGGGATTGGAGAAAAACGGTGCGCGGCTGCGAGGCAGTTCCAGGACGACCGTGTGGTGTGCGGCGGGCGTGGCCGGCGGAGGTTTTTTCTTGGTCTCGGGCGCCGCGTTTTCCATATTCCGTTGGACCGTGAAGCCGTTGGTGTAGCGCAGGTCGGCGCGGGCGATCGGGCGTTGCGGGTCGGCCAGTTGCGGCAGCACGCGGGCGAAGCGTTGCAGGCGGGCGCGGGCATCGTCGCGGCCGATCACGATCTGCACGCCGTTGCTCAGGCCCAGCGACCAGCTGCCGCGTGCGTCCATTTCCAGGCGTTCCACATCCAGCCCGGTCGGCGCGAACAGCGCACGCGCCTCGTTGTAGAGCGCCACCACGTCCTGGGTCTTGCTGTCCGGGCCACCGAGTTGCGGCAGCTTGAAATCCTTCAACAACGGCGGGGTGCGGAACAGCCGACCCTGCTCGGACAACATGCGGTCGGTGCCCCAGCGCGCGAACGGCTTGTGCTCGGTGACGTGCACTTCCAGCACGTCCGGCCAACGCTTGCGCACCTGCGCACTTTCCACCCATGGCAGGCGCGCAATGGCGTCCTGCGCGTCCTGCAACTTCACCGCGAAAAAGCCCGCGTGTGCATACGGCAACACCACCGCACGCAACTGCTCGGCCGGCACCCGCTTGAAGTCGCCCGACACCCGCAGCCGCGCCAACGGCCAGCGCTCGGCGCCGACCCAGCCATTGAGCACGGCCACCACCGGCAACGCGACCAGCGCCACCGCGAGCAACCACGCCAGGATGCGCAGGGTGGCGTTCATTGGTGTGCTCCGCATACGGGATTCGGCATTGGGGATTGGGGATTCGCAACGGCGCGAGCTGCGCTCGCGGGATTGGAGATTGGGGATTGGGAATTGGCCACAGCAACGGCAACGGCGCGCGCGGCGTCGCCGTATGCCAATCCCGAATCCCGAATCCCCGATCCCGGCCTCACAGCGTCTGCTCCAGCACGCGCCAGACCAGTTCTTCGAAATCGATGCCGAGCTGGCGCGCGGCCTTGGGCACCAGCGAATGGCTGGTCATGCCCGGGGCGGTGTTGACTTCCAGCAGATACAGCTGGCCGCTGGCGCGGTCGCGCATCACGTCCACGCGGCCCCAGCCGCGGGCGCCGGCGGCGCGGAAGGCATCGAGCGCGAGCTGGCGGATCTGTGTCTCGGCATCGCCGTCCAGGCCCGGGCACAGGTACTGGGTGTCGTCGGCCAGGTACTTGGCGGTGTAGTCGTACCACTGGCCCTTGGGCACGATGCGGATCGACGGCAACGCGACCTCGCCGAGCACGGCCACGGTGAGCTCATCGCCTTCGATCAGCTGCTCCATCAGCAGCGCGCCGTCGTAGCGCGCCGCCAGCACCACCGCTTCTTCAAGCTGGGCCTGGTCGAACACGCGGCTGATGCCGACGCTGGAACCTTCGTTGGCCGGCTTGACGATCACCGGCAGGCCGATCTGCCGTGCGGCCGCATGGATGTCGTCGGCGCTGGCACCGGCGGCCAGGCGCGCATAGCGCGGCGTGGACAGGCCCAGCGACAGCCACACCTGCTTGGTGCGGATCTTGTCCATGCTCAACGCCGAACCCAGCACGTTGGAGCCGGTGTACGGCACCTTGAAGGCTTCCATCAGGCCTTGCACGATGCCGTCTTCGCCGCCGCCGTTGTGGCCGTGCAGCACATTGAAGACGCGATCGAAGCGTTTTTCGACCAGCGCCTGCGCCAGGGCCGGAATGCCATCGACCGGCTGCGCGTCGACACCGCGCGCGCGCAGTGCGTCGAGCACGTTGCTGCCGGAATTCAACGACACCTCGCGCTCGGACGAGGTACCGCCGAGCAGCACGGCGACGCGGCCGAACGCGGCCGGATCGCTGCTGCGTGCGTTGGCAATCACCGCGCTCATGCGCTCGCTCCGGTGAAACCGTTGTTGATGATGTGCTGGGCGACATAACCGATATCGCCGGCGCCCATCATCAGCAGCAGGTCGCCGTCCTGCAGCACGTCCGGCAGCACTTCGGCCAGTCCGGAAATCTGCCCGACCACCACCGGTTCGCTGCGGCCGCGTGCTCGGATCGCGCGCGCCAGTGCACGTGCATCGGCACCCGGAATCGGTGCTTCACCGGCCGGATAGACCTCGCTCAATACCAGCGCATCGACAGTGCTCAGCACTGCAGCAAAGGCGTCGAACTGATCGCGGGTACGGCTGTAGCGATGCGGCTGGAACGCCACCACCAGGCGCTTGTCCGGCCAGCCACCGCGGGCGGCGGCGAACACCGCTTCCAGCTCGCGCGGATGGTGGCCGTAATCGTCGACCACGCGCACGCGCGCACCGGTGCTGGTGGTGACTTCGCCCAGGTCGTTGAAGCGGCGGCCGATGCCGGCGAAGTTTTCCAGCGCGCGCGCAATGGTCTCCGGTGCCACGCCCAGCTGCCAGCCGATCGCGGCAGCGGCCAGTGCGTTGAGCACGTTGTGACGGCCCGGCAATGCCAGCGTCACCGGCGTGGTGGTGCCTTCGGGCAGACGCAGCGTGAAGCGCATGCGCGGGCCATCCTGCACCACGTCTTCGGCGCGCACGTCGGCGTTCTCGCTCATGCCGTAGCTCATCACGTGGCGCGGCGTCTTGCCGGCCAGCGCGGCCACTTCCGGGTCGTCGATGCACAGCAACGCCAGCCCGTAGAACGGCAGGCGCTGCAGGAACTCGGCGAATGCGGCCTGGATGCGTGCGAAATCGTTGCCGTAGTTTTCCAGGTGATCGGCATCGATGTTGGTGATCACCGCCATCAGCGGATTCAGGCGCAGGAAGCTGCCATCGCTTTCGTCGGCCTCGGCCACCAGCCATTGGCCGCCGCCGAGCTTGGCGTTGGCACCGGCGGCCAGCAACTGCCCGCCGATGACGAAGGTCGGATCCAGCCCGCCTTCGCTCAGCACGGCCGCCGCCAGGCTGGTGGTGGTGGTCTTGCCATGCGTGCCGGCCACCGCGATGCCGCGACGGAAGCGCATCAGCTCGGCCAGCATCGCCGCACGCGGCATGATCGGAATGCGCTGGCTGCGCGCCTCCATCAGCTCGGGATTGTCCTCGCGGATCGCGCTGGACACCACCACGCAATCGGTGCCAAGCACGTTGGCCGCCGAATGCCCGCGCATCACCCGCGCACCCAGCTTGGCCAGCCGCCGTGTCGCCACGTTATCGGAGTTGTCCGAACCGGAGACTTCGTAGCCCAGCGTCAGCATCACTTCGGCAATGCCGCTCATGCCGGTGCCGCCGATGCCGACAAAATGCACGCGCGGGAATGCACGCACCAGGTCGCCGCTGTCCTGCAGACGGCGGATCACTGGGCACCTCCGGCGGAGGTGCCGGGATTGGAGATTAGGGATTGGAGATTGGCAACGGCGGCGATCGATCGCGCCGAAAATTGACCATTAACGGATTTCTGCATGCTTTCCTGCTTGTGCTGTTGCTCTTTACAAATCCCCAATCCCGCTCGCTCTTTGACGGCCGGAGGCCGGCCATCCCCACTCCCGGCTTCCTGCAGAATGATGTCGGCGATGCGTTCGGCGGCATCCGGTTTGGCCAGGGTGCGGGCGGCCTGGGCCATCGACAGGCGGCGTGCGGGGTCGGCGAGCAGGGTCTGCAAGACCTGCTGCAGGCGCACGGCCAGGGTGTCGTCCTGCTTGAGCAGCACGGCGGCGTCGGCGCCGACCAGGTAGTCGGCATTGCGGGTCTGGTGGTCATCGACCGCGGCGGCGAAGGGCACCAGCACACTGCCGATGCCGGCGGCGCACAGTTCGGCCAGCGTCGAAGCGCCGGCGCGGCACACGACCAGGTCGGCCCAGGCATAAGCGGCGGCCATGTCGGCGATGAACGGTTCGACGCTGGCGTTGACGCCCGCCTGCGCGTAAGCGGCCTCGGCTTCGGCGCGCAGCTTTTCGCCGCACTGGTGGCGCACGTCCACATCCGGGTGGCCGAGCGCGGCCAGTGCGGCCGGCACGGCCTGATTCAATGCGCGCGCGCCCTGGCTGCCACCGAGCACCAGCACACGCACCGCACCGCCACGGCCGACCAGGCGCGTGGCCGGCGCGGGAAGCGCGGCGATTTCCGCGCGCACCGGATTGCCCACCGCCTCCTCGCCGGCGAAGCTGCCCGGGAAACCGGTCAGCACGCGACGCGCAAACCGCGACAGCACCTTGTTGGTCATGCCGGGCGCGCGGTTCTGTTCGTGCACCAGCAGCGGCACGCCGAGCAGCCGCGCGGCCAGGCCACCCGGCCCGGCCGCGAAGCCGCCGAAACTGATCACCGCGCGCGGCTGGCGCTTGCGCAGCACGAAGCCGGCGGCGCGCACTGCGCGCATCACCCGCACCGGTGCACCCAGCAGTTTCACCAGGCCCTTGCCGCGCAGGCCGCTGATGGCCAGCGTGTCGAGCTGGATGTCGTGCTGCGGCACCAGCCGGGTTTCCATCGCGCCGTCGGCACCCAGCCAGGTCACCGGCACGCCACGCGCGCGCAGCACCCTGGCCACGGCCAGACCGGGGAAGATGTGCCCGCCGGTGCCTCCAGCGAGAATCATCACCGGTTGGATCCCGGCATGATGTGCCGGCGTTTGCGAGGAATCCGCATGAGCGCTCATGCGATCCTCCCGAAGGTCGGTTCCACGCGCTGCTGCATGCGGCTGGTGCCACGCAGGAACGCCGACGCAGGTGCAGACGTCGCCGATGCTGCAGTAACTGGTGCAGCGGCATGTGCGGCGGCAACCGGCTCGCGCTGCGGTTTGGGCGCCGGCGCATAGGCCGGCGCGACCGATTCGACCACCGGTTCGGCCGGCTCGGCCGATGGCGCGCCCGCACCCTGCGGCGACAACTTGCTGCGCAGGCGCTCGGCACGATCCATCTCGTAGGACACGCGCAGCAGCAGGCCCATCGCCACGCAGGTCATCAGCACCGACGAACCGCCGGAGGAAATCAGCGGCAGGGTCAGGCCCTTGGTCGGCAGGATGCCCAGGTTCACGCCCACCGAGACGAAGCTCTGCAGGCTGATCCACAAGCCGATGCCGAAGGCGATGTAGCCGGAGAAGTGACGCTTCATTTCCACGCAGCGCATGCCCAGCCAGAACGCGCGGCCGACCAGCAGCGCGTACAGCGCGATCACCCCGCACACGCCGACAAAGCCGAGTTCCTCGGCAATGACCGAGAAGATGAAATCGGTATGCGCTTCGGGCAGGTAGTTGAGCTTCTGCACCGAGGCACCCAGGCCCACGCCGGTCCACTGGCCGCGGCCCACCGCCATCAAGGCATTGGACAGCTGGTAGCCGGAGCCGAGCTGGTCGGCCCACGGGTCCAGGAACGAGGTGATGCGGCGCAGGCGGTATGGTTCCAGGATTGCGATGAAGGCAAACACCGGCAGGCCGAACACGATCGGCATCGACATGCGCGGCAGGTTCACCCCGCCCAGCACCAGCATGCCGGCGGTGATCGCCAGCAGCAGCGTGGACGAACCGAAGTCCGGCTGCATCAGCAGCAGGCCGACCAGGGCGATCGCCACGCCCAAGGGCTTGAGCATCGCCGGCCAGGTCGCGTTGACCTCGTCGCGAAAGCGCACCAGATAGCTGGACAGCCACACGATGTAGAGCACCTTGACCGCTTCGACGGTCTGGAACTTCGACACGCCCAGGTTGATCCAGCGTTTGGCGCCGTTGACGCTGCTGCCCAGGCCGGGCACGAACACCACCATCAGCAGGCCGAAGCAGGCCAGCAACAGCACCTGGTTGTACTGCTCGATGGTCTTGAGCTCGGTACGCATCGCCCAGAACGCCAGGCCCACGCCGATGCCCAGGAACAGCAGGTGGCGGGTCAGGTAATAGAACGGATTGTCGGACAGCTCGATCGAGCTGGACGCCACCATCACCACGCCCAGCGAGGCGAGCGTGGCCGCGGCCCCGAGCAGCCACGGGTCGTAGCGGCCGCCGATGGCGTCCAGTCGCGTGGCCTGGCGGGACATGTCGTTCATCAGCGCACCTTCAACGTGGCAAGGCCGATCAGCACCAGCACCACCGAAATGATCCAGAAGCGCACGATCACGCGCGGCTCCGGCCAGCCCTTGAGTTCGAAGTGGTGATGGATTGGCGCCATGCGGAACACGCGCTTGCCGGTCAGCTTGAAGCTGGCGACCTGGATCATCACCGACAGCGTCTCGATCACGAACACCCCGCCCATGATCACCAGCACCAGTTCCTGGCGCACGATCACCGCAATGGTGCCGAGCACCGCGCCCAGCGACAGCGCGCCGATGTCGCCCATGAACACCATGGCAGGATAGGTGTTGAACCACAGAAAGCCCAGGCCTGCGCCGGCGATCGCCGAGCAGATGATGATCAGCTCGCCGGCCCCGGGAATCAGCGGGATTTTCAGGTATTCGGCAAACACCACGTTGCCCGAGGCGTAGGCGAACACGCCCAGCGCGCAGGCCACCAGCACGGTCGGCATGATCGCCAGGCCGTCCAGGCCGTCGGTGAGGTTCACCGCATTGGAGAAGCCGACGATCCAGAAGTAGGCGATCACCACGAAGCTCACGCCCGCCAACGGCAGCGCAATCGACTTGAACATCGGGATGTAGAAGGTGATCGCGGCCGGCACGTCGGCGGTGTAGTACAGGAACAAGCCTGCGGCCAGGCCGAAGATCGACTGCAGCAGGTACTTCCAGCGCGACTTCAGGCCGTTGGGATCGCGGCGTACGATCTTGATCCAGTCGTCGTACCAGCCGATCGCACCGAAACAGAGCATCACCGCCAGCACCAGCCACACGTAGCGGTTGCGCAGGTCGCCCCACAGCAGCACCGACAAGGTCACCGTCAGCAGGATCAGCGAGCCGCCCATGGTCGGCGTGCCGGCCTTGGAGAAATGCGTCTGCGGGCCGTCCTGGCGGATCGGCTGGCCACCCTTGAACTGGGCCAGCTTGCGGATCACCGCCGGGCCCATCCACAACGACAGGAACAGCGCGGTCAGCGCCGCCAGGATGCCGCGGAAGGTCAGGTAGTTGAACAGCCCGAACAGGCTCTCCAGTTGCTGCAGCCAACGCGCCAGCTCAAGCAGCATGGGATGCGTCCTCCGCCGGTGCCAGCAGCGCGGCGACGATGCGGTCCATGGCGCTGCCACGGGAGCCTTTCACCAGCAGCGTGGGCGGGGTGTGCGCCGTGGTGGCGGCAGTCTGCGCCGCCGCACCGGTGTGTTCGTACATCGAAGAAGATTCCTGCGTTTGAGGCGGCGAAACGGCGAGCTGCGCCAGATCCGCCTGCAAGGCCGCGATCAAGGCGGCATGGGTGGCGAACACGCGGCCGCCCTCGCCGAACGCCTGCGCGGCGGCGGCACTCAGCTCGCCCAGTGCGTACAGGCGCTGCAGCTTGGCCGCGCGCGCGCGACGTCCGGCGGCGGCATGCAGGGCCGCGCCTTCCGCGCCCAGTTCACGCATGTCGCCGAGCACCAGCCAGCCTTCGCCAGCTGCCGCGGCCAGGGCGTCGATGGCGGCGTCCAGCGAACCGGGATTGGCGTTGTAGCTGTCGTCGATCAACACCGCGCCACCGGGCAGGGTGTGGGTGATCTGGCGACCGGCCACCGGGCGCGCCTGCGCCAGGCCGGCGGCGATGACCGGCAAGGCGATGCCCGCGCCCAACGCCAGGCCGGCCGCCGCCAGCGCATTGAGCACGTTGTGGCGGCCCGGCAACGGCAGCGCAATCTGCGCCTGGCCTTGCGGGGTCACCAGGGTGAACTGCGCGCCGCCCGCCTGCAGCCGCAGGCCATGCGCGGTGATCTCGGCACTGGCCTGCAGGCCGTAACGCAACACGCGGCGGCCCTGCACCGGCTGCGCCTGCAGTTGCTGCGCGAACCAGGCACCGAAGGCATCGTCGGCATTGATCACCGCCACGCCATCGGACGGCAAGGCGGCGTAGATGGCGCCCTTGGTGCGGGCGACGCCGAGCAGGCTGCCCAGGCGTTCCAGATGCGCGGGGGCGATGTTGTTGACCAGGGCCACGTGCGGCTGCGCGATCTCGGTGAGATAGGCGATATCGCCCGGCTTGCCGGCGCCCATTTCGTAGATCGCCAGATCCGCATCGTCCGGGGCGGCGATCACCGCCAGCGGCAGGCCGATTTCGTTGTTGCGGTTGCCCGGCGTGGCGTAGACGGTGGTGCCGTCGACACGCCCAGCCTCGCTGAGGATGGCCAGCAGCAGCGCCTTGACGCTGGTCTTGCCGTTGGAACCGGTCAAGGCGATCACCCGCGTGGCCCGGTCGCGCTGCATGCCGGCGGCGATGCGCGCCAACGCCAGTTCGGTATTGCCCACCAGCACCTGCGGCACGCTCAGCGCCGGCAGCAGGCGATCGACCAGCAAACCGCTGGCGCCCTGCGCGACCGCGTCTGCGGCAAAGTCGTGGCCGTCGAAACGCTCGCCGCGCAGCGCCACATACAGGCTGCCGTTGGCCAGCGTGCGGGTGTCGTTGCCGACGGTGTCGATCATGGCGTCGTCGCCATGCAGCTCGCCACCGGCCCAGTGGGCGATCAACGACAATGGAGTGAGCTTCATGCGCGCACTCCCAGCCCGGTCCGCGGCAACAAGGCCTGCGCCGCCACGATGGCGTCGTCGAAGGCATGCCGCACACCGGCCACTTCCTGATATGGCTCGTGGCCCTTGCCGGCGATCAGCACGATGTCGGAGGCACCGGCCATGCCGATGGCCTGATGGATCGCCGCGGCGCGGTCGCGCTGCACGATCGCCGCATCCGGACGCGCGAAGCCGCGCAGGATGTCGGCCACGATCACATCGCCGTCTTCGCCCCGCGGGTTGTCGTCGGTGACGATCGCCACGTCGGCGTTGACCTCGGCAATGGCCGCCATCTGCGGGCGCTTGCCGGTATCGCGCTCGCCACCGCAGCCGAACACGCAGATCAGCCGGTCCTGCGCATGCGCGCGCAGGCTGGCCAGTGCCTGTTGCAGCGCGTCGGGCGTATGGGCGTAATCGACCACCACCAGCGGTGCGCCATGCGCGCCACCGAGGCGGTTCATGCGGCCATGGATCGGCTGCAGCTGGCCGAGCACCTCGGCGATCCGTGCCGGCGCGATCTCCAGCGCAGACAACGCGCCGGCCACGGCCAGCAGGTTGTCCACGTTGAAACGGCCCAGCAGCGGCGAGTGCACCGGATGCACGTGACCGTCGACATGCAGCGCGAAATTGATCCCGTTGTGATCCAGCTGCAGCGCCTGTGCACGCACGCTTGCCTGGGCCTGCGCACGCGAACTCACGCCGATCGCGCGCAGCGCGGGGTCGAGCGAGGCCAGCAGCGTGCGGCCGAAGTCATCGTCCAGGTTGACCACGGCGGTTTTCAATCCGGCGCGCGCGAACAGCCTGGCCTTGGCCGCGCCGTACTGCGCCATGTCGCCGTGGTAATCGAGATGGTCGCGGGTGAGATTGGTGAACACCGCCACGTCGAAATGCACCGCATCCACGCGGCCCTGGTCCAGCGCATGCGAGCTGACTTCCATCGCCACGGCCTGCGCGCCCGCGTCGCGCAACTGCGCCAGCAAGGCATGCGTTTGCAGCACCAGCGGCGTGGTGAAACCGGTCGGCACCGCGCTGCCGTACAGGCCCACACCCAGGGTACCGAGCGTGCCGGCGGGCGTGCCGAGCAGCGTCAGGGCCTGTGCCAGCAATTGCACCGTCGAGGTCTTGCCGTTGGTGCCGGTGACGCCGACCATGCGCATCGCCTGCGAGGGCTGGCCGTGGAACTGATCGGCCATCGCGCCCAGGCGCGCACGCAGACCGGGCACGGCGATCGCATCGACCGGTACCGGCAGATCGGCCGGCGCCGGCGGCTCGAACAACACCGCCACCGCGCCATTGGCGCGCGCCTGGTCGACAAAGCCCAGGCCGTGCGCGCCGAAACCGGCGATCGCCACGAAGGCATCGCCTGCACGCACCACACGGCTGTCCATCACCAGGCCCGACACCTGCACGTCGTGCGCAAGCGGCACGTCCGGCAACAGCTGCGACAGCGGCATGGCGCGGCTCACTGGCGGCTCTCCTGCAACGGTGCGGGCTGTGCAGGCGCAGGCAGCGGCGCGATCGCGGTCGGGATGCCGGCCGACACTTCGTCCACCGGATCCGGCACCAATGCCGGGTCCAGGTCGGCCGGCTGCGGCTTGACCACCGGCTGCCCGGTCTTGCCGGCGGCCTGCGCGGCCAGCCACGACTGGATGTCGTCCGGCGGCACGTCCATCAGCCGCAGCGCGCCTTCCATCACCCGATGGAACACCGGCGCCGACACCAGGCCGCCGTAATACACCTTGCCCTGCGGATCGTTGATCACGATGACGGTGGCAAAGCGCGGACGCGTGGCCGGCACCAGGCCGGCGAACAGCGCGTTGTAATGCCCGCGCTCGTATCCGTTGGCGCCGTTCTTGCGCGCGGTACCGGTCTTGCCGGCCACGTGGTAGCCCAGGATCGCCGCGCCCTTGGCGCCGCCCTGGGTGACCACGGTTTCCATCATGTCGATGACCTGGCGCGCCACCTCGGGGGTGACCACCTGGCGGGTTTCGTTGTGCTGGCCGCGCACGAAGGTCGGCGGGGTCAGCTTGCCGCCATTGCCCAGCGTGGCGTACGCCTGCGCGATCTGCAGCGGCGTCACCGACAGGCCGTAGCCGTAGGACATCGTGGTCTTGGACGGGCCGCTCCAGCGCGCCGGCTGCAGCACCACACCGGCCGATTCGCCGGGAAACCCGCTATGCGGCGCAGCGCCGTAACCGAAGTTGCGGATCGACTGATAGAAGGTCTGGTCCGGCACCTTGGCCGCGATCTTGGCCGCGCCGATATTGGAGCTGCGCGTGATCACGCCGGTGACGTTGAGCACGCCGTTGTTGCGCGGCACATCGCGGATGGTGAAGCGCCCCACCGACATGTAGCCGGGGTTGGTGTCGATGACGGTGTCCTTGGTCACCACGCCGGCGGTCAACGCGGTGGCCACGGTCAGCGGCTTCATCGTCGAGCCCGGCTCGACCAGATCGGTGACCGCACGGTTGCGCCGCGCCGACGGGTTGATGCCGGTGACCGCGTTGGGGTTGTAGGTCGGCAGGTTGACCATCGCCAGCACTTCGCCGGTGGCCACGTCCATCACCACCATCGAGCCGCCGGCAGCGTTGTTTTCGACCAGCGCGTTGCGCAGCTCCTTGTAGGCCAGGAACTGGATGCGGCGATCGATGCTCAGCGTCAGGTCCTTGCCCGGCTGCGCCGGACGCACCAGGTCCACGCTCTCCACGATCGCGCCGCGCGCATCGCGCACCACCTTCTTGGAGCCCGGCTTGCCGCGCAGCCATTCGTCGAAGGCCAGCTCCAGCCCTTCCTGGCCGCGGTCGTCGATATTGGTGAAGCCCAGCACGTGGGCCATCGCCTCGCCTTGCGGATAGAAGCGCCGGAACTCGCGCTGCGAGAACACGCCGGGAATCTTCAGGTCGACAATCGCATGCGCCTTGTCCGGGTTGATCCGGCGCTGCAGGTACATGAATTCCTTGCCGGCCTTCTGCGCCAGCTTGGCGTTCAACTCGTCCAGCGGCTGGCCGAGCGCCTTGGCCAGCTCGGGAATGCGGTCCGGGTTGCGCAACAGTTCCTGCGGATTGACCCAGATCGATTCCACCGGCGTGGACACCGCCAGCGGCTCGCCGTTGCGGTCGGTGATCATGCCGCGCGAGGTGGCGATCGGCAGCTCGCGCAGGTAGCGCGCCTCGCCCTGGCGCTGGTAGAAATCGCGGTTGACCAGCTGCACGAACGCCGCGCGGCCGATCAGCGTCACCGAGCACAGGCCCAGCGCGATGCCGACCAGCGTCAGGCGGCCACGCAGGTTGAAGTTGCTGCGCGCGCGGTTGCGGCCGGCTTTCATGGCGCACCTCCGTGTGCACCAGCCAGTGCGCCACCCTGCGGGCGGCTGCGCCGTGCAAAACGGCTGTGCTGCGGCATCGTCATGGGCGCACCACCACGATGTCGTTGGTCTCCGGGAACTTCATCCCGATGCGCGCACGCGCGACCTGATCCACGCGGTTGCTTTCCGCCCAGGTGGCCTGCTCCAGTTGCAGCCGGCCGAATTCGATATTCAATTCATCGCGCGTGTGTTCGAGCTTGGACAACTGCACGAACAGCTTGCGATGCATGTGGCGCATGTACACCACCCCGATCGCCGAGGCGATGCTGCAGGCCAGCAGCACGATCAGCAGCAGGCGGCTCATTGGGCGTCTCCTTGAGACGCCGGGATTGGGAATTCGGGATTCGAGATTCGCTCAGAGCGCTTTTCCAATCCCGAATCCCTACTCCCGAATCCCAGCTTCTCGGCCACCCGCAATACCGCGCTGCGGGCGCGCGGGTTGACGCTCAGTTCGGCGTCGTCGGCCTTGATGGCGCCGCTGATCAGCTGCAGCGTCGGCACGAAGGGCTGGGCTTCGGGCAGGCGGCGGTTGCTCGGCGGGGCCTTGGCGTAGCGGGCCATGAACTGCTTGACGATGCGGTCCTCCAGCGAGTGGAAGCTGATCACCGCCAGGCGGCCGCCGGGCTTGAGCGCGCCCAGGGCGGCATCCAGGCCGGCTTCCAGATCGTCCAGCTCGCGGTTGATGTAGATGCGGATCGCCTGGAAGCTGCGCGTGGCCGGATGAGTCTTGCTGTCGCCGCGCGGCATCACCGAGGCGATCAGCTCGGCCAGTTGCGCGGTGCGCAGCAGCGGCTGTTCGGCGCGACGCGCCACGATGGCGCGCGCGATGCGGCGGCTCTGGCGCTCTTCGCCATAGGTCCACAACACGTCGGCGATCTCGCGCTCGCTGGCCTGCGCCAGCCACTCGGCCGCGCTCTGGCCGGCGTCCGGGTCCATGCGCATGTCCAGCGGGCCGTCCTTGCCGAAACTGAAACCGCGCCCGGCCACGTCCAGCTGCGGCGAGGACACGCCCAGATCCAGCAGGATGCCGTCGACGCTTGCCGCAGCGACCACCTGGCCGAGGCCGGCAAAGCTGCCGCGATGGATGGACACGCGCGCATCGCCACCGAACGCCTGTTCGGCCACGGCAATCGCGTCGGGGTCCTTGTCCATCACCAGCAGTCGACCTCCCGGGCCAAGGTGTTGCAGCACGCCACGGGCGTGTCCGCCACGCCCGAAGGTGCCATCGAGATAGGTTCCGTTTTCGATCACCTGCAGGCCGTCCAGAACCTGCGTGTACAGCACCGGCACATGGGCCGCCGGTGGCTGCGACACCGGGTGACCGGGCTGCGCTTCACCGCGCATCCGGGCACCCCGGCTCACAACCTGAGATCGAGCAATTCATCGCCCAGATCCCCGTCAGACAATGTCTGCTGGATCAGTGCGCGATGTGCCTGCTCGCTCCAGAGTTCGAATTTGTCGCCCATGCCCAGCAGCACGGCCTTCTTCTCGATGCCGACCGCGTTGCGGTGGCTGGCCGGGATGCTCAGACGGCCATTGGCGTCCAGCTCCAGCACCGCGGAAGAACCCACCAGCTTCTGCTGCAGCGTGCGGACCACGCGCTGGGTATTGGGTTTGGACATCACATCGTCACGCACCCGCTCCCACTCCTTTTCCGCATACAGCCACAGGCATCCGGCCTCGAACGGGTTGTAGGTGAGTACCAGGCGATTGCCGCTCACGCGCGTGACCAGGTCGCGATACGCGGTTGGCACCGCCATGCGCCCCTTGTCGTCCACCGTGATGGCAGTCTCGCCCTGAAACACCGAATACAACCTCGAATACCCGCTGGGGGATCATTGAACCACGAAAAACCACAAAACACCTGGTTTTCCCTCCGATGCCCACCTTAGCAGCGCGTCAAAGGTTGTCAACAACTTTGGAGGTCCTAAATCGCCAGTCGCATCAATGAGTTGCAGCACTCTTTAGAGACTTGTTCAAAGGTTATCCACAAGTTGCTGTTTCATCTCAGATTTTGAGATTGAACGAAAATTCAGGGGCGTGAAGGCCATGTAAACCCGACCGCAGTCTCACTTCACACTGCGCCAGCTGCACATCGTGACTGCGCAAACAGGCGACAATCGGCGGCATGTGCCTGGTTGCTCTTGCCTGGAAAACCCACCCGCGCTGGCGCCTGCTGCTGGCCGGCAACCGCGATGAATTCCACGACCGCCCGACCGCCGCCCTGGCGCGCTGGCCAGCCCCCGCCGACGGCGTGCTGGCGGGCCGCGACCTGCGTTCCGGCGGCAGCTGGGTGGGCCTGGGTGGCGGCGGACGCGCCGCGGTGGTGACCAATGTGCGCGACCCGCTCGCCACTGCGTCCGGCCGCTCGCGCGGGCACCTGATTGCCGATTACCTGGCCGGCAGCCTGGACGCGGCCGCCTACGCCAGCGACCTGGCCGCGGCCGCGCACGAGTTCCCGCCCTTCAATCTATTGCTGTGCGACGCCGAGCGCTGCGAACACCTCAGCAACCATCCGCCACTGGCACGCACGCTGGCGCCTGGCATCCACGGCATGTCCAACGGCCCGCTGGATGCGCACTGGCCCAAGACCGCTGCATTGACTGCGGCCTTGCGCGATTGGTGCGCTGCAGGCAGCGAGGACCTGCAACCGCTGTGGACCGCCCTGGGCAACCCGGCTGTCGCGCCCGACGCCGCCCTGCCCCACACCGGCGTGGACCTGCCCACCGAACGCCTGCTCTCGGCCGCCTTCATCACCGGACCCAGCTACGGCACCCGCGCCAGCACGATCGTCGCGGTGGATCACCAGGGCAGCGGCTTCATCCACGAACGCCGCTTCGGCCCGAGCGGGATCTTCCAGGGCCAGACGCGGCTGGAGATCGTCGGTACGCGTTGACAACGTACAATCATGCGCATAGCGTGCGCATTAATGACGGGAGGCCAATCATGAGCCGTTACTACGACAGTTCCGCGCAAAAGAAGCCGCTGAACCTGACCATCAACTCGGATCTGGCCGCGCAGGCACGGGCGATGACCGGCAACCTGTCGGCGAAGGTCGAAGAACTGCTGGCCGACTACGTCACCAAAGAGCGCGACAGCCACAGCGCCAGGGCGATGGAATTGCAGCGCGCTGCAAGTGAATGGAAGACCTTCACCGACGCGCATGGCTCGTTCGCCGACGAGTTCTCCACGCTATGACCGACCAGTTCGATGTCTACGCAAACGTCGGCCAGAACAAGCACATCCCTTACGTAGTCGTCGTCCAGTCGAAAATCTTCGACGCCTCACCGCGCCGCGTGGTGGTGCCGCTGGTGGTCAAGTCCAGCCACTCCCCGACCCCGTCCCGCTTCACCCCGGAACTCACCGTCGCCGGCCAACGCGTCATCCTGCAACCGCTGGAAATGACCTCGGTGCCACTGGCGGTGCTCAGCACACCTGCCGGCTCCCTGAAAGACCAGGGCCAAACCATCATCGACGCCCTGGACGAACTGTTCACCCGCTCGTTCGGCTAAGCGCCAGCTGTTCACCCGCTCGTTCGGCTTAAGCGCCAACGTCAACGCAGGCGAAGCGAATGCCAGCCGCGAGGGCAAAGCCCAAGCCAGGCAACAACGATCGAAGCAGCAAAATCACGTTGATCGCAAACCGCTGAACGCACCGGGTAACTCACCGAGTGCAAGCCCCCTCGAGTCAAGGGGGCGCGGCGACCGCCGCGGGGTTCTGGCATGCCCGGAGCGGGACCCGCGTTTTGTACCGCCACCGGCGGTACGAAGCGTGGGCGCCTTAGCTTTGGGCGATGCCCAAAGCAAGGTGGCGGAGCCGGCCGGTAAGCCGGGTTCTGTCGTGGACAGTCATTCGTCTAGGCGCTACGTCACCGCAGCGCTCAAGCAACCTACCCGGATCCAGCGCGGGCCACGCCAATGGATCCCTATTTGGTCTTGCTCCAGGTGGGGTTTGCCGTGCCGGTCCGTTACCGGACTCGCGGTGCGCTCTTACCGCACCATTTCACCCTTACCACGCGCCCTGCCACCCCATTGCCGTCTCCGGAAGGCACTTGCCCGGCTTCGCCGTCAAGTCGAGCCCGCCTCGTTCAGAAGGCGGCAATGGGGTGGCAGGACCGTTCGGCGGTATCTCTCTGTTGCACTTTCCGTCGGCTCGCGCCGCCCAGGCGTTACCTGGCACCTTGCCCTATGGAGCCCGGACTTTCCTCGGCACCCTTGCGAGTGACGCGACTGTCTGGCCGACTCCGCCGGGGCGCACTATACGCTATCGCCACCGTGCACAACGGCGCCGCGATTTCCCCCGCCGTTGCCGGCAAGCCCGCAATTGCCCGTAGGAGCGCACCCGGGCGCGAAAGGCCTTACCGAGAAAAATCCCAATGCACGTATACCTGCTCCTGCAACGGCACACCTAGCCGCCATACAAGGCCTTGCGCGGCGCGCCGGTCAGTTCGGCGGCCAGCTTGGCGGCCGTGGACGGCGGCAGGTGTTCGGCAAGCTTGGCGTAGACGCGGCGGCCTTCGGCCAGTTGGCCTTCGGCGGCGTCGGCGGCGCCCTGCACCATCACCACGAACTCGCCCTTGCGCTGGTTGTCGTCGGCTTCGACCCTGGCCTGCAACTGCGCCAGGGTGCCGTCGAGCACGGTTTCGAACAGCTTGGTCAGCTCGCGGGCGATCACCGCCGGACGCTCGTCGCCGAAGGCCCCGCGCAGGTCGGCCAGCGACTCGACGATGCGGTGCGAAGATTCGTAGAACACCAGGGTGCGGGTCTCGCCGGCCAGGTGCGCCAGGCGCTCGCGGCGCGCGGCGCTCTTGGCCGGCAAAAAGCCCTCGAAGCCGAAACGGTCGCTGGGCAGGCCGGCCACGCTGAGGGCAGCGATCGCCGCGCAGGCGCCCGGCACCGGGCTGACCCGGATCCCGGCGGCGCGGGCGGCACGCACCAGCTTGAAGCCGGGGTCGCTGACCAGCGGGGTGCCGGCGTCGCTGACGATGGCCAGCGACTCGCCCTCGCGCAGGCGCGCGACGATGCGCTCGGACATGGCGTCTTCGTTGTGGTCGTGCAGGGCCAGCAATGGGCGGTCGATGCCGAAGTGGCCGAGCAGCTGGCGGGTGTGGCGGGTGTCTTCGGCGCAGATCGCGGCCACGCCACGCAGCACCTCCTGCGCACGCGGCGACAGGTCGGCCAGGTTGCCGATCGGCGTGGCGACCACGTGCAGGGTTCCGGGGGAGGTCATCGACGGTATTCCGTAGGGCAAAGGGTAGAATCGTAGCGTTTTTAACGGTCCGCCCCGGCGGGCCCCGTCCAATGGATCTGAAATGAACAAGCGTGTTGCAAGGATCTCCGCCCTGTCGCTGATGGTGATGCTGGCCGCCGGTTGTGCCACCAGCAGCGTCACCCAGACCGCCTCGCCGACCCAGAGCGCGGCGCTGGCATTGCTGGACCAGGGCAAGCCGCGCGAGGCGGCGCAGCAGCTGGAAGCCGAGGCCGCCGGCGCCAGCGGTGCGCAGCGCAGCCGGCTGCTGGCGGCATCGGCGTTCGGCTGGCACGACGCCGGCGACGACGCGCGCGCACGCACCCTGCTCGCGCAGGTCAATGCGCGCCACCTGAGCGGCGACGACCGCGCCCGCTTCAACCTGCTGACCGGCGAACTGGCAGTGCTCGACAAGCAGGGCGCCCAGGCGCTGCAGGCCCTGGGTGACAGCCCGCATGGCCTGCCCCAGCCGCTGCAGACGCGCTGGCTGGTGGCCCATGCCGCGGCGCTGGAAGCCACCGGCGACCTGTACGGCGCGGCCGCCGCACGTGCACGCGCCGATGCCAGCCTGAGCGGCACCGCGCGCAGCGAGAACCAGCGCGCGATCGTGCGCCTGCTGGCTGCACTCGACGACGCCACGCTGAAGAGCCGCACCGCGGCGCTGCCGGCGGGCGATCCGCTGTACAACTTCGCCGGGCGGGCCATGATCAGCCGCGGCCTGGCGCTGCCGCGCGCGTTCGAGCGCGATGCGCAATGGGGCTTTGACACCAGCAAGCGCCCGCCGGCCGAGCGCGATGGGTATCGCCCGCCGGTCAAGCTGGGCGTGCTGCTGCCGCTCACCGGCAACCTGGCCACCGCCTCGGCCCCGGTGCGCGACGGCCTGCTGGCCGGCTATTACGCCGAAACCCGCCGCCGCCCGGAGGTGCAGTTCTTCGACACCGCCGGCACTGCCGCCGGCGCCAATGCCGCCTACGACAAGGCCGTGGGTGCCGGGGTCGACTACGTGGTCGGCCCGCTGGGCCGCGACGAGGTCAGCGCGCTGTTCGCACGCGGCCAGCTCGCGGTGCCGGTGCTGGCGCTCAACCGCCCCACCGACAACAAGGCGCCGCCCAGCGGCAGCGCCGGCTTTTCGCTGGCGCCGGAAGACGACGGCATCATGGCTGCCGAGTACCTGCTCGCGCGCGAGCGCCGCAACGTGCTGATCGTCGGCACCAGCGACGACAACGGCAAGCGCACCATCAAGGCCTTCCGCGACCGCTTCAGCGAGCGCGGCGGCACCATCGCCGGCAGCATCAGCGTGGCCGATGTGCCAGGCGACATCGGTGCGCAGCTGCGCAACTACGGCAGCGCCGACGCGGTGTTCCTGGCAGTGCGTGGCAACACCGCGCGCGCACTGGCGCCGCAACTGGCCTTGAGCGGATTCGCCGGCAAGTCGCGGGTGGGCACCTCGCAGCTGGTGGCCGGCACCGGCAAGATCGAGGACGACCTGGCCCTGGACGGCATCGTCTACCCGAGCGAAACCTGGACCGCCCTGGGCGTGTCCGGGCTGCCGGCCTCCACCCAGGTCGCCAGCACGTTGCCCAGCGCACGCGGGCCGGGCGCGCGCCTGTTCGCGTTCGGCTACGACGCCTGGAAGATCAGCGCGTATCTGGAAAAGCTCGCCACCGGCACCGATGGCGGGCTGCGCGGCGCCACCGGCACCCTGCATCTGGACGGCTTCGGCAACGTGCTGCGCACCCCGGCCTGGTCCACCTTCAACGGTGGCCGCCCGGTGCCGATCGCCGACGGCCGCTGACGCCATGCCGGCAGCGCGTCAGCAACGTGGTGCGGCGGTGGAAGCGGCCGCCCGCGCGCTGCTGGAGCAGGCCGGGCTGCGGCTGGTGGTGGGCAATGCCAGCTACCGCGGCGGCGAACTGGATCTGGTGATGCGCGACGGCCAGGCGCTGGTATTCGTGGAAGTGCGTTACCGCCGCGACAACCGCTTCGGCGGCGGCGCGGCGTCGGTGGATGCGCGCAAGCGCCGCAAGCTGGTGCTGGCCGCGCAATTGTTCCTGGCCTATCACCCGGCACTGGCGAGCTTGCCGTGCCGCTTCGATGTGGTGGAAGCCAGCGGCGAACCGCCGGCGCTGAACTGGATCCGCGACGCCTTCCGCGCCGACGACTGCTGACAACGACCCACGCGCGATGCCCACCATCCTTACCCACGCCGCGGTGCCGCTGGCGCTCTGGTGCGCCAGTGAACGCGGCCGCCTGTCGCCGCGCCTGCTCGCTGCCGGCATCGTCGCGGCGATGGTGCCCGATGCCGATGTGCTGGCGTTCGCGTTGCATGTCCCGTACGCCGATGCGTTCGGCCATCGCGGCGCCAGCCACTCGTTGCTGTTCGCCGGGCTGATCGCGCTGCTGGGCGGTACTGCGCATCGCCCGTTGCGTGCGGACGCACTGCAGGCGGCGGCATTCTTGTTCCTCTGCACCGCCTCGCATCCGCTGCTGGATGCGATGACCTCCGGCGGATTGGGCGTTGCGCTGGCCTGGCCATGGAGCGAAGCGCGCTGGTTCGCGCCGTGGCGCCCGATTCGCGTGTCGCCGTTCGCCACCGGTTTCTTCAATGCGCGCGGCCTGGCCACGCTGCTCTCCGAGCTGCGCTGGGTCTGGCTGCCGCTCACCGTCGCGGTGCTGGGATGGAAATGCATCCAGCGCGCGGCACCACAGGATCACCTGTCATGACCGATGTACTCCCCACTGCCCTGGCCGACTTGCTGGCCGCGCGGCTTGGCCCCGATGGCTGGCTCACCGGCGCCGACGCGCGGCGTCGCCATGGCGAGGACGATTCGCGCCGCTGCGCCTTGCCCGCCGCCGTTGCCCTGCCGCGCGATACCGCGGAGGTGGTGGCGATCGTGCAGGCCTGTCGCGCGCATGGCGTGCCGATCGTGGCGCGTGGCGCGGGCACCGGCACCACCGGTGCGGCAGTGCCGTTTGCCGGCGGCGTGGTGGTGTCGATGGCGCGCATGAACCGCATCCTTGCGCTGCGTCCGCAGGACCGCTGCGCCGTGGTGCAACCTGGCCTGCTCAATGGCGAGTTGCAGCAGGCCCTGCAGCCGCACGGCCTGTTCTGGCCGCCGGATCCGTCCAGCGCGGACATCTGCAGCGTCGGCGGCAACCTGGCCACCAATGCCGGCGGCCCGCGCGCGGTGAAGTACGGCACCACCCGCGACAACGTGCTCGGCCTGGTCGCAGTGACCGGCACCGGCGAGGTGATCCGCTGCGGTGGTGCGTATACCAAAAACTCCACCGGCTACGACCTCACACATCTTTTGATCGGCAGCGAAGGCACCCTGGCGATCATCGTCGAGGCGACCTTGAAGCTGACCCCGCGTGCGATCGCACAAGCCGGTTTGCGCGCGCTGTATCGCGATGCGGCCAGCGCCGCGGCGGCGGTGTCGCGCATCATGGCACAACCGACCACGCCGACGATGCTGGAATTCATGGACGCCAGTGCGATCGCGTTACTGCGCCGCAATGGCAGCGACGTGCCCGAGGCCGGCGCGATGCTGCTGATCGAAGCCGATGGCGATCACGACACCCTGCCCTATGCCTTGCAGGCCTTGCACGATGCCGCCGATGGCGAGGGCGTGGTGAGCCTGGACGTGGCCGCCGATGGCAGCGCGCGCGACAAGCTGTGGGCGGCACGCCGCGCGTTGTCGCCGGCGCTGCGCACGATCAAGCCCGGCAAGATCAACGAAGACGTGGTGGTGCCGGTGTCGCGCATTCCCGACCTGGTGGCCGGCGTGGAGGCATTGGCTGCGGAGTTCGCGCTGCCGATTGTGGCTTTCGGCCATGCCGGCAATGGCAACCTGCACGTCAACATCATGTACGACCCGGCCGATGCCGACGAGGACGCACGCGCGCATGCCGCATTGCCGCGCCTGTTTACGCTGGTGCTGGCGCTGGAAGGCACGCTCTCCGGCGAGCACGGCATCGGCGTGGCCAAGCGCGATTTCATGGCCCAGGCCTTCAGCGCACCGACGCTGGCGGCGATGCGTGCGATCAAGGCCGCGCTGGATCCGGACGGGATCCTGAATCCGGGCAAGGTGCTGCCACCGCTCGAGTGACGCTACCGCCTCAGCGCGTCACCCCGATGAAGCGCAGCCCCACGCCCGGTTCGGTGACGATGTAATGCGGGGCGGCGGCATCGTCGTGCAGTTTCTGGCGTAGCTTGCCGACCAGGATGCGCAGGTAATGGGTGTCGTCTTCATGGGTGGGGCCCCACACCTCGCGCAGCAGCTGCGGCTGGGTGACCACGCGGCCGGCGTGCTTGAACAGCAGCGCGAGCAGGGCGTATTCCTTGCGACTCAAGGGCACCGCCTCGCCATCGAGGGTGACCTCGCGCAGGCCCAGATGGATATGCAGGCGGCCGTCGTCGAACACGCTCTCCTCCACCGTGCTGGCGGCGCCGGCCTGGCGCAGCAGCGCGCGGATGCGCGCCATCAGTTCCTGTACGCCGAACGGCTTGGTGACGTAGTCGTTGGCGCCGGCATCGAGCGCGGCGACCTTTTCGGTTTCGCCGGCGCGCACGGTGAGCATGATCACCGGCACGCTGGACCACTGGCGGATCTCGCGCAGCACCTCGTGGCCGTCGCGGTCGGGCAGGCCGATGTCCAGCACCACCAGTTCGGCGCCCTGCCCGGCCAGCAGCGCAAGACCTTCTTCGCCGGTGCCGGCCTGCAGCACGCGATACCCCTGTGCGCGCAGGCTGATGTCGAGAAAGCGGCGGATCTGCGGCTCGTCGTCGACGATCAGCACGCGGGCAGGCGGGATGGCAGTGGGGTCAGTCGGCATCGGGGCGAGGTGGCGCGGCAGGAACGAGCAACGGCAGCGTAATGCGGATCGTGGTGCCGTGACCATCGGCGCCGGCCAGCGCCTCCACGCTGCCGCCATGCGCGCCGATCATGCCCTGGCAGATGGTCAGGCCCAGCCCGGTGCCATGGCGGCCGCGGTCGCCACGCTCCACGCTGTAGAACATGTCGAAGATGCGCGCGCGCTCGTCCTCGGGAATGCCGGGGCCCTGGTCGCCGATATCAATCTGCAGGGCGCCGGCCTGCAGCCGCGCCTGCACGGTGACGGCCACGCCAGCTGGCGAAAATTTCGCCGCATTCTCCAGCACGTTGAAGATCGCCTGTTCCACCAGTGCAGGGTGCACCCAGATCGCCGGCAGGTCGGCGGCCAGCTCCAGGTGCAGCCGTACTGCCGGCTGGTAGCGCTGCAGCCGCCGCGTGGCCGAGCCGATCAACTCGTCCACGCCGATCCAGTCGCGCTTCAAGGTCAGCCCGGTGTGGCCGAGCCGGGTCATGTCGAGCAGGTTCTGGATGTAGCGATCCAGCCGCTCGCCTTCGAGCTGGATGGTGTCCAGCAGGCTGTGGCGGTCGTGCGCGTCCATCGCATCGCCGTAGCTGGCCAGGCTGCTGGCCGAGCCGATCATCGAGGCCAGCGGCGAGCGCAGGTCATGCGAGACCGAGGACAGCAATGCCGAGCGCAGGCGCTCGGTTTCGCCACTGACGCGCGCGCCCTCCAGATCGGCGACCAGGCGCGTACGCAGTGCGGCCTGGCCGATGTCCTCCACCATCGCTTCGGCCAGCCGGCGTTGCTCCAGGCCGGGCCGCTGCACGCTCTGACGAAAGCGCAACGCGGCCACGCCAAGGCTGCCACGTTCGTGCCGCACCGGCAGGCACCACCACTGCGCGCCGGCCAGCGTGTCGGTGAAGTGGCCCGCCGGCTGCCCGTGGCGCTGGGTCCACTCCGCCGCGCTGCGATCGAGTGCGCCGAAGCTGGCCGGCGCATCGCTCTCGCGTTGCTCCAGCCGCAACCAGGCCTCGGCATCCAGTGCCGTGGCCAGCGCGCGGCGGCCGGCTTCCAGCACCTGCCCCAGGTCGGCGGCGGTGCTGAGCTCGCGGGCCAGCGCCTGCAGCGCGTTGGCGTGCGCGTTGGCGGCGCGCAGGGCCAGCACCTGGCTGCGCAGGCGCGAGGCCAGGCGGCCGGCCACCAGGGCGGCGATCAGGAACAGGCACACCGTCACCACGCCCTGGCGCGCGCTGATGTGCAGGGTGAAGCGCGGTTCGATGAAGAAGAAGTTGTAGGCGACAAAACTCAGCAGCGCGGCGATCACCGCGGCGGCCATGCGTGTGCGCGAGGCCACCAGCACCACCGCGACGATGAACACCATCGACAGGTCGTCGATGTCGGTCCAGCGCTGGATCACCCACGCCACCGCGACCGCTGCAGCGGCGGCAATCGCCGCGAACGCCAGGTCGTAGCGCTGCAGCCACTGGCGCGGATTGCGCCAACGCTGGCGCGCGCGTGCACGCGCATCGGCGGAGCTGACGATGACCAGTTCGTAATGCGCGCCCCGCTGCAGCAATTGCTGGGTCAGCGTGCGGTTGAACATGCGCGCCAGCGGGCGTTCGCGCGTGCGCCCCAGCACCAGCGTGGACACGCCGTTTTGCGCAGCGAAATCCAGCAAGGCCTGTGCGACGTTGGCGCCATGCAGCAGCGCGGTATCCCCACCCAACCGGCGTGTCAGTGCAAACGCGCGGTCGATCTCCAGCTGCCAGGCGGCATCGGCCACGGTGCGCGTCTGCACGGTGACCACCGTCCACGGCGCGTCGCGCCGCTCGGACAGCCGCCGCGCCACCCGCACCAGATAATCCGAGCCGCCACGCCCGTCGATGGCCACCACCACGCGGCGACGCAAGGCGGCAGTGCCCGGCAGTCCGCGCGCGGCCTGGGTGTCGCGCAGGTCGCTGTCGACGCGGTCGGCCGCGGTCTGCATCGCCAGCTCGCGCAGGGCGGTGAGGTTGGAGGGCGAGAAGAACGCCTGCAAGGCCTGGGTCGCCTGCTCGGGCAGATACACCTTGCCCTGCTGCAGGCGTTCGATCAGTTCGCGCGGCGGCAGATCCACCAGCACGATGTCGCGCAGGCGGTCGAACACCGCATCGGGCACAGTCTCGGACACGCGCACCCCGGTGATGCGCAGCACGATGTCGTTGAGGCTTTCCAGATGCTGGATGTTGACCGTGGTGTAGACATCGATGCCGGCATCGAGCAGTTCGACGATGTCCTGCCAGCGCCGCTCGTGCCGGCTGCCGGGCACGTTGCGGTGGGCCAGCTCGTCGATCAGGGCCAGCTTGGGCTTGCGCGCGAGCAAGGCGTCCAGGTCGAGCTCTTCCAGCTGCCGGCCCTGGTAGCTGATGCGGGTACGCGCCAGCAACGGCAGGCCATCCAGCAGTGCGGCGGTCTCGCTGCGGCCATGGGTTTCCACCACTCCGGCCACCACGTCCATGCCCTGGCGCAGGCGCTCGCGCGCGCGCGACAACATCGCGTAGGTCTTGCCCACCCCCGGCGCGGCGCCCAGGAAGACCGTCAGACGCCCGCCATGTTCGCGCTGCAGTTCGCCGATCAGCGCGTCGGCTTGTTGGGTGCGGGCGTCGATCATGAAGGCCGGGATTGGGGAGTCGGGATTGGGGATGTGTGGAGCCTACCGCGAGCTGACAGATCTAGCGTTGTGGCTTTGACCCATTCCCGATTCCGGACTCCCCATTCCCGGCGCGATCCAGCGCCAGGTTCAGTGCCAGCACATTCACCCGCGCCTGCCCGAGCAGGCCGAACTGTGGCCGTTCGGTGGCGGCCTGGACCAGCGCGGCGACGCGCTGTTCCGGCCAGCCGCGCGCGGTGGCGACGCGGCGCAGTTGCACCTGCACCGCGGCCGGGCTCAGGTGCGGGTCCAGGCCGCTGCCGGACTGGGTCAGCAATTCGCCGGGAACTGCCTCCGGCGCGATGCCGTCGCGCGCCGCCACCTCGGCGCGCGTGGCGGCGATGCGGGCCTGCAGGTCGGGATTGGAGCGCGCCTGGTTGCTGCCGGCCGCCGCGGTCGGGTCGTACTTGGCCGCCGAGGGGCGTGGCTGGAAATAGCGCGCATCGGCAAACGGCTGGGCCACCAGGGCCGAGCCGACCACGCGTGCGTCATCGCGCAGCAGAGAGCCATGCGCCTGCGCGGGAAACAAGGCGCCGGTGATGCCGGTGGCGATCAACGAATAGCTCAGGCCCAGGCCGAGCAGGACGAACAACGCCAGCATCACCGAACCGCGCAGGGCGCCGTCGTCACGCAACGGCAGCGCAGCGGACATGCGGGTGTTTGAAGAAGTGGTCATGACTCAGTTTCCCAGGGCGGCGACAAGCGCCAGGTCGATCAACTTGATGGCGGCAAACGGCAGCAACACGCCGCCCACGCCGTACATCAGCATGTTCCGGCGCAACAGGGCCGTGGCGCTGGACGGACGAAAGCGCACGCCGCGCAAGGCCAGCGGGATCAATGCGGGAATGATCAGCGCATTGAAGATCAACGCCGCCAGCACCGCATGCCGCGGGTTGGACAACTGCATCACGTTGAGCGCGGCCATCGACGGAATCGCCGCGGCAAACAGCGCCGGCAGGATCGCGAAATACTTGGACACGTCGTTGGCCAGCGAGAACGTGGTCAACGCACCGCGCGTGATCAGCTGCTGCTTGCCCACTTCGACCACCGCCAGCAGCTTGGCCGGATCCGAATCCAGGTCGACCATGTTGCCGGCTTCCTTGGCCGCCTGCGTGCCGGAGTTCATCGCCAGGCCCACGTCGGCCTGGGCCAGCGCCGGCGCATCGTTGGTGCCGTCGCCCACCATCGCCACCAGCCGCCCGCCGGCCTGCTCGGCGCGGATGCGGGCCAGCTTGTCTTCCGGGCGCGCCTGGGCGATGTAGTCGTCCACGCCGGCTTCGGCGGCAATCGCGGCAGCAGTGAGCGGGTTGTCGCCGGTGATCATCACCGTCTTGATGCCCATCGCACGCAGCTGCGCGAATTTTTCCTTGATGCCTTGCTTGACCACGTCGCTCAGCTCGACCACGCCCAGCACATGCCGGCCTTCGGCCACCACCAGCGGGGTGGCGCCGGCGCGCGCGACTTCCTCGATGCGCCCGTTCAATTCCGGCGACACCGTGGCGCCCTGCGCCTGCACGTACGCCACGATCGCATCGCCGGCACCCTTGCGGATGCTGCGCCCGGCCACATCCACGCCGGACATGCGGGTTTGCGCGGTGAAGGCGATGAAATGCGCGTCCTCCGGCTCGACCGCCACGGCACCCTGCTGGCGCGCCAGCTTGACGATGGACTTGCCTTCCGGCGTCGGGTCGGCCAGCGAGGCCAGCATTGCCGCATCGCGCAGCTGTGCACGGTCGATGCCGGCCAGCGGATGGAACGCGGTAGCCTGGCGGTCGCCATAGGTGATGGTGCCGGTCTTGTCGAGCAACAGCACGTCCACGTCACCGGCCACTTCCACCGCCTTGCCGGACTTGGCCAGCACATTGGCCGACAGCGCGCGGTTCATGCCGGCAATACCGATCGCCGGCAATAGCCCGCCGATGGTGGTCGGGATCAGGCACACCAGCAATGCGATCAGCAACAACGGATCCAGCGTGACCCCGACGAAACCGGCAATTGCCGGCAACGAGGCGACCACGATCAGGAAGGTCAGCGTCATCGCCGCCAGCAACAAGGTGAGTGCGATTTCGTTCGGCGTCTTCTGCCGGTTGGCGCCTTCCACCAGGGCGATCATGCGATCGAGAAAACTCTGCCCCGGTTCGGCGGTGACCTTGAACACGATCTCGTCGGAAAGCACGCGCGTACCGCCGATCACGCCACTGCGATCGGTGCCGGCCTCGCGCAGCACCGGTGCCGATTCGCCGGTCACCGCCGCTTCGTTGATCGTTGCAACACCGCGCACGATCTCGCCATCGGCCGGGACGAATTCGCCTTCGGACACCATCACGTAGTCGCCCGGGCGCAGTTCGGACGCCGGCACGCGGGTCTCGCGGCCGCCGAGTGCGGTTTCCACCCGGCGTGCGACCAGATCCTTGCGCGCACGGCGCAACGAGGCGGCCTGTCCACGCCCGCGGGCCTCGGCGATGGCCTCGGCGAAATTGCCGAACAGCACGGTGACGAACAGGATCGCCGTCACCGCGCAGCCGAAACCGGCATTGCCATGGCCGCTGGCGGTGATCACCGCCGCCAGCACCGTGCCGCCCATCACCACCGCCATCACCGGGCTGCGCAACAGATGCCGCGGCGCCAACTTGCGGAAGGCCGCGCGCATCGCCGCCACCAGCACGGCGGCGTCGAACAACGCGGCGTCACCGCGCTCGCGTTTTTCAGTCGTATCGATCGTAGACATTGCTCAAACTCTCAGGACGCCGCCAGGGCGAGGTGTTCAGCGATAGGACCCAGCACCAGTGCCGGCATGAACTGCAGCACGGTGAGCACCAGTACGATCGCCATCAGGGTCAGCGCGAAGGTTGGCGTTTCGACCTGCAGGCTGCCGGCCGACTCGGGCGCACGCCGCTTCACTGCCATGCGCGCAGCCACCATCAGCGGCAGGATCAGCGCGGGATAGCGGCCCAATGCCAGCACCGCCGAGCAACTCAGGTTCCACCAGTACGTCGCATCGCCCAGCCCTTCGAAGCCCGACCCGTTGTTGGCGAAGGCCGAGGTGTACTCGTAGAACACCTGGCTGATGCCATGGAAGCCGGGATTGGAATTGGCCGTCACTGCAGGCACCGCCAGCGCCACCGCGGTGAAGCCCAGCACCACCAGCGGCTGCAGCAGGATCAGCAGCGCAAGCAGCTGCACCTCGCGCGCTTCGATCTTGCGGCCGAACAACTCCGGCGTGCGCCCGGTCATCAGACCGGCCAGAAACACGCTCAGCAGCAGATACACCACGAACTGCTGCAAACCGCAGCCGACGCCGCCCCAGATCGCGTTGATCAGCATGTCCACCAGCGTGACCAGGCCGCTCAACGGCGCCAGCGAATCGTGCATCGCATTGACCGAGCCGTTGGAGGTCTGCGTGGTCAACGCCGCCCATAACGCGGACGCATCCGCGCCGATACGCACCTCCTTGCCTTCCATCACGGCAGCCGAGCTGGCACTGGCCGAATGCGCTTCGGACCACAGCAACAGCGCGGTGGACGCGGCCGACATCGTCAGCATGGTGCCCAATACCAGGGCGGTGAGCCGTTTGCGCCCGGTCAGGTAGCCGACCATGAACACCACGCTCATCGGCAACAGCACCAGCGCCAGCGTCTCCAGCAGATTGCTCAGCGGCGTGGGATTTTCCAGCGCCACCGAACTGTTGGGGCCGTACCAGCCGCCGCCATTGGTGCCGAGCTGCTTGACCGCGACCATCGCCGCAACCGGCCCGACCGGTATGGTCTGCCTGGGCATGCCGGCACTGCTGTCCAGCGGTGCGGCAGTGGCCGCACCCTGCAACGTGGAGGGCACGCCCTGCCAGCCAAGCAGCACCGTCCACAGCAGGCACAACGGCAGCAGGACGCGCACGCTGGCGCGGATCACATCGGCCCAATAATTGCCGACGTCCGCGTCCGGCAGGTCCTCCATGCCGGAACCCGACGGCTGCCGTCCCTGGCGTGGCATGCCCATCTCCGGAGCGTCCGGCCCAGCCACCAGTGACTTGCTGCCCGCCGCCGCATGAGGCAGCAGCGAGGCATCGGACAGCGTTGCGGCAACTCGCCCACCGAACAAGGCGCGCAAGGTCGCCACTGCCAACGCCAGGCCCATCATCGGCGTCACCACCTGCAGGCCGACGATGCCGCTCATCTGCGCCAGATACGACAACTGCGCCGGGCCCGAGTAATGCTGCTGGTTGGTGTTGGTGACGAACGACACCATGGTGTGCAGCGCGGTATCCCAGCGCATGTTCGGGACGGCGTCCGGGTTGAACGGCAGCCACGCCTGGGTCATGAACACTGCCCAGGTCAGCAGGCCGACAACCAGGTTGCTGAGCAAGAACGCCACCGCATAGCCGCGCCACGACATGCCCTGCTGCGGGCGGGTGCCGAGCAGTGCATACAGCGGCCGTTCGATCCAGCCGAACAGCGCATCGCCGCGCATCGGGGCGCCGCGCATCACCGCCGCCAGATAGCGGCCAAGCGGCCAGGCCAGCACGATGGCCAGCGCATAGACAAGGAGAGTTTCAATCATTGGAGCGCACTCGCATCAGAAGTCTTCGGGGCGCAGGACCACGTACAGCAGGTACGCAGCGGCAACCAGCACGGCCACGCCGCACAACAGGGACAACCAGGCAGGCATGTCGGCTACTCCCCGAGACGCGCGCAACGCGGCGCGATGGAGACGGTGTGCGGCGGCGCATGCAGCATCTGCGGGCCGACGAGGCAAAGCGCTGCCGCACCGCGCGCGCAGCGGCGATGGAGCAGACAGGTCAAGGGATGCATCGGAATCGTCCAGGGCGGAACCGCTCCGCCAACCTGCGCAGTGTCTTCCCGCGCTGCGTAAAGTCGCTATGGACCTGCGACAGCCGCCGCGTAAATTCCGCATAAATGCTGCGCAGCGACGGTGTGCAGTCGGGTATCCCGACCATGCAGCCGTTTCAGGCAACCACGGCGTCTAGCCCATCCACACCCACCGGTGCCAACTCAGGACGACCAGCTTTTGAGTCAGGGCGTTATGAAGCTGTAGCGACGCTCTGCCGGTCAAGGGCGCGGTGCCCTCACCGCCTGCGGGAGACGCCGTGAACCCATCCTTGGCGGCGCGGTGGCGGCATCCATGCCGCCACACGGTCCCGCAACCGGCGAGGACACCGCACCAGACAGTTNCCCATCCTTGGCGGCGCGGTGGCGGCATCCATGCCGCCACACGGTCCCGCAACCGGCGAGGACACCGCACCAGACAGTTGGTCGGCGCTCATCCAAAAAGCTATCTGTACTACGGAGCGCATCAGACATGGAGCCGATGCTTCATGATGGAGGCGCACCCAGCACTGCTCTTAACTTTGCGCACCGACCCTCTCGACTGGTCCTTGCCCGCTCACCGTCGCGGGACCCTGAGCGGCATGGATGCCGCGCCGGAGCCTACAGGGACGTACTTGCGGCGTGTCCCGCGANGACCCTGAGCGGCATGGATGCCGCGCCGGAGCCTACAGGGACGTACTTGCGGCGTGTCCCGCGATGGTGGGCGGGCAAGGGCCCTGCAGAAAAACCGCACATCACCCGCTCTACAGCTGATCTATCCGCAGAGCCGAAGATCGGCCACTCGTCCTTGCAGCGTGTCCCGCCATGGTGGGCGGGCAAGAGCCCTGGAGGAAAACCACAGATCAACCGCTGTACACGAGACCTATTCGCGCGGCCCGAACAGGCGCTTGTCCATCCGTAGCATCACCCACCGCAGCGGCGTTCGTGCCAGGCACAAGCCGGCGAGGATGCCCAGCGTATCGGCCAACGCATCGTAAGGATCCGCGCTGCGGTTGGTGGTCAGTGCCCCTTGCGCGATCTCGATGCCGATCCCCAGCAGCACCAATCCGAATGCCGCAGACAACAGCGCGCGCCGGGTGGCGAACAGCTGCACCGCCCCCCAGCACAACAATGCGAACGTCAGGAAGTGCTCGCCCTTGTCGCTGTTGGACGGCAGTTCCGGAAACTCCGGCGGCGGCCCCAGGCACACTGCGATCACCACCAGGATGGCCGCGAGCCACAGGCCTACCCACAACCGTGGTCGATGGAACGGCCGCAGCGCCGGGCTCACAGCCGCCATGTGAGATCGCCCGCCAGAAAGGCCGGCGCAAAGTCGACATCGCGCGCAAACCCCATCACCTGGAAGCGCTCGCCCATTTCGCTGGGCAAGGTCAGCCGCTTGATCTGCTCGCGCAAGCGCATGCGCCCTACTTCATCGGTACGCGTATCGGCCTGTGCCAGCAACGCATCCAGGCCGTTGCCGAGCAGGAAGCTCGCTTGCGTGCAGTAGCCGGCCAGCTCGAAACCGGCCCCGGTACCGGCCTCGGCCAGCGCGGTGAAGTCCACCGATGCGGTCAGGTCCTGCAGGCCCGGCCAGCGATACAGATCCTCATGCATGCGGTGGCGATAGAACGCGCGCAAGGTGCCATCCTCGCGCTGCGCACGGTAGAACTCCCCACGCGGGTAACCGTAGTCGACGAACAGCATTGCACCGCGCTTCAAGCCGCCGGCCACGGCCTGGATCCAGTACGGCAACTGCGGCAGCAACTCGGAGCGATAGCCATCGGCGAAGGGCTGCTCCAGATAGCGTTCCAGATGCCGCACTGCCGCGCCCAGCAAGGCGTCGGCCGGCTGCTCGCCGCGCGCGAACTGCTGCTGCGCATCCAGCACCACGGTCTCCTCATACACCTCGCCGTCGCGCAGCGTGAAGCGCGGCGTGGGCAATGCGTCGATCACTTCGTTGGCGAACAGCACCCCATCCCAATCGTCCGGGAACGGACCGTCCAGCCACTCGACCAGGTCGAACACCGGCGGGATCAGGCTACGTCCCAAACGCTCACGCTGACGCTCGCGCAGGTCGGCGCTGGGCTCCAGGATCGCGTAACGCTCCGGCAGCGCATCCAGCTCGAGCAGGCGCTTGAGCGTGACTTCGGCGAATGCCCCGCTGCCACCGCCCACTTCCAGCACGCGCGCCTGCGGCCCGAGCTGCTGCAGCACCGGCGCCAGCGCACCGGACACGGTGGCCGCGAACAAGGGACCCAGCTCCGGTGCGGTGACGAAATCGCCCGCCTCGCCGAACTTGCTGGAGCCGGCGCTGTAGTAACCCAGGCCCGGCGCATACAACGCCAGCTCCATGAAACGCGAAAATGGAATCGCACCACCGGCGGCGGCGATCTCGGCGCGCAGATGCGCGGCCAGCCGATCGCTGTGCGCCAGGGCGTCCGGATCGGGAGTAGGAAGGTCGGCGTGCATGCGGGCACCGGTTGCGGGGACAATGCACAGGATAGCCGAGCCCTTTGCAACGCCGAGCGAGTACGCCATGACAGACAGTTCCAAGGTGGTGTTGATCACCGGCGCAGGTCGCCGCATCGGCGCGCAGATCGCCACCACGCTGCATGCGGCCGGCTACCGCGTTGCCCTGCATGCGCACCGCTCCGGCGAGGCGCTCGGCACGCGCGTGGCGCAGTTGTGTGCCCTGCGCGCCGGCAGTGCGCAGGCCCTGCACGCCGATCTGCGCCTGCCGGAAGCGCCGGCGCAGCTGGTCGCCGACTGCATCGCCGCGTTCGGGCGCCTGGATGGCGTGGTCAACAATGCCTCCGCGTTCTATCCCACCGCACTCGGCACAGCGACGGCGGCGCAATGGGACGAGTTGTTCGCCGTCAACGCACGCGCGCCGTTCTTCATCGCCCAGGCGGCCGCCGCGCAGCTGCGCCGGCACCGCGGCGCCATCGTCAACCTCACCGACCTGCATGCGCAGCAGCCGATGCGCAACCATCCGCTGTATGGCGCATCCAAGAGCGCGCTGGAGATGCTGACCCGCTCACTCGCGCTGGAGCTGGCACCGGAGGTGCGCGTCAACGCGGTCGCGCCCGGTGCGATCCTGTGGCCGGAGGAAGGCAAGCCTGCAGACGCCAGGCAGGCGTTGCTCGCGCGCACGCCGCTGGCGCGCATCGGCACGCCCGAGGAAATCGCCGAGGCGGTGCGCTGGCTGCTGGACGATGCCGGCTTCGTCACCGGCCACACCCTGCATGTGGATGGCGGCCGCCAGCTCAGTTGAACCGCAACGACGCTAGCGCGCCACATCCAGCGCCGGGGCCGGATCCAGCTGCACCGTGGTGAACGCGATGCCGTACTGCGGATGCGCCTGCCACAATGCGGCCAGGGTCTGCCCGCTCAGCGGATCGACGAAGTCCGGCGCGATATCGGCCAGCGGCTTCAACACGAAGGCATGCCTGAGCTCGGGCCGCGGGATGCGCAGATGCCCGGGGCCTTCGACGATGCAGTCGCCGAAGAACACCACGTCCACATCCAGGGTGCGGTCGCTGAAACGCGGGCCGCTGCGATCGCGGCCGTGCGCATCTTCCAGCGCATGCAGCCAATGGTCCAGTGCCTGCAGGTCCATGTCCGTGTCCAGCGCCACGGCGTTGTTGACGAAGTCCGGCCCGTCGAAGCCCACTGCCGGCGTGCGATACGCCGGCGAGATGGCAAGCTGGCCGAAGCGCGCGCGCAAGGCGTCGACGGCCAGGCGCAGGTAGTGGGTCGGCTGGACGTTGCTGCCGAGGCTGAGGAGCACGGTGGTCATGCGTTATTCGCGCATGCGGCCCGCATCAGCGTCAACTGTTGCAATCGTGCCGCATCCGGGGCTGGCGCCCGCTGCGTGCCGGGGCCGGGCCTCAGGCCACTTCCAGCGCATGCGCAACGGCGCGGAACACCCGGCGCATCTCCAGCGGTTTGCGCAGTACATGCACCGGCAGATCGGGCGGGAAGTACGAACGTTGCAGCGGCGCGCCGACATCTTCGAGCACGATCGCCGGACCTTGATAGCCCAGCTCCTGCATGCTCAACAGCACGCTCACCGCCGAGAGCTGGATGATGTCGCTGTCGATGATCACCAGGTCCGGCATCGCGTGCTGCTGCACCAGCTGCAGCGCCGCCGCACCATCGCTGGCCAGCTGCGGCTGGTAGCCCTGGCTGGACAGGGCATTGCCCAGCAGCGACAGGCGCGTGGCCTCGCCATCCACCAGCAGCACGCGCTGCCCACGCCCCAACGCCAGCGGCGGCTCGGTGTCGGCAACCGTCAGCGTGGCCGCACGCATCGGTACGATCATGTCGAAACGCGTGCCCTCGCCCAGGCGGCTGTCGACCACGATGCTGCCGCCGTAGCTTTCCACGATGCGCTTGCAGGAAATCAGCCCCAGGCCGGTGCCATCGGCCTTGGTGGTGAAGAAGGGACTGAACAGGCGCGCGCGGGTGTCCTCGCTCATGCCCACGCCGGTGTCGGCCACGCTCATGCGCACCCGCGTGCCGTCGTGGCGATCGGCCGACAGGGTCAGCATTCCGCCGCCCGGCATCGCCTGGATCGCGTTCAGGCCCAGGTTGAGCAGGCATTGCTGCAGCTCGGTGTAGTTGGCCTCGATGGTCAGATCCAGCGGGATCGTGTCCATCTGCAGGCGCACGCCGTCGGGCAGGCTGCTCTTGAGCAACATCTGCACGGCCTGGAACAGGTTGGCGATCGACACCTGCTCGCGCGGCTTGTTGGAACCACGCACGAACGAGAGCATCGACTCGGCCATCTCATGCCCACGCCGGCCGCACTCGGCCACCACGTTGGCCAGCTGGCGCAGCTGCGGATCTTCGGTGCGTCCGGCCAGCAGGTCGGGCACGATCAGCAACGGCTGCAGGATATTGCGCAGGTCGTGGCTCAACCCGGCTGCCAGCATCGCCAGGCTTTCCAGCCGCTGCGCACGCATCAGCTCGCTCTCCACGCGCTGGCGTTCCAGGTCGGCACGCGCCTCGCGGATCGCACGGATCACCGCGCTCGGCAGGCGGGTCGGGTTGTGCTTGATGATGTAGTCGTTGGCGCCATCCTGCAGCGCCTTGACCGCAGTTTCCTCGCCCATGGTGCCGGAGACGAAGATGAAGGGCGTGGCGCCGCTCTGGCGCACCAGGCGCAGCGCCTGATGGCCGGAAAATCCAGGCATGCTCAGATCCGACAACACGATGTCCGGCTGGAATTCATCCAGCGCGGCGCGCAGCGACGGTTCGCTGTCCACGCGCTCGAACGCCGCATCCAGCCCGGCATCGAGCAGCTGATCGGACAACAGCTCGGCGTCTTCCGGCGAATCTTCCACCAGAAGGATCTTCAGCTGCTCCAGTTTCCCCCCCTCATGCGGCATGGTTCAGTCCAGCTCCGGTGCCTGGTTGATGACCGCCCAGAAGGTGCCGAGCGTCTTGACCGCGTTGAAGAACTGATCCACGTCCACCGGCTTGACCACGTAGGCGTTCACGCCCAGGTCCCAGCTGCGCGCCAGGTCGCTCTCTTCGCGCGAGGACGACAGGATCACCACCGGCAGGCGCTTGAGGGTTTCGTCGCTGCGGATCTGCTTGAGCACTTCCAGCCCGTCCAGGCGCGGCATCTTGATGTCCAGCAGCAACACCGCCGGCAGGCCTTCCTCGCGATCGGCGAAGATGCCCCGACGCAACAGATAGTCCATGGTCTCCACGCCGTCCTCGACGTGCACGATGGGATTGGCCAGGCGGGCTTCGCGCAAGGCGTCGACGGCCATTTCCGCATCGGCCGGGCTGTCTTCTGCCAGAAGAATGGTACGGATGGCGGTCATACAGTGAACTCTTGGTTAGGCGCTTCAAGCGCAGGGGGAAGCACGAAATAGAACGTGGCGCCTTCGTCGACCGCGCCCTCGGCCCAGATCCGGCCGCCGTGACGCGTCAGCACGCGCCGCACGCTGGCCAGGCCGATGCCGGTGCCGGCGTATTCGCTGGCCTTGTGCAGGCGCTGGAACACGCCGAACAACTTGGCGCTGTATTCCATGTCGAAGCCGGCGCCGTTGTCGCGCACGCTGAACTGATGGCCGCCGTCGGCCATCGGTGTGTAGGTGATCTCGATCCTGGCCACCGTGCGCTTGCCGCTGTATTTCACCGCGTTGCCGAGCAGGTTCATCCACAGCTGGCGCATCATGTTCTCGTCGGCCACCAGCACCGGCAACGGCGCGATATGCCAGTCCACACGGTGGCCGGTGTTCTCGCTCTGCACGTTGGAATCCAGGATCGCGCGCGTTTCCGACACCAGCGACTGCATGTCCACCGCCTGCAGCCGCAGCGCGCTGCGCCCCAGGCGCGAATACACCAGCAGGTCGTCGATCAGCGAGGCCATGCGCCGCGCCGAGCTGCTGATCACTTCCATGTAGTGGCGCGATTTTTCGTCCGCCGCATCGCCCAGATGGCGTGCCAGCTTGTCGGAGAATCCAGCCACATGGCGCAGCGGTGCGCGCAGATCGTGCGAGACCGAATAGCTGAAGGCCTCCAGCTCGCGATTGACCTCCGACACCTGCTCCACCTTGCCTTCCATCTGCCGGTTGAGCTCCTGGATGCGCAGCTGCGAGGCCTTCTGCAGGCTGATGTCGCTGACCGTCATCAGCACCACGTCTTCGTCGCTGGTGTCCGGCAGCGGCATGCGCCGGGCGTTGATCAGCATGGTGCGCAGCACGCCATCGGCGGCGCGCTGCTCGTGTTCGTAATCCCACAACTCGCGGCCGCGCAGCAGCACATCGGCCAGCCGCTGGTGGATCTGCGCATCGCGCCACACCCCCTCGCCCACATCGTCCAGCGCCATCGATTCGTTGCCACGCTCGTTCAGGCCGTACAACTCGGCAAACGCCGGGTTGTGCAGCAGGATGCGCTGACTGGAGTCCAGCAGCACGATCGGCTCGCGCACGGTCTGCAACACCGACGAGGCGCGGCCGTTGGCGCGCAGGTATTCCTGCTCGGCCGCCAGGCGGCGAAGGATCTGCCGCTGCAGCAACCAGGTCACCGTACCCAGCAGCAGCAATTGCACCGCCAACGTGGCCCAGCTCAACAGCGCGTAATGCGAACGCTCGGTCTCTGCGCGCGCATCGCGCAGCTCCAGCAGCTTGCCCTCGGCCTCCTGCAACTCGTCGACCAGCACGCGGATCGGGTTGTTCAAGGTCATGTCGTCGATCAGCGCGCGGATCTGCGCGGGGGCAGTGGTCACCGCAATCCGCTCGGCCAGCAACAGGCGTCGCTCGATCGTGCTCTGGATCCGCCCCATCCGCACCTGCTGGGCGGGGTTGTCCTTGGTCAGCACGATCAACCGCTGCACGGCGTCCATCGACTCGCGCCGGCCGCGCCGCATGCGCTCCAGCAAGGCCGGGCGCTGCACGCCATGCGAACGCATCAGGGCCGCCGACTCGGTATCGCGCATCGCCGCTTCCAGACGCTGGGCGGTCTCCTGCACTTCCTGGCTATGCGACACCCACCTTGCGGCCTGATTGGCGTTGTACGCCATCTGCTGCAGCAGCAACGACGGCACCACCACAATCAGGAACACGGCAACTACCAGTGACGGCAGGCGCCAGCGATCCCATCTGTCTGCTTGGACCGTTGTCTGCATTGCTAGGTCTGTGTCCGCTCGCTGCCGGGGGCCCCGAAGGCAAGTCGGCATTGTCTCCGATCAGGCCCAGGATGAGATTAACGATTCAGCCTGGTCACCCATACGGTGACATAGCTGAATGGGCATATCATAAGTGCAGTAAACGTGAAAATGGCGCGAGCACCTCGCGCCCGTTGGTCCGCCCGCCTCGCGCAGGCAACAAAAAAGGCGCACCCCATGGAGTGCGCCTCGTGCTCGGATCGGCCGCCTCGCCTCGGCCGGTCCGGCATTCGCTACCGCTGCAATTACATCTTCGCAGCGACGACCTTCAGGCCGGTGGACTTGACGCTCTTGACGCCTTCGATGCCCTTGGCAACCGCCACGGCCTTGTCGTGCTCGGCCTTGGTGGCAACCGTGCCGGTCAGGGTAACGATGCCGTTCTTGGTCTCGACCTTGACGTCGGTACCAGACACGTTGTCGGTGGCCAGCAGATCGGCCTTCACCTTGGTGGTGATCCAGGTGTCGGTGACCGGCTTCTTGGACTCGTTCATGCCGGCGGCATGGTCCTTGTGATCGGCATGTTCCTGCGGCGCGGCAAATGCCTGCGAAGCGCCCAGGGTCAGGCCGAGCGACAGTGCCACGGCCAGCAGCTTACGAACCTGTGTCATGTTCTTCATCGGATGGTCCCTCCTGTTGAATGTGGCCGTAGTGTGCGGCGGCGTTCGTCGTGCAGACGTGACTGCCGGATGCAGAGACCGTGAACCCGGCGCACACAGGCGGGTGCAATACCATGCAGGCCTCCTCCGTCGTTGCGATGAACCGTTTTCAATGCCTAAACCGTTCAATCTGGCCCTCGTCGGCTATGGCTATGTCGGCCGCACCTTCCATGCCCCGCTGATCGCCGCCACTCCGGGCCTGGCCCTGTACAGCGTGGTGTCGTCCAAGCCTCAGCAGGTCCAGACCGACTTTCCCGATGTCGCGGTGCTGGCCGACCTGGCGATGGCACTGGCCGATCCCGCGCTGGATGCAGTGGTGCTGGCAACCCCCAACCAGACCCACGCGCCGTTCGCGTTGCAGGCCCTGGCAGCCGGCAAGCACGTGCTGGTCGACAAGCCCTTTGCGCTGGACGCCGCGCAGGCGCGCGCGGTGGTGGCTGCCGCCGATGCGGCCGGGCGCATCGTCAGCGTGTTCCAGAACCGGCGCTGGGATGCGGACTTCCTCACCGTGCGCCGGCTCATCGACGAAGGCCAGCTGGGCGAGGTGGTGGAATTCCATTCGCACTTCGACCGCTTCCGGCCGCAGGTGCGCGACCGCTGGCGCGAAAGCGACCTTCCTGGCGCCGGTCTCTGGTACGACCTGGGGCCGCATCTGCTCGACCAGGCGCTTCAGTTGTTCGGCACGCCGCAGGCGGTCGGCGCGGATCTGCAGCATCAACGCAACCAGGCACGCAGCGACGACTATTTCCACGTCACCCTGCGCTATCCGCGGCTGCGGGTGATCCTGCATGCCGGCTCGCTGGTGGCCGACAGTCGCCTGCGCTTTGCGGTGCACGGCACCCGTGGCAGCTATCTCAAGCACGGGCTGGACACGCAGGAAGACCAGCTACGCGCCGGGCGCCGCCCTGGGACCGCCGGTTGGGGCGTGGACCCGCTCCCCGGCACGCTCACCCGTGTCGACGACGAAGGCCGCGTGCACACCCACCAACCCGACACCACGCCGGGCGACTACCGTCAGTGCTATGCCGCCTTTCGCGACGCGCTGGCCGGTGCCGGGCCGGCACCGGTCAGTGGCGCCGACGCGGTGCAGGTGATGGAACTGCTGGAGCTGGCGCAACGCAGCGCCGCCTCCGGCCAGGTGCAGTGGCTGGAAGGCGCAAGCGCGGCTTCGCGCTGTTGATGCAAGGCCGGGCGCCGGTGTAGGCCCCCGGCCGATATTCGGCATCGGCATCGGCACGCACGCGTCCTGCGGTGCCGCGTGCGGACACCGCATCAATGCGTACTGCAATCAGTCGGCGGGCACGCCGGCAGTCGCCAGACACGGACGCAATGGAACAGATCTGCACGGCGCGCCCGCCCTGCGGGCGCGCAGGAGTCGGCGCAACCGCTCAGGCGTCCTTGCTGCCGATCGTCGGCGCGGCTTCCGTGGTGGTCTTGACCGCGTGGCCACCGAACTGGTTGCGCATGGCGGCCAGCAATTTGTCGGTGAACGAATCCTTGTCGCGCGAACGCAGCCGCTCCATCAGCGACAGGGTGATGATCGGCGCCGACACTTCCAGGTCGATCGCCTCGGCCACCGTCCAGCGGCCCTCGCCCGAATCGGCCACGAACGGTGCGATCCCGGCCATGGTCGGATTGTGCGCCAGCGCGTCGGCCGTGAGATCCAGCAACCACGAACGCACCACGCTGCCGTCACGCCAGATCTCGGCGACCTGGTGCAGGTCCAGCGCAAAGTCGGTCTTGTGCTGCATCAGCGCGAAGCCTTCGGCATAGGCCTGCATCATTCCGTACTCGATGCCGTTGTGGACCATCTTGGTGAAGTGGCCGGCACCGCTCGGCCCGACCCGGCCCCAGCCCTTGTCCGCTGCCGGCGCCAGCGTGGCCAGCACCGGATGCAGCGTGGTCACCGCCGCTTCGTCGCCGCCGACCATCAGGCTGTAGCCTTCCTGCAGTCCCCAGACGCCGCCGCTGGTGCCGCAGTCGACAAAGGCGATACCGCTGGCCTGCAGCAGCGCGGCGCGGCGTTGCGAATCCTTGTAGTACGAATTTCCGCCGTCGATGACGATGTCGCCGGCCTGCAACAGCGGCAGCAGCTGCGCCAGGGTGTCGTCGACGATCTTGCCCGCCGGCACCATCAACCACACCACGCGCGGGCTCGGCAGCGCGGACACCAGCGCGGCCAGCGCATCGGCAGCGACAATGCCCTTGGCCTGCGCACTGCGACGCGCGCTTTCGCCCGGATCGTAGCCATGCACGCGGTGTCCGCCATGCACCAGGCGCTCGGCCATGTTGGCGCCCATGCGGCCCAAACCCACCATACCCAGTTCCATAATCGCTCCTTATGCTCTGATCAGTGCAGGGTGCCACGCCCGGCGTACGCTGGCGTGGCGGAATTCTCAATGGATTGTTCCGCCTCGGTGCCGACGCCGCACTGTTGCAGCTGCCAGTCGATCCAGCGCCAGTACAAGGTGCTGCGCAGGTTGTGCAAGGTCAGGTCGATGGCATACGGTGTGCGCGGGTTGCGATCGAGCAGGCGTGCCACGTGGTACCCGATCGGCTTGATGCCCTTGGGATGCACGTACACCAGAAAGCCCTGATAGAACGGGTCATCCAACAGGCTTTGCAGCGTTTGCAGGCGTGCCTGCTGTTGCGCATCGAGCGTGGCGCGCAGTGGTGCATCGCGCTCGTACAGCAGCCGCTCGAAGCGCCGCTTGCCCGGCCCGCGCAGCTGCCTGGCCAGCTCCCAGATCTGCCGGTTGCGCGCGTCGTAATACGCAAAGCCGCCATGCTGCGCCAGCGCCTGCGCGGCTGCATCGCTGACGTCCACCACCACGAAGTTTTCGGCCTGGTTGTGGATGTCATCCAGGTAGGACTTGTCGAACACATGCGCGATGAACCCCGGCGCGCCGACAAATGCCTGGCGCCCCAGTTGCGCCGTCTTTACCGCCTTGCCGTCGGCGAAGAACTCGCCGGCATGTGCACCCAGCAGGATGCTGTCGGTGTCGTGCAGGGTCAGGAACGTGCCGATCGATACCTCGCCAGCGCTGAACACCTGATCGAATCCCGCATCGCCATACAACTCGCGCTGGGTGGCCAGTTGGGCCACCTGCCGTCCCACCCCGCATTCGGAGCGCACCTGGCCGCGATAGAACGCATCCAGCGCCTGCGCATTGCTGCCGCGCGGTTGATAGCCACGCCCGAAACTGCGAAAGCCGCTCCAGCCCTGCGACGCCGCGCCGCGCCAGCCGAAGCCGATCCAGCCCAGTTGCAGCGCCGAAAACCGATAGCCCGGGTTGTCCTGCAGTTGCGTGGCCGCGCGCCGCGTGGCCGCACCGACTTCGAACGCATACGCACATTGGGTGGCGGTATCGTCCAGCAAGGCCACGAGCGTGGCCGCGCGTTGTTGCGCGTTCCAGCTGGCCGGCAGCGTCAGCTGCAGATCGCCGGCCGCGCGCGCCTGTGCCAGCGAAGCGCGCGTGCACGGCGCGCCGCGCTGGACCACCGGCGCGCTCACCGCCGCGTTGCCGATCTCCCAACCGAGCTGGCGCAACAGGGTGTCGACGCAGTCCACCGGGGCCTTGCGCGCGGCCTCGCTCGGTGTGGCCGAGGCGGCCTGCAGCAGCTGCGCGGCGAGCAACGCAGCTGCGCACAGGCGCGCGCACAGGCGGCCGCGCCGCCCATGCGATGCAGCCACAGGTGCTGCTGCGGACCCAAGCCGCATGTGACCGGCCTGCCATCGCATGCGGGAGCTCCGGAAAACACTCATCTAGGCAAAGTGATGCGGATCGGCAGCAAGGCGCTGCACCCTCAGACGTAGAAAGCCCCGGCAGGACCGGGGCTCGCGGGATTCAATGCATCGGTCTCAGCGACGTTCGCAGACGCGCTCGACCTGACGATTGCCGTTGGTCTGCTGGCGGTTGCCCTGGATGGTGCGGCCCGCTGCGCCGCCGGCGACCGCGCCAGCCACGGTGGCCAGCTTCTTGCCACTGCCGCCGCCGACCTGGTTGCCGAGCAGTCCACCGATGGCAGCGCCGGCGACGGTGCCGCCGATGCGATTGGGATCGGTCGAGTTCTTCTGCACTTCGACATTGCGGCAGCGCACGCGCGTCCCGTCGCCGAACTTGCGGCCTTCATCAGCTTCGGTGTAACGCTGCTGATGCGAACGCGTTTGCGCCTGCGCCAAGGTGCTTGTCGCCATCAACGCGATCAGGGACATACCCACGAGGGAATTGCGCATCTTCATCGTCTGTCTCCATCTCGCCCCTTCGGCGCTGTCTCTTATACACATCTAGATGTGTATAAGNTCGGTGTGCGGCGGCTCGGCAGGCGTCGGTGGCGGGTCCTGCGCTTCCACCGGCAACGGCGCCACCGGTGGCTGTGCGACAGGCGACTGCGTAACAGGCATTGCATCCGATGGCGGCGCCGTGGCGGGCGCGGTGGTCGCCTCGCCCGTCTGAGCGGCCGCGGCTGCCGCAGGCCTGGGCGCCACCGGTGCCACCGACGCCGCATGCGCTGGCGGCACCGCAGCTGCGGCTGCCGGCACTGCCTCGGTGACCTTGGGCAGATACGAATTCAGACGATCGAAGAACCGCTTGTAGAAGGCCGCGTCCTGCACCGTGGTGCTGGACACGCGCACCAGCGAATCGCCGCTGCTGCCGACCGGCAGCGACAGCGAGCCGAGCACGCCGACCCCGACGCTGGCCGAGGTCGAACTCTTCTTCAGCGCGTAACGGTCCTGCAAGGCGCTGACGAACACCTGCGCCTTGCCGCCGTCCTGCGTGGCGCAGGAAATGCGCAGGTTGAGTTGTTCGCTCTGCTCGGCTTCCTTGAGCTGGAAGTTCTTGCTGCCTTCCACCGCGGCGGCATCGGCACGCGTCACCGCATAGCCCTGGCTCAGCAACACCCGGCGCGCAGCCTCGCAGGCCTGCGGCGAGGTGGCCGCCACATTGCGCGAATAGGTGTCGTCGGAATTGAACGACTCCCGCATCAGCATCGTGTCGCCCTTGCTGCCGCCGCAGCCAGCCAGGGTTGCCAGCGCGCCAAGCAGGGCGCCGCGCGCAATCAGGGAAGAACGAGACATGGAGACATTCCGGCATCCAAAACCGGCACAGAGGATAGCCGCAACCGATGTGCGCGCGGCGTCGCCTGGCCGGCTCAGGGCAACGGCGGTTCATCCGCCGGCAGTTGCAGGTCCAGCTGCAGGCGGCTACCGTCTGCGCCGATGCGCTCGGCGCGCAGATAGTGATGCGCACGCACCGCCGCCAGCGCGACCGGCGCCCGGCATGGCTCGCCCCACAGGCTCAGGGCGAATCCCTGCGCCTGCAGCCACGCGGTGAGGCGGTCCCAGAGCGGCTGCTCGGCCTGCAGGATCAGGTCCAGATCCGCCGGCCCCTCCGGCACCGACTCAGGCGCCTGCAGCCAGCGCGCGTAGCTGCCGTGCAGCTCCACCGGCAGGCCTTCGGCCCGCAACGCGTGCAGCAGCTGCGCTGCCTGCTGCAGGTCCAGCCGCGCACGGCAGTGCTGGAAGATCAGTGCGTACTCGTGGCTGCGATTGCTCTGCGTGCCTGCAGGCGCCAGCGCTGCGCCCGGCCGCCGGTAGCACAGCACCCGTTCCTCGCGCAGGGTGAACAGGCTGGCAAGGATCCGCCCCAGATCCCAGGCCTGCGGAATCACCCGCCCGCCGACGACGACGTTTTCCACCATCGCCACACCGAACCCACCCGGTCGCAACCGCTTGCGCAGCGCATGCAACACCGCGCGCATGCCGGACAGATAGCTCGCGTAATCGGCACTGGCGTACAGCTGCCCGGGCAGCACCGCACCGCGCCAGTGGCAACCGAAGTACGGCACGTTGGTCAGGCACAGGTCGATCGCTGCGGCGGGCGCGGTGTCGACCAGCGTGCCGACCACCACCGGCGCCTGCACGCCGTGCCGCTGCAGGCGCGTACGTGCCAGTTGCGCGCGTGCGGCATCGATCTCCATGCCATGCGCGCCACGCCCTTCCAGCGTCGCCGCCAGCAGCGTGCTGCCGAATCCGCAGAACGGGTCGAACACCTGCGCGCCCGGTGCGCTGAAGTGCCGCGCGAACGGGCGCATCTGGTTGACCCAGCCACAGTCGCGCCCGCCAAGCGGATCGGCTGCGCGCAAGGCCTCGGGCAGTGCCCAGCGCGGGTCATCCTCTTCCGGCGTCCACCAGCTGCGCTGATCGAGCTCATCCATCGGCCGGATCCCACAGCACATCGGCGTCCGGATCCCATCCCGCGCACAGGCGGCCGTTGGCAAAGAACACCAGCTTGTAGAGGTCGCCGCTGGCGTGGCGTGCGTGCATGGCCGCGTAGTCGGCACTTTCGAACACCACCTCCAGGCCGTCTTCGCTGCGCATGCGCAGATTCCAGAAATAATAGCCCTCGGTCATGCCGTCCATCTGCCAGCGCGGCCACCACGGCTGCTGCATGCAGTCCGCCAGCAGGTGCTCCATGCCGATGCGATGCTGCGCGATGTACCGCCAGGTGCCGTTGCTGCGGTACGCATCGTCCAGGCGCGACAGTTCGCGAAAGATCACCTGCGTGGCGCCACAGCTGCGTGCCCATGCCAGGTACTGCGCCAGCGCGTCGGCAGTGTCCACCCCGCCGCGCTGCACGATGCAGACCAGCCGCACCGGCAGGCGCGCTGCAAGGCGTTGCGCCGTGCGCGCAAAAGTGGCCGCATCGGCAATGGGTTCGCCGGGACGAAAGCGCATGATCGCGTCGTTGCCGGCCTGCAGTGGGTGGTGGCGCGACAGCTCGATCCACGACAGGCCGAACTCGACCAGGGCATCGATCAGCTGCGCGCCCTGCGCGCGCGCAAAGCCGGCGCCGTTGCTGTACAGCACGCGCTGCTCCACGTGCGGGCCGTCGGGTGTCGTCGCCAGCGTCTGCAGCAGGGTCTGCAACCAGTCCGGATCGTCGGTCATCTCCAGGCCGGACAGCGAGTACGACAACGGCAGCCCGTGCAGCAGCTGCAACGCGGCGCGCAACTGCGCAAAGTAGTCAAGCCCTGGCCGCAACATCGCTGCCGCCGCGCCACCATGCTGTTGGCGCAGGTTTTCCGAACAGAATCCGCAGCGCGCCGAGCACGGCCGTACCGACGCATACGGAGTGAAAGTGATCGGCAGCGCGGCCCGGTACATGCGCGCGCCGATGCGCAATGCATGCCATCGGCCGCTCTCGCCCTGCTGCGGCACGCGCCGCCACAGGCTGGGCGCGGCGGCGCGCAACCCGGCCAGCAGCGGCGAGGCAGACAGCAACGCGTCGTCATCGATGGCGCGCAGGGCGGTGCCTGCGTGGCGCACGTCAGCGGCGCGCGGCGTCGGCACGTGCGCGCACCTGCTCCAGGGTCCACTCTTGCTGCATGACCCCGTTTTCCCACACCGTCACCAGCGCATCGTCGCTGTCTGCATGCGTGCCGACCTCGTCCAGCAACGCACTGCGATAACGGCCATCGCCACGATTGCGCAGCAAGGTCAGCCGACCGCGCTTGCTCTGCTTGCCCTTGTCGGTGACCGGGTCCTTGTAGACATCGATCCATTGCCCGTCCACGCGCACGGCCGAGCACTTCAGCGCGAACTTCTGCGTATCGCGATCCACCTTCTGCAACAGCGCACCGCCCATGCCGAAGGCGACGTTGTCGGCGGAGTATCCGGCAGCGGTGATGCGTTCGAGGATCGCGCGCAGCGACTGCGGATTGATGCCATCGCCCTGGATCACCCGCACATGGTTGAGCACCTTGTAGCCCTTGCTATTGAGCTGATGGCCGAAGGCCTCGTCCAGCAGCAGCAGGCAGTGCTCGACCACGTCCACCGGCTCGCCCGAATCCGGTCGGATCACCACCGTGGCGCCGGAGGCGATCACCTGCTCGCGCAAGGTGGTGCCCCAATGCTCGCGGATCGCGTGGTAGATGTCGTAGCTGTCCGACACCACCGCCACCAGCGCGCCGGGACGCGCGAACTGCGTCAGCATGTTGCGGTACGCATCGGCCTCGCGCTCGCGGCCCCAGCTGGTGATGGTGCTGTGCTCGGCGGCGGGAATCGAATACCCCGCCACCGGCGTGTGGTAGTGCGCACGCGCCAGCAACAACGCCGACAAGGTATCGGTGCCGAGGAAGTTCACCAGATGCGCGGCACCGCCCAGCGCGGCCGAGCCAAGACTGGAGACGCCACGCGCGCCGAAGTCATGCAGCTTGAACGGCAACTGCCCTTCCGGATCGTCGCTGGTGCGCTGCAGGTAATCGCGCACGACCTGCTTCACCTGCCAGCTCACCGTGGCCACCGTCACCGGGTACCACACGCGCAACAGCAGTGTTTCCAGATACGAGGGCACCCAGAACGCCTTGGGATCGGTGGATTCGATCGTCATCAACACATTGTGCGTGGGCACCACCGCGCCTTCGGGCACGGCGCGGATGCGGATCGGCAGTTGCCCACCGAGACGATCGACGATGTCGCGCCAGCCGGCTTCGTTGAACGGCTCGCCATGCGCGGCCAGCAACGCCTTCGCATCGTCGATGTCGGCGTGCGTGACCGGCCGGTTGATCGCTTCCTTCAGGATCGACTGCAGGCCGAAGAACACGGTCTGGTCGTAGACGCCACCGCGTGATTCCACATAGAAAAACGCCGCATCGGTGCCGGGTGGATACTGCAGCCAGTGGCTGGCCTTGTAGCTGTCGGTGTTGAGCAGCAGGTTATCGAGGTAATGCATGACGGAAGCTCCTTCGCGTCGGGTGAACCGGCGGTCTGTCCGCCGGCGGGAGGCTACGGTTCAAGCCGATCGTGGACTGCGCGCGGACGCGCTGGGTGGATGACGGCACGCATCCGTTATCGCCCTCAGCCGCGACCCAGGAAGAATTCGAGGATATGCAGGTGATCTTCGTACAGGCGCGGCCCCATCGCCATCACTTCGGCAAGCGGAATCCAGCGCGCCTTGTCGGCATCGTCGCCCCCGCGCACCGCCGGCAACTCGCCGGCCGGAAACTCGAAATGGAAGGCATGGGTGATGGTGCGCCCGCGCAAGCTGCGCTCGGGATGATCGAACACCTGGCGCCCACGCAACGAGCCCTTGAGCACCGGCACCGGCACTTTCAGCCGGGTTTCCTCGCGCAGCTCGCGCAGGCAGCCGTCCAGCAGGCCTTCGTCCTGGCCGACAAAACCGCCCGGCAATGCCCACAGGCCCTTGCCGGGCTCGGCGCGACGACGCACCAGCAGCACGTGGCCCGAATGCACCACCACCGCATCGGTGGTGACGAAGGTCGGCGGATACGGCGCGTCCTTCCACGCGGCGCGATACTGCTCGATGAAACGGTATTCGGCCACCAGCTGTGCGTAGCTTGGCGAATTGCGCCGGAACGCTTCCAGCATGTCGTACACCGGCGCCGGCACATTGCCGCGCAGCATCAGCAGCCCACCATGGAAGCCGATCTCGCCGGCCTCGAACAGGTAGCGGCGCAGTTCGGTGGCCGACAGCGTGGCGGTGTGTTGCACGTCCTCCAGCGGCCACTGCGGAAACGCGCGCAGGTAATAGCTGCTGGCGTCCTTGTCCATGCCGATCAGGCCGATGCGGGCATCAAGCGTGCCGCCATCCGACTGCACGGCCTCGGCAACCTGCCGCTGTACCTCGGCAATCCACAGGCTTTCGTTGTACAGGTGATCGCGCAACGGGCGCAGGATCAGCCGCTGGCTCTCGCCCGGCAACGCGGACTCGATCATCACCGCGCGTTCGGCGACGGTCCACGGATTGCGAATGGTGCGAGGGGTGTCGGCAGAGCCGATCAACACGATGAGCTTGTTCGCCTTGCCCAGCGCATGGCGGGCGACGGCGGCGTGGCCGTTATGAAAGGGCTCGAAACGCCCGATAAACACCAGATAGTCGTACTGCGATGCCATGAGAATCCCTCACGGTTGGTTGGGCAGCCAGCGGTCTGTCCGTCGGCTTGCTGCAAATGCTACGCCGATGCGCAACGACGTCAAGCCGGTGCGGCGACGCAGCGACATCCGGTCATGCAGGCCGATTAGACTCACCGATTGGTCCCTGAGGAATCCGCCCGCATGCCACGCCTGTCCTTTCGCGCGATGTCACGTTCCTTGTTCGCTGCACTCGCGCTGCTGTGGATTGCCCTGCCTGCAATGGCTGCACCTGCGCCCGCGCCCTTGCGCGTGATGTCGTTCAACGTGCGCGTGCCGGTGGATACCGATGGCGACAAACGTTGGAGCGTGCGCCGCACGGCGATGCTGGCATCGATCGAACAAGCGCACCCGGACGTCTTCGGGACGCAGGAACTGGTGCAGGAACAGGCGCAGTATCTGGCTGCACAGCTGCCTGATTATCGCTGGTTCGGCAAGGGCCGCGACGCCGACGGCAACGGCGAACGCATGGGCGTGTTCTACGACAGCCGCGCGTTGTCGGTGGTGGAATCGGGCGACTTCTGGCTATCGGAAACGCCGCAGGTGCCCGGCAGCCGCAGCTGGAATACCGACCTGCCGCGCATGGTGACCTGGGCCTTGTTCGAGCGCCGCAGCGACAAGCGCCGCTTCTATCTGTTCAACACGCATTTGGCCCACCGCGACCAGGACGAGGCCGCCCGCGAGCACAGCGCGCGCGTCATTCTGGCGCGCGTTGCGACACTGCCGGCCGACATTCCGGTAGTGCTGACCGGCGACTTCAACAGCGATCCTGACCAGGGCACCTACCGCATCCTCACCGCCGCGCTTGGCGATGCACGCGCGCGCGTCCCGGAACCGCAAGGCCCGGAAAAAACCTTCCAGGACTTCACCACGCAGCCGACCCGACGCATCGACTGGATCCTGTTCCGTGGCCTGACACCAACACGCTTGGCCACGCTGGATACCCGCCCAGGCGGTGTGTTGCCATCCGACCATTACCCGGTGCTGGCCGAATTCGCCTGGCCGCATTGATCGTGCCGGTGCGGTGACACTGTCACGCGCCGGCCGGTCTGACGGCACGCAGCTCAGTCGCGTTGCAGCCAATCGACCAGCGCTTGCAGCATGGTCGATGGCGCAGACCCGTGACGCAGCACGATCGACAGTTGCCGAGGTGCCCAGGCTTCATCCAGGGACACCGTCACCAGCCGATCGCGTACGCATGAACGTTGCACTGCGGCGTGCGGAAGAATCGCCACGCCCATGCCTTGTGCGAGCATGCGGCACAACGCGTCGATGCCTTGCACCTTTGCACGCGTGCGCAACTGCATGCCGGCGCGGTTCAGGTGTACGCGCAGGTGCCGCTGCAGGGCGCTGTCGCCGGCCAGCCCCAGCGTGTCGATTCCGGTGAGTTCGTTCAATCGCAGCGTCGAGGCGCCAGCCAGTGGATGCGTGGCAGCCATCACCAGCACCAGCCGATCCTCACGGAACGGCAGCACCTGCAGCCCACTGACGTCGGCGTGGCCTGCGACCACGGCGATGTCGGCGCGTTCCTCGCGTACCGCATCGGCGGCTTCGTCGCTGCCCTGCTCGGTCAACGCCAGATCCAGCTGCGGATGGGCGATGAGAAAATCCGCCAGCCGTTCGGGCAGCCATGCCGACAGCGCTGCGGTGTTGGCCGCCAGCCGCAGCGTCACCTGCCCGCCGCCGCCGTAGCCGCCCAGCTCCAGCTGCAAGGCCTCGGTCTGTCGCTGCAATTGCCGTGCGTGCCGCAGCAACACACCGCCGGCCGGGGTCAGGCTGACACCGCGGCGCCCGCGTTCCAGCAGGACGGCGCCCGCTTGCAGCTCCAGCGCACGGATCCGCGCGCTGGCAGCCGCCAACGACAACGCTGCCCGTTGCGCGCCGGCAGTGATGCTGCCTGCCTCGACCACCGCGATGAACAAGCGTAAATCGACAAATTCCAGATGCATGAGCGCTCCACAGGCACGTGTACGTCAATCGAGGTGCACCGGCCGCCGCCAAGGCAGCCCGGCCATCCAGCCACCCGGGTAGCCAACTGGCCATGGCTCCTTCAACGCTCCGCATCCCATGCCTCGGCCTTCGGCTGTACCGAAGCCTGCATCAAACAATCCCGCATTGTCCGCGGCAGAACAAGCCCGGATCCTTGCGGGCATGGAGACCTTGCACACCCATTGGTATCTGATCGCAGGGATTTTCCTGCTGGCTGGCTGGGTCAAGGGCGTGGCCGGGATGGGCTTGCCGACTGTGGCAATGGGGCTGCTGGGTCTGTGGCTGACACCTGCCGAGGCAGCGGTGTTACTGGCGCTGCCTTCGCTGGTGACGAATGTGCAGCAAGCCTGGGGACCAGACACGCTCGCGCTGTTGCGGCGCCTGTGGCCGTTGCTGGCAACCGTGACGCTCGGCACCTGGCTGAGCGCAGGAGTGATGACAGGCGCCGATCCCACCCTGGTCCGCGCCGGGTTGGGTACGCTGCTGGCGCTGTATGCCCTGCTTGGGCTGGCCCGCCGACAGTGGACGCTGCAGGCGCGTCACGCCCCATGGGCCGGACCACTGGCCGGCCTGGTCACCGGCCTGTTGAGTGGCGCCACCGGCGTGTTCGTGCTGCCATCACTGCCTTACCTCACCGCATTGCAGCTCCCGCGCGAGCTGTTGATCCGGTCGCTGGGCTGGTGTTTCGGCGTTGCGACGCTGGCGCTGGCCATCGCCCTGGCCTGGCACGGCGCGCTCCCCGGCACGGCGATCGTTCCGTCGCTATGGGCGCTGCTGCCTACCGCCATCGGCATGTGGCTGGGTGCCTGGGTACGCGATCGCATTTCCGCCGAGACGTTCCGGCGCTTGTTTTTCACCACGCTGCTGGTGCTCGGCCTGCAAGGCGTCTGGCAGGCACTGGCCTAAGGCCAGGTCGGACGCGATGAAGCGTTGCAAGGCATACGGGCATGGCAGCCGGCCAATTGATCGGTAATCACGCCCGCGCGCGCCGGCAAGATCGAGATGAAGGATCGGCCAACAAAAACGCCACCGCAGTGCGGTGGCGTTTTTCTTCAACCGATCCTGCCGCCAGGCGCTGGGCAGACGATCAGTCGGCCCAACGTCCCGGTGCGGTGGACTGCGGCAGCACCTGCGCCGACAACGGCCGGTCCTGCGACAGCAGGCCCAGCGCATCGGCCAGGATGGCGGCCGATTCGTGCAGCAACGGGTCCGGGCGCTTTTCCGCGGCCTTTTCGCGTGCGGTGTCCTTGACGATATCGCGCTCGTTGCCGGTCAGGCCGTCGTCGCTGTCTTCGGCAAGCGGATCCAGCGGCAGGCCCAGTTGCTTGCGCAGCTGCTGGCGATCCTTGCGCTGCTGATCCTGCTTCTGACGCTCGGCCACGCGCTCGGCTTCGTTCAACGAGATGTACTTCTTGGCCTTTTCATCGCGGAACTGCTTGACGTCCTCTTCCCACCACTGGAATTCCTTGTCGGTGGCGATGCGGGCAGTGTGCAGGCCCTGCAGCTTGGGCAGCAGCGGCGCGAAGTTGCCGTACTGGGTATGCGGCGCGGCGGCAATGCGCGTCCACGGCAGCGCATTGTCGTAGGTGCTCTCGCCGAACTCGGTGGCATCCACGCTGGCCGGGAATGCGATGTCCGGCACCACGCCCTTGTGCTGGGTACTGGAGCCGCTGACGCGGAAGAACTGCGCGATCGTCAGCTTGACCTGCCCATAGCGCTGGCCTTCCGCAGCCGGCCAGCGGTCCAGGTCGACGATGTTCTGCACCGTGCCCTTGCCGAAGCTGGTTTCGCCGATTACCAGACCGCGACCGTAATCCTGGATGGCACCAGCGAAGATCTCCGACGCCGACGCCGAGCCGCGATTGATCAGCACGCCCAGCGGACCATCCCAGGCCACCTTGGGATTGCTGTCGCCATTGACGGTGACCCGGCCGCCGGATTCGCGCACCTGCACCACCGGGCCCTGCTCGATGAACAGGCCGGTGAGCTCGATCGCTTCGTCCAGCGAACCGCCACCGTTGTTGCGCAGGTCCAGCACCACGCCGTCGACCTTGTCGGTCTTGAAGCCGGCCAGCAACTTGGCGACGTCGCGCGTTGCCGAGGCATAGTCGGTCGCATTGCGGCGACGGCCTTCGAAATCCTGGTAGAAGCCCGGCAACTTGATGATGCCGATGCGACGCTCCGGCTCGCTGCCCTTGGCCGGCAGGGTGATGGTCTCGCCCTTGGCGGCCTGTTCGGCCAGGCGCACCTTCTGCCGCGTCAGCGTCACCGTGCGGTGCTTGCCGTCGATGCCCGACTCGGCCGGGATGTATTCCAGGCGCACCTGGGTGTCCTTGCTGCCACGGATCTTGGCCACCACATCGTCGATGCGCCAGCCGATCACATCCTCGATCGCGCCGTTCTTGGCCTGGCCCACGCCGACGATGCGATCGCCCGGCTTGAGCGTGCCATCCACCGCCGCCGGACCACCCGGGATCACCTCGCGGATCACCACCATGTCGTCCTGCTTCTGCAGCTGCGCACCGATGCCCTCCAGCGACAGCGACATCTGCTGATTGAAGTTTTCGGCCGTGCGCGGGGTGAAGTAGTCGGTATGCGGATCGACTGCGTTGGTGTAGGCGTTGACGAAGAACTGGAACACATCTTCGGCCTTCAACTCGTTGACCGAATCGGCCAGCGCGGCATAGCGCTTGTCCAGCGTCTTGCGGATGTCGTCGGGCTTCTTGCCGGCCAGCTTCAGGCGCAGCCAGTCGTTCATCACCGACTGGCGCCACAGCACGTCCAGCTGCTTGTCGTCGGCAGCCCACGGCACGTCCTTGCGGTCGTACTCGAACTTGTCGCTGCCGGTGAAATCGAAGTCCTGCTTGAGCAGGTCACGCGCGTACTTGACGCGTTGATCGACGCGCTTCTTGTAGACCGAAAACACCTGGAACGCCGGGTCCAGCTTGCCACCGCGCAGCGCATCGCCCACGCCCGCTTCCAGCGGCGCGAAGCCGGTGATGTCGGTCTGGGTGAAGAACTGCTTGCTGCCGTCCAGGGTCTCCAGGTAGCGCTTGAACACGTCCTTGGTCATCGCCTCGTCCAGCGTGCGCGGACGGTAGGCGTAACGGCTGTCGGAAAGCAGACCGTAGACCAGCTTGGTCGCAGTGGCCTGGTCGGGCGTGGCCGCGGCCGGCAACGCCGTATCGGCGCGTGCGAGCAATGCCATCGGAGTGGTCAACACCAGCGCCAGCAGGCCGGCCTTCATGGACGCAGAAACGTTGTAGGTCATCGAATGGCTCTCGGCACAGGGCCGACGAAAGAAAGGCGGTGAACGGATCAGACAGCATGACAGTGCCGAAAGTTGCTGGCGTTGTCATCCGCTGGCTGAATCAGCCTAGCGCCGGGCCTGTAGCGGATTGTGAACGCGGCCGTACCCTGCGGGCCGGGACGCGGCAACCAGAGACGACACGCCCCGGCATGATGCGGGGCGTGGTCTCTCGCTATCGACAGCCTTGCAGCTGCACGCAGGCGGTCGCGCGCAGCGTTTCGATGGAAGGCGCTCGGCGCGCAGGAAGGGGCGACACCAGACGCTGCATCCGCGCGCAACCGCGGATGCGTCCGCCCGGGCGCGCAGGCGTCGGGGTTGCGGCTATCTCAGGCAGCGACGCCGGCGCCGGCTGCCTGGCGATCGGCGTGATACGACGAGCGCACCATCGGACCGGACGCGACATGGCTGAAGCCCAGCGCATTGCCGTAGTCCTCCAGCGCCTTGTATTCCTCCGGTGTCCAGTAACGCATCACCGGATGGTGGTGCGGCGTCGGCTGCAGGTACTGGCCGATGGTGATCATGTCCACGTCGTGCGCGCGCAGGTCGCGCAAGGTGGCCTGCACCTGTTCCATCGTTTCGCCCAGGCCGAGCATGATGCCGGACTTGGTGGCGATGGACGGATGCTGCGCCTTGAAGCGCTGCAGCAGGGTCAGCGACCACTGGTAGTCGGCGCCGGGACGCACGTTCGGATACAGGTCCGGCACGGTTTCGATGTTGTGGTTGAACACGTCCGGCGGGCTGAGCGCCAGGATCTCCAGCGCGCGGTCCATGCGGCCCTTGCCGCGGAAGTCCGGGGTCAGGATCTCGATGCGGGTCTTGGGTGAACTGACCCGGATGGCCGCAATGCAGTCGACGAAATGCTGGGCACCGCCGTCGCGCAGGTCGTCGCGGTCCACGCTGGTCACCACCACGTACTTCAGGCCCATGTCGGCCACGGTGGTGGCCAGGCTGGCCGGCTCGTTCGCATCCGGCGGCTTGGGCCGACCGTGCGCCACATCGCAGAACGAGCAACGCCGCGTGCACACCTCGCCCAGGATCATGAAGGTCGCAGTGCCGTGGCTGAAGCACTCGTGGATGTTCGGGCAGCTGGCTTCCTCGCAGACCGTGACCAGGCGGTTCTCGCGCAGCTTGGCCTTGAGGGTCTGCACCGCATTGCCGGACGGAATCCGCACCCGGATCCACGACGGCTTGCGCAGCACCGGCGCATCGACGAACTGCACCGGCGAGCGATTGATTTTGTCGCCACCGATCTGCTTGACGCCGGTCTGCAGCGGCGCAGGTGCGGCGGAGTCGGAAACGACCTGCAAGGGAATGGAACGGGCGATAGGCTGGGTCATGGCAATAACGGGCGCTCAGGCCGGAAGCGAAAGGTCGGGCAACGCGGAGACAGGCTGCAGGACGAGACCGAACTGGCGCGCCAGCTGATCGAGCAGCACCGCCTTGACGGCGTCCATCCCGGAGGGGCCGCCCAAGTCTAGCACCGAGGTCACCTGCAGGCCCTGGTAGCCGCAGGGGTTGATACGGTGAAACGGCTCCAGGTCCATCGCCACGTTGAACGACAGGCCATGGAAGCTGCAGCCGCGCCGCACCCGGATGCCGAGCGCGGCGATCTTCGCCCCGCCCACATACACGCCCGGGGCGCCCTCGCGGCGCTCGGCGATGATGTTCCACTCTTCCAGCGTGTCGATCAGTGCCTGCTCGATCCTGCACACGTAATCGCGCACGCCGATCCTGAGCCGGCGCAGGTCCAGCAGCGGATAGACCACCAGCTGGCCCGGCCCGTGGTAGGTCACCTGGCCACCACGATCGACCTGCAGCACCGGAATCTCGCCCGGCGCCAGCACGTGCTCGGGCTTGCCGGCCTGGCCCAGCGTAAACACCGGCGCATGTTCGACCGCCCAGACCTCGTCGGCCGTGGCCTCATCTCGCGCATCGGTGAACCGTTGCATCGCGCGCCATACCGGCGCGTAGTCCTGCCGACCGAGATCGCGCAACTGGGCCGGTGGGACGGCAGCGGGACTCGCCACTGCCTGGACCGCTACAGCGTCCACTTCACTTCCGGATGGTCGCGCAGCGCCTGGTGCGCAGCGTCGAACTGCGCGCGGCTTTCGGCGCGGAAGCCGATCTTGACCGAGACATACTTGCCGCTGGACGAATGCTTCCAGCTGATGCTTTCCTCCAGCAGCTCCACGCCGGTGGCAGCCAGCAGGCGCGGAAGTTCGCTTTCCAGCCCGCGCTCGGCCGCGCCCATCGCGCTGAGCTCGAAGGTGCCGGGAAACTGGAAGCCGTGATCGGGGTTGTCAGTGCTGATTTCCATCCGCCCATTATCGGGACGATGGCCGACAAACCCAAGCCCGCAGTCCGTGGGAAAGAACAACGGGGCCACCGGGGCCCCGTTGCTTCACGCCAGACGCGTCACGCCCAGCATGGATCTCGCTACTTGCTTATTTGGACAGTTCCAGCATGGCCGACGAGACCCAGCCGCGATTGCCCATTTCGTCTTCGACCTCCCACATGACGCCTTCCTTGGTGCCGGTCGGGTACAGCATCATGCCAGGCTCCAGCGTGCGCACGGCCGCGCCGGTGCCCTTGGCATTGCCCAACAGACGCCCCGCACGGGTCACGGTCACAGCCTGCTGCACATTGGACGCAGCCGCGTTACCGGACAGACCACCGAGCTGGGTGACGACGTCGGTGTAAGCCTGCAGGTAGGCCAAGGTGATCACCTGGCCGATCTCGGTGTTGGCATAACCGCCGGCACCGGCCGCGCCGTAGTCGCCGCCGGTGAAGACGTTGCCACGCGCGCCCCAGCCCAGGTCGGTCTTCTTGGCGTTGCCTTCGGCCATCGCGACCTGCTCGGAGGAGCGCACATCGGTGATGGTCAGCACCACGTCAGCGGTCTTCTTGTTGAGGTTCAGGCCGCCGACCAGGTTGCCGGCATTGCCGCCCACAAGGCCACCCAGCATGCCGGCAATGGCACTGCCGCCGGCATTGTGGTTCTGCGAAATGAGATCCGGCGTCATCACATAATCGGCTGCGCGGATCTGCCCCTTGCCCACGTTGGAGCGGGCGCGCAGATCGCCGTTTGCCGCCATTTCGCGCTCGCGCTGCGATGCCGCCATGCCCGCGCCACGGTCCACCAGGGTGAAGCAGCGCGAACGGTTGACGAAGACCTTGATCAACTTGGATGGCGCCGGCAATTGCTGACCCGACCACCAGTTGACTGCGTCCTCCGGCTCGATCACCGACAGGCTGCCCAGCGGCTTGGCACACACCGGGATCTGCGCGACGGCATCCTTGCGCTGATCCTGTGCAGAGCCCTTGAAGGCATCCTTCAGTCCGGCCGAAGCCGGCGCGCTGACGCTGGCCAGTGCGATACCCACCACGCCGGACAACAGCGCTGCGCTCACAGAAATCATCTTGCTCATATTATTCCCCTGACACCTGCGCTGCCGTCGGCAAACGCGATCCGTTGTGATGAAACGGCCCGAGAAGGCCGACGTTCCTTGGGGGCTGGTTTCCCCGCGGGCGGATCATATGCTATCCGCGCGAGCTTTTCATGGCCGCCATATCGCAAATGGAACGGACTGGTGTTCCAGACTCCGCCGCTGCATCCAGCAGCTCGGGCATGATCCCTCCCACACATTCACGCGGCGCAGCAGTGGCCGCAGGCATTTTGCCGGACATCGTCCTTCCTACCTTCCCAGGCCCTCCATGCTTCGACCGCGCGCGTTGTCCGCTGCCCTGCTGCTCTCCCTTTCCGGACTGTCGATGCCGGCACTGGCCGCCGACCAGTGCGACTCCAGCAGAATGAGCCGGACCCCGCCGGCGGTGAACTTCCGGGTCGACAACGACCTGTTCGGCGGCGAGGATCAGGATCAGGGCTACTCCAACGGCGCGGTGCTGACGCTGGTTTCGCCCAACCTGGTCGACTACACCGACGACCCCTGCCTGCCGCGCAGCGCGCGCTGGGTCAACAGTTATCTGGAACGCCTGCACCCGGGCGAGTTCGACCAGCAGAACATGGTGTTCTCGATCGGGCAGGGCATCTTCACCCCGACCGACTACACCCGTCGCGACGTGATCGCCGACGATCGCCCGTACGCGGGCATCCTGCTGGCCAGCTTCGGCTACAACGCACGCAACGATGCGCAACTGCGCACCACCCAACTGCAGCTCGGCGTGGTCGGGCCGTGGGCCTTTGCGCAGGAAGCGCAGGACGCCATCCACGACATCCTGGGCGACGAGAAATTTCAGGGCTGGGACAACCAGCTGCACAACGAACCGGTGATCAACCTGGTCCACGAACGCATGCACCGCTGGCCATCCGATGCCAGCGGCAACGCCGGCGGCTTTGGCTGGGACTTCATTTCCCACTGGGGCGGCGCGGTCGGCAACATGGCCACGCACCTGAATGCCGGCGGCGAGGCGCGCTTCGGCTGGAAGCTGCCGGACGACTTCGGCAGCACCCCGACCCGGCCGGCCGGCGAGAACACCGCGCCCAGCCGGCTCGGGCGCGCCAGCGGCTGGTCGGGCCATCTGTTCGTGACCACCGATGCACGCTGGGTGCTGCGCGACATCACCCTGGACGGCAACACCTTCCGCAACAGCCACAGCGTGGACAAGCGACCGTTCGTGGGCGATGTCGGCTACGGCCTTGCGGTGATGTACGGCCGCTGGAAGTTCGCCATCGCCCGCTACCACCGCACCCGCGAGTTCGACACCCAGCGCGAAACGCCGGTGTATGGAAGTTTCACGATCAGTCGGATGCTTTGAGGGTTGGGATTGGGGATTGGGGATTCGGGATTGGGGATTCGCAACAGCGGGCTGCTGCTGCTTTACTTCTGCTCTCGCTCCTGCCAATCCCGAATCCCCAATCCCCAATCCCCGCAAAGAAAAAGCCGGCTTTCGCCGGCTTTTTCTTTGGATCACTCCGATTCCCACCACATCCAGAACGCGTCCCAGAGGCGCTTGAAGAAGCCGCCTTCTTCCACCGCGTTGATCGCCACCAGCGGGGCCTGGGCGATGAGCTTGCCGTCCAGGCTGACCTTGACCGTGCCGACCTGCTGGCCCTGCTTGATCGGGGCCTGCAGGTTCTTGGCCACGTCCATGCTGGGCTTGAGGTCGTTGTAGCGGCCGCGCTGCAGGCTGACCAGCAGCGGCTGGGCGACGCCGAGCTGCACTTCGTCCTGCTCACCCTTCCACACCTTCTGCTTGGTCACGACCTTGCCGGGCGCATACAGGCTGTGGGTCTCGAAGAAGCGGAAGCCCCAGTTGAGCAGGGCCAGGCTGTCGGTTGCGCGCTGCTCTTCGGAGCTGTCGCCCATGACCACGGCGATCAGGCGCTGGTCGCCGCGCTTGGCAGAGCTCAGCAGGCAGTAGCCGGCTTCGGAGGTGTGGCCGGTCTTGATGCCGTCCACCGCCGGGTCGCGCCACAGCAGCCGGTTACGGTTGCTCTGCTTGATGCTGCCGACCTGGAATTCCTTGATCTTGTTGTAGGCGTAGGTCTCCGGGTAATCGCGCACCATCGCGCGCCCCAGCACGGCCAGGTCGTAGGCGGTGGAATGGTGGCCTTCGGCGCTCAGGCCGTGCGCGTTGACGAAGTAGGAGTCCTTCATGCCGATCTTGGCGGCGTAGCTGTTCATCAGCGAGGCAAAGGCCTCTTCGCTGCCGGCCACATGCTCGGCCAGTGCGATCGCGGCATCGTTGCCGGACTGGATCGCCATGCCCTTTTCCATGTCTTCCAGGCGCGCAGTCTGGTTGACCGGGAAGCCGCTGTAGCTGCCGTCGGTACCGGCGCCGCCCTCGCGCCAGGCGCGCTCGCTCATCATGACCTGGTCGTCGCGCTTGACCTTGCCGTTCTTGATTTCGGCGGCGACCACGTAGGACGTCATCACCTTGGTGATGCTGGCCGGCGCCAGCTGCTGGTGGATGTTCTCGCCGGCCAGCACCTGCCCGGTGGCGTAATCCATCAGGATCCAGGACTTGGACACGGCCGGTGCGGGCGCGGGCGGAACCGGGATGGCGGCCGGCGCAGCGGCAACGGCAGGCGTCGGCTGCGGCGCCGGGGTCTGGGCGCAGACCAGGCCAAAGGCAAACGTGGCCACCGCGGCGGCGGCGAAACGGAATTTCATTGAAGAACGACTCCTGACGGGCCCGAAGGCTGGGCAATGCGAAATTGTAAGGCGCCACGGCGATCGCGGCGACGCGCCAGAGGCTGCGCACGCCTGCGCAGTTCAGCGATGGCGGCGAGCGGCTTGCCGAGCGCGGCTGACCGGACCGGGCAACCAGGCGCTCGTAAAGGTTGCTGATGCTCACCGCTGCCAGACGAGCCTCCGATGCCAGGCGCCAACCCATCCGCCGACCTTGGCAGACGGATCGGCCTGGCCTAGTTGGCCACGATCTGCGGACGCCCGAAGCCCAGGCCGGCGATACGCTGCGCGATTTCCGAGGCATTGGCGTGGTCGCGCGCGTTCACGCGCAGCCGCCACAGGGTACGGCCGCCGCTGACGATGTCGCTGACGCTGGCGCCGGCAATGCCGGCCGAAGCGAGTTGGGACAGCGCACGGTTGGCGTTTTCGCGGCTGGCGAAACTGGCCACCTGCAGCAGGATGTCGCCCAATGCGGCCTCGGCCACGCTCGGCGCCCTGGCCGGTGCCGGTTCACTCCTGGGCGGACGTGCCGGCACGCTGTCGGCAGGCTTGATTGCCGCAACCGCGACCGGCGCAGCGGCCGCGACCGGGACGGACGAAGCCGGCCGTGGCGCGGCGGCAGCCGGCTTGCCGGTGGCCACGCGCACGCCTTGCGACTTCATCCAGGCATCGAAGTTGTCGGCATTGCCGGGCTGACGCGAGTCGGCGACGCGGTAGCGCCAGCGCTCGCCGACGGGAACCGTGGTGGCCCCTGCTCCGCTGGCCCCTGCTCCGCTGGCCACGGTGGCGGCCGCCGGAGTGGCGGTAACGGCGGCCACGGCGCGCGGGGTGGCCGCCGGCGGCGTGCGGGCAGGCAGGCGCTGCACCAGGCCATCGATCTGGCTGGCGCCCGCGGCCGGCCGTGCGGCGGCCACCGCAGTGCCGACCGGTGCGCTGCCGCTGCGGCGCTTGGCCAGCAGGTTGCCGTTGTCGGCCTCGGTCAGGCCACGCACCTCGACGTTGCCGGTGCCCTTGCCGGTGATGCCCAGCTTGACCGCGGCGGCGTAGCTCAGGTCGATCACGCGCCCGTCGTGGAACGGGCCGCGGTCGTTGACCCGCACCACCACCGAGTCGCCGGTGTCGGTATTGGTCACCAGGGCGAAGCTGGGCAGCGGCAAGGTCTTGTGCGCGGCGGTGAAGGCGTACATGTCGTAGACCTCCTTGTTGGAGGTCAGCCGGCCATGGAACTTGCTGCCGTAGTACGAGGCGGTGCCGCGCTCGACATAGTCGCCGGGGCTGTCCATCACCACGTAGCGCTTGCCCAGCACCTCGTATGGCGAGCGATTGCCCACCGCCGAGCGCGGCTCGTCGGTGACCAGCGGTTCGGGGATGCAGGCCACGTTGGGCACGTGGTCCGGCGTGGTGTCCTTGACGCCGGGCTTGTACAGGCCGCCGGCGGTGTAGTCGCCGCGCGTGGACGGGTCTTCCTTGGCGGCCGCGTACGGCGAGGTCGACGGGCAGCCGGTGGCGACATACGCCGGGCCCTTGCCGTCGACCTCGACGCCCTTGATCGCGCCGCTGCCGCCGGTGCCGGCGGTTTTCTTCGGTGCACTGCTACAGGCCGCCAGGCCGAGCATCAGTGCCATCGGGATCAGCCACTTGGGACCTGTCGTGCTGTTCATGCCGGGGGTAACTCCTTGCCGGCGATGGCCTCGGACAGCTGGAACACGGCCATCGCGTACATCTTGGAAATGTTGTAACGGGTGATCGCGTAGAAGTTCTGGAAGCCCAGCCAGTACTGCTTGCCGTTGGCATCGTCCAGGCTGATCGGCGTGGCGGTGCTGCCGGCCACCACCGGCGCGTCGGGGTGATAGCCGCGCGCGGACAGGTCGGCCAGCGTATGCACCGGCGACCAGTCGGTGGGATTGAATTCCTCGTGGCCGGCGGCCAGCGTGGCCGGCACCGCGACCTGGCCACCGCGCACCCAGCCGCCCTTCTTGACGAAGTAGTTGGCGACCGAGGCGAACACGTCGTTGTGGTCGGTAAACAGGTTGCGCTTGCCGTCGGCATCGCCATCGACGGCGAACTGACGGTAGCTGGACGGCATGAACTGGCCCATGCCCATCGCGCCGGCATAGCTGCCGATCAGCGTGGTGACATCGAGCTGCTCTTCCTTGCCGAGCGCGAACAGCTGGCCGAGTTCATCGCGGAAGAACAGCTCGCGGCGTACTTCGCGTTCGAGCTTGGCCGGGTCGCCGCTGCGCGGATAGCGGAACGCCAGCGTGTACAGCGCGTCCAGCACGCGGTACTTGCCGGCGTTGCTGCCGTAGCTGGTTTCCACCCCGATGATGGCCACGATCACCTGCGCCGGCACGCCGGTGGCCGCCTCGACCTTGCTCAGCTCGGCACGATGCTCGGCCAGGAACTTGCGGCCGCCATCGATGCGCGCCTGGGTGATGAAGATCGGGCGGTATTCGTTCCACGGCTTGACCCGCTCGGCCGGGCGCGACATCGCGGTGACGATGGCGTCCTTGAACTGCGCCTGCGCCAGCACCGCTTCGATCTGTGCGGCATCGATGCCGTACCTGGCGGCGGTGTCGCGCACGAAGTTGGCACGGGCGATCTCGAACGGCACCGGGGTCAGGTCCACCGGCGGCAGTGCGGGCGCTTCGGCGGCGGCACTGACGGGCGCGACCGGGGTGCTCGGCGGCTTGGCCGGGGGCGCGCTGGCGGCCGGCGGCGGGGTCGGAGGGCTGGGCTGGGTCGCGCAGGCGACAAGGCCGAGGGTGAGCAGGCAGGTCAGGGTGCGTCGAATCATCGGCCGAGGGTAACAGAGAACAGATGAACTTCTGGCAATAAGACCATGAAAGGAAAGAGCTTTGAGTGGCGGGGATTTGGGATTCGGGATTGGGGGATCGGTCGGTGCCGCGCGGAATGGGGAATGGGGAATGGGATGCGGGGTGCTGCGCATGCGCGGCCCCGGAGTTGTCTGTTACGGCAGGCTGGGGCTGGCGATTTGTCGGGTTCGGCGCCGTACCAGGGTGCCTGCTCTGGTTTCTTCACCTGATGGCCTGATCGGCCGGCGTTGGCTTCTTTGCTGTCACTCCAGCCGTCGGGCGCGGCCGGGTGGCCGCGCCCGGTCCGATCACAGGGCCGGGAAGCGCGGTGCGGTCGAACAGGTGGGTACGCTGCCGCCGAGTTGCACGGCAGGCGTGGTGACGTTGCTGCCGGTCGGGGTGAGTGCGCTGTTGCTGAGCCCGATCTGCGCGTCGCTGGCGGTGACCGCGGTGTTGCCGGTGGCCACGTTGGCCAGGGTCAGGTCCAGCGGCGTCTGCGCATCGAAGCCTCTCAGGATCCAGCCCTTGCCCTTGAGGCCGGCATCGCCGGTGGTGCGCAGGCCGTTGACGACGATGTCGCTGAAGCTGGGCTTGGTGCCGCTGCCGCCGGTCGAATAGAACGGGTTGATCACCAGCGGGCTGGTCACTCCGTACAGGCAGGTAGCGCGGTAGGTGACCAGGCTGACCGGGCCGCCCTTGGCGAGGCTGGTCTTGATGCGCAGCCCGGTGTTGTCGGTGCTGCGGTTGCCGGCGTCGTCGCTGGCGGCGATGGCGTTGTTGTCGACCAGCACGTTGTTGACCCCGGACATCACCTCGCTGCCGATCGAGATGCCGTGGGTGCCGTAGCAGCGGTTGTCGCGCACGGTGATGTTGCCGGACTTGGACGCAATGGTCTTGATCGCCACGCAGTCGTCGCCCCCCATCACATCGTTGTCGATCAGGCTGGCGTTGAGCACGCTGTCCAGGTCCAGGCCATCGGTGTTGGGGCTGGTCGCCGGCGACTTCACCCGCACGCCCCAGATGGTCAGGCCATCGACGATATGCGCGAAGAAATGGAAGTACGCCGCATTGATCAGGTTGACGTTGTAGAGGGTGAACGTATTGGAGTTCTGCACCTTGATCAGGTCCGGGCTGTTCTGCACCTGGCCTGCGTTCTTGGCGTTTTCGCCGAACTCCCACCAGGTGGTGCTCTTGCCGAGCATGGTCAGGTCGCCGCGCCCATCGATCGTGCCCTGACGCCCGCCGGTACGCACACCCATCACGCCCGACTTGAGGCCCTTGACGCTGATCAACGGCAGACACCCACCGCTCTTGGCACCGGCAGTGCCGCAACCGCTGCCGTAGTCGGCCGGATTGCGCGAGCCGTACAGGGTCACGCCCTGATCGACGACCAGGGTGACGCCGGTGGGAATCGTCAGCGGGCCGCTGAGAAACGCGTTGCCGGTGCCGGCCTTGAGCAGCACGCTGCCGTTCTTGCCGGTGCAGGCCGTCAGCGCGGCCTGGATGGTTTTGGTATCGGGCGGCGCGCTTTCCAGCGCGGCGTCGAACAGCCGCCCGCTTGGCGTGTAGCTGGCGCTCACCGGCTGGCAGGTGGCGGGAATCGCCGGCTCGGAGACAGCGCGCGTATCGCCGGTGGCAAGGTTGATGGCGCCGGCTTGTGCGGCGAGCGTAAGACAGACACCGCCGATCGCGGCGGTTAGCAGTTTCATGGAAGAGGTCACCTGGAAGAGGAATGGCGCGTGCCTGCAGCTGCGACGCGACCCGGCCGCGCGCAGGACGGCGGCGCATCGGACTCTACGGAGCGACGCGCCCATTCACAGAAGGCGAGCGAACCCGGTGCCGCATGCGCGAAGCGGCCCTGCGCCGGAATGTCGTCATTGCAACGCAGCGCGCAGAACCGCGCGCGCCTTGCGCAGCGTCAGCTGCGTGTCACGCGCCTGTCGCCAGCGGCGTGCTGCGCCTGGCCAGGTTTGATTGGTTCTTTCGACACGGGTGAGTGCCTGTCAGCGTCGGCTGCAGAACGTGCCGGCTCAGTACCCGTGCACCGGACGGTGCGCCTTGACCGCCATCACCAGGCCCAGCCCGGCCAGCAGCGACACCGCCGAGGTGCCGCCGTAACTCATCAACGGCATCGGCACGCCCACCACCGGCAGCAGGCCGGAAATCATGCCGCCGTTGACCAGCACGTAGACGAAGAAGGCCAGGCCGGTGGCACCGGCGACCAGGCGCGAGTAGGTGTCGCGCGCCTGCGAGGCGATCCACAGGCAGCGCGCGATCACGATCAGGTACAGGGTCAGCACGGTGGCCACGCCGATCCAGCCGAATTCCTCGCTGAGGACCGAGAACGCAAAGTCGGTGGTCTGTTCGGGAATGAAGTTCAGGTGCGACTGCGACCCCAGTCCCCAGCCCTTGCCGTCGAGGCCGCCCGAGCCGATCGCGATCTTGGACTGGATGATGTTCCAGCCGGCGCCCAGCGCATCGTTTTCCGGGTTGAGGAACATCATGATGCGGTCCTTCTGGTACGGCCGCAGCAGCCAGAACCAGGCCACCGGCGCGGCCGCCGAGACCCCGCCCACGCCCACCGCCACCCACCACCACGGCAGGCCGGCCAGCAGCAGCACGAACACGCCGCTGGCGGCGATCAGCACGCCGGTGCCGAAGTCCGGCTGCAGCATGATCAAGGCAGTCGGCACGCCGATGATCACGCCGGTCACCAGCACGGTGGAGATGCGCGGCGGCAACGGCATGCGGTGCAGATACCAGGCCGCCATCATCGGCAGGCTGATCTTGAGCAGTTCGGCCGGCTGCAGGTAGAACAGTTTCAGGTCCAGCCACTGGCGGCCGTACTTGCCGGTGCCCAGCGCGAACACCGCCAGCAGCGGCAGCATCGACAGGCCGTACACCCATGGCGTCCAGGCGCGCAGGCGCAGCACCGACATGCGCGAAATTCCCCACATCGCGGCCAGGCCGATGACAAAGCGCACGGCCTGCGCCATCACCAGGTGATCGCCGTTGGCGGCGCCGCCGGCGCTCTTGAGCACCGACAGCCCGATCACCATCAGCGCCCCCAGCGCCAGGCACAGCACCCAGTCCAGGCTGCGCGTGAAGCGCGCCACCATGTCCGCCAGCCAGCGCAGGATGTCACTCAATGGTCGGTCTCCTGCACCGCATCGGGCACATCCGGCACCACCGGCTGCGCCGGCGTATTCGGGTCCAGGGCCACCGCGGTCTGGCCGATCACCACCGGCAGCTCGTCCAGCGTGGCGGCGGCCGCATCGCCGGCCTGGCGCGCATCGGTGGCGCCGGCTTCGAACTGGTTGACGCCCACCGCGGTCGTGCCGAGCTCGCTGTCCAGCGGCTCCAGGCCGGCGGGCAGCTTGCCGAGCAGCCAGGCGTCGAAGATCTTGCGTGCGATCGGCGCGGCCGAGCTGGTGCCGAACCCGCCGCCCTCCACCGCCACCGCCACCGCGATGACCGGGTTGTCGGCCGGGGCGAAGCCGACGAACAGGCCGCGATGGCGCAGATGCAGCGGCAGGCTGCGCGGGTCCACCGCGGCCACGCCCTTGCGGCTGACAACCTGCGCGGTGCCGGTCTTGCCGGCCATCTGGTACGGCGCGCCCGGCGTGATCGCATAGCCGGTGCCGCCCGGACGCATGGTGTCCATCATGCCCTCGCGGACCACCTGCAGGTGCGCCGCGCTCGGGCTGATCGGCTTGCCCGGCGGCTGGATCATCGGCTGCCAGGGGTGGTCGAAGCCGGTGCGCTGCTCCAGCACCAGGTGGGGGCGCAGCAGCAGCCCGCCGGCGATCGCCGACACCCCGCGCACCAGCTGCAACGGAGTCACCTTCCAGTCGCCCTGGCCGATGGCGATGTTGACGGTGTCGCCGGGATACCAGCGCTCCTTGCGGGTCTTGTACTTGTAGGCCGGCGACGGCAGGATGCCGCCGATCTCGCCGAGCAGGTCCACCCCGGTCGGTTGACCGAAGCCGTACTCGCCCATGTAGTGGTCGAACCGGTCGATGCCCATATCCACCGCCAGGCGGTAGTAGTAGGTATTGACCGACTGGGCGATCGACTTGCGCAGGTCGGTCCAGCCATGGCCGCCGCGGTGCGAGTCGCCCCAGCCGCGGCTGACCCCGGGCAGGTAGAACATGCCGGTGGACAACACCCGGTCTTCCGGCCGGCGCAGGCCGCTGTCCAGGCCGGCCAGCGCGATCAGCGGCTTGAGCGTGGAGCCCGGCGCCACCCCGCCCAGCACCAGCCGGTTGAACTGCGGCCGCGACGGGTTGTCGTTGAGCATGCGGAAATCGGCATGCGAGATGCCGTTGACGAACAGGTTGGGGTCGTAGCTGGGCAGGCTGACCATGCCCAGGATCTCGCCGGTGCGCGGGTCCATCGCGATCGCCGCACCTTCGTGCTCGCCGAACGCGGCCACCATCGCGCGCTGCAGGTCGGCATCCACCGACAGCCGCAGGTCCGCACCCGACTGCGGCGCGACCCGGCCGACGGTGCGGATCGCCCGCCCCTGCACATTGGTTTCGACCTGCTCGTAACCCACCTGGCCGCGCAGGTCCTGCTCGTAATAGCGCTCCAGTCCGGACTTGCCCATGTGGGTGAGCGCGGCATTGCCCTCGCCCAGCACAGCCAGGTCTTTTTCATCGATGCGGCCGACGTAGCCGATGATGTGCGCGAACAGCGGCCCGTACGGATAGCGCCGGGTCAGGTACGGCTCCAGCTCCACGCCGGGAAAGCGCCAGCGCTCCACCGCAAAGCGCGCCATTTCCTCATCGCTCATGCGCAGCTTGAGCGTGACCGGCAGGAAGCTGCGGCGTGCGCGCCGTTCGCGATGGAAGCGCTCCAGGTCCTCCGGCGCGATCGGGATCACCTTGCCCAGCGCGGCCAGCATGGCGTCCATGTCGGCGACCTTGTCCGGGGTCACGTCCAGGCGGAAGGCCGGCACGTTCTCGGCCAGCAGCCGGCCGGTGCGGTCGTAGATCATGCCGCGCCCGGGCACCACCGGCTTGGGCTTGATGCGGTTGGCTTCCGAGCGGGTGGCGTAGACCTCGTGGTCGAGCACCTGCAGCTTGAAGTACCAGCCGCCCAGGCCGACCAGGCAGACCACCACCATCACAAAGCCCAGCACCGCGCGCCGGCGGAACTGCTCGGCCTCCGCATGCGGGTTCTTGGGGTGACGACGCCCGTGCATGGCCTACTTCTTGCTCCGCTTGCCCAGCCGCACCGCATCCAGCAACACGAACAGCGGCGGCCACAGCGCCATGCCCAGCAGCGGGGCCCACCAGTAGCTCCACGGCAGGGTCGGCTCGCCCACCGCCAGATGCACGGCCGAAGAGACGATGCGGTCGTTGAGCAGCAGCCCGCCGATCGCCAGCGCCTGCTGCGAGACCGGGAAGAAGCGCATCCGCGCGCGAAAGCGCTGCAGGATGAAGGTCATGATTACCAGCCGCAGCGCCTGTTCGCCGAGCAGCCCCCCATACAGCAGGTCGGCCAGCACCCCGGCCACGAAGGCGATGCCCAGCCCGACCCGGTCCGGCTCCTCGATCACCCAGTACGCCAGCACCAACGCCAGCCAGTACGGACGCAGCGGCTGCACCACCACCGGCAGCGGCAGCAGGCCCAGCACCAGCGCGATGACGATGCTCGCCGGCAGGATCCAGGTGTTGCGCATGCGGGTCATTGGTCCGTCTCCTGCGGAGACGGACGGGATTGGGGATTGGGGATTGGGGATTGGTTGGAAGCTGCGCCCTGAGGCGGGGCCGGACTGGAATCGGGATTGGGGACGTTGGATGCGTTCGATGCGGGACGGCGGGCGGGCGTGCTGGCCGGGCGGCCGGACGCTGGCGCGCTGGACGGCTGCGCGCCGGGCGCGGCAGGTGTCGCTGCGGACCGTGCAGGCGCCGAGGTACCGGCGGCCGTCGGGCGCGCGGTATCAGTCGCTGCGTTGGAAACACCGCCCGCAGGCGTGCGCGGTGTTGCAGTCACCGGCGCGCCGGCCGCCGCCGCGACGCCGTTGCTGTTGCCGTTACCAATCCCAACTCCCGAATCCCCAATCCCGGCCCCAGGCACCACCCGCAACGGCTTGCCGGCGCGCAGCAGCAGCACATCGCGGCCGCGATCGAGCTTGGCGGCCGGGGTCAGTTCGCCGACCAGGAAGGCGTGGGTGTCGTCCGGGTGCAGTTCGGACACCTTGCCGACCGGGAAGCCGGCCGGGAAGCGGCCACCGAGGCCGGAGGTGACGATCTCGTCGCCCACCTGCACGCCGGCACTGAGCGGGATGTCGCGCAGTTCCAGCCGGTCGCCGCGGCCGTAGACGATCAGGCGCACGCCGTTGCGCGCCACGCTGACCGGTACCGCGTGGTCGGGGTCGGTCAGCAGCAGCACGGTCGAATGCAGCGGGGTCACCTCGATCACCTGGCCCATCAGCCCGCCGGCATCGATCACCGCCTGGCCCATCAGCACGCCATCGCGGCTGCCGGCATCCAGCAGCAGGCGCTGCCGGGTCGGGTCCAGGTCGATATCCAGGATCGGCGCCAGCTGCACGTCCAGGCCGCGGCGCTCGGCCACGTTGAGCAGTTCGCGCAGCTGCGCATTGTCCAGCGCGGCGGTCTGCAGGCGGGTCAGGCGCGCATTGGCCACCAGCAGCTGGTTGCGCAGGTCGCGGGTCTCTTCCACCAGTTGCGCATGGGTGGCGGCGTTGTCGCGCACCTGCGAGCCGATCCGCCCCGGCAACCCGGCCACCGCCCAGATCGGCTGGATCAGCAGGTTGGCCTGCCGGCGTGCCTGGCTCAGCCAGCCACCCCGGCTATCGAGCGCGATCAGCACGATCGCCAGCACCAGATAGACCAGCAGCCGCAGCGTGGAGGTGACTTCGCCCGGACGGGAGGCGACGGGAGGACCGGCGTAGGAGGGCACTGTCAGGGCCGGGATTGGGGAGTCGGGATTGGGGATTCGAGGAGCGCTTGGCTGCCCCCGAGACGGATGCGGCTAACACGTGAATCAGCGGGACTGCGCGGCAATCCCACCGGGCCGTAGGCAGGAACCGCCGTTGCGAATCCCCAATGCCGACTCCCGAATCCCGAACGCCTCACTCCGGCGCGAAGAACTCGTTGCCATGCATGTCCACCAGCTCCAGCGCGCGGCCGCCGCCGCGGGCCACGCAGGTGAGCGGGTCGTCGGCGACCTGCACGTGCAGGCCGGTTTCCTCGGAGATCAGGCGGTCCAGGTCACGCAGCAGCGCGCCGCCACCGGTGAGCACGATGCCGCGCTCGGCCACGTCGGCACACAGTTCCGGCGGGGTCTGCTCCAGCGCCAGCTTGACCGCCGAGATGATGCCCGACAGCGGCTCGTGCAAGGCCTCGAGCACCTCGTTGGAGTTGATCTTGATCATCTTCGGCACGCCTTCGGCCAGGTTGCGGCCGGAGATTTCCATCTCCTGCACCTCGTCCTGCGGGTAGGCGCAGCCGATCTGCAGCTTGATGCGCTCGGCGGTGGCTTCACCGATCAGCATGCCGTGGTTGCGGCGCACGTAGTTGGTGATCGACTCGTCGAAGCGGTCGCCGCCCACGCGCACCGACTGCGAGTAGACGATGCCGTTGAGCGAGATCACCGCCACCTCGGTGGTGCCGCCGCCGATGTCGATGACCATCGAACCGCGCGCCTCGGTCACCGGCATGCCGGCCCCGATCGCCGCGGCCATGGGTTCCTCGATCAGGTACACATCGCGCGCGCCGGCTTCTTCCGCCGATTCCTTGATGGCGCGGCGCTCGACCTGGGTGGAACCGGCCGGCACGCACACCAGCACGCGCGGGCTCGGGCGCAGGAAGCGCGACTTGTGCACCTTCTTGATGAAGTGCTTCAGCATTGCCTCGGTGTAGGTGAAATCGGCGATGACGCCGTCCTTCATCGGGCGGATCGTGGTGATGTGGCCCGGGGTGCGGCCGAGCATCTGCTTGGCCTCGGCGCCGACGGCAGCCACCGAGCGCGTGCCGCCGATGGCGCGGTCCTGGCGCACCGCCACCACCGAAGGTTCGTTCAGTACGATGCCCTGCCCGCGCACGTAAATCAGCGTATTGGCCGTGCCCAGGTCGATGGACAGGTCGTTGGAGAACATGCCGCGGAGTTTCTTGAACATCGAGGGAGCCGTTCCTGAAAGAGTCGCTTGCCCTGTCGCCAATGCGGAAACAACTGGTCGATAAGCGGGCAGAAAACGAAGTCCACTAGCCTAGCAATCCCCCCAGGTGCGGGCAAGGAAAAATCGGCCGTTGCGGCGTCGTTTTCATGTGCCGGTCACGCCGGGCATGGCATGCGGTTGTGGCCCTGATCGGTCGCAGCCGTTACCCTTTGCGCCGCGGCGCGCGCGCCGTCCCGCTGCCATGCCCGGCAACTGGCGGGTATTTCCCAACGCAAAGGCCTGACTCGATGTCCGCACTGATCTGTGGTTCCCTCGCCTACGACACCATCATGGTGTTTCCGGACCAGTTCAAGAACCACATCCTGCCGGACAAGGTGCACATCCTGAATGTGTCGTTCCTGGTCCCGCGCATGCGCCGCGAGTTCGGCGGTTGCGCCGGCAACATCGCCTACAACCTGCACCTGCTCGGCGGCGCGCCGATCCCGATGGGCACCGTGGGCCAGGACTTCGGCCCGTATCGCGAACACTTCGAGGCGCTGGGCATCGACCTGTCGCGGGTGAAGATCATCGACGAGCTGTTCACCCCGCAGGCGTTCATCACCACCGACCACGACAACAACCAGATCACCGCGTTCCATCCGGGCGCGATGATGCGCAGCTACGAGAACCACGTGAAGGACGTGCCGGGCGTGACCCTGGGCCTGGTCGGCCCGGACGGGCGCGAGGGCATGATCCAGAACGCCGAAGAGTTCGCTGCCGCCGGCACCCCCTTCATCTTCGATCCCGGCCAGGCGATGCCGTTGTTCAACGGCCCGGAACTGCGCGAATTCATCGAACAGGCCGACTACGTGGTGGTCAACGACTACGAGTCCAACCTGCTGCAGGAGCGCACCGGCTGGAACGAGAAGGACATCGTCTCGCGCGTGCAGGCCTACATCACCACGCAGGGCCCGAAGGGCGCGCTGGTGCATACGCCGGAAAAGACCTACGACATCCCGCCGGCGCACGAGCGCCGCGTGGTCGATCCGACCGGCTGCGGCGACGCCTTCCGCGCCGGGCTGATCTACGGCATCCAGGGCGGCTACGACTGGCTGACGATCGGGCGGATGGGCAACCTGATGGGCGCGCTGAAGGTGGAGCATCCGGGCACGCAGAATCAGCGGTTCGATTTCAGCGAGTTCAACGACCAGTTCAAGCAGCAGTTCGGCTACGCACTCTGACGCTGGCCTGATCCGCAGCGTCGAGCTCACACACCCTTCTCCCATCGGGAGAAGGTGCCCCGCAGGGGCGGATGAGGGTACGGGCGAAGCCTCGTGCAGGTTGAACAACACCGGGCTTCGCACCGTACCCTCACCCCANCGGGAGAAGGTGCCCCGCAGGGGCGGATGAGGGTACGGGCGAAGCCTCGTGCAGGTTGAACAACACCGGGCTTCGCACCGTACCCTCACCCCAACCCCTCTCCCGCAGGAGAGGGGCTCGGCAGTTCAACTATCAGCTCACACAGCAGTTCGGCTACGCGCTCTGACGCGGCACCGCCGCTGATCAGCGCTTTGCCCTTCTCCCCGCGGGAGAAGGTGCCCCGCAGGGGCGGATGAGGGTACGNGCTACGCGCTCTGACGCGGCACCGCCGCTGATCAGCGCTTTGCCCTTCTCCCCGCGGGAGAAGGTGCCCCGCAGGGGCGGATGAGGGTACGAGCGAAGCCTCGTGCAGGTTGAACAACACCGGGCTTCGCACCGTACCCTCACCCCACCCCCTCTCCCGCAGGAGAGGGGCTCGTCTGCACCACAATTTGCTGCAATGCAGTTTGAGCATGGCCCCGATCTGTGCCTCTACTGACGCTTCGCGCCCACTGAGGAACGCTGGCCCATGTCAGAGCCAAGCGTTGTCGCCGCCACGTCCATCGCCCAGCCCGAGATCGAACCGGATGCGCTCCGGCAGATCCGCCGGCTGCGCGACATTGCGCCGCTTGCCGCCCCACTGTCGCGCTCGTGGCGGCGCTGCCTGGACGATTACGCGTTGCTGCCCGAGGCGGCCCCCGCACCGCTGGTGCACGATGCGCTGCACGTGCGCGAACGCCAGCAACGCCTGGGTGATGTGCTGCGCATTGCCAAGGTGGAGATGGAAAACCTCTACGAGCAGATCGCCGGCAGCGGCTATGCGGTGATCTTCGCCGACGCCGAGGCGACCGTGCTGCACAGCGTGCACGACCCGACCCTGCTGCGCGAATTCCGCCAGGCCGGCCTGTTCAGCGGCGCCAGCTGGGCCGAGTGCCATCAGGGCACCAACGGCCTGGGCACCTGCGCAGCCGAGCGCACTGCGGTGAGCGTGCATCGCGGCGAACATTACCTGACCCGCCACCTGCCGCTGTCGTGCAGCGGCGCGCCGATCCTGGACCCGCACGGCGGCCTGCTGGCGGTGCTGGATGCCTCCACCCCCAATGCGCAGGACGGCAAGCAGACCCAGCGCCATACCGTGGCGCTGGTGAGCATGTCGGCGGCGCAGATCTCGCGCTCGCATTTCCTCAACCAGTTCGGCCATGCCTTCATCCTGCGCTTCCATAGCCGGCCCGAGTTCGCCGGCCTGCTGCACGAGGCACTGATTGCGATCGATACCGACGGTCGCGTGCTGGCAGTCAACGAAGCGGTGCTGGAGCAACTGGGCAAGCTCGATCGCAGCCAGCTGGTGGGCCGCAACATCGCACAGGTGATGCAGCTGGATTTCGACACCCTCGAACACCGCGCCGGCAGCGATGCCGGCACCTTGTGGTCGATCCGCTGCGCCTGCCACGGGCGGCGTTTCTACGCGCTGGTGCGCCCGCCGCGTGCACGTCCCGCGCTGCCGGCAGTGGGCGGGCCGGCGCAGCTGGCGCCGGATGCCGAGCTGCAACCCGGCGAGCATGTCGGCTCGGATCCGCGCATGCGCCACAACCTGGCCAATGCACTGAAGCTGGCTGCGCATCGCGTGTCGATCCTGCTGCGTGGCGACACCGGCACCGGCAAGGAGGAATTTGCCAAGGCGGTGCACCGCGGCTCGCCATGGGCCGGCGGCGCCTTCGTGGCGATCAACTGCGCGGCGATTCCCGAGGCGTTGATCGAGAGCGAGTTGTTCGGGTATGCGCGCGGCGCATTCACCGATGCCGCGCGCGAAGGCCGCCACGGCAAGTTGCTGCAGGCCAGCGGCGGCACGCTGTTCCTGGACGAAATCGGCGACATGCCGCTGCCGTTGCAGAGCCGCCTGCTGCGCGTCCTGGAAGAACAATGCGTCACCCCGCTAGGCAGCGAACGCGCGGTGCCGCTGGAGCTGCACGTGATCAGCGCCAGCCATCGCGATCTGGGGCAACGGGTAGCGGCCGGCGAGTTTCGCGAAGACCTGTACTACCGCCTCAATGGCGTGGTGCTGCATCTGCCACCGCTGCGCGAGCGCAGCGACAAGGCCGAGCTGATCCGCACCCTGCTGCGCGAGGAAAACAGCGAGCACAGCGTGCGCATCAGCGAAGAGGCGATGCACAAGCTGCTGAGCTACGCCTGGCCGGGCAACCTGCGCCAGTTGCGCAATGTGCTGCGCACCGCGGCGGTGTTGTGCAGCGACGGGGTGATCCGCCTGCCGAATCTGCCGCAGGAAATCGTCGATGCCGGCAGCGCCCCATGCCTGGTCGATGGCCGCGCGGTGGCCGCCGACGACATGCCCGGCCGCGTCGCCCTCGACCAGGCCGAACGCCTGGTGCTGCAGCAGCAACTCGAACGCCACCGCTGGAACGTCAGCCGCACCGCCGACGCGCTGGGCATCAGCCGCAATACGCTGTATCGCAAGCTGCGCAAGCACGGCCTGGATACCGGATGAGTGGAGGCGGGGATTAGGGATTAGGGATTAGGGATTAGGGATTAGGGAGTGGGGATTAGGGAGTGGGGAGTGGGGAGTGGGGAGTGGGGAGTGGGGAGTGGGGAGTGGGGATTGGCAACATCAAATGCCCGCACAGCCGCTACGCTGGCGTTTACGAATCCCCAACGTCCACTCCCCAATCCCGGCTTCAAAGCGCCCAGCGCACCCCGATCAGATACTGCCGCGGCACGCCCGGTGCGAGAAACCGCGCCGGGCCGGTTTCCACCGGCGCATCCTGCGGGCGCGCCAGCTCGCCATCGGGAAACACGTCCTCGGCCACGGCCGCGTAGGTGGCATAGCGGCGGTTGAAGACGTTGTCCACGCGGGCGAACAGCGACAGCCGCGCACTGACTTGCCAACGCGCCTGCAGGTCCACCAGCGCATAGCCGGCGGTGCCGATGTCGATGCGCGCGGGTGCGGGCTCGCCGTCTTCGGCGTTGTCGACCTGGCCATCCTCGTTGCCGCTGGCCACGCGCCCGGACACCGCACGCACCCCGGCGCCCAGCGTCAGCGCCTCGCGCTGCCATTCCACGCCGAGCTTGAGGTTGTGGCGCGGCAACGCGGCGATGCGCAGGCCCGGCCGCAAGGCGATCACGCGCTCGCCGGACAGCAGCTCGCCGTCGCTGCGGTAGGTCGCATCCAGAAAGCTGTAGCCGGCCGACCACTGCCAGGCGCCGCTGCGCAGCTGCAGCGCCAGGTCCGCGCCCTGGTAGCGGGTGCGGCCGACATTGTCGAAGTACCCCAGCTGCGTGTCCGGTGCGCGCAGGAACAGGATGTCGTCGCGATTGTCGGCGCGGTACACCGACACGCTCGCGCTGCTGTCGGTCGACGGTGTCCAGCGCGCGCCCAGTTCGTAGGTGCGCGAAACGATCTGCTCCAGGCGCGGGTCGGCCTGCAGGCCGGTCGGCAGGCGGCACGGCTGGGTGGGATCTGCGCAGCCCAGTTCGATCGCGGTGGGCGCACGGCTGTTCTGTGCGACCGAGCCGTACAGCGTCAGCCCCGAAGCGAGCCGGTGGGTCAGCCCCAACGACGGGTTGGCCTTGGCGTAGACGAAGCGCTCGCGTGGGCGGTCGCCGTCGTCGGCAGTGGAGAGAATGTTGTCCACCACCACACGATTCCAGCGCACCGCAGCACTGAGATGGGTGGCAGCGTCCAGCGCCCAGGTGTCGGCGACGAACACGCCCAGCGTCTTGGTACTGCCGCGCACGCCGGAAAAGAACGCACGCCCGGCATCCGGATCGGCAGCGACCGAGCGGTCCGGCTGCACCCAGCCATCGCGCGCGAATTGCCGATAGCGCACGTGGCCACGATCGAAGGTCACGCCGGTGCTGAGCGCATGCGCCCCCCATTGCCTGCTCAGGTTGACTGCCAGGCCTTGCGCGTCCTGGCGCATCTGGGTGGTGTTGAGCGCGCCGGTGGGCAATGCATCGGCATCGGCGCGTGCGACATCGCACTCGGCGTCCAGCGCGCTGCCGCCGGCAGCGTAACCGGAGGCGCATTCCTCGACGAATTCCTCGTAGTCCTCGCCGATATCGCCATTGACGGTGTCGCGGCGGCCCACGCGCGAGTAAGCCACTGCGTGCAATGCGGTGTCCGCATCGAAACGATGGTCCAGTTGCGCGGTGAACAGCGTAGTGCGATTGCGGGTCAGATCGGGCGAGGTGTACACCGCGCGGCGGTCGGCGCGATACAGACCGGGCTCGGGGCCATCGTCGGTGTAACGCGTCTCCGGCAGCAGGCCATTGCCGATCAGGCGGCTGCGCCCGTGCAGCAGCGACAGGCTCCAGTCGGTCTGTTCGCCTTGCTTGCCGAGCTTGCCGAACACCGTTCCCAGGCGGCCCTCGGAGGCATCGCGCCAGCCGTTCTCGTCGAAACCGGTGACCGCGACAAGCCCATGCCAGCCGTCCTGACCGGCAAGGCCGTAACTGGCGTCCAGGCGCTTGCGCGCACCGCTGCCGATGCTCACTTCGCCCTGCAATCCCGGTGCGGTGAGGCCCGATGCGGTGGACAGCACCACCGCGCCACCGAGCGTGTTCGGCCCGAACAAGGGATTGGAGCCGGGCATCAGGGTCACCGCATTGATGGCCGACTCGGGCAGCATGTCCCAGCTGACGATGTCGGCGAACGGTTCGTTGAAACGCACCCCATCCAGATACACCGACACGCCTTGCGAGGCGCCCGGCAAGGCGGAGGCGCGAAAGCCGTGGAAGGTGAGATCGTTCTGGAACGCGCTGCCCTGCACGTCGTTGCCATCCACGCCGACGAAGCGCCGCTGCAGCAGGTCGCTGAGGTTGTTGCTGCGCCCGCGCGACAACGCGGCGCGAGTGGACGACTGCACCATGTACGGCAGTTGCGCCGCGTCGATGGTGGTGCCGGGAATCGGCGTGGCGGTGACCTCGATGCGGTCCAGCCAGGTCACCTGCGGCGCCTCGGCCGCCATTGCCAGCGCGCTGCCCGCGAGCAGGGCGCTGGCAATGGCGCCTGCCAGTGCGTGGTGGTGCGACTGCAACGTCGCTGTGCTGCGCGTGCCTGCTGCCATGTGCGTCTCCCTCAATAGAGCACGATCGATTTGATGCCGCGCGCCGCGCGCAGGTCCGCCAGCGCCTGATTGATGTCGTCCAGCGCCAGCGTGCGGGTGATCAACGGCGCCAGCTGGATGTCGCCGTGCAGGTAACGCTCCACATAGCCGGGCAACTCGCTGCGCCCTTTCACTCCGCCGAACGCGCTGCCGCGCCACACCCGCCCGGTCACCAGCTGGAAGGGGCGCGTGCTGATTTCCTGCGCATCGTCGGCCACGCCGAGGATGACGCTCTCGCCCCAGCCCTTGTGGCAGCACTCCAGCGCCGCGCGCATCGCGCCGACATCGCCCACGCATTCGAAACTGTGGTCGGCGCCGCCATCGGTGAGGTCCACGATCACCTGCTGGATCGGCGCACCGTAGTCGCGCGGATCCAGGCAGTCGGTGACGCCCAGGGCACGCGCCAGCGCGAACTTGGCCGGATCGATATCCACCGCGATGATGCGCCCGGCCTGCGCCAGCACCGCGCCCTGCACCACCGACAAGCCGATGCCGCCCAGGCCGAACACCGCCACGCAGTCGCCGGGCCGCACATGGGTGCTGTTGAGCACCGCACCGACGCCGGTGGTGACCGTGCAGCCGAGCAGGCAGAGCTGGGCCAGCGGGGCATCCTGCGGGATCCGCGCGACCGCGATCTCCGGCACCACGGTGTACTCGGAAAACGTGCTGGTGCCCATGTGGTGCAGGATCGGCCGCCCGTGCAACGAGAACCGGCTGCTGCCATCGGGCATCAGCCCGCGCTCCTGGCTGCTGCGGATCGCCTGGCACAGGTTGGTGCGACCGGAGCGGCAGAACTTGCACACGCCGCATTCGGGCATGTACAGCGGGATCACGTGATCGCCGGCCCGCACGCTGGTGACGCCGATGCCGACCGCCTCGACGATGCCCGCGCCCTCCTGCCCCAGGATCACCGGAAAGCTGCCCGCCTGGCCGTGCGCCAACGCATGCGCATCGCCATGGCAGATACCGGTGGCCACCAGGCGTACCAGCACCTCGCCGGGTCGCGGCGGCTGCAGGTCCACCTCTTCGATGGTCAGCGGCTGGTGCGGACCCCAGGCCACCGCGGCGCGTGTCTTCATCCGGCCTCCCTGGCGCGCATCGGCATGGCCGCCGCTCAGCGCGCGATGACCACGCCCCACGGCAACTCGCCGACGGGGATCTGTTTGATCTGGCGCAACGCGACGGTGTCGATCACGCTCACCGTGTTCGAGCGCCCGTTGGCGACGTACAGCTTGTCGCCGGCCGGGGTCAGCGCCGGATTCCAGGGCCGTAATCCGACCGCGATCTCGGCCAGGCTGCGCGCGGTGCCGGTATCGATCACGCTGACCGTGCCGGCACCGCCATTGGACGCATACAGCCGCGTGCCATCGGCCGACAACGCCACGCCGGCGGTACGCACGCCGGCCGGCAGGCTGGCGCGGCGCGTGCGGGTCTGCAGGTCGATCACGTCCACCACGTTGGCGGTTTCCTGCGCGATGTAGACGCTGTGCCCGTCCGGCGCGAACGCCATGCCGCGCGGATGGCCGCTGGTGGCGACCACGCCGCGCGAGCGATGGGTGGCCAGCTCGATCATGTCCATGTCGTTGGAGCCCTCGTTGCTGGTGAGCAACCACTGTCCGTCCGGCGTGTAGGCGCAATGCTCCGGCGCCTGCCCGCGCGTGGCGATCACCTGCTGCACGCGGAACTGCGCCGCATCGATCAACATCACCTGGTTCTGCCCTTCCACGCACACCGCGAACTGCCTGCCATCCGGCGACAAGGCGATGCCTTCGGCGTTCTCGCCGATCTGCACGCTGCGCAGCACCGCGTCTGTTTCGGTATCCAGCTCGATCAGGCGATGATGCTCGGCATCGATCAGATACAGATGCCCGTGCGGGCCGGGCAACACCTGCTGCAGGCGCTTGCCCAGCTGCCCCTGCGCGCCGAGCGTGCGCACCACCGTATCGCTGTGTGTATCGATCACCGACACCGTGCCGCTGCGTTGGTTGGGCACGTAGGCCAATACCGGCGACGTCGCCGGTATTGGCGTCGCTGCGGGAGCCGCCGCCGTCGTCGTTGTCGCGGGCGCGGCGTTGGACGCGGACGGCTCGGTATCGGGCCGGCAACCGGCCAGGCTCAGCAGTACGCCTAGCGCGGTGGTCGCCAGGACGCGCTGCCAGCGGATCGGCGCTGGCCTCATTGCGCCTTGCCCGCGGTCTTGTTGATCGAATGGATGAAGGCGAGCAGTTTCTCGGTGTCGCCCGGCTTGAGCACCGGCGCGAACGGCGGCATCTGCCCGACCACTTTCTCGTGCCCGATGCGGGTCTTGCCGTGGGTGATCATCGCGGCGGTGCCCTCGCTGATCAGCGCACGCAAGGTGTCGTCGTCGCTGCCATACACCCAGATCTCGTTGGTCAACGGCGGGCACATGCCGCCGCCACCGGTGCCGCCATGGCAGGCATTGCAGCCGGCCGAGAAATAGAGCTTCTTGCCGTCGGCGATCAGTTCGGGAGTGACCTTGACCTCCGGGCCCTTCGGGATCGGCACGACCGTGGCAGGCGCTGCCGGCGGGGTGGCCGGATCCGGTGCAGGCCCGGCGGCCGGGTTGGGCACCCCGGCGGTCGCCGCTGCGGGCGCCGGCGCGGCGCCGCCGGTGGCCGGCGCAGGCATGCTGGCAACCGGCGGAGCGGCGGACCCGGACCCGGACGCGGGCGCTGGTGGCGGTGCCTCCTTGCCGCAGGCGGCCAGCAGCATGCTGAGCATCACCGCGCACAGCGGTGCGCGCACGGAACGATCGAAACGACCCACGGTGGACTTGCGCATGAACGAACCTTTCTGGTCGGAGGGAACACCGCGCACCCCGTGCGCGCGGCGGGTGACGCAGTCATTGCCGGGACGGGCGCCTGGCCTGGGTGAGCAGCGTGGCCAGCGCGCCATCGCCGCGCGCCTGCGCCAACGCGGCGGCAGTCTTGCCGTCGCGATTGCGTGCGGAAGGGTCGGCGCCGGCCGCCAGCAAGCGCCTGGCCACCGCCTCGCGCCCGGCCGCTGCGGCCAGCATCAAGGCGGTGACGCCGGCCTGGTTGGCATGACCGACCTCGGCGCCGCGCGCCAGTAGCGCGTCGAGAATCGCCGGGTCCTCGCGCGCCACCGCAAACATCACCGGGGTGAAGCCGGCGGGGTTGGCCCGCCGCACGTTCGCTCCCGCCTTCAGCACTGCCTGCACCACGCCGACATCGGCGTAGGCCACCGCCAGCTCCAGCGCACTCCAGCCATCGCCGGAGACGGTGTCCACCGGCGCACGCCGCGCCAGCAGCCTGCCCACGCTGTCGGCATCGTTGGCCCAGGCCGCCTTCATCAGCGCGGTCCAGCCACCGGCATCGCGCGCCTCCAGGGCTGCGCCGGCATCGAGCAACAGACCCACCAGGTCCGGTTCCTGATTGCGGATGGCCTGATGCAGCGGCGGCTCGCCGAGCAGGTTGGGCCGATTGGCATCGGCGCCGTGGCGCAACAACCACGCCACGCGCACGCCATCGCCGGCATCCAGCGCATGCGCCAGTTCCTGGTTCGGGTCGGCACCGTCGGCGATGCGCAGCTGCAGCTGCGCCAGTTGCTGCGAAGACGCAGCCGGGCTTGGCGCTGCCGACGCCGGCGTCGGTGTCGCGTACGGCCCGTGCGAGGCCAGGTCGCCGGCCACCACGCAGTCGCTGCAGCGCACCAGCGGCACGTGATAGCTGCGCAGGATCCCGGCGATCTTTGCTGAACGCTGTTGCATGGCCGTGTTCAACGCATCGCGCAGGTCCGTGTTCTTGCGCGACACCACCCATGCCATCGAATACTCCAGTACCGCATCGTCGATGGTATTGAGCGGCACCACGCCCAGGCCGTTGCGCTGGGCGTAGTAGCCGGCCACCGGGCCCCAGGATTCGGCTGCATCCAGTTCATTGGCGGCGACGCGTTCGACCAGCTTGCCCGGATGGTCTTCCGGCGCGGTGGCCGAGTCGTAGAACAGGTACTGCACCTGGCCGCTGATGCCGTGCTCGTACAGGGCCTGGCGTGCGGGCGAGCTCTGGAACACGCCCAACCGCACTTTTTTCAGCGCCGCATCGTCCAGCGATGCTGGCACCAGATCCAGGCCCTTGCGCGTCACCAGCACGTAGGCCGAGCGATACAGCGGGCGCGTGGTCAGGCCCTGCTCGAAATCGCTGTTGAGGTCCATCAACACATCGCAGCGACCGGCAGTGATGGTGCTGCGCGCCAACCCGCGCTGGTAATAGGTGCGCCACTCGTATTCCAGGCGACGGCCCATGGCCTCGGCCAGCACCTGCGCGATCTTGTTCTGGAAGCCGTCGCCGGCCTTGTTGGACAACGGCATGTTGCCGGGATCGGCACACACGCGCAGCACCGTGGGATCGGGCGCAGGCGCTGGCGTGCTTGCCGGCGATTGCACGGAAGCTGGCTTTGCAGTGGATGCAGGCGTGGATGCAGGCATCGCTGCGGGCGCCGCAGCAGAATCAGAAACGCGAGCCGTCGGTGAGGACGGCTCGCGCGTGCAGCCTGCGGCGACGAGTCCGAGGCTGCAAACCACCAGCATCTTGCGCAGCTGCCGGGGCATGCCGCGCGCACCGGCAGCGAACCACCGGTGCGCGCCGGCAACGGCAGGCCTGGATCTCATCGCGCGGTCTTCGCGACGGCATTGGCGGCGCCACCGCCTGCCGCTGCGGTGGCGGTGGTACCGGCGGTCACGGTCTTGCCCGCACCATCGATCCGGAAGGTGTGCACCATGCCGCCGAGCGGGATCTTGTCGAAGCCGGCACCGAACGCCAGCCCCGCAGCCCCCAGCGCGCCATACGGATCGGACGGATCCAGACCTGCGGCCACCGGCAGGCCGATCCAGCCGCCGATGCCGGAGAACACCGCCACGTACTGGTGCCCGTTGGCCTTGTAGGCGATCGGGTTGCCGATGATGCCGGAGGGCAGTTTCATCTCCCACAGCTTCTTGCCGGTGTCCTTGTCCACCGCACGGAACCAGCCGTCCAGCGTGCCGTAGAACACCAGCCCGCCATCGGTGACCAGGGTGCCGCTCCACACCGGGAACTTCTCCTTGATCTCCCACTTGGATTTGCCTTCCACCACATCGAAGGCCTTGACGATGCCCAGCGCACCCGGCTCGTTGGGCTTCATCATCACGTTGGCGAACACATAGGGCAGGCCCATCATGGTGTTGCCGCGCTCCTGCGGTTCCAGCTCCATATGCCAGTTGTTGGTGCCGCAGAAGAACACCGCGGAGTTGGCCGGATCCACCGAGCACGGCTGCTGGTCCTTGCCGCCCATCGCCGACGGAAACGCCTGCACCTTCCTGCCACGTTCCAGCGGCGAATGCGCGGCCACCTTGACCGGGCGGCCGGTCTTCATGTCGATGCGCTCGGCCCAGTTGGCCGGCACGAACTTGTGCGCGCGCAGCAGCGTGCCATCGCGGCGATCGAGCACGTAGGCAAAGCCGTTGCGATCGAACTGCACCACCGACGGCACCTGCTTGCCGTCGATGGTCAGGTCCACCAGGATCGGCTCGTTGATGCCGTCGTAATCCCACTGGTCGAACGGCGTCTTTTGATAGCCCCACACCGCTTCGCCGGTATCGATCTTGCGCGCGAACAGCGTCATCGACCACTTGTTGTCGTGCTCGCCGTTGTTGCATTCCTCCTGCGAGGTCTTGCCGCAGCGATACGACGGGCTCCACAGGCCGGGATTGCCGGTGCCGTAATACAGCAGCTTCAATTTCGGGTCGTAGCTGTACCAGCCCCAGGCCGCACCGCCGCCACGCTTCCATTCGTCGTTGGGAAAGGTCTTGACGCCCAGGTCGCCGAGCTGCCCGTGCTGCGGATTGGCCTTGTTGAAATCCGCACCCAGGCAGATCGCCTTGTCGGTGCCGGCCGCATCGCAGGACCAGGACTGCTTGCCATCGGCCAGGTTGTAGGCGGCCACGCGCCCGAGCACGCCGAACTCGTTGCCGCTGATGCCGGCGATCACCTTGCCGTCGGCGATGATCGGCGCCATGGTGATGGTCTCGCCCTTGTCCGGGTGCGCGAGTTTCTGCTTCCACACTTCCTTGCCGGTCTTGGCATCGAGTGCGATCACATCGCCGCTCAGGCTGCCGAACACCAGCTTGCCATCGGCATACGAGGCGCCACGGTTGACCGTATCGCAGCACGCCACCGCCACCGAGCGCTCGTCCTGCTGCGGGGTGTACTTCCACAGCACCTTGCCGCCGTCGTCCTGCGCCGCCAGGTCGATGGCGAACACATTGTTCGGATACGCGCTGACCATGTACATGATGCTGCCGATCACCAGCGGCTGGCCTTCGTGGCCGCGCGTGGCATCGGTCTTCATTTCCCACGACATCTTCAGGTTCTTGACGTTGTCGCGATTGATCTCGGCCAGCGGGCTGTGCCGGGTGAGCGCGAAGTCGCGCCCGATGCCGCCCCAGTTGTCCGGATTGCTGGCGTTGGTGGTGAACTCGCTATCGGTATCGACCACGGTGGCGGCCGGTGCGGCGGCGGGCGTGGCGGCCGGCGCAGGCGTTGTCGTCTCGGTGGCGGCGTCTTTCTTGCAGCCGGCCAACGCAGCGCTCAGCGCAAGCAGGAGCAGCGCACTGCTGCGCAGGCTGCGACAGGAAGATTGGTGCATGTGCGTCTACCCCTCTCGATTGAACAACCAGTCGGTTGAAACATCCGCGGCGCCGGCGTTGCACCCGCCAGTCGCGTCGCGGACGTCGGAAACGTCGAGAGGGAAAGAGCAAACGCCATGCCAGCGTACTGGTGCGACGCACCATGTCGTAGCAGCAGGCATCTGCAGCGATGGCAGTGGCTTGCGCCGGGCGCACTGTCACGGTTCTGGCACAGTTTGCGCCGGGCGTGCTGTGACAGTGGTGGCGCAGCGGATGTGGAACGGCCGGTCAGCCGGTGCCATGAACTCAGCTCGCGCGAGGCGGCATGCTTGTCCCTGGTTCGTGCAACTCGATGCCGCAGATCATCCAGAGACCGTACGACAGGGTTGACCAAGGTGCCGCCGCACTCCCTTCTCCCATCGGCAGACGCTGCCCGACGGGTGGATGCGTTGACGGCGCAGACAGCCGCGTGATGTCCGGCTTGCCGGTGACGCGTTGCAGGATTCAGCAGCGTCCACGCCTCTCGGGCGCATGCCACTCTTCCAATGCGATGACGGGGTCCAATGCGATGACGATGTCCTGATCGCCAGCAACCTCCAGCGACACGCGGCCAGTCACACGTCGCGATCCATCCTTCCGCGCGCCCGGCCTACTCGCCAACCCTCACGCTAGCGGTTCCATTGCGCCAGCAGCTGGGTGCAATCGTGCAGCCGCCAGTCGGCAAGGCCCGGCCAGGGATCACCCGGCGTGTTGACCAGCACGGTGCAGGCACCGGCGGCCCGACCGCAGGCCAGGTCGTTGTGGTGGTCGCCGACCATGACCAGGGCCGTTCCCTCCACCGACCAGCGCCGTGCGAAGTACTGCAGGCCGTCGGGCGCGGGCTTGGGGGCGGCTTCGTCACGGCCGACGATGTCGTCCCAGGCGAACGCATCGTGTAGCCCGATCGCCTGCAATGTCACCTGCGCCAGTTCGCGCGCGTTGCGGGTCAGCATGCCCAACCGGCAGCCGGCGGCCTGCAACGCGCGCACCAGTGCCACTGCACCGGGAGCGGGCTGTGCGGCCTGCGCGAGGTCACGCTCGTGCGCGAGCAACCAGGCGTGCTTGGCTGCGGCCTGCTCGGCCGGCAGCGCTGCCAGGTGATGCAGGATGTCCGCCTCGGGCGGGATCTCCAGCGCGCGCCGGATCAACCCGAAATCATGGACGGCTTCGGTCAAGGTACCGTCCATGTCGAACACCCAATGGCGGTAGGCGGACAGGGCGGGAGGTCTCTGTGGGGTGGTCATGCCGTCCATACGTGCTAACACTCGAGAGATGGTTGACGCGATACCGCAAGCCCTCGCCAGGTGAACGCACACCTGGCGCGTCCAGCGGGATGGACCGGTACGCCCTGCGGCTGCAGTCCACTGCGCGCGCTCCGTGCCACGTCGCGGCGGTGCGCCTACTTCCAGCCCGGCATCTGGGTGGTGTCCAGGCCACCCACGTCGAACTCGGCCGTGCGCGTGCCGCCGGCTTTCACCGGGAACGCGATGCTGATGCGCTTGGCATTGCGCACCAGCTTCCACAGCGCCTTGTCGTCGTCGATGAACATCGCGATCGCCTCATCGGTGTCGGGGCGGTGCGCGGCCATCGCGCGTGGTGCGCCCCCATCGGCCGAGACCTGCACCTTGCAGCCGCCATAGCAGTTGAAGTCGCCGGCCTTGAGCACGAGATAGCTGTGCCGCTTCCACTGCGGATGATCGCGGAACACCAGGCTCACCGGCTTGGGACCGCTGCCGTCGACATCCACGCGGCTCTTGGCATCGATCATCGCCGAGCGCTGCGTGCCGCCCTTGGCCGGCACTTGCGAGTACTGCCACAACGCCTGCATGCGGCGCAGTTCGCGCGCCTGTTCGCCCTTGGCCTTGATGTCGGCATAGCCGGGTTCGATGCGTGTGGCCGCCGCGGTGCCGGCGTAGCCTTCCAGCAGTGCCGCGCCATGCGCACGTGCCATGTCCCAGTTTCCGGCCTTCACTGCCTCGTCGTATTGCTTGGCGAGTGCATCGGCCTCGTGTTCCTTGGCTTGCGCCTGCGCGGTTTCCTGCGCCTGGCGTTGCGCCTCGCGATCAGTACAGCCACTCACTGCAGCGACGCACAAGGCCGCGCTCAGCAGATACTTCATCGTCGACTCCGGGACAAATTCACTGCCAACGATACCAGCCTGCCCGCACCCGCGATCAGCCAGCCACACACCGTAGGAGCGCACCCGGGCGCGACGGGGCTTTCCCGGTGAAGCCCCGTCGCGCCCGGGTGCGCTCCTACGGTGGTGATTGCGGCGATGCAGGCGGCGGAGGGCGTGCATTCCGGTGCGACTGCATCGTCGATTCCGGAAGACATGGACGGCAGCGCCGATGCCGGCCTGCCCGACACCCGCGATCAGCCAGCCGCACCGTAGGAGCGCACCTGGGCGCGATGGGGCTTTCCAGGTGAAGCCCCATCGCGCCCGGGTGCGCTCCTACGGTGGTGATTGCGGCGATGCAGGCGGCCGAGGGCGTGCATTCCGGCGCGACTGCATCGTCGATTCCGGAAGACATGGACGGCAGCGCCGATGCCGGCCTGCCCGACACCCGCAATCAGCCAGCCGCACACCGTAGGAGCGCACCTGGGCGCGACGGGGCTCTACCGGGAAAGCCCCGTCGCGCCCGGGTGCGCTCCTACGGTGGTGATTGCGGCGATGGAGGCAGCGGGAGGGCGACGGCAGTGATTGCGGGCACGATGCGGCGATGCAGGCGGCCGAGGGCGTGCATTCCGGTGCGACTGCGTCGTCGATTCCGAAGACATGGACGGCAGCGCCGATGCCGGCCTGCCCGACACCCGCAATCAGCCAGCCGCACCGTAGGAGCGCACCTGGGCGCGATGGGGCTCTACCGGGAAAGCCCCGTCGCGCCCGGGTGCGCTCCTACGGTGGTGATTGCAGCGATGCAGGCGGCGGGAGGGCGTCTGCACTGCCCTCCGCTGCCTTTACGGCTGCGTTGGGGGTGCCGCCTTGGCCTTGGCGATCATCTCGGCCACCGATGCGGTGGTGATCGGGTGGTAGCTCGGCTTGGCCTTGTCGAAGGCCTGCTCGGCGAAGGCGATGCCGTCCGGGGTCTTCAACAACTCGGCGTAGATCGGCAGCACCAGCTTGCGGCGACCGACACGTTCGATGAAGGCGCCTGCAGCGGGGCGCGCGTCGGTGTAGCCGCTGCGGATCGCCAGCGGGTACCAGCGCATGGCGATTTCGCCGTTCGGGGTGCCGGTGAAGTGGTAGGCGTCATCCAGGTGCTTGAGCTGTTCCGGCTTCAAGGTCGCGCCCATGCCGCTGAGGAAGTGCACCCACTCCTGCGTGCCCCAGTCGCCGGTGACCTGCTTGCTCGGCAGCGTGCCGCTGCCGCTCCAGGCAATGCGCGCGGTGTCCACGATCGAGAAGCTGCGCGAGCGCGCCTTGGTGGCGAAGGCCGGGATGCCCGGCTGCTGCAGCCACGCATCCACCTCGGCCGCGCTGACCGTGTTGGGATGCTTGTCCAGCAGGTTCTTCCTGAGGTAGTCGACGAACTGGTCGGTGGTGGCGCTCTGGAACGCATGATCGTCGAACCAGCCGCGCAGGAACGGGTCGAACACCTCACGGCCAAAACGCTGCTCCAGGAACTGCAGGAACCACGCACCCTTGACGTAGGCCACCTGGCTCAGGGCCTCGTCGGGGTCGCGCTCGGCCAGCGGCGGCAAGGCCAGCGCCTGGTCGGCCGGCGCCATGTCCTTCACTTCGGCCAGCAGGTCGCCCTGGTCGATCTCGCGCTCCATTTCGGCCATCTCGGCGCCATACAGCGCCTCGGTGATGCGTGCCTGCACGTAGGTGGTGAAGCCTTCGTTGAGCCAGATGTCCTTCCAGCTGGCATTGGTCACCAGGTTGCCCGACCAGCTATGCGCCAGTTCGTGCGCGACCAGCGACACCAGCGACTTGTCGCCGACGATCACGGTGGGCGTGGCGAAGGTCAGGCGCGGATTCTCCATGCCGCCGAACGGGAACGACGGCGGCAGCACCAGCATGTCGTAACGGCCCCAGCGATACGGGCCATAGAGCTTTTCGGCGGCACCGATCATCTTTTCGGTGTCTTCGAATTCCTTGGCGGCCTTGTCGGCCATGGCCGGCTCGGCCCACACGCCCGAGCGTGCGGAAATCGGCTTGAACACCACATCGCCGGCGGCGATCGCCAGCAGATAGGACGGAATCGGCTCGGGCATCTTGAAGCTGTAATCGCCGTCGCGCGCGGCCTTGGGGTCGTTGTCGGCGCTCATCAGCACCATCACGTCCGGGCGCGAGGTCACATGCGCGCTATAGGTGAAGCGCACGCTCGGGGTGTCCTGCAACGGCACCCAGCTGCGTGCATGGATCGCCTGCGACTGGCTGAACATGAAGGGCAGTTGCTTGCCTTCGGTCATCGACGGCTCCAGCCACTGCAGGCCCGAGGCAGTCGGTGCGGTGTGATAGCTGATCACGACCTTGGCCGGCTGGTTCGGCGCCTCGATGGTGAGCTTGCTGCCGAAGGTCTTGTCGGCCGGCGCCAGCGCGAACTGCAGCGGCGACAGGCCACCCTTGCCATCGTCGGCCTGCACCTGCGCGATGCTCAGCTCGCGCGTGTCCAGCACCAGTTGCTTGGCGGCCTTGTCCTTCCACTGCAGCGTATAGGTGGCCGTGCCGCCGATCTGCTTGCTGTCGAAGTCCAGCTTCAGGTCCAGCGCCAGATCCTTGATGACCACCAGCTGCGGCTGGGCGTAGGAGCTTTCGTCGTGGTTGCGGGCGTCTGCTTTCACGGGGGCCTTGGCAGTGGTGGCCGGCGCGGCGGTGCTGGCGGCCGGCGGCGTGGACTCATTGGAACAGCCGGCCAGCGCGATGGACACGGCCAGGGACAGCGACAGGATCGGGAAGCGCATCGACGGCACCGCAGCGAGGGAATCGGGCATTTTAACGCCCCGGGCCGCTGCCTGCCCGTGCGGCTGATGGCGAGCACTTGCGGGCCGGTCAACCCGCGCCGGCAGAGGACACCGTGCATGTCGCTGGCCGGATCGGCGCGGGCCTGGCGCAGCAACCGCAGCGCTGGCGTGACGCATGCCACCCGCGCGCAGCGTGGACTCGCCTGCGGCCCGGCCGCCAGGTGATTGCCGGATCGCGCCTAGACCACCGGATGGCTGCGCGGGCTGTCATGCCCGTCGCGCACCAGCCGCCGGCCGCCGGAGAACTTGGCGCGGTACATCGCCGCATCGGCGCGGCGATACAGCTCGGTGGCATCCAGGCCACGCTCGCACATCGCGCTGCCGGCGCTCACGTGCAGCGGCGCTTCGTCGGCATCCTCGCGTTCGAGCATCGACAGCCATTGATTGAGCTTGAGCGTGGCCTCGTCTTCGCTGGCATGCACGCCGATCAGGAATTCATCGCCGCCCCAGCGCCCGATCCAGTCCTGCGCGCCCAGCCAGCCATAGGCCGATTCCACCAGCCGCACCAGCACGCGATCGCCGGCCAGGTGGCCGAAACGGTCGTTGATCGGCTTGAGGTTGTCCATGTCCAGCACGAACAACACGAATGGCCAGCCTTCGCGTTGCGCGGCGGTGACCGAATCGCGCATCGCCTGCTCGCAGCCGCGCCGGTTCAGCGCTTCGGTCAACGGATCGAACAAGGCATGCTTCTTGAGATCGCGCATGCCGGCGTCGATGCCGCGCAGGCTGCGATTGATGCCGCGCAGCAACCGTCCCAACTCGTCGTCGCCATGTTCGGGCAGGCTGGGCAGGCGTTGGTCGGCGTAATACGCATCCAGGGCGTCGGCAGCGACGCGCAGCGGTGCGAGCAGGCGATACAGCGCCGACAGGGTCGCCGCGGTGCCGGCCAGCGTGGCCAGCAGCGCCACGATCACCACCGACCACAGCGGGTGTCCGCTCAACTCGCTCTGCGACGCCAGCCAGGCGATCAACAACAGCAGCGGCAGGTGGATGCCGACAAAGGTCACCGCCAGCAGCTTGGCGCTGAAGGAGCGGGGAAACACGCGCGACAGCCCTGCGTACAAGCGCATCCACGTCTCCGGCAAAAGAGCGCCTAGTGTCGCCGACCGTTGGTGGAGCCGACGCGACGGGAGTCTCAAAAGTTTGTCGGCAAACGCACACGTGCAGGCTGCACGCGTGCGGCAAGCGGACACGAGCATGGCCTGCTCGCGCGATGTCCGGCGCGCCATGCGCGCCGGACGGAAGGCTCAGACAACCACGCGTCCGATCCGGTTCAGATCTTGTAGCCGGAATGGATCGCCACGATGCCGCCGGTCAGATTCTTGTAATGGCAGCGTGCGAATCCGGCCTCGCCCATCATGCCCTTGAGCGATTCCTGCGGCGGATGCTTGCGGATGCTCTCGGCCAGGTACTGGTAGCTGTCGGCATCGCGTGCGAACAGCTGGCCCAGCCTGGGCAGGATCTTGAACGAGTGGAAGTCGTAGATCGGCTTGAACCAGTCGGCGGTGACTTCGGAAAACTCCAGCACGCGCGCCTGCCCGCCCACCTTCAACACGCGGTACATCTCGCGCAGCGCGGCGTCCTTGTCGGTGACATTGCGCAGGCCGAAGGAGATGGTCACCAGATCGAAGCTCTGATCCGGGAACGGCAGCGCCTCGGCATTGCATTGCACGTAATCGAAGCCGGCCACCAGGCCGCGATTGGTCAGGCGGTCGCGGCCCACCGACAACATGCCGGCGTTGATGTCGCCCAGCACCACCGCACCTTCGTTGCCGACGCGCTCCTTGAGCAGCACGGCGATGTCGCCGGTGCCGCCGGCCAGATCCAGCACACGGTCGCCCGGCTTCACCTGCGCGGTCGCCACGAAGTAGCGTTTCCATGCGCGATGCACGCCCAGACTCATCAGATCGTTCATCAGGTCGTAATTGCGCGCGACCGAGGTGAACACTTCGCCGACCAGCTTCTGCTTGTCCTTGGCAGCGACATCGCGGAAGCCGAAATGGGTGGTACCGGAGGTATAAGGGGATTCGCTCATGGGCGGATTATCGCACTGCTGACGCCGCCATGACCGCAACCGGACCACAATCGCCGTCTCCCTGCGACCGGCCCTGCGAGCCTTGCGTGCACGACAAGTACGTCCAGCGCGACTGGCAGCCCCACGAGAAGCCCACCCTGCCCGGGTCGGCCTCCACCCCCCTGCACTCCACCCGGCGCCGCATCCAGTACGGGCTGGTGGGCGTGGTGGTGGCGCTGACCGGTGGGCTGAGCAATGCGCTGGTCACCGCCAACCTGACCTATCTGCAGGGCACGCTGGGCGCCTACGCCACCGAAATGGCCTGGCTGCCGGCCGCCTACGTGATGACCAACATGTCGGCCAACCTGCTGCTGGTGAAGTTCCGCCAGCAGTTCGGGCTGCGGCGCTTCACCGAGATCTTCCTGGCGCTGTATGCACTCATCGCCTTCGCGCACCTGTTCGTGCACAGCCTGAGCTCGGCGATCACCGTGCGTGCCGCGCACGGGCTGGTGGGCGCGGCGCTCAGCTCGCTGGGGCTGTACTACGTGATCCAGGCGTTTCCGGCCCGGTACCGGCTCAAGGCCGTGGTGACCGGGCTGGGGGTGACCCAGCTGGCGCTGCCATTGGCGCGGGTGTTCTCCACCGACCTGCTGGAATTTGCCCAGTGGCAGGGCCTGTACCTGTTCGAACTGGGCCTGGCGGTGTTCGCGCTGGCCTGCGTGCTGGCGCTCAAGCTGCCGCCGAGCGATCGCTATCGCGTCTTCGAGCCGCTGGACTTCCTCACCTTCAGCCTGTTCGCGGCCGGTGCGGCCGGCCTGGCGACGGTGCTGTCGCTGGGGCGGCTGCTGTGGTGGACCAGTACGCCGTGGCTGGGCGTGGTGCTGGCGGCCTCCATCGTGCTGCTGTGCACGGCGGCCTGGATCGAGCACAACCGCCGCAACCCGATGATCAACACGCGCTGGCTGGCCAGCGGCGACATGCTGCGGCTGGGCCTGGCGATCCTGCTGATCCGGCTGGTGCTGTCCGAGCAGAGCACCGGGGCGATCGGCTTCTTCCAGACCCTCGGGCTGGCCAATACCCAGTTGCAGACCCTGTTTGTGCTGATGTTGCTGGGCGCGGTGGTCGGCGTGGCCGCCAGCGCGTGGCTGATCAACCCGGCACGCGTGGCCGAGCACCTGATCATCGCGGTGGCGGCGATCTGCATCGGCTGCTTCATGGATGCCCATGCCACCAGCCTCACCCGCCCGGAACAGATGTATCTCAGCCAGTTCCTGCTCGCCTTCGGCAGCACCTTCTTCATCGGCCCGGCGATGGTGGCCGGGCTGGGCCGGGTCATTGCGCAGCCGGCCAATCTGATCAGCTTCATCGTGCTGTTCGGCATGGCGCAGAACATGGGCGGCCTGCTCGGCAGCGCACTGCTCGGTACCGTGCAGGTCGTGCGCGAGAAGTACCATTCCAGCCAGCTGGTCGAGCATCTGGCATTGACCGACCCGCAAGTGGCCGCGCGCGTGCAAGCCTATGCGGCCCTGTATGGCCGCAGCATCGGCGACCCGGCCCTGCGCCAGGCCCAGGGTGTGCGCGCCCTGGGCAGCGTGGCCACGCGCGAGGCCAACGTGCTCGCCTATAACGACGTGTTTTTGCTGATCGGCTGCATCGCCATCGCCACCGGGCTGTGGATCCTGTCCGTGCTGGTGTGGCGGCGCTATCTGCGCCCACCCGCCTCGCCCCCCTCTCCTGCTTCCAGTCCACGCCCATGAATACACCTGCAGATTCACCCCCTGCTGCCGATCGGCAACGTCGCAGACGTCGTCGCATCGGTGGCGTGATCGGCTTTGGCGGGCTGGCCCTGCTCGGCGTTGCACTGGTGCTGTATGCATGGCGGTTGCCGCCATTCGTCAGCGCCGTCGAGCGCACCGAGAACGCGATGGTGCATGGCCAGATCACGGTGATCGCGCCGCAGGTCAGCGGCTACGTCACCGAGGTGCCGGTGCAGGACTTCGCCCACGTCAAGCACGGCCAGTTGCTGGCCAGAATCGACGACCGCATCTACGCCCAGCAGCTCGAACAGGCCAGGGCGCAACTGCAGACCGCGCAGGCCAACCTGTCCAACTGGGACCAGCAGCGGCATAGCGCCGCTGCCACCATCGCCGAACAACGCGCCGCACTGAGCAGCAACCAGGCCCAGCGCGACCGCACCCGTTCGGCATACGCGCGCGCGCAGCAGCTGGCCGAGCAAAAACTGGTGTCCGAGCAGGACCGCGACACCGCCTTCGCCGCACGGGCGCAGGCCGATGCCGGCGTGGCACAGGCGCGTGCCGCCGTACAGGCCGCCGAGGAAAACGCACGCAGCGTCACCGTCAATCGCGCCGCCCTGGAAGCGGCGGTGGCCAACGCGCAGGCAGCCGTGCAACTGGCGCAGATCAACCTGGACAACACACGCATCCTCGCCCCGCGCGATGGCCAGCTGGGCCAGCTCGGCGTGCGCCAGGGCGCCTACGTCACCAATGGCACGCAGCTGATGGCGCTGGTACCGGACACGCTGTGGATCGTGGCCAATTTCAAGGAAACCCAGATGGCCAAGATCCGCATCGGGCAGCGCGCCAGCTTCACCGTCGATGCGCTGGACAACGCGCGTCTGCACGGCCGTGTGCAGGAAATCTCCCCGGCCGCCGGCTCGGAATTCAGCGTACTGCCGGCCGACAACGCCACCGGTAACTTCGTCAAGATCGCCCAGCGCATTCCGCTGCGCATCGGCGTCGATCCCAATCAACCGCTGGCACCGCGGCTGCGCCCGGGCATGTCGGTGGTGGTGGCGGTCGATACCGGCAGCGCGGTCGACTGAAGCGGCACAGCCGCTATCATGCGTTGATGTCGTCCCTGCCCCCACCCTCGCTGCACTGGCAGTGCCTGCGCTTCGACCAACTGAGCACCACGCAGCTGTACGCGCTGCTGCGGCTGCGCTCGGACGTGTTCGTGGTGGAGCAGCAGTGCGCGTATCCGGAGCTGGATGGCAGGGACAGCCTGCCGGGTGTGCTGCATCTGCTCGGCAGCACCGACGACGGTGCGTTGGCCGCCTATCTGCGCGTCCTGCCGCCCGGCGTGAGTTATCCCGAGCCCAGTCTCGGCCGGGTGGTGATCGCCGCAGCACAGCGCGGCCACGGGTTCGCACACACTTTGCTGCAGGAAGGGCTGCGTCTGGTGCACCAACACTGGCCCGACAGCGCCGTGCAACTCGGCGCGCAAGCGCAGCTGCAGGCGTTCTACGCCGCACATGGTTTCACGCCCTCGTCCGCACCGTATCTGGAAGACGGCATTCCCCACATCGACATGCTGCGTCGCGCCGACGCCGCCACCCAGGAGCCTGCATGATCACCACCCCGGACTACCGCGCCCTGCTCGACACCGCCATTGCCGAAGCCCGCCAGGGCCTTGCCGAGGGCGGCATCCCGATCGGCGCGGCGCTGTATCACAACGACGGACGCCTGCTCGGTTGCGGCCACAACCGCCGCGTGCAGGAAAACGATCCCTCCGTGCACGGCGAGACCGATGCCTTCCGCAAGGCCGGCCGTCAGCGCCGCTACAAGGACACCATCATGGTCACCACGCTGGCGCCGTGCTGGTACTGCAGCGGCCTGGTGCGCCAGTTCAACATCGGCACCGTGGTGGTCGGCGAGTCGGTCACCTTCCAGGGCGGTGTGTCCTGGCTGCGCGAGCATGGCGTCACTGTCATCGACCTGCAGAGCCAGGAATGCATCGACCTGCTGGGCGGCTATATCGCCGCCAACCCCGACGTATGGAACGAGGATATCGGCGAGGACTGAGCGGTTTGCCGGATTTAGCAGGTTGGCTGTGCAGTGCAGGTGGTTGCCAAGATGAAGGTCCATTGCAGAGCCGATGATCTGCGCCTTCGTTGCAGGGAGTGATCTGCAACCTGGCTGCAGGGGCCTTGCCCGCCCACCCTCGCGGGACACGCCGCAAGTACGTCCTTGTAGGCTCTTACGCGGCATCCATGCCGCGTAAGGTCCCGCGACGNTTGCCCACCCACCCGCGCGGGACACGCTGCAAGCACGTTCTTGTAAGCGCTTGCGTGGCATCCATGCCGCGTAAGGTCCCGCGACGGTGAGCGGGCAAGGGCCAGTCGAGATGGTCGGTGTGCATGGTAGAGCGGTGCTGGATGCGCCTTGTTCGATCATTGAAGCATCGGCTACAGGTCTGATGCACACCACACGACAGACAGCTTTTTTAGATGAGCGCCGACCAATTGTCTGGTGCGGTGCCCTCGCCGCTTGCGGGACCGTGTGGCGGCATGGATGCCGCCACCGAGCCTCCACGGATGGATTCACGGCGTGTCCCGCAAGCGGTGAGGGCACCGCGCCCTCGACGCTGCGCGTTGGCTGCAGGGCCCTTGCCCGCCCACCATCGCGGGACACGCTGCAAGTACGTCCCTGTAAGCTCTTACGCGGCATCCATGCCGCGTAAGGTCCCGCGACGGTGAGCGGGCAAGGACCTATCGAGTTGGTCGGTGTGCATGGAAGAGCAGTGCTGGATGCACCTTGTTCGATCGTGAAGCATCGGCTCCACGTCTGATGCACACCGCACGACAGACAGCTTTTCAAACAAGCGCCGACCAACTGTCTGGTGCGGTGTCCTCGACGGTTGCGGGACCGTGTGGCGGCATGGATGCCGCCATCGAACCCACGGGGAGGGTTCACGGCATGTCCCGCAAGCGGTGAGGGCACCGCGCCCTCGACCGACTCGGCCTTTGATTGCATCCGACAAGATACGGCTAACAAAGCCACCGCTTGCATCGTCCTGTGATGCGTCGTGCCGTGCTTGCACTGCATGGATGCCATGTGCCATCCATGCAGTGCATTCGGCATCTGCGCGCAGGTGCGCTGCGATCAGAGGATGTAGCGGCTCAGGTCCGGATCCTGCACCAGCTCGCCGAGCTGCGCATCGACATAGGCCGCATCGACGGTGACGCTCTGCCCATCGCGATCCGGTGCCTCGTAGCTCAGCACATCGAGCAGACGCTCCAGCACCGTGTGCAGGCGGCGCGCGCCGATGTTTTCCTGCCGCTCGTTGACCTGTGCGGCGATCTCGGCCAGGCGCTCCACCGCATCGGCGCCGAAGCTCAGGCGCACGCCCTCGGTCTGCAGCAAGGCTTCGTACTGCTTGATCAACGCGGCCTTGGGCTCGGTGAGGATGCGCACGAAATCGGCCTTGGTCAGCGCGGTCAATTCGACACGGATCGGGAACCGGCCCTGCAATTCGGGAATCAGATCGCTGGGCTTGGCCAGGTGGAACGCGCCGGAGGCGATGAACAGGATATGGTCGGTCTTGACCGTGCCGTACTTGGTCGACACGTTGGAGCCTTCCACCAGCGGCAGCAGATCGCGCTGCACGCCTTCGCGGCTGACGTCGCCGCCGTTGGAGCCGGCTTCGCCGCGCTTGGCCACCTTGTCGATCTCGTCGATGAACACGATGCCGTGCTGCTCGCAGGCCTCGATCGCCGCCGTGCGCACATCGTCTTCGTTGACCAGCTTGCCGGCTTCCTCTTCGATCAGCAGCGGACGCGCGGCCTTGATGGTGAGCTTGCGCTTCTGCGACTTGCCGCTGCCCAGGTTGGAGAACATCTGCCGCAGCTGCTGGCCCATTTCTTCCATGCCCGGCGGGGTCATGATGTCCATGCTGGCATTGACCGCCACTTCCAGCTCGATCTCGCGCTCGTCCAGTTCGCCACTGCGCAGCATGCGGCGGAACTTGATGCGGGTGTCGTTGTCCTGCGACGAGGGCTCGTTGCGTGCCGCTTCCGGATCGAAGCCGATCCCGGCCGCGCGGCGCGGCAGCAGCGCATCCAGGATGCGATCTTCGGCGCGCTCTTCGGCCTGGTTGCGCACGCGCACCTTGGCCTGTTCGCGATACAGCTTGACCGAGGTGTCGGCCAGATCGCGGATGATCTGCTCCACATCCTTGCCGACATAACCGACCTCGGTAAAGCGCGTGGCTTCGACCTTGACGAACGGCGCATTGGCCAACGTGGCCAGGCGGCGTGCGATCTCGGTCTTGCCGACGCCGGTCGGGCCGATCATCAGGATGTTCTTGGGCATCACCTCGTTGCGCAGCTCTTCGGGCAGCTGCATGCGGCGCCAGCGATTACGCAGCGCGATGGCAACCGCACGCTTGGCATCGTGCTGGCCGACGATATGACGGTCGAGCTCCTGCACGATTTCGCGCGGAGTCATGGTTGAAGTATCGGAATTTGGCATTGGGGATTGGGGATTCGTAAAAGCGGAGTAGGAACGATCGATGCGTGTCCGGGCGCAGGGAAAGGAGTGCTTTTGCGAATCCCCAATCCCAAATCCCGACTCACAGCTCCTCGACCACCACGTTGCGATTGGTATAGATGCAGATATCGCCAGCGATATTGATCGCTTCGGTGGCGATGGTCTTGGCATCGAGCTCGGTGTGCGCCAGCAGCGCGCGGGCGGCCGACAGGGCGTACGAGCCACCCGAACCGATGGCGATGATGCCGTCTTCCGGTTCGATCACATCGCCGGTGCCGCTGATGATCAACGAGGTTTCTTTATCGGCGACCGCGAGCAGCGCTTCGAGCTTGCCCAGGCGGCGCTCGGTGCGCCAGTCCTTGGCCAGCTCCACGGCGGCACGGGTCAGCTGCCCATGCTTGTCGAGCTTGGCTTCGAACAGCTCGAACAAGGTGAACGCATCGGCGGCGGCACCGGCAAAACCGGCCAGCACCTGCCCTTCGCGGCCGAGCCGGCGCACCTTGCGCGCATTGCCCTTCATGACGGTGTGGCCGAGGGTGACCTGGCCATCGCCGGCGACGGCGACATGCCCGCCACGCCGAACCGAGATGATGGTGGTGGCGTGAACGATGTTGGGATTCTGGCTGGGGTCCATGGGTCCTCCGGGGGTTTCCCATGAGGTGGGGACGCCCCTGCCGGGTTCAAGCACGCTGCGACCAAGCGCCGCATCGAGGGGGCAAGTGCGCCCACGCGCGGCAGCGTGCGCCCGTGACCGCTGCCGGCACGTTGGCGGCGCATCAGCGCTCGCAGGCTTGCCTTGAATCGATGGACGCAGGTTCCTGCATGGCATCGGCGCTGCCATCGCGCGTGCCCGCGCTCACGCCACACGCCTGGGCCCTAGGTGGGAAGTTCAATCACGCTCAGCGCCTGCAGCGCGATCGGCGCGATCGGCGCGATCGGCGCGACACGCGTAACAGCCCTGACGGGCGTGATGCAGGTGCACGTAGGCGATCTGCGCATCGTCCAGGCATGCGTGCAACCACGCTGCGACGTATTCGCCTGCGCACACCTCGGCGGTCACCAGATGATGGCGATGATCGTAGGCCCGCAGCGAGATCAGCCGCGATCGGATCGCGGCCGGCACTGCATCTGGCTCCAGCCGTGCGAGCGCTGCTGCGGCACGCACAAAGATCGGCCCGCTCGCGCGGTACGGGGAATCGGCAGCCTGATGCAGATACGGCAGCAGCAGCAACTGCTCGCCCGCGCGCGCATCCTGCAGGCTGACACGACACGGAAATCCGTGATCGACATCGGCGATCACGCGCAGTGCTTGGCGACTGCTCAACGCAACGTCATCGAGTCCGTGCAGATGGGCGAACAAGGCCGGATCGAGTCCGGTCAAACGAAACGAGGTCATGACGATCTTCCAGAGGCGGAAGCGCAGCGTGACGCACGCGTGCCGGCCCTGCTCGCCGTCTTCGGACATGGCAGCGCATGAGTGCCATCAAGCCCCTCTCCCACCGGCAGAGCGGCGTGAGCGCGGCGATGGCTGCGGTGGCCGGTCGGCGACGTGCATCAGCTGCCTGTGACTGTCCATCACGCAATCGGCAGATCCTTGCGCTGCGCACCAGTCATCGCAGCGTCAGGCGCTGCATCCCGCTTACCCGGCGGCTTTCTTGCGCTTTGCCCGCGGATGCGCGGCGTCGTAGACCTTGGCCAGATGCTGGAAATCCAGATGCGTGTAGATCTGCGTGGTGGCGATATCCGAATGCCCAAGCAACTCCTGCACGCCACGCAGGTCACCGGAGGATTCGAGGATGTGGCTGGCAAAACTGTGCCGCAGCATATGCGGATGCACGTCCTTGAACATGCCCTGGCGTACCGCCAGTTGCTTGATGCGGATCTGCACTGCACGTTGCGAAATGGCTCCACCGGCGCGGCCGGGGAACACATGCGTGTCGGCACGCCCGCCGCTGTCGCGCAGCCAGTGACGCAAGGCGCCGATCGCATGCGAGCCTACCGGCACCAGGCGCTGCTTGCCGCCCTTGCCGAGCACCATCACCAACCCGCTGTCCAGATCCAGATCGCGCCAGCGCAGCGCGCACAGCTCGCTCAGGCGCAGCCCGGACGAATAGAACAGCTCCAGCAAGGCGCGATCGCGCAAGCCCAGCGGTGCATCGGTGGGCACCTCGACCAGACGCACCGCCTCGTCGGCATCCAGCACCTGCGGCAACTTGCGTGGCGCCTTGGGCGCACGCATCGCCGCGGCCGGACTGGCGGCGATGCGGCCATGCCTGAGCAACCAGGCGTAGTAACTGCGGCATGCCGACAGGCGACGCTGCAGGCTCTTGGGCGACAGGCCGCGCCGGTGCTCGGCCGCGACGAATTGCCGCAACTGCGCGCTTTCCAGCTGCGCAACGTCGTCGATGGCCTGTTCGCCGGCCCACCCCACCAACGCGGCGAGATCGCGCCGATAGGCATCCAGCGTATGCGCAGACACCTGCCGCTCGACCTGCAGATACGCCAGGAAATCGTCGACCGACGCCACCTCAGACTCCTCGTTGCCACGTCATCGGCGCGGCCATCTGGCGCAGGCGGCACGCATCGGTGCAGCCCGCGCTGCGCATCATGGATCGAAGCGCTGCAATGCCACGCTCAAGGACTCGCCCATCATGCGCAGGAACAAGGTGCCCATGCCGGGATAGAAGCGGTTGGCGTCGCTGCTGCCGACCGCAATCAAGCCGATGCCGGGCAACGGCAGCAGCGCGGTGGATTGCACGTCGGCGACCTGGCCGGCATACAGCAGCGCATGTTTTTCCGCCTGCAGGCGGCCGCAGATCGGCTCGCCGTCGCCCAGGCAATCGCGGAACGGCGCAAGCCGCGCATCATCGGCGGCAATGACCTGCAGCCAGTCGGCCTCCAGGCCGGCGACCGGCCTGAGCAACACCAGCCGCACCAGTTCGCCGTTGAAATCCTCCGCCAGCGAGGCGGCCATCGCCTTGAGCGTGTCGGCCGCGCTGGTCTGGCGCATCAGCGCCAGGGTCAGTTGATGCGTGCGCACGGCCAGGCGCTCGTTGTCCTGCGCATTGTGGCCAAGCTCGTGCAGGCGCCGCGACAGCTCGCGATTCTTGTCGCGCAGCACTTCCAGCTGGTAGGTGGCCAGCGACGCAGTCGGGCCGTCGTCGCGCGGCACCAGCAGGCTCACCGCCAGGTCCGGGAACTGCTTGAGGAAGGTCGGATGGCGCCGCAACCAGGTTGCCACGTCGTGCGCGCCGAATTTGTCCGTGCTCTCGCTCATCAGTTCCACTCTCCATCGAAGACGAACACGGCCGGACCGGACATCACCACCTGCTGTTGATCGCCATCCCAGCGGATGCGCAGTTCGCCACCGGGCAAGGACACCTGCACGTCGCGCTCGACACGGCCACGCTGCATCAGCACCACCGCCGCCGCGCAGGCACCGCTGCCGCAGGCCAGGGTTTCGCCGACGCCGCGCTCGAACACGCGCAGGCGCACGTGCGTGGGGTCGACGACCTGCACGAAGCCGACGTTGACCGAATCGGGGAACGCGGCGTTCTGCTGCAGCAAGGCGCCGACGCGCTCCACTGGCGCCGCATCCACGCGCCCCACTTCCAGTACCGCATGCGGGTTGCCCATCGACACCGCGCCAAAGCGCACGGTTTCGCCATGCACCGGCAGCGCATATTCCTCGCGCGCACGCGCAAAGCCGGCCAGCGGGATCTGCGTGGGCTCGAACTGCGGCACGCCCATCGCCACCGCGTAGGTGCCGGCGTCCAGACGTTGCACGCGGTGGGAGGTGAACGGGCTATCGATGACGAAATCATCGCCCTGCGCGGTGCCGTCGCGCACCAGCCAGGCCGCCACACAGCGCGCGCCGTTGCCGCATTGGCGCGCGGCCGTGCCGTCGGAATTCCAGATGCCGTACGCGGCCACCGCCTCGCTGCTGCGCGGAGGTTCGATGGTCAGGATCTGGTCGCAGCCCACGCCGAAATGGCGGTCGGCCAGATGTGCGGCCAGCGCGGCATCCGGCGGCGGCGTGCCGTCGCGCAGGTCCAGCACCACGAAATCGTTGCCGGCGCCATGCATCTTGGTGAAACGCAGGCGCCCGCTGCGACCGTCAGCGCTCATTGCCGCTGCTAGCGGGCTGGTCGGTGGTGGGCGCGGGCTGCGGATCGGTGTTCACCGGCGCAGGCGCAGGCGAGGACTCATTCAGCGGTTGCGGCGCGTCCGGCGGCTGCGGCACGGGCTGGGCTTCCACCGGCACCGGCTTCTGCGGCATCACCAGCGGGCCCTTGTTGCCGCAGGCGGCAAGCAGGACAAAGGTCGCACCAACCAGTGCGAGGCGAACGGATGGTCGGGACAGAAGGCTCATGCGCCGAAGTATAGCCAGAACACGCTGACTGACGTGTGCTCAGCGCGGCGCGGAGATCGCACGCGGCGGCGGCTCGGGGCGCAGCCACAACCAGATCGCCACCACCGCCATGCTCCCGATCGACACGCACTTGACCCAGAACACCGGCACGCACCACAGCATGATGGCGGCGCACACGCTCATGGTGAGCGTGGCCATCCACTTGGCCTTGCGGCTGACTGCGCGATAGGTCTGCCATTCGACGATCGCCGGGCCGAAGCGCGGGTGCGAGAGCAGCCAGGTGTGCAGCCGCTCGGAACCATGCGAGGCGGCCCAGGCGGAAATCAGGATGAACACGGTCGTCGGCAGACCGGGCACGAAGATACCGACGATGCCGGTCGCCAGGCTGGCGTAGGCCAGCAACCACCAGGCCCAGCGGAATCGAGTCGGTCGCGTCATGGGTAAATGATACGACCAGCCGGCGTTGAGGTGACTGGCGTCGGCGTTGGACCCGGCCACCTGCTCCTACCAATCCCCAATCCCGACTCCCCGATCCCCGCCCCCCCAGCTACCTGACCCCAAGCTGCTCCAGGACAAATGCATACGACTCGGCGAGCTCGCGGTAGCTGCGGAAACGGCCGGACTTGCCGCCGTGGCCGGCTTCCATGTTGGTGCGGAAGACGATCGGCTGGGTGCCGGTGTTGTCGTCGCGCAGCTTGGCCACCCACTTGGCCGGCTCCCAGTACTGCACCTGCGAATCCCACAGGCCGGTGCCGACGAACAGGGCCGGATAGGCCTGCCTGGTCACGTTGTCGTACGGGGAGTAGGACAGCATGTAGTCGTAATAGGCCTTCTTTTCCGGGTTACCCCACTCGTCGTACTCGTTGGTGGTCAACGGGATGCTGGCATCGAGCATGGTGGTGACCACGTCGACGAACGGCACCTGCGCCACCATCACGCGGTAGTCCTGCGGGGCCATGTTGGCCACCGCGCCCATCAGCAATCCACCGGCGCTGCCGCCGGAGGCGGCGACGCGCTCCTTGGCGGCGTAGCCCTGTGCCACCAGGCCGCGGGTGACGTCGATGAAATCGGTGAAGGTGTTCTTCTTGCGCAGCAGCTTGCCGTCGTCGTACCACTGGCGACCCATTTCCTGGCCGCCGCGGATGTGCGCGATGGCATACACCACGCCCCGGTCCAGCAGGCTGATCGCCGGCAGGTTGAATGCCGGGTCCATCGACGCGCCGTAGCTGCCGTAGGCGTACTGGAACAACGCCGCAGTGCCGTCCTTCTTGAAGCCCTGCTTGTAGACCAGCGACACCGGCACCTTGACACCGTCGCGCGCGGTGACCCAGACGCGCTCGGTCACGTACTTGCTCGGGTCGTAGCCGATCACCGGCTGCTGCTTGAGCTGCTTGCGCTCGCCCGTCTGGGTGTTGAGCTCGTAGGTGGTCACCGGCGTGGTCAGCGAGGTGTAGCTGTAGCGCAACCACGCGGTGTCCGGCTCGGGGTTGACCGACAACCCCATCGAATACGCAGGCTCATCGGCCTTGACGTACTCCTGGCTGCCGTCGCGCTTGAGCAGGCGCACGCGTTCCAGGCCGCCGGAGCGCTCCTCGATCGCGGTAAAGCCGTCGAACAGCTCGAAATTCTCGATGTAGACCTTGTCATCGTGCGCCACCCAGTCGGTCCATTGCTTGCGCGTGGTCGCATCGGTGGGTGCGGTCACCAGCTTGAAGTTCTTGGCGCCATCGGCGTTGGTGCGGATCACCCAGCGACCGTCGAAATGTTCGGGGTGGTACTCGACATCGCGCTGGCGCTTGGCCAGCAGCGTGAACTGCTCCGGATTGTCGGCCGGTGCATAACGCGTCTCCGACGACACCGTGCTTTCCACGCCGATGGTGATGTACTTGTCGTCGCGGGTACGGCCGATGCCCATGTAGAAGCTGTCGTCCTTCTCCTCGTAGACCAGCACGTCGTCCTTGGCGGGCGTGCCGAGCACGTGTTTCTTCACGCGCACGGTGAGCAGCGTTTCCGGGTCGTTTTCGACGTAGAACAGGGTCTTGTTGTCGTCGGCCCAGACCACGTTGGCCGACACGCCTTCCACCGTGTCCGGATAGATCTCGCCGGTGTCCAGGTTCTTGAAGCGGATCGTGTACTGGCGGCGGCCCACCGCATCGTCGGCCCAGGCCAGGATGCGATTGTCCTGGCTGACTTCCGCATCGCCGACGCTGAAGTAGCCCTTGCCCTGCGCCATCTGGTTGACGTCGAGCAGGATCTGTTCCGGCGCCTCCATGCTGCCCTTGCGGCGCGCCTGGATCGGGTAGTCCTTGCCGGCCTCGAAGCGCGTGTAATACCAGTAGCCACGCTCGCGATACGGCACGCTGGCGTCGTCCTGCTTGATGCGCCCGACGATCTCGGTGTAAAGCGTGTCTTCCAGCGGCTTGAGCGGCGCCATCACCGTGTCGGTGTAGGCGTTCTCGGCATTGAGATAGGCCAGCATCGCCTTGTCCTCACGCTTGTCGTCGCGCAACCAGTAGTAGTCGTCATCACGGGTGGCACCGAACGGGGCCTTGACCACATGCGGACGCTTGGCCACGTCCGGCGGCGATGGCAGAGCTGCGAAGGCGGAAGGAACAGAGGTGGTCATCAGGCTGGCGATCAGAAAAGAGAGGACAGGCTTCATCAGATTGGGGTCCGTTGGATGAACGCAATGCCATCCGAGCGCCCGAGTGTAGAAGAGACCGGCGCGCAGCGTCATGTGCCAGGGGGGGGCTGGTCGCGCGCGCGATCGCGAAGTCCCGAGGCCCGCTCTGCAGATGATCGTGTTTGCCACCGCGGCAATAACAAAACCCGTGCCGCCGCTGGTCTACCATCGTGTCGATGGATACCACGCCTCCGCACTCCTCCGGCTACAGCCGCCGCAGCCAGGACATCGCCCCGTTTCATGTAATGGCGCTGCTGGCGCGCGCCAATGCGCTGGAACAGGCCGGCCACGATGTGATCCACCTGGAGATCGGCGAGCCGGATTTCACCACCGCCGCCCCGATCGTCGCGGCCGGGCAGGCCGCACTGGCGGCGGGACACACCCGCTACACCGCTGCACGCGGCCTGCCCGCGCTGCGTGCCGCCATCGCCGGCTTCTATGCGCAGCGTTATGGCTGCGATCTCGACCCGGAACGGATCCTGGTCACGCCGGGCGGCTCCGGTGCATTGCTGCTGGCCAGCAGCCTGCTGGTCGACCCGGGCAAACACTGGCTGCTCGCCGACCCCGGCTATCCGTGCAACCGGCACTTCCTGCGCCTGGTCGAAGGCGCCGCGCAGCTGGTGCCGGTGGGGCCCGATAGCGACTACCAGCTCACCCCGGCCCTGGTGGGCGCGTGCTGGAACGCCGGCAGCGTCGGCGCACTGGTCGCCTCGCCGGCAAATCCCACCGGCAGCGTGCTCTCGCGCGCGCAACTGGCCGGCCTGTCGCAGGCGCTGCATGCACGCGGCGGGCATCTGGTGGTGGACGAGATCTACCACGGCCTGACCTATGGCATGGACGCGCACAGCGTGCTGGAAGTGGACGACAGCGCCTTCGTGCTGAACAGTTTCTCCAAGTACTTCGGCATGACCGGCTGGCGCCTGGGCTGGTTGATCGCCCCTCCGGCGGCGGTGCCCGAGCTGGAAAAACTGGCGCAGAACCTCTACATCAGCGCCTCCACCATCGCCCAGCACGCCGCGCTTGCCTGCTTCACGCCCGAGAGCATCGCCATCTTCGAAGCGCGCCGCGCGCAGTTCCAGCAACGCCGCGACTATCTGCTGCCGGCGCTACGCCAGCTCGGCTTCAACATTGCCGTCGCACCGCAGGGCGCGTTCTACCTCTACGCCGACATCAGCGCATTTTCGGACGATGCCCAGGCCTTCTGCGCGCACTTCCTGGAAACCGAGCATGTCGCCTTCACCCCCGGCATCGACTTCGGCGTCCACCGCGCCAACCAGCACGTGCGCATCGCCTATACGCAGAGCCTGCCGCGGCTGGAACAGGCGGTGGCGCGGATTGCACGTGGGTTGCGACATTTTTGAGCAGACGCCCGGCAGCTCGCACATTTCATATCTTCGAGCTGCATATAGCCGTAGGGTCACTGCATCCACATCAGCAGCCATGACTGCTGTTTGCTGCTCCCTTCGCGCTACTGTTTGTGGGCTTGCCTCGCCATGAAGCAGGCCGAGCACCGCAGCCACGCATGGCCGCACAGGCGCCGTGCCTGGGCGCAGCGAGTGGCGTGCCCACGGACCCTCCTCCGCCCTTCGGGCCCCTTCTCCCGAGGGGAGAAGGGGATAACAAAAAGCCCTGGACCATTTGACCCAGGGCTTCTTCAAGCCACCGCGTGACCAGCGCAATCGAGTTACCGATTGCGTTGGTCAATACCTCGTCAATCCGCCAACCGCTCCCACAGGAAGCTGTAGGCCAGCGCCGCCATGTGCGCTGCCTGCGCGTTGTTGGCCGCGCCGCCGTGGCCGCCTTCGATGTTTTCGTAGTAGGTCACGTCCTTGCCTGCCTCGATCATCTTGGCGGCCATCTTGCGCGCGTGGCCCGGATGCACGCGGTCGTCGCGGGTGGAGGTGAGGAAGATCACCGGCGGATAGGTTTTCTTCGGATCGAACAGGTGATACGGCGAGAAGGTCTGGATGAACTTCCAGTCGTCGGTATCCGGGTTGCCGTATTCGGCCATCCACGAGGCACCGGCCAGCAGATGGCTGTAGCGCTTCATGTCCAGCAGCGGCACCTGCACCACCACCGCGCCGAACAGCTCCGGATACTGGGTCAGCATGTTGCCGGTCATCAGGCCGCCATTGCTGCCACCCTGCACGCCCAGGTGCCTGGTCGAGGTGATCTTGCGCGCGACCAGGTCCCTGGCCACCGCGGCCATGTCTTCATAGGCCTTGTGGCGGTTCTGCTTGAGCGCGGCCTGGTGCCAGCGCGGACCGTATTCGCCGCCGCCGCGGATGTTGGCCACCACGTAGACGCCGCCCTTTTCCAGCCAGGCGCGGCCCAGTCCGCCGGAATAATTCGGCGTCATCGAGATCTCGAAACCGCCGTAGCCGTACAGCAGGGTCGGCGCGCTGCCATCGAGCTTCAATGCCTTGGGCCGCACCAGGAAATACGGCACGCGGGTGCCGTCCTTGCTGGTGGCAAAGTGCTGCTCGATGCTGTCCTTGCCGGCATCGAAGAACGCCGGCATGGACTTGAGCGGCTGCGGCGCGCTGCCCACCTCCACCCACGACAAGGTGGTCGGGGTCAGGTAGTCGGTGACGGTCAACCACAGCGCGTCGCTGTCGTCGCTGTCCACCGCGCCGACATCGACGGTACCGAATGCCGGCGCACCGACGAAGGCACTCTTCTTCCAGCCATCCTGCGTGGGCGTGATCACGCTCAGGCGGTTCTTGACGTCTTCCAGCACGTTCACTACCAGGTGCGACTTCGTCCACGCCGTGCCGGCCAGCGACGTGCTGTCGGTGGGCTCGAACAGCACATCGAAGCTGCGCTTGCCGGCCATGAAGTCGTCAAACCGCGTCGCCAGCAACGAGCCGGCCTTGTAGGTCTTGCCGCCCACGGTCCACGGGTCGCGCAGTTCCAGGGTCAGCCATTGCCGCTTGACCGACTTGCTGGCCGAGTTGGGTGCGTCCACCTTGACCAGCTTGCCGTCGGCACCCTTGAGGTACAGCTCCTCGTTGTAGAAGGCCAGCGTGCGGCTGACGAAATCGCGCTCGAAGCCGGGCGTGTCGTCGTGCATCGCCGCGATGTACATGTCGGTGGGCTTGCCCTCGTACACCACCGTTGCGGCACTGAGCGGGGTGCCGCGCTTCCATTGCTTGGCGATGCGCGGATAGCCGGAGCTGGTCATCGTGCCGGCACCGAAATCGGTGAACACGTAGACGGTGTCCTGGTCGATCCAGCCCAGCCCGCCCTTGGATTCGGGACGGAAGAAGCCGTCCTTGACCCACTGCTTGCCGGCCAGGTCGAACTCGCGGGTGACATCGGCATCGGCGCCGCCGCGCGACAGCGCGATCAGGCAGCGCTGGTAGTCCGGGCGCAGGCAGTCGGCGCCGTGCCAGACCCAGTTCTCGCCTTCAGCCTTGTTGAGCGCATCCAGGTCCAGCACCGTTTCCCACTTGGGCGCCGGCTTGCGGTATTCGTCCAGCGTGGTGCGCCGCCACAGGCCGCGCTCGTGCTGCTTGTCCTTCCAGAAGTTGTAGTAGTACGCGCCGATCTTCTGCACGCCCGGGATCTTGGCATCCGAATCCAGCACCTCGCGGATGCTGGTTTCCATCTGCTTGAAGGCCGGCGTGGCGGCCAGGCGCGCCTCGGTCCTGGCGTTCTGGGCCTTGACCCAGTCCAGCGACTTGGCACCGGAGACATCTTCCAGCCAGGCGTAGGGATCGTTGGACACGGCGGTTTCCTCTGCAGAGACGGCGCCAGCGGTGATCAGACCGGCAACCAGGCAGATCGAGGCGAGTTTGGACATGAATGTTTCCGGGAGAACGAACGCCGGGAACGTAGCATAGCCCTCCGCCCGCCCGACCCTGCCGAAGGTCAGGCCGCGCGCGCCGGTGTCGCCGCACGCGAAGCGCTGCGTCGGCGTTGCGCCTGCGGCCCGCGCCGACGTGGCGCGCCGCGTCGCGCACCGGGCCGCGCCAGGGTCGGCAACGCGAACCGGTGCAGGCTCCACCAGGCCAGCATCGGCATGCCGACCAGCCACAGCGGCAGCCAGCCGATCCATTGGCTGTGGCCGCGCGCGGCCGGCCACACCAGCACCAGCGCCAGGCCGGCCAGGGCGATCTGCCGGACCGGGCGCAGCACGCGCGGGTCGGGACGTTCGGAACGACGGGAAGGACGAATCGACATGGCGGCACTCCGTGGCAGGATGGATCGGAACAGGCCGGCAGGATTGCCCGCGCCCATCTCACCGGCTGCGACCTGGCGGCCAAGCCAGCAAAAGCTGCGGCGCCAAGACGGCACGGCAACAGCGGCGCTCCCCCGGTCACGCGACCAGCACCGCCAGCCGCCGAGGGCGCGCGCTTCCGCACCCAAGACCCAGGCCCCCGGTTGCCCGGTCTGAAACAGTCCGGTACGCCAGACCCGACCGTTGACGCGAACTTGCCCCCTGCATGCGGTAGTGTGCTGCTCCAACTGCCCCTTTGTGATGTTGCGATGCGCCTGACCGTTACGATCGCCCTCGCTTTTCTGTTCGTCCTCGGCCTGCCCGTGGCATCTGCCAAGGACGCGCCTGCCAGCGAGCCGGCGGTCGATCTGTCCAAGATCATGGGCACCTGGTATGTGATCGCACGCATGCCCAATCCGGTCGAGCGCGGCCATGTCACCAGCCGCGACGAGTACACCCTGGTCGAAGACGGCAAGGTGGCGGTGCGCTATCTGTACCGCGACGGCTTCGGCGAGCCGGAGAAAGAGGTCAACGCGCGCGCCTCGGTGGACGCCGAGAGCGGCAACCGCGACTGGCGGGTGTGGTTCTACAAGATCATTCCTGCCAAGCAACGCATCCTGGAGATCGCACCGGACGGTTCGTGGATGCTGATTTCCTACCCCGGCCGCGACCTGGCCTGGATCTTCGCGCGCAAGCCGGACATGAGCCGCGACCAGTACCGCAAGCTGGTCGACAAGATGCGCGACGACTATTCCATCTACACCGACAAGCTCAAGCGCGTGCCGCAGTTGCGCGAGCAGGTGGACCGCCTGGGCTTTGAAGTGCCCAACAAGCGCTGACGCACGCTCAGTCGTAATTGCTCAACGCCAGCGACAGCAGCGCCTTGGCCTGCTCGCGCAGCGAGACCGGCTCGACGATCTCCGCATCCGAGCCGTAATGCAGCACGTCCATCAGCAGCTCGCGCGAGTTGCTGTACGGCACCTTGAGCTCGTACCGGCCGTCGGCCAGAAAGCGGCCCTGCTGCTTGGAGTGCCAATGCTCGTCGGCGACCCAGCGCGCGGCCTTGGCACTGAACACGATGGTGGCCCAGCCCTTGGGCGCGCCGGAAAAGATGCCGTAGCTGGCCGCCAGCTGCTCGTCCAGCTCGCTGTCGGGCACATCGCGCGGCACGCTCTCGAGCAGCCGCGCGTGGTTGATCCGGTCCACCGCAAAGCTGCGCACGCCGTCGCGGCCGTGGTCCCAGGCGTCCAGGTACCAGTTGTCGCGGTAGTGGGTAATGCGCTGCGGAGACACCGTGCGCTTGGTCGATTCGTCGGTGGAACGGGCGCGGTAGTCGAAGCTCAGCTGCTTGCGCTCCAGCACGCCGGAGGCCACGGTGCGGAAGCTGGCTTCGTCCAGCTTGCGGCCGCGGTGCGGAATCACCCGCACCCGGTCCACCGGCCATTGCGACACCCCGGCCTGTGCGGCCAGCAGTCCTTCGATGCGCTGCTGCAACGGCGCCAGCATCGAGGACAGCACTCCGCCGCCGGTACGCGCGAGCAGTTGCTGCGAGGCCAGCAGCGCGTGCAGCTCTTCCGAACTCAGCCACAGGCCGGGCAGTTCGAAGCGGTCGCTCTCGCCGGAGAGATAGCGGAACCCGGATTCGCCGTCGCCTTCGACCGGCGCCATCAGCGCATCGCGCAGAAATGCCAGATCGCGGTACACGGTTGCGCGGGAACAGCTCAGCTCATCCTGCAGCCGCGCCACCGTGACCGGGTAGCGTGCCGACTTGAGCAAGCGATGCAGGGAATTGATGCGTTCGTAGCGGTCCATGCGTCGATTATGTCCGAGTCTTTGCGTGGCAGGGTGAGCGTCACCGTACACCGGCAATGATGCCTGGACCGGCGCCACCGCGACCGGGCAGCTCCGGCCCGGCCGCTGGCCCGCGACGCACGTGGGCCGTGCCTGCCTGCGGTGCGTGACCGCGCCGGTCGCCGCTGTTGCGCAGCCGCCATCCGAACCCCTTCTGAAGCGCAGCATTCACTTGCCCATGACGCAGCCGCTCAGTCCGTTATCATGAAATCGCTTCCATCTTCTTTGCCCCTGACCTCCAAAGCGAGCTGCCCATGTCCCGCCGTGCCCCGTTGTCTGCCCTGCTGCCGCTGTTGTTGATCACGCCCACCGTCTGGGCCCAGGCAGTCGCACCGGCCCCGGTGGACCCGGCTGCCGCCGTGATGCCCTCGCCGTGGGGCGGGAGCAGCGGCGAGCTCGGCTATGCCGCCGCCCATGGCAACAGCACCACCGACAGCCTCAATGGCCGGGTTCGCTTGCGCTACACCGACGGCGACTGGATCCACAGCCTGGATGCCACCGCGCTGCGTTCCAGCTCCGAATACACCAATACCAACGACGACGGCAGCACCTCGCGCGAGCGCCAGACCACGGCCGAGCGCTATACCGGCAGCGTCGGCAGCGCACTGCAGTTGGGCGAGCATCGCCAGCTCACCGCCACCGGCCGTTACGAACACGACGACTTTGCCACCTACGACCGCCTGGCCACCTTCGGTATCGGTTACGGCACGCGCCTGATCGACGCCGAGCGTTTCTACCTGGATGCGCAGATCGGCCCGGGTGTCCGGCGTGCGCACAACAGCGACGAGGACCGCAACGAGACCGGCCTGATCGGGCGCGGGCTGTTCGACCTCAAGTACACCGTCACCGACAACACCGACCTGATCAACACGCTGCTGGTGGAATCGGGCGAGTACAACACCTACGCGCAGAACGATTTCGGCGTGCAGGTCAGCATGAACTCGCACTTCGCGCTGAAGGCCGCCTGGCAAATGCGCCACAACAGCGAGGTCAGCGACGGCGACAAGAAGACCGACACCCTGACCACGGTCAACCTGGTCTACACCTTCAAGTAAGCAACCGCGCTCGGTAGGAGCGGACCTGGCCGCGAGGGGCTTTCCCGGGAACGCCCCATCGCGGCCAGGGCCGCTCCTACGAAGAGCGGTGTCTTTGGCGGATTGGGCCTATGCGGCGCGGCGGTCCATCGCCTACCCCGAACACGCAACCGCAATCTGTAGGAGCGGACCTNCCCCATCGCGGCCAGGGCCGCTCCTACGAAGGGCGGCGTCTTTGGCGGATTGGGCCTATGCGCGCGGCGGTCCATTGCCCCTCCCCCCCCGAACACGCAACCGCGCTCTGTAGGAGCGGACCTGGCCGCGACGGGCTTTCCCGGTAGCGCCCCATCGCGGCCAAGGCCGCTCCTACAAAGAGCGGTGTCTTTGGCGGATTGGGCCTATGCGGCGCGGCGGTCCATCGCCTACCCCGAACACGCAACCGCAATCTGTAGGAGCGGACNGATAACGCCCCATCGCGGCCAGGGCCGCTCCTACGAAGGGCGGCGTCTTTGGCGGATTGGGCCTATGCGCGCGGCGGTCCATTGCCCCTCCCCCCCGAACACGCAACCGCACTCTGTAGGAGCGGCCCTGGCCGCGACGGGCTTTCCCGGTAACGCCCCATCGCGGCCTAGGCCGCTCCTACGAGGAGCTGGGCTGCACTTGCCGCTGCGGCGATGCCGGGCGCGTTACGGGCGACGCAGTGGCGCGTTANTAACGCCCCATCGCGGCCTAGGCCGCTCCTACGAGGAGCTGGGCTGCACTTGCCGCTGCGGCGATGCCGGGCGCGTTACGGGCGACGCAGTGGCGCGTTACAGCTCGGCCAGCAGCTGCGCGGCGCCCTTGTCGAACAGGCCTTGCGCGACCAGGCGGCCGAGTGCCTCGGTGTCGTCGGCGCTGCCGTGCGCCTCGGCGTGGATCAGGCGCCCATCGCTGGCGCTGCCGACCATGCCCTGCAGGAACAGGCCCTGCCCTTCCCAACGCGCGAACGCCGCCACCGGCACATGGCAGCTGCCGTGCAGCGCGCGATTCATCGCCCGCTCCGCTTCGACGCAGGCGCGCGTGCGGCCAGCATCCAGCACCGCCAGCAGGCCGTGGATGCGCGCATCGTCGCCACGGCATTCCACCGCCACCGCGCCCTGAGCCGGCGCCGGCAGCCAATCGGGCACATCCAGGCGCGCGGTGATGCGCGCATCCAGGCCCAGCCGCTGCAGGCCGGCGCAGGCCAGCACGATGGCGTCGTAGCCACCATTGTCGAGTTTGGCCAGGCGGGTGTTGACGTTGCCGCGCAGGTCGATCAATTCCAGATCCGGGCGCGCGGCGCGCAGCTGCGCCTGGCGACGCAACGAAGAGGTGCCCACGCGTGCGCCCAGCGGCAGCGCCTGCAGGCTGGCGTAGAGGTTGGAGACCAGCGCATCGGCGGCATCGCCGCGCTCCATGATTGCCGGCAGCACGAACGGGTCGTCCAGTTCCATCGGCACGTCCTTGAGCGAATGCACCGCGCAATCGGCCTCGCCGCGCAGCATCGCCAGCTCCAGCTCCTTCAGGAACAGGCCCTTGCCGCCGATCGCGGCCAGCGAGCGGTCCAGCACCTCGTCGCCGCGGGTGCTCATCGGCACCAGCGCGACCTCCAGCCCGGGGTGGTGCTGGCGTAGCGCAGCGGCGACGTGTTCGCTCTGCCAGAGGGCAAGCGGGCTCTTACGGGTAGCGATGCGGAGCGTGGTCATCAGGCCATTATCACGGAGCCGGCGCGTAACGCCTACCGGAGCGCGTGCCCGCGCCCGCCGCACCCCGCGTCGTCGCCGACCAACCCGCCGCACCCGGCATGCCGCGCGCTAGCGCAACTGCTCGCGCAGGCTGGCTACGCAACGGCGGCTCACTTCCAGGGGGTGCGGCACGTTGCGCAGCACCGCATGCACCTGGCCATCGCCGCTGCGGCGCAGTTCCACCAGCTCGGCGCGCGCGACCAGGCAGTTGCGGTGGATGCGCACCAGGCGGTCGGCAAACTCGTCTTCCAGCGATTTGAGCGACTCTTCGATCAGGTCCTCGCCACGGCTGTGGTGGACGATGACGTATTTTTCCTCGGCCTGCAGGTAGCGGATGTCGTCGATGGCGATCAGCCGCAGGCTGCCGCGCAGGCGTGCGCACAGGTGGGTGCGCAGCGGCGGCGGCGCGGCACCGGGCGCGCGCCCGGCCAGGAAGGTGACCACCTTTTCCAGCGCGGCGGCCAGGCGTTCGGGGCGCACCGGTTTCATCAGGTAGTCCAGCGCGGCGGCATCGAAGGCCGACAGCGCATGCTGGTCGTAGGCGGTGCAGAACACCACCGCCGGCTGCGGCTGGCTCTGGCGCAGCAGGCGCGCGGTTTCCAGGCCGTCGATGCCGGGCATGGCGATGTCCAGCAGCACCAGATCCGGATGCAGGTGGTGGCACTGCTGCAGCACCTGCTGGCCGTTTTCGGCCTCGCCGATCACCTCGACCTGCGGATGTTCGCCCAGCAGCATGCGCAGGCGCTCGCGCGCCAGTGGCTCGTCATCGGCGATCAGCACCCGCACTTGCGTGGCCGTCATGGACATCCCCCTCGCTGCAGCGACTCCCCCGTCACGGCAGCGGCAATGTGATCTCACAGGCATAGTAGCCGTCGGCCCAGCTGGCCGCCATCCGTGCCCCGGCACCGAACTGGAATGCCAACCGGTGCGAGATGCTGGCCTGGGCATGCCCGGCCCCGGCCACCAGCGGCAGCTGGGTGCCAGGCTGCGGGGCGGGATTGACGATGCGGATCTGCAACTGGTTGCCGCGCTGACGCAGCGACAGGTACAGCGTGCCGCCCTCGGGCATGCGCGAAATGCCATGCAGCACCGCGTTTTCCACCAGCGGCTGCAGCACCAGGCGCGGCATCGGCAGGTCCCACGGCAACGGCTCCTGCCGGTGCCAGCGCACCTGCAGGCGCTCGCCCAGGCGCAGCGATTCGATCGCCAGATAGCGCTCGGCCAGTTCGCATTCGGCGCGCAAGCTGGACACGCCTTCGCCGGCGCCGAGCGCGGCGCGGAACAGATCCGACAGATCCAGCACCGCCTGCTCGGCCACCACCGGATCACGGCGCAACAGGCTGGCGATGAGATTCATGCTGTTGAACAGGAAATGCGGACGGATGCGCGCCTGCAAGGCATCGGCCTGGGCGCGCGCATTGGCCTGCACCTGCGCTTCCCAGCGGTCGCTGACGTAGAAGTAGCGCAGCGCCAACGCGGTGATCAGCACCACCGTCGCCGCACTGCCCAGGGTGAAACGCCAGAAGCCGACCAGCGGCCCGAGCGGGGCCTGGTCGAGCGCCGCATACAGGGCGTGCACGATGCCGGCGCCGAGCATGGCCACCACCGCGGCGAGCAACAGCGCGGCCAGCCCGCCCACGCGTGGCGGTAGCCGCGACAACGCCGGCCGCAGCACGCACAGCAGCACGCTGACCGCCAGCGCCAGCCACAGCGCCAGGCCACTGGCCGAGACGACCTGCGACACGGTGATATCGCGCGCCGCGCCGGCGTTGGGGACCAGGGTCACCACCAGCACCACCAGTTCGGCCAGGCCCAGCATGGCGCCCAACCGTGGCAGCCGGCACAGGTCCGGCATCCAGGCGAGCTGGGGCGCGTGCTGGGCCATGGCCTCAGGCGGCGGTGAAGCGCGCCTGCATCCAGTTGCGCAAGGCCTCGATCTCTTCCAGGCAGACCTGGTGGCCCATCGGGTAGGTGTGCCAGTCCAGGTCGAACCCGAGCGTGCGCAAAGTCTGCATGCTGGCCTGGCCGGCGCCGAACGGCACCACCGGATCGGCCGTGCCGTGGGCCATGAACACCGGTTGGCGGGAGGCAGCCGGCTGCAGCTGGCTGGCGGCTGCCGCCGGATCGGGCAGATAGGTGGACAGGGCAATCAAGCCGGCCAGCGGCACGCTGCGCTGCAGGCCGACCGCCAGGGTCACCGCGCCGCCCTGCGAGAACCCGGCCAGCAGGATCCGCTCGGGCGCGATGCCGCGGCCCTGCTCATGGGCGATCAGCGCCTCGACCTGGGCCACCGATTCGGCGATGCCGGCCTGGTCGGCACGCGTGGCGAAATCCATGCCGACGATGTCGTACCAGCCGCGCATGCGCACGCCGTTGTTGATGGTGATCGGGCGGATCGGCGCATGCGGGAACACGAAGCGCAGCGCCGGCCATTGCGGCCGCACCAGTTCCGGCACCATCGGGGCGAAGTCGCTGCCATCGGCGCCCAGGCCGTGCAGCCACAGCACGGTCCATTGCGGGTTCGGTCCGGTCTCGCGTTCGATCACTTCCAGCATCATCCAGCTCCGCTTGCGGGCTGGGCATTATGCCTTGCGCCATCGGCCGGGCCGCTCACGGACCGGCGGGCTACAGGTGCCGACCAGTCCATGCGCCCGGCTCCGTACGCCCGGCGCGAGCGCAGCGCCTGGGGCGACAGGCGCAGGGATCCTGCTGCGCCGCTACCCGCCATGCGCCTGGCAGGCGCTTAGATCAGCGACGGCTCCAGCGCGGCGGCGCGGCGCAGCTCGGCCGCTCGCACCAGCACCTTGGGCGGATCGAGCTCTTCGGGGATGCAGAAGATGCCGGCGCGGCGCAGGCCCAGGCCGGTGCGGCGCAACGAGGTCAACGCCACCACCGGGATCGATACCGCCATGCCCACGATCACCGGCGCCATCCAGGCCGCCAGCGACGGCGACACCGTATAGGCCACCGCGCCCATGAACAGGCCGAACACGGTCAATCCGCCGTAGCTGCGCAACAGCGCCGGCCACGACAGCTTGCCGTCGTCGCGCACCTGCGCATCCCAGCCCGAATCCTTGCCGGCCAGCACTTCGAACACGCCGCGCGACTGCAGGTACATCACCACCGGCGCCATCAGGGCTGCCAGCACGGTTTCCAGCAGGATGCTCAGCAGCGCACGGATCGCGCCACCGCAGGCGCGCAGTTCGCGCGGGTTGAGCAGCAGGGCGATATAGCCGAGCAACTTGGGCGCCAGCAGCACGAACATGGTGCAGACGAAGATCCAGATCGCATTGCCCTGGCTGTTGCCATGCCAGTAGCGGGCGGGCGAGAACGGCAGGTTGCCGGAAAGGTCGATGCCGCCGCCGGCCAGCGGAATGCCGATGCCGATCAGCATCAGCAGGCCCCACATCGGCGCGGTGAAGTAATGCCCGATGCCGATCAGCATGTGCATGCGGCTGATCCAGTGCAGGCCCTTGGCACCGACCACCTTGGCGTGCTGCAGGTTGCCCTGGCACCAGCGGCGGTCGCGGATCAGCAGGTCGGTCAGCGTGGGCGGGCCTTCCTCGTAGCTGCCCTGCAGGTAGGGCACCATGTGCATGGCCCAGCCGCCGCGCCGCATCAGCGCCGCTTCGACGAAATCGTGGCTGAGCACGTGGCCGCCGAACGGCTTGCGCCCGCGCAGCGACGGCAGGCCGGCGTGATCGGCAAAGGCCTGGGTGCGGATGATGGCGTTGTGGCCCCAGTAATTGCTCTCGGCACCGTGCCACCAGGCCACGCCGAAGGCGATGATCGGCCCGTACACGCGCCCGCCGAACTGCTGCATGCGGGCAAACAGGGTCTGCCCGTTGACCACCGCCGGCAGGGTCTGGATCAGGCCCACGTCCGGGTTGTTTTCCATGCCGGCGACCAGCCGCACGATGGTGTCGCCGGTCATCACGCTGTCGGCGTCCAGGATCAGCATCTGCGGATAGTTGCCGCCGAAACGGCGCACCCAGTCGGCGACATTGCCGGCCTTGCGCGCGGCATTGTCGGCGCGGCGGCGGTAGAAGATGCGCCCGTGCCCGTCGACGCGATCGCACAGCTCGTTGTAGACCAGTTCCTCGGCAGCGCCGATGTGGTCGCGGGTGGTGTCGCTGAGCACGAAGAAGTCGAACTGCTCCAGCTGGCCGGTCTCGGCCACCGATTCGTAGATGGCCTGCAGGCCGGCCAGCAGCCGGCGCGGATCTTCGTTATAGGTGGGCATCAACAGCGCGGTGCGGGTGTGCAGGGCCGGCAGCGGAGCCTCCGGATCGATGCCCAGCTTGCGCCCGGCGCGCGCGACCACGGTGACGAAGCCGGCCACCGCGCTGGCAAAGGACATCGCGATCCAGGCGAACAGCAGCACGAACAGGCCAAGCAGGCAGCCCTCCAGCACGCTGACGCCATCCGGCCACAGCACGCTGAGCATCACCCACACCGCTACCGCGGTGGTGGCGAAGGTGCCGCCGATGAGATAGAAGCGCCGCAGGCCGATGCCGGTCGGCGCGGTGCGCTGATGCGGCACCTGCAGACGGCCTTCGCGCAAGGATTGTTCGGGCATGTCCAACGGCGCTTCCGGCGGCAGCGTGGGCTGACCGGCGTCGAGGTCGGAGACGGGGGGAAGATCGGTTGGTGCAGGGGGAAGAGTCACAGTACCGTCCATCAAGGCTGCCCGCCGCACGATCGCGGCAGTGTGGGCTGCAGCGGGAGATCCCTCCCCGCTACGCGTGGCGACGTCGCCGCATGCACCGCGGTGCGGGCGAGCCCGTCAGTGCGGGACCACGTCGCAGAATTGGCAGCTCTCAGACTCCGATGCACAAGCTCTCCTGGCTGCGACGATGACATCGCGGCTCATCTTAAAGAATCGACCGTTAAAGGAAACGAAGGCCACGCCGCAGTCTTCGCCCACCCGACGAGGACCGCGCGGCAGACTACGCCGCAGCGACCGAACGCTACCCCAACAGATTGCAGTCTGGCACGCGTGCTGTCACGGGCGCCAAACCACGCTGTCGTGTCAGACAAATGCAATTGATGTGCCAGGAGAGACGCAATCGGTTGTAGCGACAGCCTGCCGGCGCTGGCGATCGCGGCCATGTCGCTGACCGGATTGCGACGGCAGGCGCGCGCCATGGGGTCTCGAAATCAGCGCTCTAGGCCCGCGCCGACCTTGTTCTGGCCACGGGCGGTGCGTTCCGCACTCACTGATCGCTTCACGATAACCAGGCTTTTCGGGTCGGTGCCACGCTTTGAGGCAGTCAGAAGCTCAGCTCAAACGCCTGGCGAGTCGAGGGCGCGGTGCCCTCACCGCTCGCGGGACACGCCGTGAACCCATCCCGGGGGCTCGGTGGCGGCATCCATGCCGCCACACGGTCCCGCAANGTCGAGGGCGCGGTGCCCTCACCGCTCGCGGGACACGCCGTGAACCCATCCCGGGGGCTCGGTGGCGGCATCCATGCCGCCACACGGTCCCGCAAACGGCAAGGGCACCGCACCAGGCACTTGGTCGGCTGTTTTCTTGAAAGCGTGTTGCCCGGCGTGCGGTGCGCAGACGAGACGTTTGCAGGTTGCGTGTTGGAGGCCTGTCTGCCGCTCGGCTTGCGCGAGGAACCGATCGGACGCAACGTGATTCGAACAAGGCACGCCATGCCCTGCTTGCACCACGCACACCGCCATCTCGACGGGTCCTTGCCCGCCCACCGTCGCGGGACCTTACGCGGCATGGATGCCGCGTAAGAGCCTACATGGACGTACTTGCGGCGTGTCCCGCGATGGTGGGCGGGCAAGGGCCCTGCAGCCAACCCGCGAACCGCCGATCTGGCGCCCTCGCAGCACGCCGGTGCGCTGGAATTGGCTTGAGAGCCGGGCCTCTCATCAACCGCCCTGCAACGACGCATGCGTGGCACCGAGCCTGCCAGGACAACCGCGATCTCACGGCCTTGAAGCAGCCGACAAGACCTGGCGAGCACCGGGCACGTGGCCTGAGCCGGAGGCGGCATGCACACGGGGCACATGCCGCATCGGGCACCAGCAACGCCGCTGACGGAAGCGCCGTCGCCGTGTCAGCCGGTCCTACTTGCGCGCCGCCTCGCTGGCGTCGCGGGTGGCGCGGAACTCCGAATCGTTGCTCCAGTTCGGCCACTGGCGCGAATCGACCAGCTGCTGGCCCAGCGCGTACAGCACGCCCAGATCGCGCGCCGCACCGGCGAAGGTCCAGTCCGGCTTCCACTCATCGCCCTGCTGGTGATAGCGCTTGGCGGTGTAGTCGTCGGAGGCGGCCTTGCCCGCGGCCACGCCGCCCACTTCCCAATCCTGCCCGGCCGCATACGACAGCGCCGGCACGCCACGCTTGGCGAAGGAAAAATGATCCGAGCGGAAGAAGTACCCCGCCTGCGGCTTGGGATCGGGCGTGTAGCGCAGCTTCCACTGGCCGGCGACGGTCTTGAGCTGATCGAGCAACTGGAGTTTTGCGGTGCCGTAGATGCCGAAGTCGCGCGACGGCACGAACGGGTTCATGCCGTCCATGTTGATCACCGCCACCGTGGTGTCCAGCGGGTACAGCGGCTTGGAGGCGTAGAACTCAGAGCCCAGCAGGCCCTTTTCTTCGGCGGTGACGGCCAGGAACACCACCGAGCGCTGTGGCTTGGGGCCGGCGGCAAAGCCGCGTGCCAGTTCCAGCAGCGCGGCCGTGCCGCTGGCGTTGTCCAGCGCGCCGTTGAAGATGGTGTCGCCGCGTGCGTCCGGCTTGCCCACGCCGATGTGGTCCCAATGCGCGCTGTAGATCAGCGTTTCATCCGGATGCGTGCTGCCGTCCAGCCGCGCCACCACGTTGTGCGAGGTGATCACGTCGGATTTGACCTGGTAGCTGGCGCTCAGCCCCTGGCCCTTGAGTTCCACCGGCTTGAAGCCGCGCGTCTGCGCCTGCTTCTTCAAGGCATCGAAATCCAGCCCGGCCTGCTTGAACAGGTCGGCGGCCAGGTCGCGCTGGATCCAGCCTTCCAGGGTGGGATGCGCGGCGCGCGGGTTGTCGCGCACCACATCGAACATGGTGTTGGTGTTGGAGCTGGCCACGGTGTCCCAGCCGTAGGAGGCCGGTGCGGTTTCGTGCACCGCCAGCACGCCGAGCGCGCCCTGGCGCGCGCCTTCTTCGTACTTGTAGGTCCAGCGGCCGTAGTAGGTCATGCCGGCGCCGTCGAAGGCGCCCTTGCCGGTTTCGAAATCCGGGTCGTTGATCAGCACCACCGCGATCTTGCCCTTCAGGTCCACGCCCTTGAAGTCGTCCCAGTCGCGCTCCGGCGCCTTGACGCCGTAGCCGACGAACACCAGCGGTGCGTTGGCGATGTCGACCTTGGACGCGCCGTCCAGCGCAGCGCGGATGGCGATCTGCTTGCCCTGGGTCAGCGCCTGCGGCTTGCCGGCGTGCTGCAGGGCGATGGTCGGCGTGCCGACGATATCGGCGCGGCGCAGCGGCACCGCCTGGGTCCAGGCGCGCTTGCCGTCGGTCAGATCGCCGCCCGGCTGCAGACCTGCAGCAGCGAACTGCTTGCTCAGGTAGGCGATGGTCTTTTCTTCGCCGGCAGTGGCCGGGCCGCGGCCTTCGTAGGCATCGGAGGCCAGCTCCTTGACGTCGCGCGAGATGCGCGCGCCATCGAAGCTCGGCGTCGCGGCCATCAGTGCGGTCGAGACCGCCATCGCCAGCATTCCCATTGCAACGCGTTTGGTAACAACTCGCTTCACTGCAGCACCCAGGTAGTGTCCGAACAGCCCTGGAGTGTAGCCACTGCGGCGTGCGATCGGGTGTGCACGGCGGCGCGCGACGCCAGCCGGCGCGCGGGCGCGACATGCATCGGCAGCAACGCAGCGTTGAGCGACATGGCCAGGAGGCGATGCGCGCAGCACGCGGCGCGCCGCCTGCGCCGTGCACGCGCGTCATGGCGCCCGACGGCGTCCCGCTGCATGCCGCGGCGGCCAACACTGCAGCGCTGCCGCCAGCGAACGCCGATGCGTCTCAGAACAGGTCGACGCTGCCGACCTGCTGGGCAACCTGGCGCATCTGCCCGCTGGCCACCAGTTCGGCGTAGACCTCGGTGCGATTGCGGCCGTGCTGCTTTGCCCAGTACAGCGCCTTGTCGGCCTCGTCGAGCAGCTGGCTGATCAACTGGCCGTCGGTCAGCTCGACGATGCCGGTGCTGAGCGTGACCTTGCCGACCTGCGGAAACGCATGTTCGGCCACCGCCACGCGGAAGCGCTCGAACAGCGCCACCGCAGTGTCGCGATCCACTCCGCGCAACACGATCACGAACTCTTCGCCACCGAAGCGGAACAGCAGATCATCCTGACGGAAGCAACGCTGCATCAACTGGGCCACCAGCAACAGCACCTCGTCGCCATACAGGTGGCCGAAGCTGTCGTTGACGCGCTTGAAGTGATCGATGTCCACGATCCCCAGCCACACGCCCGCGCTGGCCGCAGCATCGGCGCCGCCGGCAAACAGGCGCAGGATCACATCGTCGAAGGTCTTGCGATTGCGCAGGCCGGTCAACGCATCGCGCTGGGCATCGTCGAGCAGGCTGCGGTAATTCTGGAAGAAGCGTGCGAAGCCCTGCAGCATCACCTGCTCGGCGGCGCCGGGCGTGCGCGTGCCGCCCACCCGCAGGCAGGTGCGGATCCCGCGCGCTTCCATCATCGGATACACCAGCAGCGCACGGCCGTCCTGCTGCACCTGCACCACATCGCCCGGCCCGTGCAGGTCGGCCAGTTGCGTGCGCAGGTGCGCGTCGTGGATGTCGGCCACCGTCAGCGACAGCCGGCCATCCTCGCGCAGCCGCGTCTCGGCCATGGTGCGTCCATCCGCGGCGATGCGCAGCAACGACAGCTCCTCGGACGCGCAGACCTCGCGCATGGTGCGCAACAGGCTCAGATCGAGCAGATCGGCGTCGCGGATGGCGGTCAGGTCCACCATGCGTTCCAGCAACGGTGCCGTGGTCATTGGCGCACCATCCCGTGGGCAGACGCAGGCCCGCAGCGCCGGTCACGGCACGCGGGCACACCTCTCGGGCTGGAACGCACTGGCATCACGACGGGTTACCGGCAATCTCGATGCCGGTTCATCGGCGCTGCGCGCGCGAACTTGAGTCCGCCCGCCGGCCGGCGCCACGCACGGCCAGCCGGCGTACACGGATGTGCAGGCACGCAACAGGCCTGCGTCCCTGCGGCGCTTAGGGCAGCGCGGACTCCAGCGCATCGTCGCCCAGCGCGTGTGCCTGCATCAGCCGCCGGCTGCCGGCATTCAGGCCTTTGACCTGGACCTCCAGCCCATGGTGGCGCAGCCGCTGCACCACCTTGTCCAGCGCCGCCACCGCGGTGATGTCCCAGAAATGCGCGCGGCTGACATCGATCACCACCGCGCGGCCGGGCACCTGGCGCGCGTCGAAGGCGTCGATGAACACGTCGGCCGAGGCGAAGAACACCTGCCCGCGCACCTGGTAGATGCGCACGCCATCGTCGCCGTCGCCATGCGTGATCTGCAGCAGCCCGGCCACCTTGAAGGTGAAGAACACACCGCTCAGCACCACGCCCACCGCCACGCCGGCGGCCAGGTTGCGGGTGAGCAGGGTCACCGCCACGGTGGCCAGCATCACCACGCTGGAGGTGCGTGGATGGGTGACCACGGTGCGCAGCGAACGCCAGTCGAAGGTCTCGGCCGAGACCATCACCATGATCGCCACCAAGGCGATCACCGGTACCTGCGAGACCCACGGCTTGAGCAGCACCATCAGGATCAGCAGGAACACCCCGGCGAACAGGGTCGAAAGACGGCCACGCCCGCCGTACTTCACGTTGCCCACGGTCTGCCCGATCATGCCGCAGCCGGCGATGCCGCCGAACAGGCTGGCAGCGGTGTTGGCCAGGCCCAGCCCGGTGCACTCGCGGTTCTTGTTGCTCGGGGTGTCGGTGAGTTCGTCGACCACGCGTGCGGTCATCAGCGATTCGAGCAGCCCCACCATCGCGATGGCCAGCGCCGGCAAGGCGATGATGCGCAAGGTCTCCAGCGTCAACGGCACCGCCGGCCACTGCAGGAAAGGCAGCGCGTCGGGCAGCTTGCCCAGGTCGGCCACCGTTTCCAGCGGCAGGTGCAGGGCCGAGCCCAGCAGCGTCAGCACCAGGATGCACAGCAGCGGCGAAGGAATCGCCGACACGCCCGGCAGCGGCAGCCGCGGCAGGCCGTAGATGATGAGCAGGCCCAACGCCAGCATGCCCCAGGTGGCCAGGTTGGCATGCTGCAGGTGTGGCAGCTGCGCGGCGAAGATCAGCACCGCCAGCGCATTGACGAAGCCGGTACGCACCGAGCTGCTGACAAAACGCATCAGCACGCCCAGCCGCAACAGGCCGAACAGGATCTGCACCGCACCGGCCAGCAGCCCGGCTGCCAGCAGATAGGGCAACCCATGTGCGGCCACCAGCGGTGCGGCCACCAGGGCCACCGACCCGGCCGCGGCGGAAATCATCGCCGGGCGGCCGCCGCAGAACGCGATGACGATCCCGATCACGAACGACGCGAACAGCCCCACCTGCGGATCGACGCCGGCCACGAACGCAAAGGCGATCACTTCGGGAATCAGCGCAAAGGTGGCGACCGCACCGGCCATCAGTTCGCGCGCGGGCGAGGCGCGCCATTGCGCCAGTTCGGCACGCAGGAAAGACATTGCAAGACACTCCGGGGACAGAAAGGACAGCCTGCGGACAGGCCACAGCGGCGATAGTGTGCGCGAAAGCGAACCGGCCCGCAGCCAGCGCGTGATCGAGACGGCAAAGCGCCTTTCTGTGGCCCGGATCACGCCAAACAACGCAGCTGAAGACCAAGATGCCCCCCTCACCGGGTTCGGGCGTCGAGCCGGGTACGCTAGGAGACCACCATGTCCATTTTCAGGACCGCAAGCACGCTCGCACTGGCCACGGCGCTGGCCCTCGCCGCCACACCGGCCTTCAGCTACTCCATCAGCAACAACAAGATCGTCGACGACAGCGGCAAGGCGGTCCAGCTCAAGGGCGTCAACGTGTTCGGCTTCGAGACCGGCAACCACGTCATGCACGGTCTGTGGGCACGCAACTGGAAGGACATGATCAACCAGATGCAGGGCCTGGGCTTCAATGCCGTGCGTCTGCCGTTCTGCCCGGCCACCCTGCGCAGCAGCACGATGCCGACCAGCATCAACTACAGCCTCAATGCCGACCTGCAGGGCCTGAGCTCGCTGCAGATCCTGGACAAGGTGATCAACGAGTTCAACGCGCGCGGCATGTACGTGCTGCTGGATCACCACACCCCGGACTGCGCTGCCATCTCCGAGCTCTGGTACACCGGCTCGTATTCCGAAGCGCAGTGGCTGGACGATCTGCGCTTTGTGGCCAACCGCTACAAGAACGTGCCGTCCGTGCTTGGCCTGGATCTGAAGAACGAGCCGCACGGTGCCGCGACCTGGGGCACCGGCAACGCCGCCACCGACTGGAACAAGGCCGCCGAGCGCGGCTCGGCCGCGGTGCTGGCGGTGGCGCCGAAGTGGATCATCGCGGTGGAAGGCATCACCGACAATCCGGTCTGCTCGACCAACGGCGGCATCTTCTGGGGCGGCAACCTGCAGCCGCTGGCCTGCACCCCGCTGAACATCCCGGCCAACCGGCTGCTGCTGGCGCCGCATGTGTATGGGCCGGACGTGTTCGTGCAGTCGTACTTCAACGACAGCAATTTCCCCAACAACATGCCGGCGATCTGGGACCGTCACTTCGGCCAGTTCGCCGGCACGCATGCGTTGCTGCTGGGCGAATTCGGCGGCAAGTACGGCGAAGGCGATGCCCGCGACAAGGTCTGGCAGGATGCGCTGGTGAAGTACCTGCGCAGCAAGGGCATCAACGAGGGATTCTATTGGTCGTGGAATCCCAACAGCGGCGACACCGGCGGCATCCTGCGCGATGACTGGACCACGGTGCGGCAGGACAAGATGACGTTGCTGCGCACCCTGTGGGGCAGCGTCGGCACCACCACGCCGACGCCGACGCCGACGCCGACCCCCACACCGACTCCCACACCGACTCCCACACCGACACCGACACCGACACCGACTCCGACACCCACGCCGACACCGACACCGACGCCCAGCGGCAGCTTCAGCACCAAGGTGAGCGTGGACAGCCAGTGGAACGGCGGCTACTGCAATCGCGTGCGGGTCACCAACACCGGCACCGCCAGCGGCACCTGGTCGATCTCGCTGCCGGTCACCGGCACCGTCAACAATGCCTGGAACGTCACCTGGTCGCAGAGCGGCAGCACGCTCAAGGCCAGCGGCGTGGACTTCAATCGCACCCTGGCGGCTGGTGCGACGGCCGAATTCGGCTTCTGCGCGGCAGGCTGATGCACTGCGGCGGGCACGCAATGCGTGTCCGCCATTGCATTGATGGATCAATGCCCATGACCTCGTAGGAGCGCACCCGGGCGCGACCGGGCGTTACCGATAACCCCGCGTCGCGCCCGGGTGCGCGCCTACATTGCGATGGCGCGTTGCTGCGTTGCCCAAGCGGACGCTGCCGCAATTAATGTTCAACCCGCTTGTGAATCAGCCGCTATCCATGACATGGCGCCTTGCGCGCGTTCTGGATGTCGTTGCCATGCCTGTTGTGTCCCTGTTGCGTCGTCACGTCGCCAATCTCCCGCTCACCCGCAAGTTCGTCCTGTTGTGCAGCCTGTTGACGGTGGGCGTGATCCTGCTGGCAGTGGCCGCAGCTCGCTTGCAGTATCTGGACCTGATCGAGGCGCGCAAGCTCAGCGTCAAGACCGAGGTCGAGATGGGCCTGACCGTGATGCAGCACTACGCCGACAAGGTCAACGCCGGCGAGTTGACTGTCGAACAGGCCAAGACAGCGGCGAGTAAGACGCTTGCCGACATGCGTACCAACGACGGCGTGGATTACTTCTTCATCGTCGACCCGCAGATGCGCATCCTGATGCATCCCAAGCGCGCCGTCGGCACCGACATGAGCGACTACAAGAGCGATGCCGGGCAGTACGTGTATCGCGACATCAAGACCGCGATCGAGCACGGCGACGGCTTCAGCTACTACAACGCGCCCAAGCCGGGCAAGCAGGAACAGCTGCCCAAGATCAGCTATGCCAAGACCTTCCCGGCCTGGAACTGGGTGTTGGTGATGGGCGTGTACGCCGAAGACATCCAGGTGCAGGCCTGGGGCTTCACCCGCACCCTGACCTTGATCGGCGGCGCGCTGGTGGCGATGGTGATCGGCCTGTGCTGGTTGATCGCCTCGGCGATGGCGGCGCCGCTGCGCGCCGCATCGCGCACCGCAGAGGCGATTGCCTCGGGCCGCTTCGACAACGCCATCCGGGTCGAGTCGCGCGACGAAACCGGCCAGCTGATGCACAGCATGCAGCAGATGCAGACCCAGTTGCAGCGCTTCAACGGCGAGATGCAGACCATGATCCGGCTGCAGCAGGGCGAGAACATCGCGCACCGCATCCCGGAGGATTTCCCCGGCGATTACGGCACCCTGGCGCACGGCGTGAACACGGTGGTGTTCGAGCATCTGGATGCCATCAACGAGGCGATGGACCTGATGGGCGAGTATGGCCGTGGCGATCTGCGCCGCGACATGCGCCGCCTGCCCGGCCAGCGCGCGGCGCTGCATGAGGCGCTGGATACGGTGAAGGGCAACCTGTCGGCGATCAACAGCGACATCGCCCGCCTGGCCGATGCGGCCGCGCGCGGCGACTTCTCCGCACGCGGCGAGCAGGCGCGCTACCAGTTCGCGTTCGCCGAGATGGTGCAGGCCTTGAACCGGCTGATGCAGCAGGCCGATGCAGGCCTGGACGATGTCGGACGCATCATGGCCGCGATTGCCGATGGCGACCTGTCGCAGCGGGTGCAATCGCATTACGAGGGCGCATTCGGCCGCCTGGCCAATGCGGCCAACCGCACCGCGATCCAGCTGACCACCATCGTGCAGGGCATCCAGCACTCGGCCGAGATGATCAACACCGCCGCCGGCGAGATCGCCAGCGGCAATGCCGACCTGTCCACGCGTACCGAGCATCAGGCCGCGAACCTGGAAGAAACCGCCGCGTCGATGGAAGAACTCACCTCCACCGTGCGCCAGAACGCCGACAACGCGCGCCAGGCCAATCAGCTGGTCAAGGGCACCGGCGAGGTGGCCGAAAGCGGTGGACGCGTGGTGCAGGAAGTGGTCACCACCATGCAGGCGATCACCCAATCGTCGGCGCGCATCTCCGACATCATCGGGGTGATCGACGGCATCGCGTTCCAGACCAATATCCTGGCCTTGAACGCCGCGGTGGAAGCGGCACGCGCTGGCGAACAGGGCCGCGGATTTGCGGTGGTGGCCACCGAAGTGCGCGCGCTGGCGCAGCGCTCGGCCGGCGCCGCCAAGGAAATCAAGCAGCTGATTTCCGATTCGGTGGAAAAGGTGACGCAGGGCTCGGACCTGGTGCAACAGGCCGGCAGCACGATGACCGAGGTGGTCAGCTCGGTGCAGCGGGTGACCGACATCATGGCCGAGATCACCGCCGCCAGCACCGAGCAAAGCGCCGGCATCGAGCAGGTCAGCACCACGGTGATGCAGCTGGATGAAATGACCCAGCAGAACGCGGCGCTGGTGGAAGAAGCCACTGCCGCGGCACGCAGCATGGAAGATCAGGCGGCGGATCTGACGCGTGCCGTGGCGGTGTTCCGCCTGGTGCCGCAGCAGGCGGCGCTGCCGCAACGGCGCCCGGTCGTGCAGGCGGCTTGACGATGAGGTGATCGCCCGCGTCCCTGCGCGGCGGGAAGAGACGGCAGGCACGCCGCGGGTGCGCCTGCCTGGGAGCAGCGGGTCGGGGGTGCGGTGATCGGACACCGCACGCCCTGTCCTGCCCGTCCCCATGCCCACCGACCCTCGTGACTGGTCCTTGCCTGCCCGCCGTCGCAGGACCTTAGGCGGCATGGATGCCGCGTAAGCGCTTACAGGGACGTACTTGCAGCGTGTCCCCCGATGGTGGGCGGGCAAGGGACCTGCAGCCAGGCCGCAGATCAGCCGCCTTGCAAGCGACGCTTCCATACGGTTATCGCCTCTAAACACGACAGGGATCTAGAGCTTCAACGCCGCGGACAGTGACCATCGATCGATGCGATTGCATCGCCAGCGCCACATCGATCCGTGCAACGCGCACTTCTGGCTGACGCGACTTTATGGGCAGGGCATGCCCTCATCCGCCCTTCGGGCACCTTCTCCCAGAGGGAGAAGGGAGTGTTCGTGGTTGATGCAGCTTTGCGAGTCGGCCTTGTCCTCATCCGCCCTGCGGGCACCTTCTCCCGGGGGGGAGAAGGGAGTGCTGCGGGACGCATTGCGTCAGCGCGAGGCGTCGCGTCCGGTGGGGGCGCTGCCGTTGCCGCAACGGGCGCGTTTGGCCGCGTACATCGCTTCGTCTGCCGCATGCATCAGGCTGGCAGCGTCGGCGTGGTCGCCGTGTTGCCAGGCGACGCCGATGCTGGGGTGGATCGGAAGCTGCTGCTCCCCGAACACGGCGCCCGCTGCGGCCGCGGCACGAATCCGTTCTGCCACTGCGGCGCATTCGGCCTGCGGATCCTGCAGGTCGTCCAGCAGCACCACGAATTCGTCGCCGGCCAGGCGTGCCACCAGATAGCGGCCGCCCGCGGCTTGCTGCAGGCAGCGGCCAAAGGCGACCAGCACCGCGTCGCCGGCGCGGTGGCCGTGCACGTCGTTGATGCGTTTGAAGCCGTCCAGGTCCAGGAACATCACTGCGACCGCGCACTGCTGCCGTTGCGCGCGGCTCACCGCAGTCTGCAGCGCTTCGGACCAGGCGTGGCGATTCGGCAGGCCGGTCAGGGCATCGCGGGTGGCGCGCTCGTGCATCAGCCGGTGCAGGGTCTTGTGTGCGGTGACATCGTGCGCCATCAGGAAGAATCCCTGCGCCTGCGTCGCGCTGCCCTGCATTTCCGGCACCAGGGTGATTTCCACATCGCGCGGTGTCGCACCGCCACGCAGGACGTGTTCGAAGCTGGCCCGTTGCCCGGTGCGCACCTGCGCCAGCGCAGCGCGCGCGTCCGCACCGAGGTCCTCGCCCAGCACATCGGTGATCGTGCAGCCGACCAGGCTGGCCGGCTCCACGCCGAGCCAGTCGCGATGCGCCTGGTTGGCGAACAGGCAGCGCTGCGCGGCGTCGTAATGGCCTACCAGGGTGGGCGTGGCATCGCTGATTGCACGCAGCCGCGCTTCGCTTTCGGCCAGGCGTTCGGCGGCGACATGGCGTTCGGTGACGTCCTGGATCTGCGAGACGAAATGCACCGGCGCGCCGCTGCTGTCGCGCACCAGCGACACCGACAGTTGCGCCCAGATCAGCGCGCCCTGCTGGCTGATGTAGCGCTTGGCCAGGCTGTAGTTGTCGCGTTTGCCGTCGATCAGCTCTTCCACCAGGCGCAGGTCCACATCCAGGTCGTCCGGATGCGTGATGGTCTGGAAGGTGGTGCGCAACAACTGCTCGCGCGGATATCCCAGGATGCTGCACAGCGACGGGTTGACGTCGCGCCAGGCGCCGTCCAGCGAGACGATCGCCATGCCCTGCGGGGCGGTTTCGAACGCGCCCCTGAAGTGTTCCGCCGCCAGCTGCGCGGCGGCCTGCGCCTGCAGCTCGGCGGTGACGTCGATGGCCATGGCCAGGTAGCCGGACAGCCCCTGCTGGGCGTCGTGGATGATGTTGAAGCACAGCCGCACGCGCCGCAGTCCGCCGTCCTTGCGCACCAGCGTCCAGATTTCTTCCTCGAGCCGATCGCCTGCGGCAGCGGCGGCCAGCTTCAGGTACGACGGCGGCGACAACGCCAGCGTGGCCATGTGCCGCTCCAGCTCGGCCGGCAGATGGAACTGCGCCGGGCAACGGCCCAGTACCTCGTCGGCCGCGTAGCCCAGCAGGCGCTCGGCACCGGGATTGAACAAGTCGATGCGGCCGTGCGGATCGAACGCGATGATCGCCACATCCTGCGAGGCATCCACCAGCGACTGCAGGCGGGCGCGCTCGCCCGCCAGCGCAGCCGAGGCATCGCGCAGCTGGGTGATGTCATGCATCACGCACACCGCGCCCAGCGCGGCGCCCTGGTCGCTGACCACCGGGTCTGCATTGCACAGCACGCTGCGTGCAGGCTGCCCGGTGGCACGGATCACCATCTCGGCATTGCGCACGTGCTCGCCGGCCCAGGCGCGTACCAGCGGTATGGCCTCGGTGGGCAGCAGCGTACTGCCGTCGGCACTGTAGAGATCGAAGTGCTGGGCCCATTGCGCCGGCGGCAACAGGCGCGGATCGGTGCCGTGCCATTGCCGGGCCGCGTGGTTGAATTCATGCAGCAGGCCGTCGCTGTCGCAGGACACCACGCCGTCGGGCATGGCTTCCAGCAGGCGGCTCAGGGTCTGCCGCTGGGCTTGCGCGGCCAGCCGGTCGCGGCGTGCCTCCAGTTGACTGGCGGCCTGGCGCGCCAGACGGATCAGACCTTGCTTCTGGTCTTCGTCGAGCAGGCGCGATCGGGTGCTGAGCGTGCACAGGGTGCCGTAGGCATAGCCTTCGCGGCCGACCAACGGCACGCCCACGTATGAGCGAACCCCGGGCGCGGCGGTGACCAGCGGGTTGCGCGCGAAACGTGGATCGGCCTCGGCGTCGGGCACTTCCAGCAGCTCGGTTCCCATCACCGTGTAGGAACAGAACGAGGCGCTGCGCGGGGTACCTTCCAGATCGGTGCCGCAACGCGCCTTGAACCACTGGCGGTCGGCGTCCAGCAGCGACACCAGCGCCATCGGTGCACCGGTGATGTGTGCGGCCAGCCAGGCGATATCGTCGAATTCGGCCTCCGGTTCGGTATCCAGCACCCCCAGACGACGCACCGCCTCCACGCGCAAGGCGTCGTCGGCGGGAATGGGCACGGGCGGCAACAGGACGGTCATGAGGTGATCGGCGGGTAGCGTCTGGGCAAGGTAGGTCGCCCCAGGTAACGGCGAGGCGATGATCAACTTGAGCCGGTGCGGCCGGGCCTGCTTGCTGGAGGGTCAGCCTGCGGCCGCGGTGTCCGCCGGCCGATCCGCTGGCAGTGGGAGGCGACCTGCCGGACGTGCCGCGCCAGCGCAATCGTTCGCTCCCGCCGGCGCCACGCCCGCAGGACGCCGTCCCCCTGCATCCGCCTTGCGGTCAGGCCGGGGGCTGGACGGTTCACGCACGCGGTGCGGCGCCAGGCGCGTGGTGCCGTTGCCGCGCCCGGCCGCTGCCGGATCCGGCGTCCCGCCACGCGCGCTTCTTCCGGCAGCCGCACATGACGCCCCCCTGCCGGACAGCATTTGCGACGCCGCCAGCCAGCCACTACCCTCGGCCGATTGTCTCGCCTTCTGGAGTGTCACATGCTGCGTCCGCTGTCCCTGTTGATCGCCGGTGTGCTCGGCGTCGCTGCCGGTCCCGTTGCCCCCGCCGTCGCGGCCGCGCCGGCCAGCCTGTCCAAGCCCGCGGGCAGCAATGCCATTCCCGAGATCGGCTACACCCGCTTCACCCTGCCCAACGGCCTGACCGTGGTGGTGCACGAAGACCACAAGGCGCCGGTGGTGGCGGTGAGCATCTGGTACCACATCGGGTCCGGCGACGAGCCGGCCGGCAAGACCGGCTTTGCGCACCTGTTCGAGCACCTGATGTTCTCCGGCTCGGAAAACAACAAGGGCAGCTTCTTCGCGCCGCTGGAGCAGGTCGGCACCACCGACATGAACGGCACCACCTGGTTCGACCGCACCAACTACTTCGAGACCGTGCCGACCACTGCGCTGGACACCGCGCTGTGGCTGGAATCGGACCGCATGGGCCACCTGCTCGGCGCGATCGGCCAGCAAGAACTCGACACCCAGCGCGGCGTGGTGCAGAACGAGAAGCGCCAGCGCGAGAACCGTCCCTACGGCCGCGTGGACCAGAACATCCTGTCCAACCTGTTCCCGGCCAACCATCCGTACCAGCACGACACCATCGGCTCGATGGAAGACCTGGACGCGGCCTCGCTGGCCGACGTCAAACAGTGGTTCAACGACAACTACGGCGCCGCCAACACCACCCTGGTGCTGGCCGGCGACATCACCGTGGCGCAGGCGCGTGCCAAGGCCGCGCAGTACTTCGGCGATATCCCGTCCGGCAAGCCGGTGGCGCGCCAGCAGCCCTGGGTGACCCCGCTGGCCGCGCAGAAGCGCGGCGTGCAGCACGACCACGTGTCGCAGCCGCGCATCTACCGCACCTGGGCCGCGCCGCAGCTGGGCACCGACGACGTGGTGCAGCTGGACCTGGCCACCACCGTGCTGGGCGGCGGCAAGACCTCGCGGCTGTATCAGCGCCTGGTCTACCAGGACAAGCTGGTCGATGACGTGTCGGCGGCGATCCAGCCGTTCGCGCTGTCCAGCCAGGTGCAGATCCAGGCCGACGTGAAGGACGGCGTGGACCCGGCCAGGGTCGAGGCGATCATCGACGAGGAACTCAGGAAGTTCATCGCCCAGGGCCCGACCGCCGACGAACTGCAGCGCGCGCAGGTGGCCTACCGCGCCGGCTTCGTGCGCGGGCTGGAAAAGGTCGGCGGCTTCGGTGGCAAGGCGGTGATCCTGGCCGAGGGCCAGGTCTATCGCGGCGACCCGGGCGCCTACCAGCAGGACCTGCAGCGCGGCCAGGCCGCCACCGTGGACAGCGTCAGGCACGCCGCCGCCACCTGGTTCGGCAAGGGCGACTACCTGCTCACCGTGCTGCCGGCCGGCAAGGACTTCGACCCGGCGGCCGAGGACAAGGCGGTGGTCGCACGCGCCGCCGAACCCGGCAAGCCCGCACCCAAGCTGCCGGCCGCCGGCAAGTACACCGTCGCCGCCTCCAAGGTGGACCGCAGCGAGGGCGTGCCCAAGACCACCCAGTTCCCCGACCTGAGCTTCCCCAAACTGCAGCGCGGCAAGTTGAAGAACGGCATCGAGGTGATCCTGGCCGAGCGCCACACCATCCCGGTCACCCAGGTCGAGCTGCTGTTCGACGCCGGTTACGCCGCCGACCAGGGCAAGAAGCTCGGCACCGCCAGCTTCAGCGCCGCACTGATGAACGAGAGCACCGCCTCGCTGGATTCGGTGGAGGTGGCCCAGCGCAAGCAGCGCCTGGGGGCGATCACCGGCGTCGGCTGCGATCTGGATAGCTGCAGCGCCTCGCTCAATGCCCTCAACGACCAGTTGCAGCCGTCGCTGCACTTGTTCTCCGACATCGTGCGCAACCCGGCGTTCAACGCGTCGGACATCGAACGCATCCGTGGTCAGTGGCTGGCCGGCATCGCGCAGGAAAAGACCAAGCCCACCAGCCTGGGTCTGCGTGCGCTGCCGCCGCTGCTGTACGGCGACAAGCATCCGTACGGCATCCCGCTCACCGGCAGCGGCACCGAGGCGGCGATCAAGAGCCTCGATGCCAAGGACCTGCAGGCCTTCCACAGCCAGTGGCTGCGCCCGGACAACCTGCGCATCCTGGTCGCCGGCGACACCACCCTGTCGCAGATCATCCCGCAGCTGGATGCGGCCTTCGGCGACTGGAAGGCCCCGGCCAGCCCGCTGCCGAAGAAGAACCTGGTCGATGTGGCCGCCCAGCCCAAGCCGCGCGTGTACCTGATCAACCGGCCGGATGCGCCGCAGTCGGTGATCCTGGCGGGCCTGCTCGCACCGTCGACCAAAACGCAGGACAACCTGGCCATCGGCGTGGCCGACGATGCCTTCGGCGGCACCTTCACCTCGCGGTTGAACATGAACCTGCGCGAGAACAAGCGCTGGGCCTACGGCGCCGGCACCCGCATGCTGGATGCGCAGGGCCAGCGGCCGTACATGTTCTCCGCGCCGGTACAGACCGACAAGACCGCCGAGTCGGCCAACGAGATCCTCAAGGAGGCCCGCGCCGTCGTCGGCGACAAGCCACTGACCGGCGAGGAGATCGAAAAGATCAAGAACCAGAGCATCCGCGCCCTGCCCGGCAGCTACGAAACCACCACCGCCGTGCTCGGTGCGATCGAAGGCATCGTGCAGTTCGACCGCCCTGACGACTACGTGCAGACGCTCAAGCCGCGCCTGGAAGCGATCGACCAGCCGGCCGCGCAGAAGGCCATCGCACAGATCATCAAGCCCGACGCAATGACCTGGGTGATCGTGGGCGACCTGAAGAAGATCGAGGCCCCGGTGCGGGCGCTCAAGCTCGGCGAGGTGCAGGTGCTGGACGTGGACGGCAAGCCGGTCAAGCGCTGACTGCAGCAAGGCCCCGCCTGCCGCGTCGCGCAGGCGGGGTGTGCAGGCCACCGGCACCGCGCGATGCCGGCGTTGTGACCGGCCCTGCCGATGCCTTCCGGTGCGGGCGCAGCCTGCCGGCGGGAATCGGACGGCACCTGGCACGGCGTCGGCCTGGTCCACCGGCAGTGACTGCCACCCGGTCGCCGCAGCCGCGCCGTGCAACGCGCCAGCCCCAGGACTGCGGGCGAACGGCTGCGGGCCATCGACCGCGCCGGCCGCAAACAGCAGCCGGCCTGAGCCGCGCTGCGCCTCGCCGCCGGGCACGAACGGTTTCAGCGGCGGGGAAATCCTTGTCGACGCTACGTTATCGGCCGGCCCGGTTAAGCTTGGGCACTCTCCCTTGCAGGTGCTTGGCTGATCCGATGAAAGAGATGCCGAAGGCTGACGAAGCCTCCCGCCAACAGGTCCTGGACGGCTATCGCATCGTCGACAGCCTGCCCGAGGACACCTACCAGGACATCGTGCAGGTGGCGGCCTCGCTGTGCGACACGCCGATCGCGCTGATGTCGCTGGTCGATCGCGACCGCCAGTGGTTCAAGGCCCAGCTCGGCCTGGGCATGCAGCAGACCGACCGCAGCCAGGCGGTGTGCGATCACGCCATCCGCAGCCCCGAGCAATTGATGGAAGTGCCCGACCTCACCCGTGACAGCCGCTTTGCCGATGTTTCGGTCGTCACCGGCGACACCGGTGCGCGCTTCTATGCCGGCATGCCGCTGGTGACCTCCGACGGCGTGGCACTGGGCACCGTGTGCGTGCTCGACACCGAGCCGCGCACGCTCACCGACATGCAACGTACCGGGCTGCAGGCACTGGCGCGGGTCACCATGCGCCTGCTGGACGAGCGCAAGCGCGAGTTGCAGCTCGAACGCGAGGCGATCCTGCAGCCGGTGGCGCCGGTTGCCATCCAGGCCGCCGCCGATACCGGTTATCACCTGGTGATCCTGGAAGTGCAGGAACTGGCCGCGCTGGCCGAAAAACAAAGCGAGCGGCTGCTGGGCCGCGCGTTGCAACAGCTCGACCAGGCCTTGGCCGCGCAGGCGCAGGCCAACGGCGACAGCGTGGACCGCGTGACCGACAGCGCCGAATTCATCGCCGTGCTGCGCGGCCCCGATGCCGAACAGAAACTGCAGGGCCTGCGCGCCATCGCCCACCAGCAGCATGCGCACGGCCTGACGGTGCTGATCGGCCAGGCACAGGCAACCCGCGGCGACGAGCCGATCGGCCAGGTGTTCCTGCGTGCGGAGGCTGCGCTGAGTGCGGAAAAGGACCGTTACCGCCAGAGCCTGGCGTGACGCTTCCGGTCAGCACCTGACGTTGCGCCCGGATCGGGACCGGGATGCCTTGGGACTGCGTCGGGGGCAGCGTTGCTGGTGATTCGACTCACCGCGACCAACAACGCCTGGTGCCTGGGTGCGTGGCGGAAGGACGGTTTTGCCTCTCCTGCCGGGAGAGGCCCAAGTCCTGAACGATCTCAGTTTAGGGACGTTCAAACGACATGGAAGCTTGAGACTCGCTCGCCTTGAAAGGTGTGCGGACGTATCGGTCGTGGCGCGGCGGATCTGCGTGCGGTGGAGCGGTCGATCTGCTGCCTGGCTGCAGGGCCCTTGCCCGCCCACCATCGCGGGACACGCTGCAAGCGGGTGGCGGCATGGATGCCGCCGCCGAGCCTCCGGGGACGGATTCACGGCGTGTCCCGCAAGCGGTGAGGGCGCTGCGTCCTCGACGCACCGAGCTGTTGATTCACGCATCCGATCGCGACCGGACAATCCCACCGCTCCAGGTCTCGCCTGCTTTATGGGTTTCGGCTCACCCGATCGCACACTGCTTCAACTGGCGATCGGCGTACCACAGCGCGCGACGGGCCAGGTCGTAGGCGCTGTCGGCCTGGCGCGGCAGCATCTGCGCGGCCATTACCGGGTCGGCGCCGTTGTTCAAGGCGTGTTCGGCGCGTTCCAGGTCGCCCAGATGCGTACGCACCGGCGACAACAGGGATTTGCGCTTGGACGCATCGCAGCGCGCGCTGCGTTGTTCCAGCGCTGCCAGCGCCTCGCGGATACGGCGGCTGGCTTCGCCCTTGAGGTCCGGCGGCGTCTCGTGCGCGATCGGCGCGGCCTTGTAGGCATCGCCGGTCGCTTCGCTGCCCATCTCGGCCTGGTTGCCGGCCAACGCAGGGTTGAAGCGCACGTCCGGCGGTGGCCGCGCCTTGGCCACCTGCGTCTGCGGCCCGTTGAGCATGTTGTTGAACTTCTTCATGCCGCGATTCATTTCCTGCATCGCCACATCGCCCAGCGTGCCGTCGCTCTTCCAGTCCTTGGCAAAGCGCGTGTCCTGGTACTGCACCGGATTGACCCGTTCCATCACGTTGCGCGCCTTGGCCTGCGCGCGTTCGTCGGCCATGCCCGGCGGCGCTGCGGCACCGGCTGGCGCCATCGGGTCCACTTGCGCCGTCTGCGGCATGCGCAAGCGGCCCTCGCGGGTGTAGAGCTGGGCGGCCATCGATTCACTGGCCGGTGCATTGGCGGCCGCCACCTGCCGCTGCGGCGGCGGGGTGCGTGTCGGTGGCGGCGCGGTGCGGGCGGCCGACGCCGCGGCCGGTGCAGCGCGCGGTGCGGGGTCGCGTTGTGGCGGCGTCGCCGGTGCCGGCAGCGTCAACTGCGGACGCGGCACGAAATACACCTGCAGGCTGTCGTCGTGTCGCACGCTGTCGCGCGGCGGCGGCATGTACAGCAGCAGACAGGCAAGAAAGAACAGGATCGCGCCCGTGCATGCGACAGCGGCGACATGCGGGACAAGCGTTTCCTTCCTGCGGGTAATCACAATGCGGGAGACCGATGAGATGGGAGATGCGCGCGCCGCACCGTGAACCCGATGCAGGATGCGCAAATCTAGCGGGCGCAGCGCCAGCGCGCGTTTGAAATTCGTTGTTTGGCCGGCAGACGCCAGCCGCCATTCACATTGGCGAGCGCGGCGGGCGACGCACCGGCCTGACAGCGGCCTCTGCCATTGCCCCGGCGAGGCACGCCCTGCCTGCCGTGGCAGCAGGCGCGGCCCATCCCCGCTCGATGCCGGCTCGCCTGCATATGGGCCGCATCAGGCTCAACCGTCCTCCGAGCGGTACAGCCGCTGGCAGACCTCGCAGAAGAACGCCCGCCGCCCGGCCTTGCCCAGGTGCTTGCGATACTGCAGCGGCGCGCCATCGCGCGGGCAGCTGGTTTTGGTATGCACCTGGTAATGCTTCTTCAGCATGAAGGCCTTTTTCCAGGCGTAGAAATCGAAACTGTACGCGCGCGCCTGGTTAACCAATTCGCCAAGCTTGCGCGCCGGCAATGCATCCACCGGGCTTTCCGGATGCACACGGATGCGATGCAGCACTTCGTTCTTGATGATGTTGCCGACGCCGGCAAAGATGTCCTGGTCCAGCAATGCATCGGCGGCGAGCATGCCGGGTGCGGCGCGCAACTTGCGCCGTGCCTGCGCGCCATCCCAGTGCGGGTTCATGACATCGGCCGTCCAGTCGTAGACCTCGTCCAGCGGGCGCTCGATGAACTGCACCGAGCAGGCGTAGAAATTCAACCGCTGGCCCCTGGAAAACTCCAGACGCAAACGCGGCACCGCATTGGGCTTGTCTTCGTCGATGCGATAACTGCCGAACAACAGGAAGTGGATGCGCACGCTGAACTGCGCGCACTCGATCAAAAAGTGCTTGCCCCAGCTGCGTAACGCCAGCACCTTCTGCTGCTCCAGCCGCGCGATGTCCTGCTTGCTGTTGCCGGACACGCGCAGGATCTTGCGGCCGACCAACGCCGCGGTCTGTTCGCGCAGGATGACAAGGGAAGGACCTTCCGGCATGCGCCCAGTATCGAAGTCGTCGGTGAGTCGGCCGTGAGTGCAGTGCACACGCGCTACAGACACGCGCGCATGCATAGAGTGCTGCCCACCGGTCCTGCGCACCCCCTATGCAAGCTCGTTCGTCCATCGCCCTGCCGCGCGTGCGCTGTGGCTGCGCGGGCTGGTCGATTCCGGCCGCCGACCGCGCCGCGTTCGGCGATGGCGCCAGCGTCCTGCAGCGCTATGCCACACGTTTTGATGCGGTGGAAATCAACTCCGCGTTCCATCGCCCGCACCGTGCCGGTACCTATGCACGCTGGGCCGACAGCGTGCCGGAGGATTTCCGCTTTTCGGTCAAGCTGCCGCGCAGCATCAGCCACGATGCACGCCTGCAGGGCACCGGCCCATTGCTGGATGCCTTCCTCGCCCAGGCCGGCGCGCTGGGCACGCGACTGGGCTGCCTGCTGCTGCAACTGCCGCCCAGCGCCGTCTTCGATGCGGCGGTGGCGGCCAGGTTTTTCGCCATGCTGCGGCGGCGCTGGGACGGCGGCGTGGTCTGCGAACCGCGCCATGCCAGCTGGTTCCTGCCGCAGGCACAGGCGCTGCTGGCACGCCACCGCATCGCACGCTGCGCCGCCGACCCGGCACCGGTGCCGGCTGCGGCCACACCGGGGACGACCGCCGGCCCGCACTACTGGCGCTGGCACGGCGCACCGCGCATCTACTACAGCAGCTACGACGACAGTGCGCTGCAGGCATTGGCCGACGCGGTGCGCAGCCCGTCGCACGACACGGCGCATCCGCAGGCAGAACGCTGGGTGATCTTCGACAACACCGCCGCCGGGCTGGCGGTGCCCAACGCGCTGCAGTTGCAGCGTTTGCTGCAGACCGATCGCCGGCGCCCAGGCTGACCCAAGCACACCCAGGTGCGCCTGGACTCCACGAAGACGGCAAGCCGCCTGGCATGACCCGGCCTGCCGTTGGTGCATCCCGGTGCGTCCGCGCCGCCGCGATTCGCCGGGCGCGGCAGGCGGGCCTGCCGCCGCCATTGCCCACACCCACCGGCTGCCGTGCACGGGCAACGCCGCCCCCGCCCGTCGCTCACTCCGCTGCGCGCCCGCCGCACGCTGTGGCGCGCATCTTGCAGCAATGCCGGCAATCCGGCGCAGCCTGGACGCGGCTCAAGCTGCCTCGATCCGGGCCGATAGGCCTGGATCGGCAACGCAACCGGCGCGATCGCCTGCAGCACCGCGCCGGATCACCTTGCTGAATCCTGTCGTCTCCGTGCGAAGTCCGTCGGCCTGCCGACCCCCTCGTCCGGTCCCACCCGCCACTTCGGTCGTTTACCATGCCGCACGTCACTGCCCGTTCTGGAGATGCCATGAGTTCTGCCGCGCCCCCGTGCTGCACGTCGCTGCTTGGCCTGTCGCTGAGCATGTTCGTGGCGCCCTGCACGCTGACCGCCGCGCCCATGGACACTCCGGTCGTCAACGCCCCGGCGGCCACCCCGCCCACGCCCGACCTGGCCTACCCGGAACTGTTCCAGGCGGTGCAGCGTGGCGAGCTGTTCGACGACCAGAAGCACTTCGTCGACTTCCTGCCGCTGCGCGACCCGGCGCTGATCAACGCCGACTATCTGGCGCAGCACGACCACCCCGGTTTCGATCTGCGCAAGTTCGTGGATGCCAATTTCGAAGAGTCGCCGCCGGTGCAGACCGACGCGATCCGCCAGGACACCGCGCTGCGCGAACACATCGACGAACTGTGGCCCAAGCTGGTGCGCAGCCAGACCCACGTGCCGCCGTACAGCAGCCTGCTGGCGCTGCCATATCCGTACGTGGTGCCGGGCGGGCGTTTCCGCGAGGTGTACTACTGGGATTCCTACTTCACCATGCTCGGCCTGGTGAAGAGCGGGCAGACCACGCTCAGCCGCCAGATGCTGGACAACTTCGCCTACCTGATCGACACCTACGGGCATATCCCCAACGGCAATCGCAGCTACTACCTGAGCCGCTCGCAGCCGCCGTTCTTCTCCTACATGGTGGAACTGCAGGCCGGCGTGGAAGGCGAAGCGGTCTACCAGCGCTACCTGCCGCAGCTGCAGAAGGAATACGCCTACTGGATGCAGGGCAGCGACGGCCTGCAGCCCGGCCAGGCCGCGCGCCATGTGGTGCGCCTGGCCGACGGCAGCCTGCTCAACCGCTACTGGGACGAGCGCGACACCCCGCGCCCGGAAGCCTGGCTGCACGACACCCGCACCGCCGCCGAGGCCGGTGACCGCCCGGCCGCCGAGGTCTACCGCGACCTGCGTGCCGGTGCCGAAAGCGGCTGGGACTACACCAGCCGCTGGCTGGCCGACGGGCAGAACCTGCGCACCATCCGTACCACCGCGATCGTGCCGATCGATCTGAACAGCCTGCTGTACCACCTGGAGCGCACCCTGGCCCAGGCCTGTGCGCAGCCCGGCGCCGAATGCACGCAGGATTACGCGGCGCTGGCACTGCAACGCAAGCAGGCCATCGATGCGCACCTGTGGAGCGCGGCCGGCTACTACGCCGACTACGACTGGCAGGCGCGCACGCTCAGCGACCAGGTCACCGCTGCGGCGCTGTATCCGCTATTCACCGGCCTGGCGACCGACGCACATGCCAAACGCACCGCCAGCACCGTGCGTGCGCGCCTGCTGCGCCCCGGCGGCCTGGCCACTACCGCAGTGAAGACCGGCCAGCAGTGGGACGAGCCCAATGGCTGGGCGCCGCTGCAATGGGTGGCGGTGGACGGCCTGCGCCGTTATGGCGAAGACGCGCTGGCGCGCACCATCGGCGAGCGCTTCCTCACCCAGGTGCAGGCGCTGTTCGCGCGCGAGCACAAGCTGGTCGAAAAATACGGGCTGGAAGCCGATGCGGCCGGCGGTGGCGGTGGCGAATACGCACTGCAGGACGGCTTTGGCTGGACCAACGGCGTCACCTTGATGCTGCTGACCCTGTATCCGGACACGGCGACCAAGCCGGCGCCTGTCAAACGCGTGCGCAAGCCCGAAGCGGCGACGCGCTGAGGGTGCACCAGCGCTGCCGGGTACTGCCCGTCAGCGCTGGTGGCATCGCATGTCGATCAGTCGGCAGCGCCGGCCGATCACTCCGACACGCATCGCCTGATCGTTGCCTCATTGCAAGGCGCCGCAGCGTGCTCCATTGATCGCCGCTACTGCACCACCGGCCATGCATTGCTGTCGTACCTCAGCCGATTGATGCCCAGGCGCGCATCGCCGCGGTCGTCGTAATAGTGGTAGACCAGGATGTCGCCGTCGCCATCGCGGAACACCGATTGCCCACCCGGCCCATGCATGCTGCCCAAGCCGGACTGGATCACCGTGCCGCCACCGTTGCGCATGTCCACACCGGCGCGATCCAGATACGGCCCGGTCACCGAGCGCGCACGCCCCACCGCGATCTTGTAGGTGCTGCTGGCGCCCTTGCAGCAGGCATCGAATGACACGAACAGGTAGTACCAGCCATTGGCCTGCTGGATGAAAGGCGCCTCCACCGCGCCCGGGGACGGCCGGCTTGCCAGGCTGTAGCGCGCCGTATTGCTGGACAACTGCTTGCCGGTGCCGGGATCGAGCTGGATCAGCTTGATGCCCGACCAGAACGAGCCAAACGCCAGCCACCACTTGCCATTGCCATCCACCACCAGATTGCCGTCGATGGCGTTGTAGTCGTCGCTGCTCTTGGAGGTATAGACGATGCCTTGATCCTTCCACGAGCCAGGCTTGCCGGTGCTGCTGCTGGCAAGCGCAATCGCCGAGGTATTGGTGGCGAATCTGGAGGCGGTGTAATACATCAGATACTTGCCGCCATGGAAGGACACATCCGGCGCCCACAGCTGGTTGTCCGGGTTGTAGCTGCGCACCCAGCCCGGCATGCTGCTGAAGATCGCGCCCGCATTGCTGAACTTGGTCCGGTCGGTGCTGGTGACCACGCCGGTGGTGGCATAGATGTAGTAACGCCCATCGCTCAGCTTGAGCATCGACGGATCGTGCACGATGGTGTCGCCGCTCACCACGCCCGGCCCCACGGCCGCGTGCGCGGGTGCGCTGTGCAGGCAAAGCGCAATGGCGACCACGGCCAGCATCAAGACGATCGCACCACCATGCAGCAAGTTTCCAGCCCAGTCCCGTTCCCCTCGATTGCCACGCACAACGCGCATCGCCCCACTCCTTGAACAACGTAAAGACGTTCTCTGTAGTAGCAATCTAGCGCGGCAGCAACGTCACGAATCCGACGCCGATCCCAGAAGCATTGCGCAGGCCGAGCGGTTGTTTTATTTGCGACGTGCCTTCGTACCGAACTGTGTAACGCACTTGCGATTTCATACGCCGGTACCTGGCACACACCCGGCCACTGCATCGATGGCGTAGCGGAGTTATCCCTTCATCGTCTTGCATTGCGTCGAGCACAACCTGTCTCCATGACGCTGCAAACCTGCAGCGCCACTCCACCACGACGCACGGATCCCGGTGGGCGGTCGCCGCGTTGTGGCTGTCATCGCGCGCGCCGATGCGCTGACCGAGCACCATGTGCGCTGCAACATCAGCACGCCATCTGTGCAGACGCATGGCGACTCGCACATCAGTGCACGTCGGAGACACTGGCCCGCCGCGTATCATGCGCACTCTTTCACCCTCCAGGACGGACCCATGGCCGTACGCACGCTCAACGAGTTTCTCGCCGATTCCAAGGAAAAGGACGTCAGCCCCGATCCGTTCGAACTGGAAAACCCGCATCTGCTGGAAGTGCGCCTCGACGGCATGGTGTGGTCCAAGGCCGGCGCCATGGTCGCGCGTACCGGCAACGTCAAGTTCACCCGCGAGGGACTGCTGGAACAGGGCCTGGGCAACCTGCTGAAAAAGGCCGTCAGCGGCGAAGGCATGCAGCTGATGAAGGCCGAAGGCCAGGGCCGGGTGTACCTGGCCGACCTCGGCAAGCTGGTGACCTTGCTGCGTTTGAATGGCGAGGCGATCTTCGTCAACGGCAACGATGTGCTGGCCTTCGAATCCGGTGTCGACCACAAGATCACGATGATGCGCAAGGTGGCCGGCATGCTGTCCGGCGGCCTGTTCAACGTGCGCCTGAGCGGCCATGGCATCGTGGCGATCACCTCGCACTACGAGCCGCTGACCCTGCCGGTCACCGCCGCCAGCGGCCCGGTGTTCACCGACCCCAATGCCACCGTGGCCTGGTCGGGCACGCTGAGCCCGGAGCTGGTCACCGACGTGTCGATCGGCACGCTGTTCGGCCGCGGCTCCGGCGAAAGCCTGCAGATGCGCTTTGCCGGCGAAGGCTGGGTGGTGGTGCAGCCGTACGAGGAAGCCAGCTTCCAGGCCAAGGGCTGATCCAGCCCGCCCGGCGGCAATCGACAAGGCGCATCACCTGCTCGCACGCCACGCAGCCAGGCAGTTCCGGTAGGAGCGCCCTTGGGCGCGAGGGCGTTACCGGTAACGCCACGTCGCGCCCGGGTGCGCTCCTACGGGGTTGCCGGCAATCGGCCGCGCGCTGCGCGGCTCGATCGTAGGAGCGCACCTGGGCGCGAGGGACTTACCGGTAACGCCATGTCGCGCCCGGGTGCGCTCCTACGGGTTGCCGGCAATCGGCCGCGCGCTGCGCGGCTCGATCGTAGGAGCGCACCTGGGCGCGAGGGACTTACCGGTAACGCCACATCGCGCCCGGGTGCGCTCCTACNGCAATCGGCCGCGCGCTGCGCGGCTCGATCGTAGGAGCGCACCTGGGCGCGAGGGACTTACCGGTAACGCCACATCGCGCCCGGGTGCGCTCCTACGGGGTTGCCGGCAGTCTGCCGTGTGCTGCGCGGCTCGATCGTAGGAGCGCACCTGGGCGCGAGGGACTTACCGCTAACGCCACGTCGCGCCCGGGTGCGCTCCTACGGGTTTCCGGCAATCGGCCGCGCGCTGCGCGGCTCGATCGTAGGAGCGCACCTGGGCGCGAGGGACTTACCGGTAACGCCACATCGCGCCCGGGTGCGCTCCTACNGCAATCGGCCGCGCGCTGCGCGGCTCGATCGTAGGAGCGCACCTGGGCGCGAGGGACTTACCGGTAACGCCACATCGCGCCCGGGTGCGCTCCTACGGGTTGCCGGCAAGCTGCCACGCGCTGCGCGGCTCGATCGTAGGAGCGCACCTGGGCGCGAGGGACTTACCGCTAACGCCACGTCGCGCCCGGGTGCGCTCCTACGGGTTGCCGGCAGTCTGCCGCGTGCTGCGCTCCTGCGGGTATGGCTCCGGTGCGTTATACCCAGCCGCGTTTGCGGAACCAGGCCAGCGGAACCACCATGCTCAGTACGATCACGCCCAGCGCCCAGTAATACGCATCGTGCCACTTGAGCTCGGGCATGTAGGCGAAATTCATGCCCCAGATGCCGACCAGCACCGTCGGCGGAATGCCGACCACCGACGCCACCGCCATCACCTTCATCACGTTGTTCTGGTCCATGTTGATCATGCCCAGCACGCTGTCGAGCAGGAACTCGATGCGGTCGTCCATGTGCTGCTGGAACTCGCTCAAGGTGGTCAGGTCCTTGTGCAGCAAGCCGATGCGTTTGGCCGCATCGGCGCCGAACCATTCCGGCGCGGCGCCATCCAGATAGGTGACCAGGCGCAGCAATCCCTGCCCGGCATTGTGCAGCCCGCCCAGACGCCGCCCCATGCCACCGACCTGATGCAGCATGCGCTCCAGGTCCCTGGTCTTGTGCGGGTTGTCGAACACCTGGCGGGTGGTGTCGGTGACCTCGGCCTCCAGCGATTCCAGCCGGTCTGCCAGCCGCCCCACCAACTGGTCGAAGATGCGCAGCAGCAGATCGTCGGCGCTATGGCAGGGCTCATGTTGCAGATGCGCCGCCACCGCATCCAGCGAGCCCATGTGCTGCTCGCGCAGGGTCACCAGCATGGTCGGCGACAACGCAAAGCCCAGCGGCGCGGTCGGGCCATCGTCGTCCTGAAAGCGTGGCACGTTGAGAAACAGCACCTCGTCCTGGCGCCGCACCCGGCTGGAAAATTCGATTTCGCCGATGGCCGCGCGATCGGGCAGCGTAAACCCCACCGTGCCTGCGGCCTGCGCCAGTTCCTGCGCGCTGGCCTGGCACAGGTCGACCCAGCACCCTTGCGTGTGCGGCGTTGTGGCGATCGGGTGCGTGGTGATCATGCGGTGGGCCGTGGCGATGGATGGCGGCGAGCATCCCGTTCCGTCCGATCCGCGTCAACGTCGTACGCACAACGCGCTTAGCTGCCAGTGGCCTTTATCGCGGCGCCGTGCAGCCATGCACGCCAAGGCCCCGCACTGCGGGGCCTTGAGGATGTCCTCGTGGATGTGTTCGGCCGTGCGTGCGCTCAGCCGCTGCGCGCCTGCTGCCGCTTCACCGCATAGCCGATTGCCAGGATCAGGAACCACACCGGGCTGGCCAGCAGCGCCTGGCGCGTATCGGCCTGCAAGGTCAGCAGCACGATGACGAAGGCGAAGAACGCCAGGCACACGTAGCACATCGCCACGCCCCCGGGCATCTTGAACGCCGAGGTCGCGTGCTGCTCGGGACGCTTGCGCCGGTAGGCGATGTAGGCGCACAGGATCAGCGACCACACGAACATGAAGAGCACCGCCGACAAGGTGGTGACCAGCGTGAACGCGGTGACCAGGTTGGGGATCAGGTACACCAGCATCGCACCCAGCAGCAGGCACAGGCAGGAGAACAGCAGGCCACGCGCCGGCACCGCCGCGCGCGAGAGCTTGGCAAAGCCCCTGGGCGCGTGCTGCTCCTCGGCCAGGCCGTAGAGCATGCGGCTGGTGGAGAAGATGCCGCTGTTGGCCGAGGAGGTGGCCGAGGTCAGCACCACGAAGTTGATCAGGCTCGCGGCCGCCGGCACGCCGGCCAGCACGAACAGCTCCACGAACGGGCTCTTGTCGGCCACCACCTGCCGCCACGGCGTCACCGCCATGATCGCGACCAGCGCCAGCACGTAGAAGATCAAGATGCGCACCGGGATCGAGTTGATCGCCTTGGGCAGGTTGCGGCGCGGGTCTGCGGTTTCCGCAGCGGTGGTGCCGACCAGCTCGATGCCGACGAAGGCGAACACCGCGATCTGGAACCCGGCAAAGAAGCCGCCAATGCCCATCGGGAACATGCCGCCGTCGTTCCACAGGTTCGACAGCGAGGCCACGTTGCCCGACGGCGAACGGAAACCCCAGGCCACCAGCCCGGCGCCGGTGATGATCAGCGCGCAGATGGCGATGATCTTGATCAGCGCGAACCAGAACTCCATCTCGCCGAACAACCTGACCGTCACCAGGTTCAGGCTCAGCAGCAACAGCACGCAGAGAATGGCGGGGATCCACGGCGCCAGGCCCGGAAACCAGAACTGCGCATAGGCGGCAATCGCGATGACATCGGCGATGGCGGTGATGATCCAGCAGAACCAGTAGGTCCACCCGCAGAAGAACCCGGCCCACGGCCCGAGCAGGTCGGTGGAGAAGTCGATGAACGACTTGTACTCCAGGTTGGACAGCAGCAGCTCGCCCATCGCACGCATCACGAAGAACAGCATCGCGCCGATGATCAGGTAGACGAACAGGATCGACGGGCCGGCCAGGCTGATGGTCTTGCCCGAGCCCATGAACAGCCCGGTGCCGATCGCGCCACCGATGGCGATCAGTTGCAGGTGGCGGTTGGAGAGACTGCGTTGCAGATGATCGGGCGCGGACGGATCTGACATGGGGCACGGCACCGGCAAGTGAACAAGCCGTCAAAAATACGAGATCGCGGCAGCGCGCACCAGCGCTTTGCACAGCGGCGCCGGGTAGGCCGCAGTGCGCACGAGCGCAGGGAGCCGGCGCGCCCCACCGTGGTGCGCCGCTCATCCGCAGGCCTGCCGCTGCTTCCGTCGAGGAATCGCAATGCCCGGCGATGCGCGCACTGCACTGCCGCAGCAGCCACCGCACCTGCCCCGCCTGGACGTGCAACGCTGTGTACCTGCGTCTGCGGCGCACCTGCATGCACTGCAAGGACACCCGCACCGCCTCGCGCGCGTCTGCACCATGCCTGCCGTGGCGTCCGTCGGCAGCGCGCCGCGCGGCCTCCGGTCGCGGGCGATGCATCGGCACATGCCTCCGACAACGGCAGTGCCGCATCTCGTACAAACCGCGATCCCCATTCCAGTGCGGCTGCCTGGCCGTCGCAGCTCCCACCCTCCTGCCCGCTTCCTTGACCCGGCGCACGGACCGCGCATGACGATCGCTGGTCTCCTGCGTGGGCCATCTTTTCAGGACACTCCCATGCGCTCTGCCGCTTCTCTGCTGCTTGGCCTGGCCTTGCTGACTCCCGTGACCGTGCTGGCCGTGCAGGTCGACACACATGGACATCTCACCGATACGCGCGGCCAGCCGCTGCAGGTACGCGGCGTGACCTGGCCCGGCTTCGATCGCGCGGCGCCGGCGGCCACCGGACTGCGCAGCAATACGCTGCAGCAACTGCTGGAGCAGATGCAGGCATCGGACATCAATACCGTGCGCGTGCCGATCTGCGCAGCGACCCTGCAAGCCAGACCGGTGGCCGCCGCCGAGGTGGCCGGCGACCCCGCGCTGGCTGGCCTCACGTCCCTGCAACTGCTCGATGCCGTGGTGCGCGCCAGCACCCAACGCGGCATGCAGGTGCTGCTCGCCTTTGCCGATGGCGGTTGCGATGACGCATCGCCGCAGCTGGGCACGCAACAACGCGCGTGGATGGATGGCCTGGCCATGCTCGCGCATCGCTACGGCAACAGCGCTGGCGTGCTCGGGATCGACCTGGGCAGCAACGGCTACCGCAATGCCAACTGGGCCGGCACTGCGATCGACGCCGACTGGAACCGCATCGCCGCGCGTGCAGCGGCCGCGGTGCTGAAGCATGCGCCGGGCTGGGTGATCGGTGTGGAAGGCGTGGGCAACGACGCGCTGTGCAGCGACTCGGCGCGCAAGGCCGCCGGCAGCAATCTGCAGCCGCTTGCCTGCGTGCCGCTGCGCATTCCACCGGCCCATCTGGTGCTGATGCCCAAACTGGCCGGACCGGATCGCGACACAGCCGACGCATTTGCTGCCAGCGATCTTCCGCGCAGCCTGCCGGCGAGCTGGCAGCGCGACTTCGGGCAGTTCGCGGCCAATCATGCGGTGCTGCCGGTCAGCCTCGGCGGCGGCCTGGGCGATGGGGATCCACGCGACCCCGCGTGGCAATACGCATTGAGCGGGTATTTGAGCAACACCGGCATGCGCAGTGCAGTCCTGGGCAGCTGGGAGGTGGGCAATGCCAACAACGGCGGCCTGCTCGCCGGTGATGGCAGCCCGCGCGCGGACAAACTGCAGGTCCTGCACCAGGCCTGGGGCCTGGCTGGTGCGAGCGCCGCCATGCCGTCGGCGAAGACGGCCACTGCAGCGGCTGCCGGGAAGGCCACCAGCTGGACCAGCACCTTCACCGGCACCGCGACCCACACCGGCTCCGGCTATTCCGGCGGCGCGGTGCTGCTGGACCCGATTCCGCGCAACGCCTTCATCACCGCGCTCAACCCGACCCAGATGAACTTCGGCGGAGTCAGGGCCGCGCTGGCCGGCGCCTACCTGGAAGTGACCGGGCCCAAGGGCAAGACCGTCGTGTATGTCACCGACCTGTATCCGGACGGCGCGTCGGGCGGGCTGGATCTATCGCCCAATGCATTCGCGGCCATCGGCGATACGGTGCAGGGGCGCATCCCGATCAGCTGGAAGATCGTGCGCGCGCCGACCGCCGGCAATGTGCAGTACCGCATCAAGGAAGGCAGCTCGCGCTGGTGGGCGGCGATCCAGGTGCGCAACCACGCCTACCCGGTGGTCAAGTTCGAAGTGAAACAGGGCAGCAGCTGGAAGAGCCTGCAAAAGATGGATTACAACCATTTCCTGGGCGAGCAGCTCGGCAACCAGCCCTTGTCCATCCGTATCACCGATATCCGCGGCAAGGCCATCCTGGATACGATCCCCGCCTTGCCGGAAAACGGCGACAAGCCGGTGTACTTCGAACCGGGGCATGTGCAGTTCCCTTGACATGCCTGCTCCGCAACACGGATTCGCAGGCCTGGACGGCGGGACATCGGGGCACTGGCCATGTGCCTGTCACCGCAAAACCCGCATTTGCATGGAACCGGTCCCTGCGCCCTCGAGCGACCAGGAGACAGACCCACAGAAATGAGCGCAGCCGGCTTTGCCACGTGATCGGTACACAACCACCTTGGCCGGTGCGGCGCTCCGGTTGCGTGCGGGGAGCTGCGGCGGCACGGATGTCGCAAACAAGTGTGCTTCAGCAGCCGCGCTGTCTTCAGAAACGGATTGACGGCGTGTCCTGCGGCGGCGACAGCATTGCGCCCTCATCCGTCCTTGCTGGACACCTCCAGGCGACGCTGACGCAGTCCCGCCGCCAGCGGGGCGTACCGGGTGGCGGGTCGATCGCCCGGCCAGCCGCTACGCCCATCCGCTTCAGCCACCCGCAAGCCCACCGCCGACGCGCCCCGGCAAGGCCTGGTCGTCGTCCGCGTCCAGATCGCCGACCTCCTCGCGCAGGCCGCCTTGCTGCGGGGTCTGCTCTTCCAGCGGGATCTCTTCCTCGTTGGTATCCGGATCGGGCGTGCCGTGCGCCGACAGACCGGCATTGGCGATGGTCATCGGACGCGCAGTGCGTGGATTGAGCTGCATGGAGTGACTCCGGTCGGTTCGTGGAAGACCGACAGTGCGCATCGCAGCGCTACCGCGCCGTGATCCCGGGCAGGATCGCGCTGACATGCCGTTGACGCATGGCAGGCGCACGCGCGTCAAAGCGGCTCATGCACCTGGCACCTGGCACCTGGCACCTGGCGGATGGTGGATGGTGGATGGTGGATGGTGGATGGTGGATGGTGGATGGTGGATGGTGGATGGTGGATGGTGGATGGTGNGGATGGCGGATGGCGGATGGCGGATGATGTCTATCGCCGAGGGCAGACTGCGTGCAAGCGCCGCTGCGTCTTCGCTTCCCATGGAAAGCAAGCATAGGCATCTTCGCGTGACATCAATCTGGTGGCTTGAGCCGTGCCCGACCACGCCGCACCGGCCGCGACTATCATGGGCGCATCCCTTCGAGGCCACGCCATGCGCCATCGCATCTGCCTTGTAGTGCTGCTGAGCTGCGGCATCGCCCATGCGGCCGAGCCCGCGCCTGCCTCGCGCCTGGATGCCGTGCTGCAGTCCGGCGTGCTGCGGGTCTGCACCACCGGCGACTATCGCCCCTACTCGCTGCTGCGCGCCGACGGGCAGTTCGAGGGCAGCGATATCGCCCTGGCGCACTCGTTGGCCGGCAGCCTGGACGCACGCGTGGACATCGTCCGCACCAGCTGGCCGCAGTTGATGCCCGACCTGCTCGCCGATCGCTGCGACATCGCCGTCGGCGGCATCTCGGTGACCTTGCAACGGCAGCGCCAGGCCGGTTTCAGCACGGTGCTGGACGTGGACGGCAAGATTCCACTGGTGCGCTGCGCCGACCAGGCGCGTTACCGCAGCATTGCGCAACTCAATCGACCCGAGGTGCGCGTGATCGAACCACCCGGCGGCACCAACGAGGCCTTCGCACGCCGCCAGTTGCCGCGCGCGACCCTGCGCCTGTTCGCCGACAACACCACCATCTTCCAGGAGCTGCTGGCGCAGCGCGCGGACGTGATGATCACCGACGCCTCCGAAGCGCTCCACCAGCAGGCACGCCTGCCCGGCCTGTGCGCAGTCGCACCCGAGCAGCCACTGCAATACGGCGAAAAGGCCTTCCTGCTACCGCGCAACGACCACGCCTGGAAAGCCTATGTCGATCAGTGGCTGCACCTGAGCAAGGCCAGCGGCGAGTACGCGCGCATCGTCGAAAGCTGGCGCGCACCGCGCAAGGAATCCACGACGGCGCCGTGACGGGAATCGGGAATCGGGAATCGGGAATCGCAACAGCATCAAGCGCATCGCGACATTTCGATAGAGCGCTCCTCCGATTCCCCATTCCCCATTCCCCATTCCCCATTCCCGCGGCGCACAGCGCCGCCCTCAAACTATCTTGGTGCGCCGCCACCACCGCGACACCTGCTCTTCGCGGATCAGCGTGAACAGCCCTGCGCCCAGGATCAGTGCGATGCCGACCGCCATCGGCCAGTCCAGGTGGTCGTGGAACAGCAGGTAGCCGAACGCGATCGCCCACAGCATCTGGCTGTATTGCGTTGGCGCGACCACACTCACCGGCGCCATGCGCGTGGCATACATCATGCAGATCGCCGCCAGGCCGGCGAGCAGGCCATAGCCGGCCAACAGCCCCCACTGATACAGCGTGGGCCAGACAAAGCTCGGCAGCATCATGATCCCGCCCATCACCAACGGACCGATCACCCCGGCACCGTACAGGGTCAGGCGTTTCTCGCTGTGGCCGGCCATGCGTAGGGTGATCACCGAGATCGCACCGACCAGGCCGCACACGATCGCCGCCACATGCCCATGGGTGAGATGGCGAAAGCCCGGGCGCAGCACGATCAACACGCCGATGAAGCCCACGATCACCGCCGACCAGCGCCGCCAGTGCACCTGTTCCTTGAGAAAAACCACCGACAGCACGGTGACGAAGATCGGCATCAGGAAGATCAGCGCGAACGCCTCGGCCATCGGCAAGGTGGTGAACGCAATCACCGAGGTCAGATTGCCGATGGCGCCGGTAAGCGCACGCAACAGCCACAGGCTGGGTTGCCTGGCCATCACCAGTTCGCGCAAGCGGTCGTCCGGCTTCTTCAGGAATGGCACCGCCACCAGCATCAGCAAGGCGCCGAGAAACAGCACTTCGTAAACCGGCAGCGTGCCTTCCAGCAGCTTCACGAACGCATCGCTGATCGAATAGGCCGCATAACAGGCAAACCCCAACAACACACCCTTCAGCATTGCCGATCCTCCGCGGTTGGCGCCAATCGGACACCATGTCGATGGGGCAGTGCGCAGTATGCGGTGCGGCGTGCGCCAGAGGAATCGGCGCGCGTCTCCCGGCGCGCGACGGCCGATGCATCGCCATGGGCACGCCGTTGCCTGCGGCGCGGCCGGCGGGTCGCGGCAGGCGGCCCGCCGCGGTGCCGCCAACATGCCGGCGCTGCACTGGATGCCCATGCGCGATGAGGTCGGTTACGATGCCAGTCCTCCCTTGTACCAGCACCGCGCGTGACCCGCGCCTACCCGGACCAGCGACTCGTGCCCCACTACTCCGGTCCACTCCTCATTTCCTCCGATGCCCAGGCGCTGCTGGCCGCGCGCGGCAGTGGTCTGACCCAATGGACCGGTTCGCTGGACCTGGGCCGCAGTACCGGTACCGCCCAGCTGGATGCGCAGACCTGGCAGTGGCGTGGCAGGGGCTACCCATATCCGGGCAAGTTCAAGCAGCGCACGCTGTACTTCTGGGACGGCGATGATTTCGCCCCGATCTCGCGGTTCAGCGGCGCGCTGATCAAGCTCGTTCCCACCGACTGGGGCGCGCCCACCTTCGAGATCGATGGCATCAAGATGCTGCCCTCGGCGCAGCTGTCGCCGTTCGAGGATGCGCGCCGCAAGGTGGCGCTGGTCGACCCGCGCGGCAAGGTCGTGCTGGATACCTGCGGCGGGCTGGGCTACTTCGCCGCCTGCTGCCTGGAGGCCGGGGTGGCGCAGCTGCAGTCGTTCGAGAAGAATGCCGACGTGTTGTGGCTGCGCACGCTCAATCCCTGGTCGCCGGATCCGGACGATGCCGCCCACGGCGGACGTCTGCAGCTGGCCCATGCCGATATCTCGCACCACATCACCACGCTGGCGGACGATGCGGTCGATGCGATCCTGCACGACCCGCCACGCTTCGGCATTGCCGGCGAGCTGTATTCGCAGCAGTTCTACGACCAGCTGGCGCGGGTATTGCGGCGTGGCGGGCGCCTGTTCCACTACACCGGGGCACCCAACCGGCTCACCAGCGGGCGCGATGTGCCCAACGAAGTGAGCAAACGCCTGAGCAAGGCCGGCTTCAGCACGCAACTGGCGCTGGATGGCGTGCTGGCCACTTTGCCGGCGCGGCGCTGACTGCACGACGCGTGCGGCAAGCGGAAACGCGCGGCCAGCTGCAGGGCGATGCTGCGCGCCTACCGCATTGCTGCAGGCCGATGCCGCGCCACGCATCGGCTCCCCGTATGCAGAGCACGGAGCGCATCGGGTCTGTCGCCCACGTCTGGGCGGCAAACCGATCTGCGATACTGCACCGCCCACGACAAGGACGTTACATGCGCATCCACGTTGCAACCTGGTCGTTGACCGCACTGTCGGTGATGGCCGGCGTACCGGCGCACGCGCAGACGGCGCCGCAACCGCCGCACCCCATGTCCGAAGTCACCACCCGCCATCCGGTAACCACCGCCATCCTGGCCGGGCGCACGATTCGCCTGGGCGAACACGCCGGCAGGTGCGCGCTGCTGCGCGATGAAGAGGTCCTGCCACTGGGCATCGGCGCACCGTGCTACTTCAGTATCGATCGCGAGCACGGCGCCCAGGTGCATCATTTCAACGGCAGCGACATCGTGCTCGTGCAACATGCCCACCCCACCTCGGCGCCGGACCGCGACATCAAGCTGTACGGGCCGATCTGCGCCTTCGAAGCGCAGTCCGTGCGCGAGGTCGACGGCGTGCTGGAACCCGGCAGCGTCGCCAGTTCCTGGCACTGCGATCCCACCGTGGGCGCCGACCAGAAACAGTTCGTCTACAGCTACGACACCTGGCCCAGGCGCAAGACGCAGACGCCATCACGCAAGCAAACGCAGACCCAGCCCTGATTGCCGCATGACGCGCAGGTGTTGATCGGCGCAGGCGGTTGCCACGGCCCCGTGACCCGTTTGCTGATCAACACCGTGTCCCAAACAGCGGCCCGCCGCACGCCTGCGCAGCCGCGTCGTCGTCGACGGTGCGGCACCGCAGTTGCGCACGCGGTGGAACACCGCGCAGGTCATCGCCGGCCGCGTCTGTGCGGCGTCCAGGCAACGTAGGCGAACCAGGCGATGACCGCCAACGGCACACTGGTCAGCAACGCATCCCAGCCGATGGCGATCCAGAACCGCTGCGGGTCTGCATCCGCATGGAAGATCCTGGTCGGCCGGCCGCGGACGACGCTGATATAGCGCCCCGTGACGATCGCCTCCAGCAACAGCCACAGCCGCACGCAACAGGCGATCGCCACGACAACCGCCCCCCCGCCGATGATCCATTCGTGAATCCGGGACGTTGCGGGAGCTGGCGCAGGTGGCGGTGATTTGGGCCGCTTTTTTTTCACGCAGGCATCGGTTCGATGGGGGCGGCGCAGTGTACGCGCAGCGCAACCGGCCAAGGCCATCCAGCGCACGCATGCAACACCTGGTGGTCGCGCAGCGCGCGCATGACCCGCACCTGCCGCCTGAGCGCGGCCGCTATGCTGGTGGCGCAGCGCACTCGCTCAGAGTGAATGGAATGCTCCACGCTGCATTCGTCTCAGGGAAGATGGCCAGCAACAGTGCAACATGGATTGTCCGGGCGCTTCCTTGGGGTTTTTGCCGTCTTCGCCATGCATTGGCGACAACGGCCCCGTACCAGGGATCTTTCGCCTTGAAGACGTTCACCACGTTCCTGCTTGTCTCTTTCGGCCTGCTGCTTGCCTCCTGCGGTGGCGGCGCCGCCACCGGTGCCTCCACGCTCTCCTCCAGCGACTACCTGCTGCACAACATCTCGGTCTGGAATGGCGCGGTCACCATCGTTGACCCGTGGGTGTTGGGCGACCGTGGGCAAGGCCTGGTGACCGATGCCGTCGCGCACAAGCCGCTGGACAGCTACAAGACCGCGCTGGGTAGCCAGCGCAAGGCACTGGCCGCCAATGCGCAGGCCAATACCGCCATGGCCTCGGGCGTGCCCGACAACGCCAGGGACCTGGACGGCAAGCTGTCTGCCTACCTCGCAAGTGCCGACGCGATGATGGCCGCGCTCGAACGCATGGCCGCCCTGCCCGACGGCTACAGCAACACCGAGCTGGCGCCGTTGGCCACGGACCTGGAAACCGTGGCCGCCCGGCTCGATACCGACATGCAAGCCCTGAACACCGCACAGCGCGCGTATGCCCAGCAGCACAAGATTCCGATGCAGGAAGTCAGCCGGTAACCAGCGCAGTGCCGATGGCGTCCCGCAGGGCGCCATCTTGCCGTTGCGGCAGCTGCCACAACGTGCCGGAGACACACGGACAGGCCATGCGCTGCTGGGCCACGCACCACCGCGCGCGCTGCACCCGGTGCCTCCGTGAGTGCTGACGCAGCCAGGCCGCAGCCGCCCTCATCCACGCCTCAACACACCGCCCACTGATCGCGCCCGGCGGTCTTGGCGGCATACAGGGCAAGATCGGCCTGCCCCAGCAGCACATCCAGACCGGTTCCTGCAGTCACGCTCACCGCGCCCATGCAGAAGCGCACCGGCTGGCCGGCGGGCAGGCCGGCGATCTCGATCGCGGCCACTGCGTTTCGCAACCGCGTAAACACCGCGGGAATCTCCTCTTCGCTGCAGCCCGGCAGCACCAGCAGGAATTCCTCGCCGCCCAGCCGTCCCAGCCGATCCTGCGTCCGCAGCGCCAGCCTGGAGGCGCAGGCCAGCGCCTTGAGCACGGCATCGCCGGCGGCGTGCCCGTGCACGTCGTTGATCAGCTTGAAGTGGTCCAGATCGATCAATGCCAGCATGCACGGCACCTGCGAACGCACCGATTGCTCGACCTGCTGCTGCGCCTCGGCACGAATGGCGCGGCGGTTGGGCAGGCCGGTAAGTTCGTCGCGCATCGCCAGCCGCGAGAGTTGCCGCCGATGGCACGCACCGAAGGCCAGCACCACCAGCGCCCCCAGCAGCAACAGGCAGGCCGCGCACAAGGCGATCCACAAGCTGCGTTGACCGGCTTCGCGGGCCTGCAGGGCCAGTTGCGCAGTCTCGCTGCGCCGGCGCAGCTCGGCGGTTTCGGCATCGCGGCGCGCATCTTCGTAACGCGCCTGCAGGCGCAGCATCACCGTGTCGCGCTGGCGATCCAGGCTCTGCGCGCGCAGCGTGTTGGCGTGTTGCAGCTCCTGGAACGCTTCGGCATGCCGCCCTTCCGCCGCCAGCGCCTGGGCAATGGCATCGAGCAATTGCGCGCGCCGTCCCAGCGACAGATGGGGATCGTCCGACGCCTTGGCTGCGACGATCTCCACGCCCAGGCTGTCGGACTTGAGCGCGGTCAATGCCTGCAGCAACACCGCGTGGCAGGCGGCCACCCGGCCGACATTGCCCTGGCGTTGCATCAATGGCAGCGCCTCGCGCGCCATCGCCAATGCCGCGGTGGCATCGCCGGCCTGGATCAGGACCTCGCTGCCGCTGGTCAAGGCCGCGGCCACGCCGGCCTGGTCGCCCAGCTCGCGACTGAGTGCCAGCGCACGCCTGAAATGCAGCAGCGCCGCGTCCGGCTGCTGCGTCGCCAGCGAAGTGCCGTATTCGTACTCGATCAGGCTGCGCTGGAAGCGCGCCGGCTGGCCGCGCAAGCGCTCCAGGGCGCGCAGCAGGTAGTCTTCGGCGTCGTTGTCCTCGGTCGAGCGGCCACCTACGCGGCTGGCCAGCGAGCCGAGCTGGGTCAGGGCATCCAGCTCCATGCCCAGGATGTGTTCGCGCACTGCGCACTGGTAGGTGGTCTGCGCGGCGTTCCAGGCCTCGTCGCTGCTGCCGGACGCGAGCATGCTCCACATGTCGACCGCCTCGATCTCGCACAGCAGATCGTTGCGCCCCAGCGCGCGCGCCTGCTGGCGCAACGCGTTCAGCCGCGCCAATATGCCGCGATTGGGGCTCTCGCGCACATCGCTGAGCGCCTGCACGATCGCCAGCCACAGCTGCGCCTGCGCCGTGTTGCCGTGCATTTTCGTCAACATCGCACGCGCCTGCGCCAGTGCCGCCTGACGGTGCTCGCTCTCTTCCAGGGAAATCAGCACGCGCGCCTGCGCCAGCAGGGCCCAGAACTGCGCGTCGGCATCGCCATCGCTGCGGGCACGCTGCAACGCGGCCTGGGCGGCCTGCAGGGCGGCCCTGGGGTCGTCGATCGTGGCGGTTTCGATGCTCTTCCACGGCTGCGGCTGCGCCCACAGCGACGCACTGCACAGCATCGCGGCCATTGCGGCCATCGCGACGACCATGCGCCGCCAGCGGGGCGTCGCACTGCTCATCGCCCGCTCACGGCGACGATGAGCCGCACCGCATGGCTGCCGTGCACGGGACATGCCGCCCGGACCGTCCCGGGTTTGCTGGTTGCTGCGGCACGCTAGCTCTCCCATGGTTGGCGGGCGGTGGAATCGGCACGATCTCGGCGCCTGTCTGGCGCCGCGATGCGAACACACGGTCATGATGACTGGCGTACGCGGCAGGTCATGTGATCGCCACGCATTGCGCCGGGATCGTTATCGGCCTGCATGCAGCCGGCTTGAATCGGCCTGCAACGCGCGCTGGTAGTGGCCTGCGACCGTGTGCCTTGCCAGGCACCGCGGCGCAGCCGGCAACCCACGCCGGCGCCGCGCCACGGCGCAAGAGGCAGCCGCGTTGCGACAGCCACGTAAACTGCCGCACGGCACCTGCCGCCCCCCCGAACCTGGAGATGTCGTGACATTCCACCTGCCCCGCCTGCTCACGCTGCTTGCCGTCGCCTTGCTGTCGGCCTGCGCCACCCAGGCGCCGCGCGCGCCACAACGCTCCCCGGACGCAGTCAAGGCCGACATCGCCCGGCGCCTGCCGGCCACGCTGGCCGACCGCGCCGGCTGGGCCGACGATGTGTACGTGGCGCTGTCCTCGCAGGGGCTGGACACCAGCGCCGAGCACATCTGCGCAGTGCTGGCGGTGACCGAGCAGGAGTCCACCTACCAGGCCAACCCGGTCGTGCCCAATCTCGGCAGGATTTCGCGCGCGGAGATCGACCGCCGCGCCAGCGCGCACCACATCCCCGGCTTCATGGTCGATGCCGCCTTGCGCATCGACTCGCCCGACGGCCGCAGCTATGCCACGCGCATTGCCAGCGCGCGCACCGAGCAGGAGCTGAGCCGCATCTTCGAAGACTTCACCGGCAGCGTGCCGCTGGGCACGCGCCTGTTCGACGGGCTCAATCCGGTGCATACCGCCGGGCCGATGCAGGTCAGCATCGCCTTTGCCGAGCAGCATGCAGACCGTTACCCGTACCCGCCTGGCGACTCGATCCGCCACGAGGTGTTCAGCCGTCGCGGCGGGCTGTGGTTCGGCACCCGGCACCTGCTCGGCTACCCGGCCAGTTACGACGCGCTGCTGTACCGCTTTGCCGACTTCAATGCCGGCTGGTACGCCAGCCGCAATGCCGCGTTCCAGGCCGCGCTGGGCAAGGCCAGCGGGATCGCGTTGAGCCTGGACGGCGACCTGCTGACGCCGGGCGCCAGCCTGGATGCGCCCGGCGGCACCGAACGCGCCGCGCGCGCCCTGGGCAGCCAGCTGGCGATGAGCGACCGTGAGCTCCGCCGCGCCCTGGAAGCCGGCAACTCCGCCGAGTTCGAGGACACCGAGCTGTATCGCCAGGTGTTCGCGCTGGCCGAGCGCAGTGCCGGCAAACCGCTGCCACGGGCGGTGCTGCCCGGCATCACGCTGGACAGCCCCAAGATCACCCGCACCCTCACCACCGCCTGGTTCGCGCAGCGGGTCAACGCGCGCTGGAAGCAGTGCATGGGCAAGTAGCCGCCCGTACCGCAGGGCGCGCAGCACCTGCAGCACCACGCCTGGCATCTTCGGTCCACAACAAGGCACGACGTTTGGCAGGGTCGCATGTCCCCCCTGCGCACGTAGCATGCGAGGTTGCACCGCCGTTGTCGGCGCGCACCCTTTCGATGAGGTCCACATGCCCATACCGTTGCCGTTGCGCCACCTGCTCGCTGTCGTGATGAGCGCCCTGCTGCCCGCCGTGGCCAGCGCGCAGGCAGCGCGCGTGACCGAGGCCGACTACGCGCGCGCCGAGCGCCTGATCCACTACGCCGCGCAGCCGCTGGTCGACCATGCTCCCACGCGCGTGACCTGGCTGGATGCCACCCATGTGGTCTACGTCGACCACGATGCCAGGGGCGACCGCCTGCTGCAGCTGGACACCGCCACCGGCAAGACCGCGCCGCTGTTCAAGCCCGCGGCGCTGGCCGCCGCGCTCAACACCCTGCTCAAGACCGGCGACAAGCCGCTCAAGGCCGCCACCCTGGCGCCCAAGGTCAGCCTGGGCGCCGATGGCCGCTACCGCCTCAACGTGCGCGACACCGCGGTGGTCTGCGACGCCCGTACGCGCTGCAGCAAGCTGTATGCGCAGGACAAGCCCGAACCGGGCGTGCTGTCGCCGGACAAGCGCAGCGAAGCCTTCATCCGCAACTGGAACCTGTGGGTGCGTGATCTGGCCAGCGGCAAGGAGACCCAGCTCACCCGCGATGGCGTGGAAAACTTCGGCTACGCCACCGACAACGCCGGCTGGCAGCACAGCGACAACGCCATCGTGGCGTGGTCGCCGGACTCGCGCAAGATCGCCACCTTCCAGCAGGACCAGCGCAAGACCGGCGACATGTACCTGGTCAGCACCAAGCTCGGGCATCCGGAACTGCAGGCGTGGAAATACCCGATGGCCGGCGACAAGGACGTGACCATGATCGAGCGCGTCATCATCGACGTGCCCAGCGCCAGCGTGGTGCGGCTGAAGATGCCCGCCGACCAGCACCGCTCCACGCTGTGCGACGACGTCAGCTGCTCGCCGGGCCTGTGGGATGACGTGAAATGGGCGCCGGACAGCAAGACCCTGGCGTTCGCCTCGACCTCGCGCTTCCACAAGCAGGTCTGGCTGCGCATCGCCGATGCCGGCACCGGCGCGGTGCGCACTGCCTTCGACGAAACCGCCAAGACCTATTACGAAAGCGGCCAGGTCGCCGCCAACTGGGCCTACCTGCCCGGCAGCAACGAGGCGGTGTGGTTCTCCGAGCGCAGCGACTGGGGCCAGCTGTATCTCTACGACCTGGCCACCGGCAAACCCAAGCGCGCGATCACCAGCGGCGAGGGCAACGTCACCGAACTGCTGCGCGTGGACCCGGTGACGCGCACGGCATGGTTTGTCGGCGTCGGCCGCACGCCGGGCGTGGACCCGTACTACCAGCAGCTGTGGAAGGTGAGCCTGGACGGTGGCGAGCCGGTGCTGCTCACCCCCGAGGTCGCCGACCACAGCATCGCGCTGTCGCCCGATGGCAAGCGCTTGGTCGATACCTATTCCACCTCGGTCACGCCGCCGGTGAGCGTGCTGCGCGATGCGGCCGACGGGCGCACGCTCAGCACCATCGCCAGCGCCGACATCTCCCGCCTGAAGGCCGCCGGCTGGGTGCCGCCGGAGCCGATCACGGTCAAGGCGCGCGATGGCAAGACCACGCTGTACGGGCTGATGTTCAAGCCGACGAACTTCGATCCCGCGCGCAAGTACCCGGTGATCGACTACGTCTACCCCGGCCCGCAGACCGGCTCGGTGCGCGGCCGCAGCTTCCTGGCCGGCCATGGCGACAACCAGTCGCTGGCCGAACTGGGCTTCATCGTGATCGCCATCGACGGCATGGGCACGCCGTGGCGCTCCAAGACCTTCCACGACACCTGGTACGCCAACATGGGCGACAACACCCTGCCCGACCAGGTGGCCGCGGTGAAGGAACTGGGCCAGCGCTATCCGTGGTTCGACACCAGCCGCGTCGGCATCTGGGGGCACTCGGGCGGCGGCAATGCGTCCACCGCCGCGATGCTGCGCTACCCGGAGCTGTTCAAGGTGGCGTGGTCGGAAAGCGGCAACCACGACAACCGCGGCTACGAGGACGACTGGGCCGAGAAGTATCACGGCGAGCACATCGTCGACAAGGACGGCACTTCCAACTACGACGACCAGGCCAACGCCACCCACGCCAGCAAGCTCAAGGGCCGGCTGATGCTGGTGCACGGCACGCTGGACGACAACGTGTCGCCGCATCTCACATTGTTGGTGGCCGATGCACTGATCAAGGCCAACAAGGACTTCGACATGCTGATGCTGCCCAACGCCAAGCACGGCTACGGCGAGCTCACCCCCTATGTCGCCCGCCGCCGTTGGGATTACTTCGTGCAGCACCTGCTCGGCGCCACGCCCCCGGCGCAGTATCAAATGAAGCCGATGCCGGAGAAGTAGGCGACGCCGGAGCGGCAGCGTCGACCATCGACGGTGCCGCGCTATCGCGCAGTTGAACCGGGAGCGCAGGGACAGCGGCGATGCAGCCGGCCTGCGCTGTCGTGCCGCCCCGGTCATGGGCACCACCAGCCCCCCAAGAACCGTAGGAGCGGACCCGGCCGCGACGCCCTGCCCGCAAACGCAAACGCCGCAACACCGCACCGCAAAGGAATGCAGGCGCACACGGTACAGCTGCTACATCAAACCGCATGCACCACCACCGGCACGCGAGATCACGCGCCCCATCAGGCAACACCTGGTGGAACGCCACCCCGTTACTGCGCGGTCCCACCACCCAGCTGCTTGCTCAAGAACGCCAGCAAGCGCGTGTAGTACTCGCGCCGATGCGCCTCGGTATAGAAGCCGTGGCCCTCGTTGGGGAAGTACAGCGACTCCACCGGCACCCCGGCCCCCTTCAACGCGCGCTCCATGGCCTTGGTATGTTCGATCGGCGCGCGCTCGTCCTTGCCGCCGGCTGCCAGAAACACCGGCACCTTGATCTGCCGTGCCAGCGTCACCGGCGAGCGCGCCGCCAGGGTGTCGCGTGCGCCCAGCCAGTCGACCGTCCAGTTCCTGGCCCAGCGTGCGGAGCGCCCGGTATCGCGCGCCATCATGTCCAGATCGTAGACACCCACATAGCCGGCCGCGCAGCGATACAGCGCCGGCTCCTTGGCCACGCCCATCAGCGCCGCATATCCGCCGTAGCTGGCGCCATAGATGCAGATGCGCGATGCGTCGGCAATGCCTTCGCCGATGGCCCAGCGGGTGGCATCGGTGACATCGTCCTGCATGCGTCCGCCCCATTCCCTGGCACCGGCCTGGGTGAACGCGTAGCCGTAGTTGGCCGAGCCGCGGTAGTTGACGCGCAGCACCGCGTAACCGGCTGCCGCCAGCAACTGGGTGTCGTCGTCGAATTCCCACTTGTCGAAGATCCCGAACGGGCCACCATGCGGCATCACGATCAACGGTTGCGGCTTGCCTGCCTCGGCGTGCAGCGGCTGGGTCAGATAGCCGTGCAACTCCAGGCCATCGCGCGCCTTGAAGCTCACCTGCCTGGTCGCCGGCACGCCATCGGGCGGAAACCACTCGCGGCGACTGAACACCCGGTCGGCCTTCTTGCTGACCGTGTCGAACAGGTAATAATCGCCGTTGTTGCGATCGCTCCACACATACAGCAGCACCAGGCGGCGGTCGCTGGTGGCCGAGGTGATGTAGACCGCGTTGCCGTCGAAGGCTTTTTCCAGGCTGCGGTACAACCTGGCGGTGGGCGCTGTTTCGTCGAAGAAACGATTGCGCACGCGATCGCTCATGTACGACGCACCGATCGGCGTGGTGCCATCCAGATCGCGCAGGATGTGGTACGGGTCCACCGTATCGTCGTGCAGCAGCGGTGTCGTCTTGCTGGTTGCCGGGTCCCACGCCACCAGCACGTCGGTGCCGGCGGCCTGCTCCACCTGCAGGTAGGCGCGGCTGCCATCGGCGGAAAACCCCAGCGGAAACTGGCGCTGCTTGCTGCTGGCCGCATCGTTGATCAGCCGCCACGGCGCCTCGTCGTTGTCGCGGTAATACAGCTTGCTGACGTTGCTGATGTCCAGGCCGTTGGCAAACCGGATATGCCCTTGCTGGTCGGTCACAAACCCCGCCCGGCGTACCGGCGAGGTGGCCACGGTCGTGCGCCGGCCGGTCTGGATGTCCAGCTTGTCGATGCGGACGTTGGGATCGCCCACGAACGGCACCGCCGACACCAGGATGTTGCGCGCGTCGCCCGGCAAGGTATCCAGCACGTAGGTGGCCGGGTCCAGTTCCATCTTCAACTGCGCGCCGTTGATGTCCGGATTGGTGCCGTACGGGCTGGCCAGCAGGCGGCCATTCTTGCCGTTGGCGTCGATGGCATGCAGCTGGCCGATCGCCACCGGCTCGTCGCGCGAACCCAGCCGCTGCGCCATCGACACCACGATGCGCTCATCGCTGGCCCACCAGAAATCGTCCACCACGCTGTTGACGCCGCCGGTGATCTTGGCCGTGGCCACCTTGTCCTGCCGCCGCACGATACCCAGCACGGTGCGATCCTCCAGCGGCATGGTCAGTGCAAAATACGCGCCGGATGGCGAGATCTTGATCCGCTCGAACTGGTCGCTCTTCAGATACGGCGCCAGGTCCACGGTGTCCGGCGCACCCTGCGCGTATCCCGGGCCAGCCACTGTCCACGCCAGCACACCCAGCACGCCTATCGTCCAACCACGCATATCGCCCCCACGACCTGTCCTTGAGGGGCGCATGGTGGCAAACGACCGCCGCCGCGTCCATGCCCCCGCATCGCGATCGGCGATGGAGCACGCATGCGACCGGCTGCCGTGATGCACCCGACCCCACTACAGTAGACGCAGCAGGCCGCCGATGCGCGCGTGCCCCCTCAACCTGCGGGCGGCGGCCGCTGGCCAAGCAGGCCGATACGCCGGAACCACAGTTCCAACGGCACCGTCACCAGCGGCGGCAGCGCGGCCAGCAGGCTCAGCGCCCAGGCCCACCACGGCCAGCGCAGCCGCAGCGCGGCGAGCACGCTGACCACCACGTAAAACAGGAAGGCGCCGCCGTGCAGGCGACCGAACAGCCACACCACCACCTCGGTGGTCTGTGTGCCGTACTTGAGCACCATGCCGAGCAACAGCCCGGCCCAGGTCACGCCTTCGATCAAGGCGGCAACCGCAAACAGCCGCCCCATCGGCGACAACGCAGCAGCAGGACGCATGCAACACTCCAGTGGACAGCAAGGATTGCCGCGACGCGATGGCGGCGGCGACGCCCGCTGGCCGCGGCAGTTTACAGGTCAACGACCTCGCTGCGTGGCGCTGCCGGCACACGCGTGGCCTGCTGCCCGGCGCGGCCGGCAGACATAACGGCGATAATGCCGGCACTGTTGTCCTGAACGCCCAGACCATGCGCATTGCCCTGCTGTTGTCGCTGCTCATCGCCTTGTTGCCCGGCACCGCGCTTGCGCTGCGGGTGCACGATGGCGACCTGCTGTTCGTCACCGCCGCACGCACCGGCCTGAGCGGCGCCATCGACGACGCCACCGCCACCCAGGGCGAACCCAGCTTCGACCACGTCGCGCTGGTAGCGCATGCCGGCGATACGCAGGTGGTGCTGCATGCGGACGAACACGGCTCGCGCGAGCAGGCGTTGCAGGTGTTCATCGACGACGCCAGCGCCAGGCACCGGCAGATCGTCGTGTACCGGCTCACCCCCGGGCATCGCGCTGCCATTGCCGATGCCATTGCGCAGGCGCGGCGCATGCTCGGCAAACCGTACAACCAGACCTACGTGCAGGACGACGACAGTTACTACTGCTCGGACTTCATCGAGCGCGCCTTCCGCGCCCATCAGGTGTTTGCGCTGCAACCGATGAACTTCACGAACCCGCAGACCGGTCAGGTGTCGCCGTACTGGACCGACTTCTATCGCAGCAAGGGCATGGCCGTGCCGCAGGGCCTGCCCGGCACCAATCCGAACGATATGGCCAAGTCGGCGGCATTGCGCGTGGTTGGTCGTCTGCACTGAGCACGGGTGCTCCCGGGTTCTCGATGATTCCGCGGGCGCCTGGGTTCTTCGAGCATCGAGACCCTGGCAGCGGCCCGTGTTATACGTTGCCACGCCAGTCGCGTCTTCCGGCATTGCTGGCATCGTCGATGTCGGTACGCACCCAACGCGACAGAACCGGCACGCGCGGTCCGCCATGTATCGACAGCCAGCTCTCGTCTGCACCGCTGCAACGGCACCGCGCCCCACCACCTGCAGGAGGCTGTCGTGAACAAGCGGTTATCGGCTGGATTGGCAGTGTTGCTACTGACTGCCTGCGGCAAGGCACCACCGCCAGCACCCACACCCATTGCCAAAGCGACACCAGCAGCCACAGCGGATACGCCCGCTCACGCGCCTGGTAGCCAGCGTGGCGGTGGGCAACCGTATGAACTGGCCGATACGCAGGTCTGGGACGTGCCCGATCCGGCGACAGGCCGCACCTACCAGGTCTTCGTCGCGCTGCCACGCGGCTATGCGGACAATCCGCAGCGTCGTTACCCGGTGTTGTATGCCACCGATGGCGACTATGCGTTCCCGCTGGTCAAGCAGATCGCGCGGCGCTTGAACGGCGAAGGGCCAGCCATCGCCGATTTCATTCTGGTCGGGCTGTCCTACGCAGTCGGCGACGAGCCCATGCCGAGCCGCAGACGCGATTACACGCCCACCCCGGAAGATGGCCCGACCGCAGCGCCGGTTGCCACCCACGGCAAGAGCGCCGACTACATCCGCTACCTGCGCGATCGCGTGCTGCCGTTCGTCGCCAACCGCTACCGGACCGACGAACAGCGGCGCCTGTATCTGGGGCACTCGTACGGCGGCCTGCTGGGCACGCAGATCCTGTTGAGCACACCGGAGATGTTCGCCGGCTACATCCTGGGCAGCCCCTCGTACTGGTATGGCGAGCACGCGATGGTGGCGCAGGAAACCAGCTTTGCCGCGTCGCATACCGACCTGCCGGCGCAGGTGTACATGTACGTCGGCGAATACGAGCAGGTGCGCCACCACCAGAATTACGACATGGTCATCGACGCACAGAAGATGGCGCAGGCGCTGCGCGCGCGACACTATCCATCGTTGCATCTCGCGCTGGAGGTTCTCGATGACGAAGACCACTTGAGCGTCGCACCGCGCGGCATCACGCACGGGCTCAAGTCCTTGTTGCGCAGCAGCTCCTCACCGGGCGACACGCGCTGATCGCCCCGGCAGTGCAACAGCGCTCATTCGCCCGCCGTATCGCAGTCGTGGCAGACGCCTCGTCCCGTTCAACCACCCGCTAGCAACCACCCACAGGACCTCAACCCATGCACGCACCAACGCCAGCGGTTTCCAATAACGGCCACGCGTCCCACCGCATTGCGCTGGGCGAGCGCAACGTCCTGCAGCCCGGCCGCCTACGCTGGCTGCGGGCGATCGGCTGGGCGGTCCTGCTGCTGGTGGCGGTCGCCACGCTGGCGCCGATGGCCGGCAGGGCCGTCGGCAGCCTGCTGCCCAAGGACTCCGGGCCGCTGCAACTGGTTGCCAGCCTGGTCGGTATCGCGGTGGGCTTGGCGGTCTACGTGGTGGCGGTGCGCCTGGCCGAAGGACGACGCGCCAGCGAGCTCGCACTCCGCCCGATGTTGCCGCAGCTGAGCATCGGACTGTTGATCGGCGCGGCCATGTTCGCCGCGGTCATGGGCATCATGGCGCTGTTCGGGCTGTACGACATCCAGGCGCTTGGCCCGGCGCCGGCCTGGACGGCGGTGCGCAAGGCCCTGCAGGCCGGGGTGATCGAAGAGCTGTTGTTCCGCGCCATCTTTCTGCGCCTGGTATGGCGCGCGTTCGGCCCGTGGGTGGCGTTTATCGCCTCTGCCGCGCTGTTCGGTTTCGGCCATATCGCCAACCCGCATGCAACGGCGTTTGCGGCAATTTGCATCGCACTGGAAGCAGGCATCCTGCTGGGCGCGTTCTATGCCTTGACCGGCCGCATCTGGATGTCGATCGGCGTGCATATCGCCTGGAACTTCACCCAGGGCTATCTGTTCGGTGCGGCGGTCTCCGGGACCGACATGGGCCCGGCCATTGCCCGCAGCACGGCAACGCCCGGATTTCCGCAATGGCTCACCGGCGGGACCTTCGGCCCGGAGGCCTCGCTGCCCGGCGTGCTCATCTGCCTGGCGGTGGGTCTGTCGGTATTGTGGCTGGCGTGGCGCGCGGGCAGCTTTGCAAAGCAGCCCTGACCGGTCCTGGCGATGGCAACGCGCTGCCGCGCCCGCATGGCCAGGCAGCGCGCCGACACGGGCGTGGCCTTGCCGGCTGCTGCCGCACGCCCGCACCACCACCCCGGCAGGGATCGACCGGCACCTGCCCCCACGCGTCAGGCAACACCGCCCTCCCGCCAGGCAGGCACATCGCGCTGGCACCGCCTTGCCATCGCGCAGACATCCGGCCTCCTAGGCTCTGGGCATCGACAACCCGACGCATGCCTGCCTGCTCCACATTGACGCCTGGCAGCATGCTCCTGCAGAGGTGCACATGGCTTTGATCCACTCCCTCCTGATGAGCGCCGTCGCCGGCATGCGCTCGATGACCCCGCTGGCCGCAGTGGCCAACGCTGCGCGCACCGGCAAGCTCCCCGCCGACAACGGCGCGCCGGCACTGCTCGCCAATCCCCTCGCATCGGCCGGCATGCTGGCGCTGGCCGGTGGTGAGCTGGCCGGCGACAAGATGAAAACCGCTCCCGACCGCATCGTGTTGCCCGGCATGATTGCCCGCATCGCCACCGGCATCATCGTCGGCACCGCGCTGGCACCGCGCCATCAGCGCGGCGTGGCTGCCGTGCTGGGCGCGACCACCGCAGTGGCGGCCGCCTACCTCACCTTCAACGTGCGCATGCGCGCGATCGAACGCTATGGCCAGACCAGCACCGGCGTGGTTGAGGACGCGATCACGGTGGGCGCGGCGACGCTGATCATGCGCGACGCGGCAAAGCACTAGCCCAACACCCGGTGCCTGGGTCCGTCACCTGACGCAACCGCGTGCCGCGCCGCGGCGACGGTCACCCCACCGTCGCCCTGGCGCAGCAACAGCACGATGCCCCACAGCGCTGCGGCAGGTCGCCGCAGCGCAGGCATCCGGGTCTAGACGGGCCGGTAGATCGCACAGAGCTTGTTGCCATCCGGGTCGCGCACATAGGCCAGCCAGACCGCTCCCATGCGGCTCTCACGCTCGCCCGGCGGATCTTCGACGGACACCCCGCCTGCAGCCACGGCGGCGTCGTGGAAGGCCCGCACCTGCTCTGGCGAACTGCAGGTGAAACCGACGGTGGCGCCGTTGCCGCTGGTCGCCGGCGCATCGTTGATCGGCTCGCTGACGGCGAAGGTGCTGCCGGCATGGCGATAGAACAGCCGCACATGGCCGGAGCCGGCAGTGTTGACCAGCGGCGCGGGAGCGCCGAAGACGCCGCCGAGCACCGCATCGTAGAACTGCCTGGATCGCGCAATATCGTTCGATCCCACCATCACATGATTCAGCACTGACCGCTCCTGTTGGTCACCAAGGCGCACAGCTTAGTACACGCCATGCGGCAGTGCGCCCGAGCGCTGCGCCGTGCAGCCGCCGGTTGCATCAGCCGCCACGCCCGTGCGGCGCCTGCAGATCCAGCACCGGCCCCAGCGGCACGATGCCGGTGGGATTGATGGTGCTGTGACTCTGGTAGTAATGGCCTTTGATGTGCCGGAAATTCACCGTGTCTGCAATACCGGGCATCTGGTAGAGCTCGCGCAGGAATCCGGACAAGTGGGGATAGTCGGCAATCCGTCGCAGGTTGCACTTGAAGTGCCCCACATACACTGCATCGAACCGCACCAGCGTCGTAAACAGCCGCCAATCCGCCTCGGTGAGCACCTCGCCGCACAGATAGCGGTGCTCGCCCAGGCGCGCCTCCAGCCAGTCCAGTGTCTCGAAGAGCGGCACCACGGCTTCTTCGTAGGCGGCCTGCGTGGTGGCGAAGCCCGCCTTGTAGACGCCGTTGTTGACGGTGTCGTAGATACGCGTATTGAGCGCATTGATCTGCTCGCGCAACGGGGCCGGATAAAAGTCACCGTCGGCCGCACCAACGGCATCGAAGGCGCTGTTGAACATGCGGATGATGTCGGCCGACTCGTTGCTCACCACCGTGTCGCGCTCGCGGTCCCACAGCACCGGCACCGTCACCCGCCCGGAGTACTGCGGATCGGCGTTGAGATACACCTCGTACAGGCGCTTGGCGCGGTGAACCGGATCGGCGATCACGCCCGGGCCAGGATCGAACGTCCAGCCCTGGTCGCGCATCAACCAGTTCACCACCGACACGTCGATCATCGACTCCAGCCCTTTCAGGCGCCGGAAGATCAGCGTGCGATGCGCCCACGGGCAGGCCAGCGACACGTACAGGTGATAGCGACCGGGAGCAGCCTGAAAGCCACCCTCCCCGTGCGGACCAGGGCTGCCATCGCGCGTCACCCAATTGCGGAACTGCGATTGCGAGCGCTCGAAACGTCCGCCGCTCTTGTCGGTGTCGTACCAACTGTCCTGCCACTTGCCGTCGACCAACAGGCCCATGCTGCATTCTCCGCTACACCAGTAGGCCGCAACCCTAGCCCAGCCGATTTGGAGAGTGCGTGAGCGGGCCTGCTGGCGTGAGCACCCACGACCAGCCTGCAGCATCGCTGGAAGGCCGAACACCGACGACCGCAGGGCAACAGCGCCCGAGCCCCGCAGTCGCCAGCAGCGCGCTACCGGGCAATCACCGACCTGCCGGAAGGCACCATCTAGCAAGCCTGCGCTTCCTGCGGGCATCGGCGTTGAGCTCGGCGATCTGGCTGGCCGGATGCTGCCGGGCTGCCAGTCCCGATCCGGCACACCCTCGGCACCGCGGTTGTCCCCTGAGACGGCCTTGACACGCCGTTGGCGTCAGCACCGCAGGATCGGCGAAAATAGCCACGGCCCGGTTGCTTCGGCCTGCGGCGCCCGGTTCCCGACCGGTGCGGCCGCTGGACGTGCCATCCGCCGCGCCCTTCGCTGCATCCGCTCCGCTTTCTGCCGCTCTTTTCCGGATCCATCTTGAACACCAACGTCCCGCACGTGCCCGCCAACGACGACCTGCCGCTCACCGACCGCCTGCGCGCGGCGCTGGACCTGCTGGAGGCCATCGAGGCCGACCGCAGCGTGCTCGACACACTGCCCGAGGCCGACCGCGTGCGCCTGCACCAGGTGGTGGCCCGGGTCTATCACCCCGAGCCCAAGGCGCGGCGGCAGCTGCTCAAGCAGCGCGAGCGCGAGCGGCACCAGGAGAAGGTGCGCAAGGCCGAGGCACTGCTCGAGCAGCGTGGCATCCGCGCACTGCGGCGCAAACCGGTGTTCAGCACGCCGAACTTCTTCCCGCCGCATGCCGCCGGCCTGCACGATGCGCACAACGGCGAAAACGCCACTGCTGCGCCGGAGCCCACGCATTCGCCGGAGTTGCGCCACTGCTACGTGTGCAAGCAGAAGTTCACCCAGCTGCATCACTTCTACGACCAGATGTGCCCGGCCTGCGCCGAGCTGAACTACTTCAAGCGCACCGAAACCGCCGACCTGCGCGGACGCGTGGCGCTGCTGACCGGCGGCCGGGTCAAGATCGGCTATCAGGCCGGCCTGAAGCTGCTGCGCGCCGGTGCGGAACTGATCGTGACCACGCGTTTCCCGCGCGATTCGGCCGCCCGCTATGCGCAGGAGCCGGACTTCAACGAGTGGGGCCATCGCCTGCAGGTGTTCGGCCTGGATCTGCGCCACACCCCCAGCGTGGAGGCGTTCTGCAGCCAGCTGCTGGCCACCCGCGACCGCCTGGACTTCATCATCAACAATGCCTGCCAGACCGTGCGCCGCCCGCCGCAGTTCTACGCGCACATGATGGCCGGCGAAACCGCCGCGCTGCATGAGTTGCCGGACACCGTGCGCAACCTGGTCGGCCATTACGAAGGCCTGCGCACGCCCGAACCGTTGCGCGATGCCTCGGCGATGGCGCTGCCGGCGGTGCATGGCCGCGGCCTGGACGGCGCCGATGGCCTCACCCGCGCCGCCGAGCTGTCGCAAGTGGCGTTGCTGGACGACGAACTGGTGGGCCAGCAGCACCTGTTCCCGGAAGGTCGGCTGGACCAGGACCTGCAGCAGGTGGACCTGCGCGGGCGCAACTCCTGGCGCCTGCTGATGGACGAGGTGCCCTCGGTGGAGCTGCTGGAAACCCAGCTGGTCAACGCCATCGCGCCCTTCATCATCAATGCGCGGCTGAAGCCGCTGATGCTGCGCACGCCCGAGCGCGACAAGCACATCGTCAACGTCTCGGCGATGGAAGGGCAGTTCTACCGCAACTTCAAGACCACCCGGCATCCGCATACCAACATGGCCAAGGCCGCGTTGAACATGATGACGCGCACCTCGGCGGCCGATTACCAGAACGACGGCATCCACATGAACAGCGTCGACACCGGCTGGGTCACCGACGAGGATCCGGCCGACATCGCCGCGCTCAAGGTCCAGCAGGAACGCTTCCACCCGCCGCTGGACATCGTCGACGGCGCCGCCCGCATCGTCGACCCGATCATCCACGGCGCCAACACCGGCGAGCATGTGTGGGGCCAGTTCCTCAAGGACTATGCGCCCACCGATTGGTGAGCGCTGCCTGCAGCCGGGGCTTGACGTGATACCGCCAGCGGCGCGAAGCGCGCGCCACTGCAATCACGCAACAGCAGTCGCAAGCGGCGCCTGCCGCAGATGTTGCGGCCATGTGCATAACGGCCGAGCTCCCTTGTCACCCCATTGACTGTGCCACCGCTAGCGTCGGGGTCAACCAACCGAGACGCACACATGACAGAGCACGGCAAGCCCAACCCGATCATCGACACCCTTTCCAACGTCATCGGCGCCATCCGTGCGGACGACGACATGCACGACCTGGCCAAGGCCCACGATGCGCTCGAACCCAAGGCCATCGAAAAGCTGACGCCGGCCGAAGCCCGGCAGCAGCCGACCATCGCCGATGCGGTCAAGAAGCTGCTGCAGGACCAGGGCAGGACCGCCGACCCGGAAGTACTGGTCCCCGGCGTCAAGCGCACCTCCCACACCCTGGAAACGCCTGCCGGCAATCTTCCTGCCTTCGTCTACACCCCACAGGGCGGCACCGCACTGCCGGTCATCGTCTATTTCCACGGCGGTGGCTGGGTGATCGCCAATGCCGAGGTCTATGACGGCGGCGCGCGCGGGCTGGCCAAGGAAACCGGCGCCATCGTGGTCTCGGTCGACTATCGCCAGGCGCCCGAACACAAGTTCCCCGCTGCCTGGGACGACGCACTCGCCGCCTACGAATGGGTGCTGGCAAACGCGGCCAGCATCGGCGGCAACCCGCAGCGCGTTGCCCTTGCAGGCGAAAGCGCCGGCGGCAACCTCGCCATCGCCACGGCCGTGGCCGCACGCGACAAGGGGCTCCCGGCACCGACACACATCCTGGCGGTCTACCCGGTCGGCCAGACCGGCAGCCTGCACACCGAGTCCTACATCGAAAACGCCATCGCCAAGCCCCTGAACAAGGCCATGATCGAGTGGTTCGTGGGGCACCTGATCCGCAGCGATGCCGACAAGGCAGATACCCGTCTGGACCTGGTCAACGCCAACCTGCGCGGCCTGGCACCGGTGACCATCATCAACGCCACCATCGACCCGCTGCGCGGCGATGGCGCCAAGCTGGAAGATGCGCTGAAGGACGCCAACGTACCGGTCGAGCGCGAACTCTATACCGGCGTGGCGCACGAGTTCTTCGGGTGTGCAGCCGTCGTTGCCAAGGCCAAGGCCGCGCAGGAGTATGCAGGCAAGCGGCTGCGCGAGTCGTTTCGCTAAGCAGGGCACCGTGCCTGGCACGCCGGCTGTGCCTCGCGACAGCAAGAACAGATAACGTACAAACCCAAGGGCCGCCCTGGCACACCAGGCGGCCCTTGGGTTTTGCTGGCCGCAGTTTGTACGTTATTAAACCTATTACTGCCGGGACAGGGTATTGGCTCGCAGCCTGCCTCGTACGCGGCACAGTGTGACAAGCCCGGGACTAAAAGGACTACTGCAGCAATTCCTGCCGCAGCCATTGCATGTACGATCCGGCCAGGGGAGGAGTCGCGGTCAGACAAGGAGTTCGTCATGAGTGAAATCCCCTCCAAGCATGCAGTTGCCTACGCGCAGGTCAGGCGCGCACTGCAATGCGGGCGGTATCCGCCCGGCCATCGCATCGACCCGGCAAAGCTGGCCACCAAGTTAAAGATCAGCTCCACGCCGGTTCGCTTTGCGCTGTATCGCCTGGTCGGCGAAGGCCAGCTCATCGATCACGCACGCTATGGCTTTCAGGTGCCGCTGCTTACCGAGGTCGCGTTGCGGGACCTGTACGACTGGATGGAGCGCCTGTTGCGGATGGCCTGCGATATCGGCGTTGCATCAGTGCCGCGTGTGCCTGCCGAGCTGGAATCCACCAGTGCAGCGACAGACGTGGTCAAGCAGACCTGGAAGCTCTTCGATGCCATTGCCCGTGCCACCGCGCACTGGTCGCTGCACCAAGCGGTCAGGCAGACCAATGACAGGTTGGCCCCGGTGCGACGTGCCAAGCACGGCCTGCTCGACGCACTCGAAGAAGAACTGGCGGAGCTCACCCGGCACTGGCAGCAGCGCGATCTTGCAGCGCTAAGTGCTGCGCTGCATGCCTACCATGCGCGTCGCATCCAGGCCGTGCCGCGCCTTGTGGAGGTCATGCATGAGGGCAGCCGTCAGGCTTATCGGCTCAGCGACTGACTGTCGCCAGCAAGGCTTGCAAGATCTGCATGCGGCGCTGGCGCACTGCCGGTAACGCGCGCCTGATGTGGCATGAACAGCGGGATGCGTTGCCACCGGCCAAGCTTCCACAGTCATCTTGGATGGCGGTCACACAGTGCGTTTAATCATGACGGTGTTACGACTTAATCATTTGAAAATCAATACACCCGTTTCCTAACGTGTCTGTGCCATGGATCCCCATGGCACAACCAGGAGACAGCGATGAACATCAATGACAACGTGCACGGCAATGCGCAGGATGCGGTGATCGTTCTGGGGGTTGCGAGTGTGGAAACCCAAGGCATCTTGCAGGGGAACGAGCCGATGGGTGGGCAGCCCGTCCCCGGCATTTCCGAGGATTGATGCACGAGGCGCACCGAAAGGTGCGCCTTTTTCTTCACTGAGGACGTCCAGATGCCCGTCTACCTCAGCCGTCACGTCTCGTATTGCCTGATCGACAATCAGCCCCTATTTCTCGACACCCTGAAAGACCATTATTTCCAGCTTCCGGCGGCGCTGGAGGCGGCGTTCCTTGCGCACGTCCAGGGTGATCGGTCAGCGAGCAGCGCGGTGACCAGGCTGGTCGCATTGGACGTGCTTGCCGAGGCCGACGCCGGTGGTGGAAACCTGGCGCCCACGTTTGCAGCCGCACCTGACCATAGCGCGATCGAAAGCGCAGGGATCAACGTGCATGCCGGCCTCCGCACGACACTGGACGTTGCCGGTACCGTGTTCGCAACGTGGCGACAGCTCAAACGCTTCCCCCTGCACACCGTCCTGGAGGCAACGTCGGCATATCGCGAGCGGCACCTTACAGGCCGGATAACGGCCGCCCTGCCCCCAGCGCAGGTGGACCTGGGGCTGCGTGAAGCAGCCGAGGCATTCCGGCACGCGCGCCTGCGCATCCCCTGCGCAACCCGCTGTCTTCCAGATGCGATTTCACTCATCCGGTTCCTTGCACGCCGGGGCTTGCACGCCAATCTTGTCTTCGGCGTCATGGTCAATCCACTTTCTGCGCACTGTTGGGTACAGGCGCATCGCACCGTACTGAGCGACACCGTCGGCAATGCCCGTGCCCACACTCCAATCCTGGTGGTGTGATGGCTTACAGATACTTCATGTCTATTGGCGCGCAGGACGACGACGCACAACATGCCTATCACCAGCTCGGCGTACCTGACCTACAGGAGCGCTGGCGAACACCCGGATACGTGTTGTACGCAAGCGATCAAACGCCTGTTCTCCCACTGGGGGATGCAGGCCTCATCATTGGCCATGTATTTAATCGGCACGGCGCCCGGTTGACGCATGCCAGCCAGCTTGCCTGCTGCGCACGCGCCGATGGCTTGCGCAGACACATCGTGGAGCACTACTGGGGCGCTTACCTGCTTGTCCTGGCAGACGATACGGGTAGCAAGGGAATCAGCATCCTGCGCGACCCGGAAGGCGGAATGCCTTGCCTGCACGCATTGCAGCACGACACGGGCTTTGTGACCTCCGACGTGGAGCTGGCAGTGCACATCGGGCGTTACCAAAAGCAGGTCGATTGGCAGTCCATGGCACACCGCCTGATCTATCCGGACATCAAGACCGCTTGCACCGGATTATGTGGCCTGAAGGAACTGCTTCCCGGTACGTGGATCGCGGCGTCACGCGCGCAGCAGGCGCCAGGCATCGCCTGGCGTCCATGGGATTTTGCGAGTGATGCCACGTACGACGTCGCACCTGCGGTAGCCGCAGCAGCAATCCGGACATCGGTCGAGATGGTGGTCAAGACCTGGGCGGCGACCGACCGCGATGTGTTGCTGGAACTTTCGGGGGGGCTGGATTCGTCCGTTGTCGGCGCCTGCCTGAAACAGAGCCAGGCCAATATCACTTGTTGCACGCTGGTGACCCCGGTGCCGGGCGCAGACGAGCGCCGGTACGCCAGTCAGATCTCGGCACTACTGGGGCTGCCGCTGCACGCCGACGTCCTGGACTTGCAGCCTGACAAGCACGATTTCAGGCTGCCATACGCGATCGCGACCCCACGGGTCGGGATGCTGCAAAACGCTACCGATACCCGCATGCGGCAGATGCTGCAGCAGCATGGCGCAACCAGCTTTTTCTCTGGCGGCGGGGGCGACACGGTGTTCTGCTACCTGATGACCGCGGCACCGGCAGTGGATGCGCTACGTGGCAAGGGGCTGGGAACAGCCTGGCGATCGGTGGGTGATCTGGCCGAGTTGCATCAATGCACCCTGTGGAGGGCGGCATGGCTAACCCTGCGCAAGCAACTGCGTCAGCCCAAGTCGCCCTATCACGCGACGCACGACTTCATTCATCCGCGTCATACCGCATGCCGGCCGCAGCAGCATCCGTGGCTGAGCGCACCTGCCAACGCACTGCCTGGCGACCGTGAGCGCATCTATGCTTTGGCAACGACGCAGGTGTACAGGGATTCTGCGCCGCGTGGGTGGCATGCGCACCTGCGTCTGCCGCTGCTGTCCCAGCCGGTGATGGAGGCGGCACTGCGAATCCCCAGCTGGATGTGGATCGAGGGCGGGCAGAACCGCGCCGTGGCGCGGCGGGCATTTGCCGATCTGCTGCCGGCTGATGTCCTCGCGCGCCGCAGCAAGGGCGCATTCACCGGTTACGTCGGCGCACTGTATGCAAGGCACAGGCAGCAGCTGCAAGCCTACCTCCTTGATGGTCAGCTTCATGCGCACGGTTTCCTGGACGAACAGGCCCTGCAGCAGTTCTTCGCGCAGCCACTGGCGCCACGCGATCGCCGGCTCGGTCGCGTGCTGGACTTGTGCGCGGTCGAGAATTGGGTCCGGCAGCAGGGCTAGGGCGTTGCCGCTGCGCCTGGCTGCGCTGCCGTTGTTGCACGCATCGCGCGCCAGGCCACGTACTGCGCTGCCTTGCCAGGATCCGGGTCTTCCACGTCCTGCAACCAGAAGCGAAACCAGTCCACGTTACGTGTGTACACCGCCAGCTTGTGCCGTGGCTGAAATTTCTGGTGTGCTTCGTTGGGATAGACATACAGGTCTGCCCGCCCTTCCCAAATCAATGGCCCAGCATAGTCGAGCGTGTGCAGGTACTCCTGCTCCGGCAGTTGCATCAGCACAGGTGCATGGATGCGCTCCAGGTTGAAGACAGGCGACAGCCGCCGCCATTGTTCGGGCGTTTCCTCCGGCGCCCCCAGCTGCCAGTAGGTACGCAACCGCGAAACGAAGGCCTTCCCCGACATACGCATCAAGGTATAGGCAAGCGGCGAGAACGCGATGCTGCTGACCGATGCCGCCGCAAGCACGTCCGAGCGCATCGCCATCCAGTACGTCATTTCGGTTCCGTAACTCAAACCGCCCATGCCTACCCGGTGGCGGTCGATATCGCCGCGTGCCGCCAGCACATCCACCACACGTTCGATGCAGGAGCGGCCGATTTCAAAGCGCGTGATCGCATCCTGGTCGCTTGCCGGCGCATTGATGCACAGTGCAGAGATCCCAAGACCTGCCAGCGTCGCCAATGGCCACTCATCCCCGACACCGCCACGTACAAAGCCGGTGCAGCGGTAATAGGTGATGAACAGCGCCGACGGACGCGTGCCGCCCCGTGCTGGGTAGTACAGGCCATTGAACCTACGTCCCTGCGCATCGGTCCAGCGCAGCCGCTCGATCGGCACATTGGCCATCTCTGCCGCAAGCGCCGCGTTCGGGTCGAAGAGTACCGTGCGCTGTCTGGAAGCCAGGTCGATCCGTTCCAGGCGCGGTGGGCGGCCGGCATCTGCAGCCACGCAGACCGCTGCATTGGCCGACACCCCGCAGGGCGCAGGCGCTGCGCGACCGCCGTTGAGCAGCCCATTCGTCTTCACGACCAGCCTGACCTGGTCAGCCTCCACGTTCCACTCGTAGAGCGACTGCGCCTGACTATCGTCCGGGTCCGTGGTAGTGAACAACACCGCGGTGCGGCCCGGCCGCCAGATCACCTCGGTGATCGGCTTGCCGGTGCATAGCGCTGCGCGGCAACTCACGCGTCTGCGTGGCTGTGCATCCAGCAACGCAGACAAGGCCACGTCCGGCCTCGGCCCCACACCGTCCCAGGCGACCACATGCGTCAGCAGCGCCACGTTGCCAGTAAGCGCGTCGCGGGCCTGTTTCCACGGGTGCAGATCGGCCACTTGCCGGTCCGCTTCCGCAGGATCCGCCGGAATATCGTTGGCTGCCGATTCGCTGACCTGCCCGCTGACAAGATCCACGGTCTTCCAGTGCACGGGCAGCTGCGACAGCAACGGCGCGCGGATCACGTCGCTGCCGTACAGGCGCTGGGTGGTCCAACGCTCGTCCAGATAGCCCGACCGGAACAGCCCCTGCCCGATCGGGATGGTCTGGTCGATGCGGATACCGGCGTCGTATTCGCCCAGCGCCGCTGCCTCCACCGCATCACGCGTCGCTCCCACACTGTAGAACAGGCGCCGGCCATCCGCGCTGAGCTGGAAGCCGCGCACATCTGCAGCGTCGGAAGTCACCGCTTGCGCAGCAGAACCATCGGCGGCTACGCGCCAGACATCCACACGTCCATGCAGTAATGCGCGGTAATAGAGATGGCGGCCATCGCGCGCCCAGACCGCTGCTGCAGGGACCAGCGACGCGCCGTCGGATTCGCGCTGCAGGTGTCCGCCTTCGCCCACCTTGCGCGCTGGCCCGGCGCCGTCGGCGCGTTGCACATACCACACCGTGTCATAGGTGTTGCGCTCGACGGAGGCCTGCTCCACCCGGAAGGCCACCAGGCTGCCATCCGGCGACAACACCGGATGACTGATATCCGCCACTTCCAACAGCTGCCGCGGGGACACGGCCTGCGCTTGCACCGCAGCCGCCAGCAGCAGCCCCAACACACCTGGCACGTTGCTGCGCCAGATGCTCGATCTTGTTGCACCCATCTCCCGCTCCTCCCAACGCTTCCGGGACGCTGTGAGTTTTGTCCTCACCAACGCGCTCACCAGTGCTTGGCAACAGTGATACTGGCAAAGCGCCCCACTGCCGAATAGTTGGTGGAGTCGTACGGCACGTCCGTGATCGCTGCTGGCGTGTACAACGGCGGCGCCCTGTCCAGCAAGTTCTGCACTGTCAGCGCAACCTCGACACCGTTCGCAGCCCCTTCCCCGGCAAGGGCGTACTGCAGCGACAGATCGAAGGTGGTGAACGAGGCGGTGTCCTGGTCGGTCACCCTGTACGTCACACCGTCGGTGTAGTTGGCGAACGCCGAGCCGGTGAATCCACCCTGCGCCCAGACAGCACCTGCCCGGCCACGTACCTTCGCCGGATAGAACAAGGTGCCGGCCAGATCGAATGCCGCTTGCGCCGACGTATTCTGCTGGGCGCTGTCGAGCCAACTCGCCGCACCGCGCAGCGTGAGCCGGCCCTCGCCCACATCCACCCGGTAAGCGCCGCTGAGGTCCACTCCCTTGATGCGTTGTGTTCTTGCATTGGCATATTCGCCACGCCCGATCGCCACCACCGACGCAGGGTCATACGGCCGGCCGGTCCAGTTGAAGAAGCCATCGTCATAGATCGCGAGCAAGCGCGCCTGGCCCTGTGCCGTCGGTGAGAACTGCAGAAACTCCGCCACCGCCGGGTCGCTGAGCACCTGGCCGAACGACGCAAACGGTTGCACCACGCGCGCGCGGTAATCGATGTCGAACCACGTCAGCTCCGCTTCCAGGCCCGGCATACGCTCAGGGTGAAACGCCAGCGAGACGGATTGGGTAATGGCGCGCTCCGGGCCGAGCGCAGGGTTGCTGCCCCACGACAGCAGTACCGTCTGCCCAGGCCCATAGCCGGTGCCGCCGATCATTGCCGGCGGCACCAGATAGGCCACCAGATTGCCGTAGCGCTCATTGAGCGTGGGCGCCTTGAACGAGCGACCCCAGGAGACCTTCAGCGTCAGGTCGCGACTCGGCCCGTAGATCACGCCGAGCTTGGGCGTGGTGACCTGGCCGAAGCTGTCGTAGTGCTCGGTGCGCGCAGCGGCGGTCAACTCCAAACGCTGTGCCAGCGGCATGCCGGCATCGGCACCCAGCAGCGGCACGCTGGCCTCGACATACGCAAAGCGGCTGCTGTCTTCGCTACGTGTCTGCGCGCCCGTCAGCAGATTGCGGTTGACCAGCGAGTTGCTGCGGTAGCCCGCGCCCACCGCCAGCCGCGCGTCCCCTGCCGGCAATGACAGCACCGGCCCCTCTGCACTGAGCTCATAACTGCGGCCGTCGTTGCAGCGACATGCACCGGTCACCAGGCGCGTTGCACCGGTGGCGGTGGTCACCATCCACGCCCGTGCCTGGTTCTCGTCCTGGGCGCGGCTGGCGCCGACCTGCAGGCGCCAGTCGTGCGGCAAACCGATCTCCAGCGACGGTGCCACCAGCCAGGCGACGGTGTCGGAACGCTGGTCGAAGTACGCGCCGGTGGCAGTCTGGTAGGAACGTTGGTCGCGATCGCTGCGCAACGCATCCAGCCGCAGCTCCACATCCGGCCCCAGTGCCTGGTGCGCGCTCAGCAGCGCGCTACGGACGCCTCCGCCGGGATACAGCAAAAAAGGTCGCGGCATGTGCTGGGTATAGCTGCGTTGCTGCACGCCGATGGGGTCCACGTTGGTATACCGGTAACTTGCGATCAGGCCACCGCTGTCCCAGACCGTACCGGCCGTTGCGTCGTACTCGCGTATGGTGAGCCCGCCGTCGCTGGCGCGACCATAGCGCGTACTCACCGTCGCGCCTTGCATGTCGCGCTTGAGGATGACGTTGCCAACACCGGCCACCGCATCGGAGCCGTAGATGGCAGACGCACCGTCGGCGACGATCTCCACACGCTCCACGGCGGCCACCGGAATCGCACTGATATCCACCGCCTGCATCTGCCCCCCATACGCAAGCCGCCGCCCGTTGAGCAGCGTCAAGGTGGCATCAGGGCCGATACCGCGCAGGTTGAGTCCCGAACCACCGCCGGCATCCTGGTTGTAGATGTTCCCCGTCCCCGTCGCGGTCACCACACCCGGGTTCTGCCCGCCACCAAAGTTCTGCGGCAGGCTGCGGATCACCTCGCCCAGATCGGCGAAGCCTTCCTCGCGAATACGCTCGCTACCGACGGTGACTACCGGTGACGGTGTCGTGCCGCCACGGATCCGGGTGCCAGTGACCTCGATGCGGTCCAGTGCCGTCGCAGCGTCATCACCGCGCTGCGCATCCGCTTCCACCGCTCGGGTTTGCACGCGTTGCGTGGTCGTGTGTTCCTGCGCCTCAAGGTTGTGCAGCGACAGCAGCGAGACAACCACCACTGCCAGCCTGCTGCGTGCATGATCAAAACCGACACCGCTCCCCGTTACTGCCCGTCGTGCGTGCATGTGCATCCTTCGCGTCCTGGGCGCGGCACCATCGCCATTGCGTCCCCCGACAACAAGTGATGTTGCGCAAGCGCAATGCCCTACCAGCAACGTGTGCAACATGCAGGCAGCGCTGCAACAGAGCGCACATTCAATGGTCTATGCAACTCGCAGTGCTGTGTGCTGTGTGCTGTGTGCTGTGTGCTGTGTGCTGTGTGCTGCGTGCACGCTACTACCTCAGCACGTGATGCACCGCATAGCCGATCGCGGCAAGCAGCAGTGCCACCAGCAACCACCGGGGCCAGCGACAACGTCGACCGGAGGGCGGCGTGAGCAGCTCCAGGTCGCGTGCAGTGGCGGCCTGCAACTCGGGATCATCCAGCAGCGCCGACGCGTGTGCGTCCACCTCGAGCAGCTGCTGGTAGGCCGCATGGTGGCGCGGGTCGGCAGCCAGCCATGCCTCACGCGCGGCGCGCTCGGCCGCGTTCTCGCGCCCGCGTCGCACGAGATAGGCGGCCGCCTGCGCGTGGATGCGCTCGGACTCTGCTCGCATGGCTGGTGACTCCTGGCGGGCGGTCTCCCTGCGCCCTCGCGCACGATGCTACCAGCATCTTCCGGCGGCGCCAGCCAGCCGCCACGCAGGCCGGTCACTGCGGCAACTCCCCCACGGCTGCACGACACGCCAGCAGCGCACGGCTGATGTGCTTCTCCACCATCTTGATGGAGATGCCCATCTTTGCAGCGATCTGCGGATAGGTGAGCCCGTCGAACCGGCTGAGCTTGAACGCAAGCCGGCACTTCGGCGGCAGCTCGAGCAAGGTGCGCTTGAGCAGCACATCCAGCGTCTGGCGCGCCTCGGCGATCTCGTCCACGCCGGCCTCGTCGGCCCTGATCGGCGCCACCTGATCCAGCGACACGTGCTGCGCCGCCAGCCGCCGCTGACGTGAGCGCCGCAGCTCGATCACCAGATTGTGCGCAATGCGATACATCAGCAACCGGCGGTCGCCGATGTTGGGCGCATCGCGGTACACCATCATCCGCGAGAAGGTCTCCTGCGCCAGGTCTGCAGCCGTCTCGGCATCACGCGTACGGCGGCGCAGGTACACCAACAGCTCAGGATGCAGTGCGGCCAGCGCCTGGTCGAACTCGGCACGCAGGCGCTCCCTTTCCCCAAGCGACAGCTGGCCGCGCGCGGCTGGCGGCCCATCACGCGAGCTCATCGTGATCGCCGCGCCTTCGACCGAGTGCCGCTGCCCACCAACGCCCCCACGCATCTTGCGACACGACGCACCAGCGCCATGCGCGCGCAAGGGTCGTGCAAGTGGATCTGAACATGAGCAGTGCAGCCAAAAGATGGAGAGTGGGTGGTGGGCACCGCACCCCGAACCGCAGCCCCACCTCTTCCTCTATGACGGCAAGCGATGCTAACCCCCTACGTTTTGCGCGTTAGTCAGCCTCCGTCGCGATCACCACGCACTCCACGCCTGGTCGCTGCAAGCACAGTCCTGCCCGCGGCATCGCGCGGTTACAACGCTTTTCCCCGCGCACTCCATGCAAGGCAAGCAGCAAAGCGGCACGCTGCAGCAGTTGCAGACAACGAATACGCCGCTTGCTGCGAAGCGTGCACCAGGCCAATGCATGTGCTCACCTGACGACTGGCGCGTGCCCGCAACGTCGACCACTACTCAGCTTCTGTATGCCGCCTTTTGAAACTCGACGGGCCAGTGAGCGCCCGGATACTTCTTCTTGATCAAGATGCGATCGGACGGCGTGACACAGCTGTCTTGCAGCGAATTTGCCACATGTGACTCATCCACGAAGAACTCTTCGTAAGGCAAGGGCAGCACGGACGTCTCCGTACCGCGATCGAACTTCAGCAACAGCCTGTCATCACGCTCGAAGCACAGCCGCTTCCACGCGAAATCGGTCAGCCCTCCGGCTTCGATCACAGCCGAATCTTTGCCGGCCAGTAGCGCCACAACATGCTCGGAAAACCGCTCCTCGGAAATCGGCGGCTCGGTCTTGGCGCATCCCGCAAAGGCGGTAGTGACCACTCCGCTCGACACCAAGATAAGCCACTGGCGGAAGTCAGCGAATTGCATGGCATGCCTCCTTACTGCGGCAAACCTTTATTGTGCTGAAAATACCTGGCGCATGTACCCTCAGCTGGACGTCGCTGCTCATTGATGACTACATCAGAAGTCGCTGACAAGGACATGCTTCTTCGACGCTGCCTACCTCAATCGCTAACCTGTCGTTGTCTAGCAGCCATGCACAACCGTCGTGCCACCTTACCGACAAGTGACTGCACCGGTTGAATCAAATCTTGCTGATGGTGATGTAGCTCACGTGCAACTGGTCTTCGGTTAGGCCAATGATCACCCGTGTCGTACCGACCCGCAGCAACCTGTAGGCCCTTGAGCCAGGTGCATCTGGATGCGGTGGGTATGGAAATGCATCTGTCCAGGCCTCATCATTGAAGAACACGCGGGATGGCCAGACCTCCATCACCAGGGTTGTTCGTGATCGATCTTCTTGCGCACTCCGGAGCTCGATATTACGTATGGCGATATCTGCCAAAAGGCCATTACTACCGACTCGTACAGCCATCCCATCTCGTGCCTGGATGGGACCAAGCGTTGTCTTCAGCAGAGACTCGAGCGCTGCAACATCTTTAAAGTCCATGGCAACCAGGCGATCCACGTCTCGCCTGAGCCGCCTCATGACCGCGGCCGAATCGGATGCCCCGGTGCCTTCGGGCTCTGCGATAACTTGCTGAAAGATCGGAGTTGCGAAAACAGGAGTTGCAAGAACCGTACAGGCCGCTACCGATGCCAACAGTGACAGGCACCCTGCACGCCCCCCGCTACATTTGGCAAATCTCGCCAGCCCAATCCCACGCACCCAGATAAAAATCGTGTCCCTCCCTCCATTCTGGATGTCTCCGGCATAACTAGCACCCCCGCGAGCAAGCTCCCTGACTCGTTGATTCCCTAGGCACGGCACTGCGTCCATCATCGGCGTCGACATTCGGCTTTGATCGCCATCAGCTGCTCCCCGTCCTGCGACCTGTTTTGTTCGACCAGCATTTCATCAACAGGGAACAAGTCGGCGTCGCCGTTGGCTGACGTACCGACTTGCTCACCGATTCGCCAGCGCAGGCCACGGCCCCGGCGCTCCAATCGGACTAGATACGTTTCTTCGTTTCTACTGCTGGTCGCAACCAACACCGCAACATCCCCGACCACCAGTCCCCGAATCGAACGCGGCGCGCCTTCGTCAACCTGAGACAGATCCGCACGCATGCCCATGAAACGGCCGCAGAGACGATCGCCTTCCTGCACCAGCAGCAACATAAATCCGCCGCACTCAATGCCTGGCCGCGAGGAGTTACACCATCTGGACGACCACACGCCTTGAAATCGAGCAGCTTGGGACGACGCCAACGCTGTAGGAATCGATAGGCATATGACCATAAAGACTATTGAAGCAATGCCGACTGTCATCCTGCTAGTCATGCGAACGCTCACTGCAAGTCAGACCGTTTGATAAAACAACGCAGGGCATGACACCCCAATCTTTCACACCATACGGTGCTGCGGAGCGATCGATTGCTCACGCTGCTGCTCCTGCTGCTGGGAGTGCTGCTGACGCTGCGTCTCGTTCAAGGCCTGCAACTGCGCCAGAGACTGCTCGACCGGCTGTGCAATCGCGTCGTTGGTCTTCATGTGCGCCATCTTGTGAGCCGGATCGTTCAACGCGCCTTCCACAACAAAGACGTTTTCACCCTGTCGCACGGACTTGTTGTTCTCGCTCAGCACGACATGATCGATTCGCGACAGCCCGTTCTCTTTTGCAAGATATGCGCTGCTTGCAGCCAGCCGAGCACTGTTGTCGTCGTAATCTCGACCGAGGCCTTGCTCGAGGCGGCGAACGGCTTCTTCTGCTTGGCGATGGAGAGGATCTTGCGCGGGCGCAGAACCTTGGATATTTCGATAGGTCGGCGCTGCGTTGTGATCGTCTCTATTGATCTCCGGCGGAAATATACGCGGAGCGATTTGCTGCAATGTCGCAGAATCGATATCTCCCGTTGGGGAGAGGCCACGGGCTTGCTGGTAGTTGATGACAGCCGGCTGCATTGAGAGACGGTACACACCATCCTCCTGAAGCGGCTGGTTATCTGCGCCTCGAAATCCCTCAGCATTCAATGTGCGCTGCACCTGCCGCACGATTTCAGACGATTCGCCTATCCGGATGGTGCCGTCGTCCACAACTGGCCTTGGTTCGATGCCACCAATCCGTGTCTGGGCATCAACCGATAGACGCCCGCTCGCGAGGTCTTCCATGTAGTTTTCGGATTGCTGGTAGTAACGCGTATCCATCTCCATATGGACATGCTTACCGGCGTTAGGCAGCCCCTTGTTGCTCTGCGTACCGAGCGACTGACCGTATTCCACGCTGTCTCCTACCGAAACACCGACTGGGTCCAGATGCAAGATGCGCGCGACCAATTCGCCGCCTTTGCGATCGTAGATATCTACGGCGCCAAACCGGTCGGCATCAACACGGGCTATGTAGCCTGCCACAGGCGAAGGCACATCAACGGCACGAACGTTGGCGCCACCTGGCGGGATCCGGCTATCTTCAAGCATGAAATCTTTGGTCAATAGCACCTGATCCGCGCCCAGAGCGCTGGAAGGTCCGCCGTCAGTTCTCTGAGTCTCCAGCTCCTGAATTTCCCCGCCAATCACACCGTAAGACCGGGTACGCGGGTTTTCGACATTGACAGGAATGCCGTCCACCACTTGAGCACGCGCATTTGCCCCGGGATGATGAGTGACCAAACCCTCGAAATCTTCGACACGCTGATTGCCGAGCCTGGGACTATGAAACTGCTGCAGCCTGTACGGCGCAGGTTGAACGACATTCCCGCCTTCATCTGCCATGACGTCTCTCCTTGATCATGTCAAACCTTGCTCAATTATTTACACCGACGATACTGCTTGACTGATTCACCGTCGGAAATCACTAGATGCTCGCCCTTCAAAATGTACAAGTCATCAGTTCTTATATCTGGCGCAATATCCGACTTGGCGGAAACAACCCAGGCGTGCGGGCCGGTGGAAACAAGCTTGATTGCTACCGGAACCTCCTCGTGCTCGTACCCACGCAGCCGGGTCTTCTCGATGCGTATGGGCGAATCAGAATCAGGATTCAAGGGTAGCTTGCACGATTGTGGCCCCAGATCCCACATCCCCTGGAGTTCTGTGGGATATGCAATGGAGTGCCGCGCCTTGGTGGCTGACACCGCACTGCAGCTAGGCAATAGAAGGGAAACTGAAAGGAACGCAGTCAAAATCCGCATACTTACCTCTACTCGATGGTCATGGTCGGCGCGCAAGCCTGATAGAGGGCGCGTGACCACTATACCTAAGCACTAATCAAGCAAACACATCATTACGCAGCACGCGTCTTATGCCTCTGGGCGGATTGTCTTGCATGCTGCGTGGGCGACATCTAGCACCGCGGCTACAGCGGCACCTCCACCGGCGGCAACACCTCCATCAACAGCTGCCCCGCGCTGGCGGTGATGCGCAGCTTGGTGCCGATGGCAAAGCCCAGTTGTTCCAGCCATAGGCCGCTGAGGCGGACGTGGGGCACGTGCTGGTCGCNTCCATCAACAGCTGCCCCGCGCTGGCGGTGATGCGCAGCTTGGTGCCGATGGCAAAGCCCAGTTGTTCCAGCCATAGGCCGCTGAGGCGGACGTGGGGCACGTGCTGGTCGCCGGCGTGGTCGTGGGCACCGGGGTAATGGGTGTAGCTGACGGTGCATTGGCGCGGGCGGCGGGCGCGGCGGGGTGCGCGCAGCGTGCCGGGGCCTTGCGGAGAGGCGTCCGGGTCGGGTGGCAGCATCGGTGGCAGCTTGGTGCGGTCGGGCTCCACAACCACCCACTGCANGTGTAGCTGACGGTGCATTGGCGCGGGCGGCGGGCGCGGCGGGGTGCGCGCAGCGTGCCGGGGCCTTGCGGAGAGGCGTCCGGGTCGGGTGGCAGCATCGGTGGCAGCTTGGTGCGGTCGGGCTCCACAACCACCCACTGCAACCGCTTGGGCGGCGCGGGGCGCGTGCGGGTGCGGGCGGGTCGTGCGCTGGCAGATGCCGTAGGTGGGCGGCGGCGTGTCATGGCGCCTCCCGGTGGTGGTTGGTGGATGCGGCGACGCGCTGCTGCAACGCCACGGCCCTACGTGCGAACCGGCGGCGCGAGGTGTGCGGCAACACACCGAGCTGGCGACTCAGCTGATGCGCGGGATGGTCTCTCGCCTGCTCAATAGCTGTGCTTGCGGCGCGCCGGCGCAGTACCTCGCCCACATCCCAATGCAGGCGGTGAGCGGAGGCTGGCAACAGATCAACCGGTACAGGTGCCGGCATGGATGGTGCGGTAGACATGGCAACGCCCTCCTGGAACAACCCAAGAACCGCCGCCAACGGCGACGGGATGTCGGGAGGTTCGAAACCGCTAAGAGCCGGCGGGNGGCTTGTACCTGCAGGATGCAGGCACAAAAAACCCACCGGTTTGACGGAGGTGGGTACCGCTCTTAGAGGAGTTTCGACGCTCCTTGGGCTTAGATTGCGAGTGCAGGGCGTGGCGTGTCAATAGCAGCTCCGGCGAGATCCGATACAGCTATACGCGTAGCTGGCGCAAGCCCACGCGCTACGGAATACTAAGCAAGGTGCCTGGGCGATGAAGCCGCTAGCCAAAGGAAGCATAATGAGTTCAGTGGAAGAAGCAGCTGGCGCAACCAGCAGCGAAACAAGCGACGAAGCCATGATGCTTCCTGACCTGAGTTTTTCATCGCTCTCTGCAGCGATGGCACGCTACTCACAGGTGACTGGGGAAAGCCGTGCCGGCCCGGTTGAGCGCTGGAGCTTCGCAATTGGCCTCATGGGTGCCGCTGTTGGAATGGTGTTCGGAACACTACTGGAAGGCAAGGCTGCGTTCTATTGGGCAGCAACCGGGCTGGCGGTTGAGTTGATCGGCTTCCTGGTCTCTGTGGTGCTATTTGTCAAACGTGAGCTACCAAGCTTTCGCCGTCCCTACACTGAGCATGCGAATCAGATGGAGCAAGAGTTTCACCAATATCACGCCATCGTGGCTGCACTAAGAACGTTTCCGCTTGAACAGCGACGTCGACGCGAGGCCTTCATGCGCGACCGGCGCACCAACATGCACGAACGCCTGGGGTTGTTTACGGGTGGCATGGAGAAGCTAGGGATCATGCCTGTTCTACTTGCACTCTATCTCCAGCTAAAAGACTGGCGTTGGGGCGATTGGACGGTACTGGGCAAGATCACAATGATGCAAGGCGTGTTCGCTTTCCTTCTCTTGTTCGCATATGGGATGTCCTGGCATCTCATCCGGCTACGCGTTCGCGTGCAGTCCTATGAGCAGTTACTTGCTGAAGCAAATAGGCAAGATAGCGCCAACGTACAATAAGAACATCTCTTTCCAACTGCCGTACGCACCGCAGACACCAAGTCACATGAGAGGATGTGCATACACCGCCTACTGAAGATTGCATTTAAACCACGTATAAAAAAAAAAGGGTAAATATATGAACACACGATTGACCATGTTGTGCTTCATGTTTTTAGCAGTGATTGGAGTCAGCAATGCGAAAGATTACAACCCAAAGAAGCTGTCTACTTCAGTGATGAAAGAGGAGTACGAGCTGCGGAGCCCTTACGTCGCCAAGGCCTCTTCATGGGGCCATAGTTTCACCTACACACTAAGGCCCGGCATCTACACGCGCACCTTCGAATTGAAAGACGGCTTTATCCTGATTGGTCAAGATAAGAGCTTTGAGCAGTCCGCATTTTGGGAGCACCGCAACAAACCAGCATGGACTGAGCGCCACGAATATCAGGGCGCGATATTTGTTTATAAAGACCTTAAACGGGGAGCAAGACCGTTGTTTTTTGTCCCCAACTATCTTGGCAACGGGCTCGATTCAAATACAGCTCAAGGCATTGCCCAGCGTACTGTAACAGGCAGTACGGGGGCATCTGCGGCCGGAGGCGCCTTGGGCGGAATTATCGTAAATTCAATTATTGCCAGCCGAACCGGAAAAATATCAACAGTAGATGGACTTAATGAAGACCCGACACTTCGCAGTCTACTAGCAATTAAATAAATCCTTTCTTCATTGCACTGGACAAGCCCGGTACCTGATAAATGCGCAATAGTAAATTTTTTCTAGCACTGATTGTAAGCATCATATCTCTCAATGGATGTGCCGTCGTCATGAAGTCAGACTACCAACCTCATGCAGCCGAGCCTACAGCCGATGTGCGCCTCATTGCCGACTCAGATTCAACTGGGATGATGGGCAGGCATTACAGCGTACTACTGTCACGAGACAATATGTGCATGCGCGGCAGGATGGTCGAGCTCGGCGGAAAGCTCATCGCTGAGGCTCATGAGGAACTACCTGCCGTTGCTATTCCTGCAACAGGTCCGATTTCTCTTGCCGTCATATACCGCGAGGGAAGATTTGGGCAGCAACGTTCTTGTGCAAACGTTGTAAGTTTTGCTCCCCTGCCCGGACATAGCTACAACGTTAGCTTTAGGGTCACAGATCAATCGATGCGTTGCGCAATATTAGCCACAGACAGCCAGCATGGCGTCCTGAATAGCCTGCCATCGGATAATTGCATTGTTCAACGAGGCCAGGGAGGAACTCCTGTTCCAAATGGCACCGCTTTGATTACGCAAACCAAGATCCAATTCATCAGAGACTAGCCTCACTTACTGAGGAAACCCCGTCGGCATGCGACCTAGCCTCGGGACAGTAACTACTCTGTGTGTCGTCAAAGAAGGAGAATGGAAGCAATTGGTCCGACGTCGAACCCACCTTTGCGCTTCCCTAGCCACATAAGCAATTGGCCTACTTGTTCGCCTGACCGCCGACCCGGCTGGGTATCTCTGATCCAGCTGCCCAGCCGATCTGGCCCAGCGCGGGCACTCCGCACTGACGCCACATCTCTTTTGGCTTGCGCTTGACAATGACCCAATTGAGCGATTCAACGCCTACCGTGCCCTGCGCGGTGAAACCCTGCGCGGCGAACTGCTCGCCAGCATCCGCCGTCATCTACAGCAGCAGCGATCCCTGGGCCACGATGCCTTCCGCACGATGTCGAAGCCAAGATCTGCCGCTTTGCTGGCGTCAGGCCTGCTTATTGGCCAAGCAAGCCGAGCGCCATGACTTATAAGTGAACCTGCCCCATCACTTCTGCTTAAATATCTTACCCCCTCCTCTGTTCCGTCTCTAGCTTGTCGAAGTACCGGGTGATAACGTGCAGGACGGATCCCATACTTGGGCATGAACGTGGATATAAAGAGTAGACTGATTTTTGCTAAGGGATTATTAGCACTATCAACCTTGACTGCCTGTGCAGGAGGAAACATGCGCTCTGATTACAAGAAGAATGATGTTCAGCCGGTCAAGCTCGAAAAAGCGGGCAACTCACTCCAAATCACCTACCACATGCCTGCAGAAAGTCTGTTTTATTCTCCCGGCGTTGATTTCGTGAATGATGGCGGCGTATTGCGTATCGCCATCCGCAGATGTGGCATCAAAGAGAAGTGTGATGCCATGGCGAAGGCTGCCTTGCCACCCGCTGAGCCTTGGACACCGAAGGTCACCGTACCGTACGGGGGCGAAAAGGTCGTACTGGTCTACGCAGACACCGAAGAGACGTTGACTCCATAATTCAATCAAGGAGCGATGCAATGGGCACCGAACCGGCTAATGAGCGCGTTGTGCTTGGAATACACAGCAATGGCGGACAGGGCGGCCTGACTGACGGCCATGCCTGGATTACGGTCAAGCGAGGCGATTCGCCTACGGAATACTATGGATTGTGGCCCGACAACCATCCGATGGTGAAGGATAACGGGGCTGGCACCGACATCCGTTCCGGAATGGAAAAGGGACAGCGTTCTGATGCCGACCGCTACTACGAACTCTCACCAGCTCAAACCAAAGCTCTCGACCAGTCGCTTCGCGAGAATGTCACCTGGGAGCTAAATAACAATTGTTCGTCGTGGGCTAGCGAAACTGTGTCTCGCGTCACCGGAAAGCAGATTGACGCAGGTACATGGCTACCCACCGTGGAAACGCCCAACGCGTTGATTGACACTATTCGCGAGCTGGAGTCTCGACAGCCGACGTCCCCAACCGAGCCTGAAATGAATGAACCTGCGCGCGAAGGACGATCAAGCAACTCACTTGGGAAGGTCGAGCCATCGGAAGAACGTAACGGTCCTTCGGCTAGGGCAATGACTGATCCAGACCATGCTGGAAATCGTCTTTTCGCTGGACTACGAGAAGGGCTGCCTCAGCATATATCCGATGAACGGGTCGCCTTCGCTGCTCAGCGTGCACACGAGGCCGGAATCAATGACATGTCGAAGGTGGGTCGGGTCATTGAGCGGGAAGGCGACGTGTTCGTCGTCGGCACGACTCCTGGGTTCCGCGCCTCGGTACTAGCTGGCGAGCAGCCTCCCACCATCGAACATTCCAGTACAGCGCTTGCCCAGCAGGCTGCTGCGCAGCCTTCAATGGAGCCACAGGCTCAGAGCATGAGCCCCCGAATGGTTTAGCGAACTGATAGGACCAACCCGGTGCGGACACTCCGCACTGACGCCACACCCCGTTGGGTTGCGCTTGGCAACGACCAGGTTGAGCGATCCAGCGCCTATCGCGCCCTTCTCGATGAAATCCTGTCCGGCGGCCTGCTCGCCAGCACCGCTTTGCAAGCGTCAGGCCCGCGGATCGGTCACGCAAATCGCTCGACCGACTCATAAGTTGTCCTGACCCCCTTACTGGATTCGTTGATTGCACCAAATCTCTATTCAAACTTAAATTAACTACCCCCATCTCACAGCATATCAAATGAGCTCTTCGAACCAATATAGCCCTTCGGCCGCCGTAAAAAACTGGAAAGCTGAGATTATTCGTGGCTTGAAATATTGCAAGGAGAACGGATGGCTCCTTAGCGGCGGAATTGCCTTACTAGCTGCGATTAGTGTTTTCAACTACTCGGTGCGCGAGAACGTACCTATTAACCTTATATCCGTATCAGTCATAACGTCACTCCCTGCAATTTTTGCGGCTGTCGCTTGCACAATTATCTTACTATTAAGCTGCGTCCTGCTACCCACCGCTATTATTTTCATACCACCAATTGCAGGACGCCCTACATCAATAGTTAGAATGCTTAGCGACAAACCAAAGTTTCGGATCAAAGCAAGGATAAATTTATTTTTGGCACTTCTAGTACCCACTACAACAACTTCAATAATAATATTTTTTTTAGCTACTACGACAACGCGGAAAGCTCGCTGTTCGGCCTTGCTGTTTTCTCTTCTATCATTCTCTCGACCACTTCATTCATTAGAATTATAAGCGGGAAAGGAAATAGATTTTTTCCGCATATATCTCTTGATTTTTTAGCTGTTTCGATAGCGGCGTCGTTGATCCAGATTCTTACTTGGCTACCCGTTCTAAAATTTTCATTATTTTTTGTCACAGACGAAAAAAATTGGATGACGGGATTTATTCTAGTTTCTATTTTGGCAGATTTAACTCTCACACTCCTACAAACCTTCGCAGCAGGAGGGGTATCACGACTACTTGCCAGCTCAAAGCCTCTAAACCATCTATCCTTAACAATTGCCGCCATCATCGTAGCAATGTGCGCATTTCCTCCAACTGGATCAATGTTGGCTGGATTTGTAATGCAATCGATGGCTTCAGGCGCCCGCAGCTGCGTGGTAATCAAGTGGTCTAAATCAGGGCTTGAAGATCCTACGCTCCCATCACAACGCGACAAGAAAAGCAGTATCGCCCTCAAACTGATGGCAGTGGATGGAAGCGATTACCTCGCCAGAGCAAATAATTCTAAGCAGAAGGAGATTCAACGAATTCCTATCTCTTCAGTTCGCTCTATCTACGAGTGCCCCTCCAACAACCCGAACAACGAAAACTAATAATACCCCGACCGTAACGGATTGAGGCTAACGGAATCAAGTTCTAAGGTATCCACGCGTTCTACAGCACAAGCGTCATCTGCGCGTGCACTGCTTCGGGCAGTGTGCGCAAGCGCTCCGCCAACGTGATACCGGTTCCACCAGCCAGCGTCTGGTCAACGTCTCGCGGCCGACGCGACGTCCCCCCGTCCTGAGTAGTGGGCGGGTCTAGAGTCCGGTGCTGATGTGACCCACCCCCGATCCCAGGGCCATTAGCTAATAGAGCTTTCGGCCTGATGTCGACTCCCCTTAATTCAATGCCAGCCAAAACTAGAGGTCTGCGGTTGATGTTGATCACGGAACTCGGCGGGTGTTAGCCCGCCCAGGCTGTCGTGC
>NZ_QREM01000001.1:302188-370936 GCF_003353015.1 Xanthomonas arboricola | reverse complement strand
GGTGAACTTGCTCTTGCGCATCGTTGGTCTCCTTGGTGGCTAGTGTGCCCGGAGACCTCTAACTATGGATGGACCAATTTTACGGGGAGCTGACAAAGGGCTTTGGCTGGAACCACAAGCGCGTGTATCGCATCTACCGGGAGCTGGAGTTGAAGCTGCGGATCAAGCCAAGGAAGCGGCTTGTGTGAGAACGCCCAGAGCCGCTGGCTGTGCCCGGATCGATCAACCAGGTCTGGTCGATGGACTTCATGCACGACCAGCTCAGTGATGGGCGCAGCTTCCGATTGTTCAACGTGATTGACGACTTCAACCGCCAAGGGCTGGGGATCGAGGTCGACCTGTCTTTGCCCTCGGCTCGTGTGATTCGGGCACTGGAACAGATCATCCAGTGGCGCGGCAAGCCGCGCGTGATTAGCTGCGACAATGGGCCTGAATACATCAGTGGTGCGCTACTGGGCTGGGCTGAACAACGCGGCATCCGGATCGAGCACATCCAGCCTGGCAAGCCGCAGCAGAAGGTCTACGTTGAACGCTACAACCGGACGGTACGCTATGGATGGTTGGCCCGAACCATGTTCGACTCAATCGAGCAGGTGCAAGGCAAAGCCACACGATGGCTATGGACCTACAACCACGAGCGTCCCAACATGGCGCTCGGCGGCATCACCCCCATGCAAAAGTTGGCACTTGCTGCACAGCTCCACTTTTAGCGGCTGCTACAAATGGGGGGATTACCTTCAAGAATTATTATTCACCTATAAATAATCAACCCGAAGAATCTGGCTACCCATATTTTTTTGCAACTGAATGAGCTATGCATGAAGGCTTTGCCCCAAGTAGTCCCGAACCTGAAACAGGTTTAACGAGAACATCGAGGCATCTTCGGGACGCACAACAATGATGAGCTTGTTGGAGAACGCCCGATCGCCTGCAGCGTCTGCGAATGATTGAGCAATTCGCTCGATCATTTTCTTCCTGGGATAGGGAACGCGGCCGCGCCCCGTGCCCATCAACGGCATCACGATGTCGCCCACCTCTGCCTTAGCAGCCAAGTTCACCCACAGCTTCTCAAGCGCCTCGTCGACCATCTTCAAGTCAGATCGGGCGTTCCTGCTTTCCTCAATGTGTGACATCGCTACTAGGTAGAAATTCTTGCTGTGTGCGCTTACCCGAGCTACAGTACCAATCGGGTACTCTTTATTCTTGCACGGCCTCTTCTCGTTCATTGTGAAATTCTCTCGCTCAAGCGAAACCTCAATCTGCCGATCAATTTCCGCAGTCTGGCCGTTGAAGTAGTTTGTCGCTAACTGACCTTGCAAACTCGAAGCAGCGATGAGCCCTGACGACATGTCCGTGTCGAATGTCGAGCTGGTGCTGATGATGACCTCGCCAGGTATTTTGAAGAGGTCGCCAATCACAACTTCGACAGCGAAATCCTTCTGCGGAATCTTGTAGCTGATGCGCGAAAGCGGCCGTCGGGTGGATAGTACATACAGCGTCGCAAGTACGACCAAAATAATCAGCCCGTAGTAGCTGTACTGATCTTTTTTGTAGATATTGAAAGCATCTGCCAGGTCAATGCACAGGTAGAGGATGCCCATGACGGCGAAAAACTTACCAATCGCCTCTCCGGAAAAAAGGGCATAGCGCCAATAGGCTCGCGTCCTAATCGACTCGAAGAAGTACTTCATAGACCGAGCCGCCTATACACGTCATCATTATAGAACCGCGGGCCAATCGTGCCGGCGGCACGCAGTCTCTGGAAGTTGGCCGGCCAATAATCCATTGCGTGCTCTATAATGTTGTGGTTGAACGATGTGTGGACCACGAGTTGCTCTCGGATTGTAGACGGACACCGGTCATCTATCTGTCGGCTTCCGTTCAAGTTCACGCCGATGATGGGCAGCCCTAAACGCAAAGCTACCTCCATCTCCCACTTGACGAACTTTGTCAGGCACTTGGTATTGGTCCCAATCATTACCACAAGAAGCTTGGAATTAACGAAGCGCTCGCGGAGCTGACGCTTAATGCTCTCTTCCCGGCTAGAATCCCGCGCTGTATTCAGATCGTGGGCGTTATGGAAGTTGAGCGAAAACCCGTCGTTCGCCTTCCAAGCAGTCATGAGACGGTAACAGTGCATGTCGATGTCGCCGTCAAAGGCGATGTAGGTTTTATTTCGATATGCCATTAAGTAATCCCCCCGCTTTCTAGTGGAACCATAAGCAAGACTAAGCGCCTATCACCGCTTATTGCCGACGTAAAACCGTCGAGCGCCCTACTCAACCGATTGTAACTGTTACGCCCATAGATATCGGCTGGCCCTGTCTTGCACCTCAGATTCTATCTAAAATGCACCCGGCCAGTCACTCATAGCGGACAGTTCGGTTGCTGCTTTGCTAGCACTAGCTCGATTATCGGGTGAACAAACTGCCGTCGTTGATTATACATGTTAGCAGGATGTTGAAACTATCCACACGCAACTCGCTAAATAGCGAGAACCAACTCAATTTTAATAACTTGCCACCCATTGACGGCTGCTAAAAAATTCAATTAATAATTAGCAAGCCTAAAGCTCAGACTCGCTAACTCTTAAATTATTTTATATCATTAATTGCAACAGGCGCTCCCAAAGACTCAATTTTCTAACCGAGTCATAACGGCCATTACTCCTAAGATTTGCGTTAAAAGCGGGCACACTTAGGCCGGAAAGACATTGCGCTGAAGTAATGTCAATTTTAGTCTTTTTCGCATCAATCCACTGAGCATTTTTACCTGCGACGCGTGACTTTAGTCGAACGTATTCTGCCAGATCTCTTGCATGAGCGTCAGCCGATTTACCTGGGTCACAAACTAACTCAACACACGATAGCATTGCAACTAAAAATCCGCATGCTGCAGAAATTTTCGGATACATTGCCAGTGCACCGGCAAACGCCCCGGTGCCGGAAAATATATTTATAAGTGTTATTGACTTCTTAATGCGTGTAAAAAAACTCCGATGCATGTCAGATACAACGATAGCGTACCCAAGATCTAAGTTTGCTTCGTAGAACGTGCGCTCATAATCACTAACTTCCTGCTCTGATCTCAAAATTAACGCCTCTCGCGAGGCGGCGGCGGCGGCGGCGGCGGCGATGGGTTCCTGAAAGGCGGCGTGTGACTATGTTTGTCCCCTTCATGGCCAGGACGAGGCGAAGTAGGTGGCGCATTCATTTTAAGCATACATTCCTCTAGAAAATTTTTAATGCAACGAATTCAGATTTTTTATTTTCGCTCGGTACGCAACAACTTAGGAGCCCCTGCCAACGCACCCCATACTCCCATGGCAAACTTTGGCTCTATGTCAAAAGCAAAGCCCAAAAGTCCGATTAGTTTATTCTGACCTTCAGCATCAAGGCTTCCTAGCGAATGGTGATGTGCCATCACGCGAATCAATCGCTTACGTTCTCTTCCGATAGACAAGCTTCCGTCGGGCGTCAAATTTATACCAGTTACGTTCATCTTCGCTCTCTTCGAAAGATGAAGTGTTTTCTCTTCGTTAATCTTTATAATTGGACTTTTTGATGACCTCACAATTAGACTTACGCCCCTTTGAATCAAACTTAAGACGCCTTTTTCAGAGCATGAAAACGTAAGATCGTCAGCATATCTCGTGTATTTGACATCATATTGACGACAAAGGTTGTCAATCTCCAGATCTACATCAAACATAATTGTGTTGGATATTAATGGAGAGCTGGGCGCACCAATGCACATCCGCAATATGCTAGTGCCTTTCTTTATCCAGAAAAGAATTAACTCAAGCTGTCTCAGCTCAACTTCGTCAAACTCTCCGGGCAAAAACTTATTCAAATGATGACGCAGATCAACAGGCTTTATAGACGGAAAAAAATCGGAAAGATCCATCTTCAAGATAAAAGACCCTCCCAGATGGGACTGGGCGTTTGACTTAATACCTCTTCCAAGTACATATCCGTGCACACAGTCATGTACAGGCAATCTCGGGGCGATTTTAGAGACCACACCTCTCTGCAAAGCTTTTAATTCTCTACTAGGCTGAGCTATATCCCTTACGCCGCGACCATTTTTCTTTAATATCTTAAATTCTTTGTATCGCCTTGGCGCAGAGGCAATAATTTTTTCAATGTCACTGATCGGAAGGCCCACCTCTCGCGATAGCAAATGAACAAGGTTCGTCGTCATACCTTCGTCCCCCTCCTGAAAGACAAGATTGCTTTATGCCTTCTGCCGTCTGTCTTTTCAAAAAAATCAATTGCGTCGGCCTTAAATCTAACTTGATCAAATATAGACGTACCGCTATTTTTATTCGGCCGAACAGTCAATAAGGGACGATCAACTAGTGAGAAGAAAAACTCTTCTCTGCCGTAAGTAATTTTTTTTATTAGCGAAAACTGCTCCAGCATTCTAGTGATTCTTCGCAATTGCTTAGCAACAGTAAATACTTCTAGTTTCGCCAGAATTTCTTGCAATTCACCAAATTTCAAGGCTACAAAAATATCAACAAGAGCGGCAACGACTACCATCCGATGCGAAAGCTCTGCGGGGTTTAGAATGGCCTCCGAAATAGGTCGGCGAATTGACTCGATTACTGATTCCTCGATAAATTGCCAACATTCAGACATTTTCTCGGGATCAGCAAAGTTACTTTCATCCTTAAATATAGGAAAAACCTGCACCGAGTTTTCCCTGGATCTTCTCAAACTTGCCACAGGCCCTAAAAAAATGAACGAAGGCGCCAATGCCGAGTCCATCCTCTGCTCACATACAACAAGCAATTTATTCGCCAGATGCGGCATCACTGCGAAGCTACCAAGCTCGGCTATAGACCCGGGACTTTCCACAAAAATGAGCACGCAAGCACTTAACGCAGCAATATGCTCTTCAAACTCAATAAGATCGCGAAAATCATCACCATGCAAAAGTGAAGTTAGTTTCTCTGCAATCATAACGCGATGACCTGCGATACGACCACCTTCATCAAGGCGCGTGAGGGCGTACTGACGAGCGGAATCTACGGCACCCGTGGGTGAGGAAAGAGCTCCACCGCAAAGAAAAATGTAACCATCAAACGGCTTTACAGTAACCCTATCTTTATCGATTCCAGCTACAAATCTCTCGATTATTTCCAAGGCCACACTCTTTACCCTAGATAGGCGGAAAACGCCGCGGGGGCTTACCGGGGGAGCGAAGCGGAGGAGGTGAGACCCCGCGGTGCTTTCCGCCGATAAGTGCTACCAATCCTTATACAGTCTGGCGAAACGCCCGACATATCGATCTACCTTGATCGCACGCGTAAAGAGCGGCACAGCTGTCTGCGCCTAGGTATTAATCTATCTTCATCACCCGTGCAAATGCAACTACTTGTGTGCCCCATACTCCGATAGTCTCAAATCATCTTGAAAAATCTTAGTTGTACAAAAAAAAAGCGGCCAACGGCCGCTTTTTTTATGGTGGCTAGGACACGTCAAACCCCAACCGGATTGCTCTTCTCCGGATCAATCTTGTACTGCTTGATCGCCCGGGCCACATCCTTACCCGTCATCTTGCCATCCTTCGCCAGCGCGGCAATGGCCGCATGCGCGATGTAGTAGCGATCAACCTCAAAGAACCGGCGCAGGTTGGCACGCGTATCCGAGCGACCGAACCCATCCGTGCCGAGGACGGTGTAGGTCATCGGGACGAAGGCGCGGATCTGGTCGGCGAAGGCGCGCACGTAGTCCGTTGCGGCGATGGCCGGGCCCTGGCGGCCTTCCAGCAGCTGGGTGACGTAGGGCTTGCGCTGTTCGGCCTCCGGGTGCAGGCGGTTCCAGCGTTCCACGGCGTAGCCATCACGGCGCACTTCGTTGAGGCTGGGGCAGGACCAGATGTCGGCGGTGACGCCGAAGTCCTTGTCCAGCAGCTCGGCGGCGGCAATGGCCTCGCGCAGGATGGTGCCGCTGCCCAGCAGCTGCACGCGCAGCTCGCCCTTCTTGGGCTTGCCGGCGTCCTTCAGCAGGTACATGCCCTTGATGATGCCCTCGGCTGCGCCGTCCGGCATGCCGGGGTGGGCGTAGTTCTCGTTCATCAGGGTGATGTAGTAGTACTCGTCGATCTGGTCTTCCATCATTGCCTTCATGCCGTGCTGCATGATGACGGTGACTTCGAAGCCGAAGGTCGGGTCGTAGCTACGCACGTTCGGAATCGAGCCGGCGATGACCTGGCTGAAGCCGTCTTCGTGCTGCAGGCCTTCGCCGTTGAGCGTGGTGCGGCCGGCGGTGCCGCCGAGCAGGAAGCCACGCGTGCGCATGTCCGCTGCCTGCCAGGCGATGTCGCCCACGCGCTGGAAGCCGAACATGGAGTAGTAGATGTAGAACGGCAGCATCGGCACGTCCGACACCGAGTAGCTGGTGCCGGCGGCCATCCACGAGGCGATGGCGCCCGGCTCGCTGATGCCCTGCTGCAGCACCTGGCCGGTCTGGTCTTCGCGGTAATACATCAGCTGGTCGGCATCGACCGGCTTGTACTTCTGGCCGAACGGGGCATAGATGCCGATCTGGCGGAACATGCCTTCCATCCCGAAGGTGCGCGCCTCGTCGGCCACGATCGGCACGATGCGCGGGCCCAGTTCCTTGTCGCGCAGGGCGATGTTGAGGCTCTGTACGAAGGACATGGTGGTGGAATAGCTGCGCTCGCCGCTGTCCTTGAGCAGGCGCTCGAACTTGTCGAGCGTGGGCGCGACGAAGGACTTGCTGGCCTTGGGACGGCGCGAGGGCAGGAAGCCGCCCAGCACGTTGCGGCGCTCCTTGAGGTACTGCACTTCCGGGGAATCTTCGCCGGGGTGGTAGAACGGCACCTGGCCGTCTTCCAGCTGGGCGTCGGTGACCGGGATGTTGAAGCGGTCGCGGAAGTGCTTGACCGCCGCGTCGTCCAGCTTCTTGGTCTGGTGGGTGGGGTTGAGCGCCTCACCGGCCGAGCCCATGCCGTAGCCCTTGACCGTCTTGGCCAGGATCACGGTGGGCATGCCCTTGGTGTTCACGGCCTGGTGGTAGGCGGCGTACACCTTGTGCGGGTCGTGGCCGCCACGGTTCAGGCGCCAGATGTCGTCGTCGGACAGGCCGGCGACCATGGCCGCGGTCTCCGGGTACTTGCCGAAGAAATTCTCGCGGGTGTAGGCGCCACCGAAGGCCTTGCAGTTCTGGTATTCGCCGTCGACGGTTTCCATCATCAGCTTGCGCAGCACGCCGTCGGTGTCCTTGGCCAGCAGGGCGTCCCAGTAGCCGCCCCAGAGCAGCTTGATGACGTTCCAGCCGCCGCCACGGAACACGCCTTCCAGCTCCTGGATGATCTTGCCGTTGCCGCGCACCGGGCCGTCCAGGCGCTGCAGGTTGCAGTTGACCACGAAGATCAGGTTGTCCAGGCCTTCGCGGCCGGCCAGCGCGATGGCGCCGAGGGTTTCCGGCTCGTCGCTCTCGCCGTCGCCGATGAAGCACCACACCTTGCGGTCGGACTTCTCGATCAGGCCGCGGTTTTCCAGGTAGCGCATGAACTGCGCCTGGTAGATGGCGGCCAGCGGGCCCAGGCCCATCGACACGGTGGGGGTCTGCCAGAACTCGGGCATCAGCCACGGGTGCGGGTAGGAGGAGATGCCCTGGCCGTCCACTTCCATGCGGAAGTTGTCCAGTTGGGCTTCGCTGATGCGGCCTTCCAGGAAGGCGCGGGCGTAGATGCCTGGGGCGCTGTGGCCCTGGATGAACAGCAGGTCGCCCGGGTGCTGGTCGCTGGGCGCGCGCCAGAAGTGGTTGAAGCCCACGTCGTACAGCGTGGCGCTGGAGGCGAACGAGGCGATGTGGCCGCCCAGGTCGCCCGGCTTGCGGTTGGCCCGCACGACGGTGGCCATGGCGTTCCAGCGAATGATCGAGCGGATCTTCCACTCCAGCGCGGAGTCGCCGGGGTTCTTGGCCTCGTTGGCCGGTGCGATGGTGTTGACGTACTCGGTGGTGGGCGAGAACGGCAGGTAAGCACCGGCGCGGCGGGTCTGTTCGACCATGCCTTCCAGCAGCTGATGGGCGCGCTCCGGGCCTTCGACGTCGATGACGGCCTTGATCGATTCGAGCCACTCCTGCGTCTCGAGCGGGTTCGGATCGTTGTGCAGCACTTCGTTCAACCAGTTCATTAGCGCTCCCGGGGGGACACACCCCGCGGGTGTGTCGACATCGTGAATTCGTGAACCCCCAAGTGTACCGCACGCACCTGTTGCCATTCCTCGCTACGGTGGCGTATGGAATGGGACGGTGTTGTGCGTGGGTGGGGGGACCGATGCCGGCTGGGGCGAGGATCCGGTGCAGCGGGCGCTGCCGGTGTACGACCAAAGGATGAGGGGCGGTGGCGGGCGGTTGCCCCGGCGGGNGCTACGGTGGCGTATGGAATGGGACGGTGTTGTGCGTGGGTGGTGGGACCGATGCCGGCTGGGGCGAGGATCCGGTGCAGCGGGCGCTGCCGGTGTACGACCAAAGGATGAGGGGCGGTGGCGGGCGGTTGCCCCGGCGGGGGCGCGACCTGCGTAGGAGCGCACCTGGGCGCGACGGGCTTTCCCGGTAACGCCCGTCGCGCCCGGGTGCGCTCCTACGCGGTGGCGGGGTCTTTTGCGGTCTTTGGCAGGGACTGCCGGCCATCGGCGCTGGCCGGCTGGTGCCGTCGAGGNCGGGTGCGCTCCTACGCGGTGGCGGGGTCTTTTGCGGTCTTTGGCAGGGACTGCCGGCCATCGGCGCTGGCCGGCTGGTGCCGTCGAGGCCGCGATTGCGCGTCTCGGCACGCCCATCCGTAGGAGCGCACCTGGGCGCGATGGGCTTTCCCGGTAGCGCCCGTCGCGCCCGGGTGCGCTCCTACGCGGGGGCGGGGTCTTTTGCGGTCTTTGGCAGGGACAGCCGGCCATCGGCGCTGGCCGGCTGGTGCCGTTGAGGTCGCGATTGCGCGTCTCGGCACGCCCATCCGTAGGAGCGCACCTGGGCGCGATGGGCTTTCCCGGTAACGGCCGTCGCGCCCGGGTGCGCTCCTACGCGGGGGCGGGGTCTTTTGCGGTCTTTGGCAGGCACAGCCGGCCATCGGCGCTGGCCGGCTGGTGCCGTTGAGGTCGCGAGTGCGCGTCTCGGCACGCCCATCCGTAGGAGCGCACCTGGGCGCGATGGGCGTTACCGGTAAGACCCGTCGCGCCCGGGTGCGCTCCTACGAGGGGGCGGGGTCTTTTGCGGTCTTTGGCAGGGACAGCCGGCCATCGGCGCTGGCCGGCTGGTGCCGTCGAGGTCGCGATTGCGCGTCTCGGCACGCCCATCCGTAGGAGCGCACCTGGGCGCGATGGGCTTTCCCGGTAAGGCCCGTCGCGCCCGGGTGCGCTCCTACGCGGGGGCGGGGTGGTTAGAACGCTTGTAGCGCTTCGGTCAGCTGGCCGTTGTTGTTGACTGCGCCCATGGTGTAGCCCTGCCAGCCCGGGTAGGCATTGGGCTCCCAATAGAACACGCCGAGCACGCGCGAGCCGATGGCATTGCTGCGGCTGAGCAGGTTGGTGAGCATGGCGCGGGTGGTGGCGGCCTGCTGCCAGTCCATGCCGACCTCGGCCACCACCACGTCGCTGCCGTAGCGGGAGATCATGTCGCGCATGTTGGCGTCCAGGCGGTTGTTGTAGTCCTGCCAGCTGCCCACCGGCGGGTAATGCGACATGCCGATGACGTCCCACTTGCCGCCGGCCGAGCGCAGGTTGTCGAAGAACCAGCGGAAGTTGGCGTTGTCGTAGCCGTTGGCCAGGTGCACGATGACCTTGGCATTGGGATACACCGCCTTGGTGGCGTTGTAGCCGCTGTTGATGAACTGGCCGAGGGTAGCGAAGTTGGGCGTCTTGCCCTCGTTCCACAGCATGCCGCTGTTGATCTCGTTGCCCACCTGCACCCAGCTGACGGTGATGCCGTTGTCCTTGAGGTATTTGAGGATGCCCTGGGTGTGGCTGTAGACATCGGTATTGAGCTGGGCGACGGAGTGGCCCGCCCAGGCCGCCGGCTTGGTCTGCTTGCCGGGGTCGGCCCAACTGTCGCTGTAGTGGAAGTCGATCATGATGCGCATGCCCTGCGCGGCGGCGCGCTTGGCCTTGTCCAGGGTATCGCGGCCGTCGTTCCAGCCGCCGGACGGGTTGACCCACACGCGCAGGCGGACGGCATTGCCGCCCACGTCCTTGAACAACTTGATGAAGTCGGTGGTCTTGCCGGCCGCATCGCGGAACACCTGCGGCGGGTTGGCCGCGGCCTGCTGGTTGAGCCAGCTGACATCGGCGCCCTTGGCAATGCCCTGCGCGCCGGCGCCGGCGCTGACACCGCCCAGCAGCAGCACCAGCAACACACGGCAATAGCCGTTACGAAAAATGCGCATGAAACCCTCTCCCTTGATCGATGGATGTCGCGCCACATGGCGCCCTGCCTCCCCCCTGAACCTCACCGCGCGTGGTGCGGCGATGCCGCCACGCCACGCACGCCGCGAAACGGTGGCGATTCCAGCACGGCAACGCAACACGGTCGCGCTCGCTATAGCTGCTGCGTGATTGCGGCATATCTCGCGGCGGCCAACGCCTTGCGCCAGCGCACTGGCGATCTTTTCACCAGCGCGTTGTTGTGCGGGTGCAACAGAAAAACGGCGCGGTAGTGCGCGATGCGCCTGCTACCGGCGAGCCGTTGCCGCGGCAATACGCGTGGCCGCCTGCCCGCGACAGCACATGGACAGTGGCCCATGGCGTAGGGCCCGATGCGCACGGCCATGCGCGGCAGACGTCCTGGCAGTGGGGCGCGCTGCTGGAAGCACACCCAGCACCGCATGCGCGCCGCCCGCAGCGCACAGCGGCATCGGCATCGCTCTCGGCCAACAGTCGACACGGGACCGCAATACCGACTCGACCAAGGCTGCGGCGCTGCACGGCAGGCTGGGCGGCACCAGTCCGACGGAGGGAGACCACCCGGCCTTCCTGATGCCCTGCCCGCTCACTGCATTCGACGAGCCTGGCCTCCTGGGATCGTGAGCGACCAAAAAGAAAGAACGCCGGGCAAGCCGGCGTTTTTCGCGCAACGTTCGATGGCGGCAGTCGGCAGATCGAAGCGGCGCCACGTCAGGCGTGCTGACCAGGCGCCTGCACCGCATCGAGAGTGGCTAACGGAATGTCGCAAACCCGCATCAACCGGGTGCGGACGGCGCGCCCGGGACCGGAAGTGTGCAAGTGGCACAAGCCGCCTCCGGGCACCGAGCGCGCCTGGCTGGCGCCTGCGCACTGATTTGTCTGCCGCTCCGAGCCACGCCTGCAGGCGCGCATTCAGCCCAGCGCGCGTGCGCCCTGCTGTTGTTGCTGGGTCTGGGTTTGCTGCTGCTCCAGCGCCAGCGACTGGCGGGCGGCGTTGTCGGCCACGCGTTGGCTGCTCTGTTCCAGCGGCGTGTTCATGGCGGTCATGGTGTCGACGCTGACGCGCAGCTGCGCGGGGTCGTCCACGCGGCCCTGCACGGCGAAGGTACGTGCGGCGTCCGGGCTCATCATCACCGCGTCGATGCGTTGGCCGCCGGCGGCGTGCATTTCCGAGGCCAGCGAGCCGGACAACTGGGCACTCTTGTGATCGGGGCTGCGCCCCGCACGCGCATCCTGCGCATGCACGCCACGCTGCGCATCCTGGAACAAGGGGTTGCCCACGTGCCCAGGTTGATCGATGCGCAACGAGGTCTGCTCGTTGCCGTGTTCGCGCGCGTCGCGCTTGGCGGGTTCGCCCGGGGCGAGCGGGCCGCGGATGGCGTCAACCACATCCCGTCCAAGGCCGTATGGGCCGCGGGTCACGATGGTGGTACCGGTGCGCAGCTCATTCACGTCGCTGCGGTACTCATCAATCATCCGCGCATTTTTTTCGGCGAGCGGACGCGCGTTGGAATCAGTGAGCGCAGAGTGCTCGCCGAGGAAGTTGCCCAGCTTGTGTGCACCTAGCGACGCCGTCGCGGCCATCAGTCGGTCATCCGGAATCAGGAAATTGGCTTTGCTATTGCTGTAACCAGATGCGCTCAAAGCCAGCATTTCAGTAGGCTTGGCATAAATACGCACCTGACCGAAATGCGGCGATGCCGCGCTGACCGGGTCCGACGCCATCACGTGATTGATCACGCTGTTGCCGCCTTCCGGAATGCGGTAACTCAGGCTGGCTGCGCCATAGGCGTTGAAGGTTTCGCCTTTGAGGTCGTAGTGGTGCGCGGAAATTTGCGCGAGCGCGCCGCCAAGCGAGTGACCGGTGACGGTGACTTGCGGTGTACGCCCCTCTTCCTTGCCAATTTCCTTTGCATAATCCAGTGCATGCTTGGTCAATGCCAAAGCATCAGCTGCTTGCGGATTGGTCCGCGAGGTAACCATGGTTGCATCGGTGAGAATGTCATTAAGTGCGCCCTGGGTACCGCGGTGCGCAACGACGATCTCCCCAGTGCCCTCACGTTGGTAAATTGTGCCTTGGTAACCGTTCGACTTGTTGTTGACGTGTTCGACAACAGCGTAGCGCTGCCCTTCGATCGTCACGATCTCTTCGTGTCCAGGGGCGCGGCGGCCCACTGCACGATCTTTGTAGACGTCATCGGAAAGGCCGGCATATTGCGGAGACGGGATGGTCATGGCGCAACTTCCTTGGCAACCAACGTGATGGTGAAGAGCTTGTCGCGAATTTCTGGCTTGAATTCTTCAGCCTTGTGCTTCCCCATGTCCGGGAAATCACTCATCTCTGAACGCGGATAACGCTCACTCCAGTAATACTCAGTAGACGCCTGCTGCGCCAGCACCGTCTTGCCTTCGATAAACGACAGAAAGCGGGTTTCTTCTTCAGCACCGGTCGCCTTCAATAACACGCTGGCGCCGCTGAATTCCCAGTGACAGACGCCGCGACCGTAATAGTCCTCGTCCTGCATCAGGTCCAGATAGACGGTGCCGCGGTACTCGGTGTCGGAGATCTTCTTGAGCGCGAAGTCTTCCTGGCTGGTGATGCGCCCGGCGGTTCCAGTTTCGGGCTGGATCTTGCCGCATTCGGCTTCGTTGCTGACGTCGTACTGCGCCGCGCCCTGCACCAGGCCGAAGGCGCCCGGCGCCTTGTCCAGGGTCAGGGTGACCTCGTAGGCCTTGCGCGGGCTGGGATTCAACTTGGCAAGGCCGCGGCCACCGGACTCGACGTCGGCTTCTGCGGCGGCCTCGGTTGCGGGGGATTGGGTCTGGGTCATGCTGGTCTCCGGGGCGTTACAGGCCGTAAGCAAAAGGGCCAGCAGGCTCGGGGTCAGAATCTGGCGCAAGGCCGGCCTCCATGGCGGTAGGGGGGAGTCAATCTAGTTCGCTGACCCGCCGGGGTCAATTTACGGCAGCTGAGGATGAGGCCCCCGTGAGCCAGTTGCCGGCGCGCGGAAAACTGCCATGATCGGGGCCATCCGCCGCCAGGGAAGCGCGTCATCGCCACCGGTTCCACATCGCCAGCCGACGGCGTGGCCGTCACCCCGCGGGTGCACTGGCGGCACAGCCTGCGCATGCGGGTGTTGCTGGCCGCCACCGCGGTGCTGGTGGTGTTGCTGGCGGTGCTGGGCACGGTGTTCTACCTGGGCGCACGCGCCGAGCTGGTGGAGGCGGCACGCGTGGAGGTGGATGGCCTGACCGAGCAGACCGCACGCAGCCTGGCGGCGACGCTGGATTCGGTGCAGGTGAGCGGCCGCACACTGGCCGCCAGCAGCAGTGCGATGGGGCTGCAGCCGTTCAATCTGCGCGCCCTGCTGCTGGCCACGCTCAGCGGCGACCCGGATATCGGCGCGGCGCGTTTGATCATCGAGCCGCGCACGCAAAAGGCCCGAGACACCGGGTTTGTCTGGTACGTGCATCGCGATGGCACGCGCGTGCTGGAAAAATCGGTGCAGGAGCTGGGCTATGACTACCGCGCGATGCCGTGGTACCTGCGCACCCAGCGCGAAGGGCGCGCGTGGTGGTCCGAGCCGTATCTCACTCCCAATGGCGGCAGCGCGCTGTACACCAGCTACAACCTGCCGTTGCGCCGCCCGGGCGATGCGGTGGATGCCGCGCCGGTGGGCATGGTCAGCGTGGACCTGCCGCTGCAGCACCTGCGCGAGATCATCGACCAGCTGCCGCGCGACATCGGCATCCAGCCGATGCTGCTGTCGCCCGAAGGCATGCTGGTGTTCAGCCCCGACCCGGCGCTCAACCTGCGCTACACGCTGGCGCGGTACGTGGCGCATGCGCGGCCCGACCTGCTGCCGCTGCAGCGCGCGGTGGCTGCGGGCCAGCCGATCTCGTTCGCGCACACCGCCCCCGATGGCGAGCGCTTTCTGACCCATAGCGCGGCGGTGGGGCGCAGCGGCTGGACCTTTGTGCTGTCTGCCTCGGAAGGCTATGTGCTGGCGGGCCTGAACTGGCTGGCCGCGTGGGTGGCGCTGGCGGCGCTGCTGGGCGCGGTGGTGTGGTGGTGGCTGATGGGGCGGATCACCCGCAAGCTGACGCGGCCGATCGAGGAGCTGACCGACACCGCCGAGCACTTTCGCCGCGGCGAGTTCGAGTACCCGCTGCCACACATCCAACGCCGCGACGAGGTGGGCGTGATGGCGCGTGCGTTCGACAGCGCGCGCGATGCGATCCGCGACCACATCGCGCAGATCGGCGAGATGACCGCCGCGCGCGAGCGCATGCACAGCGAGCTGCAGATCGCGCGCGAGATCCAGCAGGCGATGCTGCCTTCCGGGCGCACCTTCGACCGCGCCAATTCGCACCTGGAAACCTGCGCCTGGCTGGAGCCGGCCAAGGCAGTGGGCGGCGACTTCTATCACTTCGTGGAGACCGAGCCGGGGCTGCTGTGGTTCGTGGTGGGCGATGTGTCCGACAAGGGCGTGCCGGCAGCCCTGTTCATGGCGCGCGCGGTGAGCGTGCTGGAAATCGCCGCGCGCCGGCATACACGCCCGGACAGCATCCTGATCGCCGCCTCCACGCGGCTGGCCGACAACAACGACACCTGCATGTTCGCCACGGTGCTGTGCGGGGTGATCAACGTGGTCAGCGGCGATTACTGGCTGGCCAGCGCCGGCCACGAGCCGCCGGTGCTGATCGACATCGACGGCAGCGCGCGGCCGTTGCCGCTGGAGACCGGCGCGCCGCTGGGGATCGAGCCGCAGGTCGCCTACCCGGTGCTGCAGGGCCGCATGAGCGCCGGGCAGACCCTGCTGGGATACACCGACGGGGTGACCGAGGCGATGGACGAGCGTGGCGCCAGCTACGGGCTGGAGCGCCTGCTCGGCGCACTGCGGCCACGCCGCAGCGCGGCGGCGCAATGCAAGGCGGTGATCGCCAACATCGCCCACTTCACCGGCCAGGCCGACCCGTACGACGACATCACCCTGCTGGCGATCCGGCTGCGCCAGGAGCATGCTGGGCGGGTCGCAGACGCTGGCCGGGACGCACCCGGAAAGGCAACGACCCGATGAAGCTCGATCTGGCCATCGCGCCTTCGCTGGCCCAGCTGGCCGGCGCCAACGACGCGCTGGAACACTCGCTCACGCTGGAAGGCCTGCACGCCGAGCGCATTGGCCAGGTGCGGCTGATCGTGGAAGAGCTCGGCTGCAATGCGCTCACCCACGGCCAGTGCACCGAGCAGCCGCTGCGCCTGCAACTGCAGCTGGACCCGCAGGCGCTGGTGCTGGAGCTGAGCGACCCCGGCAGCGCGTTCGACCCCAGCGCCGCAGCGACGCCGGACCTGACTGCCGAGCTCGACGAGCGCGCGATCGGCGGGCTGGGGCTGTTTTTGGTGCATCAGTTCGCCGATCACATCGACTACCGCCGCGATGGTGCATACAACGTGGTGCGCGTCACCCTGCTCCATCCGTACGCCCCTGTCCCCGAGACACTGTCATGACCACGCTCGCCATCCAGATCGACCCGCCGCAGGACACCCGTCAACGCGTCATCCTGACCGGGCGCCTGGACACCCACACCTACCAGGATCTGGACGCGGCGCTGTCGCCGCTGCTGGGCACGCTGATCACCACGCTGGTGCTGGACCTGACCGCGCTGGAATACATCTCCAGTGCCGGCATCCGCTGCATCTTCAAGGCGCGCAAGGCGCTGGCCACGCGCCAGGGCAAGGTGCTGGTGACCAACCCGCAGCCGCAGATCCGCAAGGTCTTCGACATGGTCAAGGCGGTGCCGCTGAGCGATGTGTTCGCCTCCACCGAAGAACTGGATGCCTACCTGGCGGCGATGCAGCGCAAGGTCATCGAACAGCATGCGCAAGGCGATACGCCGATCGTGCCGCATTTTGCCGAGGCGTGAGAGTCGCTGACGACGTATAGCCGACGGGCGTGCGGCGGATGCGCGTGCACCTGGTAGAAGTGCACGCGTGGTACGTGCCGATTCCCGGCATCGAACGCGCGTCCACCTGGCGATGATTGCAGTAGGTGTGCCGATCGCCTTGCAGTGTCGCCTCGCCTGCGCGCACACATGTGGGTGTGCCTGCGTGCGGCATGTGCACGGCAGTGGTTAGGCTATGCCGCCCTGCTCCCTGCGTTGCAATGCCCAAGCTGATCATCTTCGATTTCGATGGCACCCTGGCCGATTCGTTCGGTTTCTTCCTGAGCACGCAGCGCGTGCTGGCCGAGCGGCACGGCTTCCGCGCCGCGCAGGCGCATGAAGTGGACGCTGCGCGCCGCCTCAGCACCCGCGCGTTGCTCAAGCAATCGGGCCTGAGCACCTGGCGCATCCCGCTGGTGGCCGCCGACTTCATCCGCCTGATGCGTGCCGCCCCACCGATGGCCTTGTTCGACGGCATTGCCGAGGTGCTGCAGACCCTGCACGCGCGCGGCACCTGCCTGGCGTTGGTGTCGTCCAACTCGGTGGAGAATGTGCAACGCGCCCTGGGCGAGGAACTGAGCGCGACGTTCGCCGTCATCGACGGTGGCGCGCATCTGCTGGGAAAACAGCGCGCCTTGCGCCGCGTGCTGCGCAGCACCGGGCATACCGCAGCGCAGGCGGTGTACGTGGGCGACCAGGTCGCCGACTGGGAAGCGGCGCAGACGGTGGGGCTGCGGTTTGCCGCGGTGGCCTGGGGCTATGCGCATCCGGAGGTGTTTGCGGGATTGGCGGGGACGCAGTTGATCGAACGCGTGGATGCGTTGCTCGGGTTGGCGGAGTAGCCCGTTTTTTGGTGGCTGGGATTGGGGATTGGGGATTGGGGATTCGCTAGAGCGAGAAGCTTGCCGGTGCTGCGTGCGCGTGCCCTCATCCGCCCTTCGGGCACCTTCTCCCGGAGGGAGAAGGGAAGCGTATGGCGTGCACTGACTGGTCGCCGGAAGCCACGCGCCGACGTCTAGACCCCGCCCACGCGCGGTAATGGTGCCGGCACATTCAACATGCCCCCGGCCGCCACATACGCCGCCAAGGCCTGGCCCTGGCTCAGCAGATGCCCGTGCATCGTGCGCTCGGCACCTTCGGCATCGCGGCGGCGTACGCATGCCATCAGCTCGCGGTGCTCGGCCAGCGACTGCGCCATGCGTCCGGGCGTCAACAGCTGCCGGCCGCGGTGCATCTTGAGGATGCGGTGCAGATCGTGGGTGACGCGGATCAACCACGGGTTGCCGGCGTATTGCTGCACGGTTTCGTGGATCAGGTAATTGTTGCGGTAGTACTCGGCCAGGTCGCCGGCGGTGGCGGCGGCTTCCATCGCCGCGTGCAGCTCTTCCAGGCGTTGCACGCCGGCCGCGTCGACGCGCTTGACCGCATCGTGGGCGCAGCGGCCTTCCAGCATGGCCATCACCGGGAACAACTGGTTGAGGTCTTCCAGCGTCAGCCGCGTGACCCGGCTGCCGCGGCCGGCGTCCAGTTGCACCAGGCCTTCGGCGGCGAGCAGCTTGAGGCTTTCGCGCAGCGGGGTGCGGCTGATGCCGAGTTCCTCGGCCAGCGCCGGTTCGTCGATCCATTCGCCCGGCGGCAGTGCGTAGTCGTAGATCTTCTGGCGCAGGCGCTCGGCCACTTCCTCGTACAGCGGTACGCGCTTCCTGGCGCTGCGCGAATCAGGGGCGAGGGTCATGGCAGGCGGGTCGTCGATGCGGGCGTGGGGACACCCATTCTACCGGGGCGCCCCAATGCCCTGCCGGACGCGGGCCGGATCACAGCCAGCCCGGCACCACGAACAGCAGCCAGGCCACCAACGGCCCCAGCAGCACCACCAGCCCGCTGTAGACCAGGAAGCGACGGAACAGCGCGTCGCGCTCTTCCTTGGCGGCCGAGGCCACCACCAGCGCACCGTTGGTGGAAAACGGGCTGACATCGACGATGGTGGACGACACCGCCAGCGCGCAGATCACCCCGGCCGCGCCGAGCTGGCCCTGCATCAGGAACGGCACCGCCAGCGGAATGGTGGCGCCCAGCACCGCCGCCGACGAGGCGAACGCGGAGACGATGCCGCCGACATAGCAGACCAGCAGCGCGCCCAGCAACGGCATGCCGATATGCGACACGCCGGTGCCGATGTAGTCCACCGCGCCGGCCTTTTCCAGCACCGCCACGTAGGTCACCACGCCGCTGATCAACAGCACCGTGGACCAGCTGATGCCATCCACCGCACCCTTCTGCGCGCTGGGCGAGATCAGCGCCAGCGCCACCGCCACGGTGATCGAGACCAGCCCGACATTGAGGTTGTAGACCAGCGCGGCCACGCCCAGGCCGAGCAGGCCGAGCAGCGTGATCACCCGATCGCGGGTGATGGCCACCGCCTCCAGCGCCAGCGGATTGGTCGACAGGGTGCCGCCACCGGCGGCCACCAGGGAGCCATGCCCTTCGATCGCGAACGGGCGCTTGGACGCCTGGTCGTCGGCCACCGCCACGTATTGCGCGTCGGCCAGCGACACCTCCTGCCGCCGCATCAGCTTGAGCCCACCGAAGGCGCAGAAGCAGATGATCGCCATCATCAGGTTGAAGCCCAGGCTGGTGAGGAACACCGCCATCTCGGTGACGTCCAGCCCGGCCTTTTCCACCACCTTGTTGGTGATGCCGCCATACACGCTGATCGGCGAGAACCCGCCGCCCTGCGCGCCATGGATCACCAGCAGGCCCATCATCAGGGGATTGATGCGGTATTGCTTGGCAAAGCGCAGCGCCACCGGGCCGATGATGGCCACCGCTGCCGGCCCCAACGCGCCGAACGCGGTGAGCAGGCCGGTGATGACGAACATCACCCAGGGAATGGCGACGATGCGCCCGCGCACCGCGCGCACCGCCCAGTGCACCAGCAGATCGATGGTGCCGTTCTTCTGCGCGATGGCGAACAGATAGGTGATGCCGACCAGGGTCAGGAACAGGTCGCCCGGAAAGCCGGCCAGCACCTCCTTGCCGTCCAGCCCCACCCACACGCCACCGATGATGAAGGCCAGCGCGAAGGCCACCGCGCCCATGTTGATGGGTAATGCGGTGGCGACGATGAACATGATCACCAAGCCAAGAATCGTTGCAATTTGCGGGGTCATGCGCCCTCCCAGACACCTGATACGCGTACAGCACGGATGGCCACCCGCCACCCAAGGGTCACACCTGGTCAGACGCAGGGCGGCTGACAGAAATAAGGGGCAGCTGCCGGGCGGTTGCCTCCGCCACGCCCGCTTCGCCGCTGCTGGCGTTACTTCATGCCGCGCGCTCGCACGCGGCATCGACCCACTCCACCACGCCCTGCGTGCTGTGGAAGTCCTCCACCGATCGCGCTTCGCAGCCCGGCACGATGTCGCGCGCCATGCGCGCCAATGCGCTGCCTGGCCCCAGTTCGAGAAACACGCGCGCGCCGCGTTCGGCGGCCTGCACCAGCACGTCGTACCAGCGCACCGTCTGCGCGATCTGTGCAGCCAGCGTGTCCACCACCAGCGCCTGCGTGGTGACGGCACGTGCATCGATGCCGGCCAGCACGCGCAGCCTGGGCGCGTGCACGGCCACGTTGTTCAATTCAACCGCAAAGGCATCGGCCGCCGCACGCAGCCACGGCGTATGTGCCGGCACGCGCACCGGCAACTGCGTGATGCGTGCGCCCTGCGCCTGCGCTGCATCGCCCAGTACCTGCAGCGCAGCGTGCGGGCCACCGAGCACGGCATGGTCGTCGCCGTTGACGATGGCGATGGCCGCGCCATGCGTCTGGCACAGCGCTTCGAGCACACGCAGCGGCAGGCCGGCCACCGCCATCAATCCGGCATGGTCCGGGCTGGCCGCGTCCATCAGGCGTGCGCGGGTGGCGGCCAGCTGCAGGCAGGTGGCGATCTCCATGCTGCCGGCCACCGCATGCGCGGCCAGCTCGCCGACGCTGTAGCCGAGCACCAGCACCGGCGTGGGCAGCTGCGCACGCAGCAGCTGCCAGTGCGCCAGCGTGCCGGCGCACACCAGTGGCTGCGCAATGGCGTTGGTGTAGCGGGCGTCGTCTGCGGCAAGCGTGTGTGCCGAGGCGCCGAGCACCTTGCTCGCGGCAGCGATTACCTCGGCCGCGGCCGGCGCATCGGCAACACGCGCGAACATCGCCGCATGCTGCCCACCCTGGCCGGGACAGAGCACGGCCAGGCTCATGGGGTGGCCTGCTTGCAGGTGACGCCGTGCGCCGTGCGAATGGAGCCCTGATCCGCCCTGCAGGCATTTTCTCCGGGGACGGCGAGAAGGACGCCGCTTGCTGAGGCCTTGAGAAGGATGGCACTAATGCGAAGGGCAGAACGACTGCACGCGCGTGCGCGCACTGCCTTCGCGGCTGCCGATGGCCGGCGCGTGCTCATGCGCTCTCCTGACACTGCAGGAACCAGGCGCAGGCCAGCAGGTCGGCGCTGCCGCCCGGGCTCAGGCGACGTGCGACGAAGCCGGTACCGATGGCATGCAAGCGCGCGCGCCACTGCGGGTGCGCGATGCCGCCCCCGGCGAGAAACGCACGCGCCTGCGCCTTTGCGTAAGCCAGCCCGGCCTGCCCGCCGCGATGCAACAGGTTGAGGTCGTCGACCTCGGCAACCAGGTGCATCAAGGTCTGCGCCAGTGCCGCCTCGCGCGTGGCGCCGCTGTGCACTGCGCTGCGCAGAGACGGCAATGCAATCTCGCGCAGCAAGGGATACCCGTCCGCGGCCTGCTCGCGCACGCCGCCGATCCGAAACCTTGCACGCGCACGCTGGCCATTGCTGCGTGGATCCAGCGGCGCGGCGCGCAATACATCGCGCCAGGCCTGCACCGCGCTGCAGGCTGCTTCACCGGTAGGGGCATGCCCATGCACGGCACGCAAGCGCGCCGCCTGCGCAGTGAGCACGCCAAGGCTGAAGATCGCGCCGCGGTGGGTGTTGATGCCGCCGGTGGCGCGCAGCATCGCCGCTTCGGCCGCGATGCCGAGCTGGCGCACATGCTCGAACGGCGCGTTATCGATGCCCGCCTGTGCAATCGCGACGAAGTAGCCGCGCAGGGCAAACAGGCTGCGCAGGAAGGTCGACGCATCCATGTCGGCATGGCTGCCGCTGTCGAACGGCGTCACCAGGCCGGGCTTGGGCGCGCAGCGCAGTTCCGCGTACAGGGCGGCGACCGCGAGCCGACCCAGACGATGCGCCAGCGCGCTGGTGCTGCCGGCTTCGGGAGGCCATGTGGCTTGTAGCGCGACGTTGTCTTGCACATCGCCATGCGTGCGTGCAGCAGGCGACGGCGCGTAAACGAGATCCGAACCATCGCCTGCTGGAGCAAGGCGCGGTCTTGGCTGCTGGGATGCTTCTTGCGGTGCTGTCTGTGCCAGTGCCGAGGGGATGTCCGCAGCAACCAAGCGCGTCGATGGGCTGTCTGCACTTGGCAGAGATGGCGCGATGCCCGCCTCTTTTGAGGTTGTCACCGGTTTTGATGCTGTTGCCCGCAGCTGCTGCTCGCCCGCGGTGCACTGCGTCCCCGCGGGCCTGGCATCGGCAGTGCGCTCCACCAATGCACTCATGCCGCACTCCACACCGGAAACAGCGCGCTGCGCGGCAGCAAGCGGCAGCCGGCGCTGCACTTCACCAACACCTGCTGCGCGCTGCCGGCATATTCGCGCCAGTTCACCGCAGTGTCGTCGGGCAGCAACAGCTCGCCGTCTGCGCGCAGCCCATGGCGGTGTTCCCAGCGCTGCAGCAATGTCACCACTGCCTGCGCCTGTTCGGGCGTGGCAATGGACCACAACAGATCCAGGTCCGATTGCGCGTGCACATACGCAAACCCGGTCAGGGCCTGCCATGCGAAGCTGCCGAAGACGCGCGGCTGCAGGGCACTGGCAGTGGCCTGCGTCCGCAAGGCCTGCAGTGCAGGCTGCAGCGTGGCGGGTGCGGCTGCGATCACCGCGTCCAGCGCCAGCGGCGCGGTGCTGCGCACGATATCGTCCAGGCCGGCACTCAACGCCAGCCGCTGTTTGCCTTCGTCTGGCGGCAATGGCACGCCGAGCGGCACGCGGCAAGGCGCCTGGCTGCCATCGCCACGCGCCACCACCGCCGGCAACCCCGCGGCGAACCACTGCTGCAGCCGTGGCTGCGCACCCGGCGTCAGCGCCTGCCAGCGCGCGTCCGGATGCAGCCACACCAGTGCGTGGCGGGCGGGCATGCTCAGGCCTCGCCTGCGGCCACGGCGGCGGCGACATCGCGCGCCAGGGTGCGCCCGCCACGTTGCGCGCCAAGTGCCCGGCGTTGATCGCCATCGCTGGGCGCCGCCAGGGCGTCGAGCAGCGCCTGCGCCAGGTTGCCGTCCCAGAGCGACTCCACCGCGCCCATGCGCACGTAGTTCTCCACGCCCGGCGCGAACACCGGCGAGCTCTTGCTCAGCGCCTGCAGGGTGTCCACGCTCTGCTTGGTCACGCGCGCCATCGCGCGCAGATCCATCACCCGGATCTGCGCATCCGGCAACGCGTGGATATGGTCGGCCATCAGGCCGAACGACAGGAAGCCGCCGCTGACCGATTCGCCATACACCAGTGTGACCAGCCGCGCGCCGCGCTTGCGCGCCAGATCCAGCGTGCGTGCCAGATGCGCGAAATAGCCGTTGATGCCGAGCAGTTCGTCGCGGCGTGCAAGCCGTTGCCCGGCGGTGTCGGCCAGCATCACGATCGGCCGCTGCGGCTGCGCGCGCGTGCTCGCCAATACGGTCGCCGCCAATGCCAGCGCGTGGTCCACGCCCACTTCGAGCTTGTTGGCGGTGCCGATCACGGTGACCTCGCCCGCGGCCGTGGTGGCGCTGCCGGTGAGCACATCGTCGTTGCGGGCGATGGCGTGGCCGAGCGGAAACAGCTGGTCCAGGAGTTGGGTCAGTTCCACGGCGTGCTCCGGTCGGCGGTGGCGGCGAGGAAGGCGTCGGTGTCCAGCAGCGGCAGCCGCTGTGCATCGACGATGCCCTGGCGTTGCCAGATCTCCAGCCCATCGCGGCAATCGCCATAGGCGTCAATGCGCTTGGACAATTGTTGATGCGCCACTTCCAGCGCCTGCAGTGCGGCCTCGCCCGCCGGCTCGGCCAGGGTGTCCAGCGTCTGCGCGGCGGCATCGGCGAATGCAGCGATGCGGTCGGCCACCAGCGTCTGCGCCTCGCCCAGCAGATAGCGGTGCTTGCCGCCGGTGACGCGCCACACCAGGGCGCGGTCACGGGCGTCGAATTCTTCCACGCCGCGCACGGTTTCGATCACGTCCGGGCCGGACAACGACAGGCGGCCTTCTTCGGACATGATCACGGCGCTGCAGCAACGCGCCACGATGCCCATGCCACCGAAGGCGCCATTGCCGCTGCCGATCAAGGCCAGCACCGGGACGCCGGCGGCGCGCGTGTCCAAGGTGGCACGCATGATTTCGGAGATCGCGATCAGGCCGGCATTGGCTTCGTGCAGGCGAACGCCGCCGGTGTCGAGCAGCAGCAGCACTGCGTCCGGCTGCGTGGCGGTGGCGCGTTCGAGCAGGCCGGTGAGCTTGGCGCCGTGCACTTCGCCGACGCCGCCGCCCATGAAGGCGCCTTGCTGCGCGGCGATCAGCACGCTGCGCCCACGCAGCGTGCCTTCGCCGACGACGATGCCGTCATCGAAGGCGCCGGGCGTGTCCAGTTGCGCCAGGTGCGGGCTGATCAGGCGGCGACGTGGGCCGACGCATTCGCGAAAGCTGCCGGCATCCAGCACGCCGTCGATGCGCTCGCGCGCGTCGGCCTCGTAATAGCTGCGCTCGGCCACGGGAATGGTGGTGCTCATACAAGTCTCCCGACGACAGGCGTAGGAGCGCACCTGGGCGCGACCGGGGCATTACCGGGAACGCCCGTCGCGCCCGGGTGCGCTCCTACGGGGGCACTGCGGTGTGCCGGGGCGTCGTCGTTGCGCTTGGCCATGGGGATGGCGGTGCCTANGGCGCGACCGGGGCGTCACCGGCAACGCCCGTCGCGCCCGGGTGCGCTCCTACGGGGGCACTGCGGTGTGCCGGGGCGTCGTCGTTGCGCTTGGCCATGGGGATGGTGGTGCCTACATGGCCCCGGACAACCAACGTAGGAGCGCACCCGGGCGCGACAGGGGCGTTACCGGGAACGCCTGTCGCGCCCGGGTGCGCTCCTACGGGGGCACTGCGGTGTGCCGGGGCGTCGTCGTTGCGCTTGGCCATGGGGATGGCGGTGCCTACATGNGGGTGCGCTCCTACGGGGGCACTGCGGTGTGCCGGGGCGTCGTCGTTGCGCTTGGCCATGGGGATGGCGGTGCCTACATGGCCCCGGACAACCAGCGTAGGAGCGCACCCGGGCGCGACCGGGGCGTCACCGGCAACGCCCGTCGCGCCCGGGTGCGCTCCTACGGGGGCACTGCGGTGTGCCGGGGCATCGTCGTTGCGCTTGGCCATGGGGATGGTGGTGCCTACACGGCCCCGGACAACCAGCGTAGGAGCGCACCCGGGCGCGACCCGGGCGTCACCGGGAACCCCCGTCGCGCCCGGGTGCGCTCCTACGGGGGCACTGCGGTGTGCCGGGGCGTCGTCGTTGCGCTTGACCATGGGGATGGTGGTGCCTACATGGCCCCGGACAACCAGCGTAGGAGCGCACCCGGGCGCGACCGGGGCGTTACCGGCAACGCCCGTCGCGCCCGGGTGCGCTCCTACGGGGNGGCCCCGGACAACCAGCGTAGGAGCGCACCCGGGCGCGACCGGGGCGTTACCGGCAACGCCCGTCGCGCCCGGGTGCGCTCCTACGGGGTGACTGCGGCGGCTCATGCGGCGGCTCCCTGCAGGACGTCCAGCGCCTGCTCCAGGCGCAGGCTCACCACCGCGGGCGTGGCGCCGACATCGTTGATGCTGATGCGCACGTCGCGCAGCGGATGGCGCGCGGCAAAATCGTCCAGCACCGCCTGCCAGATCGCGCCGAAACCGCGCGCGGCGGTGAGGATCTCGATCTCCATTGCGCCGCCCAGCGGCACGCGCTCGACCAGCACTTCCAGGTTGCCGGAGGCGACCACGCCGACCAGCGCATGGTCCAGCCCGGCGCGCGCGCCATGCTGGCCATCGAAGCGATACCGCAGGGTTTCCATGCCGTGCCCCTACCAGTTGCGAAAACGTTTCGGCGGGTCGTACAACCCACCGGACCAGCGCACCAGGTCCTTGACCGTGCGCGCGGCGAGCAGGTCGCGCGTGGCATCGCGCGGACGGATGCCCAGGTCTTCCGGCCGCCTGATGACACCGCGATCGCGCAGGTTTTCCACCGCGCGTTTGTCGCGGCCCAGGCCGACAGCGGTATACCCGGACACGCCACGGATGGCCTGTTCGCGCTCTTCGGCGCTGCGGCACAGCAACAGGTTGGCGATGCCTTCTTCGGTGAGCACATGGCTGACGTCGTCGCCGTAGATCATCACCGGCGGCAGCGGCATGTTGGCGCGTTCGGCCAGTTCCCAGGCATCGAGCCTGTCGACGAAGGCCGGCGCCATGTGTTCGCGGAAGGTTTCCACCATCTGCACCACCAGCTTGCGCCCGCGTGGCATCTCGCCCGGGCGTGACGCCTCGCGCCCGGCCTTGAGCCAGGCGGCGCTGGCGTGCCGGCGGCCGCGCGCATCCGAGCCCATGTTGGGCGCGCCGCCGAAGCCGGCGATGCGGTCGCGCGTGGCGGTGGAGCTGTTGCCCTGCAGATCGATCTGCAGGGTGGAGCCGATGAACATGTCGCAGGCGTACAAGCCGGCGGTCTGCGACAACGCACGGTTGGAGCGCATGCTGCCGTCGGCACCGGTAAAGAAGATGTCCGGGCGCGCGGCGATGTAGGCCTCCATGCCCAGTTCCGAGCCGAACGAATGCACCGAGTGCACGAAGCCCGATTCGATCGCAGGAATCAGTGCAGGATGCGGATTGAGCGCCCAGTGCCGGCAGATCCTGCCTTTGAGCCCCAGCGACTCGGCGTAGGTGGGCAGCAGCAATTCGATCGCCGCGGTGTCGAAACCGATGCCGTGGTTGAGCCGGTCCACGCCGTATTCGGCGTAGATGCCCTTGATCGCCATCATCGCCATCAGCACCTGGATCTCGGAGATCTGCGCCGGGTCGCGGGTGAACAGCGGTTCGATGTAGTTGGGCCTGGGCGCCTGGGTAACGAAGTCCACCCAGTCGGCCGGGATGTCCACGCGCGGCAGCGTGTCGACGATCTCGTTGACCTGCGCAATCACGATGCCGCCCTTGAACGCGGTGGCCTCCACGATCACCGGGGTGTCTTCGGTGTTGGGGCCGGTGTAGAGATTGCCGTGGCGGTCGGCGGCCTGCGCGGTGACCAGCGCGATGCGCGGGGTCAGGTCGATGAAGTAGCGGCCGAACAATTCCAGGTAGGTGTGGATGGCGCCGATCTCGATGCGGCCCTCGCCGACCAGCCCGGCCAGGCGCGCGGCCTGCGGGCCGGAGAACGAGAAATCCAGCCGTTTGGCGATGCCGCGCTCGAACACGTCCAGATGCGCGGGCAGCGACAACACCGATTGCACCATGTGCAGGTCATGCACGCGGGCCGGGTCCACCTCGGTGAGGCAGCGCGCCAGGAAGTCGGCCTGCTTCTGGTTGTTGCCTTCCAGGCAGACGCGATCGCCCGGCTCGATCACCGCCTCCAGCAGCGCCACCACGTCGGCGGCGGCCACCACGCGCCCCTGCGGCGCCAGGGCGGCGGCGCGCTGCAGGCGCTGGCGCCGGCTTTCGGCCTGGGTGTCCCACTGTCGACTCATGCGTCTGCCTCACCGGGCGCAAGCCCGTAATGTCGGATTAATTACATCGTAATTATGGAATCCGACGGTGTCTAGCCGCATTGCAGCATGGGTTGCAGGGGCAGAACGGTCAGCCGGGCGACAGGCTGGTGCTTGCGGGAGATCTCGATTCGATATATCTTTTCGACACTCTTCGATATATCGAATAATGATGCACTCCCGCCACGATGACTCGCCGAACGCGCTCGATCCGGTTCTTGCGCCCAGCGCCACGCGCCGCGGCGGCAGTGGCCGCGCGCGGCCACTGGAGCATGGCGACCTGCGCCTGCTGCTACTGGCGCTGATCGAACAACAGCCGCGCCATGGCTATGAATTGATGCGGCAGATCACCGCGCTGTTCAAAGGCCTCTACACGCCGAGCGCGGGCGCCATCTATCCGGCGCTGGCGCAGCTCGAAGCCGATGGCTGGGTGCAGACCGCGTTGGACGAGGGCCGCAAGCGCTATCAGGTGACCGCGGCCGGCCGCACGCACGTGGCACAGCAGCGCGATGCACTCGATGCCGCATTGGCCCGCACCCACCGCCGCGCGCGCGAGCTGATCAAGGCACAGACCCCGGCGCCGATTCGCGAAGCCATCCACCGCATCAAGCACGGCCTGTTTGCGCGGCACGGGCAATGGACGGAGGCAGAAACCACACGCATTGCCGCACTGCTCAACGCCGCCGCTGACGGCATGGAGCGCGACGACGGCTGAGTGCGCCCATCGCCGTGATCCGAAGCCAACCGATGCCGGTTTGATTGCGCCTTGCGGCAGTGACGCGTCATCGCGGTGGTTGCGTTGCGCGGCGTCAGTGGCATGCATGCATTGCTGTCCCTGCGCTGTTCTGCGCATTGATCAGCGTGTCGCTGCAAGACATCGACCTTGCTTGGTTGGCAGATGCACGCGGCTTCGCCCGTCCCCGCATCCGCCCCCTGCGGGTCACCTTCTCCCGATGGGAGAAGGCTGAGCAACAACCGCTGTTCTTTTTCAGCTCGCTAGCTAGATCGTCGCATCATCGTTTGCAGTCACTCCCCCGCCGCGCATCTGCGCGCCACCTCCAGGAATCGCACTACATGGCCATCCACACCCACACCCAACTCCGCCGCGACCCGCGCCTGCGCTCCGTGCAGGTGGTGCGCTGCGAATCGCTCACGCCGCAGATGCGCCGCATCGTGTTCGGCGGCAGCGAGCTTGCCGGTTTCCAGAGCGAGGCACCGGACGATCACGTCAAGCTGTTCTTCCCCAATGCCGATGGCGCCTTCGTGCTGCCGACGATGACGCCGGATGGCCCGCGCTATGCCGAAGGCGCGCTGCCCTCGCCCGGCCGCGATTACACACCGCGCTACTTCGACCCGCAGAGCGGCGAGCTGAGCATCGACTTCGTGCTGCACGGCGACGGCATAGCCTCCAGCTGGGCGGCGCAGGCACAGCCCGGCGATACGCTGAAGATCGGCGGCCCGCGCGGCTCGTTCCTGGTTGCCGACGACTACGACCACTATGTGCTGATCGGCGATGAAACCGCCTTGCCGGCGATCGGCCGCTGGCTGGAAGCCATGCCCGCCGACATGCAGGCCGAGGTGTTTATCGAAATTGCCGATGCGGCCGAACGCCAGGAGCTGCTCAGTGCCGCCGAGGTGGACGTGTACTGGCTGGAACGCAACGGCTTCGATGCCGCCAGCAGCACCTTGCTGGAAGACAGCCTGCGCGATTACGAGCCGCATGACGGCGACACGTTCTACTGGATCGGCACCGAATCCATGCGCGCGCGTGCGATGCGCAAGTTTCTCGAGGAGCACATGGGCGTGGACAAGGATTCAGTGCGCGCCAAGGGCTACTGGAAGGCGAATCCGGCGGCGGAGTGAGGGTGGGCACGCGCGTGGTGCCGGGCTGAGGGTAGAGCCCTCGCGGCCAGGGCCGCTCCTACAACGGTCGGATGCTCATGCGTTGTGGTTGGACTGAGGGTAGAGCCCTCGCGGCCAGGGCCGCTGCTACGACGGTCGGATGCTCATGCGTTGTGGTGGGACTGAGGGTAGAGCCCTCGCGGCCTGGGCCGCTCCTACAACGGTCGGGTGCTCATGCGTGGTGATGGGCTGAGGGTGGGGCCCTCGCGGCCTGGGCCGCTCCTGCGGGGAGCTGGTGGGCGCCCAAGCAAAAGCCCGCCGATTGGCGGGCTTTTGCGTTCCGCATCGGTGCGATTGCTCGCACCGATGCATCGACTGCGCTGCGACGTAGTTCGCGACTGCGCTGCGACTTACTTGGCGGCGGCAGCGTCACCGGCCTTGGCCTGCAGGGCTTCGGTGGTGATGCGGATCTTCACTTCGTCGCTGACGTTCGGGGCGTACTGGCCGACGCCGAAGTCGGTGCGCTTGATGGTGGTGGTGGCGTCGAAACCGGCCGCCGGCACCTTCTTCATCGGGTGCTCGCCGGCACCGTTGAGGGTGACGTCCAGCACGACCGGCTTGGTCTGATCCTTGATGGTCAGATCGCCGGTGACGGTCAGCTTGTTGGGGCCGGCCGCTTCGACCTTGGTGCTCTTGAAGGTGGCGGTCGGGAACTTGGCCGCGTCGAAGAAGTCACCGCTCTTCAGGTGCTCGTCGAACTTGGCGGTGAAGCTGTTCAGGCCCGACAGCGGCAGGGTGACCTGCACGGTGGACTTGGTCACGTCGGCCGCGTCGTACACCAGGGTGCCGTCGACATTGCCGAAGTGGGCGGTCGGGTTGGAGAAGCCGAAATGGCTCCACTGCGCCAGCACGTCGGTGTGGCTCGGGTCCAGGGTGTAGGTGCCCGAGGCCACTTCCACGGCCGGCGCGGTCGAGGCGGCCGGTTCGGCGGCGGCAGGTGCCGTCGCAGCGGCATCGGCCGGGGCGGTGGCGGCCGGGGTTTCGGCAGCAGGCGCGGCGGCGTTGTCGGCCGGCTTGGAGCAGGCGGCGATGGCCAGGGTCAGGGCGAGCGGCAGCAGCAGTTTGTGGGTGGTCTTCATTGAAACTCCTTGAGATGAGAGGCCGCATTGGATCAACGCGGATGGAACGGACGCAGACGGACGAGGACTGCAGGAAAACGGATGCGCCAGAGCGCAATTGCACACCGCGCGCGGTCGCCAGGGGCGTGCAGGTGGCGCGCTCCGCAGCCGGAGTGTACGTGGCACCCTGTTGCCGGAGCGCCGGCTGCGCCCGCCTGACGGTGCGCGCAGCCGGTTGTCGGCCGCGCTTACTCGATGCGTGCGGCTTCGTCGAAGCCCAGGCGCGGCAGCCGCGGGAACAGCCCGGCCGGATCGCCGTAGCCAAGATTGATCAGAAAGTTGGACTTGATCGGCGTGCCGGCAAAGAACGCCGCATCCACCTTGGCGTTGTCGAAGCCAGACATCGGGCCGGCATCCAGACCCAGCGCACGTGCGGCCAGGATCAGGTAGGCGCCCTGCAGCGAGCTGTTACGGAACGCGCCGGTTGCGCGCATCTCGCGCGAACCCTCGAACCAGCTCTTGGCGTCGGCATGCGGGAACAGGTACGGCAGCTTTTCGTGGAACTCCTCGTCGGAGCCGACGATCACCGTGACCGGCGCGGCCAGCGTCTTGGCGGCATTGGCCTCGGACAACGCCGGCTTGAGCTTCTGCTTGCCCTCGGGCGTGGTCACGAACACGAAACGTGCCGGCGACCCGTTGGCCGCGGTCGGGCCCCACTTCAGCAGGTCGTAGAGCTCGCGCAGCTGCGCTTCGCTGACCGGCTTGTCGAGAAAGGCGTTTTGCGTGCGGGCGGTACGAAACAGCTGATCCAGCGCGGCAGCGTCGAGCAAGTCGGACATGGAGACTCCGGGAAGCAAGGGAATGGGCGACAGTAGGGTGCGGCACGGGCGCCAGCGTGAAGACCCGCAGTGTAGAGTGACGCGATTGCTGCAACACACGCTCAATCTGAAACAAATCTATGTCGGATCTGAAACGATGGCGCTGACCTGGGCGGTGAGCGACGGCCGCGCCGGCAATGCCCGCCAGGCCGAGGCCCTGGCGCAGGCGCTGCACTCCACGCCGGTCACGGCACTGCATCTGCAGGCCCGCGCGCCATGGCGTTGGGCCGCACCGCGCCTGTTGCCGGGTGCGCAGGCTGCCTTCGGACCCGGCGTTGCCCGGCAGTTGCAGCAGCCACCACAGCTTGTGATCGGCTGCGGGCGCCAGGCCGCGCTGGCCACCCGGCTGCTGCGCGCGCGCGGCAGCCAGGCGGTGCAGATCCTGGACCCGCGGCTGGCCCCGCGCCACTGGGATCTGCTGGTCGTGCCCGAGCACGATGCGCTGCGCGGCGCGAACGTGATCACATTACTCGGCAGCCTGAACCCGGTGGACGATGCCTGGCTGGCCGCCGGGCGCGCCGCCTTCGCCCGGCTCGGCGCGCTGCCCGGCCCACGCGTGGCGCTGTTGATCGGCGGCCCGACCGCGCAGGTGCCCTGGACCACCCAGGCGCTTGCGGCGCTGTGCAGGCAGCTCCGCGCGCAGGTGCGCGCGGCCGGCGGCAGCCTGCTGGTCACCACCTCCCGGCGCACCCCGCCCGAGGCGATCGCGTCGTTGCGCAAGGCGCATGCGGGCCTGCCAGGCCTGCTGTGGTGCGACGAGCGCGATGGGCCCAACCCGTATGCCGGCCTGCTGGGCTGGGCCGATGCGATCGTGGCCAGCGCCGATTCGGTCAACCTGCTCTCCGAAGCCTGCGCCACGCGGGTCCCGGTGGTGGCGGCGTTTGCCGAACACGCGCAGGGCCGGGTGGCGACGTATCTGCGGGCACTGCAGGCGCATGGCCGTCTAGGCGATGCAGGGGATGTCCTTGCAACGCCGTCGCTGCTACGACCACTGCGCGAAACCCAGCGCATTGCCGCACTGGTGCGCGAACGCCTGCACGTATGATGGTGCCGCCGCCGATGCCACGGGACAGACACAAGGACGATGCACTCCCCATGCAACTTGCACACAAACGGCGTGGTTGGCCTGCAACGGCGCTGTTGCTCGTCTCCCTGACGTGCGCACTCCCCGCCTTCGCCGCGCCGGTGTGCACTCCGCACTATCCGACACCCGCCACGCTGGCAGCGATGTTCGACATGGCCAGGTCCACCCAGCAGGCGCTGGACGCGGTGGACGGTGCGCAGGTGGTGCTGCTGGCACGCGGCGGCCAGGATCTGAGCCGCTATGGGTTGAAGCACAGCCATCTGGCCTTCGCGCTGCGCGAGGACGACGGCACCTGGCGGGTCAAGCACCTGCTCAATCACTGCAAGTCGGATACCTCGGCGCTGTATCACGAAGGTCTGAGCAACTTCATCGGCGAAAGTGCCCTCGCTGCCGATCTGCGCGTCGGCGTGCCGGCACCGGCGCTGCAGCAGCAACTGCGCACGTTGCTGCAGGATCCGGCCACGCTGGCACATGCGCTGCACCAGGCGCGCTACAGCATGATCGCCTACCCGTTCTCCACCGATTACCAGAACTCCAACCAGTGGGTGCTCGAAGTGCTGGCCGCGGCATTGGCGGCGACCCACGCAGCAGATGCGGCAGCTGCGCCGGTGAGCGATCGATGCAGCGCCCAGGCCTGGCTCAAGCGCAATGGCTACCAACCTGCGCACCTGCATCTCGACTTAAGCGAGCGTATTGGCGCCCGTTTCTTCGTCGCCAATGCCGCGGTCACCGACCATCCCGCCAGCGAGCGCATCTCCGGCAACTATTCGGTGATCACGGTCGAGTCGGTATTCGATTTCCTGCAGCAGCAACGGATGCTGCAGCAGGATGATTCCATTCCCCACAGCGTCGCCACGCACGGAGCGTCCCCATGACCATTCCTCTTCGATCTGCCGGCCTCGGGTTGTTGCTCGCCATCGCGTTCGGCCAGCCGCTGCCGGCCAACGCAGGCTTGACCACGATCACCCGCGGCGATGCCTCGGCGATGTCGGCGATCCTGGTGATCTCCGCGCCGTATTTCGTGTCGCTGGCGCTGGGCCACAGTGCGGTGGCAGGGTCGGAAGCCCTCGGCGAGGCATCGCACAAGGCCTCCGCAGGGCCGTTGCCGCCGATGCGGGTCAAGTCGGTGGAGAAAGCCACCGACGGCGGCTGCGAAGTGCAGCTGCAGGATCCAGCAGAAGCCGAGAACACGGCACTGCTGCGCTGGCCGGCACGCCAGGACGACCCGACTGCGGGCTTTCGCGTTGGCGACACGGTGACCTTCCAGCCGAGTCCGGCCGGTGCGGGCTGGACGGTGCAGTCGCCGCAAGGCCAGGCGCTGGCGTTCGTGCCGACCGCAGAATCCGCTGCGCAGAACAGCAGCAAGATTTGGTGACGCCGGCAAGCTCCTGACCGACACACCAGGTCGGGATGGGGCTGTGCTGACACACTGTTTGCGGACACGGCGGGACGCGCGGGACGCGCGGGACGCGCAGAGGCATTTTCCGCAGCCTGCCGAACTGCCTGCGCGCCGGTTTGCTGATCGTCACCGACGCGCATAGCCGCGTGCAGTTGCAGAGCCTTGGCGCACCGATGCCTGGCACGCACGCAATTGCCCGCGTGCTCCTGGTCGCGCCGCCCGTGGCAGCGGTGTACATGCGGGTTGGCGATGTCTTCGGAGGCATGTGCGTGCTGCACGCCGGCATGCGCTCAAACGCACACTGGATCGATAAGGCACCGCGGCCGCGCGAACACAAGCAATCCGCACGGCGTCACGCCACCATGCTTGCCGCCATCCGCTGACCAAGACGCTGTTGCCACCGGCAACACGCTGCCGCGTTGGTCATGCACGGCGATGCGCACTGGCCCGCATGCGCCGACGCGCGGATAATCCGCACTGCCCTGTCACTGCCGCACCGCCATGCCGATCAACCCGCCCATGCCGTTCACCCCACTCACTGCGCGCGCATTGGCGTGGGCGGTCCTGGCCATGGGCGCGGTGGTGCTGCTGTCCAACATCCTGGTGCAGTACCCGATCAACGACTGGCTGACCTGGGGCGCGTTCTCGTATCCGCTGGCGTTCCTGGTGAGCAACCTGATCAATCGCCGCTTCGGCCCGCGCGCGGCGCGCAAGGTCGCCTGGTGCGGCTTTGCGCTGGCGGTGGCGTTGTCGCTGTGGCTGGCCACCCCGCGCATCGCGGCGGCCTCCTGCATCGCCTTCATCGCCGCGCAGTTGCTGGATATCAGCGTGTTCGACCGGTTGCGCAGCGGCAGCTGGTGGCGCGCGCCGATCGTGGCCACCACCTGCAGCGCCACGCTGGATACGGCGATCTTCTGGAGCATCGCCTTTGCCGGTGCGGGCCTGCCGTGGATCAGCTGGGCCGCTGGCGACCTGGCGGTGAAGCTGGGCATGGGCGTGTTCCTGCTCGGCCCGTTCCGCGCGCTGCTGTGGCGCAGTGCGCCGCGGCCGCAGGGCTGACCGGGGCGCCTGCGCCCAGCCCAGCAGGCCAGCAACTGGCGCGGTGGATGGATGCGATTCCAGCCCGCTGCGCTTTGCCAGCCCGGTCTGCGTACCGCACTCGCTGCATGTCGCAAGCGTCGCGACGCCCGGATACCGGCCGATCAAGGCGATGGCGCTGCCACGTCCTTGCCAACCGGAAACGCCAGCCCTTGTGCGTGCGCGATGGTGAAGATGCTGTGCCGTGCCTGCTGGATGGACGGGGTCGGTGCAATCAACCGCGGCCGGCGATCCAGGGTGCAACCCAGGCCCGCTTCCACCAGCGTGGCGTGGGCCTGGTGCAGCGCTGCTGCGCTCTCGGCCGGCAGCCATTGCGCCTGCACCAATGCATCGATCAAGCCGGGCGTGGCGCAGGCCAGCAGCAGCGCCGGATGCTGTGCGGCCTGGCCGAGCACGCCGGCCTGCAGGACGAATTCCAGATCGACCAGGCCGCCGGCGCCCTGCTTGAGATCCAGTCGCCCCGCATCGCTGCGATCCAGTTCGCTGCGCATGCGCGCGCGCATCTTGCGCACGTCCTCGTGCAGCGCCGCGGTGTCGCGCACGCGTGTCAGGGTGTCGGCACGCACCTGCGCGAAGGCCGCGCAGAGCGCCGCATCGCCGGCCACCGCACGCGCACGCACCAGCGCCTGATGTTCCCAGGTCCAGGCGCGGGCCTGCTGGTAGTCGCGGTAACTGGCCAGCGAGGACACCAGTGCGCCCTTGCCACCGTCCGGGCGCAGCCGCACGTCGATCTCGTAGAGACGGCCGGCGCCGGTTTCGGCGGCCAGCAAGGTCATCACCTTCTGCGCCAGCCGCGCAAACCAGCGCCCGGCGTCCAACGGTCGCTTGCCATCGGAAGCCTCCACCTGCCGCGGGTGGTCGTAGAGAAACACCAGATCCAGGTCCGAGCCGAAGCCCAGCTCCAGGCCACCCAGGCTGCCGTAGCCGATGATGGCGAACGCCCCGCCCGGCACCTGCCCGTGCGCGGCGATCAGTTCGCGGCGCGCCAGCTGCAGCACCGTCTGCACCACTGCTTCGGCCAGCCAGGCCAGCTGCTGGGTGCTGTCCACGGCCAGCTGGCGGCCATCGAGCGTGGCCAATGCAATGCGGAAACTCAACGCGAGGCGGCGCTCGTTGAGTTCGCGCAGCGCCGCTTCGGTATCTTCGATCTGCAAGGTGTCCAGGCATGCAGCCTGCAAGGCATCGCGGTCGGGCAGCGGGCCGCTGATGCGGGTGTCGAGCAGTTCGTCCAGCAACAGCGGATACGCCGCCAGGCGCTCGGCCAGCAAGGCGCTGCGCGAGAGCACATCGACCAGGCGTGCGAGTGCGCTGGGTTGTTCGTCCAGCAGGGCCAGGTAGCTGGTGCGGCGCAAGGTGGATTGCAGCAGGCCAAGCATGCGGCGCACGGCCGCATCGGGTTGGCTGGCGCGGGTGGCCGCCTGCAGCAACGCCGGCATGACCCGGTCCAGGCGCGCGCTTGCGGTATCGGAGAGCGCACGCACGCCGGAGGACTGCGCAAAATCGGCCAGCACCTGATGCGCGCCGCCTGGGTCGTGCAAGCCGATGCCGGCCAGCGGCGCGGCATCCCCTTCGGGCAGGGCGCGCCAGTAGTCGGCCAGCGCATCGGGCGCGCTGGCGCGCACGCGCGGTGCCAGCAGCTCGGCGAATTCGGCGGCAACGCGCGCGCGTTGCGGAGCGAGTGCCTGCAACAAGGCTGGCCAATCCGCATGGCCCAGGCCCAGCGCGATGCGTTCGCGATCCAGCGGCGCCTGCGGCAAGGCATGGGTCTGTGCATCGCGCAACATCTGCAGACGATTCTCCAGCCGGCGCAGGAAGCGATACGCCTCGGTCAATGCCTGCCCGTTGTCCGCATCGATCTGGCCTGCGTCCACCAACGCCTGCAAGGCCGGCAGCAGGCGACGCTCGCGCAGGCTCGGTTCGCGTCCGCCGCGAATCAGCTGCAGCGATTGCGCCAGGAACTCGATCTCGCGGATGCCACCCGGCCCGCGCTTGATGTCGTCCAGGCGATCGTGCCGGGCGACTTCGGCAGTGATCGCCGCCTTCATCTCGCGCAAGCCGTCCAGCGCGGTGAAGTCCAGATACCGCCGGTAGACGAAGGGGCGTAGCGTCTCCAGCCAGGCTTCGCCGGCATCGATATCGCCGGCCACCGCGCGCGCCTTGAGCCAGGCATAGCGCTCCCAGTCGCGCCCTTCGCGCTGGAAGTACTGGTCCATGCCGGTGAACGACAAGGCCACCCGCCCGGCCGTGCCGAACGGACGCAGGCGCAGGTCCACACGATGGCTGAAGCCATCGGCAGTGGTTTCGTCGAGCAGCTTGGCCAGCTGCTGGCCCAGGCGTGCAAAGTATTCCTCCGCTGCCAGCGGACGGGCACCATCGGATTGGCCGCCCTGCGGATACGCATAGACCAGATCCACATCCGAGGAAAAATTCAGCTCGCCCCCACCGAGCTTGCCCAGCCCGAACACCACCAGCCGCTGCACGCTGCCGTCTTCGGCAATCACCTGGCCGTGGCGGTCGCGGAATTGCTGCTCCAATGCCTGCAGCCCACATTGCAGGCAGGTTTCGGCCAGGCGGGTGGCACCGGCCAGGGTGGCATCGACACGATCCAGGCCGAGTACATCGCGCCAGACCAGGCGCGTGGATTCGGCGCTGCGGTAACGCCGCAGCTGCGCGGGCCAGGCCTGGGGCTGTGCGGGGTCCAGCAGCGGCAGCGGCAACGGCGGTGGATCCGCCTGCGCCAGGTGCTGCAGCAACGCCGGCTGGCGCGCCAGGGTATCGAGCGCAAACTCGCTGGCGAGCGCAACCTGTGCGAGGTGCCGATCGACGTCATCGCCCGGCCAGGGCTGGTCGGCCGGCACGGCATGACGAACACGCGCCACGGCCCGCTCGATCAGGGCGGTGAGCGCAGGAGACATGGATGGGGTAGGCGGAGACATGCGGCGATTCTGGCATCCCTGCGCGATGGCGGCACATGCCTGCGGTGGGTCCTTAGCGGTAGAGCAGTCGACCTGGCGCTTGGCTGCAGGGCCCTCGCCTGCCCATCATCGCGGGACACGCCGTGAATCCGTCCATGGAGGCTCTTACGCGGCATCCATGCCGCGTAAGGTCCCGCGACGGTGGGCGGGCGAGGACCAGGCGGGATGGTCGGTGTGTGTGGTCTTCAAGCAACAACCAGCAAGCAACACAAACTACAGCACGTGCCAAGCCATCACGGCGCATGCTGCGCCGCCCAGCAGCACGGCCAGCCCTGCACTCCAGCGCGGCGCGTACGCCAGGCCCAGCGCCACCCACAGCGCGGCCACGCTGACAAACCCAAGCCACAACAAGGTGCCCACCGTGCCGCCCCAGACCAGCACGCACAGCGCCAGCGCGGCGATCAACAGACAGACACCCACCGAACGCAGCCACCGTCGCTGTGTGACCGGTGCAGTGCGGCGACTGGTGAGCTGCTCGTAATGGCGATGCATCGCCACGGCCAGGGCCATCAGTGCGGCATGGCAGAGCGCGGTCCCCAGCAACGCCGCCGTCAGCCCGTCCATGGCGGATGTCCCAGCGCCCAGTTCACACCCCCCAGCACGGCGCTGCCCACGCCCAGCCACCCCCACATGCGCAACGCACTGCGCGCACGAAACATCCACAGCACGACGACGGTGTAGATGGCGAAACTCAGCAAGGTCGTGCCCAGCACCGATACCGCAGGCGACACGCCGGCAAAGCGGGACAGCAGCTGCGCAAGCACACTGCAACCGGTGGAGGTCAGCACATAGCCGCCGACACTGGCAGCGAGCACGCGACCGGCAACCGACCAGCGGTAGCGCGTCACCGCCCCGGTGCCGGGAGCACGCCTCACGACACCTCCCGCCGGGTTGCGCCACCACGCCTGCTGCGCACCGGCAGCGGTTGCGCAGTCCTGCGGTGCACACGATACGCCGCGCAGGCAAATGCAACGCCGAAGACGAGCGAGACCAGCTCGACCCCGGCGCGCTGCAGGTCGTCGGCCGCCAGATACACACCCAGGTGCTGTCCGGTGGTGACCGCATTGAGCAGCGGCAAGCCCAGGCACAGCAACGCGGTCATCGCCAGTTGTTCCACCCAGGCACGCGCGGGCCGGCGCAGCAGCGCATGCAGCAGCGTGGCCGCCCACACCCACAGGAATGCGTGGATCTCGATCTGGCTGCGCGCGGCCTGCGCAGCCGGCACCAGGCGGTTGGCGTAGACATACGCGATGCTGGCCAACGCGGTTCCCGCAAGCGCGGCGACATTGAGCGCTTCCACCACCCGATAGATGCCGGCCGTGGCCGCGCCGAACTCCTGTTCGCTGCGCCGGCGCCGCTTGATCGAAAACAGCAGCGTGCCGGTGGCCATCATCAAGGTGCCGGCCAGGCCGCAGATGAAGTACAGCCACTTGCTGGTCCAGCCGCCGAAACCGGCCACGTGCAAGGTCTTGACGGCCTCCTCCACGTCCTGCGCGTGCAGCTGCATCCGTGCAGCATCCGCATGCCGCTCCAGCACCACGCCGCTGTTTGCGTCGAACACCACGCTGCTGGCGGGGTTGAGCAGGCGCCGCGCGCGGCCGGTATCGGCCGCGCGCGCGATCACACGCAGCCTGCTGTCAGGGCGATCGGGCCGCTCGATCACCAGTGTCTGCGCAGGCGCACCATTGAGCACCGCTGCATGCTGCACCAGCTCCGGCAGGTAGGCGGGCACGCTGTTGACCGGGATTTTTTCGCCTGCGCTGGCCGCAGGCACTGCCGGCGCCAGCGCATCGGCATAGCGCGTGTACGCGTCCTCGTCGCTGCCGTACAGCGCCTGCAACGGCCCGGGTACGTAGCTGGTGTAGAAATACGCCAGGCCGGTGTAGACGATCATCAGCAGGAACGGCAGCGTCAGCACCGCCGTGGCGTTGTGTGCGTCCAGCCACGAGCGCTGGCCCTTGCCCGGGCGGAAGGTGAAGACATCCAGAAAGATCCGCTTGTGCACGATCACCCCGGACACCAGCGCGATCAGCCCGCACATCGACACCCAACCCACCAGCCAATAGCCGGGAATGCCGCCGTGCAAGGTGTAGTGGAAGCTCATGAAATGCCGGCCGCCTTCGGTCTGCCGGCCCCACGGCGATGGCAGCAACTCACCGCTGCCGGGATCCAGCACTGCCTGATCCTGGCCATCGGAAGTCCGCCAGACCAGCGTGAGCGCCTCGCCCGGATGCGTGGGCAGGCTGATCCGCCACAGGCGCGCCTGCGGCGCAAGCTGGCGCAGTTGCGCCAGTGCACGCGGCACCAGCGCGTCTTCCGACAGGACCGTGTGCATGCGCGCGCTCGGCAGCGCCGGTGCGGCCTGCATCCAGCGGGTGATCGGATCGCGGAACACGCTGAGCGTGCCGGTCAGGAAGATCGCGCACAGCAGCCAGCCGCAGCTCAGGCCGCACCAGGTGTGCAGCCAGGCCATGCTTTGACGAAAGCCATCTCTCATCCGGCACGCACCAGGCACCACCGCCGCACGCGTGCACGCATCACAGCGCGCCGCGCAGGGTCACCATCACATTGCGCGGTTCGCCGTAATAGCGCCCGTTAACGAAGCTCGACAAGGTGGTGTCGTAGTGCTTGTCGAACACGTTGTTGAGATTGACCGCCACCGACCACTGCCGGTTGACCTGATACCGCGCCAACGCGTTCCAGACCGCACGCCCCTGGATCGGCGCGGTGGCAGTGCCGATCTGCCGGTACGCCGCGCTCTGCGCGCTGACACCGCCGCCGACGGTGACATCCTGCAGCACGCCCGGCAGCCGGTAGGTGGTCCATACCCGCAGCAGGTGCTTGGGCGTGTAGCTGTTGAAGGTCTGGCCCTGGCTGCTGACATCCTGCAGGTAGGTGGTGCGGTTGAAGGTGTAGCCGGCAAACACGTTCCAGTCGCGCAGCACCTCGCCGCTGACTTCGGCATCGAAGCCGCGGCTGCGCACCTTGCCGCTGTCGATGTAGCAGAAATCGTTGTTGCGGCAGGTGGGGCTGGTGCTCAGGTCGGCCTGGGCGCGGTTTTTCTGCTCGATCTGGAACAGCGCAAGCGCGGTATTGATGCGCCCGTCCAGCCACTCGCCCTTGAGGCCCAGCTCGTAGTTGGCACCGGTCATCGGCTTGAGCATCTCGCCCGCTTCGGTCTGCGCGTTCTGCGGCTGGAAGATGTCCGCGTAACTGGCATAGGCCGACCAGGTCGGGCTCAAGGCGTACAACAGGCCGGCGTACGGCGTGACCTGCCCGGTCTCGCGGGTGTGCTCGATCGATTGCGACGGCGACAGCCCGGTGGTGGTGGTGTTCCAGCGGGTGTCGTGCCAGCTCACGCGGGTGCCGACGATGGCCCTCAACGGGTCGGTCAGCTGCCAGCGCAATGCGCCATACACGCCGAATTCGCGCGAGGTGCCATGCCGGGCCTCGCGTGCATTGGCGAAGATTTCCGCATCGCTGATCGGGCGCACATTGCGCTGCAGAGCGAACACATTGAAGGTCTGGACGTTGTTCTTGTTGCCGTAGACCGTATCGACGGTGGTCTCGGCGAAGTTGCTGCCGATCACCAACTCGTGCCTGCGCCCCAGTGCATTGAAATGCCCGATCACGTTGGCGTCGAAGCCGAACGCATCCGCGTCGGAAATGGTGCGCGCGGCCAACAAGGCGCCGGTGCCGTTGGCCGGATTGATCGCGCGGCTGGAGCTGGCGTATTTCAGATCGTGCAGCTCGCGCACCTGCACCGCACTGAGCTTGAACACCCAATCGGCAGTGAAGCGATGGTCCAGGTCCAGATACAGCCCGCGATTGGACGAGGACTGCCGGTTCCAGGACGCACCCAGATTGGTCCGGCGCGGCAGGCCGATATCGCGGCCATCGCTGAAACTGGGCAGACCGCCGAAGAACGGCCGGCCTTCCACCTGTTCGTAGCTCACGCCCAGGCTGAGCTGGGTCTGCGGCGAAAACGCGTAATCGAGCGTGCCGTAGTAGGTAGGCGTGCGGCGCGTGACCCCCTCGACGAACGCGCGCTGATCCTGGTAATCGATCACCCCGCGCGCGCGCAGTGCGCCATCGGCGCCGAGGTTGGCGCTGCCATCGATCAGTGCACCGTAGCGATCCCAGCTGCCGCCCTGCACCATCACGCTCACGCCCGGCACATCCAGCGGGCGCTTGCGCACCAGGTTCACCGCGCCACCCGGGTTGCCCGCGCCCTGCAGCAGGCCGGCCGCACCGCGCAGCACTTCGGCGCGATCGTAGATGCCCATGTTGGCGCTGTAGTTGCTCGCCCGGCCGTACATGCCGCGGTTGAGCGGCACGCCGTCGTACTGCACCGTGGTGATGTCGAACCCGCGCGAATAGATGTACTTGCCGCCCTGCGGGCTCTGCACGATGGTGATGCCGGTGGTGCTGGCCAGCGCGTCGTAGACCGAGGTGATGTTCTGCTCGTCCATCAACTGGCGGGTGACCACGCTGATCGACTGCGGAATGTCCTTGAGCGACTGCTCGCCGCGGCCGATGCTGACCGCCCGCGCGGTATAGCTGCCGGTGCCGCTGGTGGTCGCACTGCGGTTGGCCTGCGCGGTCACCTTGATGGTGGGCAGCAGCCACGCATCCACTTCGTCCCTGGTCGCGCTGGGCTGCGGCGCGGCGCGCAGCACGTAGCCGCCGGTCTGCAACGGCACGGCCCGCAAGCCGCTGCCGGCCAGCAGCGCCGCCAGCGCGGCCGGTGCGGTGTAGTTGCCCTCCAGCCCGGCGGTGGTCTTGCCGTCGGTCTGCGCGGCGGTGAAGCTCAGCAACAGGTTGGCCGAGCCGGCCAGTTCACGCAGTGCCGGCGCCAACGGGCCGGCGGGGATGCGATACGCCTGGCGGGCATCCTGCGCGGCGGGCGTGGTCTGGGCCATTGCATCGGGCATGCCGGCGCACAGTGCCAGGCTGCACAGCGCAAGCGCCACGGCCGTGCCGAGCGGCCGCTGCACGGCCTGCACCAGGGCGTTGCGCTGCAACGAGGAAGAAGAAAGTTGGCCGCGGCGGCGGGCAGTGATCGACATGCTGTTCCCACAAAGGTTTGGTGTCGCACCGACACCGTCATTGGGGAGGTGCCACAACGGCGGCAATCGGGCAGCCCGGATGCACACTTTTTTTGGCGACGTGCCGGCTGGCAGCGCCTCAGCCCTGCCCGGCCGCCTGCACCGTCACCCAGTAACGGCTGCGCCGGCTCACCCGCACCGGCAGCACGCTGGGCAGCATCGCCAGGATGCGGTCGGTGTCGTCCAGCGGGAACACGCCGGAGACGCGCAGGCCGCCCACCTGCGGGTCGCAGCGCAACAGCCCGGAGCGATAACGGCCCAGTTCGGCGACAAACGCATCCAGGCGCCACTCGTCGGCGATCAGCTGCCCGCGCAGCCAGGCCGCGGCCTGGGCATCGACCGGCGCGATGGCACCGAGCGCATCGGCAGTAAACCGGCACTGCTGCCCTGCCTGCACGCGCCCGACGGCCTGCGCGGCCGCACGCGGGCGCACCTCCACCGCACTTTCCAGCACGCTCAGCCGGGTGTCGTGCTCGTCCTGGCGCACGCAAAAGCGCGTGCCCAATGCGCGGATATCGCCCTGCGCGGTGCGCACCAGCAAGGGCCGTGCATCGTGGCCCGCGCCCAGCGCCTGCGCGGTGGTCACCATGATCTCGCCGGCCAGCAACTGCAGCAGCCGCTGCTGCGCGTCGAACCGCACATCGATGGCGCTGCGGGTGTTGAGGGTGATGCGGCTGCCGTCCTGCAACTGCACCTCGCGGCGCTGCCCCGTCGCGGTGGCGTAGTCGGCGGTGGCGCGCTGCCAGCGTTCGGTACGCGAGGCCAGCACCCCGGTGGCCCCGGCCACCCCGCCCCACAGCAGCAGGTTCAACGCCTTGCGCCGGCCCGGCGATGCCTGGCCGCTGCTGCCGGCATACGGCGACAGGCTGCGATAGGCCGCCTGCGGGGTCAGCGTCTTCAGCCGTCCGGTCACCGCCTCGATATGCGCCCAGGCCCGCGCATGGTCCGGATGCGCATCGCGCCACTGTTGCCAGCGCTGCAGCTGCGCCTGGGTCGCGGTGCCGGACATCAGCACCGTCAGCCACTCGGCAGCCTGGTCGGCGACCTGCGCACTGATCGGCTGCCCGCCGGCCAGCGGTGCGCGCTGGCCAGCAGCGGCTTGGCCGCGGCCTGAGGTGGCGTCAGCCATCCGTGCGGCTCACGCCGACAGCGCGAACAGGCAATGCCGGTTGGCACGCGTGAGATATTGCTTGACCGAGCTGCTGGACACGCCCAGCCGCTGCGCGATCTGCGCGTAGCTCAGCTCCTGCAGATGCGCCAGCAGGAAGGCTTCCTTCACCTTGGGCGGCAGGCCATCCAGCGCCTGGTCCACCTGCTGCACCGCTTCCAGCGCCAGCAGTTGCTGCTCCGGCGACGGCGCCAGTTCTTCCGGCAGTGCAGCCAGCAGTTCCAGGTAGCTGGTTTCCAGCAACTTGCGCCGCTGCCGGTGCGCCATCAAGCGGCGTGCGATGGTGGCCAGGAACGGGCGTGGTTCGCGGATCTGCTCGGCCGCCCCGGCGCTGATCACGCTGATGAAGGTGTCCTGCGCCAGGTCGGCAGCCACGAACGCATCGCCCAGCTTGCGCCGCAGCCAGCCCTGCAGCCAGCCGTGGTGGTCGGTGTACAGGCGCTCCACCTGCTGATGAAGCGCGCCTTGCGTGACCGACACGATGACCTCCTGAACGGCTGGGTGCGGACGGCAAGGCGCCCGGCGACAAATGAGAATTGATCTCATTCTAGCGGAAGCCGGCCGAGCCTGCAGGCGCCGCCACCGGCCGATCCGTCACGCGGGTGGCGAGGTGTGGGCCATTGGCACCCCGGGCGGGCCGGCAGTGGCCTGGCCTAGCCTTCGACAGCTTGGGCTTTTTGGCGCGGTGAGCGGCGTGCGGTGGCTTGACTCGCCAGGCATCGGGCAATAAAAAAGCCCGCTTGCAGCGAACTGCCAGCGGGCTTTGCTCCCTCCCCCACGTCGGGATGCAGGATCATAGTGCGCGCCCCGCACGCCACTTGCACGCTGCACTGCAAAACAACACCAGGCAGTACAGAACTGGCGCTTTTCCTCCGCCCCGCGCCGGAGTGCGGCGCCCTCAGCGCAGCAGGTCGGGCTGGGCCCGGTACCACTCCGGTGCACGCAGCAGATGCCATTCCGGCGTGTCGCCGCGCAGGCCGACTGCCGCGCTCAACACACCCCAGCGCGCAAGCAGGCTGCCGCTGCGCTGACTGCCCTGCAAGCGCAGGCGCGCATCCACCTGGAAGCGTTCGTTGCGCGCCTGCAGCCGGTCGACGATGACGGTGTCGCCCTGCCAATGCACGCGCCCGGTCACCTGCGCCTGGCCGGCATCCACCAGCTGCAGCATCCAGTTCGGAAGCGACCGGTCGCGCGCGTACAGCGCCATCAGGAACGCCAGGTCGCGCACCTGGATGCGCACGCGTCCATCCACGCCGACCGGCTGGCGCCATTGCATGCGGGTGTCTTCCAGTGCGATGTGCGCCCACCAGCCATCGCGACGCCGGCCATCGGGCCCGGTGAATCCGACATTGCGCAGCTGGATGGTGCTGGCATCGAGGCGGAAGTTTTCTGCACGCAGATCGCCGCGCTGCAGGCGCAGGTCCGCATCCACATCGCCGCGCAGTGCCAGGCCGGCAAACTGCAGCCGCGCCGCACGTGCGCCGATCCGCAGGCCGCCCTTGCCGATGCGGCCGCCGGGTTCAATCTGCAGATCGCCGCTCAAGACACCGTTGCCGCCATCGAAGCGCAGTTGCTGCTGCGGCAGATAGCGGTTGTAGGCACGCAGATCCGGCACGCGCGCATTGGCAAACGCCAGATGCGCGCGGGTGGCGTCGCGCAAGGTGGCCAGGTTGCGCGCATCGGCGCGCGTCTGCAGCTCCAGACGCAGGTCGCGGCCCTGCACGAACGGGCGCGTGGGCGCGTCGCCGTGCGCAATCGAGAACTGCTGCATCTGCAAGGCAAGTGCCGGCAGCAGCTGTCCGCTTGCATCGGCGCCCACACGCAGATCGGCGCTGGCCTGGCCATCGATCGCATGCCCCATCACGCCGACATGCGCACGCACGTGCGGCACCTGCAGGCGGCTGCCGGCACCGAGCTGGCCGCGATCGATGCGCAGGTCCGCGTCCACCAGGCCCTCGCCTTCCAGCGTCAGCCAGTCCACGTCGGGGAACAGCGCCGGAATCCAGCTCAGCGAAGACAGTTGCCAATGCAGGCGCGCATGCCCGGAGGTGCGCGGCAGCAGGCTGCGCATCGATTGCAGTGGCAGTTGCCGGCCCTGCACGCGCAGATCCGCATCCAGGGTCAGCCCGGCATCGGCCGGCTCGGGCATGCTCACTTGCAGACGCATGTCCTGATCCACCTGCAGTTGCGCTGCAAGCTCGCCCAGCAGGGCAGCCGGCGTGCGCGTGCCATCGTGCAGCGGTGCACGCCATTGCAGTTGGCTGCCGGGCTGCAAGGCGCCGCGTGTCCAGCGCAGCTGCCCATCCGCACGCCCCTTGCCGGCGCCTGTGGCAACCGTGTGGCGCCCCTGCGCATTGCGCGTGACAGCCAGTGCAGCGGTGTCGCCATGCACGCTCAGCTGCGCGTCGGCAAGCTGCAGCATCGCCAGCCCGCGCGCCTGCTCCGGCGCATGCCGCGCGATGCTGGCGTCGATGCGCAGCTGCCCGTTGCGCAGCACTTCGCTCTTGTTCCAGCGCATCCGTGCATTGTCGAAACGCGCCCGCGTGGGAAACAGTTCCATCGGCCCGCCGCGCAATTGCTTGAACAGGCCGAGCTGCAGCTGGCCATCGCCTTCGATCTGCAGCTGCCGCAGCGTCACTGCCTGCACCTGGTCGGCGACGATGCGGTCGAACTGCAGGGTCCAGGCCGGAGCGGTCGGTGGCGGAGCCGCGGGGCGGGCGGCAATGTTGGCAGCCTGGGCCGATGGCGGCGTGCTGCTGGCTGCGTCGACCATCCGCGTGGACGGCTGCGTGCTTGCCGAGACGTCTGGCGTGCCTGTCGACGTCTTGCCTTGTGCGGTCGCTGCCCCCGTCGTGCCGGCTGCGCCGGTCAGCGCAGTGGCAACCTGTGCGTCCGGCGTTGTTGCCGGCGCGGGCGGCGCGGCGGTGCCAGGCGGGGGCGCAACCGCCTGCATGCCGCCACGCACGCCGTGCGCGTGCAGCTCCGGCACCCGCAACTGCCGGTGCAGCAACGGCAACAGCCGCACCTGCCCGCTCATGCGCTGCGCGCTGACGTTCCAGCGGTTACGTGACGAACGGCCCTGCAACTCCACCTTCCACAGCGCCAGGCGGCCCGGCCACCAGGTCACTGCCGGGCCCCAGTGCATGGTGAACCTGTCGGGCTTGCGATTGAGCGCGGCCGGCCCGAGTGGTGTGTTGAGCAACAGGTTGCCGAGCAGCAGATAGCTTGCGTACACCACCGGCAACGCCAGCACTGGCCAACGCACCAGGCGCGGCACTCTTTGCCAGCGGGCGCGAACAAGCATCGTCATGACGGCAGGCTCCTGAAGACCGCGCACGCGGCGTGGCGCAGTGTGCCAAGGAAACCGTGAGCGCGGTGCGCAGCGGCGGTTGCGGCTGGGCACCGGCAGGTGCCCGGTGTGCAGTCGATGTCCTACACGCCCGGCAGTGCGCGCACAGCCTCTTCGAAGAGGGCAAAGCTGGCCGCAATACACAAGCCTCAGACAACGAGCCGCTTACTTCGCCTTCGACACCGCCGGCAGCAATCCCGGCTGCGCGTCGTACCATTCGCGTGCACCGGCCAGATGCCACTGGCGCTGCTTGCCATCGAGTTCGATCCCCGCGCCCAGCACGCCCCAGCGCAGATACAGGTCGCCGCGGCGCTGCTCGTTGTTCAAGGCCAGCCGCGCACGCAGCGACAGGCGTGCATTCTCCGCATGCAGGTCGTCGATCAGCAATTGCTGCTTGCGCCAACGCACCCTGCCGGTGGCGTCGAGTTCGCCCGAATCCAGCAGGCCCAATACCCAACGCGGGTAGTCGGCGCGTTGCGCAAACACCGACAGCAGCGGCGCGATGTCGCGCATGCGGATCGCCGCGTCGGCATCCACCTGGAACGGTGCGCTGGCCTGGATGGTGCCGGCACCGACCTGCATCTGCCCCCACCAGTTGGCATCCGTGCTGCCATCGCCCACCCGCATGTTGCGCAGGCGCACGCGCGTCCCGCTGAGGTCGAAGACCTTGTTCTTGAAGTCGGCACGCTGCAGCTGCGCCTGCAATTCGGCATCGCCGCGCATCTGCAAGCCGGCCAGCGCCAGATGCGCGCCCTGCCCGCGCAGGTTGGCGTGGCCGCTGCCCACATCGCCGGCGGCATTGAGCGCCACATCGCCGGTCAGGCTGCCGCTGCCGCCGAGCAGGCGCACGTTGTTGCCCGGCAGGTAGCGGTTGTAGACGGTGAGATCGGGCACGCGGGCATCGCTGAAACGCAGCTGCGCCTTGAGCGTGTCGCGCAGGCGCGCCAGTTCGGCGTCGCCATGCATGGCCAGCTGCAGATCGCGGCCGTCCAGCAGGATCTGTTTGGGCGCAGCGCGCGGTGCGGCCTTGAAGGTAGGGATGCTCACGTCCAGATGCGCCTGCGGCGTGGCGGCATCGTCGATGCGCCCATGCGCCTTGGCGATACCGGCCAGCCGCGTGTCGAACACCTGCGCCACCGCCTCCACCCGCGGAATCTCCAGGCTGCTGCCGCTGGCGAGCCGGCCTTGCGCCAGGCGCAGGTCGGCCTCGACCAGGCCACCGCCTTCGAGCTGGAACCAGGGCTTGCGCACGAACAGCTCGGCAATCCAGTTCAGCGATTCGAACTGCCAGCGCCCACGCACCTGCCCGGACAGGCGCGGCAGCAGCTGCGCAGGATCCTGGAAGGGGATGCTGCGTCCGGCAACGTGCAGATCGGCCTGCAGCTCGCTGCCGGTCCTTGCGTCGCGCGGCAGCCGTGCCTGCACGCGGATGTCGCGCGCCACGTCCAGCTGCAGCGCCAGCATGCCGCGGTCGGTCGCGCCGACGCCGGCCATCAATGGCAGGCGCCATACTGCGTGGCTGCCCGGCTGCAAGGCGCCGCCGTCCAGGGTGATGTCGGCCTCCACCCGCGCCGCCGATGCCCCGCTGCGGATGTCCACGTGCGGCGCGCCGGTATCGATCTTCAACGCCACCGTGGCGGCCTTCAGCTGCAGCCGCGCCTGGGTGATGCCGAGCTTGCGCAGGCCCGGCGCTTCATCGCGGTAGTGGCGCGGAAACTGGAATTGCGCATCCAGCTGCGCGCCATTGAACACCTGCACCCCGTCGTAGCTGACCACCGCATCGCTGAAGCCTGCATGCGAGGGAAACAGCTCGGACGGGCCACCCTTGAGCTGCTTGAGGAAACCGACGCTGCCCTGGCCCTGCCCGGCGATCAGCAGCTTGCCCATGCGCGCGCTACGGATGCTGTTGCTGGTGATCGCATCGAAGCGCAGCGTCCAGCCCTGGTCGCCGCGTGGCGGTGGCGGAATCGGGGTGTCGGAGGTTTCCACCTCCGCGCTCAGGCCGGTGGCGTGCAGCCACGGCAGGCGCACCTCGCGTCGCAGCAGCGCCAGCAAGGCCACGCGCGCATTGGCGCGATCGGCATGAAACACGTACACGGTGCGGTTGGCCTGCCCGCGCATGCGCACGTTCCAGGCCATCACCTGGCCCGGAAACAGGGTCAGTGCCGGGCCGGTCTGCATGGTGAATTTAAGCGGCTGCCGATTGGTGACGGCATCGAACAGCGGCGTGTTGAGAAACAGGTTGCCGGCCAGCAGATACAGCGCATACAGCGCCACCAGCACGACCACTGCGATGCGCCATGGCCGGGGCCAGCGCTGGAAGCGGTCGCGAAGAGAGGGCATGGGCGCAGGCACAAGTCGAGTCTGCCGCCACTATCGCGGTTGCGCTGGCGGCGAGGCGTGAACGTGGACCGGTTGGCGCGTCCTCGCAGCCGTTGCATGGCAGCTGGCGCTGCCTCGGCGGTCAGCGCCGCAGCACAGCTGGTGCCCTGCACGGCTTGCCGGCACGCGAGGGCCGCTGTCCGCATGCCTGCGGCGACGCCAGCGGCAGATGTGGCAACAAAAGTGGATGAAGCCCTGCATGCGTTGCGCGCCCTGGCCAGCCACGCAACAGCTCGCTTCGCTCGTGCGTGCGCAGTGGCCACGCACCCGCATTGCACCATGGTCGCAGCGCGGCCGACGCAGGCAGCGGCGATAATGGCAGTTCCCCTGTCTTGCTATGCCGCCCATGTCCGACGAACGCATCCTGTACGCGCCGCTGCGCGAGCGCCTGGTTACTGCCGAGGCCGCTGCCGCATTGATCCAGCCCGGCGAAACCGTGGCGATGAGCGGCTTCACCGGCTCCGGTTACCCCAAGGCGGTGCCGATGGCGCTGGCGCAGCGCATCGAAGCGGCGCATCTGCAGGGCCAACCGTTCCAGATCAAGCTGATGACCGGCGCCTCCACCGCGCCGGAACTGGACGGCGCGCTGGCCAAGGCCGACGGCATCGCCATGCGCATGCCGTTCCAGTCCGACCCGGACGCGCGCCAGCGCATCAACGCCGGCACGCTGGACTATATCGACATCCATCTCAGCCACGTCGCCCAGCATGTCTGGTTCGGCTTCTACGGGCAGATCGACACCGCCGTGGTGGAGGTCTCGGCGATCCGCGCCGACGGCAGCCTGGTGCCGTCCACCTCGATCGGCAACAACAAGACCTGGCTGGACCTGGCCAGCAAGGTGATCATCGAGGTCAACGACTGGCAGCCGGCCGGCCTGGACGGCATGCACGATGTCTACTACGGCACCGCGCTGCCACCGCAGCGCAAGCCGATTCCGTTGATCCACGGCGACGACCGCATCGGCGAGCCCAGCCTGCGCTGCGATCCGGACAAGATCGTGGCAGTGGTGCGCACGCATGGCCCGGACCGCAACAGCCCGTTCGCCGCGGCCGATGAAAGCAGCGAACGCATCGCCGAACACCTGATCGCGTTCCTGCGCCATGAAGTGGGCAAGGGCCGGCTACCGGCCAGCCTGCTGCCGCTGCAATCGGGCGTGGGCAATATTCCCAATGCGGTGCTGGCGGGGCTTGCACGCAGCGGTTTCCGCGACCTGGAGGCCTTCACCGAGGTGATCCAGGACGGCATGCTGGCGCTGCTGCGCGATGGCGTGCTGCGCTACGCCTCGTGCACCGGTTTTGCGCTCAGCCCGGAGGGCAACGAGGAATTCAAGCGCAACATCGATTTCTACCGGCAGCGCATCATCATGCGCACGCAGGAGATTTCCAATCACCCGGAGCTGGTGCGCCGGCTCGGCTGCATCGGCATGAACGGCATGATCGAGGCCGACCTGTACGGCAACGTCAATTCCACCCACGTGATGGGCAGCCGCATCATGAACGGCATCGGTGGCTCCGGCGACTTCGCGCGCAACGGCTTCCTGTCGATCTTCCTGAGCCCCAGCATCGCCAAGGCCGGCAGCATCTCGTCGATCGTGCCGATGGTCAGCCATGTCGACCACACCGAACACGACGTCTCGGTGATCGTCACCGAACAGGGCCTGGCCGATCTGCGCGGCCTCACGCCCAAGCAGCGCGCACGCCAGTTGCTCGACCACTGCGTGCACCCGCGCTACCGCGATGCGCTGGAAGATTACGTGGCGCGCGCCAATCGCGACAGCTATGGCAAGCACACCCCGCATCTGCTGACCGAGGCGCTGTCGTGGCATCAGCGCTGGTTGGAGACGGGGAAGATGTTGGGGTGAATCGGGAATCGGGAATCGGGAATTGGGAATTGGGAATTGGGAATTGGGAATCGGGAATCGGGAATCGGGAATCGGGAATCGGGAATTGGGAATTGGGAATCGGGAATCGGGAATCGGGAATCGGGAGTCGGGAGTCGGGAGTCGGGAGTCGGGAGTCGGGAGTTCGGCGTTCGGCGTTCGGCGTTCGGCGTTGTAGTCCATCGCTGCGGCGCGATGGGTGCGTTGGACGCACTTCGATGCTGGATGGTGGTCTGCCTTAGGCAATCAGCAGCGCTGCGGTTGTGACGGATTTCAGCCCGGACGCCGTGGCTGGTCGCGCTACACAACAGCCACGTCGTGACAATGCGTAAAAGCATTACTGTTGCTGCTGTTGCTGTTGCTGCTGTTGCTGCTGTTGCTGCTGTTGCTGCTGTTGTTGCTGCTGCTGTTGCTGNTGCTGCTGTTGCTGCTGTTGTTTTTGCTGTTGTTGTTTTTGCTGTTGTTGCTGTCTTGCAGTGCAGCGCTCGCAGTTGGCTGTCTTCTGCCGTCCCGTCCCCTCGTCCCAGCCCCCGTGCCCCGGTCCGCGCTGGCAGCGCGGGCGCGCAGGGCACGCGCGCCAGTGACGCGCAAGCTTGCCCTGGCGCGCGGGAGGGAGCGGGGCTTATCCCTTCTCCCTGCGGGAGAAGGTGGCGCGCAGCGCCGCGTCGTCTCACCCGGCTGCCCGACGATCACGCCGCTTCGGCAACCCGCCTGGCACGCCGCGCACGCACCGCCGTCGCCAGGCGCTCCAGCACCTGTACCGAGGCGTCCCAGTCCAGGCAGCCGTCGGTGATGCTCTGGCCGTAGGTAAGTGCGCAGCCAGGCACCAGCTCCTGGCGTCCGCCGACCAGGTGGCTCTCCACCATGACGCCGACGATGCGCGTCTCGCCGCCTTCCAGCTGCGTGGCGATATCGTCGATGACCTTGGGCTGGTTCTCGGGATTCTTGCCGCTGTTGGCATGGCTGGCATCGATCATCAGGCGCGCCGGCAAGCCGGATTTATTCAGCACCTGGCTGGCCGCTTCCACACTGGCCGCGTCGAAGTTGGGCACCTTGCCGCCGCGCAGGATCACATGGCAATCCGGGTTGCCCGCCGTCGCGGCCACCGCGGTGTGGCCATCCTTGGTGACGGCCAGGAAATGATGCGGGTGCGAGGCCGCGCCCACCGCGTCCACCGCAATCTTGACGTCGCCGCCGGTGCCGTTCTTGAAGCCCACCGGGCACGACAGGCCGGAGGCCATTTCGCGGTGCACCTGGCTTTCGGTGGTGCGCGCGCCGATTGCGCCCCAGGCCACCAGGTCGGCGATGTACTGCGGCGAGATGATGTCGAGAAATTCCACGCCGGCCGGCAGGCCGAGGTTGTTGATGTCGCGCAGCAGACCGCGCGCCACCCGCAGGCCCTTGTTGATCTGGAAGCTGCCATCCAGGTCCGGATCGTTGATCAGGCCCTTCCAGCCGATGGTGGTGCGCGGCTTTTCGAAGTACACCCGCATCACGATTTCCAGCGCATCGCCGAGCTGCTCGCGCAGCGGGCGCAGACGCTGCGCGTACTCGATCGCCGCGACCGGATCGTGGATCGAGCAGGGCCCGATCACCACCGCCAGGCGGTCGTCGTGGCCATGCAGGATGGCGTGCAGTGCGGCACGCGAGTTGGTCACGGTTTCGGAGGCGCGCTCGTCGCAGGGCAGCAGCGACAGCAGCTGCGAAGGCGGGGCAAGGGCTTCGATCTTGCGGATACGCAGGTCATCGGTCACAGGCGGCATAACAGTGTCTCGGTGGGCGGTGTTGCATCAGGGAGCCAGGCGCGGCGGCAACAAAAAAGCCGCCAGTGTGCGCTGGCGGCTTTTCGGGAATGCTGCTGAAGATTTCTTCAGGGTGAGCGCAATCCGTCCTCCGCCAGCGGCATCGGAAAACCGTAGTACCAAAAGTAAAACTGGCTGCGGGGTGCGTTCATTGGGTGCATTGATACCACGCACGTTTCGCCGCTGCCACTGTTTCATCGGCAACGGAACGCTGAAGTGCGCTGCCGGCGCCATCCGGGTCGATGGCCTGACCCGCACCTTATCGCTTCCAAACCCCTGCAATTGCGGCGTCTCAGACGCAAGCTGCGCAGGGATGCAACGCCGATACGCCGCAGGCATAAGCACGGCCGATCATGACGATGCGAACAATCGATCAGCACCTCCGCGGAATTCGGGCCTGGGCGCGGTACACCCGACCAGCCCTCTCTCCCTTACATGGCTTCCACCAGCGCCGGCTTCGATGTGGGGTCACTGCACTGCGTACTCGGACAACGTACCCAGCGACAAGTAGCGCTAACTCCCGCGATGCCAAGATCCAGCCAGGCCCTGCGGCAAAAAAATCTCGTATCGACCATCGTCGGCAACCACGCAACCCCACCTGCTGCAGGGCGGAAGACAAACGGCGCGCCCGTCTTTGCCTGCACCACACGCCACGGCGCCATGCCGTGACGTGTGGTGCGGCCGCCACGCTCAATCAGAAGGTGAACACATATTCCGCCGCCACTTCGCGGCCGATCGGGTTGAACAAGGTGGTGTTGTAGAACCCGTAGCCGTAGAAGCGCTCCTTGTTCTCGTAGCCCACTTCGTTGAACACGTTGTTGACGTAGAAGTTGACCTTGGCGTGGTCGGTGATCCTGTAGCCGGCGCTGAGGTTCCAGTAGATCGCCGGGCCGACACGGCCGAAGTAGCGCTTGCTGGTCTGGCCCAGGTTGACGTTGCCGGTGTCGGTGACCAGGCATTGGTCCGAGGCGCTGGGCTGGTAGCCATCGTCGAAACGGGCGCAGGTGCCCCAGTTGACCGCGCGCATCGAGCCGAGCCGGCGGAAGTACACCGTCCAGTCCCAGGCGCCGCCGTTGTCCCAGTGCACGCTGCCACGCACCCGGCTGCGCACGCGTTCGTCGCGGCGGTTCTCGTCGCTGTCGGTGCGGTAGATCTGTTCGCGGTAGGCGAGCAGATTGTTGTAATCCAGCGACAACTGGAAGTTGCCCCAGCCGGCGGTGGCGAGCCGGTATTTCAGCGCGGCGTCGATGCCGGAGGTTTCCATCTGCGCCAGGTTGATCGGGCCGCGCTCGATGCTGGCGATGGTGCCGTCGGCGTTGCGCGTCACGCGCGAGGTGATGGTGTCGCAATAGCCGGCGCCGCCGGGATTGTTCCAGGCGCCGCCGCTGATGGTGGTGCCGGTGCGGCAGCCGGCTTCGGCCGACAGGATCTCGTCGCGGTCCAGGTCCTTGATCATTTCCTCCAGCTGGATGCGGTAGTAATCCACGCTCAGCGACAGCCCCTGCACGATGTCCCACACCACCCCGCCGGTGAACGAGCGACCGGTTTCCGAGCGCAGATCCGGGGTGCCGCGACGGTTCACGTCCACGGTGTAGAAGATGTTGCCGTTCTCGTCGTTGCAGCCGCCGGTCTGGTACGCGCCGGAGGTGATGCAGCGGTACTGGTCGATCACGGTCTGGTTGGTGGAGCTGGGTTCGCCGAGCACGTAGTGCATGTCCGGCGCGCGGAAACTGGTGGCCAGCGTGCTGCGCACCAGCAGGCTCTCCACCGGCCGCCATTCCAGGCCGGCGCTCCAGGTAGTGTCGCTCTGTTCGCCTACCTCGGTCTGGATGGCCGCGGACGAGCGGTAGTTGCTGTAGCGGTCGTAGCGGCCGGCGACATTGGCGCTGAGCGTGGACAGCAGCGGGATCTGGAATTCCAGCCCGGCCGAGCTGCGCAGGCGCTCGCCGCCGCCGCTGTCGACCACGTCCACCGGATAGCATTCGTTGGCGCAGGGGTCCGGCGACAACTGGTAGCCCTGCTTGGCGACCTCGGCCACGGTGGCGAAGCGGATCGGCCCGGCCCAGCCCTGCACCACATCGCCGCTGAGGCTGAAAGTGGCCTGATTCACCCACGAATACGCCGAATTATGCGACTTGGCGACCAGCTCGTCGTACTCGTCGCCGGACAACGGCGCGTACCAGCGCGCCTCGTTGACCGCGTGGATCGGGTTGCCATCGGCGCCGGTGCCGAGCGGGCTGCCGAGAAAGTAGTCGGTGGCGCGCGCGGTATCCACGGTGCGGATGTATTCGTCCACGGTGTAGCGCGAACGGCCCACGCTCAGCTCCCAGTCGAAGCGGTCGGCCCATACCCCGCGCAGTCCGGCACCCAGGTCCCAGGACTGCTCCTTGTTGTAGTTGGCCAGCCGGTCCCAGCCGCCGGCTTCGCGGCGGGTGAGCTGGCGGATGGCATTCAACGACCGCCCGGTGCGGGCATCCTGGAACGGCCCGAGCAGCACATACGGCGGGTCGTAGGTCCAGCGCCCGATGCTGCGGTTGGCCGACAGCGTGGCCCAGGCTTCGGTGTGCTCGCCGAATTTCCAGGTGCCGTACAGGTACGCCGAATAATCCTCGCTGCCGGTGACCAGGCCCCAGTCGCCGTAATCGCGCGCCATGCCGCAGTAACTGCCGGCATCGGTGAGCTCGCCGGTGTTCTGGTTGTAGCTCAGGCGCTGGCCGTCGATGAACTCGCCGCCGAAGCGCGCGCAGGTGCCGGGCGGCGGCGCCAGGCGTTCATTGGTGTCGGCATCGACCAGGCTCAGCCCGGTGAACGGATTGAAGCCGTAGCGGCGGTTCTGCCCGGTCCAGTTGGAATAGGACATGTCGTCCGAATCGTCCATCTGCGGGCGATCGCGCCCGCTCAGCGGATCGCGCCGGGTGGCCTGCAGCGCGTAGGTCACGCTCCAGTTCTCGCCGGTGCGCCCGCCGGCCCAGGACACGTCGAAACTGTCGCGGCCGCCTTCGGTGGCGGTGCCGCCACGCAGGCGCAGCTGGTCGCCCTGGTAATCGCGCTTGAGGATGACGTTGATCACGCCGGCCACCGCGTCCGAGCCATAGATCGCCGAGGCGCCGCCGGTGAGGATATCGATGCGCTCCACCGCGGCGGCGGGGATGTTGCTGTAGTTGGAGAAATTGCTTTCGCCACCGTAGGGCAGCGGGTAATCGGCCACGCGGCGACTATTGACCAGCAGCAGCGTGCGGCCCGGCCCGAGGTCGCGCAGGTTGATCGGCGAGGCGTTGGGCGTGTGCGAGCCCCACTGCGTATCGGCTTCCACCGAGCCCTGCTGGTTCATGCTGTTGAGCACGTCGTAGACGGTGGCAAACCCTTCCTGCTGGATCTGCTGCGCGGAAATGGTGACCACCGGTTGCGCGCCTTCGACCTGCGCGCGCTTGATGCGCGAGCCGGTCACGCTGACCGCGTCCAGGGTGGAGGTGGCACGCGGTTGATCCGCTTCGGCCTGCTGGGCAGCGGCCGACGGTGCGACCGCGGCGGTCAGGGCAAGGGACAAGGAAATCGACAAGGCAAGGCGATGGCTGCGGCAGTTCATAAGATCCCCGGGAGAGGCCGGCATGGCCGGCATGGCGTTCCACTGCAACGACGCCTGCGAGCGATGCACCGCATCGCCGCCCCCTGTCCGATGGCCCCCCGACCGTTCGGCGCAAGCGCCTGCCCAGCGACGCTAGGATGGCGTTGACATCGATGTCAACACACTGTCACGCAAATGTGATTGATGTCGCGATCTGCGCGGTTTTGCGATGGTGCACACGCTTGGGGCCGCGAACCGCTTGCGCGCGCCGATGCCGCATCGACGCTGCGTAGGAGCGCACCCGGGCGCGACTGGGGCGTTACCGGTGAAGCCTCTTCGCGCCCAGGTGCGCTCCTACGGGGTCATGGGCTTGCCTGGCCATGCATGCGCGGAGTTCGACACCGTCCGCGCCGCGAGCCGCTTGCGCGCGCCGGTGCCGCATCGACCCTGCTTGCGCGCGCCGGTGCCGCGTCGACCCTGCGTAGGAGCGCACCTGGGCGCGATTGGGGCGTTGCCGGTAAAGCCTCTTCGCGCCCAGGTGCGCTCCTACGGGGTCATGGGGTTGCGCGGCCGTGCGTGCGCGGAGTTCGACACCGTCCGCGCCGCGAGCTGCTTGCGCGCGCCGATGCCGCATCGACCCTGCGTAGGAGCGCACCCGGGCGCGACCGGGGCGTTACCGGTGAAGCCTCTTCGCGCCCAGGTGCGCTCCTACGGGGTCATGGGGGTTGCGTGGCCGTGCGTGCGTGGAGTTCGACACCGTCCGCGCCGCGAGCCGCTTGCGCTGGCCGGTGCCGCATCGACCCTGCGTAGGAGCGCACCCGGGCGCGATTGGGGCGTTACCGGTAAAGCCTCTCGCGCCCAGGTGCGCTCCTACGGGGTCATGGGGTTGCGTGGCCGTGCGTGCGCGGAGTTCGACACCGTCCGCGCCGCGAGCCGCTTGCGCGGGCCGGTGCCGCATCGACTCTNCGCTCCTACGGGGTCATGGGGTTGCGTGGCCGTGCGTGCGCGGAGTTCGACACCGTCCGCGCCGCGAGCCGCTTGCGCGGGCCGGTGCCGCATCGACTCTGCGTGCGCGGGCTGATGCCGCATCGACCCTGCGTAGGAGCGCACCTGGGCGCGATTGGGGCGTCACCGGTAAAGCCTCTTCGCGCCCGGGTGCGCTCCTACGGGGTCATGGGGTTGCGTGGCCGTGCGTGCGCGGAGTTCGACACCGTCCGCGCCGCGAGCCGCTTGCGCGGGCCGGTGCCACATCGACTCTGCGTGCGCGGGCCGGTGCCGCATCGACGCTGCGTAGGAGCGGACCCGGGCGCGATTGGGGCGTTACCGGTAAAGCCNCGCTCCTACGGGGTCATGGGGTTGCGTGGCCGTGCGTGCGCGGAGTTCGACACCGTCCGCGCCGCGAGCCGCTTGCGCGGGCCGGTGCCACATCGACTCTGCGTGCGCGGGCCGGTGCCGCATCGACGCTGCGTAGGAGCGCACCCGGGCGCGATTGGGGCGTTACCGGTAACGCCTCTTCGCGCCCAGGTGCGCTCCTACGGGGTCATGGGGTTGCGTGGCCGTGCGTGCGCGGGGTTCGACACGGTCCGGGTACGGGGCGTGCGGATTGCATGACCTGTGGAATGCGTGCGTCGGCCACCTGCTTCGGTGCCGATCATCCGGGCGATCGCGTCCTGCGCCATCCGGCTCGTCGGCCACAAAAAAACCCCGCCTTGCGGCGGGGTCCTTTTTTTGATGCAACAACCGATGGGGCTGGATCAGAAATCCATGCCGCCCATGCCGCCCATGCCACCGCCGGCCGGCATCGCCGGCTCGTCCTTCTTCGGTGCATCGGCCACCATGGCTTCGGTGGTGATCATCAGGCCGGCGATCGAGGCGGCGTTCTGCAGTGCCGAACGGGTGACCTTGGTCGGATCCAGGATGCCGAATTCGACCATGTCGCCGAACTCGCCGTTGGCCGCGTTGTAGCCGTAGTTGCCGGTGCCTTCCTTGACCTTGTTCAGGATCACGGACGGCTCTTCGCCGGCGTTGGCCACGATTTCGCGCAGCGGGGCTTCCATCGCGCGCAGGGCGATCTGGATGCCGTGGGTCTGGTCTTCGTTGGCACCGGTCAGGTTGCCGACGGCCACCAGCGCACGCACCAGGGCCACGCCGCCGCCCGGGACCACGCCTTCTTCGACGGCTGCACGGGTGGCGTGCAGGGCGTCTTCGACGCGTGCCTTCTTTTCCTTCATTTCGATTTCGGTCGAGGCGCCGACCTTGATCACGGCAACACCGCCGGCGAGCTTGGCCACACGTTCCTGCAGCTTCTCGCGGTCGTAATCGGACGAGGTGTCTTCGATCTGGGTCTTGATCTGGCCGACGCGCGACTCGATCGCGGCCGAATCGCCAGCACCGTCGATGATGGTGGTGTTCTCCTTGGAGACCTGCACCTTCTTGGCACGGCCCAGGTCCTTGATGGTCGCCTTCTCAAGCGCCAGACCCACTTCCTCGGAGATCACGGTGCCGCCGGTCAGCACGGCCATGTCTTCCAGCATCGCCTTGCGACGATCGCCGAAGCCCGGTGCCTTGACGGCCACGACCTTGACGATGCCACGGATGGTGTTGACCACCAGGGTCGCCAGCGCTTCGCCTTCGACTTCTTCGGCGACGATCAGCAGCGGCTTGCCGGCCTTGGCCACGCCTTCCAGCACGGGCAGCAGGTCACGCACGTTGGAGATCTTCTTGTCGTGCAGCAGGATGAACGGGTCGTCCAGGTCGGCCGACTGGCTCTGCTGGTTGTTGATGAAGTACGGGGAGAGGTAGCCGCGATCGAACTGCATGCCCTCGACCACGTCCAGCTCGTTTTCCAGGCCCGAGCCTTCTTCAACGGTGATCACGCCTTCCTTGCCGACCTTCTGCATCGCTTCGGCAATGATGTTGCCGATCGACTCGTCCGAGTTGGCCGAGATGGTGCCGACCTGGGCAATCGCCTTGTCGTCGGTGGTGGGCTTGGAGATGTTCTTCAGCTCGACGACGGCAGCCTTGACGGCCTGGTCGATACCGCGCTTGAGGTCCATCGGGTTCATGCCGGCAGCCACGGCCTTGGCGCCTTCGCGGATCAGGGCCTGGGCGAGCACGGTGGCGGTGGTGGTGCCGTCGCCGGCGTTGTCGTTGGTCTTGGAAGCGACTTCCTTGACCATCTGCGCGCCCATGTTCTCGAACTTGTCAGCCAGTTCGATTTCCTTGGCGACGGAGACGCCGTCCTTGGTGATGGTCGGCGCGCCGAAGCTCTTCTCGAGCACGACGTTGCGGCCCTTCGGGCCCAGGGTGGCCTTGACGGCATTGGCAAGCACGTTGACGCCACGGACCATGCGGGTACGTGCGTCTTCACCGAAACGAATGTCTTTAGCAGCCATTTGTTGTAACTCCGGAATTTGAGATTGGGGATTGGGGATTGGCTAGAGCGGGGTTCGGGGGAGATGCGGGATCAGCTGCGCCAAGCGCAGTGGCCAATCCCGAATCCCCACTCCCGAATCCCGCCGGCAACGGCTTTAGCCGATGACGGCCAGGATGTCGTCTTCGCGCAGCACCTTGTACTCGACGCCTTCGGACTTGTAGCTGCTGCCGGCGTACTGGCCGTAGATGACCTTGTCGCCGACCTTGACCACCGGCGCGCGCAGGCTGCCGTTATCCAGGGGCTTGCCGGCGCCGATGGCGACGACTTCACCCTTGGTGGACTTTTCCTTGGCGGAGTCCGGGATCACGATGCCGCCGGCGGAAACTTCGTCGGCTTCGATCGGCTTGACTACAACGCGGTCGTGAAGCGGCTTGATGCTCATAGAGAAAGACCCTCTTAAGTGATTGATTGGTCTGGAAATTATCGGCGATGTTAGCACTCGTGCATGACGACTGCCAGCACAGCGCGCGGAAAAAACCCGACAGAGCGGGTGCGGGCCAGAGATTGTGCTGTGTGGGCGGCTTTCAAGGGCTGGGGCAAAAATTTTTTCGCCGGGCAGTCCAGTCCGAGGGCCTCAGGGCAGCGGACAAGAGCTGGCGAGCGGTTGGCTCCGTAGCCGCGGACAGAGCGGGCTTGCAACCGGACTGCGCAGCGGCCTGCAGCGCCTGGCGCCTGGCGCCGGGCCGCTCGGCCACTGGCACTGGCACTGGGCACTGGGCACTGGGCACTGGCACTGGGCACTGGCACTGGCACTGGCACTGGGCACTGGCACTGGCACTGGGCACTGGCACTGGCACTGGCACTGGGCACTGGGCACTGGGCACTGGCACTGGCACTGGCACTGGCACTGGGCACTGGGCACTGGGCACTGGGCACTGGGCACTGGGCACTGGGCGGTGGGCGGTAAGCGGTAAGCAGAGTCGCCGGGCCAGCCGCACTAAAAATGGAACCAGGTTCCACCGAGTGTCATGCGCACGTCTTACAGTCGGCCACGCATTCCCCGATCACAAGGAGCTGTCGATGAGGTTGCCGTCCCCTGCCCGTGTCTTCCCCCTGCGCTGGTCCCCCAGCTGCACGCTTCCCCTGGCCTGTGCGTTCGCGCTGGCCGTCCCCACCGCCCACGCGGCGGTGTTCATCAACGAACTGCATTACGACGACGCAGGCGCCGCCGGCGACAGCGGCGAAGGCGTGGAAGTGGTGGCCACCGCCGGCGAAACGCTGAGCGGCTACCGCATCTATCTGTACAACGGCAGCGCGCCGGGTGCGGCCACCGTCTATGCCAACACCGCAGTGCCGGCCGGCAGCCTGGTCAGCTGCGGCAGCCAGGTGCGCATCGCCACGGTCGGCTACGCCAGCAACGGCGTGCAGAACGGGCCCAACGACGGGGTGGCGCTGGTCGATCCCAACGGACAGCTGGTGCAGTTCCTCAGTTACGAGGGCGCGATCACCGCCAGCGGCGGCCCCGCCGCCGGCATCACCAGCCAGAACCTGCCGGTCAGCGAGAGCAACAGCAGCGCGGTCGGCAGCTCGCTGCAACTGACCGGTACCGGCAGCAGCGCGGCCAACTTCAGCTGGGCCGGCTCGTCGGCGCAGACCTTCGGCGCGTGCAACCGCGGCCAGAGCTTCAACGGCAGCGGCGGTGGCGGCGAGACCGGCGGCGCACCGACGATCACCGGCACCACCCCGATCCAGGGCGCGACCGGCTTCCCCGCCGCAGGCGACCTGAGCGTGGGCTTCAGCGAGGCGGTGACGCTGGGCAGCGGCGCCTTCGCGCTCAGCTGCGCCAGCTCCGGCACGGTGGCGCTGAGCTACCCGAGCAGCGGCACCCGCTTCAGCCTGTCCACCAACACCGCCCTGGTCGGTGGCGAGCGCTGCACCCTGGCGATCACCGCCAGCGCCATCCGCGATGCCAGCGGGCTGAGCCCGGCGGCCAACCAGTCGATCGCCTTCACCGTGGCCAGCGCCGACGGCGGCGGCACCGGCTACTACGCGCGGGTCAACACCGCCAATGCCAGCCAGTTGCGCTGCTCGCTGCACACCGTGATCAAGGGCCACACGGTCTACCCGTACAGCGGCTCGGGCACCAGCACCTGGACCATCCTGGAAATGGCCGACGAGGATCCCAACAACAGCGGCCGGATCCTGGACGCCTACCGCAACCGCAGCTACGCCAAGGGCAGCGACCGCGCCGGCACCGGCAGCGGGCTGACCTACAACCGCGAGCACACCTGGCCCAATTCGCTGGGCTTCGGCAGCGCCAGCGGCGACAAGGGCCTGCCGTATGCGCCCTACACCGACACCCACATGCTGTACCTGACCGACACCGCCTTCAACGCCGACCGCGGCAACAAGCCCTACGCGGCCTGCACCGGCAGCTGCGGCGAACGGGTCACCGAGGTCAACAACGGCAGTGGCGGCGGCAGCGGGCGCTATCCGGGCAATTCCAACTGGGTGCGCACCCCCGACGGCAACAGCGGCACGTTCGAGGTGTGGGGCAGGCGCAAGGGCGACATGGCGCGTGCGGTGATGTACATGGCGATCCGCTACGAAGGCGGCGTTGATGCGGCCACCGGGCAGTCCGAGCCGGACCTGGAACTCACCGACGACCGCAGCAGGATCGTGCAGACCTCGGCCTCGCCGGCCTACATGGGCCTGCTGTCCACGCTGCTGGCCTGGCACCAGGCCGACCCGCCGGACGATGCCGAGCGCGCCCGCAACCAGGTGATCTTCAGCTTCCAGGGCAACCGCAACCCGTTCGTGGACCACCCCGAATGGGCGACCTCGAGCCTGTTCACCTCGGCCAGGCCGGCCAGCTGCCAGCTGGCCAACTGAGCCACACCGGCCCGGCGCACTGCGTCGGGCCGGTCTGCTGCAGCCCTGCCGGACAATCAGCGCCTGCACGGCACCGGCCGGCAGCCCGGCCAGGACGCCCCTGCGGCGTGGCGCATGCCCGGCACCCGGGCGACCCGGACAACGCCCGCCTGCCGCCGTCGCGCCGGGCAGTGGCGCCGGCCCGGCAGGCGAAATGGATGCCGCGTCGCGGAACCTGCGGTCGATCCCTTGCAGGCAGGGGATTACACTGCCGGGCCGATGACCGCTTCTTCCCTCCACCTGTTGCTCAGCACCTGCCCGGATGCCGACAGCGCCGACCGCATCGCCCATGCCCTGCTGGACGAACGCCTGGCCGCCTGCGTCACCCAGCTGCCCGGCGCGCAGTCGCTGTACCGCTGGAACGGGGCGATCGAGCGCAGCCAGGAAGTGCAGCTGCTGATCAAGACCTGGGAAGACCGCCTGCCGGACGCCATCGCCCGGCTGCGGGCGCTGCATCCGTATGAACTGCCGGAGGCTGTCGCGGTCCAAGCCAGCGCCGGGCTGCCGGCCTATCTCGATTGGGTCCGGGCCGAAACCCGCTAAGGAATCCTCACCTCCATGAAGTCCCTGTTCCGCTGGATCGCCCGCCGCGCGCTGCTGGCCGCCCCCGTGTTCGCCGCCTCGCTGGCGCTGGTGGCACCTGCCGCGCAGGCGGTCAGCGAGGCCGACCTGCTGCCGGTGGACCAGGCCTTCGCGCTGAGCGCGCAGGCCGAGGGCCGCGACGGCATCGCGCTGCAGTGGAAGATCGCGCCGGGCTATTACCTGTACCGCCATCGCATCAGCGTCAAATCCGGGCAGGGCTTTGCCGCCGGCGAGCTGGCGCTGCCCGAAGGCGAGAGCAAGCACGACGAGTTCTTCGGCCAGGTGCAGACCTACCGCCGGCAATTGCAGGCCAGGCTGGCCGGCAAGGCCGACGCGGGATTGCAGACCGCGGTGCTGCAGGTGCAGTACCAGGGCTGCGCCGACGCCGGCGTGTGCTATCCGCCGCAACGTCGCGAACTGCGCGTGAGCTTGCCCGCTGCCTCGGCTCCGGGCGCCACGGCACGCGCCACCCAGCGCGAGAACCTGGGCGCGCTGGTGCCGCGCGCAGCGGCAGGCCCGCGGCTGTTCGGCAGCACCGGTCAGGCCGCCGGCGTGGACGCGCTGCCGCTGCCGGCCGAGCAGGCATTCAATTTCGAAGCCATCGTCGGTGACGGCAACAGCCTGCTGCTGCGCTTCACTCCGGCACCGGGCTATTACCTCTACCGCGACCGCACCTCGCTGGCGGTGGAAGGCACCAGCGGCGTGCGTCCCGGCCTGCCGCGCTGGCCGCAGGGCAAGACCCACCGCGACGAGCACTTCGGCGATGTGGTGGTGTACTTCGACCAGGCCGAGGTGACCCTGCCGCTGCTGCGCGAGCATCCCGACCCGGCACGGCTGACCCTGGTGGCCACCTTCCAGGGCTGCCAGACCGACGGCATCTGCTACCCGCCGATGACCCGCCGTGTGGCGCTGGAGCTGCCTGCCGGCACGGTGTCGCCGCAGAACCAGGCGCAGGCCGCCCCGTTGATGATTTCGCCGCTGGCCGCCGGGCAGATGCCGGCCGAGCCGGCCCCCGACCAGGCGGCGCAGACCGCTGCGCGCGCAGCCGCCGACGCCTCGGCGGACAACCCGCAACGCACCCAGCCGCCGCATACCGACAAGGGCCTGCTGGCGATGCTGGCGCTGGCGCTGCTGGGTGGGCTGGTGCTCAACCTGATGCCGTGCGTGCTGCCGATCCTGTCGCTGAAGGTGCTGGGCCTGGCCCACAGCGGCGAGAGCCGCAGCCACGCGCGCAGCCACGCCATCTGGTATTCGCTGGGGGTGCTGGTGTCCTTTGCCGCCATCGGCGGGCTGGTGATCGCGCTGCGTGCAGCCGGGCAGGCCGCCGGCTGGGGCTTCCAGCTGCAGCAGCCGTGGTTCGTGGCCGCCCTGGCCTACCTGATGTTCGCGGTGGGCCTGAGCCTGTCGGGGGTGTTCACGCTGGGCAGCAACCTGGGCGGCATCGGCCAGTCGCTGGCCTCGCGCAATGGCCCGCTGGGCGACTTCTTCACCGGCGTGCTGGCCTGCGTGGTCGCCAGCCCGTGCATCGCGCCGTTCATGGGCACCGCCCTGGCGTATGCGTTCACCGCCCCGGCGCTGCTGGCGATGCTGGTGTTCCTGGCGCTGGGCCTGGGCCTGGCGCTGCCGTTCCTGCTGATCGGCTTCATTCCCTCGCTGGCGCGGCGCCTGCCCACGCCCGGTCCGTGGATGGAAACGCTCAAGCAGGTGCTGGCGTTCCCGATGTATCTCACCGCGATCTGGCTGTTGTGGGTGCTGGGCAAGCAGCGCGGCGTGGACGCGCTGGCGCTGATGCTGGTGGGTGCAACCCTGCTCGCGCTGGGGCTGTGGTGCTTCGAACGCAGCCGCTGGACCAGCCACCGTCCGGGCTTGCGCCTGGCGGCGGTGATGCTGGTGTTGGCGATCATGCCGGTGGTCGGCGTCACCCGCCTGCGCCTGCCGGCCGCCACCGCCGCCAGCGAGGGCGTGGTCGCGTTCTCGCCGCAGTTGCTGGACCGCCTGCGCGCCGACAACCGCGTGGTGTTCGTCAACATGACCGCCGACTGGTGCGTGACCTGCAAGGCCAACGAGAAGAACGTGCTGAGCAGCGCCGAGTTCCGCGATGCCCTGCGCCGCGTGGATGCGGTGTACATGAAGGGCGACTGGACCAATGTCGACCCGGCCATCAGCACCTTCCTGGACCAGCACCAGGCGGTCGGCGTGCCGCTGTACGTGGTCTATGGCCCCGGCGCGCCGCCGTCGATCCTGCCCACGGTGCTGACCGGCGCGATCACCGAGGATGCGCTGCTGCGCGCAGCGCGCTGAGGCGACGGTTCCAGGCGCGCGCAAGGCCTGGCGCGTCGCTGCGCGTGGAGTGGCGTCGCCGCCGGTTGCCGGTGGCCTGCCGCGGACGATGACGGCGCCGCGATGCCGGCGCGCACGCGCACTGGCGACCGGCTGACAGCCGTTGGCGCTGCCTGCGATGGCGCAGCGTCCAGGGCCCTGGCGATGCGCCTGCGCCTGGCACGACGCGGTTTGCCAGGTCGCCGGGCCGCCGGCACCTGCCGCGGCGGCGACTGCATCTGCAGCACCGGGTTTGCGGCGCGGATACCCCGCACGCCATGCGAAGCGGGTACCTGGAAAACGCATTCCTCAACATTGCTCGCCGCGCCGGTTCCAGGCGCTTTCCGCCTCTATGCTGTCGCTCCCCTCTGGCGACGTCGGCACGATGATTCCCACCTCCGCCCGCAGCATGCTGTGCGCCGCGCTGTTTCTTTCCGGCATTGCCGTTGCCCGCGCGGCGGATGCTCCGGCCGCAGCGAAGGCCACGCCGGACCCCTATCTGTGGCTGGAAGATGTCACCGGCAGCAGGGCACTGGACTGGGTGAAGCAGCAGGATGCACGCACCGAATCCCGCCTGGCCGACACCGCCGAGTTCAGGCAGCTGGAAGCGCGCATCCGCCAGGTGATGGACTCGGATGCAAAGATTCCCTACGCCGAGAAGATCGGCGCCGATTACTACAACTTCTGGCAGGACGAACACCACAAGCGCGGCATCTGGCGGCGAACCACGCCGGCCGAGTACCGCAAGGCATCGCCCAGGTGGGAAACCGTGCTGGATCTGGACGCGCTCAATCGACGCGAGGGCAAGGACTGGGCGTGGCAGCACAAGAGCGCCGACTGCCTGCCCCCGGCCTACCGCCGCTGCCTGATCACGCTCTCGCGCGGCGGTGCCGATGCCGACGTGACCCGCGAGTTCGACCTGGTCGACAAGCGCTGGGTGGACGATGGCTTCGTGCGTCCGGAGGCCAAGGGCTCGCTGTCCTGGATCGATCAGGACACGGTCTATGTCAGCACCGATTTCGGGCCCGGCAGCACCACCGATTCGGGTTATCCGCGCATCGTCAAACAATGGAAGCGCGGCACCGCGCTGGAGACGGCAAGCGTGGTCTATACCGGCAAACGCACCGACATCAGCGTCCATGCCTACCACGATGCGACACCCGGCTTCGAGCGCGACATCGTCGAGCAGTCACTGGGCAGCCGCGAGACTGCCTTTTTCCTGCGCGAGCGCAGCGGTGCCCTGCGCAAGCTGGATGTGCCCGATTCGGCGATCAAGAGCCTGCACCGCGAATGGCTCGCGCTGACATTGCGCGACCCGTGGACCGTGGGCGGCACCACCTACCCGGCCGGCGCGCTGCTGGTCACCCGGTTCGACGAGCTGATGGCGGGCAAGCGCAGCGTCCAGGCCCTGTTCACGCCCACCGACAGCACCTCGCTGGTCAGCGCCACCTGGACACGCTCGCACCTGGTGCTCAACGTCCTGGACGACGTCAGGACGCGACTGAGCGTCCTGACTCCCGGGGCGACGGGCTGGACGCGCAGCGCCTTCAACGGCGCGCCGACGCTGGGGTCGGTGGAGATCTGGGCGGTGGACGACATCGACAGCGATGCGGTGTGGCTGACGGTCGAAGACGAGCTCACCCCCACCACGCTGTCGCTGGTGCAGATCGGCCGGCAGCCCGAGCGCCTGAAGGCCTTGCCGGCGTTCTTCGATGCCAGCCGGTTCGTCATCGAGCAACACTTCGTCACCAGCAAGGACGGCACCCGCGTGCCCTACTTCCTGGTCCGCCCGAAAGCGCTGCGGTTCGACGGCAGCGCGCCCACCCAGCTCTACGGCTACGGCGGTTTCGAGATCCCGATGCTGCCGTCCTACTCCGGCGTGCTGGGACGGGCCTGGCTGGAGAAGGGCGGGGTCTACGCCCTCTCCAACATGCGTGGCGGCGGCGAATACGGGCCGCGCTGGCACCAGGCTGCGCTCAGGCAGAACCGGCACAAGGCCTACGAGGACATGGCTGCCATCGCGCAGGACCTGATCGCGCGCAAGGTCACGTCCGCCAGCCGGCTGGCCGTGCGCGGCGACAGCAACGGCGGGCTGATGGCCGGCAACATGCTCATCCGGTACCCGCAGCTGTTCGGGGCGGTGGTGATCGATGCGCCATTGCTGGACATGCGCCGCTACAGCCACCTGTTGGCCGGCGCCTCGTGGATGGACGAGTACGGCAACCCGGATACCGCGGACTGGGCGTTCATCCGGACCTTTTCGCCGTATCACCTGTTCGATCCGGACAGGACCTATCCACCCGCGATGATCCTCACCTCCACCCGCGACGATCGCGTGCATCCCGCGCATGCACGCAAGATGGCCGCCAGGATGCTGGATACCGGCAAGGACGTCGTGTTCTACGAGAGCACCGAGGGCGGCCACGCCAATCCCGGCGACAACGCCCAGGCCGCGCACAGCGACGCGCTGATGTACAGCTTCCTCTGGCGCACCCTGGGAGGCGCTGCCGCCACAGCCGGGCGCAAGTAGTTCCACCGCCCCGGGCACGCATCGGCGCAGCGCCGGCCAGCCCCGGCGCGCACTGCGCCGGCCCGGTGCCCACATCCGGCCGCGCTGCCGGCGGGCCGGCGGGCAGGACGCCTGTCTCTTATACACATCT
>NZ_QREM01000001.1:58983-302151 GCF_003353015.1 Xanthomonas arboricola | reverse complement strand
GTGTATAAGAGACAGCGCCCACGCTGCACCGATGCCCGCCGCGCCTGGCGCCGACGGCAACCACCGCGAATTTCAATCGATCGTTTAAAACAGCTGTAAGTTCTGCTATCTGGACAGCATCGCCAGCATCGCGCAGACTTCCGGCCTTTCCACTCCGCCGGATCCCATGGCCCATCTGCTGCTGTTGCACGGCCCCAACCTCAATCTGCTCGGCACCCGCGAGCCGGAGGTCTACGGCCGCACCACGCTGGCGCAGATCGATGCGGCCCTGGTGGATCGCGCGCAGGCCGCCGGGCATGTGCTGGCCTGCCTGCAGTCCAATGCCGAGCACGTGCTGGTGGAACGCATCCATGCCGCCCGCGAGGACGGCACCGCCTACATCCTGATCAACCCGGCCGCCTTCACCCACACCTCGGTGGCGCTGCGCGACGCGCTGCTGGGCGTGGGGCTGCCGTTCGTGGAGATCCACCTGTCCAATCCGCATGCGCGCGAGCCGTTCCGCCACCACAGCTATCTCAGCGACAAGGCCGACGGGGTGATCTGCGGCTTCGGCGCCGACAGCTACCGGCTGGCGCTGGAAGCGGTGATCGCGCGGCTGGAGCGCGACGCATGACATCGGCCTGGCACTAGCCGGCACCCATCGCCCCACCCCATTCCGCCGGCATCCGCCGGCACTCTCCACCGATTCACCTCAAGAGGCCCTTATGGATCTCCGCAAAATCAAGAAACTGATCGACCTGCTCGAAGAATCCAATCTCGCCGAAATCGAGATCAAGGAAGGCGAAGAAAGCGTGCGCCTGGCGCGCGTGCCCAAGGGCACCCAGGTGATGAGCGCACCGGTGCAGCAGTACGCACCGGCTCCTGCCGCACCGGCACCGGCTGCGGCCAGCATGCCGATGCAGTCGCCCACCGAAGCCTCCACCGGCGGCGCCAAGCCGTCCGCCGCCCTGCCCGACGGCCACGTGCTGCGTGCCCCCATGGTCGGCACCTTCTACACCTCCCCGTCGCCGGACAAGCCGGCCTTCGTCAGCGTGGGCCAGGCGGTCAAGGCCGGCGACACCCTGGCGATCATCGAGGCGATGAAGATGTTCAACCCGATCGAAGCCGACGTCTCCGGCACCATCGTGGCCATCCTCGGCGAAACCGGCCAGCCGGTGGAATTCGATCAGCCGTTGTTTGTGATTGGCTGAAGCGCCGGGATTCGGGAATCGTGATTCGGGATTCGCAAGAGCGACCGCATGAGCGCCTGACGGTGTGGCGCGATGCGATGTCGCTTGTCGAAGCGATCTACCGCCTGAGCCACGATTTTCCCGATTCCGAACGTTTTGGACTGACAGCACAGATGCGGCGTGCGGCAATCAGCGTACCGTCCAACATCGCCGAAGGTGCTGCACGGCGCTCCACCGCCGAATACCTGCGCTATCTCTCGATGGCGCGAGGCTCGCTGGCGGAGCTGGACACGCAACTGCAGATTGCAACACGCCTGCAGTTCGCATCGCCCGGTGCGGCAACTGCCGATCTGCTGAATCGCACGTTTGCCAGGCTCAATGCATTGATCCGCACGCTGGAACAATCGCGACATTTGCGCGAACCCAGCGCCCTGTACGACTCCCCAATCCCGAATCCCGAATCCCATGCTCGATAAAGTCGTCATCGCCAACCGAGGTGAAATCGCGCTGCGCATCCTGCGCGCGTGCCACACGCTCGGCATCCGCACGGTCGCGGTGCATTCCACGGTCGACCGCAACCTCAAGCACGTGGCCATGGCCGACGAGTCGGTGTGTATCGGCCCGGCCGCCTCCAGCGACAGTTATCTCAACATCCCGGCGCTGATCGCCGCGGCCGAGGTGACCGATGCGCAGGCCATCCATCCCGGCTACGGCTTCTTGTCGGAAAACGCCGACTTTGCCGAGCGCGTGGAAGAATCCGGCTTCATCTTCATCGGCCCCAGGGCCGACACCATCCGCCTGATGGGCGACAAGGTCGAGGCGATCCGCGCGATGAAGGCCGCCGGCGTGCCGTGCGTGCCCGGTTCGGGCGGCCCGCTGGGCGATGACATCGTCGCCAACACCAAGGTGGCGCGCGAGATCGGCTACCCGGTGATCATCAAGGCCGCCGGCGGCGGCGGTGGACGCGGCATGCGCGTGGTGCATTCGGAGGCGGCGTTGAAGGCCGCCATCGAAACCACCAAGTCCGAAGCCAAGGCCGCCTTCAGCAACGATCAGGTCTACATGGAGAAATTCCTGGAGAATCCGCGCCACGTGGAAATCCAGGTACTGGCAGATGGCCAGGGCGGTGCGATCCACCTGGGCGAACGCGACTGCTCGATGCAGCGCCGCCACCAGAAGGTGGTGGAAGAAGCGCCGGCGCCGGGCATTACCGAAGAACTGCGCAACGAGATCGGCAAGGTCTGCGTGGATGCCTGCATCCGCATCGGCTACCGCGGGGCCGGCACCTTCGAGTTCCTGTTCGAGAACGGGCGCTTCTACTTCATCGAAATGAACACGCGCATCCAGGTGGAGCATCCGGTCACCGAGCGCATCACCGGCATCGACCTGGTCTGCGAGCAGCTGCGCATCGCCGCCGGGCAGAAGCTGACCATCAAGCAGAGCGACATCGTGCTGCGCGGGCATGCGATCGAGTGCCGCATCAATGCCGAGGATCCGGAAACCTTCATGCCCAATCCGGGCCTGATCACTGCCTTCCATCCGCCCGGCGGCCCGGGCGTGCGGGTCGATACGCACATCTACGCCGGCTACAAGGTGCCGCCGAACTACGACTCGATGATCGGCAAGCTGATCGTGCACGGCCCCGATCGCGAGACCGCGATCGCGCGCATGCGCGTGGCATTGAGCGAGATGGTGGTGGACGGCATCAAGACCAACATCCCGCTGCAGCAGCGCATCATGCGCGACAAGGGTTTCCAGGCCGGTGGGCAGAACATCCACTACCTGGAAAAGCGCCTGGCCGAGCGCAAGAACAAGTCGATCGCGCTGACCTGATCGCCGTGGCCCCTGCACCGCACAACACGCCCGGGAAACCGGGCGTGTTGCGTTGCATCCCTTGCGCGCTGCACCCCCATCAACGAAGCGCCGCACCCACCCGTAGGAGCGCACCCGGGCGCGACGAAGCCCTACCGATAAACCCACTCGCGCCCAGGTGCGCTCCTACAGGATCGAAGTCCCCTACGTAGGAGCGCACCCGGGCGCGACGAAGCCCTANCGCGACGAAGCCCTACCGGTAAACCCACTCGCGCCCAGGTGCGCTCCTACAGGATCGAAGTCCCCTACGTAGGAGCGCACCCGGGCGCGACGAGGCTCTACCGGTAAACCCCACTCGCGCCCAGGTGCGCTCCTACGGGATCGGGGGGACGCCTGGATGCGCGCGCCCGGTGGCCGTGTCCGATGTGAAACTGCTCGGTCGTCCGCACCGGTGCGCGCGGCGGCGCGGGGGCGCGGCATCCGCAGGCACCCGCCTTCGCCGCCCGCGCTACCGGATGCGCAGTGGCTGTACCCGGTCAACGATGCGCTGCATCGGTCAATGCCGCGGCGCTGGCGCCTGCTGGCTGCCCGGCACCGGCACGATGCCGCTGGACGAGGCCGGGTCGACCACGGTCATGGTTTCGGTGGAGCCATCCGGCCACACCACCTGGAAGGTGGAGCCGGCCGGCAAGGTCGAAAACGGCATCGCGCTGTTGGCGCGGTACACCGCGGCCAACTGGCTGGCGCCATGCCGTCGCTGCTGCTCGTCGGCGGTGACCGTGGTCGACCTGACCGACAACGGCTGGTAGCGGTGATCGGCGGTGTCGATCATCACGATGCCCACGGCCGCGGCCGAATACGCCACGAACAACGCAACCCAGAACCAGAACTTGGCGCCATGCGCCAGGCGGCGGTAATTCATGACTGCGCTCCCCGCTCGGAGATCAAGGTATCGACCATCTCATCCACTCTGTCTGCTCCCTGCCGCGGCACCGCGGCATCGAATACGAACGACACGAAATCCTGCGCGCTGTCGCGCGAGCAGATGCCCGCGTTGGCGCAATAACTGGTGACCAGGGTGCTGCCTGCGCTGCAGTCCAGGCCCAGCCGGCACGCGGCCACCTGCCAGGCCAGCTCAGCGAACTGGGTGCCGGCCACATACCCTTCCAGGCTGTCATCGCCGCTGGCGCGCGCGCCCATCGCCGGCGCCAGCGCCAGATAGGCCTCCGGATCGCGCGAGGCCAGCACGCGCTGCACCAGCGCGCGCTTGTAGCCCGGCGAGCGCTGCAGCGGCTCGCCCAGCGCCAGCAGCGCCGCCTCGGCAGCCAGATTGCCGGCACGCGCGGCCGCCTGCCGTTGCTGCGCCACCAGCCGCGGGCCCAGCCCATCGCTGGGTGCAAAGCCGGCGCAGCGCTGCGCCACGCGCAGGCGCGCCGCGTGCATCGCCACCACGCCGGGCGTGTGTTGCGCAGCGATCCATGCGCTGTCGGCGGCGTAGCCGGCCGGGCTGGACGCGTACGGCGCGCAGTAGTCGTAGACGCGGCTCAGCCGCCATCCCGCCTGCGCATCGCCGGCGCGCAGCTGCTGCTGCAATTGCTGCGCATAGCGGTACAGGTCCGGCTGTGCGTCCACCGCATCGCGATACGGCAGCTGCAGGGCAGTGCTGCGTTCGGCAGGCGCGTGCGCGGCGGCGGCAACCACGCGGGCACTGCCTGCTGCGGCCGACGGTGCGGTGACGCGGGAATCGCTCGATTGCGCGCGCACATGCCACAACGCCGCCGCCGCAAGCGCGACGGGAGCCAGCAACAGCCACAGATGGCGGGAACGAGCATGCGGCATGGACAGCGGCGACCCTGCTGCGGTAAGTCCCGCAGCGACGGCGCGGAGTCTAGCATCCGCGTCCACACGCGCTGGCGCGCAAGCGGACGCGGCCGATGCCGAGGCCGATGCAAATTGCCGAAGGTGCACTGGATGAGGACGGTGATCTGCGCGTGTGTGGCGTGAGTGGCGTGCAGCGGGGCGTTGGTTGCCGCCACGTCGCGTCATGCCGGCAGCTGCCGGCGGCGGCAGCGTATCCAGCGCATCGGCAGCTGGCAGCGACCAGGCGGCGGCCGGCCTTGTCGTGCGCCCTTGCGTTCCTCTCATCCAGGCACCGGCACGCAAGGGTCCGCCTGCGCGAATGGTCTACGATGCACGCTTTCGAATTGCCCGACTGCCACGATGCCGTTTCTTGAACTGACCCTGCCCTGCTCCGACGCCACCCAGCCCCGTTACCAGAATGCGCTGGAGGATATCGGTGCGCTGGCGGTGACGCTGCTCGACGCCAATGCCGACAACGGCAACGAGCGCGCCATTCTCGAACCCGGCGTCGGCGAAACGCCGCTGTGGAACACGATGGTGCTGAACGCGCTGTTCGACGGCGACAGCGATGCGCTGGTGCTGCTCGCCGCGCTGGAAGCGTTCGATCCCGGGCTGGACTGGAGCCAGGTCGCGTTCCGCACGGTCGACGACAGCGACTGGGAACGCGCCTGGATGGATCTGTTCAAGCCGATGCAATTTGGCGTGCGCACCTTCATCGTGCCCTGGAATCAGGAGCTGCCCGAGGCGGCCCATGCCGCGGACGCGGCCGTGGTGCGGCTGGATCCGGGCCTGGCCTACGGCTCGGGCGCCAATCCCACCACTGCGCTGTGCCTGCGCTGGCTCGACGGCCTGGCCGCCAGCGGCGAACTGCAAGGTGCGCGCGTGCTCGATTTCGGCTGCGGCTCGGGCATCCTCGCGCTGGCCGCCCTCAAGCTGGGCGCGGCCAGCGCGGTGGGCGTGGACTACGACCCACAGGCGCTGCTGGCCACGGCCGAAAATGCCGAGCGCAATGGCCTGCAGGCGCAGCTGACCGCCTGCATGCCGCAGGACGAGCCGGTGCAGACCTATCCGGTGGTGGTCGCCAACATCCTGGCAAAGGCGCTGGACGCGCTGGCCGAGCTGCTGGCCGCGCGCGTGGCGCCGGGTGGCCGCATCGCGATGTCGGGCATCCTGCATGGGCAGGAGGACGAGCTGCTGGAACGCTACGCGCCGTGGTTCGAACAGTTGCGCTGCGAACGCGAAGAAGACTGGATGCGCATCGACGGCGTGCGCCGCCGCTGAGGCGCACCGCGGGCGTGGTCAGCGCGGCGGGCGGGCGGCGCGGATCTGCGCGGTGGTCACCGCATCGGCCGCGCTGATCGCCCGCAGCCGGGTCACCGCCTGCCAGCCGGCACGCCGCAGCGCCGCGCTGCGCCACGGCCCGGCCTGCCGGGCCAGATGGACGCGCAGGCCCAGCTCGGCCAGCAGCAGCGCCGCCCAGGCCGGCAGCGACCACGTCCGCAGGCCCAGGCTGGCCAGGCCGCCGGCCAGCGCCAGCAGCCCCGCACCCATTGCCAGCAGCCGCCAGTGCCGCTGGCGCAGCGCCCACCAGCGCGGCACCAGCGCGGCCGACCAGTGCGTGCCCTCGACTACGGCGGTCCACGCGTCCTGGCGGCGCCAGACCTGGTAGCACGGCGCGCCACGGAAGCGGTTGATCGCCGGATCCAGCGGCGAATGTGCCGGCCATGCGGCTGCCGGTGGAGCGGCCGGCGGCGTTGCCGGCGTGGTGGGACGGGTGGATTTGCCGGCGGCTGGCTCGACCATGGACATCCTCCTTGAGTTCGCTGTGATCCCATCGTCATGGACGCACGGACAGTATCGCAAACATATCGATATATGAAAGGCATACGAACTATCCCTGTTTGCTGCTAGGGCTATATCTCCCGGCCCGTTCCCCACTCACGGTGCCGTGTGAGCAAGTTGTACGAACGCGTCCGCGAAGCCCGCGCGCTGACCAAGCTGACCCAGGAAGCCCTGGCCGGCGAACTGGGCGTGACCCGCAGCGCGGTGGCGCAGTGGGAGATGGCCGAGGGCACCGCGCCTTCGGTGGATAACCTGATCGGCCTGGCCAGGCGCAGCGGCATGGCGTTCGAATACCTGGCCACCGGCCGCGGCGAGCGGACCTTCGGCCCGCCGGTGCCGACGATCGCCGAGGAACCGGCGCAATACCGACGCCTGGACGACCAGCAACGCGAGTTGCTGACCCGCTTCGACACGCTGGCACCGCGCCAGCGCAGCGGCCTGCTCGACCTGCTGCTGGCGGAGGGCAAGACGCGGCGCAGGCGTTGAGTCGGGAGTCGGGAGTCGGGAGTCGGGAGTCGGGAGTCGGGAGTCGGGAGTCGGAGTCGGGAGTCGGAGTCGGAGTCGGAGTCGGAGTCGGAGTCGGAGTCGGAGTCGGAGTCGGGGATCGGGGATCGGGGATCGGGGATCGGGGATCGGGGATCGGGAGCAGGCTGGCCGGGGTGTCATTTGCACGGCAGGTTCCGAGCTGGCTGGTCGCCCGGTCGGATGTGGACGATGCGGAGCCGGGACTTCCGCTTGTGGGCTGGAAGACGGCCTTTGGCCGCAACTGCGTGGGCACGCTCCGAGTTGGCAGCTGATCCAAGTTGGCAACCAATCCAGGCGGATTCGGATGACGTGGCGCCGGCAATGCGGTCTGCACGTCAGCTGGAATGCGCACTTCGCAGGAATGCGGGCCTTGGCTGTGACAGGGCGGCAACGGCGGCGCGACGGTCGGCCAGCGGATGACTGCGTGCCCGCCGTCGATTGGAGGCGGTATCGGTTGCGGTGGCGCGTGTCGCGCGCACGCGTGACACGCGCGGGTTCGCCCAGTGGCGTGCGCGTGCTTGAATAGAGCCCTTCCCGCTGCACGCCTGCCGATGTCCGAGACTCCGCCACCGCGCCGCCCCCTGGCCACGTTCCTGCGTCCGACGCCGGCGGCGCCATCGCCGATGCCGACGCCGGTGGTGCCGGCTGTCGAACCGCCGCTGCACGCGCCGCCGGTGCCGGCCGGCGAACGGGCAGCGGCGCCGTCGGCCGAGCCGGTGGCCGCACCGGCAGTGCCGATCGTGCCGCCGCCCTTGCAGCCGCTGGTGACCGCGCCGCGCAGCGAGCCTGCGCCGGTGGGCATCCCCCTGCCAGGCGGCGATGCCGGCCAGGCCGCAGCGGACGCCACCGCGCCGGACCGGCCGGCGTGGACCACGGCGACTGCGCGCCCGCTGCCCGGTGATCCTGCCCAAGGCCCAGCGGCCGGCGCCAGCGACACCCGCACCGCGATCGCCGGCACTCCCGCTGCCCAGCAGACCGCTGCACATCCGGGCGGCGTGGCGGCCGGCGGCAGTGCAGGCGCTGGTCCGCAACGCGAACATGGCGCGGCGGCCGGCGCTGCATCCACGCTGGCCGCCACGCCAGCGTCCGGCACCGATCCGGACACGGACGCCAAGCCAGGCCCGGCCGGCGCAGCGGCGCCTGACCGGTTCCAGCCGCTGCCGGCCGCGGCCGCGCCCGCCTTCGCACGCCGCCGGCCGACCCGGCCACGGCTGCGCGCCAGCGGGCGCCAGTGGGCCTTGCTGGTCGGGCTGGTCGGCCTGCTGGCCATGCAGATCGTCATCGCCGACCGCGCGCAGCTGGCCGCCGATGCACGCTGGCGCCCGCTGGTAGGTGCCGCCTGCGCGGTGGCGCGCTGCACGCTGCCGGCCTGGCGCGAGCCGGCCGCGCTGACCTTGCTCCATCGCGACGTGCGCCCGGTGCCGGGCGTGCCGGGGGTGCTGCAGATCCAGGCCAGCTTCCGCAACGAGGCGCGCTGGGCGCAGGCCTGGCCATGGCTGCAGCTGTCGCTGTCCGACGCCGACGGGCGGATGATCGGCACGCGCGTGCTGGCACCGCAGGACTATCTGGGCCAGCCGCCGGCCGCGCAGGACACGCTGGCGCCGGGCCAGGCGGTGCAGGTGATGTTTGCCGTGCGCGAACCGGCCGCGAGCACGGCGGCCTTCAGTTTCGACTTCCGCTAAGCGGACGCGACCTGCGGCGATGGCCACACGGGCGTGGCGAGCGCTGAGGCCACGCGCTAGACTCACTCCCCCTCGCCGGCCACGCGTCCCGGCTTCGTGACTCTGGGAACCCTCCTTTGAACGCAGCCCCCTCTCGCCCTGACACCGGTCGTGGCGCCCCGAAGTCGCCGCTGCGCGAACACGTGGCCCAGTCCGTCCGCCGCTATCTGCGCGACCTGGACGGCAGCGACGCCGACGACGTGTACGAAATCGTGCTGCGCGAGATGGAGATCCCGTTGTTCGTGGAAGTGCTCAACCACTGCGAAGGCAACCAGAGCCGCGCGGCGGCGATGCTGGGCATCCACCGCGCCACGCTGCGCAAGAAGCTCAAAGAGTACGGGTTGACGTAGGACGGGATTCGGGAATCGGCAGTGGGGAATCGTTGGAGCGTTGGTGTGCTGCAGGCTGGCAGTGCACTGGGCTGGCACGCCCGGTGGGGTGCGCGGCCGGTGGTCGATCTTCGCAGCGTGTTGTGGAATGTTCTGCGTGTTGATGCCCGACAGGGCTGCCTGATTCGTCCCCCCTGCCACGCCTTGAGGCAGGACCTGCTGAGTCCCCGGCGTGGCCCGCGTCGCGGGCCCTCTTCGTCTGATTGGACCAACCGCCGCGTCTTCGGCGGTTGGCCGCAGTGCTGGATCGGCAACGCCGATCGCCTGGTCGAGGGGATTGCTCAGTTCGGCAAGTGCGTCACCTCTGCATGGTCGCCTGCGGACGCCGGCCCGCTGCCATGGTCCAGCACGATGGTGGCGATGGTGTCGAACGGATCGTCGAATTTCTCGACCACGTTCTTGTCTTCGTCGACCTGGTAGGCGGTATCGGCCTCCACGCCCTCCTCGCCGGTCTTGGCGATGATGTTGGTGTAGCGCTTGCCGTCCCAGCATCTGAAGATCAGCACCGAGTCTTCGCCACCGGTCAGGGTGGAGCCCAGGCTGCCGATCAACCGGCTGTTGGCCCCGGCCGTCAGGATGCTGTTCTTGCCGGCAGTCAGCTTGCTGCGATCGCCTGCCATCAGCGTGCAGTCGTCGCCTGCAGTGAGCCGGCTGCGGTCCCCGGCGGTGAGGAAGCTGTTGCTGCCGGCCAGCAACTTGCTGCGGTCGCCGGCAATCTGGGTGCTGTCGGCGCCGGCGATCAGCTTGCTGCGGTCGCCCGCGGTCTGCACGCTGCCCATGCCGGCGATCAGCGTGCTGCGCGAACCGGCGGTCTGCGAACTCAGCTTGCCGGCAATCAGCATGCTGCGATGGCCGGCAATCTGGGTGCTTTCGTGGCCTGCGATCAACGAGCTGCCATAGCTGGCGATCTGGTTGCTGCCGTAGCCGGCGGTCAGATAGCTGCGCACGCCGCTGGTCAGGCTGCTGCCATAGCCGGCAATCAGCGAGCTGTCCTGCCCGGCGGTCTCGGTGCTGCCGTACCCGGCGGTCAACGAGCTGTTGTCCTGCGCGATCAACGTGCTGCCGTAGCCGGCGGTCAGCGTGCTGTCGCCACCGGCGGTCTGGCTGCTGCCGTAGCCGGCGATCAAGGTGCTGGAAAACCCGGCAATTTCGGTACTACCGTAGCCGGCGGTGAGCGAACTGTTTTCCAGCGCGGTCAGCGTGCTGCCGTAACCGGCGGTCAGGGTGCTTTCGTAACCGGCGGTCTGGGTGCTGCCGTAGCCCGCGATCAGGGTACTTTCATAACCTGCGGTGGAATTGCTGCCGTACCCGGCGGTCAGGATGCTGCCATGGCCGGCGGTTTGCGTGCTGCCATAGCCGGTGGTGAGCCAGCTGATTTCCTGCGCGGTCTGGGTGCTGCCGTAGCCGGCGGTCAAGGTACTTTCGTAGCCGGCCGTCTGGGTGCTGCCATAGCCGGCAATCAACGAGCTCTGGAAGCTGGCGGTGGAGGTACTGCCATAGCCGGTGATCAGCCAGCTGCTGCTCTGCGCGGTCTGGGTACTGCCGTAGCCGGCGGTCAGGAAGCTGTCGTATCCGGCGGTCTGGGTACTGCCATAGCCGGCGATCAGCGAGCTGTCCGGGCCGGCCATGGAGGAACTGCCGTAGCCGGCAATCAGCGAACTGCTTTCCTGCGCGGTCTGGGTGCTGCCGTAGCCGGTGGTNGATCAGCGAGCTGTCCGGGCCGGCCATGGAGGAACTGCCGTAGCCGGCAATCAGCGAACTGCTTTCCTGCGCGGTCTGGGTGCTGCCGTAGCCGGTGGTGAGAATGCTTTTGTAGCCGGCCGTCTGCGTACTGCCGTAGCCGGCAATCAGCGTACTGTCATGCCCGGCGGTCGATGTGCTGCCGTAACCGGTAGTGAGCGTGCTGCGCTCCTGCGCGGTTTGCGTGCTGCCGTAGCCTGCGGTGAGGATGCTCTTGAAGCCGGCCGTCTGGGTGCTGCCGTAGCCGGCGATCAACGAGCTGTCCGAGCCGGCGGTGGACGAACTGCCGTAGCCGGCAGTGAGCAGGCTGCCCTCCTGCGCGGTCTGGGTGCTGCCGTAGCCGGTGGTCAGGATGCTTTTGAAACCGGCGGTCTGGGTGCTGCCATAGCCGGCGATCAGTGAACTGTCCGAACCGGCGGTGGAGGNTCCTGCGCGGTCTGGGTGCTGCCGTAGCCGGTGGTCAGGATGCTTTTGAAACCGGCGGTCTGGGTGCTGCCATAGCCGGCGATCAGTGAACTGTCCGAACCGGCGGTGGAGGTGCTGCCGTAGCCCGCGGTGAGGTCGCTGCCCTTGCGGGCAGTCTGCGTGCTGCCGTAGCCCGCCGTCAGCGAACTGTCGCCACCGGAGGTCTGGGTGCTGCCATAACCGGCGATCAGCGTGCTGTCGGCACCGGCGGTGGAGGTGCTGCCATAGCCGGTGGTGAGGTCGCTGCCCTTGCGCGCGGTTTGCGTGCTGCCGTAGCCCGCGGTCAGCGAACTATCGCCGCCGGAGGTCTGGGTGCTGCCGTAACCGGCGATCAAGGTGCTGTCGGCACCGGCGGTNTGCGTGCTGCCGTAGCCCGCGGTCAGCGAACTATCGCCGCCGGAGGTCTGGGTGCTGCCGTAACCGGCGATCAAGGTGCTGTCGGCACCGGCGGTGGAGGTGCTGCCATAGCCGGTGGTGAGGTCGCTGCCGCTGCGCGCCGTTTGCGTACTGCCATAGCCAGCAGTGAGCGAACTTTCGCCGCCGGAGGTCTGGGTGCTGCCGTAACCGGCGATCAAGGTGCTGTCGGCACCGGCGGTAGAGGTACTGCCATAGCCGGTGGTGAGGNTCGCCGCCGGAGGTCTGGGTGCTGCCGTAACCGGCGATCAAGGTGCTGTCGGCACCGGCGGTAGAGGTACTGCCATAGCCGGTGGTGAGGTCGCTGCCCTTGCGCGCCGTTTGCGTGCTGCCGTAGCCCGCGGTCAGCGAACTGTCACCGCCGGACGTCTGCGTACTGCCGTAGCCGGCGATCAAGGTGCTGTCGGCACCGGCGGTGGAGGTACTGCCGTAGCCGGTGGTCAGGTCGCTGCCGCTGCGTGCGGTCTGCGTGCTGCCGTAGCCGGCAGTGAGCGAGCTGTCGCCGCCGGAGGTTTGCGTGCTGCCGTAGCCGGCGATCAAGGTGCTGTCGGCACCGGCGGTGGAGGTACTGCCATAGCCGGTGGTNGTACTGCCGTAACCGGTGGTCAGGTCGCTGCCCTTGCGCGCAGTCTGCGTTCTGCCGTAGCCGGCAGTGAGCGAGCTGTCGCCGCCGGAGGTTTGCGTGCTGCCGTAGCCGGCGATCAAGGTGCTGTCGGCACCGGCGGTGGAGGTACTGCCATAGCCGGTGGTGAGGTCGCTGCCGCTGCGTGCGGTCTGCGTACTGCCGTAGCCGGCAGTGAGCGAGCTCTCGCCGCCGGAGGTCTGCGTGCTGCCGTAACCGGCGATCAGCGTGCTGTCGGCACCGGCGGTGGAGGNCTGCCATAGCCGGTGGTCAGGTCGCTGCCGCTGCGTGCGGTCTGCGTGCTGCCGTAGCCGGCAGTGAGCGAGCTCTCGCCGCCGGAGGTTTGCGTGCTGCCGTAACCGGCGATCAAGGTGCTGTCGGCGCCTGCGGTGGACGTACTGCCGTAACCGGTGGTCAGGTCGCTGCCCTTGCGCGCAGTCTGCGTGCTGCCGTAGCCGGCAGTGAGCGAGCTGTCGCCGCCGGAGGTTTGCGTGCTGCCGTAACCGGCGATCAAGGTGCTGTCGGCGCCTGCGGTGGACGTACTGCCGTAACCGGTGGTGAGGTNTCGCCGCCGGAGGTTTGCGTGCTGCCGTAACCGGCGATCAAGGTGCTGTCGGCGCCTGCGGTGGACGTACTGCCGTAACCGGTGGTGAGGTCACTGCCCTTGCGCGCAGTCTGGGTACTGCCGTAGCCGGCAGTGAGCGAACTGTCGCCGCCGGAGGTCTGGGTACTGCCGTAGCCGGCGATCAAGGTGCTGTCTGCACCGGCGGTTGCGGTGCTGCCATAGCCGGCGGTCAGGTCACTGCCCTTGCGCGCAGTCTGGGTACTGCCGTAGCCGGCAGTGAGCGAACTGTCGCCGCCGGAGGTCTGCGTGCTGCCGTACCCGGCGATCAAGGTGCTGTCCGCGCCCGCGGTGGAGGTACTGCCGTAACCGGCCGTGAGATCGCTGCCGGTGCGGGCGGTTTGCGTGCTGCCGTAGCCCGCGGTCAGCGAGCTGTCGTTGCCCGAGGTCTGCGTACTGCCATAACCGGCAATCAGGGAGCTGTCGGCACCGGCAGTACCGGTGCTGCCATAGCCGGCGGTGAGGTCGCTGCCGTCCTGCGCGGTCTGGGTGCTGCCGTAGCCGGCGGTCAGCGAGCTTTCCCCGCCGGAGGTCTGGGTGCTGCCGTAGCCGGCGATCAGCGAACTGTCGGTGCCCGCCGTACTGGTGCTGCCGTAGCCGGCGGTGAGGTCGCTGCCGTTCTGCGCGGTCTGGGTGCTGCCGTAGCCAGCCGTCAACGAGCTGTCGCCGCCGGAGGTTTGCGTGCTGCCATAGCCGGCGATCAGCGAGCTGTCTGCCCCGGCGGTTTCCGTGCTGCCGTAACCGGCGGTCAGGTCGCTGCCATGCCGCGCGGTCTGGGTGCTGCCATAGCCGGCCGTCAGCGTGCTGCCGCCGCCGGCGGTCTGGGAACTGCCATAGCCGGCAACGATGGTGCTGTCGGATCCGGCCACGCCGGTGCTGCCGTAGCCGGCGATCAACTCGCTGCCGTTACCGGCAGTCTCGGTGCTTCCATAGCCGGCGATCAGCTGGCTCTGGTCGGCGCCGGTCAGCGTGCTGCCGTAGGTGGCGATTTCGCGGGTGCGCAGGATCGCAGCTGCCGGCGGCGCGGTTTGCGGATTGATGCCGGTGGGCGCTACCGGCTGTGGCGCGGTGGACTGCGCGCCGCTTTCGACGGCAGGCGCAGTGAACTGCGCCTGCGCTGCCTTGGGAATGAAATCCGCGGCAACGACGACAGGCAGTTCCGGCAACGGCGGCGGCGTGTGCTGCGCAATGCCCGCGGCAATGCACTGCATGGCGCCGGCACGAGTGCCGGCATAGACCACCTCGGCACGGGGGAACTTGATCATTCCCTCCTCGCCCAACCAGATGATGTCGGCGGTATCCACCATGCAGACCACCCAATGCGCATCGGCGTGCATGTTCAGATGCGCATTGGTTCCCTGCCCCCACAACAGGCCGGTCAAGCCGTTTTCCTGCTTGATGGTGGGTTGCCAATGCCGGCATTCGACCGGGCCGCCTTGCGGCCAGATCAGGCCGCAGTGGTCGGACATGTTGTTCGTGCACGTGCGTAAGGCCAGGACTTTTTCGCGATTCATAGGGGTGATCTCATAAAGATGTTCCGGACAGCTGTGCAAACCGGCGTGCATGCCCTGGCCAATCGACGGATGCAGCGCATCCCGCCGTCGTGGCGAGACGGATCCGCCCATTGGCAAGGGCCGTCGCGGTACTGCGACGCGTGGTCATCGACGAACGCCACCAGGCGCACGTGCGCGGTGTCTTGCTTGAATCGCAGGGTCATGGACGGCCGTGACGGCAAGACGCAGCGGGGAGTGATGGCAAGGCTGGCTCCTGCGCGACAGCCATTGCAGCGTTGGCAACGGGACGCCTCGCCGAAAGCGTCGTTGCTGGTGAACCGGTTGAGTGAATCGATCGGCGAGCACTGATCGTCGGTCAGCCGGGCGCGACTGCTCTCGCTGCAACAGAAGACAGGTTCGCATTACCGAAGACCAGGCAGCCGCTGCACGCCCGGAGGCCGGTGTTTTTGCGCAATCTGCGACCGGCTCCGGATTGTGTTCGTCAGTGCACGCACCGACCCGACATGGTTTCGCGCGTCCATCAAATTCCGTCGCGGAAAAAATGTCCGGATGCACAGGCAACGCCATCGCCATGCGCCACCATGCGCGCCGCGCACCGTGGCAATGCCGTGCGGGGCTTCCACGCAGACGCCGCCCAAGCCGCAGCAAGCGTCACCCGGCAGGCAGTGATGCCGCCGCGAGACGCCACGCCCGGCATCGACCGCAGCAGCGCCCGGGAGCGTCCTGCCAGCGCTGGGATCGACGCCATCACGGACCGCCGAGCCCATTCGAGCGCCGGTGCGGCCTACAATATCGGCTGCCCCGCCTTGATAGCCCCCCCACCAATGGCCACTGATTTCCTGCCCGTGCGCCGGGCCCTGCTCTCCGTTTCCGACAAGACCGGCCTGGTCGATCTGGCCCGCGCGCTGGCCGCGCGCAACGTCGCGCTGCTGTCCACCGGCGGCACCGCCAAGGCGCTGCGCGAGGCGGGCCTGCCGGTCACCGACGTCGCCGAGCTGACCGGGTTCCCGGAAATGATGGACGGCCGCGTCAAGACCCTGCACCCGCTGGTGCACGGCGGCCTGCTCGGCCGCGCCGGCGTCGACGAGGCAGTGATGGCCGAACACGGCATCCTGCCGATCGACCTGCTGGTGCTGAACCTGTATCCGTTCGAGTCGGTGACCGCCAGGGCCGACTGCACGCTGGCCGATGCGGTAGAGAACATCGACATCGGCGGCCCGGCGATGCTGCGCTCGGCGGCGAAGAACTTCGCCCGCGTGGCGGTGGCCACCGACCCGGCGCAGTACGCCGAGCTGCTGGCCGAACTCGATGCCAACGACGGCCAGCTGTCGGCGGCCAAGCGCTTTGCGCTGTCGGTGGCCGCGTTCAACCGTGTGGCGCAGTACGACGCGGCGATCAGCAACTACCTGTCGGCGGTGGCCGACAGCGCCGAAGCGGTGCCCACGCGCAGCCCGTTCCCGGCGCAGATCAATTCCAACTTCGTCAAGGTGATGGACCTGCGCTACGGCGAGAACCCGCACCAGGCCGGCGCGTTCTACCGCGACCTGTATCCGGTGCCGGGCACGCTGGCCACCTTCCAGCAGTTGCAGGGCAAGGAGCTCAGCTACAACAACCTGGCCGATGCCGATGCGGCATGGGAATGCGTGCGCCAGTTCGATGCGCCGGCCTGCGTGATCGTCAAGCATGCCAACCCCTGCGGCGTGGCGGTGGGCGCGGCCTGCGGCGATGCCTACGAGCTGGCCTATGCGACCGACCCGACCAGCGCCTTCGGCGGCATCCTGGCCTTCAACAAGACCCTCGATGCGGCGACGGCGAAAGCCATCCTGGACCGCCAGTTCGTCGAGGTGTTGATCGCCCCGGACTACGAGCCCGGCGCGCTCGACTACGCGACCAGGAAGGCCAACGTGCGCGTGCTCAAGATCCCGCACGGCAACGGCCTCAACAACTACGACACCAAGCGGATCGGCTCGGGCCTGCTGATGCAGTCGTCCGACAACCGCGGCATGTCGCTGGGCGAGCTGAGCGTGGTCACCCAGCGCGCGCCCAGCGAGGCCGAGCTGGGCGATCTGCTGTTCGCCTGGCGCGTGGCCAAGTACGTCAAGTCCAACGCCATTGTCTACGCCAAGGACAACCGCACGATTGGTGTCGGCGCCGGGCAGATGAGCCGCGTGGTCAGCGCCAAGATCGCCGCGCTCAAGGCCGAGGAAGCCAGGCTCACGGTGGCCGGCTCGGTGATGGCCTCGGATGCGTTCTTCCCGTTCCGCGACGGCATCGATGCCGCTGCCGCTGCCGGCATCAAGGCGGTGATCCAGCCTGGCGGTTCGATGCGCGATGGCGAAGTGATCGCCGCCGCCGACGAACACGGCATCGCGATGGTGTTCACCGGCGTACGGCATTTCCGGCACTGATAGAGCCGGGATTCGGGATTCGGGATTCGGGAGTGGCAACGTCGCTCTGGTCTCTCCTGTTCCGGTCTCCGCCTTGCTTCAACCAATCCCCAATCACGACTCCCCAATCTCGGCCTTAAAATGAAAATCCTCGTCATCGGCTCCGGCGGCCGCGAACACGCCCTGGCCTGGAAGATCGCGCAGTCCGCGCAAGTGAGCGAGGTACTCGTGGCGCCGGGCAATGCCGGCACCGCGACCGAAACCAAGTGCCGCAACGTGGCGGTCAAGGTCGATGACCTGGATGGCCTGCTTGCCCTGGCGCAGCGCGAAGATGTCGCGCTCACGGTGGTCGGCCCGGAAGTGCCGCTGGTGCTGGGCGTGGTCGACCGTTTCCATGCGGCTGGCCTGCGTATCTTCGGGCCGACCGCCAAGGCCGCGCAGCTGGAAGGCAGCAAGGCCTTCGCCAAGGACTTTCTGGCGCGCCATGGCATCCCCACCGCGTACTACGCCGTACACACCGAGGTGGACGCCGCGCTTGCGTACGTACGCGAGAAAGGCGCGCCGATCGTGGTCAAGGCCGATGGCCTGGCCGCCGGCAAGGGCGTGATCGTGGCGATGACGCTGGGCGAGGCCGAAGACGCGGTGCGCGACATGCTCTCGGGCAATGCGTTCGGCGATGCCGGCGCGCGCGTGGTGATCGAGGAATTCCTCGATGGCGAGGAAGCCAGCTTCATCTCGATGGTCGACGGCAGCCACGCCTTGCCGATGGCCACCAGCCAGGACCACAAGCGCGTGGGCGATGGCGACACCGGCCCCAATACCGGCGGCATGGGCGCGTACTCGCCGGCCCCGGTGGTCACGCCGGAAGTGCATGCACGCGTCATGCGCGAGGTGGTCGAGCCGACCGTGCAGGGCATGATCGCCGACGGCGTGCCGTTCACCGGGTTCCTGTACGCCGGGCTGATGATCGACGCGCAGGGCGCGCCCAAGGTGATCGAATTCAACGTGCGCTTCGGCGACCCGGAGACCCAGCCGGTGATGCTGCGCCTGCAGTCGGACCTGGTGGACCTGCTCGACGCGGCCATCGACGGCAAGCTCGACCAGGCGCAGGCGCACTGGGACCCGCGTCCGTCGCTGGGCGTGGTCATCGCTGCCCGGCCCTACCCGGAGGCGCCGATCACCGGCGAGGTCATCACCGGCCTGGATGCCGTGCCCGCCACGGCCAAGGTCTTCCATGCCGGCACCGCATTGAATGCAAATGGTGAGGTCGTCAGTGCCGGCGGCCGCGTGCTGTGCGTTGCCGCATTGGGCAACACGGTGCGCGATGCGCAGCGCAACGCCTATGCCGGCCTGCAGCCGATCCACTGGGCCAGCGCCTTCCAGCGCAGCGACATCGGCTGGCGTGCGATCGCCCGCGAGCAGGACACCCAGGCATAACTGCCGCATGCCTGCGACAGCTGCCCCCAGCGTGCGCTGTCGCAGCACGGCTATCGACGCGCCTTCGCGCGGCACCGCGACGCATCTGGACCACGTCAGTGCCAGCCAGCTGCGGCGAGCGACATCACGCGGCTACTGACAAAGAATTAGCCGCCTTCCACCCCGGCGGCACGTGCCTGCGGCAATAATGCCCAGGCACCTTGCCTTGCAGAGACTGTGGCCACTCCCTCCTTCGAAACCCGCCTGAGCCGCCTGTGGGCCCATGAAAAGGCCAGCTATGGCCTGCGCGTGTTCATCGCGCTGGCAGTCGCCATGGGCGTGTGCTGGCACTGGCAGCAGCTCACTGCGGTACCGGCGCTGTTCCTGGGCGCCATCGCCAGCGCCATCGCCGAGACCGACGACAACTGGCTGGGCCGCATCAAGTCGGTGCTGCTCTCCTTGCTGTGTTTCGCCGCTGCCGCCGCGTCGGTGGTGCTGCTGTTTCCGTATCCGCTGCCATTCGTGACCGGCATGGCGGTGGCGACGTTTTCGCTGACCCTGCTGGGCGCGCTGGGCGAGCGCTACGCCTCGATCGCGCAGGCCACCGTGGCCTTGTCGATCTACGCCATGATCGGCATGGACCAGCACGGCAGCCACGATCCGTTGATCGCCTGGCACGGCGCGGCGCTGCTGCTGATCGGCGCCACCTGGTACGGCGTGCTGTCGATCCTGTGGACCATCCTGTTCGCCAACCGCCCGGTGCGCGAGCGGCTGTCACGGCTGTTCTTCGAGCTGGGCCGTTATCTCAGGCTCAAGGCCGACCTGTTCGAACCGGTGCGGCAGAGCGACCTGCATGCGCGCCGGCTGGCGCTGGCCGAGCAGAACGCCAAGGTGGTCGGCGCGCTCAACGCCGCCAAGACCGCGATCATGAGCCGCTTCGGCCGCTCGGGGCGGCCGGGCGTGCAATCGGGCCTGTATTTCCGCCTGTACTACATGGCGCAGGAATTTCACGAGCGCGCCAGTTCCTCGCATTATCCCTACGAGGCGCTGACCGACGCGTTCTTCCACAGCGACGTGCTGTACCGCTGCCAGCGCCTGCTCGCGCTGCAGGGCAAGGCCTGCGCAGCCCTGGGCGAAGCGATCCGGCTGCGCCAGCCGTTCGACTACGGCGACAACAGCCGCCTGGCCACCGAAGACCTGCGCCAGTCGCTGGACTACCTGCACGCGCGTGCCGACCCCGCCCTCGCACGTCTGCTCGGCGCGCTGGAACTGCTGGTGACCAACCTGCAGAGCATCGAACGCAAGCTGTCGGAAGCGGCGCAGTCCGATTCCACCAGCGACAACCTCGACACCCGCCTGCGCGATTCCTCGCCGCATACCTTGCGCGAAATGGCCGCGCGTCTTGGCCAGCAACTCACGCCCGGCTCGGTGCTGTTCCGCCACGGCCTGCGCATGGCCATCGCGCTGGTGGTCGGCTACGCCATCATGCAGTCCATCCATGCCGACAACGGCTACTGGATCCTGCTCACCACCGCCTTCGTGTGCCGGCCCAACTACGGCGCCACCCGCCTGCGGCTGGTGCAGCGCATCGCCGGCACCCTGATCGGCCTGGTTGCCACCTGGGCGTTGATGCAGCTGTTCCCCGGCATCGAAGTGCAGCTGCTGCTGGCACTGGCCGCCGCGCTGGTCTTCTTCATCACCCGCACCGATCGCTACATGCTGGCCACCGCCGGCATCACCGTGATGGCGCTGTTCTGCTTCAACCTGCTCGGCGATGGCTTCGTGCTGATCTGGCCGCGCCTGATCGACACGCTGATCGGTTGCGCGATCGCCGCGGCCGCCTCCTTCCTGATCCTGCCGGACTGGCAGGGCCGCCGCCTCAACCAGGTGATGGCCACGGTGCTGGCCAGCTGCGCGCGCTACCTGGCCCAGGTGCTGGAGCAATACGCCAGTGGCATGCGCGACGACCTGCCCTACCGCATCGCCCGGCGCGACATGCACAACGCCGATGCCGCGTTGTCGGTGGCCTTGTCCAACATGCTGCGCGAACCGGGCCGCTATCGGCGCAACCTGGATGCCGGCTTCCGCTTCCTGGCACTGTCCAACACCCTGCTCGGCTATCTATCCGCACTTGGCGCGCATCGCGCCGCGCTCGATGGCGAACACGATCCCGCCATCGTGCAGGCCGGCGACTACCTGCAGCGCGCGCTGGGCGAAATCGCCACCGCCCTGCGCGAACGCCAGCCGCTGCCGGTGCACGACGAAAGCCAGGAAATCGCCACCGCCGAAGCGCTGGAACAGCACGCCGTGCAACTGCCGCCCAAGCAGCGCCTGGTGCGCGACCAGCTGGCACTGACCCTGCGGCTGCTGCCCAAGCTGCGTGCCGCGGCCCTGGCGGTCACCACGGCACCCACGGAGACCCCGACGCGGCTGGTGGCCACCAAGGCCTAGCGCAGCCTTGTCGGTGCGCCTGGACGCCGCCGCAGGCACGCCTGCACCCGCACGCAAGCGCGGTGCCGGGCGATGCGATGCACGCCCGCACCGCGCCCGTCCAACGCCTGCGGCGTCGCTCCGCCAGCTTGCGCCTACTTCCACTGCTTGCGCGCCACGCTCGACGCCACCCAACCCAGCGCCGCCACCGCCAGCACCGCCCCGCCGATCACCACGCCGTTCCAGCCGGCCTGCGCATACGCCGCCGTGCCCAGCGTGGAGCCCACCGCGCCACCGATGAAATAGCAGGTGATGTAGGCCGAGGTGATGCGATTGCGCGCGTTCGGATTGCGCTGGTAGATCACGCTCTGGTTGGCGATGTGCACGCCTTGCACCGCGATATCCAGCAGCAGCACGCCGACGATCAGCAGCGCGAGCGACTGCGGCGCAAACGCCAGCAGCCCCCACGACAGCAGCAGCATCACCAACCCGCCCCAGCTGACGCGGTCGCCATGGCCGTGGTCGGACCAGTGACCGGAACGGTTGGCCGCCAGCGCGCCGGCCGCACCGATCAGGCCGAACAGCCCGATCACCGCCGTGCCATAGCCATAGGCGGGCCCGGACAACAGGAACGCCAGCGTGGTCCAGAACATGCTGAAGCCGGCAAAGATCAACCCGCCCAGCACCGCGCGCACGCGCAGCACCGCATCGTCGCGCAGCAGCGTCAGCACCGATCCCACCAGCTGCGGATACGACAGCTGCGCATTGCCTGGATGCCGCGGCAGCCCGCGCCACAGCAGCCAGGCCGTGACCAGCAACAGGCCGGAGGCGATCCAGTACACGGTATGCCAGCCGCCGACGCCGGCCAGCACCCCGGCCGCGGTGCGCGCCAGCAGGATGCCCAGCAACAGGCCGCTCATCACCGTGCCGATCACCCGCCCGCGCTCGTGCGGGGCGGCCAGGGTCGCGGCGAATGGCACCAGGATCTGCGCCGCCACCGAACTGGCACCGGTGACGATGGTGCCGGCCAGCAACATGCCGAAGCTGTGCGAGGCGGCGCTCACCAGCAGGCCCAGCGCACTGAGCACGAACAGCCCGACGATCAGCCCGCGCCGCTCCAGCCGGTCGCCCAGCGGCACCAGCAACAGCAGCCCCGCCGCGTAGGCCAGCTGCGCGGCAGTCACCACCGCCCCGGCACTGCGCACCGGGATCCCGAACGCCTGCGCCAGCGTCTCCAGCAAGGGCTGCGCGTAGTAATTGCTCGCCACCGCCAGCCCGGTGGCGGCGGCCATCAGCAGCACCAGCCGGCGCGGCAATGGCGGGTGGGCAATCGGTTCGACGGTCATGGCAGGTGCCTGCTGAAGGAAGGGGCGCAGTGTGGACAGCGACGCGGCATCTTTCCAATGTATTGTTTTCACCGTGTCCATCGTGTTTCGAGATCGCATGCTGACCCTGCGCCAACTGGAGTTCGCCGTGGCCGTGGCCGACGAAGGCGGCTTCACCGCCGCCGCGCGCCGGTGCAACACCGTGCAATCGGCGCTCAGCCACCAGGTCGCCAAGATCGAGCAGACCCTTGGAGCGCGCCTGTTCGAGCGCGGTACCCGTCGGGTGCGGCCCACCGCGGCCGGCGAGGTATTCCTGCACAACGCCCGCGCCACCTTGCGCGCGGCCGAGCGCCTGCACGAGGAAATGGCCCAGGCCCTGGGCACGGTGCGTGGCCAGCTCACGCTGGGGCAGATTTCCTCGCTCACCACCGTGCAGCTGCCGGCGCTGCTGCGCGCGTTTCGCAACGCGCATGCGCGGGTGGACGTGCACCTGCGCACCGCCATGAGCGAGGCCCTGCTGCACGACCTGGGCGAAGGCCGGCTGGACGTGGCGCTGGTCGGCGTCGGCCCGCAGGTCGCGGTGCCCAACCAGCGGCTGCTGCTGCACGAGGAAGCCCTGGCGCTGATCGTGGCGCCCGGCCATCGCTTTGCCACGCGCAAGCGGGTGGCGCTGGCCGAGCTGGACGACGAACCGATGGCCGGGCTGATCGCCGGCGCCGGCGTGCGCGGCATCGTCGATGCGGCCTTCGCGCAGGCCGGCGTGCGGCAACGCCAGCAATACGAGGTCACCCACGCCGATCTGATGCGCGAACTGGTCGCCGCCGACCTGGGCGTGGGTATCGTGCCGCAGACCATGGCCGCGGCCATGCGCGGGGTGGTGACGGTTGCACTGAAGGAGCGCTTCGGCTTTTTGACCTATGCGGTATGGCGGCCCGACCCCACCCCGGCTGCACGCGCCTTCGTGGCGCTGCTGCGCGCCCAGGCCGCGCGGCGCGCTGAGCGTAGCGGCATGCACCAGCCCGCCGTGGAAGCCTGCTAGGCTGCGCGCGTTCGCAAAGGAAACTGCATGCCCGGTCACAGTCAGTTCGCCCTGCTCAGGCAGCGCCGCTTCTTGCCGTTCTTCGCAGTGCAGGCGTTGGGCGCATTCAACGACAACGTCTATCGGCAGGCCATCATCGGCTTGTTGTTCTNGTGCAGGCGTTGGGCGCATTCAACGACAACGTCTATCGGCAGGCCATCATCGGCTTGTTGTTCTACCTGGGCATCGATGCGGCGCAGCGCACGCTGTAAACCAATCTGGCGCCGGCACTGTTCATCCTGCCGTACTTCCTATTCTCCGCGCTGGCCGGGCAGATTGCCGAGAAGCTGGAGAAGCAGAAACTCATCATGATCACCACCACGATGGAGATCGCGATCATGTCGCTGGCGGCGGTGGGCTTTCTCACCGAGAACATGGTGATCCTGCTGATTGCGCTGTTCTGCACCGGCCTGCAGTCCACGCTGTTCGGGCCGGTGAAATATTCGATCCTGCCCTCGGTGCTCAAGCCGGAGGAACTCACCGGCGGCAACGGCCTGGTCGAGATGGGCACCTCGATCTCGATCCTGTGCGGCATGATCTTCGGCGGGNGCTGTTCGGGCCGGTGAAATATTCGATCCTGCCCTCGGTGCTCAAGCCGGAGGAACTCACCGGCGGCAACGGCCTGGTCGAGATGGGCACCTCGATCTCGATCCTGTGCGGCATGATCTTCGGCGGGTTGATCGCCCAGATCGCCGGCAGCCACGGCCCGATTGCTGCGGCCACTGCGGTGATCGTCATCGCCGTCACCGGCAACCTGGTGGCACGCCTGGTTCCCAAGAATGTGCTACGAAAACAAATGGCTGCATTCCGCGTGAGTCCCTGTCGACCCTCAAGCCCCGGTGGCTGCTGCGTGGCTTCGCTTCCTCGGCAAAATGCTCGCAATTGCAGTGCACCGCGCACGTGCGCAGCCGAAAGATATTGGAGCAGCTCAACGTGACTGCATTGCACCCATCAGGCGAGCGAATACCTCCCACACTTTAATTTTTCCAATCCAAGTATTCCGCCCCGGCGGTCAGGCAACTTTCCTACGCATACCGTCATGCGGCGATCAATCACTCGACTACAGGTGAACAGATAATGGGACTTTGCGCATCCAAATCCCCCACATTGAATGCAAGCCCCTCATATGGCACGCATTCCTCATATGATAGCGAAGGGTCTTCGCGAGCATCCACTGCGCCCGTCGTTGAAAGCAACTCGCTACCGCAATCGCCGCAGGTGTCAGCGCTGAGGGTCGCCTTGGGTACGCGACCCGAGAGGTTGCGGACAGGCGGAGATGCGGCTCTGGAGCAACATCAGATTCAACAGGCCGCCTACCATATGGGGGCGTATGTCGTAGGTGACGAGGTCACGAGTCCGACAAGATTCGCGGCAGCCGGGCAAACCGTTCACGACGTCCGCCTGCTGCTCAAGCATGGCCGGGGAAATGTGAAGGCGGACGACATTCCCTCGCACAGCCACAACGGGATCGGATCGTCGGTCGCAAGGATGGCACCCGACGAAGCCGTTAACGTTGCAACGGCTGTAGTGATGGGAGCGGCGCTCTGCGATCAGTCCGCTCCCCTCTGCGCCATCGTCCACGCTCCACACATGGCTGCCGACGAGTTGAGTGAGACCGTTGGCGCTTACGTGCCGATGAAGCAGGTGACCAACGAAGGTCATGAGATCACGGTCCAAGCAGGGCACGCTTGGAACGAACTACGGCGAGGAGGTCGCAACCCTAGTTCGACCGTGGTCATGGATGCCTGGGCCAACGGTCCAGCTGTTCGGTTGAAAGACAGCGCATGGAGCGGAGCGACGATTCAGAAAAATCCTTGGTCAATGGACAAGGGCGGCGCTGAGTCCTTGAAAGAAAGCCTTGAGCACTGGATTCCGTTACTGCATCCGGACAGGAGCCAGTCCACTGCCGCGAATCTGAGGGAGGAGCAGAAGGAACCCACGTCATGGATAAAATATGGAGAACCACAAGTTATCTCACCCGAATTCGCTAGCCGAGTACGCGAGGTATTGTCCCGTTGTCCTGAAGAGCAACGACGGAAAATCGCATCACGGATGATTCAGGAAACTTACGGAATGGATACCGATACTTCCGCGCACCAGTCCGCAGTGGAATCCGTTCTGGCAGCAGCAACCCAGCTGGACTCACTGCCCCGGCCTCCTGTCGTGCCGCCGGAGCACTGAACTATCGAGAGGATCCAGTCTTCCCTCCGCTGGATCACGGGGCGCCGGTATCGATGACGATACCGGCGCCCCCGCCAGAGCAGACGAGCAAGGCCATGTAAGAGGATTTGTTGGGATTCATGCGGAAAAGAGCCAGTTCGTTAGAAACCTCCGGACTGCATAAACAGTCCGACAATCAGCCCGGGCCGCTCCAACCGGTCGCCCGGCGGCACCAGCAACAGCAGCCCCGCCGCGTAGGCCAGCTGCGCGGCAGTTACCATTTCCCCGTCACTGCGCACCTGGGTCCCGAGTGCCTGCGCCAACGTCTCCGGCAACGGCGGCGCGCAATGTTTGCTCGCCGCCGCCAGTCCTTTGGCCGCCCCCATCTGCAGCACCAGCCGGCGCGGCAATGGTGGATGCGCAGCCGATTGGACGGCCATGACAGGAGTATGGTTGGGAGAGACCCGCAGTGTGGGCAGTGACGCGGCATGTTCCAAGCGCGCCTAGCAGCATCCACCAACCCACCGTGGAAGCCTGCTAGGCTGCGCGCGTTCGCAAAGGAAACTGCATGCCCGGTCACAGTCAGTTCGCCCTGCTCAGGCAGCGCCGCTTCTTGCCGTTNCCGTGGAAGCCTGCTAGGCTGCGCGCGTTCGCAAAGGAAACTGCATGCCCGGTCACAGTCAGTTCGCCCTGCTCAGGCAGCGCCGCTTCTTGCCGTTCTTCGCCGTGCAGGCGTTGGGCGCATTCAACGACAACGTCTATCGGCAGGCCATCATCGGCTTGTTGTTCTACCTGGGCATCGATGCGGCGCAGCGCACGCTGTANTTGGGCGCATTCAACGACAACGTCTATCGGCAGGCCATCATCGGCTTGTTGTTCTACCTGGGCATCGATGCGGCGCAGCGCACGCTGTACACCAACCTGGCGCCGGCACTGTTCATCCTGCCGTACTTCCTGTTCTCCGCGCTGGCCGGGCAGATCGCCGAGAAGCTGGAGAAGCAGAAGCTCATCGTGATCACCACCACGATGGAAATCGCGATCATGTCGCTGGCGGCGGTGGGCTTTCTCACCGAGAACATGGTGATCCTGCTGATCGCGTTGTTCTGCACCGGCCTGCAGTCCACGCTGTTCGGGCCGGTGAAATATTCCATCCTGCCTTCGGTACTCAAGCCCGAGGAACTCACCGGCGGCAACGGCCTGGTCGAGATGGGCACCTCGATCTCGATCCTGTGCGGCATGATCTTCGGCGGGCTGATCTTCCAGATCGCCGGCAGCCACGGCCCGGAGGCCGCGGCCNGAGGAACTCACCGGCGGCAACGGCCTGGTCGAGATGGGCACCTCGATCTCGATCCTGTGCGGCATGATCTTCGGCGGGCTGATCTTCCAGATCGCCGGCAGCCACGGCCCGGAGGCCGCGGCCACCGCGGTCATTGCCATTGCCGTCACCGGCAACCTGGTTGCGCGGCTGGTGCCCAAGGTCGATGCCGGCGCGCCCGAGCTGACCATCAACTGGAACCCGATCCCCGAATCGCGCGCCATCATGCGCCTGACCCGGCGCACGCCGGCGGTGCGCAACGCGGTGCTGGGGGTGTCGTGGTTCTGGTTCGTCGGCACCGTGCTGACCGCGCAGCTGCCCACCTACGCGCAGGTCAATCTTGGCGGGCAGCAGGACCTGTACGTGTTCGCGCTGGCGCTGTTTTCGATCGGCACCGGTGTGGGTTCGCTGCTGTGCGAGCGGCTGTCCGGGCGCACCGTGGAAATTGGCCTGGTGCCGCTGGGCGCGTTCGGCATCAGCGCCTTCCTGCTGGACCTGTATTTCGCGCGCCCGGGCGCCGCGCCCGCCACCGGTCTGTCGATCGGCCAGTTCGTGCAGCAGGCCGGCAGCGTGCGGCTGATCGTGGATCTGGTCGGCATCGGCCTGTTCACCGGTTTGTTCGTGGTGCCGTTGTTCGCGTTGATCCAGAGCCGCACCCCCAAGGCCGAACTCTCGCGCGTGATCGCCGGGCTCAACATCCAGAACTCGTTGTTCATCGTCACCGCCGCCATCGTCGGCATTGCGCTGCAGTTGCCGCAGCTGGCGCTGTTCGGCGTGCGCATTCCGCTGCCGGGCCTGAGCATTCCGCAGGTATTCCTGGCGCTGGCGCTGGCCAATACGCTGGTGGCGCTGTGGATCTTCACCCTGGTGCCCGAGTTCCTGATGCGCTTTCTCAGCTGGGTGCTGGTGAGCGTGCTGTACCGGCTGCGCGCGCGCGACATCGACCGCCATGTGCCCGAGGAAGGCGCCGCGCTGCTGGTGTGCAACCACGTCAGCTACATGGACGCGCTGATCCTGTCGGCGGTGATCCCGCGCCCGGTGCGCTTTGTCATGTACTACAAGATCTTCCGCATCCCGGTGATGCGCTGGATCTTCCGCACCGCCAAGGCGATCCCGATCGCCGGGGCGCGCGAGGATGCCGCGCTGATGCAGCAGGCCTTCGACCGCATCGACGCGGCGCTGGCCGACGGCGAACTGGTGTGCATCTTCCCCGAAGGCGCCTTGACCCGGGATGGCGAGATCGCGCCGTTCAAGTCGGGCGTGGAAAAGATCCTGCAACGTCGCCAGGTGCCGGTGATTCCGATGGCGCTGCGTGGCATGTGGTCGAGCATGTGGAGCCGCCGCGACACCCGCCTGGGCCGCATGCGCGTGCCGCGGCGGGTACGCGCGCACATCGAAGTGGCCGCCGCCGCAGCGGTTCCCGGCAACGCCGCGACCGCCGCGCTGCTCGAGCAGCAGGTCCGTGCACTGCGCCAGGATCAGCCGTGAGTGCGGCCGGCGCGGGCTTTGCGTCCGTCGCGCGCCGCGAGTAGCCTGTGCGCCATTGCACGGATTGCCGCCGCGCTCGCCTGGCGGGCGCGACAGGAAGACCCAGGGGGAAGTCGTCGTACGCCATATCCTCGTGCCGGACGCGTCTGCCGTGACCGGGGGACGCTGCCTGCACGGCCGAAACCCGCCTTTCCCACACGCTGCAACCGCTCGTTGTCGTTTACCACTCGCTGTTGTTTACCACCAAGGAGCTTCACCATGAGTGCCATCCCGCCGCCGATCCATCCTTCGTCCAGCGCCGCACCCGGCCCGATCCCCAACCACCTGATCTGGGCGATCGTCTCCACCGTGCTCGGCTTCTGCCTGTGCTGCCCGGCCCTGATCACCGGCATCGTGGCGATCGTGTTCTCCAGCAAGGTCAACGGCCTGCTCAACCAGGGCGACATCGATGGCGCACGGCGTGCCTCCAACACCGCCAAGACCTGGTGCATCGTGACCAGCGTGCTGGCCGTGATCGGCCTGCTGATCAACATCGGCATGGTCGCCACCGGCGGCATGCAGGGCTACATGGACTACATGCAGCAGTTGCAGCACATGCAGTAATGGAATTGCGTCCACGCCATTGGCTTGGACTCGGGGCGGCCACCAGCGTGGCCGCGCTCGGCGTGTCGTTGCTGTATCGCTTTGATCCGAACGCGAGCAACAGCCCGTTCCCGCCCTGTGTATTCCGTGCCGTGACCGGCTGCTATTGCCCCGGTTGCGGCATGACCCGCGCGCTGTATGCGCTGGTGCACTTCGATCTGCCCGGCGCCTTCGCCATGAACCCGGCCGCCGTGCTCGGCCTGTGCACCCTGCCCGGCCTGATCGCCTGGAAGGCCGGCTGGCGCGCGCGCTGGTTCGCACCCGTGGTGGCCGTCATGTCCGAGCCGAAGTTCTGGTTGTGGGCATTGCCGACGTATTGGGTTGCCAGGAATTTGCCTTGGTACCCGTTTACCTTGCTGGCACCGGGTTAGACCGCAAGGATCAAATCTGTGAACTTAGAGCAAGAATCCGAGCACGCCACTGAGCTACTAGTCGGAAAGATTGTTAAGTCTGTTAGACGTCACCGACCTGGCGAAGTCGTCATCCAGTTCGAAGATGGAAGCCGGCTCTTCGTGGACGTCAATGGCGATGCTCTTGAGCTTTCTATCACCGATTGCACAGGTGATTAACTGCCTCTAATCGGGCCTGGTGTTAACGCACCCACCCGGCGATCACCAGCAACGCCAGCACCACCATCCACAGCAGCAGCACGCGCCAGACCAGGCTCATTGCATCGCGTACTTCCGGCAGGCGGCGCCAGACCGGCACCAGGCCCGCATCGGTGTAGTCGTGCGCTTCCTCGCGCAGCTCGGCGCTGACGCTGGCACGCGCCACCGCACCGAGGAAATGCGGCTCCAGCGACCACCGATTGCCATGCGCTTCACGCCAGGCACGGAACACAGTGTCGAAATTGCCCACCAGCGCCATCGATACCGTGATCAACTGCGCCACCGGCCATTCCAGCGCGGCCAGCAGCCAGCGCGCGCCGGCCAGGTTGCGTGGCGGCAGCAGCACCGACAGCGGACTTTCCACCGCCAGCGCAGTCAGCCGGTACAGCACCGCACCAAACGGCCCCAGCAGCAGAAACCACCACAGCACCGCGAACCAGCGCCGCAGCCCGTTGACCACCACCGCTTCCACCAGCGACGGCGCATCCTCGTGCACGCTGCCGCCGGCGGCCTGCAGGTGCGAGATGGCTTCACGCCGCAGCGCCGGCTCGTCGGCATCGATCACCGCTTCCACATCGCGGTCCAGATCGCGCGGCCCCCAGGTCCAGGCCAGCACCGCCACGCCGAACAGCAAGGCCCAGAACCCGCGCCATACGTCATCCAGCAGCCATTGCAGCAGCAGGATCACCAGCAAGGCCGGCAACAGCGCCAGCAGCACGCCATAGCGCCCCTGCCACGCACCGCGCCCGGCGGCATGACTGTCCAGCCGGCGCAGCCACTGGCCGAACCATTCGAAACGCCGCAGCCGCGCCACCTGGGCAGGCACCAGATGGCCCAGTGCGAGTGCGACGACGACGGCAACCAGGGTAGTGAACATGGGTGGGCCTCCTCAGCCGAGTCTAGCCGAGCCGCTGCACGCGCACCCGATCTGCGTGCGCTGCGCCGCTCGCCCCGGCTCAGCCATGGACGCGATGCCAATGCTCGATCAGCGCGCGCGCGATGGAGATGCGCGGCGGCAACCCGATCTCGCCGTCGCCGGCCAAGGCCGCAGTGACCTCGGCATGGCTGACCCAGCGCGCATCTTCCAGCTCACCGGTGACCTGCGGCACCTCGCTTGCCGCGGCACGCGCACTGAAGCCCAGCATCAACGCGCCCGGGAAGGGCCACGGTTGCGCACCCAGGTAGCGGCAGTCCTGCACGCGCACGCGGGTTTCCTCGAACACCTCGCGCGCCACGGTCTGCTCCAGCGACTCGCCGGGTTCGACGAAGCCGGCAATCACCGAGTAGCGTCCCGGCGCCCAACTCGCCTGCCGCCCCAGCAGCAGGCGCGCGCCATCGCTGACCGCCACGATGATGGCCGGATCCACGCGCGGATAATGCTCGGTCTGGCATTGCGTGCAATGGGCGATGAAGCCGGCCCGGCGGAACGCAATGGCGCCGCCGCAGACGCCGCAAAAGCGCGTGCGCGACTGCCAGTGCAGCATCGCGCGCGCGTAGGCGAAGGCGGTGGAGAGGTCTGCCGGCCAGTCGGCGGCGGCCTGGCGCAGGTCGATGCGCTGCGGCGCTTCCACACCCAGCACATCGGACGGCAGGCAGAACCAGCCGACCTCATCGCGCAGCCCGAGAAAGATCGCCCCGTCCGGCCCGTCGCCAAGCGCGGCACCATCCATCAGCAGCGGCTGGCCCTCGGCATCGGCCAGCGCAGTGCCCTTGGCATCGAGCAGCAGCACGCGGCCTTGCGGCCACAGACGCGCCAGCGCATCGGCATCGTCACGCAGCAGGTCGCCGCGATCCAGCGGCGCATGGGTGAAGGCAAAACCGGAGCTTGAAAAAGAAGTCTCTGACATCGGCGCAAGCCTGCCGATAATCGGCATCGCCCGCAACCGGCGCACCACGCCGGCAATGCCGGTCGGCAGCGCGCGTTCAGACGACGACATGGCCCGCCGCTTGCCGGGCGATCGTGAGCGCATCGGAGGGTGCGCCAGGTCGCATCGCAGCGCACGCGCGACCGACACGGTGTGCCGCCAACCAGCGCCGCACCCCGGCATGCTCCGCCCTGTCGCCTGCAACAGCGACAAGGTTCAATCGGAGCATGACGCGTCAGGCGGATTCAGGGCGCGACGATCCTCGGCACTGCCGGCGACACGCCCTCCCGGGCTCAGCGCTGCTTGTCCAGCAGCTGATGCCGTACGGCGACGATGCACGGCTCATTGGTGGTCAGATGCACGAACGCCGAGTTGTCGTTGGGATCGCCACTGCCGATGTCCACCAGCGCTGCCTGGTTGCTGCCGCGACGCTTGAACCCGGCAATCGCGGTCACCGCATTCTTCAGCGGGATGGTGGCGTCGTTGGACGAACCGCACAGCAGTGTCGGCGTCCGCGGCGCCCAGTCCAGCACGTCGTTGCGCGCCAGGTCCTTGCGGAAGGGATTGTCGGGATTGCTGGCGAAGTCACGATAGAACCCGGGCTGGAAATACGCCTTGAGCTGATCGATCCCGGGCAGCGCATCGCCAAGGAACAGATCGGTCAGGCCCAGCTTGCCGGGGAACAACCCCTCGACCCTGGCCGCCCACGGATCCTGAAACACCTGTCCGGCAGCCAGATAGAGATTGCGGTACGTGTGCTGCATTGCGACGATGGCGTAACTGCCCAGAACGAGGCCGAAGCTGCTTTCACCGACGGCGTTGCGCCCGCTCCAGCTGTCCACGAAGGTCTGCTCCAGCGCGTACGGCCCGGAGATCGGCGCGCTGGCAACCAGATGGAACTCGCTGGACAGATGCGCCTCGATCTCCCGCTGGGTTGCCAGGGCGGCATGGCCGCCTTGCGAGTATCCCGACAGCATCACCTTGCCGGACAACGGGGTCTTCAGCCGCTGCAGCACGCTGCGCGCCGCGCGTAGCGCATCGATCGTCGCACTGGCCTCGGATGCGCTATGCAGGTAGGGATGGAACGCGTAGCTGGACTTGCCCAGGCCCAGGTAATCGCTGCTGACCACTACATAGCCCTGGCTGGCCAGACGCGTGACCAGCGGGTCGTTGCCCTTGGCGTCACGGATGTCCTTGGCCTGTTCCTCGTTGCGGATCGTCGCGGTCGAGCGCCCCCAGCCCAGCAACGGGTACGGCCCGGTGCAACGCTCGCCACCTGGAATCAGCATCACGCCCGACGCAGTGGCCGGTTCGCCGTCGACGCCGATGGTGGCATAGGTGAACTCGGCCACGCGCACGTTGCATTTGGGCTGTTCGGCCGCCGGCTCGGAGGTGAGCGATGCGGCAATCGCCTCCCGGGTGTAGCTGGTCAGGAAATTGCTGCCAAGCAAGCTGCCGCGTGCGGGCGATGCCTGCACGCCGGGCGCAAGCGCTGCGCTGGCAATGCCAAGCATGGCCAGCAGGCCAAACGTCGATCGGGACCTGGTCTGCAACATGATGAACGTTCTCTCGTGGATGGATGCAACGGGCGAGGGGACTTGCGCGAGGAAGGATCGAGATCTGTCGTTGGATCAACCTGCGCGAGCTGGGCAGCGCGCTGGCTGCACCATGCGGTGGAATCGGGGCTGTGCGCGGCACGCTGGGTCCATGCGCCGACCACCGCCGGCGTGCGTTACGCAAGACAGGACGCGAGGCATGGGTGAAACGGGCATGTCCGGCACCGGCGCTGAGCAGGCCTGCAGTATGGTCGCCGCCGCACGCGCACCACCCGACGCGCACGAAGCTTGCGCGCGCATGGCGAAACCCGCAGCACGCAAATGTTTACAGCGCGTTAGACATGCACATCGAGAGCGCGTGGCGCCATATCACCCCATGGCGAACGTCCCGGTGGCGATCGTCTGCGCAATGCGTGGCGCATATCGCTCGGCGTCTTGACTGCGCCCGGCGAACGGTATCGGTATCGGTGTTGATGACGCACGACATGGATCGCGTCCAGAAGACCGGCAGTGCACGCAAGCCACATACCGCCTGCGGCCCTGTCGCCGCACTTATGCCGCTACCGCACTCACCACGCCGCGTTGACCATGGAAACGCTGCACGCAGCAGATCGCCTGCGCCTCGAAGACCGCCAGCTGCGTCGATTCAGACGCTGAAACTGCTGCCGCACCCGCAGGTGGTCTTGGCGTTCGGATTGCGGATCACGAACTGCGCCCCGGTCAGGCTCTCGGTGTAGTCCACTTCCGCACCCATCAGGTATTGCAGGCTCAGCGGGTCGACCAGCAGCGTCACCCCGTCGGTGGCCACGGCCAGGTCGTCCTCGGCGCGGTTCTCGTCGAATTCAAAGCCGTACTGGAAGCCGGAACAGCCGCCGCCCTGGATGTAGACACGCAAGGCCAGCTCGGCGTTGCCTTCTTCCTGGATCAGCTCGCGCACCTTGCTGGCGGCGGCCACGGAAAAGTTCAGCGGCCGGTCGATGGACTGGTAGTCCGGGGCCGGGGCGGCGGTGGGAAGCGAAACGAGCGTACTCATGGCGTCAGCATGGGGGCCAGGCGGCACCACTTCAAGCGCTGCCTGCCAAATCCGGCATCGCGCGGCAGCCGCAGGCCACGCCCTCAGGCGTCGGCCGTCTCGGCCCGCAAGGCCTTGACCGGCTCGGCGCGGCCGGCATCCGGTGCCGGCAACGCGGCGGTCGCGCCGGCGGTGGCGGCATGGATCAGGCGCCCGGTGAGCTGCGCACCGGCGCTCATCTCCACCACCTGGTAATGCACGTTGCCCTGCACCCGTGCGTTGGCGGCCAGTTCGACGCGCTCGGCCGCATGCACATCGCCGGTCAGCTGGCCGTTGATGATCACCACCGGCGCGCGCACCTCGCCCTCGATGCTGCCCTGCTCGGCCACCGTCAAGATGGCGCCGGCGCCGTCTTCGGCAATCACCTTGCCCAGGATGCGGCCTTCCACATACAGCCCGCCGCTGAACACCAGGTCGCCGCGGATGACCACCTGCGGCCCGATCAAGGTGTCGACCACGGTCTGCGCACCACGGTTGGATTTGTTTCCGAACATGAGCTACTCCCCCGCGCCATTGCCGGCGACTTTCCAGTCGAATGTCTGATTGACCGGCGCCCCGTCGCCGCTCAGGGAGATTTTGACACGTTGCGGAGTGAAATCCTTCGGCAGGATCACGCTGCCGTCCAACTGCTGGAAATAGCGGAACGAGTACGGTTGCCCGGCCGCATCGGGCTTCTGGTGCAGTTCGTTCCAGCTCACCGTGACCAGCTTGCCGGCGCGTACGCCTTCCACCGCAAGGCGCAGCTGGCCCTGGCTGATCGCGCCGCGGTTGAGGTTCTGGGTCAGCACCACGCTGTAGTTCCAGGTGCCGCCGGCTTCGGCGGTGAACTGCACCGAATGCGCATTGAGCCCCTTGCGTTGCGCGGTGGAGCCCACCAGGCGCTCGTAGAACGCCACATCCGCACGCAGCGCGGCGATCTGCTCGTCGCGCTCGGCCAGCGAGGCCTGCACCTCGGTATTGGCGGCGCGGCTGATCTTGTCCGACATCGCCAGGTTGACCTGGCGCTGCTGCAACTGCGCGATCTGCCGACGCTGCTCGGCCTGGCTGCGCTGCGCCTGCTGCAGCGCCGCCTCGGCCTCGACCAGGCGCGGCGCCGCGGTACGGCTGGCCATCCACCACGTCCCGCCCAGCGATGCCAGCCACACCAGCGCGAGTACCGGCCACCGCCAGCGGCCGCCGGAACGGCCGCCGCCGGAGTCACGTTGGACGAGCTGAACGCGTGCGGCTGGTCGCATGGGCATCGGATCCGGACGGGCCGGCGCAGTCATGGGCGGCGTAGTGTGCCAGAGCGTCGGCAACCGTCGCGCTGGCGCCGGAACGGCGGTTATCCGATAGTTCTGCATTGTCCGCAGGAAATACCGCCATGAGCGAGGCGCATCTGTTCGTGATCGGCATCCTGCTGGCCTGGCTGGCCGGCATCCGTGTCTATCTCACCGTCTTCGGTGTCGGCCTGGCCGGCCTGCTCGGCTGGATCGAGCTGCCGCCCGCGCTGCACCCGGCGCAGTCGTGGTGGGTGCTGGGCACCTCCGGTGCACTGGCGGTGGCCGAATTCTTCGCCGACAAGATCCCCGGCGTGGATTCGGGCTGGGACCTGCTGCAGACCCTGGCACGGGTGCCGGCCGGCGCCTTCCTGGCCGCGGCCACGCTGTCGCCGGACGGTGACCTGAGCACCGGCGCGCTGGCGGCCGGGGCCGGCGTGGCGCTGACCAGCCACACCCTCAAGGCCGGCACCCGCGCCTTGCTCAACACCTCGCCGGAACCGGCCAGCAACTGGATCGCCTCGCTGGCCGAAGACACCATCGCCACCACCGCGCTGGCGCTGGCACTGGCGCACCCATGGCTGGCACTCAGTGTTGCGGTGGGTTCCAGCGTGCTCGCCACGCTGGTGGTGTGGTGGGTGTGGCGGCTGCTGTGGCGGGGCATGCGCCGGCTGGTAGCGCCGCTGCGCACTGCCACCACGCCGGCTGCACGTCGCTCCCCGCTATCGTGAAGTTCATCGCATAATCATCGCGACTGCAGGGAGTATCGATGGCCGCCCGAGATCCGGTTCCTTTCACCCGTGACGACACCGCCACGCGTCATCGTCCGCTGCGCGCCGAGACGCCGCCGGCCGACCATTGGCGCCGCTGGGCCGATCAGGCCGCAGCGGCGCCCAACCTTGCCGAGCCGGTGAGTGCGGCGATCATTCCGGCGCCTGCGCGCGCTGCCGCACCCGCATCGATCGTGTCGATGGCACCAGCGCAGGCCAGCGCCCAGGACAGCAGCACGCGCGTCACAGCCGCGGCGCCGACCGCGGCGCCTGCCTCGACGTCGCGCGAAGGCGACGACAACGTCGCCGCCGACGCACCGTACCGGGTACTCATCGTCGAGGACGACCGCTCGCAGGCGTTGTTTGCGCAGAGCGTGCTGCATGGCGCCGGCATGCATGCGCAGGTGGAAATGACCGCCGCCAGCGTGCCGCACGCGATCCAGGACTACCACCCGGATCTGATCCTGATGGACCTGCACATGCCCGAGCTGGACGGCATCCGCCTGACCACCCTGATCCGCCAGCAGCCCGGCCAGCAGTTGCTGCCGATCGTCTTCCTCACTGGCGACCCGGACCCGGAGCGTCAGTTCGAAGTGCTCGACAGCGGCGCCGACGACTTCCTGACCAAGCCGATCCGCCCACGTCACCTGATCGCCGCGGTCTCCAACCGCATCCGCCGCGCACGCCAGCAGGCGTTGCAGCAGGCCGGCGAACAGGTCAGCGTACGCAGCAACCCGGAAACCGGCCTGCCGACGCGCGGCCACGTGATGGAACTGCTCGCCGATGCCCTTGCGCGCAGGCAGACCGGCGGCTTGTTCTTCATCGAGATCGCCAGCGCGCTCGGCCTGCGCGAGCGCTACGGCTATGCCGCCTACGAGCGCCTGATGACCCAGGCCGGGCATCGCCTGGCCAGCGCAGCGCATCCGTACCCGCTGGCGCGCCTGAACGACAACAGCTTCCTGCTGCTGGGCGTGGACATGCCCGAGTCCAGCCTGCAACAGCACGCGCTGGAGATCCGCCAGCGGCTGTCCGCGCATGCCTTCCCGGTGCGCGAGGAAGAATCGGTGCACGTGCGCTGCGCCATCGGCGTGGCACCGCTGGGCCTTGGCTTCGAGGACACCGGCAGCGCGCTGGAAGCGGTCGAGCGCACCGCGCTGCAGGCACGCCTGCGCAGCGACGGCGTGCAGGCCTACCTGGCCCCCAGCCAGGCCGAACAGCAGGAGCAGCTGCGCCTGGTCGAAGGCCAGCTCGAACTGGCGTATCAACCGATCGTGGCGGTGGCCGGCGGCGACACGGCGCAATACCAGGTGCTGCTGCGGCTGCGCCAGGCCGACGGCACCCTGCTGTCGGCCGGCCAGGTGATTCCCGCCGCCGAAGCGGCCGGACGCATCGCCGACCTCGACCAGCAGGTCATGGACCACGCGCTCGGCCTGCTGCATCTGTACCAGCACGCCCATCCGCCGCTGCGGCTGTTCGTGTCGCAGTCGCCACGCACGCTGGCGCGCGATGCCTTCGCCGACTGGTTGCTCAAGGCGCTGGCCGAACGCGGCGTGGCCGGGCAATCGCTGATCGTCGACCTGCGCCTGGACGATGCCTTGATCCATGCGGTCACCGTGCAGCAGTTCTGCGCCAGGTTGATGCCGGCCGGCGTGCAGTTCTGCCTGAGCCAGTTCGAGCCCGGCGACGAAGCCAACGCCCTGCTGAGCCAGCTGCCGCTGAGCTTCGTGCGCATGGCCAACCGCTTCGCCGATGCCCACGGCAACGCGGCAGTCCGCGACCAACTGCGTGGCGTGATCGATATCGCCCATCAGCGCGGCCTGCTGATCATCGGCCAACGCATCGAAGATCCGCAGTCGGCTGCGGCGATGTGGATGAGTGGCGTGGACTTCATCCAGGGCAACCTGGTGCAGACGGTCGGCAAGGAACTGGACTTCGACTTCACGAACGCGGTGCTCTGAGTGACCGCACGGGCAGGAGGCCTGCGCGCCTGGAGTGGCCTGGCCGTGTTGACTGCACTGGTTGCAGCGCTGGGGGCAGGCTTGCAGTGGTCGGCCATCGACGGGCCGTGGCGCACGGTGACGGTGGTATCCGCCGCACTGGCCGTGGTGTTCGGCCTGTGCGCCGCAGTTGCCGGCTACCGCAGCGCGCGCGCCCAGCACGCCCTGACGCAACGCCTGGAAGAGGCCGACGTCGCCCGCGAGCGCCTGCAGCAGGAGCTGCAGCGCCACGGCGAACTCGAACAGGAACTGTTGCGCGCCAAGCAGGCCGCCGAAGCCGCTACCCTGGCCAAGGGCGAATTCCTGGCCACCATGAGCCACGAGATCCGCACCCCGCTCAACGGCATCATCCCGATGCTGGAGCTTATTTCCAGCGGCCAGCTCAGCCTGGACCAGCGCGACATGCTGCAGACCGCCACCGGCAGCTCGCTGCAGCTGCTGCGCATCGTCGACGACATCCTCGATTACTCCAAGCTGGAAGCCAACAAGCTCGAACTGGAAATCACCACCTTCAACCTGCGCGAGCTGCTCGACGGCGTCGTGCAGCTGTTGCAACGCACCGCCGAAGGCAAGCAGCTGCGCCTGGGGCTGGAGATCGAGCCGTCGGTGCGCCTGCTGGTGCGCGGCGACCCGATCCGCCTGCGCCAGGTGCTGGGCAACCTGATCGGCAACGCGATCAAGTTCACCGAACGCGGCAGCGTCGACATCCAGCTGCGTCGCCTGGGCGAAACCCGCGCCCAGCATCTGCTGCGCTTCCAGGTGCGCGACACCGGCATCGGCATCGCCGCGGACCAGCAGGCCCGCCTGTTCCGCTCCTTCGCCCAGGCCGACGCCTCCACCACGCGCCTGTACGGCGGCACCGGGCTGGGACTGGCGATCTGCAAGCGCATCATCGACCTGATGGGCGGCCGCATCGGCGTGGAATCCGAGCCCGGGCGCGGCGCCACGTTCTGGTTCGAGATTCCGCTGCTCAAGGTCATCGGCGACCTGCAGCAGAGCACCGCCACCGATGCCGCGCGGGTGATGGTGATCAGCTCCGACACCCGCCTGTCGCAACGCCTCAAGCGCCTGCTCGACAGCTGGGGCGTGTCGCACGTGCTGATGGAAACCACCCAGGAAGCGCTGGAACGGATGCGTCGCCACAGCGACAGCGAGGGCTTCCGCTGCGTCATTGCCGACCACGACACGTTGCGCTACAGCGCACGCGCCGTGCATCGCGCACTTGCGCGCCCCGACGACCTCGGCGGCGCGCGCCTGATCTGGCTGTATGGCGACGAGCCGGTGCCCTCCGAGCTGCAGGACGACGCCAGCCTGGTGCCGCGGCAGAGCCCGGACGAGACCCTGCGCTCGCTGGTGCTGCCGCCCGATCCAAGGCCGGCCCACGCGGCCACGCTGGCCGCGGCGATGATTCCCGAGCCGGTCGCGCCGGCGCAGGCCAGCGCACGCGATGTGCACATCCTGCTGGTGGAGGACAACCCGGTGAACCTGCTGGTCGCGCAGAAGCTGCTGGCAGTGCTCGGCTTCGACGCCGACACCGCCACCGATGGCGAAGCCGCGCTGAGCAGCATGGAGTCCACCCGCTACGACATGGTGTTCATGGATTGCCAGATGCCGGTGCTGGACGGCTACGCCGCCACCCGCCGCTGGCGCGCGATGGAAACCGAAAGCGGTGGCCGCCCGATCCCGATCGTGGCGATGACCGCCAACGCCATGGCCGGCGATCGCGAACGCTGCCTGGCTGCCGGCATGGACGACTACCTGTCCAAACCGGTCGCCCGCGAGCAGCTCGACGCCTGCCTGCAACGCTGGTTGCCGCGTCAACCGCTGCCCGCCGGCACGCCCCATGGCAGCCAGGCCGCAGTCGCCCCCGAAAGCGCCAGCGCCGCCGCGCAGGCGCGCGCCCTGCCGATCCTGGACAACAGCGTGATCGAGGAGCTGTACGAGGTGGCGGGCGCGGACACCATCACCATCCTGCAGCTGTTCCTGGAAGATGCGCCAGGCATCATCGAACGCCTGGAAACCGCGGCTACCAATCGCGACAGCATGCAGCTGCGCGACCTGGCGCATACGCTCAAATCCTCCAGCGCCAACGTCGGCGCCCAGGCGCTGGCCAATGCCGCGCGCCGGATCGAACTGGCCGCGCGTACCGGCACCATCGAGCGCCCCTCGGTGATGGTGGCCCTGGTCATCGCCGAATACGCACGCGCCCGCCTGGCACTGCTCGGCCAGGTCGCCCGCCTGCAGACCAAGGCCGGCGCCGCCAACTGAGAGCGGTTGACACCATCTGGCGAACGGTCGTCTAGGGGATGCGGAGGGGGCGCGCAGATCCGGAGGGCGCAAGCGGTAGATGCCGCTTCGCGCTCCGGCCGCAACCGCCTGACGGCTGCGCGATCATCTGTCAGCCACTCCAAGAACCATCGCGCCGGCAGCCACGCTGCATGCTCGCGTGAGCTCGTCCCCGCCGGCGTTCTTCTCGCCATGGAAGCGGCTGACGCCGTGACAGGCCCCACAGGGTGCGGATGCAGGCGCAAGCCACAAACCAGTACGCCACCGGACAGCGGCGGCGCAGCCCGGCCAGCGGCCTCAGTCGTCCAGCTTGGTCAGCAGGTAGTTCGGCTCGCCGATGCGCGCCACCAGATCCAGCTGCGTTTCCAGCCAGTCGATGTGCTCTTCTTCCGACTCCAGGATGTCCACCAGCAGCTGGCGGCTCACGTAGTCGTTGACGGTCTCCGCGTAGGCCACCGCCTCGCGCAGCACGGCAACCGCCTCGCGCTCCAGCGCCAGATCGCAGCGGAACATCTCGGTGGGGTTCTCGCCGATGCGCAGCTTGCCCAGCGCCTGGAAATTCGGGAGCCCTTCGAGAAACAGGATGCGGTCGGACAGCTTGTCCGCATGCTTCATCTCGTCGATGGATTCCTTGTACTCATGCTCGGCCAGTTCCTTCAGGCCCCAGTTCTTCAGCATCTTGGCGTGCAGGAAGTACTGGTTGATCGCAGTGAGTTCGTTGTAGAGCACCTTGTTGAGGTACTCGATGACCTTGGTATCGCCCTTCATGCGATGTCTCCGAGACAGTGAGCCGGCCGCACTGTAGCGCGTTGACGCGGCGCATGAAGGAACGCGAATCGTGATCAGTTGCGGGACGCCTGCCCGCTCCCGGCTGGATGCTCAGGCGGCGCTGGCGAGGCCCAGCATGGGCAACGGCAAGGCGCGGCTGGCATGGGCCTGGCTCAGCACATCGCCCGCCATCTCCAGGCACGACCCACAGTTTGAACCACAGCCGGTGCGCATGGTCAGCTCGGCCAGGCTGGCGCAGCCATTCTCGGCCGCTTCGCGGATCTGGTGGTCGGTGACCCCATTGCAGATGCAGACGTACACGGTATCGGTCGGGTGCTGGCGATCCGGAGAGGACCGGCACCGATTGCACCGCAAACGAGAATAGGTGTCAATTCCAAACGTTAATCATTATTAATCCGCACCGCACGAGGCCCGCCCCGCTTGCGTGGACGCTTGCGCGGGCTGTCGTGCCCGGCCGCGCTGCTGCCCGGCAACCACGCCTCCAGCGCACGCTCGGGCATCACCCCGACCGCCGCCGAGCCGGCGATGGTCTGCGCCAGCGGAGCCAGATGCCGCAGCGCGCGCGCATAGACCCCGCGCTTGAACATCACCACATGCTCGACCGGATACCAGAAATCCACCCAACGCCAGTGATCGAACTCGGGCGTGTCGGTGTGGTCGAGCTTGAGGTGGGATTCGTGGCCGGTGAACTGCAGCAGGAACCACACCTGCTTCTGGCCGATGCAGACCTGGCGCTCGTTGCGGCGTACCGCCCGGCTCGGCAGGCGATAGCGCAGCCATCCAGGGGTGGCACCGAGCAATTCGACATGCTCGGGCAACAACCCGGTTTCTTCGCGCAACTCGCGGTACATGGCTTCCACGGGTGTCTCATCGGTATTCATGCCACCTTGCGGGAACTGCCAGCCGTCCCTGCGCACACGTCGTGCCCAGAACACCTGACCATCCTCTCGCATCAGCACGATGCCGACGTTTGGCCGGAAACCGTCCGGATCGATCACGATGCGGACTCCTGAAAATCTACTGTCCCCGACTCTGCCACGGCGACGGCCGGCTCACAAGCTGAAAACGAAATGCTTGACAACACGCGGGCACTTGGTAAGAATTGCCGGCTCCCTAGGCTATGTAGCTCAGCCGGTTAGAGCACAGCACTCATAATGCTGGGGTCGGTGGTTCGAGTCCACCCATAGCCACCAAGGTGTTCATGCGCTCACGGGCATGCAATAATCTTGGTCCAACACGTTTTATTGCCCCGTCGCCAAGCGGTAAGGCACCTGACTCTGACTCAGGCATCGGTGGTTCGAATCCATCCGGGGCAGCCAAACACGAAAGGTCCGATCTGACGATCGGGCCTTTTTTGTTGCCCGCTCACGCCTGCCCAGCAGCGGCGCACCCAGCGAGGGATGGATGCACCCGGCCATTCCCACCGCGGGAATGCGCAGACCCATAAACGACAAAAGCCCGGCATGGCCGGGCCTTTGAAGCGGGCGCCCCGGCGAACCGGGACGCAGCAAACGCGATGGATCAGCGCTTGGAGAACTGGGTCGCGCGACGGGCCTTGTGCAAACCGACCTTCTTACGCTCGACTTCGCGGGCGTCGCGGGTCATGAAGCCGGCCTTGCGCAGCTCGGACTTCAGGGTTTCGTCGTACTCGACCAGTGCACGGGCGATACCCAGACGGATCGCACCGGCCTGGCCGGTGGTGCCGCCGCCGGAGGCGGTGACCAGGATGTCGAAGCTTTCGGTGTTCTTGGTGAGTTCCAGCGGCTGGCGCACGATCATGCGCGCAGTCTCACGGCCGAAGAACTCGTCCAGCGGACGGTCGTTGACGGTGATGTTGCCGGTACCCTTGCGCAGGAACACGCGAGCGGTGGAGGACTTGCGGCGGCCAGTGCCGTAGTTTTGCGTGATAGCCATGATTAGATATCCAGAACTTGCGGCTGCTGGGCGGCGTGCGGATGCTCGGCACCCGAATAGACCTTGAGCTTGCGGTACATGGTGCGGCCCAGGGGGCCCTTCGGCAGCATGCCCTTGACGGCGATTTCGATCACACGCTCCGGGTGGCGCTGCAGCGCCTGCTCCAGGCTCTCGGTCTTCAGGTTACCGATGTAGCCGGTGAAGCGGTGATACTTCTTGTCTTTCAGCTTGTTGCCCGTGACCACGATCTTTTCGGCATTGATCACCACGAGGTAATCGCCGGTATCGACGTGCGGGGTATAAACCGGCTTGTGCTTGCCGCGCAGGCGGCGGGCCAGTTCGGTGGACAGACGGCCGAGCGTCTTGCCGGCGGCGTCAACGAGATACCAGTCGCGCTGGACGGTCTCGGACTTGGCGGTGAACGTAGTCATGAGAAAACTCTTGAGTGGTCGGGCGGATTGCAGCGGCAATGACCGCTGGAACTTTGCCACGCGTTGTGAAGGCGAAACAGAAGAGGCGGGATTGTACGGGACAGCACCAGGCCACGCAAGTCGCCGGCCGGCGGCGGCGTTGGCGGTTGGCAGCGGGCCGGTCCGGGGGCCAGAATCGGTGCATGACCCAGACCTCCTCTTTCCGACTGCATGGCCCGCTCGACCGGCTGCTTGTCGAAGCCCAGCGCGCGCTGGACACGGTGTTCGGCAATCCGCCCGCCGAGCGGCCCAACCCGGCCGCCGACACCCCCGACGTCGCGCTGGAACCGGACCAGCGTCGCCACGCCGCCGGCTTGATGCGGATCAACCACGTCGGCGAAGTCTGCGCACAAGGCCTGTATTTCGGCCAGGCCGCCGTCGCCCGCGACGCCCACACCCAGCAGCATCTGCTGGAGGCGGCGCAGGAAGAAACCGACCACCTGGCCTGGTGCGCCGACCGCCTGCACGAGCTGGACAGCCGCCCCAGCCTGTTCAACCCGCTCTGGTATGCAAGCAGCTACGCGCTCGGCGCTTTGGCCGGCTTGCGCGGCGACGACTGGAGCCTGGGTTTCGTGGTCGAGACCGAGCGCCAGGTCGAAGCCCATCTGGACGAACACCTGGAAACCCTCCCTGAGGTCGACCAGCGCAGCCGCGCGATCCTGCGCGTGATGAAGATCGACGAGGCACGCCACGCCGACCAGGCCGAACAGGCCGGCGCGCGCCTCCTCCCGCCGCCGATCCCCGGCGCCATGGCCCTGGCCTCCAAGCTGATGAAGGCCGTGGCCTACCGGCTGTAGCCGGCGGGATTGGGGATTGGGGATTGGGGATTGGGGATTGGGGATTTGCGGCTGGCGGCTGGCGGCTGGCGGCTGGCGGCGCCCAGCAAACCAGGCCCCACACTTGCACCCAACTGGAGCAGAGCCCCCTTTGTTAAGGGGGCGCGCCGAAGGCGCGGGGATAGGATGCTACGCAGTGGGGCCCAAGGTTTGCGTAGCAAACTTTGGGGGGCAGACCCACGCAGTGGGGCTGACTACGCGTGGGGTCCAAGGCTTGCGTAGCAACCCCTGGGGATCAGACCCACGCAGTGGGGCTGACCACGCGGGACTGACCACGACTACCCGACCAACTTCAACCCGATCACGCCGGCCACGATCAGGCCGATGCAGGCCAGCCGCGACCATGAGGCGCTGTCGCCGAACAGCGCGATGCCGGCGATGGTCACGCCCAGCGCGCCGATCCCGGTCCAGATCGCATAACCGGTGCCGACCGGGATGGTCTTCAGCGCCTGGGTCAGAAACCACAGGCTGATGCCTGCCAGACCGATCGTCAGCACCGTTGGCCACAGGCGGGTGAAGCCGTCGCTGTACTTCAGGCCCATGGCAAAGCCGATTTCGAACAGGCCGGCCAGCAGCAGGTAGATCCAGGGCATCGCAGTACTCCTCAGTTGAAAAACGCACAAAAAAAAAGCGACCCAGTGCTTGCACACTGGGCCGCCGTCGGCTGTGGAACGCGAGGTCATCGCGTGGCGGGCCGTCCCGCCTTGGTTCTTTCGCGCGCCTGCAGGCAGCGCAACAGCTCGCTCGCTGCGCCTACTCGCTCAGGTTGCGCCCGTGGAACAGTTCTTCGATCTCGCGCTTGAGCAGCGTCTCGATCTTCATGCGCTCCTTGAACGAGAGGTTCTTGGCGCGCTCTTCGAACAGGTACTGGTCGAGGTCGAAGTCCTTCAGGTGCATCTTGGTGTGGAAGATGTTTTCCTGGTAGACGTTCACGTCGAACATCTCGTAGCGCGACTTCACGTTCTTGGCGAGGAAGTGCTGGATCGAGTTGATCTTGTGGTCGATGTAGTGCTTCTTGCCCTTCACATCGCGGGTGAAGCCACGGACGCGGTAGTCCATGATCACGATGTCCGACTCCAGGCTCTCGATCAGGTAGTTGAGCGCCTTCAACGGCGAGATCACGCCGCAGGTGGCAACGTCGATATCGGCGCGGAACGTGGCGATGCCTTCCTGCGGATGCGTCTCGGGGTACGTATGGACAGTGATATGACTTTTGTCCATATGAGCGACCACGGCATCGGAAATCAGCTCCTTGCCGGCCTGCTTCTTGTCGATGACGGGCTCTTCCGAGATCAGGATCGTGACCGACGCGCCCTGCGGATCGTAGTCCTGGCGTGCGATATTGAGGATGTTGGCGCCAATGATCTCGGCAACATCGGTCAGGATCTGCGTCAGACGATCGGCGTCGTACTGCTCATCGATGTATTCGATGTAGCGCTGACGCTCCTCTTCGGTACGCGCGTAACAGACGTCGTAGATGTTGAAGCTCAACGCCTTGGTGAGGTTGTTGAACCCCTGTAGCCTCAGGCGAGGCAACGGCTTGACCACGTCGGTCTGTCCTTATGGAAGGCGGGAAAGGAGACAATTATGAGCCAAAGATCCCAGCAACGAAACGCCGATGTTAAGAATGGTTTACCTTGCATGACTCATGCCGTTAAGCTTCGGGAATTACACGCGGAACTACCATGAGCCCAGGAAACACGACGGTTGTGACTACGACGGTACGTAACGCTACCCCTTCTCTGGCGCTGGACGCGGGCACGATCGAGCGTTTCCTGGCGCACAGCCATCGCAGGCGCTATCCGACCCGGACCGATGTGTTCCGGCCGGGAGACCCGGCTGGCACCCTCTACTACGTGATCAGTGGCTCGGTGAGCATCATTGCCGAGGAAGATGACGATCGTGAGTTGGTGCTGGGCTACTTCGGTAGCGGCGAGTTCGTCGGCGAGATGGGGTTGTTCATCGAATCCGACACCCGCGAGGTGATCCTGCGCACCCGCACCCAGTGCGAGCTGGCCGAGATCAGCTACGAGCGGCTGCAGCAGCTGTTCCAGACCAGCCTGTCGCCGGATGCGCCCCGCATCCTGTACGCGATTGGCGTCCAGCTGTCCAAGCGGTTGCTCGACACCACCAGGAAAGCCAGCCGCCTGGCGTTCCTGGACGTGACCGACCGCATCGTGCGCACCCTGCACGACCTGTCCAAGGAGCCGGAAGCGATGAGTCACCCGCAGGGCACCCAGCTGCGCGTATCGCGGCAGGAACTGGCACGGCTGGTGGGCTGTTCGCGCGAAATGGCCGGACGCGTGCTCAAGAAGCTGCAGGCCGACGGCCTGTTGCATGCACGCGGCAAGACCGTCGTGCTCTACGGCACGCGCTAGGCGGCCATGCTCGCGGTTGGTGCGGCACCGCACCAACCGCAGCGGCAACCGCATGCCGCGCGGCATGCGGACTGATGCAATCGGGCGCGTCCAGCGCCAGCGCTACAGCGCCTTGCCACCGCGATCGCGACACCCCCAGTTGAGAATCGGCGTGCCCGCGGGCAACACCTGCCGGAACAGCGCTTCGCGGTTGGCCTTCGGGTTGACCACCACCGGCGCGCGCGCCGCCTTCAGCAGCGGCAGATCCGCGGTACTGTCCGAATAGGCGATGGCGATGTCGGCGTAACCACGCTCGCGCAGCATGCGCATCTTCTCTTCGTTGTGGCAATGACGCCGTGCGGTGACCGCGCCCAGGCGCGGGCCGACCAGGCTGCCGATCACCGGCACGTCCTGGTGCGCGACAAAGCCGAGAATCGCGCGCGCCAGTTCCGGCGGCGCGCCGGTGGCCACCACCACCCGGTCGCCGGCGGCGCGGTGGTCGGTGAACACCTTCAGGGCATGCGGCAACAGGCGCTGCCGGATCTGCGCTTCGTGCTTGAGCACGTACGCATCGATGAAACGGTTGAATTCGCGCGTGCGGTGCAGGCCGAAGGTGGCGATCCACACATACCCGGACACGCCGCGGCGGCGGGTGGGCAGCATCGCCACCATCGGACCGAGGATCGGCGAGGCCAGCAGCGCCACCAGCAGACGCAACGGATTGCGCTTGATCAGCCAGGCGAACAGGTGGCTGCCGGAGTCGCCGTCATACAGCGTGTGGTCGAAATCGAACACCACCAGCGGTGCGTCGTCGCGCGGTACGGGATACGCCTCAGTCATGCGCGAAGAATAGCTGACGCAGCGACTCGCCGGGTTCGGGCGCGCGCATGAAGGTCTCGCCGACCAGGAACGCGTTCACGCCGTGGCCGCGCATCAACTGCACGTCGGCCGGCGTCACGATGCCGCTTTCGGTCACCAGGATGCGGTCGCGCGGTACCGCAGCGCGCATGTCCAGGGTGGTCTGCAGCGTCACTTCGAAGGTGCGCAGATTGCGGTTGTTGATGCCCACCAGCGGCACCGGCACCTGCACCGCGCGCTCGAGCTCGTCGATATCGTGCACTTCCACCAGCACGTCCAGGCCCAGCTGCATGGCCAGGCCGGAGAGCTCGGCCAGCTGCCCATCGTCCAGCGCCGAGACGATCAGCAGGATGCAGTCGGCGCCGAGCACGCGCGCTTCGTAGACCTGGTACGGGTCGACGGTGAAGTCCTTGCGCAGCACCGGCAGCGTGCAGGCCTCGCGCGCCTGGCGCAGATAGGCATCGGCGCCCTGGAAGAAATCCACATCGGTCAGCACCGACAGGCAACTGGCGCCGCCGAATTCGTAGCTGACCGCGATGTCGGCCGGGTGGAAGTCGGGCCGGATCACGCCCTTGGACGGGCTGGCCTTCTTCACTTCGGCGATCACCGCCGGCTCGCCGGCGGCGATGCTGGCCTGCATGGCGGCGGCAAATCCACGCGTGAGCGGCAGGTCGGCACTGCGCGCGACCAGCTCGGCCAGCGGCACGCGCGCGCTGCGCTCGGCGATTTCTTCGGCCTTGCGGGCAAGGATGGTATTGAGGATGTCGCTCATCGTATCGGGTCCTGGCGGGCGGGCATTATCGGTCAAGACGGCCGCAACTGGCCGCCACGCGCCTGCGCGCAGCATGCCAGCGGTGGCGTGAGGAGGCCGACGCGTGCTTGCCGGCGCGATGGGACACGGTCAGGACTGCCGGGCGACCTGCCGGGTGAAGGCGACATAGGCATCCAGCTTTGCACGTGCCGAGCCATCGGCCAGGACCGCACGCGCACGCACGACGCCCCCGGCGATGCTGTCGGACACGCCTGCCACGTAAAGCGCCGCACCGGCGTTGAGCGCAACGATGTCCAGCGCCGGACCGGGCACGTTGTCCAGCACCTGCAGCAGCATCGCGCGTGACTCGGCCGCATCGGCCACCTTGAGGTTGCGGCTGGCCGACATGGCGATGCCGAAATCCTCCGGGTGCACTTCGTACTCGCGCACCTGGCCATCGCGCAGCTCGCCGACCAGGGTGCCGGCACCGAGCGAGAGTTCGTCCATGCCATCGCGCCCCCATACCACCAGCGCGCGCTCGGCACCGAGCTCCTGCAGCACGCGCGCCTGGATACCGACCAGGTCCGGGTGGAACACGCCCATCAGGATGTTGGGCGAGCCGGCCGGGTTGGTCAGCGGGCCGAGGATGTTGAAGATGGTGCGCACACCCATTTCGCGACGCACCGGCGCCACCACCTTCATGGCCGGATGATGCACCGGCGCATACATGAAGCCGATCCCGGTCTGCGCCAGCGAGGCGGCCACCTGCCCGGGTTGCAACTCGATCGCCGCGCCCAGGGCCTCCAGCGCGTCGGCACTGCCGGACTTGGACGAGACGCTGCGGTTGCCGTGCTTGGCGACCTTGGCGCCGCCGGCGGCAGCGACGAACATCGCGCAGGTGGAGATGTTGAACGTGTGCGAGCCATCGCCGCCGGTGCCGACGATGTCGACCATGTGCCGGCGATCGCCCACGTCCACGCGACGCGAGAACTCGCGCATCACCGTGGCTGCGCCGGCGATCTCGCCAATGGTTTCCTTCTTGACCCGCAACCCGGTGAGGATGGCCGCGACCATCATGTCCGAGACCTCGCCACGCATGATCTGGCGCATCAGCTCGACCATTTCGTCGTGGAAGATTTCGCGGTGTTCGATGGTGCGCTGCAGGGCTTCTTGCGGGGTGATGGGCATGAGCGAGGACCGTGGCAAAACGTGGGAAAGAGATGCGGGAGTGCGCGTGATCAATCAAGCCGGCCGGGGCAGTCGCGCATGGCGGCAATGCCATGCAGCACTGCGATGCGCAGCGCTCATTGTCCCGGACGCCGCATGCGGAAGCGCGCCTGCGCCTGCACTTCGAAGTAATCGGCGGCGCCGCCCGCGCGCAGAATCGTCTGCACGGCCGCGGGATCGTAGATGCCGTCCTGCAATGCCGCGTGCGCCAGGTGCACGCCGACCACTTCGCCCAGGACCAGCCAGGTTTCGATGGCCTGCCCGCCTGCGCCCTGCAGCGGCAGCAGCTGGCTGAGCCGGCATTCGAAACTGACCGGGCTGGCCGCCACGCGCGGGGCAGCAATCAGCCGCGACGGCGCCATTTCCAGGTCGGCCAATGCGAACTCGTCGACCTCCGCCGGCACCATCGCGGCACTGGCGTTCATCGCCTCGGCCAACGGGCGCGTGGCCAGGTTCCAGGTGAATTCGCCGGTGGCCTCGATGTTGCGCAGGCTGTCCTTGCGACCGATGCTGGCAAAGCCGACGATCGGCGGCACGTAGTTGAACGCATTGAAGAAGCTGTAAGGCGCCAGGTTGGCGATGCCCCCGGCGCTGCGCGAGCCGATCCAGCCGATCGGTCGCGGACCGACGATGGCGTTGAACGGATCGTGCGGCAGCCCGTGGCCCTGGCCTGGTTCGTAGAAGTGGAAGCGGTCGCTGGGAATGCTCATCGTGATCCGGATGCGGGCGTGAACGGCGATGGGCGGCAAAGCCGCCGCACGCGGTCGCGCAGGTGATTGCAGGCATTGCGCTCCTGGCGCGTCGGTGCATCGACGCTGCGGAAGACTGCACCGCGACTGCCGATGGATGCAGCCACGCTGGCGGTCCCCGCGGTGCGCACGTCGATCAACGCTGCAGGAAGTTCTTCAGCAGGGCGTGCCCGTGCTGGGTCAGGATCGACTCGGGGTGGAACTGCACGCCTTCGACCGGGAACTGGCGATGGCGCAGACCCATGATCTCTTCGATCGAACCATCCGGATTCTCGGTCCAGGCGGTGACTTCCAGTGCGTCGGGCAAGGTGGCCTTGTCCACCACCAGCGAGTGGTAACGGGTGGCCTCGTAGCTGTCCGGCAGGCCGGCGAACACGCCCTTGCCCTGGTGGCGGATAGGCGAGGTCTTGCCATGCATGATGTTGTCGGCGCGAATCACATCGCCGCCGTAGACCTGACCGATGCTTTGATGCCCAAGACACACGCCCAGGATCGGCGTGGTCTGGCCCAGCTGCTCGATCAGCTGCAGCGAGACACCGGCCTCGTTCGGAGTGCATGGGCCGGGCGAGATCACGATGCGCTCGGGCCTGAGCGCGGCGATCTGCTCCACGCTCATCGCGTCGTTGCGCACCACCGTGACCTCGGCACCCAGGGCCTGCAGGTACTGCACGAGGTTGTAGGTAAAGCTGTCGTAGTTGTCGAGCATCAGCAACATATCAGGCCTATCTATTTGTTTTTAAAAGGGACAAAGCCCGAAAAAGCTCACTAACACCGCGCTGATACCCACTCACTCGTTTGATACCCGAGCTGCTGGGGGGAGCGAGCAACACCGGATCATATCTTCGCACGGGCTGGCTCGAGCCTTCGGGCCCCCTGTACAGCTGCAAGCCTGCGAGCCGGACAAGTCGGTCAACGCCACTCGACGTGACGTGTGGGCGGTGCAAGTCGAAAGCTATCGCTCAGCCTCGGGGGCCTGATAGTCGCGTGGCTGACAGATCAACCCACAATGAGATGGTTGATAAGACAAGAGCCCTCGCGCTGCGCCCAAGCTGTGTCCGGGCCGGAGCCTTGAACCACCGCGTGAAGAGCATGGAAGCAGCGGCATGGCTACGTTCACGAACTCCCCGTCCAAGAACCCTGGACTGCCCACTCGGCATGGCCAGCGCTGGAACCCTGAGGAAATGGAGAACTACTCGACGGCATCAGGCGCGGCATGGATCTGAGGCCGGCTAGGCGGGTAGCGCTTCAACCTGTGCGCCGCAGCGCGTATGGATGACGGCTGCACCGCGCATTGCGCTGCTGCTTCAATCGAAGCTGCCGATAGCAGCAAGCCGCATCAACTCGTCCACCACGTAGCGCACCTTCGGGCGCAGGTGGCGCGTGCGCGGCCAGAGCGCGAAGATTTCGATGCAATAGCCCGTGCACTCTTCCAGGACGAGCTGCAGCCTGCCCGACTGGATGTGCGGGCGCACCAGCGAGATCGGCATCTGGCAGATGCCCAGGCCTGCGATCGCAGCGTCGATGACGGCGTCGCCGTCATTCAACTGGTGCGTTCCTTGCGGCACAAAATCGCGCTCGGTCAGCTTGCCGCCAAACCTCCAGCCGACCGGCTGACCATTGCGGAAGCCGACGATGCTGCGATGCGCCTGCAGCTCCTTGATCGTGCGGGGAGTGCCGTGCGCAGCGAGATACGCGGGTGATGCGCACAACACCAGGCGCTGGCGTCCCAGTTTGCGTGCCACCAGGCCACCCGAACGTTCGAGTCCGCCAAACCGGATCGTCAGGTCGATGCCTTCCTGGGCCGGGTCGATCAGATGGTCGTTGAAGGAGAGCGTGTAGTGGAGGTCCGGATGCGCCGCGCCGATGCGAAGCAGGATCGGCAACATGACGTGGCGGCCGAACGACGACGGCATGTCCACCCGCAGCCGGCCGGTGGGCAATGACGACTGCGAGGCCAGGCCGGCTTCTGCACTGGCGATCTCTTCCAACGCGGCCGCACATGCAGCGAAATAGGATTCGCCGTCAGCGGTGAGCGCGATGCGGCGCGTGGTGCGATGGAACAGGCGCACGCGCAGCCGCGCCTCCAGGCGGGCGATTGCCTTGCCTACCGCCGAGCGCGAGATCCCCAGCGACGCGGCCGCCTCGGTGAAGGTGCTGGAACGTGCCGCGGTGACGAAGGTGACCAGCCCGTTGAGTGTCTCGACAGCAATCATCCGAGTTCCGTTGAGGAATTGATGTCCCCAATGGCGGGACGCTTGGCGCCTTTATGTGCCTCGAAGTCAACCTTACCTTCTTTAGCCTGTCCCCACCAAATACCCCCATGACATCAACGATTTTCCAACCCTTCGATCTCGGCGACACCCGGCTGAGCAACCGCATCGTGATGGCACCGATGACCCGCGCCCGCAATCCGGCATACGTTGCGGACGCGTTGACGGCGAGGTATTACGCCCAACGCGCGAGCGCAGGCCTGATCGTCAGCGAGGGCACGCCCGTCTCGCAGCAAGGCCAGGGCTATATCGACGTGCCCGGCATCTGGTCGCAGGAGCAGGTTGCCGGCTGGAAGGTGGTCACCGACGCGGTGCATGCGCGGCAGGGCAAGATCTTCGCCCAGCTGTGGCATGTGGGCCGCATGTCGCATACCTCGCTGCAGCCCGATGGCGCCGATCCGGTGAGCGCAAGCACGCGCCCGGTTGCATCCAGCTCCAGGAGCTTTGCATTCATCTACCGCGAGGACGGAACGCGGGGGACGGCTGAGCCCAGCCCGGCGCGTGCGCTCGAGACCGAAGAAGTGCCGGGCATCGTCAGGGATTTCGAGCAGGCGGCCCAACGCGCGATCGATGCAGGCTTCGACGGCATCGAGATCCACGCGGCCAATGGCTACCTCTTCGAGCAGTTCCTCAACCCGATCACCAACGACCGTGTCGACGCCTACGGCGGCTCGCTGCAGAACAGGGCGCGGCTCATCCTCGAGACCGTGGATGCGGTGGCAGCGCGCATCGGCTCGGGCAAGGTGGGCATCCGCCTTGCACCGAACAATCGCCAGTTCGACATGCCCGCGTACGCGGAGAGCGAGGCCAGCTACCTGTACCTGGCCGAGGAACTGGCCAAGCATGCGCTTGCGTATGTGCATCTGAACGACAACCACGCAAACGGCTCGCCGGACATGAGCGAACCATTCCTTGCAGCGTTCAAGCGCAGCTACGGCGGCACCGTGATCCTTGCGGGCAAGTTGACCCTGGAATGGGCCACTCGGTTGATCGACCAGGGGATGATCGACCTGGCCGCGTTCGGCCAGCCTTTCATTGCAAACCCGGACCTGGTCGCACGCCTGCAGGCAGGTGTCCCGCTCGCCGCTCCGGATCGCGACACCTACTACGGCGGCGGCGCCGAGGGTTACATCGACTATCCGGCCGCAACCTGAAGCACAGGCATCCACCTCCGATGCATCCGCCGGCGGCTGGCGCTGCGCGCTGCGAATGCGCCGCAATGAAGCTATCGCAGCGCGCATCGGCATGCTCCTGCGCCAGGCTGCACCGCGTGTGGAGGGGTGTTTGAGTGACGCGTCTTCCATTGAGCTGGCGGTACGCGTGATCGCCGGCGGCGCGTCATCGACCGCCCCTGCCCCATCCAGCCTTGATGGACCTTCCAACAACCCTCGGCAGCGTGGGCATGACAACGCGGTGTGAGAGCCACACGCGGCCAGACGGCCGCGTTGGTCAATGCCCGACATTAGAGGTTGGGCGACATGGCCACCTGCCTTGACCGTCGACCCGTGTGCTCGCACATCGACTACTAGCGCCCAGTCTGAAGATGCGGCAGGCATGACCGAGCACTGCCGGAGGTTCTCGAAAGGAGCTCCCCCGACTCCAAGGCTTTCGCGTTGACACCGGCCGTGAGCTGGAGCGAGTATTCGGGCGTCGCCGCATCATCGGCGACCAGGCTTGGCGGCCTGACTGTCAGCGGCGAAAGCCGCATTGAGCATGCTCTGCGGCTTTTTCGTGCCCGGCGTTGTCTGTTTTTATGGACGGTCGGACGGGGAGGCTGCAAAGCCTGCCGGCGCTGACCCGGTCCGCCAACCCCGTTCGGTCGTCCACCCTGCTTGGCGGCGTGATGGATGGTTCGCTCATTGAACTGGAGTCAGCACCATGTTCTACAACACCCAACAAGCACCCGCGTCTGTGCCGCGCCAGATCGGCCACCATATCGATCTGATCGCCAACGCTTTCGAATGCAGTCATGCGGCATGGCTGAGTCTGATGGCGCACCTCGCAAGCGCACGCAACGCCATCCACACCGTCACGTTTGCCGACAGCGATGCAGCAATCGCTGCAGTCGATCCCTTGTGCGCGCAGGTGCGGCCATGAGCACTAGCAAACAGTTCCGCGTCTGCACCGGCGTCACCCTCAGCTTCGAAATGATGTAGGGCTATGTGCTGGCCATGCCGCATTCCCACGCGCAGCCCAATCTGCCGCCGGTCCTGATCGCCTGCGAAGCCACCGGTCGCGCACGCGCCGCGGCAGGACCGGTACTGGTCGATGCTGAGCACGGCCGCATCATCTTTGACTTGAAACGCGCGTTTGCCGCCGGCGACAACTTCAGCGATCCAGCGCGCAGCGCATTGAGCAGGGCGCTGGATCTGCCCGGTCTTGGACTAGCCACGCCGGAATGGCTACAGCCGGGATCGTCCGCGCAGCCGCGTCGCAAGTTACAGCAAGCCGCTCGGTACCACGGCCACGAGATACCGGCGCGGGACGGCGGCGCGGCATTCTTCAAGGCCAACGACCATCATCTGGTGGCCGGCAAGCAGGCGTCGCTGCGCAAGCACCGCAAGGAGCTTATCCACGAGAACTATTTCTAGGCTCCCAGCACGCGCGCCCTGGGCAAGGACGTGATGGTGCACCGGGGCTTATTCGACAATCATGCCGGTATTCCGGAGAACTCGCTTGCGGCCATCGATCGCGCTTACGAGCAGGGGTGTCGCAATCTGGAACTGGATGTCGAGGTCAGCGCCGACGGCGTACCGGTGCTGATGCACGACTTCAGCATAGGCCGCATGACCGGCGACCCGCAGAACAGGCTGGTGTCGCAGGTGCCGTTCGCGCAGCTGCGCGAGATGCCGCTGGTGACCCGCAACCCGGTGGACGGCAATTTCATGACCAAACCATTGCTGCCATAGAGCAGGCGCTGGAGCACGCGCTGCACAAGCCGGAAGCGATGTCGGTCGCACTCGATTGCAAGGAAGACACCGCCGAGGCGGTGGCGATGGTGTTGATGCGTCGGCCGCATCTGCGCCAGGGTGCGGCGATCAGGCTTTATGCGAAGTACTACACCGGCGGGTTCGATCAGGTTTTGTCCAACCTGTACAGGCATTACCAGATCAACCCACTGCACTCCCAAGATGCGCCACGCCGTGCTGCGCTCGATCGCCTGCTGGCCAAGATCAACGTGGTGCCGGTCTTCAGCCAGGGAATGCTGGACGACCCGCAGCTGCGCGACTTCTTCCCCGGAAAGGACACTGGGCCGGAAGGATTAGCCGACACGGCGGTGCACTGGCTCGAAAGCTGGAGCAGGATGCGCCCGGTCATCGTAGAGGCGGTGGCCACAGACGCGGACAGCGATGCGGGCAAAGCCATGGAACTGACCCGCACACAGTTGCGACAGCCGGACTCGGCCTACGCACAGGCGGCGTTTTCGTCCGGCTACCGCTACGAGGATTTCTCCCTGCCGCGCGCCAACCATGACAAGGACTATTACGTCTGGCGCAACTTCGGCGAAATGCAGAAGCTCGACGGCGAAGCCTTCGGCGTCCAGCGCACCACTGCCGGTACCTTTCGCGATGCCGGCGAGAGCCTGTTGACAGACCAGCCAGAAGAAGAACTGCCCGCACTACTGGAAAACCGCGTGCTGGCGCGTGGCCATACCGGCCTGGAACTGGACCTGCCGCCAGAGACCCCCATCGACAGCGCACGCGATGCGCAGATCGTGCAGCAGCGCACCAGCCAATTCCGCGCAGCATCCAAGCCGGCCGACCCGGCGCTGGTGGCGGCCGTGCGAGAAGGCCGCGTCCTGGACCATAGCGCAGAGTTCCAGCACGATCCCGAAGCACGGCGCGCGGTGGATGCTCGCGCCGAATCGCTGGGACGACTGAACGTTCACTACCGAGGTGCGCCGGTAACCCACTATCTCAACGCACAGGCGGAAAAGATCGGCCAGGAGCAGTGAGGCTGGCCAAGCGCTGTTGCGCCAGGGATGCTCCGATCGATGAGACCTGAGGACGCGGGACGTGCATTCCTCCAAGGAGCTGCGTCTGGAGCGTCAGAAGTTGCACCATTTTCGGCGCGATCCGGACCTCATCTCCCGATTACAGGCGCACGCTCCCCGCGGCGGACAGTAACTGCTTTCGCTTCATCCACGGGTTTGACGGCGCAAACAATGTCGGCATCTGCGCCGTGTTCCCGGCCAAGCCGCGGTAGCGCACCTTGGTGTAGCCGAACTGGCGCTTGATCACGCCAAACGGATGTTCCACCGTTGCACGCGCACTGGCCTTGACGTGTTCCCGATGTTCTTCCCGGGCACGCTCGCGTTTGTTGGCAATGGCTTGCATCGTCGAGCGTTCAGCGGCCATGAAAAATGCAGCCTTGCAGGNTGGTGTAGCCGAACTGGCGCTTGATCACGCCAAACGGATGTTCCACCGTTGCACGCGCACTGGCCTTGACGTGTTCCCGATGTTCTTCCCGGGCACGCTCGCGTTTGTTGCCAATGGCTTGCATCGTCGAGCGTTCAGCGGCCATGAAAAATGCAGCCTTGCAGGTCTGCAGTTCTTCCCGTTTGTCTGCACCTCTGGCCCTTGCGCGCCAGATGCGCGTTGACGGCNGGCACGCTCGCGTTTGTTGGCAATGGCTTGCATCGTCGAGCGTTCAGCGGCCATGAAAAATGCAGCCTTGCAGGTCTGCAGTTCTTCCCGTTTGTCTGCACCTCTGGCCCTTGCGCGCCAGATGCGCGTTGACGGCCTCCCGTATCTGCGCGGCAAGGCCATGGGTTTCCAGTAGCCGGCGAACGTTGGGAATCGTGGTCTTGTCAGGAACATTGTCCAAGCCACCGAGCCGGGCAAAACGCCGCAAGGTCGGGATCTGGTGCAACGCTTCTTCCATCGCCGGATCGCTCGATGCATGCCCATGCTGCAGCCGATGAATCCGCAACATCGTCGCCAGCGCGTAGGACTGCCGCCCAGGCCGCCCCGACATCGGATAGTGCGGCGCGATCGGACCGCGCAATTGCTGCCACGGAGCCACCTGCTCCACCTCGGCCAGGAAGATCTCGCGGCGGGTCTGCTGACGCTTGCCCAGGCCCTCAGCGTCACCGAACGCCAGTTGCATGCATCACTCCGCAACGTGAGTGATAGTGTCGCATATCTGCGAATGCGTTGTTCAGCGGTTCCCTAACGCAGGTCACACGCACTGCACGGCTCGCGCAGCATCAGCCGTGAAGCATTCGCTGCCGGTGCTCGGCCCCTACCCTAACGGTCCGCCTCTCGACGGAAATCGTCGCTGCGAGAACGAGGGCGTGGTCGTGCAAGCGAAGACATGGCCAACGACAGACGTGTTACGTCGGCATACGGAATGTCATGTTCCGTTGTGGAGTGATCATTTCGCAGTTCAAGGCTCTCGGATCTGCCGCTCGATGTCATTTTCAAGTCACTGACGATGATGACGTATGCCGTGCAAGGTGGCAGTGAATGCCACCACGCGCCTGAGCACCTTGATTGCACGCTGGGAAGTCCGCACTGCCATTACCCGGACAGTTGAAGCGGCAGCTACGCCAGGGCCGCATCTGCAGGCCACGCATCGACCTTGATATTGCGATCGATGCGTCGCCCTGCCGGCGGCGACCCCTGCAGTGCAATCTAGCCTGGCGCAGCCCTGCATCGGTGGAATGATGTGCCTGCCGTCAACGCCGCACATCAACAACCCCGCAAGCCCGGGCGGCAGCACGCCGCCGTTTCTCCCACAGCGAGGACATGCCGTGACGAAGATTCCTTCAGCTAGCACTTCGCAGCCACCGCGATCGACAAGTGAAGAAGTGGTCATCGAAATGCCGCCACTACAAGGCCGCAACCAGACACCGCCCCCTGTGACGGATCCTGCACTATCGGGTCTGGCAAGCAAGCCCTCAGGACGACGCGGCAATTCGGACCATAGGAAAGGATCTGGCAGCAGCACCGATAGAAACCAGCACACCGGTGAGAGCCCGCTGCTACATGCCTCAGGCGCGTCGATGCTGCATGGCAACGAGAGCACGAGCGAGCGTTTCTTCGACGCCATAGACTCTTTTGAATCATTCGATCCACCTTCCATTCCCCATCAACACGCTGCACCACGCGATCCGCAAGTGCACACATCTGCAACAACCACCCCGACAACACGCACCGAGCGTGTGGGTGCACTGGCGGCATCGATACGATCAGGCGCAACGCATGGCGTGCGCGTCGTCCTTGGACCGACCGCCACCGCGGTGATGGCCGCAGCGCGTGGCGCACTGCCCATCAGTGTCGACAAGCAATACCTGGGCGCAGTGTTGGGGCACATGGTGCACCAGTCCACTTCCGTTGGGCCGACCACATTCGCGCGCGAGTTGCTGGGCGAAGGATTGTTTGCCGCTCTTCGCCAGCTCCCACCCGAAGCGGTCGTTGCCATGCAGGCTGTGTCGGGTACGCTGCAGATGGCGCTGCATACATTGCGACGCAACCGCGAGAAACGCAACTTGGATGCTGCAGCGCGAGGTTTCCACAATCTCAGTCACGAACAATGGGATGCTTTGTCTGAAGACGAACGCGACGACAAGAAAGCCGAGCAGCAACGTTACTCGGATCTGGTCACCCGCCTCGCGCTGGGTGGCATCCTGAGCAACATCGCCGTGGGTGCGGCCGGCAAGGCGTCCGGCGAACCGGAGATGGCGGCCAGGCTATTGGCCAGCGACCTGAAGATTGCCGCCTATGCGGCAGCCCGCGACACCATCCAGGCAACATTCAGCATGGTGGGAATGCGCGGCCCCACCAATGGCGGAGTCAGCGATCCGCACATCACCAGCGCTGGCAGGTTCTACGGCATGGCCAACGTGCTGACTAACCTGGCATCGAACGAGCTGGCATCGCCGAACTTTGCAGCAGCCAGGGAGCGCTGGGCCGGGTTGAACTCGCCTTTCACCAAAGGCGAGGCGACCAGTGTCATCTTTCGTCAATCAGCCGTGACCACGGCCTTGAATGTAAGCCTGGAGACCATGGACTGGATCAACGTCACCCAGCACGAAGCCGACGAAGCCGGGACGATGCAAATCTGGGAACCCGCGTGGAAGGGCAAGCGAGAGGACTACGAGCGGGTCCTGGATCATTCGGTCGCGCGCACGGCCGCCATCAATTCCAATATCGCGCTTGGCACCGCCATCAACATGATTGGTGCCTGGGTCGGGTTGTCGCCTGCACGCAGCGCATTGCTCGCCAATACGATGTCCGGCGTGGTCGCCGGCATGCAATATAAGACCATCGGCGCCACCTGGCAGGCCGACGCAGCGGTCCGCGGAGCCGAAGCGTCTCGCGTGCAGGCGGGGTAAGCACAACCCTCAAACTACCGCGCCTGCCACCCGGCAGGCACGGTGGTGCGCTGCACTACATGCGTCGCTGCAGTCGCAACAGCGTCATTCGATAATCACGCCGCGTCTGATCAGAATCGCGTGAATGGCATGGGCATATTTATCGCGCTCTGCTGGCGTTTCAGAATGATAGGCGCCCACAGCGGCCCAGGTATTTCCATACTTGTTAGTCATCTCGCGCAGCCGCCATGCCGCCACATACACGCTGACGCAGGGATGCATCAGCGCGTCCCTGGAAATTCCGTAGCTGGAAAGACGCCGCAGGTGGATTGAATTGATCTGCATTTTTCCGTAATCGATCGTACCGTTGTCATTGCGATGGATCGCATCGGCACGGCCACGTGATTCTTGCCAGGCAATGGCGCGCAGTACCCATGGATTGACATGTTGATAGCCTGCGGCTTCTTCAAAGCAGTCTGCGCGTGCAAGCGGTGCGGCGCACAGCAGTGTCGCTGCAATCAATACGTGTCGCCCAGGCGCGACAGCAAGCCAGGGCCGGACTGCGTACCATCGCTCGCTCACACGCATGTTCCTGGAGAGCGCGGCCCAATGCTGCGGACGCCACATACGCGTGCCGTACACGGACGGGCACTTGGTCGCCTCGGTATCTGTCATGTCTGTCACCTGATCGTCGTTGGATTCATCAACCCAGCGAAGCAACACGCACTCCGGTTGATCCATCGCTCCACTCGAGCGCAGCACCATAACGGCGCTTTTCACACGCATGCATACCTCGGACGAAGCGCCTATGACATAAACGAAATCGAGGTACGTATCGCTGTTATATAGGTTTCCCCTAGCGTTTTCCCCGCATTTTTTGGCGGCCAGGTTCGCAAGAAAAAGCGCACTTTCGCGTCCTGGCCGATGTTTCCCAGTTGCCTCTTCTACCTTGCGGTCGGGGGCGGCACAGCGCTCCCGTTGCGATCTTGCCGATGCAGCTTTCCGGCAATCCGCGATGTATCCAGTTCACCCACTTGAGACGGGAATCACCATGGACTCATCCATCGGAACAAATTTTTCGAATACCAGCACCTTGCAGACGATGGGCATCGCGCCCCAGCAAGCCCAGGATGCCAGTCAGCGTTCGCCCTCGGCTGACTCCGAGCAGCAGCTGGATCAGCTGCTCGCCATGTTCATCATGATGATGCTCCAGCAGAGCCAAGGCAGCGATGCCAATCAGGACTGTGGAAACGAACAGCAGCAGGACGGCCTGAGTCCGTTGACGCAGATGCTGATGCAGATCGTGATGCAGCTGATGCAGAACCAAGGCGGCACCGGCATGGGCGGCGGCGCGTCGGCTGGCACCGGCATGGGCGGCGGCTTCAACACCAACTTTTCGGGTCTCAGCGGACAGGCTTGATAGGCAGGGCGTGCAGGCTGCCGCGTGATGCGGCAGGCTGCACGTTTCTTACAGCATCAACGGCACCCCCGACACGTTGCTCAGGGCGAGACGATATGCGGGGTCAGCAAAAACAACCGCTGCAGACGCTGTCCGCTCTGCTGGCGATGCTTGAACAGGTTGCCGACCACTGGAATCTTGGACAGCCCGGGGACCTTGTTCAAGGCGGTCTGATCGGTATCCTGCGCATAGCCGGCGATCAGCAGGCTCTGGCCCTCGTTGACGAACGCCTGCGTAGTGATTTCACTCGAGGTAATGACAGGAATGCCATCGACGGTATTGTCGCCCAGCTGCCCGTCTTCGATGCGCACATCCAGGCGCATCTGCCCATTTGGCGAACCCGGCACCACACTCGGCAAGACGCGTAGCGACACGCCTGCAGACAGGTTGTAGAGGTCTGCGGATGCATAACCGCTGACACGCACGAATGCCTGCTGCTTGTGATCCATCACCGCTTCCACGTTGTCCAGCGTCGCCACCTGCGGCGTGGACACGATCTTGGCCTTGTCGGTCTGTTCGAGCGCCGAGACGCGCGTCATCAGGTACCGCCCTGCGTCCCCCAGGACCGCCGTCAGCGTGCCCCCCAAGGGCACGTTGGCACCTGTAGCGGCCGCACCGCTCAAGCTGCCATCGTAGCCAAGCTGGCCGCCTCGCCCGTCGCCGGTCTGTACGTCCACCCGCCGGCTATGGAAACGCCAGTCGACGCCGAGATCCTGCAAGGCGCCGTCGCGGATCTCGATGATGGTGGCATCGATCTGCAGCAGCTTGGGCCGGTTGTCGAGTTGCTGGATCAATGTGCCATAGGCGGCCATCCGCTCCGGGCGATCGCGAATGAGAATGGCGTTGGTGCGCGGATCGGCTTCGATCACCGGCGCGTCGGAGGCCGGCTCCCCAACGCTGCCGGCGTCCACCGACACTGTTGCATCGCGGCGGGCCTGGCTCATTTCCGGCCACACGCTGGCCGGCGCATTTGCGCCGTTGCTATTGCCCGGCAATGGCGGGCTGACCGGCACCCGATCGGACGACGACGCACCACCGAACCACGATGCAGGCAATCCGAGGATACCCGTGTTGCTGCCACCGCCATTCTGGCCCTGTCCACCGTTGCCAAAAGTGTTGGATGAGCCACCGCCGATCGGTTGCAGCCGCCCGAAATTCGCGCCCGGCCCGGCCAGCGCTGCTGCGGGCGCACCACGCACGCCGTACATGCTACGCAACAGGCTGGCCATGCCCGGGACCTGGACGTCCTGCCCAGCGATGCGGGTGCTGTGATCGGCTGCCTGCGCATAATGCAGCTGAAACACCTGCACTTCGGTGGCGTCGCGTTGGCGCGCGCCTTGCTCGACCTGCTTGGCGATCGCGGTGACGGTATCCACATACCCCGGCGGGCCGGACACCACCGCCACGTGCGCTGCCTCGTCGTAACGAACCGGAAAGCGCGGATCGTCCAGCCGCATACGCGCAAGCGCATCGCGCAACGCACGTGTCGACGCGGCGCCCAGATTCAAGGTCGCATTCTTCGTTTCGTTGGCGCCCCAGATTCTGAGCACGGCGCCGTCGTAGTACCAGACGAAGCCGAACGTCGCCGACAGATCGTCGAGGAATTTCTGCGGGCTGGCGTCGAACTTGCCGCTGAGCGTGCCGGTCACCTCCGGTGAAATCCAAGTGGTGACGGATTGGCTGGCGGAAAGGTCGCGCAGCACTTCCTTGAGATCCTTGTGGTCGGCAACGTATTTGAAGGTGCGCGAATGCCACGGCACCTGCGCGGCATTGGCTTGCGGGGGCAGCAGCGGCAGCAGGCCGAGCAGCAGTGCTGCGGCCAATGGCGCGCGTCGGCGGCGGTGAACTGGAGGATAGGCATATGCCATGGCGTTCCCTCTGCGAGGCAGTGAAAGAAGTCGTTAGGGCCCCTGGAATGCAGGCGTCGGCCGGAAGTGCGCACAGGATGCCGCCGAGCCGCGCGCAAGGACTTCGGCCGTAAATCCAGTGGTCATGCGCACATTGTAGGCAGCGCACCACTGGGAATGTCTCAACAAAGATCAGTGCGATGCGCCTCCCTTACCACTCATTTGCGCGGCATCGTGCAGCTGCTGCTGGAAATGCAGGAAGCCCAATGCGTCACCGAATTGCGCGATGAACACGCTGGTCAGCAAGGCGAGCAGGAGCAACGCCAGTACCCCACGAATTGGTTGACTCAAATTCGAAGGTTCAAGCTTGTCGGCGGCGCGCGCCACAAAGCCGATGGCCAGATCAACCAGCACCAGCACCAACATCACCGGCGCTGAAAGCTTGACAACTGCCGCCATCATGTCGTCCGTCTGCTGGATGACGAACGACTCGGCAACTGCGCCGATGTCGGGCGACAGCTGGCTAAGCGGCCACCAGCGAAACGATTCGAACAACGCACCGAGCAGCATCAACATGCCGCCCAGCGCGTAGAACGACACGATCGCCAACTGCGTCAATACCGTGGAGACTGGCGTGCTCTGCTGCCCGCTGAGCGGATTGGTCATCTGCACATTGTTGTAACCGGACAAATCGTCGATCAGCAGGCCCACGCTCTCGGCGATCCAGAACACCGTCGATGCGGCAAAGCCGATCAGCAGGCCGATGAAGGCTTCCTTGAAAACCACTCCCACCAGGCCAGCCGCCTGGATCCTCGCTAGCGCATCGGCCGGTTGCCCATATGCGATGAACGAACTCAGCACATAGATCGCGCCGTTGCGCGCCATTCCGGGAAGGCTGTCCTGCGCGGTTGCCGGCAACACGGAGAACATCACGAACACACGCACCCCGCATAGCGCCAGTAATGTCACTAACGGCAGACCCTGCGATGAAAGTGCCAGCAGCGCGTTGGCGGTGTCGTTCATCGTGCCGCCCCGCACGCGGCACGATGCGCGCGTCGAGCAACCAACGCTTCGACCGCGTCTTCTTCCTCTGCTGCTTCGCGGTGCGCTTGCCGGGCACGGCGCGCACTGACAGCTTTTTCTGCATATACCTGCGCCTGTGCCTGCAGCTTGCTCAGCGCCTGTTGCACGGACGTGAGCTCATCGCGTGCACTCTGCAGGGCTTGGCTGGCCATCGCCAGCGCTTGCTCCGCGGCGCGACAGCGCTCTTGCAGCACTACGCGGAAGTGCTCGTGCTGCAGGATGGTGGCGATACCGATCGGCTCACCCGTACCGGCCTGGTCGACCAGTGCAGCGTCGAACGTAGCCAAGCGCGTGGTGCAGGCGTCGGCCTCCTGACTGCAACTGGCGCGTTCACGCTCGCACTGTTCCAGCGCATGCTTGCAATCGCCCAGGCGCTCCTGCATGCGCTCGCAGCGGCGCGTCTTCAGCTGCTGCAATGTTGTCCAGGTGTCGGCGTGCTCACGCATCGTCGATAACGCTGGCAAGCTGCTCCAGCGTGGTTTCATAGTCGCTGAGCTGATCGGTGGGCTGGCCGAGGAAATCGCGAATCGCATCGATCCTGGCGATTGCCTGATCGGCGACTGCGTCGCTGCCCTGGCGGTATTCGCCGACCTGCAGCAGGGTCTCCACATCGTTGTACTTGGCCAGCAGGCGCCGCAACTGGCCGGCGTCCTGGCGTTGCTGTGCGGAGACGATCTGGCTCATCACCCGGCTCAGGCTGCCCAGCACGTCGATGGCCGGGTACTGGTTCTTGGCAGCGATCTCGCGCGAGAGAATCAGATGCCCATCCAAGATACCGCGCATTTCTTCGGCGATCGGATCGCTGCCGGTGTCGTCCTCGGCCAGCACTGTGTAGAACGCGGTGATCGATCCGCTCTCGCCCATGCCGGCACGCTCGAGCAGACGCGGCAGCTCGGCAAACACCGACGGTGGAAAGCCGCGCCGCGTCGGCGGCTCGCCGGCGGCCAGACCGATCTCGCGTTGCGCGCGGGCAAAGCGGGTCAGCGAGTCCATCATCAGCAGAACGCGCATGCCCTGATCGCGAAAGTACTCGGCGATGGCGGTGCCGACGTAGGCGGCCTTAGCACGCTCGATGGAGGAGCGATCGGAGGTCGCGCACACCACCACGCTGCGTGCCAGGCCCTCTTCGCCAAGAATCATCTCGATGAACTCGCGCACCTCGCGCCCGCGCTCGCCGATCAGCACGATCACGTTGACATCGCATTCCGTGCCGCGCGCCAACATGCCCATCAAGGTACTTTTGCCTACGCCGGCTGCAGCAAAGATGCCCATGCGCTGGCCTTCGCCCAGCGTCATCAAGCCATCGATGATCCGCACGCCGGTCGGCATAGGGTGTTCGATCAACCGCCGGCGCATCGGGTCGGGCGCCTGCGCCTGGATCGGTACCCAGGTGTCGCTAGCGACCGGTCCCTGCCCGTCCGCCGGCTCGCCCAGGCCATCGAGCACGCGTCCCAGCAGCGCCGACCCGATCGGCACCGCCAGTGGCCGCCCCAATCCGATCACACGCGTCTCGCGCGACAACCCGACCAACTCGCCGAACGGTGCCAGCAAGGCGAGATTGCGACTGAAGCCCACCACCTCGGCGCGCTGCAACACGCTGCCATCGCGCTGGCGCAACTCGCACACCTCGCCCAGGCTGACCTGTACACCGGCCACCTTGAGCATGGTGCCGATCACTTCGACTACCTTGCCGTAACGGCGACCGAACGCGAGCGCCGCCAATTCCCCTTCGAGCGTCGTCTCCAGCAGCGGCATCTCAGCAAGCATCCGACACCGCCTGCGGCGTGGCCAACACCCGGCGAATGACGCGCCCGAGACTGCGTAGCTGATCGCGCAGATCCGACTCGAACACGCCGGTATCCCATTCGCACACGCAGGCGCCCAGGGCCAGATTTCCGTCGCCGCACAGCTCCACCGGCATGCTCCAGCCTGCGCCCGCCGCGGCCGCATCGAAGGCGCGCCGTGCGTCGTCCAGCGCATCGGGATGCACGCTCACCCGCAGGGCCTTCGCCTCGTCCAGGGCGCCCTCCAATGCGTGTGCCGCACGCGCATACAGCGCGACGGGATCATGCCCGTGGACGACCTGTTCGCAGGCGCGCGCGACGATCTCGGCCAGGCGCGCGCGCGCGCGCTGCGCGGCCGCCTCGGTGGCGAAGGCATGGCGCAGGCCGCGCTCGTTCCACGCATCGAGCTGCTGGCGCAGCCCGGCTGCATAGCCCAGGCGTGCGCTGCGCTCTGCCTTGTTCCGGGCATCGTCGAGGATCGCCTCGGCCTGCTGTTGCGCCTCGTCGATCAGCGCCTGTGCACGTGCCTGAGCCTCGGCCAGGGTCTGCGCGCAACGTGCGTGCACCTGCGCGGTTGCCGCATCCAGTGCCAGCACCGAGGCCAACGCCTCGCGCGGAATGACATCGCCGTCCAGGCCGACCGCCTCGGGTGCGGACCTCAGCCACAGACGCATGGCAGCTCCGGCAGCAGGGTGGGAAGCGCGTGCAGAAATGCAGTGCTCTCGCCGTCTGCAGCGACAGGCGCGACCTGCGCGGCGCCCAGCGGCAAGGACAGCGCCAGCAGCTTGGCCACGCCGGGATCGGGCCACACACCATCGGCCTGCATCCGACGCCAGCCATCGCCGATCCATGCGGCCTGATCGGCATCGCGCGGCAAGAGCAGCACCCGAAGGCCAGTGACCGCGCGCTGGCGCACATGCTCAAGTACCGCTGGCCCCACACGCTGCTCGAACCAACCCAGGCGCTCGCGCTCGATGCAGCGGCGCAGCGCCAGTCCGCGCGAGAATAGGGCGCGGCTGATCAGGACCTTGGCCAGCGAGGCGGGTGTGAGCAGGACCAGCGTGCTAGCCGGCTGTTCGAGCGCCGCTAGCGGCAGGCCCGACCACCCCGACCAGGCCTGGATCACCCGCAAACGGCGATGCACAGGCGCCTGCGCCCAGCCCATCGCTGCGACCGGACCAAGCCAATGCGCTACCCGCTCGGCATCCAGCGATTGCGCCAATGCCGCCAGCATGGCCGCCCAGCGTTCAATCCACCGTACTGTGTTGTCGATACGTGCGTTGTCCATCCGCTGACCTCATCCGGCATTTTTTCTGGTCAACGCACGCAGCCGCTGCCAGCCGCCCCAGCGGCGCGCATCGGCGCTCGGCCACCAATACAGCGCTGCCGCGGCAAGCGCCACGCAGAGCGCCAACGCGCTTCCGACCAGCCATGGCCAAGGCCAGGAACGTGGCGGCGCCGATGCGTCGAACTGCGCATCGCTCTCCGCACCGCCCGGCACCAGCGTGACACTCACGTTTTCGTAGGTGAGTCCTTCCACGCTGTGCATCACCAGCGTCTTGATGCTGGGCACCAGCCCGGTCAGGTCGCTACCAACGCGGAATTTGATGAACACCGCGGCGCTGGAGGGCTTGACCGATGCCGAGAGCGGGTCGTTGTTGGGGAGCACAATTTCCACATCGGCCGCGATCACGCCATCGATATTCGACAAGGTCTGCGAAAGCTGCTGCGACACGCCATAGATGAAACGCACGCGTTCTTCGGTAGGCGTGGAGATCAGGCCGTCTTTCTTGAACATCTCGCCAAGATTGGCGTGCCGCTCATGCGGCATGCCATGCGCGCGCAGCACGTCCAGCGAATACGACACCTGATCGTGCGGTGCATTCACCGCCCAGGTCTTGCCATCATCCGGTGTGACCTTTTCCGCATCCACACCGGCGCGCAAAAGCACCGCGAGCATGTCATTGGCATCGATCTCGGTGAGCCCGGAATACAGCTGCTGGCTGCAGGCAGCCAGCAGCAGTGCCACCAGCACCACCACCACGCATCTGAGCGCGCGCATGCTATTGGTTCTTGAACAGTGTCTGCACGGCGTTCTTGCCCGACTGCGCCACGCCGACGCTGACATTGAGGTTGAAGCCGACCATCGTGAGCTCGTGCATCAACTTTATCTGTTGCGCCGTCATTTCCTGCAGCCCCATGGTCGGCGCCTGCATGCTGAAGGCATCGATATGCTCGGCCACGGTTCGCACACCATCGTTCTGCACATCGATCACCCTGCTCACCATACTGGGTTCGCCCGCACGCTGCATGGCAGGCGGCAACGGATTTGAAGACTGCATCAACGCTTGAAAGCGGCTGACCAGCGCCTGGTTCGGCGCCGCCGCCGTCGGCGACAACGCTGGCGTGGAAACACCGCTACTTGCGGTGATCGGTGGGACGGGCGGAATGAGCGTCATGACTTGCTCCGGCAGGGTCGGGTCTGGCGATGCTCAGGCGCGCAGATACTGCGCGTTGGGAATTTCCATCTGTATCGAGGCTTCAGTCTGCGCTTCCACTGGCTCGGGCGTCGGGGTGTAGCGCCCGGACAGCGCCTTCACCAGGCCGACCGCGTCGGCATCGGCGTCTTCTTCGATCAGCCCCTGTGCAACGCCATGCCACGACTGATCGCCCACCGCAAACAGGCAGCAGGCGTACAGCGCCTTGCACAACGGTTTAGAGCCCGCATCGGCCTCCAGCTCACGCAGCAGGCGGGCGCCCTCCAGATAATCACCGCGTTTGATCGAAATCCACGCATCGAAAGTATCCAGCGCCTTCAGCTCTGGCCGCAGCACGCGCACCGCTGCCAGCACCGCTGCAGCCTCGTCGATTTTTTCGTGGGTCAGCCCGACCGTGATCAGCTCGATCAGACCACTCACGACCGCGCCTGGGCATTCCATCTTTTCCATACCGCACCTCGTCATTCAATGGCTGTGGACAGCATGCTGTGCATAACGCTACGCGTCCGCACCAAGCAGAACGTTTCAGAAGCGAACATCGGAACACCCTGGCGAACAAACCTTGCCGACTTCGCCCACCCACGCACACGTTCGCCTCAAAAGCGGATTGCCCGACGACCGCTCAACCACAATCGGCACGCAGCAACGGTGGCCGGAGAGCGCCATGTCGGATGAGAAAACCGAGAAGCCGACCGAAAAGAAACTGCAGGATGCGCGCAGGGATGGGGAAATCCCGATCAGCCCGGACGTAACCGCAGCTGCGGTGCTGCTCGGTGCCCTGTTGGTGATGAAACTGGCTGGCACTTACTGTGTGGAACACATGCGTACATTGATGTCGATCGGCTTCGATTTCACCGCCAACACCCGCGATGCAGCAGCCATGAACCGTGCGCTCGCTCGCATCGGCACTGAGGGCTTGTTGCTGGTATTGCCGTTCATGGTCGCCTGCCTGGTGGCTGGAGTGATCGGCACGTTTCTCCAGACCGGTCTGAACGCCTCGCTCAAACCGGTGACGCCCAAGTTCGATTCGCTCAATCCCGTGAACGGGGTCAAGAAACTCTTCGCGTTGCGAAGTCTCATCGACTTGCTCAAATTGGGCATCAAAGCCATGTTGATCGGCGTGGTGATGTGGTTTGGGATACGCGCGCTCATGCCGATGATCATCGGGCTTGCCTACGAGCCAACGCCTGACATCGCCCAAATCGGCTGGCGTACGCTGGGCACGCTATGCGCCCTGGCGGTACTGGTCTTTGTGCTGGTTGGTGCAGCGGACTGGAGCATACAACGCTGGCTATTCATTCGCGACAAACGCATGAGCAAGGACGAGCAGAAGCGCGAACACAAGGAGAGCGAAGGCGATCCCGAAGTGAAGGGAAAGCGCAAAGAATTCGCCAAGGAACTGGTCTTCGGCGACCCGCGCGAACGTGTCGCCAAGGCCAAGGTGATGGTGGTCAACCCGACCCATTACGCGGTCGCACTCGCCTACGAACCGGACGGCTTCGGCTTGCCGCAGGTGGTTGCCAAGGGTGTGGACGACGGTGCGCTGGAACTGCGCGCATTTGCGCGCAACCACGGTATACCGATCGTTGCCAATCCGCCTCTGGCACGTGCTCTACATCAGGTCGATCTGGGCGATGCAGTGCCCGAGTCGCTCTTCGAAACGGTGGCAGTGGTGTTGCGCTGGGTCGATGAACTGGGCCGCGACCACGACGACGGCAGCAGCCCGCTGTCCTGCTAGGAGATCGCATGCGCCTGACACGGTATTTGGCATACAGCGGCGAGGTGGCGATCGCCGCCTTGGTGGTGGCGGTCATCGGCTTGATGATCCTGCCGCTTCCCACCCCGCTGATCGATACGCTGCTGGGCATCAACATCACCCTGAGCGTGGTGTTGCTGATGGTCACGATGTATGTGCCCGACTCGATCTCGCTGTCATCGTTTCCCTCATTGTTGCTGTTCACCACGCTGCTGCGGCTGTCATTGAACATCGCCTCGACAAAGTCGATCCTGCTGCACGCCGAGGCCGGCCACATCATCGAGAGTTTCGGCGAGCTGGTGGTGGGCGGCAACCTGGTGGTGGGCCTGGTAGTCTTTCTGATCATCACCACGGTACAGTTCATCGTGATCGCGAAAGGCTCCGAGCGCGTTGCGGAAGTCGGTGCGCGCTTCACCCTGGATGCGATGCCCGGCAAGCAGATGAGCATTGATGCGGACCTGCGTGGCGGCAATCTGAGCGCAGACGAAGCACGCCGCAAGCGCGCACGGCTGGCCATCGAGAGTCAACTGCACGGCGGCATGGATGGCGCCATGAAATTCGTCAAGGGTGATGCGATCGCCGGCCTGGTGATTACCATGGTCAACATACTCGCCGGCATCGTGGTGGGCGTGACCTACCACGGCATGAGCGCAGGTGAGGCTGCCAACCGTTTTGCAATCCTGTCGGTAGGTGACGCAATGGTGTCGCAGATCGCCTCGCTGCTGATCTCGGTGGCGGCCGGCGTCATGATCACCCGCGTGGCCAACGAGAACGAGACCAAGGTCAGCTCGCTCGGGCTCGACATCGGCCGCCAGCTCACCAGCAACGCGCGTGCCTTGCTGGCAGCGAGCGTGCTGCTGGCCTGCTTTGCGTGCGTGCCGGGATTTCCGGCGGTGCTGTTCCTGCTGCTGGCGGCGGCGGTCGGTGCCGGGGGTTATACGATCTGGCGCAAGCAACGCGACATCAGTGGGAGTGATCAGCCCGCGCTGCCATCCACCAGCCGCAAAGGTGCCAAGGGGGATGCGCCGCATATCCGCAAGAGCGCACCGGATTTTGCCTCACCCTTGTCGATGCGGCTTTCACCGCAACTGGCCGCACGGCTCGACTCGGCGCTGCTGGATCAGGCGATCGAAAGCGGGCGCAGACGGTTGGTCGAGCTGCTGGGGTTGCCGTTCCCGGGAATCGCGATATGGCAGAGCGAAGCCCTGCAGGGCCTGCAATACGAAGTGTTGATCCACGACGTCCCCGAGACCCGTGCCGAACTGAACGACACCGCAGACATGCAGGAGGCGCTGGCCCAGCAGGCCATTGCCCCGCTGCACGCGCGCGCACACCTGTTCGTGGGCATCCAGGAAACGCAGTGGATGCTGGAACAGGTGGGCGCGGACTATCCAGGACTAGTCGCGGAGGTCAACAAGGCGATGCCAGCCCAGCGCATCGCCGATGTGTTGCGACGGTTACTGGAAGAACGCATCCCGGTGCGCAATATCAAGAGCATTCTGGAGAGCCTGGTGGTATGGGGGCCGAAGGAAAAGGATCTGCTGATGCTCACCGAGTATGTGCGCTGCGATCTGGGCCGCTATCTTGCGCATACCGCGACCGCGGGCACCGGGCAGCTGCCCGCGGTGATGCTCGACCACGCGGTGGAACAACTGATCCGGCAGTCGATTCGCGCCACCCCGGCCGGCAATTTCCTGGCCCTGCCGCCGGAGCAGGCTAGTCAGCTCGTCGAGCAGGTGGAGAGGATCGTGGGCGATCAGGCACGGCATCCGATGGCGGTGGTCGCATCGATGGACGTGCGTCGTTATGTGCGTCGCATGATTGAGGCGCGCCTGGGCTGGCTGGAAGTCTATTCGTTTCAGGAACTGGGCGCGGAGGTACAGTTGCAGCCGATCGGGAGAGTGGTGGCCTGATGCGCAAGCCACCCGTCCGCCATGTGCGCATCCTTCCGCTCGCCGGAGCACCACTGTGGCCGGGTACTCCGGCAACCTCGCAGCGACTGGCGCAACGCGCCGGCTTTGTGCAACTGCGTCGACGCTTGAACGGTGCGCAGCTGGTGTTGCCGGGTTCGCTGTTGCAGGACGAGTACGCTGACGATCCGCCGCTGCCCGTGGCTGAAGAGACGACGGACGCCGGGGAGTCCGCCAGCGAGCCGCTTGATCCTGCGCCGGCGCAAGGTAACCCGTCATCCTGTCTCGATCAGGTTCATCACCGACAGGTCACCCGAGGCAACGACAGCGACGCGCTGGGCCGACAGATCGCTACCGAGTGGATCCGCACTCAACGCGGGCAGATGGCCATCAACCATATCGCGCTCCGTGTGGCCGAGTTCTGCAATGCCACGACGGTGCGCGGCACTGGCATCTGGGAGGCGTGGCTGGACATCAACCACGACCTGCTTGCGCAAACCACGCTGTTCTTGAGGCTTTCGCCAGACCAGCTATCGCTTCGCTTCAACACCAACTCGCCCGACGCACGCGCGGTACTTTGCAGTGGAGAAAAGCGCTTGAATACTGCGCTGAAGGCCACACTCAGTGACACGCTCCAGGTCAGCATCGAGGTTGTTTGAGTCCGCACGCGCGGCATAACAGCCATGAGGAGGGATCGCGACTTGCCAACCGAGCCAGGCCTAGTTCCACCGGCACGTGCGCTCTCTCAGGTATTGAGACGGGTGCCTTCCGCGCGTGCGCAGCTGGGCAGGTTGCTCGGCGATGCGCGTACCGCCCGCCACTGCGCCCTTACCACGCACTGCCGTGGTATTGGCGCCATGGACGCCGGGCGACTGCAGCTGCAGTTGGACACCGGCAGCATGGAGCTGCGGATTGCCGCACGGGACGGTCTGGCACTGCTGTTGAACGAAGCCGACGACGCACTGCGCGTGTCGATTGCCGGGGTGCTGTTAAGCGATTGCCTGAACGCTTTCCTACCGCTCGGACTGGGCGCTGCCGAAGTCGTCGCCTTCGAACGCGACTCAGAGGCCGCCGAGTCTCTCGGCATCGGCATTACCTTGGGTGAGATCGACGCGATCGCGCTGACGGCAAGCCCGTCAATGCTTGCTGCATTGCAAACGGCCATCGCCGCACTGGCAGCCCCAACGCCGCTGCCCGCCTGGTTGAGCGCACTGCGGGTGAACACACGCCTGCGCATCGGCAGGCGCACCGCATCAACACTGCTGCTGCAGTCGCTGCGGCCGGGCGATGTCTTGCTGCACTGCATTTCATCGTCTCCGCTGCACTGCGGCGAACTGCTGTGGGGCATACCGGGAGGCGCGGCGTTGCACGCAACGGTGCGCCTGGACTTGCAACAGATGATTCTGGAGACCTACCCCACCATGCAGCACGATACCTCCGAGTCTGACCCCTCGCCGTCCACCACCGATGTGGCAGCACTGGAACTGCCGGTGCAGCTGGAAGTGGACCAGCTCGCACTGCCACTCTCGATGCTGTCGGGATTGCAGCCCGGTCAGATCCTGGAACTATCGGTACCGGTCGACCAGGCCGACATTCGCCTGGTGGTCTACGGCCAGACCATCGGCATCGGTAGGTTGTTGGCAGTGGGCGAACATCTTGGCGTACAGATCCTGAGTATGTCGGAGACCACGCATGCAGATGCCTGACGTCGGCTCCTTGCTGCTAGTGGTCATCATGCTCGGCTTGCTGCCCTTCGCAGCGATGGTAGTTACCTCCTACACCAAGATCGTGGTTGTGCTCGGTCTGCTACGTAATGCCATCGGCGTGCAGCAGGTACCACCGAACATGGTCCTCAATGGTGTCGCGTTGCTGGTGTCGTGCTTTGTGATGGCGCCAGTGGGCATGGAGGCGTTCAAGGCTACGCAGAACTACAGTGCCGGCTCGGATAACAGCCGCGTGGTAGTGCTGCTCGATGCCTGCCGCGAGCCGTTTCGGCAGTTTCTGCTCAAGCACACCCGCGAGCGCGAGAAGGCGTTTTTCATTCGCTCCGCGCGCCAGATCTGGCCCAAGGACAAGGCCGACACACTCAAGCCCGACGATCTGCTCGTGTTGGCACCTGCCTTCACGCTCAGCGAATTGACTGAAGCATTCCGCATCGGCTTTCTGCTGTATCTGGTGTTCATCGTCATCGACCTGGTGGTGGCTAATGCGTTGATGGCCATGGGTCTTTCGCAGGTAACGCCCACCAATGTGGCGATCCCGTTCAAACTGTTGTTGTTCGTGGCGATGGATGGGTGGTCCATGCTGATCCACGGCCTGGTTCTGAGTTATCGGTGACGCATGGACCAAGATGATCTGGTGCGATTCACCTCCGAAGCCTTGTTGCTGTGCCTCAAGGTGTCGCTGCCGGTGGTCGGCGTCGCCGCGCTAGCCGGGCTGTTGATCGCCTTCATTCAGGCGGTGATGTCGCTGCAGGATGCATCGATTTCGTTCGCACTCAAGCTGGTAGTGGTGGTAGCCGCCATTGCAGTCACCGCGCCTTGGGGTGCCTCGGCAATCATGCAGTTCGGCCAGACGCTGATGCAGGCGGCATTTCCATGATCCGGCGCATCTTCCCCGGTGCCGTGCCACCATCGGTTCCGGGCGCACATACCGCTTCGCACGCGCATACCGATGCGGCGCACGCCAGCGCGTCTCCGGTCGCCGACGCCGCAACGCATGCGCAGCGTTTACGCCCTGCTCCGCCGCGCAAGCGGCGACGTGGCCTGCACTCACTGGACGGCCTGGACGAGCTGGATGCCACCGAACAGGAAGAAGACGAAGCCGCGCGCGTGTCGGCGCTACGCGGCCGGGTCAGCATCGCAGTCGCAAAGCCGCAGGACCAGGGCCAAAGCCAGGACGATCAGCACGGCGATGGCGGAGACCCCCATGCTGGCGATCCGCAGGCAGGGCCATGGCAAGGCGCCTCGCCGGTGCAAGTGGACAACAGCGTGCGCGCGAGCGTCGATGGCGTTCTCGAGGGCTACGCAAAGCGGCGCGCCACGGACCCGACGGGAGGGCGACACGCGCTTTCCGTTGCGCTTGTCGAACTGCGCGCGATCAGCATTGCGCATCCTGCCGCGACACCGCTGACAAGCATGGTCTGGAGGTTGTTGCGCGAACACCTACGCAGCGGCAGTGAAAGCACGCCTACCGAAAACATACAGGCGCTACGCAAGCTTCTGGTGGAGTTGGTGCCTGCGCAACCGGAGCCATCTCCAGCGCTGCGCAATTTCCATTTACTGCTGCCGCTGATACTGCTCAACGCGGGAAAACCGCGTAAACGCCTCGATCGCTCCCGTGCCATCACACGTCTGAACACACTGCTGATCGAGCAGCCGGAGCGGGCAGCCCAGGAGATTCGCGCATGACCATGCAACTTCGTGTCCTGACAGGAGTCCATGCCGGTGCACGATTAGATTTGGAGCCAGGATGCTACACGCTGGGTGCCGATCCCCAAGCCGATATCCGAATCGAAGACTGGCCTGGCTGCTCGCTTATCATCGAGGTGGATCATGATGGTCAGATGCATTATCGCGGCGACGCGTTGCCAACTACATCGTTTATCGCGCTGCATCCAGTGCGCTTTGGTCCATTGGTGCTGTGCCTTGGTGATTCTGCGGCGGATTGGCCAGACGACGTGGCATTGCTTGAGCGGCTGCTTTCCCCAGCCCCGACGTCGGCGCCGCCCGCGCCTAGGCGCAAGGCAGTGCGTGCAGTGGTGGGCGCCATGCTAGCGCTGGCCGCCACAGCGTTGCTGCCCTCGCTGCAACCGGCGTTCCTTTCCGACGCTGCCACCCCGCAGCATCGGGACAACCAAGCCAATCAGGTCAGACCCTTGCTGAACCAACTGGGCTTGCGCGAAGCGCGCGTGGAGCAAATTGGCACGCGCGTGCGGGTGGTAGGCCTGGTGACCAGCAGCGCCGACGCGGCCCGCCTGCGCGCTGAGTTGCATCGGCACCATCAAGCCGTCACGGTCGATGTGGTGGTAGTGGACGAGGTACTGGCAACGCTGCGCGACACCCTGGCGGACCGCGACCTCAGCGTGCATTACGACGGTAGTGGCGTTTTTTCGATTACCGGAAGCAGCGACAACGCCGAGCGTGCGACCCGACGCATCGCCGATCTACGCAGCGATCTAGGCCCGGAGATCCGCACGCTGCATGTTGAGATCAGCCAGCAAGACCCGTCCGTGAAGCCCCCCGCAAATTACGACGCAGCTCTGCTCGCCGACGGGCTGCATTACGTCGAGACGCCGGACGGCACCAAGCATCTGACTTTCCTGCCGCAGCAAGCGGCGCCGTGAGAGCCGTACCATGTTCGATGCAATGACCGACACCGTCACTCAGGATATGAACAAGATATTACAGACGAAGGCGCTGGACGTCTCCGGCGAGCGGCTGCTCAACATCGAGACCGCGCTCGATGCGACAGCGCAGCAGATCCGTGGGCACTGGTCCGCAGCTAACGATCAGGTTGCGCGAAACGAACTTGCCGTCTTGCACGAGGGCATCAATGCTGCCCTCGGCATCGTCGCTCATATCGCCGGCATGCCTTGATCATTGATTTCCTTGGTCGTGTTGACCAAGTAAAACCGCGCCATCAGGCGCTACATGTTACTTACCCATCTCTGAGGAGTCCCGATATGCTTCCGAAATTAGATACATTCCACTCCCGCTTCGATCAGGGAAAGGATGGCCATCTGGCCGGCTTCAAGAGCGACTACTCTAATCACAATGCTCTGAACGCTTCAGACGATCAGATCGATTCCCTGCTAAGTGGCCTCGAAGCAAGTAATGAGAAGCAAAAGGGCATGAACAACAAGGTCACCATGCTCAAGAACGATCTCGACTTTAACGTGACACTCAACAAGTTCATTGGCAAGGCGGGTGACAACACCAAACAGCTAGTCGGTCAGTAACGGCTTCTGACATGACGCAGGGCTAATCCACCGCCCTGCGCATGTTTCACTGCAGATGAGCAACGCCCGATTCGAAGCGATCGTCCAGCAGATGTGCGAAGCACTGAACCTGCCGGATGTGCAGGGGGTGCTCAGCAAACGTGTGCTGTGGGTGGACGGGTTTGAAGTCTATCTGCATATGCCCTCAGCCCAGGCCGACGAAGAAGCACAGCAAGCGCCAGAGGAAGAAGCACTCTACCTACGCATCTCCTATGGCCTTGCTCCTGCCGGACGGACCCTGACGGTGTTCCGGCTGTTGCTGGAAGCCAACTTGTCGGTGTACGCGCAGGACCAGGCGCAACTCGGTTTGAACGATGCCGGCGTGATCGTTCTGATCGTGCGCGTCCCGCTGGACGATGACGTCGACGGCGCGTGGATCTGCGACCTGCTCGCCCACTATGCCGAGCATGGCCGTTATTGGAACAACAACATCTTCATTGCACACGACGAAATGTTCGAAGGAATCGCGACGGGAAATTATCTATGGCTACGCGCGTGATGGACGTTGAACTCCGCATCGGGCCGATTGTGTCTGCAATCGGTAGCAGCTCCATCCACAGCGTCGCGGCGCATCGCCACCGGTGGCAGAGTAGCCTTTCCCGTCCGCGTGACTCGGCCCGTAGTTCACTCGCACAGGACATTTGCCAATGAATCTCGCCATTCCCTCAAGTACCACAGCGAGCTTACAGCCGTCCTCATTCTCCCCCTCGCAGCAACCAGACTTGACTGCGGTGATCATGAGCATGGTGGCGTACTGCCTGCAACGCATGCTCAGCGACATGCTGCAGGCTGGTAACAAACCGTCCAATGGCCCTGAGCCGCCGAACGAGATCAATCCGACACCATCGTCATCGCCGTCGATGCCGCCATCGAACCCGCCGTGTTCCACCAACTCAGGCGGGCAAAACGGAAGCGGTACCGGCAATGGGAATGGGAACAACGGTGGTAACGGCAGCGATACCTCCGGAAGGGGGAGCAGCAACGGAACGGAAACCTACAGCGGCACATCCACCACTACTCCGACTCACGCGGCAACGCCCACGCCAACCAACGGTACTCCGGGCATGCCAGGCCCAGCCGGATCGCCGGCGCCACTTCCTACCGGCAAGGTCGTCACCGCGCCGCCCGGCATCCAGAACAAGCCCATCGTGGTGCACAAGGGCGAGGTCTTCGATGGCAAGGGCCAGACCTACATCGGCGGGCCTGGACTTGGTGATGGCTCACAGAACGAGCACCAGCAGCCGTTGTTCATCGTCGAGGACGGCGGCAGCCTCTGCAACGTCCATATGAAAGGCGGTGGCGACGGTGTGCATTTCATGCAGAGCGGCAAGATGGTCAACTGTGTCAACGAAGATGTCAGCGAGGATGCGGTCACCATCGATGGCCAGGGAAACCGCGAGCATGATGCCGGCATTGCAGGTTGCAGCCCGGGGCTCAGCGGCCGGCCGAAGGTCGAGATCATCAATTGCACGTTCAAGAATGCCTCGGACAAGGTCGTGCAGGACAACGGCGCTGCCGATGTCATGATGTCGGGTGACACTGTCGAGGGCGCCGGCAAGGTCTTCCGTACCAATGGTGGACATACCGATATCGACACGAACCTTCGGGTCGAAAACTGCGAGTTCAACCAGGTCAAGGAAGCGGTGTTCCGCACCGACGCACCCGGCGCGACGGTGACACTGGCAAACCTCACGACCGATGCGCCCGACGAGGTGATTGCCCCCAACACGTCGCAGGCCATCGGAGCGAAAAGTTTCGGCCACAAAGCCTACAGCGGCTGATGCCACCGTTAGCCACACTGTGCGTCGATCGCCCGGCGGATGCTGTGTCTGATTACAGCACCCGTCAACTGGCTTGCGCCGTGCGCCGTAACACAACACATGTTCGCTACCGCGTTTTTTCGCTTCCCTGTTCGCAGTCCTGCCAACAGCACACTCAAGTCGAAGCCGACAGGGACTGGTAAAAGCCCCAAGCGAGCCAACGTGCTGTCAGCGGAGGATTTTACAGGTTCCTTCCGGATGGCGAACCGACCTGAAGTTCTCACGATCATCGGATCGCGGTACCACTGCATCGCTTCGGGTTGACGTCGAGATCTTCCAGATCTAGGTCATCGCTAACGGCACGCGGGGGGGAAAGTAAGTGGGCGGGGGAGGCAAACCTCCCTATTTACGCTAGCCACTTCAAACATATTGAATGAAGGTGAACAGACATGAGACTTTCGCTCTCCGAATTATCCGGGTCGCCCCAACCCTCCGCCGCTGAATCGGAGGACATACATGACAGGGGCAATTCGTCTCAATCTCCCGCTGCGCCCAGCCCCGCTAGCGTCACGACGCCTCAATCGCCGGAGCTATCAGGGCTGAGGGCGTCCCTGGGGGCGCGTCCCAGCAGGTCGCAAAAGAGGGGCCTCGATCCATCCATGGAGCACCATGAGATGGCGCAGCGCGGCGGAGATCCATCTCTGGATCATCAGCCGTTACCGATGGGCGAACATCCATTCGTGGCGCAATATCCGCCGTCGCTTATGGGCGACTATCCATTCGTGGAGCAACATGAGGCGCTACGAATGGGCCAACACTCCTCTGTGGAGCAACACAGGCTGCAGCAGATCGCCGACCAAGGTCAACTTTCCGGTGCAGCTGCAACGCATGTGGCAAACCAGCAGATCGAGTCGTTGCTCGACGATCTCGGCACATCTAACGCGAATCAGACGCACATGAACAACGAGATCACCATGCGCAAGAACGCCCTCGATTTCAACGTAACGACCAACAAGTACATCGGCAAGGCCGGCGACAACGCAAAAAGCCTGGTCGGTCAATAAGCCCCCTCCCCCTTGACATGACGCAGGGCTACTCGTTAGCCCTGCGCGTGTTTCCCCGCAGACAAGCAACACCGATCCGAGGTGATCGCCCGGCAGGTGAGCGAATCACGGGACATGCTGGATGTCCAGACGGTGCCCAGCTGATGCGTGCCGTGGGTGGAGGGCTTGAGGCCTATGTGCACGTGCCCGGAGCCCAGACCGACGATGCCGCACAGCACCCGCCGGAAGAAGAGGCACCGTACCTGCGCACCTCCTACGGCCTCGTTCCTGCTTGACGGACCTTGGCGGTCTTGCGGCTATGGCCGGAACCCCATCTGCCGGCGTACGCGCATGGCCAGGCGCGCCGCCGATTGAACGATGCCGGGGTCATCATCTCGCTCATGCGCGCTCCTTTACGTGATGACATCGATAGCGCATGGATCTGCGACCTGCTCGCACATGACGCCGACCATGGTCGTTCTTGGAACATCACCATCTTCATCGCGCACGACGACATTTTTGAACGAATCGCGATGGAAAATCATCTACGGCTGCGCACATAAGCGTGAAGACAGACGTGCCGACGAGGGTAATTGCCCGCCCCGCCATCTCCCAGGCCGTCGGGACGACCGTATTGTCCAGAAGGACCACAACGGTTGATTGCCTGCCACTGTACTGGCCGGCGCGGCACGTCCATTGCCAGGCCGTTGCGTTTCATTGCAGCCCCTACTGGGCAGCGGCGCCTAGTGGTGTCGAGCAAGTAATCCATGCCGTTAGCGATTTGGCCCGTGTTTAGCTGGTTTTTGCAGCAGTCCAAGCCACCCCCTGTTCGCGGCACCCGGATCGAGGCGCGCTAGGCAGCTGCACTGGAACGTGCAGCACTGCTGCCTGCCCATCGCCTGGAGCATGACACAAGCACGCATGCCAGCCCCGAGCTGCGATTGGCTGACTAAGCCAACGCAACTCCCACACGCCCACCAGGTGCTGGCCACCTGGAAGGCGCTACTATGCAAACACATCGCAGGCTGCAGCCGGTGCGTGGCGCGCACCGGGAGCGCCAACACACGACAGACGCAACGGTGGTTATGTCTGTCGTTGCGGTTTGCGCTACGCCGTGGATGACCTGCAGGATTGATCGCTTATGCCAGGCCATTTTCCCACTGGCGAAGCTGCTCGCTGTCGTGCAATACATCCTTGAGCCTGTGGAGTTCGGTCCTGAGCGTATGCGTCAGGTCGTTGCTTGGGACACCGCTGAACATTGCCGCCTGCCCGGCGTGCAGGCGGTCGAGTACGGTGCCGATGGTCGCAATCGACACGGACTGCGTGCCGATCTCCGTGCGTAATTCCTCCAGCGCCTCACGCAATCTCCCCGCAAGCGGCCCCGCTGCAGGCGCAAGCGGCTGCCCTTCCTCCACGGCGCGCGCAATCTCCTCTGACGTCGGCGCCGAAAACAGCGCGATGGCCGCGTCGACGGGTTCGGCCAGCGCCTGCAGTGTGCGTGCGATGGTGCGTTGGTGACCGGCGGCGCTAGCGGCGCGCTCCTGATCCAGGCGCGCCGCCTGGGTGGTGTTGCTGCCATTCTTGGCCTTGAGCGCATTCCAGAACGTGTCGTTGAACAGGGTCTGCGCAGCCTGTTGCACGATCGTCGCGGTGGAATCGATGGCCTCGCCCGCAACGCGGCCGTTTGCGTCTCCGCCGCGCAAGGGCGAAGCGATCAGGCGGGCGGCACCGAGCGAAGCGAAATTGGTCAACACGTTGCTGAGCATGTGCCGGCCCAGCAGATCGCGTGCCGCAGTGGTGATCGCATTGGTGGTGCTCAAGGCCTGCCTGGCCAACGCGAGGCCCTCCATCCCGGTTTCCAGCAGATAGTTGGGGAAACGCACAGCGTCGGACCATTGCGCGGGCCGACGCGTCTTGTCCGGCAACGCCAGCGCAAACAGATTCAGCCGCTGCTGTTCGCCAAGCAGGTCGGGGACGCGCATCTGGCCACTACGCGCAACCGCCTTGCCGGTTTCGAGCATTGCCTTCTGCACGACCCCTGCCCCGCCGATGGCGAGCGCGCTCAAGCCCAGTTGGCCGGCCGGCGTGAGCGTACCCGGGTCGTCGGAGGTCCGCCGCGCTGCGTTGAATCCTGCATTGATCGTCGGCTTGAGCAACAAGGTATCCAGGGACTTGTCGTCCAGCGTGGATTGCCACTGGGTAACACCTGCACGCAGGTCGTAGGCCTGCGCCTTGAGCTCGGGAAGCGTTTCGCTGTCGCCCTCACCGGGACGCGTGAAGCGCTTGCTTTCGCCATCGATTTTCAGCAGGACCGGCGGCGGATCGGGCACCAGGATCTTCGGGTCGATGGCCTGGAACCGCGGCAGGTTGGCCACGCGCGCGCGCCGATCCATCGCCGGGATCAGCAACGTATCGCTGATATAGGACATCAGGCCTGCCGCCGCACCGGACATCGCCGTGGTACTCAGCGTCTCCGATCCGGGCGCACGCGCGCCGTCGTAGGCAGCGCCCGCCGCGAGACCGAACGGGGTCCGCATCGAGCCGATGATGAAGGCTCTGAGACACTCGTAGGCGATCGGCCACGCTGCCTTTGCGCCTGCCGTCTTCATATCGCCGACAATCTGATATCCGGCATCCGGCCCGAATGCGGCGATGCGTTCGTCCACGCGCGCGTCCGCCCATTGCAGATACGTGGCCTGCAGTTCCTCCTGCTCATACGAGTGCTCTGCGAAGTGCAGATTGCCCAGGCGAGCACGTAACTGCGCCTTCAATGCAGTAGCTGCCGCAGCGCTGCGCTGCGCATAGGTTGCCGCAGCGGCAGGTGCATGCGGCTCATCGACGTCCGAGGACGCGAGGCTTGCCTGCGGAGTGTAAAACGTTGCATCCGTCGAAGCCGAAGAGTGTGACGACTGCGATGACTCAGAACGATGTAATCCGCCATGCGAGGCTTCGGCGTCATTCGTGCCGGTGGTCACGCGACGTGATGACGCTGCGCGACGACCGCGCAGCACCGGTCCCGAAGACAAGCCTGCAAGCGGGCCGGTCGGCAAGCGCGTCTGTGGGGGAGGAACCGCCTCCTCACCCTGCGTCAGGCGTGCGGCTGCAGAAGACGTGGCGCGGCTGCCGGAAGAGGTTCCGGTGTTGCTGGTGAGCTTCATGAGGCCACCTCGGCCACACTGCCGGCCTGTGTCACCAGCGCGTCCAGCACCACACGGGCGACCACCTGCCCGCGCTCCAGCGCGGTGGTCACGGCATCGGCCGTGCGTTCGAGCAGCAGCGGGCAGACACACAGCAGGCCAAGGTCCGAGAGCGTGAGCCGCCAGCCGTATTGGGTCAGCAATTGTTCCTGCAGCGCCAGCAGCGTCGCCACCTCATCGCCGCCAAGCTCGCGTGCGGCCAGGGGCAGGATCACTTCCGGAAACGCCATCAGTTCGCCCTGCTGCATCTGCGTGTGGACACGGCACAGCATGCCTGCCGGACCAAGGATGGTTTCGCCCTGGCCGAGTCGCTGCGCAAGCTCCTCGGGCAAGCCAAGACGGGCTCCCATGTTGGTGAAAAATGTGTCGTTCGCTGTGTGGATATTTCCCAATTCCGACATTGTCCGAAATCCTCGAGAAAGTATGCGATGGGTACCGATACACCATTTCGGTAGCACGCAGTGTCTGGCTCGCGGTACATACCCCGCGCAGGACACCGCGAATGACTTGCGCCGCACACGAAGTTTGCCGGCTGGAAATCGCGCAATCGAGACCTGTGTCATACGCAGCCTAGGTCTGTGGAGCGGCAGATGAGTCGCTTGAAAGACCGCCGGTGGCGGAACTACACGCATGCTCCATAGCGGCGTGGATAAGCACGTTTGAGCAAGCGTTCCGTTTTGACTGTCTCGCCAGACGCGTAACTACCGTACACGCCAGAGCATTCGGGCCAAGTAGCCTGGAAAGCGCAAGAAATACGCCATCTTTGCGCCTTGCTTGCTCAAGTACCGGTATCGGGCCAGTAGGCAAGGCACTCCTCTTCCGACATCCAGTCGTCGTGCAAACTTCAGGCGATCGCCTTGACAACCAGCGTTTCGATGTCGCGCCAAGTACTTCAATGAGATTGAAATAAGAGGACTGATGGATTGTTCCAACCTTCTTGAACATCCCCAACGAAAGTTGTGATTGACAAACGAGTTCAGAGGATACGCCACGGCAGATTTCTCTGAGGCTTCCCAAGCGCTCCTTCGTTTCCGCACGTGGACAGCGCGCATGGCGCGGGGCAGCGTCGATCTGGCATTGCGCCCGGATCGACTCGAAACGTTCAAACCGGTCAGCGCGAGATTGGGGGCCAACGACCCGTACAATCCGCACCGAACCACGACGACCAACAAAACACTATTGCCATGTTGGCTCTTGCTTAGATTCCACCGTGAACTGCAACCGACTCGAAGGCTGGCGCAGCTATGAATTCACGGTGGAAAGCGCATGCAGTGGCTCGCAGTGCCAAGTCTGCCGTTATAGAACGACATTTTTACTTGACTGGCGCTGGCACATTTCCGGTTCTCCAAGGCCTTGCCTGCAGACCGAATTGAACAGCCCACTGACGAATCGGACGATCATGCTGATCGCCCGTCCGTTCGCGCAACAGGATGCCGATCAGGAACGGGCATTACCTGCGCCACCCACCCCTCAAACTCCTGATATTTTCCTTCGTGTCGGCCTCAAAGTTGTCTGCGATGGACACGGGGATGGTCTGCTTGCCTAGCGGCAAGCCGCCTGCGTCTTCCAGATTCTGGCGGATGTCGCCATGATCCCTCTCCTTGTCCAATTGCACTTCTTCGTAATGCAAGCCCGCCATCACAGGAACCTTCAGCAGGTCCGTGTATATACCGATGGTTCCGCCGACCACATGGTTTTTTGCCAAGGCGACGACTTTCTCTTTCCTCGTTTCACCTTTGGTTGCCCCCTCGGCTGCACCCTCCGTTGCTCCTTCGGTGGCGCCTTTCGTTGCACCCTCGTCAGCACCCTTGGTTGCTCCTTCGGTAGCGCCCTTCACTGCTCCTTCGGTCGTGGCCTTGCCCGCTCCCTCAGCAGCGCCCTTGGTCGCACTCTCGCTCGCTGCCTTGGCGGCACCCTCCGCGACTCCCTTGGCAGCCCCCTTGGCTGCGATCCTGGCGCCCGGCCCACCGGCTGCACCAACGACCGCTCCAGCCATGTTGATGCCGGCGAGTTTCCACGCAAGCGACATATCGCCGCCTTGCAGTGCCGTATCGAGCACCTGTGCGGCCTGCGCTTCGCCCTCCAGTGCCACCGCTGCCGCATCGGCAAACTCGCCGATGACGGGGATGCCGTTCAGTGCACTCAGTCCGACCGAGGCCCAGTCCAGGATCTTGCTGTCCCATTTCAGGAACTCATGCAACCCCTTGCCGAGCGTGCCGATATCCTTCTTTTTCGTCTTGATGTCCGGTTGATCGGCTTTGCCCATCAACATGTCCGCGAAGGCCTTCTGCTGTTCGGGTGACGTGGCCGCGTGCGTGGGCGATTTTTCCACGGTCTTGTTGGCCGCCGTCATATGCTCGTAGAACTGCTGAAAGTCCTTCTGGCTGATCTTGCCCGAGTCAACGACATGACCACCGCCAAGGAAGCTATGCGGCTTCTTGTAGCCGGTGATCGAGTTATTCAACAACCCGTACAATAGCGGGTCGCCCAATAGCTGCTTGGCGGCGTCGCGAACCGCAGGATCAGCTTTATCGTCCTTGACGATTGTGTCGAGCTTGTCGCGCGTCACCTCCTTGCCGTCGCCGAAGAACGCATCCTGATGGCCATTGATCGTGTCCAGCGTTTTCAGCTCGGATGCTGTCAGATGCATCTGCGAAGCAGATTTTTGCAGGAAGTCCGGGGTGCTCATCGAACCGGAGTCTCCTGCCAGCGCCTTCCACTGATCGGGGTGCTCTCGAAAATACTGTGCCGCGGCGATAACCTGCGGCGGGCACTTTTGAGCATTACTGTTGCCCTCGACCAGTTGCTTGAACGCTTCCTGGTTCAGATCCTTCGGCAGGTAGTCCGAGTAGCGATAAAACTCGCGCATTGCATCGCTTTCGGTCATGACTGTCGGTTGGGTCTTGTCCGGGCTGTCAGAAGCCACGTAGTTCTGCGTGTAGCCTTTGGCTTGCTTGTTGGCGTACTCCGCTACTTGCGCGTGACCGGCCGAGAACTTGCTGAGATCGTCAGCCTTGATCTTGCCGCCGCACTTGCCATCGCCTTGCGAGCCGATCGCAAAGAATAGCCGCGGATCGCTCTGCAACTTTGTCAATGCTTTCTTGAGATCCGGCTGCGTCGCAGGATCGTTGATCTTGGCATCGAGATCGGCCCACGCCACCGGCAACTTGTCCTTGTGGCGATCGAGCGTGGCGACGATCTCCAGCTCGTCCTGGGTGAGCGTCCCACCATCCCATGTGACCGAAGAGCCGTCGACCGGTGGCGGCAGGTCGCGTCCCTTCATCTTTTCGGGGTTGTAGGTCGCATTCTTGCCCCCCATGGCAGTGACCTGTGGATGACGATCGGAAAAATCGTACAGATTGGCCGCAATCAACGTGCCATTGCACTTGCCCTGATCGTCGTGATGGTGCTTGCCGTGCCCCTGGGATGCCATGGCGAAGAACAGACCGGGATCCTGTTGTAGGCCTTGCAGCGCCTTCTTCATGTCGGGTGGCGTGGCGGGATCGTTGATCTTTTCATCGAGCTTGGCGAACTCGATCGGCGTCATGTCACGGTGTTGATTGAGCGTCGAAACGATCTCCAGCTGAGATTGCGTGAGGGTACCGCCGTCCCATGTGACAGTTGAGCCTTCTGCCTGCGGCGGTGGCGTGTCTCCCTTGATATTCTTGGGATTGAATTCAGCGTTTTTTCCGCCCAGATCGGTCACCTGTTGATGGTGATCCGCAAAATCCCACAGATCTTGAGCTTTGATCTTGCCGCCGCATTTTCCGTCGCCCTGCGAGCCGATGGCGAAGAACAGACGTGGGTCCTTTTGCAGGCCCTGCAGTGCACTCTTCAAGTCCGCAGGCGTAGATGGGTCGTTGATCTTGTCGTCGAGCTTTGAAAACTCAAGGGGCATCTTGTCCTTGTGCTGGTTGAGCGTCGAGACAATCTGAAGCTCCGATGCCGTGAGCGTGCCGCCATCCCATGTAACCGAAGACCCATCAACCGCAGGCGGTAGCGTGGATCCCTTGACGTCCTTGGCGTCGAACCCTGTCGAAGGCGTGGGCCAAGACGTGCGTTTCTCGATCGGCTGACTGGCTTGGATATCATCAAATGAAGGGGCAGGCGTTGCGGACGGGTCAACAGTCGGATCATCGCTTGGAATATTGCCGTAGACAGCGGCTATCATGCGGTAGATCTGCTGCAGGAAAAGATTATCCATCCCCAACAAGACATCGGAATCGGTCATGCCAGAGCCGGATCCGGACGGCTCCGGAGAGGACGGTTCATCCGATGGAGGGAGAATCAGACCTGCGCTGCTCCCGGTCGAAAGCGTGTTGAGCGACATGTAGGCGACCTCGCATTGACAAAGCATTGGCAACGCCGCTGATCTGACAAAAGGCACATGCCATTACAGCGACATGTCTCATGCGGCGAGTACAAATGTTCGCCACTGGCCAGGCGGGATGCATGCTCAGATGAACTATTTTGGCGAAAAAAACGCAGGAACCTGCGTGTAGACGCCAGGCCATAGCCGGAGCCGAGCAGAGTTATGATGTATTTCTATACCGCGCTCATCGCCGTCACGAAGCCATACTTGGAAAACGACAGGCATCATGAACAGGTTCCAGCAACTCCAGACAGGTTGTCGGACACGTCAATGAGACCGCGCACTCCCCCAGAGGTTGAAGACGACGCAATGAGCACGGAGAAAAAATTACCACTATCAACAGTCGGTCTTGGAAACGCTTTGGCAAGGAATGAAACGCCGGCCGCGAGCCCGGGCTGGTAATCCATTTGATCGGATGGGCATCTGCCTTTTTCAAGCCCGCGTGCCTTGTGTCCTCAAGCTGCCCAAGAAGCCAGCCCAAGCTTGCATCATTGCGACGCGTTCCTGCAGGTACCCAGCCTGGTTGTAGCTTGCCCTGACCTTGTTTTGCTCAGCATGCGCAAGCTGGCGTTCGATGACATCTGGGCGAAATCCCATCTCATTCAAAAATGTTGAAGCAGACGGTGGTGCGGTAGCCGCCGTACTTCTCCAGCGCAGTGCCAAACTGCAAAATCCGCTCCCGTGACAGCGGCCTGTGGTGCTTGGCCTTGGGCCGGTGAATCGCTCCCCTCGATGCAGCTGCGGGATCGCTGTCAGCGCGGAGTGTAGCCACCGCACAGCGAAAGATCCCCGCCACCCGCCAGACGGCGGGCCGGGCCGACGCGCCGCTCGACCGACGCGGGCCCTCCCGCGACGACCCGGACCCTGCGGGCTCAAACGCGCGGCCTGCATCTGTAGGGAAATCCCTACAAACATGGGCACTTAAGCCGACAGAATCTTCATCTGCTCCCTTCGATACTGCCGCCTTGTCGCGCTCGCCACTGGGAGCGTGCATTTGCCGACGCTGCTGCATGCTCAGCAGCGTTCATTATTTTTGAGCAAGAGGGACTGTTTTTTGGATACCCCAACTGTCCGAGGCGTGGGCGAATATCTCCTCACCGCCCACGTCTGCCCACTGCATGGAAAGTTCGTGCCGGAGCTACTGGTCTCCAGGCCAGGCGGCATCACCTTGCGTCGCCACTGCCTACCCGGCGCGGCTTTTACCGACCGCGACACCGCCTATGACTACGCCAGGCAATCGATGGCCATGTGCCAGGTCTCGAGCGCAGGCTTGGTAACCCTGTAGGGCATCAGCGTGATCCGATCGTCCAAGCGACGACGACGGGGTGCGAGCGACGACCGGGCGCCTACCTGCAACGGTGGCAGCCGGGCGAGCGGGTATCGGCGGGTCGACACGCGATTCGGACAGACACCGCATGGCGTGATGCCTGCCCTTTTCAGGGAGCGATGCACGCCATCGAGTGCGCCCCGAACGTCGAGCCCATGCGGCATCCCGCTGGTCGGGCGAACAGGTGGCCATGGTGGCGCGCGGCGCCTGCCGCTGGCGCCACCCGCGCCGGAGTCAGGCACGATCGGGCTGCAGCAACGCCTGGATGAGTCGTTTCAGGAACAGGGCGGTTGCCTGCCTTTCCGGCTGCTGGCCGGTTGCGGCGCGCACCATCACGCCACTGAATGCTGCCGAAAGCATCATCATCGCCGTCGTCAGCCCGGCGCGCCCGAGTCGTGGCGGCAGCCCGCACCGTTCCGCGGCATCGACGAACTGCCTCAGCACGATGCCGTCCGAATGCGCCAGGATGCGGCGGACCGCCTCGTTGCGCGCGCCTTCTGCGGCAAGCTCGAGACGCAGTTGCACATGCGCCGGCTCCAGAAACTTGTCCAGCGACGCATCGACCAGACGGATGAGCCGCTCGGCCACCGAGCCGCCGAGCGGATCGAGTTCCATCTCGCGTGCCAGTTCTGCCATGTCGTGCTCTTCGCGCCTGGCGATGGCTTCGACGATGGCATCCTTGTTCGCGAAGTAGTGATAAATGTGGCCGGCGCTCATGCCCGCCTCGCCGCAGATCCGCGCAATGCTCGTTGCGTGGAAGCCATGTCGACGAAAACAGGTAGCTGCGGCATCGAGCACCTGCTGGCGACGCATCTCTCCCTTGTGAACATCCAGGGGATCAGAGGCAACAGACGTCATTGGGGACTCTCGGGGTTCGATCGGCGATGCAACCGACGCGATTGTAGTACGATGCGAAAAACTAGAATGATCATTCTAGATGCGCGGATCGGGGCTTCAGCCCCGCCGAGCATCCGACGGATAGGACCGGGCATGCCCACCCTGAAAAACATCGCGGTGCTGTTCGATGCAAGCCCTCCGGGGCTGCATATCCTGGAAACTGCTGCGCGATTGGCGGGCGGGCTGGGCAGCCACCTGATCGGAGTCACCGCAATGGACCAGGGTCCGGAACCCCCGCATCAGGGTTCTGCCGCTGGAGGTGCAGTCGCTGAAGCACTCGCCCTCCACCAATCCATCATGGCGTCACGCCTGCTTGCGTCCGGCCAGCGCCTCAACGGCGCGGTGCAGCGGCACGCCAGCAGTGCAGAGCTTCGGATCATTTCCTTCGCCGGGTCGAGCAGCGAATCCGCCCTGCACGCCCTCAGCTGCGACCTGTTGGTGCTGTCCAGTCCCAAGCTCTCGGGCACCCCGCGGGCATGGGAGGCACACACCAGCCTGCTGCGGACCGGACGCCCCATCCTCATCGTCCCCCGGGCCTGGGCGGACAAGCCCATCGCTCGGAAAATTGTTGTCGCATGGAACGGCAGCGAGCACGCAAGACGCGCAATCGTCGATGCGCTGCCCCTCCTCACCGCTGCGGAGGTGGTCAAGCTGCTCGTGATTGCCCCGGAGAACCAGGCCGACCTCCCCGGCGATCCAAGCGGGGTGGAAATGGCCAGCTTCCTGGCAGGGCATCGGGTCGCTGCCGATGTAGCCGTCATGTCATCCAATGGCGCGTCCACCGATGACAGGCTCCAGGCATACGCCGCTTCGGTAGACGCCGGCATGCTGGTGATCGGCACTTGCCGCCATGCCCGGGACGCTGCCTCCCTTGCCGAGGACGTCACATCGACGTTGCTCGCTGATGCGGCCCTGCCCTTGTTCGTGTCGCAGTAGCACCGGCGTGCGCGAGAGGAAGCAATCACACCAGCAGGCGCTGGCCGCGTCGCTCTCCTGCTATCCGGCCGAGCGCTCCGGCACTCCCCCTCTTCAGGCCTGCCTGCCGTCGTCACCCCGCCCTGCGGCGGTACTCAACACAGAAAGGAACGCGCATTGACTCACGATCGCCATGCAGACCCGGCCGCCAGGCCGATGACTTCAACGTTGAACACCGCAGCGCAAGACGGCCTGGACATGTCCAAGTCCGTCCAGGGCAGGCAGCATCTGGTGGTTGTCGGCGGCGGCGTGGCCGGGCTGGAGGTGGCGACGCGGCTGGCCCGGAAATGGCAACGAAAGCGCAATGCACCGCGCATCACGCTGGTGGATCACGACAGTGCCCACGTCTGGAAGCCCATGCTGCACACGATTGCCGCTGGCACCCGCGACATATCCCAGCAGCAAACCCCGTATGTGGCACAGGCGCATAGCGCCGGGTTCGTCTACCAGCCAGGTGCGTTGTGCGGCTTGGACCGGGCAAAGCGCACGATCTCCATCGCGCCGCTGCTGGCCGCCGACGGCCGGGAGCTGCTTCCGGCCCGTACGCTTGGTTACGATCGACTGGTGCTGGCGGTGGGAAGCCGTGCAAACGACTTCGGAACGCCCGGGGTTGCCGAGCATTGCTTCATGATCGACTCGCGTCCTCAGGCCGTGCACTTCAATGCCGAGGTCCGCGTCCGCCTCTTTCAGGCACTCGCAGCCAGGCACGATGTCGCCATCGCCATCGTCGGAGGTGGAGCGACCGGCGTGGAACTCGCCGCGGAACTGATTCAGCTCGTGCAAACCTCGGTGGCGTACGGGGCGAACGAGCTCGACACTCGCGTCAACGTGTTGCTGATTCAAAGCGGTGACAGGCTGCTGCCTGCGCTACCGACGGAAGTGGCAGATGCCGTTCGACAACGGCTGCAGTCCCTGGGTGTCACCGTCAAGCTGCACTCCACCGTGAAGTCGGTCGATGCGGCAGGCCTGACGCTGGACGATGGAAGCCACATCCCTGCCTCGACGGTGGTCTGGGCTGCCGGCGTGATGGCGCCGGCGTTCCTGAAGCACCTCGATGGCCTGGAGACGACACGGTCCAATCAGTTGGCCGTCAACGCCAGCCTGCAGACCACGCGTGACCCGGCCATTTTTGCGCTGGGCGATTGTTCCAGCCTGCTCATGGACGGGGCCGAACGCCCGTTGCCGCCCACTGCACAGGTCGCTCACCAGCAAGCCGACCACTTCGTCCGACACATCGACGCCATCATGCAGCAGGACGCTGCGCTGCCGGCCTTTCGGTATCGGGACATGGGATCGCTGGTGTCGCTGGGCGATTACGATGCCTACGGCTCGTTGGGCAAGACCGGCCTGTTCAAGGGAGTCACGCTGCGTGGTCGTATCGCCCAGCTGGGTCACGTACTGCTCTACCGGGAGCATCAATCGCGGCTGCATGGGTTCTGGAAAGGAAGCCTGATGTGGTTCGTGGACGTGCTCAACTCCCGTCTGCACCCGCGTATCCGTCTCGACTGAGTCGGCGATTCGGGCATCGACTGTCGCTTGAGGGTGCCTGCCGGCACGCGGGGTGTACCCCCGCGCCGCTGACCTGATCGACGCTGCTTGCCGGATTCACCGTTGGCCACGAACCCCCATCGCAGTTCAGTCGCGAGTATCGACGCCGGTTCGGCGCTTCGCCCGGACCCGACGTCCAGCGGCGGCACGCCGCGCCGACCAACGCGGCGACGGCCTGAGACCTCGGCAGCCGACAACCTGGGCACCGCCTGAGCGCCGGGGGATGCGACAAGCCATATCGGCCAGGCTGCGGCGAGATCAGACCGCAGGCAGGCCGGGGTCGATTCCGGTCATGGCGACGGAGATGTCCCATAGCCGCCTGGCAAGCGCCGGGTCTGCAGCCTGCGGGGCGCGTCTGGCCTCTCCGGCGATCCCCCTGATCCCGCGGAAGCCGGTGGGGCCGTAATAGCCCCCGGACTGCACGGGCCCGGTCGCTGCCAGCAGCGCGGGCCATGCACCCGTCGCAGCAGTGTTGAGCAACAGGCCGACGAGTGGACCTACCACCTGGATGGGCCCCATGTGCCGGCCCAGGCTGGTGCTGGCCACACCTGGGTGGGCACCAACCGCCATGATGGGCGAGCGGGCCGCGCGTAACCGCCGATCGAGCTCGAAGAAGAACAAGGCATTCGCCAGTTTGCTCGCTGCATAGCGATCGCCCCTGGAGTAGCTGCGCTCGGCGTTGAGATCATCCCAATCGATGCTTGCCTTCAAATGCGCGATGCTGGAGGTGACCACGACGCGCGATGCGGGTCCCTGGGCCAGCGTGGGCAGCAGCAACGAGGTCAGCGCGAACACGCCCAGATGATTGACGCCGAACTGCGATTCGAATCCCTGCCTGGTGCGCGTCAGCGGCGGATTCATGATGCCGGCATTGTTGATGAGCACATCGATGCGCGGCTCCTTCGACGCCTGTGCCGCCGCTGCACGGATGCTCTCCAGATCGCCCAGATCCAGTGGCAACCACCCAAGGTCGGCGCCAGGCGTCAGTTGCCTGATGCGCGCAATCGCTGCATCCGCCCTGCCCTTCTCGCGGCAGCCCAGCAGCACCCGCGCGCCCCGCGCGGCGAGCACCCGGGACAGCTCAAAGCCCACGCCGGCATTGGCGCCGGTGACGATGAAACACTTGCCGGCTTGATCCGGCACATCCGTTTCGGTAAAGCCTCTTCGATCCAGCAACATGGCCGCTCCATTGTGAGTGAGTACTTACGCATTTAAAAAAGGAAAAAAAATCAGGCCGCCGATCCTTGCCAGAAAAGGTCGAATCCGGCCTGTTCAATCGCCTCGCGCTCGGCGGGTTTTGCCGCGATGGCGTTCATGGTGATATCGGCCAGCTCGAACAACACGGTGTCGATGTAGAAGGCAAGCCTGCCGGGTGCCGACCGATCTGCCAGGCACCGCTCCACGACCGCGCGCGCATCGAAAAAGATCGCGTGGCAGCGCATGCGACTTTCGTCCGTCACACGCTCGGAAACCTTCAACTGCCGGAGCGCATTGCGCGCCGGGGCATGGTTCAGCCCCCAATCGATCAGCCGACTCCAGACCAGCAAGAGCCTGTCACGCGCTGAAGCGTCGGCCGGATACGGTCCTGCCACCGATTCGGCAAGTTCGCCTTGCAATGCCAGAAACAGCGCGTTGAGAAGGTCGTCCTTCGAGGAAAAGTAGGTAAACAGGGTTCCTTCGGACACCCCCGCGGCCTTGGCAATCTTCGAGGTCGGCGCCCCGGTGCCCGCCTGCGCGATGAGCGCACAGGCGGCCTGCAGGAGCGCAGCGCGCTTCTCTTCGCTCAGCGGACGCGCCATTGCCCTGCCACCTTTAAGTGAGTGAGTGATTGATCAATCATCGACAAGGATGACTTCCTTGTCAAGAGCAGGACCGCGTGTGGCAGGACGTCATTCACCCTCTCCGGGGAGAGCGATGATCGCGCTATCTGCCCACTGCCAACGACCTGTGGCGGCCGTTTATGCGCCGTTGCCGCGGCGGTTGTCACTCGAGACCTGGCCGGGTCGGCCTCAAGACCGCCTTGCACAGGTCGTCGGAGCCAATCACCGGCCAACGCCGGCCAGGCATCGCGCCCGGTGGCGAAGTCGCGACCCTCGACACCGCAGTCAAGATCCCGCGACCGGAGCCGCTATGCAGTAGACACGAAGCAACCTCTACCAAGCTGAACCAACCGACTGCCCGGGTGAAGCTTCCGGCTGACCAGGTTTCCACGCCATCGGCTTCTCCTACCCACTCAGCCGCATCACCAGGCCCGTCATGCTAACCACGATCAAGAGCAAATTCTTACTGGCATTGTTGGGGACGCTGATCCCGAGCATCCTGCTCTGCCTGTTTCTACTCAACAGCCTGCACACCTCCAAGAACAATGTCGGCACGCTCTACAACCGTGACTTCATCGGCTCTTCGCTTGCCAGCAGCATCGACGGCCAGCTGACGCGCGTCGACATCAACATCCTGCGCATGATTGCCATCGGCACGCCGGAGTTGATCACGCAGTGGAAACAGGAGAACGAGAAGCGATTCACGCAGGTAGCAGCCAGCATCGTGGAACTCGAACAGATGCTGCACAACGAACAGCAGCACGCGGCCCAGTTGCAGAAAATCAAGACGAGCTACGCGGCCATGCAAGCCGGCATGCAGCGCCAGATCGAATTGATCGAGGCGGGAGATATCGCGGGCGGTGCGGAAGTCAACCGCACCCAGGTCAAGGACAACGCGAATGCCACCTTCGCCGGCCTCGCCACCTTGCGCGATGAACTGGGCAGCTCCGCCAAGCTGCGTTACCAGCAGCAGCAAGCCACCAACACGCGCGCCATGACGCTGTCGGCGATCGCCCTGGGTCTGATTGCGCTGGCCGGCGTCAGCCTCGCACTGATCCTGGGCAACGCCATCTCCGCCTCGATTCAGCGGGCTGTGGCCGCTGTCGAGCAACTGTCGCGCGGCGTGCTGGATATCGACGTCAAGGTCAGCGGCAAGGACGAAACCGTGCAACTTGCCAGTGCGGTCTATCGCATTCGCGATCGCCTGCAGGGAGTCATCGCTGCGCAGTTGGAAATGGCGCGTCGACACGATGCGGGCGAGATGAGCTATCGCATGGACGAAGGCGCATTCCCCGGTGAGTACGGCCACATGGTCCGCGATGCCAATGCGCTGGTCAGTTCGCACATCGCCGTGACGATGCGCCTGACCCAGATCATCGGGCGCTATGCCATCGGCGATCTCTCCGACGAGATGGAACGCCTGCCGGGCGAGAAAGCCGTACTCACCCAGACCATGGACGAGGTCAAGGCCAATCTGACCGCGATGAATGACCAGATCAAGCAGCTCGCGCTGTCCGCCGCCAACGGCGATTTCACCGCGCGCGGCGACGCCGATCGTTTCCAGTACGATTTCCACGTGATGGTCGACAGCCTGAATCAGCTGATGGCCACCGCCGATGGCAATCTGCAGTCGCTGTCGTCGTTGCTGCAATCCATCGCCGCCGGCGATCTGACCACGCGCATGAGCGGTGAATTCAAGGGCGTGTTCGCGCAGATGCGCGACGACGCCAACGGCACTGCCGTGCAGCTGGCGGAGATCGTCGGGCGCATCCAGCGCTCGGCAGTGTCGATCAACGCGGCCGCCAGCGAGATCGCCGCCGGCAACAACGACCTGTCGCAGCGCACCGAGCAGCAGGCGGCCAATCTGGAGGAGACCGCCGCCTCGATGGAGGAACTCACCTCCACCGTCCGCCAGAATGCCGAACACGCACGCCAGGCCAATCAGCTGGCCATCGGCGCGGCCAGCGTGGCATCGCAGGGCGGCGAGCTCGTCGACAAGGTGGTCGGCACCATGACCGGCATCGAGGCTTCGTCCAGGAAGATCGCCGACATCATCTCCGTCATCGACGGTATCTCGTTCCAGACCAATATCCTGGCGCTGAATGCCGCCGTGGAAGCGGCGCGCGCCGGCGAACAAGGCCGCGGCTTCGCGGTGGTGGCCTCGGAAGTGCGTACCCTGGCCCAGCGCTCCACCGCAGCAGCGAAGGAGATCAAGGGGCTGATCGACGACTCGGTGCAGCGCGTTGCCGAAGGCTCTGCCCTGGTGCAGACCGCAGGCACCACGATGGCGGAAATCGTCTCCAGCGTGCAGCGCGTCACCGACATCATGGGCGAGATCTCCGCCGCCTCGCAGGAACAGTCCACCGGCATCGAGCAGGTCAACCTCACCGTGACCCAGATGGACGAAACCACCCAGCAGAACGCGGCCCTGGTGGAAGAAGCCACCGCGGCGGCACGTTCGATGGAAGAGCAGGCCGGGCAACTCACGCAGGCGGTGGCGGTGTTCAAGATAGAAGCGGCCACGGTCCGCACCGCGCACGCCCCGGCGCGGGCAACAGCAGCCCAGAACCTCGCCCAGGTCAAAAACCCGGCGCCTGGCAAGACGCCGACACGCCGAGCGGTTGCGCCACCAAAGCCGACCGCTCCCACCGCCATGGACGCAGCCAACTGGCAGGAGTTCTAGGCCTCAACCGGCCGGAGGGCCCGGTGATCCGGGCTCCCTGGCGAATGGGGTTGCTGGACTGAAGCAAGAAGCGCTGTCATCGAGCCGGCGATGCCATGCGCATCGCTGATCCGTTGACCGTCGATGACTGGAGGGTGACACCCCGATCGCGGTGATCGGGAGACGAACAAAACGCCTGCAGCACCAGGCCTATCGATGACTCGCAGGGCCCTGCACGCAGGCGCTGCCGAGCGCTGCGATGTGCACCGGCAACAGCCGGCGAAGGAGCGCGCAATGCGGGGCGGTCGCTTCCAATTTCAATTTCCGTTGATCGGACCGTCGCGCACGACGGGCGCCATGCCCCGTGCGTCATCGAGACCTTGACGCGCTGCGCTGGCGCCAACGCCACTTCGCATCCAGTGACGCAGCCAGGTTGCCGGCAGAGCTAAATAGGACGTGACGTCATCCAGCGCAGGCGCAATGCCGCGCGCCCAGTCATTCGATCCTCCCCTGCTCTCATCTGGTGATTTCTCATGCTGCTGCCATTCCAGCGCCCCTGGCCCTTACCGATCGCGCTGCTGGCAGTGCTGGCAAGCCTGACCGGCTGCGGCAAGCCGGACACGCCAGCCCCGCCGGCGCAGACCCGGACCGGCGCCGCCTCTGCCGCCAGCGCCGGCATCGCCTGGCGCGAGGGTGACGTCGAGGCTGCCTTCGCCGAGGCCAAGAAGAGCGGCAAGCCGCTGATGCTTTATTGGGGCGCCGCCTGGTGCCCGCCGTGCAACCGGCTGCAGGCCACCTTGTTCAAGGATCCTGCCTTCATTGCATTGACGCGCAACTTCGTGGTGGTGCATCTGAACGCGGACCTTGCAGATGCCCAGAAGTGGGGCGATCACTACAGCGTCAAGGCGTATCCGACCATCATCGTGCTGCGCCCGGATCGCAGCCAGATCACGCGCCTGGCCGGCTATGGCGACAATGCCCGCCTGGCCGACGCGCTGCGCGTAGCTGCCACGCGGACCACCACCTCGGAGCAGCTGCTCGAGCGGGCGTTGCAGACGCCGAAGGAACTGAGCGCCGACGACTGGACCTTGCTGGCCGGCTACGAGTGGTGGGGCATGGCGCGCGAGCCGGCGAACACGCGCAGTGCGAGCGAGGTGCTCGAGCATCTGGCCGCTTCCGCGCCGCAGCCCGCCTTGCAGCGCAGGTTCGCGCTGCTGGCGCTGTCCATGGCAACCACGCCGCCGGTGACCAGCCCGGCACATCTGGCGTTGTTGAAGTCGGTGCTGGCCGACCCCGCGGAAGTGCGCGCGAATCGAAGTGAGCTGAGCCGCTTTGCACCGCGCCTGGTGGTGGCGTCCACCAACGATCCTGGCGAGCGCGCTGCGCTCTCGCTGGCGCTGAATCAGGCGCTGGACACGGTCTACGCCGACGCCAGCCTTCCGATCGCGGACAGGATGATCACGGCCTCGACGCGAATCGATCTCGCTCGCCTGGCACAAGGTCAGACATCCGACAGCGCGCCAAAGACGCCACAGCCACCGCTGCCGGCAGCGGTGCTCGACACCGTTCGCCAGCGCGTGCAATGGGCGGTGCAGGCAGCAAAGACCGACGAAGAACGCGAGTCCGTCATTGCTGGAGCCGCGGAGCTGCTGGACGCAACAGGCGACAACGCCGGTGCAGAACAACTGCTGCTGGGCGAACTGACGCGTAGCAAGACGCCTTATCACTACATGCAGTTCCTGGCCTATCTCGCCGAAGAACGCAACGATCCGAAGACGGCGGTGACGTGGCTGAAAAAGTCCTACGAAGGCTCCCAGGGCCCTGCAACGCGCGTGGAGTCGGCGCTGCGGTATGCCGATGGCGTGCTGCGGCTTACCCCGCAGGACGCCGCTGCCGTCGAATCTGCCAGCGCGCAGGTGATCGCCGAAGTGGCAGGCCAGCCGGATCGCTACGGTCGGCGTAACCGTCAAGGCATCCAGGCGCTTGGCAGCTCGCTCAAGACCTGGAGCAAGCAGCATCGTCAGCAAGGCGGCGCGGTGCTGGCGCGGCTGCAGCAGAAGATGCAGGCCAGCTGCGACAGCAAGGCCGCCAGCAACTGCAGCAGCTGGCTGGGCTGAGCGGGTACGCACCGGCAGGCCTCTGCAAGGCAGCGATGGCGCTGCCTCAGGTGCCTGCCGCCGCCCTCACCGCCCGGCGCCCGATTCCAGCGCCGTCATTCGGTAGGGATCCTCCCGCGCCGCCGTGGAACGCGGCCCGGCGACATATGCTCCGGTAGATATCCCCGGCCGCGATCCTCACCCACCTCTGCCTGGGTGCACAGGCGCCACCGAACGCTGGTTCAATCCACCAGCTCGAAGCTCGCCGTCACCCCTGCAGCTTCGGCCGATGGCGCCACCCACACATCGAACATCCCCGGCTCCACTGTCGGTTTCAACGCCTGGCCGATGAACAACAGGTCCGCACGCCGCAGCACGAACTCCACCGGCGCGCTGCCGCCTGCAGGCACCGTGAGCTTGCGGAAATCCTTCAGCTCGCGCACCGGCCGGGTGACGCTGGCGCTGCGGTCGCGGATATACAGCTGCACCACTTCGTCCGCATCGCGCGTGCCGTGGTTGTAGATGCGTGCGCTGATGCGCAGGCTGCCGTCGGCTGGCAGGCGCGCATCGCTCAAGCGCAGCTCGGCATAGTCGATGCGCCCATAGGTAAGTCCGTGACCAAATGGAAACAGCGCCGCGTTGGGTGCCGTCCGGTAATGCGTGGTGTACGGCTCCAGGTCGTCCGGCTGCGGAGTGGGGCGGCCGGTGGGTGGGTGGGCATAGGTGTACGGCACCTGCCCGAGCGCATGCGGAAAACTCACCGGCAAACGGCCGGACGGTGCCTGTGCACCGAACAGGATGTCGGCCAGTGCAACGCTGGCCGCCGAGCCCAGAAACCACGTCACCAGGATTGCCGCGCAGCCAAGCACCGGCCCCTCCAGCGCCAGCGCGCGACCGGTGCTCAGCAGCACTACGACAGGCGTGCCGGTGGCGGCCACTGCCGCCAGCAACTGTCGCTGCGGCTCGGGGATGCAGATTTCACTGCGCGATTGCGCTTCGCCCGAGTAGCGCAACGGTTCGCCGATCGCCAGCAGCGCGACATCGGCACGGCTGGCGGCCGCCACCGCGTCCTGCACCCCATCCGGCAGTGCTTGCTCGAAGCCGCAACCGTCCACCACCTGCAGCGCCTGCGGATCCTGCAGCGCGTTCGCCAGTGCGGCGGCCAGCGTATTGCGCCTGTCTTCCTCGTCGAACAGGCTCCATGGCCCGGCGTGATTGATCCAGTCGCGCGCCATCGGCCCGATCAGGGCAATGCGCTGCCCGCTGCGGCGCAATGGCAACAGCTCGCCATCGTTCTTCAGCAACACCACCGATTTGCAGGCCGCTTCGCGGGCCAGTGCCAGGGTATCGGTGGTGCGCTGCGCTGACTGCGCACGCGCGGGCCGGATGCGCCGGAACGGGTCGTCGAACAGCCCCAGCGCCGCCTTGAATGCCAGTACGCGCCTTACCGCAGCATCCAGCCGCGCCATCGGCACGTCGCCTGCGGCCACCAGGGCCGGCAGGTGCTGCAGATACAGGCCGCTTTCCATGCTGATATCCACCCCGGCCAGGAACGCCAGCCTTGCCGCGTCACGGTCGTCGCGCGCAACGCCGTGCGCGACCAGTTCCTGGTCGGCCTTGAAGTCGGACACGACCAGGCCGGGATAGCCCCATTCCTGGCGCAACGTCGTCTCCAGCAGCCACGCATTGGCCGTGGCGGGAATGCCCGACAGTTCGTTGAAGGCGGCCATGGTCGTGACCGCGCCGGCGGCAAACGCCGCCTGGAACGGCGGGAAATACACCTCGCGCAGGGTCCGTTCGGACACGTCCACGCGGTTGTAATCCAGCCCGCCCTCGGCCGCGCCATAGGCGGCGAAGTGCTTGGGGCAGGCAGCCAACGCCTCGGGATGGGCCAGCCCCGCATCGCCCTGGAAGCCGTGCACCCTTGCCTGCGCAAACAGCCGCGCCAGCAGCACGTCCTCCCCGGCGCCTTCCACGCCACGGCCCCAGCGTGCATCGCGGGCAATATCCACCATCGGCGCGAAGGTCCAGTCCAGACCGACCGCACTGGCCTCCCTCGCCGCGGCACGCGCAGTGCGCTGCGCCAGCGTTGGCTCGAAGCTGGCTGCTTCGGCCAACGGCACCGGGAACACGGTGGTGTAGCCGTGGATCACATCGGCTGCGAACAGCAGCGGAATGCGCAAGCGACTCTGCAGCGCGGCCTGCTGCAATTGCTGATGCCAGCGCACGTTGGAGCCGTTGAACACGCCGGTCAGCCGCCCGGCGCGGGCGGCAGCCAGTTGCGCGTTCCCATCGGCAGTGCGCGTCAGTGGATTGGCGACGATCGCCTTGCCATCCTGCTGCGCCGAACTGAACAGGCTGAGCTGGCCCGCTTTCTCTTCCACGCTCATGCGTGCGATCAACGCATCGATGAAGCCGGGCGGCCGCGCCGGACCGGTCGGCAATGCCCAGCCAGCGGGAAGGCGCGCGAGCAGGGCGAGTGTGCCCGCGCCACGCAGCAGCTGGCGTCGAGTGATGCATAGGGACATAAGGATGGGGCTTGGCGGTGTCGGCCAACGCTACAGGAGGGGCCAGCCCGGGCGCAGATCCCACGTTCGCATTTGCGGCGCGTCCTTCGGGGAACCGGGCATCGTCAAATCCATCGCGTTGCACGGACAGGGATGGTCGGCCTGCACGGCAACGCATGGACTGGTGCCAAGGTTCACCAACAACCTCGCCCCGACATCAATCTGCTGCAGCCCTGCCTCACTGCGCGATCAGGAACACCGCATAGATGTCTTCGGTGTAGGTAATGGTGCCGGTCAGCAGGCTTTCGCCGAGGCCCTGGGCTCCGGCGCTTGGCGCGGGCGGCGGCGGCGGGGCCGGCGGCGAAGGCGGAGACACCACCGAGCCTGGCTTCGGCGCTGCGGGGGCCGACCAGGTGCCTGCCTGGACACCATAGGCAAAATTGGGGGCGACATCGGAGATGCTGTAGATCCCGCCAAGCCGCACGCCGTAAGCAGCGGCCAGTCCCTGGGCCGATTCGCGCGACTGCGCGGCGGCTTCGCGCTTGAGGTCCGCACGCAAGGCAGCGGCATCGGCGTAGGCGGTCTGCATCGACAGCACCTGGACATGCTCGTTGGCCTCCAGGCCGCCGAGAAAGGCACGCACATCCTTCAAGGACGTAAAGGTGCCGCGGATCTTGCGCTCCACGCGGGTTCCTTCGAAGACGGATTTGCCCGCCTCGTAGCGCGATTGCGGCGCAATCGACAGCGCGGAGGCATACAGCGAGTCCTTGAGCACGCGGTTGCGCTGCAACCCATCCAGGACCACACGGGCGCGCTCTTCGACGAACGTGCGTGCCAGATCGGGCTGCAGATTGGTGTTGCTGACCTTCAGATCGACGATGAACCGGTCCGGGTCCACGGTCCGGTAGGCCTGCCCCTTCACCAGCAAGTGCGGCTGCGAGGGCAGCGTATTGATCTGCGCTGTGCCCACGGCAGGTAGCATGAGGGCGGTGGCGAGCATCCAGCCGGCGAATCTGTTCATTGTCGTCTTCCTTGATGGCGAGTGATGACTCTACAGCGCGGGGTCCTGCAGAAGCACGGCCACGTCCGCGCACAGCCGATCGACCGCCGCCGGCGTGGTGGCCCATGACGTCACGAAGCGAATGACCAGGCGGCCATCGCTGCGGGTTTCCCAGCGTTCGAAATCGTAGCGCCGGGCGAGCTGTTCGGCCTGCGCTGCGCTGACGACGATGAACTGCTGGTTGGTCGGCGAGTCGCTGGTGAACTGCGCGCCAGCGGCCAGCAAGCCGGCGCGCAAACGCTGCGCCATGGCGTTGGCATGCGCGGCCAGTTCGAGGAACAGGCCATCTTCGAACAAGGTGGCGAACTGCGACCCCAGCAGCATGCCCTTGGCCAGCAGCGCGCCGCGTTGCTTGATCAGATAGCGGAAGTCCGCCTGCAAGGCGGGAGTGACGATGACCAGCGCTTCGCCGAGCAAGGCGCCGTTCTTGGTGCCGCCGATGTAGAACGCATCGGTCAGCGCGGCAATCGTCGGCAGGTCCAGGTCGTTGCCAGCGGCAGTCAGCGCGGCGCCCAGGCGTGCGCCATCCAGGTACAGCAGCAGGTCGTGTGCGCGGCAGAAACGCGACAGCGCCTGGAGTTCGGCCCGCGTGTAGATGGTGCCGCTCTCGGTGCTGTTGGAGATGTAGACCAGGCGTGGTTGCACCATGTGCTCGTTGCCGTGCGCGTCCAGCAACGGCTGGATCAGCGCCGGCGTCAGCTTGTCGTGCAACGCGGGCACGGTCAGCACCTTGTGGCCGGTGGCTTCGATGGCGCCGGTTTCGTGCGTGGCGATGTGCCCGGCCTCCACCGCGATCACCGCCTGGTGCGGGCGCAGGAACGCCGCGATCGCGGTCAGGTTGGTCTGGGTGCCGCCGACCAGCAGGTGCACGTCGGCCTGCGCCTGCGCGACTGCATTGCGAATCAACGCAGCCGCACGCGCGGTATGGCGATCGGTGCCATAGCCGGCATTCTGCTCGGTGCTGGCCTGTGCCAGGGCCTGCAGCAGGCGCGGATGCGCGCCCTCGCTGTAGTCGTTGCGGAAGCTGATGCGCACGGCGTTGCCCTGCCCGTCCATCACAGCCCCTTGGCCGCCTGCGCAACCGCGCGGAACAGCGCGCGGCCCTTGTTCATGGTCTCCTGCCATTCCAGGTCCGGGTCGGAGTCGTAGACCACGCCGCCGCCGGCCTGCACGTACAGATACCCATCCTGGATCACCGCCGTGCGGATCGCGATGGCGGTGTCGGCATCGCCGTGCCAGCCGATGTAACCGACTGCACCGGAATAGACGTTGCGCTTGACCGGCTCCAGCTCGCGGATGATCTCCAGCGCGCGGATCTTCGGCGCGCCGCTGACGGTGCCGGCCGGGAAGGTGGCGCGCAGCACGTCGCTGTAATTCAGGCCGGCCTTGAGCGTGCCGGTGACCTCGCTGACGATGTGCATCACGTGGCTATAGCGCTCGATCACGAACTGCTCGCCCACCTTGACCGTGCCTGGTTCGGCCACGCGGCCGACATCGTTACGACCCAGGTCGATCAGCATCACGTGCTCGGCACGCTCTTTCGGATCGGCCAGCAATTCTTCTTCCAGCGCCTTGTCCAGCTCCGGGGTTGCCCCGCGCGGACGGGTGCCGGCGATCGGACGCACGGTGACCACGCCATCGCGCAGGCGCGCCAGGATTTCCGGCGAGGAGCCGACCACCTGCGTACCGCCGACATCGAGGAAATACATGTACGGCGATGGATTGAGCGCGCGCAGGGCGCGATACACATCCACCGGACGCGCGCGGAACGGCACGCGCAGCCGTTGCGACGGCACCACCTGGAAGATGTCGCCGGCGCGCACGTATTCCTGCGCCTTGCGCACCACCGCGTGGTATTGCTCGCGGCTAAACGAGGAGCGGAAATCCGACTCGTCGATGGCATCGGAAATCTGCGCCTGCGGATAGCCGGCGCCGCCCTGACGCAGGCGGTGCGCCAGTTCGTCCAGGCGCCGGTTGGCGCGCACGTAGGCCTGCGGCTGGCGCGGATCGGCGTGCACGATCAGGTACAGCCGATCCTTGAGGTTGTCGAACACCGCCAGCTCTTCGGACAGCATCAGCAGGATGTCCGGCGTGCCCAGCTCATCGGGCTTGTCGCCGCTGCCCAGGCGCGGCTCGATGTACTGGATGCACTCGAAACCGAACCAGCCGACCAGGCCACCGGTGAAACCGGGCAGGCCGTCGAGCTGCGGCACCGAGTGCTCGGCGCGCAAGGCGTCGACTTCGGCCAGCGGGTCGGCGACCTCGCGGGTTTCCAGCACTTCGCCGTGCTCGCTGATTTCCAGCGTGTGCCCGCGGAAGCTGTACACGCGCCGCGCCGGCAGGCCGATGATGGAATAGCGCCCGAAGCGTTCGCCACCTTCGACCGACTCGAACAGGTAGGTGTAGGCGCCGTCGGCGAGCTTCAGATAGACCGACAGCGGCGTGTCCAGGTCGGACAGCACTTGCCGGACAACAGGGATACGGGTGTGACCTTCAGCGGCCTGGCGCTGGAACTGCTCTGCAGTGATCAAGACGACTTTCCTTCCGGGACTCTGTGGCGGGGCGGACGACGGCAACGGGCCACCATCGCCACCAGCGGCGAGCGGAAGAGAAGGAGCGTGAAGTCGTCAGGCGGGACACGCCGCTACTGTAGCGCAACTGCCGCGCAAGGGCAGCAGGCGCGAGGCCAAAGCCGCGCAAACCGCAAAGCCGGGCCAGTCCGCACTGGTGTCGTACACGCCGACCTCCAGCACCCGCAACACCACGCGCATCGCGCTTCCGATTCCCCAATCCCGATTCCCGATTCCCCATTCCCAGCGCTCAAACGCTCCGCAACGGGCACTCCACCGGCAAATGCATCCGCAACCGCGCCGGCACGCATTCGATGCGGAAATGCAGCGAGGTCTCCGGTTCGCCATCCAGGTTCAAGGTCAGCGGCTGATGCGAGACGATCTCCAGCCACGGCAGCCGCGCGCGCACGGCCACACGCTCCAGCGCGGCCTGCTTGCCGCCGGTGACCAGGGTACCGAGGGTGGCGGCCACCTCGCCGTTGAGCGCGGGCACGATGGTGACGTCGAGCAGGCCGTCGTCGATCAGGGCCTCCGGACACAGCGCCTGGCCGCCGCCGGCCTGGCGTCCGTTGCCCAGGCCAAGTGCAATGAACTCGCCTTCCCAACGGAAGTCCGGACCGCTGAAGCGGGCGCTGATCGGGTCGATCCGGCCCAGCCGCGACATGCCGGTGATCAGATACGCCAGGCCACCGAGCATCTTCTTCAGGCCTTCGTCGGTTTCAACGGTGACCTGGGTGCCGAACCCGCCACTGGCGACGTTGGCGCACCAGTGCGGGCCGTGCTCGGCGTCGATGCGCAGCAGGTCGATCGGCTCGGCGGGGCGCTCGGCGATCAGCGTCAACGCAGCGAGCGGCTCGATCGGCAGGTTGGCGGCGGTGGCGAAGTCGTTGGCGGTCCCCAGCGGCACCAGGCCCAGCGACGGCAGCGTGGCGGCGTCGGCCGTGTGATGCGCCAGCGCGGCCGCCACTTCGCTCAAGGTGCCATCGCCCCCGGCCGCGACCACGGTGTGGGCGCCGTCGGCAACCGCTTCGCCGACATAGCGCTCGGCATCGCCATCTTCCCAGGTGACCCGCACCTCGAGCTGGATGCCGCGCGTGCGCAGCGTTTCCACCGCCTCACGCAGGTCCGGGTTGTCGGTGGACTTGCCGTTGAGGATCAGACGCCAGTGGGACGCGGCCATGCACGCTGCCAATGCTGTGAGGGTGGTGGCCGCAGGCTAGCAGCGGCCCGCTGCGTGCCTCGTGAATACGCAGCGTCGCCGGGCTGTCATCGGCCTGTCACCGACGACCCGGAGAGTGGAAGGCCATAGCAGGGACGACGGGCGGAGGCAGGATCAGCCTCCAATTTTCCTGAAGGCCGCTCCCCTGGGGGCGGCCTTCTCTTTGCGTGCCACGGCGGCGCGGCAGGCCGCGCTCAGGCGCCAGCGGCGAAGGCGGCCAGGCGCTCGCCGTCGAGCCGGTAGACCGTCCAGCCGTCCATCGGGCGCGCACCGGCCGCCTGGTAGAAGTCGATGGCCGGCTGGTTCCAGTCCAGTACCGACCATTCGAAACGCCCGCAGCCACGCTGCACCGCCAACCGGGCCAGATGCCGCAGCAAGGCCAGGCCGGCGCCCTGCCCGCGCGCCTGCGGACGCACGAACAGGTCTTCCAGATACAGGCCGTTGCGGCCGAGCCAGGTCGAGTAGTTGAAGAAATACACCGCAAATCCCAGCGCCTGGCCATCCTGCTCGCAGATCAGTGCATGCGCAGTGGCGCCGGCGCCGAACAGGCTGGCGCGCAGGTCCTCCGGGCTGGCCTTGACCGCATCGGGCTCGCGCTCGTACACCGCCAATGCGGTGATCAGTTCGTGCAGCAGCGCCACATCGTCGGGCGTGGCAGCGCGGATCTGCAGCGTGGGCGCGCTCATCGCACCGCGTCCACCGCCGCGCGCATCTGCGCGATCACCTGCGCATAGTCGGGCGCGTTGAAGATCGCCGAGCCGGCGACAAAGGTGTCGGCACCGGCCGCAGCGATCGCGCCGATGTTGTCGGCCTTGACCCCGCCGTCGATCTCCAGCCGGATGGGCTTGCCGAGCGCGTCGATCTTCTTGCGGATGGCGCGCAACTTGTCCAGCGCCGAGGGAATGAAGGCCTGGCCGCCGAAGCCGGGGTTGACCGACATCACCAGCACCAGATCCAGCTCGGGCAGTACCCAGTCCAGGATGTCCACCGGGGTGGCCGGGTTGAGCACCAGGCCGGCCTGGCAGCCGTGCGACTTGATCAGCTGGATCGTGCGGTGCACATGGCGGCTGGCTTCGGGATGGAAGCTGATGGTGGTGGCGCCGGCCTCGGCGAAGTCCGGCACGATGCGGTCCACCGGCTCGACCATCAGGTGCACGTCGATCGGCGCGACGATGCCGTGCTTGCGCAGCGCCTGGCACACCATCGGGCCGATGGTGAGGTTGGGCACGTAATGGTTGTCCATCACGTCGAAGTGCACCCAGTCGGCGCCGGCCTTCAGGACATTGTCCACTTCCTCGCCCAGGCGGGCGAAATCGGCGGACAGGATGGACGGGGCAATCGCCGTCGGTTGCATGGGCAGCTCGTCAAGGAACGGAAAACACATTGTCGCAGGCGCGCAAAGCCAGTGCATCCGCGGCGGTCCCGCCTGCGTATGCACCTGACCGGCGCACTGCGCCCTTTCGCCAAGGACACCTTATGAAGACCACCCCGCTCGCCTCCGCTGCGCTTGTTTTGATGGCCCTGGCCCCGTCCGCCTGGGCACAGACCGGCCCGGCCGACTGGTCAGGTTTCTCGATCGGCGCCAATGTCGGCGGTGCCGACGTCAGTGGCGTTTCCGGCGGCCGCTTCGGCTTCGACACCAACCTGGACGGCCGCGATGGCGACCAGGTCAGCACCCCGACCGGTGCCGATGCCTTCTCGCCCGGGTTCTGCGGCGGCGCGGCGGCCGGACGCACTCCGGCCAGCGGCTGCAGCAAGGACAAGGGCGGCGCCGAATACGGTGCGCGGCTGGGCTACGACTGGCAGGCCGGCAACTGGGTCTACGGCGTGGTCGCCGAATACACCCGCAACGACCTGCGCGACAGCGTCAGCGCCTTCAGCACCACCCCGGCGTTCTACACCTTCACCCGCCAGCTCAACCGCACCGCTGCCCTGCGCGGCCGTATCGGCTATGCCTTCGGCGCGCAGGGCGACTACCTGGCCTATTTCACCGCCGGCGTGGCACGCGGCGAGTTCGACCACAGCTTCTCCAGCAGCAACACCGCCAACAGCTTCACCAGCAGCGGCGGCGACAGCGCCGATGGCTATCAGGCCGGTATTGGCCTGCAGCGCCGCTTGAGCGACAACGTCTCGGTGGGTGTGGAATACCTGTTCACCCGCCTGGAGGATGAAGACACCCGCGTGCGCGTGGGGCCGGGTACCGCACCGGCCACCAACCCGTTCCTGCGCGTCAATCCGGCCGGTACCGATCTGCGCCGCACCGACACGGACTTCTCGTCGAATGCGGTGCGCCTGACGGCGACCTATCGCTTCTGAGTTCCGGCGTCTGAGTGAGCGCGCCCGACCCGCAATGGGTCGGGCGTTTTTGATTGCTGCGCCGATGCCGCTCCTGGCACCGGGCGCTGTCCCGCCTGGCACCGATACCAGAGCGCGGCGGCTGGATCAGCGTTTGCGCAGGCGCTGGATCCGGTCGTAGGCCGCATTGATCTGGCTGGCCTTCTTCTCCGCCTGGCGGCGTGCTTCCGGCTCGGCGTTGGCCACCTTGTCCGGGTGGTAGCGCGACATCAGCCGGCGATAGGCCAGGTCGATCTCAGCCGTGGTGGCGTCCGGCTCCAGTCCCAGCGCTTCGTACGGGTTGTCGGCGCGGCGCTTGAACCAGCCGGCGTCCACCGCATGCCCGATCGCCAGGCCGATCATCAGCCCGACCACCGGCGCGCCGCGGAACAGCAGGGCGCCGGCCAGTGCGCCGAGCAGTTTTCCATACCAGGACATGGGCGATCGGGGGGCGGGAAGGCGGGCTGGCGATCTTACCCGAACGCCCGCCCGGCTTGGCTGACGCGGCCTGCACGCCGGCCTGCAGGCGGGCTCCAATAAATCCAGCGGCGCGCAGCGAAGCGCCGTACACTACGCGGCCCGCTGCCCACCCGCGGGCCCGCCGGGTCCCGGGGACAGCGTCATTGCGACGTCCTTAGGAGTGCCTGTGTCGACCACGCTGTTGCAATCCGATCTGCCCGGCCTGCCGTTGCGTCACCGTGGCAAGGTCCGCGATGTCTTCGACATTCCCCGCGAGCGCCTGCCCGCCGATGCGCCCCCGGGCGACTATCTGTTGATGGTGGCGACCGACCGCCTGTCCGCGTTCGACGTGGTGCTGCCCGACCCGATCCCCGGCAAGGGCGAGATGCTGTGCCAGGTGTCCAACTTCTGGTTCCACAAGACCGAACACCTGATGCCCAACCACCTGGTCGACATCACCGTCGAGCAGGTGCTGCCCGACGGCGTGGACCCGGCGCTGTATGCCAGGCGCGCGGTGGTCACGCGCAAGCTCAAGCCGGTGCCGGTGGAAGCGATCGCACGCGGCTACCTGATCGGCAGCGGCTGGAAGGATTACCAGCGCACCGGCAAGATCAGCGGCATCGAACTGCCCGACGGCCTGCGCCAGGCCGAGAAACTGCCCGAGCCGATCTTTACCCCGTCGACCAAGGCCGCAGTCGGCGACCATGACGAAAACATCGACTTCGACGCGATGGTCATGACCGTCGGCGCCGAGCTTGCCGAACGCGTCCGCGATGCCACCTTGCGCATCTATCGCTTCGCCGCCGACTTCGCCGCCGAACGCGGCATCCTGCTGGCCGATACCAAGTTCGAATTCGGTACCGATGCCGATGGCCGCCTGTACATCATGGACGAGATGCTGACCCCGGACTCGTCGCGTTACTGGCCGGCCGACCAGTACGAACTGGGCACCAGCCCGCCCAGCTACGACAAGCAGTTCGTGCGCGACTATCTGGAAACCCTGGACTGGGGCAAGACCGCCCCCGGCCCCAGCCTGCCGGCAGACGTGATCGAACGCACGCGCGCAAAATATGCCGAGGCATTGCAGCGGTTGGCGGGTATTTCGGTTGATTGATCTTCAAGGCCCCGCACTCGGGGCTTTGACGCTGCGCCAAAGCAGCACTGGCGGCCGGCGCTCGTTATCGAGCGCCGAAGCACGCACCCGACACCATCCATTGTCCAAGGAAGTCGCAATGGCTCTCTCCTGTTCTTCCTCGCGCAGATTGCCGATGTTGCGCAACGCCCTCCTGCCCGTGCTGCTTGCAGCAAGCGCGTGCAGCGCCGGCGAATCGGCAGCGCCTGCCGCACCGCCAATCACATCCACGGCATCGGCGTCTGCAGCAGCACATGCCACCGCTGCTGCTGGCGCTTCGGACAATGCCCGGCTCGCGACGTTACTGCAGGCCAGCGGCGTGCAGTGCGCCGATGCGGACATGGCAAAAGGCTGCACGGCCGGAAATGTCGATGCCGGCGATTTCTATGACGTCGCGCTCTCGCCTGCATGTGGCAACGCGGGCTTCTTTGCCGGCGTGGCGCAGGCAAACGGGGTGGATGCACTTGATGCGGTGCCGACCACTGGCAGTGGCGCGGTTGCCAGAGCCAGGCTGGCGCAGGGCCAGCTCGTGTGCATCCAAGCGATCGGTCGCGCCGGACAGAACCCGCTGTATTACTACGTCATCGCAATCCCTGCAGACAGTGTCGCCCAATGCAGGAACAACCTGGCATGCGGGACCTATGGCGACCGGCCGATCCAACGCTCCACGCCCGCCACTGGCGATCGCTGCCATCCCGCCGCGCCCGGCACGTACGTCGGTGACTGCGCGCAGGGATGGGTGGGCGCGGATGCACTCGAGGTGTTTTCAAACGGGATATAGTCGCCCGCGGTAAACCGGGTAGCTCTCCGGGCAAACCCCGATCGACTTGATATCGCCCTCACCCGGGCGCGATGCAGACGGCCTGACTTGTGTCGACGGCAACACGGCAGAGGACGTCCCCGAGCGCCGGGCACGCAGACTGGTTGGCCTCCCGGGGGTCCGCCCTGCTGCACGCCGGCCGGTTGCCTGGCCATCGACTCCGCACGCCTTCACACATTTGCACGCAGTGCGCAGATAACATCCCGCCGCGCTCCAGTTGCCCCGTTATGATCAGGAGGATCCCTTGGCCCTTTTCCGAACGTCCCTGCACGCGCTCGTCCTGAGCCTGGCGCTGGTTGCCTGCAAGCCGCAAGCAGCACCGGCCGGCGCTGCAACGCCTGCTGCAACCGCCACACCTGCAGCTTCGACACCTGCCTCCGTTCCGGCAACAGCTGCTCAGGCGGCGACCTGCCCTACCACTGACTTCTCTGCGTTTCTGAAAAGCTTCAGTGCAGACATCGCGGTGCAGGAAAAGGCCACGGCCGATCCGCTCACGATGATTCAACTCGACCCGGATGCACAGCCCGAGCCGGCGCCGGTCACCCGTACGGTTGCGCTGGCCGACGTCGAATGGCCTGTCATCCCGAACCTTGAGGCAGCCCGCAATGGCGGCCGCGAAGTCACGATTTCCGAAGAAGCCGATGGCCGCCAGGTGCTGGTCCGCACGCCGGACACCGGCGATCAACAGGTCTACCACTTCGCGCAGCGCCCATGCTGGACGCTGGTCAAGGTAGACGACCAATCCCTGTAATCTGCGCGCCAGCGGCAGCGCCGTCCATGGCGTACCTGCCAACGTTCCAGGAGATAACCTTGCGTCCTTTCCGATTGATCGGCCCTGCATTGGCAGTTGTACTTGCGGCCTGTAACGGCCCCCAGGCCGGCGGTGCAACCGAGCAGCCGACGGCTGCTGCCGATACCGCGGCGACGCAGTCGTCCGCACCTGCCGCAACACCCCCCGCATCACCGACACAAGGGACTGTACCTATGGGCACGATAGACTCCTTCATTCCGGCAGGATCGAAGGCGCTGGAGACCATCCGTGGCGACCTGACTGGCGCGGGGCGCTCCGATGCGCTGGTGGTGATTTCCCCGCCGGCCACCGGTGCCGAAAAGCTTGGCGAGGGGCAGCCGCGTACGGTCCTGCTGCTGACACAGGCCGCCGATGGTGCGCTGCAAAAGGCTGCCGAAAACAGCGAGATTGTTCCCTGCGCCCGCTGCGGCGGCCTGGCAGGCGACCCGTATGCTTTTTCGCGCATCCAGACCGGGCAGTTCACCGTGTCCATTTCCGGCGGATCGCGCGAGCGCTGGGCGGACGACTTCACCTTCAGGTATTCGCCGGACAAGCAGACCTGGTTGCTGGACAAGGTGGTGCGTGACCTGTCCGATACCGAGACCGAACACCACAACACCCTGGAATTGACCGCCAAGGATTTCGGCACGGTGGCATTCCCGGACTTCGATCCCTCCATATTGAAGAAAGCTGCGCCATTGGACGACGCCGCAGCCGAGAAAGCGAATTAAACGGAAGTAATGGTTTGCACGGACAAGGATGGAGTCCGTTATTTCATGTTGCTGAGCAATGAGGAGTTACACCATGGCAACCGATCGTGAAACAGGGCTGCTCCAATCAGCCTATGCAGCAGGCATTACCCAGCCGAAGGAGCTGGCAAACTTCATGGCCCAGGTGGGTCATGAGTCGATGGGCCTCAACCGCCTGGAAGAAGGGTTCCGCTATACGCACGGATCCTCGCAGGTGAGTTCGAAGGTGCGCTCCGCACTGCGCGAGGGTCCCGAGGCCCTGGAGCAGGCGCGCCTGGATGCCCTGCGCGGGCAACCGGAAAAACTGGCCGAATTGATGTATGGCGGACGCATGGGCAATAACGAGCCAGGCGATGGCTACCTGTACCGTGGCCGCGGTTACATGCAGCTCACCGGCAAGGATCAGTATCGTGCTGCCGGCGAAGCGTTGAACCTGGATCTGGTCGCGCATCCGGATCTGGCTGCACAACCCGAAAACGCATCCCGCATCGCGACCTGGTACTGGCAGAACAACGTGCCGCAGGCCGCCAGGCAGGACGCGCATGCGGCAGGCGTTGCAATCAACGGCGGCGATCCGCCGAATGGCTTGGCAGACCGCGAGAACCGCTTTGCCCGCTGGCAGCGCGATATCACTCCAGAGCTGATGAACAACCTGGCACACGGCCAGCTCGGACAGCCGGTGCCGCAGGCAGCACCAGTCGCTGCGCCGACTCAGCAGGCCGGAGCCAGCTCGTTCCAGCAAACGATGGAACGCATGCTGCCTGGCCAAGGCCGCATCGATCCGCACATCACCGGGCATTATGGCGAGCACCGCGGTAGCCGCGGGCCGCACGGCGGTACAGATTTCAACTATGAAGGTGGCCAGACAGGCCGCAACCTGCAGCACCCGACGGTGCATTCGCCGGTCTCCGGAACCGTGACGTTTGCGGGCGGCAACTACGGCACCGTCAAGATTCGCGATGCGCAGGGTAACTCGCACGAAATCCTGCACCTGGACGCACTCAAGGTGAAGGAGGGCCAGGCGCTGTCCGCGGGCGATGCGATCGGCACGATGGGTGGACGCGGCCCGAACGGGAACAGCCAGTACGCACAGCATGTGCATTACCAGCTGCGCGATGCCAACGGCAAGCTGACCAGTCCGGAGACGTTCTGGAACCAAGGGCATGGACAGACGGCGGGCGCTCGCCACTCCCAGCCAGCGGCACCGGCCGGCAACGGCACGCTGCGTCATGGCGAACACGGCGGCGATGTCGGCAAGCTGCAGCAGGAGCTCAACCGGCTCGGCGTGCGCGATGCGCAGGGCAACCGGCTTGCCGAGGATGGCCGCTTTGGCGACAACACGCGCGAGGCGGTGATCGCGTTCCAGAAGCAGCACGGGCTGCAAGCCGATGGCGTGGTCGGCCGCAATACGCAGGCCGCGCTGTCCGCACAGCCGGCACAGGCACGGACGCAGGCCGGCGAGACGCAGGTTGCAGCGCACAGGGGGCCGTCGCTCGACGATGCCTCGCACCCGGACCATGCCTTGCACACCGCGATCCGCAGCAAGCTGCCGAGCATGATCTCCAACGAGACGGCGGCCCACGTCACCCTGCAGGCCAAGCAGAACGGGATCGATTCGGCAGACAAGCTGCAGAACGTCACCGTGCAGGACGGCAAGGCGTTCGTCATGGGGACCACGCCGGGCTTTCGGGCGGCGGTGGACCTGAGCCAGCCCGCCCCTACGCTGGAGCAGACCAGCGCGCGCCTGCTGGCCGGCCAGGGTGCGCAGCAGCAGGCGCAGGACGAGCAGCAGAAGGTCGCGATCGGCGGCCGCTGAGGGCTCAACGGTGCAGCAAGAAAAAACCGGCCAGGTCTCTGGCCGGTTTTTTTGTGCGTGTCCTTTCGGCATTGCCGCAGAGAGCGATGCGGCAACCGTACCTCGGCACACACGCATCAGCGCCTTGCTTACGCCATTCGCCGTTGGCCGATTGCTTGCCACCGGAGATCGACACACCTTCCAGACGTCGGGTTAGACATGGCCTGCAGCGCTGATGACGTCCCACACGCAGCGCCACGTCGGGCGCTCTGCGATGCCATCCACATCGCAAAGTGGCGCGGCGCACAGAACGCAACACAGCTGTAACTTTTACTACTGTGCCGTCATGGACTGTGCAAGTTTATCTGCCGGCACCTGTTGCCAGTCGCGATCGGCCGTGATGTGTATCGCCGCCGGTCTTTGCATTGCACGTTTTCGGGGAGAGAGTCGTCATGCAAGTTCATGTCCTGGGCGCGGCGATCTGCTGCGCGCTATCGTTGTCTGCCGTCGCCACTGCCGCGGATCTTTCCGCAACTGCCGCGGTGTCGCGCGCGCAATCCTTGTTGGGCAATCACGCTGCGGCGCTGGCCAATCGTGCAACGGCCGATGCGTTTGTCGCGCGCGACAGCATTGTCGATGCCGACGGCAGCGAGCATGTGCGCTTTGATCGCACCTATCAGGGCCTGCCGGTGATCGGCGGCGATGTGGTGGTGCATTCGCGGCGCGGAGTGATGCGTGAGTTGAGCCAGAGCATGGACACCAGCGTGCGCCCGAGCATCGTGCCGGGCATCGATGCGGACACCGCCGTGCGTGCGGCCGGTGCGCAGTTCGATCTGGCACCGGATGCCGCGCCGCGCGCAAGCCTGGCCTTGTATGCGCGCCAGGGTGCGCCGCGGCTGGTCTATGAGGTGATCTACAGCGGCATCAAGCCTGACCAGACACCGACCGAAATGCATTACATCGTCGACGCAATCAATCAACGCATTCTCGAATCCTGGGACACGGTGCATACCGCCTGCGCGGGTGGCACCAGCGCGGCCGGCACCGGGCGGTCGCTGTATGCAGGCAGCGTGGCATTGGCGACGACGCGTTGCAGCAGCGGTTACGAGTTGACCGATCTGGGCCGCGGCAGCGGAGCCACCTACAACATGCGCAACAGCACCTCCGGCAACGGCACGCTGGTCACCGATGCCGACAACACCTGGGGCAGCGGCGCCAACAGCGATACGGTGACCGCGGCGGTGGATGCGCATTACGGCGTCGCGTTGACCTGGGACTATTTCCGCACCGTCCATGCGCGCAGCGGCATCGCCAACGACGGTGTCGGTGCACGCAGCCGGGTGCATTACGGTAGCCGCTACAACAACGCGTTCTGGCAGGACAGCTGCTTCTGCATGACCTTCGGCGATGGCGACGGCAGGACCTTCACGCCATTGGTGCCGGTGGATGTGGCCGGCCACGAGATGACCCATGGGGTGACCAGCCGTACCGCACGCCTGGTGTATTCGGGCGAATCGGGCGGCTTGAACGAAGCCACCTCCGACATCATGGGCGCGATGGTGGAGTATTCCGCCAACAACAGCGCGCAGCCGGGCAATTACCTGATCGGCGAGAAGATCATTCCCGGCAACAGCAGCGGAACGCTGGCGTTGCGCTACATGTTCAAGCCCAGCCTGGATGGCGACTCGCCCGATTGCTACAGCAGCAGCGTGGGCTCGCTCGACGTGCATTACAGCTCCGGCGTGGGCAACCATTTCTATTACCTGCTGGCCGAAGGCGCGGTGGTGCCGAGCGGCTTCGGAGCGGGCACCAGCTGGAACGTGACGCCGGCCGGGTTGGTCTGCAACGGCAACACGGCATTGACGGCGATCGGCCGGGCGGCAGCCAGCCGCATCTGGTACCGCGCGTTGACGGTGTACATGACCTCCTCGACCAACTATGCGGCCGCACGCCGGGCGACGTTGAGCGCGGCCACCGATCTGTACGGCAGCAGCTCCACGCAGTACCGCGCGGTTGCCGCAGCGTGGAGCGCCGTGTCGGTCAACTGATGGATGCCGCTCCCTGTCACGCGCGCTGCGCGTGGCAGGGGCGCGGCTGCCACAGCGCCATCGGCGCGCGTATGCTTGGGTCATTCCTGGGAGGGAACATGACCGAACGCACCAAGACCGCGCGACCGATCGACCGTTATTTCGCCAGTTATTCCGACGACCATCGCAACGCGACCAATCAGCAGATCCATGTGCTGGCGGTGCCGGCGATCCTGTGGTCGGTGGTGGGCCTGCTGTGGTGCATCCCGGTCGGCGGCACCTGGTTCAGCAGCGGCGTATGGGCGGCGTTGTCGATGTTCGCGGCCTGGTCGTACTACAACCGCCTATCGCGTCCGCTCGGGCTGGGCATGCTGGGCATCTTCTTCTTTTTCGGCTGCCTGTGCCGGTTGATCGAAGCCAGGCTCGGGCTCGGCGGCCTGTTCACCACGGCGCTGACGGTGTTCGTGCTGGCCTGGATCGCGCAGTTCGTCGGCCACCGGATCGAAGGCCGCAGGCCGAGCTTTCTGACCGACCTGACCTATCTGCTGATCGGGCCGATCTGGGTGTTGGCCAAGTTGTATCGCCAGTTGGGTTGGCGGTACTGAGCACGGCCGGCAGGCCCGGCGCAGCGCCGATCGCCGGCGTGGTCATGCGTTGAAGCGGCGTAGTACGACTGCGTGCTTCCACGGCTCACGCTGATGACGCACGCCTGCTGCACCCCTGGCGTGGTCGATCGCGCGCCACGCGGCGCTGCAGGGCACACACGTGGACCTGCGGGCCATCACTCGCCGATGCCGAGCTCTTCGGGCAGCGGACGAAAGGCGCGCGGCGCGTAACCGAAGTCGCGACGCGCCGGCTCCAGGTCGAACACCAGGTCATCGCGCATGCGCTGCAATGCGGCCGCATTCATGCCACGCAGGCGCCCCAGCCGCTGCGCGGCGGTGAGGGCAAGGCCGAACAGGCCGGGCGGCACCTGGTACAGCCGCGCCGGTCGCGGCAGCGCCGCCAGCACGCGCTCCACCATCTGCGTATAGGCCAGCACCTCGCCACCGCCGACGGCATAGCTGCGCTGCTGTGTCGCCGGCTGGGCGACCACCGCCAGCGCGGCGCTGGCCAGATCGTCCACATGCACCGGCTGGCGCAGCCCGGTCGCATTGGCCGGCAGCACGAAGGCGCCGGTGCGCTGCGCCATCGCGGCGATCTGGGTGAGCGTGCGGTCGCGCCCGGCCCCATAGACCAGCGTCGGGCGCAGCACCGTCGCCGTGGCACCGCGCGCCTGGGCTGCGGAAAACAGCGCCTGTTCGGCGTGCGCGAGGCGCTGTGCGACAGCGCGCTCGGCCGCGTCGATCGAATGTTCCTTGACCTCCAGGCTGGTGGAACCGAACGCCACGATGCGCGGAGCGCGTACCGGATTTTCGGCATACCAGCGCGCGAAATGGTCCAGCGGGCCGCAGCTGAAGATCACCTCGAAGGCCTCGCCCGCGGCGGCCGGCATGGCCAGGTCGCCCTGCCGCCAGATCAGCCCGGAGCGCGCCGCGCGCGGCTGGCGCGACCATGCCGTCACCTGCCAGCCGCGGCTGAGCAGCCGCGTCAGCAGGCGTTCGCCGATCTGACCGCTGCCGCCGAACACCAGGGCGCGTGGCGCGGAAACGGCAGGGGACGGAGCGGGATCGGCAGCGGTCACGGGGCTCGGAGGCAGTCTGGATGATCCCAGCATAGCGAGTGACACGTAGCGGCGCGATGCCGATCCGGCGGCGATGTGCGCCAGCGTGCAACCACGACGTTGACGCTGGCGTCAGTCAACGGTTTGTTAAGCTCTCTGGCCTGCTCGCGAATCTTGTGTTCCCTGCATGCCTTTCTCGCTGGAAATCCTGCTCGCGCTGCCATTTGTGATGGCCGCCGCCACTGCGCTGCTCTGGCGCACCTCCCGTTCGATCACTGCGTGGTTGGCTGCGGCCGCGCCGTTGGGCGGGCTGGTCATCCTGGCGATGCTCACGCCGGCCGTGCTGCGCGGCGAGGTGATCGGCAGCCAGCACGCGTGGTTGCCGCAGATCGGCCTGATGTTCTCGCTGCGGCTCGACGGCCTGGCGTGGATGTTCGCGTTGCTGGTGCTGGGCATCGGTGCGCTGGTGGTGCTGTATGCGCATTACTACCTGAGCGCGCGCGACAGCGCGTCGCGCTTCTTCGCCTATCTGATGCTGTTCATGGGCGCGATGCTCGGCATGGTGTTGTCGGGCAACCTGCTGTTGCTGATGGTGTTCTGGGAGCTCACCAGCATCAGCTCGTTCCTGTTGATCGGCTTCTGGTCGCACCGCAAGGACGCACGCGAAGGTGCGCGCATGGCCTTCGTGCTGACCGCCGGTGGCGGCTTGGCGCTGCTCGGCGGCATCCTGCTGATCGGCGACATCGTCGGCAGCTTCGAGCTGGATGCGGTACTGGTGGCCGGCGATCTCATTCGCGCCAGCCCGCTGTATCCATATGCATTGGGGCTGGTGCTGCTGGGCATCTTCACCAAGAGCGCGCAGTTCCCGTTCCACTTCTGGCTGCCACACGCAATGGCTGCGCCGACGCCGGTGTCGGCGTACCTGCATTCGGCCACGATGGTGAAGGCCGGCGTGTTCCTGCTGGCGCGCCTGCATCCTGCGCTGGCCGGCACCGATCTGTTCTTCTACACGGTCACCAGCATCGGTGCGATCACGCTGCTGCTTGGCGCCTGGCATGCGATCTTCCAGCACGATCTCAAGGGCGTGCTGGCGTACTCGACCATCTCGCACCTGGGCCTGATCACGATGCTGTTCGGCCTGTCCACGCCGATGGCGGTGGTGGCCGGCGTGTTCCACATCCTCAACCATGCGGTGTTCAAGGCCTCGCTGTTCATGGCCGCCGGCATCATCGACCACGAGACCGGCACGCGCGACATGCGCAAGCTGGGCAATCTGCGCCGACTGATGCCGGTCACCAGCGTGCTGGCGATCACCGCCTCGCTGGCGATGGCCGGCGTTCCGCTGCTCAACGGCTTCCTGTCCAAGGAAATGTTCTTTGCCGTGGCGCTGGAAACCGAGGCGCCGCAGACGATGCGGGTATTGGCCAGCATCGCCGCCCTGCTGGCCGGCCTGCTCGGCGTGGCCTACAGCCTGCGCTTCGTGCACGACACCTTCTTCGGCCAGGGCCCGCGCGATCTGGGCACCACCCCGCACGAGCCGCCGCGCTGGATGCGGATTCCGGTGGATGTGCTGGTGCTGATCTGCCTGGCCGTGGGCATCGTGCCGGCCTGGACCATCGCGCCGGTGCTGCGCGCCGGTGCCGGCGCCATCCTGGGCGAGCACCTGCCCGACTACAGCCTGGCGCTGTGGCATGGCTGGAACTGGCCGCTGGCGATGAGCATCGCCGGCATGGTGGGCGGTACCTTGTTGTACATGGCGCTGCGCCGCATGCTGGACATGTACGCGATCCAGAACCGCTCGCCGGGCAAGGCGCTGTTCAACTGGAACCTGCGCGCCCTGTTCGCCGGCACCGTGCGCATGACCGATGCGGTCACCAACGGCAACCTGCAGCGCATGCTGATGCTGCTGGTGCTGAGCGCTGTGGTGGTGGCGCTGGCGCCGTTCCTGCAGGGCGGCGCCCTGCCGGCCTGGCCGGCGCCCACCCCGCTGCCGCTGCTGGGCTGGACGATCTGGCTGCTGATGATCGCCTGCGCCCTCGGCAGCCTGTTCCTGTACAAGCAGCGCCTGCTCGCGGTACTGGTGCTGGGTGGCACCGGCCTGGCCGTCAGCATGACCTTCGTGTTCCTGTCGGCGCCGGACCTTGCCTTGACCCAGCTGCTGGTGGAGATGGTGACGCTGGTGCTGATGCTGCTGGCGATGAATTACCTGCCCGAGCGCTCGGTGCCCGAGCCCGCGCGCCTGCGCAAACTCCGCGATGCGGCCATCGCCGTCGTCGGCGGCGCCGGGCTGGCCGCCCTGGCCTACACCCTGATGACCCAGCCCAGCCACACGGTCGCCGGCGAGCTGCTGCAGCGTGCGCTGCCGGAAGCCTACGGGCGCAACGTGGTCAACGTGATCCTGGTGGACTTCCGCGGCTTCGATACCTTCGGCGAGATCACCGTGTTCGCGATCGCCGGGCTGGTGGTGCATGCACTGCTGCGGCGCTCGCGCATGGCGCCGGAGCGCACCATGCCCGGCCCGCCGATCAAGTTGCCGGTGCCGGCCGACCTGGCGCAGATCATGTTCCCGCTGACGCTGACGGTGTCGTTGTTCCTGTTCCTGCGCGGGCATAACGCGCCCGGTGGTGGCTTTATCGCCGGGCTGGTGCTGGCGGTGCCTTTGCTGATGCAGTACGTGATCCAGGGCACCGCGTCGGTGGAATCGCGCTTCGGCTTCGACTACATCCGCCTGATCGGCATCGGCCTGCTGTGCGCGCTGGTCAGTGGCGCCGGTGCGCTGGTGTTCGGCATGCCGTTCCTGAGCAGCGGGCATCTGGAGATTCCGTTGCCGCTGCTGGGCGATCTGGAACTGGCCAGCGCGCTGGGTTTCGATATCGGCGTGTATCTGGTGGTGTTCGGCGCGGCGATGTTGATGCTGTCGATGATGGGCACGATCAAACCTTCGCGTACGCGCAGCTCGCAGCGCGGCGAGATCGACCCCACCCAACGTTCGACACGCACCGCGGAGCAGCATTGATGGAACTGGCAGTGGCAAGCGCGATCGGCGTCCTGACCGCATTGGCAATCTACCTGTTGCTGCGCGCGCGCAGCTTCGACGTGATCCTGGGCATGACCTTCCTGTCCTATGCGACCAACCTGCTGATCTTCGCCGGTGGGCGGCTGCGCAGCGGCCAGGCGCCGGTCCTGCGCGAAGACGTGCCGGCCGACCTGATGCACTACACCGATCCGTTGCCGCAGGCGCTGGTGCTGACCGCGATCGTGATCGCCTTCGCGATGACCGCCGTGAGCCTGGTGCTGGCGATCCGCAGCCGCAGCGACAACGGCAGCGACCATGTCGACGCGCACGAAGACGCCGCCACCGGCGTGGACACGCGCGAGGCACGGCGATGAATCATCTGCTGATCCTGCCGATCCTGATCCCGATGCTGGGCGCGTCGGCGTCGTTGTTCGTCGAGCACCGCCGCTACGGGCCGCGCGTGCAACGCACGGTGGCGTGGGCGAGCATGGGGTTGCTGGCCGTGTCGGTGATCGCCTTGTTCGCGCGCGCTGCCGACGGCCAGGTGCTGGTCTACCTGCTCGGCGACTGGCCGGCGCGCATCGGCATCGTGCTGATGGGCGACCGGCTGTCGGCGTGGATGCTGTTGACCACCCTGATCCTGGGCGCGGCCTGCCTGCTGCATGCCTGCGCCGGCTGGGACCGGCGCGCGCCGCATTTCCATGCCTTGTTCCAGTTCCAGTTGATGGGCTTGAACGGTGCGTTCCTGACCGGCGACATCTTCAACCTGTTCGTGTTCTTCGAAGTGATGCTGATCGCCTCCTACGGCCTGTTGCTCAGCGGCGGGCGCGGGCTGCAGATGCGTGTGGGCCTGCATTACGTGGTGTTCAACGTGTGCGCATCGACCCTGTTCCTGATTGCGCTGGGCCTGCTGTTCGGCGTGTTCGGCACCTTGAACATGGCCGAACTGTCGCAGCGTATCGCCACGTTGCCGGCGCAGGACCTGCCGCTGGCCAAGGCCAGCCTGGGCCTGTTGCTGCTGGTGTTCTGCAGCAAGGCGGCGTTGCTGCCGCTGTACCTGTGGTTGCCGGAGACCTATTCGCGCGCGCCGGCGGCGGTGGCGGCGTTGTTTGCGATCATGACCAAGGTCGGGCTGTACGCGACGCTGCGGGTGTCGGCGCTGTGGTTTGGCGCCGGTGCCGGCGCGCTGCAGGGCTTCGGCCGCCACGCCTTGCTGTGGCTGGGCATCGCCACGCTGCTGATGGCCGCCTTCGGGGTGATGGCCGCATCGCGGCTGCGGGTGATGGTGTCGTACCTGGTGGTGTTCTCGGCGGCGACGTTGTTCATCGCCTTCTCGCTGGACGATGCCGGCGCCCTGGGTGCGGGGCTGTACTACCTGCCGCACAGCAGCTTCGTGGCCGCGGCGTTGTTCATGGTGTCGGACCTGATCCGGCGTCGCCGCGGCAATGCCAGCGACCGCAAGGAAGTGGTCGCGCCACTGCCGCGGCGCGGGATCCCCGGGGCGATGTTCATGGTCGCCGCGGTGGCGGTCGCCGGGCTGCCGCCGTTGTCCGGCTTCCTGGCCAAGGCGGCATTGCTGCAGCATGTGCCTGCCGGCCTGGTCGGGCCGGTGTGGGTGGCCATCCTCGGCAGCAGCCTGCTGGTGGTGATCGGCCTGACGCGCGCCGGCGTGCGCCTGTTCTGGCGCGTGCCCGAAGCGGTGCAGGATGTCCCCGAACTGCAGCCGCAACGTCGTGCGCGCATGCGCCCGGTGGAGACCGCCGCCACGCTGCTGTTGCTGAGCGGGCTGGTGGCGATGACGGCCGGTGCCGGCCCGTTGATGCGCTACACCGACGCGGCCGGCCTGCAGCTGCGCGATCCCGGCGCCTACGTGGAGCAGGTGCGCGCCACCACGCCGCAACGGAGGCAGCCATGAGCTCGCGCATGCCGCTGCGCAGCCGCCTGCTGCCGTCGCCCTCGCTGAGCGTGACGGTCTTTATCTTCTGGCTGCTGCTCAGCGACAGCTTCGGGCCCCAGCAATGGGTGCTGGGCGCGCTGCTGGGCTGGGTGGTGCCGATCTTTGCGGCGCGGCTGGACCGCGAGTTCGCCCGCATCGGCTCGCTGCGCTCGGTGCCGCGCATGCTGCTGGTGGCCGCTGGCGACATCGTGCGTTCCAACCTCAAGGTGGCCGGGCAGGTGCTGGGGCCGGAGTCGCGCATCCACCCCGGTTTCATCTGGGTGCCGCTGGACATCGCCAACATCCACGGCATCGCCGCGCTGACCAGCATGATCACGCTCACGCCCGGCACCGTGTCGGCCGCGCTCTCGGACGACCGCAAGTACCTGCTGGTGCACGTGCTGCACCTGGACGATCCGGATGCGCTGATCGCCGAGATCAAGACCCGCTACGAGAAGCCCCTGATGGAGATCTTTCCATGACCGGCCACACCTTCATCGAATCGACCATCGTCATCTGCATGCATGCGGTGGGCCTGGCCATGCTGATGGCACTGTGGCGGCTGCTGCGCGGGCCGACGGTGCCCGACCGCATCCTGGCGCTGGATACGCTGTCGGTCACCGCCATCGCCGAACTGATGCTGCTGGGCATGTACCTGGATTCGCCGATCTACTTCGAAGCCGCGCTGGTGATCGCGATGCTGGGCTTCGGCAGCACCGTGGTGCTGAGCAAGTACGTGCTGCGGCGGGATATCGTCGAATGATCGCCCTGACCGAATACCTGCTCAGCGCGCTGTTGCTGGTCGGTACCTTCTTCATCCTGATCGGCGCGTTCGGCCTGGTGAAGCTGTCGGACTTCTTCAAGCGCCTGCATGCGCCGACCAAGGCCAGCACCCTGGGCGTGGGCTGCGTGCTGCTGGGCTCGGTGGGCTACCACCTGTTCCTCGGAGTGGACCCGCAGCCGCGCGAGTTGCTGATCACCGTGTTCCTGTTCATCACCGCACCGATCAGCGCCCATCTGATGGCCAAGGCGGCGTTGTCGCTGATGATGGAAAACCGCCCGGAAGTGCCCAACCACGGCGAGATGAACAAGGAAGGCCTGCCCACGCCGCAGACCCGGGGCGATGTCGGCGAGAACGCAGACACCGCCGCGCAGCACGCCGATCCGGATCCGGATCGGCGCTGAGGTCGCTGGCGGCGGCTACCCGCCCCGCCAGCTGCTGACCCTGCCGTCGGCAGCGGTCTCGAACAGCGATGCGGGCCGGGCGGGCGCATCGGCCCTGCGCAGGTGAACGCGCCGGGGAGGTCGTTGTGCGGCCGCTGGCGCGGACGCAGGCAACCGGTGCGTGGCAGGCGATGCGTTCCGGCGACCGCGACGTTCGCACTGTCCTGCCAATCGCTCAGCCCACCCGGCCAGCAATCCGCGTTACTGCGCGTCGCCCGGGCGTGGCACCTGGAACGCCGCGCGCAAGCCGGACCAGCACTGCTGGTAGTCACCCTGCCGATGCGCAGCCTGCAAGGCCTGCTGCGTGGGGCGCAGCACCGCGCGCGTTTCGAACATGAAGGCCATGGTCTCGGCGATCACGTCCGGGCGCGTCAGGTCGGCATGCGAGGCCTTGTCGAAGGTCGCCGCATCCGGGCCATGCCCGCTCATGCAGTTGTGCAGCGAGGCACCACCGGGCGCGAAGCCGTCGGCCTTGGCGTCGTACACGCCGTGCACCAGCCCCATGAACTCACTGGCCACGTTGCGATGGAACCACGGCGGGCGGAAGGTGTGCTGCGCCACCAGCCAGCGCGGCGGGAAGATCGCAAAATCCATGTTGGCCGTGCCATGCGTGTCGCTGGGCGAGGTCAGCACGGTGAAGATGCTTGGATCCGGATGGTCGAAGCTGATCGAACCGATGGCGTTGAAGCGGCGCAGATCGTAGCGATACGGCGCGTAGTTGCCATGCCAGGCCACCACATCCAGCGGCGAGTGGCCGATGTCCGCGCGCCACAGATGGCCCTGGAATTTGGCCACCAGTTCGAACGCGCCTTCGCGGTGTTCGAACGCCGCCTGCGGCGTTTCGACATCGCGCGCATTGGCCAGCCCGTTGGAGCCGATCGGCCCCAGGTCGGGCAGCCGCAGCAATGCGCCAAAGTTTTCGCAGACATAGCCGCGCGCCGCGCCATCGGGCAGCTCGACACGGAAGCGCACGCCGCGCGGTATCACCCCGATCTGCTGCGGCTCCAGCTCCAGCACCCCGAGCTCGGTGTGGATGCGCAGGCGCCCGAGTTGCGGCACCAGCAACAGCTCGCCGTCGGCATCGTAGAAGAAGCGATCGTGCATGGACGCATTGGCCGCATACAGATGCACGGCAACGCCGGACATCGCCTCCGGCCCGCCGTTGCCTGCCATGGTGTACAGACCATCGACGAAATCGGTTGGCGTGGATGGCAACGGCAACGGGCTCCAGCGCAGTTGATCCGGCGGCACCGGGCCGCGCCCGAAGTCGTTGTGGAAGGTGGATTGCGCGATCAATGAGAACGCGCCATGCACCGCCGCCGGACGGATGCGATACAGCCAGCTACGCCGGTTCTCGCTACGCGGCGCGGTGAATGCGGTGCCGGACAACTGCTCGGCATACAACCCGTGCGCCACGCGCTGCGGCGAGTTCTGCCCCACCGGCAAGGTGCCGGCCACCGCTTCGGTGGCGAACTCGTTGCCGAAACCGGTCATGTACTGCGGGGTGTCGTGCATGGCATGCGTCCGGACTAGGCCCTCCCTCCCCGGATGCAGAAGGTCGGGATTGAATGGAATCAGGCCGCTTTCCTACCGAAGAAGAGCCAAGGCCTGGCGGATTAAGCCCCTCTCCCACCGGGAGAGGGGTTGGGGTGAGGGTACGGCGCAGCGACCATCTTGCAGATCGTCTCAACCACCGCATCCAGCGAAAACAACACATCGTTGTTCCAGAAGCGCAGCACTGTCCATCCTTTCGATTGAAGCCACTGCGTCCGTGCGAGATCGCTTGAGACATGGTGTTGCGAGCCATCCAGTTCAACAATCAACGCCGCATCAATACAACAAAAATCTGCGATGAAAGGCGGAATCGGATGCTGACGCCTGAACTTGAAACTTTGTAGCTGACTGCCGCGGAGACAGCGCCAAAGTGCGCGCTCTGCTTCTGTCATCCCTGTCCGTAACGCACGCGCGTTGGTGAGCGCGACGGTGGGTAATGGCGGTTTGATTTTCATCATTCCACCGTACCCTCACCCCAACCCCTCTCCCGCAGGGAGAGGGGCTTTGACTACGTCAGCTCTTGTGGATTTGTCTTGTCAGACAACCGGGTCCCGATGCTGTGGTGTTTGAACGATTTGCCTTGAGCGAATCCCGAACAGCAAATCCCCAATCCCCGCCCTCAAAGCACCCCACGCTTGATCTGGTCGCGCTCGATGCTCTCGAACAGCGCCTGGAAATTGCCTTCGCCAAAGCCCTCGTTGCCCTTGCGCTGGATGATCTCGAAGAAGATCGGGCCGATGCAGTTGGTGGTGAAGATCTGCAGCAGCTTGCGCTGCTTGGTGTCCACATCCGCATCGATCAGGATCTTGTTGCGCCGCAGGCGTTCGACATCCTCGCCATGGTCGGGAATGCGCAGGTCCACCACGTCGAAATAGGTGTCGGGCGTGTCCAGGAACGTCACGCCGGCCGCGCGCATCCTTTCCACCGAGCTGTAGATGTCGTCGGTGAAGCAGGCGATGTGCTGGATGCCTTCGCCGTGGTAGGCGTCCAGATACTCGTTGATCTGGCTCTTGGGGTCGGACGATTCGTTGAGCGGGATGCGCACCACGCCGTCCGGGGCGGTCATCGCCTTGGACACCAGGCCGGTCTTGGCGCCCTTGATGTCGAAGTAGCGGATCTCGCGGAAGTTGAACAGGCGCTCGTAATAGTCCGACCAGCGCTGCATGTTGCCGAAGTACAGGTTATGGGTCAGGTGGTCGATGAAGGTCAGCCCGAAGCCGGCCGGCTGCTGGTCGGCGCCTTCGATCGGCTCGAAGTCGGCGTCGTAGATGCTGCCTGCATCGCCGTAGCGGTCCACCAGGTACAGCATGCAGTCGCCGATGCCCTTGACCACCGGGGCCGGGACGGCGCGGGTGTCGGCCTTGTCCTGGACCGCTTCGCCGCCGTTGCCCAGCACGGTCTGCAGTACCGTTTCGGCCGGGGTGCGGAAGCGGATCGCAAAGCCGCAGGCGCTGGGGCCGTGCGCGGCGGCGAAATCGGCCGCAAACGAATCGGGGTCTTCGTTGAGCAGGAAGTTGACCCCGCCCTGGCGATAGACGGTAATGGCACGGCTGCGGTGGCGCAGCACCGCGCTGAAGCCCATCTTGCGGAAGTAGTCGTGCAGTTGCGCGGCCTGGTCGGCGGGCGCTGCGAATTCGACGAACTCGAACCCGTCGATCCCCATCGGATTGTCGAAGGTGGTGACCTGCATGCCCAGGTTGGGGCGGGATGCGGTACTGCTCGGTTGTGCGCTCATCGTCGTTTCTCCACGCTGGGCCGTCCGCAGGGCTATGCGGGGTGGCAGAAGACCCGCGAGAATGCGCAGGCCACCCAAGGTTTGTAGTTGCAAATGAAACCAAAATCAAGACACAGTGCAACATGAGCGATCTCGACGCCCCCTCCCCGCCGCCACATCCTGTGCTGCTCAACCTCGAGCAGTTCCTGCCGTATCGCCTGAGCGTGCTGTCCAACCGCATCAGCAGCAACATCGCCAAGGTCTATGGCGATCGGTACGGCATGGCCATTCCCGAGTGGCGGGTGATCACCATCCTGGCGCTGTATCCGGGGTCCTCGGCCAGCGAGGTCTCCGACCGCACCGCGATGGATAAAGTTGCCGTCAGCCGCGCCGTGGCGCGCCTGCTGGAGCGCGGCTTCATCCGCCGCGAGACCCATGGCGACGATCGCCGCCGCTCGATGCTGGCGCTGTCGCCGGCCGGACGCCAGGTCTACGAGACCGTTGCCCCACTGGTCAACGAGATGGAACAGCGGCTGATGTCGGTGTTCAGCGCCGAGGAACAGCAGGTCCTGGAAAAGCTGATCGACCGGCTGGCCAAGGACGGGCTGCCGCGCATGGCCGGCAAGGACTAATCAAAGCATGGCGCGCCAAATACTTGGAGCAGCTCTGGAATTGACACTCGCGTTTACGCCGAACAGCCCGCACATTTTTGTTCAGAAAAATTTTGCAGGTTGATTCAAGTAGGTGCGCTCATAGAAAATCTTCTATTCCTCCACCTACCCCTTACAGAGGTAGGTGGAGATGCCAGCAGACCCGAAGCGGGTCTTGCATTTTTCAATTTAGATAATGGCTGGGCGTTGGGAAGCCTAAGTTCAAATGCAATTGAGCCACTTCATCTTAAAGCGCAGTTAATGCACCGCCCATCGATTTATCGGAAGCGGCCTTTAGACAAGGCAAGGGATCTTCGCTACTTTTTTTCATAGAAGCAATACAATGGGCCGATACGTAACTATAATCTTTAGTGCTACCCTGATCGACAGCATCGAAAAATTTGACCTGCAATAACGTCTTTGACATGTTCCACAAGCTTTCTTTTGCATGCCCATTATTTAACTTAGAGTAAAGCGGAGCAACATTTAAGAAGCGCACAGCCAATGCTGTCTTGGCACTCTTTGCAATCATCTCTGGCGGCCGAATCTCGCCTAGCGGCGAAACCACAATGCCATACTCTAGTTGAAGCTGACTGGCTTGTAACGCTGCCAAATCCTCCACGGATGGCGAGACAAGCGGATACGTTACAGCAGCGCCTATAACTGCCCCAGAAAGTGCGCACACCAGATATTTTATCATCACAGCAATCCCGTTTTATTGAAATTGGCTCAATTGATTAAAGCTAAAATTGCTAGTTTTTCAAAAAATAGCTCGGCAGCTTTGGACTGACTTATTGACTATCACGCAAGCCATTTTAGGCTGCGTGAAACCTCCAGAGGGAGCGTAACTCACCTGACCAGTCGAAGGGTTATCCGGGAGGACTTCAACAGAGGTTCCACCATTAGGAATGGGATTATCTCCGCCAATATTGATTTGAGCACCATTAACGTTCTTAGCGGTACCCGAGAGTACGCGAGACGCCCCAGGAGCCATGGGATTTACTTGAAAGCACGCCGTATCTCCGTTTAAGAAGATGACGCACCCCACAGGTCCCTTACCCCAAAAATTTGAGAGTGCTTTCCATAGCCCCCCCATTGACTGCTCGGTCCAGACAGGGTTATTAATGGTTAATCCTGTAAAAATTACGCTATCTAATGCCGCATGATAGGTGTAATAAGCATCTTGGTAGCTATTGAATTTACCAGTTGCATAATCTGGCGCTAACAGGACGCTACTCTTTGATATACGCACGATATCTTGAATTTTCTGCCTCTCTACAGCAGTGGCATCCAGGGTAATTACAGTAGTATCTCCCGGCCCAGCCGCTCTCGAATTAGGCAATTGCTCTTCAGGAGGTGATGAGGTAGGTGCGTCACTTGACATTCGGACACCCACTACGCGAATTCCAGAGGATGTAGTGAAAGCAAGTTTTTCTACCGAAGCGAAGGCAAACCTATCTTCCTTTATCTCAGGTATTGACAACGGTGCAGGCCCTGTTTGTCTGGCAACCTGGACCCACATAAAGGCGCCGCTGCTTGGATTAACAACACCATATAAAACACTCCCCCAAGTCGAGCCGTGGGCGCTCCGCGCACTCGCGGAGAATTGAGCCGTGGTGTTGCAATTGCTGCAGACTATCCAAGTCTGAGCTGATGCTGTCTCCTGTCGCATGAAAAAAAACGAAGCAAGGAGTGAAACAAACATCCATTTCGTCTTCATAGTGCAGTCCTTGACAATGGGCAAATGCCCATAATCGACGCTAGACTGAATGAAGTTGAAATGAAATAGCGCGCAAAGACAATATTTCCTCTCGTTCAGAATATGTTCATGCTTTCATTTGTCTCCCTTCTCAGGCCTGCGGCGGCGCCCACTGCTTGAGGAAATCGAACAGTTTCCGGCGGTCGAAACCCTCGCCCTTGCGCAGTTCCGGGCCGGCCTGGGTGGTCAGCAGCTTGCCGTCGTTGTCCAGCACCAGCAGCGCCGGAAAATCATTGAGTTGGGCAAACTGCGACAGGAAGGCGGCGTTGTCGTTGGCCGCATCGCGGTTGACCTTGACCACCACGAAGTGCGCATCGCGGAAGCTGCGCAGCTCCGCATCGCCGCCCATCACCTCGTCCAGCGCCTTGCAGGGCTCGCAGGCGGCATTGCCGACGTTGAGCACGATGCGCTTGCCGCCACGCTTGGCCTCGACCTTGGCGGTCTCCAGATCCGCCGCCGGATCGCGCGAGGGATCGTACTGCGCATTGAGCGCGGCCGCCGCGGCGATGTCGGCGGCGGTGGGCGTATTGCCCGAGGACACCGGCTGGCTGGGATCGGCGCTGGGCGGTTTCTGCATCGAGGTGTCCAGCGGCCGTGGCGCCTCCTGTTGCTCGGTGGGCTGCCCGCAGGCGCTCAACAGGCCTGCCAGCAGCAGGCCACAGACAGTGGGTTTGATCGGCATTGCGGTTCTCCTCACTTCACACCGTGCATGAGTTTATTGATCAACGGCGCGATCAGGAACAGCAACGCGCCAGCGCCCATCAGCGCCCAAAACCCGAAGGTATACCCGCCCAGGGCCGAGGACACGCTCATGCCCTCGTTGCCGCTGACATGGCCGGCAAAGATACCCGACAGGTTGTTGCCGATGCCGGTGGACAGGAACCAGCCGCCCATGCCGAAACCGACCAGCCGCACCGGGGCCAGCTTGGTCACCATCGACAGACCGATCGGCGACAGGCACAGCTCGCCCACCGACTGGATCACGTAGACCATGAACAAGGTCCAGAACGGGATCTTGCCGGCATCGTCGACCAGGCTGGACAGCGCAAACATCAGCAGCAGGAAGGCCAGGCCATTGAACAGCAGGCCAAGGCCGAACTTGCGCGGAATCGAGGGATTGAAGCGGCCGGACTTGACCCAGATCCAGGCGATGACCGGCGCCAGCGCGATGATGGCAATCGAGTTCACCGACTGGAACCAGGCGGTCGGGAAGGTCCAGTCGCCGAACCCGCGGTTGACGATGTTGTCGGCCAGGAAGGTGAACGAGCTGCCGGCCTGTTCGAAGAACATCCAGAACAGCACGTTGAAGGCGAAGATGATCAGCATCGCGATCACCTTGTCGCGCTGCACCTTGCCTTCGCGGATGCCTTCGACCAGCAGCATCACCGACAGGCCGATGAACAGCACCGTCAGCACGACCTGCAACACGTCCGCACCGACGGCCAGCAGGAAGTACACGCCCGGAACCGCCAGCAGGCAGCCCACCAGCACCATCAGCACGCGGCCGATGCCCTGCGCATGCGGAGCCGGCGCGCCGATGCCCTTGAGCTGCACGCGGCCGAACCAGAACCACACCAGGCTGATCAGCATGCCCACGCCGGAGGCCATGAACACCATCTTGTAGGACGGCATGGCCTGGGTGCCGAACACCTTTTCGGCCAGCAGCTGGGTCAGCACCGGCGAGATCATCGCGCCCAGGTTGATGCCCATGTAGAAGATGGTGAAGCCGCTGTCGCGGCGCGGATCGGCTACCGAGTACAGCTTGCCGACCATGGTGGAGATGTTGGGCTTGAACAGCCCGTTGCCCACCACCACGGTGGCCAGGCCGATCTCGAACATGGTGTGGTCGGGAATGGCGATCAGGAACAGGCCGGTGGCCATCACGGCCGCGCCGACCAGGATCGAGCGCTGGTAGCCCAGCACGCGGTCGGCCACGTAGCCGCCGAAGATCGCCGCCGCGTAGACCAGCGCCAGGTAGGCGCCGTAGGTCCGTCCCGCCGGCGCCTGGCCGGTGGCGTCGCCGCCGAAGAACTGCGCCACGATGTACAGCACCAGCGCCCAGCGAATGCCGTAGAACGCAAAGCGCTCCCAGAATTCGGTCATGAACAGCAGCCACAGCGGCCGCGGATGACCGAGCAGGGTCGGGAACTCGGGCGGCGGAGTGGAGGCGGATGTCGGCGCGGCAGCGTCAACGCTCATAGGTGTCCCTTGCGTATTCAGTGATGGCTGGGTGCCCGGAGCGTACCCCGGGAGACGCGCGAGGATCACTTAGACGTCATGTACGCGTCAAATTCGCGGCACTGCTCGACCTGATGGCGGCCACTGCAGCGCCACCGCCCTGCTCCAGCGAGCCACTACCACCCCGCGCGCTCCAGCTAGCCTTCCCGGCCCTTTTCCGGCTCACTGCGGCCACCATCCAGCGGCTCACGGTCTTCCACGCCCACCGAGGTGCGCACGTCGAACAGCTCCGGGAAGAAGGTCAGCGCCAGTGCCTGCTGCAGGAATCCCACGCCGCTGGAGCCACCGGTGCCGCGCTTGAAGCCGATCACCCGCATCACCGTGCGCATATGACGGAAACGCCATAGCTGGAACTGGGTTTCCACATCCACCAGGTCCTCGCACAGCGAATATTCGCGCCAGTAGCGGTCGGTGTTTTCGTAGATGCGTTCGAACACCGGGCGCAGGCTGTCGTCGGCCACGTGCGCGCAGGTCCAGTCGCGCCCCTGGTACTGCTGCGGAATCGCATGCCCGAAGCGCGCCAGGTAGCGCAGGAATTCCTCGTACAGGCTGGGCGCTTCCAGCACCTGGCGCAGCCGCGCCTGCCCCTGCGGGTCGTACGCGAACACCTGCAGCATCTGCGGGTTCTTGTTGCCCAGCAGGAACTCGATATAGCGGTACTGCAGCGACTGGAAGCCCGAGGAAGGGCCCAGCACGTCGCGGAAGCCCATGTACTCGCTGGGGGTGAGCGTTTCCAGCACCGACCACTGCTCGGTGAGCTGGCGCAGCACCTGCTTGCTGCGCGCCAGCACCTTGCGGCACTGCCAGACCTGGTCGTTCTGCAGGTGCACCATCGCCGCGCGCAGCTCGTGCGCCAGCAGCTTCAGCCACAGCTCGGAAGTCTGGTGCTGGATGATGAACAGCATCTCGTCGTGGTGCGCCGGCTCGGACAGGGGCTGCTGCGCCGACAGCAGCTGGTCCAGCCGCAGATAGCCGCCGTAGGTCAGCCGCCCCTGCAGATCGGTATGGATGCCGGGTTCCAGGTCACGCAGGTTCTTGTCGACGGGCATGGCAGTGCGGATAGATCGGGCCGGTCAGGGTAGCTCAGTGGCGGGGATTCGGGATTCGGGATTCGGGATTCGGGANCAGGTTCTTGTCGACGGGCATGGCAGTGCGGATAGATCGGGCCGGTCAGGGTAGCTCAGTGGCGGGGATTCGGGATTCGGGATTCGGGATTCGGGAATGGGGAATGGGGAATGGGGAATGGGGAATGGGGAATGGGGAATGGGGAATCGGGAATCGGGAATCGGGAATCGGGAATCGGGAGGCGGGAGGCGGGAGGCGGGATTGGATATCGATGGCCTTGCGGCTGGGAGCGACGCTGGGGGCTGGGTCTTCGACACGCTGTCTCCGATGGGTGCCGCATCGTTCTGCCGTGCAGACCTTCTGGCTGGACCGACGCAGTTCGGAATGCCCAGTCGTTGCAGCGCGCGGCCTTGATGCATGTCGCTGCGTTGAGCTGCGTCGCACTGCCGCAGCAACGTCCGGTTGGCCTGGGTGGCCTGCTCACTTGGGCAGCCTGGCGACGCGGTGGCGTACGCGACTGGTGCTTCACAGCTGAAAAATCCGGTCGCTGTCGGCTGCGCGGTCGCAGCCGCTGCGCCGGTGTCACCGTATCGTCAACCTAGGTCTGCAAATTCATGCAGAATCGAACGGCGCTGCCGGCCAGGGACGTGGCCGGACCAGGGGAGCGCTTCACGTCTCATGGATCAGGGGACTCTCATCTCATGCCTGTGTTGCAGCGTCGTGCAGCCTTACTTTTCTGTGCGCTGGCGGTTGCCGGCCACGCCAACGCCCAGGTCGTCATCAGCCAGGTCTACGGCGGTGGCGGCAACAGCGGTGCCACCTTCCGCAGCGATTTCATCGAGCTGCACAACATCGGCAGTACCACGGTCAGCCTGGATGGCTGGTCGGTGCAGTACGCCTCTGCCGCCGGCAGCAGCTGGCAGGTCACCCCGTTGGCAGGCAGCGTGCCGGCCGGCGGCTACTACCTGGTCAAGCAGGCCGACGGCAGCGGCGGCAGCGTTGCACTGCCTGCGCCCGACGCCACCGGCACCATCGCCATGGCCGGCGGCGCCGGCAAGGTGGCGCTGAGCAACAGCGCCTCGGCGTTGAGCGGCGCCTGCCCCACCGGCAATGCCGACCTGGTCGGCTACGGCAGCAACGCCAGCTGCGCCGAAGGCAATGCGCCCACCCCGGCGCCCAGCAATACGCTGGCAGTGCTGCGCGGCGGCGATGGCTGCACCGACACCGACAACAACGCGGCCGACTTCGCCACCGGCGCGCCGGCCCCGCGCAATGCCGCCAGCCCCGCACGCCTGTGCAGCGGCGGCGGCCAGCCGATCGCCACGCTGGCCGATGTCAGCCAGGCCGAGGGCAATAGCGGCAGCCGCAGCGTTGTGTTCACGCTGAGCCTGAGCCAGCCGGCCGGCGCAGGCGGCGTGAGCTTCACCGCGGCCACCGCCGATGGCACTGCCGTCGCTGGCAGCGACTATGTCGCCCTGCCCGCGGCCAGCGTCCGCATCGCCGCCGGCGAGCGCAGCGCCAGCATTGCCGTGCAGGTGCTGGGCGACACCACGCCCGAGCCCGACGAGACCTTCGCGCTGCAGATCAGCGGCCTCACCGGCGCGCTGCCGGCCACGCTGAGCGCCACCGGCACCCTCCTCAACGACGACTTCAGCCTGCTGCCGATCCACGCCATCCAGGGCAAGGGCGCACGCTCGCCGCTGGACGGCCAGGTGGTCGCCACCTCGGGCATCGTCACCGCCCGTCGCAGCGCCGGCTTCTTCCTGCAGGCACCAGATGCCGAAACCGATGGCGATGCGGCCACCTCCGAAGGCGTCTACGTCTACACCGGCAGCGCCCCGCCGGATGCCGCTGCCATCGGCAACCGGGTGCGCGTGCAAGGCACGGTGATCGAATACGTGCCCACTGCCGACCCGACCCAGCCGCCACTGACCGAGATCGGCGGCAGCCTGACCGTGCTGCTGGACTCCACCGGCAACCCGTTGCCGATGCCGGTGGCGTTGAGCGCGAACTTCCCCGACCCGAACGGCGCCTTTGATCAGCTCGAAGCGCTGGAAGGCATGCGTGTCACCGCCGCCAGCCTCACCGTCAATGCCCCCACCGGCGGCAGCGTCAACGAGACCAACGCCACCGCCACCAGCAATGGCGTGTTCCATGCGGTGGTCACCGGCCTGCCGCGTGCCTTTCGCGAGCCTGGCGTGCAGTTGCCCGACCCATTGCCGGCCGGCTCGCCAGCCGGGGTGCCGCGCTGGAACACCAACCCGGAAGTGATCGCGGTCGGCAGTGCCGGCGTCGGCGCCGAGCGTCTGGATCTGGCATCGGGCTGTGTGGTGATTGGCGCCACCGGTCCGCTGGACTACAGCTTCCGCCGCTACACGCTGTACCCGGAACGCACCCCGCAGGTGAACTGCAACGGTGCCGACCAGCCGCGCCCGGCACCGCTGCCGCAGGCCGACGACGTGGCCGTGGCCACCTACAACATGGAGCGCTTCTTCGACGACCAGAACGACCCGGCGACCGGCGAGCCGGTGCTCACCCCGGCCGCATTCCAGGCCCGCCTCAACAAGGCCTCGCTGGCGATCCGCAACGACCTGCACACGCCCGACATCCTGGGCACGGTGGAAGTGGAAAGCCTCGGCGTACTGCAGACGTTGGCTGCGCGCATCAACGCCGATGCGGTGGCCGGCGGGCAGCCCGATCCCCGCTATGTGGCGTATCTGCAGGAAGGCAACGACGTCGGCGGCATCGATGTCGGCTTCCTGGTCAAGACCGCCGCTGTCAGCGCTGGCGTGCCGCGGGTGGAAGTGCTTGCCATCGCCCAGGAAGGCAAGGCCACCACCTGGACCGAGCCGGGCGGCGCGGTCAGCCTGCTCAACGATCGCCCGCCGCTGGTGCTCAGCGCCAGGGTGCACCAGGCCGATGGCCGCGTGCTGCCGCTGACCGCCATCGTGGTGCATCAGCGCTCGCTCAACGGTGCCGAGACCGACGATGCGGCCGGCACCCGCATCCGCGCCAAGCGCCAGGCCCAGGCCGAGTACCTGGCGCGCCTGCTGCAGACGCGCCAGCAGCTCGACCCGGCCGAGCAGGTGCTGGTGATGGGCGACTTCAACGCCTTCGAGTTCAACGACGGCTATGTGGATGCGATGGGCACCGTCACCGGCAGGCCGGCACCGGATGCGCAGACCGTGGTGAGCGGCGATGGCGCGGACCTGGTCAACCCGGACTACACCGACCTGACCTGGTTCAACACGCCCGACCAGAGCTACTCATACGCCTTCGACGGCAATGTGCAGTCGCTGGACCACATCCTGGCCAACGAAGCGCTCATGCGCGCACCCAACATTGCTTCGCTGTTGGTGGGCCATGCGCGCATCAATGCCGACTTCCCCGGCACCGCGCGCAACGATGCCAATACGCCCACGCGCCTGTCCGATCACGACCCCACCGTGGTGCTGTTGCGCATGACCAAGCAGGTGAGCGCGGACGTGCAGGTGGCTGTCACCGCCGCGCGCGACCAGGTGGTCGAAGGCGAGCGCATCGACTACACCGTGGATGTAGAGAACCGAGGGCCGGATCGCGCGCCGTTCACTGCGCTGGCGTTGGTGTTCGACCTGCCGGCACGGGCACGCCTCACGGCCCCGCCGGGCTGGATCTGCCAGAACCAGACCAATGCCACGCAGACCACATTTACCTGCACTATCCCGGTGCTTGCGGCGGGATCTGCGCAGCGTTTTGCAGTGCAACTGGATGCCGGCCCGGACCTGGCCGGACGCACCCTGACCCTGGCCGCCTCGGTCGCCTCGCAGTCGCCCGACCCGCAGCCGGACAACAACACCGACACCGCTGCCGTTGTGGTGCAGGCACGGCCGCAGCCGCGCAGCGACCTGGCGGTGCGGTTCGACGGCCCGGCCAGCCTGCCGACAACGGCGTTCAGCGCCAGCTACCGCGTGCTGCTGGACAACCTCGGTGCCGCGCCGGCGCAGCGCCCCGGCTTGGTGATTGAAGGCAATACGGTGTCTGCGCTGTCGCAGCTGGTGCCGCCGCAGGGCTGGCGCTGCGACAAACAGGTGCAATCGCTGCGCAATGCCCGCTTCGTGTGCAGCAGTGCGGCGGTCGTGCTGCCGGGCGCGCAGCTGGCCTTCCAGTTGACCGTGGCAGCCAGGCCGATCCCGGCCGACGGTGCCATCCGCGTGCAGGCCAGGGCCACATCGGCATCGCCCGATGCCAACCCGGCCAACGATTCGGCGCTGATCGTCACCCCGATCGGTGGAGGCGCCGGCCGTCGCTGACCGCAGTGCAACACGTCGCAGTTCCGTACTGCGACAAAGGGCGCGGCCTGGTCCGCGCCCTTTTTTTGTGCAAGCCAGCATCATTGTGTGCTGCGGTGCAGGACAGCTTTTTGCTGTGTGGTCCTTAACATCGCAACTCATATCATTTGAAACTTCTTGGTGAAGGTGTCGCCGCAATGAGCGTAGCCGCGCAGTTCGAGATCGAATATCTGCAATACATGGACGCGGACGGCCAGATCGTCCGCGACGACCTGCCGGCCGACGCCGCCAACCCGCAACAGCTGCTCGCGCTGTTCAAGCGCATGCTGTTCGTGCGCACCTTCGACAGCAAATCGGTCGCGCTGCAGCGCACCGGCAAGTTGGGCACCTATGCGGCCTGCCTCGGTCATGAAGCCACCCATGTGGGCATCGGCGCTGCGATGCGCAGCGGCGATGTGTTCGCGCCCAGCTATCGCGAGTACGGCACCATGTTCGAACGCGGCGTGCGTCCGCGCGATGTGCTGCTGTACTGGGGCGGCGACGAACGCGGCAGCGACTATCCGCGCGATGCCGATGCGGCGATCGACTTCCCGATCTGCGTGCCGATCTCCACCCAGTGCCTGCACGCGGCCGGTTCGGCGCTGTCGTTCAAGCTGCGGGGCAAGCCGCAGGTCGCGGTGGCCTGCTGCGGCGATGGCGGCAGTTCCAAGACCGACTTCTATGCCGCGCTCAATTCGGCCGGCGCCTACAAGCTGCCGCTGATCCTGTGCGTGATCAACAACGGCTGGGCGATCTCGGTGCCGCGCTCGGCGCAGACCGGTGCGCAGACGCTGGCGCAGAAGGGCCTGGCCGGCGGCCTGCATTGCCTGCAGGTGGATGGCAACGACCTGATCGCGGTGCTCGAAGCGATGCGCCAGGCGCGCGCGCGCGCATTGGCCGGCGACGGCGGCACGGTGATCGAGTTCCTGACCTATCGCCTGTCCGATCACACCACCGCCGACGATGCGCGGCGTTATCGCGGCGAAGAAGAGGTCAAGCAAGGCTGGGCGCGCGAGCCGCTGCTGCGCCTGCGCCGCTATCTCACCGCGCAAGGCCTGTGGGACGAGGCGCAGGAAACCGCATGGAAGGCCGACTGCGGTGCGCGCGTGGACGAGGAGGTCAACGCCTATCTCAACACCCCGGTGCAGCCGGTCGAAGCGATGTTCGATTACCTCTACGGCGACCCGCCGGCCGAGTTGCTGGCCCAGCGCGCCGAGGTGATGGCGCAGGAGGCCCGCCATGGATGAGCTCAACCAGTCACACCTGGCTGCAACACAGCAGGCCAGTGCCCCCTACAACGCCGCAGCCACGCGCGGAGACAGTGCCATGAGTTCGCCCATCACCCTGATCGAAGCCATCACCCAGGCGCTGGCCTGGGAGCTGGAACACGACCCTGCGGTACTGGTGCTGGGCGAGGATGTCGGCGTCAACGGCGGCGTGTTCCGCGCCACTGCCGGCCTGCAGCAGCGCTTCGGCAGCGAGCGGGTGCTGGACACGCCGCTGGACGAAACCACCATCGCCGGCCTGAGCGTCGGCCTGGCCGCGCAGGGCATGAAGCCGGTGGCCGAAGCGCAGTTCGACGGCTTCGTCTATCCCATGGTCGATCACCTGATCTGCCATGCCGCACGCCTGCGCAACCGCACCCGCGGGCGCCTGCATTGCCCGATGGTGCTGCGGGTGCCGTGGGGCGGCGGCATCCGCGCGCCGGAACATCACAGCGAGGCCAACGAAGCCATCTTCACCAACGTGCCCGGCCTGCGCGTGGTGTTGCCGTCCTCGCCGCAGCGCGCCTACGGCCTGTTGCTGGCCGCGATCCGCGACCCGGACCCGGTGATCTACATGGAGCCCAAGCGCATCTACCGCCAGTACAAGGAAGTGGTCGCCAACGATGGCGAGGCGCTGCCGCTGGATGTGTGCTTCGTGCTGCGCGACGGTACCGACGTCACCCTGGTCACCTGGGGTGCGCAGGTCAAGGAAGCGCTGGAAGCAGCCGACAAGCTCGCTGGCGAAGGCATCAGCGCCGAAGTCATCGACGTGGCCACGCTGCGCCCGCTGGACTTCGACACCATCGCCGAATCGGTGGCCAAGACCGGCCGCTGCGTGATCGTGCAGGAAGCCCCGCGCAGCGCCGGCTTTGGTGCGGAGATCGCCGCGCAGCTGGCGGAAAAATCGATGTACGACCTGCTCGCACCGGTCGAACGCGTCACCGGCTACGACACGCATATCCCGCTGTTCCGGCTGGAGATGAAGTACCTGCCGAGCGTGGAGCGCATCGTCAGCGCCGCCCGTCGCGCGGTGGCTGCCGGCTGACATGCGCGCCCGTCTGCTCTGCGATTACCGCGCCGCGTACGCCAACCCGATCCGCTTCCACGCCGGCCAGCACGTGACCATCGGCGTGCGCGACGAGGAATGGCCGGCCTTCGCCTGGGTCAACACCGGCGATGGCCATGCCGGCTGGGCCCCGGTGGCCTGGCTGCGCCCCCTGGGCGACGGCCAGGCCGAAGCCCTGCGCGACTACGACGCACGCGAACTCGATGCCCACCAGGGCCAGGACGTGTTGCTGCATTACGAACATGGCGGTTGGTGGTGGTCCGAGCGTGCCGACGGCATGCAGGGCTGGCTGCCGGCCGTCGACCTCGAACTCCTCGACGACACCACGCCGCCACTGCCTGCGGCGCAAGAGAACCTGCCATGAGCGAAGCCAAGAATTTCCACCTGCCCGACCTGGGCGAAGGCCTGCCCGATGCCACCATCGTCGAATGGTTCGTCAAGGAAGGCGACAGCGTGCGCCTGGACGATCCGCTGGTCTCGATGGAGACCGCCAAGGCGGTGGTCGAGGTGCCCTCGCCGTTCTCCGGCACCGTGACCAAGCTCGCCGGTGCCGCCGGCGACATCATCGTCACCGGTGCGATGCTGGCGCAGTTCGCGCTGGACGCCTCGCAGCCGCAACGCGCCGACGGCCAGGACACCGGGCATGGGCACGGCAGCGCGCAGGCCCCGACGCCTAGCACCGGGCAGAGCGCGGCTGGCCCCACCGAACGCGTGGTTGCCTCCGACAACGGTGGCGAAATCGCCGATGCGGACGCAGACGCAACTGCAGCGTCCGATGCCGCAGGCGAGCGCGATGACGCCGGCACCGTGGTGGGTGCGATGCAGAGCTCCAACACCGTGCAGAGCGAACACGCCATTGCGGTCGGCGGTGTCCGCGCCATGCCGGTCGTCCGCGCGCTCGCCCGCAAGCTGCGGGTGGACCTGGCCCAGGTCCGCGCCACCGGCGCGGACGGCACGGTGACGCTGGCGGACGTAAAGCAGGCCGCAGCCGCGGGCACCGCGCAGCCCTCACCCGGCGCGCGTGGCGCGCCGACCTCTCCCGCAAGCGGGAGAGGTGGCATGTTCAATGATCCGGCAAGCGGGGGAGCTGGTTCGTTCGCTGATCCCGCAAGCGGGAGAGCTGGTTCGTTTGCTGAAGGTGACAGAGCCAACGGAACCGCTGGCCACGGCAGGAATCGCGCAGAAACGGCGACCCTTCTCCCGCCTGCGGGAGAAGGTGCCCGCAGGGCGGATGAGGGCACCACTGCCCGCTCGCCGCTGTCGGCCAGCGGCAAGCCGATGCGCACCCAATCGCCCGGCATCAGCGCCAAGGGCCAGCCCGAACAGCTCAAGGGCGTGCGCCGCAACATGGCCCGCGTGATGGCCGATGCGCACAGCAAGGTGGTGCCGACCACGCTCAACGACGATGCCGACATCCACGCCTGGCAGCCCGGCAACGACGTCACCGTGCGCCTGGTGCGCGGCATCGTGCGTGCGTGCCAGGCAGTGCCTGCGCTCAACGCCTGGTTCGACGGCGATGCACTCAGCCGCACCCTGCACCCCCAGGTCGATGTCGGCATCGCGGTGGATACCGAAGAAGGCCTGTTCGTGCCCGCGTTGCGCAATGCCGACATGCTCGACGCGCACGGCATCCGCGAGAGCGTCAACCGGCTGCGCCAGCAGGTGGAAAGCCGCAGCATCGCCGCGTCGGAACTCAGCGGCTACACCATCTCGCTGTCCAACTTCGGCATGTTCGCCGGCCGCTACGCCACTCCGGTGGTGGTGCCGCCATGCGTGGCGATCGTGGCTGCCGGCCGTGCGCGCTACCAGCTCACCCCGGTCATGGGCGGGGTGGAAACCCACAAGGTCATGCCACTATCGCTGACCTTCGACCACCGTGCCGCCACCGGCGGCGAAGCCGCGCGTTTCCTGCGTGCGCTGCTGGACGACTTGGCAGCCCCAAACTAGACGCCTTCCGCGGTGGCACCCAAGATGCCACCGCGCGGCGCGGAAAAGCAGCAGCAAGCGCAAAGCAGGCTACTCCGCTTTGCGTAGTTCAGTAGCGTGGAGACGATGCAGACGCGAGCATGATCGTTGGGACTCGCAGTTTACCGGCTGTCCGATTGGGCTCCTGATGCTGATGGAACAGGATCGCCCCGTTTCTGACGCTATTGCTAGCTAGCCTTCGGACTTTGGCTTGTAGGTCTGCCAGATATGCGGTTCTTGCTCCCAAGGCGGCGCGCACTGTTCAAATTCAGTATGCTGCCTCATGGGCGAATCCAGCGCATGGTGTACTTCGCTATAGAACTGAACACGCTGCTGGTAGCCGGAATCGTCGCGATTGCGATAAAGGTGCCTTAGCTCCGAGTCGGTGACGCTTGTCCCAGCGTAGTATCCCTTTTTATAGAATCGGCTCTTGGCTGGCGCCGAAGTCATCTCGTCATGACCGCCTAAGCCAAAGGCGACATCGCGACCTGTCTCAACAGCGAAGGAGAGGGCACCTTTGGATTTTTTCTTGAAAACGTTGGTTTCATTAAGGGCTGCCTGCTTCTCTACCTCTTTGTACGTTCTACCTGCCAAGGCCACTGGATCACCAAACATCGACGCCGCCCTGCTCATGTCAGGCATTTCGCTGCTGAAATTCTCTCTGTTGTGATCATTCACGGCGGACGCCCATTTCGGATTTGATCGCAAATGGTCAGCAAAATGCTGATTCAAGTCCGGACAACGCTCCTCCGGGTCGAATGATGGATGACCACCCAGGAACTGACGCACAGTAATCGGGATATTTTGCAAGCTATGCATCATGGCGGCTTCATCGCCGTCATGTGTCCACAGCAACAATTTATCTTGTGTCTCCTGGCGGCCAAAGAAAAGCGTATTTTCAGCCTCTCCAACAAGGCGGCGCTTGGAACTTTCTGGCGCTTGCGATTGCTTTGGCGCGGGTCTCAGCTCCTCGAATCTTCCGGATGAAGATGTACTAGAACTGATGGAATCGGGACTAGGGCATTCTTCTTGGTCGTGTAACGAACTCACAGTGTTTGTTGCCGGAGAGTCCGGCAAGCTACTGCACTTGGAGATACACGAACCCATCTTGGCTACCTCGCATTGAATTTTAGTCTGGCGCGGCGTTGCTCCTCGTAGTGGCGAACAATCTAATCACCATGACCCTTCACTTTCTGCGCCAATACGAATTGGCTCACAAGAATACGAACGGGGCCTCGACACTGAAGGAGCAGCAGAGCCTGCCATCTACAGCGATTGCCAAGCTCCTGAATGCAATTGGCGCCGCCAATCCTAGATAATGTCCGCATGTCATTCACTCACCTCTCGCTGTCGCCGCAGCTGCAGCCGTTCTTCGATACCGCGCTCGCCAAGGCCGGTCACCACTTACCCACGCCGATCCAGCAGCAGGCAATTCCGCCGATGCTGCAGGGACGCGATCTGATCGCGATGGCGCAGACCGGTTCGGGCAAGACGCTGGCCTATGCGCTGCCATTGCTGCAGCAACGCTGCCTGGCGCCGGATGTTGCCCCGCGCGTGCTCGGCGCGCTGGTGCTGGTGCCCACGCGCGAACTCGCTGCGCAGGTCGAAGACACGCTGCGTCAGCTGGCGGCGCACCTGCCGCGGCGGCTCAGGATCGTTGCGGCTACCGGCGGCAGTTCGATCAATCCGCAGCTGCTTGCCCTGCGCGGTGGTGCCGATATCGTGGTCGCCACACCCGGCCGGCTGCTGGACCTGGTCGATCACAACGCGCTGCGCCTGGGCGAGGTCGCCACGCTGGTGCTGGACGAAGCCGACCGCCTGCTCGAACTGGGCTTCGGCGCCGAGCTCGATCGCATCCTGGCGTTGTTGCCGGCACAGCGCCAGACCGTGCTGTTTTCGGCCACGTTTCCGCCCGCCATCGCCTCGCTGGCCAAGCGTCGCCTGCGCGACCCGCTGCGCATCACCATTGCCGCCACGCCGCAGGCTGCGCCTGCGATCGAACAACGCGCGATCGCCGTCGACGCCGGCCAGCGTACGCAGCTGCTGCGCCACCTGCTGCAGGAACACGGCTGGTCGCATGTGCTGGTGTTCGTCGCCAGCCGCCACACCGCCGAGAAAGTCGCCGAAAAACTCACCAAGACCGGCATCAACGCGCAACCGCTGCATGGCGAGCTGAGCCAGGGCCGCCGCGAGCGTACGTTGCATGCGTTCAAGCAGCGCGAGCTGCAGGTGCTGGTGGCCACCGATCTGGCCGGGCGCGGCATCGACATCGACGCGCTGCCGGCGGTGGTCAATTACGACCTGCCGCGCTCGACGGTGGACTACACCCACCGCATCGGCCGCACCGCACGCGCAGGTGCCAGCGGCCTTGCGATCAGCTTCATCACCGCAGAGAGCCAGCCGCAATGGCGTTTGATCGAAAAACGCCAGGGCCTGCGCATGCCGACCAGCGTGGTCGCCGGTTTCGAGCCGACCCCGGCGGCAGCGACGCCTGCGCCGCAGACGCCACACCCCGGCACGCGCACTGCGGACGACAACGGCGGCATCAAGGGCAGGCGGCCGAGCAAGAAGGACAAATTGCGTGCGGCAGCGTCACAGGCGGGCGAGCCGGACTGAGCGTGGTCGATCACGCGCAACGTGTTGTCGTCGCGCGGATCTGGAAGGAGCAGGCGCCGCGCCTGAACATGCGGCACATGCGCAGGCCGGACAGCGTCAGCATGCGTCGATGCCGGTCTTGCGCACTCTTGGCACGTTGCGGCTTCGCAGATGGCGGACATCGGCTGCCGATGCCTGCCGCGTGCACGGCATGCGATCTGACCTTAGATCCGCTCAGGCCACCCGCGGTGACGGCAAGGCGCATTGCCGAAGACGGCCGCGCACGGCATGCCAACGCAGCGGCAATCCACTGCCACGCCGGTGCAGCGCCTCAGTCCTGCTCGAAATCCAGCTCGCCGCCCGGGGCGCTGTCGCCATCGGCACGCGGGGTACGCTTGCCGGGCTTGCGCAGGATTTCCACGAAGAACTGCTCGCCACCTTCGCTGGTGAGCGCATTGATCGCCCGGATCAGCTCGGCCGGCGGCAGCGGCGCGGCACTGGCCTCGTCCACCCCGAAGCGCATGTCGAAGTCCCAGTAGTCCGCGCCCTCGGGCAGGTCCTTGCGGCGCTCGCGACGGATGTACTTGCGGATATCGTTCTTGCTGGCTTCCAGCAGACGGTCGCGGTTCTTGCCTTCGAGGTTGAGCTGGTAGGTCTTGCGCATGGGGACATCGGTTGGGGAACTGGCCGCCTATTGTGGGGCCACACGGCCCATCTGGGTGAATCATCGGCCGTTGGCCATGGACCGAGCGGGCACCTGCATGTGCATGCGCTCGATGGCGTGGTCGCCCTCGTGCCGGGGAGCACACCGGTGCCGGCACGCCGATCGCGCATCGCTTCGACCCCGCTGCGATCAGCCACGACGCAGCTCCGGCGCCTCGGCGGCCAAGGCGTGCCACTGCCGCCGCCTCGGCCGCCGAGGCGCCTGCCCATGAGCACTCGGCCGCCTCCCTCGATGCGCCATCCCGATCCGCTCCCGGCCGATGCCAGGCAGCGCCACGCGCAAGCCTCACATCTCAACTCGGCATGGTGCACGCGTGCATCAGCCGCAGTCCCTCAGCCCACGCTTGCCGTTGCTGGCGCCAGCGCTTGCATGTCCGCCACGAACGCCTGCTCGGCGGCAATCACTTCATCGGCGTGATCCTGGCACCAGTGCAGCAGCGCCATCATCGGCGCTTCCAGGGTGTCGCCCAAGGGCGTGCGCCGGTATTGCACGGCCACCGGGGACGAGGAAATCACTTCCCTGCTGATCAAGCCGATCCGCTCCAGCCGCCGCAACGCTTCGGTCAGCGACTTGTGCGTCACACCGTCCAGTTGCCGCTTGATCTGGTTGAAACGCGTCGGCCCGTTGCACAGCACCGTCATGATCATGATCGACCACTTGTTGGCGATCGGCTCCAGCACGGTGCGGATATCCGAGATGCGATCGAGGTCGCAGGGCGCAGTGGTTTCCTCGGCCATATCTAGTTACCTCAAGGTGCGTAATTGAAACTAAGTATAGGATGGATATCATCTCGCCGATACTGAAAGCCGACAGGACGCAGCGGCGCCGCGTCCGGTCCCGCATCGACAACCAGCGAAGAGACTGTCCATGTCAACGAATGAGCTCCACGGCAAAGTGGCCCTGATTACCGGCGCCTCCAGCGGCATCGGTAGCGCAACGGCCAAGAAACTCGCAGCGGCAGGAATGAAGGTGGGCCTTGCCGCACGCCGCATCGACCGGCTGCAGGCATTGAAGTCAGGCATCGAGCAGGCGGGCGGCCAGGCCGTCGTGCTGGAAATGGATGTCGCCAGCAAGGACTCGGTCACTGCTGGCGTCGCAGCCCTGATCGGCGCTTATGGCGCCATCGACGTGCTGGTCAACAATGCCGGCATCATGCCGCTGTCCAGCATCGATGACTTCCATACCGACGAATGGGAACAGATGATCGATGTCAACGTGAAAGGCGTGCTCAACGTGGCCGCAGCGGTGCTGCCGCAGATGATCAAGCAGCATTCCGGCCACGTCTTCAATACGTCCTCGATTGCCGGGCGCAAGGTCTTTGGCCAGGGATTTGCGGTGTACTCGGCAAGCAAGTTTGCGGTGACCGCGTTCACCGAAGGCCTGCGGATGGAAGTCGGCAAGAAGCACAACATCCGCGTCACCAGCATTCAGCCAGGCATCGTTGCAACCGAGCTTCCGGCGCAGACCACCAGCGCGGAATATCAGGCAATGATGGCCGGTTATGCCGGCACGGTGCGGATGCTGGATCCGATGGATATTGCCGACACCATCCTGTTCGCAGCGCAGGCACCGGCGAACGTCAACATTGCCGAAGTGTATGTGGTGCCCACCGACCAGGTGTAACCGGTACCCGACCACTCCATGCCGCCTGCCCCCCGGCGGCGTCCGGCGGCGTGGGGCACGCGATGCTTTGGAACAGCGAGCAAAACCAGGGTGCGCACCGCCACCCGGCTGTGGTCGGTGCTCGAAATCGGGGCGTTGGTCATCGCTCGGCACGCGACTGACCTGGCGCTGCTGCCGAGCGTTGATGGGTCGCCGCACATGGATGGGGCGACACACGCAAGGCTGGCCATGGACAGGCGGTGCATGGCGATTGCAGACACCACCCGCATCTGACTGAAGGCGCGCAGTGGTTATCGATGCGCAAGGTGTCACGCATCCACCCACAGGCGCGCTGCCTGTGTCAGGTCAATCCAAGCCGCTTGCGCAAACTGCCATCCACCGCGCCTGCCGGCATGAACCGGCGCAGTTTACTCAGCAGCGATGCCTGGCCGGGCGGCGTGCGACGCATGCGCCACTTGCCCAGTGCGGCCTCCACCACGGTGGTGGCCACGTCCTGCGGTCCCGGCGCATTGTCGATGTAGCCGGTGAACGCACGGCCGACCATGTCACGTTCGCGGTCGTACTCGGCGATGGTGGTCTGCACCACTGGCGAATTGCTGCCCAGGCTGGTCTTGGTGTACGCCGGTTCCACCAGCGTCACCCGGATGCCGAACTGGCGCAGCTCGTGGTCCAGCGTTTCCGACAGCCCTTCCACCGCATGCTTGGAGGCGGTGTACACGCCCATGTACGGCGCCGGCAGGAAGCCCAGCACCGAGCTGACATTGACGATGCGTCCCTGGCGTTTTTCCCGCATGTACGGCGCCACCGCCCGGACCGTACGCAGGATGCCCAGCACGTTGGTATCGAATAGCACGGCAGCTTCGTCGGGGCTGGTTTCCTCCACTGCGCCGACAAGATTGCGGCCTGCGTTGTTGACCAGCACATCGATGCGGCCGCTGCGGCCGACGATGCCGTCGACGGCCTGCCGCACCGAGGCAGCGTCGCGGATGTCCATTTCGACCAATTCCACATTGGCCAGCGGCGCGGCAGTGGAAAGCGCACGTACGCTGCCGTAGACGGTGCAGCCGCGTTGGGCGAAGCGCTCTGCGGCAACGCGGCCGATGCCGGAGGACACGCCGGTGATCAGCACGACAGGTTGCTGTTGCATGGTGGTTCCCTTATCTGTGAGAGGAGAGCGGCCGCAGCCGATGTGGCTGCGCGTGGATCGAACGCGAAGACGCCGGGTGCGCGACACCGCCCGGCGACGGCAGCATGGCCGCCGTCGCCGTTGGCACTCAGGCGTGCTGCGCAACCGCCGGGGTGCTGCTGCCGTTGCCGTTGCCGGTATCGGGACGAATCTTGAACCAGATCGAATACATCGCCGGCAGGAACACCAGCGTCAGGATCGTGCCGGCCAGGGTGCCGCCGATCAGCGTATAGGCCAGCGTGCCCCAGAACACCGAGTGCGTGAGCGGGATGAATGCCAGGATCGCCGCCAGCGCGGTCAGGATCACCGGCCTTGCACGCTGCACGGTGGCTTCCACCAGGGCATGGAACGGGTCCAGACCTTCGGCCTCGTTGTGGTGGATCTGCCCGATCAGGATCAGCGTGTTGCGCATCAGGATGCCCGACAATGCGATCAGGCCCACCAGTGCGTTGATGCCGAAGGGTTGCTGGAACAGGATCAAGGTCGGCACCACGCCGATCAGGCCCAGCGGGCTGGTCAGGAACACCATCACCATCGCCGAGATCGAACGCACCTGCAGGATGATGATCAGCAAGGTGGCCGCCAGCATGATCGGGAACAGCGGCAGCATCGCCGTGGTTGCCTTGCCGGATTCCTCAATGGAACCAGCTTCCTTGATCTGATAACCGCTGGGCAGTTTTTCGATGATGGGCTGCAATTGCTTGGTGATCACCGCCGAGACATCCGGCGGCTGCAACTCCTCGCCGACATCGCCACCGACGGTGATGGTCGGCACGCGATCGCGACGCCGCATGATCGGCTCTTCCATCCGCACATCCACCTTGCCGACCTGCGACAACGGCACGCGCTGGCCATTGGCACCGGCCAGGGTGAAGTCGGCGATGCGTGCCGGATCGAAGCGGGTGTCGCCGGCCGAACGCGCCATTACCTGCACGCTGCGGATATCTTCGCGCACCAGCGTGACCGGCACGCCGGTGAGCAGGAACTGCAGTTGCTGGGCCACGGCGGTCGAGGTCAGCCCCACTGCCTGCAGGCGGTCCTGGTCCAGGGTGAAATGCAGCGTGGGGGTGCGCGTGCCCCAATCAGTGTTGACGGTACGCAGCATCGGGCTGTCCTGCATCACCTGCCTGACCTGCGCGGCGATGCCCCGCAACACCTGCGGATCGGCACCGCTGATCCGGTAGGCCACCGGGAACTGCGAGTACGGGCCGAAGGTGAGCTGGGTGACGCGCACGCGGGCTTCGGAGGCGAGACCTTCGGAGATGGCCTTGCGCAAACGCAGCTTCAAGGCATCGCGCTGGCGCTGGTCGTCGGTGCGGATCACGATCTTGGCAAACGACGGGTCCGGCAACTCCGGGCCCATGGCCAGGAAGAAGCGCGGCGCACCCTGCCCGATGTAGGCGGTGACGATCTTGGCCTCGTCCTGCCGGGCGAGCCAGGCTTCGACCTTGGCGGTGGCCGCGCTGGTCTGGTTGATCGAGGTCCCGTACGGCAGTTGCACTTCGACCAGGACTTCGGGGCGATCGGAGATCGGGAAGAACTGCTTCTTGACGATGCCCATGCCAACGATCGCGAGCACGAACAGGCCCACCACCGATCCGGCCACCAGCCACTTGCGCGCAATCACGCGTGCCAGCGCGGTGCGGAAGCGGTTGTAGCGCGGCGTGTCGTACATCGCGGCGTGGCCGCCTTCGACCTTCTTCAGGTCCGGCAGCAGCTTGACCCCCAGGTAGGGCGTGAACACCACTGCCACCACCCACGACACGATCAACGCAATGCCCACGATCCAGAACATGTTGCTGGTGTATTCGCCGGCGGTGGAGGCGGCAAAGCCGTTCGGCATGAAGCCGACCGCGGTCACCAGCGTGCCGGACAGCATCGGCGCGGCGGTATGGCTCCATGCATAGGCCGATGCGGCGACGCGGCTGTAGCCTTCCTCCATCTTCACCACCATCATCTCGATGGCGATGATGGCGTCGTCCACCAACAGGCCCAGCGCCAGGATCAACGACCCCAGCGTGATGCGGTCGAAGTTCTTGCCGGTGGCCAGCATCACCACGAACACCGCCGCCAGCGTCAGCGGCACCGCCGCCGCCACCACGATGCCCACGCGCCAGCCCATGCTGACGAAGCACACCAGCATCACCACCAGCAAGGCGACGAAGAACTTGGTCATGAACTCGCCGACCGATGCGTCGATGTTGACCGCCTGGTCGGTGACCTTGCTCAGGGTCATGCCCAGCGGCAGTTCGGCATTGATCGCGCTGACCTCGCTGTCCAGCGACTTGCCCAGATCCAGCCCGTTCCAGCCATCGCGCATGATGATGCCCAGCAACAACGCCGGCTCGCCGCCACTGCGGATCATGAAGGTGGACGGATCTTCATAGCCGCGCTTGACCGTGGCGATATCCGACAGCTTCAAGGTGCGGCCCTGCACCACCAGCGGGGTGTCGCGAATCTTCTGCAGGCTGTCGAGCGCACCGTCCAGGCGGATGAACACCTGCGGCCCGCGCGTCTCCACCGAACCCGCCGCATTCAAGGCGTTCTGCGCATTGAGCGCGGCGAACACGTCCTGCGGACTGATGCCCAGCGTGGCCAGGCGCTCGTGCGAGAACTCCACGAAGATGCGCTCGGGCTGCTCGCCGATGATGTTGACCTTCTTGACGCCCGGCACGTGCAACATGCGCTGGCGCAGGGTCTCGGCATCGCGCGCGAGCAAGCGTTGCGGCTCGCCCTTGGCCTTGAGTGCGAACAGCGCGAAGGTGACGTCGGCATATTCGTCGTTGACCATCGGCCCGATCACGCCGGCCGGCAGGTTGCCGACTTCGTCGCCCACTTTCTTGCGTGCCTGGTAGAACTGCTCCTGCACCTGGCTGGGCGGCGTGCTGTCCAGCAAGGTCAAGGTGGTGAACGCCAGCCCGGGGCGCGTATAGGTTTCGCTACGGTCGTACCAGCGCAGTTCCTGCAGGCGCTTTTCGAGCTTCTCGGCGACCTGGTCCTGCATTTCCTGCGGTGTTGCGCCCGGCCAGGCGGTCACGATGGTCATTACCTTGACGGTGAAGGCCGGGTCTTCGGCGCGACCGAGCTTGAGGAATGCGACCAGGCCGGCCAGCGAAATCAGGAAGATCAGGAACAACGTGATCGAGCGCTCGCGCACCGCCAGCGCGGAGAGATTGAACCGGCCCTCGCTCACGGCTGCGCTCCTGCCGCGGTCGCGGTCCTGGCGCCGGTCGCGCTGCCATTGGCGGGCGCGATCGTGGTGGCGACGCGCACCTGCTCGCCGTCGCGCAACAGGTGCGCCCCCAGCGCCACGATGCGCTCGCCGCGCGCCAGCTTGCCGGCGACATTGGCGTGGTCGTCGTCCAGGCCCAGCACCGTCACCGGCCGCCAGCTCACCTTGGCCGGATTGCCGGCAACCACCCACACGCCCGGCCCCTTGCCGGCGTCGAACAGCGCGGCCAGCGGCACCTGCAGCCCGGCCTGCGTGGCGGCAGCGGTGCCATCGGGAATGCGGATGCTCACCGTCGTTCCCAGCGGCGCCTGCGCGAGCGCACCGTCGAGCACGTAGCGCGCCTCGAAGGTGCGGGTCAGCCGGTCGGCGCTTTCGGACAGCTGGCGCAAGGTGGCCGGCACGCTGACCGCGGCGTTGCCGAACAAGGTGGCCTGCGCCACCGAGCCGACCTGCGGGCGCAGGGTTTCCGGCAACTGGATCACCGCCTCGCGGCGGCCGGCATGCGCCAGCCGCACCACCGGCTGGCCGGCCGCGACCACCTGGCCCGGTTCGACCAGCGTCTCCATCACCACGCCGTCGGCATCGGCCAGCAGGTCGGTATAGCGGTTGGCATTGCGCGCGACATCGGCCTGGGCCTGGGCGGCGCTCAGCTGCGCCTTGGCCGCATCGGCGGCCGCCTTGATCTGGTCGTAGGCCGAGGCGGAGATGGCGCCGGTGCCGCGCAGGTCGCGATAACGGGCTTCATCCTCGGCGGTCTGCAGGGCACGGGCGCGGGCAGCGGCCACCGCGTCCTGCTGCGCACGCGCGGCCAGTTGCAGATCCACCGGATCGATGCGCATCAGTGGCTGGCCGCGCTTGACGCTCTGGCCGGCATCGACCAGCCGCTCGGACACCTTGCCTGCAACCCGGAAGCCCAGGTCGCTCTGCACGCGCGCCGCGACGGTGCCGGAAAAACTCCGCGCCGCCGAGCTGGCATCGCCCACCGTGGCCACCCGGACCAGCGGGGTGGCGGTGCGTGGATCAGGCTGCGCCTTTCCGCCGCAGGCAACCAGTGCCAGCGGCAGGACAGACAGGACGAGAGAGGTAACGACGCGGCGCCGAAGCATGGGAATCCCGAAGCGATCTGATGAAGGCTCGCATCCTGGGACTTGTGACCAAATCAGTCAATAGTCACAAACAACTTTTAAGGCGACAGGCTGCGCAGGACCAGGCCCGACAACAGCGCAGGCATCTCTTCGGTGTGCTCCAGGCTGTATTGCAGCATCGCCGGATTCATGTACGGGCGCAGGACCGCGTAGACGGCCTGGGCGGCCTCGTCCAGCGGCGTCTTGCGCTCGAAATCGCCATTGAGACGGCCCTGCTGCAGCACATCGTGCACCAGTTTCTGCATGCGGACCTCGTAGGCGAGGACCGATTGCCAGCGCTCGCTTGCTGCCGAAGCGGCAATTTCGTAGAGCTTGCGATCCTGGAAGCACAAGCGCAGGCTGGCTTCGGTCATCACCTTGAAAAGTCTACGGATTTTCTCCGGCGCCTGGTCGGTTTCGTCCATCGCGGCGCAGACCTCGGTCTCGATCTGGCGCATGCAGTTGGTACAGATCGACTCGCCGATGGCCTGCTTGGACTCGAAGAACTTGTAGATGTAGGCCTTGGAGAACCCGATCGCCTTGGCCAGGTCCGAAACGGACGTCTTCTCATAGCCATAGCGGCTGAAGTGGTCGGTGGCGGCAACGACGATCTGGTCGCGCACGTCATGATCGACCGGGCCTCGGCCCGAGACGGGGTAGCTGGATGCGTTATTCATTTCGACAGCTTAGCGCCGTCGCCCCCGACTTACAAAAGTGACCATTTCGTATTAAAGTCACTCAACATCTCCGCCACTCTGGTCTCGTCATGCCGTCACTCCGCACCCTTGCAGCGCTCATTGCCTCCAGCCTGGCCGCAGGCTGCGCGGTCGGCCCCAACTACGCCCGACCGGACGCGCCGTTGCCGGACCACTACATGGGCCAGGCGGAAGTCGCTGAACGGCAGGCAACTGCGCAGGCGGACCTGGCCACCTGGTGGAACGGATTCAACGACCCGGACCTGAGCCGCTATGTCACCGCCGCACTGGCGCAGAATCTCGACCTGGCCCAGGCCACCGCACGCGTCACCCAGGCCCGTGCCGGGCTGACCGCCGCCACTGCCGCGCTGCTGCCCTCAGGCACTATCAGCGGCAACGCCACCCGCGCCTACCAGTCGCTGGAAACGCCGCTCGGGCAGGTGATCAGCAGCACGCCCAACTTCGACCGCTACGCGACGCTCTACGAGGCCAACCTGGGCGCCAGCTGGGAACTGGACCTGTTCGGCGGCCTGCGTCGCGGCCGCCAGGCCGCGCTGGCCGACTACCAGGCCAGCGAAGCCGGTGCCGCCGCCACCCGGCTGGCGGTGGCGGCGCAGACCGCCGACATCTACATCAGCATCCGCGGCCTGCAGGGGCGGCTGGAGGTGGCCCAGCGCCAGGTCGCCACCCAGCAGGGGCTGGTGTCGATGGTGACCCTGCTGCACGGCAAGGGCCTGGCGGCCGAACTGCAGTTGCAGCAGGCCCAGGGCGCGCTGGCGCAGGTGCAGGCAACCGTGCCCGGGCTGGAAGCCGGGCTGGTCGCAGCCATGAACGCGCTGGATGTGATGCTGGGCGTGGCGCCCGGCACCCACCGCGCGGAGCTGGCGGCGAGCAAACCCATCCCGCTTGCACCGCAGATCGCCGACAGCGGCTCGCCGGCCGACCTGCTGCGCCGCCGTCCCGACCTGATCGTGGCCGAGCGCCGCCTGGCCGCGTCCAATGCGCGCATCGGCGTGGCGATGTCCGAGTACTACCCCAAGTTCTCACTCAGCGGCCTGCTCGGCAGCGCCACGGCCATCTCCGGCGGCAACCTGTTCACCGGCAATGCCGCGCAGTCGTCCGGTGTGCTGGGGCTGCGCTGGCGGCTGTTCGACTTCGGCCGCATCAATGCGCAGATCGCCCAGGCCAAGGGTCAGGAGGCCGAACAATTGGCGGCGTATCGCCTGGCCGTGTTGCGCGCCACCGAGGATGTCGAAAATGCGTTCACCGCGCTGGTCAAACGCGAGCAGCAGGCAAGCGTGCTCTCGCAAGGCGTGGACGCATTGGGCAAGGCGCGCGGCGCCTCGGCGCTGGCCTATGAAAAGGGCACGGTGAGCCTGATCGAAGTGCTCAACGCCGACGACAGCCTGCTGCGCGCCTCCGATGCACAGGTCCAGGCACGCACGGAAGCGGCACGCAGCGCGGTGGCGACCTTCAAGGCGCTGGGCGGCGGCTGGCAGCGCGGCGGTGGCGACGCGGTGGCAGTCCAGCAGCGGTAGTCATCGCAGTGGCGCGGCGATGCGCCGCGTGATGACCCGCAACGCCGACACTGGCGGCGTTGCGGGTTGATGCTGGCGTGCTGCGAGCATCGGCACAGCGCCCAGTACCGGGCAGTTGGCATGCCACACAGCCATCGCCACAGTCGATGTCATTGCGCTGGTGCAACGACGCTCCCTGCGACACACCACGCCGCAGATCGGCGGCGTCCGTCCGGGTAATGGTTGGCAACGGCCACGTATGCACCCAGGGCGTCGCGCACGACTGCATACCCACGCGACACCGAGGCAAGGCGGCCGCACGGATTCGATACCGCTGTGCCGCAGCGTTTTGCGCGTTGCGCGGCCACACGCCCGCCGTTGCTGCAACTCAATCGGCGTGGAAACGGATGCCCTGGTTGATCGTGCATTGATACGCCAGCACCGGGCCACGTTGCTGCAACCCCGGCAGGTCGTACATGTAGGTGGTGAAACGCACGCTGCCATCCGGGCGCAGCTGGTAGCGCATGAACTGCTGGATCGGCTTGCCGTCGTTGGCCACGGTGAAATGCGAACCGGAGAATGCGGCGGTGCCGTCCTCGGTGATGCGGTACGCGTCGATATGGCGGCCGCCGCGGGTCTGCGAGACCGGCGTGCCTTCTTCGGGCGTGCAGCGACCGAGATCGGTGGTCAGGCTGACGTCGTAGCCGGATTCAAGCGCTGCGAGCACTTCAGCACGGGTATTGAGCGATTCGCTGGCCCAGGCGGGCAGCGCACAGGCGCACAACGTGGCGAGCAAGGTGGCGTGGGCAAGACGGGGCATGGCGGACTCCAGGCGGACGAGGGAATCAAGCGAACTGGACTGTACTCAGCCCAGGGCGATCAACATGACCCAATCCTGTCTGCACCGGCGCAGTGCGCTACGCATCACGCGGCATGATTGCGCTGTTTGGCGAAGTCCGCGCGCGATCCCGAAATGCGGGCTATGCCCGCGCGCGCAGAGGCGGTGTGGGATGACCGGACGTCTCTCTCTGCAGAAGAAAAAACCAATGCAACGTCGGTAGACGGCAAGACGCTACGGGCACCACGCAAGTGTCCGCTGCACGCGTGGAGTGCTGCGAGGGTGCCGGTAATGCCCCGGTCGCGGCCAGGTCTGCTGCTACGACTGGTGGGTCGACCGGGACCAAGGGTTTCAAGGACTCGTGTAACCCCACGAGGCTGCGCGCGCAGCCTCATCCGGCGCCGGCGCGCCCCCTCCTCCCGATGGACGAAGGGCTCGGGGCCGAGCCAAGTGAGGCCTCAACTCCATATGGCCATCAAGAGCTGCAATGAGGGTCCACTTCGCTACAGGCGCGCATTGGCCTCGCGCGGCACCTGTTCCGGCGCCGGCTGTAACGCCGGCATCGCCCCTAGCAACAGGCGCTCTGCCAGGGCTCGCGTGGCCACGCGCAACTCCGGCACGGCGGTGATTTCCCAGTAGCGCCCGCGCAGCAGCGGGCCAACGCAGTACAAGCCCGGCACGATCTGCCCGGTGCCATCGCGCACGCGCAGCTGCGCATCGGTATCCACACCCAGGCCCAGCGGATCGGCACGCAGCAGGCCAGCTTCGCGCATGCCGGCGATCAGCGGGTCGCTGGTGCGGTCGATGTCCGTATCCAAGCCGGTCGCACGGATCACCGCATCGTAATGACCGGTCTGCGCATCGGCAGCACCGCGCGGGCGGATCACCGCCTCCACGCCATCCGGCACCCAACGCGCACGCAGCAGGCGCGCTGCGGTCACCTGCAATTGGCCCGAGGCCTGCAGCTGCGCCAGTTGCTCCGCCGCACCCGGCGCAACGCGATGCCGCGCCACTTCCCAATACGGCCGCAAGTGACGCAAAAAACGCGCGCGTTGGATCAGGTCCAGCCGCTGCCACAGCGGTTGCAGATGCGGGCGCAAGGCATCCACCACGCGACGCCAGTCGTCGACCACCGCGCTCAGCTGCCGCACGCCGCGCAGCAGGCCACGCAGGTCGGCGTCCTTGAGCGCGCGCTGCAGATGCGGCGGCAATTCCAGCACTGCGCCCGGCTGGCGCAGATGCGCCTGCGGCGCCAGCCCGCGCCGCGAGATCGCCACCATCCGGCCACGATGACCACGCGCATGCAGCGTCAATGCCACGTCCACCATGGTCAGCCCGGTGCCGACGATCAGCACATCGTCATCCGGCGACAACCGCGCCAGGGCCTCGCCCTGCCACGGCCACCCGATGTAGCGCGGATGCACGCTCAAACGCGGGCCGATGCCGGCCAGCGCCTGCGGTTGCAGTGCACCCACTGCCAACACCACCCGGTCGCTATGGAAGGCATCGCCATTGGCCAGAAACACCCGAAAGCCCTGGCGCACGCGCTCCACTGCCACCGCCTCCTGCGACAGCCGCACGATCGAGGCCTGCGCACCGCTGACGGCAGTATCCAGCTCGCTGCGCAGATAATCGCCATAGGCAAGCCGCGGCAGGAATTCCAGCCGCCCGCTGTCGCCCAGGTGCAAGGTGTCGGCGAAGGCGCCCGGCGCCTGCGCATCGATCCCCAGGTCCTTGGCGCGCACGTTGAGCAGGTGCTCCGGCCGGGCGGCGCCATAGGCGATGCCGCTGCCGAAGGTGTCGGCCACGCCGACCAGGGTGATGCGCACCTGCGCATCGGCCGTCTGCGCCAGCGCACGGACCAGCGCGGTACCGCAGAAGCCGGCACCGATGACGGTGATATGGGTTTCCATGTGCAACTCCCACTGAATGACCCGCACGTTGTGCCCGCAGCGCGGCGCAAGCGTGTAAACAAATGGTTAGCGGCGAGCAACCGAAACCGCATGAGCTGATCATGCTTGGTGATGAGGCTTGCGTGGCAAGCCACACGCATGCCGTATTGCACGCAGATGACAGCGCACGCGACTGCAGGCAGGTGCCGCTGCATGCCTCCCAACCTGGCGCGCAGCGCTGCGCTGCGCATCGCGACTTGGGGTACCTGACAACATGTAGCGAGCAATCGCGCGGGGCGTATGGACGGCGCGCTCAAAACCTGAGTGGACGAGTGGCACATGGCAATCCGAGCACCGGCCGCGCGCGCCTGGGGATGAGCGCGGACGATCGCCAGCCCGCGACGCGTCGTGGCCGGCGCGTCGTTGGCAGAAACGGTGGACGTCGTGGAACGGACCGCAGACATTGCGATGATGCGTTCAACACTGCAACGGCACCGAGCAGCGCGTCATGACCGGGCTGCTCGATAATGCCGGTTTCCGATCGAGTGTCCGCCATGTCCATTTCCGCAGCACCCACGCAAATCTCGCCGCGCACGCAACGCGTGCTGATCGCAGGCGGCAGCCGTGGCATTGGATTGGCCATTGCCGACGCGTTCGTGCGCAACGGCGCGCAGGTCTCGCTGTGCGCACGCAATGCCGACGGCCTGGCACAGGCGGCCCAGGCATTGGCACCACATGGCAGGCCGGTCCATACCTTCGCCTGCGACCTGTCGGATGCGGCGCAGATCGCGGCCTATGTGCAGGCCGCAGCGCAGGCGCTGGATGGCCTGGATGTGGTGATCAACAACGCCTCCGGCTATGGACACGGCAACGACGATGCCAGCTGGCAGGCCGGCCTGGATGTGGACCTGATGGCGGCAGTGCGCTGCAATCGCGCCGCGCTGCCGTACCTGCGCGACAGCAACGCGGCGGTGATCCTCAATATCAGCTCGATCAATGCGCAACGCCCCACGCCGCGCGCGATCGCCTATTCCACCGCCAAGGCAGCGCTGAATTACTACACCACCACGCTGGCCGCCGAACTGGCGCGTGAGCGCATCCGTGTCAACGCGATTGCACCGGGCTCGATCGAGTTTCCCGACGGGCTATGGGCGCGGCGTCGCGACGCAGAGCCGGACCTGTATGCACGCATCCGCGACAGCATTCCGTTCGGCGGATTCGGGCAGGTCCAGCACATCGCCGACGCGGCATTGTTTCTCGCCTCGCCGCAAGCGCGCTGGATCACCGGGCAGGTGCTGGCGGTGGATGGCGGGCAGTCGTTGGGGGTATGAGCGGGGGTCTGTGCTCGCGAGGATGCCCATGCGTTGCAGTGCATCGGTAGGAGCGCGCTTGCGCGCGACGGGGCTTTCTCGGCAAGGCCTCTTCGCGCGCAAGCGCGCTCCTACAAAAACAGATCCTCAGCCTTCCATGCGATGCCCTTGCGGCTAGGCGAAGGTGCTGTTGGAGGGTGGATGGCGGGCAGCCGCTGGGGCGTGAGCGGGTGCCTGTGCTCGCGAGGATGCCTCTGCGTTGCAGTACATCGGTAGGAGCGCGCTTGCGCGCGACGGGGCTTTCTCGGTAAGGCCTCATNTCTGCGTTGCAGTACATCGGTAGGAGCGCGCTTGCGCGCGACGGGGCTTTCTCGGTAAGGCCTCATCGCGCGCAAGCGCGCTCCTACGAAAACAGAGTCCCGGTCTTCCATGCGATGCCCTTGCGGCTAGGCGAAGGTGCTGTTGGAGGGTGGATGGCGGGCAGCCGCTGGGGTGTGAGCGGGTGCCTGTGCTCGCGAGGATGCCTCTGCGTTGCAGTACATCGGTAGGAGCGCGCTTGCGCGCGACGGGGCTTTCTCGGTAAGGCCTCATNGTGCCTGTGCTCGCGAGGATGCCTCTGCGTTGCAGTACATCGGTAGGAGCGCGCTTGCGCGCGACGGGGCTTTCTCGGTAAGGCCTCATCGCGCGCAAGCGCGCTCCTACGATGCTGCGAACGGGCGGGTCTTTATCAAGCTGCCGCGCGGCAACAGGCTTAGTCAGCCAACTCCGCGGCCTCGACGCTGTGCTCGCCACGCGTCGGTGCCAGCGCGGCGTGCACCAATGCGGCGGCAATGCGCTCGGCCGGGTTGATGCGGAAGCGGCGCGGCAACAGCGGGCCGAGCGCGCCCAGCACGAGGCTGCCGATGTGCTCGCCGGTACGCCGCTGCTCGCGCTCCCCGCCGATCAGCCCCGGGCGCACGAAGGTGAGCGAGGGGAAGCCGACGGCGCGCAGGTCGCGTTCCAGCTCGCCCTTGACGCGGTTGTAGAAGATGCGCGAGTGCGCATCGGCACCGGCGGCCGAATTCAGCACGAATACCGAGGTGCCCTGCGCGCAGGCGGCGCGTGCCAGCGCCATCGGGTAATCGTGGTCGATGCGATAGAACGCCTCGCGCGAGCCGGCCTGCTTCATCGTGCTGCCCAGGGCGCAGATGGCCGCTTCCATGCGCGGTGCGGTCCAGTGGTCCAGGTGTTCGAAATCGATCACCTGGTTGCGCAGCTTGGGGTGGATCTGCGACAACGGCCGGCGCGTGATCGCCACTACGCCGGTGCAGCGCGCGTCGGCCAGCAGTTGGTGCAGGACATGCCTGCCGACCAGCCCGGTGGCCCCTGCCAGCAACACATCCATCAGATCCCCCCCGCCATCAGCGCGCGCCCTCGGAGACGATGCGCGCGCTGCTGGCGATGCGATCGCGCTCCACTGCGAGCAAGGTCAGCGAATGCGCCGGGGCCTTCCATTCGCTGCCGCCGGCCACCACGCGGCCGCCATGGCGCGCGGTGTCGACCAGCACGCGCCAGTGCTCGTCGTGCATCGCCGGCAGCGTGAACGACACGCTGGTGGAGGCGGCGTTGATCAGCATCAGCAAGGTCACGTTGGCGGCGATCTCGCGCAGGCCGGTGGTCGGCGAGCGGCCATCCAGCCGCAGCATCAGCGCGCGCGCTTCCGGGTCGTGCCAGGCGGCTTCGTCCATCTCGTGGCCGTCCGGCGCCAGCCAGGTGAGATCCTTCAAACCCAGCGCTTCATCGAACTTGCCGTCGAAGAAGCGGGCGCGATGCAGCAACGGATAACGCTGGCGGATGCGGATCAACCGCCGCACGAACGCAGCCTGGTCGGCGGCCGCGGCCTTGGTGGCGGCGGTCCAGTCGATCCAGGTCAGCTCGTTGTCCTGGCAATACGCATTGTTGTTGCCGTTCTGGCTATGGCCGAACTCATCGCCGGCCAGCAGCATCGGGGTGCCTTGCGACAGCAGCAGCGTGGCCAGCAGGTTGCGCATCTGCTGGCGGCGCAGCTGCTTGATCGCCGGGTCGTTGGTGTCACCCTCGACACCGTAATTGGCCGAAATATTGTGGTCGCTGCCGTCCCTGCCCTCTTCGCCGTTGGCAAAGTTGTGCTTGCCTTCGTAGCTGACCAGATCGCGCAGGGTGAAGCCATCGTGCGCGGTGACGAAATTGACCGATGCAGTGGGGCGACGGCCACTGTGGTTGAACAGGTCCGCCGATCCGGTCAGGCGCGTGGCCAGTTCGGCCAACTGGCCGCCGTCGCCACGCCAGAACGCGCGCACGTTGTCGCGGAACTTGTCGTTCCACTCCACCCAACCCGGCGGGAAATTGCCCACCTGGTAACCGCCCGGACCGATATCCCAGGGCTCGGCGATCAGCTTGGTCTGGCTCAGCACCGGATCCTGGCGCACCGCATCGAGAAAGCTGCCGGATGGATCGAAGCCGTAACGCTCGCGCCCGAGGATGGTGGCCAGGTCGAAACGGAACCCATCGACATGCATTTCCTGCACCCAGTACCGCAGCGAGTCCATCACCATGCGCAGCGCGCCGACATTGGTCAGGTCGAAGGTGTTGCCGGTGCCGGTGTCGTTGATGTAGAAGCGGCGGTCGTCGGCCAGGCGGTAGTAGCTGGCGTTGTCGATGCCCTTGAACGACAGCGTCGGCCCCAGTTCGTTGCCTTCGGCGGTGTGGTTGTAGACCACGTCCAACAGCACTTCCAGCCCGGCGTGATGCAGCCGCGCCACCATCTGCTTGAACTCGGCCACGGTGCGCGTGGACATGTAGCGCGCCTGCGGGGCAAAGAAGCCCAGGGTGTTGTAGCCCCAGTAATTGCGCAGGCCTTTTTCCAGCAGGTATTGATCGTCGACGAAGGCGTGGACGGGGAGCAGTTCCACCGCGGTGACGCCGAGTGAGCTGATGTGGTCGATCAGCTCGTCGGTCTTCAGGGCCGAGAAGGTGCCGCGGTTTTCCGGCGGCACCGCCGGGTGCAGCATGCTCAGCCCGCGCACGTGCGCCTCGTAGATCACCGTGCGGTTCCACGGCGTCTGCGGCGGGCGGTCCTGGCCCCAGGTGAAGGCCGGGTCGATCACCGCGGACTTGGGCATGAACGCGGCGCTGTCGCGGCGATCGAAGCTCAGATCCTTGTCGCGGTGGCCGATGGTGTAGCCGAACAGGTGCGGCGCCCATTTGAGCTCGCCGACGATCTGCTTGGCATACGGGTCCAGCAGCAGCTTGTTGTGGTTGAAGCGATGCCCGGCATCGGGTGCATAGGGTCCATGCACGCGGTAGCCGTACAGCTGGCCGGGGCGTGCGTCGGGCAGATAGCCGTGCCAGACCTCGTCGGTGTACTCGGGCAGCGCCAGGCGCTCCTGCTCGCGGCCACGCTCGTCGAACAGGCACAGTTCCACCCGGGTGGCATTGCGCGAGTACAGCGCGAAGTTGACCCCCAGGCCATCCCAGGTGGCGCCGAGCGGGTTGGGACGGCCTTCGCGAATGCGCGAGCGCTGGGTGAACTTGCGGGTGGCCATCGGTAACTCCTGGGAACGGTGAACTCAAAACGCTGAACGGATGCGCGGGCCTGCGTGCCTGGGCACGGTCACCCTGACACGGCGCAGGCCGCAGAGTGAACCATGCAGGATGACAGAGGATGCGTTACTGGCGTGCACTCGCCGGCGGACCGGCCTGCTCGGCGGCGCGTTCCTCGGCATCCACCAGGCGCTCGGCCATGGCCCAGTGCCGATCTGCGTGGCCGTCCGGGCGGCCTTCGGCCTCCCAGATCTCCTGTGCCAACTGGCGAAGCCGCGTCTGCCGTTCCGTGTCGTTCATTGCGTACGTTCTCTTAGGGGGTCAGCAACACTGCCACTGGCGCACGTGCAAACAGCGTGGATATCGCCACGCGGCCGCCTTGCGGCTGCAGCGTGCTGCCATCGAGCACATTACGGTACGTGGCCTGCGGCAATGCCAACGCGGCCTGACCCCAGCTGGCCGGCGGCACCAGCAGCGGCAGATCGCCATCGCCCGCGTTGCCGGCACCCAGCCGGGTCACTGCCACCACCAGCGACTGGCCGCGGTACTGGCGGCGGAACGCCAGCACCTGCGCATCGCCGCCGCCGGTCACGGTCAGCGGCTGATAGTCGCCGTTGGCAAACAGCGCCGGGTGTTCGGCGCGCAACTGCAGCAGCAGTGCGGTCAGACGTGCCTTGACCGCACCGTCGCGCCAGCTGCGCAGCAGCGTGTTCCAGTCGCGCGCCTGCGCCAGCCATTGCTGGCGCTGCGCGTAGTCGACCGGGCGGCGGTTGTCCGGGTCCACCAGCGACAGGTCCCAGCCCTCGGTGCCCTGGTACAGGTCGGGTACGCCCGGCACGGTCAGGCGCAAGGTGGTCTGCACCAGCGCGTTGCGCGCACCGGCCGCGGCAATGTGGTTGCTGGCGCGCAGCAGCGCCCGCCGCAGCGGCAGCCCGGCGCGGCTGCACAGCACCTGCTCCACGGTGGCCTGCACGGCCTGTTCGTAGTCCGGCGAGCCGTCGGTCCAGCTGGTGTGCAGCTTGGCCTCGCGCACGGCCTTGAGCAGCCACTGCGCAATGCGCTCGGCGTACTCGGCCAGCGGCTCGGCCTGGTCGGCGCCCAGGCCGATCGGCCAGGCAGCCACCAGGGTCTGCCAGAGCATCTGCTGGTCGCCGCCGGCCAGCGCCGGTGCGTCCAGCGTCTCGGCCAAGGCATCGAACCGGCTGCTCTGCTCGGTCCACCAGCGCGGTTGCTCGGACAGCACCGCCAGCCGCATGCGCAGGTCTTCGCCGCGCTTGTGGTCGTGCGTGGCGGTGGCCAGCAACGCACGCGGGAAGTGCTTGGCGCGCTCGAGATTCTGCGCGTGGAAGTCGGCGGGGTCGTTGGCGAAGTGGGTCGGATGGCTGCCGACCTCGTTGCGCGACAGCAGCACGCCGTGCCGGTAGAACGCGGTGTCTTCCACCGACTTGGCATTGAGCGGTGCGGACAGCTGCTCCACGCGACGACGCAGGATGCGCCGCAGGGCGACCTGCGCGCGGTCGGCGCCGGCGTCGTCGAGCAGCCAGCGTTCGATCGCATCGACGGCCGCAACGATGGACTCCGGCATGCCCTCGCGGGCACGCGCGGCGGTGGCGCGCAGGCGCTCGGCTTCGCTGCCGGTCACGCCCTTGGCACCGGCGTAGGTGCGGTATACCGGGAACCAGCGCAGCAACACGCACAGGCCGCGCGCCAGCATCTGCGGGCTGAACTCGCGCGTGGGCGGGTCCAGTCGCGCCAATGCCGACAACGCACCGACGGCGCGATTGAATTCGGTCTGCAGCGGGCCACGCAGGATCTCGTCGCGGGCGGTACGTTCTTCCTGTGCGAAGTCGCCACTGCGCCCGCTCACCTTCTGCCAGGCACGCGCCAGCGGCTTGAAGCCGGCCGCGTCATGCAGCACGCCGCCGACCTGGTCCATGAAGTCGTAGCCGGTGGTGCCATCGCAGGGCCAGTCGGCCGGCAGGGCTTCGCCGGGCGCCAGGATCTTTTCCAGATACAGGCCCAGGGTGCCCGGCTTGAGGCCACGGGTGCGGCCGGCCGCATCCAGCCGGCTGCGCAGCTTGCGCACGTAGCCGGTGGGATCGGTCAGCCCGTCCACATGGTCGATGCGCAAGCCATCCAGGTGGCCCTCGGCCACCAGCCGCAGCGGCAGCGCGTGCACCGCGTCGAACACCGCCGGCAGCTCCACCCGCAATGCCACCAGCGAGGTGATGTCGAAGAAGCGACGATAGTTGAGCATGTCGTTGCCCACGCGCCACCAGTTCAGGCGGTACGGCTGGCGCTCGATCAGCTTGTGCAGGCGGCCATCGCCGCGCTTGGCGCCGTCGTTGTAGTCGCGCAGCCATTGCGCACGCGCGGCCTTTTCCGGCACCTCCAGCGTCTGCGGACGGATCGGGTAGCGCTGGTCGTAATGCGCCAGCGCCGCGCTGCCGTCGTCCTCGACCACCAGGGTGATCAGGCCTTCGGCCAGTGCGGTGGCATACGGGCGGTCCAGCACCGCCAGCCACAACTTGCCGTCGCGCCCCGGGGCGCGCCAGTCGATGTCGAACCAGTCGGCATGCTTGGCGCTGCGGCCGTTGCGCAGCACGTCCCACCACCACGCGTTGTCCGCATGCGTGGCCATGTGGTTGGGCACGATGTCGGCGATCAGCCCCATGCCGTGTTCGCGCGCGGCCTGCGACAGGGCGATGAGCGCGTCTTCGCCGCCGAGCTCGGGATTGACCACGGTCGGGTCGATATTGTCGTAGCCGTGCGTGGAGCCGGGCACCGCGGTGCCGATCGGCGACAGGTACAGATGGCTGATGCCCAGCCCGGCGTAGTAAGGCACCTGCGCGAGCGCATCGTGCAGGGTAAAGCCGACGTGCAGCTGCAGGCGGGCGGTGGCGCGAAGCTCGATCATGGATGCGGTTCCGAAACGGCCGCGACGCGACGCGCCTCGGCAAAGCCCTGCAGCGCCGTACTCAGGCGCGCATGCGGCAAGGGATCGGGCAGGCGTCGACGCCAGTTGGGATGGACCTCGACGGTACCCGGCAGATTGGGTTGTTCTTGCAGCGCCAGCGCATCTTCCACCGGCAGCAGGGCCAGTGGCGACACGCTGGTGGCGGTGAAGCGAAGCGCGCCCAGCAGCGGGTCGTCCGCAGCGCTGAGTCCGCTGTGTTCGACCGCCGCGTCCAGGCGTGCCACGTCCTGGATGCGGGCCGCGGCATCGTCCTTGGCCTGCGCGGGCTGGATCAGTTCCAGCCTGCGCCGCCAGTCGATATCACGGCCTTCGCGCCAGCCGGTCAGCGTCGGCAGATCGTGCGTGGTGGTGGTGGCCAATGCGTCCGGCCGCCACAACGCCGGCGCGACAAACGCACCGTTGTCGTCGCGGGTGAACATCAACACATCGATGCCCATCACCCCGCGCCGCGACAGTTCCTCGCGGATGCCCGGCGGCACCACGCCGAGGTCTTCGCCGATCACGATCGCCCGGTGCCGCCACGATTCCAGCGCGAGCAGATTGAGCAGGTCGTGCAGCGGATAGGCCAGATACGCGCCCTCGTTGGAGCTGGCCCCTTCCGGCACCACCCACAGCCGCAACAAGCCCAGGATATGGTCGATGCGGATGCCGCCGCGGTCGCGCAGCACCGCGCGCAGCAGCGCGATATACGGCGCATAGCCGCTACGCCGCAACGCGGTGGGCGAGTACGCACCGATGCCCCAATGCTGACCGTCGGCGTTGAAGGCGTCCGGCGGCGCACCCAGCACCAGGCCATGCAGCACGGTGTCTGCAGCCGCTGCGGCTTCGGCGCCATTGGGATCGAAGCCGACCGCCAGATCGGCGATCAGCCCGATCTTCATGCCGCGCTCGTGCGCCTCGCGCTGCGCGTCGGACCAGCTGCGCGCCGCCAGCCATTGCGTGAACACGTGCAGCTGCGGGTCACCATCGCCGAAATCCTGCGCGGCAAACCGCGCAAAGCCTTCCAGCGCCGCGCCGCCCGCGCTGCGGAAGGCCACCAGATCGGGATGGTCGGCGGGCACGCGGGTGTACAGATGACGCAGCAGCTGCCACTTGGCCTGCGCGGAGGCCGGCCAGTCGATCAGGGCGCTGTGGTGCAGCGTATCGAAGCGCTCGCGCAGGCCGGGCACCGCGTTGATGGCCTCCAGCGCGCGCTCGCCCAGCACGCGTACCGGCGCGGCATGCAGGGGATCCAGGAAGCGCCGGTCGCTGGGCGAATACGGGCTGTAGCCGCCGGTGACCGGGCGCGCGGCATGCACCGGACTCAGCGCCAGGGCATCGGCACCGGCCAGTGCGGCATGCCGCACCCAGTCCACCGTGCCCGAGGCATCGCCGATGCCGGCATCGTCGATGCTGCGCGCCGAATACACCTGCAGCGCCATGCCCCAGGCACGCGGTGCCGGCAGGCCACAGGCATCGGCCACGCTGAAACAGCGGTGCGGGGCAACCGCGACCTGCTGGGCCAGGTTGCCGATCTGCAGCGTCCAGTAACCGAAACGCTGCGGCGCACGCACCTGGCCCTGCGCGTCCGCCTGGGCCGGCTCGCTGGCGCCGTCCTCGTCCACCCAGCGGCCACTGGAGTTGGCGGCCACCGACACCGGCAACAGCTCGGCCACCTGCACGGTCAGCAGCGGCGCCGGCTCGGTGGCCTGCGCCTTGCAGCGGCGCAGGCTGTCTTCGCGTTGCGCAGCAGTGGCGGCGGGCAGTTCCAGCGCGGCGAGCACCGCATGCAACGATGGCTCGGACACCTGCCGCGGCTGGTCGCTGGCATCCACCCAGTCCACCATCACCCCGGCCGCGCCGGCCAGCGCATGCAGGTCGCTCCTGCTCAGGTCGCGGGTACTCATGCGCGCGCCTCGTGCCAGGCGATGAAGCCATCGACCGGCAGCTGCTGCGCGTCGGCAGCGACGTTTTCGGCATGCGCCACGCGTCCGCGCAGCGGCGGCATCGGCACCGCTGCGGCGCCGACGTTGAAGGCGACATGCCACAGCCCGTCGGGCAATTCCCAGCTGGCGGTCACTGCACCGTCGGCCAGCACCTTGGCGCCCACCGCGCGCGCCTGTGCCAGCCCCGGCACCAGCCACTGGCGGCGCACGCCCAGCAGCGCGGTGAACCAGGCTGTCCACTGTGCGCCTTCGCCGTGCGCGGCGTCCTCGATCGGCGCGCGCGAGGCGGCAAAGGTGTCGTGGCTGTTCGGATCGGGAATGGTGGCGCGCTGCGCTTCGTCGGCAAAGGCGGCGAAGTGCGCAAACTCACGGCGCCGCCCCTCGCGCACCGCGTCGTCCAGCGGCGGGCCGAAGTCGGTGAAGAACAGGAACGGCTGTTCGGCGCCCCACGGCTCGCCCATGAAGAACAGCGGAATCATCGGCGTCAGCGTCGTCAGCGCCAGCGCAGCGCGCAGGCGTTGCGGCGAGACCAGCACGCTCAGCCGCTCGCCGCGCGCCCGGTTGCCGATCTGGTCGTGGTTCTGCGCAAAGACCACGAACTTGTGCGGCGGCAGCGCCCCGCTCGGCTCGCCGCGCACATGCCCGCGCGGATCGGGCTCGCCCTGGTAGGCAAAGCCTTCGCCGAGCACGCGCGCCAGGTGCTCGGTAGGCTTGTCGGCGAAGGCGGCGTAATAGCCTTCGGCTTCGCCGGTCAGCAGTACATGCAGGGCGTTGTGGAAATCGTCGTCCCATTGCGCGGTGTAGCCGCGCTGCAGCTGCGAGGCCTGGTTGGCCTCGTTTTCCAGCACCAGGTGCACATGGCGGCCGGCCGGCAGGCTGGCCTGCACCGTCTCGCGCAGGGTATCCAGGAAGGCGTTCGGCGTGATCGCATGCACCGCGTCCAGGCGCAGGCCATCAAAGCCGTATTCGTGCAGCCACATCAGCGCATTGTCGAGAAAGTAACGCTGCACCTGCGGCTTGCGGAAATCGATCGCCGCGCCCCAGGGCGTGGGCTTGTCCTCGTTGAAGAACGGGGCGGCATAGCTGTGCAGGTAATTGCCGTCCGGGCCGAAGTGGTTGTAGACCACATCCAGCAACACCATCAGGCCGTGTCCGTGCGCGGCGTCGATCAACGCCTTCAACTGGTCCGGCGTGCCATAGGCTTCCACCGGCGCGTACGGCAGCACGCCGTCGTAGCCCCAGTTATGCGCACCCGGGAATGCGCTCAGCGGCATCAGCTCGATCGCGGTGATGCCCATTGCTGCCAGCTGCGGCAATTGCGCCTGCACGCCGGCATAGCCGCCGCAGGTGCCGACATGCAGTTCGTAGATCACCGCCTCGTCCCACGGCCGTCCCTGCCACTGGGTGTTCTGCCAGGCGTAGCCGTCGCCGGGCTGCACGGCGCTGGGGCCATGCACGCCCTCGGGCTGCCAGCGCGAGGCCGGATCCGGTACCGGTTCGCCGCCGTCGACGCTGTAGCGATAGCGCGCATCCGCCGCGCAGGCGACCACCGCGCTGAAGAAGCCATCCTGCGCGGCCTGCAACGCGACGCGCGCGCCGTCGTCGAAGACCACCTCCACGTTGCTGGCGTCCGGTGCCCAGAGCGCGAAGCGCACCCGTCCCTCACCCGCTGGCCATGCGCCCCATGCCGGCGTGGTGTCATTGCGCTGGTTCATTGCTATTTCTCCGCTTGCAGATAGATCGTGGCCAGCGGCGGCAGGGTCAGGCGCAGGCGTTGTGCGTGCCCGTGCATGCCCATCGGCTCGGTCGCAAGGCGACCGCCGTTGCCGAGGTTGCTGCCGCCGTAATGGGCGCTGTCGGTATTGAGGATTTCGCGCCAGCCGCCGGCACGCGGCACGCCGACGCAATACGCGTGGTGCGGTTGCGGAGTGAGGTTGCTCACCGCCAGCAAGGGGGCGCCGCCCTCGGGATCGTGGCGGATGAACGCCAGCACGCTGTTGCGCGCGTCGTCGGCCACGCTCCAGTCGAACCCGTCGGCACGATGCGTGCCGCGGTACAGCGCCGGCATTCGTCGCAGCGCGGCGTTGAGATCGCCGACCAGTCGCTGCACGCCGCGATGCGGGGCGCTGTCGAGCAGGTGCCAGTCCAGCGAGCGGTCATGGTTCCAGTCGTTCCATTGGCCGAACTCGGCGCCCATGAACAACAGCTTGTCGCCCGGATGTGCCCACATCAGCGCCAGATAGGCACGCAGGTTGGCAAAGCGCCGCCAGTCATCGCCCGGCATCTGCCCGAGCAGGCCACCGGTGCCGTGCACCACTTCGTCGTGCGAGATCGGCAGCACGAAACGCTCGGAGAACGCGTACACCAGGCCGAAGGTGAGCTGGCTATGGTGCTGCGCGCGCTCGGCCGGGTCCCGCTGCATGTAGCTCAGCGTGTCGTGCATCCAGCCCATGTTCCATTTATGGCTGAAGCCCAGGCCGCCCTCGTCGATCGGCGCAGTCACGCCGGGCCAGGCGGTGGACTCTTCGGCAATGCTCAGCACGCCGGGAAACCGCGTGGCGATCTCGCTGTTGAGCTGGCGCAGGAAGGCGACGGCTTCCAGATTCTCGCGGCCGCCATGCGCATTGGGTACCCACTCGCCTTCGGCACGGCCATAGTCGCGATACAGCATCGAGGCCACCGCATCCACGCGCAGGCCGTCGAGGTGGTAGTGGTCGATCCACTCCAGCGCGCTGCCCAGCAGGTAGGCGGTCACTTCGGGCCGACCGTAGTTGTAGATCAGCGTGTTCCAGTCGCGGTGCAGGCCCTCGCGCGGGTCGGCATGCTCGTACACCGCCGCGCCGTCGAACTGCACCAGGCCGTGCGCATCCCCGGGAAAGTGCGCGCTGACCCAGTCCAGGATCACGCCGATGCCGGCGCGATGGCAGGCGTCGACGAACTGGGCAAAGCCATCCGGGCTGCCGTGGCGCGCCGTCGGCGCATACAGCCCCAGTGGCTGGTAGCCCCAGGAGCCGCCGAACGGATGTTCGGTGATCGGCAGCAACTCGATATGGGTGAAGCCGAGATGTTGCACATAGGGAATCAGTTGTGCGGCCAGCCCCGGCCAGTCCAGCGGCTGGTCGTGCCCGTCGCGCCGCCAGGACGCGGCGTGCACTTCATAGATCGACAGCGGCGCCGGCGCGGCACTGGCATCGCGCGCAGCCATCCAGGCGGCGTCGGTCCAGTCGAATGGCGCCGCGCCCGGCACCACCGAGGCGGTGGCCGGCGGCAATTCGCTCTGGCGCGCCACCGGGTCGGCCTTGAGCAAGACGCGGCCATCGGCAGCGGTAATGGCGTACTTGTAGCGCGTGCCGGCTTCCACGCGCGGCAGGAACAGCTCCCAGAAGCCGCCGATGCGCTGGCGCATCGGGTGCCGGCGCGCGTCCCAGCCGTTGAAATCGCCGATCACCGCCACGCGCTGCGCATGCGGTGCCCATACCGCAAAGCGCACCCCCGGCACATCGTTGCAGTGCAGGTGCCGGGCACCCAGGGCGCGCCGCAGTGCCTGGCCGTCGCCGGCAGCGATCTGCAGCAGGGTCGATTCGTCCAGCGTGGCGGCAAAGGCGTAGGGGTCTTCGATCTCCTGCACCGCTTCGGGCCACACGATGCGCAGCCGATACGGGCCTTCGATCGCCAGCATGCCCTCGAACACGCCATCGACCGGGCCGGCCTGCATGCGCGTCAGCAACTTGCCGCGCGGATCGATCAGGCCCATGGCCTCGGCACCGGGCGCGAGCACGCGCACCAGCCGGCGGCCGTCTGGCTGGGCATGCGGGCCCAGCACCGCGAATGCATCGGCAGGCAGGCCGTCGGCCAGCGCCTGTACGCTCCGCTCCAGATCCGACATCCCGTCCATGGTCACCGCCGTTGCTTCCGTCTCCTGCCCCTGCACGCCCAACCGTTCGCTCATGACACCGTCGCAAGCGCAGGCGCGGTTGCGGCGGTGTGCTCATACAGCGAGAGGTACTTCTTGCCTGCCACGTCCCAGCCACTGGGACGCAGCATCGCCGCCCGGCGCATCGCCGACAGCAGGCTGGGCAGGCGGAAGGTGCGGAATGCGCGCTCCAGGCAACGGCGCAGGGCCTCGACGCTGGCGTGCTGGAACAGGAAGCCGGTGACACCGTCATCCACCGTGTCGATCAGGCCGCCGGTAGCGTGCGCGATCGGCAGGCAGCCAAAGCGCTGAGCGTACATCTGGCTCAGGCCGCACGGCTCGAAGCGCGAGGGCATCAGCAGGAAGTCGGCGCCGGCAAACATGCGCCGCGCCAGGCCTTCCTCGAAGCCGATGAAGGCACCGACCTGGCCGGGATAGCGCCGGGTCAGCTCGGCGACCTGCTGCTCGATCTCCGGCTCGCCGCCGCCGATCACCGCGATTTGGCCACCGGCGGCCACGATCTGCGGGGCGACCTCGCAGATCAGGTCCAGGCCCTTCTGGTGCACCAGCCGCGACACCACCGCAAACAGCGGGCCGCTGCTCTCGCGCAGCCCGAAGGCCTTGCGCACCTGCGCGGCGTTGGCCTGACGGCCCTGCCACTGGTTCACGCTGAAATGCGTATCCAGGTATTCGTCGGTGCGCGGATCCCAGCTGGCGTCGATGCCATTGACGATGCCGGTCAGCGCGCCCTTGGCGGCGCGACCGGCCAGCAGGCGGTCCAGGCCGCAGCCCTGCGCCGGGCCGGTGATCTGCTGGGCATAGCTGACGCTGACCGTGTTGACGTGGTCGGCATGCACGATGCCGCCACGCAGGAACGACATCTGCCCGTAGAACTCCAGCTCGGCCACGCGCTCGGCGGGGATGCCCAGCGCGGCGGCCATCGAATACGGCACCAGGCCCTGGTAGGCCAGGTTATGGATGGTCAGCAGGCACGGCGTGGTGCCGCCGGACCAGCGCACATAGGCGGCCGCCAGCGCACACGGCCAGTCGTTGAGGTGCAGCAGGCGCGGCTTCCAGCCCAGCCCGGCATGGCCGGCGGCGATCTGCGCGGCGGCATGCGACAAGGTGGCAAAGCGGATCGCATTGTCTTCGAACTCCGACCCGCTGGTGCTCACGTAGGGCGAGCCGTCGCGTTCGAACAATTCCTTGGACAGCAGGATGTAGATCGGCAGGCCGTCCGACTGCACGATGCGGCCGATGTCGCAGGCCGGCAATGCCGCGTGCGCCAGCACCCGGCCGACGATCTCCACCTTGCCCGCACGCGCCAGCACGGCGCGGTAGCCGGGGATCAGCACGCGGACGTCGTAGCGATGGCGCAGCGCGCGTGGCAGCGCCGCCGCCACATCGCCCAGACCGCCCGCCTTGATGAAGTCGGCCATCTCCGACACCACGAACAGGGCACCGCGGGTATCGGTCGGCGACACCGGCAGACGTTCGTGATGGCGAATGAAGCGCCCGCGTGCATCACGCGGTCGCCCGCTCTTGCCAAGAGTGGGGAGCATCGTGCTGCGCTCGAAGCGTGCAGTAGTAGCGGGAAGCGGCATCATGGCAACCATCTAAACGTCCGTCGTAAAGTGGGTGGAGACGGAAAACGGCGAAGCGACAACCATCATCTGCCGAGTCGGCCAGACGACCTGCTACGAATGAGGAGCGGGGCAACGCGCGTACTCCACGTTGTCCTTGGGACGAATCTACACCCCGTGCAAATAAAATATGCGTGAATACGTGCTGACTTTTCTGCGACATCGACATTCCCTTGCGCATGGTCGCGGCTGCGTTCCGGCATAAGCGCCGCATGACCGTGCGATGACATCCCTGCGGTGGTGCGCGGTTGTTGAAACGCACCCAAAGCGGGCGGTCGCGGGGGAGTCACCATGGCCCCAGCTGACTTGTTCAGCCACGCACACAGGTTGCCGGTTGCCCACGGCCCGGGAGCGAGCAGGCGTGCTGGTACTGCGCAGATCCGTCCAGGCCACTTAAGCGCGCCGCCTGCGCGCCGATAACCAGCGATGGCACCAAGACTTTCCGAGACCCCGGCGCATGGCAGACCAGCCTGAACTTCCAAGCCGCCCACGTGGTGGGCTGCGCCGCCTGTTGCCCTGGGGCGGCGCGGACAGCGCACGCCCGGCGGCCGCCCTGCCCAGCGTGATCGGCGGCGGCCATGGCGGGCATGGCCTGGCCGCGCACCAGCTGGTGCCGGCCAAGAACAAGTCCGGCACGCACGACCCGGCGGCCGCCACCGCCCTGCTGATGCGCCTGTTCTCGCATGCCGCGCATCCGGAGGCCCTGCTGCTGGCGTTTGCCGAGGGCATCAGCAGCCTGCATGGCGAACTCGGCGACATGGGCGTGCGCCTGAGCGCGGCGTATGCGGCCGGCGACTGGCCCGGCTACGGCCGCGCCTTGCGGCAGTTGATCGACAAGTACATCCGCACCATCGATACCGGCGACTCGCTGGCCGAAGGCCGCACCGAAGCCGAGCAACTGCGCGACCTGCTGCGCCACGCACTGGGCAATGCCTTGGCCACGCTGTTGCAACGCAGCCCGGAGCTGGCCGAGGAAGCACAGACCCTGGCATCGGCGCTGCGCCATTGGCGCCCCGGCCATGAACTGATCACCCTGGAACAACGCTTGCGCGAGCTGAGTCATCAGATCGGCCTGCGCGCCGAAGATGCCAGCGAGCAGCAGAACCTGTTGCTCGGCCTGTTCGACCTGTTGCTGGAGAACGTGGGCGAACTGCTCGACGATCGCAGCTGGTTGCAGGGGCAGATCTCGGTGGTGCGGCAGCTGATCTCCGGGCCGCTGGATGTCGGCTCGATCGAACAGGCACGCGGCACCCTGCGCGAGGTCATCTACAAGCAGGGCCTGCTCAAGCAAGGCATTGCCGACTCCAAGACCGCGATGCGCGAGATGATGGTGTCCTTCGTCGACCGGCTCGACGGCATGGCCACCAGCACCGGCGAGTACCACGATCGCGTTGCCGGCTATTCGCAGGCGATCGGCGACGCTCGCAGCATTCCCGACCTCAATCGCCTGCTGCAGGATGTGCTGCAGGACACTGCCGGGGTGCAGGCGCAGGCACTGGCCGCGCGCGACGAGTTGCTGGCCGCACGTCGCCAGGTCGAAGACTCAGAGCAGCGCATCGCCCTGCTGGAGCAGGAACTCAAGGACGTGGCCGGCCTGGTGCGCGAAGACCAGCTGACCGGCGCACTGAACCGCCGCGGCTTCGAAGAGCTGTTCCAGCGCGAGGCCGCCCGTACCCAGCGCGGCGGCCAACCCTTGTGCGTGGCGATGCTGGATCTGGACGACTTCCGCCGCCTCAACGAGACCCACGGCCATGCCGGCGGCGACGCCGCGCTGCGCCATACCGTGGACGTGGCCAAGTCGGTGCTGCGCACCACCGATGCCATCGCCCGCTTCGGCGGCGAGGAGTTCGTGCTGCTGTTGCCGGACTCCACCATCTTCGAAGCCAGCGCAGCGGTGATCCGCCTGCAGCGCGCACTGGCGCAACGCTCGCTGCTGCACGACGACGTACGCCTGTTCGTCAGCTTCAGCGGCGGCGTGGCGCTGCGCCATCTCGACGAAACCCAGGACGATGTCATCCGCCGGGCCGACCGCGCCATGTACGAGGCCAAGTCGGCCGGCAAGAATCGCGTGGTCAGCGCCGATTAGCGGCACGTGCCGACTGGTGCGTCCCCGCACCGGATCCAACGCCTACGTGGGACAAGCAGCGTCGGCGCCCCCCCTCGGCTCATTGGCCGGGCAGGCCTCTTGCCAATCGCTTCAAGGGCTCTGCCAACGCAGCGTGAGATAGTCCACCACCTGTTGCGTCTGGGCCGCAGCGAGAAATCCGTGGCGAAACAACATGCAGCCGCCAACCTCGGGCAGCGATGCATTCAGGTCCAGCTGGCGGGCGATCTCGGGCACACCGCCGTCCACTGTCCAATCCGGCTCCAGTGCGTTGGCAGTGCCGACCTTGTACAACGCCATGCCGATATAGAGTTGCACGCGCCGGCCGCGCACGGTGTCCGCCCACCAGCGTGCGATGGTGTGGTAGCGCACTGTCTGGCGTGCCAGCGGCCAGTAAATCTGCGGCACGATGTAGTCCACGAGTTCTTCGCGAACCCACCGGCGGGTGTCGGCGTAACTGGTATCGAATGCGGGCGCACCGGCCTGTGTGTCCGAACCCAAGGGATCATCCTGACGATTGCGCCACACCCCGGCCGGGCTGACCCCGAATGCCACCCCTGGCCTGATCGCCCGAATGGTCCTGCCCACCGCTCGCATCAATCGATAGGTGTTGTCGCGGCGCCAGTCCCCTTTGTCGGCAAATCCGGCCCCGTGGTCGGCATAGCTCTGTGCGTCGTCGAGGGGAGACTGCGCCGATTCGGTGTAGAAGTAGTCATCGAATTGCACCCCATCCACGTGGTAGAAGGCCACCAGTTCCGCGACCACACCACAGATCCAGCGGCGCACGGCCGGAATGCCGGGATCGAGCACCAGCCGATTGGCCGCCACGCCCACCCAGTCGGGGTGGCGCAGATACACGCTCTGGGGCGAATCGCTAGACGCAGTGGCAAATGCATCGAGCGTGGCCTGGTCCAGGCCGGTCGAAACACGATAGGGATTGAGCCAGGCATGCACCTGGATGCCCCGCGCATGTGCATGCCGCAGCAGGAATGCCAGCGGGTCGAAACCCGGGTCCTTGCCTAGAACGCCGGTCATGACCGGCGACCATGGCAGGATGCGCGAGCGGTACAGCGCATCGGCACAGGGCTTGACCTGGAAGACCAAGGTATTGAGATGCAGCGCCTGGGCCTGATCGACGATTGCCAGCAATTCCCGCTGCTGTACCTCGATGCGTTCGGCAGGGTCGACGATTCGTGCGGACGCGGCGCTTGGCCAGTCGAGATTGAACACGCTGGTGATCCAGGTCGCGCGCATCTGAACGCTCGCGGGCGTGGCTGCGCTGGCTGGAACGCCCACGATGGCCGCGGCCATTGCTGCCGAACCCAAGCCGAGAAAGCGCCGCCGACCGATCACGGGGAGCCGACGGCCGGGGCCGCATCCGGATCCTCTGCAGGCATTCCCTGGGGCACTTGATCCGTCTGCTGCACGGCAGGCCGCGCCGCACGCGTGGTGTCTTGTTCTTCAGCCGTCTTCTTCACGCATCCCTCCTGCATCGCGCCGCTGCAGTCGTGGCCCGGTCTCTCCGCCAGGCCCGGCTGCCTTCATGCAGCACATTCCGGCACACCCCACGAGGCACACACTAGCAATGGCGACCGCCGGAACGCGCGCGCAACATCGGAATCGCACACCTCGCTTCGTCAGGCATGCAGCCGCCGTGACGCAATGCCCGAAACGGCGGCGCCATCGCGCAGATGGGCGCTCGCAACCGCCCGACAGTCAGTGGCGGATCGCTGGCAGCCACCGTCATCGCCATTGCGCTCGACCGACGCCAGCTGACGATGCCACCGGTGCCGAGCCCCTCCCAGCCCGGCGGACGTGACGCAGCATCAATGCGCCGGCTTCTTCCCGCGCAGCTTCTGGAACAGCATCACCGCGCCCAGCACGATCGCACCGGCCAGCACGCCGACCAGCATGTTGCCCAGCGCATCGACCAGCCAGCCCAGGCCACCGGCCGACTTGGCCAGGTCCTGCACGATGTGGTGCAGCGCCGGGATGTTGTGCACCAGGATGCCGCCGCCGACCAGGAACATCGCCAGCGTGCCCGCCACCGACAGGAACTTCATCAGCCACGGCGCGGCCACCAGGATGCCGCGACCGAACGCCGCCAGCGCCGCGCCCTTGTTGGTCAGGTACAGGCCCAGGTCGTCCAGCTTGACGATGGCTGCGACCAGGCCATACACGCCGATGGTCATCGCCAGCGCGATCGCCACCAGCACCGCCACCTGCTGACCGAACGAGACCCCGGCCACCACGCCCAGCGACAGCACGATGATCTCCGCCGACAGGATGAAGTCGGTGCGGATCGCGCCCTTGACCTTGTCCTTTTCCAGCGCCACCACGTCCACGCTCTCGTCGGCCAGCGCGCGGGTGCGTTCGGCATGCCGCTGCGCTTCGTCTTCCTCGTCGTGCAGGAACTTGTGCGCCAGCTTCTCCACGCCCTCGAAGCACAGGTAGGCACCGCCGATCATCATCAGCGGCATCACCAGCGGCACGTTGTAGCCGCGCCCGCGCAGCCAGGCCTCCAGCGCGCTGATCGCCAGCGCCGCCGGCACCAGGATCACCTTGTTGACCAGCGAGCCCTTGGCCACGGCCCACACCACCGGCAGCTCGCGGTCGGCGGTGACGCCGGTGACCTGTTGCGCGTTGAGCGCCAGATCGTCGCCAAGCACGCCGGCGGTCTTCTTGGCCGCGACCTTGGTCAGGATGGAAACGTCGTCCAGCAGTGTGGCGATGTCGTCGAGCAGGGTGAACAGGCTGGCACCGGCCATGCGGGGGTCCTTCGTGGGTGGCGGTGGATTCTCGCCGATCCTGCGCCCGTGTGGGGTGATGGCAGAGCGTTGCAGGCTGTTGGCGACCGTTGACGCGCGATGCCGACGCTCTCCGACCAGGCAACCCGGCCGTGCCCGCCGGCCCCCGGGACGCCGGACCGCTGCGCGGTGGCGGCGCGGCTGGATTCACCACCTGACGACCCACCGCTGGCCACACTCGTTCTCTTGCATGACCGCCGGAGATGGCCTTGAGTCCGAACGACCCGTATCGCACACCGGCCCAGGCCGCGATCCCGGCCGACACCGCGGTGGTGGGTGGCATGAGCCGTCGCACGCAGATCCTGCGCCTGTTGCTGCGGTATCGCGGGTCGGGCGTGTTCGCCGGCATGAACCTGGATCCGGCCGCGATCAACGAATACGAAGTGCCTGCCGAAGGCACGCCCGACCAGTTCGTCTCCGACCTGGAAGCGCTCGGCCCCACCTTCGTCAAGCTCGGCCAGATGCTGTCCACGCGCCCGGACATCGTGCCGCCGGAGTTCGCCACCGCGCTGGAGCGCATGCAGGAGAACACCAGCTCGGTGCCGGTGGAGCGTATCCGCCAGATCATCGAGGAAGAACTCGGCGTGTCGGTCAACAAGGCGTTCTCGTTCTTCGACCCGGTGCCGCTGGGCTGCGCCTCGCTGGCGCAGGTGCACCGCGCGGCCCTGCGCGACGGCACCCCGGTGGCGATCAAGGTGCAAAAACCCGAAGTCGCCGCCCAGGTCCGTTCGGACCTGGACGTGCTCAAGAGCTTTGCCACCGCCGCCGACCGCCTGACCGGCATCGGCCGGCGCGTGCGCTTTGCCGACTGGCTGGGCGAGTTCGGCAAGACCTTGCGCGCCGAGCTCAATTACGAAGACGAGGCCGAGACGCTGGCGCGCTTCGGCAAGCATCTCAAGCCCTTTCCGCTGTTGTGGATTCCGCAACCGGTGTGGGACCTGAGCAGCCGCAAGGTGCTGACCATGCAGCTGGCCGAAGGCGTGCGGGTGGACAAGATCTCCGGCCTGCGCCGCACCGAGCAGCCGATGGACACGCTGGCCGCAGAGCTGGTCAAGGGCTACCTGGACCAGATGTTCGTGCATGGCGAGATCCATGCCGACCCGCATCCGGGCAACCTGCGCGTGCTGCAGGACGGGCGCCTGGCGATCTTCGACCTGGGCATGGTCGCGCACGTGCCGCCGCGCCTGCGCGAGCGCTTGCTCAAGCTGCTGTTCGCCGCCGTCGACGGGCGTGGCGAGGAAGTCGCCGAAGAGACCATCGCGCTCAGCACGCGCCTGGAGGATTACGACGAGGACCGCTACCAGCGCGAAACCGGGCAGATGATCGCCCGGTATGCCGCCCACGACACCACCTCCGAGGGCCGCGTGGTGCTGGATCTGGTGCGCATCGCCACCTCCAATGGCTTGCGCACGCCGCCGGAGCTGAGCCTGCTCGGCAAGACCTTGTTGAACCTGGAAGGCGTGTGCCGCGCGCTGTCGCCGCACCTGGACACGCGCCGCATCGTCGAGCGCCATCTGCAGCATGTGATGCGCGCGCGGCTGAAGAAGTCGCTGTCGGCCGCCAACCTGGCCAGCGAGGCGATGGAACTGCAGCACCTGGTGCGCGAAGGACCGCGCCGCATGTCCGAGATCCTGTCGCTGGCGGCGGAAAACCGCCTGCAGATGCGCGTCACCGGGCTGGAAGAATCGCATCTGATGGAAAGCCTGCAGAAGATCGCCAACCGCGTGGCGGCCGGCATCGTGACTGCGGCATTGATCATGGCCTCGGCGCAGATGATGCGCATCGAGACCGGCTTGAAGCTGTGGGGCTATCCGGCGATTGCGATGGTGCTGTTCCTGCTCGGCGTGGTGCTCGGCCTGGGCATCGTACTCAGCGCCCTGCTGTTCGACCGTCGCGTGCGTGCGCGCGAAGAACGCGGGCATCGATAGCGCCACGCCCCACGTAGGAGCGCACCCGGGCGCGACCTGGCTTCACGCCGCGCCGCTTGCCGAGATCACCGCGTCCAACTGTCAACGTGGAACAGGCGGTGCAGCGTTGTTGAGACCTCGCCTACATGCCAGAAGCGCGCCAAACGCGCAATGCAGCTATCGCCGATCTCTGGCGAACGCCACCGCGCCTCGATAATCGGCAGCGCGCGCAACCCGCCACGCTGCGCCGATGGCTTAACGCCAACAAACATTTCAGTCAGCTTCGGCGCGGCATAGTCCGTCATCCGGGCGTCACATTGCAGGTGGCGCACAGGACATGGCGAGCAAGGCGTCCGGTACGCGCTCGCACCATTCCCCCACGGACGCTGCCGCATGCATTGGATGTTGTTGTTTTCGCTGTTGCTCCTGCTTTGGCTCTTGGTCGCCTCGCCGCGCCTGGCGTGGCTGAAGGCCGCACTGTTGTCGCTGCTGCTGCTGGTGCTCAGTGCCTGGGGCCTGGTGGACAGGCTCAGCGGCGACGGCATCAACGCCGCCACGCTGTATCACCTGCGCGCGGACATGGACGGTGCCGGCGTCAGCGATTTTTCCGCCTATATCGCCGTGTTTATCGGCATGGTGTTGCTGTCGCTCAGCCCGCTGGTGTTGCTGAAGGTGCGGCGTTTCCGTCGCCCGCGCGGAGGCAACGCGGTGTTCGGCGCCTTCGTGATGATGTTGCTGGTCAGCATCGCGGTCAGCCCCTTGTACCGCGACGGCAAGCGCCTGTACTACCAGTTGCGCCCGGTCGATTACGCCACCGTGGTACCGGAATACCTGGTGCCGCAGCAGCCCTTGCAGAAGCGCAAGAACATCGTGTGGATCTACGGCGAGAGCCTGGAACGCACCTATTTCGATGAAGCGGTGTTTCCCGGCCTGATGCCGAACCTGCGCGCGCTGGCCAGCGAAGCAGTGGACGTGCGCAACCTCACCTCCACCGAAGGCAGCGGCTGGACCATCGCCGGCATGGTCGCCTCGATGTGCGGCGTGCCGCTGACCACCGCGCCAGGCGATGAAAACAGCATGGATCGCATGGGCCTGTTCCTGCCCGAAGCACGCTGCCTGGGCGACTATCTCAAGGATCAGGGCTACCGCAATCACTATGTCGGTGGCGCCGATGCCAGCTTTGCCGGCAAGGGCAGTTTTCTGTCCAGCCATGGGTTCGATGTGGTGCACGACGTCAGCTACTTCCGCGCCAAGGGCGTGGCGCCCAAGCACTTTTCCGCCTGGGGCGTGCACGACGATGTGCTGCTGGACGATGCCTGGGACAGCTTCCAGGCACTGTCGCGCGCCGGCCAGCCGTTCATGCTCACCACGCTGACCATGGACACCCACCACCCTGCCGGCCATCTGCCGCTGGCGTGCAAGGGCCAGCACTACGACAGCGCGCTGGGCGACATCGGCCTGCTGCATGCGATCAAGTGCAGCGACCGGCTGATCGGCGAGCTGGTCACCCGCATTCGCAACAGCCGCTACGGCAGGAACACCCTCATCGTGATCGCCTCCGACCACCTGGCGATGCCCAACGATCTCAGCGACGTGCTGGCCAAGCAGAAGCGCGAAAACCTGCTGCTGTTCCTCGGCAAGGACATCGCTCCGCAGCAAGTGGTCACGCGCGCGGGCAGCACGCTGGATTCGGGTGCAACGCTGTTGCAGCTGCTGGAACCGGGCATGCGCACGCTGGGCTTCGGCCGCTCGCTGCTGGCCAGCGATGCGCCTCCCAGCGCCAGCGTGGCGGCCAGCCGTGACAGCGGCAAGGACTACCCGCGCTATCTCGCCTACGCGCGCACGCTGTGGACCGGGCGCAGCACCCGCATGCTGCGTATCAACGGCAATGGCGATGTGGTGGTGGGCGTGCAACAGGTGCGACCGCCGGTGCTGCTGGAATACGACGACGACACCAATCTCAAAACCGTCTATCTGGAAAACACCTCGCGCCAGTTCGATCGCACCCACACCGAGGGCACGCTGGCGTATGTGGATCGCTGCACGGCGTTCGAGGATGGCTCGGCCGATGGCGATTGGTGCGCATTGGTGGTCGACCGCCACCAGAGCATGAAGCTGTATCGCGATCCGGACCTGACCCGCGGCATCGCCGTGGACGCGCCGCTGGAAGCCAGCCAGCAAGGCCCGCGCCCTCGCGTGCGCCAACCGATCATGCTCACCCAGACTGCGCGCAAGACCGAGGCCGGTCGTTACATGCTGGAGCTGTACGCCAAGCGCCGGCCGACGCGGGCGTTCTGGGTGGAAGCCGTCTCGTCGGAGCGCAAGGTGGTGCTTGCCCAGCAATGGGTGGTGCCCGATGCGGCCGGTCGCATCCGCATGCCGGTGGGCCTGGAACATGCGGTGGACGATCTGGAGATCCGTGCCTGGCTGGACTACACCGAAGATGTCAGCGTGGACGATCTGGCCCTGGTGAAACAGACCCAGGTCGCGGATCGCTCCTGAGCCTGGCCATCGTCCTGGTCCTGGACTGGGCGATGTGGATGAGGCCAACGCAAAGCCAAGGCCGAAGCCGAAGCATGCGATGTGCGGCCTGGCTGCAGGGCCCTTGCCCGCCCACCATCGCGGGACGCGCCGCAAGTACGTCCCTGTAGGCTCCGGCGCGGCCTCCATGCCGCTCAGGGTCCCGCGACGGTGNGCCCTTGCCCGCCCACCATCGCGGGACGCGCCGCAAGTACGTCCCTGTAGGCTCCGGCGCGGCCTCCATGCCGCTCAGGGTCCCGCGACGGTGGGCGGGCAAGGACCCGTCGAGAGGGTCGGTGTGCATGGAAGAGCAGTGCCGGATCCGGATGCACCTTGTTCGATCGTGAAGCATCGGCTCCAGGTCAGATGCACACCGCACGGCAGACAGCTTTTCAGATGAGGGCCGACCAACTGTCTGGTGCGGTGTCCTCGCCGGTTGCGGGACCGTGCGGCGGCATGGATGCCGCCACCGGATCCCCAGGGACGGGTTCCCGGCGTGTCCCGCAAGCGGTGGGGGTACCGCGCCCTCGACCCTGCGGGTTTTAGCTGCACCACCGGCGTAAGGCACGCCGCGCATCGTGCACGCGCCGGCTCAGTCTTCCGATGCCGGCGTGCCGTCGCCCGGCTCGCGCGCCACCGCGGCACCTGCACGGCTGAAGCGGATTTCCTGCGGCGACTGCAGTGCAATCCCTGCCGTCTCCATGCGCTGCAGCAGCGCGAAGAACAGCTCGCTGCGCACCCCGTACGAGTCGCGCGGGCTGCGCACATAGGCGAACGAATTGAAGTTGACGTGGCCGCCGGCCAGCGAATCGATGAACACCGAGGGTGCCGGATCGGCCAGCACCTTGGTGTGCTCGGCGAACAGGTCCAGCAGCATGTTGCGCACCTTTGCCACGTCGGTTTCCAGTGGCACCGAGAATTGCAGCTGCACCCGGCCCATCGGGTTGGACAGCGTCATGTTGCGCACGCTCTTGGTGATCAATTCCGAGTTGGGCACGATCAGGGTGGAGCGGTCGCCGACCTGGATCTCGGTCGCACGCACGCTGATCTTGCGCACGTCGCCCTCCTGGTCGCCGATGCGCACCCAATCGCCGATCTTCACCGGCCGCTCGGCCAGCAGGATCAACCCCGACACGAAGTTCTGCGTGATCGCCTGCAGGCCGAAACCGATGCCCACCGACAATGCGCTCAGCACCAGCGCAAGCCGCTTCAGATCCAGGCCCAGTGCGGTCAGGCCCCACACCACCACGATCAGCCAGCCCAGGTAGCGCGCCACCGTGCTGATGGAGTTGCGCGCACCGTCATCGAGCTCGGTCTTGGGCAGATAGGTATTGAGCAACCACTGCTGCACCAGGTGCACCAGCCCCATGCCGAGCAGGAACACGCACAGCGCCCTGAACACGTCGCCAGGGGTGATCACCAGCTCCTTGCCGATGGTGATGCCGTGGGCGATGTTCTCCGCCCAATCGGTGATCACGCTGATGTTGGCGCCATACGGCGTCAGCAGCACCGCGATACCCAGCAGCACCAGCAACACCCGTGTCGCGGCCGAGATCAGCAGCCCCAGCTGCACCAGGCGTCCGCTGCCGATGCTGAGCGCATGCGACAACGCCCGGCTGAAACGGCCGTCCGGCTTGAACAGCCAGGTCATCAGATCGTCGGTAAACACCACCAGCAGGCCGAGCAGGCTGCACACCAGGGTGATCCAGATGATCTGCCGCTCCACGAACAAGGCTAGATTGAGATAGCCGAACAGGGCCGCGACCAGCGCGAAGATCACCGCCAGATGACCCAGCAGGCGAATCAGCACGATGAAGCCGCCACCGCGCGAGACCACCGGCGGCGGCGCATCGCTGTCCGGATCGGCCACGCCGGCATTTGCCGCATGCGCGCGCAGGGACAGGCTCAGCCCGGCCAGCGCCGACAGGATCAACCCCGCATACAGCAATGCCGCCACCGCATCGGTGGCGGTGGTCAACGCCGGGCTGCTGCCGGCCACCTCGTTGATCTTGGTCGCCATGCCGCTGAACCAGATCACTGCCGCAGTGGCCAGGCAGTGCACGCGCAGGCGGTCGACGGTGGCATCGTCCAGCGGGAACAGGCGCCAGCTGGGCTGGTGTTTCATCAACAGGCTGGCGCTGAGCGAACCGACGAAGGCAGCCACCAGGCTGATGGCGACAAACCCGGTCAGCAGCTGGTCCAGGTCGTCGGGCGGCTCGCCGAGCGCGCGGATGCCTTCGACCAGCACGAACGCCCCGATTCCCAGGCTCAGCGTGCCGACCAGCAGAAACCACAAGGCCAGCCCCGAGCGGCGCAGGCGTCCGCCGGGCGCACGCGAGGCCGCGTAGCGACGCCCCAGGTGGCGCAGGAAGAGACGCAGCGGCAGTGCCAGCAGCAACGCGACCACGGCAGCGGTGATCAGCCCGCCCACACCGCTGGCGGCAACGCCTGCCTGCACCAGCTGCAGCGTCTTGGCGGACAAGGCCTGCAGGCGGGCACGATCGTCGGGCCACTGCTGCCCGATCTGATGCCACAACGTTGGCGACAACGGCGAGGCCACCCGTGTGGAGAGCTTCACGCTGAAGCGTTGCACGCGCTCGCGTTCGAGCCGGTCGGCCAGGTCCTTGGCGTTGGAGACCAGCAGCGTGGCCCGGATGAACTCGGCGTTGAGCTGATCGCGCTGCTTGGCCAGCAACCTGCGTTGGTTGCCCAGCTCGGTCGGTTCGTTTTGCGCCGCGACACCAAGCCCCTCCAAGCGCCCGTTGAGCTCCTTGAGCGGTTGCTCCAGCGTGCGTACCAGATCCTGCGCCTGCCGCTGCGCGCCGGCGACGTTGTCGGTCAGCTTGCCCAGTTGGTCGGTATCGGCCTTCTGCATGCCGTCGTCGGCCTGGGTCAGCACCTTCTGCATGCCGTCGAGCTGCGTCCGCGCGGTCTCCAGCAACGTGTCGTCGTCCTGCGCCACGGCAGCACCCACGCACACCATCCACAACGCGACCAGCAGCAGGACGCGCTGCAACACGCCGCGACGGACACCCAGGGCAACTCGGAATTCGGACACAGGCAAAGATCGGACAGGCGCACACCAGCGCGGTGCCGGCATCTTAATCCACTGCCCGCAGCCGGGCAGTTCGCTGCTGCCGTGCGGGTTCAGCCTGGCAGAGCTCGCCAGGAGCGCTGGGTGCTGCACGATTGGAGGTTTTTTGGCGATCGCCGTGACCGCGCCTGCCACCGCAGCGGACGCGCCGGCCGGCCATCCCGACCTGCGCATGAACGCGGTGCAGCTTGTCACCTTGCGGCAACGGTGGGCTGTCGCAGAATCGGGTCACCGCTACGGCAGACGCAGCGGATGACCGCGAAGGAGACACTCTATGCAGATTCAGATCCAGACCGACAAGCACGTGCCGCATGACCCCTCCGTCGTGCAGCATGTCGAGAAGACCTGCTCCGCCCAGCTGGCGCATTTCGCCAACGACATCACCCGCGTCGAGGTGCATTTGCGCGATGAAAACGGCCAACGCGGTGGGGCGGCGGATCGAACCTGCAGCATCGAGGCGCATGTGGCCGGCCTGCCGCCGATCGCCGCGACCAATAGCGCCGACACCACCGCCTCGGCCGTGACCGGCGCCGCGCGCAAGCTGCGCACCGCCATCGAACATGCACGCGGCAAGCAGCACGCCAAGGCCACCGCACCGCCGCCGGAAGTGCTCTGATCCTGAGCCTGCGCAGGGCGGCGCCGGGCGCCCCCTGCCAGCCGATGCGTGGTTGGCGCCGCAGTCAACAAGGCGCGGATACGCCAGTCCGCCTCCAACCCCCGATCCAGAGCCGCCCTCTGCCCGCAGCAATGCCACTGCTGCGAGCAGGGGGGTCCTGGTTGGCTGCGTCCGGAGGATTTCAAGTAATCCCTTGAATCCTGCGTTTCAAGGCAGGGCCAGATCCCAGTCGCCGGCGTGTCTGCGCTTGCAGAGGCCGGGTCACTGCGCGGTGTCTCCGCCGTCGGCCGCAAGCACGGCGCCGGTGATGGACGAAGCGAGATCGGACAAGCGGAAGGCCGCCGCAGTGGCGATCTCTTCGTGCGTTCCCGGGCAACCGATCGGATGGGGCGAGACGATCCGCTCGAAATCCTCCTGGCTCACGACGCTGCGCACCAGCGGCGTGTCGATGTAGCCCGGCGCGGTCGCATTCACGCGGACGCCGCGATCCGAATGATCCATCGCTGCCGATTGCGTCGCGCCGACGATGGCGCGCTTGCAAGCGATGTAGGCCGCGTTGTTGCGTTGGCCGACCAGCCCCAGGGCAGAGGCCATGTTGACGATGGCAGCGCCGCCGGACGCACCACGGACGCGCGACGAATGGGTTGAAGGGCAGGAGGATGAGGATAGAATTTAATTGACACGTCAACAATAGCGGCGACGCAGTAGGTCGACGCTGCGGCTTCCGGTCGCATATCGGGTTAAGGTGTCGCGGAAAACAGGCGAAATCCGGACACCTTGTCCCGGACGCATCAGCAATGGAACCCGGCGGTATATGTCATTTCACGAAGGCGAAGAGTGGCGAACGACGCTGACCTGGACCGTGCTGCCCGCCGGGCGCGCGTGGCAACGCGCGGCGGGAGTCGCCCTGGCGCAGTTGGGCGTTTCGCTGTCCATAGCGGCGGTTGTCCTGGTGATCGCCCGGCTGGGCGACGGCATCCGGCAGAAAGACGTGGCCGAGGAATCGGCGCTTGATCCGGCCGCCATTGCGCGATCGGTCACCCAACTCGAGCAGGAAGGCTTGCTGAAGCGGCGCAGGGATCGGTCCGATGGCCGCGCCAAGACCCTGCACCTGACCAGACGCGGCCGCGCCTTGTCACTCAAACTGGGCGAGGCACTGGACGGCCTGCGCAACGAATTGATTGCCGGCATGGACGACACCGAAGGCCGGATCGCGGTGCGCGTGCTCCGCAATCTGGAGAGCCAGTGCCTGGCGTTCTGCGACGCAGACCGTCGACCAGGAATGTCCGGGACCTGAGCGGCCGGGTTGCCAGGCGGGCTTGGTGGCGGCTTTGCGCCACCTACTGCAGCGTCGCCCTAGGGCATCGGGCGTCGGTATCCGTGCTGGAGGCCGATGCCCCCCATCCATGCCACCGGTCCGCCTGGAGTTCACCGGAATCAGGGCGGGTCCGGGAGCACCTGCAGGCAACAGAAAACCCCTGATTTCTCAGGGGTTTTGGACCTTCTTGGATGTCCCCGCAGGGTTCATCTGGTGCGCCCGGAGGGATTCGAACCCCCGACCAATGGCTTCGGAAGCCACTACTCTATCCGGCTGAGCTACGAGCGCCTGGCCGGGCATTATGCCAGAACCATCGCCGCGCGCGTGACACCGGCAGCGCCTGCGTGCCGAAGGCCCGGGCACCGCGTGCCGCCCGGGCTTACCTGGTCCAGCACCCGCACCGGCTTGACGCCGCATGGGCAGCCGCCTGGACGCCTGGACGCTGCATCGCGCGATCCCCCGAGCAGCGCATGACCGCGGGCGAGCCGCACTGCTACCCTTTGCAGCATGAGCAAGCATGGTGTTGAACAGCTGCCGGCAGCGCCCGCGCTGACCTGGCCGCAGCGACTGGGGCAGTACTGGAAGCTGGTCCGCGGCGATCGTCCGATCGGCAGCCTGTTGTTGCTGTGGCCCACCTGGTGGGCATTGTGGCTGGCTGCCGATGGCCTGCCGCCGTTGTGGACGCTGTGCGTGTTCACTGCCGGGGTCTGGCTGACCCGCTCGGCCGGCTGCGTGATCAACGACTATGCCGACCGCTGGCTGGACCCGCATGTGGAGCGCACCAGGTCGCGTCCGCTGGCCACCGGGGCGGTGTCCGGGCGCGAGGCGCTGTGGGTGTTCGTGGTGCTGATGCTGGTGGCGTTCGCGCTGGTGCTCACGCTCAACTGGCTGACCGTGGCGCTGAGCGTGCCGGGCGTGTTCCTGGCCGCCAGCTACCCCTATCTCAAACGCCATACCCACCTGCCCCAGGTCTATCTGGGCATGGCCTTCGGCTGGGGCATCCCGATGGCGTTCGCCGCGGTGCAGGGCAGTGTGCCCGTGCTGGCCTGGCTGCTGTACGCGGCCAACATCCTGTGGGCGACGGCCTATGACACCTGGTACGCCATGGTCGACCGCGAGGACGACATCCGCATGGGCAGCAAGTCCACCGCCATCCTGTTCGGCAGGTTCGACCTGCTCGCACAGGGCCTGCTGTATGCGGCGATGTTTGCAGCACTGGCACTGGTCGGCCTGCGCGCCGATCTCGGCATTGCCTACTGGACCGGGCTGGGCGCGGCCGCGTTGCTGGTGGCCTACGAATTCCGCCTTGCCCGCCACCGCGAACGCGGCCCGTGCTTCCGCGCCTTCCTGCACAACAACTGGGTGGGCCTGGCGATCTTCGCCGGAATCGCCGCCGCCCTGGCAATGCGCTGACCCGCAGACAGGCAAATCGCCTCGGCTCGAGCCCCTCTCCCCGCGGGAGAGGGGTTGGGGGTGAGGGTACGGGCGAAGCCCCATGGTGCAGCTCACAACCCACCAAGCGTCACCGCACCCGCGCGCATACCCACGCATCCACCCGCTGCACACCGGCCCGACGCAAGGCCTGCGCCGCCGCATGCAGCGTCGCGCCGGTGGTCATCACGTCATCCACCAACGCCACATGCGCCGGCAACGTGCCACCCGCGACGAAGGCGCCGCGCAGGTTGTGCTGGCGTTCGGCCGCGTCCAGCTCCGACTGCGGCGCGGTCGCGCGGACCCGGCGCAGCAAGGGCAGGCAGGGCAACCGCAGCGCGCGGCCAAGCGGCCTGGCCAGTTCCAGCGCCTGGTCGTAACCACGCTGGCGCAGGCGCTGCCGATGCAGGCTCACCGGCACCAGTGCCTGCGGACGCGGCAGTCCGGCACACCGGTGGGCCATCAACGCGCTGAGCAGGCGCCCGGCGGCCAGATCCTGGTGAAACTTGAACCGCCGCAGCAGGCCATCCACCGGCCAGCGATAGCTAAAGCACGCATGCACGTGCTGCAGCGGCGGGCGCTGCTGCAGGCATTGCCCGCACAGCCGCGCGCCATCGGAGGCGGACAGCGGCATTGCGCAACACCGACAGGCGTGGCCATGCTCCGGCAAGGCCGCACGGCACGGCGGGCAGAGATCGCCATCGGCCGTGCCGGCCTCGGCGCACACCAGGCACAGGCTCGGCAGCAGCAGCCGCACCACCCGTCGCGGCCACCTGTAAACCGAGCGCACCCCATCGAAGTTGACAGCCTCTCGCATGCTCACCAGACTGCCTGGCTTCCAAGCCGCTGACTGTCAGGAAACCCCGATGTCTGTTGTCGTACGCCATGACTGGGATCGCCACGAACTGCAGGCGCTGTTCGATCTGCCGTTTCCGGAGCTGCTGCACCGCGCCGCCAGCGTGCATCGCGAACACTTCGATCCGGCCGAAGTGCAGGTCTCCACGCTGCTGTCGGTCAAGACCGGCGGCTGCCCGGAAGACTGCGCGTACTGCCCGCAGGCGCAGCGCTACGACACCGGCGTGACCGCGCAGAAGCTGATGGAGACCGACGAGGTGGTCGCCAAGGCACGCCAGGCCAAGGCCGCCGGCGCCTCGCGCTTCTGCATGGGCGCGGCCTGGCGCTCGCCCAAGGAGCGCGACATCCCCAAGGTCGCGGCGATGATCCGCGAGGTCAAGGCGATGGGGCTGGAGACCTGTGCCACGCTCGGCATGCTCGATGCCGGCCAGGCGCGCGCGCTCAAGGACGCCGGGCTGGACTATTACAACCACAATCTGGACACCGCGCCGGATTACTACGACTCGATCATCCACACCCGCCAGTACCAGGACCGCCTGAACACGCTGGAGCATGTGCGCGATGTCGGCCTGAAGACCTGCTGCGGCGGCATCGTCGGCATGGGCGAAACCCGCGAGCACCGCATCGGCCTGCTGCTGGCGCTGGCCACGCTGCCGGCGCATCCGGACTCGGTGCCGATCAACCAGCTGGTGCAGGTTGCCGGCACGCCGTTGCACGGCACCCAGCAGCTGGACCCGTTCGAGTTCGTGCGCATGATCGCGGTGGCCCGCATCACGATGCCGCATTCGATGGTGCGGCTGTCCGCCGGCCGCGAAGCGATGAGCGACGAGCTGCAGGCGCTGTGCTTCCTGGCCGGTGCCAACTCGATCTTCTACGGCGAAAAATTGCTCACCACCGGCAACCCGGACACCGAACGCGACCAGGCCCTGTTCCAGCGCCTGGGCCTGCGCCCGATGCAGGTCACCGTCGACGCCGCCGACCACGACCACCCCGGCACCGTGCATGCGGAGATCACCCGCAGCACGGCCTGCGAGCACGCCGCCTGACCGCGAAGCGAGCACCCGGCACCGATCGTCGGTGCCGGCTGGGCGCGCCGGGCGCGGCAGGCTACGCTAGCGCACCTTTCTGCCGCTGAACGCCCCCCCATGGCTCGCCCCGATCTGCACGAACGGATTTCGTCGCTGCGCACCTTGCGTGTGGCCCAGGAACGGGTGCGGGTACGGCGGCTGGTCGGCCGGCGCGATGGCGTGCGGCTGGAGATCGATGGCCGCTGGCTGACCGGCTTCTGCTCCAACGATTATCTGGGCCTGTCGCAGCAGTTCGAAGTGGTCGCCGCGTTGCAGGACGCCGCCGCGCGCGATGGTGCCGGCGCCACCGCCTCGCACCTGATCTGCGGCCACCACACCGCGCACGAAACGCTGGAACGCGAGATCGCGCAGTGGCTGGGCTATCCATCGGCGCTGCTGTTCGGCAGCGGCTTTGTCGCCAATCTGGCGGTGCAGCAGGCCCTGCTCAGCGAAGACGACGATGTCTGCGTGCAGGACCGGCTCAACCACGCCAGCCTGCTCGATGCCACGCGCCTGGCCGGCTGCCGGCTGCGGCGCTATCCGCACCTGGATGTGGAAGGCGCGATGCGCCAGCTCAAGGGCGCGCCCGAGGGCGCGGCGATGCTGGCCAGCGATGGCGTCTTCAGCATGGATGGCGATGTGGCCCCGCTGCGTGCGTTGAGCCTGGTCGCGCGCATGCAGCAGGCGCTGTTCTACGTTGACGACGCGCATGGCGTGGGCGTGCTCGGGCCGCAGGGGCGCGGCTGCGTGGCCGATGCCGGCCTGGGCCTGGCCGAGGTGCCGCTGCAGCTGGTGACCCTGGGCAAGGCGCTTGGCGGCTATGGCGCCGTCGTTGTCGGCGATGAAACGCTGGTGCGTCATCTGGCCGAAACCGCGCGCCCCTACATCTACACCACCGCGTTGCCGCCGGCGCAGGTCGCTGCAACGCTGGCGGCCGTGCGCCTGGCGCGTCGCGACGATTGGCGGCGTGCCAAGCTGGCCGAGTCGATCGGCAGTTTTCGCGATGGCGCACGCCGGCACGGCTTCGAACTGATGGCCTCCGACACGCCGATCCAGCCCCTGCTGTGCGGCGAAGAAACCACGGTGATGGCAATGTCCGCCGCGCTGGAACAGGCCGGCTTCCTGGTCGGCGCAATCCGCCCGCCCACCGTGCCCGAAGGCAAGGCGCGCCTGCGTGTGACCTTGTCCGCCCTGCATACGCCGCAGCAGGTGCAGGCCTTGATCGAGGCCATCGTGCAGGCGCGCGATGTGGTCGGTCGGCAGCCGCTGCGCGCGTCGGCCTGAGGGCGACATCAGGACGATTGCCCAGCAGCCGGCCAGCGCTGCCGGTACGCGGGGGGCACCGATTGCCCGACTGAAACCGCAGCGCCGCGCGCGCAATCCCTACCAACTGACACCTGATGGATCACTGGCGTTGGTACTGCTGCGGTCATGGTCATGGTCATGGTCATGTGCGCATGCCACGGAACTGCTTCCAATCCCGGGATCGACGCGCCACGCGCAAGCGCCAAGCACCGACTCAAACTCACCGCCGCTTGCGCACGGATCTGCGCACCGACTGTCGCCAATCGGCGACAATCCCCGCATGCATATCGATGTCATCGGCCACGGGCCTGCGCTGGTTCTTCTGCACGGTTGGGCACTGCACGGCGGCGTGTTCGCGCCGCTGGTGGAACGCCTGGCCGCGCAGCATCAACTGCATCTGGTGGATCTGCCCGGGCACGGTTTCAGCCGCGAGGACAGCACGCCGCTGGCACTGCCGGACGTGGTCGCCGGCATCGCCGCGGCCACCCCGCCGGCGGTGTGGCTCGGCTGGTCGCTGGGCGGGCTGTTCGCACTGCATGCCGCCGCCACCCAGCCGAAGGTGCGCGGGCTGGCGATGATCGCGGCCACGCCGCGTTTCGTGCGTGGCAACGAGTGGCCGGACGCGGTCGAGCGCGAGGTCTTCGTGCAATTCGGCCAGGATCTGGCACGCGATTATCGCGGCACGCTGGAGCGCTTTCTGGCGCTGGATACGCTGGGCTCGGCGCATGCCCGCGCCGAGTTGCGCAGCCTGCGCGAGACGCTGGTGGCGCGCGGCGAACCAGCCGCCGCAGCGTTGCAGCAAGGTCTTGGCCTGCTGGAACGCACCGACCTGCGCCGCGCGCTGCCGCAACTGACACGCCCCAGCCTGTGGATCGCCGGCCAGCGCGATCGCCTGGTCCCTGCCGCCGGCATGCAGGCCGCTGCAGCGCTGGCGCCGCAGGCGCAAGCCCTCACCATTGCCGGCGGCGGACACGCACCATTTCTCGGCCACGCCGACCAGGTCGCCGAGGCGCTGCAACGCTTCGTTGCGTCCGTGCCGTGAGCGGATCGCCGATCATGCCGACTCACTGATCGAGGGAGCAGCGCATGGACCTGGGAATCGCCGGACGTTGGGCATTGGTGTGCGCCGCCAGCAAGGGCCTGGGATTGGGCTGCGCACGCGCGCTGGCCAGCGAAGGCGTCAACGTGGTGATCGTCGCGCGCGGCCGCGCTGCCCTGGAGCAATCGGCCGCTGCGCTACGCGCGCTGCCGGGTGCCGGCGAGGTGCGCAGCGTGGTGGCCGATATCGCCACCCCGCAGGGACGCGCCGATGCACTCGCGGCCTGCCCGCAGGTGGATATCCTCATCAACAACGCCGGTGGCCCGCCGCCCGGCGATTTTCGCCAGTGGGAACGCGACGACTGGCTGCGCGCGCTGGATGCCAACATGCTGGCGCCGATCGAACTGATCCGCGCCACCGTCGATACGATGCGCGCGCGACGCTTCGGCCGCATCGTCAACATCACCTCCAGCGCGGTGAAGGCGCCGATCGACATCCTGGGCCTGTCCAATGGCGCACGCGCCGGCCTCACCGGCTTCGTCGCCGGGCTGGCGCGCAGCACGGTCGCCGACAACGTCACCATCAACAATCTGCTGCCCGGCCAGTTCGCCACCGACCGGTTGCGCGGCAACTTCGCGGCGATCGCGCAACAACAAGGCAGCAGTGCCGACGACGTCGCCGAGCGCAAGCGTGCGGGCATTCCGGCCGCACGCTTCGGCGAGCCGGACGAATTCGGCGCGGCCTGCGCGTTCCTGTGCAGCGCGCAGGCCGGCTACATCACCGGGCAGAACCTGCTGATCGACGGCGGCAGCTATCCCGGCACGTTCTAGCCAAATCGCATCGCCTCAGCCGAGCTGTGACACATCGCATGGCGGCCTGCCTACCCACACCCTGCAGCGCATCTTCGGTCCACCTCGCGCGAACGCAGCGAAGCGCAGGCGGGCACGGATCAAATGCCCGCAGCGGCGGGCGTGCAGCGAGAGACCGATTGCATGCGTCAAGCCAGCGCGCCTTGCAATCAACGCAGTGATCTCACCCGCTGTCGGATGTCTGCCTGGCAGGACACCGTGCAGATCGCTCGCGCCTCCAGCCCCGCCCGATGCCGTATGACCACCTGCGCAGCGCCCAGCCCGAATGCCTTCTCGCACCACACATCGATTCCCTCCGCCGCGCGCAGCGGCGACAATAGCGACGCAATGAACAGTACCTTCGACCCCCGCCACGTCCGGCGCGCCTTTGCGCGTGCCGCCAGCAGCTATGCCGCCGCCGCCGCACTGCAGCGCGAGGCGGAAGCCCGCCTGCTCGAATCGCTCGACTACTTGGGCGACCAGGTGCCCAAGGTGGTGCTGGATGTCGGTGCCGGCCCCGGCCATGCCAGCGGCGCGATCAAGAAGCGCTGGCCCAAGGCGCAGGTGATCGCGCTGGACCAGGCCATGCCGATGCTGCGCCAGGCGCGTAAGGCGGCGGGCTGGTGGAAGCCGTTCGCGCAGGTCTGCGCCGATGCGCGCGCCCTGCCGGTGGCCGACGGCAGCGTGGACGTGATCTTCAGCAACCTGTGCCTGCAATGGGTGGAAGACCTGCCGGCGGTGTTCGCCGGGTTCCGCCGCGCGCTGCGGCCGGGCGGCTTGCTGCTGTGCTCCACCTTCGGCCCGGAGACGCTGATCGAATTGCGCGAGGCCTTCGCCCAGGCCGACCCGGCCCCGCATGTCAGCCGCTTCCCGCCGATCGCCCAGTTCGGCGATGCCCTGCTGATGTCCGGCTTCCGCGACCCGGTGCTGGACCGCGACCTGTTCACGCTGACCTACAGCGACCTGCCCGCCTTGATGCGCGAGCTGCGCGCGATGGGCGCCACCAACGCGCTCAGCAATCGCCGCGCCACCCTGACCGGACGCGGCCGCTTTGCCGCCGCCAGCGCCGCCTACGAGCCCCTGCGGCGGCCGGACGGCACCTTGCCCAGCTCCTGGGAAGTGATCTATGCCCATGCCTGGGCACCGGCACCGGGCGCGCCCATCCGCGACCAGGGGCATGACGTTGCCAGCGTGCCGGTGGCCTCGATTCCGATCCGCCGCCGCATCGACTAGCGGTACAGATCGCCGCCGGCAACGCAGCCGCTGCCGGCGAGACACACAGTTTTGCGACCACACCAATGCGGACCTGTCAGGCTCGGTCCCGACACCCGGTAGAATTCAGCAGTCGACGGCCGCAGGTTCCTGTTGCGGCCCGCCTTGTTCAACGCCTCAACCAGCATGGCTAGCAAAACGTCGCGAGCAGTCCCCAGGTGGCTGCACGCCACGCGCAGGAACCGCCCATGTACGCGTGGTACATGCCGGTTCCGGGCACCAGCAGCGCCCCGCCCGGCCGCTGCACGGTCGTTTTGTCCGCCGCTGCTGTGCTTGCGGCCCCCGTCCCCCAATCGGCCTTCCCAATGTTGAAGTGGCTCATCATCGCGCTGTTCATCGCATCGGCGCTGTACATCCATTACCGCGGTCGCGTGCGGCACCGGCTCAGCCGGCAGCTGCTGGACCATTCCACCTTCATGGCGCCGATCAACACGCTGATGTATCTGTGTTCGCGGGTGCCGACCACGCCGTTCATCGATCCCGGCAAGGAATTCCCGGAACTGGCGCCGCTGCGTGCCAACTGGCCGCTGATCCGCGATGAAGCGGTGGCCCTGCAGCAGATGCAGAAGATCCGCGCCGCCGACGGCTATACCGACATCGGCTTCAACTCGTTCTTCCGCCGTGGCTGGAAGCGCTTCTACCTGAAGTGGTACGGCACCGCGCACCCGTCGGCGTCCGAGCTGTGCCCGCAGACCACCGCGCTGCTGAAGTCCATCCCCACGGTCAAGGCCGCGATGTTCGCCGAGTTGCCGCCGGGCAGCGAACTGCGCCCGCACCGCGACCCGTTCGCCGGCTCGATGCGCCTGCACCTGGGACTGGCCACGCCCAACGACGACCGCTGCTTCATCGACGTCGACGGCCAGCGCCACAGCTGGCGCGATGGCGAATGGACGATGTTCGACGAGACCTACATCCACTACGCGCGCAACGACACCGACCAGGACCGCATCATCCTGTTCTGCGACATCGAGCGCCCGATGCGCTGGCGCTGGGCCGCGGCGGTGAACCGCTTCGTCGGCCGCAGCCTGCTCTCGGCCGGTGCCTCGCCCAACCAGGAAGGCGACAAGACCGGCGGCATCAACCGCGTATTCCGCTATTTCTACGCCGCGCGCCTGAAGGCCAAGGCGCTGAAGGAACGCAACAACCCGCTGTACCAGACGCTCAAGTGGAGCATCTTCATCCTGGTAGTGGTCGGGATCGTGCTGCTGTAACCCGCCCCCGCGTAGGAGCGCGCTTGCGCGCGATGAGGCGTTCCCGGTAACGCCCGTCGCGCCCGGGTGCGCTCCTACGCGGGGCTGACTGGCATGCCGACCGGCACAGGCTGGCCACGCNCGTAGGAGCGCGCTTGCGCGCGATGAGGCGTTCCCGGTAACGCCCGTCGCGCCCGGGTGCGCTCCTACGCGGGGCTGACTGGCATGCCGACCGGCACAGGCTGGCCACGCACCGAGTGCCGCAACGCCGGACTAATGCCGCAAGGCCGGACAACCCACGTAGGAGCGCGCTTGCGCGCGATGGGGCATTCCCGGTAACGCCCGTCGCGCCCGGGTGCGCTCCTACGCGGGNCGCCATGCCGACCGGCACAGGCTGGCCACGCACCGAGTGCCGCAACGCCGGACTAATGCCGCAACGCCGGACAACCCACGTAGGAGCGCGCTTGCGCGCGATGGGGCGTTCCCGGTAACGCCCGTCGCGCGCAAGCGCGCTCCTACGCGGGCCTGACCGCCATGCCGACCGGCACAGGCTGGCCACGCACCGAGTGCCGCAACACCGGACTAATGCCGCAACGCCGGACAACCCACGTAGGAGCGCACCCGGGCGCGATGAGGCATTCCCGGTAACACCCGTCGCGCCCGGGTGCGCTCCTACGTGGGGCACTCAGCGCGACACCTGCGCGATCCATTCCTGCAGGTTGTAGTAGTTGGTGACGCGGGTGATCCTGTCCTCGTGTACAGCAAAGAACGCACCGCCCGGCAGCACGTAGGTCTGCCCGTTGGCCTCCGGCAGGCCTTCGTCGGTGGTGTGGTAGACCCCGTGCACCACGTACTCGGCGCCGACCCGCGTACCGTCCTCGTTGGCGCTGACCACGACATCGCGCAGTTGCTCGCGGTAGCTGTCGTTCATGCGCTGCAGGAAGGCGGCAAATGCCGCCCGGCCGATCTCGCGCGGGCCCTGATTGAGGTCGTGCGCGACATCGTCGGCCAGGAACGCCAGCATGGCGTCCCAATCGCCGCGGTTGAAGGCGTCGTAGTAGGCCTGGACCAGGCCGATGGCGTGTTGCCGATTGCGCTCGCTCATGCTCGTACCTGCCGCTGGGAAAGCCGCATCATAGAGCGCGTGCTGCGCTTCGACACGCCTGCCATGCGGCACGCCCGCATCAGGCGCCCTTGACCACCAGATCGCGATGGAAGTAATAGACCTCCTGCAGCAGGAAACGCCAGCTGGTGTGGAAGCTGCGAAAGCGCGTGCTGGGCGTGGACGAGGCCACTGCATCCACCCCCAGCTCCTGGCTCAGCCGCAGCGCGCGCGCCATGTGCAGGGGGTCGCTGACGATGATCGCCCGGTGCATGCCGTGACGGGCCATCAGCGCGCGTGCCTGTTGCAGATTCTGCCGGGTGGTGCGCGAGACCGTCTCGATCACGATCGCTTCCGGCGGGACGCCGTGGCGTAGCGCATAGCGCCGCGCCACCTGCGACTCGGCAAAGCGTGCGCCGTTGCCGAAGCCGCCAGTGAACAGCAGCCGCGGCGCGTAGCCCTGCGTATACAGGTCCAGCGCATGCCGGATGCGCTCCTCGAACACCGGCGAGGGGCGCGCGTCGTAGGCCGCCGCACCCAGCACGATGATCACGTCGGCGGGCGCGGCCTGGTCGCGATCGCCGACCCAGACGATCCAGCCGGCCACGCCCACCAGCCAGATCAGCGCCAGCATGCACAGCCGCCAGCTCCAGCCCCACAGGCCGATCCCGCGCGAGCGCCTGCTCACGCCGCAGCCCAGGGCAGCGCATCCAGGTCGACATTGCCGCCGGACAGGATCAGCCCGACCCGCCGTCCGGCAAAGCGTGCCGGCTCGGCCAGCACCGCCGCCAGCGCAATTGCCGAGGATGGCTCCACCACCTGTTTGAGCACCTGCCAGATCAGCCGCATCGCCTGCACCACCGCCGTATCGTCCACGGTGATCACCTGCGCGCCGGCGGCCTGCAACAGCGCGAAGTTCGGCGCGCCCAGGGTGCCACGCAGGCCGTCGCACAGCGTGTCGGGCACGAAGTCGACCAGGCGCTCGCCGGCCGCCAGCGACCGCGCGGTATCGGCCGCCCCGCTCGGCTCGGCCAGCACCAGCGCACAGCCCGGTGCCGCTTGCAGCGCCAGTGCGGTGCCGGCGGCCAGCCCGCCACCGCCGACCGGTGCCACCAGCACGTCCAGCCCGCCGCTCTGCCGCAGCAGCTCCAGCGCGGCGGTGCCCTGCCCGGCGATCACGGCCGGGTCGGTATACGGATGCACCAGCGTCGCGCCGCTGCCGGACTGGACCTCGGCACACATCTGCTCGCGTGCCGCGATGGTGGGCGCGCAGCGCCACAGCGTGGCGCCGTGACGGGAAATATTGGCCAGCTTGGCGGCCACCGCGCCGTCGGGCACCACCACATGGCAACCGATCCCGCGCGTGCGCGCGGCAAGCGCCAGTGCGGCGCCGTGATTGCCGGACGAATGGGTGACAACGCCGCGTGCGGCAAGCCCGGCCGGCAATGACCACACCGCGTTGCAGGCACCACGGAACTTGAATGCGCCGCTGCGCTGCAGGTGTTCGGCCTTGAAGAACAGCTGCGCGCCGCAGAGGGCGTCCAGGCTGTGCGAGGTCAGCAGCGGTGTCGGCGCGCACTGCGGCGCGATGCGCGCAGCGGCTTGCAGGACGTCGGAATGGGCAAGAGGGACCGTCTCGATCATGCCTGCAAGATTAACGTATCGTCTTCGCCTTCACGGCTGCAGGCGCACTGCCCGCGCATGCTGGATCGAGGCAGAAGCAGCACATTGCGGCACAGTTAAGGACCGATTCAATGCATCGGTTCGAAAGTGACACCATGGTTGCAGGAGGGCACCATCAATGAAATTCCGTCTGATCTTCGCCGCCGGGCTGTTGGCCCTGGGCGGCTGCGCAACGTACGACTACACCGGCGCTGGGTCGGGCGGCTACTACCGCGGCGCGCCCGCGGTGCAGTATCGCTACCCGCCGGGGTACACACCGTATTCCTACGGCAGCCCGTACGGCTACCCCTATGGTGCCGGGTCGATCGGGCTGTACGACTATCCGGTGTATCCGGTCTACCGCGGCGGTGGCGGCTACTACTACCGCCAGAACGATCGGCGCCCGCAATACCGGCCGCCGCGTCCGGATGGCGCGTTCTACGGCCCGCGTCCGAACGCCCCCCGTCCCAACGGGCCGCGCCCGCAGCAGCCCAATCGTCCACCGCCGACCGGTGCGCCGCCGTCGCGGCCACCGCCGCGTATCGGTGCGCCGCCGCGGGTGATCCGCGAGATTCAACGACAGACTGCGCCCCGCAACCCGCGCGAGCAGATTCCCTGAGTTGCTGACTGCGACGTGGCCCACAAATGGCGATGCTGGGGGCTTGCGTTCAGCCGGCACTTGGTCGCAAGCTAGGCGCTCTGTGTGACCCGCCGCGTCATTTTTTGACCTGGCCGGCCGCATTGACCGACTTATGTCGATGTCCGACAGGGAAATCTGGATCCCCCCTGTTCCGGCCCTGTCGGATATCGGCGCCTTCAATGCATAAAGCCCCGGCATGCCGGGGCTTTATGTTTTTGTCGTCTGCCCTGCCGTGGGAACCGGCATGGGTTGCGGCCAGGTTGCGCCGGCACGGGATCGCGAAAAAATAAGGGTCGGCAGTCCCCCGACTACCGACCCTTACGCTACCCCATCGCACGCGCGGCTGGCCCCTGTTCCAATTCCAGCCTTTGCGCCCATGTCGCAATGCCACGACGGGTGCAGTAGGGATATCCGCACGGAACATGCCAACTTGAGGGGCAGTGTTCAATAGTGTGATGTACATCACATTTTTAGTGATCAAGTGACCTCGTTCGCCCTTCAGCCGATACTTTCGCGGCCGCCAACCTCCTTCTGCTCCTGGTCCACGCCCATGTCCGACTCCTTTTATCGCTACGACGTCATCGTGATCGGCGGCGGCCATGCCGGCACCGAGGCGGCGCTGGCGTCCGCGCGCGCCGGTGCCCGCACCCTGCTGCTGACCCACAACATCGAGACGGTGGGCGCGATGAGCTGCAACCCGGCCATCGGCGGGATCGGCAAGGGCCATCTGGTCAAGGAGATCGACGCGCTGGGCGGGGCGATGGCACGTGCGGCGGATCAGGCCGGCATCCAGTGGCGCACGCTCAATGCCTCCAAGGGGCCGGCGGTACGCGCCACCCGCTGCCAGGCCGACCGCAACCTCTACCGCAATGCGATCCGCCGCATCGTCGAGGCGCAGCCCAACCTGACCGTGTTCCAGGCGGCAGTGGACGACCTGATCATCCACAACGGCGCTGCCGAAGCCGACAGCGTGCGCGGCGTGGTCACCCAGACCGGGCTGCGCTTCGAAGCGCCGGCGGTGGTGCTGACCGCCGGCACCTTCCTGGCCGGCAAGATCCACGTCGGCGAAACCCAGTACGCGGCCGGGCGCATGGGCGACCCGCCGGCCACCACGCTGGCCGCGCGCCTGCGCGAGCGGCCGTTCGCGATCGACCGGCTCAAGACCGGCACCCCGCCGCGCATCGACGGGCGCACGCTCGACTACGGCGTGATGGCCGAACAACCCGGCGACGATCCGCTGCCGGTGATGTCGTTCATGGGCCAGCTCAGCGATCACCCGCGCCAGGTCAGCTGCTGGATCACCCAGACCACCGAGCAGACCCACGACATCATCCGCAACGCGCTGCATCGCTCGCCGCTGTATTCGGGGCAGATCGAAGGCATCGGCCCGCGTTACTGCCCGTCGATCGAGGACAAGGTGGTGCGCTTTGCCGAGAAGACCAGCCACCAGATCTTCGTCGAACCCGAAGGCCTGGACGTGGCCGAGATCTATCCCAACGGCATCTCCACCTCGCTGCCGTTCGACGTGCAGCTGGCGCTGGTGCGCTCGATCCACGGGTTTGCGCAGGCGCACATCACCCGCCCCGGCTATGCGATCGAATACGACTTCTTCGACCCGCGCGGGCTCAAGGCCTCGCTGGAAACCAAGGCAGTGGGCGGGCTGTTCTTCGCCGGCCAGATCAACGGCACCACCGGTTACGAGGAGGCCGCCGCACAGGGCCTGCTCGCCGGCCTCAATGCCGCGCGTCATGGGCAGGAGTTGCCGGCGTGGTCGCCGCGCCGCGACCAGGCCTACCTGGGCGTGCTGGTGGACGACCTGATCACCCACGGCACCACCGAGCCGTACCGCATGTTCACCAGCCGCGCCGAATACCGGCTGCAGCTGCGCGAGGACAATGCCGATGCGCGCCTGACCGGCGTCGGCCGCGCGATGGGGCTGGTCGACGATGCGCGCTGGGCGCGGTTTGCGGCCAAGCAGGAGGCGGTGCAGCGCGAAAGCGCGCGCCTGTCGGCGCTGTGGGCCACCCCGGGCAATGCGCTGGGCCGCGAAGTGGCCCAGGCCCTGGGCGTGGCGGTGAGCCGCGAAACCAACGTGCTGGACCTGATCAAGCGCCCCGAACTCAACTACGCCACGCTGATGCGCGTGCCGACCCTGGGGCCGGGCGTGGACGATGCGCAGGTGGCCGAGCAGGTGGAGATCAGCGTCAAGTACGCCGGCTACCTGGATCGCCAACGCGACGACATCGCGCGCCAGCAGCGCCACGAAACCACCCCGATTCCGGAAGGATTCGATTACGCCGGCGTGCGTGGGTTGTCGATCGAAGTGCAGCAGAAGCTCGAACGCGTACGCCCGCAAAGCATCGGCCAGGCGCAACGCATTCCCGGCATGACGCCGGCGGCGATCTCGCTGCTGCTGGTGCATCTGGAACGGGCGCGCCGCAGCCAGGTGGCGTAGACGCCCGCCGATACGCTGGCAGGTGCGCATCGGCCGCGTATTCGAGCTTGCGCATCTACGCGCTGGATGTGGCTGAACGATTGTCAGCCGATGTCACTGCGCGACTCCATGTCGCCGCATGCGAAGCAACACGCCGTCAGCGCAGCGGCGATGCAGGGAAGTTTGATGGAGGTCGCGACCGAGTTGCTATGCTCCGGCACCACTGACGACTTGCTGATCATGAACCCACTGCGCGCGCTGCTGACGGCAACCTACCGAATCGCCTGTCCCGCCCTGCTGCTGATGCTGGGCGGCACCTCGCAGGCGGCGGCACAGACCGAGGAAGACGGGCGTTACTGGCTGAGCGTGTATGCCCAGGGCAAGCTGCCGGTGGAAAACCTGTACTGGAGCATGGATGTGCATCCACGCTGGCGCGAAGAAGGCGAACAGTTCGATCAGTTGATCCTGCGTCCCGCGCTGTTTTACCGGCTCACTCCCAAGGCCAGCGTCTGGATGGGCTACGACACCATCATCAGCCATCCGGCCGGGCAATCCTCCAATCGCGAAAATCGCTGGTGGGGACAATTTCAATATCAGTTCGATCCGATTGCCAACATCACCATCACCAGCCGCACCCGCCTGGAGCAGCGTCACCGCGAGGGATTCAGCGATGAAGGGTATCGGGTGCGCCAGATGATCAGGGCGGTCCGGCCCAGTGCGTTGTCTGCGCAACTGTCGTGGGTGGCGTTCAACGAACTGTTCGTCAATCTCGATCGGACCGAATGGGGCGCGCGACGCGGCCTGGACCAGAACCGCGTCTTCGTCGGCATCAACTGGAAGTTCAACGACATCGCCAATGTCGACGTCGGCTATCTGAATCAGTTCGTCAACACCAATACGGTGGACCGCGAAAACCACGTGCTGATGACCACCTTCCGCTTCAACTTCTGAGGCCAGCAAGGCCTGCATGATCACCGGCGTGGAGCGGCGTTACCGGGCGCCGGTGACCTGCATGGGCGAGTGGCAGCGTTGCGGCAGCGCGCGCATCGCACGCCTGCCGCATGCGATCAGGCCGCGCTGCGTTCGACGGCCGGCAGCAGGCGCTGGCGCAGCACCAGGGCCGCCATCTCCAGCGTTTCGGCCGCGGCGCGCACCGCACCGCCCATGTTGATGAAGCCGTGGATCATGCCGGGAAAGCTATGCAGGGTGACTTCCACACCGGCCGCGCGCAGACGCTCGGCATAGCTGCATCCTTCGTCGTAGAGCATGTCGCGGTCGCATACCACGACCAGCGCGGGCGCCACGCCAGCCACCTCCGGCACCAGCATCGGCGAGATGCGCCAGTCCTGCGTAACGCCGGGGTCGGGCAACAGATGGCGATTGAAGAAGCGCACCGCCGCTGCGGTCAGCGGCGGCACGTCGGCATTGTGCGATCGCGACGGATACTGCCCGTTGTCCTCGCGCGCATCGGTCAGCGGATACACCAGCACCTGGCAGCGCAACGCGATTCCGGCATCGCGCGCGGCCAGCGCCGCGACCGCGGCCATGGTCCCGCCGATACTGTCGCCCGCCACTGCCAGGCGCCGTGCATCGGCACCGACCGCATCGGGCTGGGCAACCAGCCAGTGCAGGGTCGCCAGCACGTCCTCCACGCCGGCCGGCGCGGGATGTTCCGGCGCCAGGCGATAGTCGACCGCCAGCAACTGGCAGCCGGCGCGCGCCGCCAGTTGCCGGCATACATCGTCGTGGGAGTCGAGATCGCCCACCACGCCACCACCGCCATGCACGAACAGGCAGGTCGGTGCGGGGCCGGCAGCAAGCCCGAATGGGCGATACAGGCGCAGCCGCACCGGTCCGGTCGCGGTGTCGGCCTGCAGGTCGCGCACCTCGGCCATCTCCACAGGCGGAAACCCCAGCTGCGCGCCGAAGGCACGCATCATTGCGCGCGCCTGCTCCAGCGGCAGGGTCTCCATCGGCGGCTGGCCGGCGTGTTGAAGCTGGGTGAACAGGCGCACGACATCGGGATCAAACGACATGACGTACTCTCCGAAAGATAATGGCCGAGCCTGCCAGATCCTTATGACCAATCACCATCGAGCGTCATCGATCGTTTCAATGGCGTTGCCGAGGATGCGCCGCAGCAGCGCAAAATCCGGTGGTTACGATGCATGCCCCCGCCGTCGCGGCGTCCGGCAAACGCTCGCTGCAATCGGTCGTCGTTGGTTTTTTGCTGCACTGCAGCGTACCTGCGCATCTGCGCGCCTGCATCGGCGCGCACCTGCGCGACCTCCCTGCGCGGTGCATGCCGGCAGCGCTGTCGGTGCCGCTGCTGTCGCGCCGGCGCGCACCAGGGCAGCGGCAGTCTAGTCGTCGTCCTCGGCAGCGGCCTCGCGGCCCTGCTGACGGATGAGGTTTTCCTGGCGCGCGTCTTCGATCGAGGCGCGGATGGCACGCACGTCGGCGCGGCGCGTGTCAAACCTGAAGCGTCCGCTCAGCACGCTGTCCGGGCGCAACTCGCCCTTTTCGAACAGCGCCCACATCTCTTCGCCGTAATGGGTTTCCAGCAGTTCCGGTGCAAACCGTCCCAGGCAGTCGCGCAGGTTGTGCACGTCGCGCAGCAGCATGTCGCGGGCGGCATTGTTGCCGGCAGCGCTGACCACCTGCGGGAAGTCGATCAGCACCGGGCCCTCGGGCGAGACCAGCACGTTGTATTCGGACAGATCGCCGTGCACCAGGCCCAGCGACAGCATCTTGACCACGTCGCCGATCAGGCTGGCGTGGAAGCTGCGCGCCTGTCCCGGTTCCAGGTCCACTTCGCCCAGCCGCGGTGCGCTGTGGCCGGCCTCGTCGGTGACCAGATCCATCAGCAGCACGCCGTGGAAATAGCCGCGCGGTCTGGGCACGTGCACGCTGGCATCCATCAGTTGGTAGAGCACCTGGGCTTCGGTGTTCTTCCATGCGGTCTCGGCTTCGCGCCGGCCGAACTTGGTGGCCTTGCCCATTGCGCGCGCCTGGCGGCTGCCGCGCACCTTGCGGCCTTCCTGGTATTGCACGCGCGCCTGGAAGCTGCGTTGCGCCATGTCCTTGTAGACCTTGGCGCACAGGATGTCGGCGCCCGTGCTGACCACATAGACGGATGCCTCCTTGCCGCTCTTCAGTGGTCGCAACACTTCGTCGATGATGCCGTCGTCGATCAGCGGTTGCAGGCCCTTGGGGGTTTTCATGGACTAAGGAGACCGATCCGAAACAAACCAGCAGCGATTATGCGGCAACCAGGGTGAAGCGCTTACATGTGCGCGCGCAAGCTGCGACCGGGCGCATGCATCGGCATGAGCGCTTACCATGCACGGACCCGTCCAGCCCGCGATCCGATGCACGAGCCCGCCTCCAGCCGCCGCAAGCGCTCCACCGCCGCCGTCGTCGCCACCAGCGAACGCGGCCTGCCGCATGAGTTGATGCAGCAGATCGCCGCGGCCCAGGGCGACCCGGACTTCATGACCTCGCTGGGCCGCGGGCTGGTGGTGCTGAGCGTGTTCGCCCAGCACGCGCGCGAGGTGACGATGTCGCAGATCAGCCTGGAGACCGGCATCTCGCGCGCGGCGGTGCGGCGGGTGCTGCACACCCTGGCCAAGCTGGGCTATGTCGGCGAGCAGGGCCGCGGCTACGTGCTGCTGCCGCGCGTACTGGGCATCGGCGGCGCCTATGCGGCGTCGTCGTCGATGACGGCGGCGGCGCAGCCGGTGCTGGACGGGCTGCGCGACCAACTGCACGAATCCTGCTCGCTGGGCGTGCTGGATGGCGACGACCTGCTGTATGTGGCGCGTGCCGAGACGGTGCGCATCATGTCGATCGGGCTGCGCCCGGGCACACGCCTGCCGGCTTACTGCACCTCGATGGGCCGTGTACTTTTGGCCGCCCTGCCCGGCGACACCTTGCAGGCGTACCTGGAGCGCACCACGCTGCGTCCGCGCACCGACCGCACCGTGACCCAGCCATCGGCATTGCTGGAGGTGCTGGCACGTACGCGCCGCGAAGGCATGTGCCTGACCGACCAGGAACTGGAAATCGGCCTGCGCTCGATCGCGGTACCGGTGCGCAACCTGCGCGGCGAGGTGATCGCCGCGCTCAACATCGGCGCCCAGGCCGGGCGCGTGAGCCTGCAGACGATGCAGACGCTGCTGGAGCCGTTGAAGCAGGCGGCGCAGCGGCTGGGTGCATTGCTGAGCTAGCGGGCTGCCGGCGCGCTCAGCGCGGCCGGCGCAGGAAGCTGACCACCGCATCCACCCAGGCGGCATGGGTGTCCTCGACGTGCGCCACGTGATCGGCGTGCGGCAGCGTGACCCAGCTGCGGTCCTCGCTGCGCAGACGGGCGTACAGGTGCGCGTTGTCGGACTGGGTCGCGATGGGATCGTCGACGCCACGCAGCAGCAGCACCGGCAGCGTGGTCACCTGCTCGGGCTGGAAGGCGAACTGCTCCATCGCGCGCCAGTCGGTGCGCACCGGGTCGGCCGACACCGCCTGCGCCGCGTAGGCCGCACGTACGCCGGGCGGTGCGGCGTTGGCGGTGATGAAATCCTCGCCGGCCGCCGCGGCCGTGGTGCGCGCACGCAATGGCTGTGCCGGCGCCGGGGTGGTGTCGGGCGCTGCGTCGACATCGTCCGGGAAGCCGTACAGCACCAGCGCCGACACTGCCTGCGGGTGTTGCTGGCCGACCAGCAGCGCCACCCGCGCGCCGTTGGAGTAACCGAGCAACGCCGGCGGCGGCAGTTGCGGGTGCTGACGGGCCACCCAGGCCAGCACCGCACCGACATCGGCCACCGCGCGCGCGGGCGTGTTCCAGCCACTGCGATCGCGCGCGCTGCCGCCATAGCCGCGCAGGTCCACCGCGTAGGCGGCATAGCCGGCCTGCGCCAGTGCCGCCAGCACCGAGCGCGCATCGCGCGGTTCGTCGGGAACCTGCAGGTCGAAATTGGGCAACGCACTCCAGGTGCGCCCATGCACCAGCAGGAGCGTGCCGCGCGGCTGCGCCGGGACGCGCGACCACACCGCCAGCGCCTGGCCATCGTCAGTGCGCACCTGCGCCAGCTCGGTTCCGGGCCCGGGATGCGGTTGTGCCTGCAGCGCAGAGGCGCTGAGCAGCAGCAAGAGCAAGCAAACGGTACGCAGCAGCATCGGCAACCTCGTGGGGAATGTCCTGTGCGACCGGAACCGGTTGTCGGTCGCCGCATGTCCATCATCCCGTCGTCGGTCGGGAATGTCATCACCGACCGGTGTGCTCACGACGCCGCCGGCGTGCAACCAGATGCATTGCGTCTGCATCGTCGTCGCCACCTGCGCTGCTGGCCGAGCAGGGCGCGGTCAGCCGAATCAATCGCCTTGCATCGCCACCTGGCGTGTCAGCCACGCGCGCCTGCTGCAGTCGCGCGTGGCCGTGGCCGTCAGCCTTCGCTTGCCGGCCCTGCGTCGCCTGCCTGCTCTTCGAGGATGGGCCTGGCCAGCGCAAAGGCATGGTTGGCGGCCGGTACGCCGCAATAGACCGCGGCCTGCAGCAACACTTCCTTGATCTGCTCGGGGGTGACCCCGTTGTTGCGCGCGGCGCGCACGTGCAGCTTGAATTCCTCGTCGTGGCCCAGCGCCACCATCATTGCCAGGGTCAGCAGCGAACGGGTGTGTGCAGGCAGGCCATCGCGGGTCCAGATGGTGCCCCAGGCATAGCGGGTGATCAGCGCCTGGAACTCGTCGGTGAACGCGGTGCGTGCGGCCATCGAGCGCTCGACATGCGCATCGCCCAGGACGCGCCGGCGCTCGCGCAGACCTGCCTGGTAACGCTCGTCTTCGTGCATCGGAGTTCTCCTGCGTGGGGAATGGGGAATGGGGAATGGGGAATGGGGAATGGGGAATGGTCGCTGCAGATCCGCAGCGGCGGTAGCCAGATGCTGACGTGTCAGGTGGCGTGGTGGCCATCGACGTTGCCGACCTGGTGCGGCAGGCATGGATCAGCTGGGCACGGATGCAAGCTACGACCGCGAATGCCGAGCGTCGCGCCTGCCGGATCGGGGAGCCGGCTTCGCGCGTGGGGCAATTGCCTGGCTGGGCGTGCGAGGGTCACACGTGGTCGGCCTGCAGAAAGCCCAGCACGCTGTCGTTGAAGGCGGCCGGCGATTCCAGGTTGCAGATATGCCGGCCGGGCACCTGCGCGTAGTGGCCGCGTGGGGCGGCGTAGGCGATCTCGCGCAGATCGGCCGGCGGACAGACCGGGTCGTCGTCGCCGGCCAGTGCGAGCAGTGGCAGTTCCAGGGTGTCGAGCGCGCCGCGGAAGTCGGCGTCGGCCACCGCCTGGCAGCAGGCGATGTAGCCCTGCGGCGAGGTCGACACGAAGGCGGCCACGATCATGTCCAGGCGCTGCGCATGGCGGGTGGCAAACGGCGGCGTGAACCAGCGCTGCAAGGTCGCATCGACCAGCCCCGGCAGGCCTTCGCTGCGCACCTGTTCGATCCGCGCGTTCCAGCTCTGGCTGCTGCCGATCTTCTGCGCGGTGGCGCACACCACCAGCCGGCGCAGGCGCTGCGGCGCATGCAGGCCCAGCCATTGCCCGGTGAGTCCGCCGATCGACAGGCCGCAGAAGTCGCTCTGCGCGATCTGCAACGCATCCCACAGCTCCAGCACGTCCTGGCCCAGGTCGGCAATGCGATACGGGCCGGGCGGCGTGTCCGAATCGCCATGGCCGCGGCGGTCGTAGCGCAGGATGCGGTAATGCGGCGCAAACGCGGCGATCTGCACGTCCCACATGTGCAGGTCGGTGCCCAGCGAGTTGCAGAAGGTCAGCCAGGGGCGGCCTTCGGTGCCGTCGAGGCGGTAATGCAGGCGATGCGTGGGCAACTGGAGATAAGCCATCGGGGCACCGTCAGCGGGATGAGGAACCGGCCAGCACGCGATCGATCCAGACCGAGGACATGCCGCGCCAGCTGTCCACATCGAACACCGCCTGCAGTTGCGCCTGCGTGAGCACCGCGCCCACCTGCGCGTCGTCGCCGAGCACCTCGCGCAGATGGCGCTGCTGCGCCTGTGCACGCGCCACGGCACGCTCGACCAGCGCATGCGCCTGCGCCTTGCCGAGCCGCGGTGCGAGCGCGAACACCGCCGCCTCGGCATACAGCGCGCCGCCATGGCTGTGCAGGTGCGCGCGCATGGCGGCGCGATCCAGTTGCAGGTCGGCCAGGCAGGCCTGCATCTGCGCCAGGCTGCCGGCGGTCAGGCACACGATCTGCGGCAAGGTCTCCCATTCGGCATGCCATTGCCCGGCGGCGCGTTCGTGCGGCTGCGCCATCGCGCTGAACAGGGTCGCGACCAGGCCGGGCACGCGCGTGGCGGCGGCAACCGCGGCGACGCTGGAGACCGGGTTGCGCTTGTGCGGCATCGCCGAGGAGCCGCCCTTGCCGGCCGCGGCCGGCTCGAACACTTCGCCGACTTCCGACTGCATCAGCAGCACCACGTCGCCACCGATCTTGCCCAGGGTGCCGGCCAGCAGGCCGAACGCACAGCCAACCTCGACCAGGCGATCGCGCGCGGTATGCCACGGCAACGCAGGCAACGGCAGCGCCAGCGTGGTTGCCAGTGCCTGGGCGACAGCGAGACCGCGCTCCTGCAACGACGCCAGCGTGCCGGCCGCACCGCCGAACTGCAGCACCAGGCCATCGTGCTGCAGGGCCTGCAGGCGGTGGTGCGCGCGCTGCAGTGCGTCCAGCCAGCCGGCGACCTTGAGCCCGAAGGTGACCGGCACCGCCTGCTGCAATAAGGTCCGGCCAGGCAGGCCGGTGTCGCGTTCGCGTTCGGCCAGCGCAGCCAGCGCGGCGCACAGGCCCTGCAGGCGCGGCAGCAGCAGGTCGAGCGCGGCGCGCAGCTGCAGCACCGTGCCGGTGTCGATGACGTCCTGGCTGGTGGCGCCCCAGTGCACCCAGTGCGCGGCCTGCGCATCGTCGGCGGCCACGCGTGCGGTCAGCGCCTTGACCAGCGGAATCGCAGGGTTGCCGGCAAGTGCGGTGGCCTGGGCCAGCGCGGCCAGATCGTAATGCTGCACGTCGCAGGCGGCCGCAATGGACTGCGCGGCATCGGCGGGAATCACGCCGCATTGCGCCTGCGCGCGGGCCAGCGCGGATTCGAAGTGCAGCATCGCCTGCACGCGCGCCGCATCGTCGAACAACGCGTCGCAGGCAGGCTCGCCAAACAGGGATCCCAACAGGGAAGACGTCGCAGTCATGCATGGCCTCGGGTGGCGTGCCGGCAGCATGGCACCGATGCGCGGGAGTGCCAACCGGCGTGCGCGGTGCGGCATGCTGCAAACGCAGGTGTGCGTGGCGTGCAGACGCGTCTGTCTGCAGTGGTCATGTGCGCGTCCCACGTGTTTCGCCAATGCAGGGGATGCTGCGGACCACAGCGCCGTTCGCGGGTCATGTGCCGATCGCGACAGATCATCGACGGCATCGCGCATTGCCACGTGGCTGCTTGCGGCGCTGCATCAGCGCGCAGCGCCTGCACGCAGATGCAGGCGTCGTGCTCATGCGGACACGTCGCAGCAGCCAACAGCCCACTGACGATGCGGTCAATAGTGGAAGAACACGGTTTCCGCATCGCCCTGCATATGGATGTCCCACACGTAGTCGCCACCACCGCGCGATTGCGCCAGCAACGTGCCGCGGCGCTCGGCCGGCACCAGGGCCAGGATGGGATCGCTGCCCAGCTGCGGGTCGTCGGCGAAGTACAGCCGCGTCGACACGCCGCGCAACAGGCCGCGCATGAACACCAGCACGGTCAGATGCGCGGCCTGCGGCATGCCGCCCGGGCCGGCGACCTGCCCCGGCTTGATGGTGCCGAAGGAAAAACGCCCCTGCGCGTCGGTCGGCACGCGGCCCCAGCCATCGAAGCCGGGATCGTGCGCCTCGCAGCGTGCGTCGGCGGTATGCGCATAGATGCCGGCCGCATCGGCTTGCCACAGTTCCAGCACCGCATCGGCCACCGGGCTGCCGGCGCCATCGAACACGCAACCGCTGACCCGCACGTGCGTGCCCGCGGCCTGCGCCGGCGCGAGCTGCTGGCGATACAGCGGCTCCAGCCCGAGCCGGTAATAGGGGCCGACGGTTTGCGACGGGGTGGTGTGCAGGCTCATCGATTCACTCCCAGACCGTTTGCTTGCGGCCACGCAACACGATGTCGAAGCGGTAGGCCAGCGCGTATTCGCTCACCGCGTTTTCCCAGTCGAAGCGGGACACCATGCGTTCGCGCGCCTGTGCATCGTCCACGCAGTTGTAGATCGGGTCGTGCGCCAGCAAGGGGTCGCCGGGGAAGTACATCTGGGTGATCAGCCGCTGCCCGATGCCATCGCCATGCAGCGAAAAATGGATATGCGCCGGCCGCCAGGCGTTGTAGTGATTGCGCCACGGATACGCGCCCGGCTTGATGGTCTTGAAGGCATAGCGGCCGTGGTCGTCGGTGAGCACCTGGCCGGTGCCGCGGAAGTTGGGGTCCAGCGGTGCGTCGTGCTGGTCGCCGGCATGCTGATAGCGGCCAGCGGCGTTGCATTGCCACACCTCGACCACGCTGTTGCGCACCGGCTTGCCGTTTTCGTCGAGCACGCGGCCGGACACGATGATGCGCTCGCCCAGCGGCTCGCCCGCAAAGCCGGCAGTGAGGTCGGCCGCATGCGCGCCCAGGGTGAGCCGATTCAGCGGCGGGCCGGTGACTTCCGACAGCGTGGCCGGGATCTCGATCGGCGCGCGCGTGGGCCCGCGCAATGCGGTGGATGCGTAGGGCAGATGCAGGTAGGCCGGCTGCGTGCCGATCCGCGGCCGGCGATAGCCGAGCAGCGGATCGATCGGTGTGTCAGGGCTGGGGTCGCGCATGCGGGATCTCCATCGGTGGCGCTGCGGCAGGATCAAGACGTGGGTGTGCGGTCACGGCAGCGGCGGTTGCAATTGGCGCATTACACGCGCTCGATCGCCAGCGCCACGCCCTGCCCGACCCCGATGCACATGCTGGCCAGCCCGAAGCGCCCGTTGACCGCCTCCAGTTGCCGCAGCAAGGTCAATGCCAGTCGCGCGCCGCTCATGCCCAGCGGATGGCCCAGCGCGATGGCGCCGCCATTGGCGTTGACGTGCGCGGCATCGTCGGCCAGGCCGAACGCGCGCGTGCAGGCCAGCACCTGCGCGGCGAAGGCTTCGTTGAGCTCGATCGCATCGAACTGCGCGATGTCCAGGCCCAGGCGTGCCAGCAGGCGCTGCGTGGCCGGCACCGGGCCGATGCCCATGTAGGCCGGCTCCACACCCGCCGAGGCGAAGCCGAGCACGCGCGCGCGCGGGGTCAGCCCGTGCGCGTGCACGGCCTGCTCGGATGCCAGCAACATGGCGGCAGCGCCGTCGTTGAGACCGGCTGCATTGCCGGCCGTCACCGTGCCGGGCTGGCGGAACACCGGCTTGAGCTTGGCCAGCATCTCGGCGGTGGTGTTCGGGCGCGGATGCTCGTCGCGATCGACCGCGCTTGCCTCGCCCCCCTTGCGTGCGGCCAACGGCACCGGAGTGATTTCTGCGTCGAAGAAACCAGCCGCCTGTGCGGCGGCGGTGCGCTGCTGGCTGCGCAGCGCGAACGCGTCCTGGTCTTCGCGCGCGATGGCATGGCGCTGGGCGACGTTCTCGGCGGTTTCGCCCATCAGCTCCACGCCATAGGCGCCCTGCAGACGCGGATTGACGAACCGCCAGCCCATCGTGGTGTCTTCCAGCTGTTGGGTGCGGGCGAACGCGCTCTCGGCCTTGCCCATGACCCAGGGCGCGCGCGTCATCGACTCGACCCCGCCGGCGATCGCCAGCCCCAGCTCGCCGGCACGGATGCCGCGCGCCACCGTGCCGACCGCATCCAGCCCGGAACCGCACAGGCGATTGAGCGTGCTGCCCGGCACCGAACTGGGCAGCCCTGCCAGCAACAGACTCATGCGCGCGACATTGCGATTGTCTTCGCCGGCCTGATTGGCGCAGCCCAGGTACACGTCGTCGATCAGCGCCGGTTCCAGCTGCGGATTGCGTGCCATCAATGCCGCTATCGGGACCGCGCCCAGGTCGTCGGCGCGCACCCCGGCCAGGGCGCCGCCGTAGCGGCCGATCGGCGTGCGGATGCCATCGATCAGATAGACCGCGCTCATGCCTCGGCTCCGGCTGCCTGCTTGCCGTGCGCCGCGTCGGTGCGTGCCTGCAGCGCGCGCAGTGCCTGCAGCTCCGCAGCACTGGGCGGGGTGGTCTGCGCCAGAGCGTCGGCAAAGCGGATCGGCCAGCCGGTGGCGGCGCGCACCTGCTCGCGGGTGCTGCCGGGGTGCAGCGCGGTGACGGTGAGTTCGCGGGTCACAGGATCAGGCTCCATCACGCACAGGTCGGTGACGACCACGGTGGGGCCGGCGCCGGGCAGGCCGGCACGCTGCCGCGCATCGCCACCGTCCAGATGCCCGACCGTGGTGACGAAGTCCAGCGCAGGCACGAAGCTGCGTGTGGATTGGCGCATGATGATGAACACCTGCCTGGCGCTGGCCGCGATCTCCGGTGCCCCGCCTGCGCCAGGCAGTCGCGTCCTGGGCGCCGCGTACGGGCCGATCACCGTGGTGTTGAGGTTGGCATGGCGATCGATCTGCGCCGCGCCCAGGAAGCCCACGTCCACGCGCCCGCCCTGCAGCCAGTAACGGAAGATCTCCGGCGTGGAGACCACGGTGTCGGCGGTTTCCGCCAGTTCGCCGTCGCCGATCGACAACGGCAGCACGTCCGGGCGCGCGCCAATCGGGCCGGATTCGTAGATCAGGGTGACATCCGGCGCATGCGTCAGCCGCGCCAGGTTGGCGGCGGTGGATGGCAGGCCGATGCCGACGAAACACACCGCGCCATCGGGCAGGCGCCGCGCCGCCGCCACGGTCATCATCTCGTTGGTGCTGTAGTCGCTCATGCGGCCACCTGCAGCAGCGACTGCGCGTACACGCGCTGGAACGCGGCGAAATCGTCGGTGTCGAGAATGTGCGCCTGGATCCAGGCCTGGAAGCGTGCACGGTCGCGCGCGATGGCATCCCAGGCCAGATAGAAGCGGTTGTCGCGGGCGTAATAGCCATGCGCGTACGAGGGCGCGGCGCCCCCGGGCACGTGGCAGACCGCATCGACCACCCAGCGCGGCAGGATGCAGGCGTTGGGCGGCGCCTCCAGCGTGTCGACGATCTCTTCCACCGTGACGATCACCTTGCGCGCGGCCAGCGCGGCCTCTTTCTGCACGCCCAGGATGCCCCACAGCAGCACATTGCCGCGGCGGTCGGCCTGCTGCGCATGGATCACGGTGACATCGGGCTTGACCGCCGGCGTGGTGGCCAGCGTCTCGCCCGTGTACGGGCATTGCAGGAACTTGATGCTGTCGTTGACGCGCGGCAGGTCCGAGCCGACATAGCCGCGCAGCACCGCAAACGGCAGGCCCGAGGCACCGGCCACGTAGGCATTGGCCATGTCGGCATGGCTGTGTTCGCGGATCTGCAGCGGCTGCGGCCAGCCGTGTTCGACCGCATCGCGCAGCCGGTGCAGCGAGCCGACGCCGGGATTGCCGCCCCAGGAAAACCGCAATGCCGATGCGCAACCGGCACCGATCAGCTGGTCGTAGATCAGGTCCGGGGTCATGCGCACCAGGTGCAGGTCGCGCTTGCGCTGGCGGATCACCTCGTGGCCGGCCGCATGCGGAATCAGGTGGGTGAAGCCTTCCATCGCCACGCAGTCGCCGTCGGCGATCAGCCGGGACACCGCTTCTGAAAGGGGAACGATCTGGGCCATTGCTCGAGTCCTGCACAGCGGGCGTGCGGTCACGTTAGGCGCAGCTGCACAGCCTGGTCAATGCGATTATCGGCTTGCACATTCGATAATCGCACAGTTTTGTTGGGCGACGGGGACAGCGATATTGTCTCCGGTGTATACATAACTTCGCTTGCAAGCAGACGCCAGCGCCGGCATGCGCGTCAACTGGTCTCCAGCCGGCGCACCACCGCCGATCCGCACCCCAGGTTGTATACAAATCCCAGGAGTCACGGTCATGTCCCAGTCCAAGCAGCTGTTTCCCCTCAACGCGTGGTACGCCGTCGCCTGGGACCACGAGATCAAGCACGCACTGACCCCGCGCAAGGTCTGCAACCTGGATGTGGTGGTCTACCGCACCACTGCCGGGGCGGTGATCGCGCTCGAAGACGCCTGCTGGCATCGCCTGGTGCCGCTGTCGATGGGCAAGCTGCGCGGCGACGACGTGGTGTGCGGGTACCACGGGCTGGTCTACAACAGCCAGGGCCGCTGCGTGCACATGCCCTCGCAGGAAACCATCAATCCCTCCGCATGCGTGCGCAATTTTCCGGTGGCCGAGAAGCATCGCTATGTGTGGATCTGGCCGGGCGACCCGGCGCAGGCCGACACCCGCCTGATTCCCGACCTGCACTGGGCGCACGATCCGGCCTGGGCCGGCGATGGCCGCACCATCTACGCCAAGTGCGACTACCGGCTGGTGCTGGACAACCTGATGGACCTGACCCACGAGACCTTCGTGCATGGCTCCAGCATCGGCCAGGACGAGATCGCCGAAGCGCCGTTCGATGTGATGCACGGCGAGCGCTCGGTGGTGGTGTCGCGCTGGATGCGCAATATCGACGCGCCGCCGTTCTGGGCCGGCCAGATCGCGCGCCATCTGGATTACCGCGGCAAGGTCGACCGCTGGCAGATCATCCGCTTCGAAGCGCCCGGCACCATCGCCATCGATGTCGGCGTGGCCATCGCCGGCACCGGCGCGCCGGAGGGCGACCGCAGCCAGGGCGTCAACGGCTATGTGCTCAACACCATCACGCCGGAAACCGACACCACCTGCCACTACTTCTGGGCGTTCATGCGCAACTACGCGCTGCACGACCAATCCCTGACCACGCTCACCCGTGCCGGCGTCACCGGCGTGTTCGGCGAGGACGAGGCGGTGCTGGAAGCGCAGCAACGCGCCATCGACGCGCACCCGGATCACACCTTCTACAACCTCAACGTCGATGCCGGCGGGATGTGGGCACGCCGCGTGATCGACCGGCTGATCGCCCAGGAACAGCGCGCGCAGGAACTGTCGCTGCGCATGGTGGGCTGAGGCAGCGCGCCGGGAGCTCCGCATGTCGCCCACCACCCCGTTTCGCAGCAGTGCCGCGCAGACCACGCGTGCGCTGCTGTCGCTGCGCGAACTGATCCTCGACGGCACCCTGCCCGCCGGGACGCGCCTGTCCGAGCTGGCGGTGGTGCAGCGGCTGGGCATGTCGCGCACCCCCGTACGCGCGGCATTGCAGCGGCTGTGCGAGGAAGGCCTGGCCAGCGCACTGCCGGGCGGCGGCTATGCGGTGCAGGCCTTCAGCGAACGCGATGTGCACGATGCGATCGAACTGCGCGGCACGCTCGAAGGCCTGGCCGCGCGCATCGCGGCCGAGCGCGGGGCATCGGCCGCGGCGCTGGCCCAGGCACGCCAGTTGCTGGACACGCTCGACGGCATCGTCGGCCCGCCGCTGCACGCCATCGACTTCAGCGCGTACGTGCAGGCCAATGCGCACTTCCACGCGCTGCTGGTGGCCATGGCCGGCAGCGATGTGCTGGGCCGCGAACTCACCCGCGTGCTGCAGCTGCCGTTCGCCTCGCCCAACAGCCTGGTCATGGTACAGACCACCAGCGACGAGGCGCGGCTGATCCTGACCCTGGCGCAGGACCAGCACCGCGAGGTCATCGCCGCCATCGAGTCCCGCCAGGGCGCGCGTGCCGAAGCGCTGATGCGCGAACACGCACGGCTGGCCCATCGCAATCTGCGCCACGTGCTGCAGACCCCGGCGGCGATCACCCAGGTGCGCGGCGGCACGTTGCTCGGCCGCGCCCATCCCGCCACCGCTGGCAACAGCCAGCCTCCCCTTCTGCCTGGAGTTCCCCATGCGTAAAGACACCCAGTGGCACCGCGCCCATGTCGTCGCCATCGCCGATGCCTGCGAGGGCGTGCGCGAGATCGTGCTCGACCCCGGCACCGCGGCACGCGGCTTCGAGGTTGGCAGCCATCTGGATTTTCGCCTGCAGCTGCATGGCCGCGCCGACGTGCGCTCGTACTCGCTGGTGGGCGAACCGCGTGCCGATGGCTACTACCAGATCGCGGTACGCCAGATGCCGGACAGCCGCGGCGGCTCGCGGCATATGTGGACGCTGCAGCCCGGCGATGTGGTGGAGATCTCCCCGCCCAGCAACAACTTCGCGCTGGATGAAGGCGGCGAGGAGATCCTGCTGATCGCCGGCGGGATCGGCATCACTCCGATCATCGGCATGGCGCAGCGGCTGGCGCGCCGGCACCGCGCGTTCCGCCTGCTGTATGCCGGGCGCACGCGCAGTGCGATGGCCTACGTCGACGAACTGGAAACACTGCTCGGCGAGCGCCTGCAACTGCACTGCGACGCCAGTGCCGGCCCGGCGGATCTTGCCGCAGCACTGGCGCGCCTGTCGCCCAACGCCGAGGTCTACGTCTGCGGCCCGCTCGGCATGCTCGAAGCGGTGCGCCAGCACTGGCACGCGGCCGGGCGTTCGCGCGCGCGGCTGCATTTCGAAACCTTCGGCAACAGCGGGCGGGTGCCGGCGCAGGCGTTCGTGGTCAAGCTGCCCGGGCTGGGCCTGGAAGTGCCGGTAGCCGAGAACGAATCGATGCTGGATGCGCTGGCCGAGGCCGGGGTGGAGCTGATCGCCGAGTGCCGGCGTGGCGAATGCGGGCTGTGCGCGGTCGAGGTGCTGGACAGCGCGGCCGATATCGATCACCGCGACGTGTTCTTCAGCGACGAACAGCGCCGCGAGAACCGCAAGCTGTGCGCCTGCGTCTCGCGCGCGGTAGGCGGCAGCATCAGCATCGATACCGGCTACCGCGGCGAGCTGGGCTAGGCGGCGGCATGCTCACCGCAGCGGCTGTCGTGCCGGTGCGGTCGTGCTGACCTCGCCACGCGACGAGCGGCGGCGTCAGCCGATGCCTCCACGCGGCCGGGCATCGCCAGCACCCGCTGTGCTTGCATCCTCACGCGCATGCGCGATCATCGGCGCATGGAGTCAACTCACTACAGGACTGTCCCGGCGCCGGCCTTGAACCCGCGCCAGGAGCAATTGGTGGCATTGGTGCGGCAGCAGGGCTTTGCCGATGTCGAAGGCCTGGCCACGCGCTTTGAGGTCACCCCGCAGACCATCCGGCGCGACCTGACCCTGCTGTGCGATGCCGGCGTGCTGCGCCGCTACCACGGCGGCGTCAGCATGCCATCGAGCGTGGAAAACCTGGCCTATACCGCGCGCAAGGCGCTGCAGGCGCGCGAGAAACAGCACATCGCCGCGCAGGTCGCCCGCTTCATCCCCGACGATGCCTCGCTGTTCATCAACCTGGGCACCACCAACGAAGAAGTCGCGCGCGCCTTGCTGCAGCACCGCGGCCTGCGCGTGATCACCAACAACCTCAACGTGGCGGTGATGCTCAGTGCCAACCCCAGCTTCGAGGTGATCGTGGCCGGTGGCGTGGTGCGCGGGCGCGACCAGGGCGTGACCGGCGAGGCGACGGTGGAGCTGATCCGCCAGTTCAAGGTGGATTTCGGGGTGATCGGCATTTCCGGCATCGACCTGGACGGCACCCTGCTGGACTTCGACTACCAGGAAGTGCGCGTGGCCCAGGCCATCATCGAGCACTCGCGGCAGGTGTTGCTGGCCGCCGACCACAGCAAGTTCGGCCGCAATGCGATGGTGCGCCTGGGCGCGATCGCCCAGGTGCACGACTGGTTCACCGACCGGCCGCCGCCGCAGGAACTGGCCACGGTGCTGGCCGAGGCCGGCACCCGGGTGCATCTGGCCGCGCCTGGCGACACCGGCTGAGCCGATTGTTCGTTTGTGTGCGTTTGCGTCACCCAGATCCCGATGGGGCTACCCGGCCGATCTATCCCGGCAATTGCAATCCACGTTCCGATAGGCCGGTTGTTCCCGGATCGGCCTGATGTGTTTGGCTTTTCCGGTCTTCACGCCCCAAAAAGGTTTGATGTTCGAATATGTTCGAACATGACAACTTGGGTTCGCTCCTGCGCGCCCGGACGGAGACACCGATGGGCGAGACATACGATCTTCTGGTGATAGGCGGCGGCATCAACGGGGTCGGCATCGCGCGCGATGCGGCCGGGCGCGGCCTGTCGGTGTGCCTGTGCGAGCAGGACGACCTGGCCGCACATACCAGCAGCGCCAGCACCAAGCTCATCCATGGCGGCCTGCGCTACCTGGAACAGTACGAGTTCGCGCTGGTCGGCAAGGCGCTGGCCGAACGCGAAGTGCTGCTGCGGCTGGCCCCGCACATCATCTGGCCGCTGCGCTTCCTGCTGCCGCATCAACCGCATTTGCGCCCGGCCTGGATGATCCGTGCCGGCCTGTTCCTGTACGACCATCTCGGCGGCAGCAAGCGCAGCCTGCCGCGCTCGCGCCGGCTGTCGCTGCGCACCCACCCGGTCGGCCAGCCGCTGCAGGAATCGCTGCGCACCGGCTTCGTGTACTCCGATGCCTGGGTGCAGGACGCGCGGCTGGTGGTGCTCAATGCGATGGATGCCGCCAGGCGCGGCGCCCAGATCCGCACGCGCACGCGCTGCGTCGGCGCCTGGCGCGACGCAGGCCTCTGGTACGCCGAACTGGAAGACCGTGATGGCCACCGCCGCACCGTGCAGGCGCGCGCACTGGCCAATGCGGCAGGGCCGTGGGCGGTGTCGTTCCTGGACAAGGTGGCCGCGGTGCCGCACAAGCACGCGCTGCGGCTGGTCAAGGGCAGCCATATCGTGGTGCCAAAACTGTTCGACCACGACCACGCGTACATCTTCCAGCAACCGGATCGGCGCATCGTGTTCGCCATTCCGTACGAGCACGACTTCACCCTGATCGGCACCACCGACGTGGACTACCAGGCCGACCCCGCCGCGCCCAGCATCGATGCGGCCGAGGTGCAGTACCTGTGCGAGGCGGTGAACCTGTATTTCCAGCAGCAGATCAGCCCCACCGATGTGGTGTGGAGCTATAGCGGCGTACGCCCGCTGCTCGACGATGCGGAGGACAACGCCGCCGAGGTCACCCGCGATTACCAGCTGGAGGTGCTCACCGAGGGCGCACCATTGCTCAATGTCTTCGGCGGCAAGCTGACCACGTACCGCAAGCTGGCCGAAGAAGCGGTCGACCGCCTCACCCAGGCGCTGGGCGCACGCAAGCCGGCATGGACCGCGCGCGGCGATGCCTTGCCCGGCGGCGAACAGCGCGATATCGCCAGCCTGCTCGAACGCGTGCGCACGGCGCGCCCGTGGCTGCCGGCGCCCACTGCGCAGCGGCTGGTGCGCAACTACGGCACCTGCGCGGAGCAGCTGCTGGGCGATGCCCAGGACATCGCGGCCCTGGGCACGCACTTCGGTGCTGATCTGTACCAGGCCGAGGTGGATTACCTGCGTGCCCACGAGTGGGCCGTGACCGCCGACGACATCCTGTGGCGCCGCAGCAAACTCGGCCTGCGCATCGACGCGGCCGGGCGCCAGCGCCTGGAGGCGTATCTGCAGACGCGCCCAGTCCAGCAGGCCGACGTCGTGCCGGCCTGATCGAACCGCGTTGCCGGCGAGGACGGGTCGTTCGGCAACGTATCCTGGCGTATTCGCCGGCATCATCCTGAGTCACGTGGAGGGCACCCCTGATGAGCATTACCGAACACCCCTGCGCGCCGATGCGCGCATCGCACCACCCTGCGTGCGTCGTCGCCCTCTGCACCAGGGCGCGCGCATGAGCCGCCAACTGGTGGGTGAGTTGATTTCCGAAGCGGTGGCGATGTTCATCATCATCGCGCTCGGCGATTCGGTCGCGGCGATGTATGTGCTCTACGACCCCAGCCCGTACCAGAACGCCTATTGGGGCGTGTGCATCGCCTGGGGCCTGGCGGTGACGCTGGCGATCTATGTCACCGGCTCGGTCTCCGGCACGCATGCCAATCCGGCGGTGACGCTGGCGCTGGCATTGTTCCGCGGTTTTTCCTGGAAGAAGGTGCTGCCGTACTGGGGCGCGCAGGTGATCGGCGCGTTTCTGGGCGCGGCCATCGTCTACCAGTTGTATGGTCCGGTGATCGATCACTACAACCAGGTGCAGCAGCTCACCCGCGAAGCCGGTGGCGCCGCCGGGGTGTTCTTCACCGCGCCCGGCCTTGCCGTCACGCCAATGCATGCGCTGGTCGACCAGATCATCATCACCGCGTTCCTGATCTTCGGCATCTTCGCCATCACCGAGCAGTTCAACGAAGCCGCGCCGACCGCCAATTCCGGCGCGCTGATGATCGGCCTGCTGGTGGCCACGCTGGGCGCCTCGATGGGCTATCTGGAAGCCTGGGCGATGAATCCGGCGCGCGATTTCGGCCCGCGCCTGTTCGCCTATCTTGCCGGGTGGGGCCAGGCCGCGTTGCCGGCCAAGGACAACTACTGGTGGATTCCGATCGTCGGCCCGTTGATCGGCGGCCCGATCGGCGCGCTTGCCTACCAGTGGCTGATCCTGCCGTTCCTGCCGGCACGCGTGCGCCATCTGCAGGGCGGCCAAGCGCCGCTCGATCCGCGCTGACCGCACTGCTGCACGACTGACAGCACCGCGCCGCTGCGGAGCAGGCCCCGGTTTCATTGGCCTGTCGAACAGCGGCGTGCATTGCCCACTTTCTCGCCGTGCGCCAGCGCCGGCATAGTTCGAGGAATCTCCGATGGAAAAGCACTACGTCCTTGCGATCGATCAAGGCACCACCAGCTCGCGCGCCATGCTGTTCGATCGCAACGGCAAGGTGGCGGGCGTGGCGCAGCGCGAGTTCAGCCAGATCTTTCCGCAGCCAGGCTGGGTGGAACACAACCCGCGCGAGATCATGACCAGCGTCTACACCACGATCACCGAGCTGCTCAACAACGCGCAGATCGATGCGCGCTCGATCGCCGGCATCGGCATCACCAACCAGCTGTCTCTTATACACATCNCGCGAGATCATGACCAGCGTCTACACCACGATCACCGAGCTGCTCAACAACGCGCAGATCGATGCGCGCTCGATCGCCGGCATCGGCATCACCAACCAGCGCGAGACCGCGGTGGTGTGGGACAAGGCCACCGGCCAGCCGATCTACAACGCCATCGTGTGGCAATCGCGGCAGACCAAGGACATCTGTACGCAGCTCAAGGAGGCCGGGCACGAGCAGATGGTGCGCGACAAGACCGGCCTGCTGATCGATGCATATTTTTCCGGCACCAAGGTCAAGTGGATCCTCGATCACGTCGACGGCGCCCGCGAACGCGCGCGCAACGGCGAGCTAGCCTTCGGCACCATCGACAGCTGGCTGATCTGGAATCTCACCGGCGGCAAGGTGCACGTCACCGACTACACCAATGCTTCGCGTACCTTGATGTACAACATCCACACGCTGGAGTGGGACGCCGAGCTGCTGGCCATGCTCGACGTGCCCAAGGAAATGCTGCCGGAGGTACGCTCCTCCAGCGAAATCTACGGCATGACCCAGACCCAGTATTTCTATGGCGAGCAGGTGCCGATCGCGGGGATTGCCGGCGACCAGCAGGCGGCGTTGTTCGGCCAGGCCTGCTTCGAACCGGGCATGGCCAAGAACACCTACGGCACCGGCTGCTTTGCGCTGATGAATACCGGCGACAAGGCGGTCGCGTCCAAGGCCGGTCTGTTGACCACGATTGCCTGGGGCATCGACGGCAAGGTCGAATACGCGCTGGAAGGCTCGATCTTCGTCGCCGGCTCGGTCGTGCAATGGCTGCGCGACGGCCTGCGCATGCTCGGCAAGGCCAGCGACTCGCAGGCCTATGCCGAACGTGCCGGCGACAACGACGGGGTCTATCTGGTACCGGCCTTCGTCGGTCTGGGCGCGCCGTACTGGCGCAGCGATATCCGCGGCGCGGTATTCGGGCTGACCCGCGGCACCACCAAGGAACATTTCGTGCGCGCGGCGGTGGAATCGATGGCGTACCAGACCCGCGACGTGTTGACCGCGATGCAGGCCGATTCGGGTATCGAGCTGAAGGAACTGCGCGCCGACGGCGGCGCAATCGCCAACGACTTCATGGCGCAGTTCCAGAGCGACATGCTCAACGTGCCGCTGCTGCGCCCGGAAGTGGCCGAAACCACCGCGCTCGGCGCGGCCTATCTGGCCGGGTTGGCAACCGGGTTCTGGAGCAGCCGCGAAGAAATCGCCACGCAGTGGGCGGTGGATCGCCGCTTCGAGCCGACCATGGCCGACGACAAGCGCGAACAACTCTATGCCGGCTGGCAGCAGGCAGTGGAAGCGACGATGGGCTTCCGTATCAGTTGACCGCTGCCATCAAGACGACGACGCCCGCCATCAGGCGGGCGTCGTCGTTTTCGTCAACCATCTGCAAGGTTGCTGATTACCTGCATGGCTCACGCGTCGCAGGGCTGCACACTGCAGCCCTGCAGTGCAGCAGCGTTTACTGCCCGCCCGTATCGGCGCGGCCGGCAATGGTGTCCGGATCCCAGTGTTCCTTGATCAGGCCCTTTTCGATGCGGAACATGTCGAACCAGGTGGTGGTGTAGCTCTTGCTCGGATCGCGCGGGTCCGGCAGCTTGCGCACCGACACCAGCGTGACCAGATCGCCATCGGCGGTGATGGCGACAAGCGGCAACTGCACCCGCTCCTGCACCGGGCTTTTGGGAACGAGCCTGGTCAAAAACCGGATGAACGCATCGCGCCCGTTGGCCACATTCGGGTTGTGCTGGATGTAGTTCTTGTCCATGTAAAACGGGGCGTAATCCACTTGGCCGGCTTCGAACACGATGCGCCAGAAATCGTAGACCAGGCGCTTGTTGGCAGTTTCCAGCCAGTTGGAGCCGATCAGCATCTTCTGGTGATTGGTGTTTTCGGTCACTGCGGTCTGCGCGAACGCAGCCACCGGCGCTACCAGCATGACCAGCAGCAAGGCGCGGGAGAACAGCTTATTCATGGAGGACTCCTTACTTGGAGACGGGCGCTGTGCTGGCTGGGACGCCAGCACGGTGCACCGCTGATTGGGGGATGACGCGCCTTGGCATACAGGGGTTTCTACGCGTCGTCGCCAGCCTAACGGCCGCGTCTGCCGGTCCGCTAGCCGCCCTGGAGTGCACCAGGGCACCTCCGGCATTGGTGGTAATCCAAAGGTAACCATTGCGGCCGAATCCTTTCGCGCGCACATGAGACATCTCCGACAACGGCCATGGCGACGCTCACCCCGGCAGTTCCACCAACGGCAGGCCGGCATAGTTTTCGGCCACGGTGGCGCGCCCTGCCTCGCTACCCAGCAGATACTCCAGTTCTGCGGCATGAATGCGTGTGGTGAACGCATCCTGCCCGTCGAAGGTATGCAGCAAGGTGGTCATCCACCATGAAAACCGTTCGGCCTTCCAGACGCGCTGCAGCGCCAGCGCCGAGTACTGTTGCAGCACCTCGGCGTCGCCACGCGCGTTCCAGCGCTCGAACAATTGCGCAAGCAGGCCGACATCGGCCAGCGCCAGATTCAGGCCCTTGGCGCCGGTGGGCGGCACGATATGCGCCGCATCGCCGGCCAGGAACAGGCGTCCGTACTGCATCGGTTCGGCGACGAAGCTACGCAGCGGCGCGATGCTCTTTTCGATCGACGGCCCGGTGACCAATTGTGCAGCCAGCGTCTCGGGCAACCGCGCACGCAACGCATCCCAGAACGCCGCATCGCTCCATGCCTGCACCTGCGCATCGGCCGGCACCTGCACGTAATAACGCGAGCGTGTCGGCGAGCGCATCGAACACAGCGCGAAACCACGCGGGTGGCGGGCGTAGATCAACTCGTCGTGGACCGGCGGGGGGTCGGCAAGCACGCCAAGCCATCCGAACGGATACACCCGCTCGAACAGGCGCAGTCGCTCGGGCGGGATGCTGGCGCGGCTGATGCCATGGAAGCCGTCGCAGCCGACGATATAGTCGCAGGCGATGCGCTGGTGCCTGCCGTCATGGGTGAACTCCACCGCAGGAGAGTCGCTTTCCACCCCGCATAGCGTCACGTCCTGCGCGCTGTAATACGTCGGCGCAGTGCTGCGTGCACGTGCCTGCATCAGGTCGGCAGTGACCTCGCTCTGGCCGTAGACGGTGACGCTGCGTCCGCAGCTGTGCAGCAGATCGATCCGCTCCCGCCGGCCATCCAGCGACAGGTCGAAGCCGTGATGCGGCAAGCCTTCGCGTTGCACGCGTTCGCCAACCCCTGCCCGCCGCAACAGCTCCACACTGCCCTGCTCCAGCACGCCGGCACGAATCCGCCCCAGCACATGCTCCGGCGTCTGCCGCTCGACCACCACGGTGTCGATACCGGCGCGCAACAACAGCTCGCCCAGCAACAGGCCGGAGGGACCAGCGCCGATGATCGCGATCTGGGTGCGCATGCAATGCTCCTGCCTCGGCCGACGAATGCACGCCAGTGTGGGTAGCCAAACACACGCATTGAAGGGATGATTGCGCGCAGTGCTTGGACTTTTCGACGATGCCCACACGCGCACACGCCATCGCTGCAGCCACCGCGGTGCCCGCCTTCGGCCTGTACGGCGAGCAGCATGCCGACGCGCCCGAGTTGTTGCATTGGGAGTCGATTGCCGCACGCAGCCGGCTACATGACTGGCACATCGCCCCGCACCGGCACGAAGACCTGGCACAGCTGTTGTACGTGCAACGCGGGCCGGCGACGCTGCAGCTGGATGGCCGCAGCCAGCGCGTGCGTGGCGCGAACGTCATCTGGTTGCCACCGCTGTGCGTGCATGGCTTCGGATTCGATCCGCGGGTGCGCGGCCACATCATCACCTTGTGCATGCCGCTGGTGCGTAGCGCCTTGAGTGCCGTCCCGCTATTGCAGAATGCCCTGACCATGCCGCAGATCCTGCACGCACGTCGCGCACGTGGATTGCTCGATGTGCTGTTCGCCAGCATTGCCGACGACCATACCCGCCGACGCATCGGCCACGAGGCCGCAGCGCACGCCGCCGCAGCGCAATTGTTGATCTGGACCGCACGCACGGCACTGGAACACGCACAGGATGCGGCTGCGGCCAGCCCGTACGCCGACCCGGCATTACGTCATCTGCGTGGCTATCAGGCCTTGATCGACCAGCATTACCATGCGCATTGGCCGATCTCCCGCTACGCCGAGCAATTGGGCCTGACCCCGGGCCATCTCAACGCGTTGTGCCGACGCCTGGCCGGCGCCTCGGCACTGCAATTACTGCAGCGCCGCATCATGCTCGAAGCCCGCCGCAGCCTGCGCTACACCAGCCTGAGCGTGCAGCAGATCGCTGCCAGCCTTGGATTTTTCGACGCTGCGTACTTCAGCCGCTATTTCGCCCGCCACGCCGGCTGCTCGCCGACGCGCTTTCGCGCTGGCGATTAAGAGCGGCCGATCCGCGGGCTGGTTGCAGGGCTTCCAACAAAGCAACCAGCGGACTGTCCGGTGCGGTGTCCTCGCCGATTGCCGGACCGTGTTGCGGCATGGATGCCGCCATCGAACCCACGGGGAGGGGTTCACGGCGTGTCCCGCGAGCGATGAGGGCAGCGCGCCCTCGACGCTGCGAGTTTTGCTGAAGGGCCCTTGCCCCACGCCGGTCAGAACGGGTATTGCGGCACTTCGTTCTTGATCGTCAGCCACTGCCAGTGGGTGTACTGCTCCCAATCGGCCGCTCCGCCGACGCTGGTGCCGTTGCCCGAGGCGCCGGTGCCGCCGAAGGGATTGATGACTTCATCGGCCACGGTCTGGTCGTTGATATGCAGCAGGCCGGTGTGGAGCCTGTCGCCCAGGTTCATGGCGCGCGACACCGACGCCGACAGGATGCCCGCAGCCAGGCCGTACTCGCCATGGTTGGCCAGTTCTGCGGCTTCTTCGTCGGTGTCGAATACGGTGATGTTGATCACCGGGCCGAAGATTTCCTCGTCGAACGCGCGCATGCCCGGGCGCACGTTGGACAACACCGTCGGCGCATAGAACAGTCCCTCGTTGCTGGCACCTGCTTCCACCACCGCGCCGGCGGCGACGCTGTCGCCCACGATATCGATCACGCGCTGCAACTGGCGATGGTCGATGATCGGGCCCAGCGCCACGGTGCCGCTGACCGGATCGCCGACCGGCAGATGCCTGGCCTTTTCAGCCAGCCGCTGCGTGAAGGCATCGGCGATCCCGCGCTGGACCAGCACGCGGCCGGTGGCCATGCAGATCTGCCCTTGATGCATGTAGGCGCCGAATGCCACTGCAGAGGCCGCCTTGTCCAGATCGGCGTCGTCGAGCACGATCACCGCGTTGTTGCCGCCCAGCTCCAGCGACACCTTCTTCAGGTGCCGGCCCGCGATCTCGCCGATGCGTCGCCCGGCGGCGGTGGAACCGGTAAAGGCGATCATCGGGATATCCGGCGACTCGACCAGCGCCTGGCCGATGGCGGCATCGCCGTGCAGCACATGCAGCAAGCCCTTGGGCAGGCCCGCTTCTTCCAGCACCTGCGCGATGACCACGCCACCGGTATACGGCGTGCGCGGGTCCGGCTTGAGCACCACCGCATTGCCCATCGCCAGCGCCGGAGCCACCGAGCGCAGCGACAGGATCAGCGGAAAATTGAACGGGGAAATCACCGCGATCACGCCCAGCGGCAGGTGCCGGGCCAGGCTGAGCTGGCCGGCGCCGGTCGGCAGCACCTGACCGACGGCCTGCAGCGGCAACGCCGCCGCCTGCTGATAGAACACCACCGACTCGTTCACTTCGCGCTGGGCCTTGGGCAGGATGCCGCCGGTTTCGCGCGCGATCAGCAGCGCCGCTTCCGCACTGCGCGCTTCCATCAGCTGCGCGGCGCGGTGAAACACCGCAGCGCGCTCGCGCGGCGTCGTGGCGGCCCAGGCACGTTGCGCTTTTTTCGCCAGCGCCACGGCAGCGGCGACATCGGCCAGATCGGCCTTGCCGACTTCGTGCAGCAGCTTGCCGGTGGCCGGTTCGATGATCTGCGCGGTGCCGCCGTTGCCGGGCACCCAGTCGCCATTGAAGATACAGCCATGCCACGCCGGGACGGAGGACGCGGCAATCGCGGTGTTGGGGAGAGCGTTCATGGTCTAGCCTCCTGCTGAGGGGGTGGTGTTACAGGGTGGTGGACGCCAACCCGCCATCGACCGGCAGGGTGATGCCGTTGATCCAGCGCGCAGCATCGGAGGCGAGAAACACGATGGCCTCGGCCACCTCGTCGGCGTACGCCGGACGCGTCATGCGCTTGGCATCTTCCTTGACGCGCTCCTCGCCGAGCATGGTGACGAAATCGCCGAGAATCGGCGTAAACACCGGTCCCGGCGCGACGTTGTTGACGCGCACGCCATGCTCGGCGAACCAGGGCCGCGACTGCAGCAAGGTCCATACGATCAGCGCTTCCTTGAAGTACTGGTAGCAGGTGGCGTGGCTCACCGGATGCGCCTGCAGCCATGCAGTGCCGGCCGCAAAGCTGTCGGTGGCGGCCAGTTGCTTGTGCAGCTCCAGGCGTTGCGGCCATTCGGCGCCCAGGATGGAGGCCACGTTGATGATGGAACCGCCAGCGGCCATGCGCGGCAGCAGCGCCTGGCTCAAATGGCGCAGGCCCAGGTAGTTGACGCGTGCCACCACCTCCAGCGGTGCGGTGCCGGGGACGCCGGCCACGTTGGCCAGGGCGTCGATGCGCTCCGGCAAGGCCTGCACCAGCGCATCGATGGACGCCGGATCGCCAAGATCGGCCTGGTGGAACCCATGCAGCGACATCTGCACCGGCGTGCGATCGACACCGATCACCCTGGCACCATGGAAGCGGGCCAGGCGCGCCACTTCGGCACCGATGCCCGATGCCACGCCGGTGACCACGATCGTCTTGTTCTGCAAATTCATTGCCACTCTCCGAAGAGGCCGGCCGTACCGGCGCTAGAACACATGGACGTACTGCAGGTTGACGTTGTTGCCGGAGGCAGCGTTCCTGACCTCCACCGGCAGGTACACATTGGCCAACAGCATGTTGTTGGCATCCATCCGCCACACGCCACCCGGGCCGGCATAGACCACGCGTTGGCGGGTCTCGGCCACGCGCTGCCCGTTGGTGCGGTTATCGCGCAGCTGGGTGAGGTAATAGGCATTCACGCCAAGGCGGATGTCGGGCACCACTTCCCAGGAGGTGGCGAAGTTGATCCAGCCCGCATCGCCGGCCTGGCCGTTGCGGAACGCAACGCCCGGCGGCAGGTTCGGACGCCGTTCGCTGCGGAAGTTGTAGATGTAGCTGAGGCGTGCGCTGACTTCCCAGTTGGGCGTCGGCAACACGGTAAACGCATAGTTCGGCACCAACGACCAGTAGCCGGCGCCCTGATTGAGGTCGCGGTCGCGGTCGAACTTGCCGATCGGTGCGATCGCATCGATTTCGAAACGCTGCGAAAACACCGGCCTGCCATTGCGCATCACCGGCAGCATCTGCAGGTAAGGCCCGAACGTCAGGTCGCCCACGCCGGCGCCGTTGTCGCGCAAGGTGGCAATGCTGTCGCGCCCGAACGAGGCATCCAGGTTGATCAGCGGCAGCAATGTGTTGATGCCAACCGCGCCGCCGAAGAGCCTGTACGGCGTGACATAGGCGAGCTGGGTCAGCAGCAGGCTCGAATCGATGCGCGGGCGATCGAACACCGGCACGTCGTTGCCGCGGGAATCCTTGATCGCATCCAGCGAGCCATGACGCAGATAGGTGACCACCGCCCAGCCGGGCGTGGTGCGAGTGAAGCCGTCCAGGTAGCTGGTACCGCCGGTATTGATGCCGTTGGTCAGCGTCGTGCTTTGCGGCAGGCCTTGTGCGCCAGCCATGCCGGCAGCAAGCAGCGACACCATGCCAAGCGCTGCGCGGCACACTGCCGACGCGTGGAAGGACAACCCGGACAACACCGATCGATGGCTCACTGCGAACATCTCCGACATGGGGAGGGACAGCGGGAACTGCGGCGGGACAACAGTCAGGCAGGCGCGATCGACACGCCGGTGACGGCGCGTGCAAGGCTCAGGTGGAAAGCGGGCCGTGCGCCTGCACGGCAGCCGGGGATTACATGGTGTCCAGACGGTCCAGCCGGTCGAGTGCGCGCAGCAACGGCGCCTCGCTGCTGCCAAGCACCACACTCAGTTGCTGTTCCATGCGCAGCACTTCGGCCTCGGCGGCGCTCAGCAGGGTCACCCCGGCGGCGGTCAGCGACAGGTGCTGCATGCGGCGGTCCTGGCGTCCACGCACCTGCCGCAGCAGGCGCCGCTTGACCAGCCGCGCCACCACGATCGCCAGGTTGGGTGCCGACACGTGCAGCACATCGCCGATCTGGCGCTGGTTGATGCCCGGGTTGCCGTCCACCAGCATCAGCAGCGAGAAGTCCACCGGCTTGAGATCGAATGCCGCCACGCAGTCCTGAAACATCCGCCGCACCAGCAACTCGGTGCGGGTGATGCGGTAGCCCAGCAGCCGCAGCAGGCGCGCCTGATCCACCGTGGTGACGGCATCCGGCAGCGGTACGGCATTGGCAGTGGCGGACATGACGGTTCTCGCAGCGAAGACGACGGGCGGACCGGTGTGCGCAACGCTCACCGCCCGCAACGCCGATCCGCGGCGTGAGCTGCATTGTAGACGCGCTCAGGCATGCCGAGGTGGCCGTGGCCGCCAACGGCATGACCCGGCCGCGCAGGAAGGCGGCGGCAGGCAAGCGTGGGAAGCGATGGTCATCCAGGCGTGGCTGGGACATGGGGATCCGGAGCGGCAAGTGATTGCGTTCCGGAATAGTTATGGATCATAACTACATTGCCAAGCTGCAGCGCAGCATGGTCGCGCTCGCCAGGTCGACCCGCGGGCCGACGGGCCGGGTGGCCATGACGGCAACGGCTTGCTGCCGTAAAGCCCGGCAACGACACGTGCAGTACGCCTGCCTGGCCGTGGTGACGGCAGCGGCTACGCCACCGCTGCGGGTGTCGCCATGCGACGCTTGCGCATCCAGCCCATTCGCCCGGCTGGACGGCTGGACGGCTGGACGGCTGGACGGCTGGACGCGGCACCATCGCCGCCCGGCACACGCGAGTGACGGAGTACGGAGTAGCGATTACCGATTACCGATTACGGCAACCACAGCTTCTCGAGATCGCGAAAGCCCCAGTCGGTAGGGCTTTCCATCTGTGCGATGCGGTCCTGGCAGTCCGGCCGCGACAGATCGATGTCCTGCACCAGCACATGGCTGCGCAGCTTGGCCGAATAGAACACGCGCACCTTGGGCTTGAGCAGCGCATCGGGGCTCTGCTCGATCACCACCGCCAGTTTCTGCGACTCCAGTCGCACCAGCGAGCCGACCGGATAAATGCCCAGCCGGCGCACGAAGGCCTGGAACACCACCGGGTCGAAATGTCCCTGCCACGACGCCATGCGCTTGAGCGATTCGGCCGGATCCCAGCCGCGCTTGTAGGGGCGGTCGGAGCTGATCGCGTCGTACACATCGCACACCGCGCCCATCCGCGACATCAGCGCGATGTTCTCGCCCGCCAGGCGATTCGGGTAGCCGCTGCCGTCCATTTTCTCGTGATGATGCAGCGCGATCTCCAGCACCACCGCGTTCTGCACGCCGCCGGCCACCAGCAGGCGATGGCCATCCAGCGGATGCTGGCGCATGACCTCCATTTCGTCGTCGGTGAGCTTGCCGGGCTTGTTGAGGATGTCCAGCGGCGTCACCGCCTTGCCCATGTCGTGCAGCAGGCCGCCCATCGCCGCCTCGACCACCTGCCCGTCGGGCAAGCCGAGCTGGCGCGCCAGCCCGCTCATCAGGCCGGCCACCGCCATCGAATGCAGATAGGTGTAGTCGTCGGCGGTCTTGAGCCTTGCCACGCTGATCAGGGCCTGCGGATGCCGCAGGACCGACTCGTTGATCGCTTCCACCAGCGGCATCGCCGCCTCGGTGTCGACGGTGCGTCCCAGCCGCACATCGCGGAACATCGCCTCGACCATGTCGCGGCCGTCTTCGAAGATCTTGCGTGCACGCACCACTTCGGACTCGATGCCGACCTGTGCGGTGACGCTATTGGTGCGCGCGGTGCGCGTGGCGGTGGGTGGCTCGGGCGCCGGTGGCGGTGCCGCGGGCTCGAGCTGCAGGCCGGATGCCGCCGGCGCAGCCGTGTCCAGATCCAGGCCACGCGCGGTGTCGATCACCAGTTGCTCGATCCGGCTGCCATGGATCTTCTCCACGTCGTCCGAATCGACCAGGAACGAGGTCTTCCAGAACGGATGGTGCACCCACGCGCCCAGCAGCTTGTAGACATACATCCCGGGGCGGAGTTGGTCTGAGTCGATGGTTCTGAGCATGCCGGCGCTGGTCTGCACGTAGTCCGCGGAAGAGCCCGCCATGCGGATGGCGGGTCTGTCGAGGTATCGGCAATGTGCGGAATTTCTTTGGGGCGTGCGCCCTCGCCAGCGTTACCTGGTGACCGCCAGCTGAGCAGTTCAGCTAGCCGGCAGGCGCATGCCCAGCACGGCGATGGCCGCAAGCAGCAGCGGCACGCCGCAGGCAAGGTACAGGGCTGCCGGCGACCAGCCCGCGTCCACCAGCACGCCCACGCACAACGGCGAGGCGATCGCGCCGAAGCGGCCCACCCCGATCGCCCAGCCCATGCCGGTGGAACGCACCGCCGCCGTGAAGACCACCGGCGCCACCGCATACAGCCCGGCGATGGCGGCAAACAGCACCGCGCCGCTCAGCACCGCAATCACGAACGCCCAGCTCAGCACGGTGCTGCAGAGACCAAATGCCAGCAGCGCCAGCGCCGACAGACCCAGCGCGCCGGCGGTCAACCGCGACAGGCGCGCACGTGCGGCCAACGCGCTGAAGATCGCGCCGCCGGCAATGCCGCCCAGATTCAACAGGACGCCACCGGTCACACCCTGCGCCTCCGACAGGCCAGCCACGACCAGCAGTTTCGGTGTCCAGCTGAGCACGAAATAGAACGCGAACATCAGCAGAAAGAACGCCAGCGCGATCAACAGCGACTGCCGCCGCAAGGCCGGCACGAACAGCGCCGCATAGCCCTGCGCCCGATCGCCGGGCTGGCGCGGCGGCGGCGGCAGTCCCCCATGCGGCGGCATGCCCATGCGCGCAAGCACAGCATTGAAGCGTGCAGCTGCATCGGCCGGGCGCCGCACGATCAGGAAGTCCAGCGACTCGGGCAGGAACGCCAGCACCAGGGGTACGCAGAGCAGCGACCCGAGCGCGCCGAGCACGAACACTGCATGCCAGGACCACTGCTGCAGCAGCACCGCCGCGATCGCACCGCCCAGCGTCGCGCCGATCGGGTAACCGGTGGCCTGCAGCGCCAATGCCGTGCTGCGCCACCGGGGGGTGGAATACTCGGCAGCGATGACCGCAACACAGGCCAGCATGCCGCCGATGCCGATGCCGGTGAACGCACGCAACGCGCCGAGTTGCCACACGTCGGTGGCCAACGCCGAGGCGCCCATGCCCACGGTCAATATCGCCAGACACGCCAGGATCATCGCGCGCCGCCCGATGCGGTCGGCCAGGGGCGCCAACACCAGCGACCCTGCCGCCATGCCGACCAGGCCGGCACTGAACAACACGCCGAGCAGCTTGCCCGACAACTGCCATTGCGCCGACACATGCGGGGCGGTGAAGGCCATCGCCATCACATCGAAGCCATCGAGCATGGTCAGCAACACGCACACCGCCACCGCCCTCCACTGGAACGGCGTCATGCGCTCCAGCACGAAACTTGCGGGTGTCACGGTGCTCTGGGTCATCGGGCAATCCTGGTGGGGAAGGCGGGTACGTTGGCGACCTCACGCGCGACCATGCGACCGCGCAGCGGCACCACGACCAAGACACGAGCAAGCCAACCTGCATCGGCATTCGACAACGCAGCACGAGCACCACATTGCAAGACGCCATCGGCACGCTAGGCCGATCGCAGGTGGCGTTCAATACAACGGCACGCACTGGTGTGCGCTTATCGAACAGGCTGGCACGACGCTTCGTTTTCCTCTCCGCGCGTTCGTTGACCCGCCTGCACGACGGCAGCCAGGGACGCGCACTGCCCGCATCGAAACGATCTGGCACGTGCCGCCGCAAGGCGCGGCCTGCAGCCCGATCAGACCGGGCAAGCATCGGGGTCGCCTGGTCCGGAGCGCGAAGTGCGCTGCCGCAGTCGCGCTGCAGGCATGGCGTTGCGAAACTCGATAACCAGGGTTGCATGAGGCAACCCGCGCACGATCGCGTACGCCGTCGCGCAGCGCTTCCCGCATGCCGGCAGTCGCCCCGCTATCATGCCGGCAGTGCCCGCACCGGGCGGCACGCCGACATGCTGGAGATCATCGTGACCCCGATCCGCTCGTTCCTGGACCACACCCCGCAACTGGGCGCACGCGTCTATGTCGACCCTGCCTGCACCATCATCGGCAAGGTGAGCCTGGGCGATGACGTATCGGTGTGGCCGGGCACGGTGATTCGCGGCGACGTCAATCACGTGCAGATCGGCGCGCGTACCAACGTGCAGGACGGCACCATCATCCACGTCAGTCACCATAGCCCGTTCAACAAGGCCGGCTACCCGACGCTGATCGGCGCCGACGTCACGGTTGGCCACGGCACCATCCTGCATGCGTGCACCATCGAAGACCTTTGCCTGATCGGCATGGGCGCCTGCGTGCTGGACGGTGCCACCGTCAGGCGCTACGGCTTTGTCGGTGCCGGGGCGGTGGTCGGCCCGGGCAAGATCGTCGGCGAAGGCGAATTGTGGCTGGGCAATCCCGCGCGCCTGGCCCGCACCCTCAGCGACAAGGAAATCGAAAGCCTGCATTACTCCGCGCAGCATTACGTGCGGCTCAAGGATCAGTATCTGGGCGGCACCAGCGCCGGCTGAATCCGGGTCCCCGCCCTGCGGCTGCAGGCCAGCATCGGCCCTGTGCGACACGGGTACACCGCCTTCGAGCTGGATGCACCTGCCGCAGACGCCCGTGGCCTGATGCTGGCAGGCCGACGCGCAGAGAGATGACGGCAGCAACGCGCCACACGTCGCGCATCCCTGGCCGCCCGGGATGCAGCGCAGCCGCAGCCAGGCGCGGTTTGCATGGCGGCGGGGTTGCATGGCGGCAAGAACGCCGGCGACCTGGCGCCGCTTACGGCCGCGTGGCCTGCTCCAGTGCCGTCAATGTGGCCAGCGCCTGGGCGCGCGAAGCGCCGCACATGTCCTCGGACGGGCGCAGGCTGGCGCACACCGCCGGCCGCGTCGGCAAGCCGAACAGGCGACACCGGCCCCGGCCATCGAGCTGCACGCAGGGCACGCCCGCCGGCTTGCCCTGCGGCATGCCGGGGATCGCCGAACTGATCGACGGGGCAATACAACAGGCCGCGCAGCCGGCGCGGCACGGGAAGTCCATGCGCATGCCATCAGTGTAAACCGCCGCGTCCTCCGGGCCGCGGCGGCGCCGGGGTTAGAGAGGTGGCGGCACGTAGCCGGACAGGCGCACGTCGAAGAAGGCCTGCACCGCAGCGAGATTGCTCTTGGCCTGGATGTCCGCGCCCACGTCGTAGCTCATGCCCAGCACATCGTCATCCGGCCAGCCGGGGCCGAAGCACCACTGCGTGCTGGGGATATTGTTGGCCTGCAGATGGGCCAGCATCCGGGTGGTTGCGACCTCCGCGCTGTGGTTGCCGGCCGGATAGCCATGCTCGCCCAGATAGCCGCGTTTGCCGGCATGCTGCAGGGCGTCGATGAAGGGCGCCACCATCTCGATGCCGGTGTCCGGCTTGACCACCTCGTTGCGCCCGCCGGGCCCGATCCAGTTGCCGCCGCCCGTCCCGTCGCTATCCAGGTAGTTGTGCGCTTCGTAGACGATGCGGTTGTAGGGATCGGGGATGTCGAACAGGCCCATCGAGTCCTGCTGCCAGAGCCGGGCACTGGCATAGCCGTTGCCGCACACGAACACGAAGTGGTCGCGATCGCGATCGATGATGGTCTTGCAGCACGCGGTGGCGGTGTTCTGCCAGTGCGCCGCCATCGACAACACGCTGCCATCGGCGTTGCGCTCCTTTCCCTGGTATGGCTCGTTCATCACGCCCCAGCCGAACACCGCCGGGTGTTGCCTGAAGCGGTTGACGATGCGTGCCCACAGGTCGGGCAGGCCGGCCTCGTTGTAGAGCGTGCACCCCGGCGTGCCGATCACGCGGTATTCGTAGAGCTTGAGCAACTGGTCGCGGCGATCGAAATAGCCCTGGTAGCCGAAGCTGCGCAGCGGATAGGTGTCGGCCCAGACCTCGGCTGCGGCCGGGTTGTCGATGCGGTTGCCGCGTGCATCGACAAGCGTGCCGCTGGCGTCGCGCCGGTAGCCGGACTTGGCGGCCACCCGCTGCGGCAGGCGCATGTAGTCGTGCAGCTCCACGATGGCGCGCTTGCCGCGTGCGGCGATGTGGTCCAGTGCGTCCTGGACCTGGCGGCAATAGGTCTCGTTCAAGGCCACGCCCTGCCCACGCGTGAAGCGCGCGGCGGTGGTCGGCAGCCGGAACAGCGGGCAGGCTCCGGCGGCAGCCACGTGCTGCGCGGTGATGGCGCGGTAGTGCGTGCCGATCTCGGCATTCTCCACATAGCTGTTGGAGGCCAGGCCCGACAGGTTCAGGCCCGCGAACGGCAGGGTGGCGCTCTGCGCGGCCGCGCGGCCGCCCCACCCGAGGCCGGCCAGCGCCGCCGCGCCGGCTGCGCCCTGCAGCACGCGACGGCGGGTGATGCCGGCCGTTGCCGCCGGCGTCTGGTCGATGGGCTGCGACGTTGCCGCCGTGCGGCGTGAATGAGGATGGTCGGACATGGGCGCCTCCTGCGGTGCCGTTGGTGGAGATCCTTGCCGGTGCTGCTCCCCCATTGGCCGCACCGGTCCAGGGACCATCGTGCCGATGTCCCGGCGGCGCGATCTGCGCTCCGGTTCGCACTCCGGCCACTGCATGCGCGTCCGCATACGTTTACATCGCATTACATGCCGGGCCGACGACGTGAGGCAGCGGGGCCGAAGGCGCGTGTTCGCCTGCAGTGCCGGCCGGCGCTGCCGCACTCTGCGTGTGCTGCGCACGATGCCCACGCCCATCCGCCAGCACGGCGTGCATCCGCCCGCGTGCTACCGTGCCCGATCACCGGAGCGCGCCGCGACCGTTGCAGCAGCAACAGTCACGACGCGGTCTAATTGCCAGCCACCGCTCGCCAATCAGCCGTCGACTTCGCCATGCCCGAGTACCGCTCCAAGACCTCCACCCACGGCCGCAACATGGCCGGCGCCCGCGCACTGTGGCGCGCCACCGGCATGCGCGACGGCGACTTCCACAAGCCCATCATCGCCATCGCCAACTCGTTCACCCAGTTCGTGCCCGGGCACGTGCACCTGAAGGATCTCGGCCAGCTGGTCGCACGCGAGATCGAACGCGTCGGCGGCGTGGCCAAGGAGTTCGACACCATCGCCGTGGACGACGGCATCGCCATGGGTCACGACGGCATGCTGTATTCGCTGCCCAGCCGCGAGATCATCGCCGACTCGGTCGAATACATGGTCAACGCGCATTGCGCCGACGCGCTGGTGTGCATTTCCAACTGCGACAAGATCACCCCCGGCATGTTGATGGCCGCGCTGCGGCTCAACATCCCCACCGTGTTCGTCTCCGGCGGGCCGATGGAAGCCGGCAAGACCAAGCTGGCCGAGCACAAGCTCGACCTGATCGACGCGATGGTGATCGCCGCCGACGACAGCGCCTCCGACGAAAAGGTGGCCGAGTTCGAGCGCAGCGCCTGCCCCACCTGCGGCTCGTGCTCGGGCATGTTCACCGCCAACTCGATGAACTGCCTGACCGAAGCGCTGGGCCTGTCGCTGCCGGGCAACGGCACCGTGGTGGCCACGCACGCCGACCGCGAGCAGCTGTTCCTGCGCGCCGGGCGCGTGGCGGTGGAGCTGTGCCATCGCTGGTATGGCGGCGAAGACCCCACCGCCCTGCCGCGCGGCATCGCCACCTTCGAAGCCTTCGAAAACGCGATGACCCTGGACATCGCCATGGGCGGCTCGACCAACACCATCCTGCATCTGCTTGCAGCGGCGCAGGAAGGCGAGGTGCCGTTCGGCATGCGCGACATCGACCGCCTGTCCAAGCGCGTGCCGCAGCTGTGCAAGGTGGCGCCGAACACGCCCAAGTACCACATCGAGGACGTGCACCGCGCCGGCGGCATCATGGCCATCCTCGGCGAGCTGGCACGTGGCGGCCTGCTGCATACCAACGCGGCCACGGTGCACGCACGCACGCTGGCCGACGCCATCGCGCAATGGGATGTCACCCAGACCGACGCGGAAACGGTGCACACGTTCTACAAGGCCGGCCCGGCCGGCATCCCCACGCAGATCGCCTTCAGCCAGGCCACGCGCTGGGACAGCCTGGACACAGACCGCAGCGAAGGCTGCATCCGCGATGTCGCTCACGCCTTCTCGCAGGAAGGCGGCCTGGCCGTGCTGTACGGCAATATCGCCCGCGACGGCTGCGTGGTGAAGACCGCGGGCGTGGACGAATCCATCCACGTCTTCGAAGGCAATGTGCGCGTCTTTGAGAGCCAGGATTCGGCGGTCAAGGGCATCCTGGCCGACGAAGTGAAAGCCGGCGACATCGTGGTGATCCGCTACGAAGGCCCCAAGGGCGGCCCCGGCATGCAGGAAATGCTCTACCCCACCAGCTATCTCAAGTCCAAGGGCCTGGGCAAGCAATGCGCCCTGCTCACCGACGGCCGCTTCTCCGGCGGCACCTCGGGCCTGTCGATCGGCCACGCCTCGCCGGAAGCGGCGGCGGGCGGCGCGATCGGCCTGGTACGCGACGGCGACAAGATCCTGATCGACATTCCCAATCGTTCGATCAATTTGCTGGTGTCCGACGAAGAGCTTGCTAGTCGTCGCGCAGAGCAGGATGCAAAAGGCTGGAAGCCGGTGGAGGTGCGTCCGCGCAAGGTCACTACAGCGTTGAAGGCGTACGCGTTGCTGGCGACCAGCGCAGACAAGGGTGCGGTGCGGGACAAAGCGATGCTGGACGGCTGAGGCGTTGCCATGAAGACCGCGGATTTTTAGCGGTCTTCATCGACTCCCGGCATAGGACTGCGGAAGGCACTTCAGTCCCAACTCCTGACCGCAACCGCCACAGCGGGTTGGCTTTTCCTGGCGGCAACATCATCCACCGCCGATGCCCAGCCCATCCAGCGAGCTGCGCACCGCCGAAGCCCCGCGCCCGAGCACATGCGTGTAGATCTACGTGGTTGCCACACCGTTGTGACCCAACAGCTCCTGCACGGTGCGCGCGACCTCCTTGGCCGAGAGCACCACCGGAATGGGCCGCGCCCGCTTGGCGCGCCGCAATTTCTCCATTCAGGGCAACTCAACGCACAAACCTCGCGATACAGGAACAGCAGCACCGCCAGTGCCTGATTCTGCGTTCCGGCCGACGCCTGGCCCCGCGTCGTCAGTTCAGTGAGGAACGCCTCGACCTCTGCCCGCCCCATCTATACTGGATGCCGTTTGCCGTTGGCCAGAATGAAGCGTCGGATCCAGCCCACAGACGCCTGCTCGGTAGCAAGCTGTAGTGGCGAAGCCGCAGCCGCCCACGGACCTGATCCAACAGCTTGGGGGTTAGACGCGTCATTACGCCTGCATCGTCATGGGTGTAACTCATACGCCTACTCAAGCGTCGGATAACGCAACCAGCATCGGCGCCAAGACCGTAGAATGCCATCCGGCAAGTCATTGTTACGGAATAGGAATTCCCCCTTCCCAGACCTCCGGCCTTTAGTCGATACTTGGCGCAACACCGCTCTTAGGCGGTCCAATATTAGTTAGGCTCAAAGAGATTGTTATGCGCGGCGAGATCGAAAATTGGAACAACGGTTGGTATGGTGTAAGCCTCGGCTTGTCTGTCACAGAGATCGATCATCTTATTATGTTGCTTACAAACCTGCGCAACGAGCCTGAGCAGCATTTTCATATTTCAAGCGACTATGTAGGCTCGCAAGGTCTGGGGAACATTGAGGTTTATGTAACAGAGCCAAGCACCATTGACAATATGAATTTAGGTAGTAAGGCTCTGGCAGCCGGCGACTCCATCTCTTAACGAGTCGCCTAACAACTCGTTCAAGGTGGACGGCTTCGCCGCCGCTTAACTCAGGCGTTAGGCACCACAGGAATGATCTCTAGCTCTAATGCAGTCACGTCAATCTTCGGCTACTGGCCGGAGTTCGCTGATGCCCGCCTGATCTCTTTCAGCTACTCGGCTGAGGGTAGTGTCACACTTGGCCTCTTCTACATTGATGGGTCGGCCGGCAAGGGCGCCGAGATCAGCTTGTCATTCACGGGTGTCCGGCATATCGAGCTCACTGGGTTGGCATCGGAAAACGTACTAGACAGCTTGGTAATTGCTGAAGGCAATCCTCTTGTTGTCACCCTTGAGCCATGCATTGGCTTGGGTGGTAGTTTCACGTGTGCGGCCGCCACAGTTGCCGGGGTGGTGCCTAACAATTCATTCAAGCCGAACCCGCTTCTCGGCTCGGCTTAATTCAGGCGTTAGGCAGTGGTGGAGCAAATGCGTTGGTGGTTTCCGCTTTGGTGAATTAGCAGGCGTGCATGCGGTTGGCTCCGGACAGCAGTCATCACCGTTGCTGGTTGCGGTAAATTCGGTGCTTCGCCTTGGCAAATCGTTCCCGCGCTGCGCTCGTTGCAGTTGGCTTCGGTGGCATCGCGCGCCACTGCATCGCTGGGCAAGCTTCGTCTCGCAAGCTGTGGCACACTCGGTCCAAGCGGCAGTGCTGGGGAGCATGGTTGCACCATCCAACCTTCGCGGCCACTCACTGCCTAACAATTCATTCAGGCCGAAGTTGCTTCGCAACTCGGCTTAATTCAAGCGTTAGGCCTCATTCCAACCTACATGCAATGGCTTGAGACAAAAATCCCGCCGCCGGTTGTCATGGTGCTCTTGGGCGTTGCCGCGTTCGGTGCAGCATACTTCATGCCCGCGCTCTCGTTCGAGCTTCCACTACGCACACCCGTCGCTGTTGCTCTAGCCGTTGTGGGCTTGGCGCTCAACATTCTTCCCAAACTCGCCTTTCAGCGCGTCGGTACTACGGTCAACCCACTCAGGCCGGCCTCAGCCACGCACCTGGTCACATCTGGCATTTATCGCTACACCCGCAACCCAATGTACTTGGGCCACTCCGTGATCCTCCTGGGCTGGGCGCTCCACCTCCACAATGCGGCCACGCTCATAGCCGTCCCTGCCTTCATGCTCTACATCACGCGGTTCCAAATTCAGCCGGAGGAGCGGTATCTGTCCGCTCGCTTCCCGGACACGTACACTGCATTCTGCAGGCAGGCCTCGCGCTGGCTATGAGGCCTAACAATTCATTCAAGCCGAAGCCGCTTAGCTGCTCGGCTTAATTCAGGCGTTAGGTGATTGGATGAACTTGATCGTGCCGCTTACCAAAGACCTGTCTGGCGGCGTTGCCACCCTCGACGTAGAAGACAATCAGAGGGATTTCATCGGCGCATTCGAATCTACACTCGCGGACGTCTCCGAGCGCGCGACAGGCCACGTGATACTAAACGAGGGAGCGCCAGCCGGCTTCTTCATCATCGATTTCGACTATCCGACACGTTATGCATTTGCGGCCGCCGGATCGGTCGGACTAAGGTCATTTTTTATTGCTAGCAACTACCAGGGTAAAGGCTTGGCAAGGCGCGCACTCCAGAATCTTTCCACCTATCTCCAGGCGCAACGAGTAAAGGCAAGCTCGGTATTCTTAACGGTAAACTGTCGGAACACAGCAGCGGCGTCGCTGTATCGCAAGTGTGGCTTTGTCGATAATGGCGAGCTATACCTGGATGGTTCGCGCGGGCCGCAGCATATTATGGCTCTACCGCTCACCTAACTATTCGTCCAAGCCGACGCCGCTTCGCGGCGCGACTTAACTCAGCTGTTTGGCCGCAGACAAAGGTGATTCGCTTCTCATGCTAAGCATCGTTGCAAACCCGAAAGGCAATGTCGTCCATATTCATGGTGACGTGTCTGGCCTTCTCGCGCTGGAACAGGAGATTCACAGGCTTCGAGAGCATGCCGAGCAAGGTAGTTGCCAAGACGGCCACCTCTTTACGCAGGCCTGGGGCGGAGTCGATCTCACCGAGACCATGCTGGATAATGAGCGAGGCGAGGGCTGGCATCAGGTGCACCACGTCAAGCTTTTCAGTTGGTCCGCCGAGTGGAGCACGCGTCATGGTCTGTCGCCAGCTGCGCCCTAACAATTCGTCCAAGCCGACGCCGCTTCGCGGCACGGCTTAACTCAGGTGTTAGGCATCCAATGCAGATTGCTGATATCCAGCCCTACATAACAGCGATGGAGCAAATAAAGCGCCGCATAGACGTGGTATATGCGTGTATTGATGGGCGCTTGAAATTGAGCGGTCCGCCTCGAGTTGAGACTGCGACCCTCCAACTCCGCATGACCCTAGAAACTATAGCTCTTGCCTCTCTTGCTGCGAACAAGGAGCTGTTCCAAAAGCAGTCATTACGCTTCGAGAGGCATTGGCACCCTAACAAGATCATAAAAGATCTCGAGCGGCTTAACCCGCGTTTCTTCCCAACGCCGATCCGTGCTAGTGAGCCGGATGATCGAGGCGTTCGGAATCATCAGCTGCTTGCCGATGGCTTTCTGACAACACATGAACTTGTGGAGGTGCATGGCCGGTGTGGCGGTCTCATTCATGCTCGAAACCCTTTCAGGCCGTCCATTGACTATGAGGGCTTCCTTCGCAGCGTTGTTGTTTGGACAGACAAAGCAGTTAAGCTACTCAACACCCACGAGATTCGCCTTGTCGGCGATGAGCACTTCTATCTCGTGCACATGACAGAGCAAGGCAATGACTCGGTTCGCATGTACACATTTGATCGGTTTGACGCCTAACAATTCATTCAAGCCGACGCCGCTTCGCGGCGCGGCTTAATTCAGGCGTTAGGCCCCATGTATCGAGTAGTCCTTGCCTGTAGTGGAGTTCCTGAGCGGGTCGGCGTGTCGACTCCCCACAATTCAATGCCAGCTAAAACTAGAGGTCTGCGGTTGATGTTGATCACGGAACTCGGCGGGCGTTAGCCCGGCCAGGCTGTCGTGCGGGATCTGCTGGTTGTAGTCGGCCAGCCAGTGTTCGGTCTGTTCGCGGACCTCGCTCAGCGTGCGGAAGAGATGC
>NZ_QREM01000001.1:58754-58966 GCF_003353015.1 Xanthomonas arboricola | reverse complement strand
CCAGGCAAGAAGCGGGCGCTTGTGCGCCGGGTCTACAGCTTTTTTGCGATGACATCCTTCAATGCATGGTTTTCCATCGCGAGCTCGGCATACATGCGCTTGAGCTTGCTGTGATCGGTCTCCAGGTCGCGAAGGCGCTGCACATCGGCTGCCTCCATGCCGCCGTATTTGGACTTCCAGACGTAGTACGTCGCGTCGGAAATACCCAGCTC
>NZ_QREM01000001.1:10191-58154 GCF_003353015.1 Xanthomonas arboricola | reverse complement strand
CTTGCTCTTGCGCATCGTTGGTCTCCTTGATGGCTAGTGTGCCCGGAGACCTCTAACTATGGATGGACCAATTTTACGGGGAGCTGACACTTCGATCAGGATGGGGTTGGACCCTTCCTGCATGCACTGTCTGGCTCTGTCAGTACCAATCTGGACGCCGACGCACTCACACAGGCAATCGATGCGTTGCCGGTGAGACAACAGGCAATTGGGAGTTCTCGGCCACCTTGAATGGCAAACGCGAGCGCTTGGTGGTGGTTGCGTTCAAGGATGACGTGGACGCCCCTGACCTTGCGTTCTACACGTCACCGGAACTAGCTGCCAAGGTTCAGCAACAACTTGAATCATTTGCGCAGGCTCAGGGGTGGTAGGCCCCAACACCTCATTTAGGCGGTAGGCCGCTCTGCACATGTGCACACATCCGAAATCAACAAAGACGTCAGTTGTATATCGCACGCTTCGGCTATTGGCTGCGCTACTGGTGGTCTTCGGTGCTTCCGTTACGCTCACCTGGTGGCATCACACCAAAACTCTTTCGCCCTGCGCCACTTTTGCCTCCACCGCAAGAGACCCGGTCGCGTGTCATTCTGGCCTTTGGCTGTTCGGCATGTCCTGGGCAGGACTTGGCATTTTCTTGCTTGCACTCTTTGGCATCTGCTTGCTCTTCTCATGGGCATGGCCGTTGATCCGCCGCAGGCGAAGCTAAAGCCTTAAAATCTGCCCAATCGCCCAGCGATCCGATCTCCTAGTCACGCCTTGCCGCCAAGGAAAGCATGTTCTCCATCTTCAAGAAGAAAGCTGCTCCATTACTGATCGTTCGAGCCAATGGACAGGAGTTGTGTCGCGTTGACCACAACGATGTTCCTTGCGAGATCAAGCCTTCTGCGTGGTTGAAGGCCGATAGCGTCCTGGAGTTTGCCGACTCGGCGGGAGAGGTGCATCGACATGAGCTTGGCGCTGCGACCGGGTGGTTCCACTTCTCGGTTCGCGTACATCCCAACCTCGGCTGCCAGGCGGACTGCGTCATTTCGCAGACCGAGCAGCTGGATCCAGACGCGTTTGCGAATGGCCAGGCATCCGGGATCAGGTTTCAGCCGTTCTTCCTGCCGGGCGCCAGCGTCAGCAGTTCCGCCCTTGCAGGCAAGGGCCTGTTTGCCAGGGGTCTGCACTTCAACGGCTTGCTCACATACAGCAACGTGGTGCTTTCCTGCGAATGCGACCATTGCAAGCGTTCGTTCCTGATCCGCTCCTACCACGCCGGCTTTAGCAACGCGGGATACTTCTACTCGGAGTCTGGCAACTACACCATCACGGTCGATAGCCATCTGCCCGTCAGCCCTGCAGCGCTGTCCGACCCGGATGCCGAAGCGCTTGCTGCGCTGGAAGACGCACTGCCGTTGGCGCCGGATGGATCCCGCTACGCCTACCTCAATCCGTTCCGCTGCCCGCATTGTTCCAAGGCTTACATCGATTTTGAGGCGAACCCGGGTTTGCGGGCGGGCGAGTATTACGGGAATTACTTCGAGTGTTCGACGCTGCTGCGATACGCGCCGGCGGATGTCTAGCATCCTTCCTGATGGCTCCATTGTTGCGTTGCCGCTGGTCTGGCCTTGCTCGCTAGATAACGCTTCCCTAACGGTTCTGAACCCGCTTGAGCGGGCGTCTAATGACGCGTCGCTTGCTGTAAAACATCGGCCTTTTGGATGTCGTGACGTCACGCTGCCGCTGACACAGCGCGCTGGCTCCTGTGTTGCAACGCGAGCCCAAGGCATTAAAATCAAGGCCGTGGTGTGTGTCAGTGATCGCCTGCGCAGTGCAGGGCCATCGCCAGGCGGATCGGTTCAACCATCAACGAAGGAATGCTCATGTTGAAACCAGCAGATACCAAGCTCTATTCCAAGTTGGTCGGCGCCAGCATTGCCATCGGCGCAGGCCTTGGGGCGGCCCTCGGGGGAGCAATGGGCAACCTAGCTCAAGGCATCGGTCTGGGTCTCTCGCTTGGCTCCGTTTTCGGCATTGCCTTGGCGCGTCGGCGTGGTGCCATCTGACGCCGGCATCAGGTGATAGGCGCATGTCGCTAGGCCGACTGCGCTGTGCCGCTGGGGCCGACTTTGATACCGTCTGGTAACCGCTGTGAAATGCAGCCTTGGCAGCGGATCCGCAGCTGTTTCGGTACCGCCCCCTCGATGCCGGTCGGCAAGGCACTTTCATGCGCTACCATTCGTCGATGAATATTAGATCGTGTCTTGCAGTGTTCCTGCTCGGTGTCTGTGCATCGGTTTCAGCCCAAGGGATTTCGCCCGCCACCACGCGCGAGGTCGGTCAGCTTTTCAGGGTCCTTGAACAATCCAACTGCGAGTTTTCGCGCAATGGGTCGTGGTACGCGGCGCCGAAAGCCAGCGAACATTTGCAGCGCAAGTACGAGTATCTGCAGAAAAAAGGACTGGTGACGTCCACCGAGTCCTTTATCGAACTTGCCGCCACCAAGAGCAGCATGTCGGGCAAGCCGTATCAGGTGCGTTGCGGCAATGCTGCGCCTGTATCGAGCCAGTCCTGGTTCACCGGCAAGCTGCGCGAGCTGCGCAGGAAGCCTTCGGGCGATAACACCATATCCAGCATACTCACCCCTTCCCGCACTGCGGTTTGATCCGCTCATTGCCAATCCATGGCAGACATGAAGCCCTCTCAGGCTGATGCAATTGCTCAAGCGATACTGGCGCGGGATCCTGCGGAGCAGGAGGCCTTGCGGCTCAAGCGTGCCAAACAGGCCAAGCAGGCCCAATGGCTGATCGAGCAGCGCAAGGTCGCAGGATTAGCGCTTGCCGGCTTCGTTGCAGGTGCAGTGTTGGCGCAGTTCTTCGACGAACGCTGGATCACCGGTGGATGGGCCGGCGGCCTTCTCGGCACCGTGGCAGGTCGGGCCTGGATTTTCTGGCGCAGTCCACACCTCAAGTGAAGTGTCGACATCGCGAGCGTAGAATTGACTCAGCAACATCGCGGATTCATCCGTCAGCTCGGAGCAGATGTCCTGAGGGAACATGTCAATCAACCACACGATGCATCGGCTCGAAACGAAGATCCCGCCGCCGGTAGTGATGGTATTGTTGGGCCTCGCTGCGTTTGCTGTCACGCGCCTGATGCCGGGATTTGCGTTTTCGCTGCCACGGCACGCGCCCGTAGCGCTTGTACTGGCGTGTGCCGGCGTCGCGCTCAACGGCCTTCCCAAGCTTGCGTTCAAGCGTGCCGGTACGACTGTTAACCCACTGAGGCCGTCGCTGGCCACGCAACTGATCACTGGCGGTGTGTATCGCTACAGCCGCAACCCGATGTATGTCGGTCACGCGGCAATGCTGCTGGGCTGGACGCTGTATCTGCACCACGCGGTGGCGCTACTGGCGGTCCCGCTGTTTGTGCTCTACGTGACGCGCTTTCAGATCAAGCCGGAGGAACGGCAATTGGCCCTCCGGTTCCCTGGCGTCTATGCGGACTTCTGCGCACGCGTGCGACGCTGGCTGTAAGCGAGCTTGGCCACGCATTCGGTCGTGCGCTTGGCGCTGACCGGTTGACCACACGATAGCTGACGGTGTGGCGGCGCGACTGCGCCGGTGGCAACCTGCCACTGCAGCAGCACACCACGCATGGCATTGCGCGGGTAGCAAGCCGGTGAAAGCCTGCGGTTTGCACAAGCCCAGCGTTGCGCCGACGCTGGGTCAGGCGACCTGTCGTTCCCGCACGATGTCAGTATCTGCGTGAGCATCGGCCACAAACGCACTCACCGCATCTTCCAGCTGCGCGGCATGGTCGCCCATGGCGCGTGCGGCGGCGCTGGCGTCCTGCATGCGGGTGACGCCGTCGCGCATGTCCGTATCCACACCGGCGAGGGTGTGATGCACCTGCGCGATGCTGCCCGCCTCTTGTTGTGAGGCGGTGGCGATCCTGCTGAGCGTGCTGCTGACCTGGCCGATGGTGGCGACGATGTGCTGCATGCCTTCGCCTGCGTGGCGCACCTGTTGCACGCCGGCCTGCATATGCGTGACCGATTCGCCGATCAGGGTCTTGATCTGGCTGGCGGCAGTGGACGAGCGCAATGCCAGCGCGCGAACCTCGCCGGCGACCACGGCAAAGCCGCGGCCTTCTTCGCCGGCGCGTGCGGCTTCGACCGCGGCATTGAGAGCGAGGATATTGGTCTGGAAGGCGATGCCGTCGATGACCGAGACGATGTCCTGGATGCGGCGCGAGGCCTGCTCCATCTGCTGCATGGTGCCCATCGCCTGGTGCATGGTGTCGCCGCCGTTGCGCGCGGCCTCGGATGCGGCGGCGGTGAGCTTGTCGGCGTCGGCGGCCTGCGCGGTGTGCTGCTGCATGGTGCCGAGCACGGCCTGCATCTGGGTGGCGGTGTGGCCCAGCGTGGCCGACTGCCTTTGCACCTGCTGCTCCAATGCGTCGTTGCGGGTGAGGATGTGGCCGGCGGCGTGATTGATCGCGGTGCTTGAGCTGCGGATCTGCGCAATGATGCGCGCCAGCTCGTCGGCGGTGGCATTGGCATCGCGCTTCATCTGCTCGAACACGCCTTCGCAGTGACGATCGATGCGCTGCGATAGATCACCACGCGACATCGCCGCCAGCATGCGACGCATGTCCTGCAGGCTGTCGTCGGTGATGGCGAGGAACTGGTTGACGCCATCGGCCAGCTGGCCGAGCGTGCCCACCCCGGCATGCCCCTGCAGACGGGCGCCGAGCTCGCCACGCGTCGCCTGTGCGATGACGGTGGCCAGCTGTTCTTCCAGCGCAAGGTCCTGCGTGCGGTCCTGCCACTCCACCACCACGCCCAGCGAGGCGCCGTCGTGATCGCGGACCGGGGTGATGTTTTCCTGCAGCTGCAGCGCCGCCAGCGCGCGCGTCCTGCTGGTGCCGGCGGCATGCCCGGCCTGTACCGCATCGGCCAGTGCGCTGTGCAGCACCTGTGGGTCGACCTGCGTGCTCAGTTGCTGGAACGACTGATTGCGATAGATGGCAGCGCCCTGCCCGTCGACGATGGCCACCGCCATTGCCGATGCATCCAGCGCCAGCCGGATGCGGCGGTTTTCCAGCAGCAGTTGCTGCTGTTGCGCGATGCGCTGTTCCACCTGCACGCTCATGCGCACCAACGCCTGCGCCAGCGAGCCGCTGCGGAAGGGCTGCTGCAGGATGGCCGGCGGCAGGGTGGCGCCGGTGGCCAGGGTGTCGGCCAGTTCGGCCAGTGCCTCGGCCTCGTGGTCGAGGGCATCGACCTGGCGGCGCAGTTGAACCGCCATCACGCAAACGAAAACGGTTTCGACGATCACATAGCCGGCATGCAGCACCACGATGCCGAAGCCGCTGCCGACGGTGAACGCCTGCACCGGCGTGCCACGCGACTGCAGCCAGTAGAACGCCAGGTGGTGCACGGCGATGGCGCCAGCGGCGACCACGACCGGCAGCCAGTCGCGGTAGTACAGCAGCAGCGCCAGGATCACGAAGACGCCAAAGTGCATTTCCACCAGGCCATGCGCCTGCTGGATGGTGGCGGCGACCAGGGCCATCAGCACCAGCGCATTGGTGATGCGGGTCAGGCGCGTGCCGGGGTTGGCCTGCACCTGCCAGGCCATCAGCAACAGGCTGGGCAACGTGACGGCCACGAACGTGGTCCATTGGCCCTGGTACCAGGCCAGGCCCAGCGAGCCGACGCCCTGCAGCACGGCCAGCCACAGAAACAAGCGGTCGGCCTTGATCGCCAGGCGGGTGGCGTAGGTGGAGGTCGGCGGTGCCGATGCGGACAGTTCCATCATGACAGCGACTCCACGGCACAAGGACAAGGGGACACCAGCGCGGCAGCGGGGGTGCGCGCCAGGACATCGGGCAACCAGCGCGACCACTCCGCCGCGCCGGCCGTGCCGCACACGGCGCCACCGTCGGCAGGGCCTGCGTAGCGCGGTTGGCCGTCGGCGCCGAGCAACCACACGGCATAGCCGCTGCCACGCAACGCAGGGGCGTCGAGCATGCGTACCTGGCCGCCACGCGCACGCACCGCGCTGCTGAGCAACGCCCAGGCGCGATCGGCGGCCAGGTCGCTGCACGCACAGGCGCCTGCCACACCGATCAGCATCGGCATCTGCTGCGCGGCCGGCAGGCTGGCCTGCACCTGCGTCCAGGCAGCGGCCATGTCGTTGGCCTGCGCTGGTGGCGTGGTCCAGGCCACGGCGATCCAGCCGCACCACAGCGCGAGCAGGGCAGCGCCCAGGGTGCGTCGCGTCGGGGCGGACAAGGTACCGAAGACAGGCATGGCGCAACGGGCTCGCGAGATAAGGTGAGCCCTTATCGGATGCGGACGCGTGCGCTTGAGCCGGCTGGCGATTGAAATTTGCGATGGTGGCGACAGCGCGCGGCGGGACCGTTGCGCAGCAAGGGATGACGGGTTGAGGCCGTCGCGGTAGCGCTACCGCACGTTCATCCGGCGCGGGATTTTGTGAGCACGCGTTCACACGGTTTGGTTGATGCACCGCACGCGCTGCCTGTCGCAAGGACAGCTGCGGCAGTGTGCACGGCTGCCCCGCGGCGGGTGGCAGCCAGCACCATCGGCTCCGGCATCACTCCGGCACGCGGGCGCCTACGCCATCGCTTCGTCGGCATCCAGCGCAACCGCCGCCTGCTGGGCGCGATCGAAGCGGTCGCGTGCAGAGCGGATGGCGGCATGGTTTTCGCCTGCCCAGTTGAGCAGTTGCGAGATCGGCTCGAGCAGCGCCACGCCAAGCTTGGACAGCGCGTACTCCACGCTGGGCGGCTTGGTCGCGTAGACCTTGCGGGTGATCATGCCGTTGCGCTCGAGGTTGCGCAGGGTCTGGGTCAGCATCCGCTTGGAGATGTCCGGCACGGCGCGCTGGATGGCGCTGAAGCGGGAGGGGCCGGGAATCAGCGTCAGCAGGATCAGCATGGTCCATTTGTCGCCGATCTGGTCGAGCACGTCGCGCACCGGGCACTTGGTCGCATCGAACGGCATGCCTTGCAGGGACGGCGGCGGTGGAAACAGAGCAATCGCGTTCACTGGGATATCTCACGGTAACCAGGGGGTGGAAAACTGCCTCCTTGCGGAGGTTCGAACGGCACTGACAATAGGTGCGCGGGCCAAGAGTCTAGATAGTAGACCATACCTCTTATCAATACCTACTGGAGTTCACCATGCCACACACTTCCCCCCTGATCCTCGTCACCGGCGCCAGCGGGCAGCTGGGCGCATTGGTGGTCGAAGCATTGCTGACGCGTGTACCGGCTGCACGGATCGTAGCAACGGCCCGCGATACTGCGTCACTCGCGCAGTTCGCAAAACGCGACATCACTGTGCGTCGCGCCGACTATGCGGACCCGCAGAGCCTGGACCAGGCCCTCGCGGGCGTAGACCGGGTGCTGCTGGTGTCGTCCAATGCGGTGGGCGAACGCGTGCCGCAGCACCGCAACGTGATCGAGGCGGCCAAGCGTGCCGGCGTGGACCTGCTGGCCTACACCAGCGTGCTGCATGCCGATACCAGCACGCTGTCGCTGGCACCCGAGCATGTGGCCACCGAAGCGCTGCTACGCGACAGCGGCGTGCCGCATGTGTTGCTGCGCAATGGCTGGTACACCGAGAACTACACCGGCTCGATCGCGGCCGAAGTGGCGCATGGCGCGGCGATCGGCAGCTCGGGCGATGGCAGGATCAGTGCGGCCACGCGCGCCGACTATGCCGAAGCCGCCGCCGCGGTGCTGGCCGCCGACACGGCGCAGGCCGGCAAGGTCTACGAGCTGGCCGGCGATACCGCCTTCACGATGGCCGAGTATGCCGCCGAGGTGGCGCAGCAATCCGGCAAGCCGGTGGCCTACCACGACCTGCCCGAAGCCGACTACGCGGCGGCGTTGGTGCAGATCGGCCTGCCGGCCGCCTTCGCACAGGTGCTGGCGCAGTGCTCGGCATCCTCGCGCGGCGGCAGCCTGTTCGACGACAGCCACACGCTGAGCCAGCTGATCGGCCGCCCGACCACCTCGCTGCGCGAGGCAGTGGCGGCGGCACTGCAGGCGGCGCCGGCCGGCTGAGTCCGGCCCTGGCAGCGTGCTGGGCGACACCGTGCGGCAGCACGCCGCCGTGGCGCCGCGCCACGCGGTGCATGTCCGGCCGAGGCGGGCGATGACCCGCCTTGGCCATGCCCCGAGTCATCGGCCCTCCCCGCTCGGCGGGGGCGGCGCCCCCTGGCCGCCCACGGCAGGCGGCATCGGCCCGGCATCGACCCCAGGTCCACCGTCGCTGTCTCCGGTGGCCTCGCAGGCCCGTGGTGAGGGCAGCCACCATGGCGCCACGCAGGCGCCCCGCGCCCGACCTGCGCGCCGATGGGCCCGCCTTCCGCGCGTCGCATCACTGACACGTGCCCGACACGCAGCTGCCACAGGCGTTGTGGGGCGCAGATTGGTCGATGTCACCAAACTGACATCAAATCTAAATATAACTGCACCCATTGCCGCACCGTCAGGACGACCGGTCGCCCTGGTGGCGTGCCGGTGCCGTGTTTGCCGCCCCGCCGGGCAGCGCCGGCCTGATACTGCCGCCGACCCGTTTTCCTTGTACGAGCCGGACTCATGAAAAAACGCAATCTCGCCACTGTCCTGTGCGCCCTCAGCGCGACCGCCAGCGGCAGCACGCTGGCTGCCGAGCTGGAGCTGTACGTGGACCGCAAGACCAAGCAGATCTTCGCCGAGCCGGCCCCGGGCCGCGACAAGCTGGGCAAGTTCGTGCAGGTGGACGAGAACGGCAAGCTGCCGGCGTCGGCGATGCCGGCCGCCCCGGCATTGCCGCCCGCCCCCGCGGCCCCGGTGCCAGCCGATACCGCCATCGCCCAGGCCGCACCTGCGCCCGTGCCCGCACCAGCGCCGGCCAAGGCCGGCGAAGCCGGCAAGAAGTGGTACGACAAGCTGAGCCTGCGCGGCTACACGCAGATCCGCTACAACCAGGGCATCGGCGGCGATGCGCAGGATCTGCGCGCGCCGGGCGACCGCTTTATCGGCAACGACCAGAGCCTGGGTATCCGCCGCGCGCGCCTGGTGCTGAGCGGCGATCTCAACGAGCACGTGTCGCTGTACTTCCAGCCGGACTTTGCGAGCACGCCAACCGGGTCGACCACCTCCAACTTCGCGCAGCTGCGCGATGCCTACGCCGATATCTTCTTCGACAAGAAGCGCGAATACCGCGTGCGCGTGGGCCAGTCGAAGATGCCGTACGGCTGGGAGAACCTGCAGTCCAGCCAGAACCGCCTCACCCTGGACCGCGCCGACGCGCTCAACTCCGGCCTGCGCGACGAACGCGATATCGGTGCGGTGTTCTATTACAGCCCCACCGTGGCCAAGGGCCGCTTCCAGGACCTGGTCAAATCCGGCTTGAAGGGCTCGGGCGACTACGGCGTGATCGGTGCCGGCGTGTACAACGGCCAGGGCGCCAATCGCGCCGAGCGCAACGACGGCATGCATGCGGTGGTGCACGCCACCTACCCGTTCAAGTTCGCCAACGGCCAGTATCTGGAAGTGGGTGCCGACGCCTACAGCGGCCGCTTCGTGCCGACGGCGGCGGCGGTCAACATCGGTGGCCGCAGTTTCACCCCGGCCATCACCGACCCGAACGGCTATACCGACCAGCGCGTGGCCGCGCACATCATCTACTACCCGCAACCGTTCGGCCTGCAGGCCGAGTGGACGGTGGGCCGCGGCCCGGAGCTGGATGTGGAACAGCGGCGCATCCGTACGCGCTCGCTGAGCGGCGGTTACGTGCAGGCGATGTACAAGCACGATGGCAGCCACGGCACCTTGCTGCCGTACCTGAAGTGGCAGACCTACCGCGGCGGCTCCAAGTTCGACACCAATGCGCCGCGCATGCGCCTGGACGAAGTGGAAGCCGGTATCGAATGGCAGCCGATGGATGCGCTGGAACTGGTGTTTGCCTATTCGAAGATGAAGCGCACCGACGTCACCACCGCACCGTACCCGGTGGTGGAAGGCGACCTGCTGCGGCTGCAGCTACAGGTCAATTACTGACCCCTGCCCGCCGATGGAAACTGACAAGCCCCCGCATGCGGGGGCTTGTTTGTTGTTGCTTCACCGGTCGTGGCTGGCCGTTACGCTGGCAGGATGGTACTCGCCTCGACCCTGGTGCCTTGACCGCCGATCCAGTGCCGGCACCGGCGTGCTAGCGGGCTGCCAGCTCTCCACGAATGATCTCTGCGCCCGCACTGAGCGCCTTGAGCTTGCCCCTTGCGACGTCCCGGGCCAGCGGCGCCATGCCGCAATTGGTGGACGGGTAGAGCTTGTCCGCATCGACAAAGCGCAGCGCCTTGCGCAGCGTAGCGGCCACTTCCTCCGGCGTTTCGATCGTAGTGCTCGCCACGTCGATGGCCCCGACCATCACCTTCTTGCCGCGCACCAGTTCGATCAGATCGATCGGCACGTGCGAGTTGTGGCACTCCAGCGAAATGATGTCGATCGACGATGTCTGCAGCTTGGGAAACGACTCTTCGTACTGGCGCCACTCCGACCCCAGGGACTGCTTCCAGTCGGTATTGGCCTTGATGCCGTAGCCGTAGCAGATATGGACGGNCTCGCATTTGAGTCCTTCGACCGCGCGTTCGAGGGTGGCCACCCCCCAGTCGTTGACCTCGTCGAAGAAGACGTTGAAGGCCGGCTCGTCGAACTGGATGATGTCCACGCCGGCCGCTTCAAGCTCCCTGGCCTCCTCATTGAGGATCTTGGCAAACTCCCATGCCAGCTTTTCGCGGCTCTTGTAGTGCGCATCAAACAGGGTGTCGATCATCGTCATGGGACCGGGCAGCGCCCATTTGATCGGCTGCCGGGTCTGCTGGCGCAGGAACCTGGCATCGTCCACGAAGACGGGCCTGGGGCGGCTGACCGCGCCAACCACGGTCGGCACGCTGGCGTCGTAGCGATTGCGGATCCTGACCGTCTCGCGCTTTTCGAAATCGACGCCGCTGAGGTGCTCGATGAAGGTGGTGACGAAATGCTGGCGGGTCTGCTCGCCGTCACTGACGATATCGATGCCGGCGTGCTGCTGTTCCTGCAGCGACAGGCGCAATGCATCCTGCTTGCCTTCGATCAGTTCGGCGTCCTGCAGCTTCCAGGGCGACCAGAGTTTTTCCGGCTGCGCGAGCCAGGACGGCTTGGGCAGGCTACCGGCGGTTGAGGTGGGGAGCAGCTTTGTCATGATGAGTGGTGTCTTGCGTTCCTGTTGATTAGAGGGCGTGGCTGGAGGCCCACTGCGCGAGCATCTTGCCGTGGGGCCTGATGAAGTGCTCCTCGGTGAACTTCCCCTGCGTGACCGCTAGCTGGCTGCGCTCTTCACGGTCGTAGACGATCTGGGTGGCGGAATAATCCTGGTGCTTCAGGCTCGGCTGGTAGATGGCCCCTGCCGCGGAATTGGCGTTGTAGATCTCCGGCCGGTAGATCTTCTGGAACGTTTCCATGGTGCTGATGGTGCCAATCAGCTCCAGGTTGGTGTAGTCGTTGAGCAGGTCGCCGATGAAATAGAAAGCCAGCGGGGCAACGCTGTTCGGCGGCATGAAATAACGCACCTGCAGGCCCATCTTGGCGAAGTACCGGTCGGTCAACGAGAACTCGTCCTGCCGGTATTCGATGCCCAGGATGGGGTGCCGGTTTCCGGTTCGGTGATAGAGCCTGCTGGTGGAGACGCTGATGCAGATGACCGGCGGCTTGGCAAAACGCGCCGTGTAGGCGTCCGAGTCCACGAAGTGCTTGAACAGCGTTCCGTGCAGGCTGCCGAAATCGTCCGGGATGCTGAAGCCGGACGCATCCTGATTGTGCGCTGGCAGCAGCACGCTGAAATCGTAGTCGCGCACGTAGGAGGAGAAATTGTTCCCTGCGATCCCCTCGATGCGCGCGCCGGTGGTCTTGTCGAGGATGCTGGGCTTCAGGATCTCGATCAGCGGAAAGGCATCGCTGCGTTCGCGCGCATCGATGTGCATCTGGACCGAGATGATGTCCAGCTCGACGGCGTAGCGGTCGCGCCCGGGGTTGTCCCAATGCGCCAGGTCGTTGCAGCGGTTGTCGATCATCGCAAGCGTGTTGCGCAGGTTTTCCTGCCGACGCTGCCCCCTGGCCAGGTTGGCGAAGTTGGTCGTATTGCGCGTATTGGCCGCCGGACGGTAGTCCTCGTCGAACCGGACGCTGTTGATGCTGAAGGTGAATTCCTGAGTCATTGCAAGCTGACGCCTTGTTTCGAGGATTGAGTACGAGCCAACGGCTCAGCGCAGGTGTGGATGCCTGCTGGTTGAGTGCCGGCACTTCGGATCGGCGGGCAATCGCCCTGTGATCCTGTGGCCGGCGGTGGGTGCGGTGTCCCACCGAGCAAGCGTGGCCGGGTGCCGCTCAGGCCGCGGCTACGGTTGCTGCAGCGGTGCCGCCTGCCTGCCGCGCCAGCGCGATCAGCGGCAGTGCCCGCTGCACTGCCAGCCTTGCCCGCTCGGCCAGGGCTTCGTTGTGCACGCGGTAGTCCAGGAAGTCGCGGTCGGTGGCGTAGACGCCCAGCGGCAGGGTGCGTGCCTGGAAGAAGCTGAAAAGTGGCCGCAACTGGTGGTCGATCACCAATGCGTGGCGCTCGCTGCCGCCGGTTGCCGCCAGCAGCACCGGCGTGTCGATCAAGGCATCCTGGTGGATGAAGTCGAAGAAGTGCTTGAACAACCCGGTGAAGGAGCCGCGATAGACCGGCGTGGTCACCACCACCACGTCGGCCTGCTCCACGGCCGACAGTGCCTGCTCCACCGTCACGGGGAGCTGCGAGCGCCACACTGCGCCAGCGAACTGTGGTGCCAGTGCCCCGAGTTCGACCAGCTGTTGCTCGCACGGCACTGCGTCGGCGATCAGGCCCAGCAGGTGCTCGGCCAGCGCGACCGCCTTGGAAGGGCGCTGCAGCCCGCCGGAGACGGCGACGACGCGGAGGGGATGTGGCACGTTGACAGTCATGTGGGGTTGACCTGAAACGACGAACCCCGATGCTAGGGCTCGCATTCAATGAAGTAAAATGGTGTTATTTCAACAATCCATGAATTCGGATCATCTGAATGCTTGAGCGCATCCATCTCACCATCGTCCAGCAGGTCGAGCAGCAAGGCTCGCTGACCGCCGCCGCCGGCGTGCTGAACCTGACCCAGTCGGCGCTGAGCCACAGCATGAAGAAGCTGGAGCAGCAGCTGGGCACCGACGTGTGGCTGCGCGAGGGTCGCAACCTGCGCCTGACCCAGGCGGGCCAGTACCTGCTGGCAGTGGCCAACCGGGTGCTGCCGCAACTGGACCTGGCCGAAGAGCGCCTGGGACAGTTCGCGCAGGGCGAACGCGGCGCGCTGCGCATCGGCATGGAGTGCCATCCCTGCTACCAGTGGCTGCTCAAGCTGGTGGCGCCCTACCTGGCCACCTGGCCGGACGTGGATGTGGACGTCAAGCAGAAGTTCCAGTTCGGCGGCATCGGCGCGCTGTTCGGCTACGAGATCGACCTGCTGGTCACGCCCGACCCGCTGTACAAGCCCGGGCTGCGGTTCGAGCCGGTGTTCGACTACGAGCAGGTGCTGGTCGTGGCCAAGGGCCATGCGCTGGCGTCGGCGGCCTACGTCAAGCCCCAGCAGCTGACCCGGGAGGTGCTGATCAGCTATCCGGTGGATCTGGAGCGCCTGGACATCTACAGCCAGTTCCTGCTGCCGGCCGGGGTCACGCCCCGGCGCCACAAGGCCATCGAGACCACCGACATCATGATGCAGATGGTGGCCAGCGGTCGCGGCGTGGCCGCGATGCCGCGCTGGCTGGTGGAGGAATATGCGTCCAGGATGGACGTGGTGCCGGTGCGGCTGGGCGCGCGCGGCATCCCCAAGCAGATCTTCCTGGGCGCACGCGAGGCGGATATCGCCGTCGACTACCTGCGTGCCTTCATCGAACTGGCGCGCCAGCCCGCCAATGGCACCGCCAACACCACCGCCGACACAACGACCACTCCGACCGGAGCCCACTGATGGACACCACCGCCAAGCGCACGCCACTTCCACTGCCTGCCGGCCACGACAAGGTCTTGCTGCATTCCTGCTGCGCGCCATGCTCGGGTGAGGTGATGGAGGCCATGCTGGCGTCCGGCGTCGACTACACCATCTTCTTCTACAACCCCAACATTCATCCGCGCAAGGAATACGAGCTGCGCAAGGACGAGAACATCCGCTTTGCGCAGCAGTGCGGCGTGCCCTTCGTCGATGCCGACTACGATCGGGACAACTGGTTCGAGCGGGCCCGCGGGATGGAGAACGAACCCGAACGCGGCATCCGGTGCACGATGTGCTTCGACATGCGGTTCGAACGCACCGCGTTGTATGCCCACGAACATGGCTTCCCGGTGATCACCAGCTCCCTGGGCATCTCGCGCTGGAAGAACATGCAGCAGATCAACGACTGCGGCGTTCGCGCTGCGGCCAGGTATCCCGGCCTGATGTACTGGGAGTACAACTGGCGCAAGGGCGGTGGTTCCTCGCGCATGGTCGAGATCAGCAAGCGCGAGAACTTCTATCAGCAGGAATACTGCGGCTGCGTCTACTCGCTGCGCGACACCAATCGGCACCGCGCCGAAAGCGGGCGCAATCGCATACAACTGGGCGTGAAATTCTACGGCGACGGTGAGCCGCAGGACTGATTGCCTCGCCCCGGCAGCAACGCTGTCCGGGATTTCTCAGTCTGTGTCATGGCGCCCTTCCCGCTCGCCCAGGACCCACGTAGCGGCGCCACCCAATGACCACCAACGCACGGCACGATCGTTTGACTCATCCGCACACGCCCCGCCTGGCCAGCACCATCACCGATGCCTATTCCCTGGAGGTCAGCGCAACCGACATTGCCGGCCTGAGCGCAGCGGCGCCCGCGATCATGCGTGGCACCACCATGTGCATTCCCTACCTGCCCGGCCAGGACGACGCCGCGCGGCTGGCCGCGGCACGCAGGGTGCGCACGCTCGGCTTTGCGCCGATGCCGCACCTGTCTGCGCGCCGCATCGGCTCGCTCGACGCCCTGCACGGCTTCGTCAGCCGCGCCGTCGATGAGGCTGGCGTCGAGGGGTGCCTGGTGATCGCGGGCGATCCACCGTCGCCGATCGGGCCGTTTCCGGACAGCCTGTCGTTGATCGATACCGGGGTGTTCGAGCGCTGCGGCATCCGGACCATCGCCGTGGCGGGGCATCCGGAAGGACATCCGGGCATGCCTGCAGGCGAGCGCTGGGATGTGCTGGAACGCAAGTGTCGCAGCATCGCCGAACGCGGCATGGCGCCGCTGATCGTCACCCAGTTCGCCTTCGATGCCGACCTCGTGCTGACCTGGTTGCACGCGCTGCGCGCGCGTGGCATCGACCATCCCGTGCGCGTGGGCGTGCCTGGTCCTGCCGGCGTGGCGGTGCTTGCACGCTATGCCGCACGCTGCGGTGTCGGCGCCTGCACGGCGATGCTGTCCAAGTACGGCATCTCGCTCGGCAAGCTGCTGGGCACCGCCGGGCCGGATCGGTTTGTCGATCGCCTCGCGACCGGCCTCACCGCAGCGCATGGAGAGGTCAGCCTGCACTTCTATCCCTTCGGCGGCATCGCGCAGACGGTCGCGTGGGTGGAGCAATATCGCGCCCGCACTGCGCCGCACCACGCCGACTGACACCTGCCGGGGTACGCGCGCGGCATCGGCTGCAGCGCGCGAATGGTCGAGCGCGCACCTGCGGGTGGGCGAGCTGTCCACGACCTGGGTCACAGTCTGGACTCTTTCATTTCTGTCGCTGTGCGTGCGGCGCGCCAGGTGCTGCAGTGCACAGCGGCCCTGTCACACGTGCGCGGTATAACCATCGGCGAATCGCGGCGAGGGGGCGCTGCATCCGGTGTCGTTGCACTGCGCGGCGGCATCGCTTCTGCAACGTTCAAGGAGAGATGTCGCCATGCCGAAGCCGTCGCTGTTGTCNGGTGTCGTTGCACTGCGCGGCGGCATCGCTTCTGCAACGTTCAAGGAGAGATGTCGCCATGCCGAAGCCGTCGCTGTTGTCCTTGCTGTGCTCCCTGTCGCTGGTCTCCCTGCCGCTTGCCGCGGCCGAGCTGCAGCCCAAGCAACTGGCTGGCCCACCGGAGGAGTTTGCGCAGATGCGCGCACCCGACCCGGCCGAGTCGGCAATCCTGTCCAAGAGCGCCTTGCTGCCGGTGGAACTGACGCCGGCCGGCACCTCCGCACGCTGGCAAGGCACGCTGCCGGTGGAAAACGGCCATCTGCGTTTCATGGTGCTGGCCGGTGACCAGCCGTGGGAGGCGGCGGTGACTGCACCACGCATCGCCGGCGCGCGTGCGGCCGCCGTTACACCGCAACTGCAGGCGCAGCGCACGCTGCTGGGCAGCGCAGAGAGCGGCACCAGCGGCATGCGCTACGCGGTGGAATCGGCGCAGAACGGAGCGTGGTCGCTGACCCTGCAATCGGCAACGCCGGTGGCGCAACGCGGCTATGTGCTGATGGAAGGCGATGCACGCACGCAGCTGGCCTCGTACCCGCGCCATCGCCGGCAGCAGGTCGGCCAGACGCTGACGCTCAACGCACTGCTCAGCGGCAACGATGCACGCGGTGCCACCCTGCTTGCCGCACAGGCCGGGCAGATCGACACAGCGAGCCTGCGCGTGATCGATCCGCAAGGGGGCATCCGCACGGTGCCGATGGCAGACGACGGGCAACACGACGATGGTGCTGCCGGCGATGGCGTGTATGGCGGCACGTTCCAACCGACGGCCGAAGGCACCTGGATTGCGCAGGTGATCGTGCGCGGTCACGACCAGGCCGGGCAGCCATTCGTGCGGACCAGCGAGCATGTGTTGCCGGTGCTGGACACCTCGCTGCGCCTGCTCGGCAATGCCCTGAGCGCACGAGCGGCAGACGGCACCCGGCTCAACATTGCCTTGCCCATCGCCGCACGCGGCAAGGCCCCGTCGCATTACCGCGTGTTCGGCCAGGTCTGGGGCACCGATGCCAAGGGCAGGCAGGTGCCGGTGGCGTGGATCGGCGGCATGCTGACGCCGCAGCAAGGCCAGCTGCCACTGAGCCTGGACGAACGCTGGATCGCGCGTGCCGGTGCGCGTGCGCCGTTCACGCTGCGCGGGCTGCGCATCGAAGACCCGGACCATTACATCCCGCTGGTGCAGGCCGACCCGCTGCCGTTGCAGCTGCCCGCGTTGCGCCGTGCCAGCATTGCGCGGTCTGCCGGTGCGATCGACGAAAGCATGCGCATGGGGCCGCGCCCGACAACGCTGGCCAGTGCCAGTGCCAGGGCGATGGCGCAACCGCAGGCCACCGGCTCGCGGCTGGTGCTGGTGCACGGCTATTGCTCCAACGGCGTGTGGCCGCAGGCGCAGTTCACCAATGCGTCCTCGTTCATCGATGCCAAACAGAACCGCAGCAACGACCAGTTCGCACAGCGCTTGGCGCAGTTCGCCAGTCAGTGGTCCTCGTTCGCCACGGTGGCGCACAGCCAGGGCGGCATGGCCGCGCTGCATCTGTACACCTACTACTGGAGCGGGCTGGATAACGCCACCGGTGGGCGGGTGATGCAGTCGGTCGGCACGCCCTACCAGGGCACCAATCTGTCCGGCATCCTGGCGGCGGTCGGTTCGTGGTTCGGGGTGGGCTGCGGCAGCAATACCGACATGACCTACGACGGCGCCAAGGCCTGGCTGGCCGGCATTCCGGCCGATGCACGCGCCAAGGTGAACTACTACACCACCTCGTTCGCCAAGACCAACTGGTATACCAACGACTACTGCAACGCCGCCTCGGACCTGGTGTTGAACGACCCGGAAGACGGCACCGTGGAGCAGGTCAACGCGCAGCTGCCGGGCGGCGTGAACCGTGGCCACACCACCGGGCAATGCCACACCACCGGCATGCGCGACCCGGCGCAGTATCTGGACGCGAGCCGCAATGCGGTGATGAACGCAAACGCCGCGAAGTGATGCGGGACTCGCAGGGTCCTTGTGCGCCCGCCACGCATGCGTGGCGGGTCCGGATGCGGCCAACCATCCACCGCCTGCTCGGCGGGACGTTCCCGACCACGACATCGACGAGCCTGCGTCCGCCCTTCGTAGGAGCGTGCCTGCGCGCGACGCGTTACCGACAACCCACCAGCTCCAGGCGGGTGACTGACTAGCCTCCCCGCAACCACCGCGTCGACACCGCAACGCCCACCATCAGCACCGCAACACCGAGCAAGGCGCCGACCAGGCCGATGCCATGCGCGGCGAAACCGATCAGCGCCGGCCCGGCCAGGATGCCCGCATAGCCCAGGGTGGTGACCGCAGTGATGGCGATGCTTTCCGGCATGCGCGTCTGGTTGCCGGCCAACGAGAACAGGGCCGGCACGATATTGGCGCAGCCCAGTCCAACCAAGACGTAACCGGCCAACGAGGCCTGCCATGGGCTCACCAGCGTGAGCACGCAGAAGCCCGCGCCGGCCAGCAGCGCGCCCACCACGATCGAGCGGATGCGCCCCAGGCGCTCCACCACCGCATCGCCCAGCAGGCGCGTCACCGTCATGGTCAAAGCAAACGCCACATAGCCGACGCCGGCGGTGCTCGGGGCAACCTGATGCACATCGGCCAGGAACACCGAGCTCCAGTCCAGGATGGTGCCTTCGGCAAGGAACACCACAAACGCCAGGATGCCGATAAACAGCACGATGCCCCTGGGCAAGGCGAGCAACAGCCCCTGCTGCGCCACACGCTCGGTCCGCCAGTGGCGCACCGCCAGCGCGGCGACAAGCAGCATGGCGATCACCCCGGCGAGCGCCGCGCTCGGCGGAGCGACCCGCGCCGACAGCAGCACGGTCATCGCGCCGGCACCGACGAAACCGCCGATGCTGAAGAACGCATGGAATCCGGACATCATCGCGCGCCCGGCATCGCGCTCGACCACCACCGCCTGCATGTTCATCGCGCAATCCATCGCGCCCACGCCGGCACCGAACACGAACAGCACCGCGCCCAGCACCCACGGATTGGCGACGATCGCCAGCAACGGCAGGCTGAGGCAGATCAGCGCCGCCGTCACCGCCATCACCGCACGGAAGCCGAAGCGCGCCGACAAGGCACCGGCCAGCGGCATCGCCAGGAACGAGCCTGCCCCCAGGCACAACAGGATCAGGCCGAGCGCGCCATCGTCCACGCCGGTCCTGGCTTTGGCAAACGGCACCAGCACCGCCCAGATCGCGGCCGCAAAGCCGGGGATGAAGAACGCCGCGCGGGTAGCGTGCTGTTGCGCGCGAGCGCTGGAGCCGGGGACAAGCGACATGCAAAAAACTCCAGAAGGAAGCGGCGAGGAGAATGCGACGGTGGCCCCAGGCCGGCGCGCTCGCTGGCCGGACATGGCCCGACCACCGCTCCCTTGCGCGTGCTGCAACCGTCCGTGGGGATATGCGACGCTGCTAGCGAAACACCACCGTGCGATGGCCATTGAGCACGATGCGGTGTTCGACATGGCGACGCACCGCACGCGCGAGCACCAGCGATTCGGTATCGCTGCCCAGCCGCACCAGGTCGCGTGGCGTCATCGCGTGATCCACGCGCGCCACGTCCTGTTCGATGATCGGGCCTTCGTCCAGATCTTCGGTGACGTAATGCGCGGTGGCACCGATGATCTTGACCCCGCGTGCGTGCGCCTGGTGATACGGCTGCGCGCCCTTGAAGCTGGGCAGGAAGCTGTGATGGATATTGATCGCCCGCCCCGCCAATGCGCGGCACAACGCGGGCGAAAGAATCTGCATGTAGCGCGCCAGCACCACCAGATCGATCTGCAGCGCCTCGACCAGCGCAAGCAACTGCGCTTCCTGCGCGGCGCGCGTATCGGCGCTCACCGGCAGGTGGTGGAAGGCGATGCCATAGGAGGCGGCCAGCGGCGCGAAGTCGGCGTGATTGGACACCACGGCGGCGATATCCACCGGCAGTTGCCGGCTGTGCATGCGGAACAGCAGATCGTTGAGGCAATGCCCCTGCTTGCTCACCAGCACCAGCAGCCGCGCGCGACGGCGCGCATCGTGCAGCTGCCAGTCCATCTGGAATTCCTCGGCCAGCTGCGCAAAGCGGCGTTCCAGCCCGGCAATCTCGGTGCCCGGCGGCTTGTCGAAGTGCACGCGCAGGAAGAAACGGCCACTTTCGTCGTCGCCGAACTGCTGTGCGTCGAGGATGTTGCAGGCCAGGTCGAACAGCAGCCCGGTCACGCGATAGACGATACCGGTGCGATCGGGGCAGGACAGGGTGAGGATGTAGTCGGAGCGCATCGGCGCAATGATAGCCAATGTGCCCGGCTGCGGGCGCAGTGCTTGCGCCCGTAACTTTCCTCTGCGGCTCAGCGCGGCGGCTGGCGCAGCATCAGCCGCCGGTTGAACTCGTCCAGCTGCGCCATCGAGGCCTCCACCGAGGCCTCCATCGCTTCCTGGGTGGTGATGTGCGCACGCAGATGCGCGGTCAGCCGGTTTTTCTCAGGCGTGGGACGCAACGGGGATCTGTGTGCCGGAAGGGTTGTAGCGACAGTACCGCAGGCGCGCTCCGGGCGTCGGACTCTCCGAAAAACACCCTTCTTGGGGTCCTGGGCCAGATCGATCTTGCGCCTCCTGCTTTATCGCAATTACCAACTCAGTCCAAATCCTCGCGGATAGGCCACCGTGCCTGTATTTGTCTTGACGTCATATCTTTTCCAAAGATTTACCGGCAATTTGCCGCGCGGTTTCAGTCTTCCGGTGAGCACTTCCGCTAGCGACAACATGGAGGGGCCGAGCCACACGCCATTGTCATATCCGAAGTAGGAATACGTGGCGACAGCTGCGTCCGTGTAATCGGAATAATTGACGATGTCGTATGGCGCGCGCAACGAGAGGTAGACGCGCTTTTTACCCAAGCCCGCAGCATAACTGAGCCAATCGAAATACCTGTTGTCGTTCTGCACCTCTGCCGCTCGCGCGGCAGGAACAACATCCTGCTCAACCGCCGTAAAGCTTGCCGGCAAGGTTCCAAGCAGGAAAACATCACATCTGGCGATGTTTTCTCTTATCTGCGCGTCAGTGAGCGTTGCCTCATCTGCGGCAACCACGCTGCGATAGCCTTGCTGACCCATCGCGACTGCGATGCCTGTGGCCTGCTGAGATTGAGGTGTCAGGATGAAATAGCGTAACGATTTTTCTTTCAACGGCAACAGAGACTGGCGATTGATCACCACGGTTATTGACTGATCCGCAATCGCCTTCTGGACGTCTCCTGCAGCCAGGGAGGACGCTTCGATAAAATTTCGGCCACTCCTCGTCAGCAGGTTATGTCGCGCCTTGAGTTCCAAAATCCGTTCGACCGAGGCATCTATGTCATCCTCGCTGATTCGCCCTTCCCGGACCGCTTCGACAATCAAGCCGACAAGTTGAGGCAGCAGGTTGGCCTGGGAGGGTGATGAGATGCTTATCGGCATCAGCGCAATGTCGACTCCTGCAGAAAATACTTTCTCGACAGAATCTTCTTGGTCGAAGTTGTCGGTGATCGCCCCCATGTCCAGCGCGTCGGAAATGGTCACACCGGCATAGCCCAGTTCGTCGCGCAAGATATGCGTTTGTATCTCACGCGACATGGTGGCGGGAACAATAATCTTTTGCCCGCTACGGTTGGTGACCAGACTTTGATCCAGCGCCGGGTACTGGATATGCGCCGTCATCACCATGTCTGGAGCAGCGTTTGCGGAGATGGCCTGTTGATAAGGCGCAATATCGATGGCGAAGGCCTGATCCCGTGAAAGATCCACGCGGGGAAGGCCGGTGTGCGAGTCGGTTGAAGTGCTGCCGTGGCCCGGAAAATGCTTATAGGTAGTGACCAGCCCTTGCTGCTCCATTCCGGCTGCAATTTTCCCGGCCAGGCGAGATACGATATTTGCGTTGTCGCTGAATGCGCGAACGTTGATTACCGGGTTGAAGGGGTTGGCATTGACGTCGGCCACCGGTGCGAAATTTGTATTTATCTTCAAGGCAAGTAGATCTTTCGCCAACAACTTTCCTTGCTCAAAGGCAAGCTGCTCGCTTGAGCCTCCTTCGATGGCTGCTGCAAGCGCCATATTGCCAGGGAAGGACGCATACTCGTTACGGGGAAGTCGAAATACATTACCTCCCTCATTATCCGTTGCAATCAGCAAATGCACTCCCCCACTGTTCACCATCCCAGCGTACCAGCCGGTGAGTCTTTCGATCTGGGAGCGATCCTTGATGTTGTTTGAAAAAAGAATGACGCCGCCGATGTGATTGTTCTTGATTATTCGGCCAATCAATTCATCAGGAACCGTCATATCCCGCTTTTCATTTCCAGCAGGACCCCAATAGCGAAAGTCAAGCATTATTTTTTGCCCGATTTTCTCCTCGAGCGTCATTGCCTTTACTTTATCTCTTATGCTTACAGGCACCCTCTGCCGGCCATTGGAGCCTGCAGCACTATTTACGCTGACCATATCAGCATACGTCGATCCATGTTTCGCGACCTGATCGACAAACGGGGCCGTCCTGAGAGCCGATGTGGAATCTGCCGCCCCGCCGTCGGCACGATTCAAGGCAGTCCTGTCTGCGGACATGCTCGGCCCACTGACAAGACAGGACGTCACCAGCAAGCCAATCACTGCCACTTTGAGGTGGGATCGAGTCTTTCTCAAATATTTCATTGTGCACCTACATGATCGCATATAAAGGTAATTTCCAATGCGCACGGATGCCATGTGCCGAGTAACGCCACTAAAATGCGCAACGGAAGGATTTTTTAGATAATTCACCGCAGACGGCGGCAGGCAGCACCAAAAGATTATTTCAAATATATCTTCGCATGAAGGCGCTAAATTCATGCAAGCATGTAGAAGTTTCGACTGACCCAACCTTTATCTGGCGAACATTCGCCACCGATAACGAAGGCTTTCGAAAATTCGTCGGTTTTCACTGACTGGTTCTCGTTATTGTGTTGATGCGGGTCTCTGCAGGCCTTTCACTTCGTATCCTGCCTGGGGAGAATACGTTCGCATTTCAAATGCGGGCGGCAGCCCACGACGAATGCAGGGAATGCTGGCCACAGCGCGGTCTGGTCGCCGGCAGGATGTGAGAAGGTACCCGGCTGCCGCTGCGCTCCACGATGCTGGCCTGGTACCCGTTGACCTCGACCAGACCCAACGTGGCCGCGGTTGTCGCGACTTGCCAGTGCCATGATGAGATCCCGACCTAGCTGAGAGCCGCTTCGGTGCGTTGCCTGCAATTCCACAACGGCAGGTCCGGGCTTGCGGGGTCTTCCTTGGATCATCGTGCGATGGCCATTGAGCACGCTGCGGTGTTCGACATGGCGACGCACCGCACGCGCAAGCACCAGCGATTCGGTGTGGCTGCCCAGCCGCACCAGGTCGCGCGGCGTCATCGCGTGATCCACGCGCGCCACGTCCTGTTTGATGATCGGGGCCTCGTCCAGGTCTCTTGCGTCGTCGCCGAACTGCTGTGCGTCGAGGATGTTGCAGGCCAGGTCGAACAGCAGCCCGGTCACGCGATAGGCGATGCCGGTGCGATCGGGGCAGGGCAGGGTGAGGATGTAGCCGGAGCGCATCGGCGCAGTGATCGCCAACGCGCCCGGCTGCGGGCGCAGTGCGTGCGCCCGTCACTTTCGTCTGCGGCTCAGCGCGGCGGCAGGCGCAGCATCAGCCGCCGGTTGATCTCGTCCAGCTGCGCCATCGATGCCTCCACCGAGGTCTCCAGCGCTTCCTGGGTGGTGATGTGCGCGCGCAGATGCGCGGGATCGGCCAGTTCGCCACGTACCAGGAAGACGTTCTCGCCCACTTCGCCGACATGCCGGCTGAGCACCACGTAATCCACCTGGTCGAAGCCATGCTGCTTGGCCAGCGGCAACAGGCGCGCGGCCATGCGCACGCTGGCCTCGTCGGTGGGTTTGTCCAACTCGGCATCGAGCACGGCCACTGCTTCGCGGATCTGCGCAAACAGGTAGTGGTCCGGATGCTCGGGATGGTCCGGGCCCACCGGGCCCTGGTCGACGACCGGTGCGGCGGTCATCGTCCACCACCGGCGCAGCGCAGTGCGCGCGGTGTGCGCCCGGTCGAACCGAGCGTGATATGCAGGTGTCGCATCGCATCCTCCCTGGAGCGGCGGCTGTCACGAGCCGGCATTTTAGAAGGTCTGCTGCATGTTGGGGTGAGCAAGACGCCGGCTCTGCTGCCTAGAAGCGAAGCGGCCTGAAAGTGGGCAGTAGATAGTGCTGACGGTGTGCGCAATCTGCTGCACGTGGGCTTCGCCTCGTCCCCTCACCCGTCGCTCCTCACCCTGCTCCGCGCCGAAGCACGCGCTCCAGGGCAAACGCGCCAGCCATGCCTTCTCGCCCTGCCGGGAGCGGGGCCAGCCCTGCCTTGCGGAGACTGCGATCAGGCCTGCCCTGCCCGCCGCGCCGACACCTCTGCCAGCACGGCCCAGTCGGCGTTGCCGTCGCCATGGGCGATCGCCTCGTCCAGGCCGGCGCGCAGCAGCTCGCCCAGCGGCATCGGCACCTGCTTGTCGGCGCCGGCCTGGATCGCCAGGTCCACGTCCTTGCGGCCCAGCGTGGCGGTGAAGCCGGCCGGCAGATAGGCGCGCTGCATGATCAGGCGGCCGTAGCCCTGGTACGCGGGCGCGGCGAACAAGGTGTTGGTGAGCATGCCCAGGAACTGGGTGGCGTCCACGCCGTGGCCGCGTGCCAGCGCGCTGGCTTCGGCCATGGCACCGATCGCGCTGGCCAGGCAGAAGTTGGCCGCCAGCTTGACCGCATTGGCCTGCTCGGGGGTGCGGCCGATTTCCCAGGTGCGTTGACCGAGCACGTCGAACATCGGCTGCACGCGCGCCAGCGCCGCCTCGTCGCCGGCGGCCAGGATGTTGAGCTTGCCGGCTTCGGCCACATCGACGCGGCCAAGCACCGGTGCGGCCACGTAGGCCACGCCGCGCTCGGCATGCAGGGCGGTCAACTCGTGCGCCAGTGCGACCGAGATGGTGGCCATGTTGACGTGTACGCTGCCGGCCGGCAACGCGTCCAGCACCCCCTGCTCCAGCAGGGTCGCGCGCACCCCGTTGTCGTCGGCCAGCATCGAAAACAGCAGCGGGCCGTGCGCGGCATCGCGTGGTGCATCCACCACCGTGGCGCCGGCCTCGCGCAGCGACTGCGCGCGCCCGGGCGAGCGATTCCACACACTCAGCTCGAACCCACCGCGCAGCAGGTTGTGCGCCATCGGCAGGCCCATCGTGCCCAAGCCCAGAAATCCTATTGGCATCTGTTTTCCTTATGCGATCTTGCGTCAAGAGCGGCAATCCAGACACCGGCCCGCTCTGCGTGTTTACCACCCACAGCGTAAATCAGCTGGCGAACACGCCGCGCGCCTCGCGCGGCTCGCAGCGCAGGTACTGCGGCGCGGGCGTGACCGAGGCACCAAGTGCAGCGGCGGCATGCCACGGCCAGCGCGGGTCGTACAGGATGCCGCGCGCCAGCGCGATTGCATCGGCCTGGCCGTCCTGCAGGATCGCCTCGGCCTGCGCCGGCTCGGTGATCAGGCCCACGCCGATCACCGGCGTATTGACCTGCGCCTTGATCTGTTGCGCAAACGGAATCTGGTAGCCCGCCTGCACCGGAATCTGCTGGCGCGGATCCAGCCCGCCGCTGGAGACATGGATGTAATGCGCACCGCGCGCATCCAGCGCCTGGGACAAGGCGATGCTCTGCGCAAGATCCCAGCCGCCCTCCACCCAGTCGGTGGCCGAGATACGCACGCCGATGGCGATCGTGTCCGACACCGCCGCGCGCACCGCGTCGAAGATGCGCAGCGTCAGCCGCATGCGGTTTTCCAGCGAACCGCCATAGGCATCGCTGCGCTGGTTGCTCAGCGGCGACAGGAACTGATGCATCAGGTACCCATGCGCGGCATGCAACTCGATCAGCGACAGGCCCAGGCGTTCGGCGCGCTGCGCCGCATCGACGAATGCCTGCACCACCGCATCGATACCGGCATCGTCCAATGCCTGCGGCAACGGCTGGCCGTCGCCGAACGCCAGCGGCGATGCAGACACCGTCTGCCAACCGTGCGCCTGATCCGGCGCAATCGCTGCGCCGCCGTTCCACGGCAGATCGGTGGAAGCCTTGCGCCCGGCGTGTGCCAGTTGGATGCCGATCGGCATCGGCGACCAGCGCCGCACCGAGGCCAGCACCTCGCCCAGGGCCTGCTCGGTGGCATCGTCGTACAGGCCAAGGTCGGCGTAGGTAATACGTCCCTGCGGCTGCACTGCGGCCGCTTCCAGGATCAACAGGCCGGCACCAGATTGCGACAAGGTGCCCAGATGGATGCGGTGCCAGTCAGTAGCGCGGCCGTCCTGTGCGGAGTATTGGCACATCGGGGCGATGACGATCCGGTTGGCGAGCGCAAGCGGACCGAAGCGGATGGGGGAGAACAGCTGGCTCAAGAGGACATCCACAGATGACACGGGGATGCCCATTGCACTGCGCCGCGCGCGTGGGCACAACCGCTGCGATGGATCACTGCGTCATGCCGAGCGCGCACTGGCGTCATTGACGCTGCGTGCAGGCAGCGGATCGAACGGCGCGTGCAGGAATGCCAACGCCTGCGCGCACGACTGTTCGACCTTCAGGCTGAGCAGTTCGTCCGCGCGGGTGCGCCCGAAGTTGAGCGCGGCGATCGGCAGGCCGTTGCGTGCAGCGGCCTGCACGAAACGAAAGCCCGAATACACCATCAGCGACGAACCCACCACCAGCACTGCATCGGCGGCCTGCAGATGCGCAAATGCACGCTCCACGCGCGCGCGCGGCACGTTCTCGCCGAAGAACACCACATCCGGCTTCAGCACGCCGCCGCACCCCGGGCACGGCGGCACCGCAAAACGGTCGAAGGCCACATCGTCCAGGTCGGCATCGCCATCGGGCGCCTGCGCCGCGTCCAGGTCGGCCCAGCCGGGGTTGGCCTGTTCCAGCAGCAGCTGGAAGTCGGTACGTGGCATGCGTCGCTCGCAGCCCATGCAGCGCACCACATCCAGCCGGCCATGCAGGTCGATCACCGCCTGGCTGCCGGCCGCCTGGTGCAGGCGGTCGACGTTTTGCGTCAGCAGCACTTCCAGCTGGCCGCGCGCTTCCAGTGCGGCCAGTGCGTGATGGGTGGCGTTGGGTTGCGCCAGGCCGAAGCGCGGCCAGCCGACCAGGCTGCGCGCCCAGTAACGCTGCCGCGTGGACAGCTCGCCCATGAAGGCCTGAAACGTCACCGGTTGCGGGCGCTTCCAGCCGCCTTGCAGATCGCGGTAATCGGGGATGCCCGAATCGGTGCTGCAACCGGCGCCGGTGAGCACGAACAGGCGCCGATGGCCTTCGATGAAGTCCTGCAGCGCATGGCCGTGTTGAACGCGTGCAGCCGTCATCGGGCAACTCCGGTGGCGATGAGGTAACTGTGCAGCAACACCACCAGCTGCGCCTGCAGCGGCGCAATCCGCGCTGTGGGTGCGCCATCCTCGAGCAGGCTCTTCAACGGCCCGGTGATGGCCGCCATGCCGATCTCGGCGACCGCCCCGCAATCGTCGAAGCGGACGTCCGAGGCAGTGGCGAGCGCGGCGGCGAATGCCTGCTGCGAGCGCCTGCGCGCCTGCGAGCCCAGCGCGGCGCCGCCATGCAGCTCGGCAATGGCGTACAGCGCGCGCGACACCTCCACATGCTGCAGCTTGGCCTGCACGAAGGCGCGCACCAGCGCCTGGCACTGCTGCGCAAGCGTGCGCCCGTGCTGTTGCGCGCAGGCCAGCTCCACCGCATCGATCACGGTCTGCAGATGCCACTGCAGCAGCGCGATCAGCATCGCCTGGCGATTGGGGTAGTACTGGTACACGCTGCCGACCGACACACCGGCGCGCTCGGCCACCCGCGTGGTGGTGCAGCCCTGCAGGCCGTCGGCCACCAACACCTGGATGCTGGCCTGGCGGATGACCTCCACGGTGGCGCGCGAGCGCGCTTGCTGCGGGGCCTTGCGCGGTGCTGGCAGGGGGAAGGAGGTGCTCACGGTTACGAATGTACACGCTGATGGCTGGCACATAGTCTGGGGGCCTTCTGCGTGATTCCAAGCACGCGCCTGGTCTTCACCTCCGCGCCGGCCGCGCTGGTCGCCGGCGCCAGGCGTGCTCGACACCTTTACCCTGGTGCCGGCAAGGCAATGAGGTTAACGCAGGCGTTGCGGCCGGTGGTCACCCGCGCTTGCACCGCCACCGACGGACCGGCCGATGCCCGGCCGATCGACGCACACTGAACCATGCATCCCGCGGCGACGGCCGCACGGTGGTCGCTCGCACCACGGCAAGGGTGCGGCACTGCTGCGCGATCCGGCGATGCGGGCCAGGCGCGAGGGCGCGCTGCAGCCGGGCGACGCCACGCCACGCAGCGTCAATGAGCGTTGCCGGCCTGTTCGACAAAGTGCAGCAGATCCTGATTGAAGCGTGTGCTGTCCTCCAGGAACGGGGCGTGCCCGGCGTCGGGGTACAGCACGGTCTGCGCACGTGGCTGCAGCTGGCGCGCACGCGCCAGCGTCGGCGCGGTGCTCACCAATGCGTCGCGTGCGCCGTACATCAGCAGCACCGGCAGCTGCGTGCGTTGCAGACCGGCGACGTCGATCGACATGCCCTGCACGGCACGCTGCATGTCCCACGACGCCAGCGACGCGTTGGCCAGCAAGGCCTCGAACACCGGCGCAGGCGGCTGGGTGGCGAAGCACAGCCGCAGGAAGTCCTGTACCGCCTGCAGATGCGTGCGCAGGTCGTCGGAGACCAGGTCGCGATAGATCGCCGGATGCGCGCCCAGCTGTTCGGCGCGCAGTTCGATCACGCCAGCGACATACACCACGCCGCCAAGCCCCGCATCGCCGTGGCGGGTGAGGTAGTTGGTGATCACCGCACCGCCCAGCGACCAGCCCACCAGCACCGCATCGCGCGCGTTGGCGGCCTTCAACACGGCGGCAAGGTCGTCGGCCCAGAGCGCGCCATCCTGGTACGCGGATGCCGTGGCCGGTTTGCCGGACAGGCCGTGCCCGCGCAGGTCGTAGGTGATCAATCGATAGCCCTGCAGGCGCGGATCGGCCAGCTGCCCGTTCCAGTCGATACGGCTACCGAGCAGGCCGTGCACGAACACGATTGCCGGGCCATCGACGGCGCCATGCTCCTGCACCGCCACGGCCACGCCGTCGGGGGCGCTGACGGTGTAGCTGCGGGACGCGGCGGTGGTCGCCGGGCCCGCTGCCGCCAGCGTGGAAGCGGACAGCAGCAGGCAAGCCAGCAGGGAGCGCATCGGCAGCATGCCAATGACGGAAAGCAAGCGAACAGGCATCGGCGTGAACTCCAGACAAGGGGAACCGGCATCCTCGAGCCTCACACCAATGTGAGGGTCAAGCCTTGCGTGCGACGTATGCTGGGCGCATGGCTACCTCGTCCGAACCCTCGCTGAGCATCGGCGCACTGGCGCTGCAGACCGGCGCCAGCGTGCGCTCGCTGCGCCACTACGACGCGCATGGCCTGCTGACGTCCTCGCGCAGCGCCAATGGCTACCGGGTGTTTCCCACGTCCTGCGTTGCGCAGGTGCGGCAGATCCAGCGGCTGATCGCCACCGGCTTCAGCCTGGACGACATCCTTGGCTTCCCCGATTGCATGCGCCTGGTGGAAGGCGCGCAGATGTGCCCGGAAACCGCGCAGGTGCATCGGGCACGCCTGCAGCGGATCGAGCGCCAGCTGGCCGAGCTGGAGCGGCGACGTGCGCGCCTGCTGGAAACCCTGGCGCAAGGGGCAGCGCAGACCACGCATGCAGCCACTCCTGCAACGCAGCGCAAAGGCCGCAAGCCCGCTCCCTAGCGCACATCGACGCGCACGCGGCGGCTTTCGCAGGCACGGCCCTCCACGCCCAGCGAATCACAGCTCACGCCCGGTTGCGGCCCGCACCACAAATACTGCCGCCGCAACCGCGCGCACCGGCTTTTACGATTCCCGATTCCCGATTCCGCCCGGCCAACCACCCGCACGCCGGGTAGGCGCGAGCAACGCGCAGCTGGCGTCCACATCGACCTCGGTCGTTCGCGGATGCGCGCGCCGGTCGCTCCGCATCACTCGCCGCGTGCGGGATGCGGCGCAAAGCGCCCGTACGGCCGCGCGTCGTCGGCGCGCTGGCGCAGCACGTAGGCCGCCGCGAAGGCGAGCGCCAGCAAGGTCAGGCACATGCCGACCAGCGCGCCCCAGCCACCGTGCTGCCAGAACCAGCCGCCGAGCGCGCCGATCACGCTGGAGCCGGCGTAATACGCCAGCAGGTACAGCGATGCGGCATGGCTGCGATGCGCACCGCCGAGCCGGCTCACCCACGCGCTGGCGGCCGAATGCGCGATGAAAAAGCCGATCGTCAGCAGCACGATGCCGGCCACCACCAGCGCCAGCACATGCGCCAGGGTCAGCGCCACGCCGAGCACGCACAGCACGATGCCGGTGCTGACCACCGGGCCGCGCCCGAAGCGATCCGACGCCGCGCCGGCCACCGACGAACTGACGATACCGAACACATAGGCGCTGAAGATCATGCCGATCTGGCTCTGGCTCAGGCCGAATTCCGGCCCGCCCAGCCGGAAGCCGGCGTAGTTGTAGAGGCACACGAACACGCCCATCAGCAGGAAGGGCAGCGCGAACAGCAGCGGCAGGTTGCGATCGCGCAGGTGCCCGGCCCAGGCGCGCAGATGGAAGCGCAGGTTGATGCCGTGCCGGCGCACGAAGTTGCGCGACGGCGGCAGCAACCAGAAGAATGCCAGCGCGCACAGCAGGTCGAACACGCTCAGCATCGCCAGGGCGGTGCGCCAGTCGTAGTGATCGGTCAGCACGCTCATCACGATGCGCCCGCTCATCCCGCCAAAGGCATTACCGGCCACATACAGGCCGGTGGCCGCGCCCATCTTGTTGGCCGGCAGCTCCTCGCCCAGGTACACCATCGCCACCGCCGGCACCCCGCCCAGCGCGATACCGGACAAGGTGCGCACCAGCACCAGCGCGCCCCAGTGCGGCAGGAACGCAGCGAGCAGGTTGAGCAGCGCGGCCAGCGCGATCGACACGAACATCAGCCCGCGCCGGCCCAGGTTCTCCGACACCGCGCCGGCGCAGAAGATCGCCAGGGCCAGCGCTCCGGTGGCCAGCGACAGCGGCAGCGAGGCGGTGGCCGCGTCCACGCCGAAGGCGCGCGCAAACTCGGGCAGCACCGGCTGCACGCTGTACAGCAGCGAGAAGGTGGCAAAGCCGGCCAGGAACAACGCCAGGCGGATGCGGCCGCTGGCGGGCGCGTCGGCGGCGGCGGCGGTGTTTGCAGGGTGGTCGGCGGCGCCCGGCAAGCTGCCGGCACGACGATCAGGAGAAGACACGGGAGCGGTACCGAAACAGGGGACGGCGAGTATTCGCCCGGCCTGACCCCCTGTCCAATATATGATACTGGCAGTTGCCATATGCAGGACAGATAGCATGGAACTCCGCCACCTGCGCTACTTCCTGGCCGTCGCCGAAGAAGGCAACTTCACCCGGGCCGCAGCGCGCGTGGGGATTGGCCAGCCGCCGTTGAGCCAGCAGATCCAGGCGCTGGAGCGCGACCTGGGCACGCCGCTGTTCCGGCGCACCCACAGCGGCGCCGAGCTGACGCCGGCCGGCGAGGCGTTCCTGGTCGAGGTGCGCCGCGTGCTCGCCGACGTGGAGCGCGCCGCGGAAACCGCACGGCGGGTGGCGCGTGGCGAATCCGGCCGGCTGCGCCTGGGCTTCACCGCCTCGGCCGCGTTCAACCCGGTGGTGCCGCACCTGATCCGCGACTTTCGCCGGCAGTGGCCGCAGGTCGAACTGCTGCTGGAGGAAACCAACACCGCCGGTCTGCTGATGGCCCTGGCCGATGGCCGCCTGGACGCGGCCTTCGTGCGCTACGGCCTGAGCACGCCGCCCGACCTGCAGCTGCTGCGCTTTGCCGACGAACCGATGAAGATCGCCGTGCCCGCCGCGCATCGCCTGGCCGCCCGCGACAGCGCACCATTGGCGGCGCTGGCCGGCGAGCCGTTCATCCTGTTCCCGCGCAGCTTCGGTTCCAGCCTGTACGACGAAATCCTCGCCGCCTGCCGGCAATCCGGCGTGACCCTGCGCATCACCCAGGAGGCGCCGCAGATGTCGTCCATCGTCAACCTGGTCGCCGCCGAACTGGGCGTGTCGGTGGTGCCGGCCTCCACCGTGCAGTTGCAGCTGCCCGGCGTGCGCTATCTGGACATCGAAGGCCAGATGCCGCTGGCCAGGCTGGCCCTGGCAGTCGCGCCCGGCGCCCTGGACACCGCGCCGCTGGTCCAGCATCTGTGGGCGCTGGCGGAAGTGCTGTGAGCCCGGCTGATCTTGAGCCAACAGCACCACGGTTGTTGTAGGAGCGCACTTGTGCGCGATGTGGCTCTACCGGTAACGCCCTCGCGCACAAGTGCGCTCCTACCTGCCAACAGGCTGAAAGATGTTGGATATCGAAGGCCAGATGCCACTGGCCCGGCTCGCCCTGGCGGTGTCACCAGGTGCGTTGGATACCGCGCCGCTGGTGCGGCATCTGTGGGCACTGGCGGAAGTGCTTTAAGCGAGGTTGCGTTGCGCCAATAACAGCGAACGCACCGCGGCTGCTGTAGGAGCGCACCTGGGCGCGATGTGGCTGTCCCGGTAACGCCCTCGCGCACGAGTGCGCTCCTACCCGCAGGCAGGCTTACGTTGCTGGGTCGCGTTCCTCACCACCGGCTCTAGCGCTGGCTTTTTTGAGCCGACATCTGACTAACACACCCTGTCAGCTACACAAGCGACCGCTGATCTTGTAGAAGTGCGCATGCGCACGATGCGGCTGGCCTGCAGACATCATCGCGACTGAAGCCTCTGCCACAGACATCACGCGTCTCGCTATCGCTGGCAGATGCTCTACAGAATTCGAACACATCGCTTGACCTCAACCGCGATTGAGGGCGTTCAATGCCTGCACCTTCCATCACCTGCGCCCGCCATGCATCTTCGCCATCTATTGCTGCCCTGCCTGGACCCCGATCTCAGCGTGCGCTTCTATCGCGACGTGCTGCAGCTGCCGCAACACGGCCACAGCGTTCGCGTTGGCTGGAGCACGCTGGAATGCGTGCAGGCGCAGCAGCCGGTGGGCAGCGTGCACCTGGCGTTCAACGTGGCGCCCTCGCGCTTCGACGCCGCTGCGCAGTGGATCGGCGCGCGCAGCAACCTGCTTGCCGATCCGCACGGCCGCCGGCAGTTTCAACTCGATGGCGTCTGGCAATCACGTTCGGTGTACTTCGCCGGCCCCGATGGCGCGGTACTGGAGTTGATCGCGCGCCAGGCGGTGCAGGACGTGGTCACCGGCGACGGTGCGTTTCACGGCGAAGAACTGCTGTGCCTGAGCGAGATCGGGTTGCCCAGCAACGACGTCGCGGTGGTGACCAGCAGCGTCGCCCATCACTTCGGCGTGCGGCCATTTGCGCCGGCGGTCGAGGGCTTTGCCGCGCTGGGCAACGATGACGGCCTGTTGATCGTCGTCGACCAGGCACGCCGCTGGTTTCCGCAGCAACGACAGTTGCCGTGGGCCAGCGGCGTGCGGGTCAGCGTGGATGCGCCACAACCGGGGCTGCGCCTGCGCGATGCGCAGGGCTGGGAATTGCTGGCGGCGTGATTGCCCACGCCGCGCACCTCATGCCGCGGCTGCAGGCGCAGGCAGACGGAAAAATGCCCGCGCGGCAGCGGTGCTGTTGGCCGCCGTCAGTGCCACGTCCTCGCCACGATCGCGCGCGAGTTCTTCCACGATATGCGACAGGAACCTCGGCTCGTTGCGGCGGTCCTTGGGCATCGGCTTGAGCGTGCGCGGCAGCAGGTAGGGCGCATCGGTTTCGATCATCAGCCGGTTGGCCGGAATATTGCGCACCAGCTCGCGCAGATGCGCACCGCGGCGCTCGTCGCACAGCCAGCCGGTGATGCCGATGTAGTAGTCGCGGTCCAGGTACGCGAACAGTTCATCGCGGGTGCCGGTGAAGCAATGCACCACGGCCGGGCCGAGCCGGCCATCGAAGCTGCGCATGATCGACAGGAAATCGTCGTGCGCCTCGCGCTGGTGCAGGAACAGCGGTTTGCCGTTGTCGGCGGCCAATTGCAGCTGGCGCTCGAAGGCCTTGTGCTGGGCCGGACGCGGGGCGAAATCGCGAAAATAATCCAGCCCGCACTCGCCCACCGCCACCACCTGCGGATGCGCCTGCAGCGTGCGCATTTCGGCCTCGCATTCGGCGGTGAATTCCACGGCGTGGTGCGGGTGCACGCCAGCGGTGGCGTAGAGGAATCCGGGGTGCTGCCGGGCCAGCTGCAAGGCCTGTGGCGAATGCTCGCGGCTGGCGCCGGTGATCACCAGTTGTGCAACGCCTGCCTCGCGGGCGCGCTGCAACACTGCATCGCGGTCGCGGTCGAAGGAGTCGTGGGTGAGGTTGGCGCCGATATCGATCAACTGCATGCTGCACTGTCGCCTGAAAGAGCAGATGTGATTGTACTGGGTGCATGTTGCCCTCATCCGCCCTGCGGGCACCTTCTCCCGCAGGCGGGAGAAGGGAGACACGCTGCGCCAGCTGCGTGGTGTCGGCGGTGCCTGCGTGCGCATGACAGTCCCTGCAGGCCCTCATCCGCCCTGCGGGCACCTTCTCCCGCAGGCGGGAGAAGGGAGACACGCTGCGCCAGCTGCGTNACAGTCCCTGCAGGCCCTCATCCGCCCTGCGGGCACCTTCTCCCGCAGGCGGGAGAAGGGAGACACGCTGCGCCAGCTGCGTATTGTCGGCGGTGCCTGCGTGGTATCGGTGATACCTGCATGCCATCGGCCTGTACGAACGCACTGCCTTTCCCCTCTCCCGCCTGCGGGAGAGGGGCAGGGGTGAGGGCCGCGTGCGCAGCACACTCACCCCACCACCGGCACCGCCATCGCATCGATCTTCGCCGCCAACGCCTGGATCGTCAGCAGCGCCGAGCGCGAGAGCTGACGCTGCGGGGCCACGCACAATGCCAGCGTCATCGGCTTGGTGAGATGGCGGCGGAACGGCACGAACGCCAGGCGGCCGTCGGCCACATCCGGCGCCGCATCCAGCCACGACATCAGGCCCACGCCGGCACCGGCGCGCACCAGCCCGCGCAGCGTGCGCACGTCGTTGCAGTGGGTCAGCCGCTTCACGTCGATGTGCTGGCGCTGGTACAGCACCTTGGCATGCTCGCCGACGATCAACGGCGCGGCCGGCAGCAGCAGGCGATGCTCCAGCGTCTCGCTCAGCTGCAGCTCGGTGCGGGTGCTGAGCGGGTGGCCGACCGGCATCGCAATGCCCAGCGGGATGTCGGCAAAGGCGCGCACCTCCAGGTCCACACTGCTCACCGGATCCAGCAGCAGGCCGATGTCCACATCGGCCGAGGTCACCATTTCCATCACCCGCTGGTTGGGTGCGGTGGACAGGTTGAAGGTGATGCCGGGGTACTCCTGCACCAGTGCCGCCACTGCCGCCGGCACCACGCCCTCGCTGAGCGCATCGATCATGGCGATCTCCACATGCCCGCGGCGCAGCCCCTTGAGCTCGTCGAAGCGCTCCAGCGTGCGGGCGTACGCCTTCTCCCAGCCGCGCACGTCCACCAGCAACAGCTCGCCGGCGGCGGTCAGGCGCAGCCGGCCGGGCAGACGCTCGAACAGCTGCGCGCCCAGCTCTTCCTCGGCCTTGAGGATCTGCCGGTCGATCGCCGAGGCCGACACGTGCAGCACCTCCGAGGCCTTGCGGATGCTGCCGCAGCGGGCCACTTCGATGAAGTAACGGGTGAAGCGGGAAAAGGTCAGCATGCGGCAGGGCCCGGTTGGCGTTGCATTTTTTGCAATGGCTTGGCTGAAAATCGATGTTTGATAACACACCCCCGGCTTCCTAGAGTCAATCCGGCACCGCTCCCGCCCTCCGCCAGAGACTGGATCCATGGATGTCGCCGTTCCCGCCCTGCCGCTGCACTGCACCTTCGACGCTGCCGACTGGCAGCGCCTGGCCCAGCACTGGCACGCGGTGGCGCTGAGCAGCGAAGTGGGCGAGGCGCCCTTCAAGGCCACCCTGCTGGACGAGCCGCTGGTGCTGTACCGGCTGGGCGGGGAGCTGGTGGCCGCGCGCGATGTCTGCCCGCACCGCGGCGTGCCGCTGAGCATGGGCACCGCCGATGGCGGCGGCGTGGTCTGCGCCTACCACGGGCTGCGCTTCGGCGCGGGCGGGCGCTGCAACCACATCCCGGCCAGTCCCAACCAGAACATCCCGGCCAAGATGCGCCTGCACACCTATGCGGTGGCCGAGCGCTACGGCCTGATCTGGGTGTGCCTGGCCAAACCGGCCGGCGTCGGCGAAGCCGAGGTGCAGATCCCGCCGATGCCGGGCTGGGACGAGGAGGGTTTCCAGCAGATCGTCTGCCCGGCGTTCGACATCGGCGGCAGTGCCGCGCGCCAGCTGGAAGGCTTCATCGACGTGGCGCATTTCGCCTTCGTGCACACCGCCACCTTTGCCCAGCCGGACAAGCGCGAGGTGCCGGCCTACACCACCACCGAAACGCCGACCGGCTTCAATGCCGACTATCTGAGCTCGGTGGCCAATTATTCGGTGGACATGCCGCTGCCGGACGTGGACCCCAACTTCCAGTGGCTGCGCCATTTCGAAGTGCACCTGCCGTTCACCGCCACCCTCACCATCCACTTCCCGGTGCCGGGCAAGCGGCTGGTGATCATGAACGCGGCCAGCCCGGTGTCCAAGCACAAGACGCGCCTGCTGGTGCCGATTGCGCGCAACTTCGACACCCACCTGCCGGTGGAGGACGTGCACGCCTTCAACCTGCGCGTGTTCGAGGAAGACCGCGCCATGGTCGAGGCGCAGCGTCCCGAATACCTGCCGCTGGACCCGCTGCTGGAGGTACATATCCCGGCCGACCGCAGCTCCATCGCCTACCGCCGTGGCTTGCGCAGCCAGGGCTATAGCGACTTCTTCCTGCGCTGACCGCCGAGGAGCACGCCATGCAATTGCACGAGGTGCGCGTTGCCGAGGTGGTCGACCAGGGCCACCGCCAACGCGCGATCCGGCTGGAGCCGGTCGGCGCGCAATTGCCGGCCTTCGAGGCCGGCGCGCACGTGGACCTGCATCTGCCCGACGGCATGATCCGCCAGTATTCGATCGCCAGCGCGCCGCACGTGCGCGACCACTATCTGCTGTGCGTGAAGCTGGCCGACGCCTCGCGTGGCGGCTCGCGGCATCTGTGCGAGCAGCTGAGCACCGGCGATCGCCTGCGCATCTCCACGCCGCGCAACCTGTTTCCCCTGCATCCGGGCGAGCGCCACGTCCTGCTGGCCGCCGGCATCGGCATCACCCCGCTGCTGTCGATGGCCGAAGCGCTGGAAGCGCGCGGCGAGCCCTTCGTGCTGCATTACTACGCGCGCCGGCACGCCGATGTGGCGTTCGGGCAGCGGCTGCAGCAGGGCTTCACGCATGGCCAGGTGCAGGTGCATCTGAGCGATGGCGGTGAAAGCCCGCGCGTGCATGTGCCCGGGGAACTGGCACAGGCGCGTGCGCGCGACCAGCTGTACCTGTGCGGGCCGGCTGCCTTCATGGACCACTTCACGGCGCTCGCCAAGGCACACGGCTGGACCGCGGAGCAACTGCACCGCGAACACTTCGCCGCTGCCGAAACCAGCCTGGCGCACGCTGCCGACAGCGCCTTCGAAGTCGAGCTGGCCGCCAGCGGCCGCGTGGTGCAGGTGCCGGCCGACTGCAGCATCGCCAGCGCCCTGCTGGATGCCGGCATCGAAGTACCGCTGTCCTGCGAGCAAGGCATGTGCGGCGCCTGCCTGACCGGCGTGATTGCCGGCACGCCCGACCACCGCGACAGTGTGCTCAGCGACAGCGAGCACGCGCAGAACCGGCAGATCACGCTGTGCTGTTCGCGTAGCCGCACGCCGCGGCTGGTGCTGGCTCTTTGAGACCGTCCGTGTGTGGCGGATGCCGGTGCAGCGCTGCCGCGGCTGCGGATCGTCGGGTCTGCCGACGGTCCTGCCGGGGCGGTCGGTAAGCGCCGCACATGTCGACGCGTTGTGCCATCGATCGACACGACCTGCACGCCGCAGCACCTCTTCAGCACATCGCGCGCCGGGTGCGGCAGACGGCTCGGGCGCTGCAGTGCGCCTGTTGGCGCTGCGCTGGGTCCGGCGTCAGGCCGGGCATGCCGATGCGCAGCGTCGCGTGGAAAGGCGCGCACGGCGCGACACGGAAAGCCCGCTGCCACCCATGGCGATCGGCCGGCACCTCTGGACCGGCAGGCGGCCGCTCCCCAGGCAGCGCGCTACAGCGCACGGTCAAGCCGGCGGCGGTGATATGAGCGGTTGCCTCATGCCGCCTGGCGCTGGCTTGCAACCTCAACCAGCCGCCCGCCGACCGACACGCCCCTGCGCGTCGGCGAACAAACGGCGCGGACGCTGGCCGTCCACCCCGCTGCAAGGCATGCTTCGCGTCCACCGGCGGCATGATTGCGCCATTGTTTTTTCTTTCCGAGTTCTCCATCGCATGTCCTTCGTTCATCGCAGCCTGCTTGTGGCGTTATGCGTCCTGTTGCCCACCACCGCGCCGGCACGCAGCCAGGCCACGCCTGCACAGCAACGCGAGCAGCAGGTGGCGCAGCTGTTGCGCGCCGCCACCGATCACCCCGCGCAGCTGCGTGCCTGGCTGCAGGCGATGCCCAAGGGCGGCGACCTGCACAACCATCTGTCCGGCTCGGTGTATGCCGAGGACTACCTGCAATGGGCCAGCGACGATGGCGCCTGCGTGCAGCTGGACGACCTGAGCCTGCGCGCGCCGCCGTGCGCCAAGGGCCAGGAGCCCGCACGCGAGCTGGCCACGCGCAATGCCGCGTTGTATGGCCGGGTGGTGGATGCCCTGTCGATGCGCAAGTTCCTGCCCAGCTCCTCGCAGCCCACCGGACACGACCAGTTCTTCAGCACCTTCGGCAAGTTCGACGCGGTGGTGCAGGCGCACGTTGCCGACACCGTGGCCGCGGTGCTGGATCAGGCCGCGCGCGACCGCGTGCCGTATGTGGAAATCATCGCCAACCCGCCCCAGATGGACCAGGCGGCAACACAGATGCAGTCCCTGCCCTGGAACGGAGACGACGACGCGGCCAACCTGCGCGCCCTGCAGGATGCCTTGCCGCCGCTGGTGCAGGCGGCACAACGCGCGCTTGCCGACACCGATGCCCAGGTGCGACGCGTGCTGCACTGCGACCAGCCCACTGCACGTCCCGGCTGCCAGGTGACGTATCGCTACGTGCCTTATGTGCTGCGCGTGTTGCCGCAGCCGATGGTGTTCGGGCAGATGGCGCTGGCGCACGCGCTGATCGCCGCCGGCGGCAGCCGCGCGGTGGCGTTGAACATCGTCGCGCCCGAAGACAACCCGGTGGCGCTGGCCGATTACACCCGCCACATGGCGATGTTCCGCTTCTTCGCCGCGCGCTATCCCGACGTGCCGCTGTCCCTGCATGCCGGCGAGCTGGCGCTGGGCCTGGTACCACCGGCGCAACTGCGCTCGCACATCCGCCAGGCGGTGGATGTCGGTGCACGCCGCATCGGGCACGGCGTGGACCTGCCCTACGAAGACGACGTCGATGGACTGCTGCAGCGCATGCGCGACCAACAGGTCGCGGTGGAGATCAACCTCACCAGCAACGATGTGATCCTTGGCGTCAAAGGCGCCGCACATCCGCTGGCGATGTATCTGCGCGCCGGCGTGCCGGTGGTGCTGTCCACCGACGATGCCGGCGTCTCCCGCGCGGACATGACCCACGAGTATCAACGCGCGATGCAGGAACAGGGCATCGATTACCCCACGCTCAAGCAGCTGGCCCGCAATGGCCTGACCTACAGCTTCCTGCCGGGCACCAGCCTGTGGGATGCCGACGGTAACGCTGCGCAGGCCTGCGCCACCGCGTTGCAGCGCGACACCGATGATGCTGCCTGTCGAGCATTCCGCCAGGGCAGCGAGAAGGCACGGCTGCAATGGCAGCTGGAAACCGACCTGGCTCAGTACGAGCGCGCGCTGCTGCATGTAGGAGCGCGCCCGAGCGCGAACGGGCTTTCCCGGTAAGGCCGCGTCGCGCGCCAGCGCGCTCCTACAAACGCAGCTTCCGCTGCAATGCATTCCCTTCCCTCCCTGACCACAGCGCAATGACTCACCCGCACTCCGTTTCATCCAAACGCCGCGTCATTCTCGAAGACGATATCGATGGCTTCACGCCTGCGCAGCTGCTGCTGTTGCAGTCGCCCGAGGTCGAGGTGCTGGGCATCAGCGCGGTCAGCGGCAACATCTGGCGCGACGAGGTGCTGGCGCATACCTGCCGCCTGCTGGAACTGGCCGGCCATCCCCACATCCCCGTGCTGCCCGGCCCGGTGCATCCGCTGCTCAACAGCGAACTGGCCACCGAGCGCTGGGAAGCGCTCTACGGCAAGCTGGTCTGGAAAGGTGCCTGGACCAGGCACTGGGTGGATGGCGACACCGTGCAGAGCGCGCCGCGCTATCACGCCCACGACGTGGTGCCCGACCTGCCGCTGGGCAATCCCGGCGCGGTGCGCCCGAGCGACGAGCCCGCCGCGTTGTTCATGCTGCGGATGGTGCGCCAGTATCCGGGCGAGGTGAGCATCATTGCCACCGGCCCGTTGACCAACCTGGCACTCGCACAATCGCTGGATCCGGCCTTCGCCACGCTGGCGCGCGAGCTGGTCTACATGGGCGGCAGCCTCAACCCGCGGCAGCAACGCAACAGCGTCAGCGCAGCGCAGTTCGCGCGCGAATTCGTCAACTCGCCACGCCGCGAATTCAATATCCGCTGGGATCCGGAAGCGGCCAGCATCGTCATGCGCGCACCCTGGCGCAAGATCACCATGGTGCCGGTGGATCCATCGACCGCGACCGAACTCAGCCCCGACCTGCTTGCGCGCATGAGCGCGGCCGATACCAGCATCGGCCACGCATTGCGCCGCCGCGAACCGGGCTTCCCGATGTGGGACGAGCTGGCCACCGCGGTGTGGCTGCGCCCGCAGCTGGCGACGCGGACCGAGACGCTCTATGTCGATACCAACACCGCCTTCGACGCGGGCTACGGCGATATCCTGTCGTGGGCGCCGGGTTATCAGCCGGGCCTGGGCGAGCAGGCGCAGACCGTGGTGCACGCGGTGGATGTACCGGCGTTCGAGCAATTGCTGGTCGACCACCTCACTGCGCCGCAACCACCGGCAGTCGGATTGCCGCTCCCCCTTCTCCCATCGGGAGAAGGTGCCCGCAGGGCGGATGAGGGTACGGCAACCGAGAAAAACGCTGCGCCAGTTGAGTAGGTGGCAAGCAAACTAAACAAGCGCCCGATAACCCCCACCTGGCGGGGCACCCTCACCCCAACCCCTCTCCCGAGGGAGAGGGGCTTGAAACCACGCCACCTGAGACGAAACGCCTGCACCGCCCTGCTGCGAGCTTGGATCAAGCATCTACACAGGCGTGCACGTGCAGAGTCGTATACCTGCACAGCGACACACCCGCAGTTGCAAGCTCACCCGCAAGGCAGGGCAAGGCGATGCCCCGCCTCCGCACCACTCCCCGCTCCCAACAAGGTGACCCCATGCAACTCCCAGCGCAGTGGCAGGCCGGCATCGATCGCAATACCGAGGTGCTGCGTGGCCACGCGCAGTTGCTCGCCAGCTTCAACGCCCCGCGCCCCGCCGCGCCGGACACCACCACGCCGCGCGGTCTGATCGCCTCCATCGTCAGCACCACCCGCAGCCAGCCCACGCTGGCCGCGCGCCATGCCACCCAGACGCTGACGCGCATCCACCAGGCCAACGACCGCCTGCGCGCGATCACCCGCCTGCTGCCCGCGCGCGCCGCCGCCGATGCTGCGCGCGTGCAGGCCGCGCTGGCCGGTGGCAGCGACGGCGGTGCGCTGGCCGGCGTGCCGTTCGTGGTCAAGGACCTGTTCGACGTCGCCGGCCAGGTCACCACCGCCGGCGCGCTCATGCGCGCGCAGTGCGCGCCCGCCGGCCGCGATGCGGCCGTGGTGCAACGGCTGAGCGATGCCGGCGCGGTGCTGGTCGGCACCGCCAACATGGACGAGTTCGCCTACGGCTTTGCCACCGTCAACGCGCACTACGGCACCACCGCCAACCCGCACGATCACCTCCATCTGGCCGGCGGCTCCTCGGGCGGCTCGGCCGCCGCAGTGGCCGCCGGGCTGGTGCCGTTCGCGCTGGGCTCGGACACCAACGGCTCCATCCGCGTGCCGGCCGCGCTGTGCGGCGTGTACGGCCTGCGTCCCACGCACGGCGCGCTGCCGCTGGAGGGCGTGTTCGGCTTCGTCGATGCGCTGGATGTGGTCGGCCCGTTCGCCACCTCCATTGCCGACCTGCGCCGCGTCTACGAAGTGATGCTGGGCCGGCCACTGCCCCACTGCACTGCCGGCAACTTGCGCATCGCCCGCCTGGGCGGCTGGTTCCAGCGCAACCTGGATCCGGCGCTGGACGCCGGCCTGGGCGCATTGCTCACCGCCTGCAATAGCACCGCCCTCATCGAACTCCCCGACGCAGAGCGCGCCCGCGCCGCCGCCTTCGTGCTCACCGCCGCCGAGGGCGGCCACCGCCATCGCGCCGGCCTGGGCACACAGGCCGAGCAGTTCGACCCGGCCACCCGCGACCGCCTGCTCGCCGGCCTGCAACTGCCCGCCAGCGCGGTGGCCGATGCGCACCGCTTCGCGCAGTGGTTTGGCGCCGCCATGCAACGGCTCTGGGACGCGGTGGATGTGTTGATTGCGCCGGCCACACCCTGCGTGGCACCGCGCATCGACCAGGACAGCATCCAGATCGACGGCCTGCCGGTATCCGCCCGCGCCAACCTGGGCATCTTCACCCAGCCGCTCGGCCTGGCCGCCTGCCCGGTGCTGGCCGCACCGTTGCCGCGCCCCGGCCGCCTGCCGCTGGGCGTGCAACTGATTGCCGCACCCGGCCGCGAAGACCGCCTGTTCGCGCTGGCCGCGCACCTCGAACGCGACGGCCTGCTCGCCTTCAGCCCGCCGGCGGAGACACGCTGATGCTGCATACCTTGCGCGCACGCCGCGGCATGGTCGTAGCCCCGCATCACCTTGCCGCGCAGGCCGGGCGCGATGTGCTGCGCGACGGCGGCAACGCCATCGAAGCGGCCGTCGCCACCGCCGCCTGCCTGGCCGTGGTCTACCCGCACATGACCGGCATCGGTGGCGACGGCTTCTGGCTGATCCACGACCCCGACGGCCGCGTGCACGCCATCGACGCCTGCGGCCGTGCCGCGCAGGCCGCAACCCTGGATTTCTATCGCGGCCACGGCAGCATTCCGTGGCGCGGCCCGGGCGCGGCCAATACCGTCGCCGGCACCGTCTCCGGCTGGGCGCTGGCCCTGCAACAGGCAGGCGGCGGCCTGTCGCTGCAGCGCCTGTTGCAGGACGCCATCCACCACGCCGGCGCCGGCGTGCCGGTCACGCTGGGCGGTGCGCAGATCGCCGCCAGCAAGAGCGCCGAACTGCGCGTCCAACCCGGCGCCTACGCCGGCATCTTCGAACCCAACGGCACGCCGCTGTATGAAGGCGCACTGCTGCAACAACCGCAACTCGCACGCACCCTGCAGCAACTCGCCGACCAGGGCCTGGACAGTTTCTATCGCGGCGCACTGGCCGAGGACATCGCCGCCGACCTGCAGGCGCTCGGCAGCCCGCTGCGCGCGCACGATCTTGCAAGTCATCGTGCCGAGCCCAGCGTCCCGCTCTCGGTCGCCATCCACGGCGCACGCCTCTACAACCACGCGCCGCCCACGCAAGGCCTCGCCTCGCTGCTGATCCTGGCCGTGTCCGATCGCCTGCAGGCCGAACACCCCGACAGCTATGCGCACCTGCACGGCCTGGTCGAAGCCACCAAACAGGCCTTCCTGATCCGCGACGCGCACCTCGGCGACCCCGCCTGGATGACGCTGGACGCACAGGCGCTGCTGGACGACAACGCCGCGCTCGACGCGCTCGCCGCCCGCATCGACATGCGCAGCGCACTGCCCTGGCCGCAGCCCTCGCAGGCCGGCGACACCGTCTGGTTCGGCGCCATCGACGCGCACGGCCGCGCGGTCAGCTGCATCCAGTCCACCTATTTCGAATTCGGCTCCGGCCTGGTGCTGCCGCGCACCGGCATCACCTGGCAGAACCGTGGCTGCAGCTTCCGCCTCGCCGCCGACGGCTGGAACGCGCTCGCCCCGGGCCGCAAACCCTTCCACACCCTCAACCCTGCCCTGGCCACCTTCGACGACGGCCGCGTCATGGCCTACGGCACCATGGGCGGCGAAGGCCAGCCACAAACCCAGGCCGCGATCTTCTCCCGCTACGCGCGTTTCGGCATGCCGCTGCAACAGGCCATCACCGCACCACGCTGGCTGCTCGGCCGCACCTGGGGCGAAGACAGCACGTCGCTGAAGCTGGAAGACCGCTTTGATCCGGCACTGGTGCAGGCACTGCGCGATGCCGGGCATGCGGTGGAGCTATTGCCTGCCTACACCTCGGTGATGGGACACGCAGGCGCGCTGGTGCGTGAAGTGAACGGCGTGCTCAGCGGGGCAAGCGATCCGCGATCCGACGGTGCGGTGGCTGGGTGGTGAACCGCCGCGCCTTTCTCACCCACTTATAATCTCACTACCGTATTTCAATAATCAACATCATTTTCGAATAGGCTTGTGATGTAAATTATTCCATCAACATTTTTTCTGAAAGACGATAAATCAAATTTTTCGAGCCTGATTCGCAGCCTTTCCACTACGTCATAACGCCCGGTGGAATTACGATCGAAGAATCTTCCAATTGCTGAGCTGTAATTAGCCGAATCAGACGAGCTGGCATATAGATTTTTGAATTCAGATATATACATTCCGGTCGGCAGGCCATCAACACCATCGAAGTTAAGGCTCGAACTTGTAGGCTCCCCCAGATTAACATTACGACTCATTGTATTCAGACTATCGTATCTATTTCTGTCGAAATACTTCATTGCAGAAAGGAAAGCAACTATCGGCGGGAAGCAGTTCGCTCCAGCACCAGAAGTACGAATACTGGCACACATTGAGGCGAAAGATTGAGCTTGATCTCTAAGGGACATATTCGCCACCTGAGCGATATCCTCGAACGCCACGGCTGCTTCGAGCAAATTTACGCCTAGCCAGTTCAATTGAAAGCTATCGTAGTCACCATTGTTAATCCTATGTCGAACAGATGACCATGAAGCCAGATCAGCGCCTTTAATTTTAAACTGATTCCGTAATACTGAATTGAATTGCTTAGCATTAGGCACCGGAAGTCTAAATTCAAAGTCAAAAAATCTACGTAAATACTCTTCACCGCTCGCTGTACCGCCATAGACCGATCTAACTGCCTCAGGAAGATTTTTTCCATCAGTAGCGATCACGAATATGAAGCCTTTAATTTCAAAGAGGTGCTTGACTCGCTCAAGCATACTTATTGCATAGCTTGGCTTGCATCGATCCAATTCATCGATGATGATCACTACTTTCCCCCCATCTATAAGTGACCTCCCACTACGTTCTAAAAGTTTATCTCTAACCCATGCGAGCCTATCTTCAAAAGATTTGTGAGCTTCTCGCTTCGCGTTCTCGGCCTCTAAATATTTAGAACCAATATCAAAGAAAGAAGAAGCAATTGAACCAAGAGGCACGCCTCCCGCAGCAACGTTGACAATGGGCGCAGCAACAGATGCCAATGGTTTTATCAGTGTAGCTGCGTAACCAAACCATTCCTTACGTTTTTTCTCATCTCTTTCTTCAATACCGACAGAATTCAAAGCCTCGTTCATCGCTCCTATTAATGCAAAGACAGGATCATCGTGCAGATCATTCCGCCACGCATCGACGCGAACAACAGGTATTCTCTCTATCTCCAGTGCCGCACCAACTCTTTTCAAAAAAATTGATTTTCCGGAGCCCCAAGCTCCGTGTACTGATATGACATAGGGCTGATCAAGATTTTTTATCAGCTGAACAAGAGTCTTACCCGGAATTTTTCGTTCAAGCACATCCTCAGCCCAAGGCCCACTACTCAGATCAACATCAGAGGAAATTTTTGCAAGCTCCATTATCGGCTCCGATTGCTAGGACACCTCGTACTTTAACTGACACGGCGACTCATTTAATGTTGAGCTCGTTTTATTGGCAAAGAGGATTTTCAGAGCCAACTTTGCAGACCACTCCTACAGCCGTACTGTCTAATCAACCGCTCGCCTTCACTTAGTGCGCTTTAGGATCGCATTACGCCTCCCAGGACTGAGGTGATGACTGAAATAACTTTGATCTTTTGACTAATGCCATAGCCCCCTTACCACCTCTTGAGTTCAGCAGCGCGGCGTTGAGGTTGAAGAATGTATTTCTATCTTGCGATTAGTGCACTGTCGCGTGGCGCAACTGCACTGCGGCGGCAATGTGAGCAGCAACCAAATCTAGCAGCCGCGCGATCAAAGAGCTCGTGCAACAGCACAAGCTAGCGCTGAGGATCAAGACTCCAACCAGGGCAGGCCAACAAGGGAAACATGTCATAGACTCTGGGCATGCTCTCCAAGGCGACGATGGCGGACTCAACCACGCTGATCACTGGACAGGACGTACTTGCTTTCTTGGGCATGCATGGCGATGTGTAGCTACTTCGCCGCACTTATTTCGACAGACGCATCAACCCTTCCACCAAGGAGAGCCACATGACAGAGCAAGAAGACAACCAACCGAGCCTGGAAGACGTCAAGCTGGCGTTTGACGGCCAGAGCCTGGATTGGTATCTGCAGAAGCTGGTCGCAACCGTCAACAGCTCGAACGTGCAGTTCGGCATCACGCTGTTTGTCGAGGGCATCATCGTGTCCGGCCAGCTGGTCAGCGGCAAGCAGTACTTCGAGGCGTTTGCGCAGGAATTCTCTGCCGCCTACCCCGGCGATGCCGAGGAAAAAGAGGATATCCGTCGTGCGTTTGCCAGCCACGCCAGCATCTACGACACCGAGGAAGATGCGCAAAGCAGCCGCCCGCCGCAGTTCATTCACCTGATCGACTCGCGTTGCTTCTCGCCCGGCGGCCAACCCCTGCCCAGCAACCGTGGCGTGCTCTGGCGCGGCAAGGTCAATGCCGTGTCCGGCTTCACCCTTGGATCGCTGTCGGCAGATTGAGCCTGACAAGTTCCGCGATGGTGTGAGGTGCTCGTCATCTCACATCGGACTGTTGGAGATAACGCCAGAAGTCCGCCACGACGGCACAACAACCACACACGCTTGCGCTTGCTAACAACGGTGCGCTCGCCAACGTCTTCCGTTGTCTCTCGGCATCAGACCGGCGCTGCTCGATGGCAGCAGCACCGGCCATGCGGCAATACCTACGCAGACACCTTGGGTGTGCGCCGCGAGAGGGAGCCAAGCACTGCCTCTGGCGTCGTTGCGTGGCACGGGCCGACATCCGCGCAATGCGCGCCGCAACGTGCGATCACCATCCCTCACGGCTGTAAACGATCGCCACGCCCTGCAACCAGTGACGCGGCCAGCAGCAACATGCTGGCACCGACAAAGGTGGCGCCGATCGACACATGATCCAGTAGCACGCCGCCCGCGGCACTGTCGACTCCCCGTAAAATTGGTCCATCCATAGTTAGAGGTCTCCGGGCACACTAGCCACCAAGGAGACCAGCGATGCGCAAGAGCAAGTTCACC
>NZ_QREM01000001.1:0-10172 GCF_003353015.1 Xanthomonas arboricola | reverse complement strand
CAGCCTGGGCGGGCTAACACCCGCCGAGTTCCGTGATCAACATCAACCGCAGACCTCTAGTTTTAGCTGGCATTGAATTGTGGGGAGTCGACAGCACCACCCAGCATGATGGAAAGCTGGATTGCGGCAACCATCAGGCCGCCGCCGCTTTCCGGTGCGTCCTTGACGCAGCGGCTCAGCCAGGTGGACCAGGCCACCGGCATCGCCGAATTGAACATGCCCCAGGCAATCATCGCCACGGCCACGGCCCACACCAGATGGCCGGCCAGCAGCATGCTGATGGTCGCCACACCCAACGCAACCGGCAGCACGCTGAGCAGGGTGAACAAGCGCTTGGGCACCAGCGCGGTGGCGGCATAGGTCCCGACGAAACCGGCCAGGCCCAGGCCGAGCAGCAGCAACGACAGCTGCGACACATCGACCTGCGCGACGGTTTCCAGAAACGGGCGGAAGTAGGTGAACGCAGAAAACGCGCCGGCAAACCCGAGCATTATCGCCAGCATGGCGCGCGCCACATACCCACGCTTCAACAGGGTGACGATGCCACCCAGCGAGGTGGCGCCTCGCGCGGGCATCGACGGCAGGCTGCGCCATTGCCAGAGAATGGTCAGCGCCACCAGTGGCAACATGCCCCAGAACACCCCGCGCCAGCCGATGGTGGCGCCCAGGTAGCTGCCCAGGGGCGCGGCGAATGCAGCAGCGACCGCGTTACCGATGAATATGATGCCCAAGGCCTTGGGCACCGCATGCTCGGGCATGATGCGCATCACCGTGGCAGTGGACAACGCCCAGAACCCGCCGATGGTGATGCCGAGCAGCGCACGCGCCACCATCAACATGCCAAAGCTGTGCGCGTTGGCGATCAACAGCAGCGACACCAACATCACCCCGGTCAGGGCGAGCAACACATGGCGCCGGTTGAAGCGCGACGACAACGGTGCGACCAGCAGGCTGGCGGCCACCGCGAACAGGCCGGAGATCGAAATCGCCTGGCCGGCCATGCCGGCGCTGGCATGCAGATCGGCAGCAATTGGCGTGAGCAGGCTGACCGGCATGAACTCGGAGGCGATCAGCAGCGCAACGCAGAGCGACATCGAGCCGACCGCGCTCCAGGAACGGCGTGTTGCGACAGGTGCGGCGCGCGAAGATGGATAGGCGAGCGAACTGGCTTGCATATTTGGCCCTTGTGCGAAGTGGGATGCGAGACGAACGCCACGCCGCAAACGCGCTGACGCGGCGCTCGATGGCCAACGTGGTGTCCGGAAGGAATGCGCTGCAGGCAGCGATGCACTGCATCGACCTGCCACCGCAGCGACGCACGACGGGCGCGATGCAGCAACGGATGCTGCGGCTAGTGCGTGCGTGTGTCTGGAGGTGCCGCAGCTTACGCAGGCAGCGGGCGGCGATAAAGCTGGTGGATCAGCACAGGCCTATGAAGCCGGCTCATCAACCGCGCATCCGTAGGTGATCGTGCAGCGTGATGCGCCACCATCGTTCGACACCGGCTTCGGTTTGCGCGAGTGCAGCGCAGGCGTGCGCCCATGCTGCGATCGCACCGGAACGATCGGTCGGTGCCAGCTGTGCCGGCTGCGCGCATCGGTGCTGCCAGCAACGCGGCAGATCCATCAGCCTTTGTAGCGCAAGGCGTCGACCACCAGGTTGAAGGCGGAGGAGGAATGTCGGCGGCTGGGGTAGAACGCGTGCAAGCCCGGCCAGGTCGGCGACCAGTCCTTCATCACCCAGCGCAGCCGCCCGGCCTTGATGTGCGGGCGCGCCAGATCCTCCTGCACGAACGCGATACCGAAGCCGTCCACCGCCGCGTCCAGTGCTTCGTAAGTGCCGTTGAAGGTCAGCTGGCCGTCCACGCGCACGATGACTTCGCGGCCGTCCTTTTCCAGCTCCCAGGCATAGATGCCGCCGGCGGTTTTCATGCGCAGGTTGATGCAGCTGTGTGCGGTGAGGTCCTGCGGCGTCCTGGGACGGGGCGGCGCGCAAGATAGGACGGCGCGGCGACGATGGCCATGCGCATGTCCGGCGCGATGCGCGCGGCGATCATGTCCTTCTCGACCTGATCGCCCAGCCGCACACCCAGGTCGTAACGGTCGGCGACGATGTCGGTCAAGCCGTTGTCGACCACGATTTCGACCTTGATTTCGGGGTAGTCGCGCAGCAGCCCGGACAGCTTGGGCCACAGGATCGCGCGCGCGGCGTAGTCGGTGGCGGTGATGCGCACGGTGCCTGCGGGGGTGTCGCGCATGTCGCCGAGCGCAGCCAGCGCCTCCTCGATTTCCGCAAAGCGCGGCGCCACCGTCTGGATCAGCCGCTCGCCGGCTTCGGTCGGCGCCACGCTGCGGGTGGTGCGGGTCAGCAGGCGCACACCCAGCGTCGCTTCCAGCCCGCGGATGGTGTGACTCAGCGCCGACTGCGAAACCCCCAGCTTGGCGGCAGCACGGGTGAAGCTGCCCTCGCGAACGATGGCGATCAGCGCCAACAGGTCCTTGAAGTTGTCGCGCGCCATTGGTGAATCTCTTTCATGGAATACGGGAAACTGTAGCAGTTGGTGCCATGGGGACCGCGTGGACTGCGCTTCTCCCGCTGGGGACGCTGATGCAGCGCCTGCACGCGACGAGCGTGCTTGCAGTGGTGCGACCGCGCCAGCGATTTCTCGACCAGGTAGCCGGTCAGGAACTCCAGCCCGATGCGGTCGGCTGCCCAGCGCGGGCCGGGGCGCTGCGCAAAGGTTCGGGTGAGGGGCAAGTGGCCAAGCAGGCGATGTGCCACTTCTGAAGCCGCGTGGCGGCGCGTTTGTCATTGCAAGCGCTGACACCCCTGTGCGGCGCGCCCTCATCCGCCCTGCGGGCACCTTCTCCCGGCGGGAGAAGGAGCACAACGCTGTACAAGCTGCCTGTCGCATTTTTTGCAACGCGCACCCCTAAAAAAACCGCTTTGGGGTGACAGGGCCGGTTCGTATAGTCGAATCGACAGGCGCTGCCTGCCACGCGCGCCTGTCGCCACCCTGTCACCGGGCAATCGCCGGGCAGTGGATCGCCCAGCGTGCTCCCCCCTTTCCACGCCGCCTGCGGAGGCCTCATGCACCAGTTCCTGTCGCATCGCGGTCCTGGCAGCGCCGGCAGAACACCACATTCGCACGGCACCCCATGCTGAGCGCGCAACGCACCTCATCCGCCCCCTGCTCGGGCGCACGCGCGGTTGCCCGCTGCGATGCCCTGGGACTTGCGCCCTACAGCGACACACCCGCCGGGCTGTTCCGCGCCTGGCTCAGCCCGGCGCATCGCGCCGCCGTTGCACAGGTGGGCCAGTGGATGCACCAGGCCGGCATGCAGGTGCGGCTCGATGCAGCGGCCAATCTGGTCGGGCGCTACGAAGGCGCACGCGCCGACGCACCGGCGCTGCTGATCGGCAGCCATCTGGACAGCGTGCGCGATGCCGGACGTTACGACGGCCCGCTCGGCATCCTGCTCGGCATCGAATGCGTCGCCGCGCTGCATGCGCAGGGGCGGCGCCTGCCGTTCGCGATCGAGGTGATCGCCTTCGGCGACGAAGAAGGGTCGCGCTTTCCTGCCTCGATGTTCTGCAGCCGTGCAGTTGCCGGCACGCTCGACCCCGCCACGTTGGCGGTCACCGATGCGGCCGGCATCGACGTGGCCAAAGCGCTGGCGGAGTGGGACCTGGATATCGCCCAGATCCAGCAGGCCGCACGCGCGCCCGGCAGCGTGCTGGCCTATCTGGAAACCCATATCGAACAAGGCCCGGTGCTGGAAGCGGCAGGCCTGCCGGTCGGCATCGTCACCGCGATCGCGGCGCAGCGGCGCTTTGCGCTGCGCTTCGACGGCCGCGCCGGCCACGCCGGCACCACCACCATGGCCCTGCGTCGCGATGCATTGAGCGCCGCTGCCGAGGCCCTGCTGGCGATCGAAGGGATTGCACGCGCCGGCAGCGACGATCTGGTCGCCACGGTCGGCAAGCTCAACGTCGCACCCGGCGCCACCAATGTGGTACCGGGCCGGGTGGACTGCACGCTGGACGTGCGCGCCGGCGACGACGCAACGCGCGATGCAGCAGTGCTGGAGATCGAACAGGCGCTCGCGCGGATCAGCGCCAGCCGCGGCATCGCCATCGCCCTCGATCCACTGCAGACCTTGGCCGCCAGCCCCTGCGCACCGGCGCTGATGACCCGTCTGCAACACGCAGTCGCTGCACAGGGCGTCGCGCCACGCCAGCTGGTGTCCGGCGCCGGCCACGATGCGATGGTGATGGCCGCGCTCTGCCCTACCGCGATGCTGTTCGTGCGCTGCGCCGGCGGCATCAGCCATCATCCGGACGAACACGTGGCCCCGGCCGATGCCGAGCTCGCACTGGCGGTCATGCGCCACTTCATCGAACACCTGGGAGATCCCCTTGTCACCTGATCTGCGTCACCTGCCTACCTTCGGCGAGCTCGATCCCCCGCAACGGCTGTTGATGGGCCCGGGCCCGGTCAATGCGCATCCGCGTGTGCTGCGCGCGATGGCGGCCGACCTGCTCGGCCAGTTCGACCCGGAAATGACCACCTACATGAACGAGGTGATGGCGCTGTACCGGCCGCTGTTCGGCACCGAGAATCGCTGGACGTTCCTGGTCGATGGCACCGCGCGCGCCGGCATCGAGGCGGCGCTGGTGTCGCTGGTCAGCCCGGGCGACCGCGTGCTGGTGATCAACTTCGGCCGCTTCGGCCTGCTGCTCACCGAAATCCTCGGCCGGCTCGGTGCCGACGTGCACACCGTGGATGCGCCCTGGGGCGAAGTGGTGCCGCTTGCTGCAATCGCCGAGGCGATCGAGCGCGTGGCACCCAAGCTGGTCGCCACCGTGCATGGGGACACCTCCACCACCATGGCCCAGCCGCTGGATGGGGTGGGCGCGCTGTGCCGCGCGGCCGGCGCGCTGAGTTACGTGGATGCCACCGCCACCATCGGCGGCATGGAGATCGCCAGCGATCGCTGGGACGTGGACGTGGTCACCGGCGGTCTGCAGAAATGCCTGGGCGGGCCGTCCGGCTCGGCACCGATCACCGTCTCCGACGCGGCGGCCGAGGCGATCTTCGCGCGTCGCCATGTCGAACGCGGCATCGTGCGCGCCGACATCGTCAACGGCCGCGGGCCGCGCATCGCCTCCAATTATTTCGACCTGGCGATGATCATGGATTACTGGTCCGACAAGCGCCTCAACCACCATACCGAAGCCACCACCATGTTGTACGGCGCCCGCGAATGCGCGCGCGTGGCGCTGCAGGAAGGCCTGGACGCCCGCTTCGCCCGCCACGCTGCCGCCGGGCGTGCGGTGAGTGCCGGCATCCGCGCGCTGGGGCTGGAGGTGTTCGGCGACGATGCGCACCGCATGACCAATGTCACCGGCGTAGTGATTCCGCACGACATCGACAGCGATGCGGTGCGCCGGCGCATGCGCGAGGATTTCGAGATCGAGATCGGCACCGCGTTCGGGCCGTTGCAGGGCAGGATCTGGCGCATCGGCGCGATGGGCTACAACGCCATGAAGCACAAGGTGCTGATCACCCTGGCCGCGCTGGAAGCGGTGCTGCGCGCCGAAGGCTACGCCTGCACACCAGGGCTGGCCGTGGAAGCCGCACTGGCGGCCTGGCACGCGGAGCCGCAGGCATGAACACAGCGCGCGACCTGGTCGGCTATGGCGCCACCCCGCCTGCGGCGCAGTGGCCCGGTGGCGCGCGCATCGCGGTGCAGTTCGTCATCAATTACGAAGAGGGCGCGGAAAACTGCGTGCTCAACGGCGATACCGGCTCGGAAGCCTTCCTGTCGGAGATGGTCGGCACGCAAGCGCAGCCCGGCGCGCGTGCCATGGCGATGGAAAGCCTGTACGAATACGGCAGCCGTGCCGGCTTCTGGCGGCTGCATCGGCTGTTCACTGCGCGCAATGTGCCGGTGACCGTATTCGGCGTGGCGCAGGCATTGGCCTCCAATCCCGAAGCGGTCGCCGCGATGCAGGCGGCCGATTGGGAGATTGCCAGCCACGGCCTGCGCTGGATCGATTACCAGCAGGTGGACGAGGCCACCGAGCGCGCGCATATCGCGCAGGCCATCGCCGTGCATACCCGCGTCACCGGCAGCCGCCCGCTCGGCTGGTACCAGGGCCGTACCAGCCCCAACACCGCGCGCCTGGTCGCCGAAGAAGGCGGCTTTGTCTACGACGCCGACAGCTATGCCGACGACGTCCCGTACTACGACACGCGCCACGGCCGGGCGCAGTTGATCGTGCCGTACACACTGGACGCCAACGACATGAAGTTCGTCGCCTACAACGGCTTTGCCGATGGCGAGCCGTTCTTCCGCTACCTGCGCGATGGCTTCGAGCAACTGCGCAGCGAGGGCGGCCGCATGCTGTCGATCGGCCTGCACGGGCGCATCGTCGGCAAGCCGGCGCGTGCCGCGGCCCTGGCACGGTTTGTCGATCACGTGCTGGCCAGCGGCGATGCCTGGATTGCGCGCCGCATCGATATCGCGCGGCATTGGCTGCAGGTCCATCCGGCATGAGCATCGACACCGCTGACATCGACCTGCCCGAGGTGATCGCGCAAGTGACCGCGGCCTTCCACGCCTACGAACAGGCACTGATGGACGACGACATCGCCGCGATGGATGCGCTGTTCCACCCCGCACCCAGCACGGTGCGCTACGGCGTGGGCGAGGTGCTGTACGGCATCGAGGCGATCCGTGCCTTCCGCATCGGCCGCGGCGGCTCGCCGCAACGCCGGCTCGTGCACGTGGAAGTGCATGGCTTCGGTCACGACTTCGCCACCACGCATGCGGAATTCGTTCGTGCCGGCAGCAGCGCGCGCGGCCGCCAGAGCCAGAGCTGGGTGCGGTTTGCCGACGGCTGGAAAGTGGTGGCTGCGCATGTCTCGCTGCAGGGGACGCATGCATGAGCGTGATCGACGACAGCGTGCTGGACGATGCCGCCTTCGTGGCGCGCTATCGCGAGCTGTTCGAGCATTCGCCGTGGGTGGTCGAACGCGCTGCACGGCGGCGCCCGTTCGCCGATGTGTATCGCGGGCTGATGCAGGTGGTGCTGGATGCCTCGCAGGAGGACCAGGTTGCGTTGATCCGCGCGCATCCGGAGCTGGCCGGCAAGGCGGCGATCGACCGCACGCTCACCGCCGCGTCGGCGGCCGAGCAGGCCTCGGCCGGATTGGACCGGCTCAGCGAAGCCGAATTCAAGCGCTTCCACGCGCTCAATCAGGCCTATCGCCACCGCTTCGGATTTCCGTTCGTGATCTGCGTGCGGCTGCATGACAAGGCCGGCATCCTGGCCGCGCTGGAACGCCGGCTGGATGCATCGCGCAGCGAAGAACTGTCCACCGCCCTCGCCGAGATCGGCAAGATCGTGCACCTGCGCCTGGAGGCACTGCGATGAGCCTGACCCAACTCGAACGTGAGCTCCACCACGATCTGCAACGCCTGGCCCACGGCGGCGATGCCTGGGTGCAGCCGCGCGTGCATCCGGCCGGGCATGTGTACGACGTGGTCATCGTCGGCGCCGGCCAGAGCGGCCTGGGCGCGGCGTTCGCGCTGCAGCGCGAGCGCGTGCACAACCTGCTGGTGATCGATGAAAACGCCGCCGGGCAGGAAGGCCCGTGGGTCACCTATGCGCGCATGCAGACCCTGCGCACGCCCAAGCAGATCACCTCGATCGACCTGGGCGTGCCCTCGCTGACCTTCCGCGCCTGGTGGGAAGCCCAGCACGGCAGCGCCGGCTGGGACGGCCTGGACAAGATTCCACGCGGCAGCTGGATGGACTACCTGCGCTGGTACCGCACGGTGCTGCGCCTGCCGGTGCGCAATGCCACCCAGCTGGCGCGCGTGGAGCCGGACGTGGCGCCGGGCATCCACCGCCTGCACCTGGCCATGGGCGCGCCGCTGCTCACGCGCAAGCTGATCCTGGCCACCGGCATCCAGGGCGGTGGCCAATGGGTGGTGCCGGACTGGATCAGCCGCGCCCTGCCCGCACAGCGCTATGCGCACACCTCCGGCCACATCGACTTCGCCGCGCTGGCCGGCAAGCGCGTGGGCATCCTGGGCGGCGGCGCCTCGGCGTTCGACAATGCCTGTTTCGCGCTGGAGCAAGGCGTCGCCAGTGCCGAGGTGTTCGTGCGCCGCAGTGCATTGCCGCGCATCAATCCGTTCCGCCACATGGAACAGGCCGGCATCATCCCGCGCTTTCTCGCGCTGCCGGATGCAGACAAGTACCGGATGATGGCCAGCTTCTTCGCGCACAACCAGCCGCCGACCAACGACACCTTCCAACGCGCCTGCGCGCATGCCGGCTTCGCCCTGCACCTGGGCGCGCCGTGGCTGGACGTGGCCGAGCGCGATGGCGAGGTGGTGGTCCGCACGCCGCAGGGCGAGCACCGCTTCGATTTCCTCGCCGTTGCCACCGGCCTGGTCACCGACCCGCAGCTGCGCCCGGAACTGGCCGCGCTGTCCGGCCGCATCGCCTGCTGGGCCGACCGCTACCAGCCGCCGCCGGGCCAGGCCAATCCGGTACTGGATGCGCACCCCTACCTGGGGCCCGGCTTCGAACTGCTGCCGCGTACGCCGGAGGATGCCGCGCTGCTGCATGGGCTGTTCGCCTTCAACTATTCGGCGCTGATCAACCACGGCCCGTCGGCGGCAGCACTGTCCGGGCTCAAGGTCGCGCTGCCGCGGCTGGCCCGCGCGGTGGCCGACCAGCTGTTCCTGGACGACCGCCAGGCCATCGTCGACAGCTACCTGGCCTACGACCAGCCCGAATTCGTCGGCCAATGGCCGCAACCGACCCAGGCGGTGGCATGAGCACGCTGTCCACCCATGTGCTGGACACCGCGCTGGGCCGGCCCGCTGCCGGCGTGCCGCTGCGCCTGTTTGCCGGCGACACGCTGCGCCTGGAGGCGGTCACCAACCAGGACGGGCGCTGCCCGGCACTGGCCGCCTTGGTCCTGTTGCCGGGCCGCTACCGGCTGGAATTCGATGCCGCCCGCTACTGGCGCGCGGTCGGTACCGTGCTGGCCGACCCGCCGTTCCTGGAACAGGTACCCATCGCCTTCGGCATCGCCGACGACGGCCACTACCACGTGCCGCTGCTGCTCTCGCCGTATGGTTATTCCACCTATCGCGGTAGCTGACACCATGCCCGCCAGCGCCAGACGGCCTGCCCGATAGCGGCCGCACAGCGAAGGCCCCAGCCCGGCCTGCGCTGTCCATCGCGCATCTGCCGCCGGCCGACGCCGCCAGCGCGGCCAGGCGGACGGCCGCTGTTCGATGCGCGACCGGCGTGACCACACGCCCGATTTCAGCGCGCGCCCGTAGAATGGCCGCTTTCCGGCACCGCGCCGGGGCCCCGGAATTGTCATGATCCACAACGATGTACTGCGCAGCATCCGCTACATGCTCGACCTCAGCGACGACAAGGTAGTGGAGATCACCCACCTGGCCGACCCGGAGTTCGCGCTCGACAAGCCGCAGGTACAGGCCTGGCTGAAGAAGGAAGACGAGCCCGGCTTCGAGCCCTGCACCGACGCGATGCTGGCGCGCTTCCTCGACGGCCTGGTGCTGCGTTTCCGCGGCCGCGACGAGAGCCAGCCGGTGCGCCCGCTGGAAACCCGCGTCGGCAACAACCTGGTGCTGAAGAAACTGCGCGTGGCCTTCGAGCTGAAGGACGTGGACATGCACGCCATCTTCGCCAGCGCCGGCTTCCCGCTATCCAAGCCGGAACTGTCCGCGCTGTTCCGCCAGCCCGGCCACAAGAACTTCCGCCCCTGCGGCGACCAGCTGCTGCGCGCCTTCCTCAAGGGCCTGACCGCGCGGATGCGCGAAGCGGGTTGATGTCTGGGTGGTGAGATTTGCCTGGCCTTTTGCCGTGTGTGTCACCAGTAACGCGTGGCAAGTACAACTTGACGTCCTTCAACAACCGTCGAGTGCGCAACAGCCGACCCTGCTCCCGTCTGTTACCTCCGCTGTCATCGCACTTGGTTGAACAGCGCGGATAGATTCAGTTGTAAAGCCGATGATCTGCTTGTTGGCTGCAAGGCAGGGCGGTCGATCTGCGGCTTCGCTGCAGGGCTCTTGCCCGCCCACCATCGCGGGACACGCCGCAAGTACGTCCGT
>NZ_QREM01000024.1 GCF_003353015.1 Xanthomonas arboricola | reverse complement strand
CGGGAATGCTTCGTCGCGCCCAGGTGCGCTCCTACGACAGCGTGGCGATTGTCATGACGGCTCGCTGATTGGGCGCGTTAGTCGGCTGCGTGTGTTGGATGGGAGGGCAGACAGACGTAGGAGCGCACCTGGGCGCGATGGGGCGTTACCGGCAATGCTTCGTCGCGCCCGGGTGCGCTCCTACGACAGCGTGGCGATTTTCACGACGGCTTGCT
>NZ_QREM01000023.1 GCF_003353015.1 Xanthomonas arboricola | reverse complement strand
CTGCGCGCTGTCTTCGATGCGATGCGCGTGACATGCAAGGGTTGTGACTGGCCACGCTGGCGTGCTTTCCCGACGGCGCGGCGTCTTTACCTTGTCGCCACTCCACTGCGCCCCTGGCCGGCACAACGGCTCGGCGCTGATCCATTCTGGGATGCCATCTGGCTCCCGTAGGAGCGCGCTTGCGCGCGATGCGGCGTTACCGGGAACGCCTCATCGCGCGCAAGCGCGCTCCTACG
>NZ_QREM01000022.1 GCF_003353015.1 Xanthomonas arboricola | reverse complement strand
CCTGACCCTGGTCCAGCAGCTTGCGGAACATTTCCACGCCGGTGACGGTGGTCTTCTGGGTGTCGCGGATACCGACGATTTCGATTTCGTCGCCGACCTTGATGATGCCGCGCTCGATACGACCGGTCACCACAGTGCCGCGGCCGGAGATCGAGAACACGTCTTCGACCGGCATCAGGAACGGACGGTCGACGTCGCGGGTCGGCTCCGGAATGAACGAATCCAGCGCCTCGACCAGCTTCAGGACTGTCTCTTAT
>NZ_QREM01000021.1 GCF_003353015.1 Xanthomonas arboricola | reverse complement strand
ACCGACGAGGTGTTCATCGTGCTGGACGGCGACCAGAGCGACATCGGCGTGCCGGCGATCCTGAAGCTGGTCGAGGCGCTGGATTCGTTCATTCCGGAGCCGACCCGCGACGTCGACCGTCCGTTCCTGATGCCGGTCGAAGACGTGTTCTCGATCTCCGGCCGCGGCACCGTGGTGACCGGTCGTATTGAGCGCGGCATCATCAAGGTTGGCGACGAAATCGAAATCGTCGGTATCCGCGACACCCAGAAGACCACCGTCACCGGCGTGGAAATGTTCCGCAAGCTGCTGGACCAGGGTCAGG
>NZ_QREM01000020.1 GCF_003353015.1 Xanthomonas arboricola | reverse complement strand
TCAGTGCGGCCTCGGGCACGGCGATCGGCCAGGGCGCACGGGTCAGCGCACAAGGTGCGGTGGCCGTGGGCCAGGGCTCGGTCGCCGATCGCGCCAACACGGTGTCGGTGGGCAGCGTCGGCGGCGAGCGGCAGGTGGCCAATGTGGCGGCCGGCACGCGTGCCACCGACGCGGTCAACAAGGGCCAGCTGGACAACGGCGTTGCCGCGGCCAACAGCTATACCGACAGCCGCTACAGCGCGATGGCCGACAGCTTCGAGACCTACCAGGGCGACATCGAGGACCGTCTGCGCCGGCAGAACCGC
>NZ_QREM01000019.1 GCF_003353015.1 Xanthomonas arboricola | reverse complement strand
TCAGTGCGGCCTCGGGCACGGCGATCGGCCAGGGCGCACGGGTCAGCGCACAAGGTGCGGTGGCCGTGGGCCAGGGCTCGGTCGCCGATCGCGCCAACACGGTGTCGGTGGGTAGCGTCGGCGGCGAGCGGCAGGTGGCCAATGTGGCGGCCGGCACGCGTGCCACCGACGCGGTCAACAAGGGCCAGCTGGACAACGGCGTCGCCGCGGCCAACAGCTATACCGACAGCCGCTACAGCGCGATGGCCGACAGCTTCGAGACCTACCAGGGCGACATCGAGGACCGTCTGCGCCGGCAGAACCGC
>NZ_QREM01000018.1 GCF_003353015.1 Xanthomonas arboricola | reverse complement strand
GCCGATGTGCCACGCGCGCGCTGCAGCGGTTGCCCTGAGCAGCCCTGGCACTGCGAAACCATCGGCGGCAATGCGGCAGCGCGTCACGCACGCCTGCTGAATACGCACTGACGGCAAGCGGCCGCATCTGCGAGAATTGCCGGCTTGTTGCCGTTGCACGGCGTCTTACTGCCAGGCCTGTCATGTCCGAACACTCGTTGCGCCGCGATGTCGGCCCCTTCGCCCTCATGCTCACCGGGCTCGGCTCGATCATCGGCTCCGGCTGGTTGTTCGGCGCCTGGCGCGCTGCCGGCCTGGCCGGCCCCGGCGCGATCTGGGCCTGGATCCTGGGCGCGG
>NZ_QREM01000009.1:1359644-1620379 GCF_003353015.1 Xanthomonas arboricola | reverse complement strand
CGCCGCACCGACGATCAGAACGGCACCGCCAACGGCCGCCCCAAGCAGCATCACGATGGCGCAATGGACGTCAAGAAGGGCGCCAACTTCGTCACCATCTCCTACTCGGCATTCAAGTCGCACGAGAAGAACAGCCTGATCGGCTCCAGCGACAGCGCCTCCAGCACCGACAGCGGCAAGCTCAAGGTGACCATCCACAACACCTTGTTCGAGAACATTTCCGCACGCGCGCCGCGGGTGCGTTTTGGCCAGGTGCACCTGTACAACAACTACCACGTCGGCAGCACCGGCAATAAGGTCTATCCGTTCTCGCACGCGCATGGCGTGGGCAAGGAGTCGAAGATCTTCTCNGTGCGTTTTGGCCAGGTGCACCTGTACAACAACTACCACGTCGGCAGCACCGGCAATAAGGTCTATCCGTTCTCGCACGCGCATGGCGTGGGCAAGGAGTCGAAGATCTTCTCGGAGGACAATGCGTTCGACATCAGTGGTGTGAGCAGCTGCGACAAGATCGCCGGCGACTACATGGGCAGTGTGTATCGTGACCAGGGCTCGCTGATCAACGGCAAGGCGCTGAATTGCTCGTGGAACAGCAACATCGGCTGGAAGCCGCCGTATACCTATAGCCTGCTGGCCGCCACCAAGGTGGCGGCAGACGTCAAGGCAAAGGCAGGGGCGGGCAAGCTGTAGGCGTCTTCGTTATGCAACGCCGCGATGCGTGCAGCGTTGCACGTCTTCCCATAGCGCCCGCAGCATTGCGGGCGTTGTGCGTTTGCGCACTGTCGTCGATGTTTCGGTGTCCGGCGACATACGCTGTGGCACGTGTGTGCAGCATCACGCTCGTCGGTTCGCAATTGAGCGAATGAAGGAAGCAGGTGCCATGCAAGGACCCGTCGAGAAGGTCGGTACGCATGGAAGAGCAGTGCTCGATGCCTTCGTTCGATCATGAAGCATCGGGTCTACGTCTGATGCAGATCGCACGATAGACAGCTTTTCAGGTGAGCACCGACCAACTGTCTGGTGCGGTGAGGGCACCGCGCACTCGACGCACCGGGCAGTTGATTCAAGCATCCGATCGCGACCAAGCAACCCGACCGGTCCAGGTCTCGACTGTTTGGTACGTTGCGTATTGAGGGCTTGGAACGTGCGGATGGGTTAGCGGTAGAGCAATCGATCTGGTGCCTGGCTGCAGGGCCCTTNCCTTGCCCGCCCACCATCGCGGGACACGCCGCAAGTACGTCCCTGTAGGCTCCGGCGCGGCATCCATGCCGCTCAGGGTCCCGCGACGGCGAGCGGGCAAGGACCAGTCGAGATGGTCGGTACGCAAGGTAAGAGCAGTGCTGGGTGCGCCTCCACCATGAAGCATCGGCTGCATGTCTGATGCGCTCCGTAGTACAGACAGCTTTTTCATATGAGCGCCGACCAACTGTCTGGTGCGGTGTCCTCGCCGGTTGCGGGACCGTGTGGCGGCATGGATGCCGCCACCGCGCCGCCAAGGATGGGNAACTGTCTGGTGCGGTGTCCTCGCCGGTTGCGGGACCGTGTGGCGGCATGGATGCCGCCACCGCGCCGCCAAGGATGGGTTCACGGCGTGTCCCGCAAGTGGTGAGGGCGCTGCGCACTCGACGTACCAGGCTGTTGATGGCGCCTGAGCCTTGGCTGTTGCATCACGATCGTCGATGACCGGGCGATTATGTACGCGTGTGACCGCCGCTCTCAGCCGGGCAGGCGGACTGCGCGCTCGCGCAGCCACTTGGTCGCGACCCATTTTTCGCCGGCCAGTACCGGTGCGCCGGCGTGCAGGCTGCGTGTCATTGGATGCGGGCGGTCGTAGCTGAAGAACACTGCGTTGCCCTTGACTGCGGCCACGTCCAGATGCGCATCGGGAAAGCGCGTGGCGCCGCCGCGTCCGGGCGTGTTGAGGTACATCACCAGCGATGCGACGCGCTGGCCGCCGGCCTGCAGCAACACCGGCGTGCCGGCAGCAGCCGGGTCGAAGTAATCGTAGTGCGGCTGATATTCGGCGCCGGTGGCGTAGCGCAAGACCTGCAGTCCTTCGCCGTGGTCGACCGGCCAGTCGAGCAGGCGTGCGATGCGTGCTTCGATGCGTTGGCACAGCGCATCCTGCCCCAGCTGCAGGCACATGCTGTGGCTGGTGCGCGCGGCATGCACGATCTGCGTGCCGTTGTCGTTGTCCACAGTGCGCGAACGCGCCAGGTGCGGCTGCGCCAGCGCGATCAAGGCATCGCATTCGGCATCGGACAGGAAACCGCCCAGCACCACCACGCGCGGCAGCAACAGGCTGACCAGCACGCGTACCTGACGATCGCCCAGGTCCAGCAGCGAGGCATCGTTGTCCTGCAGTATCGCCGGTACGCGCGCCGGCACCGGCAAGCCATGCGTCTGTGCGTGTTGCCGGATGTGGTTGCGTACCAAAGCCTCGACTGCGTCGATGGCGTCCTGTTCGCTCCAGCCCTGATCCAGCAGCGGCTGTAGCGCCTGTTCGGGCGGATGGCCGGCCAGTGCCTGCGCGATGATCCAGTCGCTCAAGGCGGCGGGGATGGTGGTGGATGTCATGGCCCTACAGTGCATGCCGACGTGTGGCAGCTTTATGTCAAATGTGTCGCGGTAAGACAAATGACACAGACAGCCCCTATAAAAGTGACGGGGATCTTGAACGTGCTCGCCACTGCAGTGAGCGGAACGCCACCAATTCTTGACGACTCCTCTTCATACCGGACCCTTTGACCTGGAGATCAGCCGCATGTCCGTTCGCAACAGCAGCAAGACACTTCTCATGACCTTTGGTACCGCACTGGCGTTGTCTGCCTGCGGTGGTGGTGCCGATCGTGTCGCCTCGCCCGGGGAGGGCGCATTTCCGCCGGCACCGACGCCAGCTCCCGCACCGACGCCGGCGCCCACGCCTGCACCGACGCCGGCTCCGGCTCCGACCGGCCCGGCCGCTGATTGCCCGACCGGTTTTTCCAACGTCGGCACCATCGCCAACAACACGCTGCGCGCCTGCCAGCTGCCGGAGACCATCAACGGCAACCTGGTGGTGCCGGCACGTGCGGGCACGGCGTATTCGATCAGCGGACGTGTCAACGTGGGCACCGACCGCGGCGGCAATGCCATCGCTCCAGCGGCCGGCAGCACGCAGGGCATCCTGACCATCGAACCGGGCGTGACCCTGTTCGGTTCGGCCGGTAGCGACTACATCGTGGTCAACCGCGGCTCGCAGATCTTTGCCGAAGGCAGCGCCACTGCGCCGATCGTGTTCACTGCGCGTCAGGCCCTGGAGGGCCAGGTCAGCGCCAACACCATCGGCCTGTGGGGCGGCATCGTGGTGCTGGGCCGTGCGGCGATCAACAACTGCCCGGGCACCACGGTCTCCGGCACGCCGGAATGCCAGGCCCAGGTCGAAGGCACCAACGCCTTCTACGGCGGTAACAGCGCCACCGACAACAGCGGTTCCCTGCGCTACCTGCGGGTGATGTATTCGGGCTTCGAAATTTCGCCCAACAACGAATTGCAGGGCATCACCCTGGCCGGCGTGGGCAGCGGCACGCGCCTGGACTACGTGCAGATCCACAACAGCTCCGACGACGGCATCGAATGGTTCGGCGGCACGGTCAACGGCAGCCACGTGGTCATCACCGGCGCCGACGACGATTCGCTGGATACCGACGCCGGCTGGAACGGCGCCCTGCAGTTCGGCATCGTGGTGCAGCGCGCCGGCGGCGGCGACCGCATGAACGAGTGGAGCAGCCTGCGCCGTCAGCCGTATTCGCGCCCGAAGGTGGCCAACTTCACCTACGTGGGCAATGCGCGCGCCGGTGCGGCGATCATGCTCAACCAGGGCGCGCAGGCCGCGTTCTACAACTCGGTCGTCACGCGTCCGGCCGGTGGCACCGGTGATGGCCTGGTGTGCTTCAACCTGGCCGATACCGACACGCTCGGGACCTTCAACTCGGTGTTCTTCGCCTGCCCGACCGCCTTCGGCAGTGATGCGCGTGCGGCCACCCAGTTCGCAGCCGGCACCAACAATGTCGCCAATGGCGTCTCCACCTTGCAGAACACCTTCGTCAATGGCGCCAACGAAAGCGCCGTTCCGGCCTTCCAGGGCTTGAACGGGGTGAGCAGCTTCTTCCAGCAGGTGAACTACATCGGTGGCGTGCGCGATGCCAACGACACCTGGTGGCAGGGTTGGACCTGCGGCCTGACCGCCGATCGTCCCTGCTGAGGCACGGCATCGCAAGGCGGCCACACGGCTGTCTTGTGATGCGTCCCGCTTCATCTTTCAGTTGCCAGGGCTCCCACGATGCGAACCTCCGCTGTCGCCCGTCTCTCGCGGACGGGCCTGTCTCTTTCCATTTCCACCTTGCTGTGTTCCGGTGCTGCGCTGGCGCAATCGACCACTACCGATGCCGGCTCCACCACTGGCACCAGCACCACCACCAGTGCGCCCAAGCAACTCGACCAGGTCGTGGTGCGCGGCGAGTACATTCCCGAACCGATGCTGCAGACCTCGGAGGTGGCATCGTTCGTCACCCGTGAGGACATGGAGCGCACCGGCGACAGCAGCGCGGCGGTGGCGCTGACGCGTGTCACCGGGCTGAGCCTGTCGCGCGGCAAGTATGTGTATGTGCGCGGCCTGGGCGAGCGTTATTCGTCGGCCTTGTTCAACGGCTCGCCGTTGCCCAGCCCCGAGCCGATGCAGCGTGTGGTGCCGCTGGATCTGTTCCCCAGCGACGTGCTGGCCAGCGTGACCGTGCAGAAAACCTATTCGGCCGATTATCCGGGCGAATTCGGCGGTGGCGTGATCGATCTGCAATCGATGGCGGTGCCGGACAAACCGTTCCTGTCGCTGACCGTGGGTGGCGGCGTCAACAGCGTCAGCACCGGCGAAAAAGGCCTGACTTACTACGGCTCCGGCGATGACGAGTGGGGCTATGACGACGGCATGCGCAAGCAGCCCGGCGCATTGCGCGACGCGATCCGGAGCGGCCGGCGCGTGGACCTGGGCAGTTTCTCGCGCGAGGACATCCGCCGTATCGGGCGCAGCGTGAACAACGCCAACCTGTACGTGCTGCAGGAAAAGGACAGCATCGCCCCGGACGTCAATGTCGGCGGCAGCGCCGGCTACAGCATGGACGTGGGCGAGGCCAGGCTGGGCATCATCGCGGTAGCCAGCTACGACAACGAGTGGCGCACGCGCACCGGCAAGCAGCAGGACGGCATCTTTGTCGGCGATACGGTCGAGTTCAATTCCAACTACGACTTCGCCACCACCCGCAACAACGTGCGCACCAACGGCATGCTGGGCCTGGGCTGGGAATACGGCCGCCACACCATCGGCTGGACCACCCTGTACGTGCACGATGCCTTGAAGGTGGCGCGCAGCCGCGCCGGCCGCGATGAGCTGGCCGGTTTCGATGTGCGCGACGACAACACCGAGTGGTACGAGCGCCAGCTGATCAACAACCAGCTGCGCGGCACGCACGCGTTCGGCGAGTACGACGATCTCAAGATCGAATGGCGCGCAGCGGTGGCCAATGCCAGCCGCGATGTGCCGTACGAGACCGGCATCCGCTACGAGTTGCTGGATGGCTACTGGGCGCACGATGCCTCGCGCGTGCAGAACTACACCCGCTTCAGCAAGGTCGACGACACCGTGGCCAGCGGCGGGGTGGATGTGACCTGGCGTTTGCCGATCGAGCACGACTTCACCCTCAAGGGCGGTCTGGCCTACCTGGACAACGACCGCAGCGCGTGGAGCCGCGAGTTCCGCTTCCTGGCGCTGGACGGCCCGCTGCCGTTCTACAACCAGTTCCAGCGTGTGGATTACCTGATCTCCGATTACAACCTCAGCAACGATCTGCTGCGCCTGCGCGAGACCACCGGCAGCTTCGGTGCGGCCGCGTACGATGCGACCCTGAAGGTCAAGGCGGCCTATTTGCAGGCCGAGGGCGAGATCGTGCCGACCCTGCGCGCCACCGTCGGTGTGCGTTACGAAGACGCCACCCAGGCGGTGCATCCGTACGACATCTTCACCGGCGTGCGCCAGGACAGCGTGGCGCCGCTGGAGAACAGCTACGCGCTGCCATCGGCCACGGTGACCTGGAACTTTGCCGAGAACCAGCAGCTGCGCTTTGGTGCGTCCAAGACCATCGCGCGCCCGCAGTTCCGCGAGATGGCGCCGCAGCAGTACCTGGACCCGGATATCGACCGCCAGTTCTTCGGCAACCCATTCCTGGTCGATAGCGAGCTGGTCAACCTGGATGCGCGTTACGAGTGGTTCTTCGAGCCGGGTGAGTATTTCACCGTCGGCGCGTTCTACAAGAGCATCGACAAGCCGATCGAGGCCATCGTCAACGATGCACCGGGCGGCGGCATCGTGCAGAGCTTCATCAACGCGCCAGAAGCCACCTTGTACGGCATCGAGCTGGACGCCAAGAAGTATCTGGACCTGCCGATCGCGGCCGACTGGTGGGGTGACAACCGGGTGTTCCTGTCCGGCAACTACACGCGCACCACGTCGGAAGTGAGTGCCAGCGATGGCGACACCGTGCAGCCGTTCGGCTTCACCGCGCCGGTGCAGGCGACCTTGTTCATCCGTGATGGCTCGGCCCTGCAGGGGCAGTCCGACGACATCGCCAACCTGCAGATCGGCGTGGAAAGCGAAAGCACCCACAGCCAGGCCACCTTGATCGCCAACTATGTCGGCGAGCGGGTATCCGCGCGTGGTCGCCCCGGGCAACCGGATTACATCGACAAGCCGGGTACTTCGCTGGATCTGGTGATCAAGAAAGGCCTGGTGTGGTCGGGCAATACGCTGTCGCTGAACTTCGCCGCACGCAATCTGCTCAAAACCCGCTACCAGGAGTACCAGAGCCTGGGCAGCAACCGGGTAGACCTGTACGAGTACCAGCCTGGCGTGACGTATGACCTGAGTGTGACAGCCCGCTTCTGATCCGACGCCCGCTGCCTGTATCGCAAACGCCCGCCCTGCCTCGCATGGCGGGCGTTTTCGTCTGCGGGCGTGTTGCCGTGTGTCGGCCTGTGTCATCACTTTCTTCGAACTGACACATTGCGGCCGCATTCTGTCATCCGACCGCAATCCTGAGACGGATGTCCGCTTTGCAGCGCGTTTTGCCCTCCTTGAAACCCCTGATGTCGGCGCGTGGCCGCAGCGCACTGGCCTGCGTACTGCTCGCCTTGCTCGCGCTGCAGTGCGCGCGCGTGTTGTGGGTGGTGATCGCCCCGATAGGGCCGCTGGGTACCGCCCAGGTCGCCACGCCTGCACAGGCGGAGCTGCCCGCACTGCGCCGCGATGTGTTCCATCGCAGCGTTCCGGAGGCCAGCAGCGACGGCATCGTATTGCATGGTGTCCGCACAGGCGGCACGCAAGCGGCCGCGTTCCTGAGCAGTGGCGATGGCCGACAAGGCGCGTATCGCATCGGCGATGTCGTGGTAGCTGGCGTGACAGTGCAGGCGATCGCGAGCGATCACGTGCTGCTGCGTACCGGTGGTGGCGTGCGACGTCTGGCCTTGGTGGAATCCACCGCGTCTGCGGCAGCCACATCGCCGGCAACGGCCGCGCCCGCAGCAGCGGGCGGCGCACCTGCGGTGACGTCGAATGTCGGCACTGCGGCTGGCACGGCCACGGCGGCGGCCGTCGACCCGCAACAACTGCTCACCACCGCCGGCCTGCGTGCAAGCGAAGACGGCAGCGGCTTTACCGTGATGCCGCGCGGCGATGGCGCACTGCTGCGCCAGGCCGGCCTGGCACCGGGCGATGTGCTGACCCAACTCAATGGCCGCACGCTCGATGCCGAACACCTGCGCGAGCTGCAGGACGAACTGCGCGATGGCCAGGCGGCCACGCTGACCTACCGCCGCGATGGCCAGACCCACACCATGACCCTGAAGCGCCCGCAATGACTGCTGTCCGCCCCGCATGGCTGCTTTCGGCCACCTTGTTGCTCGCACTGCCGGCGTTGCCGATGGTATCGCTGCATGCTGCCGATGCACCGGTCGTGCGCCTGCAGGACGTGGACCTGCGTGCCTTCATCCAGGATGTGTCGCGTGCCACCGGCATCACCTTCATCGTGGACACGCGCGTGCAGGGCACGGTCAACGTGGCGCGTGCGCAGGCAATGTCGGAACAGGACCTGCTCGGCATGCTGCTGGCGGTCTTGCGTGCCAATGGCTTGATTGCGGTGTCCAGCGGGCCGTCGACCTATCGCATCATTCCCGACGATACCGCTGCGCAACAGCCCGGCAGCGCGGCCAATGGCAACCTGGGTTTCGCCACGCAGGTGTTCACCCTGCAACGCGTGGATGCACGCAGCGCTGCGGAGATTCTCAAGCCGCTGATCGGCCGTGGCGGCGTGATCATGGCGATGCCGCAGGGCAACAGCCTGTTGATTGCCGACTATGCCGACAACCTGCGCCGCGTGCGTGGCCTGGTCGCGCAGATCGACGCCGATCGTGCGGCAATCGACACGGTGAGCTTGCGCAATAGTTCCGCGCAGGAACTGGCGCGCACGCTGACCTCGCTGTTCGGGCAGGCCGGCGAACGCAGCAACGTGCTGTCGGTGTTGCCGGTGGACAGCAGCAATTCCCTGATCGTGCGTGGCGATCCGGCACTGGTGCAGCGCGTGGTACGCACCGCGGTGGATCTGGATGGGCGCGCCGAACGGCGCGGCGATGTCAGCGTGGTGCGCCTGCAGCACGCCAGCGCCGAGCAATTGCTGCCGGTGTTGCAGCAACTGGTCGGGCAGACCCCGGGCAACGAGGCGCAGCCCGGGCAGGACACGCGCTCCAACGCGGTGGATGTGGCCGCCGCTGCTGCGGGCGCTGCACAGGCGCAGGTGATCACACCGGCCGCCGGCAAGCGCCCGGTGATCGTGCGCTACCCCGGTTCCAATGCCCTGATCATCAATGCCGACCCGGAAACCCAGCGTGCGCTGATGGACGTGATCCGCCAGCTGGACGTGCATCGCGAGCAGGTGCTGGTCGAGGCGATCGTGGTGGAAATCTCCGACACCGCCGCCAAGCGGCTGGGCGTGCAGCTGCTGCTGGCCGGCCGTAATGGCACGGTGCCGTTGATCGCCACGCAGTACAGCGGCGCGTCGCCGGGCATCGTGCCGCTGGCCGTTGCGGCGGCCGGCACGCGCAGCAACAACGGCGAAAAGGATCCGCTGCTGGAACAGGCGCGCAATGTGGCCGCGCAATCGCTGCTGGGCCTGAGCGGTGGCCTGATCGGGTTGGCCGGGCAAAGCAACGATGCGGTGTTCGGCATGATCATCGATGCGGTCAAGAGCGACACCGGCTCCAACCTGCTGTCCACCCCGTCGATCATGACCCTGGACAACGAGCAGGCGCGCATCCTGGTCGGCCAGGAAGTGCCGATCACCACCGGCGAAGTGCTGGGCGCGGCCAACGACAACCCGTTCCGCACCATCCAGCGCCAGGACGTGGGCGTGGAGCTGGAAGTGCGGCCGCAGATCAATACCGCCGGCGGCATCACCCTGGCGATCAAGCAGGAAGTCTCGGCCATTGCCGGGCCGGTCAGCGCGCAGTCGTCGGAGCTGGTGTTCAACAAGCGCCAGATCGAGACCCGCGTGGTGGTGGAAAACGGCGCCATCGTCGCGCTCGGCGGCCTGCTCGACCAGAACGACCGGCAGACCGTGGAGAAGGTGCCGCTGCTGGGCGATGTGCCCGGGCTGGGCGCGCTGTTCCGGCACAAGTCGCGCAACCGCGACAAGACCAACCTGATGGTGTTCATCCGCCCGACCATCATCCGCGACGCGGCCGATGCGCAGCGCATGACCGCACCGCGCTACAGCTACCTGCGCGATCGCCAGCTGGCCGATGGCGACCCGGAAGCGGCGCTCGATGCACTGGTGCGCGACTACCTGCACGCGCAGCCGCCGCAGCTGCCGGCGGCGCCATCGCCAGCCGTGCCGGCGCCGGCAACGACGCCGGCGCCCGGCGCGCGTCCCGTGCAGCGCTGATGCCATGAACACTGCGCGCGCCAGCATTTCCTATGCGTTCGCCAAGCGCCACGGCGTGGTGCTGCTCGGTAGCGACAGCGCCGCGCAGATCGGCCTGCGCGAAGGCGGCGAGGTGCAGGCCCTGATCGAGCTGCGGCGTGCGCTGGGCCTGCCCTTGCAGGTACGCACGCTGGCACCGTCGGTGTTCGACCGGCACCTGTCGGAGATCTACGCCGATGCCGGCATGGAGCAGGGTGTGCAGGTCGAGGCGCTGGACCTGCACGGCAGCCTGGATGCGTTGATCGACGACATCCCCACTGCCGATCTGCTCGACAGCCAGGACGATGCACCGATCATCCGCCTGATCAACGGCATCATTGCCGAGGCCGCGCGCCTGGGCGCTTCGGACGTGCATCTGGAATCCTACGAATCGCGGCTGCGCGTGCGGCTGCGCGTGGATGGGGTGATGCGCGAAGCGGCCACCTTGCCCGGGCGCATCGCGCCGCTGCTGGTGTCGCGCGTCAAGGTGATGGCACGGCTGGACATCGCCGAAAAACGCATCCCGCAGGATGGCCGCGTGTCGCTGGCGATGGGCGCCAAGGCACTGGACGTGCGCGTGTCCACGCTGCCCACGCGCAGCAGCGAGCGGGTGGTGCTGCGCATCCTGGACAAGGAGCAGGGCACCTTGTCGCTGGCCCAGTTGGGCATGCCGCCGGCGGCGATGCACACGGTGCAGCGCGCCCTGCAGGTGCCCAACGGCATCGTGCTGGTGACCGGGCCGACCGGCTCGGGCAAGACCACCACGCTGTATGCGGCGCTGAGCCTGCTCAACGATGGCTCGCGCAACATCCTCACGGTGGAGGACCCGGTGGAATACGCCATCGACGGCGTCGGCCAGACCCAGGTCAACGCGCGTGTCGGCATGACCTTCGCGGCCGGCTTGCGCGCCATCCTGCGCCAGGATCCGGACGTGGTGATGATCGGCGAGATCCGCGACACCGAGACCGCGCAGATCGCCGTGCAGGCCAGTCTGACCGGTCACCTGGTGCTGTCCACCGTGCACACCAACGATGCGGTGGGCGCGGTCACGCGCCTGCGCGACATGGGCATCGAACCGTTCCTGCTCGCATCGAGCCTGCGGCTGATCCTGGCGCAACGGCTGGTGCGACGCCTGTGCACGCAGTGCCGCGTGCCGCATCCGCTGGATGCCGCGACGCGCCAGATGCTGCAGGCGCCGGATGACGCAATCATCTACACCGCAGTGGGTTGCCCGGTCTGCCATCACAGCGGTTACGCCGGGCGCGTGGGCATCTACGAAGCCATCGCCGTGGATGATGCGATGCGTCGGCTGATCGGCGACAACGCCGATGAGGATGCCCTGGCGGCGGTGGCCTTCGCCCGCGCGCCGCGCCTGGGCGATGCCGCACGTACGGCGGTGCTGCAAGGCCTCACCACGCTGGAAGAAGCGCTGCGGGTGACCCGCCAGCAGGACGATGCGCATGCCGCGGTTTGACTACACCGTGCTCGATCTGCACGGGCATCGCCGCCAGGGCGTGATCACCGCCGACTCGGCGCAGAAGGCGCGTGCGCAACTGGAGCAGCGGCAGTGGCTGCCGGTGCGCGTGGAGGCGGCGGTGGCGGCCAGCAGCGTGCGTCCGGCGCGTTTTGGCGGCAAGGACCTGGTGCTGTTCACCCGCCAGCTGGCCACGCTGGTGGAGACCGCACCGCTGGAGGAAGCGCTGCGCACCATCGGCACGCAGTCCGAGCGTCGCGGCGTGCGCCGGGTCACCGGCCAGACGCATGGGCTGGTGGTCGAAGGCTTTCGCCTGTCGGACGCGATGGCGCGCCAGGGCAGTGCGTTTCCGCCGTTGTATCGGGCGATGGTGGCCGCCGGCGAAAGCGCCGGCGCGTTGCCGCAGGTGCTCGAGCGCCTGGCCGATCTGCTGGAGCGGCAGGCACAGGTGCGCAGCAAGCTGCAGTCCGCGCTGGTCTATCCGGCCGCGTTGGCCCTGACCGCCGGTGCGGTGGTCATCGTGCTGATGACCTTCGTGGTGCCCAAGGTGGTGGATCAGTTCGATTCGATGGGGCGCGCATTGCCACTGCTGACGCGCATGGTGATCGGCGTGTCCAACTTCCTGCTGCATGCGGGCATTCCGCTGCTGGCGGCACTGGTCATTGCGGTGATCGGCGCATTGCGCCTGCTCAAGCGCCCGCAGCTGCGCCTGGCGGCCGACCGCGCGGTGCTGCGGGCGCCCTTGCTCGGCCGGCTGATCCGCGACCTGCACGCCGCACGCATGGCACGCACGCTGGCGATCATGGTCAACAGCGGGCTGCCGCTGATGGAAGGCCTGATGATCGCCGCGCGCACCGTCGACAACCGCGCACTGCGACTGGCCACCGACAGCATGGTCACCGCGATCCGCGAGGGCGGCAGCCTGGCCGCGGCAATGAAGCGCGCCGGCGTGTTTCCACCGACGCTGCTGTACATGGCCTCCAGCGGCGAAAACAGCGGGCGCCTGGCGCCGATGCTGGAACGTGCCGCCGATTATCTGGAGCGCGAGTTCGCCTCGTTCACCACCGCGGCGATGAGCCTGCTGGAGCCGGCCATCATCGTGCTGCTCGGCGGGGTGGTGGCGGTGATCGTGCTGTCGATCCTGCTGCCCATCCTGCAATTCAACACCCTCGCGCTTGGTTGAGCGCGGCCGCTTATCCCTGGAGATCCTCATGCAGTCCATCCGTCACCGCCATCGTCCTTGCTCGCTGTCCTCGCAAGCGCGAACGCGCGGCTTCACCCTGGTCGAGTTGATGGTGGTCATCGTCATCATCGGCCTGCTGGCCACGGTGGTGATGATCAACGTGATGCCCAGCCAGGACCGCGCCATGGTCGAGAAAGCGCGCGCCGACGTGGCTGTGCTGGAACAGGCACTGGAAACCTATCGCCTGGACAACCTCAGCTACCCGGGCACTGAACAGGGCCTGCAGGCCTTGCTCACCGCGCCAAGCGGCCTGACCCGGCCGGAGCGCTATCGCCAGGGCGGCTATATCCGCCGCCTGCCCGAGGATCCGTGGGGCCACGCCTACCAGTACCGTCGCCCGGGCCGCAACGGTGGCTTCGACGTGTATTCGTTCGGTGCCGATGGCGCCGAAGGCGGCGACGCCGACAATGCCGATATCGGCAACTGGCGCTGAGGCGCGGCAGTGTTCGCGCAAGCCGTCATGGCAAGGCACTCATGGGCATGCGCGTCGCGGGCGCAGGCGCGCGGCTTCACCTTGCTCGAGTTGCTGGCGGTCCTGGTGATCACTGCAGTCGCCAGCACCCTGGTGGTGCTGACCTTGCCGGATACGCGGCGCGAGCTGCACGACCAGGCCGATGCATTGGCCAGTGCCCTGGGCCATGCACGCGACGAGGCGATCCTGAGCCTGCGCATGGTCGAGGTGCGGGTGGATGCGGGCGGTTATGCATTCAGACGGCAGGCGCAGCAACGCTGGGTGGCGCTGGATGAAAAACCGTTCGCCGCGATGCGTTGGCCTACCGGCGTGCACGCGCAGTTGCCGGTGGGCGGGACGCAGGTGAGCGTGCGCTTCGACCCCACCGGTGCGGCCACGCCGCAACGCATCGCGCTGGCCGACGGCCAGCAACAGCTGCAGGTCGTGGTGGACGCCACCGGCATGGTACGGGTCGATGCGCCACGGCCGTGATCCCCGTGCCTGCGCCGGGTTCTCGCTGCTCGAACTGATGGTCGCGCTGGCGATCTTCGGCATGGCCGTGGTCGGTCTGTTGAACGTGTCCGGCGAAAGCACGCGTACCGCGGTGGTGCTGGAAGAGCGTGCGCTGGCCGCGGTGGTGGCGGAAAACCAGGCGATCGACGCGATGCTCGCGCCCACCGCCGCAGCACTGGCACCGGCCAACGGGCAGGAAACCCTGGGCGGACGCAGCTGGGACTGGCAGCGCACGTCGATGCCGGCCGGCAGTACCGGCATCGTGCGCATCCAGGTGCAGGTGCGCGCCGCAGCGCAGGCGCAGGAAGTCGCCAGCCTCAGCGTCTTGCGGAGCGCCGAATGATCCGCACACCTCGCAGCGCAGCGGGCAGTCGTGGCAGCGCGGGCGTCACCTTGATCGAGCTGCTGGTCGCCCTGGTGGTGTTCGCGCTGGTGGCAGTGGCGGCGGTGGTGGTGATGCGGCAGAGCATCGACCAGCGCGATGCCGTGCGTGCGCGCCTGCAGCAGGTGCGCGAATTCCAGCTTGCCCATGGCCTGCTGCGCAGCGACCTGCAACAGGCCGCAGTGCGGCGCACGCGCAACAGCGAGGGCGGCGCTGCACGCACCGCGTTCGTCGCAAGCCCGCCCGGTGTGCCGGGGCCGCTGTTCGGTTTTGTGCGACGCGGCTGGAGCAATCCGGATCAGGCGCCGCGCGCGTCCTTGCAGTACGTGGAATACCGCCTGGTCGACGGACGCCTGGAGCGCAGCGCACGCCCCGCGCTCGACGGTGCAGTTGCTGGCACGCCGCAGGTGGTGTTGCATGGGGTGCGCTCGGCGGTGGTGGGGTTCCACTATCGCGCGCAGTGGAGCGATGGCTGGAGTGGCGGGCTGGACGCGCTGCCGGATGCGATCTCGCTGGAGCTGGACCTGGAGCAATGGGGCCGCGTGCGCCAGGTGTTCCTGCTGCCGGAGGGGCGCGGATGACGGCCTTGAACGCACCCAGGCAGCAACGCGGCGTCGCACTGCTGACGGTACTGTTGCTGGTGGCGGTGATGACGCTGCTGATGGTCGCGGTGCTGGACGATCTGCGCTTTGGCCTGCGCCGCAGCGGCAACGGCGAGGCGATGATGCAGGCGCAGTGGTATGCGCTGGGTACCGAAACCGTTGCGCGCGCGCGCCTGCAGGCACTGGCCAGGCGCGACCCGATGCGCACCACGCTGGAAGGCGGCTGGAACGATCAGCCGATCGTCTTCCCGCTGGACGACGGCACGGTGAGCGTGCGCCTGCGCGATCGCGGCGGCTGCTTCAATCTCAACAGCGTGGTCGCCGGTGCGCCGGAGCAATGGCAGCGCAGCGACGACGGCGCAGGCCAATACCGCGCCTTGCTGGACGTGCTGGGCATCGCACCGCAACAGGCACAGGCGCTGACCGATGCGCTGGTGGACTGGATCGACAGCGACAGCCAACCCGGCGCACAGGGGGCCGAAGACGCGCACTATCTGCAGTCGGCAGTGTCACTACGCACCGGGGCGACCCTGCTGGCCGGCGTCGGCGAACTGCGCGCCATCGCCGGCTACACGCCACAGCTGATCGCGCAGTTGCGGCCATATGTGTGTGCATTGCCGGAGGCGCGGCTGTCGCCGATCAATATCAATACGCTGCGCCTGGAAGATGCGCCGGTCCTGGTGGCACTGACCGACGGCGCTCTGGAATTGCCGGCCGCGCGTCGCGTCATCGCCGCGCGGCCGGCCGCAGGATGGCGCGACGCCAGGGCGTTCCTGAGCCAGCCAGCGCTGATCCAGGCCGAGCCTTCCAATGCGGTGCTGGAACAGATCGTATTACGCACCCGTTACTTCTCGCTCTACAGCCAGGTCGACCATGCCGGCGCGCAGGTGATGCTGGATGCCCTGCTGCAACAAGACCCTGCCGGGCGCGTGCGGCTGGTGGCGCGTCAATGGAGTTCCGACGAATGAGTACCAGCCTGTTGTTGCTGCCCGCCGATGTCACTGCGCAGGCGATCGCCGTGCGCGTGGATGCGCAGGGCCAGGTGCAGTCGCAGCGCCCGGCCGGCGCGCCGTATGAACCGTCCGCGCGCACCGTGCTGGTGGTGCCGGGCGTGGATGTACATCTGCGCTGGCTGCGCCTGCCCGGCCGCAGCATCGCGCAATCGGTCGCGGCTGCACGCCTGCAACTGGCCGAGCACCTGGCGGTCGAGACGCCGGCCCTGCATGTGGTGATCGCCGATCGCGTCGAGGCCGATGGCACGCATCTGGTCGCCGCGGTGGACAACGCGGTGATGCAGCAGTGGCTGGCGCGCGCAGCGCAGCTGGGTGTCGTCCCCGACGCGGTGGTGCCCGATTGCCTGTTGCTGGAGCCTGGCGCGGACGCTGTGGCAGCGGTGATGCACTGGGATGGCCGCTGGCTGATCCGCGGCGCAGGGCTGGCCTGCAGCCTGGAGCCGGAGGCCGCGCGCATGCTGCTGGGCGAGCGCGCGCCGGCACCGCCGCCGGCACCTGACACCGCGCAAGCCATTGCCGGCTTTGCGCGATGCGCCACGCGCGCGCCGATCAACCTGCTGCAGCACGCATTCGCCGCAAGGCCGGCCGCTGCACAGACGGTCACTGCGCGCCGTCTTGCGCTGCTGGCCGCGCTGGTGCTGCTGTCGCCGCTGGTGCTGCTGCTGGCGCAGACACTGCGCCACGAACTCGGCGCGCGCCTGCTGCAATCGCGCGCCGCTACGCAATTGGGCGTGCGCGATGTGGCGGCGGTACCGGCCGCGTTGCAGGCACGCCGGCACGCGGGTGCGGCCGCCGATGCCCTGGCCGTGCAGCTCGGCAGCCTGTTCGCAGCGGTCGATGCCGTTCCGGCGGCGGAACTGGATCAGCTCGACTACCACGCCGCGCAGCCGCTGCGCGGCACGCTGTTGCACAGCGATGCTGCAAGCCTGCAGCAGCTGTCCGCGCGGCTGGCCGAGGCAGGATGGCAACTGCAGCCGGGCAGTAGCCAGACCGAAGATGATCGCGTGCGGACACCGTTCGCACTGGAGCCAGTGCGATGAATGCACGCCTGCAACGCAGCACGCAGTGGTGGCAGGCGCGTGCGCCGCGCGAGCGGCTGATGCTGGGCGTGATGTGCGCCGCGCTGGCCGCATTTGTCGGCTGGTACGCGCTCTACACCCTGTTGCGGCACTGGCACGCCCAGGCGCAGGCGCGCCATGCCACTGCGGCGCAGTGGGTCCTGGACGCCTCTGCGCAGGCATCGGCAAGAAAGCCCGCCACCGCGCCGGGCACCGCGGCATTGGCCGAGCGCATTGCCAGCAGTGCACGCGATGCCGGCGTCCGCATCACCTCGCAGCAGCGCAATGCAGCGGGCGGGGTGGACGTGCAGGTCGATGCGGTCAGTGCCGTCACCTTGTTCGGCTGGCTGGAGCGGCTGCGCCAGGCGCAGGGCCTGGCGCCGACCCAGCTGCGCATCGTGCGCGACCAGGGCCAACTGCGGGTACGCTGCGGGTTTGCGGAGCCTGCACCGTGACGCGCCTGCGCTGGATCCTGGTCTTTGTCTTGATGGTGGCTGTCGCGCTGCTGGCATGGCTGCCGTTGCGCCTGGTGCTGCCGCGCGCGGGGCTGCCATTCTCGGCGCTGGACGTGGAGGGGCCGGTATGGGCCGGCACCTTGCGGCAGGTGCAATGGCAGGGCATCGCGTTTGGCGATGTCACGGTACGGCCGCGGCTGTGGCCACTGGTGCGCGGAGAGCGCCAGGTCCACCTGCAGGCCACGCAGCTGCAACTGCTGCTGGTGGATGGCGCGCAACACGGCATCCGCGATGCGCAGGGCCAGTTGCTGTTGCGCCAGCCAGCGGGCATGGCCTTGATCGATCTGGCATTGGAGCTGCAGCAGGTGGACCTGTTGTTCGATGCCACCGGCTGCGTGCAGGCCGCTGGGCGGGTCGGCCTGCAAGTGCTGGCCAGTGGGGCGGGCGAGCTGCCCGGGCTACCGCCGTTGCGCCTGTCCGGCCAGCCGCGCTGCATGGGCGACACCGCCGTGCTGACCTTGCTGCCCGACGCCGCGCTGCCTGCCGGCGTGCAGGCCGATGCACAGCTGCACCTGTGGCGCGATGGACGCTGGCAGCTGCAGTCGCGTGTCGATCCGGGGCAGGACGCGGTGCTGGGCGTGGGCCTGCAGTTGCTGGGCTTTGCCGCCACCCCGGAGCGCACCTTGCTGCGCATCGACCAGGGGCAACTGCGCTGAGCGCCGCCTGGCTCGCTGATGGCGGAGCGCTTTTTCTTCTGCACCATTCGCGTGCATGGGACGGCCGGAGGTCTCGTCCAGGCCGATGCCAGCGGCGTACCCGAGCGGCCGCTGACAACGTTGTCGTCTTGCCGCTGCCGGCAGTCATCGCCGTAGTCGAGCGCTTGCAGCGATGCGGCCGGCGCGCCGCGTTCGACCGCGCAGGGGCCGAATGCTGGACCGTGATCCGGTTTGCAGCGATTTCGCGATGCCGCACATGTCCTGGCCCGCCAGGAATTGGTCTGGTTTCCCTGGATTGGTCACTGACTGGTCCTGCGACAACGATGCCCGTCCTGCACCCGGATGATGCTCTGTGCACCATCAGGACCCTTTTAAAATGGGGTTCCTGCAAAGCCCGCAGCGTCATCGAATGCTTTCGACAGTGACTGTTGACAGGATCTTTTAAAGACCATAAGAATCAAATCCACTGAATTGGTATTTGCCAGTCAGGGCCGTTGATCAGCAATGGCAGGCGATGACCGTCCTGGGAGGGAGACGGCATCGGCACCCACGGGGGGCCGTACGGGGTGCTCGCAGACAACAGATCGCAGGCGGTTCCGGATGTCCGGGACCGGTGGCCTGTGCGCGTGTGGGTGGGTTGCCCCACGCCGGGATCCGTCAGCGCTGATCGATCGGAATGCCAGCCGCGTCGTCGTCCAGCCAGTCCACCTCAGGATCTCCCATGTCACCTGTCCCGCGTGCCGCGTTGCGTTGTTGTTCGCCCTCCTCGCTGTCCATCGCCATTGCGCTGTCGCTGCTTGCCTGCGGCGCCAGCGCGCAGGCGCAGGAATCGCCGCCGCCGGCATCGGCGCAGATCTCCCAGCTCGACACCGTCAAGGTCACCAGCTCGTACCAGAAGAGCCTGATCACCGCGATGGACACCAAGCGCGACGATGTGCGCATGACCGATGGCATCTCCGCGCAGGACATCGGCAAGTTTCCTGCCGAGAACATCGCCGAGGCGATCCAGCGCATCCCCGGCGTGCAGATCTCCACCATCAACGGGCGCGGCTCCACCATCAGCGTGCGTGGTCTGGGCCCGCAGTATTCGGCCACCACCATCAACGGCCAGGTGATCAAGAGCGCCGACTTCACCGATGGGTTCCGCTACGACATCATCCAGCCGGAAGTGGCCGCCGGGATCGAGGTGATCAAATCGCCGTCGGCGGACATGGACGCCGGTGGCCTGTCCGGCACGGTCAACATCAACACCACCAAACCGCTGGATTACCGGCAGACCAAGCTGCTGTTCTCGGCCAAGACCCAGTATGCGGAATTTGCCGGTGGCTCGCCCACGCCCAAGGGCGTGCTGACCTATATCGACCAGTTCAAGGCCGGTGGCGGCGAGCTGGGCGTGTTCCTCAGTGCCGGCTACCAGAAGCTCAAGGACCGCGCCGATTATCTGTGGATCGACCGCTGGTACACGCAGGACACCGACGCCGGCAGCTTGTACATCCCGCGCCGCCCGCGCTATCGCTCGATCGAGCGCGAGACCACGCGCAAGATGTTCAACGGCGGCTTGCAGTGGAAGCCCAACGACCAGCTGGAGATGAACCTCACTGCGCTGTATTCGCAGGACAAGACCGCCAACGACATGAACCAGCTGGTGTACTCGTTCGAGCGCACTCCACTGACGGTGCTGCAGACCAACGGCCTGACCGCCACGCAGGTGTCGGCATCGGACTACTGGCTGGAGAACAACCGTCAGATCGAACAACACGACCTGTCCACGCAGCTGCTCAGCTACGACTTCAAATGGAAGGGCGATGCCTGGACGCTCAGTGGCGCGGCCAATTACACCCAGGGCAAGACCGACGAGAACGAACGCGCCGCGATCCTGGGCCGGATTCCGTCGGCAACATTGCTGGATACCTCCAATCCCGACGCGATCTCGCTGACCACCGATGCCGACGCCACCGATGCCAGTGCCTGGGACAAGGCCAATCTGGTGCGCAGCGAGTATCCCAACGGGTCCATCCAGTCGCTCAGCAACAAGGAATGGTCGCTGCAACTGGATGCCGAACGGTATCTGGAGCTGGGTGCGTTGAATGCGGTGCGCTTCGGTGGCAAATACCGCCGCGAAACCTTCGAGCGCGACGTGCGCCGGCGCGACTTCCTGTATCTGCTCAGGACCGGTGCAGTGTCGGGCTTCGACATGTTCCCGGAACTGTCGGCCGCCAACAGCACGGTCAGCAATTTCCTCGACGGGCAGCTCGCCTCGCAGGACAGCTGGGTCACCCCGGACATCGCCGCCTATGCGCGCTCGCTGGCGGCCGCCGGCATCACGGTGCCGGTCCTGTTCGCGCCGCAGAGCAGCTACAGCATCGAGAACGACATTTCCTCGGCCTATGCGATGGCGCGCATCGACACCGACATCGGCAGCATGCGCCTGCGCGGCAACCTCGGCCTGCGCTACGAAAACACCAAGCGCACCACCGACACCTACCTGACCCAGGCACAGGCCGCCAGCGACGATGCCAATGTGGTGATCGGCACCGCGCGTGCGCCGTACGACTATTCCAACTGGCTGCCCAGCCTGAACCTGGTGCTGGACATGCGCGACGACCTGCTGCTGCGCTTTGCCGCCGCCAAGGTACTGGTGCGGCCGATCCTGGACAGCAACACCGCCATCGCCTCGACCATCTCCACCGGCACCAATACCGGCGGCACCACCACCTATGTCGTCACCCAGGGCCAGACCGATCTGAAGGCGCTGACCGCCGACCAGGCCGACCTGAGCCTGGAGTGGTACTACGGCAATGGCGGCGCGCTCACCGTGGCCGGGTTCTGGAAGAACATCAAGAACGGCACCTTCAACAGCATCGTCTGCCCGGCCGCCTTCAACGGCACTGCGCTGTCCAGCAACGCAGCCGGCGACTGCGTGGACAGCGGCGGCGACATCTACGAGATCACCGCCACCACCAACGATCCGGGCAAGGTCAAGATCCGCGGCTACGAACTGGGCTGGACGCAATCGCTGGATGCCTGGTTGCCGATCGACGGCTTCGGGGTGACCACCAACTTCACCCGGGTGATTCCGCAGCGCGATACCGACTTCCAGATCCGCAACCTGTCCGAACAGACCTGGAACGCCACCGCGTACTGGGAGAGCACGCATTATTCGGCGCGCGTCTCGCTCAACCACCGCAGCGAGTACGAACAGGACAGCAGCGACAGCTTCTTCGCGCGCGAAGGCCACACCATGAAGGCGCGCACGCAGCTGGATGCGGTGCTTGGCTACCAGGTCAACGACACGCTGAGCTTCCAGCTGGGTGGCCTGAATCTCACCAACCGCACCGAGGAGGCGTACAAGGACATCGCCAGCCGCTGGCAGATGACCGGTGTCACCGGTCGCAGCTACTACCTGTCGATGCAGTGGGACATGCTGTGATGAGGTGCGCGCGAGCGCGGTGCGGCCGTGCACCGCTGCGTGCGGCGGCCGGTGGCGAGTGCAACGCCGGTGGTGAGTGCAACGCCGTTGGTCGGGACAACGCCGCAGCGGGGATGGGTGCGGGCCATGCCGCGGCCGCCGGAGTGGCCGCGCCGCGTGCGCCTCATGGCATGCCTGCCGTGCAGTCGAGCGGGCGCCGTCATGCGCAGGCGTGAGTTCCTTGCCGGCAGCATCTGCGCCCCGTCGCTGCTTGGCGTGCCGGCGTTGCTGCCAGGCGCGGCGGGCGCTGTAACGACGTGCCTTGGCAGCGGCGGCATGGCGCATCCTGCACCACCGCCAGCGGACCTGGACGACGGTGGCCAATGGCTGGACCTGGACGAGGGCTGGCGCTTCCACGCGGGCGATCTATCGTTCCCGCGCCTGCTTGCGCAGGACGAGACTTACGACAATGCCAAGGCCGGCCGCGCCTGGGGTGCGGCGGCGCCGGACTACGACGACACCGGCTGGCGGCAGCTGCAGGTACCGCACGACTTCGTGGTGGAGCAGGCGGTGCGCGCCGACGCCAATATCGCGCAGGGGTATCGTCCGCGCGGCATTGCCTGGTACCGGCGCACGCTGCGGCTGGACGAGTCCGTGCGTGGCCAGGCGGTGGAGCTGCGGCTGGACGGCATCGCCAGCCATGCCACCGTGTGGGTCAACGGCATGCTGATGGCGCGCAGCTGGAGCGGCTACACCGGGCTGGTCATCGACCTCACGCCGGTCGCGCGCTACGGCAATGCCTTGAACAGCATCGCCATCCGCGTCGATGCCGAGGCCATGGATGGCTGGTGGTATGAGGGCGGCGGCATCTACCGGCACACCTGGCTGGTGCTGCGTGCGCCCTTGCATATCGCCGGCGACGGCCTGGCGGCGGTGCCGCGCGAAGGTGCTGGCGATGTCTGGCAGCTGCCGGTGCAGCTGGACCTGGTCAACAGCGGGCAACAGCCTGCCGAGGCGTGGGTGGATGTGGCGCTGCGCGACCCAAGCGGTGCTGTCGTGGCGAGTGGCCAGACGCAACTGCGCGTGGCTGCATTCGGCACCGCGCAGGCGACGGTCGGCCTCGCGGTGGCGCAACCGCAGCGCTGGAGCGTGGACACGCCGGTGCTGTATCGCGTGCAGGCCAGCGTGCGTGGCGCAGACGGCCGCAGCGACCGTGCCGGGTGCGAGATCGGCTTTCGCAGCCTGCGCTTCGATGCCGACAACGGCTTCTTCCTCAATGGCCGCCCGCTCAAGATCAAGGGCGTCTGCCTGCATCAGGACCATGCCGGGGTCGGGGTGGCGCTGCCCGATGCCTTGCACGCGTTTCGCCTGCAGCGCTTGAAGTCGATGGGCTGCAATGCCATCCGCCTGCATCACGCGGTGGCACCGGAACTGCTGCAGGCCTGCGACCGGCTCGGCATGCTGGTGATGGCCGAGAACCGGCTGTTCAACCCCGCACCCGACTACGTGGCGCTGCTGCAGAACATGGTGCGGCGCCAGCGCAACCATCCCAGCGTGTTCCTGTGGTCGCTGCTCAACGAAGAGCCGCTGCAGGGCACCGCCACCGGTTACGCGATCATGGCGCGCGCCGCCAGCGCCGTGCGCGCGCTCGACGACAGCCGCCCGATCACCGCCGGCATGAACGACGGCATGTTCGCCACCCGTGGCGCGGCCGATGTGGTGGACGTGCTCGGTTTCAACTACCGCCAGTCCAACTACGACCGCGTGCATGCGGCGCGGCCGCGCACGCCGATGCTGTCCAGCGAGGACACCAGCGCGTTCCAGACCCGCGGCGCGTGGTTCACCGACCTGGATGCGCACGTGGTGGCCGAAGACGACAGCCTGGCCGCGGACTGGGGCAATACCCATCGCCGCGCCTGGCAGCTGATTGCCGAACGCCCGTTCGTCGCCGGCAGTTTCGTGTGGACCGGTTTCGATTATCGCGGCGAACCCACCCCGTTCGCATGGCCGTCGGTGGGAGCGTTCTTCGGCATCATGGACCAATGCGGATTCGCCAAGGGGGCGTATTGGCTGCGCCGCGCGTTGTGGATCGACGACGCGCCGGTGCTGCACCTGTTGCCGCACTGGAACTGGCCCGGCCGCGAGGGCCGGCCGATCAAGGTGATGGCGTTCTGCAATGCCGCGCAGGTGGAGCTGTGGCTCAACGGCCGCTCGCTGGGCAAGCAGGTGGTGGATCGGGCGCAGATGAATCAGTGGCAGGTGGACTATGCGCCGGGCGTGCTGGAAGCGGTGGCCTGGCGCGATGGCCGCGAGGTGGCGCGCACGCGGGTGGAAACCACCGGCGCGGCGGTCGCGCTGCGGCTCACGCCGGACCGCACCCGGCTACGCGGCGATGGCCGCGATGCGCAACCGGTGACCCTGGAAGCGCTGGATACGCAAGGCCGCCACGTGCCCGATTGCAATGCACCACTGACGCTGCAGATCAGCGGTGGCCGCTTGCTGGGTGTCGGCAATGGCGACCCGAATGCGCATACGCCCGATCAGGGTATGCAAGTGGCCTTGTTCAACGGGCTGGCGCAGGCGATCGTGCAGGCCGGGCGTGGCGCCGGCGTGTTACGGCTGCAGGCGCGCAGCGCAGGCTTGCGCGATGCGGTGCTCGAGATCGCGTGCGCGGTCGTGCCGCTGCCAGCCACGGTGCCGATCGTGGCGCCGGCGATGGTGGTCGAGAGCTGGCGCCACACCGCCGCCTTCGCGCAGCCGCCGGCGCCGGACCTGTCGCGCCGCCCCAACGACAACAACAGCTGGAGCAATACGCTGCCCGGCACGCTGGAAACCGCACCCGAACGCGCCGGCTACGTGCTGTACCGCACCGAGTTCACGCCGTGGCAGGGCGTGCAAACCCACGGCGGCATGCTTGACCTGGGTCGTCTCAGCGGGCCGGTACAGGTATTTCTGGATGGCCGTGCAGTTGCCCAGGCACCTGCCGGCACGCCGATACACGTGACGCTTGCACCCGCGACCGGCGCGCGCACGCTGGCGGTGATCCTGCAGGTCGCTGCCGATCAGCCGTTTGGATTCCACGACGTCGTCACCGTGCACTACCGGAACTCGCCATGATTGCCTCACCGTTTTCTCCGTCCACGCCTGTGCGCCTGTTCGTCGGTGCCGTGCTGGGCGCGTTGCTCGCCATTCCGCATCTGGTGCTGGCCGCACCGCCCGCGCAGGCGGTACTGCAACGCCTGATCGGCCCGCGCGCCGCACAGTTCGAGATGACGATGGCGCCGCGCGGCGACGGCGCGGACTGGTACCGCATCGACGCCGGTGGCGACGCGGTGCGCATTGCCGGCTCCTCGCAGGTGGCCTTGGCACGTGGCGCCTACGCCTATCTCGGCCAGGCCGGTGCGGCCTCGATGAGCTGGGAAGGCGACCGCGTGGCGCTGCCGGCGCAATGGCCGGCCTACCGCAGCGGCCAGGTGCGCACGCCGTTTGCCCATCGCGCCTATCTCAACACCTGCACCTACGGCTACACCACGCCGTTCTGGGACTGGCCGCGCTGGCAGCGCGAGATCGACTGGATGGCGCTGCACGGCATCGACATGCCGCTGGCGATGGAAGGGCAGGAGGCGATCTGGCAGGCGCTGTGGCGCGAGTTCGGCGTGGGCGATGACGCGCTGGCGGAGTATTTCTCCGGCCCGGCATTCACCCCGTGGCAGCGCATGGGCAATATCGAAGGCTATCGCGCGCCGCTGCCGCAGCACTGGATCGACAGCAAGCGCGTGCTGCAGACACAGATCCTCACCCGCATGCGCGAGCTGGGCATGCAGCCGGTGCTGCCGGCGTTTGCCGGCTACGTGCCCAAGGCATTCGCGCAGGCGCATCCCAACGCGCGCATCTACCGCATGCGCGCCTGGGAAGGCTTCCACGAAACCTACTGGCTGGATCCGCGCGATCCCTTGTTTGCCCAGGTCGCGCGGCGGTTCCTGGAGCTGTACACGCAGGCCTATGGCGCAGGCGAGTTCTATCTGGCCGACGCCTTCAACGAGATGCTGCCGCCGGTGGCCGACGATGGCAGCGACGTGGCGGCCGCCAGGTACGGCGACAGCATCGCCAACTCCGATGCCGCACGCGCCAAGGCGGTACCGCCAGCGCAACGCGACGCACGCCTGGCCGAGTACGGGCAGGCCTTGTATCGCTCCATTGCACAGGTCAATCCACAGGCCACCTGGGTGATGCAGGGCTGGCTGTTCGGTGCCGACAGAGCGTTCTGGCAACCGCAGGCGATCGCCGCGTTTCTCGGCAAGGTGCCCGACGCGCGGCTGATGGTGCTGGACATCGGCAACGACCGCTATCCCGGCACCTGGAAGGCTTCGCAGGCCTTCGACAACAAGCAGTGGATCTATGGCTACGTGCACAACTACGGCGCCAGCAATCCGCTGTACGGCGACTTTGCGTTCTATCGGCAGGATCTGCAGGTCTTGCTGGCCGATCCGGACAAACGCACTCTGCGCGGCTTCGGCGTGTTTCCGGAAGGGCTGCACAGCAACTCGGTGGTCTACGAGTATCTCTACGCGCTGGCCTGGGAAGGACCGCAGCAGTCCTGGTCGCAATGGCTCACCCAATACACCCGTGCGCGCTACGGCCACAGCGATGCGGCCTTGCTGCAGGCCTGGTCGGATCTGGAGGCGGGCATCTACCAGACCCGCTACTGGTCGCCACGCTGGTGGAACAAGCGTGCCGGTGCGTATCTGCTGTTCAAGCGGCCGACCGCCGACATCGTCGGCTTCGATGACCGCCCCGGCGATCCGCAACGCCTGCGCCGCGCCATCGACGCCTTGCTGCAGCAGGCCGACCGCTATGCCGACGCGCCGCTGTACCGCTACGACCTGATCGAAGACGCGCGGCACTACCTGAGCCTGCATGCCGACCGTCAGTTGCAGGCGGTGGTGCAGGCCTACGACGCCGGCGACTTCGCGCGCGGCGATGCGCTGCTGGCGCGCACGGTGCAACTGGTGCAGGGGCTGGATGCACTGGTCGGCGGCCAGCACGAAACCCTGGCCGACTGGACCGGCCAGGCCGCCGCGGCCGCCGGCAACGATGCCGCACTGCGTCGTGTCTATGTCGGCAATGCGCGTGCGCAGGTCAGCCTGTGGGGCGGCGACGGCAACCTGGCCGATTACGCGTCCAAGGCATGGCAGGGCATGTACGCGGATTTCTACCTGCAGCGCTGGACGCGCTTTCTGCGCGCATACCGTGCCGCGCGCAAGGCCTGCACGCCGTTCGACGCAGCGGCGGTCAACACCCAGCTCGCCGCGTGGGAACGCCAATGGGCCGCGCAGGACGAGGTGCCGAAGCGACAGCCACCTCGCGAGCCACTGACCTTGCTGCGCGGCTTGCTGGCGCAGGTGGATGCGCCTGATGGCGTGCAAAGTGCCATGCAACGCAATGTGCCAGGCGGTACGCACGGTGCAATCCAAGGCATTGCCCAAGGCGACGTGCAAGGACGTGCGCGCGGTGCCATTCACAGCACCGCGCAAGGCACCGACCAATGAGCGGATCCGTATTGCATATCGCGGCCCTGCCTGACCGCTTCAGCGCCGATGCAATGACGCGCGCCACGGGCAGCATGCCTGCACGCCGCCTCCACCTGCAGTCCCTGGGCAAGGAACTGCAATGAGCGCACAAACACTCCCTGCTGCAGCTGGCACCGCAACCACACCGCCAACGCGCGAACGCTTCCTGTCGCTGGACGTGTTCCGCGGCCTGACCATCTTCCTGATGATCCTGGTCAACACCGCCGGGCCGGGCGCGCAGCCGTACGCACAGCTGACCCACGCGGCCTGGTTCGGCGTCACGCTGGCCGACCTGGTGTTTCCCTCGTTCCTGTTCGCCGTCGGCAGCGCGATGAGTTTTGCGCTGGCCACCCGCACCCCGCATCGGCAGTTCCTCGGCCGCGTGGGCAAGCGCGCCGCGCTGATCTTCTTGTGCGGCGTGCTGATGTACTGGTTTCCGTTCTTCCATCCGCAGCCCGACGGCGGCTGGGCGTTCACGGCGGTCGATCAACTCCGCCTGACCGGCGTGCTGCAGCGGATCGGCCTGTGCTACCTGCTCGCGGCGCTGCTGGTGCGCTATCTGCCGCCACGCGGTATCGCGCCGGCCTGCGTGGCGCTGCTGCTGGGCTACTGGGCCGTGCTGTATGCGTTCGGCCAGCCCGGCGCGGAGCTGGGCAGGACCGGCAATGCCGGCACCCGGCTGGACCTGTGGCTATACGGGCGCGCGCATCTGTATCGCAAGGATGGCGGCTTCGACCCCGAGGGCCTGCTCGGCACGCTGGCGGCCACGGTCAACGTGCTGGCCGGCTATCTGGGCGGGCGCTTCCTGCAGCGGCATGGCAAGACCGCTGCCGCCACACGCAGCATGGTGCTGGCGGGCGCCGGGCTGGTGCTGCTGGCGCTGCTCTGGCACCCGGCCTGGCCGCTGTCGAAGAAGCTCTGGAGCGGGTCCTTCGTCGCCTGCACGGTGGGCCTGGATCTGCTGGCGCTGGGCGTGCTGGTCTACCTGCTGGAGCTGCGCGGCTGGACTGGCGGCAGCGGTTTTTTCACCGTGCTGGGGCGCAACCCGCTGGCGATCTACCTGTTCTCCGAAGTGTTCGTGGTGGTGTTGCGGCTGCTGCCGGCCGGCAGCTCCGGCCTGGACCTGTACGCCTGGGCCGGCATCCGCGTGTTCCAGGCCATCGCGCCGGGCCCGCTCGGCTCGCTGCTGTGCGCGCTGAGCTACACGCTGCTGTGCTGGGGCGTGGGTTGGTGGATGGACCGGCGGCGCTGGTACCTGCGGTTGTGATCGCCCGGCCCGGCAATCGGCGACGCAGCCCGGGGGCGCGGACGGTGCTGCACCGGCCTGGTCATCGGCAGGCATGCCCGCCCATGACCTGCGTGGTGGACGCCGGCGTCGGCCAGGGCCTGTCATCGCTCCCGGCGACCGACAGCCGCTAATGCGCTCTGGGCAAATTGGTACTATATTGGACCTAACGAATCCAAGTCGGTCCCGAGGACAGGCAATGGCCAAACCGAAAACCGAAGCCAGGACGGACGCCGACCCCCGGATGGACGCGCTGGCGCTGGATGCCTCCGCGCCGACGCCGCTGTATCTGCAACTGGCGAGCAAGCTGGACGAGCAGATCCGCGGCGCGCAGTGGAAGGCCGGCGAGGCGCTGCCGGCCGAGCGCCAGCTGTGCGAGCGGCTGCAGATCTCGCGGGTGACCCTGCGCCAGGCGGTGGACGTGCTAGTCGAACAGGGCCTGGTTTCGCGCCGGCAGGGCGCCGGTACCTTCGTCACCACCCAGATCCAGCATCAGCTCAGTGGCCTGACCAGTTTCAGCGAGACGCTGCGCATCAAGGGCTACGAGCCCGGCACGCGCTGGCTGGAGCGGCGGCTGCGCCCGGCGCATGGCGAAGAGATCCTGCGCCTGGGGCTGTCGCCGGATGCGGCGGTGGCCTCGCTGACCCGTCTGCGCAGCGCCGACGAGCGCGTCATGGCCTACGAGCACGCGGTGCTTCCGCAGCGCGTCGTCGCCGACCCGCAGCAGATCGGCGATTCGCTCTACAGCTACCTGGATGCGCAGGGCACCCCGGTGGTGCGCGCGCTGCAGTACTTCCGCGCGATCAATCTGCCGGCACGGCTGGCCGAACACCTGCGCATGAAGACCGGCGAGGCGATCCTGCATGTGGTGCGCGTGGGCTATGCGCGCGACGGCAGCGCGATCGAATTGACCGACACCTATTGCCACAACGATTTCTACGATTTCGTCGCCGAACTGCGTCGCTGATCCAGCGCGGCGTCCCCCAACGACAACTCAAGAGCCAGCCGATCCATGACTACCGCCAGGCCCGCAAATCCCGTTGTCTCGATCGCCATCGTCGGCGTGCTGTTCTTCATCATCGGCTTCTTCACCTGGATCAACGGGCCGCTGATCACCTTCGTGCGGCTGGCGTTCGACCTCAACGAGGTCAATGCCTTCCTGGTGCTGATGGTGTTTTACCTGTCGTACTTCTTCCTGGCGCTGCCGTCGTCGTGGATCCTCAAGCGCACCGGCATGAAGAAGGGGCTGGCGCTGAGCCTGGTGGTGATGGCGGTGGGCGCGGCCGGTTTCGGCCAGTTCGCCACCCAGCGCTGGTATCCGGGCGCATTGGGCGGCCTGTTCGTGATCGGCAGCGGCCTGGCGCTGCTGCAGACCGCGATCAATCCGTACATCAGCATCCTCGGGCCGATCGAAAGCGCGGCGCGGCGGATCGCGCTGATGGGCATCTGCAACAAGATCGCCGGCATCCTGGCGCCGATCCTGATCGGCACGCTGGTGCTGCACGGCATCGGCGATCTGTCCACGCAGGTGGCCAGCGCCGATGCCGGCACCAAGGAACAACTGCTCACCGCCTTCGCCGCCAAGATCCACGCACCGTACCTGGTGATGTCCGGCGTGCTGCTGTTGCTGGCGATCGGCGTGCTGTTTTCGCCACTGCCGGAGCTGCGGGCCTCCGAGGCCAATGCCACGCCCGGCAGCGCGGCCGGCGTGCAGAAGTCCAGCATCTTCCAGTTCCCGCATCTGTGGCTGGGCGTGCTGTGCCTGTTCGTCTATGTCGGCGTGGAAGTGATGGCCGGCGATGCGATCGGCACCTACGGCCACGGCTTCAACCTGCCGCTGGACAGCACCAAGATCTTCACCTCCTACACGCTGGGCGCAATGCTGGTTGGCTACATCGTCGGCCTGGCGTTGATTCCGGGCGTGATCTCGCAGGCGCGCTACCTGAGCGTGTCGGCGGTGCTGGGCGTGCTGTTCTCGCTGGGCGCGCTGCTGACCCACGGCTATGTGTCGGTGGGCTTCGTGGCCGCGCTCGGCTTCGCCAACGCGATGATGTGGCCGGCGATCTTTCCGCTGGCCATTCGCGGGCTTGGCCGCTTTACCGAGATCGGCTCGGCACTGCTGGTCATGGGCATTGCCGGCGGCGCGATCATTCCGCAGCTGTTTGCCATTCTGAAACAGCACTACGACTTCCAGGTCGTGTTCGCTGCGCTGATGGTGCCGTGCTATCTGTACATCCTGTTCTATTCGCTGCGCGGTTACCGTGTGGGCCTGCCGGCCCAGGCCAAGTGAACCGGGCGGCATGATGCGTTCCGACGAACAAGGCACACCCATGCGCAGGCCCACCATCAAAGATGTCGCCGAGCGCGCCAAGGTCTCGTTGAAGACCGTGTCGCGCGTGATCAACAACGAACCGTCGGTGATGCAGGCCACGCGCGCGCGCGTGCTGCGCGCCATCGCCGATCTGGACTACGAGCCCGATCCGTCCGCGCGCAACCTGCGCAGCGGCACGCCGTTCGTGATCGGCCTGGTCTACGACAATCCCAACCCGTATCACATCATCGGCATCCAGAACGGCGTGCTGGCCGCCTGCCGCGAAACCGGCTTCGGCCTGCAGATCCATCCCTGCGATTCCACCTCGCCACTGCTGGCCGAGGAACTGGCCGAATGGGTGCAGCGCTCGCGGCTGGCCGGCGTGGTGCTGACCGCCCCGATGTCCGAACGCCCCGAGCTGATGGCCGGCCTGGCTGCGCGCGGCATCAAGAGCGTGCGCATCATCGCCGCCACCGACGATCCGGGCGATGGCCCCTGCGTGCATATCGACGACCGCGCCGCCGCCTATGAAATCACCGAACACCTGATCCAGCTCGGTCACCAGCGCATCGGCTTTTTGTGGGGCGGCCCGCAGCACCGCTCCAGCGGCGAGCGCCATGCCGGCTACGAAGCCGCGTTGAAGGACTACGGCATCACCCTGGACAAGCACCTGGTGATTCCCGGCGATTACACCTTCGACGACGGCTTCCGTGGCGCGCGCCGGCTGCTGTCGTTGCGCGAGCCGCCGACCGCCATCTTCGGCAGCAACGATGAAATCGCTGCCGGCGTGCTGGCCGCGGCCAAGTCCACCGGCATGAACGTGCCGTACCAATTGTCGATCGCCGGCTTCGAGGACAGCCCGTTCTCGCGCCAGTCCTGGCCGGCACTGACCACCGCCAAGCAGGCCACCGACGACATCGCGCGGCATGCCGCGCGCCTGTTGATCAGCCAGTTGCGCAGCGATGCCTACGACGACCAGCCCGCGCAACTGCAGAACCGCGGCTTCGTGCCGCAGCTGGTGGTGCGCGGTTCCACCGCACCGGCGCAGACGCCGGCCGGCAAATCCTTTCCCCCCGAATCCGCCTGAGCCTGATGAGCCTTCCCACCGAAACCGAGACCTTGATGTTCCGCGAGGCGGCGCAGACTGCCGACGTGGTCGCCGCACAGTTCGCCCGTAATGCCGACACCGTTGCCGTACTCGCGCAGTCGCTGCGCGACACGCCGCCGCCGTTCGTGGTGACCTGTGCGCGCGGCAGTTCCGATCACGCAGCGACCTACGCCAAGTATCTGTTCGAAACACAACTGGGCATCGTGACCGCCTCTGCATCGCCGTCGGTGGGCTCGGTCTACGCATCGCCGCTGCAGTTGCGCGGCGCGCTGTACATCGTGATTTCGCAATCGGGCAAGAGCCCGGACCTGCTGCGCAATGCCGAGGCCGCCAAGGCGGCCGGCGCGCGCGTGGTCGCCCTGGTCAATGTGGAGGATTCGCCGCTGGCGCAGCTGGCCGAGGTGGTGATTCCGCTCGGTGCCGGCCCGGAAAAAAGCGTCGCCGCCACCAAGAGCTATCTCGCCTCGCTGGCCGCCGTGCTGCACCTGGGCGCGGTGTGGAAGAACGACCCGGCCCTGCTCGCAGCGGTGGATGCATTGCCGCAGCAGTTGCGCAGCGCCTGGCAGGCCGACTGGTCTGCACTCACCGCCGGCCTGGTGCCCGCGCACAACCTGTTCGTGCTCGGCCGTGGCCTGGGCCTGGGCGCGGCGCAGGAAGCGGCGCTGAAGTTCAAGGAAACCTGCGGCCTGCATGCCGAAGCGTACAGCTCGGCCGAGGTCAAGCACGGCCCGATGGCGCTGGTGGGGCCGGGCTTCCCGGTGCTGGTGTTTGCGCAGCCGGATGAAACCGGCGCGGGCACGCGCGCGCTGGCCGAAGAGTTCCGCGCCCGCGGCGCGCAGGTGTGGCTGGCCGCGCCCGATGGCGACCTGCCGCTCGTCGATGCCGTGCATCCGGCCAGCGCGCCGCTGCTGACCGTGCAGAGCTTCTACCGCGCGATCAACGCGCTGGCGCTGCAACGTGGCCATAATCCCGATCTGCCGCCGCACTTGAACAAGGTCACGGAAACCGTTTGAACATGGATGCTCTCCCGATTCAGGCGCTGTGCAATGCACGCGTGCTCACCGACGACGGCCTGCAGGATGGGCTGGCCGTATTGCTGGCCGGCACGCAGATCCAGGCGATCGTGGCGGCCGACGATGTACGCGTTGCGCAGGCGCACACGCGCGTGGATCTGGGCGGCGGCACCTTGCTGCCCGGCTTTATCGACATCCAGGTCAATGGCGGTGGCGGCGTGTTGTTCAACAACGCGCGCGACCCGCAGGCGCTGGCCACCATTGCCGCAGCGCATCGCCGCTACGGCACCACCGGCATGCTGCCGACGCTGATCAGCGACACCGCCGAGGTCATGGCCGAGGCGATCGACGCCACGCGCCAGGCCATCGCGCAAGGCGTGCCCGGCGTGCTCGGCATCCATCTGGAAGGCCCGTACCTCAGCCCGGCGCGCAAGGGCACCCACGATGCACACAAGTTCCGCCTGCCCGACGCACACGAGATTGCGGTCGATACCTCGCTGGACAACGGCGTCACCCTGATCACGCTCGCGCCCGAGCGCGTGCCGCTGGACGACATCCGCGCCTTCGTCGCCGGTGGCGCGATCGTGTTCGCCGGCCACACCGCAGCGACGTACGAGCAGGCGCACGCTGGCATTGCCGCCGGCGTCAGCGGGTTTACCCATCTGTACAACGCGATGTCGCAACTGACCGGGCGCGAGCCCAGCGCGGTGGGCGCCGCACTGGAAGACCCGGCTGTGTGGTGCGGCATCATCGTCGACGGCGTGCACGTGCATCCGGCCAGCCTGCGCCTGGCGCTGGCCGCCAAGCCGCGCGGCAAGCTGGTGCTGGTCACCGACGCCATGCCGATGGTCGGTGCCGACAGCCCCAGCTTCGACCTGTACGGCGAAACCATCACTGCGGTGGACGGCGTGGTGCGCAATGCCGACGGCGCCCTGGCCGGCTCGGCGCTGGACATGGCCACCGCGGTGCGCAACAGCGTGCAGTGGCTGGGCGTGGACCTGGCCGAAGCCGCACGCATGGCGTCCACGTATCCGGCGCAATGCATCGGCCTGGGCGAGCGGCTGGGGCGCATCGCACCGGGCTACCAGGCCGACCTGGTGCTGGTGGATGCCGATGTGCAGGTGCTCGGCACCTGGGTGGCCGGACAGCGCGACTGAGGGCGCGCATGGTGGTTGCGCCTGCTTTCGGGCAGGTGCATCCCATGGGCGGCACCTGCAGGTGGCAATGGCGTCTGGCGTGTCCGGGCGCAGTGCTTGGGTTGGAGCGTCGTTGCTCGCCGGCATGGTTGTTCAGGCATTGCCGTAGTTACAACAGCGGCGATATGCCTGTCAGGCACCCGTCAAGACGGGGTGCGGCGCTTTTGTCGCTGCGTGCAGATCAATGGCTGAAGCATGGTCGCTGCGCGTGGTGGCGTTGCCGTCCACTCGTGGCACGCCGTGGCTGCTAGAGTTGCGATCAACTCAAGGACAAGGCAGTACCGATGAGCAACGCATGGATGCGCTGGTGGCTGGTGGGGTGGTTGCTGTGCTGCCTGCACGCGACCGCTGCAGCTGTGGCCCCCTGGCGGCTGGTTGCCGGCGGGACGGACTACCAATTGAAGATGGCGCAGGGCGATGTGCAGACAGCCGAGGGGGCACGGCTGCGGCTGAGCGCCGGTCCCAGCCGCACGGCTGCGTTTGGTGCGGCCGCCGTGCAGCTCGATGCCGTCGCGCTGCGTGGACAGTCGCTGGCCTTGGATGGCCTTCTGCAAACCTCCAGCGCCCTACCGGGTGCAAACCTGTGGATGCGCGCAGTCGATGCGAAGGGCAAGGTCGTGGCATTCGAAACCTCGCAAGCCGAGCGGGTGAGTGGCAGCTCTCGGGCACACCGTGGCATCGAAATGCAGGTTCCCGAGCAAGCAAATCGGCTGGCAGTTGGTGTCGTGCTGGCTGGGGATGGTGCCGTCGACGTCACTCGCTTGCGGCTGATGGCTCAACCTGTCGTGGATGCTGCATCCGCGGCCGGGATTCTCGACATTGCGATTCCTGCAATCAGGGAGCATGCGCTGCAGCGCAGCCGTATCGATTGGGCCACCCGCGAGCCCCAGTTGCGCGCACAGGCCGCAAGCATGCGCGAAGCCGACGCCTATACCGCCATCGAGGCGCTGATTGCCGAGCTCGATGACGGCCATCGCCTATTGTTACGGCCTAGCACCCTGCGCCATATGGAGGCACGTGCCGCCGCGCAAGCCACAGTGCAGGCACGGTTGCTGCAGCCCGATGTTGGCTATGTCGCGGTGCCTGGCCTGATGACCTCGTCCGGCGACGTCAGGGGTGCCTATCAACGCGCGCTTGCCACTGCGCTGGATGGCATGGCATCGCAGGCACGCTGCGGCTGGGTCGTCGATCTGCGGCAAAACAGCGGGGGCACGATGTGGCCGATGGTCAACGGCTTGCAGCCGTTGCTGGGTGAGCACGTGCTCGGTTACTTCGTCAACGCGGATGGCGAACCCACGCCGTGGCGGGCGAGAGCCGTGCCGCCGACTTCCGGCGCGCGCGCCGCGCAAACCGATCGCCCGGTGGCCGTCCTGATCGGGCCAAGGACGGCAAGCGCCGGCGAGATGGTCGCCATCGCGTTCCGTGGGCGACCGGCAACGCGCAGTTTCGGTCAGCCGAGTGCGGGGCAGACCACCGGCAATCGTTCGGTCGACCTGCCTGGTTGTGCCGTCCTTGCGGTTGCCAGCACCGCGACGCAGGATCGCAATGCACAGCGTCTGGATGGGGCATTGCAACCGGACGTGGTGCTGGACCCGCAGGCCGATGCCATCGATACGGCGGCGCGATGGCTGCGAACGCAGCGGTGCGCACTGGCGCAGTGACGCACGCAAGGCACACGCGGAGTGCATTGAACCGGCATCAGGCAAATGCAGGAGGCAGGCGGCGGACGCATTGTTCAGGCCGCGATGTCGGCGAGCGATGGCACGGTACAGGCTTGAGACGGTCAAGCGCATCGTCCAATGGCATCCATTGCCTGCATTGCGCGTGACGCCGCCAACCTGACCAGGGGCGAGCACCTGCAGCGCAGCGCCGGATGGTGTCGCTCCTTCGACGCGTGCCAGTGCGACGCTTTGCATCGCAACATTTTGCTGCGCAGCCTTGCCGGGTGAGGTTGCCGGCGCAATGGTCTGCACAGGCGGTTCGCCCGATTGCGATCTGGGTCACGCTGCCGTTCCATTATCGCCATTCAAGACGGCGCATTCCGCATAAAACAGGGCAATTCTGACGCCAGGTTGACAGTGCCGCTATCGGAAGGCACCTTCGCTGATAACGTTGTCAGCGATCAGGAGCGTGCTCCGACTTCATGAAAGACGTTGCCGGCCGGTCATGCATCGGCCTGGCACCTTGCCCCGCATGCCGTCACCGGCCTGCGGGAAGACGCTGCTCGCCGTCCGGTGTACAGGGGGACGGATCGCGGGTGTGGCGCGCGCTTTCTGCGCGTTCTCAAGCAACCGGACGGTTGCGACCCGACGCATCAGCCAAGAGGTCCACGCAATGCTGCAAGCCCGTGTGTGTGAGTTGTCCCGTGATTGCGCCAACGCTGCCGAGCGTGCGCCATGTCGCTCGCGACTGAGTGTTGCCGTCCGTCGCCTGCTGCTGGGTGGCGCTGCCCTCGCCGGTGCCAGCATGCTTCCCGCGTTTGCGCAGGAGGCGGAACCCGCCCGGCAACAGCCGTCCGCGCAGACCAACCCATCGGTGTCCACGCTGGACGAGGTCAAGGTGGTCGGCTATCAGGCCAGCCTCGGCAAGGCACTCAACGTCAAGCGCAATGCCGATGCGATCGTCGATGCGATCAGCGCCGAAGACATCGGCAAATTCCCCGATACCAACGTCGCCGAGTCGCTGTCGCGGCTGTCCGGCATCACCGTGGACCGGCAGTTCGGCGAAGGCGAGAAGGTCAGCATCCTCGGCACCGATCCGGCGCTCAACCGCGTGCTGCTCAACGGCCAGACCATTGCCTCCACCAGCTGGGGCGGCGACCCCAACGACCCGGACAGCCGCTCGTTCAACTACAGCACGCTGGCGCCGGAAGTGGTCGGCCTGATGGAGGTCTACAAGACGCCGGAAGCGCGCATCGACGAAGGGTCGATCGGCGGCACCGTGATCGTGCACACGCGCAAACCGCTCGAACTGGAGCGCAATACGCTGACCGGCACGGTGAGCTATGGCTACAACGATCGCTCCGACGAAGGCAAGCCGAACGCCTCGGCCCTGTACAGCTGGAAGAACCAGGACGAAACGTTCGGCGTGTTGGCTTCGGTGATGCATTCCCAGCGTGTCCTGCGCCGCGAGGGTGTGGAGATCTTCGGCTACGACGATGTCGCCGACGCGGCGTTTCCGCCGGCGGTGGTCGGCAACAACACCGGCGTGTTCCCGACCTCGATCAATACCGCGCTGTTCCAGCAGACGCGCAAGCGCGATGGCGTCAGCGCCGCCCTGCAATGGAAGCCCGATGCCGACTTCGAGCTCAACCTGACCGGCCTGTACGTCACCGAGAATTTCGACAACTACAACCAGAGCCGCTACGGGTACTGGGGCTCTAACCCCGGCGATGCGCAGGCGCTGGGCTTCGAGAACGGCGTGGCGACCTCGGGCACCTTCGGCGATCAGTCCACCACCTTCCTGGATGGCTACCTGCGCAGCAGCGATGTCAGCACCGGCAGCATCCATCTGCGCGCCGACTGGCATGGCGACGGCTGGAATGCCTCCAGCCAGGTCGGTTACACCAGTTCCCAAGGCGGTGCCGAGCGCATCTACGGCATCCAGTTCCGCAATCTCGCCGGTTACAGCTACAACATCGACGGGCGCCGCACCGCGATGGACTACAGCACCGATCCCACCAATGCGGCGGCAATGCAGCTCAACAATGCCTCCGCCAGCCACAGCCCGCAGTACGACAAGGAGCGCTACCTGCAGCTGGACTTCGACCATGCGGTGGAGTGGGGCCCGTTCACGCAGATCCTGACCGGCATCAAGCTCACCAATCATGCCACCGGGCAGTCGTCCTACAGCCGCACCTGGACGCCGAACGACGGCAGCACGCTCGCGGATTTCTCGCCAGGCACCACGCCGTCCGGCTACCTGGACGGCCTGTCCACCAGCGCCGACATGCAACGCTGGTCCACCATCGGCCGCGGCGCGATCGGTCGCTACATCGGTGGCCTGGAAGGCGATGCCGGCCTGCCGATCAGCTACGCCGGCAACTACAGCATCGAGGAGCAGAACCGCGCCTGGTTCCTGCAGGGCAATTTTTCCGGCGAGCGCTATCGCGGCAACATCGGCGTACGCTACGTGCACACGCGCGATTCCACCGACGGTTTCAGCTACGCGCCCGGTGGCGGCTATACGCCGGTCAACTTCCTCAGCAGCTATGGCAAGTGGCTGCCGTCCTTCAACATCGCCTACGACCTGCGCGACGACCTGATGCTGCGCCTGGCTGCCTCCAAGGTCATCGCGCGGCCGCGCTACACCAACATGACCCCGTACGTGGCCACTGACGACACCACGCTCACCGCGTCCACGGGCAATCCCGGCCTGAGCCCGTACGAGTCGACCAACCTGGGCGCTTCGCTGGAGTGGTATTTCTCCGACAGCAGCCTGCTCAGCGGCGAGTTCTTCTCGCGCGACATCTCCAACTACATCCTGACCACGGTGGAAGACCGGGTGTTCTTCAACAACGCCACCGGCGGCTCAAGCACCTACCAGACGTCCGTGCCGACCAATGCCGGCGATGCCAAGGTGCAGGGCGTGGCGCTCAACCTGCAGCACAACTTCGGCAACGGGTTCGGCGTGGTGGCCAATTACACCTATTCCGATTCGAAAACCGATGGCGATTACAGCCTGCCGTACAACTCGCGCAACGCCTACAACCTCAGCCCGTACTACGAGCAGGGCAAATGGAGTGCGCGGGTGAACCTGGGCTGGCGCTCGGAATATTTCACCCAGATCGGCCGCCTCAACGGGCAGCAGATGACCGATGCGTTCACCCAGGTCGATGCCTCGTTCGGCTACCAGGCCACCGAGCGGCTGCGCGTGGCGCTGGAAGCCACCAATCTGCTGGATGAAACCTACTTCAGCTACATCGGCAACAAGAACCAGCCGTACTACCTCTACAAGAACGGCCGCTCCTTCATGCTGAGCCTGAACTTCAAGCTGTGACGCATCGCCGGGCGGCTGTCGTGCAGCCGCCCGGTTGAATAGTGATACCCCGCGTGTGCGCTGCATCCCTGACGTCGACCGGGTTGGGTGGTCGCCAGCCCGGAGCGGTGCAGTCACATCCTGCCTGGCGCTCCCACATCAGCGTTGCGTCGCTGCAACGGCATGCGCGATGCATTGGCTATGCGCTGGCCCTGCGCGCCGCCGCAATCGCCGCAATCCGTGCCGTCGCCAATGCCTCGCCGATCTGCGGGCCTTGCAGGCCTTCTGCGGCCAGGTCGCGCGCATTGATGGCCAGTGCAGCAGCATGCAGGCGTTTGAGTTGGTCGCCCTGTGGATACGCGGCCTCTTCACTGCCTAGCCGGCCACGTTTATCGGCTTCGCAGACCAGGGCGAGTTGTGCGATGCGCTCGGGGCGGCGGAACCCGTCGCAGCGCACCAGCAGCTCGTGCACGGTGCGGTCGCGCAGTTCGGACAGGCGGTGCACATTCAAGTGCTCGCGGCAGGCAGTGACGGCGAGCTGGCGATAATCCTGCGGCACCTTGAGGCGCTCGCATAATGTCTGCAGCGGGGCGAGGCCGCGCTGTTCGTGCATGATGTGGCGCGGCCACTCCTCCGGCGGGGTGAGCGCCTTGCCCAGGTCGTGAGTCAGTGCGGCAAAGCCCACCAGCGCATCGCCGGGCGCCAGCCGCGCAGCCATGTCGCTGACCATTTCCTGGTGAGTGCCGGTATCCACCTCCGGATGAAATTCGGCACGTTGCGGCACGCCATACAGGGCATCGATTTCGGGCAGGATGATGCGCAGCGCTTCGGTGTCGTGCAGCGTGCGCAGGAAGGCCGACGGCTGCGCACTCTCCAGCACGCGACGTAATTCCTGCCACACCCGTTCGGGCACCAGGCTGTCCAGTTCGCCGCTGGCGGCCATCTCGCGCACCAAGGCGGCGGTTTCGGGCGCGATGGTGAAACCAAGCGGCGCCAGCCGCGCCATGAAGCGGGCAGCGCGCAACACGCGCACGGGATCTTCGACAAACGCCGGCCCCACGTGGCGCAACACGCGCGCTTGCAGATCGCGCGCGCCGCCATACGGGTCGAACAACTCGCCGGTGTCCTCGTCGCGCGCAATCGCGTTGATGGTGAAGTCGCGGCGCAGCAGGTCTTCTTCCAGGGTCACCGACGGATCGGCATCCACCACAAACCCGCGATAGCCGCGCCCGGACTTGCGCTCGGTGCGCGCCAACGCATATTCCTCGCCGCTACGCGGATGCAGGAACACCGGGAAATCCTTGCCCACCGGTTTGAAGCCCAGGCGTTCCATCTGCGCCTGATCGGCACCGACCACGACCCAGTCGCGGTCGCCAGCGGGCTGGCCAAGCAGGGCATCGCGGACTGCGCCGCCAACGAGATAGATCTTCATCGCGACATGATGCCCGATGCAGGGCGCGGGTCGAAACACCACGCATCGATTGCCGTGGGACTTTTGGGCAACGTTTTGGAATGCCAGGCGACGCCAACATGCTCTCAGCAGCTGGCGCCGATCGGTCAATGCGGGTCATCCAGTCGTAGCGCTGAGAGTGGCGGATCTGCGGCCTGGCTGTAGGGCCCTCGCCCGCCTGGCATCGGAGGACACGCTGCAAGGCAGGGCCAGTGAACTACGGCCTGGCTGCGGGGCCCTTGCCCGCCCACCACCGCGGGACACGCTGCAAATACATCCTTGTAGCGCTTACGTGGCTTTGCGGCCGTCAACAGCAAGCCAACGCGACTTGCGACTGGCCTGTGTAGGTCAGCTGTAGAGCGGATGGGCTGCGACTTGGCTGCAGGGCCCTTGCCCGCCCACCATCGCGGGACACGCTGCAAGTACGTCCCTGTAAGCTCTAACGCGGCATCCATGCCGCGTAAGGTCCCGCGACGGTGGGCGGGCAAGGACCAGTCGAGAGGGTCGGTGCGCAAGGTAAGAGCAGTGCTGGGTGCGCCTTGTTCGACGATGAAGCATCCGCTCCATCTCTGATGCACTCCGCAGTACAAACAGCTTTTCAAATGAGCGCCAACCAACTGTCTGGTGCGGTGTCCTCGCCGGTTGCGGGACCGTGTGGCGGCATGAATGCCGCCACCGAGCTCCCAGGGACGGGTTCACGGCGTGTCCTGCAAGCGGTGAGGGCGCCGCGCCCTCGACGCACCGGGCTTTCGATTTGCACCCGAACGACGCAATGACCTGAAATGCTGGTTGGCCTCAAAGCCTCAAAGCCTCAAAGCCTCAAAGCCTCAAAGCCTCAAAGCCTCAAAGCTCCAATCCCCGATGAGTGCCGAGCGATGCGTATCAGCGGGGTATCGCATGCTTTGCGCCCCTGGCCGAGACAACCACCCTCACCGCGCAAGCACGCCCCCTCAGTCGGTGGCGGTGCTCGTTGGTTGGCTCGCCGCTCAGTCCTGCGCCGCGTTGGTGGTCGCCTGGCCCGGCGTGCATACCGGCTTCAGGCGCTTGTCCACCAGCTTGCCCATCAGGCGATCGCTCAGCGGCAGCATGTCGCCGTTGAGTTGCCAGTCGTAGATCACGCTGAAGGCCAATACGCGCGCAACGTACTCGCGGGTTTCCTTGTAGCTGATGGTCTCGATCCAGAAATCCGGCTCGAAGCTGGGGCGTTGCGATTGCCAGCGCCCGGTCGGCCCCGGGCCGGCGTTGTAGGCGGCGATGGTGAGGTAGGGCAGGCCGTAGGTGTTGAGCAACTGGCGTAGATAGGCGGTGCCGATGGCGATGTTGGTGTCCGGCTCGTACAGGCTGGTGGCGCCTGCGTAGCCGGGCAGGGCGATGCCCTTTGCCACGGCCGCGCCGGTGCCCGGCAAGACCTGCATCAGGCCCATCGCGTTGGCAGGCGAACGCGCGCGTGGATTGAAGATGCTTTCGGCACGGATCTCTGCTGCCACCCAGGCCGGGTCGATCGCGTTCTTGGCCGCTTCGCGGCGAATGCTGTCGTCGTGATGTAGCGGAAAGCGCAACGCATATAGCCGTTGTTCGTCCGGCTGCTTGCCTAGCGCGAACACCGCGCGATCAAACCAGCCGTTTTCGTTGGCCACCTGCACCGCTAGCCGGCGCTGGGTGTCGTCGAAGCGGCTGGCGGCGTCGTTCCACTCGGCCACCGCCCAACCGGGGCGGTCGATCTGGAACAGGGCGATCGCGCGGTTCAACGCCGGATCGCGCGCGACGGCGGCCTTTGTTTGCGGATTGTCCTTGGGCTCCCACGGACACAGCCGATACGGCTGCTGCAGGCGATCGGCGGCCAGGAAGCCGTGGAAGGTCGGCGATTGCGCGGCGGCGCGATACAGCGGCTGTGCGGCTGCGGCCGCGCCGGTCTTCTCGGCCAGGCGCGCTTCGAAGTACTGCCAGCGCGAATCGCTGCGCTGGGTCGCCGGCATCTTGCGGATCGCCGCCAGGGCCGCCGGCCAATCGCCACGCGACATCGCCTCGCGCGCGCGCCATTCGTGCAGGCGCTCGTCGTAGGAGGCATCGGGGACTGCATTGAGGCGCCGTGCCGAATCGGGCAGGTAGGACGCCACCGTCCACAGCGCGATCTGGTACAGCACCTGGCCGCGCTGCGCCTCGCTGAAGCCGAGTGCGGTCGCCAGCTGTGGCAGCTGCTGCTCGGCCGCGTCCGGATCGCTCTTGGCGAGTTTGGCCAGGCCGTCGACGGCGATGCGACGGCTGCGCTCGGTCTTTGGCCAACCAAGTGCACGCGGGTGCACCTTGTCCAGAAACGCGGCGTAATCGTTCGCCAATGCCAGATCGGCCGCCGGCAAGCCGCGCGCGGCGGTGCGCATCACCGCCGGCTGCTGTGCATCGGCAGCCGCTTCCACGCGTTCCCAGCGCAGCGCGGCAGTGAGCTCGCCTCGCGCTTCCAGCCCGGCAACCACCGGATCGCAGGCATCGGGCAGGCCCTTGCCCGAGCGCCACAAGGTCAACGCGTCGCGGCTCCACTGTGCATCCAGCTTGCCGGTCGCCTGGCGTGCGGTCAGCTGCGCGCAGCGCAGGCCCAGGTTGTCGGTGGGCTTCCAGTTGGCCAGCAAGGTGTTCCAGTCCTGGCGGCGCGCCACCGCCGGCAACCAGGTGCCGCGGAAGCTTTCGGCCACCGGCTGGCCCGCATAACGCTGCAGGAATCCCTGCGCCTGCGCATTGGACACCTTGTCGATGTTGCGCTTGAGCGTGGCAAATTCCAGCCAGCCATACAGCGGGTGGCGGTTCAACGCGCCCAGCTGACCGGCATCGGACTGGCCGCGCTCTGCAGCAGCGATGGCATCGCGCATGGCGGTCAGTTGCGGGTCCAGGCTCTGGGCATGCAGCGCAGTGCTGCCAAGGCACAGCAGGCCGACGAAAACAGTGGCAAGACGGGGGGGATAAGTCATTGCGCGATGATACCGAAGCACGCCTGCGCGCCTGAGTGAATGCGCACTGGGTCTGTGCCGACTGGCGCTGCCGGCAGTGATGGGCGTGCAGTGCGATGCAGCTGCGTACCGCGCATGCGTACCCGTGGCCCGATGCGGTTGAGCAATGCAGACCCCTTTCCACTGCGGCACGGTCGGCTTGCGGGGCGTTAAGGTTTCGTTTAAAAGTGGGGGCGGACCGCAGGGCACGGGGGCGTGCGGACACTCAAGAATCCTTCTGGAGAGAGAAAGGATGAAGCGTCTGATTGGCCCCCGTCGGTCACGCCTGGCTGTGCCGTTGTCCTTGTGTCTGGTTCCCACACTCGCCTGGGCGCAACAGCCCGAGGCCGCCCCGAGCACGCGCACGCTCGACAGCGTGCAGGTCACCGGTACGCGCATCAAGACCGCCGAATTGCAGGGCCAGGTGCCGATCCAGACGCTCAACCGCGCCGATATCGAACGCACCGGCCTGACCTCCATCGGCGAGGTGCTGCAGGAACTTACCGCGTCGGGGTCGGCGCTCAACGCCAAGTTCAACTCGTCGGGCAACTTCGGTTTTCCGCCCGATGGCGGTGGCGTGGGCGCCGGCTCGGCGCAGGTGGATCTGCGTCATCTCGGTTCCAAGCGCGTGCTGGTCCTGGTCGATGGCATCCGCTGGGTCAACGAATCCTCGGCCTCGGGCGTGGGTTCGTCGACCGACCTCAATACCATTCCGCTGGCGATCGTGGAGCGCATCGAGGTGCTCGAAGATGGCGCCTCGTCGCTGTACGGCTCGGACGCGATTGCCGGCGTGGTCAACATCATCACCCGGCGCAGCTTCGACGGTGCGCAGGTCACGCTCAACTACGGGCAATACGGCAAGGGCGACGGCGCCAACCAGGGCATGGACCTGGCCTGGGGCACCAGCGGCGAGGACTTCAGCCTGTTTCTGGGTGCCAGCTACGTCAAGCAGGATCCGATCTATGCACGCGATCGCGCGCAGGCGCGCTTTCCGATTCCGGGCACCGGGCTGACGTTTGCCAGTTCGGCAACGCCGGATGGGCGCTTCCAGTTCGTCGATCCCAACACCGGCGTGCGTCAGAACCTCACGCCCAACGCCGGTGTCGGCACGCCGCAATACGATGGCAGTGCGGGGTGTACACGCAGCGACGATTACCACTGCTTTGGGACTGCAGACCGCTACAACTTTGCCGAACAGAATCTGCTGCTGACGCCGTCCGAGCGCAAGGGCGTGTTCGCGCAGTTCCGCTATTACTTCAACGACGACGTGCAGTGGTACGTCAAGGCGCTGGGCAACCGGCGCGAGTCGACCAACCAGGCCGCGCCCGAGCCGATCTTTCTCGGCCCCGATGCCGGCACCGGCAATCCGCTGGCCGACAACATCGTGATTTCCGCGCTCAATCCGTTCAATCCATTCGGCTTCGCGTTGGATTCGGCCACCAACCTGATCCAGATTGGCCGCCGCCCGGTCGAAGGCGGTGCGCGCCGGTTCGAGCAGCAGGTCGACACGCAGTATTTCGGCACCGGCCTGGTGGGCACTTTCGAAGGCGCGGCGCGGACCTGGTACTGGGACGTCAACGGCATGTACAGCAAGAACAAGGCCGAACAGACCAACTACGGCAGCTACAACCTCTACAACATCAATCTGGGCCTGGGCGATCCGGCCGCATGTGCGGCGGTGGCCGGCTGCGTGCCGCTGGATATCTTCGGCGGCGCCGGCAGCATCACGCCGGAGATGTTGCGTTGGATCCAGCCGGTGGTGCGCGACCGCAGCCAGAACGAGTTGAGCCTGTTCACCGCCAACCTCAGCAGCGAGCTGTTCCAGCTGCCCGGTGGCGCGGTGTCGTTCGCCACCGGCTACGAGTACCGCAAGTACGAAGGGTCCTACCAACCCGATCCGCTCACCGTGGCGGGGCGCTACAACGGTGTACCGTCATTGCCGACCTCGGGCAGCTACGACGTCAACGAGGCCTATCTCGAACTCAATATCCCGATCTTCGCCAATTCGTCGCTGGGCGACAAACTCGACTTGAACATCGCTGGCCGTTATTCGGATTACTCCACCTTCGGCGGTGAGTTCACACCAAAATACGGCTTGCGTTGGCAGGTCACCGATGAGTTGGTGTTGCGCACCAGTTACGCGGAGGGCTTCCGTGCGCCGACCATCGGCGAGTTGTTCGGTTCGGCCGCGCGCGCCGATCTGCAGTTGTCCGATCCATGCTCGATCGGGTTGGGCGGCACCGCACCGCGCGGCAGCGCCGCGAACTGCGCATCGCTCGGCGTACCGGCCGGCTACCAGCAGGCCAACCAGCAGATCTCGGTCACCACCGGCGGCAACGAGCAGCTGGATCCGGAGCGTTCGCGCAGCTTCAGTGCCGGTTTCGTGTTCAGCCCGGGCTTCGCCAGCAATGCCAGCTGGTCCGATCGCCTCGATCTGGAGATGACGTTCTATCGGCACCATGTCGACGGCGCGATCCAGGCGATCAATGCGCAAACCCAGCTGGACCTGTGTGTGGATACCCTGGACGCGCTGTATTGCAACGGCATCGGGCGCGCCTCCACCGGTGGCATCAACGCGTTCAACAATCGCTTGACCAATCTGGGCTCGATCAAGACCGACGGTTGGGATGTGGATCTGTTCTGGACGTTGCCGGAGACGGCGTTTGGCCGTTTCAAGTTGTCCTGGCAGAACACCTTCGTGGGCCGTTACGAGGCGCTCGGTGCGGCGGGGCAACGGCAGCCGCAGGGTCCGGGCATCGAAGTCGTGGACAGCGCGATCCCGGAATGGACCAGCAACGCGGTGCTGGACTGGTCGCTGGGTCACTGGACTGCGTCATGGACCGCGCGCCACATTTCCAAGCTCACCGAGCAATGCGGCGATGCGGTGGAATTTGCGGTGTGTTCCAATCCTGCAGTAGGCACCAATCGCCTGGATGCGATCACCTATCACGATGCACAGCTGGGCTATCGCGTCGATTGGCTCAAGGGTCTGCAACTGACGGCCGGCTTGAACAACGTCTTCGACAAGGATCCGCCGCTGTGCCTGTCGTGCTCCCTCAATGGCTACGACGCCTCCACCTACGACATTCCCGGTGGGCGCTTCTGGTATGCGCGGGTCGACTTGAAGTTTTAGTCTGTCTGGGCCGCCGTAAAGCGGAGAGCGGCTGATCTGCGGATTTGCTGCAGGGCCCTTGCCCGCCCACCCTCGCAGGACACGCCGTGAATCCGTCGATGGAGTCTTTTACGCGGCATCCATGCCGCCTAAGGTCCCGCGACGGTGAGCGGGCAAGGACCCGTCGAGAGGGTCGGTGCGCATGGAAGAGCAGTGCTCGATGCCTTCGTTCGATCATGAAGNCGGTGAGCGGGCAAGGACCCGTCGAGAGGGTCGGTGCGCATGGAAGAGCAGTGCTCGATGCCTTCGTTCGATCATGAAGCATCGGTTCTCCGTTTGATGCAGATCGCACGACAGACAGCTTTTCAAATGAGCGCCGACCAACTGTCTGGTGCGGTGTCCTCGCCGCTTGCGGGACCATGTGGCGGCATGGATGCCGCCACCGAGCCCCAGGTACGGGTTTACGGCGTGTCCCGCAACCGGTGAGGGCACCGCGCACTCGACCCAGGGTGGCGCACCGCGTTTTCTAGCGTTACCCGCGCACGGGCGCATCGCCGGCCACGTAGTAGTCGGCCGTGCTGCGCGGCAGTGGCGTGCGGCCACGCATGCGGTCGGCGATCTTCTCGGCGATCATGATGGTGGTGGCGTTGAGGTTGCCGGTGATGATGCGCGGCATGATCGACGCATCGATCACGCGCAGGCCTTCAATGCCGTGCACGCGGCCCTGTCCATCGACCACCGCCATGTCGTCGCTGCCCATCGCACAGGAGCAGGACGGGTGATACGCCGTCTCTGCGCGCGCGCGCACGAAGGCGTCCAGCTCGGCATCGGTCCTGCAGTCTGCGCTCGGGCTGATTTCGCGGCCGCGGTAGGCGTCCAGTGCGGGCTGGGCGATGATCTCGCGGGTGATGCGGATCGCATCGCGGAATTCCTGCCAGTCCTGATCGGTGGATTGGTAGTTGAACAGGATCGACGGATGCTGGCGCGGGTCGCGCGACTTGGCATGCACGCGCCCGCGGCTGGGGGTGCGCATCGAGCCTACATGCGCCTGGAAACCGTGTTCCTTCACCGCATTGCTGCCGTTGTAATTGATCGCAACGGGGAGGAAGTGGTACTGGATATTGGGCCAGTCGAATTCTTCGCGCGTGCGGATGAAACCGCCGGCTTCGAACTGATTGCTGGCACCGGTGCCGGTGCCGGCGAACAGCCACTGCGCACCGATGGCCGGCTGGTTCCACCATTGCAATGCCGGATACAACGATACCGGCTTGGTGCAGGCGTACTGGATATAGACCTCCAGATGATCCTGCAGGTTCTGGCCGACGCCGGGCAGGTCGTGCACCAGCTGCACATCGAGTGCGCGCAGCAGGTCGGGCGCGCCGACGCCTGAGCGTTGCAGCAGCTGCGGCGAGGCGATCGCGCCTGCACACACCAGCACCTCGCGGCGCGCATGCGCGTCGATGCCTTCGCTGCTGTTGCCGACCAGGTAGTGCACGCCGATCGCGCGCTTGCCGGCAAACAGGATGCGGTCGGTGGTGGCATGGGTGACGATGTGCAGTCCATCGCGCGGGCGCGCCATGTCCAGATAGCCGCGCGCCGTACTGGCACGGCGTCCCTGCGGCGTCACCGTGCGGTCCATCGGCCCGAAGCCTTCCTGCTGATAGCCATTGAGATCGTCGGTGCGCGGGTAACCGGCCTGCACGCCGGCATCGACCATGGCATGGAACAGCACGTTGTTGTCGTTCTTCGGCGTGGCCACGCTGACCGGGCCTTCGCCGCCGTGATACTCGTTGGCGCCGATGTCGCGGGTTTCGGCCTTGCGGAAGTATGGCAACACATCGCGGTAGCTCCAGTCCTCCAGGCCCGGCCGCCTGGCCCAGTGGTCGAAGTCCAGCGCGTTGCCGCGGATGTAGCACATGCCGTTGATCAGGGACGAGCCACCCAGCCCCTTGCCGCGCCCGCATTCCATGCGCCGGTTGTCCATATGCGGCTCCGGCTCGGTTTCGTAGGCCCAGTTGTAGCGGCGGCCCTGCAGCGGGAAGGCCAGCGCCGCCGGCATCTGGGTGCGGAAGTCCAGCCGGTAATCCGGCCCGCCCGCTTCCAGCAGCAACACGCTGACGCCCGGATCTTCGGTCAGGCGCGCGGCCAGCACGTTGCCTGCCGAGCCGGCGCCGATGATGATGTAGTCGTATTCGCGTTGCATGAGCTTCTCCTTGGTGCGGTGCCGGTTGAAGCGGCTTTCAGGACGATTGCGCAGTGGGCCGGCGGTCTGGTTCGAAACGGCAGCCGTCGATCCGACAGCACGATGGGCAGGTCGCGGCTCGCGCGTGTTGCCGGTGCCGCTGGGCGACTGCCTGTCAGGGAGCGTCAGCCTGTCAGAACACCGACACGTAGCGTTCCAGTTCGACCTGGATGGACTTGGTGCGGGTATAGGCCTGCAGCGTCGCCAGGCCGTTTTCGCGGCCCACGCCGGATTGCTTGTAGCCGCCCACCGGCATCGGTGCCGGCGATTCGCCCCAGGTATTGATCCAGCAGATGCCCGCTTGCAGGCGATGGATCAGGCGATGCGCGCGCGCCAGGTCCGGCGTGACCACGCCGGCGGCCAGGCCGTAGGTGGTGGCATTGGCGCGTGCGATCGCTTCGTCTTCGTCGTCGTAGGTGAGCAGGCTCAGCACCGGCCCGAAGATCTCCTCGCGCACGATGGTCATCACGTCGGTGCAATCGCTGAAGATGGTCGGTGCGACATAGCAGCCTTGTGCCAGTGCGCCGTCGCGCAGACGTTCGCCCCCACACAGCAGGCGTGCGCCCTCGGCCTTGCCCTGTTCGATGTAGTCCAGCACCCGCTGCATGTGCGCGGCGCTGACCATCGGGCCGAAGGTGGTGCGCGCGTCCAGCGGGTCGCCGATGTGGATGCGTTGCACGCGTGCCAGCAGCCGCGCCTCGAAGGCGGTGCGCAGCGCGCGCGGCACGAACACACGCGTACCGTTGGTGCAGACCTGCCCGGAGCTGTAAAAGTTGGCCATCATCGCGATGTCGGCGGCCAGATCCAGGTCGGCGTCGGCGCAGACGATCAAGGGCGACTTGCCGCCCAGTTCCATGGTCACGTCTTTCAGCGACGAACTCGAGGCACTGGCCATCACCTTGCGCCCGGTCGCGGTGCCGCCGGTGAAGCTGATCTTTTCGATCTGCGGGTGTTCGGTGAGCGCGGTGCCTACGCTGGCGCCGTCGCCGGGCAGCACGTTGAACACGCCATCGGGCAGGCCGGCCTCGGTGAAGAGTTCGGCCAGCTTGAGTGCGGTCAGTGGTGTCACTTCGCTGGGCTTGAAGATCATTGCGTTGCCGGCTGCCAACGCGGGCGCGGCCTTCCACAGCGCGATCTGGATCGGGTAATTCCACGCGCCGATCGCGCCGACCACGCCGAGCGGCTCGTGCCGCGTATAGAAGAAGCTGCCTTCCCGCAGCGGCACCTGTGCGCCCTGCAGCGCCTGCGCCACCCCGGCGTAGTACTCCAGCACGTCCGCGCCGGTGACGATATCCACGCTGCGGGTTTCGCTCAGTGGCTTGCCGGTGTTGAGCGTTTCCAGCTCGGCCAACGCATCGTTGCGCTCGCGCAGCAGCGCCACCGCACGCAGCAGGATGCGCGAGCGTTCCACCGTGGTCAGCGCGGCCCACTGCTGTTGGCCGGCCTTGGCACTGTCGACTGCAGCATCCAGGTCATCGGCGCCGGCATTGTGCACATTGGCCAGCACCTCGCCGGTGGCGGGGTTGACCACCTCGAAGGTGTGGCCGCCGCGGGCGGGGACGTAACGGCCGCCGATATACAGCAACTGGTCGGGGAAACGTGGCATGACAAACCTCCTGTGGGGCGCACGCCGCAGCGGCGGCACCTCAGCGCGTGAGATGCAGGAACTGCAGGTGACGCTCGTATTGATCGATGATGTCGTTGATGATCTGTTCGCGGCTGTAACCGACCAGGTCGTAATCCTGGCTGCCTTCGTACAGATACACTTCGGCGCGGTAATAGCGTTGGTTGCGCAGGCGCTGCGCGGCGAAGGACGGTGTCAGGTAGCCGCGCATCACCACCTGGTAGCGGAAGCCCTGCTGCTCGCCGTGGTCGACGCTGATCTCCATGTCGTCGTCGTCGAGCCGGCTGCTGACCTGCCAGCCTTCTTCCTGCAACTGCGCGGTGACCGCTTCGATCGCCGGGCGCACCTGGTCGTGCATGAAACGATAGACCTCGTCGCGCGCGGGGAAGTGCATCGCCTGGCCCAGGCGCTGACGCCAGCCGCGGTGATGCCGCGATTGCCCGATCAGCGGGCTGGGGCTGTAGAGCTGCGCACGCTTGCGCTGCGATTCCTGGCTGAGCGCGCGCGACAAACCCCAGGCCATCAGCAGCAACACCGCGGAGAACGGCAGCGAGGCCAGCACCACGGCCGATTTCAGCGCGTCCATGCTGCCAGCCAGCAACAGGCCGCCGGTTACCACTGCGGTGAGCACGCCCCAGAACACGCGCAGCCAGCGCGGGCCGTCGTCGTGCGGTTCGCCGCCGTGGGAGGACAGCGTGGACAACACCACCGTGCCCGAATCGGCAGAGGTCACGAAGAACACGAAGCTGATCGCCACCGTCACCGTGATCACGGTGCGGCTCCACGGGTAGCTTTGCAGCAGGGAGTACAACACCGTCTCCGGTGCAGCGATGGCCTGTTGCGCCAGCGCACCCTGGCCGTGATGCAGCAACTGGTCCAGCGCGCTGTTGCCGAAGATCGACAGCCACGCCAGGGTGAAGCCGAGCGGGATCAGCAACACGCCCAGCACGAACTCGCGAATGGTGCGGCCGCGCGAAATGCGTGCGATGAACAGGCCCACGAACGGTGCCCAGCCGATCCACCACGCCCAGTAGAACACCGTCCAGTTGCCGAGCCAGTCGCTGCGCCCGCCGTAGGCGTACACGTCGAAACTCTTGTTGACCACACTGCCCAGGTAGTCGCCCAGGTTCTGTATCAGCGCGTTGAGCAGATACTGCGTGGGGCCGGCAAACAGCATGAACAGCAGCAGCGCGATCGCCAGCAGCATGTTGATGTCCGACATCCAGCGCACGCCTTTCTCGACGCCGGACACCGCCACCACGATCGCTGCGCCCATCATCGCCACGATCAGCGCCACCTGCACCCAGTGCGCATGCGGCACCTCCATCAAGGTGCTCAGGCCGGCGTTGAGATGCAGCACGCCAAAGCCCATGTCCGCGCCCAGCCCGAACACGGTGGCCACGATGCCCAGTGCGTCCACGGTGTAGCCGATCGGCCCGTTGATGCGCTTGCCGATCAGCGGATACAGCGCCGAGCGCAAGGCCAGCGGCAGATTGTGGCGGAACGCGAAATACGCCAGCGCCATCGCTGCCAGTGCGAAGACGCCCCAGCCGTGCAATCCCCAATGCAGGAACAGCAACTGCATGGCCTGGCGCGCGGAAGCTTCGCCGTTGCCGGTGCCGCCTTGCGGCGGCTGCAGGTAATGGGTGAGCGGTTCGGAGACGCAGAAGAAGAACAGGGTGATGCTGATGCCCGCAGCGAACAACATGCCGGCCCAGGAGAGATAGCTGAATTCCGGCTCGTCGTGATCGGCGCCGAGCTTGATGTTGCCGTAGCTGGACAAGGCCACGCCGAGCACGAACACCAGGTACACCGTCATCGCCAGCAGGTAGTACCAGCCGACATTGCGCGAGGCCCAGGTCTGCGCGTCCAGCAGCACGCGACCGGCCTGCAACGGAAACAACGACACCAACAATGCAAACGTACAGACGACGGTCGCCGCCAGCACGAATACCGGCCGCAGGGTGCGCACCGGCGACGGCTGCGGCGCTATTGCACTCATGCCGACACACTCATATGACGCGTATCACGTGCCGTGCTCCCAACGAAAAACCGCCTGCGTTATCGCACAGGCGGCGTCGAGGGGGTGTCATCGGTCGAGGTCGCCAGTGCGACCCCGTAGCCACTTTGCGCGATGGTCAACGCAGCAGGTGCTGCGGCACGCGGATATCCATGCCGACGGCAAGATGATCGGAGAACGCTGCGGGAATCGCTTCGATATGGTCGATCGTCAGGCTGTCGCTGACCAGGATGTGGTCGATCGCCCGGTCCGGACGCCAGCTCGGGAACGTATGCACCTCGCAGCTGGGCGGTTGCAAGCGCGTGTGCCGATACAGCGCCTGCATTTCCGGCCGGTCGGCCATGCAGTTGAAATCGCCCATCAACATCGCGTTGGGATGCTCGGACAACAACTCGGCGATGAAGGCCAGCTGTGCCATGCGCGAATTGGCGCCCAGCGACAGGTGCGCCACTGCCACCGCCAGGCCTTCGCGGCCCTGGCCGAACTTGGCCAGCAGGATGCCGCGCCCGCCGATCCGGCCGGGCAGGGCGTGGTCCTGCACTTCCAGCGGTTCCAGCTTGCTGAGCAGGCCGTTGGCGCTGGAGGCGACTCCGCCCATGCGGCGGTTGGGCTGGTGGCTCCAGTAATGGAAGCCGGCGCGCTCGGCCAGGTAGTGGGTCTGGTTGGTGAAGCCCGAGCGCAGGCTGCCCGGGTCGGCCTCCTGCAGGCCGACGATGTCGCGCTCGCCGGCCAGTTTGGCGATGCTGTCCAGGCTGGTGCGTTTGCTGCCCAGCGGCAGCGCATGCGACCAGCTGCGCGTGACGTAGTCGCTGTAGCGGCGGGTGCTGGAGCCGGCCTGGATATTGGCCGTCAGCACCCGCAGGGTGCGCGAATCCGATGCGTTCACGGGGCGGCGATCGACAGGATCACTTGGCCAGCGTGGCGCGTTCGCGCGCGATCAGGTGATCGGCGATACGCAGCATGTCCGGGAAGCTCTGGCCCTTGACCAGGTACTTGCCGTTGACGATCAGCGACGGGGTGCCGGTGAGCTTGCTGCGGGTGGCGAACTGCTTGGCGCGATTGGTCTTGGCCGACACGCCGAAGCTGCTCATGGTGTCGATGAAGGTCTTCTGGTCCACGCCATACTTGGCGTAGAACGCAGCGATGTCCTGCACCGAATCCTTGCCGCGCTCGCCCTTGAGGGTCTGCTCGGTATGGATGGCCTTGTACAGCGCTTCGTGGGTCTTCTCCTGCACGCCCAGGGTCTCGGCGGCGTAGAACGCACGGCCGTAGTCGTCCCACGGGCCGCCGAACATCGCCGGCACGTAGACGAAATGCACGTCCGACGGCAGGCCGGCCTTCCACGGTCCGATCAGCGGCTGGAACGCGTTGCAGGCGGGGCAGACATAGCCGAAGACCTCGGCCACTTCGATCTTGCCGGCGGCCTGCTGGTAGGGCTGGCCGCCTTCGATATCCAGATAGTCGGTGCCGGCGACCGGCTCGGGGCCGTTCGGTGCGCGCGGTGCGGCGCTGGGGGCAGCGGCCGGCGGCGTGTTGGCCTTTTCGTCGACCGCAGGCGGCGCGGCGGGGTCGGCGGCCGGCGTGGCAGCGGCTGGCGCAGGCGCGGCTTCGGTCGCCGGCGTGGTGGCGGCAGGTGCGGTGTCGGACGAGCCGTCCTGGGCCTTGCAGGCGACCAGGATCGGCAGCAGCGCCATCAGCGTCAGGGCGAAGCGGGTCTTCATCGGATTGGTTCTCCAGCGTGGGGCGAGGAAAGGGCCGGACGGCCGCGGGGCGCATGATGCCATGGGCGGCCGTCGGTGGCGGTTACGCGGTTCAGCGCTTGGCAGGGCCGGCGTGTTCGCGGGCGATCAGGTAGTCGACCACGCGCAGCATGTCCGGGTAGTTGCGCGCGCCGATCAGATAGTGCCCGTTGACGATGATGGCCGGGGTGCCGGGCAGCTTGCTGCGCTTGACGAACTCGCGCGCCGCCTCGAGCCTGGCCTCCACCGCCTGGCTCTTGTAGGTCTCGACGAAGCGCTGCTGCGGCACCCCGTAGCCGGCATAGAACGCGGCCAGTTCCTCCGGGGCGACGTTCTGGGTCGGCACGGTCTGCTTTTCGTGGATCGCCTCGAACATGGCGCGATGGCTGCGCTTGGCCACGCCCAGGAGGTCGGCGGCGAAGTAGGCGCGCGCGAACGCATCCCAGAACCCGCCAAATGCCGCCGGCACCGGGGTGAAGCGCACATAGGACGGCTGCTTGGCCGCCCAGGCCTCCAGGGTGGGCTCGAAGTGTGCGCAGTGCGGGCAGGTGTAGCCGAACACTTCGACCACCTCGACCTTGCCGGCCAGCGGCGCGTACGGCTGGCCGCCGTCGATGACGATGTAGTCGTCGCCTTCCACCGGCGGGGCGTTCTTGTCGGCGGCGCAGGCCGAAAGTGGCATCAGCATCAACAGCAGCAGGGACAGACGGGAAAGCAGGTTCATGCGGGCTCCGTGGGGGTGGGAAGCGGGAGGGCGGGAAACGACGACGCCGGTCGCAGGACCGGCGTCGTGACACGGTGTGGCGGTTGCGGCCGTCAGCTCATGAGCGTGCGGGCGTTGCTGCGGGTGGTTGCATGGCGGCCGCATCGTCGGCGCGGTCGTGCAGGCCCTGCAGATAGCTGGCCAGCGCCTGGATTTCCTGCTCGGTCAGCGGCTGCGCCACCTGCGCCATGATATTGAACAGCGCCGGGTTGCGCTCCTGGGTGGTGCCGGCCTGGTAGTCCTTCAGGCGCCGCGCCACGTACTCGGCATGCTGGCCGCCCAGGCGCGGATACGCCGGGCCGGGATTGCCGCTGCCGGACGGGCCGTGGCAGGCCATGCAGGCCGGCACGCCACGCGCGACATCGCCGCTGCGGTAGAGCTTCTCGCCGACCTCGTAGAACTTCAGGCCCTGGTAGGGCCCCTCGTTGACCACCGCGTCGTCGGCCACCCCGGCGGCGGATTTCTGCGTGGCAAAGTAGGCGCCCAGGTCGCGCATGTCCTGCGCGGTGAGGTCCTTGACGAACGGCACCATCACCGCCGACATGCCGGTATTGCGCTCGCCGCTGGCGATCAGGGCGACCTGGTGCGCCACGTAGCGCTCGGTCTGGCCGGCGATGCGCGGGTACATGGCCACCGCCGGATTGCCGTCCGGGCCATGGCAGGCCGCGCAGGCGGCGGCCTTGGTCTGGCCGGCCTTGGCATCGCCCCAGGTGGTCTTGGACAGGTCCACCTCCAGCGGCGCAACGCGCACCGGCGGCGGATCGGGGATCGGCGTGACCGCCGACTGCGCAAACGCCACGGCGGCAATGACCGGCACGGCAAGGGCGGCGAGGACTAGCACACGAGCATGGCGCATCAGCTGAAGCTCCGTATGGATCCGGCCCGCGCGCGGTGGGTACTGGCTGTGGCAGGCGTGCTTCGATTATCGACACGCCTTTGCGCCAGGGTCAACGAACAGTGCAGCAAAACCGTCAGGCCCCGAACGTGCGATCCTAGCGGGATGTCGCTCCTTATCGAACAAGCCCGCTACCACCTGTCCGCCCACAACGCCCGGCAACTGCCCGACGATGGCGGCTACGAGGTGGCCTTCGCCGGCCGCTCCAACGCCGGAAAATCCAGCGCACTCAATGCGCTGACCCGCCAGAATGCGCTTGCCCGCGTGTCCAAGACCCCTGGCCGCACCCAGCAGCTGGTGTTCTTCCAGATCCAGCCCGAGCGCTATCTGGTGGATCTGCCCGGTTACGGCTACGCCAAGGTGCCGCAGGACCTGCAGGCGCACTGGCAGGCCTTCATCGACCGCTATTTCCGCACCCGCGAGGCACTGCGCGGGCTGGTGGTGGTGATGGACATCCGCCACCCGCTCAAGGATTACGACCTGCAGATGCTCGGCTATGCCGCCGAACGCGGCCTGCCCGCGCACGGCTTGCTGACCAAGGCCGACAAGCTCGGCCGCGGCCAGCAGATGCAGACCCTGCAGAAGGTCAAGAAGGAAGTGACCTCGCGCTTCGGCGACAGCGTGACCGTGCAGACCTACTCCGGCGAATCGCGCCAGGGCGTGGACGAATTGCGCGGCATCGTCGGCGGCTGGCTGGGCCTGGAGACGGAGCCGTCCGCGCAGGCGTGATCGACGCCGGTCTGCATCGGGCGGTCGCGGTCAGCGATGCCCGGCGGAAGGCTGGGGGAGTCGGGCAGATCCTGGTGCGGCGCGACGATCGGTCCACTTGCCGGGCGCCGTCGCGGTGTCGGCCGCTACGGACTCACCCCGCCGCGCATCACGTTCTAGACCTGCACGCCGAACAAGCTGCCGACCAGACCGGTGGCAAGCATGGCGGCCGCACCCCAGAACACCACCCGTAGTGCGCCGCGCCACAATCTGGCGCCACCGGCGCGCGCCGCGAGTGCGCCGGTGACTGTCAGTCCGGCCAGTGTCGCTGCGCCCGTTGCCCAGATTTGCCCGCCGGCCGGTGCAAGCAGGGCGGCAACCACCGGCAGCACCGCGCCGGCAATGAATGCTGCCGCCGACGTTGCTGCGGCCTGCAGCGGGCGGGCGCGCGCCGTTTCGGTGATGCCCAGCTCGTCGCGTGCGTGGGCTTGCAGGGCGTCGTGAGCGGTGAGCTGTTCTGCGACGCGGCGTGCCAGCGTGGGGTCGAGGCCGCGCTGGCAGTAAATGGCAGCCAGCTCGTCCAGTTCGCTTTCGGGAACGTCCTTCAGTTCGCGGCGCTCGGTCTCCAGGTCCGCATGTTCTGTGTCGACCTGCGACTGCACCGAGACATACTCTCCCGCCGCCATCGACATCGCGCCGGCCACGGTTCCGGCAACGCCGGTCGCGAGCACCACCGAGGCGGAAGCGCCTGCGCTGGCCACCCCGACCAGCAGCCCGGCGACCGAGACGATGCCGTCGTTGGCACCGAGCACGGCTGCACGCAGCCAACCGCTGCGGTCGCTGCGATGGGTTTCGATGGGGTGCGCAGGCATGTCTGGCTCCGTTGGCTACCAGGAGCGTATGCCAAGCCATCGCCATCGGTGTGACCGTCTTGCATCGCATCGGGCTGCGTAGTGCCCATGGATGGAAATCTCAGACCTGGCCGATGACCGCGATTCTTCCATGACCTACGGTTATAGTGCGGGCCTTGCGGTGGCTGGGGAATATCCCCACATCGTCCCACCCCTTCACGTTTGCGAGCCTGCCCTTGTCGAGTCCCAGCCACGTTGCCGAAACGCCGATCACCGAACGTGCGGAGCTGATCCAGGTGCTGGCCTCCGGCGAGAAGCCCAGTGCGGACTGGCGGATCGGCACCGAGCACGAAAAGTTCGGCTTCCAGCTCGACGACCTGCGCGCGCCCACGTTCGAAGGCGCGCGCGGCATCCAGGCGCTGCTGACCGGCTTGACCCGCTTCGGCTGGGCGCCGGTGCAGGAAAACGGCCACACCATCGCGCTGCTGCGCGACGGCGCCTCGGTGACGCTGGAGCCGGCCGGCCAGCTGGAGCTCTCCGGCGCTGCGGTGGAAACCCTGCATCACACCTGCGTGGAAACCGGCACCCATCTGGACGAAGTGGCCCAGGTGGCCGGCGAGTTGCAGCTGGGATTCCTGGGCATGGGCTTCCAGCCGAAGTGGCGCCGCGACCAGATGCCGTGGATGCCCAAGGGCCGCTACCAGATCATGAAGAACTATATGCCCAAGGTCGGCTCGCTCGGCCTGGACATGATGACGCGCACCTGCACCGTGCAGGTCAACCTGGATTACGCCAGCGAAGCGGACATGGTGAAGAAGTTCCGCGTGTCGCTGGCGCTGCAGCCGATCGCCACCGCGTTGTTCGCCGATTCGCCGTTCACCGAAGGCAAGCCCAACGGCTACCTGAGCTACCGCTCGCACATCTGGACCGACACCGACGCCGATCGCACCGGCATGCTGGATTTCGTGTTCGAAGACGGCTTCGGCTACGAGCGCTACGTCGATTACCTGCTCGATGTGCCGATGTATTTTTCCTACCGCGACGGCGTCTATGTCGATGCCAGCGGGCAGAGCTTCCGCGATTTCATGCAGGGCCGGTTGCCGGCACTGCCGGGCGCGTTGCCGACGCTGCGCGACTGGTCCGATCACATGACCACCGCGTTTCCGGAAGTGCGCCTGAAGAAGTACCTGGAAATGCGCGGCGCCGATGCCGGCCCGTGGGACCGGCTGTGCGCGCTGTCGGCGTTCTGGGTGGGGCTGCTGTACGACGACACCGCGCTGGATGCGGCCTGGGACCTGGTCAAGGATTTCAGCCCGGCCGAGCGCCACGCCTTGCGCGACGGCGTGCCCAGGCATGCGCTGGGCCTGCCGTTCCGCAATGGCACCGTGCGCGACCTGGCGGTGGACGCGGTCAATATCGCGCGCGAAGGGCTGCGCCGGCGTGCGCGCCTGAACCGCGACGGGCAGGACGAGACCGGATTCCTGGATGTGATCGCCGAGATCGCCGAGAGCGGCGTGACCGCCGCCGAGCGCAAGCTGGCGCTGTACCACGGTGCCTGGAACGGCGACATCGATCGGGTGTTCCGCGAGTTCGCCTACTGAGCGTCGAAGCAGGCAGGTGCCGGCGCGCGTCTTGCCGGCTCTGTGTGGGGAAAGAGGCGCAGGACGGCGCGGATCGCGTCGTCGAATCCCAGGCAGACCGGACGCCAGAGGTGGGCTGCGGGCCGCGCGCAAGCGCGGTGCTGATCGCCAGGTCGCCACGCCCCGCCTGACCGGGATGCGGCGCCCGGAGGGGCGCCAGACCCGTTCCGGCTCAGCGCCGTTCCGGCACGCACGGCAGCCGCACCGTCACGCGTAGGCCGCCACCTGCTGCACGGTTGTCCAGGCGCAGGTCGCCGCCATGCGCCAGCACGATGCTGTGCGCCACCGACAACCCCAGCCCGATGCCGCCGGTGTCGCGATTGCGCGAGGACTCGCCGCGCACGAAGGGCAGCAGCAACTGGTCGCGCTGGGTCGGGTCGATGCCGGGGCCGTCGTCGTCGATCCACAGCACGCCGTCCTCGCCATCGCGCTGCAGCTGCAGGCGCGCGCGCTTGCCGTACTTCAGCGCGTTCTCCAGCAGATTCATCACCGCCCGACGCAATGCCAGCGGGTCGCCATCCAGGGTGATTTCCGGGCCGGGCAGCAGTTCGGCATCGGCGCCGATGTCGGTGGCATTGTCGACCACGCTTTCCACCAGCAGGCGCAGATCCAGCGGCGCGCGCTTGCCGCGGTGGCGATCGTTCTGGATGAAATCCAGCGCGGCGGAAATCATCGCCTTCATCTCGTCGATGTCGGCTAGCGCCTTGTCGCGCAACGGTGGCTGCAGGCCGTCCAGGCGGAACGACAGACGTGCCAGCGGCGTGCGCAGGTCGTGCGCGATTGCCGCCACCATGTGGGTGCGTTCGTTGATCAGGCGGTTCAGGCGCGCCTGCATCGCATTGAACGAATCGGCCGCGCGCACGATCTCCGGCGGGCCGCTGCGTTGCAAGGCGGCCGCCTCCGGATTGCGGCCCAGCCGGTCGGCGGCTTCGGCAAAGCGCTTGATCGGCGCCGACAGCGCACGCGAGAACCACCACGCCAGCGGCACGTTGGCGAGCAGGCCGGCCAGGAACAGCAGCACCACATGGGTCTTGAACTCGGCCGACAGCCGCCGCGGCGGCGATTCGACCGTGCGCCAGCGGCCATCGGGCTGCTGCAGCGCGGCGGTGAAGCCGTCCAGCAACGGCACGCCCGGGGTCAGCCGCTCGCTTTCCCAGGCGTCCGGGGCGTGGTCCGCAGGCAGCCTGTTGCCGACTGGCAGGGTGCCGGAGGGGAGGTCGCGCGGCCAGTCGCCTGGTGCCGGCGGCGCGCGCTGCATGGCGTCGCGGCGCGTGCCGGCGCCACCGGCATCGCCGCCATCGCCGCCATCGGCCCCGGCGACCGGCGCCTGGCCAGGCGGGCGCGGCGCGGCGGCGCTGCCGATCTGCGGACCCTGGCCAACGTCGGCGCTGCGGTAGAAGCGCACGCGCTGCTCGGGAACGTCCAGCCAATGGGCCAGCAGCATTTCGGCAAATCCATCGCGCACCTGGCCTGTCGGCGGCAGCGGAGGCTGGGCCGATTCGTGCACCGTCAGGGTCTGGGTGCCGGCCGGCATCCGCGTGGACAGCAGCGCCACCACCTCGGGCGGATGCACCGGCGGCTCGTAGACCGGGGTGCGCATCACCAGCAGGGCAATGCCGATGACCTGGGCGGTGAGCAGCGCCACCGCCAGCAGTACGAAGGTACGGGCAAAGATCGAGAGCCCGGGCCGTGCCGGTTTGCTCACAGGCGCGAGACGCCCGGCAGCAGCATGTAGCCCTCGTTGCGCACCGTGCGGATCAACTCGGTATGCACGCGCTCGTTGATCTTGCGGCGCAGGCGGCTGATCTGGCTGTCGATGGCGCGGTCGTAGACGTCGGTGTCGCGGCCGCGGGCGTAGTCCAGCAACTGGTCGCGGCTCAGCACCCGCTGCGGATGCTCGACGAAGGTGCGCAGCAGCGCGAACTCGCCATCGGAGAGGTTGATGAAGATGCCGGTGGGGTCGCGCAGGTCGCGGCGGACCACGTCCAGCCGCCAGCCGGCGAACTCGTAGACGTTGCCGCGGTGGTCGGCCTGCTCGCCGCTGGCCTGGCTGCGGCGCAGCAGGGCGCGCACCCGTGCCAGCAGTTCGCGCGGATTGCAGGGCTTGGCCAGGTAATCGTCGGCGCCCACTTCCAGGCCGATGATGCGGTCGGTGTCGTTGCCCAGCGCGCTGAGCATGATGACTGCAGGTGAACCGCGCTCGCTGGCCAGCGCCCGCGCCGCGCTCAGGCCGTCTTCTCCAGGCATCATCACGTCGAGTACGATGAGGTCCGGGCGACGCTGCGCGATGCTCTGGCGCATCTCCGCCACGTTCTCGGCAACGTCCACCTGGTAGCCGTGGGCGCTGAGGAACTCACCGATCAGCTTGCGCAGGTCAGGGTCGTCGTCGACCACGAGAACGCAGGGGGGGTGCATGTCCATGGAGGTCATCGTCGGTGTTGCGGAGCTTGGCCCGCGCAGGGTGGTGGCTGCCGGATACATGGTGCTCGCAGTCGCAGGGCTGGAGCGCGCATCATAATGATTGAATTTGTCAACTTTTGGCATACGTGTGACGCAACATGACAGAACGGGATATCGCGCAGGAAACCGGGCCATCGACACCGTGTCGCTACAGTGGCGAGTGTACGCATGAGGAGGCGTTTCCGATGATGCGGGTGATCAGCCGCGACAACGGCGTGGGCCTGACCCGGGACATGCAACTGATGGCGCAGGCGCTGCGCGCCGGCGGCATCCCGGTGCAGGAGGTGGGCTTCACCAGTCAGCGGCTGCACGACACCGCGCGCGAAGCCCGTTTGTGGGCCAGCCGCGCGCTGTTCGGACGGGTGCCGGTGCAGATCTTTTCCGAGCGTGTGTATGCGCGCTGCCTGCCGCTGGGCCAGACCAACCTGCTGGTGCCCAATCCGGAGTGGCTGCTGCCCAAGTGGCTGCCGCGGCTGTCGCAGTTCGACGCAGTGCTGTGCAAGACCCATCACGCCGAGCGGATCTTTCGCAATCTGGGCTGCGCCACGCGCTTCATCGGCTTCACCAGCCCGGATCGCCACGACGCGCAGGTCCGGCGTCAGCGCGCGTTCTTCCATCTGGCCGGGCGCAGTACCGCCAAGGGCACCCGTGTGCTGCTGGAGACCTGGCAACGGCATCCGGAGTGGCCGTTGCTGACGGTGGTGCAGAATCCGCGCACCGCCGGCAAGCCGGTGGTGGCGCCGAACATCGACCACCGCGTGCGCTATCTCGACGACGCCGAACTGCGGCGGCTGCAGAACGCGCATCTGTTCCACCTGTGCCCGTCCGAGGCCGAGGGCTTCGGGCATTACCTGATGGAAGCGCTGAGCGTGGGCGCGGTAACCCTGGCCACCGACGGTGAGCCGATGAACGAGCTGGTCAGGCCCGAGCACGGCGTGCTGATTCCGGTGGCCGAGGTGCGCCAACGGCGCCTGGCGTCCTACTACTACGTGGATGCGGCGGGCATTGCGCAGGCGGTGGAAACCGCGTTGGCATTGCCGCAGGCGCAGCTGGAGCAGTTGTCGGCCAACGCGCGTGCGTTCTACCAGGCCAACGATGCCGCGTTCGCTGCGCGCTTTCGCAGTGCGGTGCTGGCGTCGTTGCCCGCAGATGCGGCCGATGTCGCCGCGAGCGTCGCCCCGGTGGTGGTCGAGAACTGAGGCATCGACCCGGCTTGGGCCTTTGCCGCGGCCCGGACGTCCTGCACGCAGCAGCACACGGTGCTGGCGGGGTTCCAGGCCTTGTCGCCGGATGCCGACACACGCCAGCGATCGGTGCGCAGCGGTAGTGGGCCGCTGTCCGGCCAGCAACGGCATGACGTCGCCAATGCCGCTGCCCGGTGGGTTCCGGCGCGACGGCCCGGGGCCCGATGGCCTGCACGGGCCTGGCGCACCACAGGGGCCGCCACGCCGCGGGTGGCCGGGCTTATCCACACGCGCGGGGCGCGGCGGCGACCTGCCGTGTCGAGCACGCTACTGACAAGCTCTTCGCCATCGATTGCGCACTGTGGGGACTCACCCGGTACGGCTGATCGATGACGATGCGCGCAGGCAGGAGCCGGACACGATGAGTGCCGTGCCCGACGACACCAGGCAGGACAACGCGGCGCTGCAGGACGAGCTCTCCGGCATGCAGCGCCTGCATGCCTTGCAGGTCAGCCTGGCGGCACAGGCCGATGCGCGCAGCGCCTTGCAGGAAATCACCGCGCTGGCCTGCGCCTTCGCGCGCACCGACTGCGGCTGCGTGCAACTGGTCAATGCGCACAACAGCGGGATGGAATTGCGTGTCTATCGCGGACATGACGAACGCAGCGCCTTCGTGCAGCAGTTCCTGAAAGACGGCTTCCAGGCCACCTGCGACGCCGTGCGGCGCGCACGCCGCCAGCTGGTGATCGAGGACATCGAAACCTACACCCCGTTGCAGGGAACCCCCGATCACGAGGCGGCACTGTGCAGCGGCATCCGGGCTGCCCAGTTCACCCCGTTGTTCAACCGTGCCGGCGACCTGCTGGGATTGCTCGGGACCCAGTTCACCGTGCCGTATCGGCCTGCGGAGCACGAACTCAGATTGCTCGAACTGCTCGCCTGGACGGCGGCCGACTACATCGAGCGCCATCGCGCCGAGCGGGCATTGCGCAGCAGCGAGTCGCGGCTGGCGGCGTTGTCGGCGGCCAGTTCCGAGGTGCATTACCGCATGAGCGCGGACTGGGACCAGATGCACCAGCTGACGGCCGGTGCGCCCGCCGCCGATGCGCCGGCCACCAGCCGCTCGTGGATCAGGGATTACACTCCCGCAGAGGACCAGGCGCTGGTGCGCAGCAGGATCGATGCAGGGATCCGCTCGCGCAGCGCGATCGTGTTCGAGCACCGGATGCGGCGCGCCGATGGCAGCATTGCGTGGATGGCGACCAAGGCGGTCCCGGCCCTGGATGCGCAAGGACGCATCACCGAGTGGTTCGGTGCCGGCGCCGACGTCACGGCGCGCAAGCAGGCCGAGGAATGCCTGCGCGATAGCGAGGCGCGGCTGACGTGCGTGCTCGACCAGGTCCCCATCGGGATCGGTCTGTTCGATACGCAAGGCCGCTTCACCTACCGGAATCCACAGCTGCGCGACCAGCTGGCAGAGCGGGTTCCCTCGCGCGCGCCGGCGCAGCAGCGGCCGCGGGCCGGTGTCGATCAGCAAGGGCAGGCGGTCGCGATCCAGGAGTTTCCCTGCGCCCGCGCGCTGCGTGGCGAGGACACGATCGCGCCGGTGGATTTCCTCGATCCTCGTGACGCCGCGCAGCGCTGGTTGCGGATCACCGCGGTGGCGCTGCGCGAGGGCGGGCACGTCACCGGTGGCGTTGCGGTGCTGCAGGAGGTCACTGCGCAACGCCAGGTGCAGATGGAAGTGGGGGCGCTTGCCGAGCGCAATCGCGACATTCTGGAGAGCATTTCCGACGCGTTCTATGGCGTCGACGCGCAGGGGCGCTTCACCTACATCAATCAGAAGGCCGAGTTGCTGTGGGGACGCGCGCGCGATCAATTGCTCGGGACCTTGCTGTGGGAACAATTTCCCGACTCGATCGGGTCGCTTCCGTACCAGGCGCATGTGCAGGCCTCGCAGACGCGCCAGGTGGTCCGCCTGGAAACCTTGTCGCCGGCATTGGGGTGCTGGGTGGACGTCAGCATCTATCCCACCGAAGACGGCGGAATCTCGGTGTACTTTCGCGACATCTCCGACAAGCGCCGCGCCGACGAGCGGTTGCGTGCCAGCGAGGAACGCTTCCGCACCGCGTTGACGATCGAAACCGTCGGTGCGACGTACTTCGACATGGACGGTCGCCTCACCGATGCCAACGACACCTTTCTCAAAATGAGCGGCTACAGCCGTGCCGACCTGGAAGCGGGCCTGCTGACCTGGCAGGCGCTGACGCCGCCCGAATTCAGCGGCGTGTGCGAGCAGGCGTTCGAGCAGCTCAGGACCAGGGGCAGTGCCACGCCCTATGAGCGCCAATACCTGTGCAAGGACGGAACCCGGCGCTGGGCCCTGTTTGCCTCCAAGCGCCTGCCGGACGGTACCGGCTTCGAGTTCGTGCTCGACATCACCGACCGCAAGCGCACCGAGGCGGCGCTACGCGAAGTGCAGGACCGCAATGCCTTCCTGTTGAAACTCTCCGACGCCTTGCGGCCGCTGCCCGATCCGGCCGCGATCCAGGGCGAGGCCGCGCGTGTCCTGGGCGAGCACCTGGACGCCGGCCGCGCGTATTACGTGGAAGTGGATGCCGGGGCGAACCAGTCCGTGGTCGAGCGCGACTGGCATCACCCCGACGAAACCGGCCAGGCGCGGCGCTTTGCGTTGACGGACTGGCCGATGCCCTGGCTGATCGATGCGCAGACCTGGGTGGTACGCAATGCCGCCACCGATCCTGCATTGCCCGACGACCAGCGCGCAGCCTACCTGGACAACCGGATCGGCGCGCTGATCGTGGTGCCGCTGGTCAAGGGGGGCCAGCTGGTGGCCACCTTCGTGGTCAATCAACGCGGCGCACGCAACTGGAGTGCCGCCGAGATCCGCCTGGCAGAGGAAACCGCCGAGCGCACCTGGGCGGCGCTGGAGCGTGCGCGTGCCCAGGGCGCGCTGCTCGCAAGCGAGCAGCGCTACCGGGTGATCCTGGAGAGCGCGCTCGACTACGCAATCTTTACCACCGATACGCGCGGACATATCCAGACCTGGCCGCCGGGTGCCGAAGCGGTGTTCGGCTGGACCGCCGAGGAGGCGATCGGCCAGCACATCGCAATGACCTTCGTGGCCGAGGACCGCCTGACCGGCGTGCCGCAGCGCGAGATCGAACAGGCGCACTACACCGGCGGCGCGCCGAACGTGCGCTGGCATCAATGCAAGGACGGCCGCCGCGTGTTCATCGAAGGCGCGACGCGGCCGTTGCGCGATGGCGGTGCCGAGCCGCTGGGCTACCTCAAGATCGGCCAGGACGTGACCCGGCGACGGCAGTGGGAAGACCGCCAGCAGGTATTGCTGGCCGAGCTGCAGCACCGCACGCGCAACCTGATGGGCGTGGTGCGTGTGGTCTTCAACCGCACGCAACGCAGCAGCGGAACCATCGCCGAACTGGCGCTGATCTACAACGACCGCCTGGACGCCCTGGCGCGCGTGCAGGGGCTGCTGTCGCGCTTGAACGAAGGCGATCGCATCCTGTTCGACGAATTGATCCGGGTCGAGTTGTCGGCCATGGGCGCGATCGATGCGCAGGGCCAGGGCGACCGCGTGAGACTGGACGGCCCCGGCGGCGTGCGTCTGCGCTCCAGCACCGTGCAGACCTTTGCGCTGGCCCTGCATGAGCTGGCGACCAATGCCAACAAGTACGGCGCGCTTGCACAGGCCGGCGGCCAGTTGCAGGTGCGCTGGCGCCTGCTGGGGACCGCCAGAGGCACCCGCCTGCGCATCGAGTGGAGCGAGACCGGCGTGCACATGCCGGTGCCCGGCGAAGCGGCGCAAGGGTCCGGCTATGGCCGCGAATTGATCGAACGCGCGCTGCCGTACCAGTTGCAGGCCGAGACGACCTACGTGCTGGGGCCGGACGGCGTGCGTTGCACCATCGAGCTGCCGGTGTCGGAGAGCATGCGGTGGAATGGCGACGACAGCTGATGTTTCCGCGCTGTCGCGAAACAAGCGTGCTGCCGCCGAGAGCGTGCTGCAGTGCGACGCCAGCGGCGATGAAGGCGCCGGCTCCGCAGCGCCCCGGGGCACCGCGTCGAGGACCTGCGGCGCCATGGCGGGCGCGGCTGTCGTCGCAGCTGGCGGGCGATCCGGGCCACGGCCCGGCGGGCGTTGTTCCTGCCGGCCCGTTCGCAGGCATGGCTTTTTCCGGCCGGATCCATATACTACCCCCCAGTATTTGACCGGAGGCCGTCATGCCGCATTCGCCAGAGGAGAAAAAGCGGGCGCTGGCGCGCGTGCGACGCCTGCGCGGGCAATGCGACGCACTTGAGCGCGCGCTGGAAGCGGGCGCAGACTGTGCGCCTGTGCTGCAGCAGATCGCCGCGATCCGGGGTGCCGTCAACGGCTTGATGTCGCAGGTACTCGAAGCGCATATCCGCGAAGACTTCGGCCATGCCGCCGCCTCCGATGCGCAGCGCGCCGAGCGCGTGCAGGAGCTGCTCGGGCTGGTCCGGTCCTATCTCAAATGAACTCCCACCGGGTCGGCGCACGCCGTGCCCGTCCTTGAATCTCATCGTCAGGAGCACCACCACATGAAATCCCGTGCAGCAGTTGCATTCGGCCCCGGCAAGCCGCTGGAAATCGTCGAGATCGACGTCGCACCGCCGAAGGCCGGCGAAGTGCTGGTCCGCATCACCCACACCGGCGTGTGCCACACCGACGCGTTCACGCTGTCCGGCGACGATCCGGAAGGCATCTTCCCGTCCGTGCTGGGCCACGAGGGTGGCGGCATCGTCGAGCAAGTGGGCGAGGGCGTGACCAGCGTCAAGGTCGGCGATCACGTAATCCCGCTGTACACCGCCGAATGCCGCAAGTGCAAATTCTGCCTGTCCGGCAAGACCAACCTGTGCCAGGCCGTACGCGCCACCCAGGGCAAGGGCCTGATGCCCGACGGCACCACGCGCTTCTCCTACAACGGCGAGCCGATCTACCACTACATGGGCTGCAGCACCTTCAGCGAATACACCGTGGTGCCGGAAATCTCGCTGGCGGTGGTGAACCCGGAAGCGCCGCTGGAAAAGGTGTGCCTGCTCGGGTGCGGTGTCACCACCGGCATCGGTGCAGTGCACAACACCGCCAAGGTGAAGCCGGGCGAGAGCGTGGCGGTATTCGGCCTGGGCGGCATCGGGCTGGCGGTGATCCAGGGCGCGGTGCAGGCCAAGGCCGGGCGCATCCTGGCCATCGACACCAACCCGGGCAAGTTCGACCTGGCGCGCAGCATGGGCGCCACCGACTGCATCAACCCCAAGGACTACGACAAGCCGATCCAGGAGGTCATCGTCGAGTTGACCGATGGCGGCGTGGACTTCAGCTTCGAGTGCATCGGCAACGTCAACGTGATGCGCTCGGCGCTGGAGTGTTGCCACAAGGGCTGGGGCGAGAGCGTCATCATCGGCGTGGCTGGCGCCGGCCAGGAAATCAGCACCCGTCCATTCCAGCTGGTGACCGGCCGCGTGTGGCGCGGTTCGGCCTTCGGTGGTGTCAAGGGACGTACCCAGTTGCCGGGCATGGTGGAGCAATCGATGACGGGCGAGATCGATCTCGATCCGTTCATCACCCACACCATGCCGCTGGAAGAGATCAACGAGGCCTTCCACCTGATGCATGAAGGCAAGTCGATCCGCACCGTGATTCATTTCTGACCGGACGGTCAGGATCGGCGCGCGGCCGCTTCCGCGCACGTGGTACCCGATACTCCGGGAGGGGCATGATGACCAGCGTCTCGATTCATCCTTCGGTAGACAGTGGTGTAGCGCGTGGCGGTGCGGAAAGTTTTCAGGGCGGAACCCTTGAATGCCACTGCGCCAGCGACAAGGTGACCGTGGAGGTGGGAGCGCAGACCGCGCACAACCACGCCTGCGGCTGCAGCAAGTGCTGGAAGCCGGAAGGCGCGACATTTTCGGTGATTGCAGTGGCGCCGCGCGACAAGGTCACGGTGACCGCGCATGCGGAAAAGCTCAAGGTCGTCGACGCAAGCGCGGCGATCCAGCGGCATGCATGCACCGGCTGCGGCGTGCATATGATTGGTCGTATCGAAGACAGGGAGCACGCGTTTTACGGTCTGGACTTCATCCACACCGAGTTGTCGCAGCAGCCGGGCTGGTCGCCGCCGGGCTTTGCGGCGTTCGTGTCCTCCATCATCGAAACCGGAACCCCGCCGGCCGAGATGGACGGCGTGCGGGCCCGGCTCAACGCGCTCGGCCTGACCCCGTACGACTGCCTGTCGCCGGGATTGATGGATGCGCTGGCTGCCAACGTGGCACGCAAGAAGGGCTTGCTGCACTGATCGCCCAACCCCGCGGCCGGCACGCATGCCGGCCGCAGGTTCTTATCGAAGGAATCTCATGGAACGTATCGAACACCGTGCCTGCTTCGGCGGCTGGCAAGATGTCTATCGGCATCAATCGCAGAGCTTGAACTGCAGCATGCAGGTGGGTGTCTACCTGCCGCCGCAGGCCGCCGATGGCCCGCTACCGGTGCTGTACTGGCTCAGCGGCCTGACCTGCACCGAACAGAACTTCATCAGCAAGGCCGGCGCGCAGCGCTACGCGGCCGAGCATGGCGTGATCCTGGTTGCCCCCGACACCAGCCCGCGTGGCGACGATGTGGCCGACGCGGATGGCTACGACATCGGCAAGGGTGCCGGTTTCTATGTCGATGCCACCGAGCAGCCGTGGGCGGCGCATTACCGCATGTACGACTATGTGGTGAACGAATTGCCGGCGTTGATCGAGGCGCACTTCGCCACCACCGGTGCGCGTGCGATCAGCGGCCACTCGATGGGCGGCCATGGCGCCTTGACCATCGCGTTGAAGAATCCGGGCCGCTATCGCAGCGTGTCGGCATTCTCGCCGATCGTCGCGCCGAGCCAGGTACCGTGGGGCGAGAAGGCGTTTGGCCAGTATCTGGGGCCGGACCGTGCCGCGTGGAAAGCGTACGACGCCACTGCGCTGATCGCACAGGCACAGGAACGCCTGCCGTTGTTGATCGATCAGGGCGACGGCGATGAATTTCTCGAGAACCAGCTGAAACCGTCACTGTTCGAAGAGGCCGCTACCGCAGCCGGTTATCCGGTCACGGTGCGGCTGCAGCCTGGTTACGACCACAGCTATTACTTCATCGCCAGCTTCATCGGCGAGCATATCGCGCACCACGCCGCGGCGTTGCGTGGTTGATCGTTTGGTCGAGCGCGGAGTGAGTGCTTGGCATGGGATGGCGCTTGGTGGTGCTCAGTGCGTCGCACTGCGTTGCACCGCACCGCATTGCACTGCTCCGCATTGCATTGCATTGAAGTGCATTGCATTGCATTGCAGTGCAATGCGAGGCGCTGCCGCGCTTCCGTGTTGCATCGGCCGTGACATGAGGAAAGTGCCGAACTGAATTCCCTTCTCCCTTCGGGAGAAGGTGCCCCGCAGGGGCGGATGAGGGGAGGGGCGAAGCCCGGCGGAGGTGAGGCCAGCTGGTAGGCCGGCTGAAGTGCGGCCTGGCTCCCTTCTCCCTTCGGGAGAAGATGCCCCGCAGGGGCGGATGAGGGGACGGTGAAGCTTGGTGGAGCGCCTAGGTCGGCCGGTAGAGCGACCGATCTGCGGTGTGGCTGCAGGGCCATTGCCCGCCCACCATCGCGGGACACACCGCAGGTAGGTCCTTGTAAGGCTCTGGCGTGGCATCCATGTCGCTCAAGGTCCCGCGACGGCGGGCAGGCAAGGACCATCGGCGCTGGTCGGCATGCACGATGCAAGCAGGGCACGACGTGCGTTGTTTGGATAACGGCACCGCTGTCAGCGGTTCACTACAGCGCAGTCAACAGGCAGGCTTCAACACAACGCCCTGCACACTTGCTGATAAGGCGCGCAAGCAGCCTTTTCGCATCTGAAGTCTGCGTCGATCAGCTGCGTCACCTCATTCTCCTGTCGGCGATCGCCATTGCCACCAACCAGGCGCGGCTAACGCACCACCTGCGCCGCAAGCTTGCCCAGTCGGCGCATCGCGCGCTCCAGCGTGTCGCTCCACGGCTGCCCGCAGGTCAGCCGCAGGTGATCTGCGTAGTCGCCACGGCTGGAGTACAGATGACCGGGCGAGGTGCCGATGCGTTCGGCCAGTGCGGCCTCGAACACGGCCTGGCCGCTGCCGGCGTCGGGCAATTGCAGCCATAGCGATAGCCCACCGGCCGGGTCGCCCACGCGTGTGCCTTGCGGCCAATGCCGCACGATTGCATCGCGCAGCCGCTGCCCGTTGTCGGCCAGGGTGCGGCGCAGCTTGCGCAGGTGCCGTTCCAGATCGTGTTGCGCCAGATAATCGGCCAGCGCCAGTTGTGGCAGGCTGGCGCTGCCGACGGTGGAAAAATACTTGGCGCGCACCAGCGCGTCGGTCCAGTCGCCGCCGAGCAACCACCCCACCCGCAAGCCGGGCGACAGCACCTTGGAAAACGAGCCGCAGGTGATCACGTTGGCATGGGTGTCGAAATGGCGCAGCGGGCGCGGACGTTGGCCCGACCAATCCAGTTCGCCGTAGATATCGTCTTCGATCACCACCGTGCCATGGCGGGCGCAGCTGGCGAGCAATGCGCGCTTGGCGCTGTCGGGAGTGAGGCTGCCGCTGGGATTGTTGAAGTTGGGGACCAGCACTGCGGCACGTACCGGAGTGCGCTGCAGCAGCGCGTCCATACGCGCGACATCGATGCCGTGACCGGGACGGTTGGGCACCTCCAGCACCTTGAGCCGCAACGCAGCCACCGCCTGCAGGATGCCGTGATAGGTGGGTGTTTCGATCAGCACCACATCGCCTGCTGCGGTAAGCGTGCGCAGCGCCAGGCTGATCGCTTCCATCGCGCCGGCAGTGATCACCACCTCCTCGGCATCGACGGTGGTTGCGCAGTGTGCATACCGCTGTGCGATCTGGCGGCGCAGTGCGGCGTGGCCTTGCGGCGGTGCGTAATCCAACGCCGCGGTGCGCTGGCGACGCAGCTGCCGCGCCAGGGCCGCGGCCAGTTGCGCGGTGGGCAATAGCGCTGGCGCGGGCGTGGCGGTGTGCAGCGGCACCAGGTCGGTACGCGCCAGGGTATCGAGTACGCGCTGCAAGGCCGGGTTGTCGACCACGCCCGGTTTGCGCCGACGTGGGAGGGGCGCTGCGGCTGGCAATGCAGGCGTGGTGCTGCGCACGAAGTAGCCCGAACGGGGGCGCGCCTGCACCCGTCCTTCGCGCTCGAGTTGCAGGCAGGCCTGCACGGCGGTGGCGGTGCTGATGCCGTGGTTGGCGGCGAGTTGCCGGATCGAGGGCAGGCGCTCGCCGGCACGCAGGGTGCCGCCCTCGATCTGCTGCCGCAGCTGCGTGGCCAGCGTTTCGTACAGCAGCATCTGCGGGCGCTCCCATCTGTATTGGTCGATTTGCAGCGTATCTGAATCTGTCATGGTCGTTTAGCACGTTGCAGACTGGCCGTGCCCGGTGAGTGCGCCGGGTGTGGATTCCCTTCCGTGAGGTTGGCCGTGCTGCTTGCTGCGTTTGCTGTTGCCCGCTATTTGCGCCCTTCCGATGGCGTTGGCGAGGGTCGGACCCTCCAATCGTGCGATGCCGCGCGTGCACCACGCTGGGCACAACGGCTGGCCAGGACGCGGCTCACTGCGCTGCGAGCCCTTGCGCGGGGCGGCGACCTGCAGTGCCGGGTTCGACCGCAGCCTATCTGCGCGCGTGGCAGCGCTGTCCGGTCTCTGCAGGGAACCCCTGCGTCATGAGCGCCTCCTTGTCTGTGCAAGCGGCACCCGCCGGCGCCGGACGACGCGCGATCTGGCAATTGCTGGTCGCCGAGGTGCTGATCGGCTCGGTCGGCGTATTCGTGCATGAAAGCGGGCAGGACCCGGTGACGGCAGTGTTCTATCGCTGCCTGTTCGGCGCGCTGTTTCTCAGCGTGTGCGGAGTGATCGGTGGACAGCTGCAAGGCCTGTGGCGCGAGCGTGCGCTGTTACGTGATGCCGCCATCAGCGGGGTGCTGCTGGTATTGAACTGGGTGGCATTGTTCGCGGGGATGGCACGCTCGTCGATCGGCGTGGCGACCATGGTCTACCACGTGTTCCCGTTCGTGATGCTGCTCCTGGCCGCATTGTTGCAGGGCGAGCGCACGCGGCGTGTCGATCTGGGCTGGACGCTGCTGGCATTCGTCGGCGTGGCCTGCTCGGCAGATCCGGCACGCTTGTGGCAGGCGGCCGATCGTGGCTACCTGATCGGCATTGCGCTCACGCTCCTGGCGGCGTTGCTGTGCGGTGCCTCGTTGCTGATGTCGCGTCGCATCAGCCGTGAGCGACCGCTGGCGGTGGTGACCGTGCAGTGCTGGGTCGGCACGTGCCTGCTGGCCGGGTTTTCCAGCAGCGCCGCATTGCATCCGGGCCTGCACTGGCTGTGGCTGGTGGGCCTGGGCGTGATCCACAGCGGCATCGTCTATGTGCTGTTCTATTCGTCCTATCGCCATCTGCATGTGGCCACGATCGCGGTGCTGGCGTTCGTGTATCCGCTGGTGACGCTCTTGCTGGACTACCTGCTCTACGGCCACGCATTGGTGCCGGTGCAGTGGTTGGGCCTGGCGCTGATCGTGGTCGGCACGCTGGCGGTGAATCTGAAATGGCGCTGGCCGCGGCGAGCAGCGCGCTGAGCTGAGTGGCGTTGCCGCCGCGCTGCGTGCGCGGCGGCCGCGTGACTCAACGCACGTCGCGCAGTTCCCAGTGGTGCCCGGCCAGCGCCTGCATGCGCTGCTTGAGCAGGTCGCCGGGGATGCTGGTGGTGGCGACCAGGTCGATCCGCAGGTCGCCCTGCTTGCCGGTCACCGTTGCCGAGGGATCGGTGACGCCCAGGCTGGGGTCCACCGCATCCGGGTCGGCCTGCAGCAGGCGCCAGCGATCGAACCAGGCCGGATCACGCAAGGCGGCTTGCAGCTGTTCGGCAAACGCCTCGGCACCATGGGCGGTGAAGCTCACGCTCGCATCGCCGCCACGGGCGAGCTTGGGGTCGGGCAGGCTGATCGAGTAGCTGACAGGCATGTGCAAGGACTCTGATGGATGACGCCGGCACGTTAGTGCAGCGGCGGTGAGCGTTCCGTTGACAGGCCGCAGATGTGGGAGTCTTCAAGTGCGGAGTTGCTGCCTGTTCCGCGAGTGGCTGGGGCACCGCGCCCTCGATGCTGCAGGTTTGCTGCAGGGCCCTTGCCCGCCCACCATCGCGGGACACGCTGCAAGTACGTCCCTGTAAGCTCTAACGCGGCATCCATGCCGCGTAAGGTCCCGCGACGGTGGGCGGGCAAGGACCAGTCGAGAGGGTCTGTATGCGCAGTTACAAGCAAGGCATGGCGTTCGCTGTTCGAAGCACGTTGCGTCCGATCAGTTCCTCGCGCAAGCCGAGCAACAGGCAGGCTTTCGACACGAAACATGGAAATGTCTCGTCTGCCGCTGCAAGCCGAGCGAAACGCTTTCAATAAAGCAGCCNAAGCCGAGCAACAGGCAGGCTTTCGACACGAAACATGGAAATGTCTCGTCTGCCGCTGCAAGCCGAGCGAAACGCTTTCAATAAAGCAGCCAACCAACTGTCTGGTGCGGTGTCCTTGCCGGTTGCGGGACCGTGTGGCGGCATGGATGCCGCCACCGTGGGTTCACGGCGTGTCCCGCAAGCGGTGAGGGCACCGCGCCCTCGACNCGGTTGCGGGACCGTGTGGCGGCATGGATGCCGCCACCGTGGGTTCACGGCGTGTCCCGCAAGCGGTGAGGGCACCGCGCCCTCGACGCACCCAGCTGTCGACCCCAATCTCGGCCAGCAGTGATGGGCGGCGTTAGAGCTTGGCGCGTTGCTCGCGCAGGCCGGTCAGCTGCGTGGTCCAGTCGTTCAGGCGCGCGCGTTCCTGTTCGACCACCACGGCCGGTGCGTTCTGCACGAAGGTGGCGTTGCCCAGCTTGCCATTGCACTTGCCGATCTCGGCTTCCACGCGCTTGATTTCCTTGTCCAGGCGCGTGCGTTCGGCATCCATGTCGACCAGGCCTTCCAGCGGCACCAGCAGGGTGAGCTCGCCGACGATGGCCGTGGCCGACGGCGGGGTGTCCTGGCCGGCGTCGAGCCAGTCGATCGCTTCGAGCTTGAGCAGGAACGACAGCGGCGAGGCGAAGCGGCCGACACGGGCGCGATCGTCGCTAGTTCCTGCCTGCAGCAGCAGGCGCACCTGCCTGGACGGCGGCACGTTCAATTCGCTGCGCACCCGGCGCAGCGCCGACACCATCGACTGCAGCCATTCGACATCGGCCTCTGCGCCGGCGTAGCCCGCGGTGTCGATATCGCCGGCCTGCGGGAATGCCTGCAGCGAGATCGTGGCGGCGGTGATGCCCAGGCGCGGCGCGACCTGCTGCCACAGTTCTTCGGTGACGAACGGGGTGAGCGGGTGCAGCAGGCGCAGCAGCGCTTCGAGTACGTATAGCAGGGTGTGACGCGTGCTGGCGGCAGCCTCGCTGTCCTGGCCGTTGAGCGCGGGCTTGGCCAGTTCGACGAACCAGTCGCAGAACGCATTCCAGGCGAACTCGTACAGCGATTGCGTCAGCAGATCGAAGCGGTAGTTGGCGTAGTGCGCGTGGGTTTCTGCAGTCACCTTGTCCAGGCGCGCCAGAATCCATTGCTCGGCCTCGGTGCGCGGCTGCGGCACGCCGATAAAGCGCGCGCCTTCGGTGTTCATCAGCACGAAGCGCGTGGCGTTCCACAGCTTGTTGCAGAAGTTCTTGTAACCCTCGGCACGGCCAAGATCGAACTTGATGTCGCGGCCGTGCGTGGCGAGTGCGGCGATGGTGAAGCGCAGCGCGTCGGCACCGTGGGCAATGATGCCGTCCGGGAATTCCTTGCGCGTGGCTTTTTCGATCTTTGGCGCGTCCTTGGGCTTCATCAGCCCGGTGGTGCGCTTGGCAACCAGGTCTTCGATGCTGATGCCGTCGATGATGTCCAGCGGGTCGAGCACGTTGCCCTTGGACTTGGACATCTTCTGGCCCTGCGCATCGCGGATCAGGCCGGTGATGTAGACATCGCGGAACGGCACCTGGCCGGTGAAGCTGTCGGTGGCCATGATCATGCGCGCCACCCAGAAGAAGATGATGTCGAAGCCGGTGACCAGCACCGACGACGGCAGATAGCGCGCGAAACCGCGCTCGGCCATCGCGTTCGCATCCGGCCAGCCCAGCGTGGAGAACGGCCACAGCTGCGAGGAGAACCAGGTTTCCAGCACGTCGCTGTCCTGATGCAACGCGACCGCGGCATCCAGGCCGTGTGTGGCGCGCACCTCGGCTTCGTCATGGCCGACATAGCACTTGCCGGCCTCGTCGAACCACGCCGGAATGCGATGCCCCCACCACAGCTGACGGCTGATGCACCAGTCCTGGATGTTCTCCATCCAGTGGCGATAGGTGTTGATCCAGTTCGGCGGCACGAACTGGATCTTGCCGCTTTCGACCAGCTCCAGGCCGCGCCTGGCCAGCGCGTCCATCTTCACGAACCATTGGTCGGTGAGATACGGCTCGATCACCTGCCCGGTACGATCGCCGCGCGGCACCTGCAGCTTGTGCGGCTTGGTTTCGACCAAGACGCCCAACTCCTCCAGCTCCGACAGCACCAGCTTGCGTGCGTCGTAGCGATCCAGGCCGCGATAGCGCTCCGGCGCATTCTCGTTGATGGTGGCAGTGACGGTGAACAGGTTGATCAGCGGCAACTCATGCCGCACGCCCACCTGGTAATCGTTGAAGTCATGCGCAGGCGTGACCTTGACCACGCCGGTGCCGAAGGCGCGGTCGACATAATCGTCGGTGATCACCGGCACGTGCCGGCCGGTCAGCGGCAGCACGATGCGGGCGCCGTGCAGCGTGGCATAGCGTGGGTCTTCCGGATGCACCATCACCGCGGTATCGCCGAGCATGGTCTCCGGGCGCGTGGTGGCGACCACCAGGTAATCGCGGGTCTCGCGCAGCGTCTCGACGCCGTCGGCATCGTGCTCGACGTGCTCGTAGGTCACGCCATCGGCCAGCGGATAGCGGATCGACCACAGGAAACCGTCTTCCTCGACGTTTTCCACTTCCAGGTCGGAGATCGCGGTCTTCAGCACCGGGTCCCAGTTGACCAGGCGCTGGCCACGATAGATCAGGCCTTGCTCGTACCAGCGCACGAACGCTTCGTTGACCGCGGCCGACGGCTGCGGGTCCATGGTGAAGGTGCTGCGCGACCAGTCGCTGGAGGTGCCCAGGCGGCGCATCTGGCGCTCGATGGTGTCGCCGGATTCGGCCTTCCACTCCCACACCTTGGCGATGAAGCCCTCGCGCCCCAGCGAGTCGCGCGTCTCGCCCTTGCCTTCCAGCGCCAGGTTGCGCGACACCACCATCTCGGTGGCGATGCCGGCATGGTCGGTGCCCCCCTGCCACAGCGTGTCGAAGCCGCGCATGCGGTGATAGCGCACCAACGCATCCATCAGCGTCTGCTGGAACGCATGGCCCATGTGCAGCGTACCGGTCACATTCGGCGGCGGCAGCAGCACCGTATACGGCTCCCCCTGGCCGGACGGCACGAAATACCCGGCAGCCTCCCACTGCGCGTACAGGCGCGATTCGAAGGAAGAGGGGTCGTAGCTGGAGGCGAGGGTGGTCATAGTGGGGCGGGGATTCGTTGTTCGGGATTCGGGATTGGTTGCGTCATGGGGCCGGCAAGAAGCACTGGCAATCCACTCATCAACGTCAGCAGTGGTGGTGTGGAGCGAAGATCGGCTACTTGGAATGCGTGGCTGGATGCAGCCTAGGGACGCGCAAAAAATCTGCTTTTACGAATCCCCAATCCCAACTCCCCAATCCCCGCCCCTCTCACATGTCGTATTTGGTCAGTTCCAGGCCCAGGGCCTTGTACTGCTTCCAGCGTTCGCGCAGTGGTTCGCGGGCCGCCGGGTCGGCGGGCACCACTTCCAGCACGCGGTCGCAGGCGCCCAGGTAGGGATCGTCGCGCAGGTTGATCACCAGCGGGCGAGAAGGCGCGGCGAACTCCGGGGCGGCGATCAGCACCGGGGCGAGTTCGTCCTCTTCGTCGGTGCCGGCAATCTGGTGCGGGATGTAGGCCTCGTCGTCGAATGCCCACAGCAGGTCGTCCAAGGCCTCGGCCTGCGCGGCGTCGCGCGCCAGGATCAGCGTAGGCAGGTTGGCGTCGTTGGCCTTGCGCGCCAGCTCGCAGACCAGCCGCAGCGGTTCGTTGAGGAAGCGCGGTTTGGCGATCAGGTAGAAATCGGCACGAGGCATCAGGGCAGGGAATCGGGAGAGGGGAATCGGGAATGGTCACGGCACCGCCGCGACCTCGAAGGTCGCGGCGGTGCCTGAGAGGAGAGGGGTTTCACGGTTCCCTATTCCCGATTCTCAATTCCCACCTGCGGCGCGGTCCAGCAACCACTGCGTCAGCAGCCCCACCGGGCGTCCGGTGGCCATGCCGCGCTTGCCTTCGTCGCTGGCGACGCCGGCGATGTCCAGATGCGCCCAGCGCTGGTTCTCGGTGAAGCGCGACAGGAAGCAGCCGGCGGTGATCGCGCCGCCCCAGCGGCCGCCGATGTTGTAGACGTCGGCGAAGCTGGAATCCAGCAGGCCCTGGTATTCGTCCCACAGCGGCAGGCGCCAGGCGCGGTCGAACACGTGCTCGCCGGCGGCCAGCAGTTCGTTGGCCAGGTCGTCGTGCTTGCTCATCAGGCCGGCGGTCTGGTGGCCCAGCGCCACCATGCAGGCGCCGGTCAGCGTGGCCACGTCCACCAGGGCTTCGGGGTTGAAGCGCTCGGCGTAAGTCAGTGCATCGCACAGGATCAGGCGGCCTTCGGCGTCGGTGTTGCCGACCTCGATGGTCTTGCCGGACATGCTGGTGATCACGTCGGAGGGACGATAGGCATTGCCGTCGATGGCGTTTTCCACCGCCGGCACCACCACCACCAGGTTGATCGGCAGCTCGGCCTTGACCGTGGCCACGAAGGTGCCGATGACGTTGGCGCCGCCGCACATGTCGTACTTCATTTCCTCGATGCCGCCCTGCGTCTTGAGGTTGACGCCGCCGGTGTCGAAGGTGATGCCCTTGCCGACCAGCACGTAGGGACGCGCGTCGCCGCCGCCGTTCCACTTCAGCACGATCAGCCGCGGGCGGTTGGCCGAGCCACGCGCCACCGACAGCAGCGAGCCCATGCCCAGCGACTCCATCTGCGTCTCGTCCAGGATCTCGGCCTCGGCACCGGGGAACTTGCCGGCGAAGGCGGCCGCGGTCTCGGCCAGGTAGGCCGGGGTGCAATAGTTCGGCGGCAGGTTGCCCAGCTCGCGGGCGAATTCCACGCCCTCGGCGGTGGCCACGCCCACGGCCAGGGCACGGGCGTCGTCGCCGGCGATCGCCAGCGTGGTCAGGCCGGTCTCGTCGACCTTCTTCTTGCCCAGCGTGGCGGTGTAGCGGTAGGCGGCATGGTCGCTGACGATGATCGCCTGGCGGATGTTCCAGGCGCTGTCGCGCGCCTTGACCGGCAATTCGGTCAGGGTGAGCAGGGCGGTGCCGACCGGGCCGGTCTTCAGCGCGCGGGTCGCATCGCCCACCGCCTTGAGGTACGGCGCCACGCCGAACTTGCCGGCCTCGCCCAGGCCCACCACCAGCACGCGCGGGGCGGCGACGCCCGGCAGGTCGTGCAGCAGGCTGGTGCTGCCGGTCTTGGCCGCCACGTCGCCACGTGCCACCAGGGCCGTCAGACGGCCCTGGCTGGCACTGTCCAGCGCCTGGGCGGCGGGCGACAGGGTCTTGTCGGCGAACACGCCAACCACGATGCAGTCGACGGCGGCGCTTGCCGGCGCGTCTTGGTTCAGGGTGAATTGCAGGGCCATTGATCAGATTCCGTAGGCAAATCCGTACAATCGCGGGCTGTTTACGCCAACCGGACTAGGCTGGCGCCGCCGCGAACGAATCCGAGAGTTTAAAACAAGCCCACCCCATGCCGAAGCTCGATCGATACCTGCTTAGCGATTTCACCCAGAGCTTCCTGGCCACCTTGATCGTGCTGCTGGTCGTCAGCGTGGGCGGTGTGCTGGTGGATATCCTCGGCAATATCGCCGATGGCCGCATCCCTGCTCGCTTGCTGCTGTCCCAGGTAGGCCTGCAATTCGTGGCGTACCTGCCGATCATCCTGCCGCTGGCGCTGATGCTGGGGCTGCTGCTGGCGCTGGCGCGGCTGTACCGCGATTCAGAAATGGCGGTCATTACCGCCATCGGCGTGGGTCCGCGGCGCATGTTGCGGCCGATGTTGATGCTGGTGGTGCCGGTGGTCGTGGTGATCGGGTTGTGCTCGCTGTGGCTGGGCCCCTGGGCCAGCCGCACCGCCGAGGCCATGCTGGAGGACGCCAACCGCAGCATCGTGATGGCCGGCCTGGAGTCGGGCAAGTTCACGCCGCTGTCCGGCGGCGGGGTGGTCTACCTGACCACGATCTCGGCCGACGGCAAGGGCCTGGGCAAGGTGTTCCTGCAGCGCCAGAAGGACGACCGTATCGATGTGGTCACCGCCGACCGCGGCGCGATGTTCTTCGAAGGCAAGGCCGACCGCTTCCTGCGGCTGGAGAACGGCTACCGCATCGAAGGCCCGGCCGCCGGCAATACCCTGGACTACCGCCTGATGAAATTCGCCAGCAACGACGTGGCCTTGCCCGATCGGGCCCAGGTGCACGATGCCAACGACCCGGAAGTGATGTGGACCACGCAACTGCTCTCGGACCAGCGCCCGGCGGCGCGCGCGCAGCTGCATGAACGCCTGGCGCCGCCGTTGCTCGCGCTGGCCTTCGCGCTGCTGACCCTGCCGCTGTCGCGCAGCGCGCCGCGACAGCAGCGGTATGGCCGGATCATGCTGGCCTTCCTGGCCTACATGGTGGGCACCAATCTGATGATCGTCGGCACCCAGTGGATCGCCAACGGCAAGACCCCGGCCGCGCTCGGTCTGTGGTGGCTGACCCTGCCGCTGCTGGCGGTGGCGATCTGGGCGTATGCACGCGATGGTCGCGTGCGTCGGCCGAGGATCCGCGCATGAGGCTGATGCCGCGGGTGCATGACTGGTACGTCGGGCGTGCGGTGCTGTTCACCGTGCTGCTCACCTGGGCGGTGCTGCTGGGCCTGGACCTGGTCAATGCCTTTGCCAGCGAGGCCAAGAGCATCGGCCAGGGGACCTACACCTTTGGCCATGCGATCGCCTATGTGGCCTACACGGTGCCGCGCCGGGCCTACACCTTGTTTCCGACCGCTGCGGTGATCGGCGCCTTGATGGGCCTGGGCCAGCTGGCAGCGACGTCCGAACTCACCGCGCTGCGCGCACTCGGCGTGTCGCGCAAGCGCATGTCGGCTTCGGTGGTGGCGGCCATGGCGCTGCTGACCGCCACCATGGTGATCAGCGGCGAGACCGTGGGGCCGTGGGCACAGAACCAGGCCGATACCCTGAAAACCAGCGCCCGCTACAACAGCGACATGGCAATGGCGCGCTATTCCGGGCTGTGGGCGCGCGAGGGCGACACCTTCCTCAATGCGCTGAGCGGCGAAGAGAAGCTGCTCGATGGCGGCGGCACCGCGTTGGACCTGCACGATGTACGGCTGTATCACCTCGATGCCAGTGGCCGTCTGGCGCAACTGACCTACGCGGCGCTGGCCGAGAATCGCAACGGGACCTGGACGCTGCGCCAGGTACGCCGCGATACCTTCCAGGAGCGCTCGGTGCAGCGCGAAACCTTCCCCGAGCTGGCGTGGCAGTCGCAGCTCAGCCCGGCGGCGCTGGCGGCAGGGCTGGCCAAGCCGCGCAACCTGTCCGCGCGCGATCTGCAGCAGAGCATCGAATACCGCCGCCGCAACGGCCTGGATGCGCGCGACTACGAAGATCAGTACTGGAGCCGCTGGTTCTATCCGCTCAACGTGCTGGCGCTGTGCATGGCGGCGATCCCGTTCTCGTTCGGTTCGCTGCGTAGCGGCGGCCTGGGCAAGCGCCTGTTCCTGGGCATCCTGTTCGCGCTGGGGTTCTGGCTGCTGCAGCTGTTCTTCGGCCGCATGGCCGGCGCGCTGAAACTGGATTACCGCATCGCCTACGCGCTGCCGCCGATGGTGATGCTGGGCGTGTCGGTGTGGTTGTTCCGACGGCGCAGCAGCTGACGCCGATGCGTCGGTTCAGCCTGTTCGGAGCCGTACTCTGCCTGCTCTACGGTGCCGTTACCGCCTTGTGCGTATGGGCGGCCAGCGCGGCCGGGGGCGACCCCAAGGGCCACTTTGTGTTGCTGCAGTTGCCGCTGACACCACAGCTGACTGTGCTTGATGCCATGGGTGCTGACGCCTGGTTGACCGATATGCCCTGGGTGACCGGCGATCTGCTATTGGTTCCGCCATTTCTGGCGGCGCTGTATCTGTTTGGCTATGCCGTGCAGTGGCTGATTGAGCGCCCCTCGGCACGCGGGCATTGAGTCGGCACCCGTCTCGGTTCGCCGCATCTAATTGCCTGCACGCGAGCAGTTGCCTGGTGGGTGCTTCGCATGACGGCCGCATTCCGTTGTCGCCTGCCGTCGAGATCGGCAGGAGCCCGGTCTAAGGGGTTCAGCGTTTGGGTGTGCGCTGCAGCCGGGTGCCGCTGGCGCGGTCGTGCCAGGCCAGGCGGTCGCGGTCCAGCCAGGCCCACCAGAATCCCGCGCCAGCCAGGGCCAGCGACAGCGTGCCGATGGCATAGCGGATCCACAATGCGCGCCAGGAGGCTTGCGGCCCGACCAGCGACAACCGCCACGGGCGCATGCCCAGGGTCTGGCCGCCACGCCGCCAGCTGACGGTGGCGTACACCCCGGCAGCGATCCAGCAGCACAGCCACAACAGCCATTGCCAGCCGCTGAAGGGCGCGATGTTTTCGCGGGCCGGATGCCCGGCAAGCGTGAATCCCAGCGTGAACCCAGCGGAAATCAGCATCCACAGCGCAAGCACCGGCCAGGCGTCGTAGCACAGGGCCAGCAGTCGCCAGGCCACCAGGGCGGGGGGGCGTGCGCTACGTGGTGGTGGGGGCGAGGTCATGCCGCGAGCATAGCCGGCGCGGGCGATGGGGCAACCTCGCGCTGCGGCAATCCCGTGCCGGGCGATGCCTGCGTTTCGGGCTGAGGGCCACGTGGCGAACCGCACCTCGGGGCCAGCCGCGCAGCCAATCCCAGGCCTGTGCCGACACCGCGCGCCGCAAACCCCATGCCACGCTCTATGCTGTTGCGATGTCAGCCAGCAGTCCTGCCGAACGTCGCCAACTGGCGCAACGCCTGCCGCCGGTGCAGGCCGCCGATGCCGCCGCCATCGAACGCTTCCTGGATCGGTTATGGGCCGAGCAGGGCGTGGCGCGGCAGACCCTGGACAGTTACCGACGCGACCTGGAAGGGCTGGCGCGTTGGCGCGACGGTGCCGGCGGTGGCTTGCTGGGTGTCGATCGGGCGGTGTTGTTCGACTATCTGCGCTGGCGCACCGAGGCGCGCTATTCGCCGCGCAGCAATGCCCGGCTGCTGTCGACCCTGCGTGCGTTCTATGGCCTGTGTCTGCGCGATGGCGTGCGCGGCGACGACCCCACCGCATTGCTGGACCCGCCACGCCTGCCGCGCTCGCTGCCCAAGGCGCTGACCGAGACGCAGATCGAGGCGCTGCTGGCCGCGCCCGATACCGCCACGCCGCTGGGCCTGCGCGACCGCGCGATGCTCGAGCTGATGTATGCGGCCGGCCTGCGCGTCAGCGAACTGGTCAACCTGCCGGCGGTGGGGGTCAACCTGCGCCAGGGTGTGCTGCGGGTCACCGGCAAGGGCAGCAAGGAGCGGCTGGTGCCGCTGGGCGAGGAATCCCAGCACTGGCTGGAGCGCTATCTGAGCCAGGCGCGCCCGCTGCTGGCCAGCCACCAGGCGGTGGCAGCGGTGGACGGGCAGGTGCCGTTGTTCATCGATGCGGCGCGGCAGCCGCCCAGCCGCCAGCAGTTCTGGGCGCTGGTCAAGCGCTATGCGGCGGTGGCCGGGATCGACCCGGCCACGGTCAGCCCGCACGGCCTTCGGCACAGCTTCGCCACCCACCTGCTCAACCATGGCGCGGACCTGCGCGCGCTGCAGATGCTGCTGGGCCACAGTTCGCTTTCGACCACCCAGATCTACACGCTGGTGGCGCGTCAGCACCTGCAGAAGCTGCACGCCGCCCATCATCCGCGCGGCTAGCCGGCCGCCCAGGACAGGCAGGAGCAGCGGGCATCAGGTTCCAGCGCAGACCGATGAACAAGGGTGCGGTGGACGCCCCCCGTCGTTCCAGCGCACCAATGGCTGTGCAGCGTGCATTCCGACATGGTGACGTCCTGGACGTCGCCACTTGCCGGCGCGCACGCGATCAAACTGTCGCGGCCGCTGCCAGGCTTCATCTGCCCTGTGCGAGAATCGGCTGACCCCATTCCACTGGATGCGTGAATGTACCGTCTTGCCATCGCCGCACTGCTGGGCGCACTCAGCCTTACCGCCTGCGCGCAATCCTCGCAGCCTGCGGCAAGCAACGCCGGCGCCAAGCCAGCCGCCGCTGCCGCCCCCGCCGCCGCGGGCAACGTGGACCAGCGTGTGAGCGTCGCGCTCAAGGCGCTGGACCCGGATTTCAAGCCGGACTACATCGGCGCCGCGCCGTTTCCCGGTTTCCGCGAAGTGGTGGTCGGCGGGCAGGTGCTGTACGTCAGCGACGACGGCCGTTACCTGATCCAGGCGCAGCCGTTCGACATCCAGAACAAGCAGTTTGCTGCCAGCCCGGGCCTGCTGGCCTACCGCCGCAAGCAGCTGGAGACCGTGCCCAAGGCCGACCGCATCGTGTTCGCGCCGGCCAACCCCAAGTACACCGTGACGGTGTTCACCGACGTGGAATGCGGCTACTGCCGCAAGCTGCACAGCGAGATCGGCGAGCTCAACAAGCAGGGCATCGCGGTGGAATACCTGGCGTTTCCGCGCATGGGCCTGGGCAGCCAGGACCACAAGGAAATGATCGCGGTGTGGTGCGCCGCCGACCGCAAGCAGGCGCTGACCGCGGCCAAGTCCGGGCAGCCGGTCACTGCCAAGGACTGCAAGAACCCGGTGTCGATGGAATACACGCTGGGCCAGCGCCTGGGCGTCAACGGCACCCCGGCGATCTTCGCGCCGGACGGCACCCAGCTCGGTGGTTACCTGCCGCCGGCGCAGTTGCGCGAGGCGCTGGAAAAGCGCGCGGTCACCACCGCCGGTGGCAGCCGCTGACGTCGCCGACGGCAGCGCCGTGATGCGGCGCTGACGCTGGCCGCCGCGACGGTCGGCGTGATCGATCAACAGGCCGGGATGCGCATGCATTCCGGCCTGTTGCGTTTCAGGAGCGGGCTGGCCGCAGGGGTTGGGCGGGCAGCACGGTTTGTCGGGTGAGAGCGGCGATGGACCGGCATGGGCCGGCGCTGCGGACCTCGCCCCGCGCGCAGATCCGGGCCAAGGCCGGTGTGCGGCGCGAATCCGGGGCGGCATCGCCATCCGCCGCTGCCGCATCTGGCCGGAACGCGCTGGATCCGGGCAGGGCTGAGCGAATCATCGCCCGACAGATCGGCGGTCCGCGCATACCGCGTCCGGCGCCGACGCATCAGCTCCGTTACAATCTGCAGCCCCGTTTCTGACACGGTTCCCCGGACATGATGGTCCTCGAGGGCGCTTCCGCCCTTTCGCCGTTCCGCCGCGCTCGGCTCGAAACCCGCCTGCAAACCCTCGTCCCCGCGCTGCGCATCACTGGCGCCCGGCACGTCTATTTCATCCGCGCCGAGGCCGGGCAAGCGCCCGACCAGGCCACCTTGCAGCGGATCCTGCAGGCCGACGCCGCTCCCGCGCCGCGGGCCGAGGAGGCTTCCTCGCGCTACGTGGTGCCGCGCCTGGGCACGCTGTCGCCGTGGTCGAGCAAGGCCACCGAACTGGTGCGCGGGGCCGGGCAGCCGATCCAGCGCGTGGAGCGCGGCACCCGCATCGACCTGGCCGGCTGGCCGGCCGACGAGGCGACGCAGGCCGCCGTGGCCAGGCTGCTGCACGACCCGATGACGCAGTCGCTGCTGGGCTCGGCTGCGGCCGCCGAGGCGCTGTTCAACGAGCCCGATCGCGGGCAGTTGCAGCGCGTGCCGCTGGCGGCGCTGGAGCAGGCCAACCGCGACCTCGGCCTGGCCCTGGCGCAGGACGAGATCGACTACCTGCGCGAACGCTTCGCTGCCCTCGGCCGCGACCCGGCCGATGTCGAGCTGATGATGTTCGCCCAGGCCAACTCCGAGCATTGCCGGCACAAGATCTTCAACGCCAGCTGGACCATCGACGGCAAGCCGCAGGAACGCTCGCTGTTCCGCATGATCAAGCACACCCACCAGCAGACCCCGCAGCACACCCTGTCGGCCTACAGCGACAACGCGGCGGTGGTGGAAGGCGTGCCGGCCGCGCGCTATCGGCCGGATCCGGCCAGCGGCGAGTACCGCGCCGAGGCGGTGCTGCCATCGGCGTTTGCGATCAAGGTGGAAACGCATAACCACCCCACTGCGATCGCGCCATTTCCCGGCGCCGCCACCGGTGCCGGCGGCGAGATCCGCGACGAAGGCGCCACCGGCCGCGGCGGCAAGCCCAAGGCCGGCCTGACCGGGTTCACGGTCTCGCACCTGCGCATCCCGACCCTGCCGCAGCCGTGGGAGGCGCCGCGCGCGCTGAACCCGCGCATGGCCCCGGCGCTGGACATCATGCTCGACGGCCCGCTCGGCGGCGCCGCGTTCAACAACGAATTCGGCCGGCCGAACCTGCTCGGCTATTTCCGCAGCTTCGAGCTTGCCGAAGGGCCGGGCCTGACCCGCGCCTACGACAAGCCGATCATGCTGGCCGGTGGCCTGGGCGCGATCGATCGCAACCAGGTCGAGAAGCTGCGCCTGCAGCCCGGCGATGCGGTGATCGTGCTGGGCGGCCCGGCGATGCTGATCGGCCTGGGCGGCGGTGCGGCCAGTTCGGTGGCCGCCGGCGACAGCGCCGAGGCGCTGGATTTCGCCAGCGTGCAGCGCGAGAACCCGGAGATGGAGCGCCGCTGCCAGGAGGTCATCGACCGCTGCGTGGCGCTGGGCACCGACAACCCGATCCGCTGGTTCCACGACGTGGGCGCCGGCGGCCTGTCCAACGCCATTCCCGAGCTGCTGCACGATTCGGGCGTGGGCGGCATCATCGACCTGGGCCGCGTGCTCACCGACGACCCCTCGCTGTCGCCGCTGGAACTGTGGTGCAACGAATCGCAGGAGCGCTACGTGCTGGGCGTGCCGCAGGCGCGGCTGGACGAATTCGCCGCGATCTGCGCGCGCGAGCGCTGCCCGTTTGCCGCCGTCGGCGTGGCCACGGCCGAGGAGCGGCTGGTGGTTGGCTATGGCGTGTTTGGGGACGGGATTGGGGAGTCGGGATTGGAGATTCGCAAAAGCGATTCGTCAGTTGCCGGGTCCGCCGTTGCTTTCAACCAATCCCCAATTCCGAATCCCCAATCCCCGCTCCCGATCGATCTGCCGATGGACGTCCTCTTCGGCAAGGCACCAAAGATGCATCGCGATGCGGTGCATCCGCCGGCGCCGCAATGGCCGGTGCTGCAGACCGCCGCGCTGGATCTGCAGCAGGCCGGTCTGCGCGTGCTGGCGCATCCGACGGTGGCGTCCAAGAGCTTTCTGGTCACCATCGGCGACCGCAGCGTGGGCGGCCTGACCGCGCGCGAGCAGATGATCGGCCCCTGGCAGCTGCCGCTGGCCGATTGCGCGATCACCCTGGCCGGCTTCGATACCTTCGCCGGCGAGGCGATGTCGATCGGCGAGCGCACCCCGCTGGCGTTGTTGAACGCTGCCGCGTCGGCACGCATGGCGGTGGGCGAGGCGATCACCAACCTCTGCGCCGCCCCGGTGCAGACGCTGGACAGCATCAAGCTGTCGGCCAACTGGATGGCCGCGGCCGGTCATGCCGGCGAAGACGCCCTGCTGTACGACGCCGTGCGCGCGATCGGCATGGAGCTGTGCCCGGCGCTCGAACTGAGCGTCCCGGTGGGCAAGGACTCGCTGTCGATGCAGGCGCAGTGGCAGGAAGCTGGGATTGGTGATTCGGCATTCGGGATTGGCGAAACGCCAGAGCCGTCCGCTGTTGCAAATCCCCAATCCCCAATCCCCAATCCCATCGTCCACAAGAGCGTTTCACCCGTCTCGCTGATCATCAGTGCGTTCGCACCGGTCGGCGATGTCCGTACGCAGTTGACGCCGTTGTTGCGTAGCGACGAAGAGAGCGAGCTGTGGTTGATCGGATTGGGCGGCGGCAAGCAGCGTCTGGGGGGCTCGGTGCTGGCGCAGGTGTATGCCGACGCTGCCGCGCTGCCGGCATTTGGCGGCGAGGTGCCGGATCTGGACGATGCGCAGCGCCTGCGCAGTTTCTTTGAACTGATCCGCGCCGCGCGCGAGAGCGGCCTGTTGCTGGCGTATCACGACCGCAGCGATGGCGGGGCGTTTGCGGCGCTGTGCGAAATGGCGTTCGCCTCGCGCCAGGGCCTGGACATCACCCTCGATGCCTGGGGCGAGGATGCCTTCCGCAGCCTGTTCAACGAAGAACTGGGCGCGGTGGTGCAGATCGCCAACGAGGATCGCGCCGCGTTCGCCGATCTGGTCGAGCGGCATGCCTTGACCGAATGCGCGCAGCGCATCGCACGTCCCACCGGCACGCCGCGCATCCGCGTCAGCGCGCAGGGCCGCGTGCTGGCCGAGTGGCGTTGGGAAGCCTTGTTCGATGCCTGGTGGTCGGTGAGCCACGCCATGCAGAAGTTGCGCGACAACCCGGAAACCGCCGATGAAGAACGTGCACAGGCGCGCGACTTCCAGGCACCGGGACTGCGTCCGAAGCTGGTGTTCGATCCGTCCGAGGACGTGGCCGCGCCCTTCGTGGCGACCGGTGCGCGGCCCAAGGTGGCGATCCTGCGCGAGCAGGGCGTCAACGGGCAGATCGAGATGGCCTACAACTTCGAGCGCGCCGGTTTCCGTGCGTTCGACGTGCACATGAGCGACCTGATCGAAGGCCGGGTGGATCTGGCGCAATTCTCCGGGTTTGCCGCCTGCGGTGGCTTCAGCTACGGCGACGTGCTGGGTGCCGGCCGTGGTTGGGCCACCTCGATCCTGGAACGGTCGGCCTTGCGCGATGCGTTCGCCGCGTTCTTCGCGCGCAGCGACACCTTTGCGCTGGGCGTGTGCAACGGCTGCCAGATGCTCAGCCAGCTCAAGGACATCATTCCCGGTGCCGAGCATTGGCCGCGTTTCCTGCGCAATCGCAGCGAACAGTTCGAAGCGCGCACCGCCCTGCTGGAAGTGGTGGAGTCGCCGTCGATCTTGCTGCGCGGCATGGCCGGCTCGCGGATCCCGGTGGCGGTGGCGCATGGCGAAGGCCGCGCCGAGTTCGACACCGTGGTGGACCAGGCCGCAGCACGCGTGGCCTTGCGCTACATCGACGGCGACGGCGCAGTGGCTACCCGGTATCCGCTCAATCCGAACGGCTCGCCGGACGGCATCACCGGGCTGACCAGCACCGACGGCCGCGCCACCATCCTGATGCCGCATCCGGAGCGCACCCCGCGCACGGCAAACCTGAGCTGGCATCCGGCCGACTGGGGCGAGGACTCGCCGTGGCTGCGCATGTTCCGCAATGCGCGGGTCTGGTGCGGTTGATGATGTGAAGGGGGACGGCATGAGCTGATGCCCGTACCAGCAGTGCCAACCAACGGCCGTGTGCAGCGATGCACACGGCCGTTGTCGTTGCCGACCCTGCAAAAGCACGTCATCAACGCCGGGACATGGGTTACTTCGAGTAACTATAAAAACTACTAGTTATTTACTTGCGGTATATGGTGATGCTGCTTGTGTGATGTCAATCTCAATTGAACCTTTGTTTTTTCAATAAATTCAGATCGCGTTATGAATCAGTGATTCATCGCGTTTCTGCAGCACTTTATGTCTCGGACGTGGAGGCTTTTGCACGGGTATTTCCCGTTGCAGAGGCGGGGCGGGTGCGTTTTCGATAAACCTCAGGGGGACCGTGCGACGCGATCGCGCGGTGGTCGGTTTTTACATGCCAGACCAATGGGGAGTAAGTCGTCAATGAAGCCGATTCAATTGGAAACCGGTGGTGAGCAGTGTGCTCAACGCCGAACGGTAAGGCTTGCCTGCGCTGCGGGAACCCGGCGGCCGAAGCGGCCTCCGGTGCATGCGCACGGCAGGCTGGCGGCAGCGATGCTGCTGGCGCTGGCCGGCATGGCCGCAGCTGCCCACGCCACCGGCACGCGTGCCGATGCGCTTGCGCATTGCACGGTGGTCGAGGGCCGGCAACGTTGCGACGCCGTTGCGGCGGCCGGCGACAACGCAGTGCCCGCAACCGCGCGCGTGCAGGTGACCGCAACACCTGCGGCCGACGCCGATGCACCGGCATTTGCGGATGGGCAGGATGCGCTGGCGTTGGGCAGTGCCAGCAATGCCCTGGGCGATGGAGCCAGTGCGCTCGGGAGCGGGAGCCTGGCATTGGGGCGCGATGCCGCCGCGATCGGACACAACGTGTCGGCGGTGGGGGAATCGGCAACTGCCCTGGGCGGCGTGGCAACGGTCTACGACTACGACGCATTTGGATTTGTCATCGGGCAACGCGAGCAGGCCACGCAAGCGTCCGGGGTGGGAGCGACCGCCATCGGTGGTGGTGCGCTGGCCAGCGATCCGTTTTCCAGCGCAATGGGCAGCGGTGCCAGCGCCGCCGGCGTGCAGAGCACGGCCGTGGGGTATCGCGCGCAGACCGGCAACGACGGCACTACCGCGGTAGGCGGTCTATCCACGGCCAGTGGCTTTCTCTCCACTGCCGGCGGCTACAGTTCGCGTGCCAGCGGGGAGACGTCCACCGCCTTCGGTTACCGGGCGCGCAGCGAAGGCATCAGCAGTATTGCAGTGGGCGATACCGCATTGGCCAGCGGCGTGCAAAGCGTGGTGGTTGGCGGCATCAGCAACTTCGGCGGAATCACCGCCGCCACCGGCATAGGCGGCATCGCGCTCGGTGCAGGTGCGCAGAGCCAGTCCGATTATGCGATTGCCATTGGCTACGATTCCAACATCTTTCCGAATCGGCCTGGCAATACCGATTCCGTGGCGATCGGCCACAGCGCCGGTTCGTTCTCGCCACACACGGTATCGCTGGGTGGTTTCGCATTGACGATGGGCGATGGTGGCATCGCGATCGGTCACGACAGCACGGCCTACATGGAAAACAGCATCGCCGTGGGCGCACGCGCCGCCACCTCGTGGTTCAACGGCAACAACACCGCGATCGGTACCGATTCCCAGACCAATGGCATCGATGCGCTGGCCATCGGCTATGGCGCGCGCGTGGGCGATTTTGTCGACGACGCCTGGAATCGCTCGGCATCCAGTGCCGTCGCACTGGGCGCACATTCCTACGCGTACCGCAGCAACACGGTGTCGGTGGGCGATGTGCAGGCCGGGCTGACGCGGCAGATCACCAGCGTGGCGGCGGGTACCGAGGCCAACGATGCGGTCAATGTCGCCCAGCTCGACAGCGTGCGTGCAATCGCCAACCGGCTCGACGGCACGCTGGCGGTCGGCAAGACCGATGCGGACGAGCCGGTCGCCTATGTCGACGGCCTCAACGCAATGGCGTTGGGCAGCGCAAGCAACGCCATCGGCGAGGGTGCCAATGCGCTGGGCTCGGGCAGTGTCGCGCTCGGGCGCGATGCCGTGGCCGTTGGCCGCAACGCCAGCGCGTCGGAGGCATCGGCCGTTGCAGTGGGGGGCGTGGCTTCCGTGCCGGTGTTCGATGCAGAAGGGACCATCGTCGGTGAGCAGGAACAGGCCGCTTCGGCCCAGGCGCGCGGCGCAGTGGCGCTGGGCGGCGGGGCGATTGCCCAGCGCGGCTTCGCCACTGCGGTCGGTACCGGGGCCGCAGCCAGTGGCGAGCAGTCCATGGCGGCGGGATTCGGCGCACGTGCGCAGGATGATGTCGCCACGGCGGTGGGCGCCTTCTCGACCGCCCGCAGCGCGGCGTCGTCGGCGTTCGGCTTTGGTGCGCTGGCCAACGCCAGCATGGCCACGGCGGTGGGCTTCAATGCCTCCGGCATCGGCGAGAGCAGTGTGGCCGTGGGCAGTCTGGCGGTTGCCGCCGGCGAGCGCAGCGTGACGCTCGGCGGCCTGTCGCTGATCAGCTCCACGCTCAGGTCGGCGGGTGCCTTCCGGGTCGGTGGCGTTGCCATCGGCGCCGGCGCGCGAAGCGACGGCGATTACGCCGTTGCGCTGGGCTACAACGCCAACGTGTTCTCCAACGGCAACAATGCCGATGCGGTGGCGATCGGCCATGACGCCGCGTCGTTTGCGCCACGCACGGTGTCGCTGGGGGCGTCGGCGTCTGCCGAGGGCGAGGAGGGGATCGGCATCGGCTATGACGCGCGTGCGAGCTCCGGCAGGAGCATCGCGATCGGCAGCGGCGCCAATACCTCGATCCTCTACGGCGACAATATCGCCCTGGGAACCAACGCCAGGGCGGATGCACCCGATGCGATCGCGATCGGACGCAATGCCAGCGTCGGTGTGTTCGTCGGCGAAGCCGGCAGCGCGGCGGTGGCATTGGGCGTGCAGTCCAACGCGCTGGGCAGCAACAGCCTGGCGGCCGGCTACAACGCCTTTACCCGACAAGGCAGCAGCAACGCCGTTGCACTGGGTGCCAATGCCGGTGCCAGCGGTGCCGATTCGGTGGCGTTGGGGTCCGGTGCGCGCAGCTACGACGCCAACGTGGTGTCGGTGGGCAACGGCAATGGCCGCGGTGGTCCGGCCACGCGCCGCATCGTCAACGTCGGCAACGGTGCGATTGCCGGTGCCAGCACCGATGCGATCAACGGCGGCCAGTTGTTCCAGTCGCTCAGCAACGCCGCCAGCTTCCTCGGCGGTGGCGCGGCGATCGGTGCGCAAGGGGTGTTCGTGGCGCCGACCTACGTGATCCAGGGCAGCAGCTACCGCAATGTGGGCGCGGCACTGACTGCGCTGGACCGCAAGGTCAGCGAGCTGGATGCGCGCGCGGCAACCGTGACCCCGGGCATCGCCGCACGGTCCTCCGCTGCGCGCGTGGCAACGGCGCCAGCGGCTGCTGCAGACGCCTCGGCCGTGCCCGGCACAGCAGTGGCGGCGACAGACGATGACCTGCAGGCGACATCGCTGGCCACCCATGGGACGGCCGACGACGCGGAGTCTTCGGCCATCGCAACTGCGAGCGGACTGGGCGCAGGCAGCGCGGTGCAGGGCACGCCGATCGCCGCGGTGGTCGGCAGCCTCACCCCGGCCGCAACGTCCACCGCCGTCGGCACCGCGGCAGTGGCCAACCACGTGACCGGCACGGCGATCGGTGGCAGCGCCTATGCGCATGGTCCCAACGACACCGCGATCGGCAGCAACGCACGCGTCAATGCCGACGGCAGCACCGCGGTCGGCGCCAATACGCAGATNCGCCGCGGTGGTCGGCAGCCTCACCCCGGCCGCAACGTCCACCGCCGTCGGCACCGCGGCAGTGGCCAACCACGTGACCGGCACGGCGATCGGCGGCAGCGCCTATGCGCATGGTCCCAACGACACCGCGATCGGCAGCAACGCACGCGTCAATGCCGACGGCAGCACCGCGGTCGGCGCCAATACGCAGATTGCCGCGGTGGCGACCAATGCGGTGGCGATGGGCGAAGGCGCGCAGGTCAGTGCGGCCTCGGGCACGGCGATCGGCCAGGGCGCACGGGTCAGCGCACAAGGTGCGGTGGCCGTGGGCCAGGGCTCGGTCGCCGATCGCGCCAACACGGTGTCGGTGGGCAGCGTCGGCGGCGAGCGGCAGGGGGCNGCCGCGGCCAACAGCTATACCGACAGCCGCTACAGCGCGATGGCCGACAGCTTCGAGACCTACCAGGGCGACATCGAGGACCGTCTGCGCCGGCAGAACCGCCGCCTGGATCGGCAGGGTGCGATGAGCTCGGCGATGTTGAACATGGCCGCCAGCGTCGGCGGCATCGCCACGCAGAACCGCGTCGGAGCCGGCGTCGGTTTCCAGAATGGCGAGTCGGCGTTGTCGGTGGGCTACCAGCGTGCGATCAGCCCGCGCGCCACGCTGACGGTGGGCGGCGCGCTCAGCGGTGACGACAGNGCGATGTTGAACATGGCCGCCAGCGTCGGCGGCATCGCCACGCAGAACCGCGTCGTAGCCGGCGTCGGTTTCCAGAATGGCGAGTCGGCGTTGTCGGTGGGCTACCAGCGTGCGATCAGCCCGCGCGCCACGCTGACGGTGGGCGGCGCGCTCAGCGGTGACGACAGGTCGATCGGCCTCGGTGCCGGTTTCGGCTGGTAACGCAGGCCTTGCCATCGCAGCGGCTGCGCCTGCGGCCGCTGCGTGCTCTCTCATTCGCATTGCATTCCATCTTGAAGAGGACGTCATCGTGATTCAGACCCATCGTTCCCGCACGCTCGCCATCGCCTGCAGCACGGTCCTGTCGCTCGCCAGCGGCATTGCCAGCGCCGCCACACCGGATGCCGACGCGCGCGCTGCGCAACGTCAGCAGGCCATGCGCGATGCCCCGGTCGACGGCATCATCGTCAAGTACCGCAGCGGCAGGGTGACTGCGCGCAGCGTCGGCGCGGCGTCGGCGGCCACGGTCGCTGCGGCGGCAGCGCGCGCGGCAGTGCGGCTGGTACCGGCCGCGCGCAGCGGCGTGCCAGGCACGCCAACGCATGTGCGTACGCTGGCGGTGGGCAGCGAGTTGATCAGGCTGCCCATGCCACTGAGCCGCAGCGACGCCGACCGCCTGGTGCGCGCACTGCAGGCGGATCCTGCAGTGGAGTATGCGCAGATCGACGCGCGCATGTATCCGTTGCAGAGCAGCGGAGGCAGCTTGCCCGACGACCCGTTGCTGGCGAGCAATCAATGGCATCTCACCGATCCGGTCGGTGGCATCGATGCGCCGGCAGCCTGGGCCACCGCCCAGGGCGAGGGCGTGGTCGTGGCGGTCATCGATACCGGCATCCTGCCGGGGCATCCGGACCTGGCCGGCAATCTGCTGCAGGGCTACGACTTCATCACCAGCGCGGACATCTCGCGACGTCCCACCGATGCACGTGCGCCAGGTGCGCTGGATTACGGGGATTGGGAAGCAACCGATGGCGAATGCGGGCTTTTTTCCGCCGCCCGCGAAAGCTCCTGGCACGGCACGCACGTGGCCGGAACGATTGCCGAAGCCACCGGCAACGGCATCGGCGGCGCCGGTGTGGCCTACAAGGCCAAGGTGCTGCCGATACGCGTGCTGGGTCATTGCGGCGGCATGAACTCGGATATTGCCGATGCCATCGTGTGGGCATCCGGCGGCCATGTGGATGGCGTGCCGGATAACCGCGACCCGGCGGAAATCATCAACATGAGCCTGGGCGGCTTTGGCTCCTGCGATTCGGCCACGCAGGTGGCGATCAACGGTGCGGTGTCGCGCGGCACCACCGTAGTGGTGGCGGCCGGCAACAACGGCTCGGATGTCTCCAGTACCTCGCCGGCCAACTGCGCCAATGTGGTGTCGGTGGCGGCCACCCGCCTGACCGGCGGGGNCCGGCAACAACGGCTCGGATGTCTCCAGTACCTCGCCGGCCAACTGCGCCAATGTGGTGTCGGTGGCGGCCACCCGCCTGACCGGCGGGTTGGCGTACTACAGCAATTTCGGCAGCTTGGTCGATCTGGCCGCACCCGGCGGCGGTGCACGCAATCTGGAAACCAACACCTTGTACGACGGCCCGATCGGCAGCTGGATCTGGCAGACCGGCTACACCGGCAAAACCACACCCGCATCCGGTCAATTCGCCTACATCGGGCCTGGTTTTGCCGGAACCTCGATGGCCTCGCCGCATGTGGCGGGCACGGCCGCACTGGTGCAGAGCGCCCTGATCGCCGATGGCAAGCCGCCACTGACACCTGCAGCGCTGGAACGGGTGCTCAAGCGCAGTGCGCGACCGTTTCCGGTGCCAGTGCCGGCGAGCACGCCGGCCGGTAGCGGCATCGTGGATGCCGGGGCGGCCATCGATCGCGCACTGCGCCGCTGCGACAGCGGCGACCTGGGTTGCCAGCTGGATGCACAGACGCTGCGCAACAGCGTGCCCGAGCGCGGTCTGTCGAATGTGGCCGGCGATGCCGGTGTGTTCGCTTTCGAAGCGAACGCGGGGGCGGTGTTGAGCTTCATCAGCTTCGGCGGCAGCGGGCAGGCGGCGCTGTACGTGGCGCTGGGCCGCGCGCCGACCGCGACCGACAACGACGGCATGTCCCGCCGCAGCGGCACCAGCCAGACGGTGCGCTTCACCGCACCGCGTGCCGGAACCTACTTCATCCGGCTCGATGGCAGCAGCTTCGACGGAGTGAGCCTGCTGGCGCGCCAGTGATCTGACACGCGACGCGCCAGGGAGGGGCTGGCGCCGGTTTCCTGACGCAGCAATGCGGGTGACCGGCCGCAGCATGCAGTGCGATGGGCCAAGGCGTCGGCGTGGGGAGCGCTGGCCCGGTGCCTGACCTGTTCCCGCGTGTGGTTTTGCGCAACCAAGCCTGCTGGCGTCCTGCCAGCGGGCTTTTTTGTCTGCTGCGGACATGCGTATTCAGCTTTCAAATGTCTCACGGGACACGATCTAGAGCGCTGTTTTCCAAAGAATTATCAAAAAACTAATAAACGCAAGCAGAAGTGTGACGAATCGCACGCTCAACTTCGCTTTCTGTCAAAAACTTGACGCCTGATTTGACCGCTGTTAACACTTCGCTCAGTTCTATGGTTGGGTAGCGTTCACTTTTTGACTATCCAGGGTGCAGCTCGCGCGCACTGCCATTTGGCCCATGGCGCCAATCACCGCGGGGATCGCAGCGGCTGGAAGGCCCTCGCGACGGTGGGTGTTCGTCAAAAAACCAGTCCCAACATTCAGGAGCAGTGCGTCGATGAATCGGATTTATCGCAAGGTCTGGAACAAATCGTTAGGCGTGTGGGCGGTGGCATCGGAGTTGGCCACCGGCGATCGCCCGGGCGCAGTGGGCACCGCCGCATTCATCGACCGCCGCCAGAGCCGTTGCCTGGTTGCCGCGATCGCCCTGGCGCTGGGTAGCGCCGGCATCGCCGTCCCGCTTTCCGCAATGGCGCAATCGGTCGAAGTCGGCCGCGGCGCGTCGGCACCTGCCGCCAATGCCACCGCCATCGGCGCCGGGAGTCGCGCCAGCGCGACCGGCGCGCTCGCCACCGGTACCGACAGCAGCGCCAGCGGCGTCAACAGCAGCGCGATCGGCCGCCAGACCAATGCCATCGGCGAGAACGCGGTGGCCATCGGCTACAACAGTTTCGTGCGCCAGAGCGGCGAAAACGGCGTGGCGCTGGGCGCCAACGCCGGCGTGACCGGTGCCAACTCGGTGGCGCTGGGCGCAGGCTCGCGCACCCACGAAGACGACGTGGTGTCGGTCGGCAGCGGCAATGGCCGCGGCGGCCCGGCCACGCGCCGCATCACCAACGTCAGCGCCGGCGTCAATGCCACCGACGCGGTCAACCTGGCGCAGTTGCGCGACGTGGCCGATGTGGCCGAAGACACCGCCACGTTCTTCAAGGCGAGCCCGGGCGAAGACAGCGTCGGCGCCTATGTCGACGGCGACAGCGCGCTGGCTGCAGGCGATGCCGCCAATGCGGTCGGTACGGCGACCACTGCGTTGGGGACCGGTGCCAACGCGGTGGCCGACAATGCCACCGCGGTCGGCGCCAATGCGCTCGCCTCCGGGCAGAACAGCGCGGCATTCGGCCATAACGCCCAGGCCAACGGCCCCGGCAGCGTGGCCGTCGGTGGCGCTGCGGTGGACGAAGACGGCCAGCCGTTGATCACCAACGGCGGCGTGCCGGTGGCCACCGGCGCCACCAGTGCCGGCGTCGGCGGGACCGCGGTCGGCGCCAGTGCCAATGCCGATGGCTTCGCGGCCTCGTCGTTCGGCGTCGGTGCGTATGCGGCCGGTGCGCAGTCGTCCGCGTTCGGTGCGGTGGCCAATGCGGCAGGCGATTACGCCACCGCCGTAGGCACCGAGACCAGCGCCAGCGGCACCAGCAGCACCGCTGTCGGTGGTCCGGCCGATCTCATCCCAGGGCTGGGGTTCTTCGTGCAGACCCAGGCCAGCGGCGACGCCGCCACCGCGCTCGGCGCCGGTGCGATCGCATCAGGCAGCTACACCACCGCCGTCGGCACGCTCAGCCAAGCGTCCGGCACAGAAGCTACCGCCGTGGGGTACTTCGCTTATGCACCCGGCGAAGGCGCCACGGCAGTCGGCCCGGAATCCTGGGCCAGCGGCGAGCTGAGCACGGCGCTGGGGTACTACAGCACCGCACGCGGCGCCAACTCGGTTGCCTTGGGCGCCAACGCGATTGCCACGCGCGCCAACACCGTATCGGTGGGCGCGGCCGGCGATGAGCGCCAGATCACCAACGTCGCCGCCGGTACCGAAGGCAGCGATGCGGTCAATCTCGATCAGCTCACCGCCGTGTCCGAGGTAGCATCCACCACCGCGCGTTCCTTCGTCGCCACCGGCGACGGCACCGCGATTGCCGAAGGCATCGACAGCGTTGCAGCCGGTTCCAACGCATCGGCAACGGGTGACTACAGCGCTGCATTCGGGTCGACCAGCCAGGCATCCGCGCAGGGCAGCACCGCGCTCGGCAGCGGCGCCATCGCCACCGGCGAGAATGCAAGCGCGCTCGGTTTCAACAGCAATGCAGTCGCCGACAACGCCACTGCGCTTGGCGCGGCCAGCAGCGCGTCGGGCCAGTCCGGCACCGCAGTGGGCGGCGCAAGCCAGGCCACCGCCAGCGGCGCGACCGCACTCGGTTACGAGAGCATCGCCAACGGCGCCGACTCCACTGCGCTGGGGGTGGGCAGTGTGGCCTTCGGCGACACCAGTACGGCCGTGGGCGGTGCCAGCGTCGCGTTCGGCAATGACAGCGCCGCCTTCGGCGCCAATGCCGCCGCTGGCGGTAGCGCATCCACCGCGATCGGCGCAAACAGCAGTGCCTTCGGCGAGCGCACCGTTGCGCTGGGTGGCGCCAGTGACGCGTCGGGCGACGACAGCATTGCGCTCGGTGCGGGCAGCCAGGCCTCCGCGCTGGGCACGACGGCGGTCGGCAGCAATGCCAATGCCAGCATCGCCAATGCCACGGCGGTGGGCTTCAACAGCAGCGCCGGTGACGACTACGCCACTGCGCTCGGCGGCGACAGCAATGCATCGGGATATTTCAGCACCGCCGTCGGCGGCAACAGCATCTCCAACGGACGCTACTCGACAGCGATCGGCTATGAAAGCATCGCCAACGGCGGTTCGGCCACTGCGCTGGGCATGTCCAGCGTGGCCTGGGGCGATGGCAGCACCGCGATCGGCATCGAAAGTCTGGCCTATGGCTACGACAGCACCGCAGTGGGCCCCAATGCCTTCGCCGCCGACACCGATACAGTCGCGCTGGGTGCCTTCGCCAATGCCTATGGCGCTCGCGCGACCGCATTAGGCAGCCGCTCGAGCGCGATTGGCGAGGACAGTGCGGCGCTGGGTTGGGAAGCGCAGGCTGAAGGCGAACAGAGCATTGCGCTCGGCGCCGGCAGTCAAGCCGGTGCGTTCTCCACGGCCATTGGCGGCTACGCCAGCGCCAGTGCCCCTTCTGCCACGGCCGTTGGGAACAACAGCCGTGCCGTTGATAACAACGCCACCGCGCTGGGTAGCGACAGCGCTGCATCGGGATATTCCAGCACGGCGGTCGGCGGCTCCAGTGCCGCAAGTGGGCGCGGAGCAACGGCGATGGGCTTTGACAGTGCCGCGCAGGGTGATCGCGGCACCGCGATCGGTACCGAAAGTGTGGCCGATGGCGAATACAGCACGGCGCTGGGCGCAAATGCGCAGGCAAGCAACTACTCGTCGACCGCCCTGGGCACTTACGCCAATGCGGTGGGCACAAGCGCTACTTCGCTTGGCGGCCAATCCTTTGCGAGCGGTACCGAGAGCGTCGCGCTGGGCTGGCAATCCAACGCCTCTGGCGCGCAGAGCGTCAGCCTCGGCAGCGGTGCGTATACACAAGCCGACAACAGCGTCGCGCTGGGTGCAGGCGCGGTGGCCGATCGCGCCAACACGGTGTCGGTGGGCGCGGCCGGCAGCGAGCGCCAGATCGCCAACGTTGCCGCAGGTACCGAGGGCACCGATGCGGTGAATCTCGACCAGCTCAACGCCGTGGCCGGCGCTGCGGAAACTACCGCGCGCCTGTATGCAGGCACCGGTGACGGCACCGCCGTCGCACAGGGCGAAGACGCCACCGCGGCCGGTTCCAACGCCACCGCCGATGGCGATTACAGCAGCGCGTTCGGCTCCAGCAGCCAGGCCACCGCGATCGGTGCGGTCGCCATCGGCAGCGGCGCCAGCGCCACGGCGCAATATGCCAATGCCGCCGGCTACAACGCCGCGGCCAGCGGCTTCGGCAGCGTATCCAATGGCGCCTTCAGCCAGGCCAGCGGCGATTACGCGGTGGCCGTGGGCGGCGAGAGCGAAGCGGCCGGCGCGCAGAGCACCGCACTCGGCGCAGCCGCAGGTGCATACGGCGATGGCGCGCTGGCGGTCGGTGCGCTGAGCGAGGCACAGGGCAGCGAGTCCACCGCGATGGGCTACTTCGCCAGCGCCAGCGGCGAATCGGCGACCGCGGTCGGCGCAGAAAGCGTGGCCGATGGCACCAGCGCGGCCGCGTTCGGCTTCGGCGCCGAGGCCACCTCCAACTACTCCACCGCCCTGGGTGGCTACTCCAGCGCGACCGGGTTCAACAGCACCGCACTGGGCAATTTCAGCACTGCCAGCGGCTCCGGTACCGTGGCCGTGGGCGGCGATGCCAGCGCAACCGGCGACTACAGCCTTGCGGCCGGCCAGGGCAGCGTGGCCAGCGGCTACAACAGCGTGTCGGTCGGTGGCGCCCTGATCGGCCTGTTGCCGACCGAAGCCTCCGGCGACTTCTCCACCGCTGTCGGCGGCGCGGCATGGGCACCGGGCCTCAACAGCACCGCGCTCGGCAATTTCGCCGAATCCACCGGCGAGGGCAGCGTGGCGCTGGGCGCCGATTCGGTGGCCGAACGCGATTTTGCGGTCTCGGTGGGCAGCGCCGGCAACGAGCGTCAGATCACCAACGTGGCTGCCGGTACGCAGGGCACCGATGCGGTGAATCTGGACCAGCTCAACGCCGTTGCCGAAACCGCGCAATCCACCAGCAAGTACTTCCAGGCCAGCGGCAGCGCCGACAGCGATGCCGGCGCCTACGTCGAGGGCGATAACGCCCTGGCCGCAGGCGAGGGCGCCAATGCCACCGGCACCGGCACCACGGCGTTGGGCGCAGGCGCGCAGGCGGTGGTCGATAACGCAACGGCGGTTGGCGTGAGCGCACTGGCCAGCGGCAGCGGCGCAGCGGCGGTGGGCAACAATGCCCAGGCCACCGGCGAGAACAGCAGCGCGGTCGGCAGCAATGCGCTGGCCAGCGATGTCGGCGCCACCGCAAACGGTGCCGGCGCGCAGGCGATTTCCACCTATACCACCGCGCTCGGCAGCGAAGCGGTGGCATCGGACAACCAGGCCACCGCGGCCGGTTTCCGCAGCACCGCCTCCAATGTCGGCAGCTCTGCCTTCGGTGGCTACAGCGAGTCCAGCGGCCGGCTGTCGTCGGCGCTGGGTTATGGCGCGGTGGCCTCGAGCGACTACAGCACCGCGGTCGGTGCCGCATCGCTGGCCTCCGGTGCGAGCGCAGTCGCCGTGGGCGAGTTCAGCCAAGCCACCGGCGACGAAAGCGTGGCGGTGGGCGGCAGCACGTTCTTCGGCTTCGTCCCGGCGCGTGCCACCGGCACCGGCGCTGCGGCCTTCGGTGCAGGTGCCTGGGCCACGGCCGACTACACCACCGCGATCGGCTGGAACTCCTATGCCGACGGCGTCAATGCCAGTGCACTGGGTCAAAGCGCGGCGGCACTTGCCGACAACACGCTGGCCGTGGGTGGCGGCAGCCGCGCCGATGCGGTCGGTGCCAGCGTCGTCGGCGTGGATGCATCGGCGACCGGCATCAACAGCACCGGTGTCGGTCGTCAGGTCAACGTGATCGGCGAGAACGCGGTGTCGGTGGGCTACAACTCGTTCGTGCGCCAGAGCGCGGTCAACGGTGTGGCCCTGGGTGCCAATGCCGGTGCGACCGGTGCCGATTCGGTGGCGCTGGGTTCGGGTTCGCGTACCTACGAAGCCGACACGGTGTCGATCGGCAGCGGCAATGGCCGTGGCGGCCCGGCCACGCGGCGCATCGTCAATGTCAGCGACGGCCAGGCGGCGACCGATGCGGTCAACAAGGGCCAGCTGGATGCGCTGGCGGCCGATGTGCAGACCACCACCGGCATGGTGCAGACCACCGGCGACGGGGTGGCCACCGCAACCGGCGATCGCGCCACCGCTGCAGGTGCCGGCGCAACCGCCAGCGGCGCACGCAGCGTGGCGATCGCCTCCGGCAGCCGCGCTTCGGCCACCGGCGCCAGCGCCATGGGCGTGGACAGCAGCGCCAGCGGCGTGAACAGCACGGCGATGGGCCGGCAGACCAATTCCATCGGCGAAAACGGCGTGGCGCTGGGCTACAACTCGTTCGTGCGCCAGAGCGGTGCCAATGCGGTGGCGCTGGGTGCCAATGCCGGTGCCAGCGGTGCGGACTCGGTGGCGTTGGGCTCGGGCTCGCGCACCTATGACGCCAACGTGGTCTCGGTCGGTAGCGGCGATGGCCGCGGCGGCCCGGCCACGCGTCGCATCGTCAATGTCGGCAGCGGCGCCATTGCCGGTGCCAGCACCGATGCGATCAACGGCGGCCAGCTGTTCCAGTCGCTCAGCAACGCTGCCAGCTTCCTCGGCGGTGGCGCGGCGATCGGTGCGCAAGGCGTGTTCGTCGCGCCGACCTACGTGATCCAGGGTGCCAGCTACAACAACGTCGGTGCGGCATTGACCGCGTTGGACAGCAAGGTCACCGAGCTGGACGCACGTGGCGGTACTGCAACGGCCAGCACTGCGGCACGCACGCTGTCGCTGCGTAGTGCAGCGGTGCCGGCTGTTGCCACCAGTGCAGTGACTGCATCGAGCAACGCTGTCGCCGATACCGGCGCCGGCGTGCAGGGCACGCCGACCGCCGCGGTGGTCGGCAGCCTCACCCCGGCCGCAACGTCCACCGCCGTCGGCACCGCGGCAGTGGCCAACCACGTGACCGGCACGGCGATCGGCGGCNGCGATGAGCTCGGCGATGTTGAACATGGCCGCCAGCGTCGGCGGCATCGCCACGCAGAACCGAGTCGGAGCCGGCGTCGGTTTCCAGAATGGCGAGTCGGCGTTGTCGGTGGGCTACCAGCGTGCGATCAGCCCGCGCGCCACGCTGACGGTGGGCGGCGCGCTCAGCGGTGACGACAGTTCCATCGGTGTGGGCGCCGGCTTCGGCTGGTAACGCGCTGGGTGCATGACACGCGGCGGTGCCGGTGTGCGCCGCCGCGCCAGAGCAAGGCCCGAGGGGGCGGGCAAGGACCGTGGCTGGGCCGGCCAACGGATTCGATGGAGTGATGGCCTTACCAGGAGTGGCTGATCGAACGCAGCGCGCTGCACGGCAGTTGCGCAGCAGTTTCGAGAGCCGCTCCCAGCTGATCGACGAAAAACACGAAGAGGATTTCACCGTGATCGACAAGAATTTCCGTCTCTCCCCGCTGACCGGCGCCATCCTGATGATGGCGCTCGGTGCATCGGGCACGCTCGCTGCTGCGCCGCAGCTGCTGGTCAAGGAACCGACCCAGGCAGCATCGGCCGGCGGCGCGTTCAGTAGCCGCCTGATCGTGCGCTACAAGGACAACACCGCTGCAGCAACCGATCGCGCCAGCAAGCTGAGCGCGGTGCAGGCCGCGGTCGGCCGTGTCGGTGCGGGCACCGGCGCACGCAGCAGCGCAGCCGCCGCCAAGGCGACGTATGTGCGCAAGCTCGGCATCGGCTCGGACCTGATCAAGCTGTCCAGCACGCTGACCACCGCCCAGGTGGACAAGGTCGTGGTCGAGCTCAGGAACGACCCGTCCGTGGCCGACGTGCAGATCGATCGCATGCTGCGCCCGGTCGAGATCAAGAAGAGCGTCGCCGCCACCGACGTGACCCCGCAGCTGGTGCCCAATGACCCGCTGTACGCGCAGTACCAGTGGCATCTGAGCAACCCCAACGGCGGCATCAATGCGCCGGCCGCATGGGATCTGTCGCAGGGCGCCGGCGTGGTGGTGGCGGTGCTGGATACCGGCATCCTGCCCGGCCATCCGGACTTTGCCGGCAACCTGCTGCAGGGTTACGACTTCATCAGCGATGCCGAAGTCTCGCGTCGTCCCACCGATGCCCGCGTACCGGGCGCGCTGGATTACGGCGACTGGGAAGAGGCCGACAACGTCTGCTATGACGGCTCGGTGGCACAGGAAAGCTCCTGGCACGGCACCCATGTCTCGGGCACCGTGGCCGAAGCGACCAACAACGGCGTCGGCATGGCCGGCGTGGCGCCGAAGGCGACCATCCTGCCGGTGCGCGTGCTCGGCCGCTGCGGCGGCTACACCTCCGATATTGCCGATGCGATCGTCTGGGCCTCCGGCGGTACGGTTGCTGGCGTGCCCGCCAACCCCAACCCGGCCGAGGTGATCAACATGAGCCTGGGCGGCGGCGAGCCCTGCGATTCGGCCACCCAGCTGGCGATCAACGGCGCGGTCGCGCGCGGCACCACCGTGGTGGTGGCGGCCGGCAACAGCGGCGAGGATGCGGCCAACCATTCGCCGGCCAGCTGCAACAACACCATCACCGTGGGTGCCACCCGCATCACCGGCGGCATCACCTACTACTCCAACTACGGCAGCAAGGTGGACCTGTCCGGTCCGGGCGGCGGTGGCAGCGTGGACGGCAATCCGGGCGGCTACATCTGGCAGGCCGGCTACACCGGTGCGACCACGCCGACCTCGGGCACCTATACCTATATGGGGCTGGGCGGCACCTCGATGGCATCGCCGCACGTGGCCGGTGTCGTCGCGCTGGTGCAGAGCGCGGCAATCGGCCTGGGCGATGGCCCGCTGACCCCGGCCGCAGTGGAAACCCTGCTCAAGCAGACCAGCCGCCGCTTCCCGGTGACCCCGCCGGCCAGCACCCCGATCGGCAGCGGCATCGTCGATGCCAAGGCCGCGCTGGAAGCGGTGCTGGTGGAGCCCTGCGATCCGGCCACCGAAAGCTGCGCGCCGACCGCCATTGCCTTGACCAACAAGGCCCCGCTGACCGGCCTGAGCGGTGCCGCGGGCAGCGCCACGCTGTACAGCTTCGAAGCCAAGGCCGGGGCCGTGCTCAGCTTCATGACCTACGGCGGTACCGGCGATGTGTCGGTGTACGTCAGCCATGAAGCCGAACCCGGCGCGACCAGTTACGACGCCAAGTCGACCCGCCCGGGCAACAGCGAAACCGTGCGGTTCACTGCCCCCAAGGCAGGTACCTACTACATCAAGCTGGTGGGCGCTGGCGACTACGCGAAGCTGACGCTCGTTGCACGACAGTAAGTAGGCAGATAGTGTGACCGATGCCCCCGGCCAATCACCGGGGGCATCGTTTTTCAGGGCGATTCAGATGCGTGCGGTTGATCGTTGCGGCAAACTGCTACAGTCGGCGCCGGACCAGTGGAGACGAGTGTGAACGCGGTTGCCGTCGATCCAATTGAGCATCGCAGTGCGGAGACGCGCATCGTCGAGGCGCTGCTTGAACGCCGTCGCCTGAAAGACACCGATCTGCTGCGCGCGCGCCAGTTGCAGACCGAATCCGGCATGGGCCTGCTGGCCTTGCTCGGCCGTCTGGGCCTGGTGTCCGAACGCGATCATGCCGAGACCTGCGCCGATGTGCTGGGTCTGCCGCTGGTGGATGCCCGCCAGCTCGGCGATACCCCGCCGGAGATGCTGCCGGAAGTGCAGGGGCTGTCGCTGCGCTTCCTCAAGCAATTCCACCTGTGCCCGGTCGGCGAACGCGATGGCCGGCTGGAGCTGTGGATCGCCGATCCCTACGACGATTACGCGATCGACGCGGTGCGGCTTGCCACCGGCTGTGCGCTGTTCCTGCAGGTCGGCCTGCGTTCGGAAATCGACGATCTGATCGAGCGCTGGTATGGCCAGGGCCGCAGCGCGATGGGCACCATCGTGGAAACCGCCGATGGCGATGCCAACAGCAGCGACGATATCGAAGCGCTGCGCGACCTGGCGTCCGAAGCGCCGGTGATTCGCCTGGTGAACCTGGTGATCCAGCACGCGGTGGAACTGCGCGCCTCGGACATCCATATCGAACCGTTCGAAAGCCGGCTCAAGGTGCGTTACCGCGTGGACGGTGTGCTGGTGGAAGGCGAAAGCCCGCCGGCCAAACTCACCGCCGCGGTGATCAGCCGCATCAAGATCATGGCCAAGCTCAACATCGCCGAGCGCCGGCTGCCGCAGGACGGCCGCATCATGCTGCGCGTGCAGGGCAAGGAGCTGGACCTGCGTGTCAGCACCGTGCCCACCGCGCACGGCGAGAGCGTGGTGATGCGTCTGCTCGATCGCGAGACGGTGGTGTTCGACTTCTACAAGCTCGGCTTCACCGAAGAATTCCTGCCGCAGTTCCGCAAGGTGCTGGAGCAACCGCACGGCATCATGCTGGTGACCGGCCCGACCGGCTCGGGCAAGACCACCACGCTGTACACCGCCTTGAGCCAGCTCAATACCTCCGACGTGAAGATCATCACCGTCGAAGACCCGGTGGAATACCAGATCGAAGGCATCAACCAGATCCAGGCCAAGCCGCAGATCGGGCTGGATTTTGCCAACGCGCTGCGCAGCATCGTGCGCCAGGACCCGGACATCATCATGATCGGCGAAATCCGCGACCTGGAAACCGCGCAGATGGCGGTGCAGGCCTCGCTGACCGGGCATCTGGTGCTGCCCACGCTGCACANGGTAACCGGCCCGACCGGCTCGGGCAAGACCACCACGCTGTACACCGCCTTGAGCCAGCTCAATACCTCCGACGTGAAGATCATCACCGTCGAAGACCCGGAGGAATACCAGATCGAAGGCATCAACCAGATCCAGGCCAAGCCGCAGATCGGGCTGGATTTTGCCAACGCGCTGCGCAGCATCGTGCGCCAGGACCCGGACATCATCATGATCGGCGAAATGCGCGACCTGGAAACCGCACGCATCGCGATCCAGTCCGCGCTTACCGGCCACCTGGTGCTGTCCACGCTGCACACCAACAATGCGGCCGGCGGCATCACCCGCCTGCTCGACATGGGCGTGGAAGACTATCTGCTCACCTCCACCATCAACGGCATCCTGGCGCAGCGCCTGGTGCGCAAGCTCGACCTGGCCAACGCCGAGCGCTATCCGGCATCGCCGGAGGAAATCGAACGCTTCAACCTGCGCCGGCTGCAGCCGGACGGGGAGATCTACCTGTACCGCCCGCGTGCCTCGGCCGCCGCCCCGACCGGTTACCTCGGCCGCACCACCATCGTCGAATTCCTGGTCATGAACGACGAATTGCGGCGCGCGGTGATGCGCCGCGCCGGCATGGGCGAGATCGAACAACTGGCGCGCAAGGCCGGCATGCGCACCATGTACGAGGACGGCCTGTCCAAGGCCCTGCGCGGCGAAACCACCATCGAAGAAGTGCTGCGCGTCACGGAGGATGCGTGAGAGTCAACGCGGCAACAGCGAGCATCGGATGCTCGGGATCGGAAGATAAGCAAAGCAGCGTCCTGGCACTGCGGTGCGCGCACGCGCATATGCGCGCAGTCGCGCCAACACAGCACAGCACCGTGCTTTTCCCGATTCCCGATTCCCGATTCCCCACTCCCGGCCTTCCAGCCTGATGCCCCTGTACCGCTACAAGGCGCTCGACGCCCACGGCGAAATGCTCGATGGCCAGATGGAAGCGGCCAGCGACGCGGACGTTGCGCTGCGCCTGCAGGAGCAGGGCCATCTGCCGGTGGAAACGCGGCTGGCCACCGGCGAAAACGACTCGCCGTCGCTGCGCATGCTGTTGCGCAAGAAGCCGTTCGACAACGCCGCGCTGGTGCAGTTCACCCAGCAGTTGTCCACGCTGATCGGTGCCGGCCAGCCTTTGGATCGCGCGTTGTCGATCCTGATGGATCTGCCCGAAGACGACAAAAGCCGGCGCGTGATCGGCGATGTGCGCGACACCGTGCGTGGCGGCGCGCCGCTGTCCTCGGCGCTGGAACGCCAGCACGGGCTGTTTTCCAAGCTCTACATCAACATGGTGCGCGCCGGCGAAGCCGGCGGCAGCATGCAGGACACGCTGCAACGCCTGGCCGACTACCTGGAGCGCAGCCGCGCGCTGCGCGGCAAGGTGATCAACGCGCTGATCTATCCGGCGATCCTGCTGGCGGTGGTCGGCTGCGCGCTGCTGTTCCTGCTCGGCTATGTGGTGCCGCAGTTCGCGCAGATGTACGAAAGCCTGGACGTGGCCTTGCCGTGGTTCACCCAGGCGGTGTTGAGCGTGGGCCTGCTGGTGCGCGACTGGTGGGTGGTGTTGATCGTGGTGCCGGGCGTGCTTGGGCTGTGGCTGGATCGCAAACGCCGCAATGCCGCCTTCCGTGCCGCACTGGATGAGTGGTTGCTGCGGCAGAAAGTGGTCGGCAGCCTGATCGCGCGCCTGGAAACCGCACGGCTGACGCGTACCCTGGGCACCTTGTTGCGCAACGGCGTGCCGCTGCTGGCGGCGATCGGCATTGCGCGCAACGTGATGTCCAACCTGGCCTTGGTCGAGGATGTCGATGCCGCCGCCGACGACGTCAAGAACGGCCATGGCCTGGCGATGTCGCTGGCACGCGGCAAGCGCTTCCCGCGCCTGGCCCTGCAGATGATCCAGGTGGGCGAGGAATCGGGCGCGCTGGATACGATGCTGCTCAAGACCGCCGACACCTTCGAGCTGGAAACCGCGCAGGCCATCGACCGCGCGCTGGCCGCGCTGGTGCCGCTGATCACGCTGGTGCTGGCCTCGGTGGTGGGGCTTGTCATCATCTCGGTGCTGGTACCGCTGTATGACCTGACCAATGCCATCGGATAACGTGGTAGTGGAGTCACAACAACGTTTCGGCGACCGCGCGACACCCATGCGGGAACCATCGCAATGGCCGCCGTGTCATCTTCTGGCGGCAGCATCTTTCATCGACGTGCAAGGAAATCGTTCATGATCAAGCGTTCCATCACCCGTAGCCCATCGCGTGCAGGCCAGGCCGGCATGAGCCTGCTGGAAATCATCATCGTCATCGTGCTGATCGGCGCGGTGCTGACCCTGGTCGGCAGCCGTGTGCTCGGTGGTGCCGATCGCGGCAAGGCCAACCTGGCCAAGTCGCAGATCCAGACGCTGGCCGGCAAGGTCGAGAATTTCCAGCTCGACACCGGCAAGTTGCCGAGCAAGCTCGATGACCTGGTCACCCAGCCCGGCGGCAGCAGCGGCTGGCTCGGCCCGTACGCCAAGCCGGTCGAATTGAACGACCCATGGGGCCACACCATCGAGTACCGCGTGCCGGGCGATGGCCAGCCGTTCGATCTGATCAGCCTGGGCAAGGACGGCCGTCCCGGTGGCAGCAGTTACGACGCGGACATCAAGTACCAATAAGCCGTTCGCCATGCGCCTTGCGTGTCAGCCGTTGCGTCATCCGCATGGAGTGGTCGGCCCTGGTCGTACGCGCTCGCGTGGCAGTTCGTTGCTGGAGATGCTGCTGGTCATCGCCTTGATCGCGATGGCCGGCGTGCTGGCCGCCGCAGCACTCAACGGCGGGATCGACGGCATGCGCCTGCGCACCGCCGGCAAGGCGATCGCCTCGCAGCTGCGCTATACGCGCACGCAGGCGATCGCCACCGGCACGCCGCAGCGCTTCCTGATCGACCCGCAGCAGCGCCGCTGGGAAGCCCCCGGCGGGCATCACGGCGACCTGCCGTCGTCGCTGGAGGTGCGTTTCACTGGTGCGCGGCAGGTGCAGTCGCGGCAGGACCAGGGCGCCATCCAGTTCTTCCCCGATGGCGCCTCCACCGGCGGGCGCATCGATCTGCGCGTCAAGGACGCGACCTGGCGCGTGGACGTGGGCTGGATCACCGGCGAAGTGCGGTCCGGGCAGTTGCGGACGCCGGTGCCATGAAGCGCCAGCGCGGGTACACCCTGATCGAGGTGATCGTCGCCTTTGCGTTGCTGGCGCTGGCGTTGAGCCTGTTGCTGGGATCGCTGTCCGGCGCCGCCCGTCAGGTGCGCGCGGCCGACGACAGCACGCGTGCCACCTTGCATGCGCAATCCTTGCTGGCCGCCCAGGGCATGGACAAGCCGCTGGTGCCCGAGCAGCAGCAAGGCACGTTCGAGGACGGGCATTTCCGCTGGTCGATGGATGTACGCCCCTACGACGAGCCGCGGCGCAATCCGCAGGCGCCGGTGTCTCCCGGCGCACACACGCTGCTGCAACTGACCCTGGTGGTGCGCTGGGGCGAGCAACCCAACCAGGTGTTGCAGTGGCGCACCTTGCGGCTGGTCGCGGCGGCGCAACCGGGCAGCGCGCCATGAGTCGGTCGCGCAGCGCCGGCTTCACCTTGATCGAAGTGCTGCTGGCGACGATGTTGCTGGTCGGCGGGCTGGCATTGGCGTTTGCCACCTTGCGCTCGGCCAGTGCGGTGAGCCAGCGCGGCGAGGCGATCGCCCAGCGCAGCGAGCGCGTGCGGGCGGTGGAGGAATTCCTGCGCCGGCGGCTGGCGGCGGCGTTGCCGATCGCGATGGGCATCGACCCGCAGAGTCAGCAGCCGATGCTGTTCATCGGCGAGGCGCAGCGCATGCGTTTTGCCGCCGACGTGCCGGATTACCTGGGCCGCGGCGGACCGTACCTGCACGATCTGTCGGTGGCCGGCGATGGCGAGCAGCGCACCCTGCGGATCGCGTTGACCATGCTGCAATCGGGCAAGTCGATCGAGGAGGGCACCACGCTGCCGCCGGAGCCACTCGCCGACGGCGTGCAGCAGGTGAGCTTCCGGTATCGCGGCATGGATCCGCAGAGCGGCCGCCTGAGCGCGTGGTTGCCGCAGTGGGAATGGCACGACCGCCTGCCGTTGCTGGTGCGCATCGAGATCCGTAGCGGCGGTGCCGCCTGGCCGCCGCTGGTGGTGGCCCTGCCGCAATCCAGCAACCCGGGAGCGGGGCAATGAGCGCGATGCGCGGCGCCGCGCTGGTGTTGGTGTTGTGGCTGATCGCCCTGCTCACCGCGATGATCGGTGCATTCGCGCTGACCGCGCGGGTGGAAGCCCTGCAGGGCAGCATGCTGCGCAACGGCGCGCAGGCGCAGGAATATGCGCGTGCTGGCCTGGAATACGCACTCTCGCGCTTGCAAAGCACCGATACGCAGGCACGCTGGCTTGCAGACGGGCGGCGCTATCGTTGGCAGATGGACGATGCCACCGTGGAGATCCGCATCACCGACGAGAGCGGCAAGGTGGACTTGAACATGGCCGAGCCCGCGCTGCTGGCCGGCCTGGTGCGCGCGGTCGGTGCCGAACAGGGCCGCGATACGCGCATTGCCGGCGCCATCGTCGACTGGCGCGACGGCGACTCGCTGAGCCAGCCCGGCGGTGGCGCGGAAGACCGCGATTACGCCGATGCCGGATTGCCGTACGGTGCCAAGGATGGCCCGTTCGAAACGCTGGGCGAGTTGCGCCTGGTGCTGGGCATGGATGGCGAGCTGTATCGCAAGCTGTTGCCCAACCTCACCCTGTACAGCGGCCGCTCGCGTCCCGAGGCGCGCTTTGCGCCCGGCCCGGTGCTGACCGCGATGGGCCTGGATGCGCGGCAGCTGCTGGCCCAGCGTGACGCGCCGCCGGGTTTGCCGGGCAGCGAGGCGACGGTCGGTGGGTCGGACACTTATAGTATCGAGAGCCGGGCGCGACTGAGTCAGGGACGCGAGGCCGTGTTGCGGGCGGTGGTCTCCACCAGTGCGTCCGCATTACCTGGGTCGGCGTATACCGTGTTGCGTTGGGAAGAGGGAGCAGCAGTGCAATGACCGCATGGCGGGATACCTTGGGTCGTATCGGCGTACGCGCCATGCCGGGCGCCGGAGGCTTCTGGCGTTGGTGGCAGCAATCGCTGCTGGCCTGGCTGCCGCAGCGCTGGCAATGGCAGTTGGGCCTGTCGCCGTCGCGGCTGTTGTTGCAGCCCGATGGGCAGGCGTTGCAGTTGCTGCGTCAGCGCGACCACAGCAGCGAGGCCATCGCCAGCCTGCCATGGCCGGTGCAGCCGCAGGAAGTCCACGCCTTGCTGCCGACCGCGCTGGAAGGCCTGCCGCGGCATTGGCTGCTGCCGGCCGCGCATGCCTTGCGTCGCCCGTTGCGCCTGCCTGCTGCGGCAGCGGCGCGCCTGCAGGATGTGGCGCGCTTCGAGATCGACCGGCAAACCCCGTTCACCGCCGACCAGGTGTACTTCGATGCGCGCGTGCTGGACGTGCGCGAAGACGGCCAGCTCGATGCCGAACTGGTGGTGGTGCCGCGACGCATGATCGATGGCCCCGACGGCGTGCCCGACGCATGGACCAGCGCCTTGTCCGGCATCGATGTCGCCGACGCACGGGGTCTGCCATTGGGGGTGAACCTGCTGCCGCCGGCGCGCCGGCTGCGGCGCAGCGACCCGATGCAGCGCTGGAACCTGTTGCTCGCCGCCGCGGCACTGGTGTTGCTGGCCGTGGCCGGCTGGCTGCTGCTGGACAACCGCCGCCAGGCCGCCGACGACCTGCGTGCCAAGGTGCAGGCCAACGCCGCGCGTGCGCGCCAGGTTGCCGCCGAACGCCAGCAATTGCTGGATCTGGTCGAAGGTGCAAACTTCTTCCAGCAGCAGCGCGCCACCCGCCCGACCTCGGTGGAAATCTGGGACGAGCTGAGCCGGCGTCTTCCCGGCGGCACCTATCTGGAAAAATTCTCGGTCGAAGGCGGGCAATTGCAGTTGATCGGTCTGAGCAATGAAGCCTCCTCGCTGGTGCGGCGCCTGGAAGGTTCGCCGCTGTGGCGCACGCCCTCGCTGACCGGCGTGCTGCAGAGCGATGCCGGTCGCAACGTCGACCGCTTCACCATCACCGCCGAACTGGCCGGCCCCGATGCCAAGGAGGCCGCCGATGCCACGCAACGTTAAGCGCGATCGCTGGATCGCCTTGGGCCTGCTGCTGCTGGTGATCGGCGTGGCCTATCTGGTGCTGGTGCACCCCTGGTTCACCCAGCCGATGATCGCCGTGCAGGACGACCTGCAGGCGCTGCGCGAGCGCGAGCTGCGCGTGCGCGTGCAGCTGCAGCAGGCACCGGAAGTCAGCAAGCGGCTACGCCAGGCGCGCCAGACCCTGGAAAGCCGCCCCGGCTTCCTGCCGGAGACCTCGGCCGAACTGGCCTCGGCCGGCCTGGTGCAGCGGCTGGAGCGCGCCGTGGTGGAAGCCAGCCCCGGCAACCGCAGCTGCGCGATCAGCAATCGCTCGCCGCTGCAGCCGGAAAGCAAGGACCGCTTCACCCGCGTCGCGGTGCAGGTGCGCCTGCGCTGCGGCACGCCGGAGCTGGCCTCGGTGCTGTACAGCCTGGAAAACGGCACCCCGCGCCTGTTCGTGGACAATCTCAACGTGATGGCGCAGCGCTATCAACTCTCGCCCAACGAAAGCGGCAACGGCCTGGATATCGCCTTCGAGCTGGCCGGCTACCTGCGCCCCGGCGCCAGCGCCGCGCCGCTGAACACCGACGCGGCGCCCGCCGCCCCCGACGCTGCGGAGGCCGGCAATGCGCCTTGACATGATCGGCCTGCGCACCTGGCTGCTGGCCACCGTGGTCGGCTGGGCGCTGCTGGTCTGCGTGCTGGCCGTGGCCGGGCTGGGCAAGCGCGTGGAGTTGCTGCCGGACGACCCGGCCCTGGTGCAGCGCCTGCCCACGCTGCCGGCACCGGCGCCGGAACGGCTGGGCGCATTCGAAAAGTACTCGGAGATCGCCGCGCATCCGGCCTTCGCCGAAGACCGCCTGCCGCATCCGTTCTTCCTGTCCGGCAACGATGGCAGCGGCGCCGCCTCGACGGTGCGCCTGACCGGCGTGCTGCTGACCGACAACTTCAAGATGGCCACGCTGACGCTGGACCCGCAGGATTCGGTGCGTGTGCAGCTGGGCGGCGAGGCGGTCAAGGGCTGGCGCCTGCTCGCCCTGCAGCCGCGCAGCGCAACCATCGAAGGCCCCGGCGGCACCCAGACACTGGAGCTGCACGTGTTCAACGGCCTGGGCGGGCAACCGCCCACCGCCAATGCGGGCGCGCGCGCCGCCGCCGGTGCCACTCCGCCGTTACCCTCGCCCGATGCCGCCGCCGTTGCACCGACGCAACCGCCGCAGACCCAGCCCGCCACGCAGCCACAGCAGCCCGGCGGGCAGGCACCGCCGACGGTGCCGCCGCAACGCAGCGATGGTGCCCAGGAAGCCCCACGCCCCTCCGACGATCAGATGCGCGCCATCCGCGAACGTATCGAAGCCCGACGCCGCCAGCTGCAACAGCAGCGCCAGAGCGGCTCTACCCCCGGTCAGACCCAATGAGTGAACGCATGACGCAGCGCCTGTTTCCCGTGTCCCTGCTGATCGGCCTGCTGGCCGGTTGCGCCAGCACTCCGCCGCCGGAGGTGCGCCGCGACGCGCGCCTGGACCCGCAAGTCGGCGCCGCCGGCGCCACCCAGACCAGTGCCGAGCAACGCGCCGACGGCAATGCCAGCGCCAAGCCCAGCCCGGTGATCCGGCGGGGCAGCGGCACCATGATCAACCAGGGCGCCGCCGCGGCGCCGTCGCCCTCGCTGGGCATGGCCAGCAGCGGCAGCGCCACCTTCAATTTCGAAGGCGAATCGGTGCAGGCGGTGGTCAAGGCCATCCTGGGCGACATGCTCGGGCAGAACTACGTCATTGCCCCCGGCGTGCAGGGCACCGTGACCCTGGCCACGCCCAATCCGGTCTCGCCGGCGCAGGCCCTGAACCTGCTGGAAATGGTGCTGGGCTGGAACAACGCGCGCATGGTGTTCAGCGGCGGCCGCTACAACATCGTGCCCGCCGACCAGGCGCTGGCCGGCACCGTCGCGCCCAGCACCGCATCGCCGTCGGCCGCGCGCGGCTTCGAGGTGCGCGTGGTGCCGTTGAAGTTCATCTCCGCCAGCGAAATGAAGAAGGTGCTGGAGCCGTACGCGCGCCCCAACGCCATCGTCGGCACCGATCCCTCGCGCAACGTGATCACCCTGGGCGGCACCCGCGCCGAGCTGGAAAACTACCTGCGCACCGTGCAGATCTTCGACGTGGACTGGCTGTCGGGCATGTCGGTGGGCGTGTTCCCGATCCAGTCCGGCAAGGCCGAAAAGGTTTCTGCCGATCTGGAGAAGGTGTTCGGCGAACAGAGCAAGACGCCCAGCGCCGGCATGTTCCGCTTCATGCCGCTGGAGAACGCCAACGCGGTGCTGGTGATCACCCCGCAGCCGCGCTACCTGGACCAGATCCAGCAGTGGCTGGACCGCATCGACAGCGCCGGCGGCGGCGTGCGGCTGTTCTCGTACGAGTTGAAGTACATCAAGGCCAAGGACCTGGCCGACCGCCTGTCGGAAGTGTTCGGCGGCCGCGGCAACAACGGCGACTCCAATGCTTCGCTGGCGCCGGGCGCGGAAACCAGCGTGCTGGGTGGGCAGCTGGGCAATCGCGACAGCAGCATGGGCGGCAGCTCCGGCATGACCGGCGGCAGCGTCGGCGACAGCAGCGATGGCAGCGCCTCCGGCAGCAGCTTCGGTGGCGGCAGTGGCAGCAGTAGCGGCGGTCTGGGCAACGGCAGCCTGCAGCTGTCGCCGCGCAGCAACGGCAATGGCGCGGTGACGCTGGAAGTGGAAGGCGACAAGGTCGGCGTGTCGGCGGTGGCCGAAACCAATACCTTGCTGGTGCGCTCCACCCCGCAGGCATGGACCTCCATCCGCGACGTCATCGAAAAGCTCGACGTGATGCCGATGCAGGTGCATATCGAGGCGCAGGTGGCGGAGGTGAATTTGACCGGCCAGCTTCAGTACGGTGTGAACTGGTACTTCGAGAATGCAGTCAACGCAGCGACGACTGCCGGCGGCGCAAATTTGCCATCGGCAGCCGGCCGCAACATTTGGGGCGATATCGCTGGAAGCGTCACTAATAATGGGGTGGGGTGGACATTCCTCGGTAAGAACGCAGCCGCCATCATCAGCGCCCTGGATCAGGTCACTAACCTGCGGTTGCTGCAGACGCCATCCGTTTTCGTGCGTAACAATGCCGAGGCCACACTCAACGTCGGATCGCGCATCCCGATCAATTCCACCTCGATCAACACTGGCTTGGGCAGTGACAGCAGCTTTTCGTCTGTCCAATACATTGATACCGGCGTCATCCTCAAGGTGCGTCCGCGCGTGACCAAGGACGGTATGGTGTTCCTTGATATCGTGCAGGAAATAAGCACGCCGGGTGCTCGCCCTGATGCCTGTACCGCGGCCACCACAACCACGGTCAACAGCGCGGCATGTAACGTCGACATCAATACGCGACGTGTCAAAACCGAGGCAGCTGTCCAGAGTGGTGACACCATCATGCTCGCAGGCTTGATTGATGACAGCACGACCGATGGCAGTTCAGGCGTGCCTATGTTGAGTAAGCTTCCAGTCGTTGGCGCGTTGTTTGGCAGAAAGACTCGCGATACGCGCCGCCGCGAAGTCATCGTGCTGATCACCCCGTCGATCGTGCGCAACCCGCAGGAAGCGCGCAATCTCACCGACGAATACGGCCAGAAGTTCAAGGCCATGGAGCCGCTGAAGCCCAGCCAGAAGCCGCAATGAGTGCGGCACTGCCCGTCGTGCTGGTGCCGGTCGGCACCGACGACGAGGCGCTGGATGCGTGCCTGGGTGCACTGGATGCCGCCACGCCCGCCGGCACGCGGGTGTGGCTGGCCGACGACGCGCAGGCCGGCCCGCGCGGCCGTGCCGTCATCGAACACTGGCTGGCGCGCACGCAGCTGCAGGCGCATCACACCCGTCGCCAGCGCATGCTCGGCGAGGTGGCGCATCTGGACGAAATGCTCAGCGGCTGCGGCGATGCCGATGTGGTGGTGCTGGGTGTGGATGCCTGCCCGCTGCCGGGTTGGTTGAATCAGCTCGACGCCTGCTTTGCGCGCGATGCGGCGATTGCCACCGCCACCCCGTGGAGCAATGTGGGCGAAGCCTGCAGCTGGCCACGCCTGGGCGAACTCAATCCAATGCCTGCCGCGCCGGAGCGGCTGGCCGCTGCGTGTGCAGCGATGCCGCCGCTGCATCCGGAACTGCCATCGGCGATCGGCCACGCGGTACTGCTGCGTGGTAGCGCGCGGCGCAAGGCCGGCGGCCTGGATGCCAGCAGCTATGGCTCCTGGTATGCGGCACTGGTGGACCTGAGCCTGCGCATGGCGGGGCTGGGATGGCGCAACGTGCTGTGCGACACCGCCTTTGTCGCCTCGCCACACGAAGGCCGGCCGGCCGATGGCGACATGGATGCCCTGGCCACGCGCTGGCCGGCCTGGCACGCACGCCTGGCCAACTTCCTGATGCACGACCCGCTACGTACGCAGCGCGATCGACTCGCGCAGCTGCTCGCCGATTTACCGCCACCGGATCCACAACGCAGGCTATTTGACGCGTAGAACAGCTGCCAAAGCGGCATGCTCACCGTCAGGCGGGCGCAGCCGGTGTTCGGTGGACTCGTACAGTGCAGTTCTTGAGCGCTGTCCTATTCAACCTGACGACTGCTCTCCGTACGGTGAGTGCAGTGGCTTTGTCGGCCGTATGTTGGTGGATGCTATCGGAAGTCCAGGTCAAACGCCGAGTGGGTCGAGGGCGCGGCGCCCTCACCGCTCGCGGGACACGCCGTGAACCCGTCCCTGGGGACTCGGTGGCGGCATCCATGCCGCCACACGGTCCGGCAATCGGCAAGGACACCGCACCACAGAGGGAGTCGGTTGCTTAGTTGAAAACACGCACACCGACCATCTTGACTGGTCCTTGCCCGCCCACCGTCGCGGGACCTTACACGGCATGGATGCCGTGTAAGAGCTTACATGGACGTACTTGCAGCGTGTCCCGCGATGGTGGGTGGGCAAGGGCCCTGCAGCCAGGCCGCAGGGCGGTGACCGACGTGACGTAGTCTTGTTCGTCGCTCAAGAAGCCGGCCGCATCGGCGCCTCGGTCCGCACCACCACGTCCAGCGCATCGTGGCGCCAGGACTCGATATCCAGCTCCACCGCGCGGCCGTCTTCGGCGTAGCTGATCCGCTGCAGCCGGAAGCAGGGTGTGCCGGTAGTGGACTGCAGCAACAGGGCTTGCGCGGCGTCCAGCCCGGCCGGATGCATCGACAGTTGCGCGCGGCTCAGGAACACCCCGAGCTTCTGGTTGAACACGCTCGACAGCGAACCGGCCAGGTCGTGTTCCAGCAGGCCCGGCGCCCAGGCGGCCAGCACCACGTTGGTTTCCAGCAGGACCGCGCGGCGGTCGATCCAGCGCCGGCGCTGCAGCACGAACACCTCGTCGTACGGCGTCTGCAGCCGCAGCGCCGCGGCGTAGGCAGCGCCCGCCGCCTGGCGGGTGGCGCTCAACAGCTCGGTGCGCGGCTTGCGCCCTTGCGCCGCCACGTACTGCATGAAACCGGCGATGCTGGTGGGGTCGTAGCGCACCCGTGGTGAGCTGACGAACCAGCCACGACGATTCTCGCGGTAGATGCGTCCCTGCGCTTCCAGTTGCTGCAGGGCCTCACGCAAGGTGATGCGGGTGCAGCCGAAGCGTTCGGCAAGCGCGCGCTCTACCGGCAGGCGCTGGTCCGGACCCCATTCGCCGGCGGCGATCTGCGCGGAGACGATTTCGGTGATGGCGTGCTGGCGCGACGTGCTCATGCGGCGATCCGCCGATGGGGGCTGCAGTGGCTGTAGAAGGCAGTCGGGTGAGAAAGGTACATGTGGCGATGGTAAAGAAGAACGCGCCCGCAAACCGCACGCCGCTCAGGCGACACCGGCCAGGTTCTGCTGCCGTTGGGTTTTCCAGCTGCGCCATCCATACAGCGCCAGCAGCACGAAGCCGGCATACAGCAGCGCGGTGGGGTACAGCCCCTTGCTGACGAATACGCCCACGTAGACGCAGTCGAGCACGACCCACAGCACCCAGTTGGCGATGCGTTTGCGCGCGGCCCACACGCTGGCGACCAGGCTGAAACTGGCCAGCGCCGCATCCAGCCACGGCAGCGTGGCATCGGTGCGGTGATGCATGTAGGCGCCGAGTGCGGCGGCGAACGCCGCGCCGATGCACAGCGACAGCCACAGTTCCGCAACCGGCATCGGCAGCGGGCGAATCCGCGTTTCTGCAGCGGTGCCACGCTGCCAGTGCCACCATCCGTAGAGCTGGGTCAGCACGTAGACCCCTTGCAGCAGCATGTCCGAATACAGCTTCCACTGATAGAACAGCCAGGCGTACAACGCCACCGCCACGATGCCCACCGGCCAGCACCAGCGGATGCGCCGCGCGGTCAGCCACACGCCCAGCAGGTTGATCACGACGGCGGTGGATTCGAGCAACGACATGCAATGCCTGATGGAAAGGGGACAACGGTGGGAGAGGGGAACCCCGTGCAAAACAGCGGTGCGGTCGGACGTGGATGCTGCGCGATGCCCTGAATCTGCGTGCGATGGAAACGCGATGGCGCTCTCACCGCTGAGTCCCTGCCTTCAACTGGTGCCCGCTGTTTTCAGCCATTGCCTGAAACACGCACAAGCACGGCTGACTCGCTTCGAGGTCCTTCTCCCGCCTGCGGGGGAAGGTGTCCGAAGGGCGGATGGGGGCAGCAGGCCTCAAAAATCCACCTGCACCGTCAGCCGCGCCGTGCGCGGCGCACCCGGAAACAGATAGGCATCGCCCTGGTATTCGCCGGAATCGCGCCAGTAGCGCTTGTCGAACACGTTGTCCACGTTCAGACGCCAGGTGGTCGCCACCCCGCCCAGCGCAGTGGCGTAACGCGCACCCAGGTTGGCCACGGTGTAGGCCGGGACGCTGGCATTGCCGAGCCGGTCGGCGAACTTGCGCCCGCTGTATTGCACGCCTGCCAGCACTGCCAGGCCGTCGACGCCGGGCACGCTGTAATCGGCCTGCACGCTGGCGCGCAGCTTGGGCACATTGATCGCCTGATGGCCGTCGTATTCGGCAATGTCGGTGTCTTCTGCACGCGCGCGTATCGCCGCGACGCTGGCGAAGATGCGGAGTTGTTCGGTGGCTGCGCCATCGGCCGACAGTTCCAGGCCGCGATTGTGCAGGCGGCCCTGCTGCACGAACAGCAGGCCGCCATCGGCCTGTGGTTGGGTGAACTGATACGCCTGCCGGATATCGAACAGTGCCGCGCCCAGGCGCAGTCCATCGAGCTGGAATTTCGCGCCGGTTTCCAGCTGATAGGCATTGGTCGGCGGCAGGATTTCATCGGCATTGTCGGCAAACCACGGTGCGGTGCCGCCGGCCGCCAGGCTCTTGGCGTAGCTGGCGTACAGCGACACCTGCTGCTGCGGCTTGAACAGCAGCGCGGCCTGCGGCAGCAGCGTGTCCTTGCGGGTGCGGCGCTCCAGGACGCCATCGCGATCGAAGCTGCGCTCGTCCAGGCGCACATAGCGCGCACCCAGCGACAGCTCCCACTGCGGACCCAACCCGATCCGGTCGGCGACCACCAGGGCGCGCTGACGGCTGTCCAGGCGGCGCTGTTTCGGGTCCAGGGCGACGTCGGTTTGTGCAAACACCTGCGGGTCGCGGTCGATGCTGCCGCTGCCGACGAATTCGTTGACCGAACCGAAACGATCGATGGTGCGGCGCAGCCAGTCGCCGCCGATGCTCAGGCGGTGATCCAGCGCACCGGTGAGCACGTGGCCTTCCAGCGTGGCGCGCAGTTGATCGTGCACGCGGGTATCGTCGGGGCTGCGATAGTCGTAGACGTCGTACTCGCCCTGCGCGCTGAAGAAGTTGGGCGTGGCGATGTCGGCACAGCTTGCCGCGCCGTAACAGCCCCAGGCGAACGCGGAGAAGTCGTTGATCACCGAGCGGCTGCGCGCCGCTTCGGCAGTGGCGCGCCAGTCGTCGTTGAACTGATAGGCGTAGCGCAGCTGCGCGTTGAGCGAGTCCATCTCCACCGGCCGCGACCACGGCTGGTAGCCGAGCAGGCGATGCACATCGATGGCGCGCGGCACCTGGGTGCCGCCCAGCAGTTGATAACCCGGCACCGAGCGTTGCTGGCGATGCTGGTATTCCACATCCAGCTGCAGCAGCGATTGCGGGGTGATCTTCCAGTCGCCGGCCAGCGAGAGGAAATTGCGGTAGCCGTCGGCGTGGTCGACATAGCTGTCGATGTCTTCGCGTGCGGCATTGACGCGCAGGCCCAGGCTGCGCTCGGCGCCGAACCAGTCGCCCAGATCGGCCGCGACATAGCGCGAGCCCTGCTCGTCGGTCCCCAGGGTCACGCTGCGCACACGCTCGGGCCGCTTGGTGCGGTAGTCGATCAGCCCGGCGGGTTCGTTGACACCCGATTGCAGCCCGGCCAGGCCCTTGAGGAGTTGCACCTGCTGCTTGTTTTCCAGCGCAATCGACTGCTCACCCACCGCGCTCAGGCCGTTGATGCGGTAGCTGTTGGCGGCGTTGAGCGAGTAGCCGCGCACCACGAAGTTCTCGTAATAGCCGATCGGTGCGTAGGCCTCGCCGGTGGAGGCATCGGCGCGCAGCACCTCGCTGAGCACGCGTGCCTGGCGGTCGAGCAGTTGCTGGCGATCGATCACCGCGATCGAGGCCGGCGCATCCAGCAGCCGCGTGGCGCCGAAGCCGGTCAACGCGGTGCTGGCCTCGGCGCGTTCGCCACGCACGTTGACCGCATCCAGTTCCACCGCCTCGGCGCCGGGGTCTTGCTGCGCGAGTGCAGGGGGGGCCACGCACAGCGCGAGTGCAAGCGCGAGCGGGCGGCGGTGGGGCAGGGAGGGCAGGTGCATGCGCAGGACTCGAAAACGAGAAGAAAGAGCGCTCATGGCAACCGGCGCGCGCGCGCGTGCAGGTGGGCGAGCAGGCGCTGGCCATCGGCACTGGCAAACCAGTCCGCGTGGCCGAGCAGGTAGCGGTGATAGGCGATGTCGGCGTTGTCGGCCGAGCGGGTGATGCCGGCGAAGTACTCGATCTCGCTCAGGGCGAAGTCGGCATGCACGATCGGCAGCAAGGCGGCCAGCTGCCGCAGCTGCACCGCGCCCAGCGCGCAGTGCCGGCCGTAGCCATCCAGCAAGGCGTCGAGTTGCTCCAGCTGCGGCTGCGCACGTTGCCCTGCGTCCAGGTTCAACCATGGGATCAGGTTGCGTTCGATCGCCGTGGCCAGGTCGAACATCGCACAGCTGCGGTCGCACAGGCCGAAGTCGAACACCGCGCTGACCTCGACGTCGCCATCGTCGTGCGTGCGCCACAGCAGGTTGGAGGCATGCCAGTCGCCGTGCGTCCACAGCGGCGGCAAGGCGCCGGGCGCCGACAATACCGGCCATGCCCGGGCGTGCCAGGGCAGCAGGTGGTCGGCCAGGTCGCGGCGCCAGGGCCGGCCCTGAAAATCGGCGGCCAGGCCGGGGCGCGACAGCAAGGCCTGTTCCACCGCGCGGAGCGGGTCGGCCTGTGTGAACAGGGCCAGGTTGGCCACCAGGACGCTGCTCCGGCGTGGCGGCGCATCGTATCCCTGCGCTGCCAGATGCAGGCGCGCCAGCGCGGCGCCTGCCGCCGACGCATGCGCGGCGCTGGTAAAGGGCGTCCACGACAAGGCGTCCCGATACAGGTCCTGGCCATTTCCTGCGCGCTGTACTTCATAGACCCAGTGCGCATCGGCCAGGGCGGTGCCGCCCGCAGCATCGTGCAGCACCTCGACCACCGGTGCGCCGGCCCAGCGCAGGTGCGCCATGAAGCCATGTTCTTGGCGCAAGTCGGCGATGCTGCGCACGCTGCGGTGATGCCGCTTGACGATGAGCGTGCCGGTGGCAGTGTCCACGCAGGCGGCAGCGGAAAACGGGCGTGCGCTATGCCAGCGAATCCGTGCGCCATCGCCGGCAGCGCAAACGTGCTGCAGCACGCGATGGATTTCCTCGGCGCTCAGCACCGGCCAGTCCGGCAACGCAAGCTCCAGGCTCATGCCGTGCACCTGATGCGCGGTGCTCATGCGCGCAGCCCCGGCCAGGCCATGCAGGGGAGTGGTATAGACCAGTTGATCGGTGCCGTTCTGGAGGACCCGGCGCGCGCACCGGCGACAACACGGACGGCGCTGCCGGGCCGTCGTTGCGGCGCACGCGCCATCAGGCGCTCGCGCTGCAGGGAATGAAAAGGCAGCGCAACACCGAAAGGTCGCTGGCCGTCATCTCGACACTGAAAAATGTGGGGTGCGCCGTAGGCGGCGCCTGCAGGAGGCCGCGGGGCGGCTCCGGGCGCGCAGTATGCCTGCAGGTGCTGCCCGCCGTCATGTGCGGGCCGGCATCGGCATGATGGCGTTGCGCGGCCTCGGCACCGGATAATGGCCCGATGACTCCCGTCCAGATCGCCGCCGTCGTCGTCACCTACCAGAGCAGCAGCACCATCGATGCATGCCTGTCGCGGCTGCGCGTGGCCGCGGGCATCAGCGAGATCCGGGTGGTCGACAACTCCTCCAGCGACGACACCCTGGACGTGGTGCAGCGGCATGCGCTGGCCGATGCGCGCGTGCACTTCATCGCCAACCCGGACAACCCCGGCTTTGCAACGGCCTGCAACCAGGGCGCGCGCGACTCGCAGGCGCCCTGGCTGGTGTTCATCAATCCGGACCTGATGGTCGAGCGCGACACGTTGGTGCAGCTGTGCGCACGCGCGGCCGGGCACGCGGCAGTATTGCTGGGCGTGGAGCAGGTGGACGAGCAGGGGCAGCCGGATGCGGCGGTGCGCCGGCGCGATCCGGATTTTGCCGCGATGCTGCGCGCACCGCGCGCGGCCGCCCAGCTGGCGGTGCCGGCCGATCCATCCGCGACCTTGCAGGCGGTGGATGCCATCTCCGGTGCCTTGATGCTGATGCAGCGCAGCCTGTTCGACCGGCTCGACGGCTGGGACGGCGCCTACCGCCTGCATGCCGAGGACCTGGACCTGTGCCGGCGGGCGCGCCAGGCCGGGGCGCTGGTGGCGGTGGCCAACGACCTGCAGGTCGTGCACGTGCGCGGCGTGTCCAGCCGGTCGCGGCCGTTCTTCGTCGAGTGGCATAAACACCGCGGGCTGTGGCGCTACTTCCGCAAGTTCGAGGCGAGCCAGCGCGGGCTGCTTACCCGGCTCGGCGTATGGCTGGCGATCTGGACCCATGCCGCCGCCCAGGTGCCGCGTTTGCTGCAAAAGAGATGAGTTCGCTAGCGTTAAATTTGTGATAAATCAGTGATGGGTGACAGGGCGTAACTGTGATACGTTTCGCCTCGAAGTGTGATCGATCACTAGCTTCCTGTCCCTTCCGGGTCCCCCATCAGGAATCGTGCAAATGTCCTTACAGAACGACCCGCAATTGCGGGTACGTCAGCCGTGCGCTGCTGCGCTGCAGCCCAGCCCGGTTGCCTCGTCCCCTTCGTCTGATGCCATCGCCCGCCGCGTGCCGCTGGCTGGGTGCTCCGCGCTCGCGTTGAGCTGCCTGATGGCGGCCTTGCCGGGCACGGCCGTGGCCGGCGCCTGGACCCAGCCGCAGGGCGACACCCTGGTGATCGTCAAGGCACTGCATAGCGATGGACGCGGCTGGTTCGACGACAGCCATCACCGCACCACGTTCGGTGACGGCCAGCAGTTCGACGGCAACGGGCGCAGCCGCCAGGACCAGCTCAATGTCTACGTCGAGCATGGCCTGACCGACAGCGTGAGCTTCATCGGCAATTTCTATTTCACCGACGTCGGCTTCAGCAATCACGGCGGCGATGGCCGGCAGCAAACCAGCACGACCGGTTTTGCCGACCAGGAAATCGGCTTGCGCTATGCGCTGCCAGGCGCCGCGGACGCTGTCTGGCGCAGTTCGGTGCAGGCCTTGGTCAGCATCCCGGCCTATGGCCGCAGCAAGACCTACCATCCGAACAATCCCGACGCGAATTCCGATCCTGCACTCGGTCTGGGCGATTACGGCCTGGAGTTGCGTTACAGCCGCGGCCGGGGTTACACGCTGGGCGGCCGCAACGGCTACGTCGATCTGGGTGGCGCAGTGCGCCTGCGCGGCAGTGCGGCCTCCGACGAGGTGCGGGTGGACGCGTCCACCGGCCTGAGCCTGACCCCGAGCTGGATGCTGCTAGGCGAGGTCAACGTGATCCAGGGTCTGGGCAACGGGCGCAACAACTTCGACGTTCCCGGCTCTGCGGGCGGTGTCGGCTTCGTCGCCACCGGCACCAACTACGACCTCACCAAGCTGCAGTTGTCCACGCTGTACACCGCGGCGGGCGGCAGTCAGTGGCAGGTGGGGTACCAGCAGCCCGTGATGGGCCGCAACACCGCTGCCGCAGGCGGGCCCTTCGTGGCCGCCTGGTGGCGGTTCTAGGGACACCACGACAATGACGGTCACCTGCGAAATGGAAGCGCTGGGACGGGCACCGGACATCGGCCGCGAACGCGGTCTGTTGGGTCGCGCGCTGGTCACGGCAGGCGTCATCACCGACGAGCAACTGCGCTCGGCGCTGGCGTTGCAGCAACGCTGGAACTCGCGCCTGGGCGATGTGGTCCTGGCCCAGCGCGGCGTGCCGGCGCAGCGGTTCTACGCCATCGTCGCCGCGCACTTCGGCCTGGAGTTCGTCGATCTGGTGCAGCAGCCGCCGGATCCGGAACTGCTCACCCCCGGCGATCTGGAAAGTTATGCGCAGCGCCTGCTGCTGCCGTGGCGTCGCGAAGACGGCGTGCTGGTGCTGGCCGTGGCCGATCCCGACCCGGCGGTGTTCGCCTGGGCGCGTGCGCACTACGGCGAAGACGTGCGGTTCGTCGGCACCGCCAAGTTCGACATCATCTGGAGCCTGCAGCGCTACGCCGACGAGCAGCTCACCGACAATGCGCTGAACCTGCTCGCAGCGCATGCGCCGACCTACTCGGCGCGCCAGGTGGTGACGCGCGGACAGAAGCTCACGCTGTGGGCGATCGCCGCGGTGCTGGCGATCGCGGTGGTGCTGTTCCCGGTGCCGGCCCTGATCACCGTCAACGTGCTGGTGGCGCTGGGCTTCCTGGCGACCTTCGGCCTGAAGCTGCTGCTGGTGTGGTTCGGCTCGCGCCACCGCATCGACATCAAGGTCACCGAGGACGAAGTGGCCGCACTGCGCGATGACGACCTGCCGGTCTATACCGTGCTGGTGCCGATGTACAAGGAGCCGGAAGTCCTGCCGATCCTGGCCAACGCGCTGCGCAAGCTGGATTACCCGATCAGCAAGCTCGACGTGAAGCTGGTGCTGGAAGCGGACGATGTCGACACCATCGAGGCCGCCAAGAAACTCGGCCTGGAAGCGTTCTTCGAGATCATCCGGGTGCCGCCGTCGCAGCCCAAGACCAAGCCCAAGGCCTGCAACTACGCGCTGCATTTTGCGCGCGGCGAACTGCTCACCATCTACGACGCCGAAGACAAGCCCGAGCCGGATCAGCTCAAGCGCGTGGTGGCCGCCTTCCGCAAGGCCGACAAGGATGTGGTGTGCATCCAGGCGCGCCTGAACTACTACAACGCCGACGAAAACTGGCTGACGCGGATGTTCACGCTGGAGTACACGCTCTGGTTCGACTTCTACCTGCCAGCGCTGGAATACCTGCGCATCCCGATTCCGTTGGGCGGCACCTCCAATCATTTCCGTCTGGATGTGTTGCGCCAGGTGCGCGCGTGGGACCCGTACAACGTCACCGAAGACGCCGATCTGGGCGTACGGCTGATCCAGAACGGCTACCGCGTCAACGTGGTCAACTCCACCACGTTCGAGGAAGCCAACGTCAGCATTCCCAACTGGATCCGGCAGCGCTCGCGCTGGCTCAAGGGCTACATGCAGACCTGGCTGGTGCACATGCGCGACCCGGTGCATCTGTATCGCAGCACCGGGTTCAAGGGGTTCTGGGGCTTTCAGTTCTTCATCGGCGGCAATTTCTTCATCGCGCTGGGCGTACCGGTGATGTGGGTGTTGTGCCTGATCAGCATCGTGAGCGGTGCGCGGGTGTTCGATGCGATCTTCCCGCCATGGCTGGCCGCGGTGTCGTTGGTCAATCTGTTGCTGGCCAATGCGTTCTTCATCTACACCACGCTGATGGCCGCCTTCAAGCGCGACTACTTCCGGCTGGCGCCCTACGCGCTGACCGTGCCGTTCTATTGGGCGCTGCAGTCGATCGCCGCCTACAAGGGCCTCTGGCAGCTGATCCACAATCCGTTCTATTGGGAGAAGACCACTCATGGCATCAGCAAGCATTCGGAAAACGAGCGCCGCGCCGCACTCGAAGAGTGAGTCGGCGGTTTCGCGTCGTCACAGCGGGCTGCCGGCGTTCCTGGTTGCCGTGGTGGCGCTGTCGCTGCTGAGCCAGCCGCTGCTGCTGCAGTCGGTCGGCTCCAGCGTCCCGGCCATCGCGCCGGCGGCCGGCTTGCCGGCAACCGGCGTGCTGGCGTGGGCGATCAATCTGGGGCTGGACAGCTGGAACCTGCCGTTCCAGGTCTGGCCGTTCCTGGCGGTCGCCGCCAACGCGCTGTTCCTGTCGCTGCTGTGGCGCGATCTGGCCGGCGTGTTCGGGCGTGGCTGGGCCAGCGGGCTGACGGTGCTGGTGGGCTGCAATCCGCTGTTCCTGCTGCCGATCGCCGCAGGCGGAAGCCAGGCGCTGGGTCTGCTGGCGTTCTACGGCCTGTGCCGTACCCTGCGCCGCCTGCAGCCACCGGTGGAGGCCTTCACCTATCTGCGTATCGCCGGCTGGTTGTGCATCCTGCTGTGCCTGGATCTGCAGACCCTGGCGCTGTCGACGATGGTGGCACCGTGGCTGCTGCTGGTGATGCCGCCGCAGATGCTGCGCAAGGCGCCGGGCTCGTTCTACCTGGTGTGCTACCTGCCGTTCGCGTTTCTGGTCGGCATGTGGGCCTACGTCAATCTGACCGTGTTCAACGCGCCGTGGCCGACGCTGTCGGATATCGGGCAGGGCGCGCATCCGTTGCCGTTGCCGCTGGCCGAGCATGCGCAAGACTGGTCGTTGGCAGTGCGCTGGGGCGTGGCGGCGGTGGCCTGCTTCCCGGTCCTGGCACTGCTGGCGCGCAGCCGCAGCGGCGCGCTCACGCGTGGCGTGGTGGCCAGTGCCGGCACCGTGCTCTGTGCGGCGGCGTTGTCGTTCGCCTTCGGCTGGGCCGGATTCGACGCCTTGCTGCTGCTGTGGGTGCCGGCCGCGTTGCTGCTGCGCGCACTGCGTGCCGACCAGCGCACCCAGGCCGCCGGCCTGCTGCTGCTGGGCCTGATCGGTGCGGCCTGGGTGCAGCCGCAGGGCTGGGGCAGCTGGATGCGTGCGGCGCCTGCCGACGCGCAGTCCCTGCTGCAGGGCGAGGCGGTGGTCGTGACCGCACCGGTGTCCTTGCCGGCCGGTGGCCCGGCGACGCCGGCAGCGGGCGCCATGCCGTTGCAGCCGGCCGCTGCCGGCATCGCCGCCGCGGACGTGGCGGTGTCCACGCAAGTCGCTGCCGGCGCCGGCGCCGGCGCGCCCGCCGGTGCTGCCGCCATCGTGCAGCCGGGCAAGACCACCGCGGGCATCGGTGCAACGGATTGCGCGCGTACCACGACAGCATCCGCCACCGAGGCATCTGCCGCATGTTCAAACGCGTTCTGAGCACGGCGTTGCTGGTCGGGGCGTGCATGCTGATCAATGGCTGCAACGCGGATGCGTCGACGTGGATGGGCGCCAACGTCAAGGTCTCGGCCAATGCGCCGTGGCAAAGCGAGGCGGCGGCGCAGTCGCTGGATGCGCTGGCCAGGACCGGCGCCAGCAAGGCGTTGCTGGTGGCGTTCGCGTGGCAGGCCAACCCGCAGTCCAACGACCCTGTACTGGGCAGCGACAGCAGCGTGGAGGACATGCGCGCCGCGTTGCGGCAGAGCCACCACGCCGGCCTGCAGGCCACGCTCAAGGTGCACGTGTGGATTCCCGGGCATTGGGCCGGCGACACCGCGCCCACCGACCAGGCAGCCTGGTTTGCCGCATATCAGAACGCGGTGTTGCCGCTGGCCAGGCTGGCCGAGGACGAACATGCCGAAGCACTGGTGATCGGTACCGAACTGCGCAAGCTGCAGGACGCGCCGCAGTGGCCCGGCCTGGTGGCGGAAGTGCGCAAGGTCTATCACGGCAGGCTGCTGTACGTGGCCGACGGCATGGAGCACGCCGAAAGCTTCCGCTACTGGTCGTTGTTCGATGCGGTGGGCACCAGCCTGTATCCGCGCCTGTCCGAAGCGGCTGCCACGCGCACGGCCGAGATGAACGCCGCTGCGCAGCGCCTGCAGCAACTGGGCCAACGCGTCGGCAAGCCGGTGTGGGTGGCGGAGCTGGGCCTGCGTTCTGCACGCGGCAGTCTGGCCGCGCCCTGGGAAAGCCCGGAACAACGCGCCGCCGCCGTCGACACCCGCCTGCAGCTGCAGGTGTTGCAGCAGTGGCGCAAGGTGCTGCAGGCGCACGGCGTGGAGGGCATCGCGCTGTGGTGCTGGTATACCGACCCCAAGGCCGGCGGGCCGGGCGACAGCGACTTCACCGTGCAGGGCAAACCGGCGCAGCAGGTGCTGGCGCGCTGAGCGATGGACTCGGCAGCCTGCCGTGGCAGTGCCGGGTGCCATCGCCGGTGTATGTCGCCACGGTATGGCGCCGAGGTGAGTTGCCGACGCGAATTGCCGAGGTGAAGCGCCGGCGTAAACCCGCCCGGCACGCCGCCGCTGCGCTGCCCGGTGCATCGCCTGGCTTGCACGCAGCGCGATCGCCGCTGCGGGCATAATCCGGCGGCATGATCATCCATTCGCTGCTCGACACCGACCTGTACAAATTCACCATGATGCAGGCGGTGCTGCATCAGCACCCGGCCGCGCAGGTCGAGTACCGCTTCAAGTGCCGCACGCCCGGCGTGGATCTTGCGCAGTTCATCGACGAGATCTCGCGCGAGATCGATGCGCTGTGCCGGCTGCGGCTGCACGAGGACGAGGTGGCCTACCTGCGCGGCCTGCGCTTCATCAAGCCGGATTTTGCCGACTTCCTGGCGCTGTTCCATCTGGACCGCAAGTATCTGCAGCTGTCGGCATCGACCACCCATCCGGGCGAGATCGAGCTGACCCTCCGCGGCCCGTGGCTGCACACCATCCTGTTCGAAGTACCGTTGCTGGCGATCGTCAACGAGGTGTGGTTCCGCAATACCTCCGCGCCGGATTTCGAGGAAGGCCGTCGTCGCCTGCGCGCGAAGGTGAGCAGCCTGCGCAGCATGCCGGCCGGCTGCAAGATCGCCGATTACGGTACCCGGCGGCGCTATTCGCGGCACTGGCATGGCGAGTTGCTGCCATTGCTGCGCGATGGCCTGGGCGCGCAGTTCGTCGGCACCAGCAATGTGTATTTCGCCAAGCAGTACGGCCTGACCCCGCTGGGCACGATGGCGCACGAGTACCTGCAGGCGTTCCAGGCGCTGGGGCCGCGGCTGCGCGACTCGCAGGTGGCCGCGCTGGAGTCGTGGGCGCGCGAGTACCGCGGCGACCTGGGCATCGCCCTGTCCGATGTGGTGGGGCTGGACGCCTTCCTGCGCGACTTCGACCTGTATTTCTGCAAGCTGTTCGACGGCATGCGCCATGATTCGGGCGACCCGTTCGAATGGGGCGAGCGCGTGATCGCCCACCTGCAGGCGCACCGCATCGACCCTGCGACCAAGGTGCTGGTGTTCAGTGATGGCCTCAACATCGACAAGGTGATGCGGCTGTACGCGCACTTCCACACCCGCTGCCGGCTGGCGTTCGGGGTGGGCACCAGCCTCACCAACGACCTGGGGCCGACGCCGCTGCAGATCGTCATCAAGATGGTCCGCTGCAATGGGCAGCCGGTGGCCAAGCTCAGCGACTCGCCGGGCAAGAGCATGTGCGAGGACGCCGGGTACCTGCGCTATCTGCGCGATGTGTTCGGCCTGCCGCCGGTGCCGGAAGCGGGTGACCACGCGCGGCAGTGACTGACGTGTAGCGGCAGGTTATGCCGGGGCCAGGGCGGGCCTGTCAGGGAATGGCCGGAAAAAATGCGATGCAGCGCTCAATTACCGCATGGGTTCGTTAACATTGGCATCACGCTTGCTTCACTTTTGATGCAAGCGATGTTGACGCACGCCCTTTTCTTTCGCGACGTTCGAATGACTGCACCCGATCCGTTGTCGCTGTACCGCACGCGTAGCTGCTCCCGGCAGTGGCTGGGCTTCGTGCGTGCGATGGCCGCCGAGTTCGGCGCCGAGTTGCCCGGGGACGACCTGGCCATGCTGATGGCGCGCATCGGCCGGCGCTTCGCGCGCGAGCACCGGCTGGCGCACTGCACGACCCTGGACGAGATGCAGCAGGCCGCCAACGCCGTGTGGGAGCGCTGCGACTGGGGCCGCTGCGCGCTGCACGAACACGCCGACCACGTGCGGATTCGGCATGCCGGCGCGCCATTGGGCGTGGCACTGGATGGCGCCGCGTGGAGCGATGGGTTCCTGCAGGGCGTGTACGAGGGGTGGTTCCAGCAACTGGGAATGCTGGCAGGCCTGGCGGTGCAGAACGCGCCGGGCGACACCGTCGATCTGCGCAACTTCGTGTTGATGCGGACGGCATGAACGGCTGAATTCGGGCAAGGGGGAGTGTGATGGCACCGAAGGACAACAAGGCTGTATCCGGGCATGACGATGTGTCCGGCCTGTTCGCGCGTCTGGGGACGCAGGCGAGCGAGGGTTACCAGGATTTCGCCCACACCCAGCTGCCGCCGCGCAGGCCGGGCGTGACCCAGGCCTCGGTCCCCGCAGCGCCCCGGCAGGCCGGTGCTGCGGCGGACGCGGTGCCGGCGCCCGCCGCCGCGACGCCCAGCGTGTCGCCTGCCGGGCAGGCAGCGCCGGTGGCGCAGCCATCGGTGCCGGTCGAGCAGACCGCAAGCCCCCCGCTCGCGCCGCTGCGCAAGTTGCGCCAGCTCGACGAGCCCGCAGCTGCTGCACCGCAGCCGGGCGGGCGCCAGGCGCAGACGCCGCTGGAGCACTTGTTCCAGCGGCTGTTGCAGGCCGATGCGCCCAGCTCGACGCAAAGCCCGCTGCAGCGACTGCGCTCGCGTTGATCGCAACCACCCTGTGAGTTTTCGGCAGGCGCCGGTGCGCTCGCCTGTTTCGCCTTGTCCTGCCGCATGCCGCCACACTTGAAGGATTCTCCGATGACCGCTGCCAGTCTCCGTTCCGGATCACCGCTGCCCACGCTGGCGACCTGGGCGTTGTGGCTGCTGGGCGGCCTGCTGCTGGCGTTCGTGGTTGCCGTGCCGATGGATGTCACCCAGCAGCTGGTGTTCTCCGCGGTGCTGTTCGCCGTTGCGCTGGCGGTGCGCAAGCGCGGCGGGCGGGTGGTGATCCTGGCCATGATGGGCATGTCGCTGGCGGTGTCGTGCCGCTACATCTGGTGGCGCATGACCCAGACCATGGGCGTGGGCAGCGCGGTGGATTTCATTCTTGGTTTGGGCCTGCTGGGCGCGGAGCTGTATGCGTTCGTGATCCTGGTGCTGGGCTACTTCCAGGTGCTGTGGCCGCTCGATCGCAAGCCGGTGCCGTTGCCGGCCGACCAGGCCTTGTGGCCGAGCGTGGACGTGTTCATCCCCACCTACAACGAGCCGTTGTCGGTGGTGCGCACCACCGTGCTGGCGGCCAGCGTGATCGATTGGCCGGCCGGCAAGATCACCATCCATCTGCTCGATGACGGCCGCCGCGACGCATTCCGCGAGTTCTGTGCCGAGGTCGGCATCAACTACGTCACCCGCACCAACAACGCGCACGCCAAGGCCGGCAACATCAACGCCGCGCTGAAGAAATGCAGCGGCGAGTACGTGGCGATCTTCGATTGCGACCACATTCCTACCCGCAGTTTCCTGCAGGTGGCGATGGGCTGGTTCCTGCGCGACACCCGGCTGGCCCTGGTGCAGATGCCGCACTATTTCTTCTCGCCCGACCCGTTCGAACGCAACCTGGGCACGCATGGCAAGGTGCCCAACGAAGGCGAACTGTTCTACGGCCTGTTGCAGGATGGCAACGACCAGTGGAATGCGACCTTCTTCTGCGGTTCCTGCGCGGTGATCAAGCGCAGCGCGCTGGAAGAGGTGGGCGGGGTGGCGGTGGAAACCGTCACCGAGGATGCGCACACCGCGCTCAAGCTGCAGCGCCGCGGCTATCGCACCGCCTACCTGGCGGTGCCGCAGGCCGCAGGCCTGGCCACCGAGAGCCTGTCCGGCCACGTGGCGCAGCGCATCCGCTGGGCACGCGGCATGGCGCAGATCGCGCGGATCGACAATCCGCTGCTGGGGCGCGGGCTCAGGCTCTCGCAGCGGCTGTGCTATCTCAACGCGATGCTGCACTTCTTCTACGGCTTGCCGCGCATCATCTATCTCACTGCGCCGCTGGCCTACCTGTTCTTCGGCGCGCACGTGATCCAGGCCTCGGCGTTGATGATCCTGGCCTATGCGTTGCCGCATCTGCTGCAGGCCAACCTGACCAACCTGCGGGTGCAGAGCCGCTTCCGCCATCTGCTGTGGAACGAGGTCTACGAGACCACGCTGGCCTGGTACATCTTCCGTCCCACCCTGGTCGCCTTGCTCAACCCCAGGCTCGGCAAGTTCAATGTCACGCCCAAGGGCGGGCTGGTGGCGCGCAGTTATTTCGATGCGCAGATTGCAAAGCCCTACCTGTTCCTGCTGTTGCTCAACATGGCCGGCGTGGCTGCCGGCGTGTTGCGGCTGATCTATGTGGGCGGCAGCGGCGAGCAGCAGACGATCTGGTTCAACCTGGCCTGGACGCTCTACAACATGGTGCTGCTGGGTGCCACGATCGCCACGGCCAGCGAAACCCGCCAGGTGCGCAGCGCGCACCGCGTGCCGCTGGATGTCCCGGTCAATCTGTATCTGCCCGATGGCAGCGTGCTGCCCAGCCGCTCGCTGAATTTTTCCACCGGCGGCATGGCGATCAGGCTGGCCCAGCCGCAGCCGGTCGAGCCGGGCCTGCCGGTCCGGATCGGCCTGAGTCACCGCGGTGTGGAGCAGACCTTGCCGGCGGTGGTGCGACAGGACCGCGACGGCCAGGTCAGCGTGCAGTTCGGCGCGATGTCGATGGAACAGGAACGCTGGCTGGTGGCCTCGACCTTTGCGCGCGCCGACATCTGGCTGTCGCAATGGGGCCGGCACGACCGCGATGCGTTCTGGCGCTCGATGGGCCAGGTGTTGGCCGCCAGCGCGCGCGGCTTCGGCCGCCTGGGCGGGCATATCGCGCTCAGTGCGCGCCAGGGCTTCCGTCCGGCGCGCGCGCTGGATCTGGAATCGTGAGCATGACGCCTGCCGTTTCCCCTTTCCCTGCCAAGAAGCAACCGATGCGAATGTTCCCGGCCGTGTTGACCTGTGCGCTCACCCTCCTGGCCGGCCTGGCGCAGGCGCAGCAGGCCGGCCCAGCAACCGCGACGAGCACGCCGACCGAGCCGTCCGGCACCGCCGCGAGCGCTGCGCCGGCACCGGTGCCGCTGCCGGCCGGCAGCACGCGTACTTCCAGCCTGCGCGACCTCGGTATCGACTACGAGATCACCTTGCGCGGCGTGCAGGGCAGTGCCGGCGTGCCCTTCAGCGTGCGCAGCGACGAGATCGTCACCTCCGCCACGCTCAACCTCAAGTACAGCTATTCGCCCGCGCTGTTGCCGGACCTGTCGCATCTGAAGGTCACCATCAACGGCGTCACCGTGGGCAGCCTGCCTGCCGACAAGGCCAATGCCGGCAAGCTGCTCTCGGCCGAGTTGCCGATCGACCCGCGCCTGGTCACCGACTACAACCAGCTCAACCTGCAGTTGATCGGCCACTACACGCGCGAGTGCGAAGATCCTGACCACAGCAGCCTGTGGGCGAATGTGGACGCGGCCACCAGCCTGTCGCTGACCACCACGCCGTTGGCGCTGGCCAACAACCTGGCGCTGTTGCCGGTGCCGTTCTTCGATGTGCGCGACACGCGCCGGCTGGAATTGCCGTTCTACTTCCCGCAGCGCCCGGACCACGCCACGCTGCAGGCAGCCGGCGTGGTCGCCTCGTGGTTCGGCAGCCTGGCCGGTTATCGCGGCGCCGTGTTCCCGACCTCGACCACCGCACTGCCGGGCACCGGCAACGCGGTGGTGTTCGCCACCACCGCCACGCTGCCGGAGCAGTTCGCCACCGCCGCCAGCGGCGTGGCCGACATCCGCGGCCCGACCGTGGCCGTGGTGGTCAACCCGACCGATCCCAACGGCAAGCTGCTGCTGGTGCTCGGCCGCAACAGCGAAGACCTGCAACGCGCGGCCACCGCGCTGGCCTTGCGCGCGCCGTTGACCGGGGCGGTCGCCCGCATCGGCGAGCTCAGCGCGCCGGCGCCGCGCCAGCCGTACGACGCACCCAACTGGGTGTCCAGCGCCCTTCCGGTGCGCTTCGGCGACCTGGTGTCCCAGCCCGGCCAGCTCAATGTCAGCGGCTACCACCCGGACCTGATCCGGGTCGGCCTGCAGTTGCCGCCGGACCTGTTCGTGTGGGAGCGCGACGGTATCCCGGTTGCGCTGAAATATCGCTACACGGTGCCGGAGGTGGACAACAAGTCTGCGTTGAATGTCAGCATCAACACGTCGTTCGTGACCACGCTGCCGCTGACCGGCCGCCCGTTCGCCGAATCCACCCCGATGCGCTGGTGGAACAGCCTGGGCGCGCGCGGCAGCATGCCGGTGCACCAGGATCTAAAGCTGCCGGTGGGCGCGTTCTCGGCCAACAGCCAGCTGCGCTTCCACTTCTTCTTCGACCGCCCGCAGGGCGAGGAGTGCAGGAACACCTTTCCGGACGTGTCCGGCGCCATCGATGCCGATTCCAGCATCGACCTGAGCGGTTTCCACCACTACATGGCGATGCCGAACCTGGCCGCCTTCGCCAATGCCGGGTATCCGTTCACGCGCCTGGCCGACCTGTCCGAATCCACCATCGTGCTGCCCGACAATCCCGGCGACCAGGACCTGGGCAATGTGCTGACCCTGCTCGGACGCTTCGGCGCCTCCACCGGCTATCCGGCGTTGCATGCGCAGATCGTCGGTGCCGGCGCCGTGCAGCAACACGCCGACCGCGACCTGTTGCTGCTCGGCAGTGCGCAGTCGCAGCCGCTGTTCAAGCAGTGGCGCGCACAGCTGCCGGTTGGCCAGGACGGGCAGGCGACCCGCGTTGCGCTGACCGACTGGGTGCTGGAAAAACTGCCGCGCCTGCTGTCCTTCGATGCGCGCCGCACCGACTTGCCCACCATCGCCGACATCGCCCTGCAACCGCAGCCGGACGATGTGCTGCTGATGGGCTTCGAATCGCCGTTGCGCGCAGGCCGCAGCGTGGTTGCGTTCCAGGCCGAAGACCCGGCCAGCATGAACCGGCTGTTCGATGCCTGGTTCGACCCGACCCTGCTCAAGGACTTCCAGGGCAGCGTGGTGTTGCTGCAGCAGAAGAAGGTCACCAGCCTGGTCGGCAACCAGACCTATTACGTGGGCCATCTGCCGCTGCCGACCTGGTTGCGCTGGTACTTCTCGCACCACCCGGTGTGGCTGGCCCTCACCGTGGTGCTGCTCGCCTTGTTGCTGGCGCTGGCCGCGCGCGTGGTGCTGCGCCGGCACACCGCCGAGCGGCTCAACGAAGGCCGCGGCGCATGAACGCGCGCGCGCCTGCCGCTGCCATGACGCGCCGTCGGCTGCTGTGCGCAGGCGCCCTGGCCGGCCTGGGTGCGGTGCTGCCGGACGCCACGCTGGCCGCGGCCAGTCACTGCGGCCCCTGGCCGTTGTGGAATGCCTTCGTCGGCAAGCACATCCAGCCCGACGGGCGGGTGGTGGATTTCCTCAATGCCGACCAGCGCTCGACTTCCGAAGGCCAGTCGTATGCGCTGTTCTTCGCCCTGGTCAACAACGACCAGGTGCTGTTCGACAAGGTGCTCGGCTGGACCCGCCACAACCTGTGCGGCGGCCGCCCGGACCTCAACCTTCCGGCCTGGCTGTGGGGGCGCGATGGCAGTGGCAGCTGGCGCGTGCTCGATCCCAACACCGCCAGCGATGGCGAGTTGTGGATCGCCTACGCGCTGCTGGAAGCCGGCCGGCTGTGGAACCGGCCCGGTTACGGCAAGGCCGGCCAGCAGATCCTGCAATTGATGCGCCAGCAGGAAGTGGCCACGCTGCCGGGCCTGGGCGCGATGCTGCTGCCCGGCCGCGCAGGATTTGTCGAAACCCAGCGTTGGACGCTCAATCCCAGCTATCTGCCGATTCAAGTATTGCGCCGCTGTGCAAACGCCGACCCCAAGGGCCCGTGGGCGGTGATTGCCAGCAACGCCGCGCGGGTGTTGCGCGACAGCGCGCCGGTGGGCTTTGCGCCCGACTGGACGGTGTGGGACGGCACACGCTTCAGCCCCGATCCCAAGCGCGGCAATGTCGGCAGCTACGACGCCATCCGCGTGTACTTGTGGGCGGGCATGCTCGATGCCGGCGAGCCGCTGCGCAGCGGCTTGCTGCGGGACCTGTCCGGCCCGGCCGACCTGCTCGCCGCGCAACATCCGTTTGCCGAAAAGATCGACACCACGCGCGGCGTCGGCAGCGGCATGCTGCCAGTGGGATTTTCCGCCGCACTGCTGCCGTACTTGAGTGCCCTGGGGCAGCCCGCCCTGCTCAAGGCGCAGGCGCAGCGCATTCCCGCCGCCGCGCAGCCTGCGGCCACCGCATTGCCGTACTACGAACGCATGCTGGCCCTGTTCGGACAGGGCTGGCTTGAGAACCGCTATCGCTTCGCCGCAGACGGGCGCCTGCTGCCTGCCTGGAGAACCCCTGCATGCTCCACAAGAACCTGACGCCGCTCTATCTCGCCGGCATGATCGAATTGTGCCTGCTCGCCTCGCCGGTGCACGCGCAGACCGGCGCCACCCAGCAACTGGTCGGCCAGGGCAACTACTGGCACGACCAGGGCCGCGACGATCTGGCCGCCGATACCTGGAAGAAGCTGCTCGGCATCGACCCGGATCAGCCCGACGCCTTGCTCGGCCTGGCCCAGATCGACCTGGCGCAGGGGCGCCAGTCCGATGCGCGCAAGCGCCTGCAGCAGCTGGAAGCGGCCCATCCGCAATCGCCGCAGGCACAGCGCCTGCGCGTGGCGATCGGCGCGCGCGGCAGCAGTGCCGGCGAAGACCCGAACCTGCGCAACGCACGCCGTGCCGCATCCGCCGGGCGCTATGTGGAGGCCGCGCGCAATTACGAAGCGGTGTTCGCCGGCAAGCCACCGCCGCCGGCGCTGGCGCTGGAGTACTACCAATCGCTGGCCGGCACTCCCACCGGTTGGGAGCGCGCGCGCGATGGCCTGCAGCGCCTGCAGTCCAGCGAGCCGGGCAACCCGTCCGTGCAACTGGCGCTGGCGCAGGTGCTGACGTACCGCGAACCCACCCGCCGCGACGGCATTGCGCAGCTGCGCACGCTGGCGCAACGCGCCGATGTCGGCGGCCCGGCGCGTACCAGCTGGCGCCAGGCGCTGCTGTGGCTCAACGCCGGCGTGGCCGACGCGCCGCTGTACCAGGCATTTCTGGCCGGCACCCCGACCGATGCCGAAGTCACCGCCAGACTCGCCCAGCTGCGCGAACAACGCAGCGCCGCCGCCGCCGCACCGGCCGACCCCAATGGCGTGCTGCTGGGCGAAGGCTTCCGCGCGCTGGGCGCCAACAATCTGGGCGCTGCCGAACAACGCTTCACGCAGGTGCTGCGCGCACGTACGCGCGATCCGGAGGCACTCGGCGGCCTGGGCTCGGTGCGGCTGCGGCAGCAGCGCTTTGCCGAAGCGCAGGAGCTGCTGCGTCCGGCCGCGGCCAGCAACGGCAAGTGGAAAGGCGCGCTCGATAGCGCGCGGTACTGGCAGCACCTGCAGCAGGCCGAGGCTGCGCGCACGCGCGGCGATCTGGCCCAGGCGCGCCAGCTGGTGGAGCAGTCGGTGCAGCTGCTGCCCAACGAACCGGCCGCGCATGTGGCGCTGGGCGGATTGCAGGCCGGCAGCGACCCGGTCGCGGCCGAAGCCAGCTACCGCAAGGCGCTGTCGCGCGATGCCGACAACGCCGGCGCGCTGCAGGGCCTGGTCGGCCTGTACAGCCGCCAGGGCCGCATGCAGGAAGCCAGCGACCTGTTCAATCGCCTGCCTGCCGCAGAACGGACCAAGGCCGGCGGACAAGCCTTGCTGCGCTCCAACGTACAGCGCGCCCGCGCGCGTCAGGCGCTGGAAGCCGGTGACGCGGTCAGCGCGCAGGCCGAGCTGGAAGCGGCCATGGTCGAGCGGCCGGGCGATGCCTGGATCCGCCTGGACCTGGCCCGCCTGTACCAACAGGCCGGCCGCCCCGATCAGGCCCGCAGCGTGATGGATGGCCTGCTCGCCGTGCATGGCGACCAGCCCGACGCGCTGCAGGCCAACGCCTTGCTGGCGCAGGAAAGCGGCGACTGGCAGGGCGCCTACGACAGCCTGGACCGCATTCCGCTCGCCGCGCGCACGCCGGAGATGACCCAACTGCGCACCACTGCCTGGATCGAACTGCAGGCGCGTCAGGCGCGTGGGTTGGTGGAGCAGGGCAGGCCGGGCGAGGCGCAGCAATTGCTGGCCCGTACCGAAACCGCGCTGGGCAATCAGCTCGACGACCCGCAGCTGCTGGCCGCGCTGGCCGGCGCGCATGCCGACGCCGGCAACGCGCCACGCGCGCTGACCCTGGCCCAGCGCCTGGTCACCGGCGCCAATCCACGCACCGAAGATCGCCTGCAATACGCCGGCGTGCTGCTGCGCGCGCACCAGGACGCCGAACTGTCGGCGGTGCTGCGCCAGGTACAGGCCACCACCCTGACGCCGGACCAGCTGCGTCGTTATCAACGCCTGCGCAGCGCCTATACGCTGCGCCAGGTGGATGCGCTGCGCGAGCTCGGCAACCTGGAAGGCGCCTACGATGCGCTGGCGCCGATCCTGGCCCAGCAACCGGACAGCCGCGACACCCAGGCCGCCCTGGCGCGCCTGTATGCCGCCGCCGGCGATCAGCGGCAGGCACTGGCGATCTACCAGCAGATCCTGCAGCGCCACCCCCACGATCTGGACACGCTCACTGCCGCTGCCAACAGCGCGGCCGCGCAGTCGGACCTGCGCAATGCCGAGAGCTATCTGCAGCGCGCGCTGGCGCAGGCGCCGGAGTCGCCGGAGGTGCTGGCCGCCGCCGGCCGCGTGTATCGCAGCGCCGGCAAGAACCGCAAGGCCGAGCAATACTTCCGTGCCTCGCTGGCGGCCCAGCAGCGCCAGGCCGGGCAACTGGACAACGGCCTGCCGTCGGCGCGCGGCCCGTCCGCGGTCGCCTCGTCCGGTCGCCCGCTCAATCCGTTTTCCGGCATGAGCGGCGGCATGCCGCGCTCGCCGGCGGTGCTGTCCGAGCGCGTGGATGGCGGGAGCGCGCTTGGCGCCGTCGCGGCTGTACCGCTCGCGCCGCCGCCGGCTTGGTCACGGTTCGCCGCTGCCGCGCCGGTGGGTGCCTCTGCCGACGACGACATCGGCGGCGATGCGTTGCCGCCGCCGGTCACTGCCAGCGCCGCGCCTGCCATGTTGCCGGTCTCCAGCGGCCGCCTGCGCGGGTCGTCGCGCGGCGACCGGCTGCTTGCCGCGCGCGCGGTCGCGCCGATCGCCGCGGACGCCGGTCCGCGCCTGACCAAACCCGCTGCCCAGGCATTGCCGCCGCTCGGCAGCGGCAACGGCGTGCTCGACGAACTGCGCGCGGTGCAGTCGGAAAACAGCGACCACCTCGCCGGCGGCGCGCTGTACCGCGCGCGCGACGGCGAAGACGGCCTGGGCCGCCTGGACGATATCGAAATGCCGGTCCAGGCCGAGTTCGCCGTCGGCGACGGCAAGCTTGGCGTCACCCTGACACCGACCATCGTGGATGCCGGCACGCTGACCACCGACTATGCCACCGCCAGCCGCTTCGGCAGCGGTCCGCAGACCGCCGTCAACGACGCGCTGGCGGCCGATCGCGGCCCGATCGATACGCTGGTCGGCTCGTCGATGTACCAGTTGCTCGCCACCGCCGGCGACACTGCCGCCACGCGCGAACGCCTGCGTCGCTACGCCCTGAACACCGGCCTGTTCAACGAACTGCTGGTCGAAAACAACAACAGCAATGCCGCCGCGGTGGCGGCGCTGGCCAACGAACCGTTGCCGGCCTACCTGCTCGGCATCAACGCCTCCAGCACGCCGATCGCCCAGCTGGCCCGCGACATCCTCGGCAACGCCGCGCTCAGCGAACAGCTGGCCGCCGGCGATGCGGCCGCGTTGCGCGCGCTGGCCGCCAGCACGGCCGCCGCACAGCAGACGCCGACCGGGCTGGCCGCCACCCTCAACGCCATGGCCGCCACCGGCAACGGCGCGCGCCGGCTCAGCCAGGACGACACCGGCGTGGGCGTCGGCGTGCGCTATCGCAATGGCGGGTTCAGTGCCGACATCGGCACTACCCCGATCGGCTTCCAGGAACAGAACCTCATCGGCGGCGTCGGCTATCGCGGCGAGCTCGGCGATGCGGTGAGCTGGTCGGCCGAGGCCTCGCGACGTGCGGTCACCGACAGCGTGCTGTCGTTCGCCGGCGCGCAGGATGCACGCAGCGGCCGCGAATGGGGCGGGGTCACCAGCACGGGCGTGTCGCTGTCGGCCACGGCCGACAATGGGCTGCTCGGCGGTTATGCCAATCTTGCCGCGCACCGTTTGCTTGGCAACAACGTCGCCGACAACGACCAGCGCCAGGTCGACCTGGGCTTCTACGTGCATGCGCTGGAAACCCGGCACCAGTCGCTTACCGCCGGCGTTAACCTGACCGCGATGCAGTACGACAGGAACCTCAGCGGCTTCACCTACGGCCATGGCGGTTACTTCAGCCCGCAGGACTATGTGGACCTGGGTTTCCCGGTGCACTGGAGCGGCCGCAGCGCCGGTCAGACGGTCAACTGGAAGGTCGATGCCAGCATCGGCGTGCAGCACTTCAGCACCGAGGCCTCGCCGTATTTCCCGACCAACCCGACCCTGCAGCAGGCCGCCTACGATGCCGCCTCGCTGTCGGCCTTGCTCGGCCTGGTCAATCGCTATACCGACCCGGTGTATGCAGGCGAAAGCCGCACCGGCGTGTCCTACAACCTCAGTGGTGCGGCCGAGTGGCAGGTGGCCCCGCAGCTGTTCCTGGGCGGGCGCATGACCTTCAACAATGCGCGCGACTACAACCAGTTCAGCAGCAATCTCTATCTGCGTTTCGTGATGGATCGGCTGGGCGCCGCCTTGGGGCGCGCACCGCAGGTGCTGACCTCGCCGTATGCTGCCGATCGTTGAGAGCGTAAGCAAATCGACTGCGTAGCCACCGCGCTGTCTGGCCACTATGCGGCGTCGGTCGGTGCCGCGCGTACCGCCAGGCTCCGACACATCGCCCGCACCACCTCACGGCTGCTTGCGATGTCGTATGCAGTGGCCTTGATTTGGCGCGGTTGGTCGCCCGATTGAAACAACACGATGGCGGATAGACGAACGGCGCCTCCCGGCGCCGTTCGCATTCCATCGATTGACTGCAGACCGCGGCTGTCGCTTACGGGCGCACCTTGGTGGCGCAGACGAACACCGACGCCTGCTGCACGCGGCTGATGGCACCCTGGTTCTGCAACTCACGCGCATGCTCGTCCATGCAGGTCAGGTAGCCGAGACGGTTGCCCGCGTTCTGGGTCTTGCACAGGCTGCTCTCGGCAGAGATGTTCGCGCCGGGAATCAGCCCGCCGGTCTCCAGCGTCGGCACCAGCGTGTTGCAGCTGCCCAGCTTGGCCAGCCCGCGGTTCAAGGTCCAACCGATATCGGCAAACATCGCCGGGGTCAGGTCGATGTTCAGATGCGCCTGCACTTCCGGCGTATCGAACGGTTCCATCAACGCGTTCGGCTGCAGGTCGGTATCGAAGTGCGAGAACGTCGAGCCGCCGGCCACCACGCTGGGCGCGTACAGCCGCGTGCGGCCTGCGCTGTCGGTGCCCTGCAGCAGCTCGGGATCTTCGTACAACGCTGCCACCACCGCGGTGCTGCCCTTCAACCGCGCGCCATCGGCCTGCGACACCATGATGGCGGGGATGGTGATGTCGGTGATCGGCGGCGCGGCATTGCCCATGGTCTGCACGCCGGCGGCGTTGTTGGCCACGATCACGCCCACCGCACCGTTGAGCTGGGCGTTCTTGACCTTGATCGCGAACGCGCAGGTGCCGCGGTCGATCAGCGCCACCTTGCCGGCCACCGCCGCTGCGTTGGCGAACGGTGTTTCGCAGCCATCGCTGACGGACGCGGCGGCAACGCCGTCGTCGACCGTCACCACCGCCTTGGCCGGGAAATTGGCAGCGCTGGCCAACGGCCCGAAGCTGGCAAAGCCGACCTCGTACTTGCCCGCTGCGCTGGCCGGTGCGGTCACCCGCAGCAAGGTGCGCGGATCCAGGATCAAGGCCGCCTCGCGGTTGACCCGCGTGCCGGCCCACACCGTACGGCCGGGCGTGCGCATCGCTTCGGCACGCAAGGCGTTGGTCATGGCCGGGTCGTCGAAACGCTTGTTCTGCACGTTGTCGAAGGCCTGCGAGGTGTACACGTCGGTCAGCCCGCTGCCCGAACCGAGCACGCCGGTGGTCTTGTTGAGGAAGCCCGCCGCACCCAGGCCGTGGCCGATCTCGTGCATCACCACGTTGAGGAAGTTGATCTGGCCTTCCGGGGTCTTGCCGTCCAGGCCCAGGTACCAGCCCGAACCGGCCAGGCAGTCGTCCTTGCCCAGGTCGCCGTTGAATTGCGAGAACACGTCGGCCGGATCGGCCGGATCCGGGACCAGGTCCTGGCCGGCAATCGCATCGCCCAGCGCCGACGGATACAGCGTATTGGGCTTGGCGCCGGGGAAGTTGTTGACGATCCAGTTCGGCCCGGCCTGGCCCAGCGTGCCGCCGGTGGCGGTACAGGTCAGCCGCGCGAACGAGGCATACACCTTGATCTCGACGTCGCTCTGCAGCACCGCGCCCCACAGGTCCATCGCGTACTGGTAGGCGATGCGACGCTGCTCGCCGACCGAGCGCCCCGGGTTGCCGCCCAGTGGCGCCACGCTGGTGGGGTCGTTCAAGCCGACGTTGGTGCCGGCATCGCCATTGATCAACGTGACGTTGGCGGCGCCCGCGTGCAGCGGCGCGATGGCGGCGGCCACGGCCAGGGACAACAGCAACAAGGGCTTATTCATGCGGCAGCGCTCCGTGCTCGGCGTGGGCGGGTTGGGTGTCGGCGTCGTCGCTGTGCTCGATCACGACGCGACCGTCGGCCTGACGGGTCGCTGTCAGCGAACTCATTTGCGAGGCGGGCAACTTGCGCGCCACGGTGCCGTTGGGCAGGCGGCGCTCGGTGGCACGGGCAGCGGCTTCGGTCTGCGGAACGCTCGTGCGTGCGGCGCTGCTGCGGGCGGCCGAGGTGGCCTGCTGATCCAGCGCCGCGCTCTCGGCGTCGGTCAGCGGGCGCAGCTTGCCGGTGGTGGGGTCGATGCCGACCTTGGAACTGCTGGTTGCGGCCTCCTGCGCGACGGCCAGGGCCGGCAGGCAGACCACACACAACACGCCGGACAGCATCCATCCGGGCTTGCGAAAGCTCATCATCGTTGGGGTTTCCTTGGGTCCAACAGGGAAAAGGGACGCCGTGCAGACACCAGCGTCGGGGGATCCTTCCGTTTCAGTCTGTTCATGACTGAATCATGAATCCGTGATGTGTGTCAATCTTTTGACATGCGAGCCGCTGAATGCGAAGCGCTAGCCTGAAACAGTCATCGCCGCACTTGCGTTGGGGGAATTCATGGGAGCTGCAGCGGCAGCCGGCACCCGGATTGGCCAGATTTTTGACACGAACCAACCGGGCCGGAAGCATCCCTTCTCCCTTCGGGAGAAGGTGCCCCGAAGGGGCGGATGAGGGTACGAGCGCAGCCTGGTGGAGGTTGAGAGCAGGGATCGGGTACGCATGGGCTTCGCTCCGTACCCTCACCCCAACCCCTCTCCCGAGGGGAGAGGGGCTGTAGTCCAGCCCGGCCAGGGGCCCGGTCTACGCACGCAGCGCGTTACAGTCTTGACCACTCCGCGCACCAGGTCCCCATGCACGCCGTCATCTATCACAACCCGGACTGCGGGACTTCCCGCAACACGCTTGCGCTGATCCGTCACACCGGTATCGAACCGCAGATCGTCCACTACCTGCAGCACCCGCCCACACGCGAAACGCTGCAGTCCCTGATCGCTGCCGCCGGCATCCCGGTCCGCGCGGCCATGCGTCAGAAAGGCACTGCGTATCTGGAACTCGGGCTTGACGATCCCACGCTGGACGACGCAGCGCTGCTGAGCGCCATGCTCACGCATCCGATCCTGATCAACCGCCCCTTCGTGCAAACCGCGCTGGGGACGCGCTTGTGTCGCCCCTGCGAACGGGTGCTGGACCTGCTGCCGCCGGCGACGCACGGCTTCGTCAAGGAAGACGGCGAACGCGTGCTCGACGCTGCCGGGCAACGCGTAACGGGCTGAGACAGATACCCGAAACACGCAGTCATCCCACATCAGGCGCGGTCACCCTAATTCCCGATCCCCGATCCCCGATCCCCGATCCCCGATCCCCGATCCCCGATCCCCGATCCCAAATCCCAAATCCCAAATCCCAAATCCCGATCCCCGATCCCCATTCCCCATTCCCCAATCCCCAATCCCCAATCCCCAATCCCCAATCCCCAATCCCCAATCCCCAGCCTCACCTGCCCCTACCACAGAGGTCCTAAAATCACCCCGACGTTTCCCCGGAGCAGCCAGATGATTCGCGAAATTATCCGCATGGGCGACAAGCGCTTGCTGCGCGTGGCGCCACCGGTGACCAACCTGGGCAGCGCCGAGCTGCGCACGCTGGTGGCCGACATGTTCGAGACCATGGACGATGCGCGTGGTGTCGGTCTGGCCGCACCGCAGATCGCGGTGGATCTGCAGCTGATGGTGTTCGGCTTCGAAGCCAGCGATCGCTATCCCGAGGCGCCGGCAGTACCGCGCACCGCATTGGCCAATGCACAGATCGAACCGCTGTCGGAGGAGATGGAAAACGGTTGGGAGGGATGCCTGTCCATTCCCGGCCTGCGTGCCGTCATTCCGCGCTATCGCCACATTCGCTACCGCGGCTTCGCGCCGGACGGCAGCCCGATCGAACGCGAGGCCGAAGGCTTCCACGCCCGCGTGGTGCAGCACGAGTACGACCATCTGGTCGGCCGGCTGTACCCCTCGCGGATCGAGAACTTCGACACCTTCGGCTTCGAAGACGTGCTGTCCTACGACCTGTAGTCGCGCAACCGCATCGCATATGACAAGGGCGCCTCGCGGCGCCCTTGTCGTGCTTACTTGAGCGCCTTGAAGCGCAGGCGCTTGGGACCGGCGTCATCGCCCATGCGGCGGCGCTTGTCTTCTTCGTACTCGCGGTAGTTGCCCTGGAAGAACTCCACGTGCGAGTCGCCTTCGAACGCCAGGATGTGCGTGGCGATGCGATCCAGGAACCAGCGATCGTGCGAGATCACGAAGGTGTTGCCCGGGAACTCCAGCAATGCATCTTCCAGCGCACGCAGCGTTTCGATGTCCAGGTCGTTGGACGGTTCGTCGAGCAGCAGCACGTTGCCGCCCTGCAGCAGCGTCTTGGCCATGTGCAGGCGGCCGCGCTCACCACCGGACAGCGAGCCGACCATCTTCTGCTGGTCCTGGCCCTTGAAGTTGAAGCGGCCGATGTAGGCGCGCGACTGGATTTCCACACCGTTGATGTTGAGGATGTCCAGGCCGCCGGCGATTTCCTGGAACACGTTGTGGCTGCCTTCCAGCTTGTCGCGGCTCTGGTCCACGTACGACAGCTGCACGGTCGGACCGACCACGATCTCGCCGGAATCGGGCTTCTCCGCGCCGGTGATCATCTTGAACAGGGTCGACTTACCGGCACCGTTGGGGCCGATGATGCCGACGATGGCGCCGGGCGGCACGATCATCGACAGGTTGTCGATCAGCAGGCGGTCGCCGAACTTCTTGGAGACGTTCTTGAACTCCATCACCGCATTGCCCAGGCGCTCGCCCGGCGGGATGAAGATTTCATTGGTCTCGTTGCGGCGCTGGTAATCCACCGACTGCAGCTCTTCCAGGCGGGCCAGACGCGCCTTGCCCTTGGTGCGGCCGCCCTTGGCATTCTGGCGCGACCATTCCAGTTCCTTCTGGATCGCCTTCTGGCGCGACTTCTCCTGGTTGTCTTCCTGCTTGAGGCGCTCGTCCTTCTGGGTCAGCCAGTCGGTGTAGTTGCCCTTCCACGGAATGCCGCGGCCGCGGTCCAGTTCCAGGATCCACTCGGCGGCGTTGTCGAGGAAGTAGCGATCATGCGTGACCGCCACCACGGTCCCGGTGTAGCGCGCCAGGAACTGTTCCAGCCACTCCACCGACTCGGCGTCCAGGTGGTTGGTCGGTTCGTCCAGCAGCAGCATGTCCGGCTTCTGCAGCAGCAGGCGGCACAACGCCACGCGGCGCTTTTCGCCACCGGACAGCTTGCCCACGATCGCTTCCCACGGTGGCAGGCGCAGCGCATCGGCGGCCACGTCCAGCTGGTTCTCCAGGGTGTGCGCGTCACCGGCGGCCAGGATCGCCTCCAGGCGTTCCTGTTCCTTGGCCAGCGCGTCGAAATCGGCGCCTTCCTCGGCATAGGCCAGGTACACCGCATCCAGCGCGGCCTGTGCCTGCAGCACGTCGCCCACGCCTTCCTCGACCGCTTCGCGCACGGTGTGCTCGGGATTGAGCTGCGGTTCCTGCGCCAGGTAGCCGACCTTGATGCCGGCCTGCGGACGGGCTTCGCCCTCGAAATCGGTATCCACGCCGGCCATGATCTTCAGCACCGTGGACTTGCCGGCGCCGTTCAGGCCCAGCAGGCCGATCTTGGCGCCCGGGAAAAAGCTCAGCGAGATGTCCTTGATGATCTGCCGCTTGGGCGGGACCACCTTGCTGACGCGGTTCATGGTGTAGATGTATTGCGACATGGGTGCTCCGTGGACGCAGGCAGCCCGCCGGCCGGGGCCGGAGGCAGCGGAAAAGGGATTGCGCCGATTATACGGGCAAGCGGCCCGGCTCGCGCCGGCGATCCGGCAGCTAAACGGCAGCTTACTTCCCACCTGAATAGGCGTTTTCGTAATCGATTCCAGCAAGAATGCGTTAAGGCGGTCAGCGTCTTAATGAAATTGCGACATCGCAGACAGGAGCAATCCCATGAACCGCAAACGCATCGTGACTGTTGTGCTTTCCTCCATCTTGGCGCTGGGCTTCGCCGCACCGGCCGCATTTGCCGGGGATTGGGACCGCGACGACCGCCGTGGGCACGACCACGGCCACCGCGACCATCGCGGCGACTGGCGCAACGACCGCCGGGATGACCGCCGCGAGTGGCGTGACGACCGCCGCGCCGACCGCCGCGAGTGGCGCCAGGACCGCCGTTACTACAGCAATGGCTACCGCGAGGGCTATCGCGACGCGCGCTATCAGGACCGTCGCTACGACCGCAATCGGGTCTATGTCTACGATCGCCCCGCCTACTACCGCGCCGGCCCGCCGCCGCGCGCGTACTGGGCCCGCGGTCAGCGCTACCACGGCCCGGTCTACGTGATCAACGACTACGACCGCTACAACCTGCGCCGCCCGCCGTATGGCTACCGTTGGCAGCGCGACAACACCGGCAACCTGCTGCTGGTGGCCATTGCAACCGGCGTGATTGCCGACCTGGTGCTCAACAACTAGGCCGCAGCGCCGGCCCGGCCTGGCCAGCGGGCGCAGCATCCACAAAGGCGCACCCCGGTGCGCCTTTGTCGTTCAGGGGGAAACCGCCCCGCGCACGGCCTGCGCCGGCGCCATTGGTCACCTGTCCGTGCGGGGGCTTACAATCGGCGCCCTTACTGGCCACAGCTGCCCCGGAGCTCTGCATGTTCTCGCGCGACGTCCGACTGGAAACCTACGACCCCGAACTGGCCAAGGCCATCGCCGACGAAGCCGGCCGCCAGGAGGATCACGTCGAGCTGATCGCCAGCGAAAACTACTGCAGCCCGCTGGTGATGGAAGCGCAGGGCAGCCAGCTGACCAACAAGTACGCCGAAGGCTATCCGGGCAAGCGCTACTACGGTGGTTGCGAGTACGTCGACATCGCCGAGCAGCTGGCGATCGAGCGCATCAAGCAGGTGTTCGGCGCCGACTATGCGAACGTGCAGCCGCACAGTGGCTCGCAGGCCAACCAGGCGGTGTATCTGGCGTTGCTGCAGCCCGGCGACACCATCCTGGGCATGAGCCTGGCCCACGGCGGCCACCTGACCCACGGCGCCAAGGTCAACGTCTCCGGCAAGCTGTTCAACGCCGTGCAGTACGGCGTCAACGAGCAGGGCCTGATCGACTACGACGAGGTCCAGCGCCTGGCCACCGAGCACACGCCGAAGATGGTGGTGGCGGGCTTTTCGGCCTACTCGCAGAAGATCGACTGGGCGCGCTTCCGCGCCATCGCCGACAGCGTCGGTGCGTATCTGTTCGTGGACATGGCGCACGTGGCCGGCCTGGTCGCCGCCGGTGTGTATCCCAGCCCGATGGAGCATGCGCACGTGGTCACCTCGACCACCCACAAGACCCTGCGCGGCCCGCGCGGCGGCATCATCGTGGCCAAGGGCGCCAGCGAAGAACTGCAGAAGAAGCTGCAGTCGATCGTGTTCCCCGGTATCCAGGGCGGTCCGCTGATGCACGTGATCGCGGCCAAGGCGGTGGCGTTCAAGGAAGCCCTGGAGCCGGAATTCACCACCTACCAGCAGCAGGTGGTCAAGAACGCGCAGGCGATGGCCAACACGCTGATCGCGCGCGGCTACAAGATCGTCTCCGGCGGCACCGAGAATCACCTGATGCTGGTGGACATGATCGGCCGCGACGTGTCCGGCAAGGACGCCGAAGCCGCGCTAGGCAAGGCGCACATCACCGTCAACAAGAACTCGGTGCCCAACGACCCGCGCTCGCCGTTCGTCACCTCCGGCCTGCGCCTGGGCACCCCGGCGATCACCACCCGCGGCTACAAGGAGCAGGACAGCATCGACCTGGCCAACTGGATCGCCGACGTGCTCGACGCCCCCAGCGACGAAGCGGTGCTGGCCAAGGTCCGCGACGCGGTGACGGCGCAGTGCAAGAAGTATCCGGTGTACGGCTGAGATGCCGGGATTGGTGATTCGGGATTGGGGATGCGCAGCAAGCGCGTCCTTGCACCTGCTGTTGCCAATCCCTAATCCCCACTCTCCAATCCCGGCGCCCTGATGCACTGCCCTTTTTGCCAGCACAACGACACCCGCGTGATCGATTCGCGGGTGTCCGAAGACGGCACGACGATTCGTCGGCGCCGCGAGTGCGAGGCGTGCGGCGAGCGCTTCAGCACCCTGGAGACGATCGAACTCAAGCTGCCGACCGTGGTCAAGAGCGACGGTGGGCGCGAGGCCTTCGATGCGCGCAAGCTGCGCACCAGCTTCGACCGCGCGCTGCAGAAACGCCCGGTGTCCGAAGAACAGATCGAAGCGGCGGTGCGGGCGGTGGTGCATCAGTTGCGCATGTCCGGCGAACGCGAGGTCGGCTCGCTGCGGGTGGGCGAGTACGTGATGGTCGAGCTGCGCAAGCTCGATCATGTGGGCTACGTACGCTTTGCCTCGGTGTACCGCAGCTTCCAGGACGTTGCCGATTTCCGCGAGGAAATCGAAAAGCTCGAGCGCGAGCTGCCGGTCGGCATCGAGCAATTGCCGCTGCTGGAAGCGGCGCTGGAACGCGCCGGCAAGCCCGGCAAGCGGTGAGCGCGATGCGCATCGCCTGCGTGGCCGACACGCCGGAGCTGTTGCCGGCCATCGCGCAGGCGCATCTGCAGGCCTTCGGCAGCCTGTTGCCGGACTGGAATTTCGATGAGGCCTTGCGCGAGCTGCGCAGCCACAGCCGCGACGGCGTGATCCCGACCACGTGGGTTGCGCTCGATCAGGCACAGTGGCTCGGGTCGGTCAGCCTGCTGGACAACGACGATGCGCGTGTTCGCCAGTGGTCGCCCTGGCTGGCGTCGCTGTACGTACAGCCGCAGGCGCGCGGGCAGGGCATCGGCGAGGCGCTGGTGACGCACTGCGTGCAGGCCGCCGCGCGTCTTGGCGTGCCGGCCTTGTATCTGTATTGCCAACCAGTGCTGGTGCCGTACTACCAGCGGCTGGGCTGGCATGCGCATGCAGAATTACTGCTGGGGCCGATGCAGATCGTGGTGATGCAGGTCGCGCCGGTGCTGCAGTGCGCGTGACAGCCGACGATCATCGCTGGATGGCCCAGGCACTGCGCCTGGCCGAGCGCGGTGCCTACACCACGCGGCCCAATCCGATGGTGGGCTGCGTGATCGTGCGCGATGGCGTGTGCGTAGGCGAAGGCTTCCATCAACGTGCCGGCGGCCCGCATGCGGAAGTGTTCGCGCTGCGTGCGGCCGGCGCGCTGGCGCGGGGCGCCACCGCTTACGTCACGCTGGAGCCGTGTGCGCACTACGGACGCACGCCGCCCTGTGCCCTGGCCTTGATCGATGCCGGAGTGGTGCGTGTGGTGGCGGCGATGGCCGACCCGTTTCCGCAGGTCAATGGGGGCGGGTTTGCGCTGCTGCGCGAGGCCGGGATCGAGGTGCTCAGCGGGGTCCTGCAGGCACAGGCGCGCGCGCTCAACCGGGGCTTCCTGTCGCGTGTGGAGCGCGGGCGGCCGTGGCTGCGGGTCAAGCTCGGCGCCAGCCTGGATGGACGGACTGCGCTGGCCAGCGGGGAATCCAAGTGGATCACCGGCGCCGATGCGCGCGCGGATGTGCAGCGCTGGCGTGCGCGTGCCGGCGCGATCCTCACTGGCGCGGGAACGGTGCTGGCCGACGACCCATCGATGACGGTGCGGCTGGGCGATGACACGCCGTTCGTGCCGCCGCTGCGCGTGGTGCTCGACGCCGGCTTGCGGACGTTGGCATGCAACACCATTCGCCAGGGCGATGCGCCCACGTTGTATCTGCATGGCGAGGATGTGGCCGCGCCGTCGCTGGACGATGCGCAGTTCCTTGCGATGCCGTTGCATGCCGGCCGCTTCGATCTGACGGCCGTCTTGGCCCTGCTTGGCGAGCGCGGCATCAACGAGGTGCACGTGGAAGCCGGCGCAACAGTGAGCGGTGCGCTGCTGCAGGCCGGGCTGGTCGACGAACTGCTGGTCTACCTGGCGCCGGTGCTGCTGGGCGATACCGCCAGGCCGCTGCTGGCCGGGCTGGGCATCGAGACGATGGCGCAGCGGTCTGCGCTGCAGCTGCTGGATGTGCGCCAGCTGGGGCAGGATCTGCGTCTGCGCTATGCGCCGGATGTTGCCGGATGAGCACTGCACGGCCTTGCCCGATGCCGCGCGGGCGTGTGGTTGCGCGCATGAAAAAGGCCCCGCATGCGGGGCCTTCGTGCATCTGCGGCGCGCCGGTCAGAAGCTTGCGCGCACGCCCGCCTTGTACTGGTTGGCGTTGTCGACGAACTGCGCTTCGGCAACCAGGCCCCAGGTGCGGGTGAAGTTGACCTGGCCGCCCAGGGTGCCGACGAATTCGCCTTCGTCCACGTCGCTGCCGTCGATGTAGCCGGCCTTGATCCAGGCTTCGGTGCGCGGCGAGGGCTTGCCGCGCAGGCCCAGGTTGGCAAAGCCCAGGTTGGTCGAGTCGGACGCGTTGTCGATCGAGCGACCGCGCAGGCGCAGGTCGGATTCGATCTTGGTGCGCAGCACGCTGATGTCGGCGGTGAACTCGACGCGCTCGGTCATTTCCTGGCGGTAGCCGATCCCCAGCGTGGCCTGCTGCAGGGTGCCGTCGATCACGAAGCCGCTGCCGAGGTTGTAGTCCTTGGTGGCACGCTCGTAGCTGGCCAGCAGGTAGGTCGGCTGGGCAATCTGCCAGGAGCCGCGGATGTAGCCGCCGTCGATGTCGTCGGACGCATCGTTGACGTTGATTTCGGTCCGGTTCCAGCCGCCTTCGACGTAGGAATAGCTCAGGCCTTCGGCCGATGCGGCAAACGGTGCGGCGGCCAGCAGGGCAGCCAGGATCAGGGTGTTACGCATTGGATGTCTCTCTCCGAATTGATGTCCGTGTCTCCGTCCCGTTGCGGGAGGGAAAACGCGACGTCTCCCGTCGCGGTGGCTAAATTAACATATTCTTCACAATCCTGGCGATGGGGCGGGTCCCGACGCGACGCAGTGTCCCGCCAGCCTCAGCTGACGCTCAGCCATCGCGCCGATGGGCCCTGCTAGACTTTGCATGCCGGTTCGCCGGTACTCACGAACGTCTTCAGGGCGGGGTGCGATTCCCCACCGGCGGTAGGCATGCGCAAGCATGCGAGCCCGCGAGCGCTTGCGCATCGGAGTTGAGCGGATCCACGCCAACCCCCGCGACGCAAGGTCAGCAGATCCGGTGCGATGCCGGGGCCGACGGTATAGTCCGGATGAAAGAAGACGGCCAACGCGCAGCCTTGCGGCTGTGCGCGCGCCTGTTTGCCTTGTGGCGTTTTTCGCTCAACTCCTGCGAGAAACGACTATGTCCCTGCGTTACCCGTCGCGCTGCGTCGCGATCTTCCACCGCACTGCGTCCGCGCTGTCGTCATCAAAGACGGGGGTGTGCTGATGTTTACCGGAATCATCGAAGGCGTCGGCCATCTGGCAGCGCGCCAGCCGCAAGGCGGCGATGTGCGTTTCACCTTCGCCACCGGCAACCTGCCATTCGACTCTGTGCAACTGGGCGAGAGCATCGCGGTCAACGGCGTGTGCCTGACCGTGATTGCGTTCGATGCCGGCAGCTTCCAGGCCGATGCGTCCACCGAAACCCTGTCGCTGACCACGCTGGGCGCGCTGCCGGAAGGCGCGCTGCTCAATCTGGAACGCGCGATGCGCCCGACCGACCGCCTCGGCGGGCATCTGGTCAGCGGCCATGTCGACGGCCTGGGCCAGGTGCAGTCGGTGCATGACGATGCACGCGCGCAGCGCTGGCGGTTTGCCGCCCCGCCTTCGGTGTTGCGCTATGTCGCCAAGAAGGGCTCGATCTGCGTGGACGGGGTCAGCCTGACCGTCAACGAAGTGGACGAGGACGGCTTCGAGGTGGCGTTGATTCCGCACACGGTGGCCAACACCGCGTTTGCGCGGACGGCGGTCGGCGCGGCGGTGAATCTGGAGATCGATCTGGTGGCGCGCTACGTCGAACGCCTGCTCGGCACGCGGGGTGCGGCATGAACTTCGCCCCTGTTCCGGAATTGATCGAGGAACTGCGCGCCGGTCGCATGGTGGTGATCGTCGATGACGAAGACCGCGAGAACGAAGGCGACCTGATCATGGCCGCCGAGCTGGTCAAGCCGTCGGACATCAATTTCATGGTGACCCACGCGCGTGGGCTGGTGTGCCTGTCGCTGACCCGCGAACGCTGCGCGCAGCTGGGCCTGGCACCGATGGTGCGCAACAACACCGCGCAGTTCCAGACCAACTTCACCGTCAGCATCGAGGCGGCCGAGGGCGTGACCACCGGCATCTCCGCCTACGACCGTGCGCACACGGTCCGCACCGCGGTGCGGCCGGATGCCAAGCCGCAGGACCTGAGCCAGCCGGGGCATATCTTCCCGTTGATCTCGCAGCCCGGCGGCGTGCTGACCCGCGCCGGCCACACCGAAGCGGCCAGCGACCTGCCGATGCTGGCCGGACTGGAGCCGGCCGGCGTGCTGGTGGAAGTGCTCAACCCGGACGGCAGCATGGCGCGGCGCCCGCAGCTGGAAGTGTTCGCGCGCGAGCACGGGTTGAAGATGGGGTCGATCGCCGATCTGATCGCCTATCGCCTGGCCAACGAGCACACCGTCGAGCGTGTGGACGCGCGCGAGATCAGCACCGAGTTCGGTGCGTTTCAATTGGTGACCTACCGCGACCGCATTGCGCACGACCTGCATTTTGCGCTGGTGCGCGGCACGCCCGATCCGGCCACCCCGACGCTGGTGCGCGTGCAGGTGGAAAACCCGCTGGCCGATCTGCTGCACTGGCAGCGCGACGACTTCGGCGTGGCGGCCACCGATGCGCTGCGTGCGATCGCCGCCGAAGGGCAGGGCGTGATGGTGGTGCTGTCGGCGCCGCGCGACAGCGAATCCCTGCTGGCGCGGCTGCGCCAGCAACCGGAAGCGGCCACCAACGCCAAGGACGTCAGCCAGTGGCGGCGTAATGGCGCCGGCGCGCAGATCCTGGCCGAGCTGGGCCTGGGCAAGTTGCGCGTGCTGGGCACGCCGCGCCGTCAGGTGGGCCTGGCCGGGTTCGGGCTGGAGGTGGTGGAGTACCTGGAATGCCATCCCGGCGAAGGCGTGCGCTCGGTGCCGGTTGCCGCGCTGCCCTGACGCAGGGCCGGCGGCCTGGCGTCGGCGCTCCGGTCGTTGCCACACGCACCGCAGGAACCGTGTCGGTCGAGCGGTTCCTGCGGTGGTTGCGCAACGACCACGCCGGCCTGCGGCTGCGCCAGCCGCTGCTGTGCGCCCGCAGCCTGTTGCAGACGTGGCCGGGCCTGCTTCGGCGCCCCGGCCGGCACCCATCAGCAGGGGCCAGGCCCCGGCAGCTGTTAAACTTGCCGCCCCCTCGAGTTGCCGACCCGCATGACCCACTACGAAGGCGATCTCCGCCCCACCACCGCGCGCTTTGCGATCATCGCCAGCCGCTGGAATGCCCGCATCACCGACGCGCTGGTCACCGGTGCGCGCCAGAGCCTGGCCGGCAACGGCATCGGCGAGGACGCCATCGACGTGGTCCGCGTGCCGGGCGCCTGGGAAATTCCGATCGCGGCCAACCGCCTGGGACAATCCGGCCAGCATGCGGCGATCATCGCGCTGGGCTGCGTGATCCGCGGCGACACCCGCCATTACGAACACGTCGCCGACCTGTGCGCCGAAGGCCTGATGAGCGTGCAGTTGCAGACCGGCGTGCCGGTGCTCAACGGCGTGCTGGCGGTCGAGCGGGTGGAAGATGCCGAGGCGCGTGCCGGCGGCAGCCATGGCAACAAGGGCGAGGAATGCGCGCTTGCGGCATTGGAACTGGTCAATTTGATGGAGTTGTTGCCATGAGCAAGTCCGGTGGACATGCCCGCCACGTCCGTCGCGACGGCATCGATCCGGTGCTGCGTTCGCGCGCGCGTCGGCGTGCCTTGCAGGCGGTGTATGCCTGGCAGATTTCCGGCGGGTTCGCCAAGCAGGTGATCTCCCAGTTTGCGCACGAGCAGGCGCACGAAGTGGCCGATCTGGCCTATTTCGAAAACCTGGTCGAAGGCGTGCTGAGCAACCGCGCCGAGCTGGATACCGCGCTGACCCCGTATCTGGATCGCGGCGTGGAAGAGGTCGACGCGATCGAACGTGCGGTGCTGCGCCTGGCGGCCTATGAACTGCTGTATCGCCAGGACGTGCCGTACCGCGTGGTCATCAACGAAGCGATCGAAACCGCCAAGCGCTTCGGCTCCGAGCACGGCCACACCTACGTCAACGGCGTGCTGGATCGCGCCTCGGTGGAGTGGCGCAAGGTGGAGTCGGGCACCGGCGGCGCCTGAGGCGCCGCGGGAATGGGGAGCCGGGAATGGGGAATCGTAAGAACACCGTTTCCGATATCTCCTGACGCGCTTTTGCGATTCCCGATTCCCTTCTCCCGATTCCCGTCCCCATGCCCGAATTCGATCTAATTGCCCGCTTGCGCGCGCGCATTGCGGCGCGTGCGGATGTGCCGTTGGGCATTGGCGACGATGCGGCGTTGCTGCAGCCGCCGCCGGGCGAGCAGCTGGCGATCACCGCCGATACGCTCAATGCCGGCGTGCATTTTCCGCACGAGACGCGTGCCGAGGATCTGGGCTGGAAGACGCTGGCGGTCAATCTGTCCGATCTGGCCGCGATGGGTGCGCAGCCGCGCTGGTGCACCTTGTCGCTGTCGTTGCCGCACGACGATGCCGACTGGGTCGAGGCGTTCGCCGATGGCTTCTTTGCACTGGCCGACGCGCACGACATCGCACTGGTCGGTGGCGACACCACGCGCGGGCCGTTGTCGTGCGCGGTGACCGCGATCGGCAGCCTGCCGCCGGGTGCGGCGTTGCGTCGCGATGGGGCGCGTGTGGGCGACGATGTGTGGGTGACCGGTACGCCGGGCGAGGCGGCCGCGGCGTTGTCGCTGTGGCAGGCCGGCCAGCTGGACGTGACCTGCGCGGCGGCCGATCCGGTGCACGAGCAGTGGCGCGGCCGCCTGCTGCGCCCGCAGCCGCGCGTGCAGGCCGGGCTGCGCCTGCGCGGGCTTGCGCATGCCTGTGTGGATGTCTCCGACGGCTTGCTGGCCGATCTGGGGCATCTGTGCGAGCGCAGCGGGGTGGGCGCGCAGCTGGCGCTGACGGCATTGCCGGCGATGCCGCGCAGCGCCGGGACCAGCGCGCTGCAATGCATCGGCTGGCAACTCGGCGGCGGCGACGACTACGAGCTGTGCTTTACCGCGCCCGTGCAACACCGCGAGGCGGTGCTGCAGGCGATGGACTTCGCCGCAGTCGCGGTGACGCGCATCGGCCGGATCGTGGCCACGCCGGGCGTGGTGGTCCACGACGCCGACGGCAAGCCGTGGCAGCCGCCGCAGCGCGGATATCAACACTTCGTGGGCTGAGCGGTTCGCGCAGGAGGCGTTGTGCGGGCGTGCTGAATCGCAGCCAAGTCTGCGGGTCGGGATCGGCCACACGATGGCGCCCGCCGGCTTGCACTTCAGCACGTGTCCGCGATCGCGGACACGCGCTCCCGCCTCCCGCCTCCCGCCTCCCGCCTCCCGAATCCCGAATCCCGAATCCCGAATCCCGAATCCCGATTCCCGATTCCCGATTCCCGATTCCCGATTCCCGATTCCCGATTCCCGATTCCCGATTCCCGATTCCCGGCCCTTGAGCCATACCGTACCGTCTGGTACGTTCGTGACGTTCTCCCCCGAACCACGGATGCATGGCAGTTGCCGCTGGGCCATCCCGGCCTGGCCTTGCGTGGGAGAGATCGGCATGAACAAGCGTTGGATCGGAGGCATCGCCGCACTGGCGATGCTGGTGGCCTCGGCGTCGGCAGTGGCGGGCGCCTTCAGCAAGACCTACGAACGCATTCCCGGTTGGGATGGCGCGCCGATGGGCGCGCTGGTCCTGGTGCCGCAGGGGCAGGGCAGCGGGCCGTTTCCGCTGATCGTGATGCCGGCCAGCTGGTCGTTGCCGAACCTGGAATACCTCGGCCGTGCGACCCAACTGGCCAGCGATGGCTACGTGGTCGTCAGCTATACCTCGCGCGGGTTCTGGGACTCGGCCGGGCAGATCGACATTGCCGGTGCCGACACGGTGGAAGACGTCAGCGCGGTGATCGACTGGGCGCTGGCGCATACGCCGGCCAACCCGAATGCGATCGGAGCGTCGGGCATCTCGTACGGGGCGGGCATCAGCCTGCTGGCGGCCGAGCGCGATCCGCGCATCAAGGCCGTGGCTGCACTCAGCGGCTGGGCGGATCTGGAAGCCTCGCTGTATTCCAATCGCACCGTCAGCCAGCAAGGCGTTGGACTCCTGGTCGGTGCCGGCGCGTTGACCGGACGCCCCGGCCCGGATCTGGCGCAGATCAGTACACGGGTTGCCGTTGGCGATTACGACGGCGCAGTGCAGGGCTTCCTGCCGCAGGCCGCGTCGCGCAGCCCGGTGAGCGAGGTGGCTGCGCTCAATGCGCGGGGCACCGCGGTGCTGCTGGGCAACGCCTTCAACGACGGGCTGTTTCCGCCGAATCAGACCATCGCGTTCTTCAACCAGCTGCGCGGACCCAAGCAGTTGCTGCTCAGCCAGGGCGATCACGCCACCGCTGAACTGCCGGGCGCGCTGGGCCTGCCCAACGAGGTCTATACGGCGACCACGCGCTGGTTCGATCGCCATCTCAAGCAGCTGCGCAACGGCGTGGACGGCGAGGCGCCGGTGCGCTTGTCGCCGCGCGCGGGGCAATGGCTGGAGTACCCGGACTGGGCGTCGGTGCAACAGGGCAACACGCGCCTGGGGCTATCCGCACCGGCCGGGTTGCTCAGCCCCACCGGCGGCCTGATCGGCGGTACCGCCAGCGGATGGCAATCGCGCATCGCCACCGATGTGCCGACGCTGGCGGACTCGGGCGTGGTACTGGTCAGCGGTCTGTTGCAAGGCATCGGCGTGCCGGTCACCACGTCGATTCCGTTGGTCAATCGCATCGGCGCGGCAGTGTGGGTGGGCGCGCCGTCGAACACGGCACGCCGGCTGGCCGGCAGTCCATCGCTGCGCGTGACCGTGGTGCCCAGCCAATCGACGCTCAGCCTGTTCGCGTATCTGTATCGCATGGATGCATTGGGGGTGGCGCAACTGATCACGCATGCGCCGTACTCGCTGCGCGGGGCCACGCCGGGCCGCGCCGTGACGCTGGATTGGCCGCTGCAGGCGGCTGCTGCGGAGATTCCGGCAGGGCAGCGCCTGGTGCTGGTAATCGACACGCACGACGCGCGCTATACCGATGCCAGCGATGGCGGCGGCACGGTGACGTTCACCTCGCCGGTGGCAACGCCATCGGTATTGAACGTGCCGTTGCGGTAACGCTGCGCCGGGCTAACGGCGCGGTGGGTGGCCGACCGCGTCCCCCCGATCAGGTGTACGCGTGGACCAATCGCCGTTCATTGAATGCGTAACGGCAACCCACCCGGACACGACCGACCTGATCGGCGGGATGTCCTTTCCGGCGCTGGGAGTCTTGCAGAGCGTCAGGGCGGTTGCCCGGCTGCAGGGCCCTTGCCCGCCCACCATCGCGGAACACGCTGCAAGGACGTCCTTGTAAGCGCTTACGCGGCATCCCTGCCGCGTAAGGTCCCGCGACGCGGGGCGGGCAAGGACCTGTCGAGATGGTCGGTGTATGTAGTTGCAAGNACGTCCTTGTAAGCGCTTACGCGGCATCCCTGCCGCGTAAGGTCCCGCGACGCGGGGCGGGCAAGGACCTGTCGAGATGGTCGGTGTATGTAGTTGCAAGCAAGGCGTGGCGCTCGCTGTTCGGATCGCGCTGCGTCTGACTACGCCTGATCAGTTCTGGCGCAGGCGGAGCAACAGGCAGGCCTTCCGCATGCAACCTGCAAACGTTCCGTCTGCCCACCGCAGGCCGAGCAGCAGGCTTTCAAGAAGGTGGCCGACCAACCGTCTGGTGAGGACATCGCGCACTCGGCGAACTTGGCTTTTGATTGCATCTGATAAATGATGCCGCGCCCCGAGCTGTCGGCTGCGTGTGTGTCGATCCACGGCGTATCCCGCGGCCAGTCAGGGCGCCACCGTCGACCATGTTTTTCAGGCCAGGAATGCATGCGGTCAGGCCGAGAATGTATGCGCTTCGGCCGCGAATGCCACTGCCAGTGCGCCCTTGCCGACGTTGACCATGCCGGTCAGGCTCATCACGCTTTCGAACAGTTCCACGTTGTGCGTCTGGCAGGCGTTCTGCAGGGCAGCGTAACCGGGAAGCGCATGCAACTCGGCCAGCTCGCCGCCGTAACCTACGCATACGGTCGGCGTCATCAAGCCCTCGCGGATCTTGCGCACGGTGAAGCCGAACAGTTTTTCGGCCGACGGCTCGAAACCTTTCAACTTGGCCACCGGCTCGGTGATGCCGCGGTAGGCGCGCAGCACCGGCTTGATATCCAGCGCGCTGCCGAGCGCGGCGCCGATCAGGCCCACGCTGCGATCGCCCTTGCTGCGTGCACGCGCGCGCAGGTAGTACAGGTCGCGCGGAATCATGTAGCCATAGGTGTGCTCGGCCAGCTGTTCGAGCCGGCCGCGAATCGCCGCAACGCCCTGGCCCTGCTCGCGCAGGCGTACTGCTTCCACGGCGGTGATGCCCTGGCCGGCGAACAGGTTGAGGGTGTCGATCACGCGCAGCGCAAATGGCGAGGTATGGCCGGCGGCCTGCCGGATCGGCTTGTAGTCGTTGAGGATCGCGAAGCTGGCCTGCATCGCGTTGTCGTAGATCTGGCTGCGCAGCTTGGAGATGGTCAGGCAGAACACGTGGTCGTAGTCGATGACCAGCCGTTGCAGGAACAGGTCGCGAATCTGGTTGACCGAAAGCGGCGTGGTCTCCGCCTCGTGCCCGCGTTCGGCCACATGCGCCTGCAAAAAGCTCAGCGTCGCTTCCTCATCGCGGTGATCGGCCAGCACCGCTTCGCCGATGCGCACGCTGATCGGCAAGACGATGACGTTGTTGCGTTCAATGAAGTCCTGCGGCACATCGCAGGCACTGTCCACCACGATCCCGATGCGCATCGTCGCCCCCTCCGGCTGTTGCGTGCTCTGTAACTGCGAACGCTATCGCAAAACAGCGGACGCGAGTAGGCCTGCCGATCACCCCCGGGCAGCCCTGTGCAATGACTGCGCGACGGGAGCCTGGCGCCGGGCATCGGGCAGGGCGCGATGCCGGCGCAGGCGTCGTTGCGCCAGCGGCCACCGGTGCGGCCGACACGCGGGCCATACCCATGTGGCTATGCACCATTGGCGTGCACCGCGCCGTCATGCAGATGACCGATACATCCGGTCGCGCCGCACTTTGCGCTGCGAACTGAGGATCGGCGCACGCTTCGGTTGCCAGGTAGCGCCCGCTATCGCGGATGGCGAGCGAGGCCTGCCGCAATTGCTATAGCTCCCCTCACAACCCCGCTGCTAGGGTCCAACGCGCCCGCTGCAAAGCGGCTTCTCGACGCTGCCGCACCGGCATCGCCGCGCTGAACCCACACGGAGAGAGTCAACATGCAAAACAGCCAATCCAGCATCCTCACTCAGACCGCCACACAGGCGCCGGCCACGCGGCGGCGCGCATCGCGCTGGTGGAAGGCTGCGCTGGCCGTGGGTCTGGTGGCCCTGGCGCCGGCGGCGCTGGCCGGTCCCTACAAGATCTTCGGCAACCACTATGCGTGGGTCAACAACTTCAACGATCCCAACAACATCATCCAGGGCACGTTCGGCACCGGCAGTACGCCGGAGCTGACCGTCACCTTCAACTTCGCCGACTACAACCTCTATGGCTACCCGGCGATCGTGCGCGGCTGGCATTACGACTGGAACCCGACCAGCGACACGCTGTTTCCGCGGCAGATATCCTCATTGAGCAAGATCCCGCTCAAGTTCAGCTACAGCGCGGGCGGGACCAATCTCGCAGGCGATTTTGCCTACGACATCTTCTTCCGCTGGGATACCGCCAAGGGCAATCCCCAGCTGGAGGTGATGATCTGGGGCGACCACAACTCCTGGCCGATCGGCACCCTGACCGCCAGCAAGGTGATCACCGCCGGCGGGCGCACCTTCGACCTGTGGGAGGGCTTCAACTCCGGTGCCGGCTACTACGTCTACACCTTCATCCCGACCGGTACCGCCGGGCAGGCCACGCTCAAGACCAGCGGCAGCCTCAACGTGGACGCCAAGCCCTTCCTCAACTGGTTGCAGACCAACCGGTCCAAGGATGGGCGCTACAACAACAGCATGTATCTGCATGCAGCCGAAGCCGGTTTTGAAGTGGTCCGCGGCAATGGCTGGGCCAAGGTCAGCGCGACGCTGGATGCGCAGTAAGTACGGCGCCCGTCGGCCGCATGGCTGAGGCTGCGCACGTGGTGCCGGATACCGGCGTGCAGCACGACACGCGCCGCTTCCCGCATCATTTGCGCTGGCCGGACGATCATCGAAGACCGCCGACCGCTTGAGGGTCGACGAGGTGGCAGCTGCGCGGCGCATGCACTGCGTGCGTCGCGCACTGGCCAGGCCACGGTGATCGGCCCGCACGGTGTCGCCTGCGCGCGGTTGTTCCGCAAGCACGCCAGCAAGGGCCGCCCGCAGCTGCAAGCGGTGATCCGGGGTGTCGGGCAGTCTTGCTTACCAGGCAGCGTGTGCCTGCTGCGGCAACACGGTTTGTATCTGCAGGCGGCCATGCCTGGATGCCTGCCTTGCGCGGGTGGCGCGCTCGCTGCGTGGACCCGCACGCACCCGGCCACCTGTTCGTCGGGGATTCGCAGGGCTGCCTGCGTCGCCGCCTGCGACCTTGCGCATCGGTGCGTCTGCAGTTGCCGGAGAGCGTCAGCGCAGGGCGTCGCGCGCCGCGGCAATGGCGGTCATCCACTGCTCGCGTTTGCCGATCACGAAACGGTGCTCGGCGCCGTCGGGCAGCTGCACCGCCAGCGAGGTTGGCGCCACCGGCAGCAGGCCGAACAAGCGCGTCCAGCGCGGTTGCAGTGCTGCGATCTGGCTCAGGGGCACGGTCAGCGACCGGGTCTGTAGGTTGTAGGGATGCGGCTGGAAGTGCAGCGCATCGGCGGTCAGGATCAGCCGCCCGCCGACCGCTTCCAGCCCGCGCAGCAGATTGGCCGGTGCCTGGCGCAGCACGACGCGGTCGATCGAGCGCAAGCCGCCTCCCTGGAACAGCGAGGTCACGGTGACGCAGCGGCGGCGCAGGCACGCCGCTGCTGCTGCCGAAACAGGACGCCAACGCTGTCGGTCAGTGCCAATGAGGAGACGGAAAACATGCGGTAGGCCCGAAGGAATGCATCAATGCGGCGTTTGCCGCCGGGAAGACGCAGCGATGCGGCATGACAGCACATCGCCGATGTACGCCACGCCGCCGCCGACCAGATACATCAGCAGGTCGTGCACGGTGGCGGTATTGCCGAGCGCGATGTAGGCCGCACTGCCCGGGCGCAGCCCGAGCCGGTCGGCCAGATGCAGCGCCTGCAGCCCTTCGATCAGGCACCCGATCGCCACCGCCAGCACGCACGCCCGGCGTGGCGGCAGCGCAAGCACACCGCGCAACCCGCAATACACCAGGATCACCGCCAGCACATCGCCCAGGCTGCCGCGCACCCAGGGCCCGCCCAGTGTGCCAGCGCCGATCGCCACTTCGATGACAAACACGGCCAGTGCGAGCAGCAGGTAGACGCAGCGCACGCCCAACGTCATGCGGATCATTGCGCTGGCACGCGGGTGCGTTGGCGCCCGAGCGTAAACGCGCCGGTCAGCGGAATGCTGACGCCGCGCCGGCGGTCCTTGACCGTGACCTGCACCTGCCAGCGGCCGGGCGGATCGCTCGCTTCGGCAATCACCTGCAAGGTCGCCTGCGCCAGATGGACATTGCGGGGGGCGCCCTTGATCTCGCCCTGCAGGCACGGCGTATCGACCGTGTCCTGCGCCACATGCCCGGTGGGGTCGGTCACCCGGATGCTGCACACCACATCGGCATGGCGGCGCTCGTCCAGGCCGGGGTTGGACAGGAACGTCAGCACGAACAACGCCTCGCCGGTGCCGACATGATCGACGGCCTTGAAGTGCGGCACGGTATCGCTGGGCGTGTTCCATTTTTGCTCCCAGTCCGCATCGGAAGTCACCAGGAGGCTGGCGCCAAAGTCCTGCACGGTGGTACGGCTGGGCGAGGCGGGAACCGACCGGCCTTGCCGGTCGACCCAGCCCGATTGGGCGAAGGCAGCGAGTGGGTGCAGCACCAGCGATGCGATCAGGATGCATGACAGGCGCATGGACAGTCCTTTGCAGACGATGCCGCCGGCATGCTGCCGGCGAGCAAGGCATGCAGTGTGCCAGCGCACGCGGCGCCGGCAGCTGTCGCAATGTGGCGGTATCGCAACGGCGGCGCGCGCAACCGCACGCCGCTCCCGATCACTTCAGATAGGCCCGCGGCAATGCGCCGGCCGGTTGCATGTAGCGCTCGCGCAGCTCGGTCTGGCGCGAGCGCATCGGCATGTCGCGACCGCCCAGCCAGACCTGCTCGGCATAGTGGGCGACATCCAGCGGGTCGCCTTCCCACAGCACCAGGTCGGCCTGCTTGCCGACTGCGATGCTGCCGATGCGATCGGCCACGCCGAAGATCTCTGCCGGCACCCGGGTCAGGCCGGCCAGGCCGGCTTCCCACGGCAAGCCGTTGGCCACCGCATTGCCGGCCAGCTGGCGCTGTTTGCGCGCGTTGTGCGAGGCATCGCCGCTCTGGGCAAAGCTGACCTCCACGCCGGCCGCGCGCAGACGTGCGGCGTTTTCCAGCGTCGCGCCGATCTGGTCGAAGGTGGACGGCAGGTCGGCCAGCGCGTCCACCAGCACCGGCACGTTGGCCTGCGCCAGTTGCGGCGCGAGCTTCCAGGCCTCGGTGCCACCGGCAATGGCGATGCGCACCTTTTCCCGCTGCGCCCAACGCAGCAACTGGCGGATGTCCGCGGCGCGCTCCACCTGTACCACGATGCGGCCTTGCCCGCCCAGGTAGTTGGCCAGCACGCTGCGGCCGACCGGGGTCAGCAGCGCGTGCGGCGAGTCGGCCGGCACGCGTCCGCGCGCTTCGGCCACCAGTTGGTCGAGCAGCATCCACTGCGCGGCGCGCGAGCTGCCGGTGAGGTCGGACGCCGCCGCGCCGATGCGGATGAACAACGCATGCGGGCCGACCGGGTCCGGGCTGCCGTCCAGCCGCACCACGCCGCCCTGCCCGGCGATGAAGGCACCGCTGGTGGTCGCGCCCAGTGCAGTGAAGCCGATGCCTTCCACGCGCGCCACCGGCACCAGCACCGAATCGGGGTTGTAGGCCAGGGTGACGTCGAATTCCGGACGCATCGGCTGGTCGCTGAGCTTGACGCCGCTGTCCACGGTGCTGTCTTCGCCGGAGACTTCCTCGATGCCGATCTCGGTGATGCCGCCGAACAGGGCCGGCGTCAGTGGGCGGCCCCTGGCCTCGACCACGCGGCCATCGGTGGGCACGGCCAGGTTGCGGCCGATCGCGCGGATCACCCCGCCCTGCACCAGCACATCGGTATCGCGCAGCGTGCCTTGTGCGGTGGCGGTATGCACGGTGGCGCCACGGATCAGCACCTGCTGGCCGAATGCGGGCAGGGCAAGCACTGCCAAGACCACTGCGGAGATCGCGCGCAGGCGCGGGCGAACAAGACTGGCGCGGCTCATCGTGCCACCTCCTGGCCGAGCATGAAGTCCGAGACCGGCTGCAGTGCGCGGTTGCGGCGGTCGTAGACCTGCGCGCCGTCGATGTAGACCTGTTCGGCCAGCGCGTAGGAGCTGAAGGGATTGCCGTTCCACACCACCACATCGCCCATCTTGCCCGGCTCCAGTGCGCCGGTCTGCTGCTCGATGCCGAGCGCCTTGGCGGCATTGCTGGTGAGCCAGCGGATCGCACGCTCGGGCGGGATCTCCATGCCGCTGCGGCGCGCGTTGGCGATCACCTTGGCCGCTTCCTGATTCAGGCGCTGGATGCCTTCTTCCGAATCCGAATGCACGATGGCGCAGCTGTTGGCCGGGCGGTCGACCAGCGCGATGTTTTCCTGGATGCCGTCGAAGGCTTCCATCTTGAAGCCCCACCAGTCGGCCCACAGCGCGCCGCAGACGTTGTCCTGCGCCAGCCGGTCGGCCAGCTTGTAGGCTTCCACGCCGTGGTGGAAGGCGGCGATGTGGAAGCCGAATTCCTTGGACAGGTCCAGCATGGTCGCCATCTCGTCGGCGCGGTAGCAGTGGATATGCACGCGGATGTCGCCGTTGATCGCGCCGGCCAGCGTATCGAGCTTGAGGTCGCGCTTGCCGCCGGCATCGCCGCTGCTGTCGTTGTCGCCGCCGCGGCTCCACCAGTGGCGCTTCTTTTCGGCCTTCTTCGGTGCGTTCTTCTGCAGATACTCGGCCGCATCGATGAAGGCGGCGCGGTAGCCGGCGACGTTGCCCATGCGGGTGGCAGGGCCCCCTTTTTCGCCGTACACGCGCTTGGGGTTCTCGCCGCAGGCCATCTTCAGGCCCCAGGGCGCACCGGGAAACTTCATGCCCTGGTAGGTGGTGGAGGCCACGTTCTTGAGGGTGACGCCGCGCCCGCCGATCAGGTTGGCCGAGCCCGGCAGGATCTGCAGCGAGGTGACGCCGCCAGCCAGGGCGGTGCCGAAGCCCGGATCCTGTGGCCAGATCGAATGCTCGGCCCACACGTTCGGGGTGACCGGCGCGGTCATCTCGTTGCCGTCGCTATGCGCGCCGACGCCGGGGCTGGGGTAGACGCCCAGATGCGAGTGCACGTCGATGATGCCGGGGGTGATCCACTTGCCGGTGCCGTCGACGCGGCGTGCATCGGCTGGCGCCTCCAGCCCGCGTCCGACCGCGGCCACCTTGCCGTCGCGCAGCAGCACGTCGGCGTCGTCCAGCCGCTGGCCGGTGCCGGTGAGCACGGTGGCGTGCTGGATCAGCACCGGACCGGACGCAAGCGCGTGGTAGGTGCTGGGGTAGGGGTCTTGCACGAAACGCGATGCCGCAGACGCAGGCCCGCACAGCAGCGCCGCGCCAAGGGCGGCGAACAGGATGGAACGCATGGATTTCCCCGGTGTAACGAAAACGTCAGCGGCAAACCTAGCGGCCGGCGGCGTGCTTGCCAAGTGCTGCATCGCCGGTGGCGGCGGCCTCATCACATGCGCATGTGCATGCTGTGCCGTATTCGTCAGGGGAAACGTCGATGATCGTCAAATCAGAACGCAACAAACAGGCCGACGTGGTGCTGGCTTTCTGGGAACTGGCCGGCCCGGCCCGCTGGTTCACCCATAACGATGCGTTCGATGCCAACTTCCGCCAGCATTTCAGCGAGCAGCACTTCGCGGCGGCGCGTGGCGAGTATGCGCACTGGATGGAACGCGCCGAAGATGCACTGGCCTTGCTGATCCTGCTCGACCAATTCCCGCGCAACGCGTTCCGCGGCAGTGCGCATGCCTATGCCACGGATGGCCTGGCGCTGTCCCAGGCCAGGCAGGCGCTCGCCAGCGGCTTCGATCAGCAGGTCTCGGCGCAGTTGCGGCTGTTTTTCTACCTGCCGTTCGAGCATGCCGAAGACCTGCAGGAGCAGGCGCGTTCGGTGCAGCTGATCACCGCGCTGGACGATGCGGAAACCACGCGCTGGGCGGTGGAGCACCAGCAGATCATCCAGCGCTTCGGACGCTTCCCGCATCGCAATGCGGTGCTGGGACGCGAGACCACCGCCGAAGAGCAGCGGTTTCTCGATGAAGGTGGATTTGCCGGCTGAGGGACGGCGACGGATGTCGCTCGCCTTGAGGAGTCTGATAACGCGCGTACTAAGAGATTCCAGCAATATCACTGCGCGGCCGTCAGGCGGGGGCGGATGGTGTTCGCCATCGGCATGTACCACTCTTACACTGCGCTTCAGAGCGCGCCGTCCGCACCCGCCTTACGACTCGCCACGTTGTCTGATACACCGGGAGTTTCAGCAAACATGCAGCGCGGAATAGCGCAGCTCGATGATTCAGGTCACTGCGCTTGCCCTTGATGTCAGTCGTTCCAAGGCGATGCCCAGGGCGCGGTCATCGAACAGCCTGTCTTTCCGCACGGCTGCGTCCGGGCCGCCCGGCCAGTGGCGTATACCCTCGCGCATGTCTGCCACTTGCGGGGAGATACTTTCCTGCACAATTAGCCAGTCAACCGTTGCCAGCAACTCCATGCCGAAAGGAGATTCAAAGCCATCGATCAAGGCCGCAGTAGCTTCCAGTGCCGGCACATACTGTCTGGCTTCGCTCTTGAGATAGGTCTGGACAAAGCTTTTGCGGGCATCATCGAACCAGATGATATCTAGGGGATCAGCGTCGCCGATTCGCTTGTCACAGTGGAGATAGCTGCCGTCCAGCCCGTCCAGAAGATGGCGTAGACGGTCGGCATACGGCCCGTACTTGTGTGGCGCAAAGCGCAAATCCAGGGTGGGCAAGCCCGCGCGCTCGATGTTGCGTTCAAGGAACCATGCAAGTTTCTGGATTTCCAGCAGGCTGCATTCCACGCCTAGTACCCAATAGCGGCGTACCAGTTCGGCAATCAATGCGCGTGCTGGAGTCAGCTTCTCCACGCCGGAGCGCTTTGCGACGTTTTGATACTTCGCAGTGGGCTCAAACACGAGAATGTTGGTTTCCAGACCGGCCAGCGCCTCTTCGATCAGCGGACGCACCTCGGCCCAGTCCAAGCCGCCATTGCCTGCGCCCAGTGGCGGGATGGCAATCGATTCGACCCTGTTCTCGATCAAGAAGATGCGCAGATCCTGCAATCCTTCCTTAATCCATTCGATTCGCGAATCGCCACGCCAGTGCTGTTTGGTCGGAAAGTTGATGATCCAGCGTGGTCCGTTCAGTTCGTTGACCGCAGTGACGAACACCTTGCCGGTGCGCACCTGCTTTGCCTTGCAGGCAGCGGCATACCGGAGGAAATTTTCGTTGAAGCGCTCCTTGAACATCAGCGCAATACCCTTGCCCATCACGCCGACGGTGTTGACCGTGTTGACCAATGCCTCGACACGCGCCTGCAGCAAATTTCCTTGCGTGAACGTAATCATCAAAAGTACCACTCGGGGCGGGCATAAACGGGAAGTGTCAGGTTGCGAGCCTTGAGTTGATGCTCGATGGACAGCTTCATGTCGTCCGTGTAGCACACGATGCCGAGTAAGCCATCGACTGGCAAGTATCGGTGCACCAATGCTTCGGCCTGATATCGCTCGAACTTGGCCGGGTCCTCCTGGTCGCGCCGAAAATCGCGCGCCTGGAGTAATGGCCAGTCGATCTTGTCGAGGTTGGCCAAATCGGAATGGAACGTTGTCAACTGATAATAGGCGTGGCTGTCGGTGAACAGGAAGGACCATCCTCGTGCCGCGACATGATGTAGGCCAGCAACGAGTATCACAATCTCTTCGTTCGTCCGTCGTTGAATACCTCCCCAGCCGGTATGGATGTTGCGCAGCATCGGCGAAAATGGAGTGAAGTAGAACGGCACGTAATCGTTCAGGACCCCGCCTGGTGCGAGCGGCACAGGATGAGTGGCGCGCTTGTCGATCAACTCCGGGTTGCCGATGCTGACCCAGTCAGAACTCAGCAGGCCGCTGTTACCGCAATGCAGGCCGTTGTCCAGGATCCAGGGCAGGTTGTCGCGATGAACGATGCGCCAGATCAGGGCTTTTTTGGGGTTGAGATTGGGATAGTGCCTAGACATCCGTCAATCCTGATCCCTATCGCATGGCTCGATGCGTGAATGGCTGGTTGAGACTGTCATAGCTAGCAGGCCGGTGGAATTTCCTGTCGCAGCGGAAACCAGAGTCTGCAGGCCACAGAAGAGATTTTCCCGCCTGTAACGGGGCTTGCAGATCGTGCCCAGCGTGTGGATTGACCGATTGTAGCCAGCTCGGCACGGGTTGGCGGAATAGCTGGCCGAAACGTTCTTGCAACGAGAGACGGGCGCTCACTGGAGCGCCCGTCTCTCCGTGCCGCGCTGTTAACACTGGCGCGACGCGTCTGTGCTCAGTACTTGGCGACGCCGTTGTCCACGTCGTCCGACCATGCGTCGATGCCGCCGGTGACGTTGTAGACGTTGCTGAAGCCCAGCCCGCGGAAGTGCTCGGCCGCCTGCAGGCTGCGCCCGCCACGGTGGCACAGGAACGCCAGCGGGGTGTCCTTGGGCAGTTGTTCGATAGCGGCGCGCTCGTGCACATCCAGGGTACGGAACGGTGCATTGACCGTGGCCAGTGCGCGCTCATCGGCCGGGCGCACGTCCACCAGGGTCAGCGTGCCGGCCTTCAGGCGGTCGTCGGCGTCGCGCACCGACAGCTCCTGCACCGGCTTGGGCGCGTTGGGATTGTCGATGGCCAGGCCACGACCACGGATGTCGTCCACCCAGTCGATGGTGATGCCGTCGGCGCGGCGGGCGCTGGCCAGGTCGAACTGCACGCGCAGGCCGTTGGATTCGGCGGCGATGGCGTTGGGGTTGGTCGGCGCCAGCTGGAAGTTGGGCTGGAAGTTGGCATCGATGGCCAGCGTCAGCGAGGCATCCGGGGCATCGGCCAGCGCGCCCTTGAGCATCTCCACCGCGGCAGGGGTGATGGTGATCCTGGGCGGAGTCCGGTCTGGCGCCTGCAGGCCGAGCATGCTGCTCAACTCGCCGCTGTCGGCCATCTGCAGGATGATGTCGCTGCCGCCGATCAGTTCGCCGTCCACGTACAGCTGCGGAATGGTCGGCCAGTCGCCATAGGCCTTGATGCCTTCGCGGATCTCCTGGTCGGCCAGCACGTTGACGTGGGCATAGTCGATGCCCAGGCCGTCCAGCACGCCGACCGCCTTGGCCGAAAAACCGCATTGCGGCATGCCGGGCTGGCCTTTCATGAAGAGCACCACGCGGCTGGATTGCAGCAGCGTATCGATGCGGGAACGCAGGGCGGGATCGAGGGACATGGCAGCACTTCGGTCAGATCGTGGAGTCCGGGCATTCTACGCCGCGTGGCATCATGCGGCATGACCACGCTTCAAACGCTGTATCGCATCCCCTCGCACCCGTACCGCTGGGTCGGCCTGCTGGCCCTCTCGCAGGCAGCGGTGGCGCTGCTGTGGTGGCATCTGGGCTGGGTCTGGGGCGTGCCGGCGCTGCTGCTGTCGCATGCGGTGTTCGTGGTGCCGGTGTTCCTGCCGCGCGCGCGCCTGTACGCACCGGTGCTGGCGCGCCTGCCGGGCCGCGCGCCGCAGGTGTGGCTGACCATCGACGATGGCCCCTCCGACGACACCCCGGCGATCCTGGACCTGCTCGACGCCTACGATGCCCAGGCAACGTTCTTCGTGGTCGGGGCACGCGCCGAGCGGCGGCCTGAACTGGTGCGCGAGATCGTGCGCCGCGGGCACGGGATCGGCAACCACAGTCATACCCATCCGCAGGCCTGGTTCTGGGCGCTGGGACCGCGCCGCATGGCGCAGGAGATCGGCCTGGCCCAGCGCACCCTGGCTGCCATCACCGGACAGGCGCCGCGCCTGTACCGCTCGGTGGTCGGCATGACCAATCCCTTCGTCGCCTCGCCGCTGCGTGCGCACGGGCTGACCCGCGTGGCCTGGAGCGCGCGCGGTTTCGACGGGGTGCGCTGCGAGCCGGAGGCCACCGTGGCCCGCATCGTGCGCGACCTGCGCCCCGGCGCGATCGTGCTGCTGCACGAAGGCGCCGCGCACGGCCACAACCTCACCATCCTGCGCGGCGTGCTGGAAGCGATGCGCGCGCGCGGCCTGGCGGGGCGGCGTCCGGACTGAGGTCCTGCGGACCGCGTCGCGATGAGGTGACGCGGGCCCACGCAGGGATGATCCATCGTCCGTGTCTGCCGGACCTGCTCCGGTATGGCGCATCGTCGGTAGTGCCGGAGCCGCCCGGAGCCAGCGGCGTCGAAACCCGGCGCTGATCCACGCATGTATTGACAGCGATTTAACGTGGATCGACCATGCGCCCCCAGCCAGCAAACGGTGCGCGCCTTTCGAGGGCGCTGCCGGCGCCAGCCTCAAGCCGTCATCGACGGCCATCTCCGCTCTTGAGGCTGACTCCATGTCCCATTGCATCGTCACTGCGCGCGCTGTCATGCGTGCAGATTTCCGTTCGCCGCAGCTCCCGCTGGCGTCGTCCCTGCTGGCGCTGGCCTGCGCGTGGCCGTTGGCGGCTGCGGCGCAGTCGGGCACGCGCGACCCGGTCGATCTGGACCGCCTGCAGATCCAGGCCCATCGCGGCGCCGCGACCGAAGGCACCGATTCCTACACTGCCGATGTCGCGCGCAGTTCGACCCGGCTGGAGCTGTCGCTGCGCGAGACGCCGCAGTCGGTGGTGGTGGTGACCCGCCAGCAGATCCTCGACCGCAACCTGCAATCGCTGCAGGACGTCACCGACACCGTCGCCGGCTTCAACTCGCCGACCTGGGACACCGAGCGCACCTACATCAATGCGCGCGGCTTCGAAGTGGACTACTACCGCATCGACGGCATTCCCACCGACTACACCGGCGATGTGCAGCAGAACATGGCGATCTACGACCGGGTGGAAATCGTCCGCGGCGCCAACGGCCTGACCTCCGGCGCGGGCAACCCGGCGGCATCGATCGACCTGGTGCGCAAGCATGCCGACAGCGATGTGTTCACCGGTCGCGTCGATCTGTCGGCAGGGCGCTGGGACCGCTATCGCGGCACGCTCGACCTGCAATCGCCGTTGAACGCCGCCGGCAACGTGCGTGGACGGGTGGTTGCCAGCTACGAGGACAAGCAGTCGTTCCGCGATTACTACAGCAAGCAGTCGTCGCTGTTCTACGGCATCGTCGATGCGGATTTCAGCGATGCCACCCGCGGCTACATCGGCGTCAACAAGCAGCGCAACGACGGCCGCGGCACCACCTGGGGCGGCGTGCCGGCGTACTTCAGCGACGGCAGCCGCACCGACTTTGCACGCTCGGATTCGTTCACGCCGCGCTGGGCGCGCGGCGTGGCCGACACCACCAATGCCTTCGCAGGCCTGACCCATCGCTTCGACAACGGTGCACAGCTGCACGTGGAGTACTCGCATCAGCGTTTCGAAGCCGATTGGAAGTCGGTGCTGTTCGGCTACTTCGATTACCCGGACCGCGCTACCGGCCTGGGCCTTGCCACCAACTTTGGTGGGCGCTATCCCGCACTCACTGCGCAAAACAGCCTGGATGCCTACCTCAGCGTGCCGCTGACCTGGTGGGGCCGCAACCACGAACTGGTCGCCGGTGCCACCTGGATGAACCGCAACGTGCGCAGCTGGTCCAACGGGCCGCAGCCGTCGCAGCTGCTGACGGCCGAAAGCGTCTACGCCTGGACCGGCAGCATGGCGCAGCCGCAATGGACGCCGCTGGTGAAGGGCGAAGAGCGCGATGTGCGCCAGGTAGCCGCTTACGCTGCCGGACGTTTCAGCCTGACCGACGCGCTCACCGCCATCGTCGGCGCACGCGTCACCGACTGGAAGAACACCGATCAGCTGGTGCCGGCCAACACCTACGAGCGCCGTGGCCGCACCACGCCGTACGCCGGCCTGATCCTGGACGTGGACGACCACCATTCGCTCTACGCCAGCTACACCGGCATCTTCAAGCCGCAAAACAACCGTGACCGCAGCGGGCGCTATCTCGCCCCGCTGGAAGGCAACAGCTACGAGGTCGGCGCCAAGGGCGAATACCTCGGCGGCCAGCTCAACGCGGCGCTGGCGGTGTTCCGGATCGAGCAGGACAACCCGGCGGTCAACGACCCCGGACAGTTCGTGCCCGGCACCACCACTCAGGCCTTCCTTGCGGCGAAGGGCACGGTCAGCCAGGGCGTGGAATTCCAGCTCGACGGGCAGCTGTCCGAGCAGTGGCGGATCGCGTTCGGCTTTGCCCAGTTCGATGCCAACGATGCCAGCGGCGTCGATGTGAATCCAACCAGCCCGCGTCGCGAAGCTACCTTGTTCACCAGCTGGCAAACCGGCCCGTGGCGCGTGGGTGGTGGGCTGAGCTGGCAGTCGGCCATCCACGAATTGATGTCCGGGCCACAGGGCAGCACGCAGCGGTTGAGCCAGGGAAGCGTGGTGCTGGCCAACGCGATGGCGCGCTACGACATCAACCAGGCATGGTCGGCGCAGCTCAACGTGCGCAACCTGTTCGACCGCACGTACTACGCCAACATCGTCTACCAGAGCCAGCTGATCTACGGCGACCCGCGCGATGTGGAGCTGACGCTGTCCTGGAAGTTCTGACCTTGCGCAAGACGGCACGCTTTCGCGGCATCCGTGCCGCCGAAGGTCCCGCGGCGGTGGGCGGGCAGGGACCAGACGAGATGGTCGTTGTGCATGGCCTTCAACAAAGCAGCCTGCAAACTCTCTGGCGCGGTGCCCTTACCGCTTGCGGGACCGTGTGGCGGCAAGGATGCCGCCGCGGAGCCGCCACGGACGGATTCACGGCGTGTCCCGCGAGCGGTGAGGGCGCCGCGCACTCGGCTAACCAAGCCTTTGCCTGCATCTAAACGGCGGTGACTCGATGGCTTGGTTGTCCCGAAGTGATTGGTCGGCGCGGATGGATCAGTTGTAGAGCGGCTGCTCTGCGGCTTGGCTGCATGGCCCTTGCCCGCCCACCATCGCGGGACACGCCGTGAATCCGTCCATGGAGGCTCTTACGCGGCATCCATGCCGCGTAAGGTCCCGCGANCGCGGGACACGCCGTGAATCCGTCCATGGAGGCTCTTACGCGGCATCCATGCCGCGTAAGGTCCCGCGACGGTGGGCGGGCAAGGACCTCTCGGGATGGTCGGTGTGCAGGGTTTTTCAAGAAGGCAACCAGCGGATTCTCTGGTGCGGTGAGGATACTGGCCTGGGACAACGTGGCCTGGGATCATCCCCATTACGTCAACAGCGGCTGTCAAAACAACTGCGCGGCCGGTGCTCGATGCCGCATGCCGCGCCTCAATCCTGGTCCTTGCGTGCCGTCCACATCCCATCCGGCGACCGCGCGTTACGTCTTGTCAGCCGTTCTAAAGCGAGCCAAGTGCTTCGTGCAGCGCCTCAGCGCGGCTCGGCCACGATCAGCCAGTTGTTGAACGGCGTGTTGCCATACAACGGCGCAAATGTCGCACGCAGACCGGCGGCATCCAGCTGCGCCTGCAGGCTGTCGCGGGTGGGATAACTGCGCGGCATGCGCTGCATCCAGCCGCTCAGATGCGCCAGCACGTCGGTCACCCGGCTGGTGCGGCCACGGCTGCTGGCATCGCCCAATGCGCTGCGGATCACCAGCTTCGCGCCCGGCGTCAGCATCTGCGCCACGCTGCGCAGCAGGCTGGCCTGCATGTCGGCCTGCAGATACTGCAGCACATCCAGAATGGTCACGCTGCCGCGGTGCTGCGGCCAGGCCACGCTCAGGTCGACCACCGCGAACTGCGTATTGCCCAGTGCCGAGCGCTGCGCGATGTGTTGCGCGCGGCGGATCTTGGACGCGTCCACATCCACCCCGTGATACGCCAGTGCCTGGCCGTCGGCACGCAATGCGTGCGCGAGCAGGCCCAGCCCGCAGCCCAGATCCAGCACCGGCGCGGTGGTGTTGCGCAACTCGGCCAGCACGCCCGGATACAGCGGGTCGGTACGCAGCTTGGCCTGGGTGTAGTAGTAGTCGTAGCGATTGCCCAGCGGATGCGGCGGCAGGAACGCGCGCGCGATCGCCAGCGCCTGCGTACGGCTCATGGGTTGGGTAGCGGTGCTGTGCAATGTCGTTCCTTGGCAATGAGGCGTGGTGCGCGGCTAGCTTAGGGCATCGCGCGCTGCAGGCAGTGCCAATGCGGTCCAGCGCGCATACATGGCGCCGGAGGGGTGCAGGCCATCGTCGACCAGCATGTCGGCCGCGTCGCCGCCATCGCGGCTGGTGGCGGTGATGTCGACAAAGCGTACCGAGCGTGCAGCGCAGCGTTCGGCGGCCACGCGGTTGAAGGCATCGATCTGGGCACCGATCAGCGCCGCATCGCCGCCGTGCGCATGCGCAAACGGGGTCAGCCCCCAGTCCGGAATCGACAGCACGAACACGCGCGGCGCAATACCGCCGGCCAAGTCGATCGCACGCAGCAACAACGCATCGAACTGGCTGCGGTACGCGTCCAGCAAGCGCCCGCGGTATTGATTGTTGACACCGATCAGCAGGCTCACCAGCTCAAATGGCCCCTGCGGGGCGGCCGTATCGATGCCGGCCTGCAACTCGTCGGTGGTCCAGCCGGTGGTGGCGATGATCTGCGGCGGCGCCACATTCCAGCCGTAGGCGTGCAAGCCATCAACCAGTTGCACCGGCCAGCGCTGCCCGGGGGAAACGCCTTCGCCGATGGTGTAGGAATCGCCGAGCGCCAGATAGCGCAGCGGCGTGCCGGCCGCCGCCATCAGGCCACGCTGCGTGACTTGAGCGGCACCACCTTGGTGACCGCCTCGGCGCGGCGCGTCAGCGCACGGTCGATGCGTGCGAACACATCGCGCATCACTGCCGCTTCCGGCATCAATGTGACGCGGAAATGGTGACGGTAGGGCACGTTGAAACTGGAACCCGGCACCACCAGCACGCCTTCCTCGTTCATCAGGTCGAGCGCGAATTCATGGTCGTCGAAGTTGCGCGCGGCCGGGCCGACCACCGCCGGGAACGCGTACAGCGCACCGGCCGGCGCCACCAGCGACAAATGCTCGCTGGCCGCGCAGGCCTCGATCACCGCGCGGCGGGTTTCGTACAGGCGGCCGCCCGGCGCACACAGTGCCGAGATGGTGTCCGGCCCGTTGACGGCCGCGTCGATGGCGTACTGGCCCGGCACGTTGGCGCACAGGCGCAGCGCGCCGAGCAGGTCCATCGCGTTACGCAGGTCGTTGATGCGCGATTGCTCGCCCGACAGCAGCGCCCAGCCCACGCGCCAGCCGCAGGCGCGGTGCACCTTGCTCAGGCCGCTGAAGGTGATGCATGGGTGCGCACCGGCCAGTGGCGCCACCGGCACGAAGGCGGCGTCGTCGTAGAGCACCTGGTCGTAGATCTCATCGACCATCAGCAGCAGGTTGTGCTTGCTGGCGATGGCTACGATGCGCTCCAGCAGCTCGCGCGAGTAACTGGCGCCGCTGGGATTGTTCGGATTGATCAGCACGATGGCGCGGGTGCGCGAAGACACCAATGTCTCGATTTCCACCGGGTCCGGCTGGAAGCCGTTTTCCGGCGCGCAGCGGTAATACACCGGGCGGCCGTCGTTGAGGATGGTAGCCGCCGACCACAATGGATAGTCGGGCGAGGGCACCAGCACTTCGTCGCCGGGATTGAGCAGCGCACGCAGCGACAGGTCGATCAGCTCGCTGACGCCGTTGCCGACGAAGATGCGGTCCGGATGCGCATCCGGATGCTGGCGCCGCGCATATGCGGTGGCGATGGCCTCGCGCGCTTCCGGCAGGCCTTGCTGATGGGTGTATGGATCGGTGCGGCCCATGTCGTCGGCGATCGCACGCTGCAGATGCTCCGGCGCACGGAACCCGAACGCGCCCGGGTTACCGATATTGAGCTTGATCAGCTTGCGGCCCTGCGCCTCCAGCTCCCGCGCTCGTCGCGCCAGCTCGCCCCGGATTTCGTAGCGGACTTCGGACAGACGCTCGCGGATGGCGAGCGGCTTTTGCGGGGCAGTGGACATACGGCAGGCCGGTTGTAGGCGTGAGGCTTGGCATGGTAGCGGAAATAGGGCAGGCGGGCATGCTTGCATCGGCAACGATGTCAAGGGGCGCTTCAGGCCAGGCACGGGGCCGAATGCACAAGCCACTGCGGCCGGCCAGCTAGAATCGCCCCATGAGCAACGCAGCCCCCGATTACCCCACCCTCCAATCCATCGGCTGGCCCTGGCCCGGGCCGCCGGAAGAGGCGTCCTGGCAGGCGGTCTTCGCCGCGCATCCGCAGGCGCTGCCGGCGCGGGTGGTGGAGCAGCACCGTACCGGCTATGTGGTGGCCGATACCCCGGAGGCCAGTCTCAAGGCCGAGTCGTTGCCGGAGTGGCAGCGGCCGCGGTTTCCCAGCCATGAGCGGGCGGCGGTCGGCGATTGGGTGCTGATGGAGGGCAAGCGCATCGTGGCGCTGCTGCCGCGGCGTACCTCGATCAAGCGCGGTGCGGCCGGCGAGCATTACCACCAGCAGGTGATCGCGGCCAATATCGATACGGTGTTCATCGTGTGCGGGCTGGATGCGGACTTCAATCCGCGCCGCATCGAGCGCTATCTGCTGCTGGTCGGCGGTGGCGGTGCCGAGCCGGTGGTGGTGCTGACCAAGGCCGACCAGACCGAATACGCCGAGGATGCATTGGCGGTGCTGGAGGAGCTGGAGGCGCAGAACATCGCGCTGCGCGCGGTCAATGCCAAGGATCCGGACAGCGTGGCGGCGCTGCGGCCGTGGCTGGGCGATGGCCGCACCGCGGTGCTGGTGGGCTCGTCCGGTGCCGGCAAGTCGACGCTGACCAATACCTTGCTCGGGTCGCAGAAGATGAAGACCAATGCGGTGCGCGAGAACGATTCGCGCGGCCGGCATACCACCACCCATCGCGCCTTGATTCCGTTGCCGAGTGGCGCCTGCCTGATCGATACGCCGGGCATGCGCGAGCTCAAGCCGACCGGCGAGGAAGATCTTGCCGAAGGCGGCTTCTCCGATGTGGAGGCGCTGGCGGCGCAATGCCGCTTCAACGATTGCGCGCATATCGCCGAGCCTGGTTGTGCGGTGCGTGCGGCGATCGAGGCCGATACGCTGGACCCGGAGCGGGTGTCCAACTACATGAAGCTGCGCGTGGAAGTGGCCGCAGCGGCCGAAAAGCTCGCCACGCGCCTGGCGCAGAACAACCGGGGCAAGGGATCGGGCCGGCGGCCTGCCAGCGTCGATCGCACCGGGCGACGCTGAGCATGCCGTTGCGCAAGGGCCCGCCGGACATCGTCCACCACGCGGCGCTGGATGCGCGCCTGGTCAAGGCCGTACGCGGCGTGCGCCTGCTGGCGCTGGCCAGCTGGCCACGCTCGCTGCAGGAGCCATTTTTGCAGAGCGTGGCACGCGGGCAGCCGGAGCTGCCGCAGGTGGAATACCCGGCGCTGGATTTTGCCGAGACCCGGCGCGAACTGTCCGCGATCGCCAGGGCGGCCGACCCGCACCATCCGATCGGCGCCTACCTGATCGATTCGACCCATAGCTGGGATCTGGCCGCCGGCCTGCTGGAGTCGCTGGGCACTGCGGCGGTCAGCGATTACTCGGCGCAGCTGTTCGGCGTGCCCGACGATCCGATGCCGGGCAATGGCCCGAGCACGCGCGAGGCGGCGCGGCATTTCATCCAGATCGCGCAGGAGCTGGATCGCGAGCTGCTGGCGCCGGAAGAGCAGGTGCCGGTGTCGGCCACCGCCTTGCGCATGCAGTTGCAGAACGATCTGGACGGGTTCTTCGAAGGGCGCGTCATCACCGTCACGCTGGATCCGGATCTGCTGGCCAAGGCGGCGGCCGGCGCGCATCGCATCCGCCTGCGCAGCGGTGCGACCTTCAGCGATTACGACCGCGCGCAGTTGTTCCATCACGAAGCGCTGGTGCATTCGCTCACCGCGCTCAACGGCCGCGCGCAGCTGCATCTGCCCAGCCTGGGCATTTCCTCGCCGCGGACCACCGCGACGCAGGAAGGCCTGGCGACGTTTGCCGAGCAGATCACCGGCAGCATCGATATCGAACGCATGAAACGCATCAGCCTGCGTATCGAGGCGATTGCGATGGCGCGCGCCGGCGCGGACTTCATCGAGGTCTTCCGTTATTTCAGCGTCAGTGGTCAGAGCGCGGCGGAGAGCTTTTCCTCGGCGCAGCGCGTGTTCCGCGGCGTCCCCACTTCCGGCGGCGGCGCCTTCACCAAGGACACGGTGTACCTGCGCGGGCTGGTCGCGGTGCATACGTTCTTCCGGCATGCCCTGCAGCGCGACCAGTTGCAGCTGTGCCGTTACCTGTTCGCCGGCAAGATGGCCCTGGGCGATGTGGCGCGCCTTGCGCCCTTGTTCGACAGCGGCGTGCTGGTCGCCCCGCGCTGGTTGCCGCCGTGGGTGAGCCGGGTCAGCGGGCTGGCCGGCATGCTGGCGTTCTCGTTGTTCGCCAATCGCATCCGCATGGATCAGCTGCAGCCGCCGGCGATGAATGTCTGAGCGTCGTTACCAGCGGTTGCGACCACTTGCCGGGTCACTGGGAACGCGCGCCGCGACCTCGGTGGTCGCACGTCACTCGTGGATGCCGCGCGGCGCAGACTACCCGCCCTGACTGCATGGCCGCCCCAGGTGGCGCTGAACCGCATGCGTGGCGCAGACGCGTTCTACACGATGTTGCAACGGGCTGATCCGGACACTGATCGCCTCGCCCGAGACGGGCAATGATGCGAGGCAATGCGATGAAGATCCTGATGGTGCTCACTTCCCACGATCGACTCGGCGATACCGGCAAGAAAACCGGGTTCTGGCTGGAAGAGTTCGCCGCGCCGTACTACGTCTTCAAGGATGCCGGCGCCGACATCACCCTGGTTTCGCCCAAGGGCGGCCAGCCGCCGCTGGATCCCAAGAGCGACGAACCCGACGCGCAGACCGAAGCGACCAAGCGCTTCAAGCAGGACGCCGATGCGCAGAAGGCCCTGGCAAGCACGCATCGCCTGGCGGACGTGAAGGCCGAGGACTTCGATGCGGTGTTCTATCCGGGCGGGCATGGTCCGCTGTGGGACCTGGCCGAAGACGCGGATTCGATCGCGCTGATCGAGGCCTTCGCCGCAGCCAACAAGCCGCACGGCCTGGTCTGCCACGCACCGGGTGTCTTGCGCCGCGTCAAGGGCAGCGATGGCAAGCCGCTGGTCAACGGCCGCCGCGTCACCGGCTTCACCAACAGCGAGGAAGAGGGCGTGGGCCTGACCAAGATCGTGCCATTCCTGGTCGAAGACGTGCTGACCGAGCTCGGCGGACGTTACGAGAAAGGCGCCGACTGGGGTGTGTATGTGATCACCGACGGCACGCTGATTACCGGCCAGAATCCCGCGTCGTCGGAGAAGGCGGCCGAGGCACTGCTCGAGTTGTCCAAGCGCTGATCCTGCGATGCCCCACGGTGACGCACGGGCGGCCACCGGAAGACCCCACGGCTACTGATGTGGAGCGGCGAACAAAACGTGGCGATCACTCGTCGGCGCGGCGCGGACGGTGCGCAGCGACCGAGTGCAAGCGCGATACACCCCGGTACCGAGCGCCGGCCGCACCCGTCTGACAGGGAGCGCAGGCGTTTCCAGCGGTCTCCATGCTGCGCTTTCAGACTGGCGCAGCATCCGCCAGCTGACGCAAGCCAGTGCCCGCAACCAAGCGCGCCGGCCATCCCGACCGGTCCTTGCCCGCACGCCGTCGCGGGACCTTGCGCAGCCTGGATGCCGCGCAAGGGCTTGCAAGACTCGCAGCGTATCCCGCGGTGGCGGGCGGGCAAGGGCCCTGCAGCCGGGTCACAGATCGTCCGCTCTAGCCGCACATCGTCCGTGCTGCAGGAGCGCTACGCGCCTGCACCATCTCGTTCAAGCAATACGCTCCAGCCAGCGCACCGCATAAGCCGGCAGTACCAGCCGCATGGCATCGCTCAGCGATTCGGTAGCCGCCTCGCTGCCATCCGCCAGCATCTTCCACCGGCCTCCCCCAAGTGCGGCAAGCTCCACCGTCAGCGGTTGCTCGCCGAAATTGTGCACGGCCAGGAAGTCATCGCCACGCGTCAACGCAAACAGACGTGCATCGCCCAGCGCAATGCTGCCCAGCGCCTGACTGGCAGCCAGTGCGGGGAGCGCAGCACGTTGCCGGATCAATCCACGCAACCGGCGATACACCGTGCCGCTCACGCTGGCTGCAGCATCGCGCTGTGCTGCACGCTGCCAATCCATCGCCGGGCGATGCAGCCAGCGGCCTTCGTGGCGACGCTGCGGATCGTCGCGGTAGCCGATGTCGTTGGGCAAGGCGAGTTCGTCGCCCATATAGATCAATGGCACACCCGGCATCGCCAGGGCGATGGCATAAAGCAACACCAGCCGATCCACTGCCAGGGCCAATGCTGCCGCGTCGCCCGATTCCTGCGCGGCCTGGATGCCGGCCAGCGCTGCGGCCATGCCGTTGGTGCCGTGCACGCCGTCGCCGCTGCTCTGGAAACTCTCGCCACGCGCATAGCTGCCCGGCACCTGGCTGGCGTAGAAGCGCGCGACATCGCGCAGCGCGAACGGCGGCTGCGCGGTGTTGCCGGCGGCTTCGTGTTGCAGCACGTTCCAGCCGATGTCGTCGTGGCAGCGCACATAGCTCAGCCATGCGCAGTTGGCCGGCAGTGGCGGGCTGTGCGCGATGACGTTGTGCAGGATGTCGCCGCGTTGCAAGGCCAGGGCCGACCAGCCGGCCGCCATCAGCGTGCTGTGATAGGCCAGGTGACATTCGTGGCCCTGGTCGGCACCGCTGCCGAAATAGGGCGGCAACTGCGTCATCGGCACGATGGCTTCGGCCTTCATCACCACCGACGGCGCAACGATGTCGGTGACCGCGCGCAGCGCCACCAGCAAGGTGTGCGCCTCGGGTTGATTCATGCAGTCAGTGCCGGGGCGCTTCCACAGGTAGGCGGTGGAATCCAGGCGGAAGGCCTCCACGCCCAGGTTGGCCAGCTGCAGCATCGCCAGCGCCATCTCGCCGAACACTGCCGGGTTGCTCCAGTTCAGATCCCACTGATAGGGATAGAAGGTGGTCCACATCCACCGGCCGGTGCCGGCCACCCAGGTGAAGTTGCCGGGCGCGGTGTGCGGGAAGACCTGCCCGAGCGTGGCTTCGTACTGATCGGGCTGCGTGCGATCGGCGAAGTGATGGTAGTAGTCGAGATAGCGCGCATCGCCGGCCCGCGCCGCCTGCGCCCAGGCGTGATCGTCGGCGGTGTGGTTGAGCACGAAATCGGCGCACAGGCTGATGCCGGCCTCGCGCAGGCGCGTGGTCAGCGCAACCAGGTCGTCGTTGCTGCCCAGGCCCGGCTCCACCTGGCCGTAATCGCTGACCGCAAAGCCGCCGTCGTTATCGCCAGCGCGTGCACGCAGGAACGGCAGCAGGTGCAGATAGCGCACGCCCAGCTCCTGCAGATACGGCACGCGTTCGGCCACGCCTTGCAGCGTGCCGGCGAAGCGGTCCACATAGGCGCTGTAGCCCAGCATGTGCTGCTCGCCGAACCAGCCGGGCTGGCGCATGACGTCCAGCTGTTGCAGCGCTTGCGGGCGCTGCTGTGCGAGGCTGCCCAACGCAGTCATCCACTGCGTCAGCCAGGCCGCTGTGTCGGGGCGTGCGCCGTACAGGGTGTGCAGGGCATCCAGCAGGCGCGGCGCGTGCCGGTCGAAGCGCGGCAACAGCGTGCTCGCACGCTGCGGGTCCAGCGGCGCGGCAAAGGCCGCGCGCACTGCAGTGAGATCGGTGGGGGAGGTGCTCATTGGAAAGCGCCGGGACCAGCCCGGCGAGGGGTCCTTAGAAGTCGTAACGCAGGCTGATGCTGGTGGTGCGGCCGGCGATCGAGCGCGCACGGATGATGCCATTGGCCGGGATGCTGGCTTCCTCGGCCTCGGTCAGGCCGAAGGCGTTGAACAGGTTGTTGACGTTGAGCGCGACGGTCAGTGCGTCGGTCACCCGGTAGTCGCCGAACAGGTTCACCTGCGTATAGCCGGGCATCTTCAGCTGGTTGGAATCCTGGGTGTAGGCATCGGTGGTACCGATCAGGTTGACGCCGAACTGGTAGCCGTCGCCGCGATAGCTGGGCGTCAACTGCCACACCACGTCGGCCTGGCGACGCGGCACGTTGCCGGTGTTTGCCGGGGTGATCTGGTCCTTGGAAATCTCCGCATCGGTCCAGGTCAGGCCGCCGTTGACGGTGAAACCTTCGTAGCGGTAGCTGGCTTCCAGCTCCACGCCGTGCGCCTCGTAGCTGCGGTTGAAGAAGCGCTGGCTGGTGACTTCGAAGTTCTGTTCCTCGGTGCGTGCGGAGAACGCGGTGGCGAACAGGCTCAGCCCGTCGCGGCGCCACTTCAGGCCGGCTTCGGCCTGGCGGACCACGTTGACGCCTTCGTCGGAGGAGACCGAGCCGTCGTCGCGGACCACGCCGAACAGCAGGCGGTCGGCATTGGCGCGTGCGCCGCGGCTGATGCGCGCGAATGCGCCCAGGTCGTCGTTGATCAGGTAATTGCTGCCCAACGAATACGACAGGTAGTTCCAGTCGTAATCCACCGGCCGCGCGTTGGCGGTGTCGACCGTGGCCACGCGCTGTTCCACCGGCTGGATCACGCCGTCGCCGTTGACGTCCAGGTTCTGCGCGATCGCGGTGCCGGCATAGTTGCCGCGCGCATCGCCCATGTCGTAACGCAGGCTGCCGTCGATGCTGAACTTGCCGCTGTCGAAGGTCAGTGCCACATACGGTGCGTTGACGTCGTAGCGCACGTCGTAGCTGCGGGTGATGCAGCAATCGCCCCAGAACGGGGTGCCGTACGCGTACAGGCCGTTTTGCGAGCGCGACACGCCGCCGGCATCGACCACGTTGAGCAGGCGCGAATCGCGGCCCAGGGTCTGCACGTAGGAGTTCCAGGTCCAGTCCATGTCGATGGTCTGGCGCGAAGTGTAGTAACCCATGCGCAGGTTGAGGGTGCGGCCGTCGCCGCCGAACTCGCGCGAGACGCTGAGGTCGTTGGTGACGTTGCCCAGGTCGTTGATCGCCACGTTGAACAGATGCGTGCGGATCGCGTTGCCGGTGTAGGCCTGGCCGGCGTCGGGGCCTGTGGCCTGCACCAGTTGCGCGCCGGCGCCGCCGATGGAGGCGGCGAGCGTGGCGGCATCGGTGACCTCGGCCGGGAACGGGCTGACGAAGCGGCCGCTGTTGTCGGCGATGCGGAACTTCTCGCTCAGGTTCCAGCCGTTGCCCAGGTCGAACCAGGCCTCGGCGCCGATGGTGCGCGAGATCGGATGCATGCCGTCGCCCAGGTCGGTGCGGCGCGGCCGGTTGTTGCCGTCCAGGCCGACATCGCTGCGGAAATTGCGGCTGTACAAGGTGTCGTTGCCCGGATCGAAACCGGCAAAGCCGCCCAGGTCCGGCGAGCCGTCGCGGCCACGCACCGAGGTCGGCACCGGCAGATAACCGGCGGCGCGATCGTTGAGGTATTTGCCATAGACACGCACGTAGCCGTTCTCGAACAGGCGGGTGAGGTTGGCCTTGAGCTGGCCGCCCTTGTCGGTGGTGTAGCCGGCATCGCGCACGCCGTCGCCCTGGCGGAAGAAGCCGCCGATGTTGAACTGCCAGTGTTCGGCAAACGGGGCGCCGTAGTTGAAGTCCACGCGGGTGTTGTCGTAATCCAGGCCGCGGCTCACGCCGACGCTGCCGCCTTCGGTGTCGCCGGTCTTGCTGATGAAGTTGATGATGCCGCCGGGCGCATTGCTGGTGAACGTCGAGGCCGAGCCGCCGCGGATGGCTTCGATGCGATCCATCGTGAAATCCGAGCGCAGGAAGATATCGGCGTTACCGAAGGCGATATCGCCGAACTCCATCACCGGCAGGCCGTCCTCCTGCAGCTGCAGGAACTTGGCGCCACCGGAGGCCACCGGCAGGCCACGCACGGCGATGTTGGCGTTGCCCTCGCCACCGCTGGATTCGGAGCGGATGCCGGGAATGTTGCGGAAGATTTCGGCGGTGCTGCGCGGCGCCGACTGTTCGATCGCCTCGGCGCCGACGGTGCTGACCGACACGCTGGATTTCAACTTGGTGGTGGCGGTGGAAGTGCCGGTGACGAACACCGAATCCAGGTTGACCGCGGCGCTGTCGGCGGCCGGCGGCGTGTCGGATGCGGCGGTAGTCGCGTCCTGCGCCAGCGCGGCAGGCGCGCACAGGCAGGAAACGACCGCGCAGGCCAGGGCGTGCAGGCGCAGGGTGTGCAAGGTGGGCATTGCGGTTCTCTCTTTCACGGATGGTGGTAGGCCGACGCCTGCATCGTCCCCTCCCAGGGAGTGGCCGTGTGGCCTGCAGTGCGAGCGCAGTAATACGCCCCAATACAATCGATTGCAATCCTGCAATGCAGCATTGCTTTTGGTTCGGCGAGCTCATGTATCTGTAAGCGAAAGCGTGTTGCGGCGCAGCGTTACAATCGATTGCAAAGACGGCAGGGTACAGTGCGCTGCGGCCACTGGGAGCCGCACCGATGCCCAGGGCTCCGCATGTCGTCGACCGCCACTCCGTTCTCCTTCGCGCGCATCCTGGCGCTCAACGCCGGCTTCTTCGGCGTGCAATACAGTTTCGGCCTGCAACAGAGCAACATGAGCCCGATCTACAACTATCTGGGCGCCGATCACGCCAGCTTGCCGTACCTGTGGCTGGCCGGGCCGATCACCGGGCTGGTGCTGCAGCCGTTCGTCGGTGCGTGGAGCGACCGCTCGGTGACCCGCTGGGGCCGGCGCATGCCGTACATGGTGCTGGGCGCGCTGGTGTGCAGCCTGTGCCTGCTGGCGATGCCGTTCAGCACTGCGCTGTGGATGGCGGTGTGCTTGCTGTGGATCCTGGACGCGGCCAACAACGTGGCGATGGAGCCATACCGCGCCCTGGTCAGCGATGTGCTGGCGCCACCGCAGCGGCCGCTGGGGTATCTGACCCAAAGCGCGTTCACCGGGCTTGCGCAGACGCTGGCCTATCTGACCCCGCCGTTGCTGGTGTGGATGGGCATGAACCAGGACGCCGCCAATGCGCACCACATTCCCTACGTCACCATCGCCGCGTTCGTGATCGGTGCGGGGTTCTCTGCGGCCTCGATCCTGCTCACCGCGCGCAGTGTGCGCGAGCCGGCGATCGCGCCGGCAGAGATCGCGCGGATGCGCCAGACCGGTGCCGGGCTGGGCGCCACCGTGCGCGAAATCTACACCGCCCTGCGCGCGATGCCGCCGACCATGCGCCAGCTCGCGCCGGTGATGCTGTTCCAGTGGTATGCGATTTTCTGCTACTGGCAGTACATCGTGTTGTCGCTGTCGACCAGCTTGTTCGGCACCACCGACGCCACCTCGCATGGCTTCCGCGAGGCCGGCCTGGTCAATGGGCAGATCGGTGGGTTCTACAACTTCATCGCGTTCCTGGCCGCGTTTGCGATGGTGCCGGTGGTGCGCCGCATCGGCCCCAAGTACACGCATGCGGCCTGCCTGGTCGCGGCAGGCGTGGGCATGTGGGTGTTGCCCGGCATCCAGGACCGCTGGCTGATGCTGCTGCCGATGGTCGGCATCGGCCTGGCCTGGGCCAGCATGATGGGCAACCCCTACCTGATGCTGGCCGACAGCATTCCGCCCGAGCGCACCGGCGTGTACATGGGGCTGTTCAACCTGTTCATCGTGCTGCCGATGCTGATCCAGATCGTCACCCTGCCGCTGTACTACGCGTGGCTATTGCAGGGCGACCCGCGCAACGTGATCCGCCTGGCCGGCGCGCTGATGCTGGCAGCGGCGGTGGCGATGCTGTGCGTACGCGTCCGCAAGCCCAGGGCCGTGGCGGCCTAGCCGCCGCGGCAGTGCCGTACTGCCACGGCACTAAGAAAAGCAGCGTGGTAGCAGCAACCGATTGCGTGCAACCCGCCGCCGACACGCGCTCCTACGATTCCCGATTCCCGATTCCCGATCCCCAATCCCCAATCCCCAATCCCCATTCCCGGCCTCACGCCGACTCACGCACCACCAGCTTCACCGGCATCTCCACCGACTCCACCGCTTCGCCGCCGATCAGCGCCAAGAGCCGGTCCACCAGCAGGCGTGCGGCCAGCCCCAGGTCCTGCCGCACCGTGGTCAACGGTGGCTGGCTGTAGGCGGCCAGCGGAATATCGTCGAAGCCCACCAGCGAGATGTCCTGCGGCACGCGATGCCCGGCTTCGACCAGGGCGCGGATCGCACCGACGGCGATCACGTCGGAGGCGGCGAACAGCCCATCCGGCGGATCGGTCTTCTTGAGCATGGCGCGGGTGAGGCGGTAGGCGTCCTCGCTGAGAAAGTGGCTGCGCGCGTGCAGCCGCGTATCGAAGTCCAGCCCGTGCCGCTGCAGCGCGTGGCGATAGCCGGCAAAGCGCGGCGCAACCTCGGGCAACTGGTCATCGCCCAGGAAGGCAATGCGGCGACGGCCGCTGGCGATCAGATGGTCGGTGGCCAGCGCGCCGCCCTGGAAATTGTCGCTGCCCACGCTGATGTACGACTGCCCGTCGATGCGGCTGCCCCACACCGCCATCGGCAGGCCATCGCGTGCGGCTTCGTCCAGCGCGGCATGCTCGGAGCTTTGCCCCAGCACGATCACGCCATCGGAGCGGCTGCCGCGTGCGAGTTGTTCCACCCATCCGTCCTGATGCCGGTCCAGCTTGGACAGCAGCATGCTGTAGCCGCGCCCGGTCAGTTCCTCGGCCAGCAGTGCCAGCATCGTCATCATGAAGGGATCCGACAGCGGCTGGTCCAGCGCATGCATCATCGGCACTGCCACGCTCACCGTATTGGAGCGTTTGGCGCGCAGGCTGCGCGCGATCGGATCGACCTGGTAGCCCGCATCGGCGGCAATCTGCTTGATGTAGGCACGCGTCCGCTCGGCCACCACCGGGCTGCCGGCCAGGGCGCGCGACACGGTGGATTCGGACACCCCCGCCATGCGGGCGATGTCGGCCATCTGCGGGCGGGCACCCGGCGTGGCGCGTTCTGAAGGTTTGGCCATGTCAGCGCAGTGCGGAAAAACCCGAGTGTAATCAGTTCGCGCTGGAGACGGGTTGATCGACGCAGTGGCGGTCGCTTGTGCGTGCTGGTCAGGCGCCATCACCCACCTGCATGCAAGCGCAGGGCAGGCGCGGCGTGCATGACAGCGGCCACGACGAGCGTGAGCCTGCTGGGTGGTGAGCCGCAGATCATCGATGCTGCAGATCAGTGCTGTTTGGAGCGGTGATGCTTAAAGTGGTGATGCTTAGAGCAGTGAAGCTTAGAGCAGTGAAGCTTCAGCGCGACCATGAGAGCGACGGCGCTCAGCGCCTGGCGACGTGGCCGGCGTTGGGAACCGGCACGCACCACCCGCAGGCCGGCGCGTGCGCGCTGTCGGCACTCCCCTGAAGATCGCTCGCCGTCTTCCCGGCGTTTCTCAGCCCATGTACAGGCCACCGTTGACCGCGTAATCGGCACCGGTCACGTAGGCGGCTTCATCGGAGGCGAGCCAGGCGCACAGCCCGGCGACTTCGGCCGGCTTGCCGAGCCGGCGGATCGGCACCGAGGTGGCCAGGCGGTCGAGCACGTCGGGCGGGAAACTGCTGATCGAGGCGCTGGCGATATAGCCCGGCGAGATGGTGTTGACGGTGACCCCGCGCGAGGCGACTTCCTGCGCCAGCGCACGGCTGAAGCCATGCATCGCCGCCTTGGCGGTGGCGAAATTGATCTGCCCGATCTGGCCCTTGTGCGCACTGACCGAGCCGATGTTGACGATGCGTCCCCAACCACGCGACGTCATGCCGTCGACCACCTGCTTGGTGATGTTGAACAGCGAGTGCAGGTTGCTGGCGATCACCGCATTCCAGTCGTCGCGGCTCATCTGCCGGAACAAGGTGTCGCGGCTGCCGCCGGCGTTGTTGACCAGCACATCGATCTCGCCCACCTCGGCCTTGACCTTGGCAAAGGCGGCCACGGTGGACTCCCAGTCGGCGGCGTTGCCCTCGGAGGCGACGAACTCGAAGCCCTGCTCGCGTTGCTCGCGCAACCAGGAGGTCTTGCGCGGCGAATTGGGCCCGCAACCGGCGACCACGGTATGCCCGCTGCGCGCCAGCTTCTGGCAGATCGCGGTACCCACGCTGCCCATGCCGCTGGTGACGTATGCGATGCGAAGTGTCATTGCTTGAACTCCTTCGGAGTTTGGGATTCGGGATTGGGGATGAGGGGATTCGTAACAGCGGGCATTGGTTCGCTCTGGCTTGGGCGAATCCCCAATCCCGAATGCCGAATCCCGGCGCGCGGCTAGCGCGCCAGCGGAAACAGGCCAAACACCAGCCCGCCGCCAAGCATCAACAGGGAAATCAACACCGCCCACTTCAGCGTGAAGCGTTGATGGTCGGCGAAGTCGACCTTGGCCAGGCCCACCAGCAGGTAGGTCGACGGCACCAGCGGGCTGAGCAGATGCACCGGTTGCCCGGCCAGCGAGGCGCGCGCCATTTCCACCGGGGTGATGCCGTAGTGGCCGGCAGCCTCGGACAGGATCGGCAGCACGCCGAAGTAGAACGCGTCGTTGGACATGAAGAACGTGAACGGCATGCTGACGATCGCGGTGATCACCGCCAGATAGGGGCCCCAGCTGTCCGGGATCACCGCCAGGAAGCTGCGCGACATCGCCTCGACCATGCCGGTGTTGGAGAGGATGCCGGTGAAGATGCCGGCGGCGAAGATCAGCGACACCACCGACAGCACATTGCCGGCGTGATTGACCAGGCGGCGGCGCTGCTCGGCCAGGTTGGGATAGTTGATCATCAGCGCCAGCGCAAAGCCGATCATGAACAGCACCGGCATCGGCAGCACGCCCACCACCAGCGCGGCCATCAGCGCCAGGGTCAGCAGCAGGTTCACCCACAGCAGCTTGGGCCGCTTCATGTCCTCGGTATCTTCCACCCGCGGCAGCGCATCGCTTTCCTCCGGGATGCTGGTGTCCAGCCAGTTGCCGTCGGCCGGCAGGCGCACCACGCCCAGGCGGCGCCGTTCGCGCATGCCCAACAACCAGGCCAGCGCGAGGATGCCGGCGATCGCCATCGCCATCGCCGGCACCAGCGGCACGAACACGTCGGCCGGATCCACATGCAGGGCGGTGGCGGCGCGCGCGGTGGGGCCGCCCCACGGGGTCAGGTTCATCACGCCGCTGGCCAGGATGGTCACGCAGGTGAGATTGAGCGCGTTCATGCCCAGGCGCTGGTACAGCGGCAGCATCGCCGACACGGTGATCATGTAGGTGGTGGAGCCATCGCCGTCGAGCGAGATCAGCATCGCCAGGATCGCCGTGCCCATCACGATCTTCAGCGGATCGCCCTTGACCAGGCGCAGGATGCGGCCGACCAGCGGGTCGAACAGGCCGGCATCGATCATCACCCCGAAGTACAGGATGGCGAACATCAGCATCACCCCGGTGGGCGCGATCTTCTTGATGCCGTCGAGCATCATCTCGTTGATGCCGGTGCCGAAGCCGCCCAGCAGCGCGAACACGATCGGCACCGTGATCAGAGCCACCAGCGGCGACAGCCGCTTGCTCATGATCAGGTACATGAAGGTGATCACCATTCCGAAACCGAGCGCGGTCAGCATGCGGGCAAATCCTTTGAGGCGTGCAGCAGGGGGAGAGTGGAGCGCGCCGCTGCGCAGGACACGCAGTGGCGATGAGGCGGGTGCGGAGTATGTGCGGCGGCTGGGCGCAGCGTCGCGTGCTGCAAAGAGCGCCATGGTCGGTGTGCCGGAGCGGCGGTGACGACAGCGGCGCCACGCTTGCGCTGCGCAGCGCGCCGGCTGGTTCCGGTCGGCTTGACTACTGGTGCGCGCATGCCCGTCATCAGAAGTCGTACTGGAACCGGCCGGTCACCGCCAGCGTGTGATCGACCACCGCATCGACCCTGCGGTCGCGGTTGCGGCTGTCGATCACATTGAGCATCACGCGCAGGTTCGGCTTGAAGTACCAGTTGCCGCCCAGCGTCCACGACTGCGTGCTGGCGTTGATGAAATCGGGCTGGCCATCCAGGTGCTGGTCGCCGCGCATGTAGTCGTAGCGCAGGGCCAGCTCGAATGCACCGGAAGGACGATTGGGCGTGTTGATGCGGCTGAAACGCCCGGTCTTGCGGTCGTAGCCGCGCGACTCGCCGGTGACGAACCAGCTGACCAGGCCGTAGCTGGCCAGCACCTTGGCATGCTGGGAGCCGTCGTCGAGCAGGCCGCCGCTGAATTCGCTCTGCCACGACCATGGACCCAGCACTTCGGCGTATTCCAGCGACCACTTGTCGACATCGGTATCGCGGCCATCGGCAAAGCGTGCCAGGGTGATGCGGCTGTTGTTGGCCAGGTCGTTTTCCGGGCGTGGGCGGATCAGCAGGGGCGCCGCACCGCCGCTACCCGGATGCGAATAGCGCTCGTGCGCCAGCGACACGCCCAGGTGGCGTAGCCGCGCCTCGCCCATCTCCGGTGCGAAGGTCAGCCGGGTGCCGAGCGCGCCGCCCTTGGTGGAGGAGTTGTCGATACTTTCCAGGCTGTAGGCCGCCGTGGACCAGGTCGCATCGGGACGATTGGCCTGCCAGGAGATCGCCTTGCGGTAGATCGGCGCCAGCGTGGTGGCCGCATATCCGCGTTCCAGGAACGGGCCGTAGTTGGAACCGGTGCGGTCGTCCAGCGAGAAGTACTGCTTGAACTGGCCCACGGTCAGCGTGCCGGCGGAAAACTTCTTGGCGATGTAGACATCGCGCGCCAGGATGCCGCGGCTGCCGGACTCGTATTGCAGGCCGGCAAATTCCGCCTCGGCCTTGTAGGTGAAGCCGTAGAACTTGCCCGCCACATCCAGCCACGCGCGGCGGAACTGGGTGTCGTTGCGCTCGGGGGTGCCGCGTTCGTCGTTGTCGAACATGGTGAAGTCCCAGTGCACGCGCCCACCCACCTCGGCGGTGACCGGACCGTCGCCCTCGGCCGCCTGCGCCGCCGGTGCCAGGCACAATGCAGCGCAGGCGGTGAAGACGCGCAGACGCAAGGTGTCGTTGCTCACAGACCCTCCCAGGTACATGTGTGAATCACGTTCAGCGATGCGCCGCACAAGCACACTGCGGCGCGTTGGCGGCAGCCTAGTCCGGCGAAGCTGTCATGGACCTGTCGTGTGGGGCGGGGATTGGGGAGTCGGGATTGGGGATTGGCAAGAGCGAAAGAAGCTTTTGTCTGCGCGGCCTGTTACCTTCCGGCCGCGGCCAACCGCCGTTGCGAATCCCCAATCCCAACTCCCCAATCCCAGCCTCATGCGCCTGCTGCTAGTCGAAGACAACGCCGACCTCGCCGATGCCATCGTGCGGCGCATGCGCCGTAGCGGGCATGCGGTGGATTGGCAGTCCGATGGCCTGGCGGCGGCGAGCGTGCTGCGCTATCAGCGTTTCGACCTGGTGGTGCTGGATATCGGCCTGCCCAAGCTGGATGGCTTGCGCGTGCTGGCCGGGATGCGCGAGCGTGGCGATACCACGCCGGTGCTGATGCTGACCGCGCGCGACGGCATCGAGGACCGCGTGCAGGCGCTGGATGTCGGCGCCGACGACTACCTGGGCAAGCCGTTCGACTTCCGCGAGTTCGAGGCACGTTGCCGCGTGCTGCTGCGACGCAATCGCGGGCAGGCCAGCGAAGTGGTGCAGATCGGCGGGTTCGTGTTCGACAACGCCGCGCACACGCTGGTGCTGGACGGGGTGCCGATCGAGTTGCCCAATCGCGAATACCGCCTGTTCGAGATCCTGATCGGGCGCCTGGGCCAGGTGGTGGGCAAGGACGAGATCGGCAACGGCTTGTTCGGCTTCGACGACGATGCCGGGCCCAATGCGATCGAGCTGTATGTCGGCCGCCTGCGTCGCAAGCTGGCGGGCGCGCCGTTGCGCATCGTCACCGTGCGCGGGGCCGGCTACAAGCTCGAGGAGGCCGACCCGCATGCGCCGGTGGAGCCGGGCCTCGATGGCTGAGCCGCGCATGGTGGCACCGTCGATCCGGCGCACCCTGCTGCTGTACCTGGGCAGCCTGTCGCTGCTGGGCGCGGTGGTGCTGTTCTTTGCCGCGCGCGATTACGGCGAGCGCGCCGCCAACCGCTCCTACGATCACCTGCTGGTGTCCTCGGCGCTGTCGATCATCGACAGCGTGGCGTTGGTCGGCGGCGACTGGCAGGTGGATCTGCCGTACGCCTCGCTGGACCTGCTCGGCATGGCGCCGGAAGACCGCGTGTTCTACCGCGTGTTCGACGCGCAAGGCCGCACCATCACCGGCGAGGACATGCTGCCGCTGCCGGCGCGCGCGCCCGGCGACGAGCGCCCGGTGCTATTCGACGCCGACTACAGCGGCGAGCCGGTGCGCTTTGCGGTGGTGATGCATCGGGTGGCATCGGCCTCCGGGCAGGGCGAGGTGCGCGTGCAGGTGGGCCAGACCCGGCGCGCGCGCGATGCGGTGGCCCGCGATGTAGTGCTCAACGCGCTGGTGGCGATCGGCGTGCTGTCGCTGCTGGCCCTGGGCCTGGTGTGGCTGGGCGTGTATCGCGCCTTGCGCCCGTTGCAGCGCATCGAGCGCGATCTGTCGCGGCGCGAGCCCTCCGACCTGAAACCGCTGAGCGTGCCGGCACCGCAGGAAATGCAGTTGATGGTGACCGCGCTCAACCGCTTCATGGCGCGGCTGTCGTCCAGCAACGAAACCCTGCGCGCCTTCATGGCCGAAGCCGCGCACCAGATGCGCACGCCGCTGGCCGCGTTGCGCGCCCAGGCGCAACTGGCGATGGACGACGACGACCCGCGCGAGATGCAACGCAGCCTGGTGGCGATCGAGCGCAATGCCAGCCACATGAGCCGGCTGCTCAATCAATTGCTCAGCGACGCCAGCGTCATCCATCGCGCCAACCTGCAGCGCTTTGCCACCGTGGATCTGGCCGAAGTCCTGCACCAGGCCCTGCACGAAGCCTTGCCGCGCAGCGACGGCGCACCGCGCGTGCAGCTGGCGATCGACCCGCAGCCGGCGCTGCTGCGCGGCGATGCCTTGCTGCTGCGCGAGGCGCTCAAGAACCTGATCGACAACGCCTGCAAGTACGGCGCCGGGGCGCCGTTGCAGGTGGCGCTCACCAGCGACGGCAGCCATCACGTGCTGACCATCGCCGATCACGGCCCCGGCATTCCCGCTGCCGAAGCCGAGCGCGTGTTCGAGCGGTTCGTCCGCGGGCCGGAGGCACCGGCCGGCGGCGCCGGGCTGGGGCTGGCCATCGTCAAGCGCGTGGTCGAGGCGCACGGCGGGCGCATCGACCTGAGCAACCGCGTCGGCGGCGGGCTGATCGCCTCGTTGCATTTTTCTGGAGGGACACGGTGATGCGCAGGCTGTTGCTGTTGGCGGTGTTGCTGGCACATGGCGCTGCCAGCGCCGCTCCCGGCGACGTGCGGGTGTTTCCCGCGCGCGGCCCGACGCAGGCGCAATTGCGCGTGCAGGGCTCCACCGACCTGGAGGTGTTCGGCGCGGTCATCCAGGACTACCAGCGCCTGCAGCCGGGCACCGAGGTGATCTACGAGGACGTGATCGCCTGGGACATCTACGATCACTACCTGCATCCGGGCAGGGCCACACCAGCCGCCGACATGCTGATCAGTGCCAGCATGGATCTGCAGACCAAGCTGGTCAACGATGGCCACGCGCTGGCGCATCGCTCCGCGCAGACCGAAGCGTTGCCGGCCTGGGCGCAATGGCGGCACGAGGTGTTCGGCATCAGCTACGAGCCGGTGGCGATCGTCTACAACACGCGCAAGCTGGCGGCCGCACGGGTGCCGCGCACGCGCCGGCAGCTGCTGGCCTTGTTGCGCGCGCCCGACGCGCCATTGCGCGGCAAGGTGGGCACCTACGATGTCGAGCGCAGCGGCGTGGGCTATCTGTTCGCCACCCAGGACGGGCAGGTCGGCAGCATCGCCGGCGCGTTGCTGGCCGCGTTGGGGGCCAACCAGGTCAGGCTGGAAGAACGCACCGGCACCTTGCTCGACCGCGTCAGCCGCGGCGAGCTGCTGCTGGCCTACAACGTGCTGGGCTCCTATGCGCAGACGCGGATCGACGCCGGCGCCCCGCTGGGCATCGTGCAGCCGCAGGACTACACGCTGGTGGCCTTGCGCACCGCGGTGATCCCCAGGACCGCACCGCATGCGCCGGAGGCGCGCCGGTTCCTGGATTACCTGCTGTCGCCACGCGGCCAGCAGGTGCTCTCGCGCGAGGCGCGGCTGATGCCGATCCTGCCGGCCGCCGGCGGCCGTGGCGGTTCGGCGCAACCTCCGTTCCGCCCGATCCCGCTCGGCCCGGGCCTGCTGGTGTATCTGGACAAGCTCAAGCGCCGGCAGTTCCTGGATGCCTGGCGCGCCAGCACGCAGCCGCCGCGCCAGGGCGGGCGCTGACGACCTGCCAGGATCGCTGTGCGTCAGCGCGGCGCGGGTTCCGGGCCTTTGCGGGTGCGCGGCCTGGGAGGGCGGTCTCCACGCATACGCCGACTGCCGACAGGCCTGATGCCTGCGCAGCGGGTGGGCGATGGACGCCCGGGCGCGGGAAACCGGCACAGCCATGTGCCAGACTTGGCGCATGGCCGATCTCACCATCCTCGTCGCCGACGACCACCCGCTGTTCCGTGCCGCCGTGATCCATGTGCTGCAGCAGACCCTGCCGCAGGCCGATGTGGTGGAGGCCTCCAGCGCCGCCACGCTGAGCGCGATGCTGCGCTCGCACCCACAGGCCGAGCTGGTGCTGCTGGACCTGGCGATGCCGGGCGCACGCGGCTTCTCGGCGCTGTTGCATGTGCGGGGCGAGCATCCGGACATCCCGGTGGTGGTGATCTCCTCCAACGATCATCCACGCGTGATCCGGCGCGCGCAGCAGTTCGGCGCGGCCGGCTTCATTCCCAAATCCACCCCGGCCGAATCGATCGGCACCGCGGTGGCCAGCGTGCTGGAAGGTGGCACCTGGTTCCCGCCGATGACCGCCGAGCGCTCGGAGGCCGACGCGCAACTGGCCTCCAAGCTGGCCCAGCTCACCCCGCAGCAATTCCGCGTGCTGCTGAGCCTGGCCGATGGCCTGCTCAACAAGCAGATCGCGCACGAGCTGGGGCTGGCCGAAAACACCGTCAAGGTGCACGTCACCGCGATCCTGAAGAAGCTGGACTGCTACAGCCGCACGCAGGCGGCGGTGCTGGTCAAGGCGCTGGAGCCGGAAGGCGAGGGCTGATCGAATCGGGTGATCGCGCCGATTGTTTTCTGTTGCGGTTCGGCGCTGCAGCGCTGGCGCCGTGCGGCGCGTGAGCGTCCAGGCTGCCGGCTGCAGACGTGCAGCCGGCGATCCCGCCACGGCATCAGAAATCCAGCGAATATCCCAGCGTCAACGTGCGGCCACGCCCGGCGAAGTAGCGCAGCGGTTCGACCAGGGCCGATTGCGAGTAGTAGGTGATGTACTGCTTGTCGAACAGGTTGGACACGCCCATGCGCACGGCGCCACGCGGCAACGCGTAGTTGAACGTCGCATCCACCAGCGTGTAGCCGCTGAAGCGCTTGTCGGGCTCGTCGAAGGATTGGCTGAAGGCGTGCTGGGCCTGCACGAAGGAGGAAAACTTGGGCGTCCACTGCGCCGACCACGAGGCGATCACCCGATTGGGCGCCACGTTGAGCCCGTCCAGGCGCGCGTCCAGCTGCCCGTCGTTGTCGCTGTCGTAGCGGCCACGGGTGTAGGCGTAGGACAGGCGCAGCCGATGCGCCGCATCCAGGCGATAGCCCAGGCTGGCGTCCACGCCCTGCACGCGGGTCTTCTCGCGGCTCATCATGAAGGCGCCGTTGATCGGCACCACGCGCGTGCCCAGGTCCGAGTTGGACTGGAAGTAGCTCAGGTCCGCATCGAAGGCGCCGCGCGTGAGGCGGGTGCCCGCTTCCACGCTCTTGGTCAGGATCGGCTCCAGCGTGCTCAGGCTGGCCACGCGCGTGCCCGGCGTGTTGATCGCGCGCAGCACGCGGCCCACGTCCGGCATGCCGAAGCCTTCGGAATAGCTGGTGAAAAAGCTCACGCCCTCGACCGGCGTATAGACCAGGCCGGCGTTGTAGAGGGTCTGGTTGAAATCGAGCGTGCCGCCTTCGACAGCGACGCGGTTGTAGCGCCACAGCGTCTGGTAGCTGTCGATCTCCAACTCGGCGTCTTCGCGGCGCACGCCGGCATGCAGGGTCAGCTCGGGCAGCAGTTTGTAGTCGCCCTGCACGAACAGCGACAGGTTGCGGTAGTCCGATTCGGGCACATAGGTGCGCCCGGTGCCGTAGAGGTCCTGCTTGCCGGTGTCGGCCAGCAGGTCGACGCCGCCGGTGAGCTTGAGCCGGTGGTCGAGCAGGTCGTCCCTGGTCAGGCTGATCTTGCTGCCCCACTTGGAGGCGACCGAACGCGATTGGTCGTACAGCGTGCCGACCGGGGCGATGCGCGGGTCCTGGAACGTGGACGAGTTGTCGGCGCCGAACAGCCCTTCGAATTCCTGGTTGAACACCATCGCGCTCAGCTGCATGCCGGCCAGGTCGTCATGGGTGTAGGACAGGCTGGAAGTCAGCACATCGTTCCAGGGCGCGGTGCCTTGCGGGGTGCCGCGCACCGAGGTGGTGGGCAGGCCCTGCGCACGGTTGCCGGGGATGCCGATGTAGTCGTTGTCGTTCTTGATGCGGTAGCGGTTGACGCTGACGCTCAGGCGTTGCGCGTCGGTGAGCGCGTAACCGAGCTTGGCCAGCACGTCGTAGCCCTTGGACGTCATCAGGTCGCCCTGGGTATTGTCGGCGCCGATCGGCCGGCCCTGTCCGTCCACAGACAGGCCCTGGTCGCTGTAGCTGGCCGAGAACAGGTAATCGAGCCTGTCCGAGCGGCCGTCCACGCGGTAACGGGTCTCGGCGCTGGTGGTTTCCGCGCGCGTTTCGGACGTGGGCGTGGTGGCCTGCACGTCGATGTGCTGGTTCAACGGGCCGTCCTGCGGGCGCCGGGTGATGATGTTGATGGTGCCGCCGGTGGCACCCAGCCCGTTGATGGCATTGGCACCCTGGATCACTTCGATGCGCTCGACCATCGCATAGTCGATGGTGTGCGCCTCGCGCCCGGTGGGGCGGATCGGATTGGACTGCGGCACGCCGTCGATCAGGATCAACGGCGTGCGCCCGCGCAGCGTTTCGCCGCTGCCGTTCATCTTGCCGCGGCTGGGCGTGTACGAGGGAATCAGGTTGGCGAGCACGTCGGAGGAATTGCTGGAGATCGTCAGCTGCTGCTGGATCTGCGCCTTGTCGATGATCAGCACCGTCTGTGGCGACTCGGCCACGGTCATGTTGGAGCGCGAGGCGGCCACCACCACGGTGTCCAGGGTGCCGGTGACGTCCGATTGGGCCGAAGCGGTGGCGGAGGCGAACAGGCAGAGGGTGGCAACGAACGGCATGCCGGCCGATCCATGGGCGGAAAGCTTCATCGAGCAAGAACTCCAGGGCGCTGACGGGGCACGCGACATGCTCCGCGACGCAAAGTCAAATGGGAATCGTTCTCGATAGTGTAACAGGTGCAGTCGCCCGGGTCTCCGGCACGTTGCCGGCCGGGGGCGCGGGTGCCGGCGTTGCGCCAACTTCCACGTGATCGCTCAGCGGCGATCGTGCAGAGCCGCACCCTGCGCCGGCATCGCACGCTCACCCGGCGCGCGCTGCAGCGGATGACGGGCGAGCGCTCGTCCACGCGCCTCGACACTGCGCGATCCCGGCAATGCGCCGGCGTAACGGACCGAGACGATGCCTGTCGCCGGACCGGCGGTTGCGCGCGTGGCGAGCGGGATCAGGGCCTGGGGCGGTAGACGACGATGCCCTGCGTGCGGGCGACGTACTCCATGAACGGCGAGTCCACGACCTTTTCGTTTTCCGGGCGCGATGAGGCATTGCGCAACATCGGACCCCGGTCGGTCATCACGAAGATGCCGACATGGCTGACGTCCAGCCCGGGCGCCGGCGAGTACCTGCCCACGTAGTCGCCGGTGCGCAGTTGCTGGAGCACCGTGCTGTCCACATTGGCGGCGGGGATGTAGGTGATGGTCCGCTGCACCACCGGCAATCCGGGCAGATAGTTGCTGCCGTCGGCTTTGAGATTGAGCGCCTTGTCCACGCTCTCGGCGTTGGGGCTGAGCGTTGCGGTGATGTCGTCGGCAAGCTGGTAGGGACGCGCGACCCAGTCCGAAAAGAAGTGCTTGCGCGAGGTGAAGCCGATGACGCCATCGACGTAGCGGGTGAGGACCACGCGATCGACGAAGTCCTGCTGCGAGTGGGCATGGCGCGCCGCTTCGACATAGTCCAGATAGGTGAAGCAATCCAGGCCCCTGAAGTCGATGATCAGCCGCTCCGGCGTGGTGGCCGATCCTTGCAGCATGTTGGCCTGATACGGCGTGCCGAGGAATTCCGCCGAGAGCAGCTTGATCAGATGCCCCGGACTCAGGCCGCGATGCGTGGATGCCTGGTGCAGCACGCGGTCCAGGGTCTGCAGCGTGGACGGGTCCATGTCCGCGCGTGCCGGGCCAGAGGGCTGCACGGTCGCCGATGGCGTGGACGCATGCACGGGCAGATCCGCCGCGCAGCCTGCGGCAAGCAACGCGGTCAACATCACGGAGGCAGGCCTGAACATGGAAGCTCCAACTCCTTGAAGGAGAAATATCGGCAGGTGAGGGATGCACGGTGCAGCAATGCGCAGCGACAGACGCGCCAGTACTGTAGCGCCATCGCCAGCGCGCGCTTGAAGCAGTGCGCAGTTCGGTACGCCGAAACGATCCGGCGAAACTCTCCAGGCCGCGCAGGGCCGGGACATCGCTACATGGGACGGATGCAACACAGTGCGCCATCATCCGGCCTGTCGGCGGTAGGCAAGCCGGAATCGTCGCCAGCCACCAACCGCAGCCCTACCTGCCGGTCGATGCTGCCGAGTGCGCAACTCACCCGCGCCGCAGCAGCATCTGCGTCATCAGGGCGCGCAGGGCCGGCGGCCGCACCGGTTTGGCCAGGAACCCCCAGCCCAGGTCGAGCGCATGTTCGCGCAGGGCCGGGTCGGGTTCGGCAGTGACCAGGATGACGCGCGGTTCGCGCTGCCAGCGTGCCACCAGCTGCGGCAGCAAGATGGGGCCGTAGTGCTCGCCCAGGCGCACGTCCAGCAACAGCAGCTCCGGCACCTCGTCGGCGTTGGCGGCGGCCAGTGCCTCGTCGGGGCCGCCGGCAAAGTCCACGCGGCATTCCCAGCGCTCCAGCAGGGCGCGGCTGGCCTCGCACACGCGCGGGTCGTCGTCCACGCACCACACGCGGCAGCCGTGCAGGATCGGGTCGTTGGCGTTGTCGGCGGTGCTGACCGGCGGCGGCAACTGCCTGGCAATGGACGCGCGCTCGCCCAGCGGCACGGTCACCGAGAACACGCTGCCGCTGCCCAGGGTGGAACGCAGGCCGATGCGGTGGCCGAGCAGCCGGCCGATGCGCTCGACGATGGCCAGCCCCAGGCCGGCGCCGCGGTCGTTGGCCACGCCGTCGTCCAGGCGTCGGAATTCCTCGAAGATCTCGTCCTGCAAGGCGTCGGGAATGCCCGGCCCCTGGTCGTGCACTTCGATGCGCAACCAGCCGCCGCGACGACGGCAGCCGATCAGCACGCGCCCACGCGGCGTATAGCGGATGGCGTTGGACAGGAAGTTCTGCAGGATGCGCCGCAGCAGGTTTTCATCGCTCAACACCACCGCCGAGGTAGGCACCCACTCCAGCACCAGGCCGCGGTCTTCGGCCAGGATGCCGAACTCGCGGGCCAGGGTTTCCAGCAGCGGGGCGATGGCGAAATCGCGCACCCGGGTCTTCAGGCTGCCGGCCTCCAGCCGCGAGATGTCGAGCAGGCTGTTGAGGATGGCGTCCTGGGCGGCGAGCGCGCCTTCGATGTTGTCGACCACGCGGGCGCCGCCGGCCTCGCGCACCTGCCCGCGCAGCACCGAGACGAACATGCGTGCGGCGTTGAGCGGTTGCAGCAGGTCGTGCACGGCCGAGGCGACGAAGCGGGTCTTGTAGCGGTTGGCGCTTTCGGCCTCGCGCTTGGCCGCGGCCAGGTCGCGGGTCCGCTCGGCCACGCGGTGTTCCAGCGCATCGGCCAGCGAGCGCAGTTCGCGCGCGGCGTTCTTGTAGCTGGTGATGTCGGCATAGCTGGTGACGAATCCGCCATCGGGCAGCGGATTGCCGCGGATTTCCAGCACCGTGCCGTCTTCCTTCTCGCTTTCGCGCATATGCGGCTTGCCGCTGCGCAAATGGTTCAGGCGGCGCTCGATCGCCGCTTCGATCGGCCCCGGTCCGAGCAGCCCGCGGCGTGCGTTGAAGCGGAACAGGTCTTCGATCGGGCGGCCGATCTTGAGCAGTTCCGGCGGGAAGCGGAACAGTTCCACATAGCGCGAATTCCACGCCACCAGATTCAGCGCCTCGTCGATCACCACCACGCCCTGCGGCAGGTGTTCCAGGCTGCGGCTCAAGCCGGCATTGGCCTGTTGCGCGGCGGTGACCACGCCATCCTGGGCAGTGCGCAATTCTTCGGCATGTTGTTGCAGCAGCGTCTCCAGCTCGTGCCGGCTGCGCTGGCGCAATGCCGACAGGCGCCGCCGCTGTTGCACGAACAACCACAGCAAGGCCAGCGCCAGCCACGCACCGGCCGCGGCGATCGCAGCGGCGCGGCCGGCCGCCGCGCTGGCGCGGGTGTCGTGCAGCAGGTGCAGGCGCCAGCCGCTCTCGGGCACCTCCAGGGTCTGCCACAGCACCGGGCCGGCGAGCGGTGGGTCGCTGACCTCGGCCAGCACGCCGCCGTTGCCGGTCTGCTCGATCAGCCGGCGCCGCAGCGGCAGCAGGTCCTGGTCGGCGTATTGGCGGGTGCTGCGCAACTCGCTGCGGTCGCGCAGGCTCAGCGGTGCCAGCATGCGGTAGCGCCACTGCGGGCGGCTGGCCAGGAACACCACCTGGTGCGCGTCGGAGGCCAGCACGATGTCCGGGGTCTGCAGCCACTCGCGTTCCAGCGCGGCCAGCGCGATCTTGATCACCACCACGCCCTGCACCTGGCCGTCGGTGTCGACGATGGCCTGCGACAGGAAGTAGCCCGGCTCGCTGGTGGTCATGCCGATGCCGTAGAAACTGCCGCTGCCGCTGGACAATGCCTGCTGGTAATACGGGCGGAAGGCGTAGTCCACGCCCACGTTGCTGCGCGCCGCGCGCCAGTTGCTGGCAGCCAACGCCAGGCCGTCGCGGTTGATGAGCGTCAGCGTGGAGGACTGGGTGACGTTGTTGGCCCGCTCGAGCTTGCGATTGAGCCGTTCCACCTGCGCGGCCGATAACGGCCCGGAGACCGCCGCGCGCAGTTCCGGGTCCAGCGCCAGGATCTGCGGCAGGGTGCGATAGCGATCGACGCGTTGCTGCAGGGCCTGCGCATACAGGCGCAGCTGGCGCCGCACGGTGGCGCTTTCCTCGTGCAGGGCGTTCTGTTCGACAAAGTGCCCGGCGGCAACCATGGCCACCAGCATGCCGCCCAGCACGATGGTCAGGGTGAGCAGCAGGCGGCGGCGTTGCGAGGCGTACATGCCGGCAAGTATGGCGGTGCACCGCTGCATCGTGCAGCTATCGGCACAGGGCCTGCGCCAGGCGCCGACACGGCCGCACCCACAAACGACTGCGGCCGCATCCCCGAAAGGAGGCGGCCGCAGGGGCACGTGCGCTGGTGTGGGCTGCCGCCTTGGCGCGTTGAAGGGAAGGCGCGCGCGGCCGATCAGGCCCGGGTTACTTCTGCGCCATCATGCTTAGAACTGCACCTGCGCGCGCAACTCCATCACGTGCGGGGTTTCATGCACGCCGTTGCGCGTGGCATCCACCCAGCTGTAGTTGGCCTGCATTTTGAAGTGGCTGGTGAGGTACCAGTTGGCGCCGATGGTGGTGTCGTGCTGGCGGCCGCCGCTGACGCGGTTGTCTTCCAGGTCCAGGCGGCTGTAGCGGGCGGTCAGCTCGACCGCGCCGTAGTCGTGCGCCGGCTTGATGTTGCCCGGGACGCCGCCGGCATAGCTGCGCGACTCGCCGGTCAGCGTCCAGGTGCCGTAGAGGTACTGACCCTGCGCGATGTAATGCGGCAGGTTGTCGTTGCGCGCCACCTCGGCGCGCAGCGCCTCGCTCTGCAGCGAGAACGGGCCGTGGATCCACACCGCTTCCACGCCGGTGCGGATCACATGGTCCACATCGAGAATGGTGCCGGTGTCGATCAGGCGCACGTCGGTCAGGCCGGCTTCCGGGCGGGCACGCAGGCGTACGCGCGGGCCGAACGACACGCCGCGGCCGTCGCTGAAGCCGCGCGGGTTTTCCACCGAGCCGGCGATGCCCAGGTGCAGCACGTCGCCTTCCGCCTTGCGCGGGGTCCAGGCGGCATGCACGGCCTGGGTGGTGCCCGGATTGTCACCCTGCAGATCCTTGCCGCCATAGGCGCCGGCCTGCAGCAGGTACTGCTGGCGCTCCAGCGTCCATTCCACGCCGGTGCGCCGGCCCTGGAACACCGCCTGCACCGGCAGGCCCAGTTCCATGAAGCTGCCCGCACGCGAGCTCTGCACCGCTTCCAGGCCCACCGGCACCTTCATGTAGCCCAGCCGCACGCGACCGTAATCCTGGCCGAACAAGGCCTTGGTCTCGACGCGGAAGAACACGTCCAGCCACAGCTTGGCCTCGAAGTCGAAATACACCATGGCGTCGTAGACGCCCTTCTTCCTGAGGGTGGCGCCGAATTCCTTGCGGCGGAAATCGGTGCGGTCTTCCAGGCGGTCGTCGCCGGAGAAGTTGTTGTCGTCGTAGGCGTAGTTGCCGGTCAGGCCGAGCTCGGTGCCATCACCGAAGGTGTATTTGGTGGGCCAGTTTTCCAGCGAGGTGGCCGCATTGGCGGCAGCGGGCGCGGCGGCGATGGCCAACGCGAGGACGAGCGGGGACAGGCGCATAGGTGTGTTCTTCGGCAATGAGAAGGGGCCGGGCGTCCTGCCATGGCGGTCGCACTGAACAGCTTCAGCAGGCGCGCAGTTTCCGGACGGCCAACGACACCGGAAGCGGTGCCTGCGTTAAACGGAATTAACGGCCGGTGGCGGCGCGGCTGAAGTGTAAGGCGACGTTCAGCGCGGCGACAGTGCGTAGTACCAATGGGCTATCGGCCAGGGCTGCGACGTACGGCCAGAATGCCCGCACCGGGTGCCTGCTCAGGCGCCCTCTATGTTCCCTCGGAGTGGCGTCATGCACATCAGCAAGCCTGCCGGCCCCTTGCCGGCGCCCGTTCCCTTTTACCGTCAGCTGTACTTCCAGGTGGTGGTGGCGATCGTCCTGGGTGCCCTGCTGGGCCACTTCGAGCCGGCCTTTGCCGAGAGCCTCAAGCCGCTGGGCGATGCCTTCATCAAGCTGGTGAAGATGATCATCGCCCCGGTGATCTTCCTGACCATCGTCACCGGCATCGCCGGCATGACCCACCTCAAGACGGTGGGCCGGGTGTTCGCCAAGGCGATGACCTACTTCCTGTTCTTCTCCACGCTGGCGTTGATCGTGGGCATGATCGTGGCGCACGTGGTGCAGCCCGGCGCCGGCATGAACATCAACCCGGCCGAGCTGGATCAGAGCGCGGTCAACACCTACGTGCAGAAGTCGCACGAGCTGAGCCTGGTCGGCTTCCTGATGGACATCATCCCGGCCACGCTGATCAGCGCGTTCGTCGATGGCAACATCCTGCAGGTGCTGTTCGTGGCGGTGCTGTTCGGCATCGCGCTGGCGCTGGTGGGCGAGCGCGGCCGCCCGGTGCTGAGCTTCCTGGAAGCGCTGACTGCGCCGGTGTTCCGCCTGGTGCATATCCTGATGAAGGCCGCGCCGATCGGTGCGTTCGGTGCGATCGCCTTCACCATCGGCAAGTACGGGGTGGAATCGCTGGTCAACCTGGCCTGGCTGGTGGGCTCGTTTTACCTGACCTCGCTGTTCTTCGTGCTGGTGATCCTGGGCATCGTCTGCCGGTTGTGCGGCTTTTCGGTGCTCAAGTTGATCCGCTATCTCAAGGCCGAGTTGCTGCTGGTGCTGGGCACCTCCTCGTCGGAGTCGGCGCTGCCCTCGCTGATGGAGAAGATGGAAAAGGCCGGCTGCGAGAAGTCGGTGGTGGGCCTGGTGGTGCCGACCGGTTACTCGTTCAACCTGGATGGCACCAACATCTACATGACCCTGGCCGCCTTGTTCATCGCCCAGGCCACCAACGTGGACCTGACCCTGGGCCAGCAGATCACCCTGCTGGCGGTGGCGATGCTCAGCTCCAAGGGCGCGGCCGGCGTGACCGGCGCCGGCTTCATCACCCTGGCCGCCACGCTGTCGGTGGTGCCGGACGTGCCGGTGGCCGGCATGGCGCTGATCCTGGGCGTGGACCGCTTCATGAGCGAGTGCCGCTCGCTGACCAACTTCATCGGCAACGCGGTGGCCACGGTGGTGGTGTCGCGCTGGGAAAATGCGCTGGACCGCGATCAGCTCAAGCTGGTGCTGGATGGCGGCTCGCCGCCGCTGCAGGCACCGGTGGCCTCGACCGACGTCGTCGCCCCGATCAGCGCACGCTGATGCTTCCTACGGCCCTGTATTCCGCCGGCGCTGCCGGCGGGATGCAGGGCCGTTTTCGCTTCGTGCCACCACTGGCCGCACCGCATCACGCGTTGCGGCATGCGATCTTCCTGCCGCGCCGACAGCTGCGCGACAGGCCCATGTTCAGGCAGGGGGGTAGAATTCAGTCCTCCTGCGCCTTCGAGACCCACAACGCCGATGTCCAACGACGACTTCAAACAGGCCGCCCTCGACTACCACCGCCAGCAGCCGGCCGGCAAGATCAAGGTCACCGCGACCAAGCCGATGCTGACCCAGCGCGACCTGTCGCTGGCGTATTCGCCGGGCGTGGCCTTCGCCTGCGAGGCGATCGTCGAAGAACCCACCCAGGCCAGCGAGCTGACCGCGCGCGGCAACCTGGTGGCGGTGATCACCAACGGCACCGCGGTGCTGGGCCTGGGCAACATCGGCCCGCTGGCGTCCAAGCCGGTGATGGAAGGCAAGGGCGTGCTGTTCCAGAAGTTCGCCGGCATCGACGTGTTCGACATCGAGATCAACGAGAACGACCCGGACAAGCTGGTCGACATCATCGCCAGCCTGGAGCCGACCTTCGGCGGCATCAACCTGGAAGACATCAAGGCGCCGGAGTGCTTCATCGTCGAGCGCAAGCTGCGCGAGCGCATGAACATCCCGGTGTTCCATGACGACCAGCACGGCACCGCGATCATCGTCGGCGCCGCCGTGCTCAACGCACTGGTGGTCACCGGCAAGAAGATCGAAGAGGTCAAGCTGGCCACCACCGGCATGGGCGCGGCCGGCATCTCCTGCGTCAACATGCTGGTCTCGCTGGGCCTGAAGCCGGAGAACATCCTGGCGCTGGACCGCGATGGGGTGATCCACACCGGCCGCACCGACCTGGACCCGGACAAGCAGCGCTACGCGCGCGACACCGACAAGCGCACCCTGGCCGAGATCGTCGAGGGCGCGGACATCTTCCTGGGCCTGTCGGCCGCCGGCATCCTCAAGCCGGAAATGGTCGCCAGCATGGCGCGCCAGCCGGTGATCTTCGCGCTGGCCAATCCCAACCCGGAAATCACCCCGGAAGCGGCCAAGGCGGTGCGTCCGGACTGCATCATCGGCACCGGCCGCTCGGACTACCCGAACCAGATCAACAACGTGCTGTGCTTCCCGTACCTGTTCCGCGGCGCGCTGGACGTGGGCGCCACCGGCATCAACGAGGAGATGAAGATCGCCTGCGTCAAGGCGATTGCGGCGATGGCACGGCGCGAGGCCTCCGACCTGGGCGCGGCCTATGGCGGCGAGACCCCGAGTTTCGGCCCGGAATACCTGATTCCGCGCCCGCTGGACCCGCGTCTGCTGGTGGAGCTGTCGTCCGCCGTTGCGCAGGCGGCGATGGATTCGGGCGTGGCCACGCGCCCGATCACCGACATGGAGGCCTACCGCGACAAGCTCGGCCAGTTCGTCTACCGCACCAGCCTGATGATGAAGCCGGTCTACGACCGTGCGCGCGCCGACAAGCAGCGCGTGGTGTATGCCGAAGGCGAGGAGGAAGTGGTGCTGCGCGCGGTGCAGAACGTGGTCGACGAAGGCCTGGCCTTCCCGATCCTGATCGGCCGCCCGGACGTGATCGAGGCGCGCATCGAGCGCATGGGGCTGCGCCTGACCGCCGGGGTGGATTTCGAGATCACCAACATCCTCGACGATCCCCGTTTCAACGAATACTGGCAGTACTACCACGCGCTTACCGAGCGTCGCGGCGTGACCGTCACTGCCGCCAAGGAACTGATGCGCTCGCGTCCGACCCTGATCGCCGCGGTGATGGTGGCGCGTGGCGAAGCCGATGCGATGCTGTCGGGTGTGGTCGGCCGCTTCCACAAGAAGCTGGGCTACGCGCGCAGCGTGATTCCGCTGGAACCGCGGGTGAGCTCCACCTCGGCGATGACCGGCGTGATCAACCAGCTGGGCGTGTTTTTCTTCCTGGACACGCATGTGCAGGAAGACCCGACCGTGGAGCAGGTGGTCGAAGCGACGCTGCAGGCCGCGTACCGCCTCAAGCTGTTCGGCATCGAGCCCAATATCGCGCTGCTGTCGCACTCCAACTTCGGCAGCCACGACTCGCGCGATGCGCTGAAGATGCGCCAGGTGCGCGAAGCCCTGCTCAAGCGCAAGCCCGAGCTCAACATCGATGGCGAAATGCAGGGCGACACCGCCTGGGACGAAGCGCTGCGCAAGCAGATCATGCCCAACAGCACGCTCAAGGGCCGTGCCAACCTGTTCGTGCTGCCGAACCTGGAAGCGGCCAACATCGCCTACAACCTGGTGCGCGTGTTCACCGACGGCGTGGCGATCGGCCCGATCCTGATGGGCATCTCCAAGCCGGTGCATATCCTCACCACCAGCGCCACCTCGCGCCGGGTGATGAACATGACCGCGATCGCAGCGGTGGACGCGCAGATCCGCAAGCAGCGCGATGCCGAGAAGAACGCTGGCGAAAAGAGCAGTAGCTGACCCGCGCACCGGGAAAACACCGAAAACCTACCCGCCAGCTGCACCATAAGCACCGCTCAAAGCCCCTCTCCCCCCGGGAGAGGGGTTGGGGNGAGCAGTAGCTGACCCGCGCACCGGGAAAACACCGAAAACCTACCCGCCAGCTGCACCATAAGCACCGCTCAAAGCCCCTCTCCCCCCGGGAGAGGGGTTGGGGCGAGGGTACGGTTCACCAGCCTCGCTGACGTTGCAATGGCACCCAGCTCCGATGGCAGTCACGCGACTCCAGATTGCATGCGTGCACGCATGCGCGGTCGCACCGCCCAAGGCTCCTCTCCCCCCGGGAGAGGGGTTGGGGTGAGGGTACGGTTCACCAGCCTCGCTGACGTTGCAATGGCACCCAGCTCCGATGGCAGTCACNCCTCTCCCCCCGGGAGAGGGGTTGGGGTGAGGGTACGGTTCACCAGCCTCGCTGACGTTGCAATGGCACCCAGCTCCGATGGCAGTCACGCGAATCTAGATTGAGTGCATGCGTGCGCGGTAGCCCACTTGCCTCAAAAAAAGCAGTGCGACCGTCGTTTCGATAAACCTCCGCCTCAACGCACCGCAGGCTCCGCCCCCAGCAACTCGATCTCCGCCAGCTGCACTTTCGCAGGCGCACTGAATCGCAGCCGATACGCGGCGTAGGCGCCAGGTGCGGCAATACGAAACGGCCGTGTCTGCAACGGCCATTCGAAGGTTTCCTCACGGCGCTGATCGACCACCGTCCACGCACCATCGGCCGCACGCGCTTCCAATGTCCAGCCACTGGCCGCAATGGCCGTATTGCCGCTGGTCAGCGTATACAGCGTCGGCGTGCCGCGCGCCATGCCGCCAAGCGTCAGCGTCGATGTTGATGCAACTGTGGCAATCGTTGCCGCATCGTCGTCATGCAAGGCAGTGACATCGCCACCATCGGCCAGCGTGATGCGCGCCGTGTCTCCGAGCACATCCTGTAATGGGGCAGGGCGCTTGCCCGCAGGGGTCAGCGACGGTGGCGCATCGTCCGGCCCGGTGCCCCAGCGCGAGGGCGCAGGCCCCATCACGAAGTCCAGCGTCGCACCCCTGGCGATGTCCGCATGCGGCAACCAGGTCTTGCGCCAGGGCTTTCCGTTGACCTTGAGCGATTGCACGTACACGTTCTGCGGCGAATTCTGCGGCGCATTGACCGTCAGCGTCCCGCCATCAGGCAAGCGCACGCTGGCATGCTTGAACAGCGGCGAGCCGATCACGTATTCCGGCGCGCCCATGCGCAACGGATACAGTCCCAGCGCCGCGAACAGATACCACGCCGACATTTCGCCGTTGTCCTCGTCACCGGGATAGCCCTGGCCGACCTCGCTGCCCAGGTACAGGCGTGCCAGGATCTCGCGGGTGATGCGTTGCGTCTTCCACGGCTGCCCGGCGTACAGATACATCCACGGGATATGGTGCGCGGTCTGGTTGCTGTGCGCATACATGCCCATCCGCACATCGCGCGCTTCGGTCATCTCGTGAATGGTGTTGCCGTAGGAGCCGGCGAACCTGGCCTCGGCGGTCTCGGGAGTGGCAAAGAACGTATCCAGTTTCGCTGCCAGGCGCGCGCGTCCTCCATGCAACGTCGCCAGGCCTTCACCATCGTGCGGCGCAGTGAATGCAAACGTCCAGCCGCTGGACTCGGTGTAATCGTGGCCCCATACGCGCGGGTCGTACCGTGCCGCGTCCACGCGCCAGTGGCCCTGCGGTGTGCGGCCCTGGAAGAACCCGATCGCCGGATCGAACAATGCCGCATACCCGGCCGCACGATGACGGAAATACAGCGCTTCGGTCGCATAACGCTCGCGCGCTGCTGCCGCCGTCGCCTGCTTGGACAACGCATCGGCCATGTTGGCGATACCGAAATCGTTGAGCGCGCCTTCCATCGACCACGACAGGCCTTCATGCGTGTCGGTATCGGCATACCCACGAAAGGTCGAACGTGGCATGCCCTTGCGGCCCACATGCCGATCCGGTGGCACCACGGTGGCGTTCTTCAGCGCTGCCGCATACGCCTCGGCCGGATCGAAGCCTTGCACGCCCTTGCGCCAGGCATCGGCAAACGCCACGTCGGAACTGGTGCCCACCATCAGATCGGCATACCCGGGCGACGACCAGCGCGCCACCCAGCCGCCCGCGCGCGACTGCTCCAGAAAGCCTTGCACCAGCGCACCGGCAGCGTCGGGCGCGAACAAGGCGTACGCCGGCCACGCGGTGCGGAAGGTGTCCCACAAGCCGTTGTTGACATAGACCCGGCCATCGCGGATCGGCGCAAAGCTGCGCACCGCGCTGCCATCGATGTTGTCGTCCGACCAGCTGCTCTGGCTGGCGTAACGCCAGTCCGGTGCGCTGGCGCTGCCGACGTTCTCGTGGCCGGAGTTGGGATACAGGTGCAGGCGGTACAGGTTGGAATACAGCGTGGTCTTCTGGTCGGCGGTGGCGTCGGGCACCTCCAGGCGACCCAGCAATGCATCCCAGGCCTGCTGCGCCCGCGCGGCAACCTGCTCGAATGTTGCCTGCGGCGCGATTTCCAGTGCCAGGTTGTGCCTGGCCTGCTCGAGCGAGATCAGCGAGGTGGCAATGCGCATCTGCACCTGCCGGGTGCTGCCTGCAGCGAACTTGATCCAGCCGGTGGGCCGGCCGGTGTCGCTCAGGCCGCTGGCTTTCCACGGCGTGTCGAAGCTGGCATGGACATACATGCGCGTGGCGCCGGTCGACAGCCCGCTACGTACATCGGTGTAGCCGGAAAGCGTCTGTGTCGCCGCATCCAGCCGCAGCGCGCCGCGCGCGTCCACATTGTCGAACACCAGATTGGCATCGCCGTGCGCCGGGAAGCGAAAGCGGAACAGCGCGGCATGGTCGGTCGGTGCGATCTCGGCCTGGATCCCGTTGTCCAGCTGCACCGCGTAGCGATAGGGGCGCGCAGTTTCATTGGCGTGCGAAAACGCCAGTGCACGCTGTTTGCGATCGGCTGGCGGCACGCCGGCCGCCAGCGACGGCATCACCTGAAAGGTCTGGCGGTCGCCCATCCACGGGCTGGGCTGATGGCTGAGCGACAAGGCCTGCAGGCGCGGGCGATTGTCCGCATCGTTGTGTTCGTTCCAGCGGTACAGCCAGGTCAGCGTGCCCGCATCGGTCACCGGCGTCCAGAAGTTGAAGCCATGTGGCACCGCGGTTGCCGGAAAATTATTGCCGCGCGAGAACGTGCCATTGGACTGCGTGCCGCGCGTGGTCAGCACCCAATCCGACGGGCGCGTTACCGGCGTCAGCGGTACCTCGGCAAGCGCGATATCGTCGATCCAGCCGGTAGCGGTCGCGCCTGCGGGCGGCACGACGTCCAGCTCGATCGCACGCACACGGCGGCCACGCAGGCCGGGCACGTCGCCCAGCCGCACCGCCTTGCGCGCCCATTGCTGCGGATACAGCGTCTTCGACTCGCCTTGCGCCCGCGCACCGAGCGCGATGCCATGCTGATCGCGCGCAGCACTGGCCGACACGCGTGTGCCGTCGTCCAGCAGCAGATCCAGCGACACAAAGGTCGACGCCACATGCGCGCCGTCCACGCTCTCGGGCAATACCAGCCAGGACAGCGTGGTATCGGCATCGATCGGGATCTCGCCGGTCAACAAGGTGCGCCGCCCACCTGCGCCACGGCTGTCGTACCGCAGCGCATGCGCACCGCTGTAGCCGGCGTTCGGCCTGGCCGCATACGGCGCGGCCGGACCGGTGCCGATGGCGATCTGCACATCGCCTGCCGCCGCGCTCACCGGCAACGGCTGACCGGCTTCGAACGAGGTCGACAACCCGGTCGCCGCACCCACCGACAGCGGCGCAGCGACGCCCAGGGCAACAACCAGCCGGAACCACAGGTCACGCGGATGCAGCAGCACAACAGACGAGGTCACGTGGCGATGTCTCCTTGGGGGCGATGTCGCAGGGCAGGGCCGGCTGGTCGGTGCGCGCGATCCGGGCACGGCGCGCACGCCGGGGCGGTGCGCCATCGTGTGGCGATGATAAGCGCGATGTTCCGGTGTGGCTGCCTGGCGCTGCCGGCCGGGGGCAGGCAGCGCCGGAGCTGCCGCAGCGTTCCCAGACCTTGGCCGCGCCAGGGGAGCGCCGAAACAAGCACCCGAACCGGCCTGGTCGGGCCAATGGGCCGATCACCACGCAGGCTGCTAGAATCCGCGCTCTGCCTTTGCCCCTACGATCGTGCCGCCATGAGCCAGACCGCCACCGCGCCCGCCAATGCCGAATCGCGCTACACCGTGCATCGCGGCGATCTGCCGCTGAGCTGCCCGACGCCGCAGATGGCGTTGTGGAACTCGCATCCGCGCGTGTATCTGCCGATCGAAGACGAGCCCAACTGCGAAGCCAAGTGCCCGTACTGCGGCGCGCTGTTCGTGCTCGCCGACTGATCCTGGCCGGATGCACCGCCTGACCGTGGTGCAACTGCTGCCGGCGCTGCAGTCCGGCGGCGTCGAGCGCTCCACCCTGGAAATCGCCGCTGCGCTGGTGCGTGCCGGCCACCGCGCAGTGGTGGTGTCGGCCGGTGGCCGGCTGGTCCAGCCGCTGCTGGAGGCGGGCGGCGAACATCTGACCCTCGATATCGGACGCAAGTCGCTGCTGACCCTGCGTCACGTGGTCGGCCTGCGCCGGCTGTTCACCGAACTGGGCGCCGACATCGTGCATGCACGTTCGCGCCTGCCGGCCTGGCTGGGCTGGTACGCGTTGCGCGGCATGCCGCAGGCCACCCGGCCACGCTTCGTCACCACCGTGCACGGGCTCAACTCGCCCAGCCGCTACAGCGCGGTGATGACCTATGGCGAGCGGGTGATCTGCGTGTCGCAGACGGTGCGCGAGTACGTCTGCACGCACTATCCGCAGACCGACACCGCGCGCCTGCGCACGATCCCGCGCGGTGTCGACATCGCCCAGTTTCCGCGTCGCCCGCAGCCGGACCGCCGTGCGCGCAGCTGGGCACAGAGCGTGCTGCCCGGCTTGCCGGCCGATGCGCCGCTGCTGCTGCTGCCCGGGCGCGGCACGCGCCTGAAGGGGCACGCCGACGGCCTGCAATTGCTCGCCGAGGTCCGCGCTGCCGGCGTGCCGGCCTGGTTGTGGCTGCCGGGCGCGCGCGAGCCGGGCCGCGATGCCTATCTGCGCGAGCTGGAAGCCGAGGCCGCCAGACTGGGCGTGGCCGAGGCGGTCGCCTTCACCGAACCCACCGCACGCATCGCCGAGGCCTATGCCGCCAGCGATCTGGTGCTGCAGCTGTCGCGCAAGCCCGAGGCCTTCGGCCGCACCGTGGTGGAGGCCCTGTCGGTGGGCCGGCCAGTGCTGGGGTGGGCGCATGGCGGCGTCGGCGAGCTGCTGGCCGAGCTGCAACCCGGCGGCGCGGTGCCGGCCTTCGATGCCGCTGCCTTGCGCACCCAGGCGCTCCAGTTGCTGCAGCAGGCGCCGCCACCGCCCGCCGTGCTTCCCTATACGTTGCAGGCCATGCAAGCGGCCACCCTGAAGGTCTATGACGAACTCCGCCGCTGAGGCCATCCCTCCCGCGTCCGTGCTGACGCCCGATGCCGGTCGCTGGGCGCCGCTGTGGGTGCTCCTGTTCGTGGCGCTGTGGCCCACGCCTGGGCTGGCCGAGACGGTGTTGTCGCTGGGCGCGCTGTTTGCGGCGTATCGCCTGCTGCATGCGCGGTTCCGCGGCGGCACCCGGCTGCTCAGCGGTGCGGCCTGGGCGCTGACCAGCGTGTTCTTCTTCGCGTACTGGCTGCCGCAGATGCTGTCGGCGTTCGATGCGGTGGACGTGGGCCGCGCGCTGCGCAAGTCGGCCACCGATCTGCGCTATCTGCCGTTCATGTGGTTGTGCGCGATCGCGGTGGCCAATGCGCAGCGGCGTCGGCGCACCTTCACCGGCCTGGCAGTGATCGGCGCGGTGTGGACGCTGGATGCGCTGCTGCAGGCCGCGTTCGGCAACAGCCCGTTGTTCTTCGGCCTGGATCAGATCAAGCAGCTGATCAGCGGGCATGGCCTGTGCACGCCGCAGGAGCTGGCCCTGGTCGACCGCCTCAGCGGCGTGCTGGGGCCGTGCAACCTCAAGTTCGGCCAGACCCTGGCCAGCCTGTCGCCCTTCCTGTTGCTGGCGCTTGGCCGGCGCCATGCCTGGGCCTGGGCAGGCGCGGCGGCGGCGGTCGGGGTGGTGTTGGTGCTGGCGGGTTCGCGGGCGTCGTGGATCACCTATGGCGTGATCGTGCTGCTGTCCGGCTGGCAGTTGCTGGGTGGCCGTCGCCTGCTGGGAGTGGCGCTGATCGGCGCGCTGCTGGCGGCCGGCGTGGTGGCGGTGGCGCCGCAGGCGCGCGAGCGCATCCAGCGCACCGCCCTGGCCTTTAGCGATGGCGAGCAAGGCGTCGACCAGGCCCTGTCCGGGCGTGCGCAGATCTGGGGCGCGGCGCTGTGCATGATCCGCGCGCATCCGCTCAATGGCGTGGGCGCACGCGGATTTCGGCAGGCGTATCCGGCCTGCAATCCGGCCCCCGCGCAGGCGCCGGCATGGGGTGACGGGCCGGCCTTCCATGCGCACCAGATCGTGCTGGAAATCCTTGCCGAAACCGGGGTGATCGGCTTGCTGCTGTGGCTGGCCGGTGCGGCCCAGGCCTGGCGCGCGTGGCGCTACTCCAGCCTGGCCGCGCGCGCGCAGGCACGCCCGGCGATGATCGCGCTGGTGGCAACCGTGTTCCCGCTCAATACGCATCTGGCGTTCTATTCCAGCTTCTGGGGCGGGCTGAGCCTGATGCTGGCCGGCCTGTATGCCGGTGCCTTGCTCAACGACGATGCCGACCAGGCGCAATTGCGCTAACCCTGGCGATCAAGGCGATTGCCGTAATCGGCGGAAGGGCGCGGCAGGCTTAGATCACCCGTCCACTGCGGTTGCAGGCGCGCTGTGCGCATGCATGCGGAAAGCCGCCGCGACCCATTCCGCTGCTGGGAGATGCACAACAAGGCAGGAGGCTGCGAACGCAGGCGTGATGCGGCTGCGCTGCGGCGGCATCACCGGTAAAAATCGCTGCGCCCACCCGGCTGGCGCTTGAAGCGGCGGTGGATCCACAGGTACTGGTCCGGCGCCTCGCGCACCATGTCCTCGATCGCCGCATTGACCTGCGTGGTATCGGCGATCACATCGTCGGAGGGGATGTCGGCCAGCGGCGGTGCGATCTTGAGGAGGTAGCGGCCACCCTCGCGCCGATGGAAATACGGCACCACTGCGCAGCCGGTCAACCGCGCCAACTGGTGGGTGGCGGTGATGGTGGACGCCGGATGCCCGAAGAACGGCACGAACACGGTGTCCTTGCCGCGCATGTCCTGGTCCGGCGCGTACCACAGGAAACCGCCGCGCTTGAGGTGCTTGATGGTGGCGCGCAGATCCTCGTTGGCGAACATGTGCGTGGCATAGCGCAGCCGCCCGCGCTTGACCGCCCACTCGAACACCGGGTTGCGATGCCTGCGGTACATGCCGGCCAGCGGCACGTGGTCGCACAGCAGCCGCCCGCACATTTCCAGCGTCATGAAGTGGCCGGACACCAGCAATACACCGCGCTTTTGTTCCTGCAGGCGCTGCAGGTGCTCCAGCCCCTCGACCTGCACGCCCGGACGGATCGCATCGATGCTGCCCCACCAGGCACGCGCGAATTCGAACAGGCCCACGCCCAGCGCATCGAAACTGTCGCGCAACAGTCGCGCCCGCCAGGCATCGTCCTGCTCGGGAAAACACAGTTTGAGATTGACCTCGGCAGCGCGCCGGCGCGTGCCCGCCAGGCGCATCGCGATCCAGCCCACGCCGCGCCCGAGCGCACGCTGCAGCATCCAGGGCAGGCGTCCGGCGATCACCATGACGGCAAGGGCCAGGTACATCGGCCAGTGCCTGGGATTGCGCAGGGAAGGGCGGACAGCGACGTTGGCGGACTCGGACATGCGCCAATTCTAAGGGATCGCGTGTGCGGGGCGGCGCGCACATGCGCACGCTGCAACGCTCCCGTATCCTGCACCGATGCGGAAAGACCCGATCGAATGGCTGTTGCGCGGACTGTACTCGGCGCTGTTGTACCTGTTGCTGCCGGTGACGGTGTACCACCTGGTGTGGCGTGGGTTTCGCGTGCGCGAATACTTCAACCGCTGGAACGAGCGCTACGCCTCCTACACGCATGCCTGCGGTCGCCCGCGCGTGTGGGTGCATGCGGTGTCGGTGGGCGAGGTCAATGCCGCCGCGCCGCTGGTCAACGCCTTGCGTGCGCAGCGCCCGGATATCCGTTGGGTCATCACCACCATCACCCCCACCGGCTCCGAGCGTGTGCGCGCGGTCTGGGGCGATGCAGTGGACCACGTGTATCTGCCCTATGACGTGCCGGGCAGCGTCGGCCGCTTCCTGGAGCATTTCCGCCCGCGCCTGGCGTTGATCCTGGAAACCGAGCTGTGGCCGAACATGCTGTTCGGCTGCCGCGACCGCAGGATTCCGGTGTACATCCTCAATGCGCGGCTGTCGGCGCGCTCGCTGCGTGGCTATCGCCTGCTGGCACCGTTGATCAGCCGCGCGCTGCGCAGCGTCACCTGCGTGGCGGCGCAGTCGCACGACGATGCCGAACGCTTCGTCACGCTGGGTGCGCGGCCCGACCAGGTGATCGCGCTGGGCAATCTCAAGTTCGATATCGCCGCGCCTGCGCAGCTGCAGGCCCTGGTCGCGCAGTTCCGCACGCACGTGCCGGCCTCGCGGCCGGTGTGGATTGCCGCCAGCACGCACGAAGGCGAGGAGGCGGCCGTGGCCGACATCCATGCGCGCCTGTTGCTGCAGTTTCCGGATCTGCTGATGTTATGGGCGCCGCGCCACCCCGAGCGCTTTCCCAAGGTCGAGGCCGTGGCGCGCGAGCGTGGCTGGGCGGTGTCCACGCGCAAGAGCCAGCAATGGCCGCAGGCGCGCGACAAGGTGTTCGTCATCGATACCCTGGGCGAACTGATGAGTTTCTATGCCTGCGCACAGGTCGCCTTCGTCGGCGGCAGTCTGCAGCCGATCGGCGGGCACAACCTGCTCGAGCCGGCGGCAGTCGGCACGCCGGCCGTCACCGGCCCGCATCTGCATAACTTCTCGGAGATTTCGCGGCGCATGCGCGAGGCCGACGCGGTGGCCATCTGCGAGGACGCAGACAGCGTGTATCACGATCTCGCGCGCCTGCTCGGCGACCCTGCCCAGCGTGAAGCAATGGCCGCGGCAGGGCTGGCACTGGTCGCCAACGGCAAGGGCGCAGTGGCGAGGACGCTGGTGCAGATCGCGCCGGACCTGCCGCCGGTGGTGAGCGAGGGCGTGGCGTCCTGAGCATCTCATTGCTGTTGCGTCGCAGTGTGCAGCGCCACTGAAACATGCATGCCGACCAGCTTGGTGGTCTTTGCCCACCGTCGCCGGACCTGATGCAGCACGGATGCCGCATAAGCGCCTTCAGGCACGGATTCACGGCCTGTCCCGCGATGGTGGGCGGGCAAGGGCTCGCTGCCAACGCGTGGATGATCGGCTTGCATGCGATGGCATCACCCACGAAAAAGGCGGGCCTGCGCCCGCCTTTTCAGTTACCTGCGGCTTGCGTTACTGCAGCGAGCCACTGCCCTGCAGCTTGGACTCGGCATCCTGCGACAGCAGGCGGTTCACGTCCTGCAGGTCGGTGATGTCGAGCTTGCCGATCGCCTGGCCCAGCAGCAGGCGGTTCTGCAGGAAGGTGTAGCGCGACTGTGCGTAGTTCAGCTGCGCCTGGAACAGGGTGCGCTGGTTCTGCACCACGTCCAGCACGGTGCGCGTGCCGACTTCCAGGCCGACCTGCGAGGCGTCATATGCGGCCTGCGCGGAGACCACGGCCAGGCGACGCGCTTCCACTTCGCTGATGCCGGCAACCACGGTCTGGTAGGCATTGCGCGTATTGCGGTCCAGCGCGCGCTTCTGCTGCTCGTAGGTGTCCTGCTGGATATCGCGGCGTGACAACGCCTGGCGCACGGCCGACTGGGTGGCGCCGCCGGCAAAGATCGGAATCGACAGCGTGATGCCGATCGAATCGGTGTCGATATCGCGATTGTTGGTTGTGAAGTTGCCCGCGGCTTCATCCACCGGGCCACCACCGCCCCAGCTGTTGGTTCGCCCCACGCTACCGGACAGATTGAGGGTCGGGTAATGACCTGCACGCGCAGCATCGACCTGTGCCTCGGCAGCGCTGACCTGCAACTGCTGCGACTTCAGCGCCGGGTTGTCGGCGATGGCAGTGGCCACCAACTGATCGACATTGCTGTACGCCGCCGGGACTTCCGGGCGGAAATCTTCGGGAAGTGCGCGCAAGGACGTGACCGGCTGGCCGGTGAGTTCGGTCAAGGCCTGGTAGTAATCCTTCAAGGTGTTGCGCGCGTTGATCGTGTCGGCACGCGCCTGGTCGTACTGGGCGCGCGCTTCGTGCACGTCGGTGATCGGGGCCAGGCCCACTTCCAGGCGCTTGTCGGCGTAGTCGAACTGCTTCTTGGCGGCCGCTTCGTTGGTCTCTGCCGCCGCCAGCGATTCGATGCCGACCAGGACCTGGAAATACGCCGCCGAGGTGCGGGTGATCAGGTCGTTGTTGGCCGATTCCAATGTGAAGTCGGCTGCCTTGGCCACTTCGCGCTGCGCGCGCAGGGTGGCGAACTGCGACCAGTTGAAGATGGTCTGGCTGCCCTGGATTGCATACTGACGCTGCTTGGTGGTGGACCGACCAGGCAAGCCCTCGAGTTCACGATGCGCTTGCGTGAACCCGGCAGTGCCGTCCAACTGCGGCAACAAGGCCGCACGCGCCTGCACCTGACCCTCCCGATTGACCAGCCGGGTGGACTCGGCCACTGCCAGCTGCGGATCGCCGTTGCGGGCCATTTCGTAGACCTGCAGCAGATCGGTGGCGTTCGCGGCCATCGGAGACAGGGCGGCGGCCAGCGCCAGGACGAGGGATCGGCGGATCATCGGGGAAGCTTCCTTGGGAATCAGAATCAGAATTGGAATCGGGGCGTCGGTGCGGCGCCCTGGAGATAGGCGAGGTCGGTTTCGAACAACGATTCGATGCGCGGAGCGTTGACGTCGCCACGGACCAGGACGGCTTCCATCACCGGCGCGTGACCGCGAACCACGAACAAACGCCCGTTCGGGCGCAGCCACTGCAGCCACTGCGTCGGCAGCGACTCGACCGCGCCGGTCACGCAGATGGCATCGAAGCGGCGCTCGCTCTGCCAGCCGAACACATCGGCGGTTTCGATACGCACGTTGCTGCCCAACCCGCTGCCATCCAGATTGGCGCGTGCGGTGGCGGCCTGGGCCGGATCGATCTCCAGGCTCAGCACTTCGCGCGCCAGCGCAGCCAGGCAGGCGGTGGAAAACCCGCTGCCGGTGCCGATTTCCAGCACGTCTTCGCCCGGCTGCAGGTCCAGCGCCTGCAGCATGCGGCCCTCCACCACCGGCTTCATCATCTTGTGGCCGGCCGACAGCGGGATTTCCACATCGACATAGGCCAGGGTCTTGTAGGCCTCGGGCACGAAGGCCTCGCGCGGCAGGCGCGCCAGCACCTCGAGCACGCGCAGGTCCAGCACGTCCCATGGCCGGATCTGCTGTTCGACCATCTTTTCGCGGGCCTGGGAGAAATCGATCGTCATGGTGCAGTCATCCAACGCGGTGGGGCAGGCATTTTACCGGTGCACGGGGCAACTGGCGCATCTAGCATCGCTGCGCACCGGCAAACGACGCAGTGCCGGAAGTCATCGCCACCAAAGGCCGGGCACGGTCAGCGCGGCGCATACGCCCTCAAAAAGAAATCCACGCTGGCCTGCAGGTGCTCGTCCACCTGCGCGCGGGTGGGCTGGCCGTGCAGGCCGCACATCATCAGCGCATACAGCTCACCCTTGAGCAGGCAGAAGAATTGCGAGGCAGCACGTGCCACATCGTCGATCATCAACTGGCCGTCGGTCACGCGCGCGGACAGGAAATCGGCCAGCGCCTGCTGGGTTCGCTTGGGGCCGGCATCCCAGAACATCTCGCGCACATGCACGTCGCCCGTGCCGGGCGCCATCATCATGCGGTGGGTGGCGATGGCCGATTCGGTGCTGACCATGGCGAAGAAGGCGTCGGCGATTTCGATCAGCTGGTCGCGCAGCGCCCCCTCGGGAGCGTGATCGAACAGGTCGTCCGGCATCATGTGCTGGCATTGTGCACGGATCGCCTCGGAAAACAGGCTCTCCTTGTCGCCAAAATGGCTGTACACGGTGAGTTTGGACACGCCCGCCTGGGCAGCGATGCCATCCATGCTGACACCGGCATATCCCTGCTCCATGAACATGGTGCGGGCGGCGCCAAGAATGGCGGCACGTTTCCCAAGATCCTTGGGTCGTCCGGGGCCGTTGCTCCTGGCCTTGGACTTGAGGGGGGGCGAGCTGGACATGTCGCCAATACTAGACCATCCGGTTCTATATTTATACTCGCCGCCTGCCAAAGGCCTTGAAGCACTCAGAAACGGTTACGTCCACGCGTTGGTTGCGCACCAGCTTGGTTATGGCGGGTAATTGTTTCACCTGAATGCCTACCGGTGTCATGGTGTGTCTCATCCGTGTGGGGAATCCACCTAGCGCGTTGAAAAAGCCCCGGTGATAGATTGACTAACGGTGCGTCGGCGCAAAGCCGGCGGCACCTTTTGCCAACACAACGAGGGACGGGAGCGTGGACAGGGTCGGGGCGCATACGCATACGGGCTGCGTCCGCAGCACATGCGTGCGGCGGACCGGGCTGCTGTGGCGGTGGGTCGTGCTGGCCTGCGTGCTGTTCGGCGCGTGGCCGGCCGGCGCCCAGCTGCCGACCCATACCGCGTATCACACCGTCACGCGCTGGAGCATGGACGACGGCCTGCCGCACAACCTGGTGCATGCGGTGGCGCAGGGGGCCGATGGCCTGATCTGGCTGGGCACCTGGGAAGGCGTGGCGCGTTTCAACGGCCGCGACTTCACCGTGTATGACCGTCAGAACACACCGGGCGTCGAGCTGGGGGGCGTATTCGTGGTGGTCCGCGACAGCACCGGCGGGATGCTGTTCGGCACCGCATTCGACGGGGTCTACCACTACCAGGACGGCAACTGGCAGCAGCTGGGCGGTGCGTCGGCGCGGCATCTGGCGGTCAGCGCGTTGCTGCGACGCGCCGATGGCGCGTTGTGGGTAGGCACGCCGCAGACGCTGTACCGCATCGAGCCGGACGGGCGGATGGTGGACGTCGGTCGCCAGGCCGGCCTGCCGCGCGCGCGCATCACCGCGCTGGCGGCCGATACCGACGGCGCTCTGTGGGTGGGTACCGAAGTCGGGCTCTATCGTCTGCCCCCCGATGGGGCTGCCGCCGAGGCCTGGGGCAAGGCGCATGGCATGCGCGCCGCACCGGTGCGACGGCTGGCCAGCGATCGTCAGGACGGCCTGCTGGTCGCCGGTGACGACGGCGTGTGGTGGTGGAGCCGCGGCGGCGGCCTGCAGCGGTTCCGGCAGGGCCAGCGGGTGGATGCCCTGCTGCTGGATCGGCGTGGGCATCTGTGGATGAGCCTGCCGTCGGGCACGCTGGTGGTGCACGGCGGTGCGGACGCGCCGGACGAACAGATCGCCATTTCAGGCGTCGCCAGCCCGGCGCTGCTGGAAGACGCCGAGGGCCTGATCTGGGTCGGCAGCACGCACGGCCTGTTCCGCATTGCCGAAGGCGCCGCGCACGGCGTCACCCACGAGGACGGCCTGGCTTCGGACTACGTGCGCACCGTGTTGCAGACCGGCGACGGCACCGTGTGGGTGGGCAGCGCAGTGGGCCTGGACCGCTGGCGCAACAATCGGATCAGCCGGGTGTCGGTGGTGCCGAAGCAGGGCGGACGCGTGCTGGAGCAATCGGTGCTGGCCCTGGCCGATGCCGGCGATGGCGGGGTCTGGGCCGGCACGTACAGCCAGGGCGTGGTGCGCCTGGACGCGCAAGGTCGCGTGCTGGCGCGCATCGGCGCGGCCGAGGGCCTGCCGTCGCTGTCGGTGCGCGCGGTGTTGCCCGACGGGGAAACGCTGTGGATCGGCACCACTGCCGGGCTGGTACGTTGGCGCAATGGCAAGGCACGCCGCTACACCGCCGCCGATGGCGTCCCCGATGGCTCGGTGCAGGTGCTGTATCGCGATACGCAGGGCAACGTGTGGATCGGCACCGATCGCGGCATGACCGCGCTGTCGGCAAACGGCAGCACGCGCGCATGGCTGGGCGAGCAGGATTTTCCCGGGCAGAACGCCTTCGATTTCCTGCGCGATGCCAAGGGGGATCTGTGGATCGCCAGCGACCGCGGCCTGCTGCGCCTGAGTGGAGAGACCTTCCGCGTCTACGACCACCGGGTCGGGCTGCCGCGCGACAAGGTGTTCCGGGTGATCGACGACGGCCGCGGTTACTTCTGGTTGTCGAGCAACCATGGCGTGTTCCGCATCGCGCGCAGCAACTTCGACCAGATCGATGCCGGCACGCGCGAGCAGTTGAGTGTGGAAGTGGTGGATCGCAGCGACGGCATGCCCGGCAATCAGGGCAACGGCAGCAGCGCACCGGCCGGCTGGATGACCCGGTCCGGGCAGTTGCTGTTTCCCACCGCCGCCGGCCTGGGCGTGATCGACCCGGCACGCGTGGGCACCTTGCAAGGCCATCGCGTGCCGATCGTGTTCGAGCGGCTGCTGGTCGACGGCATGGTGCAGCCGCTCAATGGCCCGCATCGCTTCGGTGCCGAGACCCGGCGCATCGCCATCGGCTATGCCGGATTGAATTTTCGTGGCCCGGACAAGGTGCGCTACCGCTACCGGCTGGAAGGCTTCGACCCGGACTGGGTGGACGCCGACAGCGCCAGCGAGGCGGTCTACACCAATCTGCCGCCGGGCCGTTTCCGTTTCCGCGTCCAGGCGATGTCGCTGCCGGTGGACTGGCGGCAGACCGCGTTGTTGGGCGAATCCAGCCTGCTGATCGCACTGGCGCCGCCGTGGTGGCGGCGTGGCGAAGTGATCGCCCTGGGCATCGTCGGGCTGTGCGGCCTGATCTACGGGTTTTATCTGTGGCGTACCGCCAGCTATCGCCGTCGTCAGCGCCAGCTCAACACGGTGATCGACGCGCGCACCCGCGAGCTGAGCGACAAGAACCTCGCGCTGCAGCAGGCCAGCCAGGAGCGCGAAGCCCTGATGCGCCAGCTCGAATACCGCGCCAGCCACGACGTGCTGACCGCCTTGCCCAATCGGCGCGAGGCCGAGCGTGTCCTGCAGCACTGGTTCGATGATGCGCGCGCCGGAGGCCCCCCGCTGGCGTTGGTGCTGATGGATATCGACCACTTCAAGCGCATCAACGACGAGTACGGCCATGAGGTCGGCGATGCGGTGCTGCGCGCGATCGGCGAAGCGTTCAGCGAGCAGGATCAGGCGCAGTGCTTCGCCGCGCGCCATGGCGGCGAAGAGTTTCTGCTGGCGGCAGTGGGCGTGGACGTTGCACAGGCGCGCGCGCTGTTCGAGCGCATGCGTCGGCGGCTGGCGGCAATCGGCATCGAGGCGCAGGGAGCGACGGTGCGCTGCACCGCCAGCATGGGCATGGCGATGAGCGATGAAGCACCGAGCCGCCGCGAATTGCTGGCACTGGCAGACCGCCGCCTGTACCAGGCCAAGCGGCTGGGGCGCGACCGCCTGGTGGACCGGTAAGCCTGTCGCGTTGCCGGGTGCGTGGCGCTGCCGCGCTCACTCCTGCACGTGGTCCGCCTGGGCATTCAACAAGGCGACAAAGGCCTGCGCGGCGCGCGACAAGGTGCGCCCGCCATGGGTCACGCAGCCCAGCTCGCGCGACAGCGCCACATCGGGCAAGGGTAGCGCCACGATCTGGTGATCGATCATGCGTTCCGGCAAGACGCTCCACGCAAGGCCGACCGACACCAGCATCTTGATCGTCTCCAGATAGTTGGTGGTCATGCGCAGGCTCGGCACCAGGGCGCGTTCGGCAAACAGGCCGGCGACGATGCGATGGGTGAACGTGCCCGGGTCCGGCAGCACCGCCGGATGCGCCACCACATCTTCCAGCGACACCGCGCGCAATGCCGCCAGCGGGTGATCGGGCGCCACCACGAACTGCAGGCGGTCATGCCAGATCGGTTGCGCGCGCAGCGGCGCACGCGTGTCCGGTGCCAGCGTGGTGACCGCCAGCTCCACCTCGCCGCGCAGCACCGCGGCATAGGCCAGCTCCGAATCCAGGAACTGGATGTCCAGCGCTGCGTGAGGATGCTCCGCAGCGAAGCGGCGCAGCAGGGCGGGCAGGCGATGCAGGCCGACATGATGGCTGGTGGCCAGGCTCAGCCGCCCGCCGACCGCTGCGCCAAGATGCTCCAGCACGCGGCGGGTGTCCTGCAGCTCGGCCAGGATGCGTTGCGCGCGCGGCAGCAAGGCCTGGCCGGCCTCGGTCAGCACTACCTGGCGGCCCAGGCGGTCGAACAATCGCGCCGACAGCTGCCCTTCCAGCAGGGCGATGCGTTTGCTCACCGCCGGCTGGGTCAGGTGCAGGGTCTCGCCGGCGGCCGAGAAGCTGCCGCTTTCGGCAATCGCCACGAAGGCGCTGAGGCTTGCCAGGTCCATTGCCATTCCCAAATTTCATTTGTTGAATAAACAATATGAATTTGCGTTATCGAAGGCAAGCTCCTAGCATCGAATGCAGCCAGGTGGGCACTCCCACCATCCGCCAACCGGATCGCCGCAATGACTGCCAAGACGCTGTACGACAAGCTGTGGGACCTGCACGAGGTCACGCGCCGCGACGATGGTTCGTCGCTGATCTACATCGACCGCCACATCCTGCATGAAGTGACCTCGCCGCAGGCGTTCGAAGGCCTGCGCCTGGCCGGGCGCAAGCCGTGGCGCATCGATGCCAACATCGCCACGCCCGATCACAACGTGCCAACCACGCGGGCCGAGCGCCAGGGCGGGCTGGAGTCGATCTCCGACGAAGTCTCGCGCCTGCAGGTGCAGACCCTGGACGAGAACTGCGACGACTTCGGCATCCTCGAGTTCAAGATGAACGATGCGCGCCAGGGCATCGTGCATGTGGTCGGCCCGGAGCAGGGCGCCACCTTGCCGGGCATGACCGTGGTCTGCGGCGATTCGCACACCTCCACGCATGGCGCGTTCGGCGCGCTGGCGCACGGCATCGGCACCTCCGAGGTCGAGCATGTGCTGGCCACGCAATGCCTGATCGCCAAGAAGATGAAGAACATGCAGGTGCGGGTGGAAGGCACGCTGCCGTTCGGGGTGACCGCCAAGGACATCGTGCTGGCGGTGATCGGCAGGATCGGCACCGCCGGTGGCAACGGCCATGCGCTGGAATTTGCCGGCAGCGCGATCCGCGACCTGTCGATGGAAGGGCGCATGACCATCTGCAACATGTCCATCGAAGCCGGTGCGCGCGTGGGCATGGTGGCGGTGGACGAAAAGACCATTGCCTACGTGCAGGGCCGCCCGTTCGCGCCCAGGGGGGCCGACTGGGAGGCTGCCGTTGCACTGTGGCGCACGCTGGTCTCCGATGCGGACGCGCACTTCGACACCGTGGTGGAGCTGCGTGCCGAAGACATCAAGCCGCAGGTCAGCTGGGGCACCTCGCCGGAAATGGTGCTGGCGGTGGACCAGCAGGTGCCGGACCCGGCCACCGAACAGGACCCGACCCGGCGCGACTCGATCGAGCGCGCGCTGAAGTACATGGGCCTGCGGGCAAACCAGCCGATCACCGAGATCCGCCTGGATCGCGTGTTCATCGGCTCGTGCACCAACTCGCGCATCGAGGACCTGCGCGCGGCCGCCGCGGTGGCCAGGGGCCGCAAGGTGGCTTCCACCATCAAGCAGGCGCTGGTGGTGCCGGGCTCGGGCCTGGTCAAGGCGCAGGCCGAAGCCGAAGGCCTGGACAAGGTGTTCCTGGAGGCCGGGTTCGAATGGCGCGAGCCGGGGTGCTCGATGTGCCTGGCCATGAATCCGGACAAGCTGGGCAGCGGCGAGCATTGCGCCTCCACCTCCAACCGCAACTTCGAAGGCCGCCAGGGCGCCGGCGGCCGCACCCATCTGGTCAGCCCGGCAATGGCCGCAGCGGCGGCGGTCAGCGGGCATTTTGTCGATGTGCGTGACCTTGGAGATTCGGGAATAGGGATTCGGGATTCGTAAAAAGCGCTCCGCCATCCCCAGCCTTTTCGAATCCCCAATCCCCAATCCCCAATCCCGGCCTCCCAATGACCCCTTTCACCCAACACACCGGACTGGTGGCGCCGCTGGATCGCGCCAATGTCGATACCGACCAGATCATTCCCAAGCAATTCCTCAAGTCGATCAAGCGCACCGGCTTCGGGCCGAACCTGTTCGACGAATGGCGGTATCTGGATATCGGCGAGCCCGGCCGCGACAACAGCCAGCGCCCGCTCAACCCGGAGTTCGTGCTCAATTTCCCGCGCTATCAGGGCGCCAGCGTGCTGCTGGCGCGCGAGAACTTCGGTTGCGGTTCCTCGCGCGAGCACGCGCCGTGGGCGCTGGACGAATACGGCTTCCGTGCGGTGATCGCGCCCAGCTTTGCCGACATCTTCTTCAACAACAGTTTCAAGAACGGCCTGCTGCCGATCGTGCTGGCCGAAGCGGAAGTGGACGCTTTGTTCGCGCAATGCCTGGCCACCGAGGGCTACCGACTCACCGTGGATCTGGCCGCACAGCGCGTGCGCCGCCCCGATGGCGTGGAATACGGCTTCGAGATCGATGCGTTCCGCAAGCACTGCCTGCTCAACGGGCTGGACGATATCGGCCTGACCCTGCAGGACGCCGATGCGATCGGCCGCTTCGAGCAAGGGCATCGCGCGCGTCAACCGTGGCTGTTCGGCGCGCTGCAGTAATTCCGCCGGCACGTACCAACGCCCCGGTTGCGTCAGGACGTGCTGCGCTGTGTTGATTTCACTGACGAGGATTGCATGAGCAAGCAGATTCTGATTCTTCCCGGCGACGGCATTGGCCCGGAGATCATGGCCGAAGCGGTCAAGGTGCTGACGCGCATCGATGCGCAGCACGGACTGGGCTTCGGCCTGGTGTACGACGAACTGGGCGGCGCGGCCTACGACAAGTACGGCAGCCCGCTGGCCGACGAAACGCTGGAGCGCGCACGCGCCGCCGATGCGGTGCTGCTGGGCGCGGTGGGTGGCCCGCAATGGGACAGCATCGATCCGGCGCTGCGCCCGGAGCGCGGCCTGCTCAAGATCCGCTCGCAGCTCGGATTGTTCGCCAATCTGCGCCCGGCGCTGCTGTATCCGCAGCTGGCCGAGGCCTCCACGCTCAAGCCGGAGGTGGTGTCCGGGCTGGATCTGTTGATCCTGCGCGAGCTCACCGGCGGCATTTATTTCGGTCAGCCGCGGGGCACGCGCACGCTGGATAACGGCGAGCGCCAGGCCTACGACACGCTGCCCTACAGCGAAAGCGAGATCCGCCGCATCGCCAAGGCCGGCTTCGAGATGGCACGCCTGCGCGGCAAGAAGCTGTGCTCGGTCGACAAGGCCAACGTACTGGCATCGAGCCAGCTATGGCGTGCCGTCGTCGAAGAAGTGGCCAAGGACTATCCGGACATCGCGCTGTCGCACATGTACGTGGACAACGCGGCGATGCAGCTGGTGCGTGCGCCCAAGCAGTTCGATGTGATCGTGACCGACAACATGTTCGGCGACATCCTGTCCGACCAGGCGTCGATGCTCACCGGCTCGATCGGCATGCTGCCTTCGGCTTCGCTGGATGCCAACAGCAAGGGCATGTACGAGCCGTGTCATGGCTCGGCGCCGGATATCGCCGGCAAGGGCATCGCCAATCCGCTGGCCACCATCCTGTCGGTGGCCATGATGCTGCGCTACACCTTCGCGCAGGCTGCTGCAGCAGATGCGATCGAGCAGGCGGTCGGCAAGGTGCTCGACCAGGGATTGCGCACGGCCGACATCTGGTCCGAAGGCACCACCAAGGTGGGCACGGTGGCAATGGGTGATGCGGTGGTGGCCGCGCTGTGAAAAGCGCTTGCCTCCTTGAGTCATGCGGCTCCAGTGGGGCTGTCATGGTGCTGGACGCTGGCCACTTTGTTTGGCTGGTTGAATGCTTCCCGAGCATGATCAGCCAGCCAAACTCCCCGTTTATCTACCTGCCGTCGATAACCACCGGCGGTGTCTGAGCGCATGTTGGCATGGCCGCTTATGTGGCCTGCCTGGACGGACGTGCAGCGTGTCCGGGCAGATAGTGCTGGAGTGTCGCAGTCGTCCCGGCCGGTAGCCTCCGGCGTGGTCTCCACGAGAGACTGTTATCTCCAGACATCGCAATCGACACAAAAATTCGTTCGGCACGGTCACCCAGTCGCTGCGGTGTGCGATGGTGTGGGCGTGTAGGCATTGGGCCTGCCGTCGTATGCCGGCAGCGCGTCGACTCGCGTGTCATCGTCATCGTTAACCCGTCGTTTGCAGGGTAGATCTGCATGTCCGTCCGAGTCGTACATCCCAGCTTTCACCTACGACCGTCGCGCCTGGCGCTTGTGCTGCTGGCGGGAGCGGCGCCGTCGTTTCCTGCAGCGGCGCAGGAAACGTCAACCGCCACGCGCCAGCTGGACACGATCACCGTCACCGGCTCGCGCATCGCGCGTGCGCAGGTGGAGGGTCCGGCGCCGGTGGCCGTCATCACTGCCGAGGACATCCGCAAGCAGGGCTTCAGCACCGTGTGGGAATCCCTCGGTACGCTGACCCAGTTCAGTGGCAGTGCCTTCAACGAAAGCGACCAGACAGGCAGTTCGCCCAACGGCCAGTATCTCAACCTGCGTGGCCTGGGCCCGGGCTATCAGCTGATCCTGCTCAACGGCAAGCGCATGGCCGATTATCCGCAGTCCTACGGCGCCAACGGCACCGCGGTCAGCCTGGGCAGCATCCCGGCCGCAGCGGTAGAGCGCATCGAGGTGATGAGTGGCGGCGCCTCGGCGATCTACGGCTCCGATGCGGTGGCCGGCGTGGTCAACATCATCACCAAGCGCGATTTCAGCGGCAACACGCTGCGCCTGCGTGGCGGCACAACCACGCGCGGCGGCGGCGATACCGGCCAGCTGCAATGGAGCGGCGGGCGCACCGGCGACCGCTGGAGCCTGACCTATGCGTTCGAAAGGCTTGGCCGCGAAGCGATCGTTGCCCGCCAGCGCGACTTCCTGGATTCGTACTACGACCATCCCGACAACAAGGCCGACCCGGTCAGCCCCAATGCCTCGATCTCCGGCATCTACCTGCGCCGCGGCAACACTTATCTCTGGCCGAGCGGCGGCGCGTTGTCGACTTCGGCCAGCGCGCTGGACGCGACCTGCGCGGCGACCAACCCGTCGTTCGTGCCGTACAAGACCTCCGACAACCTGGCCGCGCCAAACCGCTGCGGGGCGTTCGGCTACTACGAAGGCCGCTCGGTGCAGAATGGCTACGGCAAGACCTCGGGCTACCTGTCCGGCAGTTTCGATTTCAGCGACAGCGTCACCGGCTACGCGCAGGTGCTGGCCAACCGTTCCAAGGACGAAAGCTCCAGCCAGACCCACTACTACATCGGCGAAGGCGCGTTCACCGTCTACGACCCGGCCCTGGGCCTGGTCACCGCGCAGCGCATCTTCCTGCCTTCGGAAGTGGGTGGGATCAAGAACATCGAGTACGACGAGACGTCTTGGAACCTCAACTCAGGCGTGCGCGGCAAGCTGTTCGACGGCCGCTTCGACTGGGATGCGAGCGTGTCGCTGTCGCGCTACGACATCACCACGCATCGGCCGCGCTTCCTCACCAACGCGGTGCGCGACTACTACATGGGTCCGGTGCTGGGCCATCGCCCGGACGGCACCGAGATCCGCCAGTTCTATCCCGACAGGCTGTTCGCGCCGGGCAGCGCGGCGCTGTACGACCAGCTCACCACCGACGTAGTCAGCCGCGGCGAATCCAGCACCGACCAGGCGCAGTTCGTGTTCAGCGGCGACCTGTTCGAACTGCCGGCCGGCATGCTGCAGATCGCCACTGTGCTGGAGGCGGCGCGGCAGACGTACGAGCTTCAGCCAGATCCGCGCACCACCGTGGACTACACCGGCAACGAGCGCATCTACAACCTCACCCAGACCCCCGGCGGCGGCCCGCGCGACCGCTACGCCGCCGGCGTAGAGCTGCGTGTGCCGATCTTCAGCCGGCTCAACGCGACGCTGGCCGGGCGCTACGACAAGTACGACGACATTACCTCGGTCGACGACGCCACCACCTGGCAGGTCGGGCTGGAATGGCGGCCGTTCGACAGTCTGCTGCTGCGTGGCAGCCATGCCACCAGTTTCCGCGCGCCGGACCTGTTGTGGATCTACGCAGGCACCAGCGCCAACAACCCCACCGTCACCGACGAATACCTATGCCGCCGCGACGGGCTGGATCCGCTGTCGGTCGCCTGTTCGAGCGCGCACGAATACCAGACCTTCTCCACCCAGTCGTCCAATCCGCTGCTGGAAGAGGAGAAGGGCACCTCGACCACACTGGGCTTGGTCTGGGACGTGCTGCCGGCGCTGTCGCTGAGCGCGGACTACTACCGCATCGAACTGCGAGGGCGGGTCGAATCAATCTCCAGCGAGAGCCTACTGGAGAACAACGCCAACTGCCTGCTCGGCCGTGATCGCGCGGGCAATCCGGTCGATACCGCGTCGGCCGCCTGTCAGTTCTACATCCAGTCGGTGACCCGCAGCCCTGGCACCGATCTCACCGCCGAGGGCCAAATCACCGCGTTCGAGACCTTCCCGATCAACCAGTCGCTGATGCGCACCGACGGCGTGGACGCCACCCTGCGCTACCGCCTCGACCTCGGCGACTGGGGCGCGCTGGGCCTTCAGGCCGGCTACACCCGCGTGCTGAAGATGGAGGTGGCGCAGTTCGCCGGTGCCAAGCCGGTGGACGTGATGAACGATGTCGATTACCTGGCGTTCCGCACCCGCGCCAACTGGCGCCTGAACTGGAGCGTCGGCAAGTGGACGACCAGCATGTACGGCTATCGATACGGCTCGCGCCCCAACTACGCCGAGACCGGGCGGGTGGCGCCGTACGTGATCTGGAACGCGGACATCGCCAAGCAGATCACTGACAAGGCCACGCTCGGCCTCAGCGTGGTGAACATATTCGATAGGATCCACCCGCGCGACGATACCTATACTGCGTGGCCATACTTTCCGCGCGTCTACAGCGCGATCGGGCGACAGTTGTACGCCAACTTCACCTACAAATTTTGAAGTACGCACCTGTTGTGCCACGGGGGCGACAGGAAGCTGCCGCAAGGGCTGAGCAGAACCCGGATTGCGCCATCACGATTTCCTGCCGACCCTGCGCTCGGGCTCAAATCCGAACGGCCAACATATCGCTTCGTTGGGCGCCCGGAGTGGATCGGAGCGGTAGATCGCTACACTGTGTGTTACGCCACCGCCGCCGTCTTGCCGGCTACCACGCCGCGCTCGCGTTGGCGCAGCAACCGGTTTGCCACATCCAGCCACGCCAGTGCGCTGGCTTCGATGATGTCCTTGCTGGTGCCGGTGCCTTCGTATTCCACGCCGTCGTGGCGCACGCTCAGGCTGGCTTCGCCACGCGCATCCGCGCCGATGCCCACGCTGTGGACCTGGTAGCTGTCCAGCTCCAGCTTCACGCCGGTGGCCGAGGCCAAGGCCCCGAAGAGTGCATCCACCGGCCCGTTGCCCTGCGCGGTCTCGGCCACGCGGTTACCTTCCGGATCGGACAATTCCACCAAGGCGTTCGCACGGCTGCCCACATCGCTGATGGTCATCGACGCCAGGCGGTAACCTTCCTGCACGGTGGCGTCCTGCATCATCGCCTGCAGGTCGGCGTCGGTGACCACGCGCTGCTTTTCGCACAGCGCCTTGAACTGCTCGAACACCAGCTTGACTTCTTCTTCTTCCAGCAAGTAACCCAGTGCACGCAGGCGCTGTTCCACCGCGGCGCGGCCGCTGTGGCGGCCAAGCACCATCTGCGAGGACTCCCAGCCCACGTCTTCCGGGCGCATGATTTCGTAGGTGCCGCGATGGCGCAGCATGCCGTGCTGGTGGATGCCCGATTCGTGCGCGAACGCGTTGCCGCCCACCACCGCCTTGTTGCGCTGCACCGGCATGCCGACCAGGCGCTGCAGCAACTGCGAGGTGGAGACGATGCGCGGGGTGTTGATGTCGGTATCGATGTTGTAGAACGCACCGCGCACCTTCAGTGCCATGGTGATTTCTTCCAGCGCGCAGTTGCCCGCACGCTCGCCGATACCGTTGATGGTGCATTCGACCTGGCGTGCGCCGCCTTCGATGGCAGCCAGCGAATTGGCCACGGCCAGGCCCAGGTCGTTGTGGCAGTGCGCACTGAAGATGACCCTGTCGGCGCCTTCCACGCTGGCGATCAGGCGCGAGAACATGCCGCGGATTTCTTCCGGCGTGGTGAAGCCCACCGTGTCGGGCAGGTTGATCGTGGTGGCGCCGGCCGCGATCGCCACGCGGGTGACCTCGATCAGGAAATCTTCCTCTGTGCGCGTGGCGTCTTCGGCAGAAAACTCCACATCGTCGATGTAGCTGCGCGCCAACGTCACGTGCTTGTGTACCGATTCCAGCACCTGCTCGCGGCTCATGCGCAGCTTGTGCTCGCGGTGCAACGGGCTGGTGGACAGGAAGACATGCAGGCGCGGATTGGCGGCCGCTTCCAGCGCGCGTGCGGAGGTTTCGATATCGGCCTGCAGGCAGCGCGACAGCACCGCCAGCGTGGGGCGACGCAACTCGCGGCCGATCATCGCAACGGCCTCGCGGTCCGACAGCGAACTGGCCGGGAAACCGGTTTCGATGATGTCCACGCCGAGCTCGTCCAGCGCGCGCGCCATGACCAGCTTCTGCTGGGGCGTCATGCTGCAGCCGGGGGATTGCTCGCCGTCGCGCAGGGTGGTGTCGAAAATTCGGATACGCGGGGTCTGGTTGGATACGGTCGTGTTCACCAGGATGACTCCTCTACGGCGATGGCGGTGACAGGCGTTGAAGCGACTGCGGATGGGCGGGAAAAAGCGGGTGTTTCGGGAAGTGACTTGGCGCTGCGTTCGCTGCGCAGCCGCTCGGTATTGCGGCGACGCGGCTTGCGTGGCGGACGCGGCCGCACCTCGGACAAGAGTGTGGCCAACACGGTTGCGTCGATATTACCGCCAGAGACCACCGCGCACTTGCGTTTGCCTGAAACGCGGCGACCGGCGGCCAGGGCCAGCGCACCAGCGCCCTCGGCGATGACGTGTTCTTCCAAGGCCAGACGCACCAGCGTCTCGCGCAATTCGGCCTCGCGCACGATCACTACATCGTCAAGCAGGCTGGAGCACAGGCGGCGGGTCAGAAAGCCGGGAATCTTGACCTTCACGCCGTCGGCCAGCGTGGCGACGGGAGTGATCTCGCGCAGATCGCCGCGCACGGCACGGGCCATGGAGTCGACGCCCTCCACCTGCGCGCCGACGATGCGCACGCCTTGCGATTTCAGCGCCAGCGCCACCCCGGAGGCCAACCCGCCGCCGCCGATCGGCACGATCACCACGTCAGGCGCATGCGCGGCCAGTTCGATGCCGACCGTGCCTTGCCCGGCGATCACGTCCGGGTCGTCGAAGGCGGACAGGAAGCGATAGCCGTTCTGGTCGGCCAGCTCGCGCGCGAACGCAAACGCTTCGTCGTAGCTGTTGCCATGCTGGCGCACGGTGGCGCCCCAGTGCGCGACGCCGGCGATCTTGGTCTGCGGCGCGCCGTAGGGCATCACCGTGATGGCCTGCACACCCAGCCGATAGGCCGACCACGCGACACCTTGCGCGTGATTGCCGGCCGAGGCGCAGATCACCGGACGCTCGTCGCCGCGTTCCAGCCCCGCCAGCAACGCGTTCAATGCGCCGCGCACCTTGTAGGAGCCGGTGCGCTGCAGGTTTTCCAGCTTCAACCACACGCCGAAGCGTTCGGCGTAATGCAGCGGCGTGGGCGACAGGTACTTGCGCAGGCGGGCCTGTGCGGCCAGCACGTCGGCCACGCTGACGGCCACGTCGCCTACGTCTGGCTCCTGCGGGGAGGGGCGGCCGGAATCAGGCATTGCGGCACGCGCACGGCCGATCCGGAAGAAGATACCTCCGGATGGCGGTTTGCTGGTCGCGCGAGGTCTGGGCGTTCATGCCGCGACCTCGACCGAGTCCAGTGCGGTGATCACCACCGACTCGCAGTCGTAGACCTTTTCCAGTTGCAGGCGCAGCGTCTCCGGCGGCCGGGGGCTATCCACGTCCAGTTGCAGATGCCAGCGGCCGGCATCGTCCGGGGCGCAGGCGCCCTGGATGGCGCAGGGACGAAAGCCACGCCGCTCGGTCATGCCGAGCACGCGCACCAAGGCGCCTTCGGCCGGCTTCAGCACCAGATCAAGCCGGTAACGCATGTGGCGTCTCCTTGACCGCATGTGCGGGATTGCTGTCCAGCATGGTGCTGTTGGCGTTGTTGGGCGGCACCAGCGGCCACACGTTGGCGCGCGCGTCGATGGCCACGTGCAGCAAGCCGGGGCCGGGTTGTGCCAGCAGCTCGGCCAGTGCCGCGTCCACGTCGCCACGCGCGATGATGCGCTTTGCCGGGATACCGAACACCTGCGCCAGCGCCGCGAAATCCGGGTTGTCGGACAGATCGATTTCGCTGTAGCGCTCGGCGAAGAACAGTTCCTGCCACTGCCGCACCATGCCCAGCGAACTGTTGTCCAGCAGCACGATCTTCACCGGCAGCTTGCAGCGCGCGATGGTGACCAGCTCCTGCACATTCATCATGAAGCTGCCGTCGCCGGAGACCAGCACCACGGTGCGGTCGGGGCAGGCGAACTGCGCACCCATTGCCGCCGGCAGGCCGAAGCCCATCGTGCCGAGCGCGCCGCTGGTGAGGTGGTTGCGCGGATCGTTGAAGCGGCAATGCTGGGCCACCCACATCTGATGCTGACCCACGTCGCAGGCGATGATGGTGTCGGCCGGGGCCACTTCGCTCAGGCGCTTGAGTAGCGCCGGCGCGTAGATATCGGTGCCAGGCGCGTCGTAACGGGCGCCGAATTTCTCGCGGTTTGCAAAGCAGCGCGTGCGCCATGCCTGGCAATTGCCGCGTGCCGCGCTCAGCGCTTTCAGGCTGGCCGCCACGTCGCCGGGCACGGCAATGTCGGCCGTGCGCAGCTTGGAAATCTCGTAGGCGTCGGCATCCAGGTGGATGACGCGCGCGAAGGGTGCGAACTCGCTCAGCTTGCCGGTGGCACGGTCGTCGAAGCGCGCGCCGACGACGACCAGCAGGTCGCATTCCTGGATGGCCATATTGGCCGCGCGGGTGCCGTGCATGCCCAGCATCCCCAGATAATCCGGATGCGCATGCGGCAACGCGCCCAGGCCGCGCAAGGTCAGCGCGGTCGGAATGCCGGTGGCTTCGACAAAGCGCCGGAACGCCTCCACCGCGCCGGCCAGCGCGATCCCGCCACCGCCATAAACCACCGGGCGTTCGGCACTGGCGATGGCCGCCAGGGCCTGCGCCAGTTTTACATCTTCCGGGGCCGGCGGCGGCAGCACCGCCGCCGGCACGTGGTCGGGCAGATGCGCCGCATCGGCAATCTGCACGTCCTTGGGCAGGTCGATCAGCACCGGCCCGGGACGTCCCTCGCGCGCGATGCGGAACGCTTCGCGCACCATGTCCGGAAGATCCTCCACGCGCCGCACCAGGAAGCTGTGCTTGACGATCGGCATGGTCATGCCGAACACGTCCAGTTCCTGGAACGCATCGGTCCCCAGCAACGGGGTGGCGACCTGGCCGGTCAGGCACACCATCGGGACCGAATCGAGCATCGCATCGGCGATGCCGGTGACCAGGTTGGACGCGCCCGGGCCGGAGGTGGCCACGCACACGCCGACCCGGCCGCTGGCGCGGGCGTAGCCGTTGGCGGCCAGGGCGGCGCCCTGTTCATGACGGACCAGGATGTGCTTGAGCCTGGAATCCACCAGGGCGTCGTAGAACGGCATGATGGTGCCGCCCGGATAACCGAACAGCGTTTCCACGCCCTCGGCTTCCAGGGCCTGCGTCAGCCAGCGCGCGCCGTTGCGGGGCGTGCTGTGTGCGGAGGTGTTCATGCGTTGCGGACCTTCGGTGTTAGCGGTGGGGGTGCGGCGGCATTACGCCGCTTGTTGATTCGCAGGTGCGGGAGTGGCCTGTTGTTCGCCGTTGAGCCACACCATCTTGGCGCGCAGCTTCTTGCCCACTTCCTCGATCGGGTGCTCCAGGTCGGCCTGCTTGAACTTGGTGTAGTTCGGCAGGCCGGCTTCGTATTCGGCCACCCAGTTCTTGGTGAAGGTGCCGTTCTGGATGTCGGTCAGCACGTCCTTCATGCGCGCCTTGGTGCTGGCGTCGATCACGCGCGGACCGCTGACATAGTCGCCGTATTGCGCGGTTTCGGACACGAATTCCAGCATGCGGGTGATGCCGCCCTCGTAAAACAGGTCCACGATCAACTTCAGTTCGTGCAGCACTTCGTAGTACGCGATCTCCGGCTGGTAGCCGGCTTCCACCAGCACTTCGAAACCGGCCTGCACCAGCGACGAGGCGCCGCCGCACAGCACTGCCTGCTCGCCAAACAGATCGGTTTCGGTCTCTTCCTTGAAGGTGGTCTTGATGATGTTGGCGCGCGCCCCGCCCAGGCCGCCGGCATAGGTCAGCGCGAACTGCTCGGCCTTGCCGCTGGTGTCCTGGTAGACCGCGTAGATGCACGGCACGCCGCGACCGATTTCGTACTCGCGACGTACCAGTGCGCCCGGGCCCTTCGGCGCGACCAGCACCACGTCCAGGTCGGCGCGCGGGGTGATCATGTCGAAATGCACGTTCAGGCCATGCGCGAACAGCAGGCAGGCGCCCTGTTTCATGTTCGGGGCAATGACCTCTTCGTAGAGCTTCTTCTGCACCATGTCCGGGGTCAGGATCGCGACCAGGTCGGCACTCTTCACCGCCTCGGCCGGTGCCACGACGGTGAAGCCGTCGGCCTGGGCCTTGGATTCGGTCGGGCCACCGGCACGCAGGCCGACGGTGACGTCGAAGCCGGAATCGCGCAGGTTCAGCGCATGCGCGCGGCCCTGGCTGCCGTAGCCGATGATCGCGATTTTCGGTTGGGTGTCGTTGCTCATGGAATGTCCTTGCGGGGTTGGCAGTAGAGAGGGGTGGCGGATCAACGGGTCAGCCGGCAGTGCGCACACTGGCCGGCCGAACACAGCGGGGATGGACGATGGCACTGCGCATGCGCGCGCAATCACCAGCGCGCCGGTGGGCGCGCGTGATGGGCATTGCGGCGATGTCAGTGATGTCGTTCATGTCATTCGAAACTTTTGGTGGTCCCTGAAACGCGAAACCCCGCGCCGTTGCCGGTGCGGGGTCTGATCGAAGCCTTGTGTGTCTGTTGCCTACACGAAGTCCCGTCCCGCAGCGGTTGGCGAGGTAATAAGTACGAGCACGAGAAGCGACGCTGCCGACGCGCCGATGGGCGCGGACACTGGGGCGTTCGAGGTGGTGTGGCGGTGCGGCATGCGACTGAGATAACCACCGCTGCCGTGCGGGTGTCAACCCTTGCGCATGAAACGGCCGCATCAATCGGCGCTGTGTCGCGTGAAACCGCGTGGCAGCAGCATGGTTGCTGTTGAAACCGCATCGCTGCAGGGCGGTAACGGGCGATGCGAGTCACTAAATGCGCGGCATTTGTGCTGGCAGACAGTGCTCACCGAGCGAGTCGGCCCGACCCGCTGGTATGGTTGGCCACTCACCTGTGGTGTCCGGGGATCTTCTGTCATGCGTCGCGTACCTGTGTTGTTAATGTCTGCCCTGGCGCTGCTTGCGCCACCTCTGAGTGCTGCCGACCGGATCACCGGGCAGCCGTTCGCCACCCGCTCGGAAGTCATCGCCCCGCATGCGATGGCGGCGACTTCGCAGCCGTTGGCCACCCAGATCGCGCTGGATGTGATGAAGGGCGGTGGCTCGGCGGTGGATGCGGCGATCGCCGCCAATGCCGCGCTGGGGCTGATGGAACCGACCGGCAACGGCGTCGGCGGGGATCTGTTCGCCATCGTCTGGGACCCCAAGACCAGCAAGCTCTACGGCTACAACGGCTCGGGCCGCTCGCCCAAATCGCTGACCCTGGCCGAGTTCCAGCGCCGTGGGCTGAAGGACATCCCGCCGACCGGCCCGTTGCCGGTGTCGGTGCCGGGCGCGGTGGATGGCTGGTTCGCGTTGCATGAGCGCTTCGGGCGCAAGCCGATGGCGCAGAACCTGGCCCCGGCCATCCGCTATGCCCGCGAAGGCCATCCGGTGGCCGAGACCATCGCCTATTACTGGGACCGTTCGGTGCCGCGCCTGTCGCAGTACCCCGGCTTCAAGGAGCAGTTCACCATCGACGGCCACGCCCCGCGCAAGGGCGAGCTGTGGAAGAACCCGAACCTGGCCAATACCTTGCAGCAGATCGCCGACGGCGGCCGCGATGCGTTCTACAAGGGCGACATCGCCCGCACCATCGGCGCCTACTTCAAGGCCAATGGCGGCTATCTGAGCTATGAGGACATGGCCAGCCACCAGGGCGAATGGGTGGAACCGGTCAGCACCAACTACCGCGGTTACGACGTATGGGAGCTGCCGCCCAACAGCCAGGGCATCGCCGCGCTGCAGATGCTCAACATCCTGGAGGGCTACGATTTTTCCAAGATCCCGTATGGCTCGGCCGAGCACGTGCACCTGTTCACCGAAGCCAAGAAGCTGGCCTTCGCCGACCGCGCGCGCTTCTATGCCGACCCGGCCTTCCAGCCTGCGCCGCTGGGCAGGCTGGTGTCCAAGGAGTATGCCGCCCAACGGCGATCGCTGATCTCCATGGACAAGGCGCTCAAGGAGGTGCAGCCCGGCACGCCCAGGCAGCTGGAAGAAGGCGACACCATCTACATGACGGTGGCCGATGCCGACGGCATGATGGTGTCGTTGATCCAGTCCAACTACCGCGGCATGGGCAGCGGCATGGCGCCGCCGGGGCTGGGCTTCATCCTGCAGGACCGTGGCGAGATGTTCGTGCTGAAGAAGGACCACCCCAACGGCTATGCGCCGGGCAAGCGGCCGTTCCAGACCATCATCCCGGCATTCGTCACCAAGGACGGCAAGCCATGGCTGAGCTTCGGGGTGATGGGCGGGGCGATGCAGCCGCAGGGCCACGTGCAGATCGTGATGAACCTGGTGGACTTCCACATGAATCTGCAGGAAGCCGGCGACGCGCCGCGCATCCAGCACGAAGGCTCCACCGAGCCGACCGGGCAGGCCACCGCGATGAGCGACGGCGGCGAGCTCAACCTGGAAACCGGCTTTTCCTACGACACCATTCGCGCGCTGATGCGCAAGGGCCACCGGGTGATCTTTGCCGATGGTCCGTATGGCGGGTACCAGGCGATCGCGCGCGACCCGGCCAGCGGGGTGTATTACGGTGCGTCGGAAAGCCGCAAGGACGGGCAGGCCGCCGGTTACTGACGACCGGGAAAGCGCTTGCGGGTGCGCGGCGCCGCTCAACTCCAGCGGCGGCGCGCCGCTAATGATCGTGATGGATTAGGAGTTCCCATGAGCTCGATGCAACCGCGCGATCCGCCGTCGCAAACGCAGGCGGCGCTGCTCCCCGATGCACCGGTCGCGCTGCTGCGGCTATCGGCCGAGGCCTGCGTGGTGGCCTGCAACCGCGCCGGTCTGGATGTCCTGGGCAGGACCGCCAGCGAGCTGCAGGGCGCGCCGGCGTCGGTGCTGTGGGGACTGGATGCGGCCGATCTGGTCGGCGAAGACGGCGTGTGGGCCGCGCCGGGCGACGACCCCGCCCGGCGCGTGCGCTATGCCCGCGACCGCGAGCACGGTGGCTGGATGCTGTCGCTGCCGCACGTGGAAACCGCGATCCTGCTGCGCGAAGCCACCCGTCTGGCCGAAGACAGCCGGCCGGTGCCGATCTCGCCGCTGCTGCAGCCGTTGATGGCGCGGCTGCAGGCCGAACACGAAGACCGCACCGTGCTCGAGCGCACCGCCCAGGCGCTGGCCGGCTGCGCGCTGGAACTGTTGCTGCCGCCCGGGTTGGCTGAGACCGAGATGGGCCGCCGGCTGCAGGCCGGTTTCGGCAATCTGGCCGAGGCGATCCGCCAGGCAGTGGCGTTGTCGGTGCAGATCGCTGCCGAAGTGCCGCCGCTGGTGGCCGAAAACGACCAGATGGTGCGTCAGTCGCAGGCGCAGACCGAGGCGCTGGATGGTGCGCGGACTGCGGTGGAGCGCTTGTCGGCCAGCCTGCAGGACGTCAATGCCGAGCTGGGGCAGGTGATCGCACTGGCTGCCGGCGCCGACGAAAGCGCACGGCAGGGCGTGGCGGCGGCGCACGCGCTGGGCCAGGCCATGCATGAGGTGGAGCGTCGCGCGGCGCGTGCCGGCGAGGTCATCGAAGTCATTGACGCGGTGGCGTTCCAGACCAACATCCTGTCGATCAACGCCAGCATCGAAGCTGCGCATGCCGGCGATGCCGGGCGCGGGTTTGCGGTGGTCGCCACCGAGATCCGCCGCCTGGCCGAACGGGCGGCAGCGGCAGCGCGCGACGTGCGCGCGATCCTGGCCGAAACCAGTGCCGCAGTGGGCGAGGGCGCTGCCTCCGCGCGCGGCACCGAAGCGGTGCTCGATGGCATCACCCGCGTGCTCGGCCAGGCCAGCAGCGCGATGACCACGGTGGCCGGGCGGATCCAGGCGCAGGACGGCGAGATCCGCGGCATCGAACGTGCCGTCGATGGCGTGGTGGCGCTGGGCCGCAGCAATCTGCAGCATGCCGCGCACGTGGCCGAACGCAGCGAGGCGCTGGAGCGCGGCACCGAAACCCTGCGCGACTGCGTGGGCCTGTTCCGTCTGCCGGCCGACCCGCTGGCAGTGCCCAGGCACGCGCGCGTCAAGGAACTTGCCGTGGCGACCGCCGGCCGCATCGGCACTGCCTTGGCGCAGGCCATCGCACGCGGCCAGATCGACGAAGCGGCGCTGTTCGCACGCAGCTACACGCCGATTGCCGGCGTGGAGCCGGCCAAGTTCAGCACCGACTTCGATGCGCTGTGCGACGAGGTGTTGCCCGCCCTGCAGGAGCCACTGCTGGATGCGCATCCCTGGATCGTGTTCGCCATCTGCGCCAATCCCGATGGTTATGTGCCCACGCACAACCTGCGCTTCACCCAGCCGCTGACCGGCGATCCCAAACGCGATCTGGTCGGCAACCGCACCAAGCGCAAGTTCACCGACCGCGTCGGCCGCAGCGTGGGCGCGCATACCGACCCGTACCGCCTGCAGGTCTATCGCCGCGACACCGGCCAGATCATGTTCGACCTGTCGGCCCCGGTCTACGTCGGCCGCAAGCACTGGGGCGGCTTGCGGGTGGGCTATACGCTGGACTAGCTCGCCTGGTTACTGCGGCGCGGCAGATACCGTACTGGATGTCTTTGCCGCAGTGCTGCCATCCAGCTGCTCGGCCAGGAAGCGTTCGAGGGTGCGATAGAACGTGATCTGGTTGGCCTCCTTGTAGAAGCCGTGTCCTTCCTTGGCAACGGCCATCCACTGCGGCGCGTTGCCGCTGCGCGTCAATGCCGCGCGCAGGCTCTTGGCCTGTGCAAAGGGGGCACGTTCGTCCTCTTCGCCGTGCACGAGCAGCACCGGCACCTTGATGCGGTCGGCCAGCGTCACCGGGGAGTGCGCCGCCAGTTCGGCCGCGTCACGGCCGATGGCGCGCTCCAGATAATTCAGGCCGTAGTCGCTGCGGTTGATGTCGCCCTTGCTGTACATCATCTGCAGATCGTAGATGCCGGCCACGCCGACCGCGCAGCGGAACAACTCCGGCGCCTTGACCTGCACCATCATGGCGGCATACGCGCCGAAGCTGGCGCCATAGCTGCAGATACGCGTCTGATCGGCGAGTCCCTGGCTCACTGCCCAGCGAACGCCGTCGATCAGGTCGTCCTGGATACGCTCGCCCCACTGGCGGTACCCGGCGCGCTCGAACCGGTTGCCTCGACCCAGGCCGCCGCGGTAATTGACCTGCAGCACCAGATAGCCGCGGCTGGCCAGGAACTGGGCATCGGTATCGAAGGCCCAGCCATCGCCATCTGCATGCGGTCCCCCATGCGGCAGCAGGATCATCGGCAGTCGCTGCCCCTTTGCAGCAGCGGCGGGGACGGTAAGCACGCCGTCCAGGATCAACCCGTCGCTGGCTTGAAAGGTCACCATGCGCCGCTCGTTCATCTGCGCCGCCTGCAGCGCACTGCGTGCCTTGATGACAAGTTTCAGCGTGTTGCTTGGCCGGTCGAAGATGTACCAGGCCCCGGCATCGCGGTCGCTGTAGGCCCGCAGCAGCAGGCCGTTGCCGTCCTCGGTGAAGTTGATGAAGTCCACGTACTGGCCGGCCAGGGTCTGGCTCAAGCTCCGGTGCAGCTGCGCTTCGGCAGTGTCCTGCTCGACATAGCGCAATGTCGGTCGCCCGGGTCCCAGTCGTGCAGCAAACGGCGTTTGCGGTGCCGGGCCCCACTGCAGATCGTCCACGCTGTAAAACGGATCCGACGCGAGCACGCTGCGCTGCTGGCCGTCTGGATCGCTGGCCACCAGGACTGCCGGGCCGCCGGCCTCGCTGTACCAGCCGTAGACACGGCCCGGCTGCCGTGCAAATGCGATCGGTCGCCAGTTGGCCTGGACCTGGGTCATCGGCGACCAGCCATTGCCCGATCGGCGGAACAGCAACGGGTTATCGTTGTCGTCGGTGCCGTAGGCGTAGTGCGCCACGCCATCGTGGTCGAGCACGAAGCGCAGATCGGGAACGTCGATATCGGCCATCAGGCGATGGGTGGTGGTACTGGCATCGACGTCATAGAGCATCGAGTGGCGCGAATCCAGCGACAACCGCCGCATGTAGAAGTGCCCGTTGCGGCGGCTCGGCAGGCCCTCGATGTAGCCGAACCCGCGCTCCAGCCCCGCGTTGCGGGTGCTTTGCAGGTAGCCGTACACATAGCGCTGATTGCTGCCATCCAGGTCGGTGGCGATGATCTCGCCCATCGGCATGGGCTCTTCCAGCGAGCCAAGCTTGCGCCCCTTGCCGATCACCAGCCGACGGTCGCTGACCCAGGCAATGCGTACCGGCAATTCATAGCGCGGCAGGCGCAGCATCGTGGTCGATTGCATGCCGGCGATGCGATACACCACCAGCGCGTAGTTGCCGTCGCCCAGATCCGCGCTGACCGCCAGATGCTTTCCATCCGGCGACATTGCCGGCGAAGAGATCGGGCCGGATTCGACGAAGGCCTCTGCAGGCGGCGGAGGGGTGGCCTGCGCGGTCACCGAGCACACTCCCATCAGCAGCACTGCTGCCCAGCCAAACCGGTGCATCCCTTGCATCTGCGTCGTCCGTCCCCTGTTTCACAGAACGATAACGAAGTGGCGACCGCTGTGGCAAGGGGGAAAAAAAGCCGCCGAAGATCGGCGGCAGGGAGAGAGAACAGGTTTCTTGTTGTAGTGACTGCAGGCTAGCGGTGCGATGCGCCGTGGAAATGTCCTTGCATGGCACCATCGCGCTGCTGCGTGCCAGGCGGCCGGTGGCGTGGCAGTCCTGGCACATGGACAACGACTTCCCGACGGGGGCGTTGTGACAACCGGTGTGTCCAGGCAGCGGACCGTGACAACACTGCGTTGGTCATCGCCAGGCGAGCGCGGCCGCTGCACGTAGCGGCATGCACCAAGCGCGCATCTCGTCGCCGAGCGCGGTGCCGACGGCTGGCGCCATTTTTTCGCCGCGCAGGGTGCGATGTGGTTTAATCGCCGCCGAAGTGGGGGTACCGCAGTGCGCTGCGGTTGAGACAGTCCCTTCGAACCTGATCCGGCTGATACCGGCGTAGGGAAGCTTCGTTAGATGCGATGGTCCGTGCCGTGCACGGGCGCATCGCCATTGAGCGCCGCCGCTTCGTCCGCCTGCGACTCCTTCGCAGAGCCAGCGCCGTGGGTGCTGGTTTTCCAGCACACAGGACGAATGCCATGAATGCCGCGCCTACCGTTTTGCAGCAACAAGCCCGGTCGCTGTCCGGGGCCGTGACCCAGCCGATTCCAGGGTCCCGCAAGATCTTCGTGCAGGGCTCGCGCGCCGACCTGCAGGTGCCGATGCGCGAGATCGCATTGACCCGCACGCCCACGCTGTTCGGTGGCGAAGACAATGCCCCGCTCAGTGTCTACGACACCTCCGGGCCGTACACCGACCCGCATGCCGCGATCGATCTTGCCGCCGGCCTGGCGCCGCTGCGCGCGCGCTGGATCGCCGAGCGCGACGACACCGTGGCGTTGGACGGCCTGAGTTCCAGCTTCGGCCGCGGCCGCGAGCACGATGCGCGCCTGGATGCGGTGCGTTTCCCCGCACGGCACCTGCCGCGGGTGGCGCGCGACGGTGCCAACGTCACCCAGATGCATTACGCGCGGCGCGGCATCATCACGCCGGAAATGGAGTTCGTGGCGATTCGCGAGAACCAGCGCCTGGAAGCGGTGACCGACGCGATCCTGCGCAAGCAGCATCCGGGCGAAGCCTTCGGTGCCGCGATCCAGCAACGCATCACGCCGGAGTTCGTACGCGAGGAAATTGCCCGCGGCCGCGCGATCCTGCCCAACAACATCAATCACCCGGAAAGCGAACCGATGATCATCGGTCGCAATTTCCTGACCAAGATCAACGCCAACATCGGCAACAGCGCGGTGTCGTCCGGTATTGCAGAAGAGGTCGAAAAACTGGTGTGGTCGATCCGCTGGGGCGGCGACACGGTGATGGACCTGTCCACCGGCAAGCACATCCACGAAACGCGCGAATGGATCATCCGCAACTCGCCGGTACCGATCGGCACGGTGCCGATCTACCAGGCGCTGGAAAAGGTCGACGGGCGCGCAGAAGAGCTGACCTGGGAGATCTTTCGCGACACCTTGATCGAGCAGGCCGAACAGGGCGTGGATTACTTCACCATCCATGCCGGTGTGCTGCTGCGCTACGTGCCGCTGACGGCCAAGCGGGTGACCGGCATCGTCTCGCGCGGCGGGTCGATCCTGGCCAAGTGGTGCCTGGCCCATCACAAGGAAAACTTTCTCTACACGCACTTCGAAGACATCTGCCAGATCATGAAGGCCTATGACGTGGCGTTTTCGCTGGGCGACGGCTTGCGCCCGGGCTGCATTGCCGATGCCAACGATGCAGCGCAGTTCGGCGAGCTGGAAACGCTGGGCGAGCTGACCAGGATCGCCTGGAAGCACGATGTGCAGACCATGATCGAAGGCCCGGGGCATGTGCCGATGCAGTTGATCAAGGAAAACATGGACAAGCAGCTGCGCGAATGCGGCGAGGCGCCGTTCTACACCCTGGGGCCGCTGACCACCGATATCGCACCCGGCTACGACCACATCACCAGCGCGATCGGCGCGGCGATGATCGGCTGGTTCGGCACTGCCATGCTTTGCTATGTCACGCCCAAGGAGCATCTGGGCCTGCCCAACCGGCAGGACGTACGCGACGGCATCATGGCCTACAAGATTGCCGCGCATGCGGCGGATCTGGCCAAGGGGCATCCCGGTGCGCAGGTGCGCGACAACGCCTTGAGCAAGGCGCGTTTCGAATTCCGGTGGGACGACCAGTTCCATCTCGGGCTGGATCCGGAAAAGGCCAGGGAGTTCCATGATGAAACCCTGCCCAAGGACGCGCACAAGCTGGCGCACTTCTGCTCGATGTGCGGGCCGCACTTCTGCTCGATGAAGATCACCCAGGACGTGCGCGACTACGCGGCCGAGCATGGCATGGGCGAAGCGCACGCGCTGTCTGCGGGGATGCAGGAAAAGTCGGCGCAGTTCCTGGCAGAGGGGGCGCAGGTCTATCGCGCCACATGACATGTGGCATCGGCGATGCAGTGCCGCAAAGCGGACAGCTTGCTTAAGGAGAATTCAGTTTCGGCTTAGGCAGATCACGACGCGGTGCGCAAGTGCCGCGTCAACCGGCGTCCTGCAAGCGGTTACATTCCGCAAGCATTTCACGGCATTTGGCTGAATCGCAGATAAAAAAATCGCGCCAGGGGCGCGAAGGGGACATCGTAATTATTTGAATTCGTCGGCGAGAGAGAGAGCCTGACGTCGCCACCTGTCGTAGGGAAGCAACGAGGCATAGAGTAAAATTTGCACCAAATGGATGCATGACACAGTTGGTTGTGGTCCTTTGCTGAATTTGGCGTTTCGCGCGAACTGCGTGATGCGTTCTTTGTAGTCCTTGCATGCCGATGCGTCTTCCTGCCGATGAGTGTTCCTCCCGCTAATGCGATGCCATCGGACCGGTTGCGTGTCGGCCAGTGCGTGGTCGATGTCGCCTCGCGCGAGGTGCATGCGCCCGGCGCCAGGCGCCCCGCGCGGCTGGCGCCGAAGTCCCTGGCGGTGCTGCTGACGCTGGCGCGGCAGCAGGGCCAGGTGGTGGCGCGCGAGCAACTGCTGGCCGAGGTCTGGCCCGACACTTTGCCGACCAACGATGTGGTGACCCAGGCGGTCACGCAACTGCGCAAGGCATTGGCCAGCGACGGCAGCCAGCGTTTCGAGCATATCGAGACCATCGCCAAGACCGGCTATCGCCTGCTGGCGCCGGTCGCGTGGGAGCAGCAGGTGGACAGGTCGGCCGATGGCGCCGCGCGTGCACCGGCTGCACCTGCATCGGCCGATGTGCTTGGCGACCGCGATCACACAGCCGGCGCAGCGGCCACTGCCGCGGCGGAGCCCAGCCCGGCAATCCGGCAGCCCCCGCCATTGGTGCCGCCGGCGCCATCGGTGCCGGAGATGGCACGGCAGCGCCGATGGCGGGCCTTGGCAGTGGCCGGCGTGGCCTTGCTGGTGGTGCTGGCGGTGCTGGGGCTGGCAGCACGGACACTATGGATGCGGGCGCCAGCCCAGGACACCACGGTGGCCTCGGCGGTGCCGGGCAGCCCCAAGCGCCCTTACCAGATCATCACTGCGGGCGGCGGCTTCGATCTCACGCCCAGCCTGTCGCCGGATGGAGCGATGGTGGCCTACGCCTCGTTGATCAGCGATCGCGCGGGCACCTCGATCCTGGTCAAGACCACCAACAACGCTTATCCGCGCGTGCTGGAGACGCCGGCAGCCGGCGTCTCCGATCGGCTGCCGGCCTGGTCGCCAGACGGACGCCAGATCGCCTTCTCGCGGCAGGCGCCCGATGGCAGCTGCCGCATCATGATTGCCGCTGCAAACGGCCCGGCCGCCGCACGCGAGGTGGCGCGCTGCGATGGCGCGGACATGCTGAGTTTCAGTTGGTCGCCGGACGGCCGTGCCTTGCTGTTCGGCAGCATGACCGGCGCGCACGGTGCGCTGCGCATGCGTCGGCTGGAGCTGGAAACCGGTCAATGGCAGCCGCTGAACTACAGCGCGCAGCCGACCGATTTCGATTACATGCCGCGTTATTCGCCGGACGGGCACTGGATCGTCTTCCTGCGCAACCCGCAGCTTGGCGATCTGTGGCGCATTCCGGCAGGCGGCGGCACTGCCGAGCGACTGACTCACGACAACGCCGATATCCGCGGCTGGAGCTGGTTGCCCGACGGCAGTGGCCTGATCTTCGGGCGCCGCGTGGACAGCGAGGCACGGCTCTATCGGCTCGATCTGGTCGACCGCAGCCTGCATGACATGGGCGTGGACGATGCGCAGGCGCCGGACGTGGCGCATGGCCAGCTGGTGTTCGTGCAGCGCAAGCCGCAATTTGGCGTGTATCAGGTCATTCACGACCCCATGAATGGCGGCTACATCCGTCGCCGGCTGTTTGCCTCCAGCGGGCGCGACGACCAGCCGATGATCGCGCCGGACGGCCGCCAGCTGATCTTTGCCTCCAACCGCTCCGGGGCGTACGGCCTGTGGTGGGGCGATGTCGGCAAACCTGGCTCGGTGCGCCTGATCGAAGGCCTGCGGCCGGATGCGCGCCAGGCCGCCGACTGGTCGTCCGACTCGCAGCGCGTGCTGGTCAGCGGAAGCGACGCGCAGGGGCACGCGGCGCTGTTCGAGGTGACCCCGAGCACCGGCAAGGCGGTGCGGCTACCGGTGCCGCAGGCGCGACCATTGCAGGCGATCCATCTTCCCGATCCCGACCGGTTGCTGGTCGTGGCTGCAGCGGATGACGGTCGTACCTTCGCCACCCTCTACGACAGGCGCAGCGCTCCCTGGCGCGCGCTGGCATCGTTGCAGGACGTCTCGCAGGCGCGGCTGGACCGCGTCAGTGGCCAGGTGTTACTGACGCGGCTGACCGGCGGTGGGCTATGGCAGGTCGCTCCGTCGCTGGCGGCCGACACCTTGCAGCCGGTCGATCCGCACCGGCCATCGCGCTGGCGCTATCGCAGCTGGGCGCCCGGTGCGCGCGGTCAGGTGCATTACCTGTCGTCCACCGACACCTGCGCCACTTATGACAGCGACCTGCATGCCGGGGCAGGGCGTTGCCTGGATGTGGCCAAGTACACCACCATCAACGGCTTCAGCGTGGATCAGCGCAGCGGCGCGCTGTACGTGGCACTGGCGGAGGAAGATGGCAGCTCGATCGCCTTCATGCAGTTGCCGGAACGCCTCGCCACGCCCCTGGGTGTCGTGTCCAACCTGTTGATCGTATTGCGGAAAATCACCTCGTAAATTCTTCGGAAAGACTTCGTGGCAATTTCGGCAGACCTTCGTCGGAACTTCCTGACTCACGCCAGATTCGGCAAAACACTACGCCCTCTTTTGTACAGGGGGCTGCCACCATGCAACAGGTCATCACCGCAGATCGCGGACTCGCACTTTCATTGGACGGTGCCAGCGAGCCGACGTCGACGACCTGTCTGGCCGTCTCGCGCCTGGGCAGCATCCGCACCGCCGCCACGACCTTCACGTTGTGGGTGCAGTTGCGCGGTCGCGCCTGGGTGGAGTCGAAGGAAGGCCGCTTCCGCCTGCGTGCCGGCGACTGGATCGCCTTTGACAAGGAATCGCATCCCACCGTGCAGGCCGACCGCAGCGCGCTGTGTGTCGGCGTCAGCCTGGATGGCGACAGCCTGCAATCGCTGACCGAGTTGACCGATGCCACCCTGTATCCGGGGCGCAGCCAGCTGTCGCGCGGCGATCTGCGGATTGCGCTGCGCCTGTGGCGCAACGCGGCCGCGCAGAACGGCGGCGCATCGGCGCGCCCACTGTTGCTGCATCTGGCCGCGATGCAGCGCGACTTCATCGCGCAGGAGCAGCGCTGTCCTGGACGCTCGCGCAGTCGCCGCCGGCAGGTGTTCGGTCGCATGCAACGCGCACGGCTCTATCTGGAAGGCAACAGCGACCGCGTCGTGCGCATCAGCGAGCTGGCGCAGCTGACCAACTTCTCCAGCTGGTATGTCTCCAAGACGTTCCAGAGCCTGTACGAGGAAAGCCCGCAGGCCCTGTCGGCACGTCTGCGCCTGGAGCGCGCCTCCGACCTGCTGCGCGACACCTCGATGATGATCGGTGAGGTTGCGGCCGCAAGCGGCTTCGACAACTGCTGCAGTTTCGCGCGGGCGTTCCGCGCGCGTTTCGGTGTCTCCGCATCGCATTACCGGGACCAAACGACAAATCCGCCAGATTCGGCAAAGCCACGGAACGTGACGCGCAAAGCGACGATGTTCACGCAATCGTAATTTGCACAGGGGCGCTTAACGCGCCACTAACGAACCCTGGAGAGATTGATGAACCTTCGCACCTCCGCAGTGCGGCTGGGCCTGTTGCCCGCCGGTATTGCGATCGCGTTGACGCCGGCTTTTGCCGCCAATGCACAAGAGCAGTCCGCCCCGTCGACCACGACCCTGGACCGCATCGAAATCACCGGCTCGCGCATCCGCTCGGTCGACGTCGAAACCGCACAGCCGGTGTTCACCGTCAGCCAGCAGGACATCCAGAAATCGGGCCTGGTCAGCGTCGGCGACATCCTCCAGAACCTGTCGATTGCCGGTACCCAGACCTTCAGCAAGGCCGCGGTGCTGAGCTCCAATCCGGAACAGGGCGGGCAGTACGTCAACCTGTACAACCTGGGTGAGAACCGTACGCTGGTGTTGGTGAACGGCAAGCGTTGGACCAGCAGCCTGGCAGGTTTGAGCGACATGTCGACCATTCCCAGCTCGCTGATCGACCGCATCGAAGTCCTCAAGGACGGTGCCTCGGCGATCTACGGCTCCGACGCCGTGGCCGGCGTGGTCAACATCATCCTGCGCCAGAACTACGAGGGCGCTGAAGCGTCGGCGTACTTCGGCCAGAACGGCCGTGGCGACGGTTCCAAGGAGCAGTACTCCTTCACCGCCGGCACCACCACCGACCGGGCCTCGCTGGTGTTCGGCGTCAACTACACCCAGGAAGATCCGGTGTGGGCCAAGGATCGGGCGCTGACCCGTTACTCGGCCGGCCCGAACCATATCGAAGACAGCCTGAGCGCAACTGGCCCGTGGGGTCGCTTCAACGATCCGCGTGCAGTGGGAACTCCAGGCGCAGGCAATTATCTCGACACCGACGGCAACGTTGTCGGTGCTGGCCAGGGCACGTGGTCGCCGAACCAGTGGGTGCTGAATCACACCGGTTCCTTCGACGGCAAGGGCGTTGGCGCTGATTCGCGCGACCTCTCCAACTATCACGTTGGCGCAGGCGTGGACGACTATTACAACTCCGTCGACCAGATGATGTTGCAGCAGTCCAGCAAGAACAAGTCGGTCTTCACAAGCGGCAGCTACAACATCACCGACAGCATCACCTTCAAGTCCACCGCGATGTACTCCGAGCGCGAGTCCAACCGGCAGATCGCCGGTTACCCGCTGCAAGCCACGTCGCAGCCGCAATTCCCGGTGGCGATCAGCGGTGCCAGCTACTACAACCCGATCGGCCAGGACATCAACAGCTGGTTCCGTCGTACGGTTGAGTTGCCGCGCACCACCGAAAGCAACGTCAAGTCCACCCACTTCGATGCAGCGCTGGAAGGCGTGTTCGATGTCGGCAGCCACGGCTGGAACTGGGACGTGGGCTTCAACTACAACAAGTACGACGTGACCCAGGTTTCGCGCGGCAACATCAACCTGCTGGCGCTGCAGAAGGCACTGGGCCCGTCGTTCCTCAATGCGCAGGGTCAGGTGCAGTGCGGTACCGCGGCCAGCCCGCTGCCGCTGGGCACCAGCAATGCGCTGGGCCAGTGCACCCCGTTCAACATCCTGGGCGGCCCGTCGGCCTCCACCCCGAATGCGCTGCAGTACATCAATGCACTGGGTCAGTCCACGCAGCAGAGCCTGAGCAAGCAGTGGACCGCCAACGTCACCGGCGGCCTGTTCGACCTGCCGGCCGGTGAGCTGGGCTTCGCTGCAGGCTTCGAACACCGTGAGATCAGCGGGTACGACTATCCGGATCAGCTGTCCAGCGCTGGTTACACCACCGATCTGGCCGCGCAGGCCACCGAAGGCAGCTACCAGACCAACGAAGCCTACCTGGAGCTGTTGATTCCGGTGCTGAAGGATCTGCCGGGCGCCAAGGAACTGTCGTTCGACGTGGCCGCGCGTTACAGCAACTACAGCCGCTTCGGCGATACCACCAACAGCAAGTTCAGCTTCACCTGGAAGCCGATCGACGACCTGCTGGTGCGTGGTACCTACGGCACCGGCTTCCGCGCGCCGACGCTGGCCGACACCTTCGGTGGTGGCTCGCAGACGTTCGATACCTTCACCGATCCGTGCGATGCGACCTTCGGTTCGCTGGGTACCGGCAGCGTGGCAGCACGTTGCGCAGGCCAAGTGCCGGCTGGTTTCCGCCAGACCGACACCGCAGGCAATCCGGTCACCCGCCGCGACGTGCAGGGCAATGCGCCGTTCAACTCGGGCGTGGGCAATGCCGAGCTGGAGCCGGAACGCAGCATCACCCGCACCGTCGGCATGGTCTACAGCCCGCATTGGGTGCAGGGCCTGGACTTCTCGCTGGATTGGTACCGCATCTCGATCTCCAACATCATCACCGCGCTGACGGCCAATGATGTGCTGAACAACTGCTACCTCAACAATCTGGAAAGCTACTGCGCCGATTTCGGCCGCGATGCGGTGACTGGCCAGGTCACCACGTTGAGCCGTGGCAACGTCAATCTGGGCCGCCTGGAAACCGAAGGCTATAACTTCGGCGTGCGTTACCGCATGCCAGAAACCGCCTACGGCAAGTTCGCCGTCAACCTCGACACCAACTACCTGGCGACCTACAAGTCGCAACCAGAAGCCGGTGCAGAGTGGGAAAACAGCGCCGGCTACTGGAACTTCCCGCGCGTGCGTGCCACCTTGGGTCTGGACTGGTCGCTGGGTGCGTTGTCGGCCAACTGGAACCTGCGCTACTACGGCGGTTTCCGTGATTACTGCTGGGATGCAGCCGCAGGCATCGAGTGCAACAACCCGAACTACCAGACCCCGAATCCGGGCTGGGGCGGTGGCACCGGTTCCAACAAGAAGGGCTCGATCTCCTACCAGGACGTCTCGGTTACCTGGCAGGCTCCGTGGGATGGCAGCGTGACCGTTGGTGCCCGCAACATCTGGAACAAGCAGCCGCCGATCACCTACTCGATCACCAACAGCAGCACCGCGGCGATCGATCCGATGCTCGACTACGACCGCTTCCTGTTTGTGCAGTACAACCAGCGCTTCTGATCACCGAAGCGTCGTAAGGATTGAAAAAACGGGCCGAAAGGCCCGTTTTTTTTGTTTCCGGAGAGTGAGTGGGGACAAGGTCTGGCAAGCGCTGGCGCTGCCATGCCCGTCGTGTGTCTGTCTGCCTGAGCATGCGCTGCACCGTGCTGGGATGACCAGCGCGCTTGCTGGCTTGCTGCACGTCGCCGCGCCAGTCATGTGGCGATATCCATGCAAATCGCGAGCGCGGTGATGCATGCGCAGACAAGCAGCATCGCGCCATGACTGCATTTGCGTTCTCGCAAACAGGCAAAGAAAAAGGCGCGACCAGGTCGCGCCTTTCCTGTTGCATCACCCTGGTGCCGTCCTCAGGCCTCGGCAAGCCCCAGCAAGGTATCGGCCTGCTCGCGCCAGGCCGGCAGGCGGGTGAGCACGCCGACCTTGGACAGGTACTCCTCGTCCACGGTTTCGCCGCTGGCCAATGCGGTCGCCACATGCACCGCGCCGGTCACCCAGAAGCTGCGCAGGCTGGAGCGCTGCGGGTGACGATGGAAGGCCACCGCTTCGATGATCGGCATCGGCAGGCCCCAAAGACCGAGCAGGTACGCGCCGGCTTCGGCGTGGCCCAGACGATCGTCGCCGCCTTCCGTTGGCGGTTCGCGCTCGTCGCGCACGCCGGGCAGCAACAGGCCGATGTCGGCCAGCAGCGCCGCGGTGGAGCCGAGTTCTGCGCTGGTGGGCGGCAACACCTTGGCTGCCAGTCGTGACGAGAGCAGGGCGCGGCGCTGCAGCGCACTGCGCTCGGCCGGGGTCAGTGTCTGTACCGAAAACACCTCGCTGGCCAGGACCAGGTCGCGCAGCGTGGCCACGCCCAGGCGGGTCACTGCGGTGCGCAGGTCGGTGATGCTGCGGCCGCCGGAGAAGAACGCGGAATTGCACAGCTGCAGCACCTTGGCCGCAATTGCCGGATCGCCGGCGATCAGCTTGGCGATGTCGGCCGCATCGGTGCCTTCTTCCTCTTCCAGCGCATGCATCAGGCTCAGATACAGGTGCGGCGGCGACGGCAGTTTTTCGATCCGGCCGATCGCAGCGCGCAAGCGCGGATTGCCGAGCAGGTCGCGCAGTTCTTCCAGGCTGGTGATGGCTTCAAGCAGGACTTCCGGGGCCAGCGGCATCGGCAGGAAGCGGTGCGCCACGCCGATGATGCGCGCCGGCGGCGTGCGCTGGCCGTCCTGGGCGTCGATCAAGGCAATACGGATGGTGTCCGGCCGCAGCGTGCGGATCTGCCCCAGCAACGTGGCGGAAGTGAGGTCGGGCAGGACGGGAGCGACGATGACCGCATCGAATGGCGACAACGCAGCCGCTTCGATCGCCGAATTGCCGTCGGCCACCTGCTGCACCTGCCACTGATCACCCAGATCGGCGACGTAGTCGCTCAGTTCGGACGGAAGGCTGGCTTCGTCCCCAACAAACAGAATACGCAAGACACTTCCCCAAGAGTCACCGGTGACAGACACCGGCCAAACGCTGTCGGCAATGTACCCAATCTGCCGCCGGCGGTCACCGGGATCACGCCGGAAGCGTGATCCCGATCGCCCCGCGGTTGCGGGGCTGCATCACGCTCGTTGGATCAGGGTGCGTCGGAATTATAGCGTTCCACCGACTCCACCAGGATGCGCTTGGCCTCGGCCGCGCCGCCCCAACCGTCCAGCTTGACCCACTTGCCCTTCTCCAGGTCCTTGTAATGCTCGAAGAAATGCCCGATGCGCTCCATCCAGTGGCTGGAGACCTGGTTGATATCCTCGATATGCGCGTAACCGGAAAAGATCTTCTCGATCGGCACCGCCAGGATCTTTTCGTCGCTGCCGGCTTCATCGCTCATGCGCAGCACGCCGACCGGGCGGCAACGCACCACCGAGCCGGGGACCAACGGCAGCGGCAGCACCACCAGGACGTCGGCCGGATCGCCGTCGCCGCACAGGGTGTTGGGCACATAGCCGTAGTTGCAGGGGTAGCGCATCGGGGTGGAGAGGATGCGGTCGACGAAGATCGCGCCGCTGGCCTTGTCCACTTCGTACTTGACCGGTTCCGAGTCCTTCGGAATTTCGATGACGACGTTGATTTCTTCCGGCAGATTCTTGCCAGAGGTGACCAGTTCAAGACCCATGCGCGTAACTCCCGAGGCGTCATCTAGTGTGTGGAGCGCGATTCTACGCGTTCGGCTGTTGCGGTGCAGCGACACTGAATGGGCGATGTTCTGACTGCCGGGTGCGGCATAGCCCGCATTCATCCCGGGAAGCTCCCTGATCGTCGTGGCCCGGGGCGTGGCGCACGCTGCAGACTCCTCCACTGCTCGGGAACTGCCATGTTCAAGCCTGTGCGTTTGCTTCTTGTGCTGCTGCTCTCCGGTGCTGTCCAGCTCGCTGGCGCGGCAACACCTGCGTCGCCGCCGACCTACGTCGATGCGGTGGACTGGCCCGCCAATGGCGAGGGCTGGGAGGCCTTCGTCGATCTGGAGCAGCGGTTGGAACACGACTTCGACCAGATCTGCGGCGACACCTTCTGCGGCGGTGAATTCAGCGACTACCAGTCGCTGCGCTTCCGCTGCTCGGTGCATCGGGTGAGCGGGGTGGTGCGCAGCTGCATCTGGACCTTCGGCGCCAGCGAGGTCAGCGTCGATCCCGGCAGCGGATACCTGCGCTCGGACAGCCGGGTCTGGCGCTGCACGGCGCCACTGAAGGCCGGGACGCGGCTGGACGAGATGTATCGCACCCTGGCGGTGAACAACCCGCTGTTCGAGCCACTGCCCGGTGGCGCGCCGCCGATCTACGATGGCTTGATCGGCTGCCTCTGAGGACATGCGGCACCGCAGGCTGTTGCGCGGTGCTGCCTGGTGCAGGGATTGCGTCCGGTCAGGGTAGGGCAGGGCAGCGGGGCAGGCGCGGCTGTCGCGATCGGGCCATGCAGCACGCCAGCACCGCCGGCCGCAGGCCAACGGGGCCGGCCCGCAGTGGCCGTCAGGTAAGCGCTGCCGGCGTTGTAAGGCCTGGCGCGGTGTAGGGGACCCGGACGTGCGTTGGCACGTTCCGGGTCCCACCGCGTTAGCTTCGGCCGGATCGCGGCTTGCGGCAGGTCGCCCTCAAAGCAGCGGCACCAGCAGCAGGGCCACGATGTTGATGATCTTGATCAGCGGGTTGATCGCTGGACCGGCGGTGTCCTTGTAGGGGTCGCCCACCGTGTCGCCGGTGATGGCAGCCTTGTGCGCCTCGCTGCCCTTGCCGCCGAAGTGGCCGTCTTCGATGTACTTCTTGGCATTGTCCCAGGCGCCGCCGCCGGTGGTCATCGAAATCGCCAGGAACAGGCCGGTCACGATCGTGCCGATCAACAATCCACCCAGTGCGCGCGGTCCGAGCAGCAACCCGACCACCACCGGCGCCACCACCGGCAGCAGCGAGGGCAGGATCATTTCGCGGATCGCCGAGCGGGTCAGCATGTCGACCGCACGGTCGTACTGCGGCCTGGCGGTGCCGGCCATGATCCCCGGAATCTCGCGGAACTGGCGACGCACTTCCTCGACCACCGCGCCTGCCGCGCGCCCCACCGCTTCCATCGCCATCGCGCCGAACAGATACGGGATCAAGCCGCCGATCAGCAAGCCGATGATCACGGTGTGGTCGGACAGGTCAAAGGCGAAGACCTGGCCGGGATTGGCCGCCTGCAGGTTGTGCGTGTAGTCGGCAAACAGCACCAGCGCGGCCAGGGCGGCCGAGCCGATCGCATAGCCCTTGGTGACCGCCTTGGTGGTGTTGCCCACCGCATCCAGCGGATCGGTGATGTTGCGTACTTCCGGCGGCAACTCGGCCATTTCGGCGATGCCGCCGGCGTTGTCGGTAATCGGCCCGTATGCATCCAGCGCAACGATCATGCCGGCCATCGACAGCATCGCAGTCGCCGCGGTCGCAATGCCGTAGAGGCCGCCAAAATGAAACGCGCCCCAGATTGCCGCACAGACCGCAATGACCGGCAGCGCAGTGGATTTCATCGAGACGCCCAGGCCGGCAATGATGTTGGTGCCGTGACCGGTGGTGCTTGCGGCGGCCACGTGCTGCACCGGCTTGTACTGGGTGCCGGTGTAGTACTCGGTGATCCACACGATCAGGCCGGTGAGGACCAGCCCGATCAAGGCGCAGACATACAACGATGTTGCACCGTGTGCGTTGTCGCGCATCAGCGACTGGGTGATCGGCCAGTAGGCCAGTGCGGCCAATACGCCGGAGACGATCACGCCCCTGTAAAGCGCGCCCATGATCGAATCGCCCGCCTTGACCTTGACGAAGCCCGCGCCCACGATCGAGGCGATGATCGATACGCCACCGAGCACCAGCGGGTACAGCACCGCATGCGGACCGGTTTCGGCCAGGGTCAGGCTGCCCAGCAGCATCGTGGCGATCACGGTGACTGCATAGGTTTCGAACAGATCCGCTGCCATGCCGGCGCAGTCGCCGACATTGTCGCCCACGTTGTCGGCGATCACCGCCGGGTTGCGCGGATCGTCCTCGGGGATGCCGGCTTCCACCTTGCCGACCAGATCCGCGCCCACGTCCGCACCCTTGGTGAAAATACCGCCACCCAGGCGCGCGAAGATCGAGATCAGCGACGAGCCGAATGCCAGCCCCACCAGCGCATGCAGGTTGCGCTCCAGCGGCAGTCCCAGCGCCTGCAACAGCGCGTAATAGCCGGCGACGCCGAGCAATCCCAGGCCGACCACCAGCATGCCGGTGATGGCACCGCCACGGAACGCCACATCCATCGCAGGGCCGATGCCATGCCGCGCGGCCTCGGCCGTACGGACGTTGGCGCGTACCGACACGTTCATGCCGATGTAGCCGGCCAGCCCCGACAGCACCGCGCCGATCGCAAACCCGCTGGCGGTGTACCAGCTCAAAAACAGCCCGACCAGGACGAACAGCACGCCGCCGGCAATCGAAATGGTGAGGTATTGCCGGTTGAGATACGCGCGTGCACCTTCCTGGATCGCGGCGGCGATCTCCTGCATGCGTGCGTTGCCGCTCGGCTGCGCGATCACCCAGCGTGCAGACACCCCCCCATAGACGATTGCCAGGACCGCACAACCCAGCGCGAGTAACAACCCGTAGTGTTCCAGCATGACCCCTCCCAGCGAATGGATGTCGTCCGGTCGGACGAACCAAGGGCGATGCACGCAGCGAGTGGAGTGGCGAATACGGACTCGACGGCCATGGGGCCGTAACGCGCGTCGCGATGTTCGGGTGGCCGGATTGCGGGCGAGTATGCGCCGCGCCTTGCGCCGCTGCCACCACCGCGGGCTTTGGCGCGTCGTTCAGTTGCGGCATGACAGCCTGCGGCCAACGTGATCGAGCCGATCCAGGAGTGACGATGTCGAACCATGCCGCAAAATATGCCGTGACGATCGCTGCAGTCTTGCTCAGCGCCCAAGCGCTCGCTGCCGAACCGACGCCGGAATTGAAGCAGCGCCCAGCCGGCACCGCCCAAGCGGTCGGCGCCGTGCACACCCTGCGCCAGATTCCCGAAGCCTGCGCACGCCTGGAGGGCGTGTTCACCGGCAATGCTGCACAGCCGTATACATTGTCGGTGGTGCGCAGCAGCCCCACCTGCCAGCCGCGCGCACGCTTCGTGGACTTCGCCAAGGCCACGCCCAGCGTCGCATCTGGCTGGATCTTCAACGATGTGATCCGCGTCCCCAGTGCGGCCTGCCCCGCGCAGCAGGCGGTGGTGCGCGTCTGGCGCAAGCCGGTAGATGCCAAACCACAGCTCGATGGCCAAGGCCAGTCACGCATCTACCTGGAAGATGCCAAGCAACAAGCCGCCGCCGGCAAGATCCCGCAGGTACCGATGTTCGCTGCGCAGCAGACGATGGAAGGCAAGGCCTGTCAGTAAGAGCGGCGAGGAGGCCTGCTTCGCAGCCGTCAGGTGGATGCGGCTGGTGTTCGCGAGTGGCATACATAACTTGCATGCCCAGTACTCGCCATACGCATCCACCTGGCAGATGCCTGCCGCTTTTGTCAGCCGCTTACAATTAGTAGGTGGTCACCGCCAGCGTGTCGACTCCCCTCAATTCAATGCCAGCTAAAACTAGAGGTCTGCGGTTGATGTTGATCACGGAACTCGGTGGGCGTTAGCCCGCCCAGGCTGTCGTGCGGGATCTGCTGGTTGTAGTCGGCCAGCCAGTGTTCGGTCTGTTTGCGGACCTCGCTCAGCGTGCGGAAGANGGGCGTTAGCCCGCCCAGGCTGTCGTGCGGGATCTGCTGGTTGTAGTCGGCCAGCCAGTGTTCGGTCTGTTTGCGGACCTCGCTCAGCGTGCGGAAGATATGCATGTCCAGCACGCCGCGCCGGTAGCTGCCGTTGAAGCGTTCGATAAAACCGTTTTGCATTGGACGCCCAGGCTCGATGAAGTCCAAGGCGATGCCCTTGCGATCGGCCCACTCG
>NZ_QREM01000009.1:274313-1359123 GCF_003353015.1 Xanthomonas arboricola | reverse complement strand
ACCGCCGACGCCACGCTGATGATGATGGCGACCTTGGCCGCCTTGATCATGGTGGCCATCGCGCTCTCGCGCGATTGCCCGGTGGCGATGCGGTAGCCCAGGATCAGCACCCACAGCGTGGTCACCGTTTGCGCGATCGTGCTGACCCACCTCATAGCCCGCTCCATCAGCTCAAGACCGCGCTTTTCAGGTCTAGAGCCGGACGAAAAGCAGGCTAGTGCGGTGACGGCTTGCATACGCATCGCGCTCCATGCTGCAAGGACAATGGTTCTCAGAGTACACGTGCAGGCGAGGGCTGGGCCATCTCCTGGGATCGCTGGCTGTCTAGCGCCTGTGACTGGCGCAGACTTTCCTGCACGGGCGGTACCTCGGCTGCCAGATCGACCTTGGCGCGGAATCCCGGCGTGTTGCCGACGATCCAGGCGTTGCCGTCCTGCACGGTGACGCTGCGCAGCTGGTCGACGTCGACGATGCCAGCGCGTTTGGCCTCGACGATGGCATGCATGGCCACGGCATCGGAGGTGCCCTGCGGCAGCTTGCTGTGGATGGAGCGATACAGCGGATCATTTGACATGGCAGCCGCGCCCGGATCTACGCAGCGCTCGGGGGAATTGCCCAGGGGCAGCTTCCAGCCAGGGGGCACATACACAGTCTTGTCTTCGCGCTCCATGCGCTGCTGCGTTTCCTTCCAGCGCTCGGCTGCCATCTCGGCCGCACCGGCACCGGGGGCCAAAGGGCCGCGCAGATGATTGATGCCATCTGCCACGTTCATGGACTGCAAGTGGCGTGATGCCAGGGTCAGGCCGCCCCGCAGCAGCGCTACATCGTCGCGGTACTTGTCGATCATCGGCGCATATTGCTGTGCCAACTGCTGCGATTTGGGATCTTCCAGCACCGAGCGATCCGGCTTGCCGTTGGCATCCACCGGGAGGAAGTTATGGATGCGGTGTGAGTCACCGAGCGGGATGGCTACAGCTGGATTGCGCGCATCCAACACGCCGGGGGTATTTTCGTAGCCAGCCTTTTCCAGCAAGGCGATCTCTCGGGACGAGGCATAGACCCTCACCTGACCGTAGTGCTTGCTTGCAGCACTGACTGCATCGCCAGCCATCACATGATTGACTACATCGGTGCCGCCTTCGGGGATGCGCCGGTCTAGGCTGACGGCGCCGTAGGCGTTGAAGGTCTCGCCCTTTAGGCCGTAGTGATGTGCCGTGACCTGCGCCAAGTCGCCGCCAAGCGAGTGGCCGGTGACGGTGACTGCCGGGGCCGCTCCATCCTTGCCTATTTTTTGCGCATAAGCGAACGCGTGTTGTGTCAGTTCAAGCGCATCCTCCACCTGGCGGTTATGACGTGCTGCAACCATGCCACCATCCGCGTGGGCACCATCTTGTTTTGGTTGACGCTCGAATTCTGTTCCTCGATGAGCAACGATAATTTCGTTTGTGTCGATCCGTTGATAAATGATGCCCTGGTAGCCGGATGCGCTATCGGCATACTCCAGGCGGCGATAAGAAATTCCACCAATATCTACTGGGCTGCTGTTCGCTCCGACTTGCTCGGGGCGGTCGTAAACATCCTTCGAAAGCGCTGCATATTGCTGGCTTGTGAGGCTCATAACTGAACCCTCTCTGCAGTCAAGGTGACTTTGAAGATGTTGTTTCGCGCGTCATCATTGAATTGATCGACAGAAAGTCGACCGCCATCCGGGAAGTTTTCCATATCTTCCTTGGGGTAACGACCTTTCCAGAAATAGGTGATCTTGGGTGCTGAGCTATGAATCTCGCTCTTGAAGAGGACTGGCTGAAATCGTGTTTCCTCTTTCTTTCCAGTGGCTTTCAATGAGATGCCAACTCCATTGAGTTCAAATACGCACATGCCCTTGCCGTAGTAGTCTGCATCGACTATGCCATCGGCATAGATCGTCGCCACATAGGTGGATGCATCACGCTTCTCGAAGTGTATGGGAATTGCATCCTCTTTTTGCTTTGTCGACATGCCCAGCGAACGATCAAAAGGCGTGCAGGCATCGCGGTTGGTCATTTCGTAAAACGCTGTGCCTGAGATCCAGTCAAAGGGCCCTGGCGCATCTTCAATCATCATGGTGATGCGATACGCCTGCACTGGATGCGGGTTCTTCCGATAGACCGGATCGGTGTCGACGTTGTAGGGGGACGAGGGTTCGCTGGGGGCATTCATGGGCTTGCATCCTGCAAAGAAGAAAGGCATGAGGAGAAAAGCGAAACGGCCGACAATCTTGGGAGTCATGGAGATGCTTCTGCTGCCTGCGGAGATTGTGCAATGGAGATGCGCAGTCTAGGCGCGCATGGTGCTATCTGCACTAATCCAACATCGAGCCAGCGCGGTGACGTGAAATGGCAGGATCGGCAGAGGTTCGAAGCCAGCCATAGATCAACACGTTAGATGTGAAACGACGCGCCAGTAGCAGGGGCGTCGGTGAACCAGCAATCGGTGGGCATGCCCATCGCGTAAAAAGGTGAAGAGATCGTTGATCTGGTAGGGGCCAATTCGTAGTGACCACCAGCAGGGTCCACGCGGGGAAGCTTATAGTAGTGCTACAGAAAACGATCTTAGTTAAATTCTCGAAGGATCTCGTGAATACCTTCTAGTTGATTGGGGACTCTCTATTCGTGAATTTAATTTTCCCATGTAAATTTATTTATATTTTATGAGTCTAATAATTTTCAAAAATTTGATCCGAGCAATTTGAGTAAATTACTCTGCACTCACCGTTGTTCAGGGATGTGCAATTTTTTTCAGCTTCAGCCTTGACTTTCTCAGGCTCCGGGCCGCTGTTGAATTGCAGTTTTCCTCCGGAAGATTTCCCATCTTTATGAGGCTCTGCAACCGCTGCACATTGGTTAAAATAAGTAGCCTAATCTCGACAATCTTTGCCGCCGGCTTTTGTGCAGCTCAATATAGCAGCCTTCTTGGCTTTGTTCTTTGAAAGCTCACCGGTAGCAACCCCTACTGCGCCTGTTTCAGATTCATCAAGCGCAACAGCTCCCCATGTTTTGATCCATTTTCCTAAAGGGCGCGGTTCTCGGTGGCCTCCACCTCCTTGCGGAATCGGTGCGCATGCAGCGGCACCTTGTCCGCCAATTGGGTATTGGCCAGGAGGGCAGCCTTGTTCTGCTCTTGCTGAAAATACAATTGCCAGAAAGAGCAGTGGCGCCAATTTAGCTTGCATATCAATTAATCTCTTAAATGTCGGTACTCTTTAACCTAAGCAGAACTGCTGTCATTTCTCAAGGCGTTTCCCCTAGATCCTGACACTGGCGTAGATTCAGCGCCGCCAGATGGACCGAGCGGCCTGTTCGCAACCGGAGAGTTGGTCGGAGATGTATTCTTGAGACGTTTCATTTGTGGTTCTAGCAGCCTGCTGCGGCATATACGACCCAGCCGGCTGCCTCTGGGGTCCAGGGCTTGCTGCAGTCCCGAACGCGGAGTAGGCCATGAACGTGCCCATATTGCCCTGCCATAGCGCGGCGGCGAGGTCGGTATGGTGATGATGCGCATGGTCATCATAAAGCTGATGTCGCCCTAGCGCTGGGTCCGACTGGACAGCACCTCAGCACTGTCCAGGGAAAGCTTTATAGCTGTTCCTCTAGAGATGATGATAAATCAATAACTTTTAAATACTGGCTCTGAACATGCTGAATAGAGAGTTGCGCACTTAAGTCCGTTCGCTGAAATACACCCATCTATAGCTCTATTTTGGACGTCCTCCAACGAAGCTCCTCTAGCAAAATATGGTGCGCCGGGTACGTCTCTGCTATCTTTTTGAGGCCCAGCTATGGCAGCGCATTGGTTCTGATAGCTTGCCCAGGCTTTACAGTTAGTCCCTCCGCCTTCGGAGCACTTGGTAAGCGCATCTTTTTCTGCTTCACGCTTGGAGAATTTTCCTAGCGAAACACCGAGAATTCCATTTTGAGGGTCGTGTGCGACTGCTCCCCACGTTTTTATCCACTTACCTATCGGTTTAGGGTCGTGTTGGCCAGAACCACCCTGAGGAATCGGGGCGCATGCCGCCACCCCTTGTCCCCCGATCGGATACTGTCCGGGTGGGCAGCCTTGTTCTGCCGCTGCCGAGAATGTAGTGATTAAAATCAGAAAAGATATAGTTACATTGAGGTTCATAAAAACTTCTTTCTGGCGAAAATGAAGGTGTTTAAATACTATTATCTCCATTTCTGCTGGCATTTCCCCGCGAGCCGGCTACTTGAATGGGTGTCGAATTAGTGTTGCCAGTGATTATTTTATTGGTGCTCGTCGAGTCTGCACCCCGCTCTTCACCCGGGTTGCTATTTCTTGCCACCTGCGCTGGCATATACGACCCAGCCGGCTGCCCTTGGGGTCCAGGAGCTGCTGTGTTGTTGAACGCCGAGTAGGCCATGAACGTGCCCATATTGCCCTGCCATAGCGCGGCGGCGATGGTGGGGACGGTGACGATGAGCAGGGTCATGATCAGGCCGATGCCGCCTTGCTGCAGGGCCTGGCTGGAGAGGCCTTCAGCATTGCCGAATTTAATGAACTTGACCGCCCAGTAGGTCGCGGCCACCTTCGCAGTGAACTTGAGCACCATGGCCGTAACCACCGACAGCATGGCCATCGAGAACAAGGTGCCGATGAGGTAGAACAGCCACTTCTTGAACAGGTCCTTGGTCTGGTCGAAGACCAGCGCNCTTGCTCTTGCGCATCGTTGGTCTCCTTGATGGCTAGTGTGCCCGGAGACCTCTAACTATGGATGGACCAATTTTACGGGGAGCTGACAATAATAACCTTGGCGGTATTTCGCGAGAGAGGTGAAGCTGACGGTCGATGGGAGCAATGACGCTAGTAGTATGAGACTATCCATAAAATATTATTTTATTGGAAAAGTGATATTTAGTAGGCTTTGAATACTTGTTCCGAGCAATTCGAATAAAGAATGGTGCATGTAAGACCGCCTGAAGATGTGCAGTCGTTTTCCGCTTTGCGTCTCACGTCTTCAAGAGATGGACCCCTAGAAAATTGTAATGCTCCAGCAACATTGACTCCATTTCTTTGCGGGCCTGCAACTGCTGCACACTGATTTTGGTAGCTTGCCCAGTCTTTGCACCTAGTTCCTCCAGCTTCGGTACATTTCATAAGTGCATCTTTTTCAGCATCTCGTTTAGAAAATTTTCCTGACGAAACACCTAGCACGCCATCAACAGGATCATGGGCAATGGCGCCCCAAGTCTTGAGCCACTTGCCGAGTGGGCGAGGAGCTTGATTGCTAGAGCTTCCTTGAGGGATTGGCGCGCATGCCGCTACACCTTGTCCGCCGATAGGGTATTGCCCAGGGGGACAGCCCTGTTCTGCCATAGCAGGGAAGGCATTCATGAAAATGAACGCAAGTAAAAATTTATGTATCTTCATTTGAAAATTCACTGTATCCAATAACTAGGTTGGCTAAGTGGCACTGCCTTCACTTCGGCTGGCATTTCCTCGTGAGCCTGGAGACTGGGTATATGTTGTAGTTGAACCTCCAGCGATTGCCTTAGTAGCGTTCGCCGTCTCTGTGCTGCGCTCATCTCCTTGACTGTTACTTCTAGGAGCCTGCTGCGGCATATACGACCCAGCCGGCTGGCCCTGAGGTCCCGGGGCTGCTGTGTTGTTGAATGCCGTGTAGGAAAGGAACGTGCCCATATTGCCCTGCCATAGCGCGGCGGCGATGGTGGGGACGGTGATGATGAGCAGGGTCATGATCAGGCCGATGCCGCCTTGCTGCAGGGCCTGGCTGGACAAGCCTTCGGCATCGCCGAATTTAATGAACTTGACCGCCCAGTAGGCCGCGGCCACCTTCGCGGTAAACTTGAGCACCATGGCCGTGACCACCGACAGCATGGCCATCGAGAACAAGGTGCCGATGAGGTAGAACAGCCACTTCTTGAACAGGTCCTTGGTCTGGTCGAAGACCAGCGCNACCACCGACAGCATGGCCATCGAGAACAAGGTGCCGATGAGGTAGAACAGCCACTTCTTGAACAGGTCCTTGGTCTGGTCGAAGACCAGCGCCAGGATGAAGATCGGCCCGATGCCGATCAGGAAGGCCATGGTGAACTTGAACAGCAACAACATCGCGCCGGCGGCCATCGGTGGGCTGGCGGTGCCAAAGCCCGCCAGCATCACGGCCCTGCCTTTTTTCTCCAGCATCTCCGGCTCGCTGGCATCCACCCGGACGGCATCCAGCGCCGCCAGGGCGAGCTGGGTATAGGCCAGGTTATCGTCGATGGCATCCTCAGCGGTGCTGTCGTCGTCACCGGTGAACAGACCGTGGATTTCCTTGTCCAGGTTTTGGGTCATGGTCTTGTGCAGCATGGCTCCATTGGCCCCGACCGCCGACGCCACGCTGATGATGATGGCGACCTTGGCCGCCTTGATCATGGTGGCCATCGCGCTCTCGCGCGATTGCCCGGTGGCGATGCGGTAGCCCAGNACCGCCGACGCCACGCTGATGATGATGGCGACCTTGGCCGCCTTGATCATGGTGGCCATCGCGCTCTCGCGCGATTGCCCGGTGGCGATGCGGTAGCCCAGAATCAGGATCCAGAGCGTGGTTACCGTCAGCGCGATCGTGCTGACCCACTTCATGGTTTCCTTCATCAAGTCGAGGCCGAACTCCTGGATTTCCCGATTGAAATAATCGCTGACCAGTTTGAAGAAAACGAAGTCGCCAAGGTTGGCGTCCGCCAGCGGCTGCAACCAGTTCATCCCGCCCTGAAAAAAAACGTCCATTGCTGTCTGCCTATGTACCGTGATGAGGCTTTGGTTGCCTGCTAATTCATTTACTTGGACAGCGCAATCTTTAACGCAGCTGCCTGGATGACCTGCCCGAGGATGTCGCTCTTGTCACCTTCCAGCGCGCGCTTGGCCAGCAGGCTCTGGTCATCTTTGAGGCCTGCGATGTAGATGTCATAGGCCTTCATCCTGGCTTCCCAGTGGGTGAGCTCCATCGCGTTGCGTGCCGCATAACGCTGAATTTCGTTGTCGTTCGCAGCGAGCGCACCCTCCTTGTCTCCCACCTTATCGCGCTGGCGTTGCAGACGTTCGAAGTCTCTGGAACGTTCCACCAGGCGCTGGATCATCAAAATCGCCTCGTTGTACTGTGAGTTTTGCGCAATCACAATTTGCTTGCAGATTTCGTTTTGCGTTTTCTGCAAATTGTCGCCAGTAAGCGAATCCAGAGAAATCGGCATCATTTTTTCAAAAAGGCCGGCAATGCCGGAAGCTCCGGGACAGTAGGCGTCCAGCCCGTGATTCAATTTGCGCGTGACAAATTTGTTTTCCAGTTCAGGCTCATTGAACTGCAGACGCTGCCACTTGATGAGCTGCTGCTGATAGTGCTGCAGCTGTTGTTGATACTGCTTGGCCGTGTCGGTCCATCGCTTGGCCTGTTCCGCATACTCCGCGATATCCTTCGACTCTCCCGTCGGGTTAGTGACGACCACTTGCGCATTGGCAGGCCCCACGCACAGCCCAATGGTTAGCAGCAGGCCGGCGGCAAGGCGGGAAATCGGATGGCGGAGGCGGCGGGGACGTGCGGTCATGGCGAGTCTCGTCGATCTTTGCGGTATAGATAGTTGGCAGGAACAGTGCAGCGGGAACAGAAGTGAAGGCCGCTTGCTTGGTCAGCCAGCAGCGCTGGCGTTATAAATCATCGGCTCGTCGCGACTGAGTGAGGCCGCTTCTTCAGCGGGCAGGCACCTGCGACAGGGGCTGCCGCCTCGGGATGTTGGAGAGGGTTGCCTGCTGAAGCCATGATCCCTATGCGCGATGAGGCAGGTTTGGTGCGAACTGTGGCACACACTTAACCAAATTTCTACTAATGAGGTAGGGCTGCCCTCCCAGGGGGAGTCGCCCAGGCGCGGCCTGGCTTGCTTTGCCAATTTTTGTAAGAAAATCCCTACAGCAGGTCGCGGCATTTGCCGGCCGGGCACTCTCCTCTGCCGGGCCCGGCGACGGTCAATAGATAGCGGAATTGGCACAGCGCCAGCCGGAACAGGAAAGCATTCCGGTACACGCACTCGCTGGCTTCGGCCGTCGGAATTGGCTGCATCGCTGCGCAGCTCAAGCCCAGCGCCGGCGCTGTCACAATCGCCTAGGCTGGCGGCCGTGCTCCTCTTGTCAGCCCTCCCACTTCGGCAATTTCTTCGCCACCGCCACATTCTTCAGCGCCACATACTTCGGCAGGCCGTCGCTGCCGTAGGCCAGCGGGGCCTCGCCCTTGATCAGCGGGGCGAAATAGCGGCGGGCGCGCTCGGTGATGCCGAAGCCGTCCTTGCGCAGGAAACTGGGCGGCATCTTCTTTTCGTGGTTGGCCACCTTGTGCAGCGGGGCGGGCACGATCTTCCAGCGGTACGGCGCGTCGCTGACGCGTTCGATCACCGGGATCACGGCGTTCATGCCCTTGAGGGCGTATTGGACCGCCGCCTTGCCGACGGCCTGGGCCTGTTCCCAGTCGGTCTTGGAGGCGAGGTGGCGTGCCGAGCGCTGCAGGTAATCGGGCAGCGTCCAGTGCACCTTGTAGCCGAGCTCCTGCTTGACCTGCGCGGCCAGGAACGAGGCCACGCCGCCGAGTTGTGCATGGCCGAACGAGTCGGCCGCCCCGCCGGCATCGGCGACGAAGCTGCCGTGCGCGTCCTGGATGCCTTCGCTGGCCACGACCACGCACCAGCCGACCTTCTCTACCACTTGCTTGACCTTGGCCAGGAACACGGCCTGGTCGTAGGCGCGCTCGGGCAGCAGGATGACCTGCGGTGCATCGTCCGGGCCCTGGCCAGCCAGGCCTGCGGCAGCAGCGAGCCAGCCGGCGTGGCGGCCCATCGCCTCATAGATGAAGACCTTGGTGGAGGTGTCGGCCATGGCGGCGACATCCAGTGCGGCCTCGCGGACCGACACCGCGGTGTACTTGGCCGCCGAGCCGAAGCCGGGGCAGGTGTCGGTCACCGCCAGATCGTTGTCGATGGTCTTGGGCACGCCGATGCAGTGCAGCGGGTAACCATAGGCCTTGGCCAGCTGCGAGACCTTCCAGGCGGTATCGGCCGAGTCGTTGCCGCCGTTGTAGAGGAACCAGCGCACATCGTGTGCGCGCAGCACCTCGAGCAGGCGCTCGTACTTGGCGCTGTCTTCTTCCAGCGACTTGAGCTTGTAGCGGCACGAGCCGAACGCGCCACCCGGGGTCTGCGCCAGTGCGGCGATCGTGGCGGCAGACTCCTTCGAGGTGTCGATCAGCTCCTCGCGCAGTGCGCCCAGGATGCCGTTGCGTGCGGCCAGTACCTTGATCTTGCGTGCGCGCGCCTCGGTGATCACGCCGGCGGCGGTGGCGTTGATGACGGCAGTGACGCCGCCGGATTGGGCATACAACAAGTTGCCAGTGGACATAGGGGGACGGCTCCTCACATGGGACATGGCGCAGGGGACAGTGCCGGGACATTCCCCGGATGCGGTAAGCTGCACGACCATACGGTCAGCGCTGGCGAAGACCTGAGTCTAACGCCGCCAACCGCAACGCGTTTTTATTCGAAAGTGGAGTCCACTGATGCGATTGGTTCTGTTGGGACCGCCCGGTTCGGGCAAGGGCACCCAGGCGACACGTCTCAAAGACACGTTTGGGATCCCGCATATTTCCACCGGCGATCTGCTGCGTGCCGAAGTGGCCGCCGGCTCACCGCTGGGCCTGAAGGCCAAGGAAGTGATGGCACGCGGCGATCTGGTTTCCGACGAGATCCTGCTCGGCATGCTGGAGGCGCGGCTCGGTCAGGCCGATGTCGCCAAGGGGTTCATCCTCGACGGCTATCCGCGCAATGTGGCGCAGGCCAATGCGCTGGACGACCTGCTCGGCAAGATCGGCCAGCCGCTGGATGCGGTGGTGCAACTGGATGTCGCCAGCGAGTTGCTGGTCGAGCGCATCGCCGGCCGTGCCAAGGCCGAGGGCCGCGAGGACGACAATCCCGAGTCGGTGCGCAAGCGCCTGCAGGTCTATACCGATTCCACGGCGCCGGTGATCGGTTTCTACGAACAGCGCGGCAAGCTGGCACGCGTGGACGGGGTGGGCTCGCTGGATGAGGTGCTGGCGCGTATCGGCACCGCGCTCGGTCGCTGAGTCGGGGTGGGCCGGTCCGTGCGTCCGGCCTTTCGCCGGCAATTGCGCGGGCTCGCAACCCATTGATTGCGCAAAAGAAAAACCCCGGGCGTACAAGACGCCCGGGGCAGAATAACGCCAGTAATGAGCTTGCTCAGAGCCCCACAGCATGAGCTCCCTGGGGATTTGGCCTCTTGGGGAGTAGGACCAAAGGGGTGCTGCGACTGGCGTTCAGCATAGTGATGGATGTGACGCAGTTCGCATATCGGGAAAATCCCGACAGCAGGGTAGGGGTTTCCTGACGCTGCGCCCGGCGGTTGCATGGAATGGCCCGCAACTCCGGCGATCGGCGACAATGTGAGCCATGACCAAACTCCACATCCTCGGCATTGCCGGGACCTTCATGGGCGGTGTCGCCGCCCTTGCGCGCGAACTGGGCTGGCAGGTAGAGGGCAGTGACCAGGCCATCTATCCGCCGATGTCCACCCAGCTGGAAACCCTTGGCATCGCGCTGGTACAAGGCTACGCGCCGTCCAATATCTCGGCAGATGCCAGCGATGTCGTCATCGGCAATGCCTTGTCGCGCGGCAACCCGGCGGTGGAAGCGGTGCTCGACGCCGGCCGTCGCTACAGCTCCGGTGCGCAATGGCTGGCCGAGCAGGTGTTGCCGGGCCGCGACACCCTGGCCGTTGCGGGCACCCACGGCAAGACCACCACCACCACCATCCTGAGCTATCTGCTGGACGCCGCCGGGCGTGCCCCGGGTTTTCTGATCGGCGGCGTGGCCGAAGACTTCGGCGTGTCGGCCCGTCTGGGCCAGGGGCGTGAGTTCGTGGTGGAAGCCGACGAATACGACACCGCCTTTTTCGACAAGCGCAGCAAGTTCGTGCACTACCGGCCGCTGGTGGCGATCCTCAACAACCTCGAGTACGACCACGCCGACATCTTTCCGGACGTGGCCGCGATCCAGCGCCAGTTCCACCATCTGGTGCGCACGGTGCCGGCGCGCGGGCGGCTGATCGTCAACGGCGAGGATGCGCGCCTGGCCGAGGTGCTGGCGATGGGCTGCTGGACGCCGGTGGAGCGCTTCGGTTTCGATGCGGCGCTGGACTGGAGCGCCCGCTTGATCGCCGCCGACGGCAGTGCCTTCGCGGTGCTGCAGCGTGGGGTGGAGATCGGCCAGGTGCAGTGGCCGCTGGTCGGGCGGCATAACGTGCTCAATGGGTTGGCAGCACTGGCGGCCGTGCATGCGGTGGGTGTGGATCCGGCGACGGTGATGCCGGCGCTGGCACGCTTTCAAAGCGTCAAACGGCGGTTGGAGCTGCTGGGGCAGGCACACGACATCACCGTGTACGACGATTTCGCCCATCACCCCACTGCGATTGCGACCACCCTGCAGGGCCTGCGCGCGAAGGTCGGTGCGGCGCGTGTGCTGTTGGCGATGGAGCCGCGCAGCAATTCGATGCGGCTGGGCGCGCATGCGCAGGCATTGGCGCCGTCCTTGCGCGATGCCGATGCGGTGGTGTTCCTGCATCGGCCGGAACTGGCCTGGGATGCGGAACCGATCATCGCGCAGGTGCGCGGCGATGCGCACGTGGCGCATGACGTGGAGGCATTGCTGCAGACGCTGGGCGAGATCGCGCAGCCGGGCGACCATGTGGTGTTCATGTCCAATGGCGGTTTCGACGGCGCGCCGCGCCGCTTCCTGGCGCAATTGTCCCGATGACCGACCTCACGACCACCAACGACACCAGCGCCTTGCCGCTGTTTCCGTTGCACAGCGTGCTGTTGCCAGGTGCGGCGATGGGCCTGCGCGTGTTCGAGCGCCGCTACCTGGATCTGGTGCGCGAGAGCGGCCGTACAGGCAGCAGCTTCGGTGTGTGCCTGATCCTGGATGGCAGCGAGGTCGGCGTGCCGGCAACGCCGGCGGCATTCGGCACCGAAGTACGTATCGAGGATTTCGATGTCGGCGCCGACGGCGTGCTGGTGCTGCGCCTGCGCGGCACGCGTCGCTTCCATGTGCGGCGCTCGCGCATCCGCGACAACGGGCTGGTGGTGGGCGAGGTGAGCTGGTGCGAGCCCGACAGCGACGACGAACTGCGGCCCGAGCATGGCTTGCTGGCGACCGTGCTCGAGCGCCTGCTCGAACAGGTCGGCGGCGAATCCGCCTCCGCCGGCCCGGAGCTGCTGGACCAGGCGGCGTGGGTCGGCTGGCGGCTGGCCGAACTGCTGCCATTGACCGAGCAGCAGCGTCTGTCGCTGTTGCAGCAGCACGATCCGCACCGGCGCCTGGACCAGTTGCTCGCCTGGATGCCGTGATACTAAGACGACGGCGCGCGTGACCCATCACCGCGCTTGCACCCCTGCAACGGCACACTCGCCGCGCTTGAGTGCGCTCCCGATGGCATCCGTGCAGTCACTGCGCGCATTGGCGTCACTCGTTATCGATCCACGGAGTGTGCCTTGATCATCGATGTCAAACCGCGTGTGGCGGATGTGTTCAGCCAGGTCTGGCGGACCCTGGCGGTGTTGTTCGTATGGGACGTGTTGATCACGATCATCTACTACGTGCTGCCGTTCCGCGCGCCTGCATTGCCGTTGACCATCTTCGGCTCGGCCCTGGCGTTGTTCCTGGGCTTTCGTGCCAACTCGACCTACCAGCGCTGGTGGGAAGGGCGTGTGCTGTGGGGCCAGATGATCAATGCATCGCGCAATCTGGTGCGGTTGGGCATCAGCATCCTGTCCGCGCCGGAGGCGGCAGCGCTGGGCCGCCGGATCGCGTTGCGCCAGATTGCCTACGTCAATGCCTTGCGTTGCCAGCTACGGCGGCTTCCGGTGGCGATGGCGCTGGAACCGCGCCTGCATGCCGACGAAGTCGCCGCGGTGATCACGCGCACCAATGTCGCCAATGGCCTGCTCGACATCACCGGGCGCGACGTCGAGCAGGCGCGTCGCGATGGCTGGATCGATAGCATCCAGCAAGCCAGTGTCGAGCGCATCCTGGTGGATATCGCCAACGCGCAGGGCGGCATGGAGCGGCTGAAAAATACGCCATTGCCGTATCAATACCGGTTCTATCCGAACCTGTTTACGCGGCTGTTCTGCGTCCTGCTGCCGATCGGCCTGGTGGAGACGTTGCAGTACGCAACGCCGGTGGGGTCGACGGTGGCGGGCCTGATGTTCCTGGCGGTACTCAAGATCGGCGACGAACTGGTCGATCCGTTCGCCAACACCATCCACGATCTGCCGCTGGACAGCATGTGCCGCACGGTGGAGATCGACGCATTGCAGGCAATCGGCGAACAGGCGCCGGAGCCGGTGCAGCCGGTGGATGGCGTGCTGTGGTGAGTGCATCGCGCCTGCACCAATGCGGTTTGTGCGTATCCAAACGGCGCTGAAGCGCAAGCTTTCGGTCGCCCTGGGAGGTAATCGACCGATGCGGATGCGTCGGTTGTAGAGCGGTTGATCTGCGGCTTGGCTGCAGGGTCCCTTGCCCGCCCGCCATCGCGGGACACGCCGTACATTCGTCCATCGCGGGCTCTTACGCGGCATCCATGCCGCACAAGAGCCCGCGATGGTGGGCGGACAAGGACCTGTCGAGATGGATCGGTGTGCAGGGTGCGAGCAATGCATGAGGTGCTTTTACTGCGCTAGCTCACATGTAATTCTGCGACCCGCATCAGCAGGCCAATGCAACTCGCGAGACCGCCAGCTTTTACGTACCTACCGACCAACGTCCCGGGGCGGTGTCCTTGTCGATTGCGGGACAGTGTGGCCGCATGCATGCCGCCACACTGTCCCCACCAGGCCCCCACGGACGGGTTCACGGCGTGTCCCGCAAGCGGTCGGGGCACCGCGCCTTCGACTCACCAGGGCTTTTGACCTCAACCTTCCGCTGCATCCAGGCGACGCGAACGCGTTGCCGCCATCGCTACAGCGTTCAAGGGGCTTTGCTGGCAGCTCTTGGCTACAGGGCTGCGCGTGCGGTCACAGGCCGATCGCCGCTGTAGCCCGATCGATCAACGGCGCGGTTGTGACGGGCCCGATGCCGCCGGGTCGGCTGCCGTGGTTTCCGTCTGCGGTGCAGCGTTGTCGTTGTCCTCTGGCCGCAGTGCATTTCCCGAGGTGGTGTCGATCAGGATCACCGGTACCTGCGAGCGTCGTCGCTGTTCCAGGCGATGCGGCAAGGGGTCCAGTGCCTGGCGCAAGGCGCTCAGTGCCGGGTCGACCCCGCGCAGCGGATACCACAGGCCGATCAGGCTGAAGTGCCGGCTGTAGCGCAGGGTCTGGGTGCTGCCCACCCACAGGGGTTGGGCGCCGGGTTGCAGGCGCGCGGCCGCCGGCCACAGGCGCAACACATGCACATGGCCGGGCGCGGCGTGACGCACCATCAGCAGGGCTTCGACCTGGGTGTCCAGCGTGGCCGGCAGGATCGGCGCCTCGTCCGGGCGGCCGCTGACATCGAGCAGATGCAGCGCCTGTTCCCAGCCGGCTTGCGGTTGCACCCGCCAGCCACGTGCTTCCAGCTGGCGCTGCAGCGGTGCCAGCGGGCCGGCCAGTTGCACGTCCAGCGGCCAGCGCTGGTCGTCGTCGAATTCGTTGCGGCGTGCGGGCAGCAGGCGCCACTGGCCGTTCCACCAGTCGCTGGCGGGCAATTCCATCAACAATGGCGGCGGCGGTTCGAACTTGGCCAGCTTGGTGTCCAGATTGCGCGGCGCGAACACGATCGCGCAGGTCAGGAACACACCGTAGAAGATCCACGAGACCGGCTTGACCCAGAACGCGCGGGTGGCCCGGCGGCGATAGGCGATGCCCAGCACCAGCAGCCAGAAGATGCCGAACAGCATGCCGCCGACCACGTCGCTGAGCCAGTGCGCGCCCAGGTACAGGCGCGCGAAGCCGATCAGCGACACCATCGCGCCACTGACCAGATACGGCCACACCCGGCGCCGGCCCGGCAGCTCGCGCGCGATCAGCAGCGCGAAGAAGCCGAAGCCGATCGTGGCCATGGTGACCGCCACCGACGGAAACCCGAAACCGCTGCTGGCCGCCGGCGGGCGCACCACCTGCACGGTGGCGCCCAGCAACTGGGTCAACGCCAGGCCGAAGGCCAGTGCGATCACCCAGTGCGTCACCGCCATCCAGCGGCGCCGCCAGGCCAGGTAGCCCATCGCCGCCGCGATCGCCGGCAGCAGCACCTGCCAGTCGCCCAGCGAGGCCAGTGCCACCATGGGGTAGTCGGCCAGCGGGTTGCGTAGTGCCAGCATCAGATCGTGCACGGCCAGGTCCACGCGCAGCGGCTCGCCATGCGCCAGCACCACCATCAGCAACACGAACCAGCCCCAGCCCAGCAGCAACAGCATCAAGGCCATCATCGCCAGCGGCACCGACTCGCGGCGGCGCGGGTCGAACACGCTGACCGACCAGTTACCCAGTACCGGATGCCGATGCGACCATTCCAGCAGCCGCGCCAGCAGGGCATCCAGATGGCCGGCCGACCAGCGGTAGGAGTACAGCACCATCGCCCAGGCCAGGCCGATCACTGCGGCCAGCAAGGTGACCACCACGAACAGGCGGCCGGCCACCGCGGCCACCGCGTCGTAGGCGGTGCCCAGCACCCAGCCGGGCACCAGGAACAACAGCGCCCAGGAGATGCAGGCCAGGCTGCTGGCGACCAGATAACGCTTGAACGGCATGTGCGACATGCCGGCGATGGCCGGCACGAATGGCCGCACTGCGCCCACGTAACGGGCGATCAGGATGCTCTTGAAGGCATTGCGCCGAAACAGGAGCTCGCCGCGCTCCAGCAGTTGCGGGTAGCGACGGAACGGCCAGTAGGTGTGCAACTGGTGACCCCAACGATGGCCGACCCAGAAGCTCAGCACATCGCCAACGAAGGCGCCCAGCGCGGCGCAGGCCACCGCATACGGACCGTTGATCTGGCCCAGCCCGATCAGCACGCCGATGGCGAACAGCAACGGCAGCGCCGGCACGATGGCGCCGAGCACGATCACCGCATCGGAAAATGCGATGGCAAAGATCGCCACGCCAGCCAGGGTGGGGTGGTGTCCGATCCACTCCAGCGTGGCGTCGATCCATGAATTCATCCGGCGATTATAGGTGGGCATGGCGACGAGATGACCCCGCCGCCATCACATCGGCCTGTCCGCTTCACCTCAGGTTGCGAGCGGACAAGACCGCACGCGTAACGCGCGCTGCGACGATGCCGGCGCCCCGCCTACAATGGGGGATGAGTGACGATCCCGCCGCCAATCTGCCGCTGAAGTCCGATACCTTCGGGCGCATCCTGTTGATCCGCGAGGCCGATCGCCTGTTCGTGCGGCGCGATCTGAGCGTGGCGCCGCGGCTGTTGCGCGGCGTCGCGTGGTGGCTGGCACGGCGCGAGGCGTTGGCGCTGCGCCAGCTGGACGGCCTGCCGCGCACCCCGCGTCTGCTCCACTGGGACGGGCGCCATCTGGATCGCAGCTACCTGGCCGGCGATGCGATGTACCGGCGCCCGCCGCGCGGCGATCTGGCCTACTTCCGCAGTGCGCGCAAGCTGTTGCAGCAGTTGCACCGGCGCGGCGTGGCGCACAACGACCTGGCCAAGGAAGCCAACTGGCTGGTGCAGGACGACGGCAGCCCGGCGGTCATCGATTTCCAGCTGGCGGTACGCGGCAATCCCCGCGCACCCTGGATGCGCCTGCTTGCCCGCGAGGACCTGCGTCACCTGCTCAAGCACAAGCGCATGTATTGCCCGGCCGCGCTCACCCCGGTGGAACGCCGCGTGCTCAAGCGCACCTCCTGGGTACGCAAGCTGTGGTTCGCCACCGGCAAACCGGTCTACCGCTTCGTGACCCGCCGCGTGCTGCACTGGGAAGACAACGAGGGGCAGGGGCCGAAGCCCTGAAGTGCCGGGATTGGGGAGTTGGGATTGGGGATTCGCAACGGCGCATGGCTTGGGCTGTGGGTTGGTCGATGCGAGGGGTGAGGCGACACGCTTTTGCGAATCCGAAAGCTCAAATCCCGCACCGTTCTTGCGCGGGTTATAAGCTTTTGCGAATCCCCAATCCCAAATCCCCAATCCCATGACCCTAAACGGCAAAACCCTCTTCATCACCGGTGCCTCGCGCGGGATTGGCTTGGCGATTGCGTTGCGGGCGGCGCGGGATGGGGCCAATGTGGCGATTGCGGCCAAGTCGGCGGTGGCCAATCCCAAGTTGCCCGGCACCATCCACAGCGCGGCCGCGGCGGTGACGGCGGCCGGTGGGCAGGCGCTGGCACTCAAGTGCGATATCCGCGACGACGACCAGGTGCGTGCGGCCGTGGCCGCCACGGTCGAGGCGTTTGGCGGCATCGATATCCTGGTCAACAACGCCAGTGCGATCTGGTTGCGCGGCACGCTGGACACGCCGATGAAGCGCTTCGATCTGATGCAGCAGGTCAACGCGCGCGGCAGTTTTCTGTGTGCACAGGCATGCCTGCCGTATCTGTTGCAGGCGCCCAATCCGCACATCCTCACGCTGGCGCCGCCACCGTCCTTGAACCCGGCGTGGTGGGGCGCGCATACCGGCTACACCCTGGCAAAGATGGGCATGAGCCTGGTGACCCTGGGGCTGGCAGCCGAATTCGGCCCGCAAGGCGTGGCGATCAATGCGCTGTGGCCACGCACCGTGATCGCCACCGATGCGATCAACATGATCGACGGCGTGGACGCGGCCGCGTGCCGCCGGCCGGAGATCATGGCCGGCGCGGCGCACGCGGTGCTGACGCGTGAGGCGGCTGGATTCCATGGCCAGTTCCTGATCGACGACGACGTCCTGGCCCAGGCCGGCATCACCGACCTGAGCGGCTACGCGGTCGACCCGTCGCGTGCGCTGCTGCCGGACCTGTTTCTCGACTGAGCGCGGCCAACATCACGGCCCGCGCCCGTTGGCGGGAGACGGAGCGCGACCGGGCGTTGGCCGCGCAGTTGCCGCGAGTGCGGGTGCGGCCGACCAGCGGCCGCGCCGTGGCGGCCCAGCTGGAGGTCGGAGCTGGAGCGCGCACACCCGGTTCACCGTCGGGTTTGCTATGGTGTGCGGCTGAAACCGTTTCCAACAAGGATGTACCGCGCGTGTCTTCGAAGTTTCGTGTGCTTGTTCTGGCCGCCTGCGTGTCCGTCCTGGTGGCCGCCTGTGGCGGCAGGTCGCAGCAGCCTGCAAGCGGTGCCGATACCAAAACGACCGGAAGACAGCCGGACGCCCTGCAAGGCGTGACTGCCAAGCTCGGCGCCTATATCGACTGCTTCAACCGCGTCAACGCGAAAGTGCACGCCGGCGCCAGGTACTACACCGGCTGGATGCAGGACCCGTTTGCCGGCCCGACCGGTGGCGAGTCCGGCATGACCGGTCCGTACGATATCGACGATGGCGACATGCAGCAGTGCGACGCGCCGGTCAGCGCGGCCGCTGTGGCAAAGCCAGCGCTGCCGACGCTGGACAAGGCAGCAGGCGACTATCGCGCGGCATTGAAGGCACTGCAGCCGATCAGTCACGCAGTGGCCGATTACTACACCCGCCAGGATTACGAGGACGACCAGTTTGCCAAGGGCAAGCAGCTGCACCCGCAGCTGATGGAGGCACTGTCCACCTACGCCGATGCCAGCGCCGCCTTCAGCGCCGAACTGGACGTGCAAAACGATGCGGCGCAACGCGAAAAACTCAAGACGCTGGAGCAGGGCGAAGGCCGCACACGCGAGTATTACCGGCTGGCGATGATGCTCGACGCCAAGCAGATCGCCGATGCACTGGAAGAAGAGCAGTTCGACGTGCCACGAGCCAACGCGCTGCTGGACGGTTTCAACCGTCTCTCCGATGAAGCGCACGCCAAGGTGGCCGACCAGGAGCCGGGCAAGCTGGACTGGAACAGCTTCGAAACCGCTGCAGAAACCTTCCGCAGACAAGCCAAGGCGCGGGTGAAGCGCGTGGTCGAGAAAACGCCCTACAGCAAGATGGAGCAGGGCTGGCTGGATAGCCCCTCGCTGGCGCCGGAAGGCTCGCCGCGCAAGTTGCTCAACGCCTATAACGCGCTGGTGTTCCAAAGCAATCGCCAGTAATCAGTGCTGTTTCCAGCCATCGCGCGCGTGCCGGGCGACTGGCTGCGCCGGATGCCTTTCCGCCGCACGCTGCGGCGCCACCTTCTTCAACCCATCAATGGAACACAAGATGACCCACCAACTTCGTCATGCGCCGCTCGCCGCGGCGATCGCGTTTGCCGCACTGCTTGCCGGCTGCCAGAAAAACGCGCCCGCCGCCGCGGTGGAAGGCGCCGACAAGATCAATGCCTACATCACCTGCTTCAACGGTGTCGAGCAGCCGATCCATGAGAGCTACCAGCAATACATCGGCTGGATGCAGGACCCCGAGGCGGGCCCGACCGGCAAGGAAAGCGGTATCCATGCACCGGGCACGGTGCTGTCGCATCACGTGGACGAATGCGGGGCGCCGATGACCGCGGCACTGGCGCAAACGCCCGCCAACCCCCAGCTCGATCCGGTGGCCAAGACCTATCAGGAACGCTTCACCACGCTCAACGAACGTATCGGCGAAGCGGTGCGCTACTACGATCGCGAGGAGTATCTGCGCGATGACGGCAAGGGCATGAAGGCACTGCACGCGCCGTTGATGCAGGCCTATCACGCATTCTTCGAAGCCGGCGAAGCGATGAATGCCGCACTCGAACGCAACGAAGACATGCGTCGCCAGGCGCAGATCGATGCGATCGAAAAGGAAGAAGGCCGCAGCGCCTCCTGGTATCACCTGAAGATCATCGGCGAAGGCAAGCAGCTGGTGCAGGTGCTCGACAGCGAGACGCCGGATCTTGCCGCAGCGCAATCCCAGCTCGCACGCTACCAGGGCATCCTGGAAGAGGCGCAGAAGGCCAAGATCGGCCAGGGCGATGCGATGTGGGGCCACATGGAGCGTTCTGCCGACAAGCTGGCACGCGAGTCGGGACGACTGGTCGAGCGTATCCGCACCAAGACACCATTGAACAAGAGCGAGCAGATGCTGCTGGAAAGCGGCTCGCTCCCACCGGGCGGTACGCGCCAGGCCGTGCTGGCCAGCTACAACGATCTGATCGACATGAGCAATCGCATGTCGCATTGATGCTGCGCGCTCTTCACTGCTGCGTTGTCAAATCGCATCGCACAGTGACTGGCAGGNCGCCAGGCCGTGCTGGCCAGCTACAACGATCTGATCGACATGAGCAATCGCATGTCGCATTGATGCTGCGCGCTCTTCACTGCTGCGTTGTCAAATCGCATCGCACAGTGACTGGCAGGTTCCACACTCAGCGCTATTCCGAATGGCCGCCAAATCTTGAGTTGGTCTGGAGCCGCGTTGGTCGAGGGCGCGGTGCCCTCACCGCTCGCGGGACACGCAGTGAAGCCGTCCGTAGGGGCTCGGTGGCGGCATCCATGCCGCCACACGGTCCCGCAACCGGTGAGGACACCGCACCAGAAAGTTGGTCGGTGACTGGATGAAAGCCAGCCTGTTGATCGCGTTGTGTTGGAAAGTTGGCAGGATCCGCCGTTATCAGAAAACGCACGCCATGCATTGCTTGGACCACACACACCGACCATCTCGACGGGTCCTTGTCCGCTCGCCCTCGCGGGACCTTACGCGGCATGGATGCCGCGTAAGAGCCTACAAGGACGTACTTGCGGCGTGTCCCGCGAGGGTGGGCGGGCAAGGGCCCTGCAACCAAGCCGCAGATCAGCCGCTCCACACCTGATCCACCCGCACTGCCCAACCACTCCAAACCACTCCAAGACAATTTAGCCGTTGGAGAGTTCCGGCAGCGGTTCGGCACATTGCCGGCAGTAACGTGCGTCCGGCGCATGGCCTTCCAGCCCGCACCGCGGACAGTTGCGGGTATCGCGCTTGCCGGCGTGGCCGCCCTCGCGCAGCGAGCTGGCCAGTTCGGCGGTGTAGATGCCGGTGGGCACGGCGATGATGCTGTAGCCGATCAGGATCAGTGCCGAGGTGACGAAGCGGCCCAGCGTGGTCTGTGGCACCAGGTCGCCGAAGCCCACCGTGGCCATGGTCACGATGGCCCAGTACATGCTGGTCGGGATGCTGGTGAAGCCGTGTTGCGGGCCTTCGATCACATACATCGTGGCGCCGGCAATCACGGTGATGGTGAGCACGCTGAACAGGAACACCAGCACCTTGCGCCGGCTGCGCCAGAGCGCGTTCACCAGCTGCCCGCTTTCCTCGATGTAGCGGGTGAGCTTGAGGATGCGGAACAGGCGCAGGATGCGCAGCACGCGCACCACCAGCAGCGTCTGCGCGCCGGGGACGAAGAACGACAGGTAGCTGGGCAGGATGGAGAGCAGGTCGATCACGCCCCAGATGCTGAGGGCGTAATGCAGCGGGCGCCGCACCACCGCCAGGCGCAACGCGTATTCGACCGTGAACAGCACCGTGAACGCCCATTCCAGCGGCACCAGCCAGTGCGCCGAATGCGAATGGATGCGCGGCACGCTGTCGATCATGATCACCACCACGCTGGTGAGGATCGCCATCACCAGCATCAGGTCGAAATTGCGCGAGGGACGGGTGTCGTGCCGGTAGATGATGTCAAACCACTGCCGGCGCCAGCCGTCGTCGGTGGCGGGAGTGAGCTGGGGATCGGAGAAAGGGCGCATCCGTGCATTGTGCCGCAGGCCGGCGAATGCGCGAGAATGCGCGTTCTCCCTCCGCTTCTGCGACCCACCATCATGAGCACCGTTGCCGATTCGCCCCTGTCCCTCGCGCACTACTACCTGCCGGTGTACCGCCCGCGCCAGGTGGTGCTGGAGCGTGGCCAGGGCAGTCGCGTGTGGGACGACCAGGGCCGCGAGTATGTGGATCTGTCCGCCGGCATCGCGGTCAACGGGCTGGGCCACAACGATCCGGACCTGATGGCCGCGCTGACCGAGCAGGCCGGCAAGCTATGGCACACCAGCAACGTGTTCTTCAGCGCACCGCCGCTGCAGCTGGCCGAAGAGCTGGTGACCGCCTCGCGCTTCGCGCACAAGGTGTTCCTGTGCAATTCGGGGACCGAGGCCAACGAAGCGGCGATCAAGCTGGTGCGCAAGTGGGCCAGCGCTCAGGGCCGCGCGGCCGACAGGCGCGTGATCGTGACCTTCCGCGGCAGCTTCCACGGGCGCACCCTGGCCGCGGTCACCGCAACCGCTCAGCCCAAGTACCAGGAAGGCTACGAGCCACTGCCTGGCGGGTTTCGCTATGTGGACTTCAACGACGTGGCGGCACTGGAGGCGGCCATGGCCTCGGGCGACGTGGCCGCGGTGATGGTCGAGCCGATCCAGGGCGAGGGCGGGGTGATGCCGGCCGTGCCGGGTTTCCTGAGCCGCGTGCGCGCGCTGTGCGACCAGCACGATGCGCTGCTGGTGCTGGACGAGATCCAGTGCGGCATGGGCCGCACCGGCACGCTGTTCGCGCATTGGCAGGAGCAGGTGACGCCGGACATCGTGACGCTGGCCAAGGCGCTGGGTGGCGGCTTCCCGATCGGCGCAATGCTGGCCGGCCCGAAGGTGGCCGAGACCATGCAGTTCGGCGCGCACGGCACCACCTTCGGCGGTAATCCGCTGGCCGCGGCGGTGGCGCGCGTGGCGCTGCGCAAGCTGGCTTCGCCGCAGATCGCCGAGAATGTGGAGCGTCAGTCGGCGGCGCTGCGCGCCGGCCTGGAGGCGCTCAATGCCGAGTTCGGCCTGTTCGCGCAGATCCGCGGACGCGGCCTGATGCTGGGCGCGGTGCTGGCACCGGCGCATGCCGGGCAGGCCGGCGCGATCCTGGATTTTGCGGCCAAGCATGGTGTGTTGCTGTTGCAGGCGGGGCCGGATGTGCTGCGCTTCGTGCCGGCACTGAATCTGACCGATGCCGAGTTGGCCGATGGCCTGGCGCGCCTGCGCCTGGCCGTTGCCGAGTACGCCGCGCAGAAGTGATCGGCCTCTGCGCTTCCTTGCGCCATCGCGGCCGGCGCTGTGCCGGTGAGCGTGGTTGGGGAGGAGGTGCAGGTCGTTGTGTTTCCCGATTTGCGCCAGGCCCTGTCAGGAGCCGTGGCGTTGCTGCCGCACGTACCTGCGCGGCAGTTGCAGGATCTGCATGAAGACCGCGTTGCGTAGCTGATGCGGATTGCGTATCGCGCGATGCTGCCCTCTTGCAGCAGCGATTGGATAACGGCGGGGGGCATGGAGGTTTGAGTTTTATCGCTCTACCGTACCCTCACCCCAACCCCTCTCCCGACGGGAGAGGGGCTCGCTTCTGCGTTCGTCGTTAACCCGACACCGACTCTAGGCGCCAACGCGGTCCCTGATCGTGGACGCCGAAGCGTCAATGCTGCGAGCAGCGTCTTGCGTCACCCCGAGAGAGTGACAGGTGTTCCGCGATGCTCAAAGATTCCCGATTCCCGATTCCCGATTCCCGATTCCCGATTCCCGATTCCCCAATCCCCAATCCCCAATCCCCAATCCCGGCCCTTCACCCCAGCCCGTACCGCTTCAACACCCTCCGCAATCCACGCGCATCGCGCACCGTGTCCGCATGCAGGCCGGCGGCACGTGCGCCGCGCACGTTGACGAACAGGTCGTCGACAAACAAGGTGCGCGACGCGGTCGCATCGAGCCGCGCGAGCGCGCGCTGATACACATGCAGCTCCGGCTTGCGGCCGCCGAGGGCGCCACTGCACAGCACGCGGCCCTGCAATAGCGGAAACAACGACGGCACGATCCGCTCCATCGCTTCCGCCATCAACGGCCCGTTGTTGGTGAGCACCGCTACCGCGGTCGTTGCAGACACCGCCATTACCTGTGCCCCTATCGCCGGGTCGGCGCGGCACGCCGCCACGCGCGCATCGATCCAGGTGGCGCGATCGATCATGCCGCCAAGCCCCTCGCCGAGCTGCGCCAGATAGGCCGACGTGTCGATCGCGCCGGCATCGTAGGCGCGCTCAAGGCCCTGCTCGAACAAGACCTGTTGCACACGCTGCGGCGTGCATCCCGCCGCAGCGGCCAGCGCGGCCAGACGGCGCGGCCGCGCGTAGCTGGCCAGCACGCCGTCGAAGTCGAGCAGTAACAGGGCCGGTACGGCAGGCGGCATGAGCAGACTCGGGATGCGGCTGCGCAGCGTTGTCGATTCGGCGCGGCATGGCAAGTGCGCAGTACCTGGTATGCCGGGGGTGCCCGCAGGTGGGTGGGGAACGCGCCTATTCAGATCGTTGAATCCGGCAGCGACCTACCCACCCGCACCGCCCCTACCCTCCGCGCGGCGCGTGGAGCGGAACTGCGCTGGGTATGGTCGATGCATGCCGCATCCGCGGTGTCAGCCGGTCTTGGGGAGCGGGCCCGGTCACTCAGCACGTCACACCATCCAGGGGGTCGATTGCATGCGCAAGCGCTTGAACACCGATCAATTGGCGGCGTCGGTTGCCGCCATTCTCACCACCGCCACGCGTGGTCGCACGCTGGCCTCGATGACCTTGGCGCTGGCTGGCGCACACAGCCTGCCGGTCCTGGCACAGGAAGCGCGCACGCTGGACGCGATCAGCGTGGTCGGCACCGGCTCCACGCGCACCACCGCCTCCATCTCCGTCGACGACATCCAGGCACAGGTGCCCGGCGTGGCGCCGCAGCAGCTACTGGCCAGCCTGCCGGGCGTGAATGTCCAGACCACCGATCCGTTCGGGCTGTACGAGTTCGGCGACTCGATGACCATCCGCGGCTTTTCCGCCAACCAGATCGGCGTGACCCTGGACGGCATCCCGATCGAAACCTTCGACACCCGCGAAGGCGGCCCGATCACCCGTTACGTGTCCAGCGAGAACCTGCTCGACGTCACCGTGTCGGCCGGCTCCGGCGATGTCACCCAGCCTTCGTACCACGCACTGGGCGGCGCGATCCGTTACACCAGCCTGCCACCGAAGGGCGGCGACAGCTGGAGCGGCAACCTCACCCAGACCATCGGCTCGGACGATCTGGTGCGCAGCTTCGTGCGCCTGGATACGCCGGACTGGTGGGACGGCGGCCCCAGCGCGTACCTGTCTGCCTCGCGTACACAGGGCGGGGTGTGGGACATGGAGCCGGCCACGCAGAAGAGCGATCACTTCGAAGCCAAGATCCGACAGGCCTGGGACGTGGGCAGCCTGACCCTGGGCTGGATCTACAACAACCGCAAGGACTACGACGTGCAGTCGTACAACTCCGACGGGTCGGTGGCGTGGGATCTGCATGAACGCATCACCGGCAATCCGGAAGTGGATGCCGAGCATTACAGCGAATGGAAGAACGGCCGCCGCGATTCGCTGCTCAGCCTGCACGGCGATTTCCTGTTCAACGATGCGATCGGTGTCACCTTCACCGGCTACTACGAAAACAAGCATGGTTATGGCGTCGGCGGCACGCCGCCGAGCACCGCCACCGGCCTGTACAACGACGCCATCGCCGGCACGCCGGGTCGCACCGATATCGCCATCAACGACCCGCAGATCGTCGATGCCAACGGCAATGTCATCCGCGTCGGTGCGATGACCCGGCGCGAGGAAATCATGGGCGGCGATCGCTACGGCGTAACCAGCGCAGTGTCGTGGGAGACCGAGCACAACAAGCTCGAAGTCGGTGCGTGGTACGAAAACTACGACTTCGACCAGGTGCGCCCGCTGTACAACCTGGACCCGGCCACCGGCGCGCTGCTGAAGGGCGCGTTGCCGATCGTGGTCTATTACGACAATCACTTCTCCACCGAGGTGAAGCAGCTCTACATCAAGGACACGCTGCGCCTGCTCGATGACCGGCTCACCATGGAATTCGGCGCCAAGGGGCTGGATGTCAAACGCGATTACAACGGCATCGCCAATCTCGATGATTTCAATGTCGGCGTGCGCCGCGATGTCACCATCAAGAACAGCGACTGGTTCCAGCCCCAGGTCGGCGCCAGCTTCCAGCTTGCCGAGGGTGTGCAGGTGTTTGCCAACTATGCGGAGAACTTCAGCTCGGCGCCGCGGCTGGCGCTGACCTCGGGCGCGTTCAACCCGGATATCGCGCCGGAGGAATCCACCAATATCGATATCGGCATCCGCGCCGAATCCAGCCAGTGGAGCGGCTACGTCGCCGCCTACAAGATCGATTACGAAAACCGCATCATCGCGCTGACCGACCCGGACCCGCTGGTGGTCGCGCCCACCGTCTACGCCAACGTCGGCGACGTGCAGACCTACGGGGCGGAAGTGTCCGGCATGTGGAAGCCGGCGCCGGGCTGGCGGCTGGGCGCCTCGTTGACCTGGAACAAGTCCGAGTTCCAGGACAACTATTTCGGCCCGGTCAGCGGCAGCCTGGTGCAGGTGGAAGGCAACGAAGTGCCGGACTCGCCCAAGGTGATGTTCAGCCTCAACGGCGGTTGGGAGGGCGAGCATTTCTTCGCCAACCTCGACACCAAATACACCGGCAAGCGCTACGGCGACACGCTCAATACCGACCAGGTCGATGCCACCTTCATCGTCAACGGCAGCGTCGGCTATCAGGGCGAGGACAGCGGCTTTCTTGCAGGCGGCAGATTGCAGTTGTCGGTCTACAACCTGTTCGACAAGGACGATGCAATCGGCGCGGTGTTCCCGAACGAAAGTTCCGGTTCGTACCAGCTGATCGCCCCACGCCAGCTGTTCGCCAGCCTGGCCTACACGTTCTGAGGGAGTGATGTGGCCGGCGTCACTGCCGGCCGCACCATCGGTGGTGTCCGTCGGACTCGATCCATGACATGCAAGGACTACGCGTTGATGCAAGGCAACCACTCTGGGGCGATGACACGGCGGCAACTGCTGGCGCGCATCGGCATGACCGCTGGCGGCGCGATGATGTATCAGGCGATGAGCAGCCTGGGCATGGCGGCCGAATCCGATTTCAAGGGGCCGCTGCAGCTGGATGGCGACCCGAAGGGCGCCTCGGTGCTGATCTTGGGGGCGGGGCTGGCCGGCATGGCGGCGGCCTTCGAACTGCACAAGGCGGGGTACCGCGTGCAGTTGCTGGAATACAACGACCGCCCCGGCGGGCGTAACTGGACGCTGCGCGGCGGCGACCGCTACACAGAGCTCGGCGGGGCAACGCAACACTGCCAGTTCGATGACGGGCTGTATCTCAATCCGGGGCCGTGGCGCATTCCGCATCACCACAAGGCGGTGCTGGGTTACTGCAAACAATTCGGCGTGGCGCTGGAGGCGTTCAACCAGGTCAACTACAACGCGCTGTTGCACAGCCAGCAAGGCTTTGGCGGCAAACCGCAGCGCTTTCGCGCCATCGATGCCGATTACAAGGGCCACGTGTCCGAGTTGCTGGCCAAGTGCACCCAGCAGCAGGCGCTGGACACGAGCGTGAGCCGCGAAGACCAGGAAGTGCTGCTGGAATCCCTGCGCACCTGGGGCGCGCTCGACCAGAAGTTCGGCTACGTCAAGGGCAAGGACAGCAGCGAGCGGCGCGGTTTCGCGCGGTATCCCGGTGGCGGCCTGTCGGGCAAGCCGGAGTTCTCCGATCCGTTCAGCGTGCAGGACGTGTTGCGCTCGCGTCTGTGGACCACGCTGGCGGCCGGCAACAACTACGAAATGCAGACCACCATGTTCCAGCCGGTGGGCGGCATGGACCAGATCGGCAAGGCATTTGCGTCCCGGCTCGGCGATGCCATCACCTACAACGCCAAGGTCACCAGGATCGATCAGGACGGCAACGGTGTGCGCGTGTCCTGGCAGGATGCCGCGCACGGCGGCGAAGAACGCATCGCCAGCGCCGATTGGTGCATCTGCACGATTCCGTTGTCGGTACTCAGCCGCATTCCGGTCACCGCCAGTGACGCGATGACCACCGCGATCGGCCAGGTGCCGTATGCGGCATCGGTGAAGGTGGGCCTGCAATTCAAGCGCCGCTTCTGGGAAGAGGACGAGGCCATCTACGGCGGCATCAGCTATACCGATCTGCCGATCACCCTGATCAGCTATCCCAGCACCAACTATCACAGTCCCGGCAAGGGCGTGCTGCTCGGTGCGTATGTGTGGGGACTGGATGCCTACCAGTTCACCTCGATGTCCCCGGAGCAGCGCGTGCGCAAGGCGGTCGAGTACGGCACGCAGCTGCATCCGCAGTATCCGCGCGAGTTCGAGAACGGTGTTTCGGTCGGCTGGCACCGCGTGCCGTTCACGCACGGCTGCTTCGGCATGTGGAGCGAGCAGGCGCGTGCCGAACACTACACGCCGCTGTGCCAGATCGACGGGCGCCTGGCGCTGGCCGGTGAACACGTCTCCTATATCCCGGCCTGGCAGGAAGGCGCGATCCTGTCCGCGCACGATGTCGTGGGCCGTCTGCATCGCAGGGTGCTGGCCGGAGGAGGTCGCGCATGAGCCTGTCATCACGAATGGTCGTAGCCACGTTCGTCGCTGCAATCGCTGCGTTGCTGGTGCCGCCAGGCGCCCACGATGCGCGGGCGCAGAGCTCCGATGCCACCCAGCTGTTCCCGCAACAGGGCTTTGCCAAGGCATCCGGCCAGGACGTCTACCAGGCAATCTGCCAGGGCTGCCACATGCCGGGCGGTCGCGGTGCGCAGGGTGCGGGCGACTACCCCGCGCTTGCCGGCAACCCCAAGCTGGCCGCCGGCCCCTACGTCACCATGATGGTGCTCGACGGCCATGCGGGCATGCCCGGGTTCGGTGAGATGCTCAACGACCGCCAGGTGGCCGAGGTGGTGAGTTATGTGCGCACGCACTTCGGCAACGCTCATGCCGAGCGCGTCACCGTCGAGGACGTCAAATTGCTGCGCCACTGATTCTCCCTTTCTCTCTCATGCAAGGAGTTGCCATGTTCCGTCCAGTGACCACCGTTCTCGCTGCTGCCCTGCTGTGGTCTGCGGGGCTCGCCGCTGCGCATGCCGCCGAGGTGATCCGCCACAAGATCCCCAACAGCGATTTCCCCATCGCCGCCGCGGTGGAGATTCCCGCCGGCAAGGCCACCGTCTATGTCAGCGGCAAGGTGCCGGCGGTGGTGGATGCCAGCGCACCGAAGGATTCGATTGCCGCCTACGGCGACACCAAGGCGCAGACGGTGAGCGTGTTGAACCAGATCAAGCAGCAACTCGCGGCGCTCGGCCTGGGGATGGGCGATGTGGTGAAGATGCAGGTGTTTCTGGTCGGCGATCCGGCCATGGGCGGCAAGATGGATTTCAACGGTTTCATGGAGGGGTACCGCCAGTTCTTCGGCACCAAGGAGCAGCCCAACCTGCCGGCGCGCTCGGCCTTCCAGATCGCCGCGCTCGGCAATCCGCTGTATCGGGTGGAAATCGAAGTGGTCGCCGTTCGTCCCTGAATCCGTGCTGTCGTCCTGCTGGAGGGTGTCATGAAAACTGCTCTTTCGCGCCGCATGTTTCTCCGTGACTCCGCGCTGTTTGCCGGCGCTGCCGGTGCGAGTGCGCTACCGCTGCTGGCCGGCGCCGCCGAACGTTCCGCCGCCGTCGCGCCGACACCGGCCAGTGCGCTGTCGCCGGTGATGATCGGTTCCAACGAGTTTCCCGATGGCCCGTCGGCCGCCGCGGTCAAGGCCATCGCGCAGATCGCGCCGCAAGGCGGGCGCTACCTGCGCGATGTGCAGATGGAACTGATGGAGACCCTGGCCGCCGAGCTCAAGCTGCCGGTCAATCACCTGATGGCCTACGCCGGTTCCACCGAGCCACTGGACTACACGATGCTGGCGTTCACCTCGCCCAGCGCTGCGCTCGTCACCGCCGATCCCACCTACGAATCCGGCTGGCGCGCCGCCAGCCGCAATGGCGCAAAACTGATCAAGGTGCCGTTGCGCAAGGACTTCTCGCACGATGTGCAGGCGATGTGCGCCGCCGACGCCAGCCCCGGCGTGATCTACATCTGCAATCCCAACAACCCCACCGGCTCGGTCACCGCGCGCAAGGACCTGGACTATGCATTGGCGCACAAGCCCAAGGGCAGCGTGCTGGTTGTCGACGAGGCCTACATCCACTTTGCGCAGAGCACCAGCAGCGTGGTCGACATGGTTGCCGCGGGCGAGGACGTGGTGGTGCTGCGCACCTTCTCCAAGCTCTACGGCATGGCCGGCATCCGCCTGGGCTACGCGGCCGCACGCCCGGACCTGCTGGCCAAGCTGATGTTCTACAGCGTCAACAGCCTGCCGGTGACCGCGGCTGCCGCAGGCCTGGCCAGCCTGCGCGATCCTGCACTGGTGCCGCAGCGGCGCGCACGCACCGCGGCCACACGCAAGGACGTGATGGCGTTTCTCGCCAGGCAGGGCTATGCCTGCACCGCCTCGGAGAGCAACTGCTTCATGGTCGATGTGAAGCGTCCGGCTGCCGGCTTCAAGGACGACATGGCCACCCATGGCGTGTTCATCGGACGCAGTTGGCCGGTGTGGCCGACCTGGTCGCGGATCACGGTCGGCACCGACGCGGAGATGGCGCGCTTCAAGCAGGCGTTCGTGCAGGTGATGGCCGGCAAGCGTGGCCCATTGCCGCTGCCGGAGGCCACGGCCGATGTGCATGATCCGATGGATGCTTTTTTCCGATACGCATGAGGCGTTACTCTGGTCACACCGGCGCATGCGAACGCGTTGGGGTGACCAGGCGCGCTGGGCGTCGCGCATCTTTTATCGCAGGAGTGTTCCCTTGAAGCTGTTTTCGACGATTGCGGTGCTTGGACTGGTGCTGCTGGCGCCTTCGGCATGGGCGCGCACCTGCGCCGTTACCATCACCGGCAACGACCAGATGAAGTTCGACCAGAGCGCGATCAAGCTGGCGCCCGACTGCACGCAGGTGGACCTGACGCTCAGGCACTCCGGCAAGATGGCCGCCACGGTGATGGGGCACAACTGGGTGCTGACCAAGTCCGCCGACTTCCAGGCAGTGGCCAATGCCGGCGTACGCGCCACCATCGCCGACAGTTATCTGCCCAAGGCCGACGCGCGCGTGATCGCACATACCAAGGTCATCGGCGGCGGCGACAGCACCACGGTGAGCTTTCCCACCAGCAAGCTGAGCAAGGGCGGCGACTACACCTTCTTCTGCTCGTTCCCGGGGCACTGGGCAATGATGAAGGGCACGCTGAGTTTCGGGTGAGGTATCAGCTGCCGCCGGCGCACGTGGCCGTGGCAGGAGTGATGTGCAGGGGAGCTGGCACGCGCACCCGCCGCGTGCTCCAGGGAGAGCAGGAGCGGAGCGGATGGCAGCGCCCGCGACCGTCGTAGACGGCGCGCGGACACCTGCGCGTAAATGAAGGCGAGCTGCTGCGCCAGGCCCTACGGGGTCTGGTGACCGGGCCGCTTGTGGATGTCGAGATAGCCCGGCTTGCCGCCGCGTGCAGGTTTTACCACCGCACCGCCCGCCTGGTGTGCCGTCTTGCCGCGCGTCGGCACCGTCGCTGGCGATCAGCCCGGCACCGTCGCCGAACTGCCGGGTGGATCCGCTGCGCGCAATAATCCCCGTTGCGAGGCCTGCGCCAACGCGCTTTCGCGGCTGCGTGCATCGAGCTTGCGATAGAGGTTTTTCAAATGGAACTTGACCGTGTTTTCCGACAGGTGCAAACAGCGTGCGATCTGTTTGTTGGAATACCCACGTGCCAGTTGCGCGAGTACTTCCAGCTCGCGCTGGCTGAAGATGTCGCCGGCCGGGTCCTCGTCGCCGCTGAGGCGTTCGAGCAGGGCCTGGATGGTGAGTGCGCGGGTGGTGCCGCCGACGGTTTGCGGGTCGTGCTGACGCAGCGAGCGCAGCATCGCCTTGGCCGGCAGGCCGAGTTCGACGATCGCCTGCCAGCTTTGCGTCAGCGCCACATGGTCGAGCGCGCTATACAGGTGCGGTAGCGCCGCGACCAGTTCGCCGCGTTGCTGCAGCACCAGGGCGATGCGTGCGCGGGTGCGCGCGAGGTGGCACAGGTTGTCGTTGGCCAGGCAGGCCTGTTCGATCTGGCCCAGGAGGTTCAGCGCGGCGCTGCTGCGTCCGGCCAGCCGATGCCAGCGTGCCAGCGCAAAGCCCATCGCCGCGCGGTCGCGCCAGCGGTGCGGCGAGCGCAGCGTATGCGCCAATCCGGATTCGCCGCCGGTGCGTGCAATCAGTACATCGATGGCGGCATTGCCCGGATGCTCCAGCAACAGCATCAAGCGCCAGGCCGCAGCCAGTTCCGACAGGCGCATCAACTTGCGCCCGTGCGCGATCTGTTCGACGTGTTCGAGCAGCGCCAAGGCACTACGCCCGCTGTGGTCGCGCACACGCTCCAGTCCCAGCGCGGTGTCGTAGGCGGCGGCCAGCACGTCCATGCCGCCGTCGTGCTGTTCCAGCAGTTCCAGTGCCGGATGCAGCAGGTCGGCCGCATCGTCGTGGTGGCCGCGTTCGTAATGCAGTTGTGCGAGCAGGCACTGGCCGGCGGCCTCGAGCACGCGATCCGGCTGCGGGGAGCGGGCACACCAGTTCAGGGCCTGCCGGTAACAGGCTTCGGCGTCGCCAAGCTGGCCGCGATAGAAAAAACTCTGGCCCAGCGCCAGCAGCGCCTGGCTTGCGCCCGCTTCGCTGCCACCGCGCTGCATCGCATCGCGCGCGTTCAGGGCGTAGCGTTCGGCGGTCGCAAAGGCGCCCTGCGCAATGGCGGTGGTGGCGCAGATGCACAGCAGCATGCCACGGCCGAGGTGGTCGTCCTCATCCAGCGCGGACGCCTGCGCAGCGATCTGGGTCAGGCCATGCGGATTGCTGCAGATCTCGTCGAGGCGATCGCGCAACAGCGCTACCACCACCGTGTAATCGCGCTGCAAGGGCTCGCGCAGCGCAGCCGGGAAGTCGCGGAAGCGTTCCAGCAACAGGCGCGCATGGCTGAACTCGCCGAGCCTGGCGTGCAGGTGCGCCTGGGTGAGATTCAGCGCCGGGGTATCGCGGATGGTGCGGTGTTCGAAATGCCGCAGCAGTGCGCGCACCGCGTGCGTGCCGTGGCTCAGCACTAATTGCCAGGTGCCGGCACGCGCGATGTAGCTGGCCGCCAGGTCGCCGCACTCGGCTCTTGACGCGTGCCGTACCGCTTCGGCCAGGTGCCGATGATCACCAAACCAGCGGGCGGCCCGTTGATGCAGGTGCGTGGTCTGACCGGGATATTCGCGATCGAGCAGTTGCTGCAGGAAGTCGGCAAACAAGGGGTGATAGCGGAACCATTCGCGCTCGCCATCCATGGGTACCAGCAGGCCGTGGAAATGTTCCAGCCGCGCCAGCAGCCGGCCGCTGTCGTCGCGCTGACGCACCGCATCGGCCAGCGCTGCGTTGACGCGCTCCAGGGGGCTGGTCCGCAACAGCAGGTCGCGCGTGTCGGCATCCAGGTCGTTGACCACCTGCTCGGCCAGATACGCGGCAATCTGCGCGCTGCGGCCGGAGAAGCGCGCGGCCACCTCCTGTTGACGCTGCGTGCCGCCTTCCAGCCACAGGCGCGCCAGATGCAGCGCCACCGGCCAGCCTTCGGTGTAGCGCAGCAATTCGTCCACGACCGGCGCCGGTACCTGCGGTCCCAGCAAGGCCTGCGCCTCGGTCTCATCCAGTGCCAGCTGCGCGCTGCCGAGACGGCTGAGCTGCGCCTGCAGGTCCAGTCGCGCCAGCGGCAGTGACGGCACGCGCCGGGTGGCCAGCAACAGGTGCAGGCGTCCGCCGCCGTGTTCGACCAGGCGCAGCACCAGCTCGTCGACGATGCCGCTGCCGAGCCGGTCGTAATCGTCGAGAATCACGCTGATGCGCCGGGGCGCAGCGCGTAGCGCGCGGAGCAGCACCGTCACCGCCTCGCGCGGATCCTGGTCGCGGTCGTGCAGCACCGCCGCACACAGTGCCGGATCGGCGCCTGCGTGCTGGATCGCCAATGCCAGGTGGCCAAGGAAGCGCGCGGCATCGGCGTCCTCTTCGTCCAGCGATAGCCAGGCCACGGCATGGTCGCGCGCGCGCAGCTGCGCATGCCACTGCGCCAGCAGCGTGGTCTTGCCGAATCCGGGCGGCGCCAGCAGCAGGGTGAGCGGCCGGGCTTGGGCCTGATCCAGCGCCGCCAGCAAGGTGCCACGCATCACTGCGCCGGGACGCGGCAGCGGCGGCTCCAGCTTGCTGGCGAGCAGCCAATCGGGAAGAGCGGAATCGCGCGGCGGTGAGGGGCGCGGCGTGAGCAACGCAACAGGCTTGAGCATGAGGCGAGGGCGGCCCTGGCAAGCGTCGGCAGCGCGCCGGCTCGACACGCTGCAGACCGTGATGAAACAGCGGCGATGCAGAGGGCGTCACCGTCATCGGCGACAACGTCTCATCGGCTGCTTCGAGGGTCCCCACCCATGCCCATCCGTGGGCACCTTTCAGAAAGGTATGACAGCCTCAAGACAAAAGCAAAGCCTGTCGCTGCGCCGGTGCAGCAATGAATCGAGCGATGGCGCGGGATGTGCGCAAGCGCAAGGAACGGCCGGGTCCGTCTGGACGCTATGGAACCGGCTGTAACGCTGGCGCCGCGCCTGTGCCGCGTCGGCGCGGGCCTGCAAAGGCTGCTTGGGCCTGCGCCGATGCGAAGGGTCCTGCGGCCAGCGTCACCAGTGGCCACCGAGACGCAGGCGATCGCACCTCGTTTTCAACGCGCCACAGAGGCCAGCGTCGCCGAGCCGACGCGCCGGCAACGCGAGGCCTGGATGCGTCTTAGTGCGCCACTTCCGCGAACGCCTCGCGCGCGGCGGCCAGCGTGGCCTCGATCACCGCCGCGTCGTGCGCGCTGGACATGAAGCCGGCCTCGTACGCCGACGGTGCCAGGTACACGCCCCGCTGCAGCATCGCGTGGAAGAAACGGTTGAAGGTGGTGGTGTCGCAGGCAGTGGCCTGCGCGTAGCTCTCCACGATCTCGTCGCTGAAGAACAGGCCGAACATGCCGCCAACCTGGTTGGTGGTGACGGCAACGCCGGCGGCGCGCGCGGCCTCTTCCAGCCCCTCGCACAGCACGCCGGTAGCCGCGCTCAGGCGGGCATGGAAGCCCGGCTCCTGCACCAGCTCCAGCATCGCCAGGCCGGCCGCCATCGCCACCGGGTTGCCCGACAAGGTGCCGGCCTGGTAGATCGGGCCGGCCGGCGCGATCTGCTCCATCAGGTCGCGCCGGCCACCGTAGGCGCCCACCGGCATGCCGCCGCCGATGATCTTGCCGAAGGTGCTCAGGTCCGGGGTCACCCCGTAGTGTGCCTGCGCACCGCCCAGCGCAACGCGGAAACCGGTCATCACCTCGTCGAAGATCAGCAGTGCGCCGTGCCGGGTGCACAGCGTGCGCAGGTGCTGCAGATAACCGGCCTGCGGCGGAATGCAGTTGGCGTTGCCGACCACCGGCTCGATGATCACCGCGGCCACGTCGGCGCCGATCTCGTCGAACATGGCGGTGGCGCCTTCGAAGTCGTTGAAGGAGAGGGTGGCGGTCAGCTCGCTCAGGCCGGGCGGCACGCCCGGCGAGGTCGGCACGCCCAGGGTCAGCATGCCGCTGCCGGCCTTGACCAGGAACGAGTCGCCATGGCCGTGATAACAGCCCTCGAACTTGATGATGCGGCTGCGCCCGGTGGCGCCGCGCGCCAGGCGCACCGCCGACAGCGTGGCTTCGGTGCCGGAATTGACCATGCGCACCATCTCGCAGGACGGCACCAGCCGATGGATCGTCTCGGCCATGGTGACCTCGGCCGCACACGGTGCGCCGAACGACAGGCCATCGCGGATCGCGCGCTCCACCGCTTCGCGTACCGCGGGGTGATTGTGGCCGGCAATCATCGGCCCCCACGAGCCCACGTAATCGATGTAGCGGTTGTCGTCCACGTCATACAGGTACGGGCCATCGGCGCGTGCCACGAAGAACGGTTCGCCGCCGACCGACTTGAATGCACGCACCGGTGAGTTGACGCCGCCGGGCAGCAGCGTCTGCGCCTGGGCGAACAGGGCGTGGGAGCGGGTGTGGTTCATGCGCGCAGATCCTTGAGTGGTGCCGATGGGGGGCGGCGCTGCCCGACTGCGGGCAGCGCACCCGCCATTGTCAGGCTTGCGGCCCCCGTCCGCCTACCCACCAGGTGCCTGCCTACCCGTCGGAGCGGGCGGGTGGGGCAACGCGGCTGCCTATGATCGAACGGGACGGGATCGACGGTTTGGCATGAGCAGATGACCCGCGGTCATTGGCCTCTTCCAGCAGATGTTCAGAGAGTGTGATTCCGGTAGCCACAGGCGCCGTTCATTTTTGTCGCGTTGCCGACAGTTCCAGACTTGGGGAGACAGCATGAACCGTAGTATCCAGAAGCGTGCCTTGGCGTTGGCGCTGGTCGTGGCCATGGGAAGCGTCCACGCGCAGTCCACCAGCGGCAGCATCGTCGGCAGCGTGGGACAGAGCAGCGGCACCAGCGTGCTGGTGGAAAACAATAGTGGCTTCAGCCGCGAAGTGCCGGTGGATGCGCGCGGCCGTTACACCGCCGGCAATCTGCCGCTGGGCACTTACAAGGTCACCGTCAAGCGCGATGGCGCGGTGGTGGAAACCCGCGAGAACGTCGCGATCACCGTCGGCGCCAACACCGACGTGTCATTCGCTGCCGCCAGCGGCGCGGGCAGCGGCGTGCAGACCCTGGACAGCGTCACCGTCAGCGCCGCAAGTCTCACCACGATCGACGTCAGCAGCGTGGACACGCGCACGGTGATCACCTCCGAACAGCTGCAGCAGCTGCCGCTGGGGCGCACCGCCGAGGCGATCGCTTTGCTCGCACCGGGCGTGGTGGTCAACAGCGGCGGCTTCGACAATGGCCCGCTCGGCGGCTCGCTGCCGAGCTTCGGCGGCTCGGCCGCCAGCGAAAACGCCTATTACCTCAACGGCTTCAACACCACCACCATCAGCAACAACCTGGGCGGCTTGACGTTGCCGTACGGCGCCATCGACCAGCAGGAAATCTTCACCGGCGGCTATGGCGCGCAGTTCGGCCGCTCCAATGGCGGCGTGATCAACCAGATCGGCAAGCGCGGCACCAACGAGTGGAAGTTCGGCACTGCAGTGATCTGGGAGCCGAACGGCCTCAAGGCCAACCAGCGCGACATCTACTGGCGCCCGGACAGCCAGGGCACCACCATCGGCAACGCTGCGTACCGTTTTGCCCGTTTGGCCAATGGCCTGTACCAGCCCCAGAGCGAGGCTGAGGCCAGCCAGACCACCTACAGCGCCTATGTGGGCGGCCCGATCATTCAGGACAAGCTGTTCTTCTTCCTGGCAGCCGAACAGGTGGATTCTGAGGGCGTACGCGTCGCCACCAATCGCGACTCCGATAACGGCCGTGTAGGCGGCCTTACTGACTACGACTACAAGCAAAAGCGTTGGTACGCCAAAGTTGATTTGAACATCACCGACGACCACCTGATCGAGGTGACTGGTGCCAGCGACGAAGCGGAGGCCAGCGGTTCAATCTACCGCTATAACTATGTCGATCGCCAGCGCGGCAGCTTTTACAATAACGACTCCACCTTGAAAATCGGGCCGACGCTGTTCACTGGCAAATACACCGGTTATCTCAACGACAACCTCACTGTGACCGCGTTATACGGCAAGATGAACACGCCCGACGAGCTGACGCCCTCCAACTACAATGCGGCCAATGGGCCCTTCATCACCAGCGCCGCACTGCAGAATCCGGCTTACACAGGCGGAACGGCGCGTCTCGGCAATCAGCTGGTTACCTCAGTCAGTTCACCCGACCGCGAATACAAAAAAGACAATCAGCGCCTGAATCTGGAATGGCGCATCGGCCACCACACACTCAATTTCGGTATCGACAACCAGAAGTCCGAAGGGATTGACGTCGGTTCAGTGCTCTCCGGCCCGGGCTTTGCATGGACCTATGGCCAGACCGATGATCCCAACGGTGTACGGTCGGGCGGGCTGGTCAGCCAGTCCGCCAACGAGGCCGGCGGCATCGGCGCACCGAGCCCGGGCCTGGTCGATCCGGTCAACGGCTCCAGCGGCTACTACGTGGTACGCAACATCAATACCAGCCTGTATTCGTATGAGGCCAAACAGCGCGCCTACTACATCGAAGACAAGTGGCAGGTCACCGACAACCTGCTGCTCAGCCTGGGCCTGCGCAAGGACGAGTTCACCAACTACACCCCGTTCGGCGATCCCTACATCGAAGTGGATAATGCCTGGGCGCCGCGCCTGGGCTTCAGCTGGGACGTCAACGGCGATTCCAGCCTGAAGGTGTTCGGCAACATCGGCCGTTATTATCTTGGCCTGCCGCTATCGGCAGTGAGTCTTTTTACACCTCAGATCACTACCGATACCTACTTTACCTATAGCGGCGTCAATGCCGATGGCACGCCGGTCCTGGCGCAGCAGCTGGGGTCGGCGGTGTCGGCGAACTCGCGCTTCGGCCGCATCGCCGATGTGCGCACCGCGGTGGTCAAGGACATCGAGGGCGAGAACCAGGACGAAATCATCCTCGGCTTCACCAAGCAGCTCGACACCGGCTGGATATTGGGCGTGCGCGGCACGCATCGTCGCCTCAATGCGGGTATCGACGACCAGAACTACGACGTCGCCAACACCGCGCTGATCAACGCCGCGGCCGCGCAGGGTGTGACCATCGATTTCTCGCAGGTTGCCGGTGCATCGCTGATCAATCCCGGCCAGACCAACACCTGGGGCGTGATCGGCACCGATGGCCAGTTCCATGAGGTATCAGTGAGCCGCGAGGCGGCCGGCTTCCCGAAATTCAAGCGCAACTACTCGGCGGTCGAATTCAACCTGGAACGTCCGTTCGACGGCAAGTGGTACGCCAAGGTCAACTACGTCTGGTCGCATAGCTACGGCACCACCGAAGGCCAGGTACGTTCGGACCTGTGGCGCACCGGCGGTGCGCTGGGCAGCTACCAGGGCCAGGCCTCGGTCTCGACCACCCAGAGCTGGGACCACGCGGCATTGATGGAGCACTTCAACGGCGATCAATCCAACGACCACCGTCATCAGCTCAAGCTGTTCGGCTTCTATCAGTTCAACCCGCAATGGGGCGCGTCGGCCAACTTCAGCCTGATCTCGGGCGCACCGCACAATTGCCTGGGCAACTACTACGGCGACAACTACACCGGCACCGACCCGGCCGGCTACGGCGGCAGCGCGATCACCGGCGGTCCTTACCACTACTGCTACAACCCGGAGACCGGCACCGGCGTGGCGTCGCCTCCTGGCTCGCAGGGGCGGCTGGGCTGGATCGCGCAGCTCGACATGGGCGTGACCTACAAGCCGGCATTTGCCGCCGGCAAGCTGGCACTGCGCTTTGACGTGTTCAACATCACCAACGAGCAGACCGCAACCAACATCTACCCGTTCTCGCAGTTGCCCGACAACACCACCAATCCGCTCTGGGATCAGGTCGTGGCCTACCAGGCACCGCGCTCGGGCCGGGTGACATTGAGCTACGACTTCTAATCGCGCCAAGCGGTAAGGTCGGTCCGGCAGCGACGCGTGATGGCACTCGTCGCTGCCTTGTTGTCTGCACGTCACGTCGCCCTTCGTATGCGCTGATGGAGGATTAGTCGCGCGCATAGATCAGTTGTAGAGCGGTTGATCTGCAGTTTGGCTGCCGGGCCCTTGCCCACCCACCATCGCGGGACACGCCGCAAGTACGTCCTTGTAGGCTCTTACGCGGCATCCATGCCGCGTAAGGTCCCGCGACGATGGGCGGGCAAGGACCTGTCGGGATGGTCGGTGTGCGTGGTTGCGAGCAGGGCTGGGCGTGCATTGTTTGGACCACGTTGCGTCTGAAAATCCCCCATCGCAGTTCGAGTAACAAGCTTTTAAATAAGCGCCCAACTTTCTCAGCGTCTCAATGTAGGTCTCGCAACACGCAGGGTTTGCCTGATCACCGACCAATTGCCTGGTGCGGTGTCCTCACCGATTGCGGGACTCCTGGCGGCCTGGATGCCGCCACGCAGCCTCCAGAGACGGATGCACGGCGCGTCCCGCGAGCGGTGAGGGCACCGCGAACGACGCTGCGAGTTGGCTGCACGGCCCTTGTCCGCCCACCATCGCGGGACGCGCCGCAAGTACGTCCATGTAGGCTCCGGCGCGGCATCCATGCCGCTCAGGGTCCCGCGACGGTGAGCGNCCCACCATCGCGGGACGCGCCGCAAGTACGTCCATGTAGGCTCCGGCGCGGCATCCATGCCGCTCAGGGTCCCGCGACGGTGAGCGGGCAAGGACCAATCGAGATGGTCGGTGTGCACGGTAAGAGCGGTGCTGGATGCGCCTCGTTGGATCGTGGAGCAACGGCTTCACGTCTTCATGCATACCGCACGAGAGACAGCTTTTCACAAGAGCGCCGACCAACTTTCTGGTGCGGTGTCCTCACCGATTGCGGGACTCTTGGCGGCATGGATGCCGCCACGGAGCCTTCAGGGACGGATGCACGGCGTGTCCACGAGCGGTCGGGGTGCTGCGCCCTCGACTCACGCAGCTTGTGACTGCATCAAATAAACGATGCTTCGACTCGAATCCTGGTTTCCGGTGTCTTCGCTAGCGCGCGTGGCCCGCCACGGTTGTTGTCTGTTACCTGCCAGCCACGCTACCGTGCAAACCCGGCCCGATAGGCATGCACTGCCGCGAGCGGATCCGGCGCGGCATAGACGCCGCTCACCACCGCAATCAACTCGGCGCCCGCAGCCACCAACGCGGGTACCTGCGCAGCGGCAATTCCGCCGATCGCCACCCGCGGTACTCCCAGTTCTCCCGCTTGCTGTAGCAACGCGGGCGTGGCGCGACGTGTCGTCACCTTCGTGGTGGTGGGGAAGAACGCACCGAAGGCCACGTAGCTGGCACCGGCCGCGACCGCTGCGTGCGCACGCGCGATCTCGTCGTAGCACGACACGCCGATGATGGCCTGTGCGCCCAACAGCGCACGCGCGGTCGCTACCTCGCCGTCGTCTTCACCCAGGTGCACGCCCTGCGCGCCCACCTGCAACGCCAACTGCGCATCGTCGTTGACGATCAACGGCACGGCGTGCGCGGCGCAGGCCGCCTGCAGCGCGCTGGCCTGCTCCAGGCGTAGCGCGGCGCTGGCCTGCTTGTTGCGGTACTGCAGCCAGGCGACCGCGGGCAGCAGCGGCAATGTGCGCGCGAGCAGGCGCGCGGTGTCGGGTTCGTCGGGTGTGATGAGGTAGACGCCGCGGGCGTTGTGCAGGTCGGGCATGGCAGCGCTTCCGGAAGCGGTGGGTGGGATGGGACAATGCAGTCCCACCGTTGCGTGACCGCGATTATCCGATGAGCGAGACATCCACGACCACCTACCGCACCTGGATGTGCGTCGTCTGCGGGTTTCTCTACCACGAGGCCGACGGCATCCCCGAAGAAGGCATCGCCCCGGGCACCGCCTGGCAAGACGTTCCCGACACCTGGACCTGCCCCGATTGCGGCGTGACCAAGGACGACTTCGAGATGGTCGAGATCGACTGAGCCTTGGCTGCCCAGCCGGGTGGCTGCGCTTTGCGCGCCATGACATCGCCTGCGCGGGTGGGCACAGTGCCGGCCACGGCCGGACAGGCGATGCTTTTCAGTGCGCCCGCGCGCGCTGGCTGTTCAATTCGACCAGATGTTCGTGCAGATTGGCCGCGTCCTGCGCGCCGGGATTGAGCTGCAGGTAGCGCGACAGATCGTGGCGTGCGCCGTTGCGATGGCCCAGATGCAGATAGGCCAGACCGCGATCGCGTAGCGCCTCGGGCTGGTCCGGCACCAGCTTCAGGATGCGGTCGGCGCTGCGTGCGGCGCGGTCCCAATGCTCGGCATCGGCATAGACGCCGTGCAGATTGCGCAGGATGCGGATCAGGATCGCGCGGTGCGGCGCGGGGTCGAGGATCTGCGCCAGGGCGCGGTCGTCGGGAATCTCGCCACCCAGGTGCGGACGCGCACGCTCGCGCAGCTCGTCCACGCCCAGCGGGCGGCCGCCGTTGAACGGATCCATGACCAGCACGCCGTCGTCCACCGGCAGGCGCACCAGGAAATGCCCGGGAAACGACACGCCCGCCAGCGGAATGCCCAGCCGGCGCGCGACCTCGATCTGCACCATCGCCAGCGAGATCGGGTTGCCCAGGCGGCGCTCGAACACCTGGTTGAGGTAGCTGTTGCGCGGGTCGTAGTACTCGTCGTGATTGCCTGAATAGCCCAGCTCGTCGAACAGATAGCGATTGACCGCGGCCATCTTCAACGGCCACAGGTCGATCGCCTCCACCTCGCGGCGCAGATGCTCGACGTGGCTTTGCACCAGCGTGTCGTACAGCTCGGCGTCCAGCTGCGGGTACTCGTCGCGCGCGATCAGCAGCGCGGTGGACATCAACGGCACGGCATCGTCGTCCAGGCTGGCGAGCGCAGTCCAATGGGGAAGTGGGAGCATATCGACCATGCCCCAAGAGTGTCGGCAAGCGGCGCCGGGTTCAAGTCCGGTACTTCCTGACAGCAACGGCCTGTCGTATGAGATTTACTTGAGCTTTGGGATGTCCGGGCTCAGGGTCAATGTGGCGCCGTCCTGCAGGTTGATCCTGGCGGCCTGGCCGGCATTGAGTTCCAGCACGTAACGGGCCGGACGCTTGCTGGGGTAGGGCGGGCAGGCATCGCCGGCCGAACACGGCGGCACGTCGCGCTGCTGCGAGACCAGCCGGCGCTCCTCGTCGAAATACAGGATGTCCAGCGCGATCTTGGTGTTCTTCATCCAGTACGCCAGCGGTTCCTGGCGGTCGTGGACGAACAGCATGCCGTGATCGTCGGGCATGGCATCGCGAAACATCAGGCCTTTGGCGCGGTCGGCATCGTTTTGCGCCAGCTCCACCTGGTAGCGCGTGCCGGCCAGTTCCACCCAGCTGCCGCCGCTGCTGGCGCAGCCGCCGAGCAGGATCAAGGACGCAAGGGCGAGAAAACGAAGACGACGCATGCGGCATACCAGCGGGCGGGGATGCCGCACCATCTGCCAAGCGGCCGCGTGCGTCAAGCAGGTGTGGCGCGCTGTACGGTCATTGCATGTGATCGCTCAGGCCCGTGGTCGCTTCGCAAACCGGGCTGCAACTGCGCGTATGCGCATGCGATCGCTCAGATCACCCGTGGCGGCTCGCCGCCGACGATCACCACATCGGCCGGGCGACGCGCGAACAGGCCGACGCAGACCACGCCGGGAATCTGGTTCAGGCTGCGCTCCAGCGCCACCGGGTCGGTGATCTGCAGGTTGTGCACGTCCAGCACCACGTTGCCGTTGTCGGTGACCACGCCGTCGCGCCATACCGGCTGGCCGCCGGTGAGCGCCAGGATCTGGCGGGCCACCAGGCTGCGTGCCATCGGAATCACCTCCACCGGCAGCGGGAACCTGCCCAGCACCGGCACCTGCTTGCTCGGGTCGACGATGCAGATGAAGCGCTCGCTGGCCTCGGCGATGATCTTCTCGCGGGTCAGCGCCGCGCCGCCGCCCTTGATCAGGCAGCGGTTCGGGTCGCACTCGTCGGCGCCATCCACATACAGCGACAGGTTGCCGGTGTGGTTGAGGTCCAGCACCTCGATGCCATGGCGCCGGAGGTGCGCGCTGCTCTGCTCGGAGCTGGACACCGCGCCCTTGATGCGATGGCTGATGCGGCCCAGGGCATCGATGAAATAGGCCACCGTCGAGCCGGTACCGACGCCGACGATCATGCCGTCTTCCACGTAATCGATCGCTTTTTCGGCGGCCAGGCGTTTTGCTTCGGACATGGGTAAGAGCTCGGGATTAGAGATTGGGGATTCGGGATTCGTCAAAGCGGTGCAACGCGGGCGGGCAGGGGGCCAATCCCCAATCCCCAATCCCGGCTATTCCATCGCCAGCAGCAATTTCCACTGCGCGGCGGTCACCGGCAGGATCGACAGGCGGTTGCCGCGGGCGATCAGCGGGAAGCCTTCGCCCAGCGCATCGGCCTGTTGCTTGATCTCGTCCAGTGCGATGGTGCGCTTGAGTTTGCGTTCGAAGGCCACGTCCACCAGCATCCAGCGCGGATCTTCACGGGTGGCCTTGGGGTCGTGGTAGTCGGACTTGGGATCGAACTGGGTGTCGTCCGGATATGCTGCGCTGGCGACCCTGGCAATGCCGACAATGCCCGGCACCTTGCAGTTGGAGTGGTAGAAAAACACCCCGTCGCCGACCTGCATGCCGTCGCGCATGAAGTTGCGCGCCTGGTAATTGCGCACGCCGTTCCACGGCTCGGTGCCGACGCGCTCCAGATCATCGATGGAAAACGTGTCCGGCTCGGACTTCATCAACCAGTAGCGCTTGCGGGCAGTCATACGGAAACGGCGTTGTCCTTCAGGAAGGTGGCGTGTTCGGTGCAGATCGCATCCACTGCCACATCCCACGACTCGGTGGGCAAGGCGGGCAGCTGCTGCGCGGCGAAGCCGGCGCCGACCAGCCAGGGCGGCGGCGTCTGGCGATGCCGGAACGCGAAGCTGCGATCATACCAGCCGCCTCCCATGCCCAGCCTACGGCACTGCGCGTCGAAGCCGGTCAACGGCGTGACCACCAGCGCCATCTCCTCGGGTGCCAGCAGGTCGGTGCGTTGCACGTCCGGCTCGGGGATGCCGTAGCGATTGCTGACCAGGCCCTGCCCCGGCCGCCACGGCGCAAAGCGCAACATACGCCCGTCCAGCACCGGCAGGCAGTAACGCACGCCGGCCGGCAGGCTCAGTTGCCAACGGTGCAGCGCGATTTCGCCATCCATCGCCCAGTACCCGGCCACCGCACCGGTCTGCGGCGCAAACGGCAGCGCCAGCAGGCGCTCGGCCAGCGCATCGGCGGCCGCCAGTCGCTGCGTCGCCGGCAGGCTGCGGCGCAGTGCGCGCAACTGCTGGCGCAAGGCATCTCGGTCGTCGGTCATGGTGTCTCGCAGCGATAGGCAGGCCGGTATTGTCGATGGCGTGGATGCGCCTGCCTAGTGCGTGTGTATCGACGGATTGCCAGCTCCTGCACGGCTCTGGCCTGTCGCTGAGCGCATGTGCGTGAAGCGGTGGCCGGGTTGCGCGTCGCGCATGCACGCATCATGTCCGGACGCAGTGATCGCCGCAGTGGCGCAGCCGCGCTGCGCGCGCATGCCGGATGTTCCAGGCACACAAGATGTTCCAGGCACGCAAAAAGAAACGGCGCCCGAAGGCGCCGTTTCAGACTTGCATTCTCCGCCGTGAACGATGCGGGCGAAACGACCTTGAACCCGGGGTTCAAGTGGGGACGTTGTGAGGCCATCGGGCTTCCCGCTACAAGGCGGACTTGCACTCCCGGCTTCGTCGCGCCCCCGTGGTCGTAATTAAGGGACAAGGCGAATGTTTTGCACGCTGTCGTTTACAGCAGAGAACGCAGGTGAAGTATAGACCTCTGCTGCGCGATGGCTAGCCCATTCGTCGGCCGGCGCAATTGAAAGTTCATATTTGCGACGACAGTGCGAACTGCAGCTCAACGCGGCGTGTCGGCGACGCTGTCCAGGCGGCGATTCAAGTTGTCCAGCGTACTGGCCAGTTCGCGGTCGTAGCGTGCCTGCTGATCGCGCAGCTGCTGCAATTCGTGCGCCAGGTTGAGTGCGGCCAACACCGCCACGCGGTCCACCGCCGCCATGCGATTGCTGCCGCGAATCTCGCGCATGCGCAGGTCCAGCAGGCGCGCCGCAGCGGTGAGGCTCTCGCGTTCCTCGGCAGTGACGCCAACCGTGTATTCACGATCCAGAATACGCACGCTGACCGGCTCGTTGGTGCTCACGTGTGCTGCTCCAGGGATTTCAATCGCACGATCATCGCTTCCACGCGCGAGCGCGCCTGCTCGTTCTTGGTCAGCAGTTGCGCGCGCTCGCCGATCAACTGTTCCTGCTGATGGCGCAGGCTGCGGTTCTCGTCGGTCAACCGCTGGCTGCGCTCGACCAGGGCCTCCACACGGGCGGCAAGTGCGCGGATCTGGGCGAGGGCAGCGGCGTTGTCCATCTGCTCACGATAGGGGCGCGTGCGCGCGGCGGTCAAGCGCCCGGTTGCCGCCCGCTCACCCGCCGTCGGGCCAACCCCGACAAGGGTTGGCACGGGCCTCGGCCCAGCCGGCGTCATGCGCGTGGAACGCTGCATGGAACGTGCCGCTGGCGGCCGATGCAGGGTGCCTTGATACACTGGGGAGTCACATCGCCGGCGCCCGTGCCGGTACCTTCCGTTCCCAGCCTGGATGACCCGATGGATCTGCCCGATGTAACCGCCGTGCAAAACGAAAGTCGCCAGCTGGAGCTGGCTTCCTCCGCAGCGGAGTTGCATGGTGGATTGTGCGGTTGGCTGTCCGGCGGGGGTGCCGACAGTGGCGACTGGCTGGCGCGCATCCTGGCCGACACCGCGCAGGTGGCGCCCAGGCAGGGCGGGGCGCTGGACCAGATGCGTCAGGCCACGGTGGCGCAGCTGGAAGACCGCGATTTCGCCTTCGAGCTGCTGCTGATCGACGACGGTGCACCGCTGGCGGCGCGCACCGATGCCTTGTTCGACTGGTGTCGCGCCTTTCTGGGCGGCTTCGGCCTGGCGGCGCAGCAGCGCCCCGCACTGACCGAAGAGGGCGAAGAGGCGCTGCAGGACCTGGCGCGGCTGGCGCAGGCGTCCAGCGACGATTTCGATGCGGCCGATGAGGACGACACCGCCCTGGCGGAGATCGAAGAGTTCGTGCGTGTGGCGGTGCTGTTGCTGCATGGCGACTGCGTGATGGGGCCGCGCTTCCGCCAGCGTCTGAACTGATCGTCGCCCCGATATGAAGAAGCTCACCGGGATCGGCGCGGCCGAGTACGCGCGCCGGCGCAAGCAGCTGATGCAGATGGCCGGCGATCAGGCCATCCTGATCCTGCCGGCCGCACCCGAGCGGGTGCGCAGCCACGACACCCATTACCCGTACCGGCAGGATTCGGATTTCTGGTACCTGAGCGGCTTTCCCGAGCCGGAGGCGGTGCTGGTGCTGGTGCCGGGCCGCAAGCATGGCGAGGCGATCCTGTTCTGCCGCGAGCGTGATGCCGAGCGCGAAGCGTGGGATGGCCCGCGCGAGGGCCAGGAAGGCGCGGTGGAGCGCTACGGCATGGACGATGCCTATCCCATCGACGATGTCGACGAGATCCTGCCGGGCCTGCTGGAAGGGCGCAGCCGCGTCTATTACCACTTCGGGCGCGACGTGGACTTCGACCTCAAGCTGATCGGCTGGCTCAAGCGCGTGCGCGAGCAGGTGCGCCACGGTGCGCAGCCACCGCACGAATTCCTCGAGCTCGGGCATCTGCTGCACGAGCAACGGCTGTTCAAGTCGCGCGACGAGATCGCCTTGATGCAGCACGCCGCCGACATCAGCGTGCGCGCCCATCGCGCCGCCATGCGGCTGGCGCAGCCGGGCATGCATGAGTACGCACTGCAGGCCGAGGTGGAGCGCGAATTCCGCGCCGCCGATGCGTGGCCGGCGTACGGCAGCATCGTCGGCACCGGCAGCAATGCCTGCGTGCTGCATTACCGTGCCAACAACGCGCGCAGCCGCGATGGCGAGCTGGTGCTGATCGATGCCGGTGCCGAATACCGCGGCTACGCGGCCGATATCACCCGCACCTTCCCGGTCAACGGCCGTTTTACCCCCGCGCAACGCGCGCTGCATGATCTGGTCGGCGCGGCGCAGGCTGCCGCACTTGCACAGGCGCGCCCCGGCGTGCCTTACGAAGCCGGGCATCTGGTGGCGGTGCAGACGCTGACCGAAGGATTGCTGCAGCTGGGCCTGCTCAAGGGCAAGCTGGAGCGCAACGTCGCCGATGGCCATTACAAGCGCTTCTACCGCCACAAGACCGGCCACTGGCTGGGGCTGGACGTGCACGATGTGGGCGACTACCGGTTGGCCGGCGACTCGCGTCTGCTCGAGCCCGGCATGGTGTTCACCATCGAACCGGGGCTCTATGTGTCCGCCGACGACACCTCGGTGGAGGCCCGGTGGCGCGGCATCGGCATTCGCACCGAAGACAACGTGCTGATCACTGCCGACGGCCACCGCGTGCTGACCGATGCCTTGGCGCGCAGCGCCGAGGAAATCGAAGCGGAGATGGCTGCGACTCGGCCGCAGTGACGCGGACAGATGCAAGGACAAGTAGGGCCTGGATAACAGCGCACTGCACTACATCGCGTCGCTGTCGAGTCAGTCCCGCACACGCGCGGAGGTCGCTCAAGCCGGCGCCACGATGTTCAGGGTGGCGGGCGCCCGCGTTTGCTGGCTGGTGCGATGCAGTTCGAAGGAGGGTCACGTTCTGCAAATGACGCGCACGCGTGATTCGGATAGCGAAGCGTGCCCACGTGAGGATGCAGGCGTTGAGTTAGGTTCGGTGGGGACGGCGACCCGGCGTGTCTTGTGACTCCACACCATCGCAAGGTTTGCACTCTACCCACTTCTTGGAGACCGCGATATGCAGTGCCGAATACTCAACAGAAGGATGCCGCGCGGTGGATTAGGCATCGCCGTCCTGGCCTTGACCACGATGCTCGCAGTTGCACCCGTCATGGGGGCTCCGCTTGGGCCGGTGAGAGTTGTGGCCAACGCGTCTGGCCCCGCAGCAGCTGGATCATCGATCACTTCGAAACAGGTCTTCGCTTCTCACTGGCAATTGGCCTGGGACAAATGCAAGGTTAGTCATCCAAAGACGCGGTCGTTGAGCTTGACCGAATTTAGGGTGATCAATAGAACTCTCATAGGCAAATTTTTCGTCGCCAGCAATTGGACGTGCCAAGACAACCCCTGAGATCGACCACCAGTTGCTGGCAATGTGTTTCCACGCTGATAAAATGCATCAGGTGAGTGCGGCAAACACCGGGCGCGTCAGGTTTTCCGGCGCGTCGTCGGTGCACACCACTTCATCTTCGATGCGAATGCCGCCATACGGTTTGAACTGCTCCACGCGCTGCCAGTCGATGCTGGCGGCGTGGCCGTTTTTCTTCACTTCGTCCAGCAGCATGTCGATGAAGTACACGCCCGGTTCGATGGTGACCACCATGCCCGGTTCCAGCACGCGGGTCAGGCGCAGATACGGGTGGCCATCCGGGCGTTCGATGCGCCCGCCGCGGTCACTGGCCGCAAAACCGGCCACGTCATGCACCTGCAGGCCGATCAGATGGCCCAGGCCGTGCGGGAAGAACGCGGCGCTGACGCCGGTGGCGAGCGCAGCTTCCGGCGACACGGTGAGGATGCCGAAGTCCTTGAGGATGCCCATCAAGGCCAGATGCGCATCCACATGCAGTTGCTTGTAATCCACCCCGGCGCGCACGTTCTGGCCCATGCGGATCTGCGCGGCATCGACCGCATCGATCAGCGCCTGGAATTCGCTGCCGGGGTCGGCGGCATAGCTGCGGGTGATGTCGCTGGCATAGCCGTAGGCCGAGGCGCCGGCGTCGATCAAAAAGCTGCGCAGCGGCTGCGGCGGCTGCTGGCCGAGCTCGGTGTAGTGCAGCACTGCACCGTGTTCGTTGAGCGCGATGATGTTGCCGTACGGCAGCTCGTTGGCATCCTGGCCGACGGCGGCGCAATAGGCCATGTGGATGCCGAATTCGCTCTGGCCGGCGCGGAAGGCCGCTTCGGCCGCGCGGTGGCCGCGTACCGCCAGTTGCTGGGCGATGCGCATCAAGGTCAGTTCGTAGGGCGTCTTGAAGGCGCGCTGATACTCCAGGTAATCGAGCACCGGCTGCGGATTGTTCGGCACATAGGCACCGAGCGCGCTCTGCGCCTCGCCCAGGATGGCGCAACGCTCGATTTGCCTGGGCAGCAGCGCCAGGGCTTGGTCCGGGGTGCGGATGATGTGGATGTCGCAGTGGTCCACCCACCAGCCGCTGGGGGCGTCGGGCACCACATGCCAGTAGTCCTGCGGCTGGCAGAAGATCAGCGTCGGACGCTTGCCCGGGGTGTAGACCAGCCAGCTGTCGGGCACCCGCGTCAGCGGCACCCAAGCCTTGAACTGCGGATTGACCGCGTACGGGTAATCGCGGTCGTCGAACACCTGGTAATGCAGGCTGCCGCTGGGCACCACCAGATGATCGAAGCCCCCGCGCTGCAGCGCGGCGTCGGCGCGCGCGGTAAGCGTGCGCAGGTGGTCGTGGTACAGGCTGCTCAAGGAGGGCTGGGTCATGCGGGGGCTCGATAGGCAATGCAAAGACAGTGCGCAATTTTGCCGCAATCCTTGCAACGGCGCTGCGCCTGGGGGGGGCAACTAGTCAACCGCGCCAGCAGCACTCGTGCGTGGGCCAGCCGTACCCCAGCCTCGGCAACCTTGGGTAGCCGCCCGTGGTGCATGACCAGTGGGCGTGCACGGTCGTTCCAGGCATGCGTGCGCTCGACCACCCGATGCTTGGCCAGCACCCCCAATCCCCGGAATTCCCGGTGGGCGGACCATTCAGATGGGCTGGTCGTGAGGAGGTGCAGTTATTGTGGATTATATGAACACCCTCTCAACGCGTGTCGCGCCATGCACTCTTCGCAGCTGGAAGAGCCTCTTCGGCTGTGTGTCGGGATGCAGCGTGTATGTCCACTAGCGTGGTCGCACTGATGCGGTAAGGCATGACGGAGACGAATGATTCAAACCAATGCGATCTGTGTGGAATTTTCCGTTTGTCGCCATTGCGCCAATACACTTGACTGAAGGCTAGCAGCTCATGTCACGGCTTCCCACTTCTTCGTTGTCCAGTGCGCCTTCAACGAGCCGGGTGCCGGTCGATGATCCGGCGTATCAGCAGCATGCTGCTGAACCCGCCTCGTCGCCGCAATCCGAGACCCCTGCTCACGTCGGCGCCGGTCCGCTGGCTGGCCTTTCTTCCCGGCCTGGATCTCCGTCGCGTTCCCGTGCTCAGTCATCTTCACCTGTCCACGGTCACACGGCTGGCACTGCCGGCGCGGCGGCTCCGTCCTCGTCCTCTGCGGAAGTGGTTGATATCGTGGCCTGGGCCGATTCAATGCGCGCATTGCAGATCCACGAGGATTTGCAAATGGTGGGGGCATACGAATCGTCGCCGCGCGCTCTCGGGGAGCGAATCGATCATTGGCTGACAGATGCCTGCCAGCCGTGCCTGGAAAACCCGCACGCGTTCGATACTGAGTTTAACGCGGGCCAGTTTTCCGAGCTTCTCAACAAGCGCTATGAAGCAACAGCGAACCAGTCGGAAATTGAGAAGGGTGAGGTGCTGCAGCTGGGAGCGGAAGTGATCAACGCCGTCGCAGCAGATCCTGAATTGCGCGAGCTGGTCTTTGCGATGGCTGAGAGTGCGCTTGGGACATGCGATGACAACGTTTCAACCGGATTTTCGGCCATTGTCAATACTGTTCGTAATCACCAGTTGTCGCTAGCCGTGAAACAAGGACGGCTCGATGCTGCCGGGTTGCAGGCTTGGGCGGGGCAGCAGTTTCGCCTGTATACGCTTGAGTCGGAAGTGCATCGTTTCATCCACCAGTCCATTGAGGCCTGTAAGACAGAGCTTGAACAGTATTCATCAGATCCGACTGAAGTTCAGCGACAGGCTTGCTTGACGGCTATCCAAACCAGCACATCGATCCTGTTGCAGCATTGGACGCAGCTGGCTCCATTTGATTCGAGGATCGGGGAGCTGATGGCCAGGGTTGACCAATCAGGGGACTCAGACCCTGCGACGTTTGAGCAGGAAGTTGGCCAGGTGTGTTCCGACATTGTTGCGATGTACCAGTCAGGGCAAATTGAACCCATACCGGGTGACCCCATGTCGCAAAATCTTTTTCAGTGGATGCAATATCTTGATCAGAACTCGCAAGATTATCATCGGCTACCACCAGTAAGTGAAGAGCAAGTACTCAGGAGGGCGGAGCTTATGAATAAGTTGAATATGCTTGCAGATGAACCGGTAGAAACGATGATGCATGCCAAGGTGATGTTGCGCGAGGAGCTTGATCTGCCGAACATGCCGTCATCAATGATATTCAATATCGTCAGTGTGTTGACTACGGCCGATTTTGAGGCGCTGGCAAGCTCTGTTCGCGCGAGTGAACGGGATAAAGATACATTGGGTGACTTCCTGTTGGCTAACGAGACGTGGAGAGCCGGGGTCAAGCAGCTGTATGCCGATGAATACGAGGCATTGATGAAGTCGTTCGAAAATGATCCATTTTGGAGCGCGGAACCAGGGCCCGGCGATGATGCGCATGTGGCTCAGATGGTAAGGTATAACGAACTTGCTGCAGATTATCAAAATCGCACGAACGCGGCGGAAAACGCCTGGCTTCGGAAAAAAGTCCGCTCAGATGTCCCTGGTTAGCCAAGGCCACAGGTGTCGATCCGCGTGAATCGCGGACGTGTCGTGGACACTTGAGTATCCCTTGCGGGGCGCCGGTGAACCGAGCAGGTGTTTACATACTCAGAATCGCCGTGTGTAGGAGTGGTACACGCCGGTTCCAAGCACTGGCCTGCTGGTGAGCGCAGTCGCTTTGACAGTCACTCTCAGCCGGCCATGTGTTCTTCGGCGATCCAGGCGCGCAGGCGTTGGCGATGCGGCTCGGACATGGTCAGGAAGCGGAAGCCGGCCCAGGCCTGTCCGGGGGCGTGCGCGGCTTCGGTCCACAACAGGTGCACGCCGACATCGATCTCGGTGGCGCGGCCGATGCGCTCGGGCAGGCTGAAGCGCAATTGATACAGGGCGTCGTCGTGCAGCGGAACCGAGGCCAGCAGCAGCATGCCGGTTTCCGAGACATTGCCCACCCGGCCGATCTGCGCCTCGCTGAGCATGTCGGTCACCGGTACCAGGTCGGACGGCTGGCGGCGTGGTGCGCGGCGGGTGTCCTGGATCATGGGGCGGCCTCGGCAGCGGGCGACTGGCCGGCCAGGCTGCGCAGCGTGCGCACGGTGGCCTGCCAGGCGCGATCGATCAGGCGCGATTTCTCTTCGACCAGCAGGCGCGCCTGGCCGCCGGCCATCAGTCGCGACAGGCCATCCAGCGAGTGCTCGCCGATCTTCTGTCCGCGCTGATTGACGAACAGCGCGTTGCCGGTCATCGGGCTATACCAGGACATCCGTTGCCGACGCAGGTCGCCCTGCTGGTTGATCACGAATTCGAACCAGCTGCCGAACGGCAGGCCCTGCAGCTGCGCATAGCACGCCTCCTCGGCCGCCGAACGCGGGGCGGCGATGTCATTGCGCGGGGCGCTGCCGCCCTGGTCACCCAGCCGCGTGCGCGTCTTGAGCCTGGCGGCGAGTTCGGTGCGCGAGGTCGTCTCGTCCTCGCCACCGGGCGTGGACAGGCGCCGCGCGATCGCCGCCGCTTCATCGTGGTGGTAGCCGACCTGCAGCAGCGCGGTGTCGATCTCGGTGCCGAGCGCGATGTCGGCGGGCTGCCCCTTGCTGCGGCAGGTGACTTCGGCGATGCGCGCGGTCAGCGCCAGGCGCTCGTCCCACTCGGGCGATTGCTCGCCCTGGCGCAGCAGCGTCAGCGTCAGTACGTCCGACCAGGCCTGACGCAGCAGCGCCTGCACGAAGCGCGGCGGGGCGCTGTGCTCGCACAGCTGCTCGATGCGCGCCTCGGCCTGCTGCTTGGCCGACTCCAGCCGCTCCTTGCCGCGCGCGGCATCCACATGGCGCCGCTCGGCGAGGTCGGCCTTGCGCGCCAATGTGCGCAGATGCGCCTGGATCTCGTCGTTGGCCGCGGCGAACACGGCCTCGTCGCCCTGATAGTCGTTGACGATCCTGTCCACCGCGCTGGCCAGCTTGTGCAGCAGCTGCGGGTCGACATCGTCCTCGCCCAGCCAGACCGCGCCGGACTCGGCCACGGTGTTGAGCAGTTCGCGCACCGGGTGCTGGTCGCGGACGAAAAAATGCGTATCGGCCAACGCCGCGCGCACCACCGGCACCTGCAATTTGGCGAGCAGGGCCTGCGCCGGGGTCTGCGGGCGCACTTCGCGTTGCATCTGCGCGTAGAGCAGGCCGAGCAGATCGAAGGTGTCGGTGTGCTGCGGCGACAGCGCGGCGTCCGGGCCGTGTCGGGCCTGCAGCAACGCCAGCACCTGGCGTTGTACCGCATCGATGCCGCCGGGCTGCGAGGCTGCCGCTGCCTGCGCGGCCAGCGGGCCTTGCAGGCTGGCCAGTGCATCGCCGAGGGCAGCGTCGGGCACGGCCATGGCGGCACGCTGGGCAGGGGCTGCTTCAGGCGTCGCCTGCGCGTCTGGCGCCGGCGCTGCGCGGTGATTTGCAGCGTTTTGCGCCGCAACCGCGCCGACGTTGCCGGCTGCCTGCGACTGCCGCGCCGACGCCATCAGGCCGCCAAGCGCCTGCACGGCATCGCGCGGTGCAGGTGCCGCCTGGTCGCCGTAGGTCGCCGCTGCCAGCGTGAGCGGAACATCGGGCGGGCCCAGCAAGGCGCTCTGCCATGGTGTCGGTGCCGATTGCCCGCTCCAGCCGGTTGCAGGCCGCCCGTTGCGCGGCGGCATCGCGCGTGGGCTGGCGGCCGCAGCGTCCTTCGCTGCGGTGGCCGATGCAGGTGCTGTACGCCGCGTCTGCACATGCGTGGGCTTGACCAGGTACGGGTGATAGATCAGTCCCGGCAGGATGCCTTCCTGCGCGAGTGCGGCGTTGGCGCGCTCGTACAGGTCGTTCAAACGCTCGATCACCTGGCGCTCGAACACGCGGTAGAGCGTCAGCTGCCCGTCCAGGCTCAGCCCCAGGGTCTGGCCGCACTGGCGCAACGCGCGGCACAGGGCGTATGGGCCCAATGGCACGGCTTCCAGTTCGAACTCGGCCACCGCGCCGATCACCGCCACCCGCTGTGCCAGCAATTGCAGTGCATCGGCCCTGCGGGAGGTCTCGCGGCGCGCAATCTCGCTGAGCACGATATCGCGATCGATATCGGTGTCTTCCACCAGGGTGAGCAGCTGCGGATGCGCGTGCGCTGCTGCGTCGGCTGCCGGCGTCAGCGACGGGCGATCGCGCAGCGTGGCCAGGTCCTGCGCCAGCTGCTGCAGGAATACCTGTGGAAACCGGTCGATGTGATCGCGCAGGCCACGGGTCTGCGCATAGGCTTCGGCCTGGATCTGGCTGTTGCGGGCATGCTCGGCCTGATGCAGTAGCTCGCGTTCCAGCTCGACGATGGTCAGCCGCAGCGGCCCGCCGAGCGCCTGCACGCAGTGCGCGTGCAGCGCGGCGAGCAGGCGCCGGCCGCGCACGGACACCGGCGCATCGGCGATCGGGCCGCTGAGCGTGGGCTGCAGGGAGGAGGCGGGAGTGGACATCCGGGGGAGGCAGGCTCGATGCGAGGCGTGAGCTATGTAGCATGTTTTCCCATCGCTCAGCGACCACGCGGGCGCCGGACGCGCCTGTCCGCTGTGCTGGTGCGGAACAGGCGCGTGGCGCGCACTCGGCGGATCTGTGCCCGGCGCTGTCGCATGCGTCATTGAGCGCAGCGTGGCTGGGGCGTTGCGCGGCGGCGCGATTGCCGCGCTCAGGCCAGGAACAGCTCGACCACGTCGTTGGTGAAGCGGCGGCCCAGCTCGGTCGGCACCACGCGTCCGTCCTGCGCGGTCATCCAGCCTTGCGCGATCGCGCGCGCCACCGGCAGGTCGATGACCGCCGCGGCCAGCCCGGTGGAAGCCTCGAAGTCGCGCAGGGCGAAGCCCTCGTGCAGGCGCAGCAGGTTGAGCATGTACTCGAACGGCAGCCGCTCGCGCGGCACGATCTCGTCGCCGCCGATCGACGCCGTGCTGCCGGCGCTGGCCAGGTAACTCTGCGGATGCTTGTGCTTCCAGCGTCGCAGCACATGTTGTTCGGCACCGGAACTGATCTTGCCATGCGCCCCGGCGCCGATGCCCAGGTAGTCGCCGAAGCGCCAGTAGTTGAGGTTGTGCGCGCATTGCCGCCCGGGCCTGGCGTAGGCGCTCACTTCGTACTGCGCGTAGCCGGCCTCGGCCAGCAGGCGCTGGCAATGTTCCTGGATGTCCCAGGCCGCATCGTCGTCGGGAATGCCCTTGGGCGGCCGCGCGAAGAACACCGTGTTCGGCTCCAGCGTGAGCTGGTAATGCGACAGGTGGGTGGGCTGCAGCGCAAAGGCGCGTTCGAGATCGCGCTCGGCCTGCGCCAGGGTCTGCTCGGGCAGCGCGTACATCAGGTCGATATTGAAATTGTCGTAGCCGGCATCCTGCGCCAGCGTGATCGCACGCTCGGCCTGGGCACTGTCGTGGATGCGGCCGAGCCGCTGCAGCGCCACATCGTCGAAGGTCTGCACTCCGAAGCTCAGCCGGTTCACGCCGGCGGCGCGATAGCCGTCGAAGCGGCCATGCTCGGCGGTGCCCGGATTGGTTTCCAAGGTGATCTCCAGATTCGGCGCAAAGCGCAGCCGCGCGGCGGCCGCCTGCAGGAAACGGTCGATCGCCTCGGGCGGGAACAGGCTCGGGGTGCCGCCGCCGAAGAACACCGAATGCACCACGCGCCCCCACACCAGCGGCAGGTCCGCATCCAGGTCGCGGATCAACGCATCCACGTACTCCTCGAACGGCAGCACGCCCTTGGCCGCATGCGAATTGAAGTCGCAGTACGGGCACTTGCGTACGCACCAGGGCAGGTGCACGTACAGCGAGAGCGGGGGCGGGATCAGGTCGGGCACTGCATCAGGCCATCGTTCACAGCGACAGGGCGTGCAGCTTGTGCTGCAACGTGGCCAATGCCACCGCACGGTGACTCAGCCGGTTCTTCAACGCGGTATCCATTTCCGCAGCGGTCAGGCCATGCACCGGATCCAGGAACACCGGGTTGTAGCCAAAGCCGCCGGTGCCGCGCGGCGCGGTGGTGATCACGCCTTCCCAGCTGCCTTCGGCGATCAACGGCTGCGGATCTTCCGGGTGACGCAGCAGCACGATCACCGCGTAGAACCGCGCGCTGCGGCGCTCGGCCGGCACCTCACGCAGGGCATCGAGCAACTTGGCGTTGTTGGCCTGTGCATCGGTCGGGCTGCCGGCGTAGCGCGCGCTGTACAGGCCGGGTGCGCCGCCAAGCGCATCGACGATCAGGCCGGAGTCGTCGGCCAGGGCCGGCAGGCCGGTGACCGCGCTGGCATGGCGCGCCTTGATCAAGGCGTTCTCGACGAAGGTCAGGCCGGTTTCCGGCACGTCTTCCACGCCGAGCTCGCCTTGCGCCACGATGCGCAGCGGCAGGTCGGCGAGCATGGCACGCAGTTCTTCCAGCTTGCCGGCGTTGCCGCTGGCCAGGACCAGGTGTTTCATTGCTTGGGCTCCAGCAGGTCCCACTTGGTGCCGTACAGGTCGCGGAACACCACGACCGTGCCGTACGGTTCCTCGCGCGGGGTTTCCAGGAATTGCACGCCGAACGCCTGCATGGCCGCGTGGTCGCGCCAGAAGTCGTCGGTGTAGAGAAAATGATCCACCCGCCCACCGGTCTGGTCGCCGATGCGCGCGCGCTGGGCGTCGTCGCCCGGCTGCGCGAGCAGTAGCGCGGCCTCCTGTGCGCCGCCCGGGCCGATCACCACCCAGCGCTTGCCATCGTCCAGCGGGAGGTCCTGCAGCACCTGGAACCCCAGCGCGCCGGTGTACCAGGCGATCGCCGCATCGTAGTCGGCGACCAGCAAGGTGGTCAGGGCAATGCGTCGGCTCATCCGGCCAGCGCAGCGCGTTGCAGGGCGAACAGCTCGCGCATGCCTTGTTCGGCGAGGGCGAGCAGCGCGTTGAGTTCGTCGCGGCGGAAGGCGTGGCCTTCGGCGGTGCCCTGCAGCTCGATGAAGCCGCCGCCGTCGTTCATCACCACATTCATGTCGGTGTCGCAGTCGCTGTCTTCGGGGTAGTCCAGATCCAGCACCGGCTCGCCACGATAGATGCCCACCGACACCGCGGCCACCGCGCCGATCAGCGGGTGCTTCTTGATGTCGCCGCGCTTGAGCAGCAGGTTCACCGCATCGGCCAGCGCCACGTAGGCGCCGGTGATCGCGGCGGTGCGGGTGCCGCCATCGGCCTGCAGCACGTCGCAGTCCAGGGTGATGGTGCGTTCGCCCAGGGCATTGCGATCCACGCAGGCGCGCAGCGCGCGGCCGATCAGGCGCTGGATTTCCAGCGTACGCCCGCCCTGCTTGCCGCGCGCGGCTTCGCGATCGGAGCGGGTGTGGGTGGAGCGCGGCAGCATGCCGTACTCGGCGGTCACCCAGCCTTCGCCCTTGCCGCGCAGGAACCCGGGCACGCGGTTTTCCACGCTGGCGGTGCACAGCACGCGGGTATCGCCGAAGCTGACCAGCACCGAGCCTTCGGCGTGACGGGTGAAGGCGCGTTCGATGCGCACCGGGCGCAGCTGGTCGGCCGTGCGGCCGCTGGGACGGGAAAAGGTCATGCGATGGGTCCGGAAGTCGGGAGGTGGGTCTGGGGCGGCGCGTGGCGGGGCGGTCAGCCGGCGCGGGCCGCTAGGGTACCATTCGCGCTTTGAAGGTACGGGACTGACGATGATTCGAAGCATGACCGCGTTTGCGGGTGGCGAACGCATCACGCCCTGGGGCACGCTCGGTTGCGAGCTGCGCTCGGTCAACCATCGGTTTCTGGAAGTGGGCGTGCGCCTGCCCGAAGAACTGCGTGCGCTGGAGCCGCTGCTGCGCGAGCGCGTGGCGGCGAAAAACAGCCGCGGCAAGCTGGATCTGGCGCTGCGCCTGCGCGCGCCGGACAACGCGCAGACCCTGGCCGTGAACGAATCGCTGCTGCAGGAACTGGGCGCCCTGGCCACGCGCCTTGACGGCATGTTTCCCAAGCTGCAGGTGGGTTTCACCGATCTGCTGCAGCTGCCCGGGGTGCTGCAGGTGCAGGACGTGGACGCACCGGCCTTGCAGGCCCAGGCCCTGGCATTGCTGGACGAGGTGGTGGACAGTTTCGTCACCGCGCGCGAGCGCGAAGGCGGCAAGCTGGCCGACGCGATCAGCGAACGGGTCGATGCGATCGAACGCATCGCCGCCGAGGTGCGCACGCTGATTCCGGTCATCCGCGAAGGTCAGCGCGCCAAGCTGGCCGCACGCCTGGCCGATCTGCCGCATCCGGTGGACCCGGGCCGCGCCGAACAGGAACTGGTGCTGTGGCTGCAGAAGCTGGACGTGGACGAAGAGCTCGACCGCCTGTCCAGCCACATCGCCGAGATCCGCCGCGTGCTCCGGCAGCGCGAGCCGGTCGGCCGCCGCCTGGATTTCCTGCTGCAGGAATTCAACCGCGAAGCCAATACGCTCGGCTCCAAGTCGGTGGACAGCCGCACCTCCAACGCCGCCGTGGATCTGAAGGTGCTGATCGACCAGATCCGCGAGCAGGTGCAGAACATCGAATAGCCGGGAGTGGTGATTGGGGATTCGGGATTGGTCGACGGCCGTCCCGGGTTTCAGCGGGGCGCGGCCAATACCGGTAGCATATCGACCCCGGTGGTACCGGTCCGCAGCCCGTTTGCGAATCCCGACTCCCCAAGCCCGAATCCCTGACCCTATGCGCGGCACTCTCTATATCGTTGCGGCCCCTTCCGGCGCCGGCAAGAGCAGCATCGTCAACGCCACCCTGGCGCGTGATCCCAAGATCGCCTTGTCGATCTCGTTCACCTCGCGCGCGCCGCGGCCGGGCGAGCGGCATGCCGAGCACTACCATTTCGTCTCCGCCGACGAGTTCCAGGGCATGATCGAGGCGGGCGACTTCTTCGAATATGCGCTGGTGCACGGCGACTGGAAGGGCACCGCGCGCCAATCGGTGGAGCCGCAGCTGGCCGCCGGGCACGACGTGCTGCTGGAGATCGACTGGCAGGGCGCGCGCCAGGTGCGCCAGAAGGTGCCCGACGCAGTCAGCGTGTTCATCCTGCCGCCGTCGCGGCAGGCGCTGGACGAGCGCATGCGCAAGCGCGGCCAGGACAGCGAGGACGTGATGGCGCAACGCCTGGCTGCCGCCCGCGAAGAGATGCTGCACTTCGAGGAATTCGACTACGTCATCATCAACGAAACCTTCGACACCGCGGTCTCGGAGATGTGCGCCATCTTCACCGCCAGCCGGCTGCGCCGGCAGGCGCAGCAGCAACGGCATGCCGGCCTGATCCAGGCGTTGCTGGACTGATTTGCGGGTGCGCCAGGGCGGGAGCGGCGAGTGGCGATGCCACCGTAGCGACGACGCTGCAGCTGGACATCGGCATTCGGCCGGCACGTCGCCGTGGTTCGCAGGCAGGCAGGCGGCCGGCCAGGCGTGCGGGGCCGTTCTGCGCACCAGGGCAGCGATGTGGCTTGATCGATCTGGTCCAAGTGACTGATTCCAAAGCAAACTGAATGACCGCCGGTTGCCCGCCCAGGCGCGCAGGCGTACACTCCGCCCCCTTTCCCTCATTCAGATGCGCGGCCGTTGCTGGTCGCCGGGAGCCCGCATGGCCCGCATTACCGTAGAAGATTGCCTGGAAGTCGTGAACAACCGTTTCGAGCTGGTCATGATGGCCTCCAAGCGCGCCCGTCAGCTCGCCAACGGCGTGCAGCCGCTGATTGAAAATGCCGACGCCAGCGACAAGCCCACCGTGATGGCCCTGCGCGAGATCGCCGCACGCCGGATCGATAACGCACTGATCGACGAAGTGGAGAAGGCCGAGCGCGAGCGTGCCGAGCGCGAAGCGCTGGAATGGGCTGCTGCCGAAGTCGTCGCCGACGAAGACATGTCCAAGAACGACGATTGATCGTCCGCATCGCGGCGATCGATCTGGACAGCCCGCCGCGTGCGGGCTGTTTTCGTTTCAGGCCCGCGTGGCCGCGCGCAGTGTGCAAACGTTTGCCGTGACTGCGTTGCTGGCATAGTCTTCCGGCATGAACCCAGGCCCCACTGCCCAGGCGACCGTCGTGACGTCCCCGTCTTCCGACCAGGCCATCCCCGACTACGTCCTGCATCTCGAACGCGCGGCCAGCTACCTTCCCAAGGAGCAGCTGCCGATCCTGCGCCGCGCCTGGGAAGTGGGCGCCAGTGCGCATGCCGGCCAGACCCGCAAGTCGGGCGAGCCCTACATCACCCATCCGGTCGCGGTGGCCGGCGTGCTCGCCGAGCTCGGCCTGGACATGGAATCGCTGATCGCCGCGATCCTGCACGACACCATCGAAGACACCCCGCTGACCCGCGAGGAACTGGCCTCGGAATTCGGCGAGGCGGTGGCCGAGCTGGTCGATGGCGTCACCAAGCTGGACAAGCTCAAGTTCCGCGACCGCCAGGAAGCGGCGGCGGAAAGCTTCCGCAAGATGCTGCTGGCGATGTCGCGCGACCTGCGCGTGATCATGATCAAGCTGGCCGACCGCCTGCACAACATGCGCACCCTGGGCGCGCAGAGCAGCGAAGCGCGCGGCCGCATCGCGCGCGAAACGCTGGAGATCTACGCGCCGATCGCCCAGCGCCTGGGCATGAGCCTGATCAAGTCCGAGCTGCAGAACCTGGGCTTCCGCGCGCTGTATCCGTGGCGTCACGCCATCATCGAAAAACATATCCGCAGCCAGCCGGTGGTGCGGCGCGAATCGATGGCGCAGGTGGAAGTGCAGCTGTCGCAGCGGCTGGCCAAGGAAGGGCTGGAACATCGCCTGGTCAGCCGCATCAAGACGCCCTGGAGCATCTATTCGAAGATGCACGAGGAGAACAAGTCCTTCGACCAGGTGATGGACGTGTTCGGCTTCCGCCTGGTGGTGCGCTCGGTGGCCGACTGCTATCACGCCCTCGGTGCGGTGCATGCCACCTTCAAGCCGCTGGACGGGCGCTTCCGCGATTTCATCGCCATTCCCAAGGCCAACGGCTACCAGTCGCTGCACACCGTGTTGTTCGGCCCGTACGGCTCGCCGATCGAGGTGCAGATCCGCACCGAGGAGATGGACCTGATCGCCGAACGCGGCGTGGCCGCGCACTGGACCTACAAGGTCGGCTCGGCCTCGCCCAACAGCGCGCAGAGCCGTGCGCACGACTGGATCGTGGAGCTGATCGATTCGCAGCGCGCGGCGGGCTCGTCGCTGGAGTTCCTGGACAACGTCAAGGTCGACCTGTTCCCGGACGAGGTTTACCTGTTCACGCCCAAGGGCAAGATCCTGGCGCTGCCGCGCAACTCCACCGCGCTGGATTTCGCCTATGCGGTGCACACCGACGTGGGCAACCGCGCGGTCGCCTCGCGGGTGGACAAGAAACTGGTGCCGCTGCGCACCAAGCTGGTCAGCGGCCAGGCGGTGGAGATCATCACCGCGCGCTCGGCCACGCCCAAGCCGCAGTGGCTGGAGTTCGTGGTCAGCAGCAAGGCGCGTACCGCGATCCGCCACCAGCTCAAGCAGCTCGAACACGAAGATGCCGTGCAGCTCGGCCACCGCATGCTCGATCGCGCGCTGGAAGCGATGGACAGCTCGCTGGAACGCTTGCCCAAGGGACGCCTGGATGCCTTCCTCACCGAGCATCGCTATCCACGCCTGGAAGCGCTGCTGGCCGATGTGGCGCTGGGCAACTGGATGCCGACCCAGGCCGCGCAGGCGCTGATGGCCTACGCCGAATTGCGCGGTGGCGGCCACTCCAAGCATTCGCACGAAAAGATCCTCATCGACGGCAGCGAGCGTGGCGTGATCAGCTTCGCCAACTGTTGCCAGCCGATCCCCGGCGACGAGATCATGGGCTACCACACCGCCGGCAAGGGCATCGTGGTGCACCGCCTGGATTGCCCGAACCTGGCCGAGCTGCGCAAGTCGCCCGAGCGCTGGGTGCCGATCGACTGGGATTCCAGCGTCAGTGGCGACTACGACACCGCCCTGATCGTCGAGGTGGAAAACCGCACCGGCGTGCTGGCCCAGCTGGCCGCGGCGATCGCGCAAAGCCAGTCCAATATCGAGCGGGTGGATTACCTGGACCGCGACTTCAACGCCGCGGTGCTGCGCTTCAACATCCAGGTGCGCGACCGCCGCCATCTGGCCGAGGTGATGCGCCGGCTGCGGCGGCTGCATGTGGTGCAGAGCGTAGGGCGGCAGTAGGCGTCCAGGGGCGTGCCCGGGGGCCGGCCTCCCGGATCGGTTCGCGGCGAAGGCGCTGCGCTTTTATCTCTGCGGCGTAGCGCCCTGCAGGGCGGGTGAAACGGTTGATGCAGCGCAGTGCTGGCATCGTGAGTTACTGCAGGCGCCGCGGCGGAAGCGCTGCTTGCTCGCGGCGGCGGGGACTGCGTGTGCCTGGCGGTTGTTCGATGCGATGTCTGCGCTCGGCATGTCATGCCCGCTGTGACGGCGCTGCGCGGTGTTCGTTGGACGTGGAAGGCATGCACCGCACCCGCCCTCAGGACACTCCGGCGTGCGCGCGTCGGCCAACCTCGATGCCCAAGCTCTTGGAGCAGGTGTTGCTGTGTGACTGCGGCGAGCAGTCCTGCTTGAATCGCGCAGGCGCGGGCTCGCCGTGCTCAGGCAATCAATCGGCGCAGCGCCGGATTGTCGTTGTCCTGCTTCCATACCAGATGCAATTCCACCGGCGTGGCAGGCGCCTCATCGCGCAGCGGCAGGTACACGATGCCGGCATAGCGCAGGCCGCTGGCCCCCTCGGGTACCAGCGCCATGCCCATGCCGCCGCGCACCAGCGCCAGCACCGAGTGGATCTGGCTGACGTATTGCACCGAGCGTGGCGCGATGCCGCGGCTGCCGAACAGCTGCGCCAGCAGGTCGTAGAAGTAGCGCGCCTCGTCCGGGGCGTAGTTGACCAGCGGCTGCCCATCGAAGTCCTGCAGGCACAAGCTGCTCCGCTGTGCCAGCGGCGAGTCCTCGGGCAGCGCGGCGATCAACGGCTCGCGCGCCACGCAACGACTGTGCAGGCTGGGGCGCTTGATCGGCGGGCGTAGCAGGCCGATGTCCAGCCGCCCCGCGTCCAGCGCATCCAGCTGCGCCAGGCTGACCATTTCCTTGAGCTGCAGGTCCACATCCGGTGCCTGCCTGCGCCAGCGCGCGATGGCTTCGGGCAGGAAGCGGTAGCTGGCGCCAGCGGTGAAGCCCACCGATACGCTGCCGGCATCGCCGGTGCCGATCCGGCGTGCGCGCAGGCCGGCGTTCTCGGCCATGCGCAGGATCGCGCGCGCTTCGGCCAGCAGGCTGCGCCCGGCCTGGGTCAGCCGCACATGCCGGCTGTTGCGCTCGAGCAATGCGGTACCGACGCTGTGCTCCAGCAGCTGGATCTGGCGGCTCAATGGCGGCTGGGTCATGTTCAGGCGCTCGGCCGCGCGACGGAAGTGCAGTTCGTCGGCCACCGCGACGAAGCAGCGCAACTGGGGCAGGTCGAACATGGTGGCAGTCCCTGTTGGGTGGGGGAGTTGGGGCGAGTTCGATGCTGCACGTGCAACATCGCGACGCGCAGGGCCGGGATAAATACGGCACGGGCGCCGCGGGCGGCCGCAACGAACGCGAGCATCCGCCGCGATGACGCCCACGAAAAATCGTTGCAAAGCAGCGATTTGCGGCACTTTCGCACCATCCATGGCGCGATTGATTCAATTTGCATATCAAACAATACGTAATTTGGTTTGGACCAGCAATGATCTGCGTTCCTAGGATCAGCCCATCCCCGCCTAGGAGCGTTTGTCCGATGAGCAGCAGATATACCCCGTCCGAAATGGCCCAGGCGCTTGGCGCCGGGTTGCTGTCGTTTCCGGTCACCCATTTCGATGCCGATCTGGCGTTTGACGAGCCGGCCTATCGCGCCAACCTGGACTGGCTGTCCTCCCACCCGGCGGCCGGCCTGTTCGCCGCAGGCGGGACCGGCGAGCTGTTTTCGCTGACCCTGGACGAGGTCAACCGCGCCGTGCGTGCCGCGGTGACCCAGACCGCCGGGCGCATGCCGGTGATCGCGCCGGCCGGCTACGGCACCGCGATCGCGATCGAAATGGCGCAGGCGGCCGAACGCAGCGACGCCGACGGCATCCTGCTGTTTCCGCCATACCTGACCGAGTGCGATGCCGACGGCGTGGCCGAGCATGTCGAACGCGTCTGCAAGGCGACCTCACTGGGCGTGATCGTCTATGGCCGCGCCAACGCCAGGCTCGACGATGTGACCCTGGCGCGCGTGGCCGAACGCTGCCCCAACCTGGTGGGCTACAAGGACGGCATCGGCGACGTGGATCGCATGACCCGCATCTACGCACGGCTGGGCGACCGGCTGCTGTACGTGGGCGGCCTGCCCACCGCCGAAACCTTTGCACTGCCGTATCTGGAAATGGGCGTCACCACCTATTCGTCGGCCATCTTCAACTTCCTCCCCGAATGGGCGCTGGCGTTCTATGCCGCAGTGCGCGCCCGCGACCACGCCACCATCTACCGCGAGCTCAACGACTTCGTACTGCCGTACACGGTGTTGCGCAACCGGCGCGCCGGCTATGCGGTGTCCATCGTCAAGGCCGGCATGCGCGCGGTGGGCCGCCCGGCCGGGCCGGTGCGCTCGCCCTTGGCCGACCTGACCGAGGCCGAATTTGCGCACCTCAAGCAACTGATCGGAGGGCGCGGCTGATGCATGCCATCCAGGGTGAATCGCTGATCGGACAGCGCTGTGTGCAAGGCACCGGTGCGCCATTCCATGGCGTGGATGCGGCCAGCGGCGCGTCGTTGCAGCCAGCGTTCGGCTCGGCAAGCGTGCAGGACCTGGAACAGGCCTGTGCGCTGGCGCACGCGGCCCTCGATATCTATCGCGACACATCGCTGGAAGCGCGCGCCGGCTTTCTGGAGACCATCGCCGAGCAGATCCTGGCGCTGGGCGATACGCTGATCGAACGCGCGATGCGCGAAAGCGGCCTGCCACGCGCACGCCTGGAAGGTGAACGCGGACGCACCGTTGGGCAGTTGCGGTTATTTGCCAACGTGGTGCGCGAAGGCAGCTGGCTGCAGGCCCGCATCGACCCCGCCATGCCGCAGCGCACGCCGTTGCCGCGCGCGGACCTGCGCCAGCGCCATATCGCGCTGGGGCCGGTGGCGGTGTTCGGCGCCAGCAACTTTCCGCTGGCGTTCTCGGTGGCCGGCGGCGATACCGCTTCGGCCCTGGCGGCCGGCTGCCCGGTGGTGGTCAAGGCGCATGGCGCGCATCCAGGCACTTCCGAGCTGGTCGGCCGCGCGATCCAGGCCGCGGTGGCGCAGTGCGGCCTGCCGGAAGGGGTGTTCTCGCTGCTGTTCGATGCGGGGATCGAGATTGGCGCGCAGCTGGTGGCCGATGCGCGCATCAAGGCGGTGGGCTTCACCGGCTCGCGTGCCGGCGGCATGGCGCTGGTGCAGATCGCCACCGCACGTCGCGAACCGATTCCGGTCTATGCGGAGATGAGCGCGATCAACCCGGTATACCTGTTGCCGCGGGCGTTACAGGCGCGCGCAGCGGCCCTGGGTAAGGCCTTCGTCGGCTCACTCACCCTGGGTGCGGGACAGTTCTGCACCAACCCCGGCCTGCTGCTGGCAATCGATTCGCCGGCGCTGGATGCCTTCATCGCCTCCGCAACGCAAACGCTGCAGGACGTTTCACCGGCGCCGATGCTCAGCGCAGGCATCGGCCAGGCGTACGCGCAAGGCGTGCAACGGTTGGGTGCACATCCGCGAGTGGCCACGCTGGCGCGTGGCGCGGCGGCGGACACGGGGCGTTGCCCGGCGGCGTTGTTCGGTACCGATGCCGATGCCTTCCTGGCCGACGAAGCGCTGCAAGCCGAGGTGTTCGGCGCCTCGTCGCTGCTGGTGCGTTGCAAGGACATCACCCAGGTGCGCGCATTGAGCGAACAGCTGGAGGGCCAGCTCACCGCCACCTTGCACATGGACGACGGCGATACCGCGCTGGCGGCCGCGCTGCTGCCGGTGCTGGAGCGCAAGGCCGGCCGCATCCTGGTCAACGACTGGCCCACCGGCGTGGAGGTCTGCCACGCGATGGTGCATGGCGGCCCGTTCCCGGCCACGTCCGACAGCCGCAGCACCTCGGTGGGCACGCTGGCGATCGACCGCTTCCTGCGGCCGGTCTGCTACCAGGATGTGCCGGCGGCGCTGTTGCCGGCGGCCGTGGCGCACGGCAATCCGCTGGGCCTGTGGCGGCGCGTGGACGGCGCACTGGGCCACGACTGACCGCCCCGCTCGCAACGTTGCCTGAGGCGTGCCGGAGGAGGGTCCGGCACGCCAATCGCAGGCCCACTCGAAGTACCGAAGCGCAGTGCGCTTCCATCGTCATAGGTGAGGAACGATGATGGCTATCGATTCAAAAACGGTCGGTTCAACGGCAATCGGCGCAGCGGCGGTTCCGCGCAGGCGTTACCTGATCCTGCTGATGTTGTTCGTGGTGACCACGATCAACTATGCCGATCGCGCCACCCTGTCCATTGCCGGTTCCGCGGTCCAGGATGCACTGGGCATCGACGCGCTGCAGATGGGTTTCATCTTTTCCGCGTTCGGCTGGGCGTATGTGGCCGGGCAGATTCCCGGCGGCTGGTTGCTCGATCGCTTCGGCTCGCGCCGCGTGTACGGGCTGTCGCTGCTGATCTGGTCATTGTTCACCGCGCTGCAGGGCTTCATCGGTTGGGTGCCGATGGCCTGGGCGGTGACCACGCTATTCGTGCTGCGCTTTCTGGTGGGCATTGCCGAAGCACCCTCGTTTCCCGGCAACAGCCGCATCGTCGCGGCCTGGTTTCCCACCGCCGAGCGCGGCCTGGCCGCGTCCATCTTCAACTCCGCGCAGTACTTCGCCACGGTGGCGTTTGCGCCGCTGATGGGCTGGCTGGTGCATGCCTGGGGGTGGGAGCATGTCTTCCTGGTGATGGGCGGCTTGGGTGTGCTGCTGGCGCTGCTGTGGCGCAAGACCATCTATGCGCCACGCGAACACCCGCGCCTGTCTGCGCAAGAGCTGGACTACATCCAGCGCAATGGCGCGCTGGTGGACATGGAGCAGGGCAACAGGCCAGGCAGCCAGCCCAGTGGCGCGCAATGGCACTACGCCAAGCAGCTGCTGTGCAACCGCATGCTGCTGGGGGTGTATATCGGCCAGTACTGCATCACCACGCTGACCTATTTCTTCCTGACCTGGTTCCCGGTGTACCTGGTGAAGGAACGCGGCATGTCGATCCTGGAAGCCGGCTTCGTGGCCTCATTGCCGGCGGTGTGCGGCTTCGCCGGCGGCGTGCTCGGTGGTTATCTCTCCGACCGCATGGTGCGGCGTGGGTATTCGCTCACCGTCTCGCGCAAGACGCCGATCGTGGTCGGCATGCTGATGTCGGTGACGATGATCGGCTGCAACTACGTGCAGGCCGAATGGATGGTGGTGGGGCTGATGGCGCTGGCCTTCTTCGGCAAGGGCATCGGCGCTCTGGGCTGGGCGGTGGTCGCCGATACCTCGCCCAAGGAAATCGCCGGCCTGTCCGGCGGCCTGTTCAACACCTTCGGCAACATCGCCGGCATCACCACGCCGATCGTCATCGGCTACATCGTCTCCACCACCGGCAGCTTCGAGTGGGCGCTGGTCTTCGTCGGGCTCAATGCCCTGCTGGCGGTGGTGTCCTATCTGGCCGTGGTTGGCGAGATCAAGCGCGTCGAACTGAAGGCGCCTCCGGGTGGCCCGGCCGCGCCTGTCACCGCACCGCGTTGATCGTCTTCGGAGACTCTTGATGACCATTCATCCCTCAGCTGCAAACATCGGCACCACGCCGCGCATCACCGACATCCGCGTGGTGCCGGTCGCCGGCCAGGACAGCATGCTGCTCAATCTCAGTGGCGCGCATGCGCCGTACTTCACCCGCAACGTGCTGGTGTTGCGCGATTCGTCCGGACGCACCGGCGTGGGCGAGGTGCCTGGCGGCGCTGCCATCGCCGGTTTGTTGAACGAGGCGGCTGCGCTGATCCACAACCGCTCCATCGCCGACTACCAGCGCATCCTCAACCACGTGCGCACCGCCTTTGCCGACCGCGACAGCGCCGGGCGTGGCCTGCAGACCTTCGATCTGCGCATCACCATCCATGCGGTGACCGCCATCGAGGCGGCGCTGCTGGATCTGCTGGGGCAGTTCCTGGACCAGCCGGTCGCCGCGCTGCTCGGCGAAGGCCAGCAGCGCGATGCGGTGGACGTGCTGGGCTATCTGTTCTTCATCGGCGACCGCCGCAAGACCGGCCTGAGTTACCGCGACGGCAGCACTGCACGCAATGAGTGGGAAGCATTGCGCGACGAAGAAGCGTTGACGCCTGCGGCGGTGGTGCAGCTGGCCGAAGCGGCCTATGCGAAGTACGGCTTCCGCGATTTCAAGCTCAAGGGCGGCGTGCTGCGCGGCGAGGACGAGATCGAGGCGATCCACGCGTTGCACGCGCGCTTTCCGCAGGCGCGTATCACCCTCGATCCCAATGGGGCGTGGTCGCTGCCGCAGGCCGTCGCGCTGTGCCGCGACATGCATGGCGTGCTGGCCTATGCCGAGGACCCTTGCGGTGCCGAGCAGGGCTATTCCGGCCGCGAGGTCATGGCCGAATTCCGTCGTGCCACCGGCCTGCCCACCGCCACCAACATGATCGCCACCGACTGGCGCCAGATGGGCCATGCCATCCAGTTGCAGTCGGTGGACATCCCGCTGGCCGATCCGCATTTCTGGACCTTGCAGGGCTCGGTGCGGGTGGCGCAACTGTGCCGCGACTGGGGCCTGACCTGGGGCTCGCATTCCAATAACCACTTCGACATTTCACTGGCCATGTTCACCCATGTGGCCGCCGCCGCGCCCGGGCGCATCACCGCCATCGATACGCACTGGATCTGGCAGGACGGCCAGCGCCTCACCCGCGCTCCGTTGCAGATTGCCGGCGGCCAGATCCAGGTGCCGGCCAGGCCAGGGCTGGGCGTGGAGCTGGACATGGACGCGCTGGAGGCCGCGCATCGCACCTACCAGAGCCTGGGCCTGGGCGTGCGCGACGATGCGGCCGCCATGCAGGCGCTGATCCCCAATTGGACCTTCGACAACAAGCGGCCGTGCCTGGTGCGCTGAGGCGTCCCGATGCCTGCTGCCGGAGTGCCGGCCGCAGCGCATGGCGGCGCGTTCACCGCAGGTGGAGAACCGAGCAATGAAACGCCTGATGGCAGTCAGCGGCGCCGCGCTGCTGGCGGTCGGCGCAGCCGGGCGCGCGCGCGCGCAACACCCCGACGAGGGGTTCTGGCAGGGCGCCACCGCCGAGGTCACCGCGCTGAACTTCTACTACAACCGCGACTTCCGCAATGGCGAAGGGCAGGGCAAGCGGGCCGAATGGGCGCAGGGCTTCGTGGTCGATGCCAGGAGCGGCTACACCCGCGGTCCGATCGGCGCGGGCCTGGACCTGATGGGCATCGGCGATTTCAAGCTCGATGGCGTACGCGCCGAAGGCGGCACCGGCCTGCTGCCCAACGACGACGACGGCACCGCCCGGCATGCGCTGGTCCGGGTGGCGCCCACGCTCAAGCTGCGCGCCTCGCAGACAGAATTGAAATGGGGCAGCTTCATTCCCAACGAGCCGCTGGTGCGTGCCAGCATCACCCGCATCATGCCCGAGACGTTTCAGGGCGTGACGCTGGAATCCAAGGACATCCCGAAGCTCGACCTGCTGCTGGCCCGCTTCACCAGCGCCTGGTACCGCGACGGCGATTCACGCGTGCCGATCACCCTGACCAACAAGAACCGCCGCTTCCTCGGTACCCCGGATTCGGATGCGTTCAATCTGGTGTCGGCCACCTACACGCTGGCCCGCGCTACCCAGCTGCGTTATCAAGGCGGGTTGATGGAGGACATCTACCGCCAGCAGCTCTACAACCTGATCCAGACCCACATGTTCGGCAAGGACCGCCTGCGCGTGGATCTGCGCTATTTCCGCACCGACGCTGTCGGCCAGTCGCGCGCCGGCCCGATCGACAACCGCATGGTCAGCAGCATGCTGTCCTGGCGCAGCGGCGGCCATGAATTCGGCGCCGGCTATCAGAAGCTGTCCGGGCCCAGCGCGATGCCCTGGCCGGGAGGTACCGATGGCAACGTCTTCAACTGGACCTTCATCAACGACTTTCTCGAACGCGGCGAGCGCAGCTGGCAGCTGCGCTACAGCATCGATGGCGACAGCATCGGCGTCCCCGGCCTCAGCGTCATGGCGCGCTACATCAGCGGTGACGATGCACGGCCGGCCACCTATGCCGGCGAAGGCCGCGAGTGGGCGCGCGACGTGCTGACCACCTATCAATTCCAGGGCGAGCGCTTCAAGCACCTCAGCATCATCTGGTTCAACGGCACCTTTCGCTCCAACTACCAGCGCAATGTCGATGAAAACCGGTTGATCCTGCAGTACCGGCGCCAGTTCGACAGCCCCGACCGCTAATGCACTCCACCCCCAATGCCCTGCAAGGTAGCCCCCTGATGTCCGCAACCCAGCACGCCATGCCCTGGCTCAGTATCCGCGCCCATGCGCGCGACAATGTCGCCATTGTCGTCAACGATGGCGGCGCGCCCGCCGGCGCCACCTTCGCCGACGGTCTCACCGCCATCGAGCATATTCCGCAGGGCCACAAGATCGCCCTGGTGGACCTGCGCAAAGGCGCGGCGGTGATCCGCCTGGGCGCGGTCATCGGTACTGCCAACGCCGACATCCTGCGCGGCGCATGGGTGAGCGAGCAGTTGCTGGACATGCCGCAGGCCCCCGAGCTGACCACGCTGGATCTGTCGCTGCATCCGGCGCCGGAGCCCGAGCCGCTGGAGGGCTACACCTTCCAGGGCTACCGTAATCGCGATGGCAGCGTGGGCACTCGCAACATCCTGGGCATCATGACCAGCGTGCAGTGCGTGGTCGGCGTGCTTGAGCATGCGGTCGAGCGCATCCGCGCCGAGGTGCTGCCCAGGTATCCGCATGTCGACGATGTCGTGGCGGTCAATCACGTCTACGGCTGTGGCGTGGCGATCACCGCGCCGGAGGCCATCATTCCCATCCGCACGCTGCGCAATATCGCGCGCAGCCCCAACTTCGGCGGGCAGGCGCTGATCGTGGGCCTAGGTTGCGAGAAGCTCGCACCCGAGCGTCTGCTGCCCGACGACGCCACCGAGGACGACAGTGGCGTGTATCGCCTGCAGGAAGCCAGTCTGGGCTTTGCCGACATGGTGAGTTCGATCATGGCCATGGCCGAGGAACGGCTGCGCCATCTGGACCTGCGCCGCCGCGAAGCCGTGCCGGCCAGCGAACTGGTGGTGGGCATGCAATGCGGCGGCAGCGACGCGTTTTCCGGCGTCACCGCCAACCCAGGCCTGGGCGTGGCCGCCGACCTGCTGGTGCGTGCCGGCGCCACGGTGATGTTCTCGGAAAACACCGAAGTGCGCGATGGCATCCATCTGTTGGTGCCCCGCGCGGCCAATGCGGATGTGGCCAGGGCGCTGGTGCGCGAAATGGCCTGGTACGACGGCTATCTGGCACGCGGCCAGGCTGACCGCAGCGCCAATACCACGCCGGGCAACAAGCAGGGCGGGCTGGCCAACATCGTGGAGAAGGCGATGGGCTCGATCGCCAAGTCCGGCTCGTCGGCGATCAACGGCGTGGTGCCGCCCGGTGAGCGGGTCAAGGGGCGTGGATTGCAGTACTGCGCCACGCCCGCCAGCGATTTTGTCTGCGGCACGCTGCAGGTGGCCGCCGGCATGAACCTGCATGTGTTCACGACCGGGCGCGGCACCCCGTACGGCCTGGGCATGGTACCGGTGATCAAGGTCGCCACCCGCAGCGAGCTGGCGCAGCGCTGGTCCGACCTGATGGATATCGACGCTGGCGGGGTGGCCACCGGGGCCAAGACGCTGGAGCAACTGGGCTGGGAGCTGTTCCAGCGCTATCTGGACGTGGCCAGCGGCCAACGCACCTGGACCGAGCAGCATCGCCTGCACAATGACCTGGCCCTGTTCAACCCGGCGCCGATCACCTAGGGCGATTCCGTACCCTCACCCCAACCCTCGTGCCACGCCACGGCCCGGCCCGCGATGCGGGCGCTCCCGGGCAGGCGCACCGGTGGCGGGCAATCCGTGCCTTCTCGCCCCGCGGCTTGGGGGCTTTCAACCCACCGGCTCGCGTCAGGTGCCGGCACCTGATTCACCAGGCCGGTCCTGCGCCTTCACCAGTCGCTCCCCTGCCGCATGCGCCGATACAATGCGCGCTTGTTTTCAGTGTTGACGGAGTTCCCATGTCCCAGATCATCCATACCGATCAGGCGCCTGCCGCCATCGGTCCGTATTCCCAGGCCGTGCGCGCCGGCAGCACCGTGTATTTCTCCGGGCAGATCCCGCTGGACCCGGCCACCGGCGAGATCGTGCCCGGCGACATCGGCGCGCAGGCACGCCGCGCGTTCGACAATCTCAAGGCGGTTGCGGAAGCGGCCGGTGGCTCGCTCGACAGGATCGTGCGGCTGGGCCTGTACCTGACCGACCTGGGCCAGTTCGCCGCCGTCAACGCGGTGATGCAGGAGTATTTCCAGGCGCCGTTCCCCGCGCGTTCGACCATCGAGGTGTCCGGCCTGCCCAAGGGCGCCGGCTTCGAGGTCGATGCGGTGATGGTGCTCGACTGATCCGAGCGCCCTGCCGTGCCACGCGCAGCGACCGCCACCCCGCGCCTGGCCGTCGCCGGCCAGGCCTCGCTTGCCAGCCTGCCCGGCGTCGGCCCGAAAGTGGCCGAGAAGTTCGCTGCGCGCGGCATCGTGACGTTGCAGGATCTGTGGCTGCATCTGCCGTTGCGCTACGAGGACCGCACCCGCCTGACCACGATCGCGCAGTTGCAGAGCGGCGTGCCGGCGCAGATCGAGGGGCGCGTGGAGGCGGTGGAGCGTGGCTTCCGCTTTCGTCCGGTGTTGCGGGTGGCGGTCTCGGACGCGTCGCACGGCAGCGTGGTGCTGCGCTTCTTCCATTTCCGCGCTGCGCAGGTGGCGCAGTTTGCCGTCGGCACGCGCGTGCGCGTGTTTGGTACTCCCAAGCCCGGGCAGCAGGGCTGGGAGATCGTGCACCCCAGTTACCGGGTGCTGGCACCGGGCGAGGATGCCGGGCTGGGCGACAGCCTGGACCCGGTCTACCCGGTGCTGGAAGGCGTTGGCCCGGCCACGCTGCGCAAGCTCATCGGCCAGGCGCTGGAGCGGTTGCCGGCGGAGGCGGCGCTGGAACTGCTGCCGCCGCACTGGCTGCAGGACCAACAACTGCCCTCGCTGCGCGCCGCGCTGCTGACCATGCATCGCCCGCCGGTGAACACCGACCCGCAGCAGCTGCTCGCCGGTGGGCACCCGGCCCAGCAGCGGCTGGCGCTCGAAGAGCTGCTGGCGCATCAGCTCAGCCTGCGCCGCCAGCGCATCGCCCTGCAGCGCTTCCACGCGCCGTTGCTGCCGGGCAACGGCACCCTGGTGCAGCAACTGCGCGCGGCATTGCCATTCCAGCTCACTGGTGCGCAGCAGCGCGTGTTCGCGCAGATTGCCCGCGACCTGGCCAAGCCATCGCCGATGTTGCGGCTGGTGCAGGGCGATGTCGGCAGCGGCAAGACCGTGGTTGCCGCGTTGGCGGCGATGCTGGCGGTGGAGCAGGGCAAGCAGGTCGCGCTGGCGGCGCCGACCGAGCTGCTGGCCGAGCAGCACCTTGCCAATCTGCGCGGCTGGCTGGAACCGCTGGGCGTGCGCATCGTCTGGCTGGCCGGCAAGGTCACCGGCAAGGCACGTGCCGCGGCGATGGCCGAGGTAGCCTCCGGCCAGGCGCAGGTGGTGGTCGGCACGCATGCGTTGATGCAGGACGCGGTGGTCTTCCACGATCTGGCGCTGGCCATCATCGACGAGCAGCACCGCTTCGGCGTGCACCAGCGCCTGGCCTTGCGCGACAAGGGGGCGGCCGCCGGCAGCGTGCCGCATCAGCTGGTGATGACCGCCACACCGATTCCGCGCACCCTGGCGATGTCCACCTATGCGGACCTGGATGTCTCGGCGATCGACGAACTCCCGCCCGGGCGCACGCCGGTGCAGACCATCGTGCTCAGTGCCGAGCGCCGGCCGGAGCTGGTCGAGCGCATCCGCGCCGCCTGCGCCGAAGGGCGCCAGGCCTACTGGGTCTGCACCCTGATCGAAGAAAGCGAAGAGCCCGGCAAGGGTGCGCCCAGCGGCCCGCCAAGGATCGAAGCGCAGGCGGCGGAGGTCACCTTCGAAGCGCTGTCCGCGCAATTGCCCGGCGTGCGTGTGGCGCTGGTGCACGGGCGCATGAAAGCGGCCGAAAAACAGAAGGCCATGCTGGATTTCAAGCAGGGCCGCACCGATCTGCTGGTGGCCACCACGGTGATCGAGGTCGGCGTGGACGTGCCCAACGCCTCGCTGATGATCATCGAAAACGCCGAGCGCCTGGGCCTGGCGCAGTTGCACCAGTTGCGCGGCCGGGTCGGGCGTGGCGCGGCCGCGTCCAGTTGCGTGCTGCTGTATCAGGCGCCGCTCTCGATGATGGCGCGGCAACGCCTGGAAACCATGCGCCAGACCAACGACGGCTTCGTGATCGCGGAAAAGGATCTGGAGCTGCGCGGCCCCGGCGAATTGCTGGGCACCCGCCAGACCGGCCTGGCCAGCTTCCGCATCGCCGATCTCACCCGCGATGCCGGGTTGCTGCCGCGCGTGCAGGTGCTCGCCGAACGGCTGCTGGCCGACGCGCCGGAGATTGCCGACCGTGTGGTCGCGCGCTGGATCGGCAGCGCGGTGCGTTACGCCGCGGCTTGAGTGGCGGGGAATCGGGAATCGGGATTGGGGAATCGGGAATCGGGAATCGGGAATCGGGAATCGTAAAGGCAAGGCTGCTGCCGCCTTGGCGTCCCGGTGATTCGCGTGCCTCGCTGATCCTTGCGAAGATGCTGCAACGAATCCCGAATCCCGAATCCCGAATCCCATGACCAAAAAGATACCGCTGCTGATCGACACCGACCCGGGCGTGGACGACGCGCTGGCCTTGCTGATGGCCTTCAACGACTCCCGGCATGACGTCGTCGGCCTGGCCATCGCCGCCGGCAACGTCGGCCTGGAGCACACCGTGCGCAACGCCTTGAAGGTCTGCGAGATTGCCGGGCGCGAGGATGTGCCGGTTTACGCGGGTTGCCCGCAGCCGCTGCTGCACCCCTCGGTGGACGCAGCGCATGTGCATGGCATCGACGGCTTCGGCGATGTCGGCCTGGCGCCGGCCAAACGCACTGCCGAGACCGAGCACGCCGCGCTGGCCATCCTGCGCCTGTCGCACGAATACGCCGGCGAGCTGCTGCTGGTGGCGCTCGGCCCGCTGACCAATCTTGCGCTGGCGCTGACGCTGGATCCGACCCTGCCGCAGCGGGTGGCGCGGCTGGTGGTGATGGGCGGGGCGCTGACCGGGCACGGCAACATCACCGCGGCGGCCGAATTCAACATCGGCTTCGACCCGGAGGCGGCGCACATCGTGTTCCGCGGCTTCCCGCACTTCGACGTGGCCGACTGGGAGGCCACCATCGCCCACGGCCTGCTGCATCGCGATGTCGAGCAATGGCTGGCGGCGGACTCTGCGCGGGCGCGGTTCTACGAGGAAATCTCGCGCAAGACCCGCCTGTGGTCCGAAGACAGCCGCGGCGAGTACTGGTACGCCGCCGATGCACTGGCGATGGCGTTCGCGCTGCACCCGGAAGGTGCCCAGCGGCTGGAACAGCGGCCGGTGCATATCGAGTTGACCGGTACGCACACCCGCGGGATGACCCTGGTGGACTGGAACCGGCAGGGTGGCGCGCCCGACAACGCCAACCTGCTGCTGGAGTACGACCGCCGGCAGTTCTACGGCCTGGTCGGGGCGGCGCTGGCGGCGGGTTAGGGTGATCTTGCGCCGGGCGTCTGGAGGCCGCTATAATGCCCGGCTTATCCAGGCAGCCCGGCGCCAAGTCCATGAAAGATAACGTTCATCCCAGCTACAACGACGTCGTCTTCCACGACGTGACGTCCGATTTCAAGATTCTGACCCGTTCCACCATGAGCTCGAAAGAGACCGTGAAGTGGGAAGACGGCCAGGAATACCCGCTGATCAAGGTGGATATCTCCTCGGCCTCGCACCCGTTCTATACCGGCAAGCACAAGGTGATCGACACCGGCGGCCGGATCGACAAGTTCCAGAAGCGCTACGCGCGCTGAGCTTGCAGGACGGGCTGTACCGGCAGCGGCCGCGCATTGCGCGGCCGTTGTTTTTTGGGCGTCGGCAACTTCGTTTTCACGCCTTCGACGGGTGCGTCTACGACTTCTGTCCAAGCGACGGCCAAAATGTTGCTGTGCGATAATGACGTGATCCGGGGCGATGCCCTGGACTTCCATCACGTGCCTGCCCATCTGGTGACAGGCGCCTTCCACTGAAGGAGCGTACACAGTGTCCGATCTTGATCAGGTCACGCTCAACGCCGGCGACACGTCGGTCGTTCTGCCGGTTCTCAAGCCCACGCTTGGCAATGATTGCGTCGATATCTCAAAGCTGACCAAAGAAACCGGTCTGTTCACCTACGACTCGGGTTTCACCGCCACCGCCAGCTGCAAGTCGGCCATCACCTACATCGATGGCGACAACGGCGTGTTGCTGTATCGCGGCTACCCGATCGAACAGTTGGCCGAGAAGTCCAGCTTCCTCGAAGTCTCGTACCTGCTGATGAACGGCGAGCTGCCGACCGCGGACGAGTTCAAGAAGTTCGACCACGAAGTGACGCATCACACGATGATGCACGAGTCGCTGAAGAACTTCCTCGGTGGCTTCCGTCACGACGCCCATCCGATGGCCATGCTGGCCGGTTCGGTCGCCTCGCTGTCGGCGTTCTATCACGACACCCTGGACCTCAACGATCCGGAGCAGCGCCGTCAGGCCGCCATCCGCCTGATCGCCAAGGTGCCGACCCTGGCTGCTGCCGCGTACCGCTATTCGATCGGTTGGCCGATCCGCTACCCGCGCAACAACCTCAACTACGTCGACCGCTTCCTGCACATGATGTTCGAAGTGCCGAGCGAGCCGCTGGAGATCAATCCGGTGGTGGCCAAGGCGCTGGATCTGCTGTTCATCCTGCACGCCGATCACGAGCAGAATGCCTCGACCTCGACCGTGCGTCTGGTCGGCTCGACCGGTGCCAATCCGTACGCCTCGGTCGCAGCGGGCATCACCGCGCTGTGGGGCCCGGCACACGGCGGCGCCAACGAAGCCGTGCTGAAGATGCTGGAAGAGATCGGCACCGCCGACAACGTCGAGTCCGCCGTGGCCAAGGCCAAGGACAAGAACTCCTCGTTCCGCCTGATGGGCTTCGGTCACCGCGTCTACAAGAACTTCGACCCGCGCGCCAAGATCATCCGCGAGATGACCCACAAGGTGCTGGGCGAGCTGGGCGTCAACGATCCGCTGCTGGAAGTTGCGCTGAAGCTGGAAGAAGCCGCGCTGAAGGACGACTACTTCGTGCAGCGCAAGCTGTACCCGAACGTCGACTTCTACTCGGGCCTGATCTACAAGGCGCTGAATATTCCGGTGGAGATGTTCACCGTGATGTTCGCCATTGCACGCACCGCCGGTTGGGTGTCGCATTGGCTGGAGCAGCAGGTCGACCCGGAAATGAAGATCGGCCGTCCGCGCCAGATCTACACCGGCTACGACAAGCGCGACTACACCGACAGCGCCAAGCGCTAAACGCTTGCGGTTGTCTGCTTGAACGAACGCCCCGCACTGCGGGGCGTTTGTGTTTACGGATCTGGCGCACTTGTGCCAGCGGCCGAGCCTGGCGCGTTGTAATCAGCGCATGGGCGGCAGGGCGCCGCCACCGTCGTCGTCTGCCAACAGCTGACGCAGCTGGGCGGCCGAGGCGCGCTGCATCGGCTTTTCGTCCAGTTGCGACAACGGCGCCTGGCGCAGCGCGTCGTACGGCAGCACGGTCAGGTCGAAGGTCAGGTCCTCGGCACTGAACAACCAGACCGGGAACTCGGCAGTCCGCTCGCGGTCCAGGCGCAGCCGGCGCGTCCGCAATTCGGCAGGAATGCGGTGTTCTTCCAGAAACCGCTGCACGGCATCGGCATCGTCGCTGTGCAGCTGCAATTGCACCGGCGCATTGGCGTCGGCCGTGCCGTCGAGTACCGGGCCGGTCAGGCGCGGCTGGAACGGGCCGAGAAACTCCAGCGCGCGCAAGGCGGCCTCGCGGCGCTGGCGCAGCCGCAGCCCGTGCGCCGGTCCGGCGAACAGGCGTTGGTGCTCGCGCAGGGCGTCTTCGATCTCGCGATTGCGCGGCAGCGACGCGTCGTCGTGGATGCCCAGCCGGCTGGCTGCCTTGAGCTTGGCCTGATGAAAATCGCGGATGCCGCCTTCGGCCATCAGCCGGGCCGCCTCGTGCGCCAGGCGGTGGCGCCGTTCTCGGGTTCGCGTATCGGCGTGTTCGCGCGCGTGATGCATGACCGGGCTCCCCTCATGAACCTGGTTCGACTCTACAACAGCCGCATGACGGCGTGGCGAAAGTCACGGGGCGCATGCCCGACGGACCGTGTTCGATCAGCGCAGGCACGCCCTGGCATGCGTTGAACCATCGCTGCCGCTACGTGTCGAGTCCGGGGAATCGGCCGGCCTGCGCCGTTCCGATTCCCGAACCCCGGCACTCAGAAGATATCGAACGCCTTCTCGTCCTGCTGCTCCTGCAGGCCGTAGTCGTAATCCTGCAGGCGATCCAGGTCCTCGTTCTTCACCCATTCCACCGCGCCATTGATGGTGGCCTGGGTCATGCCGTCGGGCGGGTCGTTGGCGGCGATCGGCTTGTCCTTCAGGGCCACGCGCATGTAGTCGATCCAGATCGGCAGCGCGGCCTTGCCACCGTATTCGCGATAGCCGAGCGAGCGGAAGTCGTCGCGGCCCACCCACACCGTGGTGGCGTAGGGGCCGCCAAAGCCGGAGAACCAGGCGTCACGGTGATCGTTGGTCGAGCCGGTCTTGCCGCCGACGTCCTCGCGCCCCAGCACCTTGGCCGCGGTGCCGGTGCCGCGCTGGACCACGTCGCGCATCATCGAGACCAGCTGGTAGGCGGTGCGCTCGTCGATGGCGCGCGGCGCGATCTTGGTTTCGGCAGTGGCTGCCGGGGCGGTCTCCGCCGGCGTGTCCGGCGTCGCCGTGGTCGGCTCGATCGACTTGGGCAGTGCGGGGGCGCCGAAGTTGAAGCCGTCCACCACCTGGCTCACCGGCGCGACATTGCCACCCTGCAGCGCGCAGGTACGGCAGGCCACCGCCGGAACCTCCTTGAAGACGACATTGCCGTCGCGGTCCTTGATCTCGTCCACGATCCAGGTCTCCACCCGCGAGCCGCCATTGGCGAACACCGCATAGCCACGCGCCACCGACAGCGGCGTCAGCGACGCAGTGCCCAGCGACATCGACAGGTTGGGCGGCAGCTCGGCTTCCTGGAAGCCGAACTGACTGATGTATTTGCGTGCGAAATCGACGCTGATCGCGTCCAGCAGGCGCACCGACACCAGGTTGCGCGATTGCACCAGCGCCTCGCGCAGGCGCATCGGGCCGCGGAAGCCACCGCCGTCGTTCTGCGGCGACCAGGTCTTGCCGCGGCGGTCGCGGAACACCACCGGGGCATCCAGCACGATCGAGGCCGGGTTGAAGCCCTTCTCGAACGCGGCCGCATACACGAACGGCTTGAAGCTGGAACCCGGCTGGCGACGTGCCTGGGTGGCACGGTTGAACTTGTTGCCGGCGAAGCTGAAACCGCCGACCAGCGCACGCAGCGCACCGCTGTTGGCATCCAGCGACACCAGCGCGGCCTGGCCGCGCGGCAACTGGTCGATGATCCATTCGCCGTCTTTTTCGCCGGCGCGGATGCGGGTCAGGTCGCCGCGCGTCAGCAACTTGGCCGGGGTCTTGTTGGTCCAGCGGCTGGCGCTGGCCGGCAGGGTCAGCTCGGTCTTGTCGCTCTGCACGACGGTCACGCCGCCGTCGGCATTGGTGCGCGCCACGATCACCGCGCGCAGGCCGCCCTGGGTGAACACGCCGGACAGATGCTTGGCCAGTGCCGCTGCATCCGCGTCGGCGGGGACATCGACATGCTGCTCCACGCCATGCCAGCCATGCCGGTGGTCGTACAGGCGCAGGCCTTCGGCCACCGCCGCATCGGCGCCGGTCTGCAGCGTGGCATCGATGGTGGTGGTGACGTGGTAACCCTTGTTGAGCACATCGCCGCCGTACTTGGCGATCATTTCCTGGCGCACCAGCTCGGCCACGTACGGGGCGTAGACCTCGACCGGCGGCTCGTGCGGCTTGGCGTGCATCGGCACCGCCTTGGCCGCATCGGCTTCGGCCTGGCTGACGAAGCCCAGGTCGGCCATGCGCTGCAGGACGTAATAGTCACGGCGTTCCTGCGCGCGTTCCGGATTGCTGATCGGGTTGCCGCTGGACGGGAACTTGGGGATGCCGGCCAGCGAGGCCATCTCGTCCAGGCTCAGCTCGCTCATCTTCTTGCCGTAGTAGTACTCGGCCGCCGCACCCACGCCGTAGGCGCGGTTGCCGAAGAAGCTCTTGTTGAGATACAGCTCGAAGATCTCGTCCTTGCTCAGCTCACTTTCGATCTTGCGCGCCAGCAGGATCTCGGCCAGCTTGCGGGTATAGCTGTATTCGGAACTGAGGAAGAACTGCCGCGCCACCTGCTGGGTGATGGTCGAACCACCCGGCACCCGCTTGGCGTCGGTGCTGGCCAGCAGCCACACCGCGCGGGCGATGCCCTTGTAGTCCACGCCGCCGTGCTCGTAGAAGCGCGCATCCTCGGTTGCCAGGAAGGCCTGCTTCAGGCGCAGCGGCACGTCCTTCATCTGGACGGGGTAGCGACGGGTCTCGCCGTAGACGGCCATCAGGCGGCCGTCGCTGGAATACACGTACATTGGCTCCTGCAGTTCGACCTGCTTGAGCGACTGCACGTCCGGCAACTTGGAGGAAATGGCGTAATACAGGCCGCCGGCAGCAATAGCACCAAGCAGGGCGAGCACCACGAACGCGGCCAGGATCCAGCCCAGCCAACGGCGAATACGGGGCATGTAAGAGAGATTCCGATTGCAGATTTCTTGGTCACAGAGTATAGATGACGCCGGGTTTGGCTGGGGCCGAACTCTGGGGATCGCAGAAGACGGTACTGGGGTCACGTCGCGGGGCCATTGCCTTGCGCGTGAAGGGCTTGTCAACTGTTAAAATCTAGTTATTAATACGAGGGCGCGAACATGCGTCCAAGTGCCCATCGGCAGGGGAGTTTCCGTGGGGCTTCTACCCAAGAGTCAGTCGCCACTGATCGGTGTCGACATCAGTTCCACTGCGGTCAAGCTCCTGCAGCTGTCGCGCAGCGGGAACCGTTTCCGCGTGGACCACTATGCGGTGGAACCGTTGCCGCCGAATGCGGTCGTGGAAAAGAACATCGTCGAAGTCGAGGCGGTCGGCGAAGCGATCCGCCGCGCCATCAACCGGTCCGGCAGCAAGGCCAGGAATGCCGCAGCTGCGGTGGCCGGCTCGGCGGTGATCACCAAGCTGATCCCGATGCCGGCCGATCTGGATGACAGCGACATGGAAGCCCAGGTCGAGCTGGAAGCCACCAACTACATCCCGTACCCGATCGAGGAAGTGAATCTCGATTTCGAAGTGATCGGCCCGATGCCCAACAGCCCGGACATGGTCCAGGTGCTGCTGGCGGCGTCGCGTTCGGAGAACGTGGAACTGCGCCAGTCCGCGCTGGAGCTGGGGGGGCTGGTTGCCAAGGTGATGGACGTGGAGGCCTTTGCGGTCGAGAACGCGTTCGCCCTGGTTGCCAGCGAGCTGCCGGTTGCCGCCGATGCGGTGGTCGCGCTGGTGGACATCGGCGCGACCATGACCACGCTGAGCGTGCTGCGTTCCGGCCGCAGCCTGTATAGCCGCGAGCAGGTCTTCGGCGGCAAGCAGCTCACCGACGAGGTGATGCGCCGGTACGGGCTGACCTACGAAGAGGCCGGCCTGGCCAAGCGTCAGGGCGGTTTGCCGGAAAGCTACGAGGTCGAAGTGCTGGAGCCGTTCAAGGAGGCGACGGTGCAGCAGATCAGCCGCTTGCTGCAGTTCTTCTACGCGGGCAGCGAATTCAATCGCGTCGACTGCATCGTGCTGGCCGGCGGTTGCGCCGCGCTGTCGCGCCTGCCGGAGATGGTGGAGGAGCAGCTCGGTGTGACCACCGTGGTCGCCAACCCGCTTGCGCAGATGACGCTGGGCCCGAAGGTCCAGGCCCATGCGCTGGCGCTGGATGCGCCTGCATTGATGATTGCCACCGGCCTGGCCCTGAGGAGCTTTGACTGATGGCAAGAATCAATCTTTTACCCTGGCGCGCCGAGCGCCGGAAGGCGCGCGAGCGCGAGTTCTACTCCATGCTGGGCTTCGCCGCGCTGGGCGGGGTGCTGCTGTCGGTCCTGGTCTGGTTCTACTACGACGCACAGATCACCGGCCAGACCGAGCGCAATGCGTTCCTGACCGCCGAAATCGACAAGGTCAAGGCGCAGAACCAGGAGATCAGTGAACTCGACAAGAAGAAGGACCGCCTGCTGGCCCGCAAGAAGGTGATCGAGGAGCTGCAGGCCAATCGCTCGCAGATGGTGCACCTGTTCGATTCGCTGGTGCGCACCATTCCCGATGGCGTGGCCTTGACCAACATCAAGCAGGACGGCGACATCCTCACCCTGGAAGGACGCTCGCAGTCCAATGCGCGCGTCAGTGCCTATATGCGCAACCTGGAAGGCTCGGGCTGGATGACCAATCCGGACCTGTCGATCATCGAGGCCAAGAGCCAGGACAAGACCGGGCAGCCTGCCGCATCTCCGATGGACACCACGGCACTGCCGTACGTATTCACGCTCAAGGTCAAGCTGGCCAATCCGAACGAGGCTGACAAGAACGGCACCGCACCGGTCGACGCGCAAGCGCCGGGTGCAGCGCCGGCCGGAGCGGCACCTGCGGGCACGCCAGCAGCGGCACCTGCAGCGCCTGCGCCTGCGACGCCGCCGGCCGCTGCGCCTGTGCATCCAGCGCCGGCGCCAGCCACTCGGCCACAGGAGGGGGCGGCGTCATGAGTAAGAAAGCATTCAAGCTCAGCGATCTGGATTTCAACAACATCGGCGGCTGGCCGCAGCAGGCACGCATCGTGTTCTGCGTGGTGGTCGGCCTGTTCATCATGGTGCTGGCCTGGTTCCTGTTGATCAGCGGCAAGCGCGATGAACTCGAAGGCCTGGAAGGGACCGAAACACAGCTGCGCACCGAGTTCGAGACCCAGCAGGGCCGCGCGGTGAATCTGGAGCCGCTCAAGCAGCAGCTCGCGCAGATGGAACAGGTGCTGCAGCAGATGCTGCGGCAGCTGCCCAGCAAGACCGAAATGCCGGACCTGATCATCGACATCTCGCAGACCGCGCTGTCCAGCGGGCTGTCCAACGAGTTGTTCCAGCCGGGCCCGGAATCGCCGAAGGAGTTCTACGCCGAAAAGCCGATCGCCCTGCGCATGGTAGGCAGTTACCACCAGTTCGGTGCCTTCGTCAGCGGCGTGGCGTCGCTGCCGCGCGTGGTGATCCTGACCATGCACGACATCAACCTCAAGCCGAAGGACCCCAAGGCCGGCATCACCCCGCGCGGGGCGCTGGAACTGTCCGGCACGGTCAAGACCTATCGTTATCTGGACGATGAGGAAATGGCCGAGCAGGAGAAGGCGGCGGCCGATGCTGCCAAGAAGGGCGGCCAATGACCATGAGACTGCTCAAGATCCTGTCCTGCGTGGCGCTAATGGCTGTATTGCCGGCGTGTACGCGCGGTGTGACCAGCACGCCGGGCGATGCGCCGAATCTGGAAGCCTGGGTCGCCGAAGTGCGCGCACGGCCGGCGCCGCCGTTGGAGCCATTGCCGGTGATGCAGCAGTTCGAGACGTTCGAGTATGCGGCGCAGTCGATGCGCGACCCGTTCAGTGATGCCTGGGTCAGTGCGGAAGGCGGCAACGGCATGCGTCCGGATCCGAACCGGCGCAAGGAGCCGCTGGAGGCCTATCCGCTCGACGCCCTCGACATGGTGGGGACCATTGGCGGCGGTTCGGGCCTGGTCGCGCTGGTCATGGCGCCCGACAAGGTGACCTACCGGGTACGCCCGGGTGTGTATCTGGGACAGAGCGATGGCCGGGTCACCGGGGTCTACGAAGACCGCATCGAGCTGATTGAACTTGTGCCCGACGGTGCGGGTGGATGGCTTGAACGGCCGGCCGCGCTCGCATTGGATGATCAATAAAGTGATAGGGGATAGCACGATGACGTTTTCCAATGCCCAGCGGCTGCGCCCGGTCCGGCGCCACGCGGTACTCCAGTCCTGCGCGCTGGGGTTCGCACTGGCGCTGGTCAGTGGTGGCGCATTCGCGGCGGCGGCACAGAAGCAGCCTGCGCAGGATCCGGCCAGGACCGCTCCGGCGAGCCTGGCGGTGTCCAAGATCGATTTCAAACGGGGCGAGGACGGCACGGGTCGGCTGATCCTGCAGTTCGACGGGCAGGGTGCCAGCCCGGACCTGCGCACGCAGGGCGACAATGTGCTGGTCGACATCAGCAACGCGCGGTTGCCTGCCGAACTGCAGCGCCCACTCAACGTCACCGATTTCGCAACGCCGGTGCAGCGTGTCGAGGTCCGGCCGTCCGGCTCGGGTTCGCAGCTGGTGCTGTCGACCAAGGGCGCGTTCGATTCGCTGGCCTACCAGACCGGCAACGAGTACGTGGTCGAAATCACGCCGCGCAAGGGCCAGCCCGCAGTCGGTGGCGTCAGCGCCGCAGCGGTCAGCCAGGCCGCTGCGCAGATTGCCGCGCGCGGTTACAGCGGCCGCCCGGTGACGTTCAACTTCCAGGACGTGCCGGTGCGCACCGTGCTGCAGCTGATCGCCGAGGAATCCAACCTCAACATCGTCGCCTCCGACACCGTGCAGGGCAATGTCACCCTGCGTCTGATGAACGTGCCGTGGGACCAGGCGCTGGACATCGTGCTGCGCGCCAAGGGCCTGGACAAGCGCCGCGACGGCGGCGTGGTGTGGGTTGCCCCGCAGCCGGAGCTGGCCAAGTTCGAGCAGGACAAGGAAGACGCCCGCATCGCGATCGAGAACCGCGAGGATCTGATCACCGATTACGTGCAGATCAATTACCACAACGCAGCTGTGATCTTCAAAGCGCTGACGGAGGCCAAGGGGATTGGTGGCGGTGGTGGTGGTCAGGGCGGCGGTCAAGGTGGACAAGGTGGCCAGCAGGACAATGGATTCCTGTCGCCTCGCGGTCGCCTGGTTGCCGACGAGCGCACCAACACCCTGATGATCAGCGATATTCCGAAGAAGGTCGCGCAGATGCGCGAGCTGATTTCGCATATCGATCGCCCCGTGGATCAGGTGTTGATCGAGAGCCGTATCGTGATCGCGACAGATACATTTGCGCGCGATCTGGGCGCACGGTTCGGGGTATCTGGTGCAACCGGGCGTGGGATATTGAGTGGTTCGCTCGAGAGCACAAATAATTACCGTAACACGCTCGCGCAACGTAATAATGAGATTAACAATACGCGTACCGCTACAACTCCGGGTACGAGTAGTACATTGCCAGCCTTTCTTTTTCCCTCCGGTTTGAATATTGATTTGGGGGCGGGTGGATTTACAAACAGTAATGCGGCAGGCCTGGCTTATACATTGTTGGGTTCCAACTTCAATCTGGATATCGAATTGTCGGCAATGCAAGAAGAGGGGCGTGGCGAGGTTGTCTCCAACCCGCGTATCGTGACGGCTAACCAACGCGAAGGTGTCATCAAGCAGGGGCGTGAAATTGGCTACGTAACCATCAGCGGCGCTGGTGTTGCAGGCGGCGGCTCGCAAGCAAATGTGCAGTTCAAGGAAGTATTGCTTGAGCTGAAGGTGACGCCAACCATCACCAACGATAATCGTGTGTTCCTCAATATGAATGTGAAGAAAGACGAGGTTGCTCGATTCATTGATCTGCCGCAGTACGGCACCGTGCCGGAAATCAATCGTCGTGAAGTCAATACTGCGGTTCTGGTGGCAGATGGTGAAACGGTGGTGATCGGTGGCGTATACGAATTTACTGATCGGGAAAGCGTTTCGAAGGTTCCATTTTTGGGAGATATCCCGTTCCTGGGCAATTTGTTCAAGAAGCGTGGGCGTAGCAAGGAAAAAGCCGAGCTACTGGTCTTCGTAACTCCCAAGGTATTGCGGGTTGCAAACGCAGCGCGGTAACCGCGCTCGATACGATGGAGACAAGGGAGGCCGCGAAAGCGGCCTTCTTCCTTTCTATCATGCGTGCTCCAGATCAAAGGGGTGGAGAAACCACGTCTTTCCCCAAATGGAAGGCTTGCGGAGTGCCGCAGGAGCCGGCCATCCGCGGTGTGCCCGGCAGCATGAACCCGGTCACTCACTGAACATCTTTCTGCCCGGCAGTGAACCAATCACATTCGAATCGGTCACACTGGGCCTATGAACGCACCGCCGCTCTTGCCCCCCGAAGCCGCTGCCGCGCCCGCCGAGGACCGGTTGCATCGTCAATTCACCTTGCTGCGCGAGTCGCTGACGCAGCGCATCGTGGGCCAGTCTGCGCTGGTCGAACGCTTGCTGATCGCCTTGCTGGCCGATGGTCATCTGCTGGTCGAGGGCGCGCCCGGTCTGGCCAAGACCACCGCGATCCGTGCGCTGGCCTCACGGCTGGAAGCGGATTTCGCGCGGGTGCAGTTCACCCCGGATCTGCTGCCTTCCGATCTGACCGGCACCGAGATCTGGCGGCCGCAGGACAGCCGGTTCGAGTTCATGCCCGGGCCGATCTTCCATCCGATCCTGCTGGCCGACGAGATCAACCGTGCACCGGCCAAGGTGCAGTCGGCGCTGCTGGAAGCGATGGGCGAGCGCCAGGTCACCGTCGGGCGTCACACCTATGCGCTGCCGCAACTGTTCCTGGTGATGGCCACGCAGAACCCGATCGAACAGGAGGGCACCTTCCCGTTGCCCGAGGCGCAGCTGGATCGCTTCCTGATGCATGTGCGTATCGGCTATCCGCAGGCCGATGCCGAAGCGGAGATCCTGCGTCTGGCACGTGAAGCCGCACGCGATACCCTGGAAAAGCACGAAACGGTGCCCGACAAGATCCCGCTGGAAGATGTCTTTGCCGCGCGGCGTGTCGTGCTGGACGTGCATCTGGCGCCGCAGCTGGAGCGCTACCTGATCGAGATCGTCCTCGCGTCGCGCGATGCCCAGCGCTACGACCCGGCATTGGCGCGGCGGATCGCCTGGGGCGCGAGCCCGCGTGGATCGATCGCGCTGGAGCGCTGCGCACGTGCGCGTGCATGGCTGGCCGGGCGCGACTACGTGACCCCGGACGATATCCGCGCAATCGCGCCGGACGTGCTGCGTCATCGCGTGCTGCCCAGCTACGAGGCCACTGCCGAAGGCTGGGATGGCGAACGCCTGGTCGCCGCCTTGTTGGAAAAGATTCCGCTGCCCTGATCGGGTAGCGTGTCGCCGAGGTATGCCGTCCGCTGACCAGAATCCGATGTCTTCGATGCCGTCTTCTTCCCCTGTCACCGCGCCGTCGTCGATCGCCGGCGATGGACTGCGGCCGACGCTGGCGGAGTTGATTGCGCTGCGCGGCACCACGGTCCATCGCGGGCAGCCGGGGCGTGGCCGCCATGGACTGGTCGGGCCGGTGCCCGCGGCAATGCGCGGGCGCGGGATGGAATACGCCGAGTCGCGCGAGTACGTGGCCGGCGACGATGCGCGGCATATCGACTGGCGCGTCACTGCGCGTACCGGGCGTGCGCATACCAAGTTGTTCCAGGCCGAGCGCGAACGCTTGAGCCTGATCGTGGCCGATACCTCGCCGGCGCTCTTCTTCGGCACGCGGGTGCGCTACAAGTCGGTGCAGGCCGCGCGCGCCGGTGCGGTTGCGGCGTGGCTGGCACAGCGGCAGGGCGACCGGATCGCCGCGCTGCGTGGCACTGCCAGCGAGGCGCCGATTGCACCGCGCTCGGGTCAACGCGGCGTGTTGCCGGTGCTGGACGCATTGGCGCGCTGGTACACGCAGCCACCGTCCGGCGACGCGGGCCTGGAGGTGGCACTGGACCATGCCGCGCGGCTGCTGCGCCCGGGCGCCCGGCTGACCGTGCTGGCCGATGCGCGCAGCGCCAGCAGGATTTCTGCCACGCGCTGGTCGGGGCTGGCCTTGCATCACGAGGTGGTGGTGATCGTGCTGGTCGACCCCCTGGAGCTGGCGCCACCGGCCCGCGCACTCAGCTTCGATGTGCGCGGCGAGCGCATTGCGATCGATCTGTCCACGCAGGCTGGACGTGCGCGCTGGCAGGCCGAATTCGTGGCGCCGCTGGAGCAGTTGACCTCGGTCTTGCAGGCACGCGGCGTGCGCCTGCATCGCCTGTCTACCGACGATGCCAGCGATGCCTGGCTGGGCGGCAGTGCTGCCGTGCGGAGGCTGTGACGATGGCGCCGCAATCGCTGCCGCTGCGCGATGTCCATCTGCCGCCGTCACCGTCGTGGTGGCCGCTGGCGCCGGGCTGGTGGCTGGTCATTGCGGCGGCGGTGCTGGTGCTCGGCGCCGCAGCATGGTGGTGGTGGCGCCGCCGTCAGCGGCAGCATCTGTGGCTGGCGGCATTCGATGCCGAGTTGCAGCGCGCAACGACGCCTGCGCAGCGCCTGGCCGCGTTGTCCTTGTTGTTGCGGCGCGCCGCACGCCGCGTCGATACCCAGGCAGACCGGCTGCAGGGCGAGGCATGGGTGCAATTCCTGGATGGGTGCAAGAGCAAGACGCAGGCCTTTTCGCAGGGGCCGGGTCGCGCGCTGCTGGACGGTGGTTTTCAACGTACGCCGACGGTGACCGATCTGGACGCGGTGCAGGCGCTGGCGCGGCGGCGTTTTCTGGACCTGATGCGAGGCCGGCGATGAACTGGCTGCAGTGGTCGCAATGGCAGGATGCGCTGGCGCACTGCGCATGGCCGTGGGCCTGGTGGTTGATGCCGCTGCCGTTGCTGATGTGGTTCTGGCCGCAGCGCCGCGCCGATACGGCAGCACTGCGCGTGCCTTACGCCGACCAACTGCAGGCGGTCGCGCAGGCTAAGAGTGCACCGGTGCTGCGGGTGCCGCGCTGGCTGGCGTGGCTGGGCTGGTTCTTCCTGTGCGCGGCGCTGGCGCGCCCGCAACAATTGGGCGATGTGATCCAGCCGCCGCGCGAGGCACGCCAGATGATGCTGGCGGTGGATCTGTCCGGCAGCATGAGCGAGCCGGACATGGTGCTCGGCGGCAAGGTGGTGGACCGCCTGACGGCCGCCAAGGCGGTGTTGTCGGACTTTCTGGATCGTCGCGACGGCGACCGGGTCGGTCTGCTGGTATTTGGTCAGCGGGCGTATGCATTGACGCCGTTGACCGCCGACCTCACCTCCGTGCGCGACCAGTTGGCCGACAGCGTGGTGGGACTGGCCGGGCGCGAAACGGCGATCGGCGATGCGATCGCGTTGTCGGTCAAACGGCTGCGCGAGCAGAAGCAGGGCCAGCGCGTGGTGGTGTTGCTCACCGATGGTGTCAACACCGCAGGCGTGCTCAATCCGCTCAAGGCCGCCGAACTTGCCAAGGCCCAGGGCGTGCGCGTGCATACGATCGCCTTTGGCGGCAATGGCGGCTATTCGTTGTTCGGTGTGCCGATTCCGGCCACGGGCAATGACGATATCGACGAAGATGGCTTGCGCAAGATCGCCGCGCAAACCGGTGGGCGCTTCTTCCGTGCGCGCGATACCGAAGAGCTGGCGGGCATCTATGCCGAGCTGGATCGGCTGGAGCCGGTCAAGGCGCTCGGCCCGTCGGTGCAGCCGCGCGTGGAACGTTACTACTGGCCGTTGGGCGTTGCGATCGTGATTGCGCTGCTGGCCTACGTGTTGCCGCGGAGATGGCGATGAACGCGCTGACCGCACTGGCCGGCTGGCTGCAGTCGCTGCACCTGCTGCGCCCGGGGTTGCTGTGGGCGCTGCTGGCGATCGTGCCGGCGGCAGTGCTGTGGCAGCTGCGGCGACGCGATGCCGATGTCTGGCGGCAAAGCGTGGATGCGCACCTGCTGCCGACCCTGCTGGTGTCCGGCAGCCGGCGTGGATGGCTGGGATTCGTGCTGGCTGCGCTGACCTATGCGCTGGCGGTGGTGGCGATGGCCGGGCCGAGCTGGCGGCAGACCGAGCGGCCGGTGTATCACTCCAGTATGCCGCTGGTAGTGGCGCTGGACCTGTCCTCCAGCATCGCTGCCAACGATCTGCCGCCATCGCGCCTGCTGCAGGCGCGTGCCAAGCTGGCCACCTTGTTGCGCAAGCGGGCAGGCGGCGAAGTCGCGCTGCTGGTCTACGCGGGCGAGAGCTTCACCGTTGCACCGTTGACCGATGACACCGCCAACGTGGCGTTGTTCCTGGATGCGCTGTCGCCATCGGTGATGCCGGTGGACGGCAAGCGCGCCGATGCGGCAATCGATGCGGCCACGCAGTTGCTGCTGCAGGCCGGCTTCAAGCAAGGCGACATCCTGCTGGTCAGCGATAGCGCCGATCGTGCGGCCGGAAGTTCTGCGCGGCTGGCGCACTCGCGTGGATTCAGCGTGTCTGCGCTCGGCGTGGGGAGCGCGCGCGGCGCGGCCTATCGCACCACGACCGGCGAGATTGCGCAGACACGACTGAATGAGGGCAGCCTGCGCGATCTTGCCGGGCAGGGCGGTGGTCGCTATGCGCGTATCACCGCCGACGATACGGACCTGCGTGCGCTGGGCGTGCTCGACCCGGCGCAACAGCCGCTGGCTGATGAAACCGCCGAATCCACTGGGGGCAAGACCTGGCTGGACGAAGGCTACTGGCTGCTGTTGCCGGTGATGCTGCTGGCATTGCTGGCGTTCCGCCGGCGTGCGGTTGTGGTGGTCCTGGCCCTGGTGTGCGTATTGCCGTTGGCCCAGCCCGCGCATGCTGCCGATGGCACCCTGTGGCAACGCGCCGACCAGGTGCAGCAGCAACGCCTGGATGCCGGCGTGCAGGCCTATCGCAAGGGCGATTTCGCCGCGGCACAAAAAGCCTTCGAACATGTGCCCACCGATGAGGGGCTGTATAACCTCGGCAACGCACTGGCCAGGCAGGGCCAGTACGACGAAGCGATTGCCGCTTACGACCGCGCGCTCAAGCAACATCCGGATCAACCCGACGCCATCGCCAATCGTGCGGCGGTGGAGGCGGCGCGCAAGCGGCAGCAGCAGAACAACAAGGACGGTAAGGGCCAGGACGGCAAGGGCCAGCCCGACAACCGGAAGCAATCCGGGCAGAACGGCTCCGGCCAGAATCCGTCCGGACAGAACAAGCAGAACGATCAAGGCGCTGGACAGGACGGGCAAGGCGGGCAGGATTCGCAAGACAAGCAGGACGGCAAGAACCCGTCGTCTGCGCAGACGCCGCAGGACGCAACCCCGCAGGACCAGCAGTCCAAGGACGGGCAAGGCACGCAGGGCAAGCAGGATGCAGCGCCGCAATCGGCCGATGCCAAGGCGCAGCAGCAGGCCGATGCCGCGCAGCGGCAAAAGATGCAGCAGGCGATGGCGCAGGCCGGCGACAAGAACGCCAATGCAGACGGCAAGCAGGCCGCCGCAGCGGCGGCGAACGAGACGCCGGAGCAACGCGAACAGCGCCAGGCGGTGGATGCCTGGCTACGGCGGGTGCCGGATGATCCGGGCAGCCTGCTGCGTACCAAATTCAGGCTGGAATACGAACGCAGGCAACGGGACGGACGATGATCGGCACACACCATTTGCGCCGCGCGGCGATCGGCATGTTGACCGGCGTGATGCTGCTCACCTGTGCACCGGCGGGCGCCGTCACGCGCGCGTGGCTGGACCGCGACAGCGCCAATGCCGGCGACGTGGTGATGTTGAACATCGAAACCGACCAGCGCGGTGTCGATCCGGATTACACGCCCTTGCGCAGCGACTTCGCCCTGGGGGCCAAGAGCGCCAACCAGCAGATGCAGGTGACCAATGGATCGGTGACGGTGCGCGCGCTGTTCGGCGTGGTGCTGACGCCGCGCAAGAGCGGCGAGCTGATCGTGCCGGCGATCCGCGTCGGTAACGAGCGCACCGAGCCGTTGCGGTTGCAGGTGGGCGCTTCGGCAAGCGACGCCGGCAGCAGCGCGCCCGGCGCAGCAGCTGCGGCGCAAGGCAATGAGGATGCCTTTGTCCAGACCCAGGTGGACGATCCGCAGCCCTATGTGCAGCAAAGTGTGGGCGTGGTGGTGCGGCTGTATTTCGCCACGCAGCTGGCGTCCGGCGAGCTGGATCTGGAAGCGCCCGATGGTGCATCGCTGCAGCGCATCGGCGACGACGTCAGTTCGGTCAAGGTGCTCAACAACCGTCAATACAATGTGGTCGAACGGCGTTATCTGCTGGTGCCCGAGCGTAGCGGCCGCCTGGTGTTGCCATCGGCGCGCTTCAACGGCCGATCGGTCGGGGGCTTCTTCGACGACTACTTCGGTCGCGGCAATGGCGAGCTGAGCGCGCGCAGTGCCAGCATCCCGCTGCAGGTCCGTGCGCAACCGGCCAATGCGCCGCAGCCGTGGTTGCCGCTGCGCAGCCTGCAGCTGCGGTATACGACCACGCCGCAGCGCGCCACTGCCGGCGAAGCAGCGCAGATCGTGGTGGAGGCCAGCGCGCGCGGCGCCACCCAGGCGCAGTTCCCGGAGTTGCCGACGCCGAGCGTGCCCGACGCGCAGGTGTTTGCCGAGCCGGCGCAGTACGAAGAACGCTTCGTGGATGGCTCGCCGCAGCTGCGGCTGACCCGCCGCTATTCGATTGTGCCCAACCGTGCCGGGCCGCTGGTGGTGCCCGGCTTGCAGGTGGCATGGTGGGATGTGGGCGCGGGGGCGGCCAAGACGGCCTCGCTGCCGGATCTGACGCTGGACGTGGCGGCCGGTACAGGTGCGTTTGCGGCGCCGGCGCCGGCGCCGTCAGCCGATTCGGCACCGGAGAACCCGGCGAGCACGCCTGCGGCCAGCACGCTGAGCCTGCAGCAACCGGCGGCCACGCAACGGCCGTGGGGCTGGATCGCTGCGGCGACCGGCTTTGCACTGCTGTGGATTGCCACCCTGGTGTGGGCCTTGTCACGGCCTCGCGGCGGTTCGCACGGCGCGCCGGTGCTCAATGCCAGCGATGCAGCTGCCCCCGGCCGGCGTGTGACCCACGGTGTGGCCGAATTGCGACGCGCGCTCGACACCGGCGGCATGGACAATGTGGCCGCGGTGCTGTGTGGCATGGCCGGCGTTGCCGACATCGACAGCGTGCTGGCCGCGTTGAGCGACCCGGCCCAGCGCGCGGCGGTGGCGCAGATGCAGCGCGCCCGCTGGGGCGGCGATGGTGACGTGAGCAGTGCACGTTCGGCATTGCGCGAGGCCTTCGCCAAGGGGCCGCGTTGGCGGCACGCCACCGCTGCGGAGCCGGAGGTATTGGCGCCGCTGTATCCGCCGGCGCCTTGATCGGTGTCGCGGCATCGGCAACGGTGACAGGTCCTGGATAGCCAGCGTGCTGCGCCTCGTTTTGACGCGCTGACTGCTGTTCTTTAGCGGTGCTGCGTAAAGCAAGGCGTTTTTCCAAGGCAAGGCGTTTGGTCTGCGGCGTGGCTGCAGTGTCCTTGCCCGCCCACCATCGCGGGACACGTTGCAAGTACGTCCATGTAAGCTCTTACGCGGCATCCATGCCGCGTAAGGTCCCGCGACGGTGGGCGGGCAAGGAGCAGTCGAGACGGTCTGTATGCGCAGTTACAAGCAAGGCATGGCGTCCGCTGTTCGAAGCACGTTGCGTCCGATCAGTTCCCCGCGCAAGCCGAGCAACAGGCAGGCTTTCGACACGAAACATGGAAATGTCTCGTCTGCCGCTGCAAGCCGAGCGAAACGCTTTCAATAAAGCAGCCNAAGCCGAGCAACAGGCAGGCTTTCGACACGAAACATGGAAATGTCTCGTCTGCCGCTGCAAGCCGAGCGAAACGCTTTCAATAAAGCAGCCGACCACCTGTCTGGTGCGGTGTCCTTGCCGGTTGCGGGACCGTGCGGCGGCATGGATGCCGCCACACGGTCCCCATGGATGGGTTCACGGCGTGTCCCGCAAGCGGTGAGGGCACCGCGCCCTCGACGTACCGGGCTGTTGATTCAAGCATCCGGTCGCGACTAGATGACGCCCCCGGTCTACGCATCCGTTGCTTTACGCGTCGCATCCCGATGAGGCCTGGGCACTTCGGATAGAGCACTTGCAGCGCGGCTGATCCGCGGGCTGGTCGCAGGGGCCTCGCCCGCTCCAACGCCTGCATCANCCGCGCCCTCGACGTACCGGGCTGTTGATTCAAGCATCCGGTCGCGACTAGATGACGCCCCCGGTCTACGCATCCGTTGCTTTACGCGTCGCATCCCGATGAGGCCTGGGCACTGCGGATAGAGCACTTGCAGCGCGGCTGATCCGCGGGCTGGTCGCAGGGGCCTCGCCCGCTCCAACGCCTGCATCACCTGATGTCGCGAGGAATACCTACCCTCGGGCGGGCGCACGGCGGCAGGCCGGGTAGGTGGCCGCGTCGATGGCGTTTGTTAAGCTCCGGGGCTTGTGTCCAGATCAAGGCCGACCAGATGACTGCATCCCCCGCCGCGCGCCGCCCGGGCCTGCCCCTGCATTGGAAGATGGGCATTGGCTTCGCCGTCGGTCTGCTGCTGGGCCTGGCGGTCTACTACCTGGCCGGCAGCGATGCGGACTGGGTGCGTATGGTGACCAGGTACGTCACCACTCCGTTCTCGCAGATCTTCCTCAATCTGATCTTCATGCTGATCGTGCCGTTGCTGTTTTCGGCCTTGGTGATGGGCATTTCCGAAATGGGCGACATCCGCGCGCTCGGGCGGGTGGGGTGGCGCACCCTGGGCTACACCATCGTGCTGTCCGGCGTGGCGGTGTTGCTGGGGCTGGTGTTGGTGAATGTGCTCAAGCCTGGCGCGGGCGTGGACCCGCAACTGGCCAACCAGTTGATCCAGCAGAACGCCGAGCGCACCCGAGAGATCATCTCCAGCTCAGGCACCCAGCCGCAGGGCATGGACATGCTGTTGTCGATCGTGCCCAGCAACGTGATAGCTGCAGCGTCCAGCAACGGCGCGATCCTGTCGCTGATGTTCTTTGCGGTGATGTTCGGCGTGGGCATGGTGCTCACCGCCGATGAAAAGGTGGCCACGCTCAAGCGCGGCATCGAAGGTGTCTTCGAAATCTCGATGACCCTGATCGGCCTGGTGATCCGGCTGGCGCCATATGCGGTGGCCTGTTTCATGTTCAACCTGGCTGCGCTGTTCGGCTTCGATCTGTTGGTCCGTCTGGGCGCTTATGTCGGCGTGGTGGTGCTGGCGCTGGGCCTGCACATGGTGGTCAGCTACGGGCTGGCGGTGAAGTTCGCCGGACGTTCGCCGATCGGCTTCTTCCGGCAGACCCAGCAGGCCACGATGATGGCGTTCTCCACTGCCTCCAGTAACGCCACCCTGCCGACCGCCCTGCGCGTGGCCGACGAGATGGGCCTGCCGCCGCGGGTGTCGCGCTTCGTGCTGACCGTGGGCGCGACCGCCAACCAGAACGGCACCGCCCTGTTCGAAGGGGTGACGGTGATCTTCCTGGCGCAGTTCTTCAACGTGGACTTGAGCCTGGGTCAGCAGTTCATGGTGATGCTGGTCTGCATCCTGGGCGGCATCGGCACCGCGGGCGTGCCGTCCGGCTCGCTGCCGGTGGTGGCGCTGATCTGCGCGATGGTCGGGGTCAACCCGGTCGGCATCGGCATGATCCTGGGCGTCAATCACTTCCTGGATATGTGCCGGACGGCGCTGAACGTGACCGGGGATCTGGCGCTGACGACCCTTGTGGCCAAGGGCGAAGAATAGGGATTCGGGAGTCGGGATTGGGGATTCGTCAGAGCTGGCTGCTGCGACCGGCAGGTGCCAGGTCAGGTTGGGGTGTTGCGACGGCGTTTGCGCCGCCAGTTGCGCCGCTGTCTAGCAGACGAGGCTGCAGAGGCTCTGGCTCGGCTTCACCAATCCCGAATTCCCAATCCCGGCCCCACTAACACGCTCTGTGGGAGAATAGCGGTCTCCGCTTCCAGCGGTGTTCCCCTCCGCTTCCATAGACGCCCATGACCCAGCCCACCCGCCGCCAGCTGGCCAACGCCATCCGTTTTCTCGCCGCAGATGCGGTCGAAGCCGCCAAGTCCGGCCATCCCGGCATGCCCATGGGCATGGCCGATATCGCTGAAGTGCTGTGGAACGATTATTTCCGGCACAACCCGAACAACCCGCAATGGTTCAACCGCGACCGCTTCGTGCTGTCCAACGGGCATGGGTCGATGTTGCAGTACGCGTTGCTGCACCTGTCCGGCTACGACCTGCCGATCGAGCAGCTCAAGCAGTTCCGCCAGCTGCACAGCAAGACCGCCGGCCATCCCGAGCGCAGCGAAACCCCCGGGGTGGAAACCACCACCGGTCCGCTCGGGCAGGGCTTTGCCAATGCGGTCGGGTTCGCGCTGGCCGAGAAGTTGCTGGCGCAGCGCTACAACCGTCCGGAGCTGGAAATCGTCGACCACCGCACCTGGGTGTTCATGGGCGATGGCTGCATGATGGAAGGCATTTCCCACGAAGCCGCCTCGCTGGCCGGCACCTGGGGCCTGGGCAAGCTGGTCGCGTTCTGGGACAACAACCAGATCTCCATCGACGGCAACACCGCCGGCTGGTTCAGCGACAACACCCCGGAGCGTTTCGAGGCCTATGGCTGGCATGTGATCCGCGATGTGGACGGACATGACGCCGAGAAGATCAAGGCCGCCATCGAGACCGCGCTGGACAATACCGACAAGCCCACGCTGATCTGCTGCCGCACCAAGATCGGCTTCGGTGCGCCGAGCAAGGCCGGCAAGGAATCCTCGCATGGCGCACCGCTGGGCAAGGAAGAACTCGAGGGCGCCCGCAAGGCGCTGGAATGGCCGTACGGCCCGTTCGAGATTCCCGAAGAGATCTACGCCGGCTGGCGCGCAGGTGGCACCGGCACGCTGCGTCAGGCCGAGTGGGAGCAGCTGTTCGACAAATACGGCAAGCAGTACGCGGCCGAAGCCGCCGAGCTGACCCGCCGTTCGCACGGCGAGCTGCCGGCCGACTTCATCGCCCAGGCCGATGCCTACATCGCCAAGGCGCAGCAGGACGGCCAGACCATCGCCTCGCGCAAGGCCTCGCAGCTGGCGATCGAAGCGTTTGCGCCGTTGTTGCCCGAGTTGATCGGCGGCTCGGCCGATCTGGCGCATTCCAACCTGACCTTGTGGAAGGCCAGCAAGTCGGTGGTCACCGATGACCCGAATGCCAACTACGTCTACTACGGCGTGCGCGAGTTCGGCATGACCGCCATCGCCAATGGCCTGGCGCTGCACGGCGGCTTCATTCCGTTCGACGCCACCTTCCTGGTGTTCAGCGATTACGCCCGCAACGGCGTGCGCATGAGCGCGCTGAATCCGGCCCACGCCATCCATGTGTACACGCACGACTCGATCGGCCTGGGCGAAGATGGCCCGACCCATCAGCCGGTGGAGCACCTGGCCTCGCTGCGCTACATCCCCAACAACGATGTGTGGCGCCCGGGCGATGCGGTGGAGTCGGCGGTGAGCTGGAAGGCCGCCATCACCCGCAAGGACGGCCCGAGCTGCCTGGTGTTCAGCCGCCAGAACCTGCAGCACCAGCCGCGCAGCGACGCGCAGCTCAAGCTGATCGAGCGCGGCGGTTATGTGCTGGCCGAGGCCGAAGGCGGCGTGCCGGACGTGATCCTGATCGCCACCGGTTCGGAAGTCGGGCTGGCGGTGGAAGCCAAGCAGACCCTGGACGCGGCAGGGCTGAAGACGCGCGTGGTGTCGATGCCGTCGACCGATGTGTTCGACCGCCAGGATGCGGCCTATCGCGAATCGGTGCTGCCGAATGCGGTGCGCAAGCGCGTGGCGGTGGAAGCGGGCGTGACCGGCTTCTGGCGCAAGTACGTGGGCCTGGACGGCGACGTGGTCGGCATCGATACCTTTGGTGCCTCGGCGCCGGCCGACCAGCTGTACGCGTACTTCAAGATCACCGCCGAGCATGTGGTCGCGGCAGCCAAGGCGCTGTAAGCCCTTGCGTGTTGCCTGAAAAAAGCCGGCGAAAGCCGGCTTTTTTTGTGGGGCCTCGTGCGCGATGGGTCAGCGTGTAACGAACCCATTGCGCCTGCCACTGCGCGACGTTGGCCGGCGCCGATGCGTGGATATGGCCAGTGCTTGCCATGGGTGCCCAGCATCGGTGGAATGGGCCGTGCCTGCTGCGTGGCAGCAACAGGAGTTGCCTGGTCTGCGCCTGCAATCCATCGAAACGGACCTTGCTGATCTCCTTCGCAACGGCCAGATCCTGGCCGCGTTGAATGGCCGGATCGAAAGGGCGAATGGCAGACCGCGATCATGCAGATCGACCCGAGGGTCAGGTCCAGTAGCGCTCGCTTATGTCAAGCGAATGCTAAAAAAATGTCAATCCGGCTGTTTAAAATGTGAATCATTCCCATTAAAATGACGCGCTGCCGGTGGTTCGGCACAGCGTTCCTCCCCCTTGTTGCCGGCGCGGCGTCTTCGCAGCGCGTGGTCTGACCCGTCTGCGTTGGAGTCTCCGATGATCCGTAGTACCGAATTGCGTCTTGCTTCCGTGGGCGCGCGTCGCCATGTCCTGCCGCGCGCGCTGCTGGCCGCGCTGTGCACCATGGCCGCCGGCCAGGTGCTGGCCGAGACGCCCGCTGCCGCCCCCGATGCCGAGGTCACCACGCTGGACCGGATGATCGTGCAGGGCGAACAGGCCAAGGGCTACACGGTGGAGAAGACCACCGCCGGCACGCGCATGAACCTGTCGCTGCGCGAGATTCCGCAGTCGGTGACCGTGATCACCCGCGACCGCATGGACGACCAGAACCTGCAGAGCATCACCGACGTGCTCAACAACGTCACCGGCATCTCGGCGGCACAGAGCGACAGCGAGCGGTTGGAGTTCTACGCGCGCGGTTTCTACATCGACAACTACCAGTTCGACGGCATTCCGGCCTACATGGAGCAGGCCTGGAGCTACGGCGACTCGGCGCTGGACGTGGCGCTGTACGACCGCGTCGAAGTGGTACGCGGCGCCACCGGTCTGCTGACCGGCTCGGGCAATCCGTCGGCCTCGATCAACTTGGTGCGCAAGCATGCGCTCAGCCGCGACTTCACCGGCACCGTGTCGGTGGGCGGCGGCGATTTCAACAAGACCCGCAGCGTGGCCGATGTCACCGTGCCGCTGAGCCCCGACGGCACCGTGCGTGCGCGCGTGATCGGCGTGTACCAGGACGGCGAGTCGGACATGGACCGCTACAACCTGCGCAAGAAGATCGGCTCGGCCATCATCGACGCCGACCTCACCGACAGCACCTTGCTGAGCGTGGGTTACGAGTACCAGAAGAAGGAATCGGACGATGTCACCTGGGGCGGCTTCCCGCTGTTCTACAGCGATGGCACTCGCCCGAACTACGATCGTTCGTTCAACCCGGCGGCCGACTGGACCTTCTGGGACACGCGTCTGCAGCGCACCTTCGCCAGCCTGCAGCAGAGCTTCGACAACGGTTGGAATCTCAAGGCGAATGTGAGCCACGAGAAGACCGAAGCGGCCAATCACCTGTTCTACCCGTTCTATACGATCTTCGGCTTCGACCGCGCCACCGGCGGCGGCGTGGTGCCGTACTCGGGCAACTACCAGACCGAGCGCAAGGCCGATGGCGCCGATGTCTATGCGGAAGGCCCGTTCCAGCTGTTCGGCCGCGAGCATCAGCTGGTGGCCGGTGCCAGCTACAACCGTCGCGAATACGTCAACAACGGTACCTTCGATTTCCCGTTCCTGACGCCGCTGACCAGCTACTTCGGCTGGAACGGCGCCTATCCGGAACCCAACTGGAGCCCGCGGTTGGTGCAGAGCGACGGCACCATCAAGCAGAAGGCGGCTTACGTGGCCGCGCGCTTTTCGCTGGCCGATTCGCTGAAGTTGCTGGTAGGTGCGCGCTACACCGACTGGCAGATCGATGGCCGCAATCTCGACTCCGCTACGCAGCAATTGGTGCCGTTCTCCGACAGCCAGACCGAAGTCACCCCGTACGCCGGCCTGGTCTACGACATCAACGATGTGTGGTCGACGTACGTCAGCTACACCGAAATCTTCAACCCGCAGACCCTGCGCGATGCCAATGGCGGCTACCTGGATCCGTTGAGCGGCAAGGGCTACGAAGCCGGTGTCAAGGCCGCATGGTTCGACGACAAGCTCAACGCCTCGCTGGCGGTGTTCCGCATCGAGCAGGACAACCTGGGCGTGGCCACCGGCGTCGTTGTCCCCGGTAGCAGTGACTTCGCGTATGAGGCCGCCAACGGCGTGGTCAGCGAAGGCTTCGATTTCGAGGTGTCCGGGCGGGTGACAGAGGGCTGGAACACCACTTTCGGCGCCTCGCACTACACCGCCCGCGATGACAACGGTACCTCGATCAACACGCATTTGCCGCGCACCACCCTCAAGCTGTTCAACAGCTACACCCCGCAAGGCGCATGGAGCGATCTGACCGTGGGCGGCGGCGTCAACTGGCAGAACCGCTCGTACTACGTGGACCCGGCCTACGGCACCTTCCAGCAAGGCGCCTACGCACTGGTCAGCGCCTTCGCGCGCTACCGGTTGTCGCCGCAGTTCTCGGTGCAGCTCAATGTCGACAACCTGCTCGACAAGCGTTACTACGCGCAGTTCAACGGGGGTTATGGCGCATGGGGCGCATCGCGCAACGGCATGCTGACCTTCAACTACACGTTCTGATCGCAGACCGGGCCGGGCGCGCTTCCAGCGCCTGGCCTGTCGCTGCAACGATGCAGGTACCTCGCAAGAGGTGCCTGTTTTGTTGTCTGGAGCCTGCAGGCCGATCCTAGGTCTGTTGCGCGTATCGCACTGCCTGCACCGCCTGCGCTGCATGCCGGGATGGTGTGCTTCAGTGGAATCGATCTGTTGCACAAGGCGCTGATGGCCTGTTCCGCCAGCGTCGGCGTGCTGCAGAGCCGCTTCCGCACGCGCGTGCGCGCCGACGTGCCGGCAATCGCATCCACGGCGGGCTAGGGCTGCAACGGCTCCAGATGCGGTGCCATCACCTCTGCAACCCAGTCCATGAACGCATGCACGCGTTGCGGCAGGTGGCGGCGCTGCGCGTAAAGCAACGTGACCGGCATCGGTTCCGGTGCAAGGTCGGCAAGCACTTCGATCAGTGCGCCGCTGTCCAGATGCGCACGTAACGGGCTGGCTGGCGCCTGGATGATGCCCAGGCCCGCCATTGCCGCAGCAAGATAGGCATCGCCGTTGTTGACCGTGACCGGCCCGCGCATCGGCAGTAGCTGGTAGGCGTGTCCGTCGTGGTACTCGAAGCCGGACGAGCGCTGGCCCAGCGTCGGCACGTAATGCACCAGGTCGTGGTGTGCCAGATCGTCCAGACGCTGCGGCATGCCCCGTCGTGCGAGGTAGTCGGCACTGGCGCAGCTAATGATGCGAAACGCACCGAGCGGCCGTGCGACCAGGTTGCTGTCTTCGAGCGTGCCCACGCGCACCACGCAATCGAAGCCTTCGCGCACCACATCCACGCGCCGGTCGGTGCCGCTGATTTCCACTTCCAGCTGCGGGTGCTGCGCCAGGAACGCGGGCAGTGCGGGAATCACGAAATTGCGCGCGATGCCGGATGACATGTCCACCCGCAGGCGTCCGCGCAACTGGCTGCGTTCGCGCTGAAACATGCTCTGCAACTCGTCCATGTCGTCGAGCAGATCGCGGCTGCGTTGGTAGAACGCGGTGCCGTCGCCGGTGAGTTGCACGCGGCGCGTCGTGCGATGCAGGAGCTGCGTGCCGAGCGAGGCTTCGAGCCGCTGTACGGCGGTGGAGACGCTGGCCTTGGGTCGCCCCAACGTGTCGGCGGCACGCGTAAAGCTGCCGAGCTCTGCCACGCGCAGGAAGGCACGCAGCGACTCCAGGGTGTCCATCGATTGGTCGAGGTTCTTGAACGGTGCAATCAGGTTGGACCGATTTATGCGGCGCGGCAAGCGCAATAGTCTTGGCACGGTCAGGCGCTGTCACGCCCGTCTCGCGGTCACGGCTGGTTTGTTGATCGCTCCACATCGCATGCAACACGCACCGGAGTCCATCCATGTCGACCACCACGCCGATCACCCTGATTACCGGCGGCAGCCGCGGCCTGGGCCGCAATGCCGCGCTTGCGCTCGCTGCAGACGGCAGCGACATCGTGCTGACCTACCGCAGCCAGGCCGATGAGGCGGCTGCGGTGGTCGCGCAGATCCACCAGCTCGGCCGCCGCGCGCAGGCATTGCCGCTGGATGTTGCCGACACCGCGTCGTTTGCGGCATTCGCCGCGCAGTTGAAGCAAGTGCTGACCGGTTGGGATCGTACGCAGTTCGATGCGCTGGTCAACAACGCGGGCACCGGGCTGCATGCAGCCATCGCCGATACCACGCCGGCGCAGTTCGACGCGCTGGTCAACCTCCATCTCAAGGGGCCGTATTTCCTCACCCAGGCGCTGTTGCCGCTGATCGCCGATGGCGGACGCATCCTCAATGTGTCCAGTGGCCTGGCACGCTTCGCGCTGCCCGGTGCATCGGCCTACGCGATGATGAAAGGTGGGGTGGAGGTGTTTACCCGCTATCTTGCAAAAGAGTTGGGTGCACGGGGCATTCGCGCCAATACGCTGGCGCCGGGTGCGATCGAAACGGACTTCAATGGCGGGACCGTACGCGATAACGCCCAGGTCAACGCAATGGTGTCGTCGGTCACCGCGCTGGGACGGCCAGGACTGCCGGACGATATCGGGCCGGTGGTTGCTGCGTTACTTGCGCCAGGAACGGGGTGGATCAATGCGCAGCGCATCGAGGTCTCGGGCGGGATGTTGATCTGACTGCGAAGGCCTGCGCATCACGCGCAGGCCCGTGTCTGCATCGCCACTGGGTGCATCACTGCAGGGGTTGATCGCCATGCAGCACGGGATAGGGATTCAGCACCTCTCCCTTCCACCATTGTTTTTCCGGTCCCAGGCGATGGATCTCGAAGTGCAGATGTGGTGCGGCGGGATCGGCGTTGCCGGTGCTGCCGACGTAGCCGATGATCTGGCCGCGCTTGATCGACTGCTTTTCCGCCAGGCCGTCGGCATAACGTTGCAGATGTGCATAGTAGTAGCAGTACGTTCCGGCCGGGTCGAACTGGTACACGGTCAGGCCACCGCGTTCGCTGTTGAACAACTTCTCGACCGTACCATCTGCCACCGCAATCACCGGCGTGCCGGTGGGCGCAAGAATGTCGATGGCATCGTGCACACGGCCTTCGCTGCGTGCATCGGTGAACGTATTCTGCAGCTGGCCGCTGCTGATGCCTTGCACCGGAATCAGCAGGCCGGTGCCTGCACTTGCAGCGTCAGGTGAGGGTGAGGGTGCAGGCGCAACTGCAGCTGCAGCTGCAGCTGCAGCGGGGATGCCTGCAGCAGGCGTCGTCCCGGTGGATGGTGCCGCGGCGACCGCTGGCGCAGCGGCGACCGGAACAGCAGCGGGAGATGCCGTCATTCCAGCGCCTGCCGCGTCGGGTTGCGCCGCCACGGCAGGCGCAGCGGCGGACGCTGGTGCCGCCGCCTGCGGCGCCTCGCGTTCCAGCCACCAATAGCCCGCCGCACCCAGCAACACCCCCACCACCAGCATCATCAGCAGTTTCATGCCTACTCCTGCATCACCACCGGCATGGACGGGCCGACCACGCTGGCGAGGTTGATCACGTCCCAGTTGGTCAGGCGCACGCAGCCATGCGATTCGGTCTTGCCGACATGGCCCGGTTCCGGCGTGCCGTGCAGGCCGTAATGCGGCTTGGACAGATCGATCCACACGCGGCCGACCGGATTGTTCGGGCCGGAGGGCAGGGTGGCCTTCTGGTCGCCCTTCTTCGCGTCCCAGAACAGCTTGGGGTTGTACTTGAACACCGGATCACGCGCCACGCCCAGCACCTTCCAGCGGCCGATCGGCAGCGGATCGTGCTTGCTGCCGGAAGAGACCGGGAACTGCGCGTACACCTTGCCGTCGGCATCGAACAGGCGCAGCGTCGACTCGGACTTGTCGACCACCAGCCTGGCCGGTTTGGCCAGCGGCGCGACACCGTCGATGTTCGGCACCTGGATCACGCTGCCGGCCTTGCCCAGGTCCACGCCGGGGTTGAGTTGGCGCAGCAGCTCCGGCGCGGCATGGAACCGTTCGCCCAGCGCTTCGTCCACCGAGGTGTAGCCCAGCGAGGTCAGCTTGGCCTGTTCGGCCGGTCCCTTCGGAATCGGCTGGAACGGTCCGGCTACATCGGCATCGGTGAGCGTGTATTGCACCAGCGCCGGCGTGCTGTCGGCCTGCAAGGCCTGCCAGGTGGCGTCATCCAGCTCGCCGGTCACCTTGATCTTGTGCGCGGCCTGAAACCCCGACACCGCACGCTTCTGGTTGGAGCCACGCTCGCCATCGATCTGCCCCGGCGAGAAGTGCGCACGATCCAGCAACACCTGCGCATGCAGGTCCGAGCGCGGACCAGTCGGCACGACGGTCGCAGCGGGCGTTGCTGCCGGGGCAGGTGCGGCGGCGGGTTGCGGCGCTTGCGCCAGTGCGGACAGGGAGGTGCCCAGAGCAAGGGCGAGCAGGCAGGCGCGAGCGTGGATGCGTGGTGGCATGAGCATGTCCGAAAGAGGCATGCGCGCACCTTGCCCGAGCCGCCTGCGTGGTCTGCGTGAAATCGCTGCACCGGGACTGACTGGCGCACGGTCCCGATGCGAAGCATGCGTGCATACCTGGCATCGCGCCGTCGCGCGGCTGTCGATTCGGTACATCCTTGCTGTCCGTGCTTCTCCCGGGACGATGGAGTGCGTTGTGCAGGGCGCAGCAAGCGATCGCCTGCATGTCAGGCAGGCGATCGATACGGGGCAGTGCAAACCCGGTCCCTGCAGCTGCAGGCATCGCGCCGCAGCTGTCTGCAGGTCCGCCGTCAGTAGGTGTAGCCCAAGGTCAGCATGTACACCCGCCCGGTCTGCACATAGGCGCCGTCGGCACCGGGGTCGTAGGCCATGTAGCGCCTGGACCTGCCCTGGGTTTCGTAGAACGTGGCGGCATTGAGCAGGTTCTTGGCCGACACTCCCACATCGATGTGGTGCGGCAGGTGATAGGTCGCAGTGAAGTCCAGCGACCTGACCGGTTGCAGGTAATAGTTGAGCCGGTCGCTGGTCAGGCCCAGCAATTGCAGGCCGGTGTAGTTGTAGCTCAGGTCGGTGCGCAGATGCGTATCGTCGTAGAACAGATCCAGGTTGTAGATGCGCTCGGGTGCGCGCGGCAGCCAGGTCTTTTCCGGTTGATCGCTGCGTCTGCTGTCCGCCTGGCTGTGCTGCAGCGTGAGGTTGGCGCTGACGCCGACGTTGCTCCACAGTCCCGGCAGTCCCTGCAGGCGCTTGTTCGCTGCCAGCTCCAGTCCATACAGCGTTGCGGTGCCGCCGTTCTGCGGCATGGTCACCGGCACGCCGTTTTCGAAGGTGGTACCTGTCGGTACCAGCCCGCCCAGCGTGTTGTCGTTGCTGGTCGCCGACTGCGAGGTGTAGATGAAGCCGGTGATGCGCTTGTAATAGGTCGATGCGCTGAGCACGCCGCCGCTGTGGTCGTAGAACTCGGCGGACAGATCGGCGTTGTCGGCCTTGCTCGGATGCAGGTCGGGATTGGGCCTGGAGATGCCGACCACCCGCTGGGTATCGTCGATGGTGTACACCGTCTCGCCGGAAATCAGGCCGAATGCCGGGCGGCTGAAACTGCGACGCAACGAAGCGCGGTAGACGGTGAGATCATCCGGGCGATAGTTGACGCTGATGCCCGGCAACACTTGTCCGTAGGTGCTGCCGGTGCCGACGAAGCTGCCGGTGCTGCCGTTGCCGCTGGACTGCCAGGATTCGGCTGCATAGCGCGTCAATTCGTAGCGCACGCCGGGCAGCACGCTCACCGAGCCGACATGCAGCGCGGCCATCGCATAACCGGAATAGATCGCCTCGGTGCTGGAGGTGGTGTTGGCGTTGTAGTCGTTGGCGGTATAGACACCGGCGCCGTTGGGATCGTTGACGTATTTGTAGGGCAGCGCCTGCGCGCGCATCCAGCTGCGGTCCAGCAGCTTGAACGGACCGGCGTAGCGGCCGTCGAAGGCGTTATAGGTGAGGCGCCCGGGAATCGCGCTCAGCGGCGGCCCGCCGGCGGTGGGGAACGCGTAATTTGGCCCGCCAAAATAAGGCCCGTTGGTGACGAAGTTGCCGTCCTTGTGGAAGAACGGGTGATCGTAGGCGCCGCGATCGGAGTGGTCGGCAGACAGGCCGAGCTTGACACTGTCCAACACATCGCCATCGACCTGGTAGGTGATATCGGTGTGCGCGTTGATGCGATTGTCGTGGCTGCCGGCGTCATGCCCCTGCACCTTCCACAACAACGAGGTATCCAGGTTGTAGAAGAAGTCCTGCAGGGCAGGCGTGCTTGGCGCGATGCTGGGATAGCGCGGGTTGCCGAGGTCGAAGGCGAAGCTGCCGGGCGTAAAGCCATACAGGCTCGCCGACACATAGTCCGGGCGGCTGCGGGTGCCGCGACCGACCGAGCCGCCATAGTCGAAGCGCAGGCGCTCCAGCGTGGTCTGGCCTCCCAGCTGCAGCGTCGCCAGCTTTTCCTCGATATCGTGCGTGTTGAAGTAGCCGCCGCGCACCGCGGTGGGCTGGTTGCGATAGGTTTCCAGGCGCGCGCTGGACTGGTCCTGTTGTCCGGTGACGCCGTAGCTGCCGTAGATGGCACGCGCATACAGCGCGCTGTTGTCGCCTTGCCAGTCGAGCGAGAGGTTGCCGCCATAGCGTTCGATCTGGCTGGTGTAGAGGCTGTACTTGTAGCGGGTGCTGATCAACGGCCCGACGTCGCGCAGGTCGGTTGCAGCGGCCAATGCGGGATCGGCCGGCAGGTATTTGCTGTTGGGTGCCGGCGCCTGCGCCATGTTGTTGTTCCGGCCGTAATACGCCGATGCGTAGAGGCCGAAGGCATGGCCATCGCCGAATTTCCAGGCCAGCTCCTGCTGGAAGGTGCCGCCGGTGTGCTTGCCGCCCAGCTGCGAGGCCAGCGCGTTGAACTGGCCCTGCGCGGTGCTCCTGGCGTAGAGATCCTGGCCGAAGTCGAAGGCATTGGGCGTGCGCATGTCGATCGCGCCGCCGATCGAATCGCCGGGCATGTCGGGCGTGGGGGATTTGGACACCTGCACCGACTGGATGCCGAACGGCGCCAGCATGTTCAAAGAGATCGCACGCGTCGACGAATCGGTTTCCGGCATGCCGAAGCCGTTGAGCGTGTAGGCGTTGTAGCTGGCGTCCATGCCGCGAATGCTGACGTAGGCGTTTTCGCCGGTGGTGGCCTGGCCCAGATGCATGTCGCTGTATGCCGACAGGCCCGGCATGTGCGACACGACATCGGCGATGCCGCCCGAGGGGATCGCATCGATCTGCTGCTTGCTCATCACGCTGTTGACGCTGCTGGACAGGCGCTGCTCGTTGAGCGATCCCGGCGTGGCGGCGTGCTTGGCCTGCACGTTCACCGAATCCAGCGTGGTGGTGCCGGGCTCCGGCGTCTCGGCAAACGCAGGGGCGGACAGCGCCAGCGCGATGGCGCAGGTCAGGCGATGGATGGTGCGGGGGTGCTGCATGCAGTTGGCTCGCGTGGTTGGAGAACGTGGAGTGCCCGGCCCTCGTGACGCGGGTACGGGTGTGCATCGCCGATGCCTTCCATTGCGACAGCGTCGTGCCTGGGGCCGGGGTTGCGACGACGATCGCGATCGCACCCGCGACTCAGTGCCTGAGGTCGACGCCCGTGCAGTGCGCCTGCGCCAGCTGCGGATTGCAGCGTGCGACGGCATCGCCATCGAAACGCACCACATAACCGTTGCCGGCCGGCTCGTGCGCGGGGAAGTCGGTGCTGAGCAACTGCGCGCCACTGGCCAGCATGCGGTCGCGGCGGGTGGTGTCGTGGTGCAGCGCTTCCTTCAGGTCTGCGTCGGTCCGCGTACGCACCAGATAGCCGGCTTTCACCAGCTGGGTGATCGTCTCGGCGGGGCCATCGTTGAGTTCGGTGAACGCGGCATCGTCTTGGCCAGGCACGGCATTGGTGAAGCACACGCGTCCGCGCAACGATGGATGCCCGGGCAGGTAGCTCGCGCCGGCCGCCCGTTGATCGAGCAGGAATACCACCTTGCCGCGTGCCTGGTCCAACGATGGCCAGCCGTGCGCGCGCACTGCGGCGTTGAGCGTGGCTGCGCTGCCACGGACCTGATCGGGGCTGAGGTACTCGCCGGGTCGAAACACCGAGCGCAGTTCGGCATCCAATGCATCCATCGCCGCCGGATCGAACGGCTCCGGCTGCACGGTCGGAAAGGCCAGTTGCATCGGCGCCTGCTTGGTTTCCAGCAGGATGAAGATCGGCACATGTCCGGGATGCAGCATCGACCACGCGCGCACGTCCTGCAGGCAGGCGATCAACGGCTGGCAGGTACTGCGCTGGTCCACATCCTGCACATGCATGACCTTGAAGCCAGGCTTGGCCATCACCCCGGCAGGAGCGCTTGGCGCTGCGGGCGGCAAGCCGGCCTTGGCAACCTGCGCGACGATGGCCGGATGCGCGTAGCGGCCGCCGTTGGCGTCGGCGAAGACATCCAGCTCAAGTTGCCGGACGCCATCGTCCAGTTGTTGGGTCAGCGGCGGATGGCGGTAATCCAGTGCCGCGAACAGCGCCGGACTCAGTTGTTGCAGCAGCGTCGCTTCGCTGGGGGCAAAGCCGGCGTGGTAGCTGTTGTGGCTGCCGATGTATTGCAGATCGGTGAGGCGGGGCGCGGCATGCGCGGTCACGCCGGCCATCAGCAGCAGGCCAAGGCATGCGGCACTGCGCCTGTTGATTCGCTTCATGCGCGGTGACTTCGCTCTGCGGTCCTGACCCGGATGCAAAGCCGTAACAACAGGGGGAAAGCGCATGCAGCCAGGCCGGAAAGAAGGTACCCGCCATCATTGAGGCCAAATCTGACGCACCGCTTTCCGCCGTGTTGCCGTCGTGCGTCACAAGGCGAAAAACGCGCCATGGCATCGCTTCTGGCGACACGCAGGGCTCAGTGCACTGCGGTTTTCCGCAAGGCATGCGCCAGCAGCCGTGCCTGCACGCGCTCGGCACTGCTGCGTGGCGTCTCCAATGCCATCCGCTGCAGCGCGGCGGCATCGTTTGCATCGCCGGTATCGCGTGACAGCAGGGCGCGGAAGAGGGTCATCAGTTTGGCGCTGTTGCCGGCCGTTGCGCGTTTGAGCCAGGTCAGGGCACGCAGCACGCGCTGCTCGACCTCGCTGAAGTCGCTGCCGAGCGGGTAGTCGGGCAGGCTGCCATCGCGACGGAACGGCGCCAGCGCCTGTTCCAGCGCCTGCGGTGTGTTGCGTCGTGCACGCGCAGGCAATGCGGGGTCGCCACGCAGCTTGCGCGATGCCTTGGCGCTCGCCAGCAATGCGTCCTGGAAGCGTGCATCGCAGATGCCGGCCATCGCCAGTACGCAGTCCTGGTCGGTCTGGTGGCGCAGGTCGGCGATGCCGTACTCGGTGATGTACAGGTCGCGCAGATGGCGCGGGATGGTGGTGTGGCCGTAGTTCCAGCGCACATTGCTCGCTGCGTGCGCGCCGGCATCGCGCGTGGCCCGCAGCATCAACGCGCTGCGCGCCTGCGGCAAGGCATGCGCCATCGCCACGAAGTTGTACTGGCCGCCGACACCGGAGACCACGCGGCCATCTTCCAGCGCGTCGGACACCGCTGCGCCGAGCGCAGTGGCCATCATGCAGGAGTTGAAGAAGCGCGCATCGCGGCGTTGCAGGCGCTGCAGTGCCTCGTTGCCGCCATACAGCTGGTTGATCTGGCTGATGCGGCGCATGCCGATGGCCTTGCGCGTCTGCGCCTCCAGATCGTGCAGCCAGCGGTAGAAATCCGGCGAGCCGAGATAGAACGCCCCATGCAGGAACTCGCCTTCGCCTGCCAGGCGTGCGTGATCGGCCGTGTCGGCGCTGCCGTCGGCGATGCGCTGCATCAGCGGCAGATCGTCGTGCACCTTGCGGCGGATCACACCGCAGTCCACCAACTGCTTGAAACCTTCATTGAGCATTTCGCTGCAGCCATACAGGCCGATCTCGAACGGTGCCAGGCCACCGCTGGCGCGCACCGCAGGATGCTGTTCCAGCTCCGGGTCCAGCGCCTGCAGCACGCGCCGGTAGGTGGCGTTGTCGGTGTGTCGCAAGACCAATGCATGGCTCAGTGCATCGGCCAGGGTGCCGATGCCGATCTGCAAGGTGCCGCCATCGCGCACCAGCGCGCTGGCATACAGGCCGATGGCGTAGTCGACGGTGTTCACCGGTTGCCTTGGCAAGCCGAACAGCCGCGGCGACGGACCGGGCAGGTCGATGACCAGGTCGAAGAACGCCTCCTCCACCGCCGCGGTACCACCGATCCACGGCAGTTGCGTGTCCACTTCCGCCACCAGCATGGGACGCGGCAGGCCAAGTGCCCGCACTGCATCCAGCGTGTCCTGGGTGATGTCGTTGTTGCACGACAACGACAGCCGCGTGCCGCCCGGTTCGCGCGCCACCTTCTGCACGATCAGGTTCGGTGCGCGCTGCGCCACTGCGGCAGCAGCGTGGGTGTAGTTGAGACTCGTGTAGTCGGCCTGCGCCTGGGTGGAGTGCAGCAGCCCGCCGGACTGCATGTAGAACTCTTCCACCTGCACATGCGCCGGTAGCGCATCGCGCAGCATGTCATCGACATAGGCAAGACGCGGGAAATCCTCACCGAAATGGCGGGCGATGAACGGCGCCGCAAAGCGCGCCTCCAGCCCCGCGCCCGGCTTGGGTGGGTTGAGCGACAACGCGGTATACAGCGCCAGTGGCCGCGTCGGCGTGTGCTTGAGCTGCGCATACAGCGCGTTCAATAGCCGGTGCGGCTTGCCGATGCCCAGCGGCGCGCCGACACGCAGCGGGCCGTCGAGGCGTTGCAGGATGTGCGCAACAGCGCTGGGCAGGTCGGTCAGGTGGTCAGTCATCGGTGCAGGGTAGCCGAGGCGATGGCGGGGTGGTGACCTGGATCGCCGACAAGGCCGGGTTGATGCATGCGTTCCCGCAAGGCTGGTGGGACGCACTTGACAGGTCAAAGTTTTACATGCGTAATCTTTAAAAATTACGGATGTAATCGCATGCCGATCAGCGAAGCCGAAGCAGTGGTGATGCAGGTGCTCTGGGATGCGGCGCCGCGCAGCGCCGACGACGTGGTCGCCGCGCTGGCTGCCCACAGCGCCTGGGCCGAGCCGACGGTGAAGACCCTGCTCAACCGCCTGCTTGGCAAGGGTGCCATCCGCGCGGTGAAAGAAGGGCGGCGCTATCTCTACTCGCCGGTGCTGGCGCGCGAGCAGTGGGTGCAGCAGCAGAGCGAGGGATTGCTGCAACGTCTGTTCGGTGGGCGGGTGTCGCCACTGGTGGCGCATTTCAGCGAGCGCGGAAAACTCAGCGCGTCCGATATCGCGGACCTGAAAAAGCTGATCAAGGAGCTGGACGATGAACCCTGAGGCCTGGGTCCTGGTGTCGCGCGCAACGCTGTACATCACCGTTGCGCTGCTGGTCTGCCTGTTCCTGCGTCGCCCGCTACGCAAGCTGTCGGGTGCCACCGCGGCGTATGCGATCTGGTCCTGCGTTCCGCTGGCCCTGGTGGCGGCCTGGTTGCCAGGCCCGTCTCTCGGCGTGGCGGTGCCGAGGCTGCCGGCGCTGGCTGCCCTGCCGGCGCTGTCCAGCGTGCAGGGCCATGGTCAGGCGTGGACAAGCTGGCTGGCGGCAGCGTGGCTGGGCGGCGCGGTGGTGATGGCGCTCGCCGTGTGGGCGCGGCAACGGTGGTTCCTGCGCGGCCTGGGGCCGTTGCACCGGCTCGACCACCGGCTCTGGTCGGCCACGCGCGATCTCGGCCTTCCCGCATCGCTAGGACTCTGGCGTCCGCGCATCGTGCTGCCGGCGGATTTCGGCGTGCGCTACAACGCCGATGAGCGTGCGCTGATCCTGGCACATGAGCGCATGCATCTGCGCCGTGGCGATCTGCATGCGAATCTGCTGGCAGCGCTGATGCTCTGCATCGGCTGGTTCAACCCGCTGATGCATCTGGCCTGGCGGGCATTCCGGCTGGACCAGGAACTGGCCTGCGATGCGGCCGTGCTGGCGCAACATCCGGGCAAGCGCCGCAGTTACGCCACCGCCATGCTCAAGACCCAGCTTGGTGCCGGTTGCACGCGACTGGCCTGTCATGGGCTGCGTCGCCGCCGTTGACGCAGCGGATCGCGGCACTACGCGGTTTACCCGCAGCTGCCGGGCATGCGCGCTGGCGGGTGGCGATGGTCCTGCTGCTGGCGGCGACGATCAGCACCGTTGCCTGGGCCGTGCAGCCGGCGCGCATTGCGTTGCCGGCACACCCGGCGCCGGCGGCCGGCAACGCGGTGGGTTTTTCCACGATGCAGCCGCCGCGGTATCCGGCAGCCGCGTTCGACAAGGGCATCGAAGGTTTTGTCGAACTGCAGATCCAGGTCAGCCCGGGCGGTGTACCGCAGCACATCGCCGTGGTGCAGAGCAGCCCGGCCGGCGTGTTCGATCAAGCGGTACTGGAGGCAGCGCGTCAATGGCGGCTGGCACCGGCGTCTGCACATGGCAGGGCGATTGCTTCCACGGTGCGCGTGCCGGTGATGTTCGAACTGGATGCGCCGGAGCCCACGACTGCCGATGCCGACGCTACGCGATCACAGGCGCCAGCATCCAGCCGTCTTGCCGGTTGTGCCTCGGCAGGCTGCGCACTGCCGGAGAAGCCGTGATGCGACTGGCGTCGATACCTGTTGCAGTCCTGGCGCTGTCGCTTGGCGCATGTGCAACGCAGGGCGTGCAGGAACAGCAGCGCAGCCAGCGCCAAGATTCGGTGGACCAGCGCATGCTGAGCGCGCAGCCGGCAGGCGACGGCAACTCCTCCCTCCAGTCCTACGCATTGGCACCGGCGCAGCGTTTCCGGATGCCGCGCGCGCTGCGCAGCGATGCGCCGGTGCTGCCGGCCGACTCGCCACGGCAGACCCTGCCGCCGACCACCGTATGCGCGCATGTGATCCTGGCCGCCGACGGTGCGGTACAGCGCGTCGAGCCCATGGCCGATCGCGACGAATGCGCGGCCGGCCTGCTGCCGGACAACGCCGATCTGCTGCAGGCGGTGCGTACCAACGTGCAGCAATGGCGGTTCGTGCCGGCCGCGCTATGCACGTTTGCCGCCGGCGTGGCGCCGCCGGCGGCGCTGGACGACTGCAGCGGCGCGATCAGCGAGGAACCGGTACCGGTGACGCTGTCGTTCGCGTTCACCTTCGAAGTGCGGCAGGGCAAGGTCAGCGTGCGGCAGGGCAAGGTGGCGCAATGAGCGCGCTCAGTCCAGCACATGCACGCTATCGGCGATGCGCTGCACCTCATCGGGATTGTGGCTGACGTAGAGCATCGGCAGGCGGATCTCGTCGCGCACGCGCTGCAGGTAGGGAATCAGTTCTTCGCGGCGCGCCTGATCCAGTGCCGACAAGGGCTCGTCGAACAACAGGATCGCCGGTTGCGACAGCAACGCGCGGCCGATCGCCACGCGCTGCGCTTCGCCCCCGGAGAGGTTGCGCGGCCGGCGTTGCAGCAAGGGCGCGATACCCAGCAGCGCCACCACGTCGTCGAAGCCGAATGGCGCCGCGCCACGGGCGTGCCGGCCATAACGCAGGTTGCGGCGCACATCCAGATGCGGAAACAGCCGCGCATCCTGAAACACGTAGCCGATCCTGCGCTTGTGCGTGGGCAGGTCCAGGCCTTGCCGGGCGTCGTACAGGCAGCGCCCGTCGATGCGGATATGCCCGGCCTGCGGCCGCACCAGCCCGGCGATGGCGTTGAGCACCGTGCTCTTGCCCGCGCCGGAGGGGCCGACCAGGGCCACCACACGGGCCTGGTCCTGGATATGGACATGCCGTTGGAACTTGCCGCGCTGCAGGTGCAGGTCGATATCGAGCATCAGCCGTCCTCGCGCGGATGCGGTCTGCGCACCAGCCACTCGGACAGCAGCAGCGCCGCCAGCGAGATCGCCAATGCAACGCCGGCCAGCCGCCATACGCCCGATTCCATGCCCGGCACCTGCATCAGCCCGTAGATGGCCGACGACAAGGTCTGGGTTTCGCCAGGGATATTGGACACGAAGGTGATGGTCGCGCCGAATTCGCCCAAGGCCTTGGCGAACGCCAGCACCATGCCCGCGACCAGGCCCGGCCAGGCCAGCGGCAAGGTGATGCTGAAGAACACCCGCCACGGGCCCGCACCGAGCGTGGCGGCGGCCGCTTCCAGGCGACGATCGGTCGCTTCGATGGACAAGCGGATCGCGCGCACCATCAGCGGGAACCCCATCACCGCGCATGCCAGCGCCGCGCCGGTCCAGCGGAATGCGAACTGGAGGCCGAGGTGCTCCAGCAACCAGCTGCCGACCGGTCCCTGCGTGCCCAGCACCACCAGCAGCGCATAGCCGGTCACCACCGGCGGCATCACCAGCGGCAGGTGCAGCAGGGCGTCCAGCAGCGCCTTGCCCGGAAAGCGCCGCCGCGCCAGCAGCCAGCCGCAGGCGATGCCCGGCGGCAGGCTGGCGATGGCCGCAACGATGGCGACCTTGAGACTCAGGCCGATCGCGGTCAGCTCCTGCGGGGTGAACATCGACAACGGCGCGCCTCAATCCTGCAACGAAAAACCACGGCGCACGAAGATCGCCCTGGCCGGCTTGCTGCCCAGCCACTGCACGAACGCGGCGGTGCCGGCGTTGCTGCTCTTCTTCAATGCGGCCACCGGGTACACGATGGCCTCGTGGCTGTCGGCGGGGAAGGTGGCGACCACGCGGACCTTGGGGTCGGCGCGCGCATCCGAGCCGTACACGATGCCCAGCGGCGCTTCGCCGCGCGAGACCAGCATCAACGCGGCGCGCACGCTTTCCGACTCGGCCAGGCGATTGCGCACGCCGTCCCACTGGCCGAGCTTGCGCAGCGCTGCGGCGGCATACTTGCCGGCCGGCACGCTGTTGGTCTGGCCGACCGCCAACCGGCCGTTTTCGCCGAGTGCCTGGGCAATGGCTCCAGGTTTGCGCGGATCCACGCGCAGCTTGCTGGTGGCCGGGGCGATCAGCACCAGGGTGTTGCCGAGCAGGGTGTGGCGCTGCGCCGGCAGCACCAGGCCGCGCTGCTGCAGATAGTCCATCCATTCCAGGTCAGCCGAAAAGAACACGTCTGCCGGTGCGCCTTGTTCGATTTGGCGTGCCAGTGCGGAGCTGGCGGCGTAGGAGACACGCACGGGCGTGCCGGTTGCGGTCTGGTAGGCGGCCGCGGCCTCGTCCATGGATTCCTTCAGGCTTGCCGCAGCAAACACCGTCACCGGCGCGGTCTGCGCCGTGGCCAGGAGGGGCAGGGCAAGCACCAGCACGCAGAACGCGCGCTGCCAAAAACCGATCGTGCGCATGGGGGGCTCCAGCAGGGTCAGGCACCGATCATAGCGGCTGCGCGCGATGCGCCGCGTGGCGGTCACGCCGACGCGTCAGCGAATCACCCCGTCGCAGCGGCCGGCCTGCAGATTGGTCTGCAAGGCCGGCCGGATCAGCCTGGGCTCGGGCAGCGTGGCATCGCGTGCCTGGCGCTGCGCCACGAATGCATCGACCTCCACGCCATCGCGCACGTGGATGTTGCTGCGCCGCTGTTCGCCGATGCTGGTCTGGTAGGCCACGCCGCGGCCGCCCGGGCCGTAGTCGTGGCAGACGAACACGCGCGTGTCCTCCGGCAGCGCGTACATGCGCTGGATCGAGGCGAACAGCTGCCGTGCGTCGCCACCGGGGAAATCGCAGCGCGCGGTGCCGGCGTCGGGCATGAACAACGAATCGCCGGGGAACAGCGCATCGCCGATCAGATACGCGATGCTGTCGCTGGTATGCCCGGGCACCGCGATGACACGCACCTGCAGCTTGCCCAGGGCAAAGCGCTCGTCATCGGCGAACAGGTGATCGAACTGCGAGCCATCGGCACGGAAGTCGTCCGGCAATGCATAGCGTGGCGCAAGCGTCTGCTGCACCTCCCGGATGCCGTCGCCGATGCCGATGCGTGCCTGCGGCCAGTGCTGTTTCAGCCACTGCGCGGCAGACAGGTGATCGGCATGCGCATGGGTTTCCAGCAGCCACTGCACCTGCCAGCCGTGCTGGGCGACGGCATCGACGATGGCTTGCGCGGCGCGTGTGCCGACCGCGCCGCTGTCGGCCGCATAGTCCAGCGCCGGATCGATCACCGCTGCCGCCCCGGTCGCCGCGTCGGCGACCACATAGGTGAAGGTGTTGCTGTCGGCGTGAAAGAACGCAAGCACCTCGGGCTGCATCGGCGTCTCCATCTCAGGGCGCGGCCAGCGCCGCATTGAGCACCGCGGCCAATCGGTCGCCGGCCACGCGCAATTGGGTCTCGGCGACCGGACGATAGGTCGCGATGTAGTCGTCCGGCAACACATGCTTGCCCGGATAGACGCCGGGCGTGATCGCGATCCTGCACGAGGCCTGCGCCCAGGCCGCAGCCGGCGGTGGCAGCACCGGCGATGTCGCAGCGGCCGCCGGCAATGCCAGCAGGCGCTGCAGATACGCATCGTCATCGAGCTGGCGGTCGTTGAGCATGCCGCTGTCCCACAGTGCGTGCAGGTTGCTGCCCTTGCCAGCGACCTGCAGCTGGAATGCATTGCCGCCCTTGTCGTGCGCGTAGCCGGCATGCATCGGCTGGTGGATGTCGCCGACGAAATGCACCACGAACTTCAGGGCCTGCCGGCGCACGTCCAGGGGCTGGCTGCGGTCGGCAAGCAGCGCGGTCTGCCGGTCCAGCGCGGCGATCACGCAGTTGCCGTCCGGGCAGTCGCGCTGCGGCTCGTACGCACAGTCGTGCTCGCCAAGATTGACGTAATGCCATGGCCCGGAGCGCTTGCCCAGGTCCGGATCGTGCTCGCGCAATTCGTCGGCCCAGGTGGCGACACCGGCCAGTGTCGGATTGGCGTCGCCCTTGAGCAATTGCGCCACCTGTGCCCGCGCCTGCGGGCTCAGTTCGGTCTCGGCAATGCGCGCCACCAGGCGGTGGCCTTGCGGCCCCCAGGCGAAGGCGCTGATGGGCTGGAATGCCGCGGCAACGGTTGCGGCAACAACGAGGAGGCGAGGGGAGAAGGTCTTCATCCGGCAATTGTACGCATCGGTCCGGGACGGTTTGATGGCCGTCCCGGTCCGACCACCGCCACGGCCCGGTGTCGCGTCTGCGGCAGGCTTAGAAATAGACCAGGTACGACACGCCATAGGTCAGCGGATCGATCCGCGCCTTGCCCAGCCGGCTGCCATTGAAATCGACATTGCTGCGCGAGTCGGTCCAGCGCGCATCCACGCGCAGGCCGCTGCGATCGTTGAAGATGTAGTCCACACCGATATGTGCAGTGGCGCCCACCGAGTCGTCGAAACGCAGATCGCCGTTGCCGAAGGCGTCCTCGACGTCCTCGCCGACAAACGTGGTGTAGTTGATGCCGACGCCCACGAACGGCGACACCGTGCCGTAGCCATTGATGTGGTATTGCAACAGCACGCTCGGCGGCACCGACCAATAGCTGCCCACCTTGCCCACGCCCTCAAGCTCCAGATCGTGCTTGCCCGCCACCGCGGCATGCACCTCGATGCCGAGATTGTTGCGCAGGAAGTATTCGTAGGTGAACGACAGCGTCGGGGCGCCCTTGATCTCGGCACGCGTGCCGCCGAAGCTGCCGCTGTCGGACTTGGGCGAGACATAGCCGGCGCCGTAGCCCGTGGTCCAGTGGCCGGCCGATTGTGCAAGGACGGGTGCGGCCGAGGCGGCCAGTGCGATGGCGAGGGCGGTACGGATCAGCATGCTCATGGAATCCCCGGATAGGTCGGACAGGCGGTCGACGTGGCCAGCCTGTCCGCAACTCCGGCGGTGGATTCACGTCCCTGGACGCCAAGTGTGCCAGAGATGCACCGCGCACGCTGCCGGGCTCAGAACCGGTGCACGTAGGCCAGGCCGTAGACCAGCGGATCGATGTTGACCGTGCCGATGCGGTTGCCGTCCAGGCGCGCCTCGGTATCGATGTCGATCCAGCGCAGGTTCACCCGCAGCGCGCCGCGCTCGCTGAGCTTGTAGTCCACGCCTGCATGCAGGGCCAGGCCCCAGGAGTCGTCCAGTTCCAGCTCGCTGCCGGCCAGCGCGCCGTGCGTGTCGGTGCTGAAGAACCGGGTGTAGTTGATGCCTGCGCCGACGAACGGCGAGAGCTTGCCCTGGCTGTTGAAGTGGTACTGCAGCGAAATCACCGGTGGCAGATGCTTGGTGCTGGCGACACGCCCCAGCCTGCCGAGCGCGATGTCGTGCTCGAACGGCAGCGCAGCCAGTACTTCGATGCCCAGGTTGTCGGCGATGAAGTATTCCGCGGTGAAGGTCGGCTTGATGTCGTTGTCCACGTCCGCTTCCAGCGTGCCGCCGACCAGGCGGCCGTTGTCGGACTTGGGAGCGACCTGGTGGGCACCGACGGCAACGGTCCAGTCGCCTTTGGATTGAGCCAGTGCGGGGGCGCTGGCGAAGGTGGCGGCCAGGCCGGCGAGCAGAAGGGTGGAGCGCATGCGCATGGAAATTCCCGTTGGGTGCAGAAGATGGAGGAAGTCTTGGGGCTTTGCCCGATGGATGCCTTGATCCTGATCAATCCGTCCGCGCAATGCCGTTGTGGGTCATGCGCGGACGTGAGCAGGGACCGGCAGCGACAACAACGATCTGCGCCATGCCGGTGATCGCACCGCCGCATCGCGTCTGACCTGCAACGCGATGCGCCTGGCGCAGGCGACGGCGAGGCAGGAGCGCTGTGGCCTGCATGCGCGCTGGGGCATGCAGCGAGCGGAGGGCTGCAGGAATCCAGCACTTACTTGGCCTTGGCGAGCTTGGGCGCATCCACTTCCGGCATCGCCGAGCTGTGGTGGTTGATGATCAGCCACTTGTCGTCGCGCTTTTCGTACACGAAGGTGTAACGCGCCTGCACCTTGCTCTTCTTGCCGTCCTTGTCGGTCAGCGTGAAGGTATAGACGCCGGCATCCACTGCGCTGTCGTCATCGAGCACGCGCACGGTGCGGTAGTTGACCACGCCCTGCGGCTTCTTGGTCAGGAACATCTCGAAGTATTTTTCGATCTGCGCACGCGAGGCGCGCACCTCGTTGGACACGGTCGGCAGCAACACACCGTCCGGGGTGTACAGGTCGGCCACCTTGTGCGGGTTGCCGGTGGCCAGCGCCGCGTTCCAGGTGTCGAACAGCGCAGCGACTTCGCGGGCTTCGCCATCGGTGGGCAAGGTGGCCTTGTCGGTGTAGTGCATCACGCCGCCAGCCAGCGCCGGGGTGGTGGCCAGGGCCAGGACCAGGGAGAGAAGGGTGCGACGCATGGGGGAATCTCCGTTGCGATGGATGGGTGCCTCAGCAGGCACGGCCAGTATCGAAATCCACGGAGCGCCAAAATTCCGCCGTTCGGCATATGCGTCGATACGCCTTTCAGCGTATCGACGTCGAAAGCAAGTAACTGAATTGGATTGGATATATCGAAAAAAAAGGCGTGGTTTCGATTGTCGCGTCCGTGGCGCACCTCGGATCGTCACGGGCCTTCAAGTCAGGCAGGCGTCAGCCCATGCCGCATCGTGCCTGCAGCGCCGAGCTCATCACCTTGTCGATTGACGGCACCCACACAGCGTGCCCACCTCCCGATTCCCGATTCCCGATTCCCGATTCCCGATTCCCACCCCGCATGCACCACGGCACAACGTCCCCACGCCAGATGCTGCAGCGCTGGCCGCAGCACGGCTGCGCGAGTGCGACGCTGCTAGAATGGCGATCCCTTTCCATCCGCCGCGCCATCGCGGCCGCAGGAGCTAGTGAACATGGCAATCAAGGTTGGCATCAACGGATTCGGTCGCATCGGCCGCAACGTGCTGCGCTCTGCGGTGCAGAACTTCGCCAATGACATCGAGATCGTGGCCATCAATGACCTGCTCGAGCCCGATTACCTTGCCTACATGCTGCAGTACGACTCGGTGCATGGCCGCTTCAAGGCCGATGTGTCGGTCGACGGCAACACGCTGATCGTCAACGGCAACAAGATCCGCCTGACCCAGGAACGCGACCCGGCCAACCTCAAGTGGGATGCGGTCGGCGCCGATGTGGTGATCGAGTCCACCGGCCTGTTCCTGACCAAGGAAACCGCGCAGAAGCACATCGACGCGGGCGCCAAGAAGGTGATCCTGTCGGCACCGTCCAAGGACGACACGCCGATGTTCGTGTTCGGCGTCAACGACAACACCTACAAGGGCGAAGCGATCGTCTCCAACGCTTCGTGCACCACCAACTGCCTGGCGCCGCTGGCCAAGGTGATCAACGACAAGTGGGGCATCAAGCGCGGCCTGATGACCACCGTGCACGCGGCCACGGCAACGCAGAAGACCGTCGATGGCCCGTCCAACAAGGATTGGCGCGGTGGGCGCGGCATCCTGGAGAACATCATTCCGTCCTCCACCGGTGCCGCCAAGGCCGTGGGCGTGGTGATTCCCGAGCTCAACAAGAAGCTGACCGGCATGAGCTTCCGCGTGCCGACCTCGGATGTGTCGGTGGTCGATCTCACCGTCGAACTGGAAAAGCCGGCCACCTACGCCGAGATCTGCGCCGAAGTGAAGGCGCAGAGCGAAGGCGCCTTGAAGGGCGTGCTGGGTTACACCGAAGACAAGGTCGTGGCCACCGACTTCCGCGGCGAAACCTGCACCTCGGTGTTCGACGCCGACGCCGGCATCGCGCTGGACTCGACCTTCGTCAAGCTGGTGTCCTGGTACGACAACGAGTGGGGCTATTCCAACAAGTGCCTGGAAATGGTGCGGGTTGTCGCGAAGTAATCCTTGCGCTCAGGCGACGAGTGAAGGCCCCGGCATGCCGGGGCCTTTCGTTTTTGTGTGTGCCGGAATGTGAAGCGTGCAGATGCCGTCGCCGCGCCGTCGTCAGTACGTAAAGTGGACTTTGAGAGGCCCACGTGCGCTAATTCGCGGGCACGGCGGCCGTTCCCGTGTCGTGTACGAAGGATCGGGGAACTCCATGGATCGAGAGAAAACTCATGAATAAATTTCTGGCGGGCGTATTGGCGCTCGGTGTGGTGATTGCGGTGTCGGCTCCGTCGACCACGTGGGCAGCGAAAAAGCAGACCGGCACGCCGGCCTGGATGAATGCCGATGGCGAGGTGATCAAGTCGTCCGATGTCGAGGCGGGCTACGGCGAAACGGTCAAGGGCATCAACGATTACGAAGGCGAGATCACCGGCAAGCCGGCACCGGACAGCAAGTTCACCCAGCTGAAGATCGGCATGCCGATGAAGCAGGTCACCGACCTGATTGGTCAGCCCAACGACCAGGGTTCCTACGTGACCGGCAAGGCGTTCATCCCGTTCTTCTTCGGCGGCGACCGCTACCGCTATGAGATGGCCTACAAGGGCCAGGGGCGCCTGGTGTTCGCCGGCAAGTCGATGGACACCGGCGGCAACCTGATCTGGATCATCCATAACAAGAACGACAGCGGCTACCGCGAATGACGTTAAAACGCCCGGTTCTACCGGGCGTTTTTTTTGGGTGGATGCAGCTGCATCCCGCCATTGCGTGCGGGCGCTGCCCACGGCGTCGCGTCGCTGCGCCTCAACCACCGATTGGCTGCCCAGGCGCGTCCTGAGCCTGTATGGTGCGCGCATTCGGCCGGATGCCGACTCAGGGGTTATGCGTTGGAAACGATGATCGTGTCGGTGGTGCTGTTGCTGCTCGCGGTGCCGGTCGGGTTGGTGATCGCCCTGGTGTGGATCGCCGGGCTGCGGCGGCGCGTGGATGCGCTGGAACAGCGGCTTGCGCACTGGCAGGCCAGCGGCGCAGGCGGCGCGGACGCGGCGGCGGTGCACAGGCCAATGCAGTCGCCAGTCGGTACATGGGAGGCGCAAGAGGCGTCCGACCTCGGCCTGTCTGCGTCTGGCGCGGCTGAGCGGCCTGGCGCAGCAGATGTGCACGCGGCGCCGTCGCCGGTCGCGCCGATGCCGCCATCATTGCCTGCACAGGCGCCCGCATCTGCTACGGCACGCAGCGCAGTCCAGGCGCCGCCGCTGGCCCCTGCGCCTGCGGCGTTCGAGCAGCAAGCGCACGACGTGCCCTCCGGGCCGGGCCCGCTGGCGCGCGCGGCCAGCGCAGTGAAGCGCTGGTTCACCGAAGGCAACGTGCCGGTCAAGGTCGGCATGCTGGTGTTGCTGGCCGGTGTGGCGTCGCTGTTGAAGTACGCCAGTGACCAGGGCTGGATGCGCATGCCGATCGAGCTGCGGCTGGCCGGCATCAGTGTGCTGGCGCTCGCCGGCCTGCTCCTGGGCTGGAAGCAGCGCTTGCAGCGGCCCGGCTTTGCGTTGGCATTGCAGGGCGGGGCGATCGGCGGCTTGCTGCTGACGGTGTTTGCCGCGTTCAAGTTGTACGGACTGCTCGGCGCAGGCCTGGCGATGGGCATCAGCGTGGTGCTGATTGCCGGCATGTGCGTGCTGGCGGTGGTGCAGGACTCGCGCACGCTGGCGGTGCTGGGTGTGCTGGCCGGCTTCCTTGCGCCGATCTGGCTGTCTACCGGCAGCGGCAATCATGTGGCGCTGTTCGCGTATTACGCGGTGCTCAACGCCGGCATCGTGGCGATCGCCTGGACGCGTCCGTGGCGGGTGCTGAACCTGCTCGGATTCGCCTTCACCTTCGGCATCGGCACGCTGTGGGGCGCGCTGCAATACACCCCGGCGAAATTTGCCACCACCGAGCCGTTCCTGCTGCTGTTCTTCGCCATGTATGTGGCAATCCCGGTCCTGCACGCGCGGCGTGGCGATGGCAGTGCGGGCAAGCGCATCGACGGCAGCCTGTTGTTCGGCACCCCGCTGGTGGCCTTCGCGTTGCAGGCGCGCCTGCTCGATGGCGAGCGCCTGCCGTTGGCGCTGTGTGCGCTGGCGGTGGCTGCGCTGTACGCGGGCCTGGCCAGCTGGTTGCTGCGGCGTGCCTCCACGCGTGTGCTGGGCCAGGCGCACGCGATGCTGGCGGTCGCTTTTGCCACCCTGGCGGTGCCGCTGGCATTGTCGGCGCGTGCCACCGCCAGCGTCTTCGCGCTGGAAGGAGCCGGTCTGTTGTGGCTGGGGCTGCGCCAGCAGCGTCGTATCCCGCAGTTCAGCGGGGTGGCATTGCAGTTGCTGGCGGCGGTGGGTATCGCCTTCGGCGTGGATGCCTGGCGTTACGACGCGGTGGCGGTGGCCAACGCCACCTGCATGAGCACCCTGCTGCTTGCACTGGCCGGCTGGGCCAGTGCCTGGTTCCTGCGCGATGCAGGGCGGCCGCGCCGGGCGCTGGTGGCGTATCTGTGGGGGCTGGGCTGGTGGACGCTGTGCGGCGTGCACGAGATCCTGCGCTTTGCCGGCGATCTGCGCAGCGAGCCGGATCTGCTGCTGGGCTTTGTCGCGCTCAGCGTGTGGCTGGCCGCCGAGGTGCATCGGCGTCGCCCGGCAACGGCACTGGTGTGGACGACGGTGGTCGGGCTGGTGCTGGCGGCGCCGTTGGCGCTGTGGCAACGCCATGCGCATACGCAACCGTTCGCGCATTGGGGCGCGCTGGTCTGGCTGGCGTTGGCCGTGGCAGGCCTGCGCGCGCTGTGGTGCCTGCGCAGGCAGCACGGCGCAGGCGCGATGGCCGCACAGTTTGTCTGGTGGCTGCTGTGGCCCTTGGTGGTCGCGTTGGGCCTGGCCTGGCTGGCCGATGCGTTCATGCTCGCAAACGGCTGGCGTTGCGCCTTGCTGGCGGCGCCCTGGCTGAGCGTGGCGGCAGTGGGGCTGTTGCGCTGGCCGTGGCTGGCGTGGCCGCAAGGCGCCGGCTTCGATCGGGCACGCAACGCGCTGCTGGGTTGCCTGTTCGCGGTGCTGGGCAGCGGTTGGCTGATCGTGCTGCTGGACCCGGTGAGTGCCGCGCCGTTGCCGTGGCTGCCCGTGCTCAATCCGGCCGAGCTGGCGCAACTGGCGGTGCTGGCCTTGCTGGCGCGGTGGGCCTGGGCCGCGCAGGCGCCGTTGGTCGTGCACCGGTGGCGGGTGACTGCGCTGGGTGTCCTGGGCTGGGCCCTGGTCACCGGCAGCACCTTGCACAGCGTGCATCACTGGGGTGGCGTGGCATGGGATGCCGGCTTGATCGGCGCGACCCTGTCGCAGACCAGCCTGACCATCGTGTGGAGCGTGCTGGGCGTGCTGGGCTGGGTGATCGGCTCGCGGCGCGGTCAGCGTGGGCTATGGCTGGGCGGGGCGTTGCTGATGGGCCTGGTGCTGGCCAAGCTGGTGCTGGTCGACCGCCAGCATCTGGGCAATCTGCTCGGCATCGGCTCGTTCATGGCCTATGGCCTGTTGTGCACCGTGGTGGGCTACCTGGCACCGGCGCCGCCGCGCCAGCCGGTGGCCGACGCGCAGGCCGTCGGAGACGATGGCGTCGACAAGGACCAGGCATGAAATCGAGGCAATGGGGATGGCTGCTGCTGGTGCCGCTGCTGGCGCAGGCGGCCGACGTGCGCCAGGACTACCGGCAACAGTGGCCGCTGCAGGTGGCCGGCTCGGACGCCGGCCTGTATCAGCTGCGCTTGAACGCGGCGATCTATCGCAGCGCCCACGACGCAGCGCTGCGCGATGTCACGGTGATCGATGCGCGCGGCGAGGAGATGCCGGCGGCGCTGTTGCCGGTGGATGCCGCGCCGGCTGCCGCGCCGCGGCGGCAACGCCTGCCCGTGTTCGCGCTGCCGGCCGGTGCGGCGCCTGCCGACGGCGATCTGCAGCTGATCGCCGAACGCGATGCCAGTGGTGCGGTGCGGCGGCTGGAAGGCCGTTTTGCCACCGGTACCGCTGCAGGTGCCGGTGGCAGCTGGCTGATCGATGCCAGCGCATTGGGCGATCGTCCGCGTGCGCTGTGGCTGGACTGGGATGGCAACACGCCGGTGCAGGCCCGGCTGCGTGTGGAAGGCAGCGATGATCTGCGCGACTGGCGCGTGCTGGCCGCCGATGCCACCGTGATGGCGCTGGACAACCAGGCGCAGCGTCTGCAGCAACGCCGTATCGCGCTGGACGCGGGCGCGCGCTATCTGCGCATCGTGCCGGTGTCGGGCGCGCTGCCGGCCTTGCGCGCGGTCGATGCGGAACTGGACGGCATCGCTGCAGCTGCCCAGTCGGAATGGCTGGAGTTGCCGGGCACCGCACAGGACACGGCGATGCGGTATGCCTTGCCGGGGCGCTTTCCGGTCACCCAGGTCGATGTCAGCGGCGGTCAGGCCGAGGCGGTCGAATGGATCGTGGAAAGCCGTGATGCCGACGACGCGCCATGGCTGCGCCGCGCCGGGCCGTGGTTGGCGTATCGCCTCGGGGCCGGCAACGCCGCCGCGTCCCCGCCGCAACCGCTGTCGGCCCCGGTGCGCGATCGCCAATGGCGCCTGCTCGCCGCACAGGGCCGCAGCACTGCGAGGCCGACGCTGCGCGTGGGCTACCAGCCGGAGCGGATGATGTTCCTCGCCCAGGGGCAGCCGCCGTATGCGGTGGTCGCGGGCAGCGCGCGGGTGCAACGCGGCGACGCGCCACTGGCCTCGATGCTGCAGGCGCTGCGTCGCGAACGCGGCGCGCAGTGGCAACCGGCGCCGGCCAGCATCGCCGCGCGGGCGCAGCCGCTGGCCGGCGATGCCGCACTGCAGCCGGCCGCCGCGCCGCGCGACTGGAAGCGCTGGTTGCTGTGGGCACTGCTGATCGGCGGCGCCGTGCTGGTCGGCGGGTTCGCGGTGAGCCTGCTGCGCAGCCCGGCGGCCAATCGCAGCCCCTGACGACCACGCACGTCGCACGGCGGTTTGCCGCTGCGGCGCGAAGGTCCGACAATGGGCATCCCCCGTCGCCAAGGCAGCCGCATTGCCCGTCGTCCTCGACCGACCATCGCCCGCATCGCCAGCCGCATGGTTAGCGACATGCGCGGCAGGCAAGCTGCAATCTGCGCGATCTGCACGCGGGCCAGGCCACCTCGTGCGGCTGCTCCCAGCGCGTCGTCTGCCCGCGCAGCGCGCAGACATCGGCGCTCCATGCGGCAGCTGCTTTTTCGATTCCCCGATTCCCCATTCCCCATTCCCCATTCCCCATTCCCCATTCTCCATTCCCCATTCCCCATTCCCCATTCCCCAGACCTAGCGAGCTGACCCCATGTCCATCGTCCGCATGACCGACCTCGATCTCTCCGGCAAGCGCGTGCTGATCCGCCAGGATCTCAACGTGCCGATCGACAACGGCCAGATCACCTCCGAGCAGCGCATCACCGCCTCGGTGCCCACCATCAAGCTGGCGCTGGAAAAGGGCGCTGCAGTGATGGTCACCTCGCACCTGGGCCGTCCCAAGGAAGGCAGCTGGAGCGAAGAGGATTCGCTGGCGCCGGTGGCCGCGCGCCTGACCACCTTGCTGGGTGTCGAAGTCACGCTGGTGCGCGACTGGGTCGATGGCGTGGAGGTGGCGCCGGGCCAGGTGGTGCTGCTGGAGAACTGCCGCATGAACGTCGGCGAGGGCAAGGACGACGAGACGCTGGCGCGCAAGTACGCCGCGCTGTGCGATGTGTTCGTCATGGATGCCTTCGGCACTGCGCATCGCGCGCAGGCCTCCACCCATGGGGTGATCCGCTTTGCGCCGGTGGCTGCCGGCGGCCCGCTGTTGATGGCCGAACTCGATGCACTGGCCAAGGCACTGGACAACCCGGCCAAGCCGCTGCTGGCGATCGTGGCCGGCAGCAAGGTGTCCACCAAGCTGGAGCTGCTGTCCAACCTGGTCAACAAGGTCGACCAGCTGATCGTCGGCGGCGGCATCGCCAACACCTTCATCGCCGCGGCCGGGCATGACGTAGGCAAGTCCTTGAACGAGCCGGACCTGATTCCCACCGCCAACCAGATCGTGGCCGACGCCAAGACGCGCGGCGCGGAGATCCCGCTGCCCACCGACGTGGTCGTCGCCAAGCAGTTCCTGCCCGATGCCGAGGCGACGGTGAAGTCGCTCGATGCGGTGGAGGCCGACGATCTGATCCTGGACATCGGCCCGCAGACCGCCACGCGCTACGCCGAGCTGATCGCCAATGCCGGCACGGTGGTGTGGAACGGGCCGGTCGGCGTGTTCGAGTTCGAGCCCTTCAGCCACGGCACCGAAACCCTGGCGCGCGCGATCGCCAGCTCCAAGGCGTTCTCGATCGCCGGTGGCGGCGACACCCTGGCGGCGGTGGACAAGTACGACATCGCCAAGGACGTCACCTACATCTCCACCGGCGGCGGCGCGTTCCTGGAATTCCTGGAAGGCAAGACCCTGCCGGCGGTGGCGGCGCTCGAGGCGCGCGGCAAGTGAGTGCAGCCACGCTGTTCTTCGATCTGGACGGCACACTGGTCGATTCGGAGCCGGGCATCGTCGCCAGCATCGTGCATGCCTTCGACGCGGTGGGCCAGCCGCGTCCGTCGCCGCAGACCCTGCGCGCGTGGATCGGCCCGCCGCTGCGCGACAGCTTCAGCGACTGTTTTCCCGACGACCCGGCGTTGGTGCAGCGCACACTGGCGGCGTATCGCCAGCGTTACGACGCGGTGGGCTGGACCGAACTGAGCGTGTTCGACGGTATCGGCGAGGTCGTCATCGGCCTGCAGCGCGCCGGCCATCGCCTGGCGGTGGTGACCTCGAAGAACGAGCGCTACGCCCGCCGCATCGTCGAGCATCTGCCGTTCGGTGCCTGCTTCGAGAACGTGATCGGGGCCAGCGAAGACGGCGAGCGCCGTTTCAAGCCGGACCTGATTGCCGAAGCCTTGCGACGCCTGGACATCGCCAAGACCGGCTGCGTGATGATCGGCGACCGCCGGATGGATATCGATGGCGCCAACCATCACGGCATCCATAGCTTCGGCGTGTTGTGGGGCTTCGGCGACGAAGCCGAGCTGCGTGCTGCCGGCGCCGGTGCGATCGCACGCACCCCTGCCGAGTTGCGCGCGCTGATCGATGCACGGGACTGACCGACCACGCAGCCGCACGTAGTGCCAGGCGGACGCGGCCGATGCTCTCGCCAGTGGGTGGCAGCATGCGCACGCGGCGCGGGGCGTGCAGCGTCCGCGCTGCGGCGACCGCTCGCTGTCGTCCGGCGGGCGCCGCGGCCCGTCGGACCTTCACCGCTGCCGCGCTAGGGTGGCAGCCCACGGCAACAACCCGCCGCGCACCAGCGCGCCGCGGAAAGCGTACGTACTGTCCCGCACTGTCTTCAGGACATGCCGGAATGCGAGGGTGGCTATGCCGCAATGCCATCCTCGGTAGGTGACGCGTGTGTTAAGTTTCGCGGCTTTTACAGGGAGGCCATCATGAAAGAACGTCAACGCCGCACCAAGATCCTCGCCACGCTCGGACCGGCGACGGATCCGCCCGGTGTGCTGGAGGCCTTGTTCAAGGCGGGCGTCAACGTGGTGCGCCTCAACTTCAGCCATGGTGACCCGTCCGGCCAGGCCAAGCGCGCTGCCGAAGTGCGCGCCGCGGCCGTGCGCGTCGGAGCCGAAGTCGGCATCCTGGCCGACCTGCCGGGCCCGAAGATCCGCGTCGAGCGCTTCGCCGAAGGCAAGATCAAGCTGACCACCGGCGAGCGTTTCGACCTGGTGGCCGATCCCAATGCGCCTGCGGGCGACCAGCACCAGGTCGGCGTCAGCTACCTGGGCCTGCCGCAGGACGTGACCGCCGGCGACGTGCTGCTGCTGGACGATGGCCTGGTGCAGCTGCAGGTGACCGAGGTGCAGGGTCAGCGCATCGTCACCACCGTGCTCAACGACGGCGTGCTGTCCGATCGCAAGGGCCTGAACAAGCAGGGCGGCGGCCTGTCGCTGGGCGCGCTGACCGAGCGCGACAAGGAACTGATCGGCATCGTCGCCAAGATCGGCGTGGACTTCATCGCGGTGTCGTTCTGCCGCAACGCCGAAGACATGAACGATGCGCGCCGCATTGCGCGTCAGCACGGCTGCGATGCCGCGCTGGTGTCCAAGATCGAGCGCACCGAAGCGATCGAGAACCTGGTCGAGATCGTCGAGGCCTCCGACGTGGTGATGGTGGCGCGCGGCGATCTGGGCGTGGAAATCGGCGATGCCGAATTGCCGGGCCTGCAGAAGAAGATCATCCGCGAGTCGCTGGCGCAGAACAAAGTGGTGATCACCGCCACGCAGATGCTGCAGTCGATGGTGGAAAGCCCGATCCCGACCCGCGCCGAGGTGCTGGACGTGGCCAATGCGGTCATCGACGGCACCGATGCGGTGATGCTCTCGGCCGAGACCGCGGCCGGCGCCTACCCGGTGCGTGCGGTGGAAGCGATGGCACGCATCTGCCTGGGGGCCGAGCGCCAGTTCGAGTTCGACACCGACTTCGAAGCGGCGCAACGCAACCTGCAGCGCGCCGACCAGGCGATCGCGATGGCGACCATGTTCCTGTCCGAGCACATCGGTCTGGCCGGTGTGGTCGCATTGACCGAGTCCGGCGGCACGCCGCGCTACCTGTCGCGCTTCCGTTCCAACATGCCGATCTACGCCTTCACCCGTCACGACGGCGCGCGCCGCCACATGGCGATGATGCGTGGCGTGTTCCCGATCAGCTTCGACAGCCGCGGCCTGACCCCGCGCGAAGCCGCACGTGCGGCGATCCGCCTGCTGGTCGAGAACGAGCGCATGGGGCCCGGCGCCCGCGTGGTGTTCACCAGCGGCGAGCACATGGAAACCCATGGCGCCACCAACACGCTGCGTCTGCTGGAAGTGGGCGAGGACGGCCGCGCCAGCGGCCTGGGCGAGCTGTAGTCACGTCGCTGTTGTGATGACGGCGCGCGTCTACGGACGCGCACCGTGATGCGATCGCACGTACACACAACGGCGGCCTGCGGGTCGCCGTTGTGCTGTGCGGGGTTTTTGGCTGGCGTGCTTGCCGATGGTTTGCACATGCAAAACGCCAGGGTTGTCTTGCCTGCTGTCCTGCAAGCGATGACGGCGGCAACACGCCGTGCCGGCACGTAGGCACATCACGGTGCGCGCCGCGCCACACATCCTGTCATGCAGCACGCGTGTAATCGGTTGCAGGCATTCCGTGAAGGAATGTGTACGACTTTCGTCGCTATACTTTCGTTCTCCCCCGCAGCTGCCACAGGAACTACATGAGCATCGAACAGCTTGCCGAAACCGCCCAGGCCATGGTTGCCCCGGGCAAGGGCATCATCGCCATCGACGAATCGACCAGCACGATCGCCAAGCGTTTTGCCAGCGTCGGCATCGAGAACATCGAAGAAAACCGTCGCGCCTACCGCGAACTGCTGCTGACCACCCCCAAGCTGAGCGACTACATCTCCGGCGCGATCCTGTTCGACGAGACCATCCGCCAGAAGACCAAGGACGGCGTGCCGTTCGCCGAGTACATGACCGCCCACGGCATCATCCCGGGCATCAAGGTCGACAAGGGCGCGCAGCCGCTGGCCGGCATGCCGGGCGAGCTGGTCACCGAGGGCCTGGACGGCCTGCGCGCGCGCCTGGAGGAGTACTACACGCTGGGCGCACGCTTCGCCAAGTGGCGTGCGGTCATCAACATTGGCGAGGACATCCCGTCCGGCACCTGCATCGAGGCCAACTCGCATGCGCTGGCACGTTATGCCGCGCTGTGCCAGGAACAGGGCCTGGTGCCGATGGTCGAGCCGGAAGTGATCATGGACGGCAACCACGACATCGAGACCTGCTACGAAGTCACCGAGGCCACGCTGCGTTCGCTGTTCGGCGCACTGTATGAGCAGAATGTCGTGCTCGAAGGCACCATCCTGAAGGCCTCGATGGTCATTTCCGGCAAGGGCTGCGACGAGCAGGCCAGCGTCGAGGAAGTGGCCGAGTCCACCGTGATGTGCCTGAAGTCCACCGTGCCGGCGATCCTGCCGGGCATCGTGTTCCTGTCCGGCGGCCAGACCGACGAGCAGTCCACCGCGCACCTCAACGAGATGCACCAGCTCGGCAACCTGCCGTGGCCGCTGAGCTTCTCGTATGGCCGCGCGATGCAGCAGGCCGCACTGAAGCTGTGGGCCAAGGACATGACCGGCAACTTTGCCAAGGCGCAGCAGATCATCTATGAGCGCGCCAAGGAAAACGGCCTGGCCGCGCTGGGCAAGTGGAAGGGGTGATCGGTTTGCCGGCCGCTTCATGGCCGGACCACACCTAGCGAGACGCCGGCAGCGATGCCGGCGTTTTCGTTTGCATGGGTTGCCCCGCGTCCGCACGACTGGCCAAACGCAACGAGCGCCTCGCGGCGCCCGTCATCCCCACGCCGCCTGATCGCAGGCGTCAGGCGGCAGCGGTTTCCTGCGCAGCCAGCGCTTGCTGGTAGGCCTTGAACGTCGCTTCGTTATAGGCCACCAGCACGATGTGCTTGGGCACCTTGTGCGAGCGCTGCCAGTCGCGGGTTTCGGTCACGGCGATGCGTGCGGCCTGATACAGCGGATAACCGTAGATGCCGCAGCTGATGGCCGGAAACGCGATCGAATGCAGCATCATCTGCTCGGCCAGCTTCAACGATTGCCAGTAGCAGTTGGCCAGTTGTTCCGGCTCGTTGTGCTTGCCGTCGCGCCAGACCGGGCCGACGGTATGAAAGACATGCCGCGCCTTGAGGTCGAACCCGTCGGTGATGCGGATTTCGCCGGTGGGGCAGCGCACGCCCGGGCGCACCTGCGGCAGTGCCTCGCAGGCCTGCAGCAGGCGCGGGCCGGCTGCGCGATGGATGGCGCCGTCCACGCCGCCGCCGCCCAGCAGTGATTCGTTGGCGGCGTTGACGATGACGTCAACGTCGAGTTCGGTGATGTCGCCTTGCCAGACTTCGATCTTCATATGCCGATAATTATGGGATTTGCATGAGGAACGCGTGACGGGGCGCACGTTGTGGAACGGGCACGCTATCGCCCATTCATCTCATCTGCTGCGATTGCCGAAAACGGCCAGGGCGGTCGCGTGACGGGAGGCATGCGAACCCGCCGACGTGATCGATCGGCTCAATCGCCGGTCAGCCATGTCCGACGCGCCAGGACCTACAGCCAGCGTCGTACGCGCGCGCAATAGGCGCTGTACTGGCGGCCGAATTCATGGCGCAGGCGCGCTTCTTCGAACGGAATCACATACCGCTGCAGGGCCAGCCAGGGCAGTGGCAGCAACGCGACCGCCCACAGCAGGCCAAGCTGCAGGCACAGGCCGACATAGCTGAGCACCAGCGCCAGGTACATCGGGTTGCGGGTGAAGCGGTACGGGCCATCAAGCACCAGCCGCGAGGGATGGCCGCCCGGCATGATGGTGGTGCGCCCGCGCGCGAACAGCCTGAAGCAGCTCACTGCCAGCGCCAGCCCCAGACAGGCGATCACGCCGCCGGCCAGCTCGATCCAGGCCAGTGGCACTGGCGGCGGCAATGGCAGCGCCAGTGCGCCCTGCAGCCAGGCGCCCAGGCCCAGGGCCAGCGCAAAGTGCGCAGGCGAGGTGATCTTGACCAGCCATGGCGCCCGCGAGACGCGGGTGTCGCTGTGTCCATAGGGCCGGTTGCTCACGATGATTCTCCCTGCATCACACCGTTATCTTAACGTTTCCTTGACATGGGCGGGAGTGCGCGCGGGGCGGGAGTGCGCGCTGCGCGACGGACGGCATCCGCAAGGCACGGGGCCATCGGGCCTGGCCGCAGTCGCACGCGGATACACGCCGGAGCAGGCCGGGGCGATGTGTGGATCGACCACAAGCACACAGGCCGCGCTGTGGGCGCGGCCTGTGCGTGCAAACCAACCATGTGATCGCTCAGGGCAGACCGGCCAGCCAGTCGTCGTCGGAGCCTTCGTTGATGTCGGCAAACAGCGGCGTGGAGAAGTAGCGCTCGCCGGTATCGGGCAGCATCGCCAGCACCACTGCGCCGGGCGCCGCGTTGTCGGCCACGCGCAATGCGGTGGCGACGGTGGCGCCGCCGGAGATGCCGGTGAAGATGCCTTCTTCGGCGGCCAGGCGGCGCGCCACGCTGATCGCGTCGGTGTCTTCCACGCTCAGCACCTCGTGGGCGACCTCGCGGTTGAGGACCTCGGGGACGAAGTCCGGGGTCCAGCCCTGGATCTTGTGCGGCTTCCAGTCCTGGCCCTGCAGCAAGGCGGCGCCGGCCGGCTCGGTGGCGGTGATGCGCACTTCCGGGCGGGCCAGGCGCAGCACTTCGCCCACGCCGGTGAGCGTGCCGCCGGTGCCCCAGCCGGTGACGAAATGGTCCAGCCGGTGGCCGGCGAAGTCGCGCAGGATTTCGGCCGCGGTGGTGTTGCGGTGGTAGGCCGGATTGGCCGGGTTGGCGAACTGGCTGGCCAGGAACCAGCCGTGCTGCTCGGCCAGTTCCCTGGCCTTGCGCACCATGCCGCTGCCGCGCTCGGCGGCCGGGGTCAGGATCACCTTGGCGCCATAGGCGCGCATCAGCTTGCGGCGCTCGATGGAGAAGGTTTCCACCATGGTGGCGACGAACTTGTAGCCGCGCGCGGCCGCGACCATGGCCAGCGCCACGCCGGTATTGCCGGAGGTGGCTTCCACGATGGTGTCGCCGGGCTTGAGCAGGCCGCGTTGTTCGGCGTCGAGGATGATCGCCAGCGCCAGGCGGTCCTTGACCGAGCCGCCCGGATTGAACGACTCGACCTTGACGTACAAGGTCACGTGCGCGGGCGCGAGCCGGTTGAGTTTGACCACCGGGGTACGGCCGATGGTGTCGAGGATGTTGTCGTACAGGGCCATGGGGTCTCCGTCGGGATCAGGCTGCGTGGGCGAGTGTGGGCGCGTCGGGCGTTGCGATGGGTGAGTGCGGGGGCGGCTGCGCGGCCAGCGGCGCTGCGCCGAACCAGTGCAGGCTGGCGGCCAGCCCGGCGACCTCGCCCAGGATCAGCAGGGCGGGCGCACGCACGGCGTGCTGCTGCGCGGTGGCGGCCAGGCTGGCGAGCGTGCCGGTGATCACGCGTTGCTGCGGGCGCGAGCCGTTTTCCACCAGCGCGAACGGGGTGGCGGGCGCACGGCCGGCCTGCAGCAGGCGTTGCTGGATGCCCTCCAGGCCGGCCACGCCCATGTAGAAGGCCAGGGTCTGGCGCTCCTGGCCAAGCGCCTGCCAGTCCAGCGTGTCCAGCGAATCCTTGCAGTGCGCGGTGATCAGCCGCAGCGATTGCGCGTGGTCGCGGTGGGTCAGCGGAATGCCGGCGTAGGCGGCGCAGGCGATTGCGGCGGTGATGCCGGGGATGACCTGGAAGCCGATGCCGTGGTCGCGCAGGAATTCCAGCTCTTCGCCGCCGCGGCCGAACACGAACGGGTCGCCGCCCTTCAGCCGCACCACCCGACGCCCGGCGCGGGCGTGCGCCAGCATCAGCGCGTGGATCTGCTCCTGGCGCGTGCTGTGGCCCTGGGCGGCCTTGCCGACTTCCACGCGCACAGCGTCGCGCCGGGCCAGGTGCAGGATCTGCGGGCTGACCAGGCGGTCGTAGAGCAGCACATCGGCCTGCCGCAGTGCACGCATCGCATGCCGGGTGAGCAGGCCGGGGTCGCCGGGACCGGCTCCGACCAGGGTCACGCTGCCGGGGGAGAGCTGGCCGACCGCGGTACGGGGCGCCGGGGACCGCACGGAGGGCGCTGCCGCAGCGGCGGGCGTGGCGTCGTGGGTGAGCAGGCGGCGCGCGCTGGCTGCGGCGCGCAGGGCGTCGTTGAGGTCAGGCGCCGTGCTGGCGGCGACGGTGAGCCAGACCGGTTGATCGGGCAGGTCGAGCCAGGCCGGCTCGAACTGCCCCACCAGCCAGCGCAGCCGCCCGGCCTGCGCCCAGGCGCGCAACTGCGGGTTGAGCTCCGGTGCGCCCACCAGCGGCACGGCGCCGGCCTGCAACAGCGCGGACGTGGCGCGCTCGGCCGCGGCGCCGCCGCCGATCACCAGGACGGCACGGCCACGCAGGTCGGCAAGAAGCGGGAACACAGAGGGCACGGCCAGCGCATCGAGAGGGGAGGGCCAGACCGTAACGCCGGCATATAGCCGTCGGAAATGACTTCATACACCCTGAAAATAGCGTTCGGTTATAAGCTGGCCTGCAGAACTCCTCTACAGTCGAGTCCTTCGTGGCGCCTCGCGCTTTTTTGGATATAAGCCCATGACGCTGACCCAACTCCGCTATCTGGTCGCCATCGCCGATGCCGAGCTCAACATCACGCTCGCGGCCGCGCGGGTGCATGCGACCCAGCCCGGCCTGTCCAAGCAGCTCAAGCAGCTGGAGGACGAGCTGGGCTTTCTGCTGTTCGTGCGCAAGGGACGCAGCCTGGACGCGGTGACGCCGGCCGGCGTGGAAGTGATCGAGCGTGCGCGCTCGGTGCTGTCGGAAGCCAACAACATCCGCACCTACGCGGCCAACCAGCGCCGCGAGAGCCAGGGCCAGCTGACCCTGACCACCACCCATACCCAGGCGCGCTTCGTGCTGCCGCCGGCGGTGGCGCAGATCAAGCACGCCTATCCGCAGGTCAGCGTGCACCTGCAGCAGGCCGCCGAAAGCGCGGCGCTGGACCTGCTCAGCCAGGGCGATGCGGATATCGCGGTGGTCAGCACCGCCGGTGGCGAACCCAGCGCCGGCATCGCGGTGCCCCTGTATCGCTGGCGTCGGCTGGTGATCGTGCAGCGCGGCCATCCGCTGGACCAGGCGCGCACTGCGCCGGACATGCAGGCGCTGTCGCAGCACCCGTTGATCAGCTACGAGTCCTCCACGCGGCCGGGCTCCTCGCTGCAGCGCGCATTCGCGCAGGTCGGGCTGGAGCCGAGCATCGCGCTGACCGCGCTGGATGCGGACCTGATCAAGACCTATGTGCGTGCGGGGCTGGGCGTGGGGCTGGTGGCGGAAATGGCGGTCAGCGCCAGCGACGAGGACCTGCGCGCCTGGCCGGCACCGGCGCCGATCGCCGAGTGCATCGCCTGGGCGGTGCTGCCGCGCGACCGCGTGCTGCGCGACTACGCGTTGGATCTGGTGCACGTGCTGGCGCCGCAGATCGACAAGCGCGACCTGCGCCGCGTGCTGGACGGCAACCAGGCCCCGGCCTGGCCGTTGCCGCCGACCTGGGAATCGCTGACCCAGACCATTACCAGCTGAGCGGCCTGACGATGACCGCTCCGCGCACCCGGCTGGCTGCACGCGGGTCCCGTTCGCCACCGTGGCGCCGGACCCGGTGACCGCGCCCCTGCGCCCGCCACTGAGCAGGCTCTGGTTGCCCGACCAGGACGGCGGCACGGCCCTGCAGCTGACGGCAAGCGTCGAGGGACGCGAGCATGCGCTGCTGACGGTGCTGGCCGATCCCCGGGACGAGTCGCTATGGGTGGCCGTGCAGGCCGATGGCACCCAGGTGCAGGTCCCGCTGGCGGTGCTGCGCCAGCTGTTGGAGGTTGCAACGGACCAGGTGCATTCGGCGGACTGGTTCGCACGCCAGGATGCGGCCGATTCGGAGGGTTGAGACGGTCGGCGACGGCATGCGCTGCTGCACTGCAGCGTCCGTGCACCCTGAGAAAATACTCTTCCATCAATCACTTGCGCAGTCGCGCAGGGTGATCCGGAACGCGCGCTGTCGGTGATTCTCCCTGCCGCTGTAAGGGCCGCGGCGGCGGCGTGGTCTGGCCGCATCAAGTTGGGCGCCGCGCCGTCGTAAATCCTTATAGCAACCATAACGCGACACTCCCGGACGTCTAGGGGTGGACGGCGCAGGACCGGCACTGCAGTCCATCGCATGACCGGTCTGTCGGTCGGTGTCGTCAAGCGGTTGCCAGCGCTGTCGCCCTGTTGCGCGAGGCTGCGCGATGGAGCGACTGGCGCACCCAGGTCCCTGGGGAGAGGCCTGGCGTGCTTGGCGGCGGATCCGGGTCGGGAGCCCGGGTCCGCCTTTTTTTGCGGTACGGCCGGGCGGGAATCGCCGGTCTGCGCGGGGCCGGCCAGCTGGCGCAATCCGCTGCGCGGGCTCGACGCTTTGCCGCGGCGCTGCCGGGCGTGGGCGTCAGGCCAGCGGGATGCGTACCGAAAAGCAGGTGCCGCCGCTTGGGCGTGGGCGCACATCCACTTCGCAGCCCAGGGTTTCGGCGGTGCGGTGCACGATCCACAGGCCGATGCCCAGCCCGTCGCTGCGCGGGTCGGCCTGGCGGAAGGCCTGGAACACCTGTTCGGGGTGGTCCAGGTTCAGGCCGATGCCGCTGTCGATGATGTCCACCACCGCATGGCCGGGGCGGCGCCGGACGCCGACCAGCACGCGCCCGCGTTCGGTGTACTTGACCGCGTTGCCGATCAGGTTGCCGAGCAGGGTGGTCAGCAGCGTGGGATGGCTGCGCACGCGCAGCGAGGTGGGCACATGGCGCAAGGCCAGGCATTTGTCGATCGCCGGTTGCCGCCACACGCCCAGCACCGAATGCAGCACATCTTCCAGCGCCAGCGGTTGCAGGTCCGGCGTGGCGGTCTCGCTGGCGGCAGCCAGGGTGGCCAGCTCGTCGAGGTTGCGCGCCACCAGGTTGATCGCGTCGCGCGCGGTGACCAGGGTCGGGATGGAATCGACATTGGCATGCCGGCGCATCTTGTCGATGGCGTAGGCAGCGGTGCGCAGCGGGGTCTTCAGGTCGTGCCCGGCGATGGCCATCAGGCGACTGCGGTAGCGGTCGGATTCCTCGGCCAGCCGCAGCGCACGGCGCAGTTCCAGCTGCGCCATGGTCTGGCGCGCGAGTGCGCGCAGTGCATCGACCTGTTCGTCGCTGAGTTGGCGCGGCTGCCGGTCGAGCACGCACACCGTGCCCAGCGGCAGACCCTCGCTGGTCTTGAGCACGGCACCGGCATAGAAATGCAGCGGTAACTCGCCGGTGACCAGTGGATTGCGCGCAAAGCGGACGTCCTCGCGTGTGTCCGGAACCACCAGCACGTCGCTGTCGAGCAGCGCATGCGCGCACATCGACTTGAACAGCGGTGTCTCGCGCTCGCCCATGCCGAGCTCGCTCTTGAACCACTGCCGGTCGGCATCCACCAGGCTGATCAGTGCGATCGGGGTCTGGCAGATGATCGAGGCCAGCCTGGTGATGTCTTCGAACGCGGCCTCGCGCGGGGTGTCGAGAATGCCGTAGCTGCGCAGCGCCTGCAGGCGCAGTGCCTCGCTCGGCGGCTTGGCAGCGCAGGGAAGGGGCTCGGCCGCTGGATCGGACAGGACGGTGCTCATGCGCGCGCAGGGTGACTGGAGTGAGGTGCAAGCATAGGGCATGCCAGGGCCTGCCACGCGTGCGCTGTCATGTCCACGGACGGAACTGTGACTACCGGCCTGGACAACTGCCATGCCCACTCTCCGCGCTTGAACCTGCGGCTCGACGTGGTTTGCGTCCCAGGGCGGCAGATTCCGCCATCGGCACCCCGGCGTGCACGCTGGGCGATGACGCACGGGTGCGACATACGGTCGCGCGCCGGTCGCCGCCATCGCTCCCGCGGCGTGCGGCGCTTACACTCGCGCCATGCCATTGCTCCGTCGCCACCCCTGCCTGCACCTGCTTGCCTGTCTGGCCGTGCTGCTGATGCTGGTGGCACCGCTGATCAGCCGTTGGAGCCAGCCGCCGTCGGGCGAGCCGATGTGCACGAGCGGGCCGGCGCTGGCGGCGGACGGTTCGCTGCATGCCGGCCATCCGGCCATGCCGACACCGCCGGCTGCGCACCAGCATGACGCCGCTGCATCGCCAGCCGTGCCGCACAGCGGCGACCACGCCGCTGCACATGGCGAAGCCTGCGATTACTGCGTGCTGGCCGCGCGCCTGCTGCCATGGCTGGCGCTGTTGGTGCTGTGCCTGCTGCAACGGCGACCGGCGCCAGTGCCGGTGCACCGGCACGCGCGCGCCGCGGCGACGGTGCGTTGGGCCGCACTCGGGGCACGCGGGCCGCCGCTGCAGGCGTGAGTCCGGCCCCCATCGCGGGCGTCCGCTGCGCGGTATCGAGTGCGTGCCCGATCTTCCGGAGCGCCTGCACGCAGCTGCATGGACGACCCGCTTTCCTGACGTGATGCCTGTGCCCGCCGTCATGCCGCGGCGCACGGCGGTGTTGCCGTGCCGGCACGGCAAAGGCCTGGTCATGCGAGTGCGATTAGTGAAAACGCTGTGGTACGCGCCATCGTTGGCGCTGCTGTGTGGGTCTGCCTGCGATGCGCAGGCGCAGGATGCGGCATTGACGCTGGGCAAGGTGCAGGTGAGTGCGCAGCCGCAGCGCAGCCCGAACACGGCACGCGTGCTGAGTTCGGTGGATGTGATCGGAGGCGAGCTGCTGCACGATCAACACGTGGACTACAGCTGGGAGCTGCTGATGCGCGCGCCCGGCGTGCAGGTCACCCAGTTCCGCATGGGCACCGACGCGGGACGGTTCTCGTTCCGCGGCTTCAATGGCGAGGGGCGGATCAATGCGGTGAAGGTGCTGATCGACGGCATCCCCAGCAACGACAACGCCGGCGGCATGCCGTATCTGGATGCGGTATTCCCGCAGGACATCAGCGCGATCGAGATCGTGCGCGGTACCAACGATGCGCGTTATGGCCTGCATGCGATCGCCGGCAGTGTGGATGTGCTGACCCGTACCGGCGGCAACGATGGCCGGCTGAGCGTGACGGCCGGCAGTTTCGGTGCGCGCGAGGTGCAGTTGGGCAATGGCTTCGAACAGGGCGCGTGGAGCCAGAACTATGTGCTGGCCTGGCGCGACTCCGATGGCTATCGCGCGCATGCCGACGCGCGCAAACGCAGCGTGGCCGGCAAGTGGTTCTATACCGACCCCGATGGCGCCTTCCGTGCCGGGCTCACCACGCGGTACTACGACAATCATGCGCTGGAGGCGGGTTACCTGGATGCAGCCACTGCGCGTGCGGCGCCACGCCGTTCGCCGGGCTATGCGCAGGACGATCGCAGCGAACGCCAGCTGCGGCAGACCGCGTTGCATGCGGACGGCATGCTGGGCGCCACTGCGCAATGGAGTGCCAAGGCCTACCAGAACGACTACCGCAACCGGCGTTGGGTGCGCTTTTCCGCCGCCGGCCTGCAGCAGGAACGCGAGACCGACGAAACCCACCGCGGCCTGCTGTTGCGCGGCAACTGGCAGCCGGATTGGGGCGCGCTGGTGGCCAATCTCGAAGCCGGCGTGGACGCGCAGTGGCAGGACAATCAGTCGCAGCGTTACCGCACCGTGGCACGGGTGCGCGGCGCGCAACTGCGTGACTGGGAGTACACCCTGCGCACGCGCGGCGCCTATGTGCAGGCGGTGCTGACGCCGATCGAGCGGCTGCAGCTGGTGCCCGGCTATCGCATCGACCGCGTCGCTGGCGACCTGCACGACGTGCGTGCCGGCATCCACGCACCGACCTACGACTACGGCACCATCAAGCAACCCAAGTTCAGCGCCAGCTACCGGCTGGGCGGGCAAGGCAGCGCGTACGCCAATTGGGGGCGGACGTTCCAGATCGGCAGCGGCGACGGTGCGTACCGGCGTCAGCCCGGCAATCTGGGCCCGTCGATCAACGACGGCTGGGAAGCCGGTTTCAAGTTTGCGCCATCGGCGCTGCTGGATGGGCGGGTGGCGTATTGGGAGCAACGCGCCTCCGGCGAGGTGGCCACCATCCTGGGCGTCAATGGCGTGGCCGGTGCCGGCGATGTGGCCAATGTCGGGCGCACGCTGCGGCGCGGCTGGGATGCGCAACTGAACCTGCAGCCGGCCGACCACTGGCGGGCCTGGATGTCGTATTCGCGGCAAAAGGCCAGCATCGCCACGCCCGACCCGAGTGCGCCGGCCACGCGCGGCAAGGAGATCGAGAACGTGCCGCACTGGCTGGCCACCGCCGGGCTGGAGTGGCAGCTCACTGCGGCCGTGCAGCTGAGCGCCTGGGGCAATGCGCAAGGCGATTATTATCTGGAGCGCAGCAATACGCTGGGCCGCACCGGTGGGTACGCGCTGCTCAATCTGGGCGCGCGCTGGAACGTGGATGCGCGCAATGCGCTCAGCCTGCAGCTGCGCAATGTCACCGATCGCGCCTACGTGTACGCGTGGTACGACACGGGCAGTTCCGGCTATTCGCCCGGCGATGGACGTGCGCTGTCGCTGTCGTGGGACTGGAGCTTCTGATGCGCGCGATCACGGTCGATGACAGCGTCACCGGACCGCGCCGGGATGGTCGCTGGCGCTTCTATCGCGCGGTATGGCGCTGGCATTTCTATGCCGGCTTGCTGGTGTTGCCCTTCATCGTCTGGCTGGCGCTGACCGGTGCGGCGTTTCTGTACCAGGAGGCGATCGACCGCAGCGTGCACCACGGCTTGAAGGTCGTGCCGGCAGGCGAGGTGCGGGCGCCTGCGCAACGCCTGGTCGATGCGGCGCAGCGCAGGTATGGCGGCACCCTGTTTCGCTACACCACGCCCGGCCGCGCCGATGCCAGCGCCGAGATCGGGCTGGTCGATCCGCACGGTGCGCGGCAGGTGGTGTATGTCGACCCGTACCGCGCGCGTGTGCTTGGCACGCTGCCCGAGCATGGCACCCTGGCCTGGACGATTCGCCGGCTGCACAGTCTCGCCTTGGTCGGGCCGTTCGCGCGCGGGGTGATCGAGATGGCGGCCGGCTGGTCGATCGTGCTGGTGCTCACCGGCATGTACCTGTGGTGGCCGCGCGGGCGCCGCGGCGGGGTGGTCAACGTGCGCGGCAAGCCGGCGCAACGGCTGTTCTGGCGCGATCTGCATGCGGTGACCGGCGCGGGCGTCGGCGCAGTCTTGCTGTTCCTGGCGCTGACCGGGATGCCGTGGTCGTGGCTCTGGGGCGCGCAGGTCAATCGCTGGGTCAATGGGCACGACTTCGGCTACCCGGCCGGCCTGCGGGTGCAGCAGCCGATGTCGCAACAGCGCTTGACCGAGACGACCGACCCGGCGTGGTCGTTGCGGCAGGCGCGCGTGCCGGAGTCTGTGGTGCCTGGGCGTGAAGCCGTGGGGGTGGCTGAGGGGCTGCATGACGGTCGGGTGGGCGTGACGCTGGCGGAACACTCGGAACACTCGGAACACTCGGAACACGCGGAACACGCGGAACACGCGGAACACGCGGAACAGCCAGGCCCGTCAGAACACGCGGTGCAGTCGGACCATGCCGCCCACGGCGGCACCGGCCACGTCGCAGCGCCGGGGCACGGTGCGATCGGGCTGGATGCGGCGATGGCGCGGTTCACTGCGCTCGGCATCGTGCCGGGCTACAGCGTCTTGCCGCCACGTGGCGCCACCGGCGTGTACACCGCTTCGGTGTATCCGGCCGACCTGCAGCACCAGCGCGTGATCCATCTGGATCAGTACAGCGGTGCGGTGCTGCTGGACATGCGCTATCGCGATTACGGGCCGGTCGGGCGGGCGCTGGAATGGGGCATCAACGTGCACCTGGGCCAGCAGTACGGCACCGCCAATCAGCTGATCCTGTTGCTGGCGTGCGCGGCGATCGTGCTGCTGTGCGTGAGCGCGGCGGTGATGTGGTGGAAACGTCGCCCGCTCGGCGGCCTGGGTGTGCCGCCATTGCCGGCAGATCCGCGCACGCTGCGCGGTCTGCTGGTGCTGCTGGCGATCTGCGGGCTGATCTTCCCGCTGGTCGGGGTGTCGTTGCTGCTGATGTGGTTGCTGGATCGCTACTGGATGCAGCGCACTCAGGCGCGTGGCCTCGGGCCATGAGCGCTTGTATGTCGCTTCAATGCGTCGAGGACTTATCGAGGCCGTGATGCGCCCGGCGCTGGGCCCGCCGGAAGACGCGACGCGTGGTGGCGCCTGCACGCCCCGTCACAGCCGGGCAAGGCGGGGTGCTCAGATGTCCTCGTGGATGCCGCATTCGCGCTTCAACCCGAAAAAGCGCGTGTCTTCTTCGCGCATGCCCGGTTCCCAGCGGCGCGTGGTGTGGAAGTCGCCGATGGAGACGTAGCCTTGTTCCCACAGCGGGTGATACGGCAGGTCGTGCGCCTGCAGGTACTGCCACACGTCGCGGTCGGTCCAGTCGGCGATCGGGCTGACCTTGTAGCGCTCGCCGCGTTTTTGCACGATCGGCGTCTGTGCGCGTCCGCCGGACTGGCTGCGGCGCAGGCCGGTGAACCAGGTGCCCACGTTGAGCTCGTCCAAGGCGCGGCGCATCGGCTCGACCTTGCGCAGGTTGTTGTACTGGTCGATGCCGACCATGCCCTGTTCCCACAGGCGGCCGTGGCGCGCCTCCATCCAGGCACGGCTGACCAGCGGGCGGTAGACCTTGAGATTGAGCTTGAGCCGGTCGGCCAGCGCGTCGGCAAACCGGTAGGTTTCCGGGAACAGGTAGCCGGTATCGACCAGGATCACCGGAATGTCCGGGCGCTGCCGGGTGAGCAGGTGCAAGGTGACCGCCGACTGCGCGCCGAAACTGGACGACAGCGCCGCCTCCTGCGGGCCGTGCTGCAGTGCCCAGGCCACGCGCTCGTCGGCACGCAGGCCTTCCAGTTGCGCGTTGAGCGCGTCCAGGTCGTCCAGTGCGGATGCAGTGATCGATGCAGCGGGCAGCGCGGTCATGCGAGCAGTTCCAGGTCGAGGTGACGGTGTGTGGGGTAGGGCGGCAGGGCGATCAGGCCGCTGCGGTGCAGGAAGTCGCCGAAGCCTTCGTCGCCGGCCTGGTCGCGTTCGGCCGCATAGCGCGCCAGCAGCGGTTCAAGTGCGGCGAGGATGTCTGCCTCGGTGATGTTTTCCCGGTACAGCGTGTTCAGGCGTTGGCCACGGCGGTCGCCGCCCAGCATCAGGTTGTAGCGGCCCGGTGCCTTGCCCACCAGCGCGATCTCGGCCAGATACGGGCGCGAGCAGCCATTCGGGCAGCCGGACAGACGCAGCACGATCGGGGTCTCGGCCAGTCCGTGCCGCTCCAGCACCGGCTGCAGCGCCGCGCTGAAGTCGGGCAGGTAGCGTTCGGCCTCGGCCATCGCCAGGCCGCAGGTCGGCAGCGCCACGCAGGCCATTGCGCCGCGTGCCAGCGCGGTGGGCGCACGATTGCCGGCATCCAGGCCGTATTGCGCGACCAGCGCATCGACGCGTGCGCGCTCGCTGGCCAGCACCCCGGCAATGACCAGGTTCTGGTTGGGCGTCATGCGGAACTCGCCCACGTTCAACTGCGCAATCGCCCGCAGGCCGCTCAGGTGCGCAGCGGTATCGGTGTCGGCGATGCGCCCGGCCGGCAGGGCCAGGGTCAGATGCGACAGGCCGTCGTCACCCTCGACCCAGCCGTAGCGGTCACCGTTGTGCTCGAACGCGAATGGCCTGGCAGGTTGCAGCGCAACGCCGGCACGGCGTTCGATCTCGGCCACGATGGTGTCCAGGCCGTGATCGTCGATGGTGTACTTGAAGCGTGCGCGCTTGCGCACCGCACGGTTGCCGAAGTCGCGCTGGGTGGTGACCACGGCAGTGGCCACCTCCAGCAACTGGTCGCGGGTGACAAACCCGATGACATTGGCCACGCGTGGCCAGGTTTCCGCATCGCCGTGGCTGGCGCCCATGCCGCCGCCGATGCTGACGTTGTAGCCGAGCAACTCGCCCTCGTGCAGGATCGCGATGAAGCCCAGGTCGTTGGCGAACACGTCCACATCGTTGAGCGGCTGTCTCTCCTACACATCTAGANCAGACGTGTGCTCTTCCGATCTCGTAATACGCCCGGGTATTGGGCAACAGATGCTCGGACACCCGCGCGGCATCGGCATACAGCGTGGCATGCGCCTGCGACAGCAGCGGATTGGCGGCGACCTGCACGTTGCGATTGACATCGCCGCAGGCGGCCAGCGTGTCGATCAAGGTGGCGTTGATCGCCTGCATGGTCGCCTTGAGCTCGCGCTTGATCACGCCATGGAACTGGAACGCCTGGCGCGTGGTGATGCGCAGCGAATGATTGGCGTAGCGCGTGGCGATGCCATCCAGCGCCAGCCACTGCGTGGGCGAGATCACCCCGCCCGGCGTGCGGGTGCGGATCATGAACTGATACGCCGGTTCGAGCTTTTGCCGGCGCCGCTCATCGCGGATGTCGCGATCGTCCTGCTGGTAGCTGCCGTGGTACTTGATCAGGGTCTGATCGTCCTCGCGCAACGCCCCGGTCACCGCATCGGCCAGGCTCTGTTCCAGCGATCCGCGCAGACGGCGACTTTCGGATTTGATGTCTTCGACGGAGTGGGTCATGACGGGATTCGGCATTCGTGATTGGGGATTGGCAAAAACACACAACAAGCAGCACTACGACAACACTCAGACCCACGGAGCCCGCCGTTACGAATCCCCAATCCCAACTCCCCAATCCCGGCACTAATAGACATCGCGCGCATACCGCCCCTCCACCTGCAGCTGGGTGAGATATGCCGCGGCGGCTTCCGCATCCAGGGCGCCGTGGGTGGCGACGATGTCGAGCAGGGCGGCGTGCACGTCCTTGCCCATGCCGATGGCACCGCAGACGTACAGGTGCGCGCCGTCCTGCAGCCAGGCATAGACCTCGGCGCCGCGCGCGCGCAGGCGATGCTGCACGTAGATCTTTTCGGCCTGGTCGCGCGAGAACGCCAGGTCCAGCGCGTGCAGTTCGCCGCGTTGCAAGGCCTGCTGCCATTCGGCCTGATAGAGGAAATCGGTATTGAAATGCTGGGCGCCGAAGAACAGCCAGTTGCGGCCCTTGGCGCCGGTTTCGGCGCGCTCCTGCACGAAGCCGCGGAACGGCGCCACGCCGGTGCCCGGGCCGATCATCAGGATGTCGCGATCGGTATCGGCCGGCACCCGGAAGCGCGCGTTCGGCTCGATGTAGACCGGCGCGGTGTCGCCTTCGCGCAGCGCGGCAAGAAAGCCGCTGGCCGAGCCCAGGTGCGCATGTCCGTGCGCCTGGTAGGTGAGCTCGTCCACCACCAGATGCACTTCCTCGCCCACGCGCTTGCGGCTGGAGGCGATCGAGTACAGGCGCGGGGTGAGCGGACGCAGGGCGGCCAGCAGGCCGGCATGGTCCCAATCCGCCGGCCAGCGTCGCAGCACGTCGATCAGCTGGTGATCGGCAAGCAACGACGCCAGGCCGGCGGTCTGGGTCGGGGTGAGCAGCGCCTGCAGCTCGTCGGCGCCCGCACGCTCGGCATGTGCGGCCAGCAGCGGCCGCGACAACTTGGTCAGTTCGCGCCGGGTGGCCAGCCACTCGTGCAGGGCCAGGGTCTCTTCGCCGACGGTGACCGCGGCATGACTGTCCAGGCGCAGCGTCTGCAGCACCGCATCCACCAGCGCGGGCGGATTGCGATGACGGACGCCCAGCGCATCGCCGGGCTCGTAGGCCAGCCCGCTGCCTTCCAGCGACAATTCCAGATGGCGCACGCGCTTGCTCGGCAAGGCGTACACGCGGAACTGCGGGCCCTTGAAGTCGCGCCCGCTGACGACCTGGTTGGCCAGTACTTCGGCAGCGAAGGGGTGCTGATGCGACCACACCGGCGCGGCCGCACCGCTGCGCAACGGCGTGATGGTGGCCGAGGGCGGGCCGCTTTTGAGCTGTTCGCGCGCGTGCCTGAGCGCTTGCGCGCGCCACGGTGCAGCGACGCTGTCGATGTCCAGGTCGGCTTCGCCGCGCGGCTGCACGCGGCTGCCGCCGAGTTCGGCCAGGCGGTCGTCGATACGGCGGGCGATGCCGCAGAATTCCGCGTAACTGGAGTCGCCCAGGCCCAGCACTGCGTACTTGAGCTCGGGCAGCTTGGGCGCGCGGCGGCTGGCCAGGAACTCCACCAGCCCGATCGCATCGTCCGGCGGGTCGCCTTCGCCCTGGGTGCTGATGACCACGTAGAGCAGCCGTTCGCTGGCCAGCTCACGGGTGGGGTACTGGTCGGCGCGCAGCAGGCGCACGCTCAGGCCGGCGGCCTCGGCCTCGCTCGCCAGCTGCTCGGCTTCGCGGCGGGCATTGCCGGTCTGGCTGCCGTACAGCACGGTCAGGCGCTGGCTCTCCTGCGCCGGCGCGTGCGGCTGGCCGCCCGGCAGCACCGCCAGCGAGCGCGGTGGCTGGCCCTGGGCCAGGCCGGCGGTGTAGCCGGACAGCCACCACAGCGACGCGGCATCCAGGCCGTCGACCAACCGGTCCAGCAGCGCCTTGCGCTCGTCGGGCAAGGGGCTGGGCGGTAGCGCGGAACTGGCGGCGGTCATTCGGATCCAGGGCGGTTGATGAGACCGGCGATGTTAGGGATGCGTTGCCGCGGCCAGAAAGGATGAGCCGTTATCGCGTTATGCCGGCCGCTTATTTGGGTGCGGGCGGCCTGCGCTACACACTGCGACGCCTTGCCCTACCATCGGCTGGTCTGCCCCGCCGACGCCCACGACACCCCGATGACCCTGTTGCCCCTGTCACACCTGGATCGGCTCGAGGCCGAAAGCATCCACATCCTGCGCGAGGTCGCCGCCGAATTCCGGGCCCCGGTGATGCTGTATTCGGTGGGCAAGGACAGCTCGGTGCTGCTGCACCTGCTGCTCAAGGCCTTCGCACCGTCGCCGCCACCGATTCCGTTGCTGCATGTGGACACGCGCTGGAAGTTCGGCGAGATGATCGCCTTCCGCGACCGCCGTGCGGCCGAGACCGGCGTGGACCTGCGCGTGCACATCAACCCCGACGGCATCGCCCAGGACGTCGGCCCGATCAGCCACGGTGCGGCGGTGCATACCGACATCATGAAGACCCAGGGCCTGAAGCAGGCGCTGGAGCAGGGCGGTTTCGATGCGGCGATCGGCGGGGCGCGCCGCGACGAGGAGAAATCGCGCGCCAAGGAGCGCGTGTTCTCGTTCCGCAATGCGCGCCATCGCTGGGACCCCAAGAACCAGCGCCCGGAATTGTGGAATCTGTACAACGCGCGCACCAAACCCGGCGAAAGCGTGCGCGTGTTCCCGCTGTCCAACTGGACCGAGCTGGATATCTGGCTGTACATCTACCGCGAGGCGATCCCGGTGGTGCCGCTGTACTTCGCCGCGCCGCGCCCGGTGGTGGAGCGCGACGGCGCCTGGATCATGGTCGACGACGACCGCCTGCCGCTGCACGACGGCGAGACGCCGCAGCTGCGCTCGGTGCGTTTCCGTACGCTGGGCTGCTATCCGCTGACCGGCGCGATCGCATCGACCGCAGACACGCTGGAAGCGGTGATCGCCGAAATGCTGGTCAGCACCAGCTCCGAACGCCAGGGCCGCATGATCGACCATGCGCCCGGTGCGTCGATGGAGCAGAAGAAGCTTGAGGGGTATTTTTGATGGGCAGGGAATCGGGATTCGGGATTGGGGATTCGCAACAGCGGTTCACCGTGGACGGAACGGAGGAAGCAGCTGCCCTTGCCAATCCCAAATCCCGAATCCCCAATCCCGGCGCCATCGGCGCCTACCTGCACCAGCACGAATCCAAGCCGCTGCTGCGCTTCATCACCTGCGGCAGCGTGGACGATGGCAAGAGCACGCTGATCGGGCGCCTGCTGTACGACAGCAAGCGCCTGTTCGACGATCAGCTTGCCGCACTGGAAAGCGATAGCCGGCGGCATGGCACGCAAGGGGAGGGCATCGACTACGCGTTGTTGATGGACGGGTTGGCCGCCGAGCGCGAGCAGGGCATCACCATCGATGTGGCGTACCGCTATTTCGATACCGACCGGCGCAAGTTCATCGTCGCCGATTGCCCCGGGCACGAGCAGTACACGCGCAACATGGCCACCGGCGCATCCACTGCCGATGTGGCGGTGGTGCTGGTGGATGCGCGCAAGGGACTGCTGGCGCAGACGCGCCGGCACAGTTACATCGTGTCGCTGCTGGGCATTCGCCATGTGGTGCTGGCCGTCAACAAGATGGACCTGGTGGACTACGACGCGCAGGTCTTCGCCGAGATCGCCGAGGGCTATCGCGCGCTGGCCGCGCAGCTGGGCATTGCCGATGTGCAGTGCATTCCGCTGTCGGCACTGGAGGGCGAAAATCTGTCCAGCGCCTCGATGCGGATGCCGTGGTATGCCGGCCCGCATCTGTTGCAGCATCTTGAAACCGTGCAAGTGGAGACACCGGAAGCCGGCAGCGGATTCCGGCTGCCGGTGCAGTGGGTCAATCGTCCGCACCAGCACTTCCGTGGCTACGCCGGCACCATCGCGGCCGGGCAGGTACGCGTGGGCGATGCCGTGGTGGTGGTGCCGTCCGGGCGCCGCACGCAGGTGGCCTCGGTGCTGGATGCCAACGGCGAGGTGGACGGCGCACGCGCCGGTCAGGCGGTCACGCTGACCTTGCGCGAGGAAATCGACATCAGCCGTGGCGACATCATCGCCGCCGTCGACGACCCGCCGGAAGTGGCCGACCAGTTCGCCGCGCATCTGCTGTGGATGGACGATGCCGCCTTGCTGCCGGGGCGCCCGTACTGGCTCAAGATCGGCACCCGCACGGTCACCGTGAGCATCAGCGAGATCAAGCACAAGGTCGATGTGAATACGCAGGAGCGGCTGGCCGCCAAGCGGCTGGAGCTCAATGAGGTGGGCTACTGCAATCTGGCGCTGGACGAGCCGATCGCGTTCTCGCCGTACGCGCGCAACCGCGTGCTGGGCGGCTTCATCCTGATCGACCGGCAGAGCAATGCCACCGTGGCCGCCGGTACGCTGGAGTTCGCGCTGCGCCGCGCCGGCAATGTGCACTGGCAGCATCTGGATGTGGATCGCGCCGCACGCGCGCGCATCAAGGGCCAGCGCGCGCGCGTGCTGTGGTTCACCGGCTTGTCGGGCGCGGGCAAATCCACGGTCGCCAACCTGGTCGACAAGCGGCTGCATGCGCTGGGCTACCACACCTTCATCCTGGACGGCGACAACGTGCGCCACGGGCTCAATCGCGACCTGGGTTTCACCGACGAGGACCGGGTGGAAAACATCCGTCGCGTGGCCGAGGTGGCGCGGCTGATGGCCGATGCCGGCCTGATCGTGCTGGTGAGCTTCATCTCGCCGTTCCGTGCCGAGCGGCAACTGGCGCGCGAGCGCTTCGACGACGGGGAATTCGTCGAAGTGTTCGTGGACGTGCCGCTCGCGGTCGCCGAGGCGCGCGATGTGAAGGGGCTGTACCGCAAGGCGCGGGCCGGGCAGATCCCCAATTTCACCGGCATCGATTCGCCCTACGAGGCACCGCAGGCGCCGGAGATCCATCTTCACGCCGATGGTGAGAACGTGGAGGCGCTGGCGCGTCATGTGCTCGAGTTCCTCGAGCTGGAACGCTGACCAGCGCATCGCGCCGACGACAGCAAGGGTCTTTGGTCATGGTGCAAAGCACGCCCTTTCTGTCAACTCCATGGCGGCTAGGTCGTTAAACTTTCGACGTACCCTGCCAGGATGTTCTGATGCTTGTTCGACCCAGCGCGCGTTTCGGCGCAGCGCTCTTGTTGGCCGTCGCGCTGGCCGGTTGCAGCCGTCAGGCCGCCGCGCCGGCCGCCACCAAACCCATCCCGGTCTCGGTGCAGGCGGTGACCACCCAGCCCTGGAACTCGACCGTGCAGTCGATCGCCACCGTGCGCGCGCGCGAATCGGTGGCGCTGACCGCGGCGGTGAGCGATGTGGTGGAGCAGGTCAACTTCGACAGTGGCGACGAGGTCAAGGCCGGGCAGCTGCTGCTGCGGCTGCGCGGCAACTCGCAGCAGGCGGCACTGACGGCTGCCCAGGCCACCTTCGAGGAGACCGACCAGCTGTACCGGCGGCAGTTGAGCCTGGTTGGCCAGCAACTGGTGGCCAAGTCCACCGTCGATACGCAACGCGCGCTGCGCGATGCGGCGCAGGCGCGCGTGCAGCAGATGCGCGCGGAGATCACCGACCGCGAGGTGCGCGCGCCGTTTTCCGGCGTGCTCGGCATCCGCCAGATCAGCCCGGGCTCGTTGATCACCTCCAGCACGGTGATCGCCACGCTGGACGATGTGGCGCGCATGTACGTGGACTTCCAGGTGCCGGAATCGCAGTTCGGCCTGGTGCAGCTCGGCAATACCGTCAACGGCACCGCGGCGGCGTATCCGGGTGAGCAGTTCGAAGGCGTGGTGGCGGCGATCGATTCGCGTATCGACGAGACCACCCGCTCGGTGACGGTGCGGGCGGACTTCCCCAACGGCGATCGCCGGCTGCGCCCGGGCATGTTGCTGGATGTCCGGCTGTTCCAGCCGGCGCGGCAGGCGGTGGTGATCCCGGAGATCGCGGTGGTGCAGGTGGGCCGCGAGTCCTACGTGTTCCGGGTCAAGCCCGACAGCAGCGTGGAGCGCGCCGACGTGCGCCTGGGCGAGCGCCGCGACGGCAAGGTGGAAATCCTCGACGGTGTCAAGGCCGGTGAGCGCATCGTGGTGGACGGCACCGGCAAGCTGCGTCCGGGCCTGAAGGTGGTCGATCAGGCCGCGCCCGTGCCTGCAGCGGCGCGCCCGCAGGCAGCCCGATGAAACTCTCCGACCTGTCCATTACCCGCCCGGTGATGGCGGTGGTGATGAGCCTGTTGCTGATCGTGCTGGGGGTGATGTCGTTCACCCGGCTCACCCTGCGCGAGTTGCCGGCGATCGACCCGCCGATCGTGTCGGTGGATGTGGAATACACCGGCGCGTCGGCGGCGGTGGTGGAAAGCCGCATCACCCAGGTGCTGGAAGACGCACTGGCCGGTATCGAAGGCATCGAGACCATCGAGGCGCGCAGCCGCAATGGCTCGTCCGATATCAGTATTGAATTCGTGCAGTCGCGCGATGTGGAAGCGGCCGCCAACGACGTACGCGATGCGGTCAGCCGCGTCTCCGACCGCATGCCCGACCAGGCGCGCCCGCCGGAGATTTCCAAGGTCGAGGCCGACGCCGACCCCATCCTGTGGCTCAACATGAGCTCCAGCACGATGGACACGCTGCAGCTGTCCGACTACGCCGAGCGCTATGTGGTGGACCGCTTCTCGAGCCTGGACGGCGTGGCACAGGTGCGTATCGGCGGGCGCCAGCGCTATGCGATGCGGATCTGGCTGGACCGCGATCAACTGGCCGCGCGCGAACTCACCGTGGCCGATGTGGAAGCGGCGCTGCAGAACGAGAACGTGGAGCTGCCGGCCGGCAGCATCGAATCGGCGCAGCGCGATTTCACCCTGCGCGTGGAGCGCAGCTATCTCAAGCCCGAGGACTTTGCCAAGCTGCCGCTCAGCAAGGGCGAGGGCGGCTATGTGGTGCGCCTGGGCGACGTGGCCAGGGTCGAGCTGACCTCGGCCGAGCGCCGTGCCTACTTCCAGAGCAACGGCGTGCCCAATGTGGGCCTGGGCATCGTGCGCAACTCCACCGCCAACGCGCTGGACGTGGCACGCGATGCGCGCGCGCAGGCCGCCGAGGTGCAGAAGTCGCTGCCGCAGGGCACCAACATCTTCGTCGCCTTCGACACCACGACGTTTATCGACGCGGCGGTGGAGCGCGTGTACCACACGCTGGTCGAAGCGGTGGTGCTGGTGCTGGTAGTGATCTGGGTGTTCCTGGGCAGCGCACGCGCGGCGCTGATTCCGGCGGTGACGGTGCCGGTGTGTCTGATCGCCGCGTTCATCGCGCTGTACGCGTTCGATTTTTCGATCAACCTGCTGACCTTGCTGGCGCTGGTGCTGTGTATCGGCCTGGTGGTGGACGATGCGATCGTGGTGGTGGAAAACATCCAGCGCCGCATCGACCTGGGCGAGCCGCCACTGGTGGCCGCCAGGCGCGGAACCGGGCAGGTTGCCTTCGCGGTGATCGCCACCACCGCGGTGCTGGTGGCGGTGTTCCTGCCGGTGGGCTTTCTGGAAGGCAATACCGGGCGCCTGTTCCGCGAGCTGGCGGTGGCATTGGCGGCGGCGGTGGCGATCTCGGCCTTCGTGGCGCTGACGCTGACGCCGATGATGTCGTCCAAGCTGTTGCGCTCGCACGGGCAGTCCAGGCCCAATCGCTTCCATCGCTGGTTCGATGGCCGCATGCAGGCGGTGTCCGGGGCGTACGGGCGCTCGCTGGAGCGGCATGTGCATCGCACCTGGATCTTCGCGCTGCTGATGCTGCTGGCGCTGGGGGCCAGCGCGTGGTTGATGGGCCGGATTCCCTCCGAGCTGGCGCCGGCCGAGGATCGCGGCAATTTCCAGATCATGATCGACGGGCCCGAGGGCGCCGGCTTCGATTACACCGTGGGGCAGATGCATCAGGTCGAGGCGATCCTCGGCCCCTACGTGGGCCCGGACAAGCCCATCGTGCGCGCCAACCCGCGCGTGCCCGGCGGCTTCGGCAGCAGCGAGGAGATGCATACCGGCCGGGTCAGCGTATTTTTGCAGGACTGGGAAAAGCGCTCGCGCCCGACCACCGAGGTGGCCGACGAACTGCAGCAGAAACTCAATGTGCTCAGCGGCGTGCGCGCACGCACGCAGCTGAGCGGCGGCCTGGTGCGCAGCCGCGGCCAGCCGTTCCAGCTGGTGCTGGGCGGGCCGGATTACGCGGAGATCGCGCAGTGGCGCGACCGCATCCTGCAGCGCATGGAAGCCAATCCCGGCCTGGTCGGCCCGGACTCGGACTACAAGGAAACCCGCCCGCAGATGCGCGTGAACATCGACCGCCTGCGTGCGGCCGACCTGGGCGTGCCGGTCACTGCGATCGGTGGCGCGCTGGAGGCGATGATGGGTTCGCGCCGCGTCACCACGTTCGTGGACAACGGCGAGGAGTACGACGTGATGCTGCAGGCCGGGCGCGAGGGCCGCATGGCGCCGGAAGACCTCACCGCCATCCGCGTGCGTTCCACCCGTGGCGAGCTGATTCCGCTGTCCAACCTGGTCACGCTCAGCGAAGTGGCCGAGGCCGGCACCCTGAATCGCTTCAACCGCCTGCGTGCGATCACCATCAGTGCCGGCCTGGCGCCGGGCTACCCGCTCGGCGAGGCCATTGCCTGGGCGCAGCAGACCGCGCGCGAGGAACTGCCCGACTACGCGCAGGTGGACTGGAAGGGCGAGTCGCGCGAGTACCAGCAGTCCGGCAGCGCGGTGCTGCTGACCTTCGGCATGGCCCTGCTGGTGGTGTACCTGGTGCTGGCCGCGCAGTTCGAGAGCTTCGCCCATCCGCTGGTGATCATGCTCACCGTGCCGCTGGCGGTGCTGGGTGCGCTGGTTGGCCTGTGGCTCACCGGCGGCACGCTCAACCTGTTCAGCCAGATCGGCATCGTGATGCTGGTGGGGCTGGCGGCCAAGAACGGCATCCTGATCGTGGAGTTCGCCAATCAGTTGCGCGATGAAGGCCGCAGCGTGCATGCGGCGATCGTGGAATCGGCATCGGTGCGTCTGCGTCCGATCCTGATGACCTCGATCGCCACCGTGGTCGGTGCGATTCCGCTGGTGGTGGCCGGCGGGCCTGGCTCGGCCAGCCGTGCCACGATCGGCGTGGTGGTGATCTTCGGCGTGTCGCTGTCCACCTTGCTCTCGCTGTATGTGGTGCCGGCGTTCTACAGCCTGATCGCGCCCTTCACCAAGTCGCCCGAAGCGGTGGCACGCGAACTGGAAACCCTGGAGGCGCAGACGCCGTCGGTGGGTGGGCACGCCTGACGGAGACCGGCAGCGGTGCGCTGCTGCCGGCTGCCGGCTGCCGACGATGCCGGGATGCTGCGGCATCGGCCGCGTGCATGCGCCTGCATCGCAGACAGGACGCAAGCATCGGAGCGCAGGCCGCGTCCATCGAGCGCGGCAGCGCCAGGCCTGCATCGTCGAGGCGAAGACGTAGTGCAGCCGGTTGCCCTTGCGGGCGGCGCGTCTGTGCGCCTGCCGCATCGGTCGCGCAGTGACTAAGGTCACATGACAGTCATGCCCGGCTATGGTCGACTTCTGCGGTTATCCTGACCGGAATCGCCAATGCGTCGTCTTGCCTGCCTGCTTGCTCCCTCCCTCCTTGCGCTGTGCTGCGGCACCACGCTGGCGCAGTCCTCCGGCGAGCCGGTTCCCAATGGCCGCCTGCCCACCTGGGCGGTGCCCGAGCGCTACAGCCTGGCATTCAAGATCGACCCGGACCAGGCCGAGTTCAGCGGCCGCACCAGCATCCGCGTGCAGCTCAAGCAGGCCTCCGATCATCTCTGGCTGCACGGCAAGGAATTGAAGGTCAGCAAGGCCACGGTCCAGCCGGCGAAGGGCAAGGCGCTGACCGCACGCTACGTGCAAGCCGATGCGCAGACCGGCGTGGTGCGCCTGGATTTCGGCCGCACGCTGCAGCCGCAGACCCTTACCGTGGACATCGTCTACAGCGCTCCGCTCAACCAGCAACTGCAGGGCCTGTACCAGGTGAAGTACCAGGGCCAGGCCTATGCGATGACGCAGATGGAGCCGATCAGCGCGCGCTATGCGTTCCCCGGGTTCGACGAGCCGGCGTTCAAGACCCCGTTCGACCTCAGCCTGACCGTGCCCAGCGAAGACCAGGCGCTGGCCAACACCATCGCCACCTCGACCAAGCCGGCCGGCAAGGGCTGGAAGACGGTGAGCTTCGCCCCGACCGTGCCGCTGCCGACCTACCTGGTCGCCTATGCCGCCGGCCCGTGGGACGTGGTGGACGTGCCGGCCATGCCGGCCACCCCGCAGCGCCCCAGCCCGACCCCGTTGCGCGGCATCGCCGCCAAGGGCCAGGGCCCGCGCATCACTCCGGCGCTGGACCAGACCCCGGCGATCATCGCCGCGCTGGAGGACTATTACGCCTTCGGGTATCCGTTCGACAAGCTCGATCTGGTCGCCGCCCCGGACTTCAGCGCCGGTGCGATGGAAAACCCCGGGTTCGTCACCTTCCGCGACTGGCTGCTGCTGCTGGACAAGGACTCGCCGGCCGAGAACGTGCAGCGCTCCTTCAATACCAATGCCCATGAGCTGGCCCACCAGTGGACCGGCGATGCGGTCACCATGGAATGGTGGGACGACCTGTGGTTGAACGAAGCGTTCGCCACCTGGATGCAGCAGAAGATCACCATGCAGCTGCACCCGGAATACCGCGCCAACCTGGACCGCATCACCGGTGCCCAGCATGCGATGGACAACGACAGCCTGGTCAGCGCGCGCAAGATCCGCCAGCCGATCACCGGCAACGGCGATATCGAAACCGCCTTCGACGGCATCACCTACCAGAAGGGTGCGGCGGTGCTGGCGATGTTCGAAGCCTTCGTCGGCGAAGATGTGTTCCGCGAAGGCATGCGCGCCTACATCGCCAAGCATAAGTTCGGCAACGCGACCGCCGACGATCTGGTCGATGCGATCGCCGCCGCCGCCGGCAAGGGCGAAGAGTTCAAGGCCGCATTCCGCAGCTTCCTCAATCAGCCGGGCGTGCCGTACCTGCAGACCCAGCTGGCCAGCGAAGGCGGCAAGACCGTGGTCAGGCTGCAGCAGCAGCGCTACCTGCCGTTGGGCTCCACCGGCTCGGCCGCGCAGCAATGGGGCGTGCCGGTGTGCATCAAGTACGGCAAGGGCAAGGACCAGGTCGGCACCGCCTGCCAGATGCTCGACGGCGCCAGCGGCAGCATCGTGCTGGACGGCGCCGGCAAGAACACCTGGGTGTTCCCGAACGCGCGTGGCGCCGGCTACTACCGTTTCAGCCTGCCCAAGAAGCAGCTGGCTGAACTTGGCAAGCAGGTCGGCCAGCTCGACGACAACGAACAGCTAGCCTATGCCGATGCGATCGATGCGGCCTACCGCCATGGCGATGCCGACAGCGACGCGGTGCTGATGGCGATCAAGCAGCTGGCACCGTCTGCATCGTCCGATGTGTCGACTGCGCTGGTGGATCGCTTCGTGTGGATCTGGCGCTACCAGGCCACCAGCGAGGCCCAGCGCGGCGCACTGCGCAAGGCCGCCGAACAGGCCTATCTGCCGCGTCTGCGCCAGCTGGGTTACACGCGGCGCAGCGGCGAATCGATCGACGACACCACGCTGCGCTCGGAGCTGGCCGGCCTGTTCGCGCTGCGCCTGCAAAACGCAGAGGTGCGCAAGGCGCTATTGGCCCAGGGCGATGCGGTACTGGCCGGCGGCAACGGCGCACTGGACTTCTCCAAGGCCAATCCGGATCTGCTCGGCACCGCACTGGCAGTGACCGCGCAGGACCGCGGCGCACCGGCGGTGCAGAGCCTGATCGATGCATTGCGCACGCATGCCGACCCGGCGCAGCGCAACGCCATGATCGCCGCCCTGGGCACGCTGCAGGACCCGGCGCTGCTCACCCAGGTGCGTGATTTCGCGCTGACCGATGCGATCAAGGTGGGCGAGATGAAGAGCCTGCTGATGCGCGGTCATAGTTACCAGACCTCGCACGATTCGATGTGGCCGTGGTTCACCGCCAACTTCGACCGCATCGTGCAGCGCAGCGGCTCGTTCGATGGCGGCGGGTTGCCGGCGCTGGGTGCGTCCGGTGGCTGCAGCGTGGAAGAAGCCGACCGCCTGGAGGCGTTCTTCAAGCCGCGCCTGGCCACGCTCAGCGGTGCCGACCGTGGCCTGGCCCAGACCGGCGAGACCATCCGCCTGTGCGCCGCGCTCAAGCAGGCGCAGACCGCCAGGCGCTGAGTCGCCGCGTGCGGCCGGGGTGCGCAGTATCGGCGGCGTCGATGCTGCGCACCCGGAGCGGGAAACGAAACGCCTGCGCTCATCGCCAGGCGCGCAGCGGTGCCCGGAATCGGCATGTGCCAGGTATACACTCCGGTTTCGGGCGCGCCTTCCGTATCCAGCTGGCGACTGCCCGTTACGTTTTGTCAGCCGCTGCAGGGACGAAGCGATGGGCGACTCATTGATGCTGCACGGAGATGGCTTCGTGCTGCGCCGCTGGCGCCAGGACGACCTGGGTGCCTTGCTGCAGCACGCCAACGACCCGCTGGTGCCGCGTGGGTTGAGTGAGCGCTTTCCGCATCCGTATACGCGCGCCGACGGCGAGGCGTTCCTGGCCGGACGCGTGGTCGACCTGCAACACCCGGTGCTGGCCATCGAGATCGACGGCCAGGCCTGCGGCACGATCGCGGTGCGTCCAGGGCAGGGCGAGCGGCGCTTTTCGGCCGAGCTGGGCTACTGGATCGGCAGCGTGTACTGGGGCCGTGGCTGGATGACGCGCATCGTGGCCACTTATGTGGCCTGGGCGATGCAGGCCCTGCCGCTCCATCGCGTCCAGGCCACCGTGCTCGACACCAATCCAGCATCGGCCAGGGTGCTGCTGCGCAACGGCTTTGTCGAAGAAGGCGTCAGCCGCTGCGCGGTCATGAAGCCGGATGGATTGCACGATCTGCGCGTGTTCGCGCGGGTGGAGTTGCCGGCCGATCTGCACTGATCCCGGCCATGTGCGTTGGCGAACGCGTTGGCCAGGCGCGTCTGCGCGCTGCGGGTTGACGCAGATCCATCACCGGCATCGGCGCCGATCCCGCGTGTCCCGCATGGCGTCAACGTCAAACTGAGTCCTGTGGGCTGCAGGGCCCCGAAGGACGCGCGTCGGCTGTCTCGTGTACGGCTCGTTGCGCCAGTGGCTTACCATCGTCGCCAATGCGTCTGCACCGCCGGCGATGCCGGCGTGCAGGATGACGAACACCGCTGGTGGCGGAAAGGGGCGAGACGGTCCCTGCAGACCCGGCAAGCAACACGAACCTTGGATACGACGATGACACAGCATGATGGACGGGGTTCGCGCCCGCCGCGCGATGGCGGCAGTTCCGGCGCCTCGCACAATCCCTGGGGCCGCGCCGCGCCGCGTACACCGGCAGCGCGCCCGCCGGCACAGCAGGCGCCAACGGCTTACACGCCTGCTGCCCCGCAGTCCGCGGTTTCGTCGTCCGGCGGCAATGCGCGCGAACTGCGGCTGTATGGCATCAATGCCGTGCAGGCCGTCTTCAAGGCGCGCCCGCAGGCGGTGCGCAAGTTGTATCTGAGCCAGGCGCGCATCCCGCAGTTCAAGGCCTTGCTGGCCTGGTGCGTGGCCCAGCGCATCGGCTACCGCGTGGTCGAGGAGGCCGATCTCAGCAAGCTCGCCGCCAGCACGCACCACGAAGGCGTGGTGGCCGATGTGCTGCGCGTCGCCCCGCAGCCGTTGCAGGACTGGCTGGCCGCGTTGCCGGCCGGGCCGGTGCTGGCACTGTGGCTGGATGGGGTGGGCAACCCGCACAACTTCGGCGCGATTTTGCGTTCGTCCGCGCACTTCGGGGTGGCCGGCCTGTTGCTGCCTGCCGGCGCCACGCTGGGGCTGTCCGGTGCAGCCGCGCGCGTGGCCGAAGGTGGCGCCGAAGCGGTGCCGCTGGTGCAGCTGCCCGAGACGGCAACGGCGATGGCGCAGCTGCGCCAGGCCGGTTTTGCGGTGGCCGCCACGCTGGTGGAAGGCGGCCAGGACGTGTTCGCCGCTGCGCTGCCGCAGCGGCTGGTGTATGTGATGGGCGCCGAGAGCGAGGGCATGGACCGCCAGTTCGCGCGCGATTGCGACCTGCAGTTGTCGATCCGCGGCAGCGGCAAGGTCGAAAGCCTCAACGTGGCCTCGGCCACCGCGGTGTTCCAGGCCGCCTGGCGTGCCCGTGCACTGGGCGGAACGCCGTGATGCGCCTGTCTGCCTGGCTGCTTGCCGCTGCCTGCGCAGCGAGCGCTGGCGCGCATGCTGAAGCCGCGTCCACGCCTGCCGCACCGCCTCAGGTGCGCACCGATCACGGTGTGGTGCGCGGGCAGTGGCAGGACGACGGCAGTGCGGTGTTTCGCGCGATTCCGTTTGCTGCCCCGCCGCTGGGCGCGTTGCGCTGGCAGCCGCCGCAACCGGCTGCGGCCTGGTCGGAGGTGCGCGATGCCACCCAGGCCGCCACCCCCTGCGTGCAACCGGCGCTGGGCTGGAACAATGCGATGGCCAGGCGCGGCAGCGAAGACTGTCTGTACGTCGAGGTGCAGACGCCAGCGCTGCAGCCGGCCAAGCCGCTGCCGGTGTTCGTGTGGATTCATGGCGGCGCCAATGTGGCCGGCGGCGCCGATGGCCACCTGCCGACCAACCTGGCCGCGCAGGGCATGCTGGTGGTGACGCTGCAGTACCGGCTCGGCGCGCTCGGCTTCCTGTCGCTGCCGGAGCTGCGCGATGGCGACAACCAAGCCGCCGGCAACTACGCCTTGCTCGATCAGATCGCCGCACTGCAGTGGGTGCGCGACAACATCGCGCAGTTTGGTGGCGATCCTGCGCGGGTGACCATCGCCGGGCAGTCGGCCGGCGGCCAGGACGTGGGCTTGCTGATGCTCAGCCCGCTGGCACGCGGGCTGTTCTCGGCGGCGATCGAGCAGAGCGGCACCGCCGGCTTCGGTTTGCCGGCGCGTTCGCTGGAGGACAATCGCGCGCTGGGTGTGGAAATCGCCAGGCGCGCAGGCATCGACGATGCTGCGACACGCCTGGAGCAGTTGCGCGCGTTGCCGGTGGAGCAGGTGATCAAGGCCGGGCAGGGCGTCGACGTGCCGGCACTGGATGACGATGGCTACATCTGGCTGCAGGCCGTGGTCGATGGGCGCGTGCTGCCACGTGCGCCGGCCGCGTTGCTGGCCGAGGGTGCACAGGCCAAGGTGCCGCTGTTGATCGGCTACGTGGTGCAGGAGCTGGAGTACGGCGGCAAACAGGGCGCGCAGGCGCGGTTGCGCCGCGACTATCCGGCGCAGGCCGATGCGGTGCTGCAGGCGCAGCGCACGCAGGCCGCGCTGCGTGCCGCGCGTCAGGGCGATGCGGCGATGCAGCTGTCCACCGACCTGACCTTCCGCTGCCCGGCGGTGACCGTCGCCCAGCATCAGGCTGCACTCGGCGTGCCGGTGTGGCATTACGTGTTCGATACCGCCGCCCCGGGCGGGCAGGTGACGCACAGCGCCGAGCTGCCGTTCCTGTTCAAGGACCTGCCGATCGGCCAGCCGCCGGTGAGCCTGCAACGCTACTGGGCCGCGTTCGTGCAGCATGGCAATCCGAATGCCAAGGGCCTGCCGGCCTGGCCTGCGTTCGCCCCCGGGCATGCGGCATTGCAGTTCGACGGCAGTGGCGTGCGCCCGCTCAAGGATGCACGCCCGGCCGTGTGCGCAGGCGTGGACCTGCCGTGATCGATCGCGCGTACCGACACGGTACGCGCGATTGACTCCATTCAACTCAGCGTGCGCAGCCCGGCCCGCCGAAGTAGAAGCCGCCGTTTTGCATTTCCGGCGACAAGCTGGTGCGGGTGACGCCTGCGTCCAGTGCATACGGATAGCTGTAACCGGCCATCGCCAACGTGTAGCAGGCAGGCTGCTTCACGCTCAGTGACGACAGGCGCTGCACGGGATGGGTGGCCGTTGCCGCATCGCGGTAGAAGTGGTTGGCCTGGAACGCGGCCTGGCGATAGCCCGCTGATGCAAATTGACCACTGCCCATGCGCGGGCTCGCTATCCCGCTGTCGGTCGAGACTTCGCCACCTGCGCTCACGTACGCCACGCGTCCGTTGGCGAGATCGCCCGAATACAGCGCCGCCTTGTAGTAGCCGATCCACTCGCCATCCAGGCGCAGCCACCAGTTGCCGTCGGTATTCCTCTGGAATTCCACGCCCAGCATGGTCTGCTTGCCGCCTGCCGTGCTGAATCCGGCAACCGGCTGAGCGCCCAGGACTGCACGCGTGCTGGTCTGCACGAAATCGCTGCAATCCAGATTATGGCAACCCGTCTTGACGTACCCGTCCTGGGTGGAATAAATGAAAATGATCGGCTTGTTGCCCCAGCCCGCGGCTGGCTGGATCTGCCAGCCCACTTCAAGGGTCTGCGTCTGCTTGCCTGCGCCTTCACCGGCGATCCATATCTGGCTGATGGTTTGCGTCTCGTCGGCGGAGCGTAATGCGGGCGCCCACAGGTTGAGATCGGCGCCTGCGCCTGTGACCGATCTGCCAGCAGTGTCCAGATAAACGAGGGAGTGGAAATGCGTCATCGATGCCGCGGCCGGGGCGGCATCCGCCTGCATCGGCGCGCGCGCGCGCGGAGTGGTGCCACGCAGGAAGCCGTGAAGATCCGCGTGCCTGCTCATCTCGGCCAGCCCGATGCGTTCGAGCGGCACGCTGCCGGCGTCGCAGCGCTGCACCGCATCGATCGGCATGACCGTCGTACTACTTGGGAGGGTGGGCGGTGCCGCCGGCGCGCTGCCATCGCGCAACGCCGGCTGCTGCTCACGCGGAATGCAGTCGAACACCTTGCCGTCCTGTTGCACGCTGCGCAGCACCGTCAAGCCGTTGTAACGGTTGAACAGATAGCGCTGCATTTCGGCAAAGGCGACGGGGTTGCCGACCTTGGCCATGGCGCCACGCGCGGCGTAACTGAGCTGCGCCTGCGTATCCAGAAACTGCTTGAAGTCGCGCGTGACCTGCGGAAATGCGTGCGATGCCGATACGGATGTGCGCAATGAATCGCGCTTGATGGGTGCGACGCTTGCCGTGGCAGGTGTCCGCAGCAGCGGTGGCATCAATATGTCGATGCTGTGGTCGCTCGCTGCCGAGATCGGGGGCGGCAGCAGCGTGGCGGCACCAGCGGCTGGAGCCAGTGCACAAACGCAGAGCGCAGCAACGGCGCGGCCGATCGCCATCGGCCGATAAGAACGGAAGGTCATGTGGTTTTTCCCCTGGCGCCGGAAAGAGACTGCCTGCACGCGGCGCACCATGCAGGACAGCGCCTGCAGTCCGCAGTGGCGTTCCGAAGCGCGTTCGGTGGCGCGTGCCTGCGTTGAAGGCGTGCGCATCCTAACCGCCAAAAGAAGAAATCGATCGGCAGGGACGCATTGCGTGACACCAGGCACACGGCAAGCGCCATGCGCTAAGCGGATGCCGTGTCGATGGTCATGCACACCCTGGCGTACGGCGTGTGCCGTTGCGCAAAGGTGTGCACGATCACTCCACGATCAGCATGGCTGTTCTTACTTTTTCTGCAGCCGCACGGCGGCACCGCCGTTTGCGGCCAATGGCAGCTGCAAGCTGTCGGCGGAGGTGAGCTGGCGCGTGTCGATCCGCACGTCCGTCGGAGCCTGGCCATCGGCATAGATGGTGGCGGTCCAGCGGCCCTTGCCAAGGAACGCCAACGGCACCGTCAGCGTGCGGGCCTGCTCGTTGGTCATCGCGCCCACGTACCAGTCCTTGCCGCTGCGCCGCGCCAATGCGATGTGCTCGCCGATGGCGCCATCGAGTGCGCGCGTCTGGTCCCAGCTTGCCGGCACATCGCGCAGGAACTGCGCGGCCGGCACGTTTTCGTATTGTTCCGGGCTGTCGGCGACCACTGCGAACGGGCTTTCGTAGACCACATACATCGCCAGTTGCTGCGCGCGCGTGGTCATCACCTGCGGCGCGATGTGTTGCATCTTGAACTCGGCCGGGCGCACATTGCGGAAGCCGCCCGGGGTGTAGTCCATCGGGCCGAGCAACATGCGCGTAAACGGCAGCGTGAGGTTGTGGGTGGCGGTGATGCGCGTGGTCCACTTGTTGTATTCGGCACCGAGCACGCCTTCCTGGGTAAGGTAATTGGGGTAGGTGCGGGTCAGGCCGGTCGGGTGATAGGCGCCATGCAGGTCCACCAGCAGCTTGTGTTCGGCGGCCTTGGCCAGCAGGCGGTGATAGAAATCCACCATCTGCTGATCGTCGCGGTCCATGAAGTCGACCTTGATGCCCTTGATGCCGAGCTGCTGATACCAGGCGAGCGCTTCGTCCATGTGCGCATCGAGCGCGCGCCAATGCGCCCACAGCCACAGGCCGACATCGCGCTTGCGTGCATAGCTGACCAATCCCGGTAGATCCAGTTGCGCCACCGGCCGGCGGATATCGGCGTCTGCGTTGTATTGGCCGTCGCCGGTGCTGCCGACATACCAGCCGTCATCGATCAGCATGTATTGCAGCTTCAACTGCTGTGCGTGGTCGATGTAGCGCTGGATCGTGGCGGTATTCATGCCCGGAGTGGCCACCCCGCTGGCCAGACTGCCCGACCACCAGTCCCATGCCGATTTGCCCGCGCGCACCCAGCTCGCATCGAAGGCAGGCGGCGGGTTGAGCGCAGAAATCAGGTTGGATTCGATCAGGCTGGCCGGGCTGTCGCCCAGCATGATCACCCGCCAGGGCGTGGCGAAATCCTGGCCGTTGGCATCGACGCTGACCGCCAGCGTGGGGTCGTCCAGGCGTGGCGATAATTTCGCCGCGACGCCCAGGCTGCCATCCTCGCGGCCGGTGAGATACAGGCCGGCATAATCGCGCAGGTTGGCCTCGGCAATCGCCAGCGTGGTGCCGCCGGCATCGGTCTGGCAGACCAGCGGCAGTTCCAGCAGATGGTGCGGGCGCAATCTGGATGCGGCGATCGCATCGTATTCGCCCTCGTGGCTGGTTCCAAAGCGCCCCAGGTTCAAGGTCCAGCATGGGTAATCGCTGGGAAAGGCGAAGCCGGTGAGCTCATTGCGAATCCGCACCTCACCGGCGTCGGGCAGCACGTAGCGCAGCGCAACGCCGTCGTCGTAGGCACGCAATTCCACCGTCAGGCGTCGCTGTCTGGGGTCTGACAACTGCACGCGCAACTGGCGGTAGTGATCGCGCGCCTGACGCGTCTTGCCCACGGCCAAGTCGAACCGGCCGTCATGCGTCTCGGTCGTGCTGCCCTGCAGCGTCATCGCCTTGCCGAGGATGTTGGCGCGGCCCAGGTCCAGTCCGAGCGGCGCGTCGTCGAGCACGACATTGTTGCGATACAGCACGCGATAGCTTGGCACGCCACCCTCGCGCAGGGTGAATTCCACCTGCGTACGTGCGTCCGGCGATTGCACCTGCAAACGCTGCGCAGCTGCAGGTAGCGCGATCGAAGACAGCAGCATGCACGCCGCCGGTAATGCCGACTGGATCAGGTTTCGCATGAGTCCCTCCTCCTGGGAGCGCCAACCCTAACGCAGAACGGTTGTCGTCGATATCCACCTTGGGGTAACGTTACCTCGCACCATGGCCGCTGAAACAGGGGCGGCAGCCACGGGCGGCATCACGGGAGATGCAAACGGCAAGGCGACGATCGGTTGCTTTGGCGGTTGCGTCGCCGCGGTGTGCACCGTTGCTTGGCAGTAGAGCTTGGGAGAGGCCTCTAATGCTATTGGTTCGCAAGGCGTTCCGCCGTGGAGCGCTGTGGGTGTTGTGTGGTTGCATGGCCTGGGCTGCAGTGGAGGCTGCGCCCGCCGATGTGCAGTCGCCCGGTCCATACGATGTCCGCGTGCTGGCGGGCGGGATGGGGCTGGCAAAGAAGCTTGCCGCCGATGCGCCATGGCTGGCTGCCGACGCAGACTGGAGCATGTCCGGCTGGGTGCGTCCCTCGCGTGCGACTGCCGGCCCGGCATTGATCGCCGGGATGGGCGATCCGAAGTCGGCCGGGCGTTATTTCGCGATCGACAACGGCCGGCTCGCCTTCGTGCAGGGTGCCGATACCGTGCTGCGCAGCAAGCAGGCGCTGCCTGCGGGGGCCTGGACGCAGGTGGCTGCGGTGGCGCAGGGCGGGCGGTTGGCGCTGTACGCCAATGGCCGCCAGGTCGCCAGCGGTGCGGTCCGCCAGGGCGCGGTCGCGCCCGTGCTGATGTTCGGTCCACGCGAGCAGCCCGCCGTCTATACGCAGCACTTCGGTGGCGAGATCGCCGGTTTCCTTGCGCACTCCGCTGCACTGGATGCGCCGGCCATCGCGCAGCTTGCGGCCAAGGCGCCGGACCCGGCCTTGCAGCGTTTCGAAGACGCCTCGCCGGCCTGGCAGGTCCAGGTCAGGCAGATGGCTGGCCAGGTCGCACCGCAGCCGCCCGCAACGCTGCCGCGCAGCGCGGCGGCCTTCTCTGCGCCGGTCGCCAAGCCGGTACAGCCGACGCCCGCGTTGCAGCCGCTGGATGCAGCGGCATGGCGGGTCGGCGCGTGGGAACTGGCTGCGGCGCCGGAGCTTGGGCAGGCCACCGGCGCCAGCCTGTCGCGCGGTGATGACAGCGGCGGCGCTGCGGCCTGGCGCGTGGCCACCGTACCGGGCACCGTGCTCACCACGCTGGTCGATCGGGGCGTGTATCCGGACCCGGATATCGGTCTCAACAACATGGCCATTCCCGAATCGCTGAGCCGGCAGGACTGGTGGTACCGCAGCCGTTTCGATCTGCCCGCTGCAGCGCAGGGCAAGCGGCTGGAACTGCTGTTCAACGGCATCAACTACGCGGGCGAGGTCTGGGTCAACGGCACCCAGGTCGGGCGTACGCGCGGTGCGTTCGCACGCGGCCGCTTCGATGTCAGCAAGCAGCTCAAGGCTGGCCGCAACATCATTGCCGTGCGCGTCTCGCCGCCGCCGCATCCGGGCATCGCGCACGAGCAGTCGATGACCGCGGGCGTGGGCGAGAACGGCGGTGTGCAGGCACTGGACGGGCCGACCTTCATCGCCAGCGAAGGCTGGGACTGGATTCCGGCGGTGCGCGATCGCAACGCCGGGCTGTGGCAGGACGTGCAGTTGCACGCCACCGGGCCGCTGGCGCTCGGCGACACCCGGGTGGTGACGACGCGGCTGGCCACGGATCACCGGCGTGCCGAGCTTGAAATCAGCGTGCCATTGCGCAACGACAGTGCCGCGGGGGTGCAGGGCACCCTGCAACTGGCCATCGGCGATGTGCGCATCCAGCGGCAGGTCAACGTGCCGGCCGGTGGTACCACGCTCACGCTCAGCGCCGCCGATACGCCGGAACTGGTGATCGCCAATCCGCGCCTGTGGTGGCCCAACGGTTATGGCGAGCCTGCGTTATATACCGTGCAGGCCAGCGTCGAGGTGGCCGGTACGCCATCGGACACGCAGCAGCTGCGCTTCGGCATTCGCGAAGTCGGCTACGAGCTGTCGCTGTTCGACCAGGACGGTGCGCTGCGCCGCGTGCTGGTGGATTTCAACAAGGCACGTCAGCGTGGCGAACGCATCGTCGATGCCCGCCACAGTGCGATCCGCCCCGTGCCCGGCGGCGATGCGCAATCGTTCTATCCCGGCGCGCAGGCATCGCCGGCAGTCACGCCGCTGAGCGATGACGCGCTGGCGCCGTACCTGGCCATCCGCATCAATGGCGTGCGCATTGCCGTCAAGGGCGGCAACTGGGGCATGGACGACTGGCGCAAGCGTGTCTCGCGCGAGCGGCTGGAGCCGTACTTCCGCCTGCAGCGCGATGCGCATTTCAACGTGGTGCGCAACTGGGTGGGGCAGAACACCGAAGCCAGCTTCTTCGAGCTGGCCGACGAATACGGCATGCTGGTGCTCAACGACTTCTGGCAGTCCACCCAGAACTACAACATGGAACCGGCCGATGCGGCGCTGTTCCTGGACAATGCCGCCGAGGTGATCAAGCGCTTCCGCAACCATCCCTCCATCGTGCTGTGGTTCGGCCGCAACGAGGGCGTGCCCGCACCCATCCTCAACGAAGGGCTGGATGCGCTGGTGGCCGAGCTCGATGGCACGCGCTGGTACACCGGCAGTTCCAACCAGGTCAATCTGCAGGGCAGCGGCCCGTACAACTACCGCGAGCCGGTGGGGTACTTCAACGCCCTGGCACAGGGCTTTTCGGTGGAAGTGGGCACGCCCTCTTTCTCCACCCTGGAGTCGTTCAAGGCCTCCGTCCCGGCGGCGCAGGACCAGTGGCCGATCAGCGATGCCTGGGCCTATCACGACTGGCACCAGTCCGGTAACGGCGACACCGCCAGCTTCATGCGTTCGCTCACCGACAAGCTGGGTGCGCCCACCAGCCTGGAAGATTTTGAGCGCAAGGCGCAGTTGCTCAACTACGACACCCATCGCGCCATCTTCGAAGGCTTCAACGCGCAGCTGTGGACCAAGAACAGCGGGCGCCTGCTGTGGATGAGCCATCCAGCCTGGCCCAGCAACATGTGGCAGATCTACAGCCACGACTACGACACCCACGCGGCCTACTACGGCGTGCGCAATGCGGCGGAGATGCTGCATGTGCAGATGAACCTGCCCGGCCACGAGGTGGTGGTGGTCAACAATGCCAGCGACCCGGTACGTGGCCTGCGTGTGCGTGCAGAGGTCTACAGCAGCAATGGCGCATTGCTGCAGCAGCGCGAACAGGCCGTGGACGCCGCGCCCGTTGCGGTCTCGGCACCGGTGCTGCAACTGGCGCCGTTGCTCAAGGACACCAACGGGCTGGGGTTTGTGCGGCTGCAATTGCTCGATCGCGATGCGGTCGTGCGTTCGCGCAATTTGTACTGGGTGGCGCGCGATGCGGCGGCCATGCGTGGCCTGGATACGCTGGCGGCAGTGCCGTTGCAGCTCAGCACGCAGCTGCAGGAGGGGGCCGAGCCGGTGCTGCGCGCCACCGTGCGCAATGCCTCGCAGCAGGTGGCGCTCAATACCAAGCTGACCCTGGTGGACGCGCAGGGCCAACGCATCCTGCCGGCCTACTACAGCGACAACTATCTCAGCCTGGTGCCGGGCGAGCAGCGCGAGGTCGAGATCCGTGGCCCGTCCGCGGCGAGCCTGCGCAACGCCACGCTGCAGGTGCGCGGCTGGAATGTCGAGCCATCAACAGGCGTTGCCAACGGACTTCCGTAACGGCGCCGACGAGTTGCCACGCCGTGCCCCTGCACGGCGTTCGCACTGCCGCGCCGATTGCGCGTCAGCCAATACCGCATTGCCGTTCCTGCAATGCCATTCGAAACGGTCGTGGATTGTCGTCATCCCTGGGAGGGGACCATGAACAAGTTGCATCGCAGTACGCGTCACACCCCGCTGGCCGCCGCGCTGGCGGCTGCACTCACACTGGTCGCGGCAACTGCCGCAGCGCAGGAAGCCGGCAGTACGGCCGGCGTCACCGAGCTGGACAAGGTCATGGTCAAGGGCGTGCGCGGCGCGCAGGCCGAGGCCATCGAGAACAAGCGCACCGCCGCGCAGATCATCGACTCGATCTCTGCAGAAGACATCGGCAAGCTGCCCGACGTCACCATCACCGATTCGCTGCAGCGCGTGCCCGGCGTGCAGATCCGGCGCTCGGCCGGCGAGGGCTCGCAGCTCAATATCCGCGGCATGCCGCAGGTGCAGACCACGATGAATGGCGAGTTGTACCTGAGCGCCGGTGGCGGCGATCAGTTCGGCCAACCCAACATCGGACGTGCGCAGCCGGACTTCGTCGACATTCCGCCGACGCTGTTCAGCGGCGTGGACGTGATCAAGTCGCCGACCGCCGCGGACCTGGATGGCGGCATCAGCGGCACGGTGTCGCTGAAGACACGGCGCCCGTTCGACCTGCCCGAAGGCTGGACCTTCAGCGGCCAGGTCGAAGGTTCCTACGGCGACCGCGTGCAGGAACTCAACGAGCTGTACTCGGGTCTGGCCAGTTTCCGCACCGAGCGCTGGGGCGCGTTGCTGGCGGTGTCGTACTCCGATGCCACGCTGGAAAACAAGCACCCCAGCGTGTATTCCAACGGCGCGCAGAAATCCACCGAGCAGAACGTGGGCTTCGATTTCAACGGCGATGGCCGCATCGGCAGCAATACCGATCCGTCCAACCTGCCACGCGACTACTTCTACAACTGGGTCGCCACCGAGCTGGATAACCGCAGCACCGACCGCCAGCGCACCGGCGTCAACGGCTCGTTCCAGTTCAACATCAACGATTCGTGGACGGTGCTGGCCGATGCGGCCTATACCAAGCTCGAAGACCAGGACACCTCGGTGGCCGCACAGCTGCACACCGGCTGGGCCACCAACCAGTTGCAGCCCGGATCGGTGGTCGATTCCAATGGCGTGCTGGAATACGGCCAGTTCCGCTACAACCGCTTCCAGGCGCATTCGATGGCCGGCGTGGCCGATTCGGATTCGCTCAACACCAACCTGGAGCTGCGCTTCGACGACGGCGGTCCGTTCCGTGCCTCGTTCCGTTGGGTGCATGGCGATGCGCAGCGTACCTACGACGAAGCGCGCGCCGATGCGGTGGTGACACGCGGCGACCAGATCACGCGCGCCGGCGGCGTCACGCAATGGGCCAATGCCAACGGACTGCCGACGGTGGATGCCTCAGTGGATTTCCGCGGCACCTATCCGGCAGTCAACCTCGGTACCGACGTGTCCAACCCGGACAACTGGCAGCTGATGTCGACCTGGGCGCAGGGCAACAAGATCGAAGCGACGATGGACGCGTTCCGCGCCGACGGTACCTTCGAGTTCGACGAGGGCGTGGTGCGCGGCTTCCAGTTCGGCATCCGCTATGGCGAGCGCGAGGTCAAGCTGGACACCTATCGCTACTTGTCGCCGGTGTCCACCAGCTGCACCGACCCGAACCGCTCGCTGTACTACTTCAAGGATCCGCTGATCGTGGATACCTGCAGCGGTGTCTCCGAGGCGCGCCTGCTGCCGTTCAATTCGATCCCCGGTTACTGGGCCTACTTCAACGACTTCGATCCGCTCAGGGTCACCGGCCTGGGCAGCCAGGGGCTGCCGGCGATCAACCCGCAGGTCATGAAGGACCCGGTGGGCTACCTCAACAGCCTGTACCCGGGCAACGTGGCCTACCAGCAGGCCGCCGATTCCTACAAGGTCACCGAAAAGAGCACCGCGGCGTACTTCCTGGCGAACCTGGAAGGTGGCACCGGCAGCGCGGTGCCGTGGACGGCCAACATCGGCGCGCGCATCGTGCAGACCAAGCTGGCGATCGATCAGTACCTGAGCAGCGGCAACGTGTTCATCGGCAACGTCGAATGGAATGGCGTCAGCCCGGCGATCGGCACCAATCGCCTGAACCGTCAGTACACCGACGTGCTGCCCACCGCCAACCTGTCGCTGGACATCACCGACGCGCAGAAGCTGCGCTTTGCCTACAACAAGGCGGTGGCGCGCCAGGACCTGCCCGATCTCGGTCGCGGGTTGGTGAGCTTCTACGCCGTCAACGGCACGCCGCCGCGCAACCCCGCCTTGCCCTCGGATGCGGTGCTGTTCCTCAATGGCCGCTCCGGTAACCCGGATCTGGACCCGTATCGCGCCACCAACTACAACGCCTCGTGGGAATGGTATTTCTCCGATGCGTCGCTGGTCAGCGTGGGCGCGTTCCTGATCGATGTGAAGTCGTTCCCCACCACGGTGACCAACATCGAGCCGCAACCCGATGCCGACGGCGTGGTGCGTCTGGGTGGGCCGGTGGAGCGCATCGTCAATGGCGGTGGCGGCAAGATCAAGGGCTTTGAAATCGGCTATCAGCAGGCCTTCGATTTCCTGCCCGGGTGGCTGAGCGGCTTCGGTACCAACATCAACTACACCTTCTCCGACGCCGACACCGACAACACCGACATCGAAGGCAACACGCTTCCGATCGGCGACAACTCCAAGCACCAGGCCAATGCGGTGCTGTGGTATCAAAAGGACAAGTTGCAGGCGCGTGTGGCCTACAACTGGCGCAGCAAGCGGTTCAGCCAGGTCAACAGCGGTGCCTGGGGCGACGAGCTGGCGATCTGGAACGACGATGTCGGCTATCTGGATGCCTCCTTCAGCTACGACGTCAACGATCACCTGACGCTGTACGCCCAAGCCACCAACCTCACCGGTGAAAGCGAGCGGCGTTACGCGCAGTGGACCAATCACTACTACGACCAGAACATCTTCGAGCGTCGTTACTACGCGGGTTTGCGTCTGCGCTTCTGATGTGATGTCCCGATGTGCGACACGGCGCACCCCTGCCCCGTGTCGCACATGATCTTCTGTTGTCCCTCTCCAGGCGGTCCTTTCGCTTTCTTCCCGTCACCGGCGTGCCGGTGCTGTAAGACGCCCGACGGCAACGTCGGGCACCCTCCCATTCGGCTGCATCGTCGGGAAGCGATGCGGCCGTTTTTTTGTGCGTAATGGCACATCCATTTGTGCAGTAATGCCTGCAGTTGAAATGTCGCTATGGACAGTCTTTGGATCTGTGCCCAAACGCAATGTTTGACGATTGCTTATGCCAGTTGTGCGGCGTAGTTTCCGCATGGCGAACCGACCACTCCGTTCGCAGGCACAGCATTCCACGCTGATCGCTCAATCGCTCCCTGGAGATAATCCGCATATCACGGAGGCAATCGTCGCGACGATAACGTCGGTGCGGCCGCATTCGCTTCCAATGAATCTGAGGTCTTAGGTGATGTCACGGCACACAAACAGGCTATTGGCCTGCATGTCGGTGCGGACATTGTCGATGTCATGCCATGCGAATGCTCTTCGGCGGGACGCCGACGGAGCGCGTTTGATTGGCTCCGGACATCTCTGATGGGTGCCCTGAAGAGGAACAAGGCAGGCCACGAGGCAGCGCTTCTTGGATTTTGAATAAACACCATTCGATTAAAAACAAGGTGAATCCAATGAAATTCAGCAAGGGTATCCGTCATAACCTCCGGCGCTCGATGGCGTTATCGCTATTGGCATTGAATCCGTTATTCGTCGCCGGCGTCTGCGCGCAGGTGCGCGTCGACAACCCCTTCGTGGGTGCAAGCGGGTATGTGAATCCCGATTACGCCAGGAAAGTCGACGCCTCGATTGCGAAGGTGAAAGGTGCACCATTGAAGGAGAAGATGGGCAGGGTCAAGGCCATTCCCACCGCGGTCTGGCTGGATCGTATCGCTGCGATCACCGGCGGGTCGGCGAATGCCGGGCGGCTCGGTCTGCGGGGGCACCTGGATGCCGCGTTGGCGCAGAAAAAAGCCAATACGCCGATCACCGCCAGCTTCGTCATTTACGATCTGCCTGGCCGCGATTGTCACGCGTTGGCGTCCAATGGCGAATTGCCGCTGACCCCGGCGGCGCTGGAGCGCTACAAGAAAGAATATATCGACGTCATCGCGGCGATCTTCGCGGATCCGAAATACAGGGATATCCGCATCGTCAATGTGATCGAGCCCGATAGCCTGCCAAACCTCGTCACCAACTTGAATGACATGCGTTGCGCGCTGGCCAACTCCACGGGAATTTACGAGGAAGGCATCAAGTATGCGCTCAACAAGCTGCACGCCATTCCCAATACCTACAACTATCTGGATATCGGTCACTCCGGATGGTTGGGCTGGGATAGCAATCGCGGCCCGTCGATCGCGCTGTATACCCGCGTGGTGCAGGGAACCAGCGCCGGCCTGGCAAGCGTGGACGGCTTTGTCACCAACACCGCCAATACCACGCCGTTGAACGAACCCAATCTGCCCAATCCCGAGTTGAGCGTGAACGGGCAGCCGATCAAGTCGGCGAAATTTTACGAGTGGAATCCCTACTTCGATGAGACCGATTTTACCCAGGCCCTGTACAGCGGCTTCGTCGGCGCAGGCTGGCCCAGCACGATCGGCTTTATCGTCGATACCGGCCGTAACGGATGGGGCGGGCCGAATCGTCCGGTCGGCGCGTTTGGCAGCGACATCAATACCTACGTCAATAGCGGCCGCATCGACCGTCGCCTGCACCGTGGCAACTGGTGCAATCAGAGCGGGGCAGGCATTGGTGCGCTCCCCACCGCAGCTCCGGGTCCGCATCTGGATGCGTATGCGTGGGTCAAGCCACCGGGCGAGTCCGATGGCTCCAGCACCCTCATTTCCAATAACGAGGGCAAGGGGTTCGATCGGATGTGCGACCCGACCTACACCACGGCCGATGGCGTGTTGACCGGCGCACTGGCCGGCGCGCCGATCTCCGGTGCCTGGTTCCATAACCAGTTCGTCGAGCTGGTGAACAACGCGTACCCGGCGATCGCAACCGCCGGCACCGCGGTCGCCGCTCCCGCAACGAGCGCGGCGCCGAGCGCAACACGCGGTCTGACTGCCACCGTCGGCGATCGCCAGGTCAGGCTGAGCTGGTCGCCGGTAGCGGGAGCAACCAGCTACACGCTGCAGCGTCGTGCAGCTGCTGCAGGTGCGTTTACGACGATTGGTTCCAATGTCGCGACGGCGTCGTATGTCGATCGGTCCGTCACCAACGGTGCGGACTACGACTATGTGGTGACGGCAAACGGCATGGCCGGGACCAGCGCCTCATCGGCTGTGGTACGCGCAAGGCCGGTGAAGTGACGCGGTCGGATCGACACCGGTGACGCCGGTGTCCATCCGTCGTGGACGGCACACCTGGCCGCGCTGACCGGATGTCGTGTCAACCCATGGCGGCAGCTGGCCGCCATGGGCGTTCGTCGGATGTGCGGCGTCATTTGCATCGACGCACGCAGTGCGGCGCTGCGATTGCCGATGGGTGGCGAATCGATGCGCGCAGGCAATGTTCCTGGTTGATCGTTGGCATCCAGTTTCAACCCATTCGCTGCACGCTGACGCCTCAACGCGTCATTCCTCGGGTGGCCCGGCGGTCGAGCTGCGCTTGACCAGGGTGTACTTCATCACCTGATGCACGCCCTGCGCGGCATCCCCCTTGCGGCGTTGGCGGATCGCATCTGCCAGCAACGACACTGCCGCGCGTCCCATCGCCGTCACCGGTTGGTGCACGGTGGTGAGTTCGGGCCAGATGGTGGTGGCGACCGGCGTGTCGTCGAAGCCTGCCACCGAGACATCCTCGGGCACGCGCAGGCCCAGTCCGTGTGCAACCGCAACCGCCGCCGCCGCCATGTCGTCGTTGCTGCAGAAGATGGCGGTCGGTGGCCTGGGTTGGGCCAGCAGGCTGCGCGCAGCGAGCAGCCCGGAGTGATAGGTGAACAGTCCCTCGGCAATCAGGTTCTCCGCAATCTCCAATCCTGCAGCCTGCAGACTGTCGAGATAGCCGTTGGCACGCAGCGCGCTCGGCGTGTGTTTGGGGTCGCCCTTGATCAAGGCGATGCGGCGATGGCCCAGTTCGACCAGGTGGTCGACGATGGCGCGCGCGGCCTGGTAATCGTCGATACGCACCGAGCTGATCTGCGCCATCGGTGCGCCGCTGGCCACTGCCACGACCGGGATGCCGCGTGCATCGAGTTCGGCGATGGTCTGGCGCGAATCGCATAACGGGGGAGGCAGGATCACGCCGTCCACGCCGGCTGCCAGCAAGCGTTCGGTGGCGGCACGCTGGCTGCGGATGGCACCGCATTTTTCCACCAGCACCTGGCTGCCATTGAGGCTGCTCTGTTCGAGCAGGCCGAGCATGAATTGATTGAGGTAGGCCGCGCTGGGATTGCTGTACAGCACGCCGATGCGCAACAGGCCACTGGTGCGCAACGAACGGCCCGCCAGGTTGGGGCGATACCCCAATGCCTGCACCGAGGCTTCCACGCGCACGCGCATGTCCTCGCCGACATGCGGGTGACGGTTGATGACGCGCGAGGCTGTCATCGGCGAGACGCCGGCGTGCTTGGCGACATCCAGCAAGGTTGCTGCGTTGTTGGCACTGCGTTGGCGCTTGGCCGCCATTGTGGGTGCTCGTCCTGGAGTGGAGGCGAAAAGGGCAGCAGGTACGCTCGAGGCCTGCAGTACCGCGACGTGCCTGGCCGCTGGCATTCGCTGTCGATGGTGGTATCGGCACGGACGACGCGCCGCGTGCGCGTCATCCGTGCCGCTCGCCCTCAACAAGGGCGCCTGCGACGCCTTCCGTCGCAGTTATTCGCTCGGCGGTTGCACGCTTTTCGCGCGACTGCCGAAATCGCCATCGGCCTCGGCTGCCAGGTATGCAAACACCGTGTAGGCCGCCACGTTCTGCGCCAGCGCCTTGGGGTCGATCTTGTCCAGGGTGTCGTCGGCGGTGTGGTGCAGGTCGAAGTAGTCGGTGCCGTCCTGCGCCAGCCATGCCCATGCGCCGCCCTTGGCGGAGATCGGCCCGACATCCGGGCCGGGGCCGCCCTTGTCCGGCGCATATGCGATGCCCAACGGCGCGAGCACCTCGGCGATCTGCCTGGTCGCGGCGCGCGAGTCTTCCGGTGCGGCCGAGCCGGTGTTGAACGCATAGATGCGCCCGGCCCCGAAGTCGCTCTCTGCGCCGATCTGATGCAGCGCCATGTCCTTGGCATCCTTGCCATGCGCGGCCGCATATGCCTTGCCGCCGTACAGGCCCTGCTCCTCGTTGGCAAAGGCCACCACGCGAATCGTGCGCCTGGGCGCCTGCTTGAGTTGGCCGATCAGGTGGCCCGCGGCCATGGTGATCGCCACGCCGGCGCCATCGTCGATCGCGCCGGTGCCCAGATCCCACGAATCCAGGTGCCCGCCGATCACCACCACTTCCTTGGGCTTGCTGCGTCCGGTGATTTCGCCGATCACGTTGTAGGAGGTCGCCGTGCCATCCCAGCCGCAGTCCAGTGCCAACCGCACACGCGTGCTGCCCAGCGCGGCCAGGCGCGCGAGCTGGTTGGCGTCGGGCACCGACAGCGCCGCTGCCGGTACCGGCGTCAGGCCGTCATCGAAACGGGTGATGCCGGTATGCGGCACGCGGTGCGAGTCGGTGCCGGCCGAGCGCATCACAAAGCCGATTGCGCCCTTGCGGATCGCTTCCGACGGGCCCTTGCTGCGCACCGCGCCGCCATTGCCGTAATCCTTGCCGTCGCGCGCCTTGGTCATCTGATAATCGACGAAGGCGATCTTGCCGGCCAGCGAGCCGGCCGGTGCGGCCTGCAGTGCGGCCAGGTTGTCGAAGCGCACCACCTCGCCTTCGACGGTGCCGCCCGGGCTGCCGCCCAGGGCGGTGATGTGCAGGGGCTGCGCATGCGCGCCGATCACCGCCGCCTGTTCGCTGCGCCGCTGCCACTTGGGAAAACTCACCGGCTCGGTCCACACCTTGTCAAAGCCCAGCGACTGGAACTTGGCCTTGGCCCAGGCCACCGCGCGCGGGTCGGCCTCGCCACCGGCGATACGCGGGCCGACTTCGGTGGTCAGGGATTCCACCACGGCAAAGCCGGTGGTGTCGGCCAGGGCCTGTTCGCGCAGCTGTGCGGCGGTGCGCAGTGCGCCATCGGCGATGGTGGTCTGTGCGGCGAGCGCGGGCGCGCAAGCGAGGAGGGCAGAGATGGCAACAGCGAGGCGACGCATGCGGGGCGGCTCCAACGACAAGGGGGACCCCGAGCTTATCAGCGCGAGGTCCCCCGTCTGCGTGCGAAAGGTCATCCTCCCGCGCGACGTTGCACAGCGGATGTGCCCGCTTACGGCACGCCCGGTGTCTTCAGCGTGTCGTTCTTCAGGGAATCGCGAATCTCGCGCAGCAACAGCACTTCTTCGCTCGGGCCCTTGGGGGCATCCGGCTTGCGATGGGTCAGGCGGTTGATCAACTTGACCACCATGAAGATCGCGAAGGCGATGATCACGAACTGCACGACGGTGTTGATGAAATCGCCATAGCCAATGGCCACCGCCGGAATTTCCTTGCCGGTGGCATCGACGCTGGCAGGCTTGAGCACCCAGGCCAGACGCGAGAAATCCACATTGCCGATGGCCCAGCCGATCGGCGGCATGATGATCTTTTCCACCAGCGCGGTGACGATCTTGCCGAACGCTGCACCGATGACCACACCGACCGCCAGGTCGATGACATTGCCACGCATCGCGAATTGCTTGAATTCGCTGACCATTCCCATAGCGCACTCCAGATGCGGTCGCGGACCAACTGCCGCAGCGTGATCGTAGCGGGCGGCGTGTCAGCCCGCGATGATGCCGTGGCGCTCGGCGACGTTTTCCAGGCGTGCGCTGAATTGATCGCCCGGCAGCAGCGGGCCGACGCCGGCCGGCGTGCCCATGAAGATCAGGTCGCCCGCGCGCAATGCATAGAGCTTGGAGAGCTCATGCAAAATCTCCGGCACGTTCCAGATCATCTGGTCCAGCAACGACTGCTGGCGCACCTGGCCGTTGACCTCCAGCGACAGGTTCAAGGCCTCCAGCGCACCCACCTCGCCGGCATGCACCAGCTCGCTGATCGGTGCGGAGTGATCGAAGCCCTTGGCGATGTCCCACGGCAGGCCCTTGGCCTTGGCGGCGGCCTGCAGATCGCGCCGGGTCAGGTCCAGGCCCACGCCGTAGCCATAGATCAGCGCCTCTGCCTGATCCACCGGCAACACGCCGGCCGGTGCATCGCTGCCCAGTGCCACCACCAGCTCCACTTCGTGATGCAGCTCGCTGGTGCCGGGCGGATAGGGAATCCGGTCGCCGTGGCCGACCACGATCGCATCGGCAGGCTTCATGAAAAAGGTCGGCTGGCCCCGTTCGGCCCTGGAGGCAGGTGCGGTAGCGCCCATCTCGCGCGCGTGATCGGCAAAGTTGCGGCCAACGCAGTAGATGCGGTGCACCGGAAAGTTGCCGCCACCCACCACCGGAATGCGCGGGACGTCGGCGGCGGGAATCACATCGTGGGTCATGCACGCATCCTTGGGGAACGGGGCAGCTGAGTCTAGCCGTTTGCCCGTGCATGACGGAACCGCCGTGCTGCGCGTGGAGTGCATCGCGCCGCCTGGCTGGCAGTTCGTGGGATCGCGGTCTGCGTCGGCGCAGGCGAAAGCGCGCATGCCGTCCAGGGCATGCGCGCAGCGACATCAGGATTCAATGCTCACCGCGCCCGATGGCGGTGGCGTGGCGCGTCAGTGCGACAACGGCAACGCGGGCTTGCGCACCACGCGGTACTCGGCTTCGACCACGTGGGTCTGCTGCGGCGTGCGACGGTTCGACTTGCTCAGCAGCTTCCAGGCGATGCCGCCCAGGATCATCGCCGCGCCCACGAACACGCTGAAGAAGATCAGCACCGCAAGGATGACCAGACCCGCCATGCCGGCGGCAACGCGCACCAGCGGGTGACGCGGCTTGCGCGGGGCAAACAGGTGGTGGAGGTTGCCGAATTGGAAGAGACGTGCAGGCATGGCGGTGGGCTGCCGGGCAGGAAACAGGCCCGCAGTATCGTTGCGGTTTCATGTCATTGAGTGAAAACTTCGTTAAACAATGGCCCGTTTCGTTAAGTGCATCACATCCGGTGCGCTCCAGGCGCCTCGCCTTGTCGGCCGGAGCGCTTCTCCATGAGGGCAGTAGATGCGTAGGTGGCAGCCACCGCATGGCGTTGGCACGACGCAGGCGCGTGCCACAATCGCAGTCCGTCCTCCAGCAGCAGACCGCATGTCTTCGCCATCGCCCACCACGCTTGCCGACTTGGCGCAGATTCCCGATGCCGGATTTCTGGAAGTCGAAGCGACGTGGGACGGCGGCGCGGAGTCGCTGGTGCTGTATCGCGATGGTGCCCAGGTGCGCGCCTGGTTGAACGTCTGCCCGCATGCCGGCAGGCGGCTGGATTGGGCACCCGGCCAGTTCCTCAAGACCAAGGAAGGGCACCTGGTCTGCGCAGCGCACGGTGCAGCGTTCGAGCTCAGTGGCGGCGAATGCATCAGCGGGCCGTGTCGCGGCCAATCGCTGCTGGCGGTGCCGGTACGCATCGAAGGGACGCAGGTGGTGCTTGGCTAGGTCGCCGCGCTGAGCCGGCGTCACACGCGCCAGCGCAAGGTGTGCGGGCCGAGGCTGGAGCAGTGTGCGGCTGGCAGGACATCGCCAGCAGTCGTCAGCCCGCTTCAGGCAGCAGCTGGAGTCGTCGCTGCGTCTCGTGCCTGGCGATGAGGCGTGCAGTGCGCCTGACGTGCAGCATCGATGGTCGCTCCATCTGCGCGCGTATCTGCAGCGATCGCTGTCGCCGGCGATCACGCCGGTTCAGCGCGCTGCCCACCAGAACATCAGGTTGATCATCGACACCATCACCACGATGTAGATCAGCGACAGCGGTGCGCCCACGCGCCACAGCTCGCGCGGCTGGTAGTTGGCCGGGCCGGCCACCATCGAGATCACCGGGTTGGAGGCGGTCATCAGATTGTTGGACGCCGACAACGCCACGATCAGTGCGAATGCCGTGGGGTTGCCGTTGGCCGCCAGCGCCAGGTTGACCGCGATCGGCACCATCACGATGGTGGCGCCGACATGGCTGATCACCAGCGAGAACGCAGTGGTCAGCAGCGCCAGGCTGATTTCCAGCGCCCACACCGGAATGCCCTCGGGCAGGCGGTCGATGGTATGGCCGGCCACCCAGGCCGCGGTGCCGCTGCTGTCCATCGCCCAGCCCAGTGGAATCAGGCCGGCCATCATGAAGATGGTCTTCCAGTTGATCGAGGCGTAGGCCTCGTCCATGCGCAGCACGCCGCTGACCAGCATGCAGGCCACGCCGGTCATCAAGGTCAGCGCCACCGGCAGCCGCGAGGTCAGCGCGATCAGGATGGTGAAGGCGAAGATCGCCATCGCGATCTTGAACTTGTGCGGGCGCTGCTCGCCTTTGGGGAAGTCGGTCACCGGCACGAAATCGCGGCTTTCCGCCGCCTGCGCCAGGTCCTGCCAGATGCTGTGGAACACCAGCATGTCGCCGCCGCGCAGCGGCACGTTGCGCACATCCTCGCGGATCACCTGCTTGTCGCGGTTGATCGCCAGCAGGCTGATGCCGCTCTGCTTGCGCAGGCGCAACTCGGCGGCGGTCTTGCCGATCAGCCGCGAGTTGGGCGGAATCAATGCTTCGGAAATGCCGGCAAGGCTGGGATTGAACAGGTCACCCAGGTTGCGCAGGCGCGAGGACATGCGCAGGAACTGATTCTGTGCGAAGTCGTTCACTTCCTGGCGCGGCCCCATCGCCCCGAGCACGCTGCCGACCCAGATGCGCATGTCCGCCGGCGGCGCCAGCCGGGTGTCGTTGCCGGTCTTCAGCGCCAGCAGCAACGGCGCGTCGTGCAGCGCCTCGGCCTCGCCCAGGGTCATGCCGACCAGCGGGCTTTCGGCGCTGACGGTGAGCTCGAACACGTCGCCGTCGATGCCGTAGGTCTTGGCGAAATAGCTCTCGGTGCGCGAGGGCGTGACGCCTTCGTTGATCAGGCGTTCTTCCTCGATCAGCTTGCGGTCGCCGTAGAAACGGAAGTACAGCAGTGCGGCGATCAGCAGGGCCACGCCGATCGGCAGCGGCGCGAACATCGTCAACGGCTCGATGCTGGCCATGCCCGAGGGCAGGTTGTTGTTGGCCGACACCAGCAGGTCGTTGAGCAGGATCAGCGGCGAATTGCCCACCATGGTCAGCGCGCCGCCCATCACGATGGCCGCGGCGATCGGCAGCAACATGCGTTGCAGGGTCAGCCCGGTGCGCGCGGCTAGCCGCGAGGCGACCGGCAGGTACAAGGCCATCACCGACGGGTTCTGCATGAAGGACGAGTTCAGGCCGGAGATGGCCAGCGTCATCATCATCAGGCGTTGTTCGCTGCCGTGCGAGCGCCGCAGTAACCAGCTTGCCAGGCGATTCAACGCACCGGTGCGCTCCAGCCCCGCACCGAGAATGGTGGTGGCGATGATGCTCATCACCGCGTTACCGGAAAAGCCGCCGAACAGTTCTTCCGGCGCCACCAGCCCGGTCACGCCCAGCACCACCAGCACGATCAAGGCCACCACGTCGGCGCGAATGCGCTCGAACAAAAACATCGCCATCGTGAAACCGACCAGCCCGAGGACGAGCTTCATATCGTTGGTCAGTGTCAGCGCGGTATCCATCAGGGGCCGGGATTCGGGAGTGGGGAGTGGGGATTCGGTGAGCTGCTGTGGCGTCGAGTGTGCGGGAAGGCGCTGTTACGAATCCCCACTCCCCACTCCCGAATCCCGGTCATACAGCAGATCCCACACGCCGTGGCCGAGCTTCTGGCCGCGGGTTTCGAAGTGGGTCTGCGGGCGCCAGGCGGGGCGTTCGACGTGGCCGCGCGGGCCGGCGCGGTTGACCAGGCCCGGTGTGGCGTCGAGCACGTCCCACATCTGTTCGGCGTAATCGGCCCAGTCGGTGGCCGCGTGCAGGCGGCCGCCATGGCGCAGCTTGCGTACCACCAGTGCCGCAAACGCCGGCTGGATCAGGCGGCGCTTGTTGTGGCGCTTCTTGTGCCACGGATCGGGGAAGTAGATGCGCACTTCGTCCAGCGCGCCATCGGCGATCTCGTGCTCGAGCACTTCCACTGCGTCGTGGTGATACAGGCGCACATGCGTGCTGCCATCCTCGTCCAGCGCATTGAGCAGGCGGCCGACGCCGGGCGCATGCACCTCGATGCCGATGTAGTCGCGGCTGGGGTCCTGCTGCGCGGCAAAGCGCAACGCCGCCCCATTGCCGAAGCCGATTTCCAGCACCTTGGGCGCGGGACGGCCGAACGCCGCATCCAGATCGCGCGGCGTACCGCTGTAGTCCAGGCCGAAGCGTGGCCACAACTCATCGAATGCCCGTTGCTGGGCCGGGGTAAAGCGGCCCTGGCGCAGCACGAAGCTGCGCACCTGCCGGCGTCCCTCTTCGATGGTGAAGGGCTTGGGCGGCATCTTGGCGCCGTCGCTGGTGAAAGGATCGGTCATGAGTCAAGTCACATCAGAAAACAAAGCCCCTCTCCCTTTGGGAGAGGGGTTGGGGTGAGGGTAGGGCGTGAGGGGTACTCGCAGTAATGCGCGATCTGGCAACGGCCACACCCGGCACCTCACACCGCCAAGCCTTGCGCATCGACTGCACTGTCAACGCAGCCCAGCCACTCATCCAATCACGCCATCCACCGGACTGGACGCCGATGCATACCGCTTGCGCGGAATCCGCCCGGCCAGGAAGGCCTCGCGCCCGGCCTCGATCGCCTTGCGCATCGCGCTGGCCATCAGGATCGGATCGCGCGCCCCGGCGATGGCGGTATTCATCAATACACCGTCGCAGCCCAGCTCCATCGCGATCGCCGCATCCGAGGCCGTGCCCACGCCGGCGTCGACGATGATCGGCACCTTGGCGTTCTCGATGATTTCCAGCAGGTTGTACTTGTTCTGGATGCCCAGCCCGGAACCGATCGGCGCAGCCAGCGGCATCACTGCCACGCAACCGATCTCTTCCAGGCGCTTGGCCAGGATCGGGTCGTCGGAGGTATAGACCATGACCTCGAAGCCGTCGGCGACCAGCTGCTCGGCGGCCTTGAGCGTCTGCACCACATCCGGATACAGCGTGCGCTCGTCGCCGAGCACTTCCAGCTTGGTCAGGTTGTGGCCGTCCAGCAATTCGCGCGCCAGCCGGCAGGTGCGGACCGCATCTTCGGCGGTGTAGCAGCCGGCGGTGTTGGGCAGCAGCGTGTAGCGATCCGGCGGCAGCACATCGAGCAGGCTGGGTGCGTTCGGGTCCTGGCCGATGTTCACCCGGCGGATCGCCACGGTGACGATCTGCGCGGCGGCCGCGTCGGTGGCCAAGCGGGTTTCGTCCAGATCCTTGAACTTGCCGGTGCCGGTCAGCAGGCGCGAGCGGTAGGGCTTGCCGGCGATGATCAGCGCATCAGAGGGGGCGGTATTGGTCATCAGGCAATTATCACCGATCGCGCGCAGCTGCGCCGGCCCGCGCGCCGCATCAGCCGCCGCCCAATGCGTGCACGATCTCCACCACATCGCCGGCACGCAGGTGGTGCGTGGCATGCCGCCCGCGCGACACGATTTCGCCATTGACCTCCACCGCCACGCGCCGCTGTGCAAGACCTTCCTGCTCCAGCAGGGTTGCCAGCAGCAAGTCGTCGGGAACGTCGCGCGCAGTGCCGTTGAGTTGAATGTTCATGTCATCATTGTGGCATCGCGCGCCGTCAGGGCGCGCGTTTTTGCGTTATGCGGCAATGCAGCGTGAGCGCGGGCGGCGAGGGTGGAACCATGTGCCATTCGCCGGCGTACGCATGCGGGTCCGGTCCAGTTCCACCCTACACTTGAGCAGGCACTCCGATGGCTACAACTCTTCGCCCGATCCGTTCCATGATGGCCGTTGCCATCGCCCTTGCGGCCACCCCGGCCATGGCCGCGTCTGCGTTCGACCAGACCGTGTTCTTCGGTGACAGCCTCACCGACAGCGGCTACTACAGCCCGTTGCTGCCGGCCGCCTCGCGCGCGGTCACCGGCAAGTTCACCACCAACCCGGGCTGGGTCTGGGCCGAATACGTTGCCGACCATTACGGCACCAATGCCGCGCCCAACGGCAACGGCCAGACCGGCGACAACTACGCTGCCGGCGGTGCGCGCATCCAGGCCGGTTCGACCAGCGTGCTCGGCGCCGCGCCTTCGGTGACCAGCCAGATCAACACCTACCTGAGCGCCAACGGCGGCCAGGCCAACCCGAACGCGCTCTACACCGTGTGGGGCGGCGCCAACGATCTGCTCGCCGCCGCCACGGCGCCGGCCCAGGCGCAGGCCATCATCGGCAACGCGGTCACCGCGCAGGTCGGTGCGGTCGGCGCCTTGCAGGCCGCCGGCGCGCGCTACGTGATGGTGCCGACCATTCCGGACGTGGGCATCACCCCGCGCTTCCGCGCCGGCGGTGCCGCCGCGATGGCGCAGGGCACTGCGGCGGCGACCGCCTACAACACCGCATTGTTCAATGGCCTGCGCTCGGCGGGCCTGCGCGTGATCCCGGTCGACACCTTCCACATCCTGCAGGAAGTGGTCGCCGATCCCGGCACCTACGGCTTCAGCAACGTCACCAGCACCGCCTGCAACCCGGCCGTGCCGCTGCCGGCGTGCAACCCGACCAGCCTGGTCGCCGCCAACGCGCCGAACACCTATGTGTTTGCCGACGGCATTCATCCGACCACCGCCACCCACCAGATCCTGGGCCAGTACGCCATCTCGCTGCTGGAAGCGCCGCGCCTGCAGCAGGTGCTGACGCATTCGGCACAGGCCATCGGCCGCGCGCGCGCCGATCAGGTGGCCTGGCATCTGGACGGCAAGCCGGACGCCGATGGCCTGCGTTGGTGGGGTAGCGTGCGTGGCGACATGCAGCGCTACGACCACGCCGATCTGTACGACGGCATGGCCCCGGCCGGCCTGTTCGGCGTGGACTGGACGGCTGGCGACCTGGTGTTCGGCGGCTTTGCCGGCTTCGGCAGCATGGATGCCGATTTCGGCAACCGCAACGGCAGCTTCAAGCAGGACGACACCACGCTGGGCGGTTTCTTCGGCTGGTACACCGGCCCGGTCTGGGTCAACGCTCAGGTCAGCTACAGCTGGCTCAGCTACGACGTCGACCGCGAAGTGCAGCTCGGGCCGGCCACGCGCGTGCACAGCGGCTCGCCGGACGGCAGCAACCTCACCGCCGCGGTCAACGCCGGCTATTCGCTGGGCGAAGGCAACGTCAAGTATGGCCCGGTGGTCGGGCTGACCTGGCAGAAGCTCAAGCTCGACGGCTACACCGAGAACAACGCGAGCTCCACTGCGCTGGGCTACGCCGATCAGGACATCGATTCGATGGTCGGCCGCATCGGCTTCCAGGTGCGCCTGGACGGCGCAATGGTCAAGCCGTACCTGCAGGCGACCTACGACCACGAGTTCAAGGACGGCACCGAAGCCAGCGCCTGGCTGCAGTCGATGCCGGACGTGGGCATGTACACCGTCCCGGGCCAGAACTTCGACCGCAACTATGCGACCGTCGTGCTGGGCGCCCGCACCGGCCTGTGGGGCCTGCAGAGCAACATCGGCCTGAGCACCACCACCGCACAGCGCAGCGCCCGCGATGCGACGCTGTTCGTGAACTTCAGCGGCAACTTCTGATCCGCGCCGCACAGGTGCGGGCGTCAACCTTGCAAGACACGAGGGCCGGGCAACCGGCCCTCGTCACGTCCGCGCATTGCGCCCGACACCCGCGCCCGCCTACACTCTCACAACGCCGCGCGGGCGTAGCTCAATGGTAGAGCTGTAGCTTCCCAAGCTACTGACGTGGGTTCGATTCCCATCGCCCGCTCCAACGCTTGTGCTCAGTCCATAACTGGTTGATTGAGTTGGATATTCAGGCCGATTGACGATTCCCTGCGATGCCCCTTGAGGTATCAATCCAGGTATCAAACTTCCCTAAGCTCCCGATGATGCCGCGCCCGGCCGGCCCGCATGCCATCTGTCCATGCGTCGGTTTCGGTGTGCCACGCGGCATGCAGGCAAACGTCCTGCCGTTTCCTGGCAGCCCTCGGTCGCAGGCCCTGCGGGATGCGCAGATGCTGCTCCACGCTGCGCGATGAATTCGCCGTTGCCAGGCGGCGCGTCAGGCGCTGTGCTTGCTTGCTGCTCATGGGACGATCCAAGATCTACCAGAAGCCAAGGACTTTCCACCAGGTGCTGCCGACGAGAGCGAAGATGAGAAGCTCAAGCAGGCACATGATCAGTCCGATCCTCCACCACGCACCCAGGCTGACGTAGCCGCTGCCGAAGATGATGGGCGAAGTCCCGGTGGCATAGTGCGTCAGTGTCATCATGATCGCCGAAGACGCGGTCATCATGAGCATGAAGGGGATGACGTAATCCGGCGGTATGAGCAGTGCCCCCACGCCCAGGAACGCAAGCAGCATCGCACTGATGTGGGCGGTGGTGCTGGCGAACAGGTAATGGGAAAAGACAAAGGCCAGGACGAGCACGCCGGCGATGGCTTTCCATCCCATTCCACTGGCGATGATGGCGCCCTTCATGGCCTCGGTGAACCAGCCAACCACGCCCAGCTTGTTGAGCTGCTCGGCCATCATCACCAGCGCGCCAAACCACACCAGCGTATCCCACGCACTCTTCTCGGAAAGCACATCGTCCCAGTCCAGGGTGCCGGTGATGATCAGCGTAAACAGGCCGACGAATGCCACGACCGTGGGATCCAGTGTCCACGAGGGGCCGAAGATCATCGCGGGTATGTTCGCCCAAAGGACCAGCAGCAGGCCGAAAGTCCCGATCATCACTTTTTCTTTCGCCGTCAGCGGCCCCATCGCCTTCAATTCGCCCTTGGCGAAATCCACCGCGTTGGGGGTGACCTTCAGTTCCGGAGGTGACAGCAGGTAGATGGCCAGCGGCATGACGATCAGACAGGCCAGCCCCGGTAGGAGCATGCAGAGCGCCCAGGTCGTCCAGGACAGGTGCAGCTGTTGGTTCGTTGCCTTGGCCACATAATCGACCACCAGCGGATTGGGTGCGGTGGCGGTGAGGAACATTGCCGAGGTGATGGGATTGGCGTGGTAGTTCACCAATGCCAGGTAGGTGCCGACCTTGCCTTGCGTGCCTTTGGCCGGATCGGAATCGAACGAGTTGGCAATCGACTTCATGATGGGGTGAACAATGCCCCCGCCACGCGCGGTATTGCTGGGGGTAAAGGGGGCGAGCAGGAGCTCGCAGAGTGTCAGGCCGTAGCCGATGCCCAGCGTCCGTTTGCCCAGCAGCGCAATGAACACCATGCCGATGCGATTCCCCAGGCCGGTCTTCTTCAGGCCACGGGAAATCAGGATCGCGACCACGATCAGCCAGATGAGCGGGCTCGAGAAGCTGCTGAGCGCATCGGTGATCGCGCCCCTGGAGCTGGTTGACGTGACTTGGGAAAGCGCGACGATGACGATGGCCATCATCGCCATCACCCCGATGGGCATGACCTTGAGGATGATCGCGATGATGGTGGTCAGGAAAATGGCGACCAGCCCCCAGGCCTTGGGCGTCAGGCCTTCAGGGCACGGGAGCAGCAGCAATGCGATAAGCACCGCCGTTGTCACCAAAGCCTGAGGCAGCTTGAACGGCACGGCTTGGTTGAAATACTGGAATGCTGCTTTGACGCGACTTGGCATGATGGGCCCTATTCAATGACCGTCCAACAAGCGGAGACTGCTTGAAGCGATATGCGTAGCGGTTCCAGTCATCAAGGCTTTGCGCGTGGGCTTGCCGCAAAGTGATGCATAAGCTCGGCATGCGTTTGCGCGTAAGCGGCGTCGGTGAGCGTTGTTGCCATGGGTGAGTTTGCGGCTGTCTTTGCAACTTCGGCCTTCGCCCTGTCCTGGTTTTCGCTTCGCAGCGCCAGGTCAGCCAGGACGGTGACATGCGTCGGCTGGACCTCGACGAAGCCGCCTGACACATAGAGCTGGAAAGGCGACTCGCCCGTTTCCGGATAGATCAGGAGCATGCCTTCGCGCAGGGTGCTCAGCATGGGCGTGTGTTTTGCCATCACGCCAAATCGCCCCCCTTCCCCTGGAAGACTGACCTCGCGGACGCGCCCTTCCCACTGGGCTCCCGTAAGACTCACCACGCTCAGCGCAAACCCTTGCTGCGCGTTGGCGATGAAGGCGGGGCTCGGGTGGGCCGATGCGTGTGCGTGCATGGCGTGTCCGTCCGAGGCCTTGCTTGAAGAAGCCTCGCTGCCTTGCGCAGAACCGGTCGCTGCTGCTGATTTTCCACCAAGCTGCATTTCCACACTCCTTGAAAATCTGGCGCCGTTGTCCCTGCAACAGCTTTTCTTTCTTGCGCCGCGGCGCGACGTCGGCATTCAACGGGGTGCCAGGCAATGTGCGCCTCAGGTCCCATGGTGCATCGCACCATACATGGCTGCCTTGATCTCGATCAACCCGGATCGAATGGCTGTGGGAAAACAACGATGATGTGCGTACTGGAGAAAACCGGCCTGCTCGGGCTTGGTTATTAAAGAAATACCATTCCACGTATGCGGAAAGCTGATGCTCTTCCGCAGGGTGCATCGGAGTGTGCGTGCCCGCCATCCAGCCGCATGCCTGTCGTAACCTGGAAAGCGCTCGTGCTACGGACAAATTGATTGAGCGCAAAGCGGCCTTGGGGTGAGGGCGCTAGGCTTCACTCCAGCCTTGCCTTCCAGGAAGGATTGACATCAACACGAAACAGCAGGGTTTCTCAGCCAAGCCATGTTTCCCGAGAAACACCAGCAAGGCGTGGCAAAAACAAGCGCCGGCGCTGCGTTGCATCGGTTTGCAGTGATGGAGATCGATGCCGCTTTCCAAGGCAGGCCGCGCCGCAACGCACTGGGTCCATAACACAAGGAATACCGATGAACAGAACCATGAAAGCTGCCGTGGTGCGAGAGTTCGGCAAGCCCCTGGTGATCGAGGAAGTGATGGTGCCGCGTCCTGCGGCCGGGGATATCCTGGTCAAGATCGAGGCCTGTGGTGTCTGCCATACCGACCTTCATGCCGTGGAGGGCGATTGGCCGGTCAAGCCCAACCCGCCGTTTATTCCAGGGCACGAGGGGGTCGGCCATGTCGTCGCGGTGGGCGAGGGCGTGCACCACATCAAGGAGGGTGATCGCGTTGGTATCCCCTGGCTCTACTCGGCGTGCGGGCATTGCGAGCACTGTCTGGGCGGCTGGGAGACCCTTTGCGAGGCTCAGCAAAACAGCGGTTATTCCGTCAACGGGGGCTTTGCCGAGTACGCCTTGGCCAACGCGGACTATGTAGGCCATTTGCCGAAGAACATCGGTTTCGTCGAGATCGCTCCCGTTCTTTGCGCAGGCGTGACGGTCTACAAAGGGCTCAAGATGACCGACACCAAGCCTGGCGACTGGGTCGTCATTTCCGGTATTGGCGGGCTGGGTCATATGGCGGTGCAATACGCCAAGGCGATGGGGCTCAATGTGGCTGCGGTCGATGTGGACGATGCCAAGCTGGACCTCGCCCGGCGGTTGGGCGCGACTGTGGCGGTCAATGCGAAGACGCACGACCCGGTTGCATTCTTGAAGAAAGAGATCGGCGGCGCGCATGGGGCATTGGTCACGGCAGTCTCGCCCAAGGCCTTCGAGCAAGCCGTTGGCATGGTGCGTCGCGGCGGCACGGTCTCGCTCAACGGACTGCCGCCAGGCACGTTCCCGCTCGACATTTTCGGCATGGTGCTCAACGGCGTGACCGTGCGGGGCTCGATCGTCGGCAGCCGCCTGGACCTGCAGGAGTCGCTGAAGTTTGCAGAGCAGGGCAAGGTGGCCGCGACGGTGCAGATCGACCGGCTCGAAAACATCAATGATGTGTTTACCCGCATGCACCAGGGCGCCATCGAAGGTCGCGTGGTGTTGAGCCTTGCGGATTGAGCAAGCCGGTGGGCGGCGTCGGTCCAGACTGAGGAGCATGCAACGCCTTGCTGTTCCCGTCACGCATCTCGTGCAAAAAGACCTGGTCGGCTGCCGATCCATTCGGCAGTCCTGGAGCGCCTTGTTCATGCATCGGGAGAGCCACATGCGCCGCATTGTGTCCGCAGCACTGCTCGGATTGTTGGTCGGTCACGCACACGCGCAGCAAGGGGACGGCACCGACGTGCCGGCGCAGGTGCACACCTTCAAGCCGGACAAGGTGGACGCCGGTCCTGGTCAGATGGCGGGGCTGAACGTTCCGGCAGGCTTCCAGATCAGGCCGCTCGCAACCGGGCTGAAGAATGCCCGCATCATCGCCGTGGCCCCGGGCGGCAACATCTATGTGTCCCGCCGCGATCAGGGCGATGTGCTGCTGCTGAAGGACGCCGATGACGACGGCAAGCTCGACGCACCCGCCAAGGTGGTGGCCAACCGATCCGGAGCGCATGGCCTGGCGGTTCGCAACGGCCAGCTCTACCTGGTCACGGTCAAGGAACTGTTCGTCGCCCCGATTCTGAAAGACGGAACCCTGGGGCCACTCCGCTTGCTGGTGGGCGATCTACCGGATGGCGGGCAGCACCCCAATCGAACCATGGCATTCGGCCCGGACGGCATGCTGTATCTGAGCGTCGGCTCGACCTGCAATGCGTGCAACGAGACCAACCCCGAGCACGCGACGATGCTGCGCGTGTCGCCCGATGGGAAGTCCGGCACGATCTTTGCCAGTGGCCTGCGCAACACCATCGGCTTCGACTGGGACCCTGCGACCGGCGAGTTCTGGGGCATGGACCAGGGCATGGATTTCCTGGGCGATGAGATCCAGCCGGAGGAGCTCAACCACATCGTCAGGGGCAAGCAATACGGTTGGCCCCATATCTGGGGCAAGGACGGGGTCAACCCGCAGAGCACGCCGCAGGGCGAGATGACCAAGCAGCAGTGGGCGGCCATCAGCGAACCAATGGTCCTGGGCTATACCGCCCACGCTGCTGCCATGCAGTTCCATTTCTACCGGGGCGCGTCCTTTCCGGCCGACTACAGGGGCGATGCCTTCATCACCTTCCGTGGCTCGTGGAACCGCAAGCCGGCGTCCGGCTACGAGGTGGTGCGACTCAGGTTCGAGGACGGCAAGCCGGTCGCTTTCGAGCCATTCGTGACCGGCTTCCTGACCGAAGGCGGCACGAAACACTTTGCACGGCCGGTCGGGCTTGCGGAGACGGCCAACGGCGCGCTGCTGGTCTCGGACGATGCCAACGGCGTCATCTACCGCATCTCTGCCAAGGGCGCACCGGCCCGCGCTGCGGCAGCAGGGCAACCCAACGCGGCGCCAGCGGCGTCGCTTGAGCAACAGGTCAACCAGGGCAATGCGGTACCGCTCGCCCTGGCCCGGCCCGAGACCAGCGCCAAGGGGGCGCTCAGCGTGACTGCCCCCGCGTTTGCCAGCGGCGGAGCGATGGACAAGCGCTTCAGCGACTATGCCGATGGCGTCTCGCCGGCGTTGTCATGGAAAGCGGTTGCCAAGGCCAGGTCCTACGTCGTGATCATGGAAGACCCGGATGCCAAGGCGGTTACCCCGTTCGTCCATTGGGTGGCCTGGAACATTCCCGCCAAGGTCACCCAGCTGCCCGAGGGCTTGCAGGAGCAGATGCGTCTGACCGAGCCCGATGGCGTGCTGCAGGGAGTAACGAGCCGTGGTTCGGTCGGCTATTACGGGCCGCACCCGCCAGTGGGCGATCGGCCGCATCACTATCACTTCCAGGTCCTGGCGCTCGATACCCTGCTGGACGTCAAGCCTGGTGCCACCCGGGACGAGGTACTTGCCGCTGCGTCGGGACACGTCCTGGCGAAAGGCGAGACGTTGGGCACCTACGCACAGACGGTCGCCCCGTTGAAGTAACTGCCGGGGAGGGCGCGAGCGGAGGGCAGCGGTTCAGCACCTTGGCATCCGCTCCTTCCCTCAGTGGGATCGGCGTTCGCCACTGGGGGGCGGGCCGGGTGGCGAAGCGCTTTGGCCATGCCCGCCCGTCAGGGCGGAGCGCTGGCCTTTGTCCCGTGGGCGACGAAGGCGCCGGCATGCGATGCCAGGACCAAGCCCAGGCGTCGCCGGCATTCACGAAAGGCAAGTGCAGACGCAGGCATGTCGCATGAATCGAAATTGGTTGCCTGCGCATCCCACGCTGCCAGCAGCACTTCCAGGTCATTGATCAGTCGTTGCATTTCTGCCCTTTGATGCACAAACGGTCGCCCCGCTCCTGGTCTGACCCTGAAGCGCTGGCTCACCTAGTCACTACGTCGGTGCTGTAAAGCCCGCTTGGGGGAGCTTATAGCGGACCCGCAAACGCACGGCAAGGGTGTGCCAGCACCTGTCCCGCGCGATGAGGGGGCGAATCCGGACGCCGGTGGGCCCAGCAATCTGGGCCCACTTCGGCTCGGTCAGAACTCCTGCCAACCCGCACCGTCTGTCGGGCCAGCGGTGGGCTCGAGCGTGCGCGGCGCGCGGTGCGGGACACGTTTTGCAGGTGTCTGCAAAGGCGCAGCCGTCTTGTTGCTGCCTGGACCGGCGAAGGCAGTTCCAGGAGACGTTGCCCGGACCGGAACAGCTTTCCCGCTGTCGATCTTGAACACCGCCACCGCCTCGGTCAGCTGCGTGGCTTGCTCTTCCATGGCACGGGCTGCAGCGGTCGCCTCCTCGACCAGTGCGGCGTTCTGCTGCGTCGCTTCGTCCATCTGCGTCACCGTGGTGTTGACCTGCTCGATACCGGCCGACTGTTCCTGCGAGGCTGCAGAGATTTCGCCCATGATGTCGGTCACGCGCTGCACGCTGGCGACCACGTCGGTCATCGTGGTTCCGGCGCTGCGCACCAGGGCCGAGCCTTCCACGACGCGCTGCACCGAGTCGTCGATCAGGTCCTTGATCTCCTTGGCTGCGCCGGATGAGCGCTGGGCCAGGGTGCGCACTTCCGAGGCCACCACCGCGAAGCCGCGGCCTTGCTCGCCGGCCCGCGCCGCTTCCACGGCGGCATTCAAGGCCAGGATGTTGGTCTGGAACGCGATACCGTCGATGACCGAGATGATGTCGGCGATCTTCTTGGACGACGCCTCGATACCACTCATGGTTGCGACCACCTGGCCGACGACTTCGCCGCCCTGGGATGCCACGCCTGCGGCGCCGATCGCCAACTGGTTGGCCTGGCGCGCATGCTCGGCGTTCTGACGGACGGTGGAGGTCAGCTCTTCCATCGAGGCGGCGGTTTCTTCCAGGTTGGCGGCCTGTTGTTCGGTGCGCTGGGACAGGTCCTGGTTGCCTGCCGCAATCTCGCTGGCTGCCGAATTGATGGACACCGCCGACTGCTGGATGCGTCCGACAATCTCTGCAAGCTGTGCAGCAGTGGTATTGGCGTCATCGCGCATCTGGGCGAAGACGCCCTTGAACTCGCCGGTCATGCGGGCTGTCAGGTCGCCCGCGGCGATGGACTGCAGCAGCGACGACAGGGATTGCAGGTTGTTGTCCGCGGTGGCCATGAGCAGGTTGAGGCTTTCGACCATGATGCGGAAGTCGTACTGGAACCGCTCCGCGTCGCCGCGTGCGGTGAAGTCGCCATTGGCCGCAGCTTGTGCCAACTGCTTGATTTCCAGGTTCATGGCGGACAGGTTGGCCTTGACCTCATCCATGGTCTGCGTCAGCACGGCTTTTTCGCCTGGCAGCTGCTGCATGTCCTCACTCAGGTCGCCAATGGCATAGCGGCCCATGATGCGTGCGAGGTTGGACTGCACGCTGAGGTGGGACGCAACCAGGGCATTGGTGTCCTCGGCCATGCGGCCGTAGTCGCCGGGAAGTGCGCCGGCATCCATCAGAAAGCTGATCTCGCCTTCGTCGTGGCGCCTGGCCATGTCTGACTGGGCCGCCATCAGGCTGCGGATTTGCGTTTGCATGACCTGCATTGCCTGAAGCAAACGCCCTGGCTCGTCCTGAGCCCTGGTTTGCGCGTTGCTGCTCAGATCCCCTTGCGCAATGGCATTGGCGACCTGTGTTGCACGGGCCAGGGGCGTGGTGAGGCTGCGGGTAATGATCCAGCCCAGCAGGGCGCTTGCGATCAGAACGATGGCACCGCCGCCGATGAGCATGGCGCGTCCGCCTGCAATGGCCGTCAGCGCTTCCGCGTAGGCCTTTTGGGTGCTGTCGTTCTGGCGAGTCACCAACTCCCGTAGCGTTTTCTGCCAGAGCAGGACGGCGGGTCTTGCCTTCTCGCTCAGCAGGGTTTGTGCTCCCGTGCGGTCTCCTTCGGCGCAAAGGGCCATCACCTGATCGGTCAGGCTGCGAGCGATGGTGCGGCGTTCGTCCAGGGTGACCCTGACGCGGCGACCGCCTTCCGATAAGGAAAGGGTGTCCAGAACCCTGAGCTTTTCGCGTAGCCCATTGTAGCGGGCCCGTTCGTCACTGATGGTCTTGACAGCCTCACTGTTGAGCTCATCGCTGGTGACCATTGCATACGTCCCGAGCGCCACCAGGATCGAAGAGTTGGCGTCGAGCATTTCGTTGGCAACCTGGATCTTCGCCATTCGCTCTTGAACGATCGAGTCCAGTTGATGCTTGGAGTCGGACATCGTCCACAGGCCCGCTGCAACAAGCATGGCAGAAAGAAGAATCAGGACGCCGAATGCAGCGCTCAGGCGCTTGCCCACGCTATGCCTTTGAAGAAATTCCATCTCGTAAACCTAAACCTTCGGAGCTGTGCAAAAGCGCACTCGCACTTAGCGGCCTCTGGCGAGAGGAATGAAGAAAAGGCATGGGTGTATATTCAAGTTCTATACAAGCACGGTGTTTTTTGCGCCAGCGGGCTGCCCGGCAGTCATCTGCGACGATCGTGTGTGCTGTATCGGAGGGAGATTGCGCGATCTCCGATCCATTCCCGAATGACCTGCTTCTTTCGATCGTGGGAATGACATCGATTGCAGTGCGTCCGGGGACGACCAACGCGGGTCAAGCGCTTCGCTACTTCCTTTCCGTTGGTCAGGAACCTCCCGATTGAGCGGGCCTGCGGCGATGCGCATAGTGGCAGCCATCATCGAGCGAGCACGCATGGCGACCACCCACCCTCAACTCATCGGCGCACTTCTCAAGGGCATACGACGCGCCGAATCCGCGCGTGCCGCCTCCCTTGCGTACTGCACCGGGTTGACCGAGCAGATGCGCTTTGGTTACGGCACGCCCGACGACGCAGGCAAGGTGCTGGAGATGTTCGCGCTGGACTCCGAGCAGATCCGCGAGCTGGGGCTGGTGGGCGTGGAAGAGCTGGGCGAGGCGGTCTGCCATGCCTGGTCCATCAACGCCGGCGAGTTGGACCGGATGGTGCAGTGGTTTTCGGCGCCCAGGGTCGAGTTCGTCGGCAAGCACTGCCGTGAACTGATCCGGGCCGGACGCATCGGTCCGGTGCTCACCATGGCCCGCGAACATGCCTTGCTGCGCCATCGCTGACCGCAGCCAGACCCGGGCGCGGCCCGCCGCTTTACGCTAGCCGGCGCAACGGCAATACTCGTTGACCCTTCCGACCTCAGTTTTGCCAATGCGCCAGGTTCCGCCCGCTTCATCCGCCGCCGCTGCCGCCAAAGCCCAATTGCTGGAAGAGCTGCGCAAGCTCGAGCAGGAAGAAGCCCAGCTGAAGTACGCCCAGACCCTGGAAGCCTTCGATCAGGTGGTCGAGGTGCTGACCCGGTTCGGCAGCCGCTTCAACGCCAAGCAGAAGTCCCAGATCGCGACGCTGGCGATGACCGGCAAGTCCAAGGGGCCGTTGTCGTCCACCGGCGAAGTCGTGGCCAAGTACTGGATTCCGCATTCCGGCGAGACCTGGTCGGGGCGTGGCCGCACCCCACGCGCGTTCAAGGCATGGGAAGGCACCAGCTCCTACAAGGAATGGAAGGCCAACCATCCGGACAAGCGATTCCCGCTGTATCCGGGCTGAGTTCCTGCCTGGTCCAAGTCTGGCCGGGGGCGCATGCGACGCCTGGGGACCACGGCCGATGTGCAATGCGGTGGTGTTGCGGTAGTGCCGCGCCGCAGTCGGGGCGCTGCCGGATCGTGCAATCCAGGCCGGGCAGATCCGGTTCAAGCCGAAGCATCCATTGCCTCTGTCGACGCAATAAAAAACGCGCGGCCTGCCGGAGTTCCGGCAGGCCGCGCGTTTGATTTATCGCATCAGGGTTACTGGTCGTTCTTGCACTCGAACACCGACACGCTGCGCGGCGGGGCCAGGAATTCGCTGGCGCCGGCCGGCATCATGTCCACTTCCAGGGCTTCGTCGGTCGACAGCGCCAGCTTCCAGTGCACCGGTTCGTCGCTCGAGGGCAGGGTGAAGGTCACGCCTTCGTGGTAGGCGTTGATGACGATCAGCAAGGTGGCGTCGTTGGCCAGCTCCTTGACGCCGGAGGTCTGTGCCTTGCCTTCCAGCAGCAATCCCACCGAGCGCGCACCGGCATCGGTCCAGTGCGCGTCGTCCATCTCGGTCCCGCCCGGATTGAGCCAGGTGAGATCGCGCAGGCCCGCTTCTTCGTTGTACTGGCCGTTGAGGAAACGGCCGCGCGACAGGATCGGATAACGCTTGCGCAATTGGGTCAGCGCCTTGACGAAATCGGTCAGGCGGCCATCGGTCGGGTCGTTTTCCCAGTCCAGCCAGGTGATCTCGTTGTCCTGGCAATAGGTGTTGTTGTTGCCACCTTGCGACTGCGCACGCTCATCGCCGGCGAGCATCATCGGCGTGCCTTGCGACAGCAACAGCGTGGCGAGCAGGTTCTTCATCTGCCGCTCGCGGATCTGCAGCACATCCGCGTTCTCGGTGTCGCCTTCCTCGCCGTAGTTGCAGGAGCCATCGTTGGACGAGCCGTCGCGGTTGTCCTCGCCGTTGGCCATGTTGTGCTTTTCGTTGTAGCTCACCAGGTCGCGCAAGGTGAATCCGTCGTGCGCGGTGATGAAGTTCACCGATGCCCACGGGCGGCGACCGCGACGATCGAACAGGTCTGCCGACCCCGTGAAGCGGGTGGCGAATTCGGCCAGCTTGCCGTCCTCACCCTTCCAGAACTCGCGCGCATTGTCGCGGAACTTGTCGTTCCATTCCGACCAGCCCGGCGGGAAGTGACCCACCTGGTAGCCGCCGGGGCCGCAGTCCCAGGGCTCGGCGATCAACTTGACCTCCGACAGCAACGGATCCTGGTTGCAGGCGTCCAGGAAGCCGCCACGCTGGTCGAAACCGCTCGGTTCGCGCCCCAGGATGGTGGCCAGGTCGAAGCGGAAGCCGTCCACATGCATTTCGCCGGCCCAGTAGCGCAGCGAATCGTTGACGAACTGGATCACCCGCGAATTGCTCAGGTTGAGCGTATTGCCGGTGCCGGTGTCGTTGATGTAGTAGCGCTTGTCTTCGGCGAGGCGATAGTAGCTGGCATTGTCGATACCCTTGAACGACAGCGTCGGACCCAGCTCGCTGCCTTCGGCGGTGTGGTTGTAGACCACATCCAGGATCACTTCCAGGCCCTGCTTGTGCATGGCCTTGACCATGTCGCGGAATTCGTCGCGATGCCCGCTGGACAGGTAGCGCGACTTCAGTGCGAAGAAGCCGATGGTGTTGTAGCCCCAGTAGTTGCGCAGGTCCTTGTCCAGCAGATGCTGGTCGTCCAGGTACGCGTGCACCGGCAGCAGCTCCACCGCGGTGATGCCCAGGTCCTTGATGTACTGCAGGACCTGCGGCTGTGCCAGGCCGGCAAAGGTGCCGCGCACGGCTTCCGGCACCTGCGGGTTGCGCATGGTGTAGCCACGCACATGGGTCTCGTAGATCACCGTCTCGTTCCACGGCTTCAACAGGCGCGCGTCGTCTTCCCAGTCGTAGGTGTCTTCGACCACCACGCACTTGGGCATGAACGGCGCGCTATCGCGCTCGTCGAAGCTCAGGTCGCCGTCCGGGTGACCCACGGTGTAGCCGTAGAGTTCGTCCGCCCAGATCAGGTCGCCATCCATCTCGCGTGCATACGGGTCCATCAACAGCTTGTTGTGGTTGAAGCGGTGGCCTTCGGTCGGTTCATACGGACCATGCACGCGGTAGCCGTAGCGCTGGCCGGGTTTGACGTCGGGCAGGTAGCCGTGCCAGATCTCGTTGGTGTATTCGGGAAGGTCCACCCGCACTTCGGTGCCCTGCTCGTCGAACAGGCACAGTTCCACGCGCGTGGCATGCGCGGAAAACAACGCAAAATTGGTGCCCTTGCCATCGAAGACGGCGCCGCGCGGGAACGGGCGTCCTTGGCGGATGCGGGAGGGGTTGGCGTAAGCCGCGCTTGCTGGACGTCGCATTGAGAGTCTCGGGTGCGCCGGCATGCCGGCATTGAGGGGGCTCAAGCATTGCGTGTGTCGCTGTGCAAACTGCGTCACGACAACAGCGGGGCGGCGTGAGGGCGGCCGACGCGGTGCGTGGCCGGCAGGCGGTTCCGATCGTAGTGAGGAAAAAACAGCGCACCGACGCCGCCGGGCTGACCTGGCATCGCGCACGGTTGCTGCGTTGTCCGCGCGGTTGCTGCCAGGCAAGCCGTCCGCCGTGCCTCACCAGCGCCGACGGGCGCACGCGCGCGCTTGAGCGCCGCGCAGCCGCCCTGCTAGCATCCAGCCCATCGAAGCCATGCAGTGCCTGCAGTGTGACAGCTGCCGTGCTGCATCGCTTCCGCCTCCCATTCTCGGGGCCGTCGCACACCCGTCGAACGCAGCATGCAGGGCAGGGACGCTGCCCGCCCGTGCGCCCGGCCGGCAGACCTACGGACTTGGGTCACTTCGTCATCAGACTCCGACCATGTCCAGGCCGCGCCGTACCCCTGCCGCGATGAAAATCGCCATCCTTTCCCGCAACAGCAAGCTGTATTCGACCCGCCGGCTCATCGAGGCCGGGCGCAAGCGTGGCCACACCGTGCGCATCCTCGACCCGCTGCGCTGCTACATGCGCATCGCCGCCGACGGTTTCAGCCTGCACTACAAGGGCAAGCCGATCACCGGGTTCGACGCGGTGATCCCGCGCATCGGCGCATCGGTCACGCGTTATGCCACCGCCGTGTTGCGCCAGCTCGAATTCATGGGCACCTACACCCCCAACCCGTCCGACGCCATCCTGCGCTCGCGCGACAAATTGCGTGCGCATCAGTTGCTGGCCGCGCAAGGCATCGACATGCCGGTGACCGTGTTCGGCGACAACCCGGACGACACCCAGGACCTGCTGTCGATGCTCGGCCCGCCGCCGCATGTGGTGAAGTTGAACGAGGGCGCACAGGGCGCCGGGGTGATCCTCACCGAAAAAGCCAGCGCCTCGCGCGGCGTGGTCGAGGCGCTGCGCGGGCTCTACGCCAATTTCATCGTGCAGGAATTCATCGGCGAGGCCGAGGGCGCGGACCTGCGCTGCTTCGTGGTCGGTGACCGGGTGGTTGCCGCGATGCGTCGGCAGGCGGCCGAGGGCGACTTCCGTTCCAACCTGCATCTGGGCGGCAGCGCCGCGGTGGCCCAGGCCACCGAGCAGGAGCAGGAGGTCGCGGTACGCTCGGCGCGCGCGCTGGGCCTGGCCGTGGCCGGCGTGGACCTGATCCGTTCCACGCGCGGGCCGCTGGTGCTCGAGGTCAACTCGACCCCCGGACTGGAGGGCGTGGAAGGGGTCTGCGGGGTGGACGTGGCGGCGGCGATCATCCAGCACCTGGAGCAATCGATCCGTTGATCGGGTAGCCAATTTTGTTATCGAAAATTTAACGGAAATCTAATCCTTTCCTCGCTAGCCTCACCCGACCGTAGCTCCGCTCTCGGCAGTGACGGTGATCGGGATGAACTTTTGGCCCAAGTGCGTTGTCGCACTTGGGCCTTTTTATGCGGCGGCTTGCTGCCTCCAGGCTTCGCGTCTACATTCGCTGATGTTAAATCGCTCAGGCACACAAGGAGGCGTCGGCATGGCAAGGCAAGGCGGCATTGGACGGCTGCGCATGATGACTGCTTTGCTGACCAGCCCTGCCTGTGCGGTGGCAGTCAATCCCGACAGGCCTTGCAGCCCGCCGGCGGAGCAGCCGCGTAGCGATCTGCACAGGGGCCGGACATACTCCGGGATCAGTCAGGATGAGCACGCTAAGGTGGCAGCGGCACCCGATCGCATCGCAGCCGTGGTGGAGGCGCAGCCGGATATCGCCACGCTGCAGCCGGGCCAACATGCAGGCCCGCATCACGATCAGGAGCTCGTCACCCGGATTTCGACCAAGGCAGGCGAAGATGGCCGGCCGATTGCCGGCGCGCGCGTGCAGCTGGTTCGCAGATCAGGACCAGGCAGTGTTTGACCACCGCCGATTGCGGCCATCAAACGACTGTGAGCCAACACGAAATTTCTCGGCGCCAGCGCTAAAAACAGCTTAACGAATGAGGTTCCAGTGCGAATTCTAGTAATCGAAGACAACAGCGATATCGCCGCCAATCTGGGCGACTATCTCGAAGACCGCGGCCACACGGTGGATTTTGCCGCCGATGGCGTGACCGGGCTGCATCTGGCCGTGGTGCATGAGTTCGACGCCATCGTGCTCGATCTCAACCTGCCCGGCATGGATGGCATCGAGGTGTGTCGCAAGCTGCGCAACGAAGCGCGCAAGCAGACACCGGTGCTGATGCTCACCGCACGCGATTCGCTGGACAACAAGCTGGCCGGTTTCGACTCCGGCGCAGACGACTACCTGATCAAGCCGTTTGCGCTGCAGGAAGTGGAAGTGCGGCTCAACGCGCTGTCGCGTCGCGGCAAGGGCGTGCACACCCGCGTGCTGGAAACCGGCGACCTGGAATACAACCTGGATACGCTGGAAGTGCGTCGCCGCGGCAAGCTGCTGCAGCTCAACCCTACCGCGTTGAAGATCCTGCAGTCGCTGATGGAGGCCTCGCCGGCCGTGGTCACCCGCCAGGAGCTGGAAACCCGCGTCTGGGGCGAGGAGCTGCCGGATTCGGATTCGCTGCGCGTGCATATCCACGGCCTGCGCGCGGTGGTCGACAAGCCGTTCGACGTACCGATGATCCAGACCCGTCACGGCATCGGCTATCGCATCGCCTCGCCCGATGCCTGAAAGCAATAACGGCGCGCGGCCGGCGCGCAAGCGCGGCCGTTACCGGCGGCGCCTGCGCAGCCGCATCATTTTGTCGTTCGTGTTGTTGGGCTTCTGCCTGACCACGCTGTTCGCCTTCGCCACCAACTGGGCGCGCTCGCGCGTGGAAAACCAGTTGGTCGAAGACGTGATGAACCGCAATATCGACGCCTTCGCGCAGCGGTTCTACTCCGACCCGCTGCGCAACCCCGATCTGCCGGTGCAGCAGATGCGCGGCCGCGTGGTCAAGAGCGACAAGTTCGACGCACTGCGGCTGGAACAGCCGGAGTGGTACCAGCTGCCCGACGGCATCCACACCATCTCCGGCGTGGACGACGGTGGCAACGCGTATTCGTACAAGCTGGCAGTGCGCAAGACGCCGAGCGAGTGGTTCTTCCTCGCCTACGACATGACCCAGACCCTCAAGGGCGAGATCCAGCTCAAGCGCACGCTGATGCTCTCGGTGCTGGTGTTCAGCGGCTTTTCGCTGCTGATCGGCTGGTGGTCTGCATCCAAGGTGATGCGCCCGGTGTCGGACCTGGCCGCGCGCCTGCGTGCCTACCGCGGCGGCACCAGCGAGCCCAAGCCGCTGGCCGCGCACTTCCCCGACGACGAAGTGGGCCAGCTTGCAGAAGCGCTGGACGATTACTCGGCCCGCCTCACCGAAGTGGTGCAGCGTGACCGCGAATTCAACGCCGACGTCAGCCACGAACTGCGCACCCCGCTGGCGGTGATCCGTGGCGCCACCGAACTGCTGCTCACCAAGCCCAATCTCGACGAGAAGATGCTGCAGCGCCTGCAACGCATCCAGCGCGCCGAACTGCAGTGCAGCGACCTGATCGGCTCGTTGCTGCTGCTCTCGCGCAACGAGCGCGGGCAGGGCAGCAGCAATGTCGCCAAGGTGGCCGAACAGCTGATCGACGCGCACCGCGCCCAGCTCGGCGGCAAACCGCTGGAGCTGCTGCTGGAAGGCGAGCGCGACCTGGTCATCGACGCGCCCGAATCCGCTCTGTCGGTGGCGCTGGGCAACCTGATCGGCAACGCGGTCAAGTACACCCAGGACGGCCAGGTGCGCGTACGCGTGCTCGCCGATGCGGTGGAAGTGATCGACTCCGGCCCGGGCCTGAGCGAGGAAGACGCCGCCAAGCTGTTCCAGCGTGGCTACCGCGGCACCCACGCCGGCCACTCGCAAGGCGGCGGCATTGGCCTGTCGATCGTCAGCCGGCTGTGCGACCTCTACGGCTGGCGCGTCAGCGTGCGCCCAGGCCAGGAGCGCGGCGTCATCGCAACACTCGCCTTCCACCGCTAACCAACCACCCGCGCTTTTGTAGGAGCGCACTCGTGCGCGAGGGCTTTACCGACAATGCTTCACCCGGCGATTGATTGCAGTTCTGTAATCATGAAGCGCACCACCGTCCGCGACGGTCTCCCACCTTCTACCGCGTCCCTCGACCAGATCACAGACTGGCTTTCAGATCTTCCAGCGTGACGACCAGCAGCATGGGATCCAGCGGGGAAGGTTCGAAGCCGATGCGCTCGTAAAACGCCTTGGCGTCCGCCGAGAGTGCATGCACGAGCAGCCCGCGAATGCCAATGGTGTCGGCCGCATGCAGGATGCGCTTGCCAGCATCCTGCACAAGGGCGCGGCCAAACCCTCTGCCGTGCAGGGATTGGTCGACAGCAAGCCTGCCAAGCACCACCACGGGGATCGGATCCGGCATATTGCGACGGAAGCGGCCTGGCGTCGCGTCCATGGCGACCGCACTCGAGGCCAAGGCGTAATAGGCCACCACGCGTTCATCCTCGCAGGCAACGAAGGTCCGTGACGCACCGGTCGCCTGATTTTTCAGGGCGCGGCGCTTGAGCCAGTGGTCCAGGCTCTCCACGCCCGATGCGAACGGTTCGACCCGGTGATGTGCTGTCAGCGGTTCCGGCGCCGATACCGTCATGCCTTCTCCCAAGGAGCGGGGGTCTGCATCGTCTTGCGCAGGCGCGCGTTCGGCTGCGGCGGCATGTCCAGCCGTGCCAGAAAGGCGGCGTAGGCGTCCGGGCTGGCCGCGATAAGGGTCTGGTCCAGCAAGGCTTCCTCGGCAGCCGAGCGCGCCGCGTCCAGCACGAAATCGGTGCGGTTCTTCCCGCGCGCCTTGGCGGCCCGGTCGATCAGGTTGCGTTCCTCGGGCTTGATGCGGAGATTCAAGGTTTCGCGCTTGCCGGGCGTAGTGCTTGGCGTGGACATGGTGTTGCCTCCTGCAGGTCGATGTAGTGTAGCTCCTCCGTAATGTCGATGTCATTACGATGATGTGTCGCTCGTTCATTGCGAGGGCGCGCGCTCCACCGTCACCACCAATTCGCCCTCGCGCGCAGTGATCTGCAGCTTGCAGCCAACCGCGAACCCCAACTGCTCCAGCCAAATCCCGCGCAAGCGCACGCTGGGAATCCGCTGGCTGTGCGGCCGGCCCGGTTCTGCATCGTAGAACGCATAACCCACCGTGCAGCGCGTGGGCGTGCGTGCCTTGCGCGGTGGCCGCGGCGGCAGATCGTCCACGCGGGGCCTGTGGCGACGGTCGACGTCGGGGTTGTCCACATCGAACTTGGGTGACGGCACCAGCCGCATGGGCTGCGTGTCCTTTACCGGCGTGGCTGCTCGCTTGGCGGAAGCGGCGCGCTTGGTATTTGATTTGGACCGCTTGGCGGTTGGAGACGGCGTCCGGCTCATCGCCTCACCTCCGCGAGCACCACGGAGCGACGACGCCCACCCATCTGCACGATCGATACATTTGCCATGACAACGCCTCCTTCGAAGAACAGGCACCGTCGCCGGCCGGCGACGGGATGTCGGGAGGTTAGAAACCGCTAGTAGTCGGCGGGCGTATTCCTCCCGAAGGAGTGTTGTATTAGCCGCCCTCCCGACGCAGGCATCGCGTCGGTTTGTACCTGCAGGCAGGCACAAAAAACCCACCGGTTTGACGGAGGTGNGTGTTGTATTAGCCGCCCTCCCGACGCAGGCATCGCGTCGGTTTGTACCTGCAGGCAGGCACAAAAAACCCACCGGTTTGACGGAGGTGGGTACCGCTACTAGAGGAGTTTCTACGCTCCTTGAGGCGGAGATTGCTACTGGTTGTTTGCAATGTCAATGCAGCAACTAAATGCGGTCGGTGTCAGCGCGTTTACTTGGCTTCGACTGCGTCAAGCTGCCCGGGAGACATGCCACGCATGCCGGAGGAGCGGTGCGCGGAGGGAACGGACGCCATGCAGCGTGTGCCAATGAACTCGCCGCCGATCATGGCAGCCGGCTGACCGTGGGAGCATCGTGGGTGCCCGGCCGTGGACGTCAGTGCCCCATGCGATGCGTTTGTGGCATTGCCCTGTAGGTCGCATCCAGGCGTCGCGCTTGTTGCGCCAACTGGTCCGTGTTGCCTTCGTTGCTGACGATGTCATCGGCAATCGCCAAGCGTTGTGCGCGGGATGCCTGCGCGGCAATCATCTGATCGGCAAGTGTTGCGGTAATTCCGTCGCGTTGCATCAGGCGAGCATGCTGAAGCGACGCCGGCACATCGACGACAACAATGCGGTCCAGCCAGGCATAGGTCGCTCGTCCGCCCGCTTCGGTCAGCAGGGGAATGGCGACGATCGTGTAAGGGCCCGCGGCTTCCTGCGCGGCGCGCTGCAGTTCTGTGCGGATGGCCGGATGGGTGATCGCTTCCAGCGCCTTCCGTTGGGCCGGATCGGCAAAGACGATCTGGCGCAGGGCCGGGCGGTCCAGCGTGCCATCCGGTAGCAGGATGGCCGTGCCAAACCGTTCCACGATCGCATCGAGTATGGGGCCGGGCGCCACGACCTGCCGCGCCACGACATCCGCATCAATGACCGGCACGCCCAGCTTCTCGAACTCGGCGGCCAGGGCACTCTTGCCGGAGGCGATGCCGCCGGTAAGGCCGACGATGAAGTCGCTCATCGCCGTGCCCGGGTCAACGCAGCCCTGCGAAGTGCAGGTAACCGTCGACTATATCGTTGCCCCAGAAGAACACCACCCAGCCGGCGATGGCCAGGTAGGGGCCGAACGGGATCGGGGTGGCACGGTCGCGTCCCTTGGCCACCAGCCAGATCGAGCCCAGGATGGCGCCGACCAGCGAGGAGATCAGGATGATCGGCAGGATGCCCTTCAGCCCGCACCAGGCGCCGAGCGCGGCCAGCAGCTTGAAGTCGCCGTGACCCATGCCTTCCTTGCCGGTGAGCTGTTTGAACAGCCACCACACCGTCCATAGCGAGACATAGCCCACCGCCGCGCCCAGCAGGGCGGGCTTGGCCGGCATGTAGAGGTTGTCCATCGAGCCGACCAGGCCCAGCCACATCAGTGGCAGGGTCAACTGGTCCGGCAGCAGCTTGTGGCGCAGGTCGATGCCGGACATCGCCACCAGGAAGCAGCTCAGCACGATCGCGCCGAAGCCCTGCCAGCCGAAGCCGAAGCGCCAGACGCTGGCCACGCACAGGATCGAGGTCAGCAACTCCACCAGCGGATACTGGAGCGAGATCGGCTTGCCGCTGTAGCGCGACTTGCCTCGCAGCATCAGCCAGCTGAACAGCGGGATGTTCTCCCACCACTTGAGCTTGTCGCCGGTGACCGGGTCGTGCGACGGCTCCACCACGATCCCCGGCGGCGGCGGCTCGTAGATGTCCGGCAGCTCCAGGATCTCGCGCGCATCGCGCCGCCACTGCCACTCCATACGCTTGGGCAAGCGCAGGATCACCACGTTCAGGAAGCTGCCGATCAGCAGTCCCAGTCCGGCCGCGGCGGGAAAGCCGAGACCGGGATGCTGGTCGAGAAATGCCATTACGTCTTATCCCACCACTGCGCCAAGTTTGAAGATCGGAAGATACATGCCGATGACCATGCCGCCAACGATCGTACCGATGAACACCATGATCATTGGTTCAAGCAGGCTGCTCAACGCATCCACGGCATTGTTGACCTCCTGCTCGAAATACTCAGCAACCTTGAACAGCATGGCATCCAGTGCGCCGGCCTCTTCGCCGATTGCGGTCATCTGGATGACCATGTGCGGGAACAGGTTGACCTGCTTCATGGCCATGTTGACTGGATAGCCCACCGATACGTCGTCACGCATGCGCAGCACTGCTTCTTCATAAACTTTGTTGCCAGTGGCCCCCGCAACAATGCCAAGTGCTTCCACAAGCGGCACGCCAGCCTTGAAGGTCACCGCGGTCGTACGCGCAAACCTTGCGATGGAACTGTTATGCATAATTTGACCGATGACGGGCACCTTCAAGATCAGGCGATCCATCCCATGTTGCATGCGAGGTGAGCGCTTGTAAGAGAAGATGAAGCCGGTAATCGCGCCACCAATGACTAGCAGCATTAGCCACCAGTAGCTGATCATGAAGCGAGATGCCGCAACGATCATCTGCGTAAATGCGGGAAGTTCGGCTCCAAACCCTTTAAAGACTTCTTCGAACTGTGGGACAACAAAAATGAGCAAAATTGCGCTGACAATGAGGGCGACTGCAACGACCATGGCGGGGGAGAACAGCGCCTTCTTGATCTTGCCTTTCAGGGCCTCAATGTTTTCCTTGTAACTGGCGACTGTGTCTAGCACTGTCTCCAGCACGCCTGCGCCCTCGCCCGCGCGGACGAGGTTGCGGTAGAGCTCGTCAAACTGCACCGGATGCTTGCTGATCGCTTCATGTAATGAAGAGCCGCCTTCAATATCGGTTCTTATCTGGCCGACCATCTTCCTCATTCGCGGGTTTTTGTGTCCCTCGCCAATGATCTCCAGCGAACTGACGATGGGCACGCCCGACTTCATCATCGTCGCCATCTGGCGACTAAAGAACGCAATGTCTTTGGGGGTGATTTTCTTCCCCGCCGCTCCAAACAGGGGCTTCGGCTTTTGCTTCACCATGCTGGGCACGATGCCCTGACGGCGCAGCTCTGCTCGCAACATATTGGCATTGCGGGCTGTCTGCTCTCCCTTCATCTTCACGCCACGCTTGTCAGCCCCTTCCCAAATGAAGGTCTGCAGCATGCTTGTGTTCCGGTCGACCGGTTGCTTCTTGATGGCGCTACGCGCGACTGACATGTTGGGCTCCCCAATTCCAGCCATCCCCAGGCCGGAGTACGCAGTGATGGTAGCGTTTTTGCTAGGCAAGGGCATCATATCGATCGATGGACCTGCGGCGTCTTGAGAAGTGACCACTCGTAGTCGGAATCTGACCTTGCGCGTCACATGGTCATCCCGGTCGCACTTGAAGGCAGAGGAGCTTTCATTTGCCGAAATGCCTGGCATCATTGCCCCTGGGGAGAAGAAGCGAACGGGGACTGCTGATTGGCACGTAATCTGCATGTACCGATTCGCACAACACGCCCTGCTCAGGTGCGCCAAGTGCCCGGGCCGGAGATTTCGGTAAACTCACAACCTCTAGGGGATGCATCCATGAAGAAGCAGCAAGGCTTTACACTTATCGAACTGATGATCGTGATCGCGATCATCGCCATCCTGGCCGCCATTGCGCTGCCGGCTTACCAGGATTACACCATCCGCTCGCGTGTCTCTGAAATGGCTGTGCTCGCCGCCGGTGCCAAGGCGACGATTAGTGAGAATATTGCCAATGAGAATGCGGTTAATGCTAATGCGTGTCGTGGAGTTAATACGTTTACGACCGCCACGGTAAACACTGCTTCCCTGGCGTGTAGCAATGGCACTCTCACTGTCACTGGTACGGCTAAGGCCGGGAGCGTCGTTCTGACTTTCGCTCCGGCCCTTGTGCCTGCCGGCATCCAGTGGGCCTGTACGTCTGCCAGTGCGGCCAAGTACCTGCCGGCCGAATGCCGCGGTTCGGGCGCCTAATAGTCGTTCTGTCGAAGTGTTCAAAGAAGCCCCGCAATGCGGGGCTTCTTTTTATGGTGGGGGGGCAGTGCATCGTGTCTTGGGGGAAATATACGCCGGTTGGAGTGGTGCTTCTGGTGGTGGGGAATCTCTCGCCACTCGCTGTGCTGCTGGCTGTGTGCAGGGAGGGCATCCTGATCTCTGTGCTGTATGCAGTTGCTGGGTTGAGTATTTCTGTTTCGCTGCTAAGAAGGCTGCCGCGCCTAACCTGCACTTGGCTGGCACTCATCAGCGCCGGCGCGATTCTGCAGGTAGAGATGCTGCTGCGCTTCGGGGGAATGGTGGACGTCAACGCGCTCGCGCTGGTCTCCGAGACCACCAGTGGCGAAGCTTTGCCATTATTGCACTCAGTGCCTGCACGCCTTCTGTTTGGCTGGGGCTTGATTGTTGTGATCTGGGGAGGGCTGATGCTACGGCCGCCGCGACTTCTGCGATGGCCGGGCAGACGGCTTGCAGTGTTCGGCGGTGGCGTATGTGCGGCGCTGCTGGCAATCGTCGTTGCATTCGAAGGCTGGCACGAGAAGCCGGTGGGTGCTGCTTTCGATCAGCCGTCCTTGGAACGCATGGAGGCCTTGCGGCGGGGGTACCCGACGGGGATGCCGTTGGTCATCTGGGAGTATTTCCGGCAGCGTCGAGAACTGGTCGCTGCTGATGCGGGCCTTGAAAGCTTTCGGTTCGGAGCCAGCCGCTCGGTGGTGGGGGGCTGGCCACGGCGTGTGCATGTGCTGGTGATCGGCGAGACAGGTCGAGCCGATCATTGGGCGCTGAACGGCTACAGCCGTGACAGTACGCCTCGGCTTTCGCGTCGCAATGACCTGATCAGCTTTACGAGGTTCTACTCGCGAGCCACCTTCACCCGGCTGTCGGTGCCCGTGATTCTGAGCCGCAAGCCGCCGGGTTCGTTCGAAGCTACCTTCGGTGAGCGCTCGCTGTTGCAGGCGGCCCGCGAAGCCGGCTATCACACGGTGTGGCTCTCCAATCAGGCGCCGATGGGGTTCCATGATTCGCCTATTACGGTTCTGGCTAAGGATGCCGATGAGGTGCGTTTTGTCAGCCCGGTCGACTATCGCCACGCAGGCGTCCGCGACGAGGATCTGCTGCCGCACGTCAGGCGTCTCCTTGCCGCCGACCAGCGCGATCTGTTCCTGGTGATCCATACAATGGGTAGTCATTTCCGCTATCGGGACCGGTACCGCCCCGAGGATGCGGTCTTCCTGCCGGACAAGCTGGAATATGGCGATGTCAGCTTGTATGACCCGGATCACAAGGAGTACTTGGTCAATGGATACGACAACTCGATCCGCGCCACCGATCGCTTCCTTGATGGCCTGATCGGTCAGCTCGGGAAACTTGATGCTGCATCCTGGATGTTCTATGTCGCCGATCACGGCGAGGCGCTGTTCGATGATTGTCGCGCCGAAAGCGGGCACGGCCAGTCATCACCAGCGACCCATCACGTCGCGGCGTTATGGTGGGGATCTGAGGCCTACCTCAAGCACGCGCCGGAGGCCGTTCGGAATCTCCGCGCGAATGCCGACGCAATGTTGTCCACCTCCATGGTCTTCGATACCACGACCCGATTGGCGGGTATCGACGTGCCTGGCTACCGCCAATCGCACGATTTTTCCTCGGCAGAGCCTGGTATTTCGCGCGATATCGCGTCGCTGCCGCTCGATGTTCCTCGCTGTCACTGAATAGGAGTCCGTGTTGAACGGTTCATCAACGAGTGTGTCCGGGAAAACGGGGTGGATTTCATCCTTGGGCGTGTTGTTTTTCCTCTCCGGTGCTGCGGCATTGATCTACCAGGTGAGCTGGCAGCGTGTCCTTTTTTCGGGTCTGGGAGCGGACACGCTGTCTGTCGCGGTCATCGTCTCGGTATTCATGCTTGGGCTTGGGCTCGGGGCGCTGATCGGGGGCTGGGCCGCGGACCGTGCCAGGAGCCCACTGCGATGGTTTCTCGCAGTGGAGCTTGGTATTGCCTGTTATGGCATCTGCAGTGTCGCTCTGATCGATCTGGTCATGATGCATGCTGGTGGGCTCGGGCATGGGGTCGTCGTGTTCGGTGCACTGCTTGCGTTGATCGTGCCGACAACCTTGATGGGGATGACCTTGCCGATTCTGGTGATCCTGCTGGACCGTGTTGTCCGCAACGTAGGTGAGGCGACAGGTTCGCTTTATCTCGCCAATACGATGGGCGCGGCATCGGGGGCCATCGGGACCGGTCTTTATCTGTTTCATATCATGGATTTGCGGCAGGTCACCTGGCTGGCGGCAGCCATCAATGCAACGGTCGCCCTCGGCGGATGGTTTCTGGTGCGGAGGGCGGCGGCATGAGCTTGAAATGGATGCCGCGGGGTGTTGCTTTCCTTGTGGGCGCGGCGAGTCTGGTGCAGGAAGTGCTGTGGGTGCGGCTTGCGGGATTCGCGACCGGTGGTCTGCCAGAGACTTTCGCGATGATCCTCGCGTTGTATCTTCTGGGTATCGCGGTAGGAGCGCAGCTGGGGCGCCGCCTGTGCGTTGGCCGGGTCCTGGACATCAGGCGTCGCGCGTCGCTCGTGCTGTTGCTGTCCGCGCTGGTCGATATCGCCGCCCCTTTCCTGTTTTCTTGGGGGATCGGTTTTCTTCCCGTGACTGTGGCAATGCTGCCTCTGGTGATCGCAACCGCTGCGCTGAAGAGTGCATTGTTCCCGGTGGTGCACCATCTGGGCAGCAATGATGCAGTGGCGTGGAAAGGGGGGTCGTTCTCCAAGGTCTACTTCGCCAATGTGGCGGGATGTACCCTCGGTCCACTGATCGTCACGCTCTGGCTGATGGATGTGATGGCGATGGAGCAGCTTTTCGTCGGTGTCGCCACTGTCACTGCGGTGGCAGGGATGTGGCTGGCTGGCCCCCGCCCACTGGCGGTGCCTGCAGTGGTGGTCGCGATTGCGGCACTTGTACTCCAGCCTGCATTGCCGGCGCTTGCCAGCCGCATCGTGATGGCGACGGGGGGGGCTCAGGCCGACTGGCTGCTGGAGCGCAAGGAAGGAATCATCCATACGATCACCGACCCACAAGGAGACATCGTATTTGGCGGCAACGTGTACGACGGGCGCATCAACGTCGATCTGCGATTGAACAGTAACAAGATCGATCGTGTCTATGCAGCCATGGCGGCTGTGCCGAATCCCAAGCGTGTGCTCGTGATCGGTCTTAGCGGCGGCAGCTGGACGCGTGTGATTGCATCATTCCCGACTGTGGAGCGCGTGGACGTTGTTGAGATCCATCCGGGCTATCTCGAGTTGATCGCCGATCACCCACAGGTCGCACCGATCCTGCAGGATCCGCGTGTCCACATCCATATCGACGACGGTCGTCGCTGGTTGAGGGCACAAGGGGGCGCGCGCTACGATGCGATCGTGGTAAACAGCACCTTCCATTGGCGTTCTGGTGCGACGATGCTTCTCTCGCAGGAGTTCTTTCGCCTGGTTGGCGCGCATCTGTCCGATTCAGGCGTAGCGTTGGTGAATGCCACCGGGTCTCCAGAGGTACTCAAGACGGCAACTTCGGAGTTTCCGCAGGCCTATCTGTTTGGCAACAGTGTCATCATGTCACGGCGCGACTTCCGCGATACGCTTCACGCTGGTGGCGAAGCCATTTACGCGACCCGAATGCATGGCCGGCCGGTCTTTGATCCGGCCAATGCGTCTGATGTGGCCGCTGTGCGGAAGGTCACCTCGGCCAATCTCGTAGGCGTTGATGTGGTGGAAGAGCGGGCCGGGCGACCAGTCGAGGTCAATACTGATCTAAGAATGTTGACTGAGTATAAATATGGAGCATCGTCCCGATGATCGGGGAGATGGGGACATCAGCGGGAATCAAACGATGAATTCAGTAGCTACCACTAACCTCGTTGGCATCACCGGCATCGCTCGTCGCCTTGTGCAGGATGGCGCCCTGGAGGAAGCCGCTGCGCGGACGGCGATGGAACAGGCGGCCGCTGCCAAGGTGCCGCTTCCTCAGTGGTTTGCCGAAAGAAAACTGGTGTCGGCGGCACAACTGGCGGCAGCCAATGCCGTGGAATTCGGTATGCCGCTGATGGATGTGTCGGTCTTCGACGCCAATCAGAACGCGGTCAAGCTGGTCAGCGAAGAGTTGCTCCAGAAGTACCAGGTGCTGCCGCTGTTCAAGCGCGGCAACCGGTTGTTCGTGGGGGTGAGCAACCCGACCCAGACCCGGGCGCTGGACGACATCAAGTTCCATACCAACCTGGTGGTCGAGCCGATCCTGGTCGACGAGGACCAGATCCGTCGTACCTTGGAGCAGTGGCAAGCCAGCAACGCGTCGTTGGGCTCGTCGCTCGGGGACGATGATGAGGGGATGGGCGACCTGGACGTGTCGGCCGGCGACGAGGACATGGGCGCCGGCGGGGATTCCGGGGTCGATGCCAAGGGTGACGACACGCCGGTGGTGAAGTTCGTCAACAAGGTGCTGGTGGATGCGATCCGGCGGGGAGCCTCCGACATCCATTTCGAGCCCTATGAGGACGACTACCGGGTGCGGCTGCGCATCGACGGTTTGCTGAAGAACGTGGCCAAGGCGCCGGTGAAGCTGAACCAGCGCATCGCGGCACGCCTGAAGGTGATGTCGCAGCTGGATATCGCCGAGAAGCGGGTGCCGCAGGACGGGCGCATCAAGCTCAACCTGTCCAAGACCAAGCAGATCGACTTCCGCGTGAGCACCTTGCCGACCTTGTTCGGGGAGAAGGTGGTGCTGCGTATTCTGGACGCCAGTGCAGCCAAGCTGGGGATCGAGAAGCTGGGCTACGAGGCGGATCAGCAGAAGCTGTTCCTGGATGCGATTCACAAGCCCTACGGGATGGTGCTGGTGACCGGGCCGACTGGTTCGGGCAAGACGGTGTCGCTGTATACGGCGCTGGGCATTCTCAACGACGAGACGCGCAACATCTCTACGGCCGAGGACCCGGTCGAAATCCGCTTGCCTGGTGTCAATCAGGTGCAGCAGAACGTCAAACGCGGCATGACGTTTGCGGCGGCGCTACGCTCGTTCCTGCGCCAGGATCCGGACATCATCATGGTCGGCGAAATCCGCGACCTGGAGACGGCCGAGATTGCGATCAAGGCGGCGCAGACCGGTCACATGGTGCTGTCGACGCTGCACACCAACGATGCGCCGCAGACCATCGCGCGTTTGATGAACATGGGCATCGCGCCGTACAACATTACCTCGTCGGTGACGTTGGTGATTGCGCAGCGCCTGGCGCGGCGGTTGTGCAACAACTGCAAGCGTAAGTCGACCTTGCCCGAGCATGCGTTGCTGGCCGAAGGATTCACGCCGGCGCAGATTGCTGCCGGTATCGAGCTGTATGAGGCAGTCGGTTGCGACGAGTGCACCGAAGGCTGTCTCTTATACACATCTAGATGTGCGTAAGAGACAGGCGCCTGGATCGCCGCCAGCGACTCGGGCAAGCCGGCAGACACCTGCGTGCCGAAGGTCGCNGACTGAGCGCCCTCATCCGCCCTTCGGGCACCTTCTCCCGCAGGCGGGAGAAGGGCATGTAGCGTGCTTTGCATTGCGGGTTGGTGGTGCTTTGAGCTGCCTCGTGCAGTTTCTTGCGCCGACGTGAAAGGGCTGAGCGGCGGGCGTCGGAGTGGGATTGGGGAATCGAAGGCGAGCCATGCGTGTGCTGATAGCGACTTCGCTTCGGCCCCGCAAGAGCTATCGAACGGTAACGTTTTCCCGATTCCCGATTCCCGATTCCCGATTCCCGATTCCCCCAATCCCCAATCCCCAATTCCTAATTACTAATTCCACTCCCTAAACCCTAATTCCACTCCCTGATTCCTAATTCCACTCCCTAATTCCACTCCCCAATCCCAATCCCAATCCCAATCCCAATCCCACCTTTTCTACTCCATCCCCAACTTCTTCAGCTTGTACCGCAACGCCCGAAACGTGATGCCCAGCTGCGCGGCGGTCTTGGTCTTGTTCCAGCGATTCTCCTCCAGCGCCTTCTGGATCGCGGCGCGTTCCAGTTGCTCGATGTAGGAGGGTAGGGCAGCCGAGGCGGGGTCGATGTCGACCACGGCTTCGCGCGGCTCGACCGCGGCGCTGCCGGGGGTGGCGGCCAGGCGGTGGCCGCCGTGGGCGGGCAGGCGCAGGTCGGTGGCGCTGATCTGGTCGTCTTCGGCCAGCGCCAGGGCGCGTTCGAGGATGTTTTCCAGCTCGCGCACGTTGCCCGGGAAGCCGTACTGGTCCAGCGCGTCGAGCGCGGACTGGGTCAGCAGCGGAATCGGGCGGCCATGGCTGTGCGCCAGGCGGGCGATGATCGCCGCGGCCAGCTGTGGCAGGTCGCCGCCGCGTTCGCGCAGCGGCGGCACGCGCAGTTCGATCACGTTGATGCGGTAGTACAGGTCGTGGCGGAAGCGGCCGTCGGAGACCAGGTCGCCGAGGTTCTTGTGCGTGGCCGAGAGGATGCGCACGTCCACCAGCGACTCGCTGGAGGCGCCGACCGGGCGCACCGATTTTTCCTGGATCGCGCGCAGCAGCTTGACCTGCATCTGCAGCGGCAGCTCGGCCACCTCGTCCAGGAACAACGTGCCGCCATGCGCGGCCTGGAACAGGCCGGGCTTGTCGGCATGCGCGCCGGTGAAGCTGCCTTTCTTGTGGCCGAAGAACTCGCTTTCCATCAGTTCGGCCGGAATGGCGCCGCAGTTGACCGGCACGAACGGGCCGGCCGCGCGGGCGCCCTGTTCGTGGATGGTGCGCGCGACCAGCTCCTTGCCCACGCCCGATTCGCCGACGATGTAGACCGGCGCCTGGCTGCGCGCCACCTTGCCGATCGTGGTCCGCAGGCTTTCCATCGCGCTGGAATCGCCGAGCAGGCGGCTGGCCTGTTCCGGCGGCGGCGCCGGCGGGGCCGGGCGGTCGCGGTTGTTCAATTCCAGTGCGTGCTTGACCAGGCCGCGCAGCACGCTGATGTCCACCGGCTTGCTGACGAAGTCGAAGGCGCCGGCCTTCAGGGCTTCCACCGCCAGGTCCATGCTGCCGAACGCGGTGATCATCGCCACCGGGGTCTGCGGATAGTGTTTGGCGATTTCGGTGACCAGTTCGATGCCGTTGCCGTCGGGCAAGCGCATGTCGGTCAGGCACAGGTCGTAGGGGTTGTTGGCCAGCAGCTCGCGCGCTTCGGCCAGGTTGGCGGCGGTGCTGATGCGCAGGCCCATCCGGCCCAGGGTGAGGACAAGCAGCTCACGGATATCGCGCTCGTCATCGACAACCAGGGCACTTTTCGGTTCGTTCATGTGGCGCACGATAGCCCACGGCGACGACCGTCGACAATTGCCGGTCGAGTCCGGGCCTAACGATTCACCTGATCAAACATCGGCGCCCGGCAGGGCGCACGATGCGCAGCGGCTGGCCGCAGGCACGCGTTCGCAGCAGATGCGCACCCTGCCTGCCCCCGGCACTCCACGGTCCCGCTTATTTCCCCAGCAGGCTGTTGGGCCCCTGCAACAGGATCCGGAAACAGGCGCCGCCGCCCGGCACCGACACATAGTCCAGTTGCGCCTGGTTGGCGCGGCACAGCTCCTGGGCGATGTACAGGCCCAGCCCGGTGCCGTGCTCGGAGGTGGTGTAGAACGGGCGGAACAGTTGGGCGGCCACCGTCTCCGGGATGCCGGGGCCGCGGTCGATGACGTCGATCACCGCCATGCGTTCCAGGCGTTCGACGCGCAGTTTCACCCGCGCCGGCTCGTCCAGGACCCGGCCGTACTTGAGCGCGTTGTGCACCAGCGCGGTCAGGATCTGGTGCAGGTGCTTGGGGTCGATCAACGCATGCACGGCACTGCCCTGGATGCTGGCCTCCAGGATGTCGGTCTCCATCGACAGGGTCTGCCGGTACTCGACCACGAAGCGGCGCACGAACGCGGCCAGGTCCAGGTTGTCCGGGTTGGCGCGTTCGCGCCGGGCCAGCGCGAGCACGCTTTCGACGATGCCGTTGGTGCGCTGGCATTGCTGGTGGATGATCTGCAGCAGGCGGCGGTCGGCGTCGCCGATGTCCGGGGATTCTTCCAGCAACTGCGAGGCGTAGCTGATCGCCGCCAGCGGGTTGCGGATCTCATGCGCCAGGCTGGCGGAAAAGCGCCCCATTGCCGACAGGGTGAGCGATTCGGCACGCCGCGACACCACGCTGGCATCGTCCAGGAACACCAGCACCAGGTCGCTGTCGGCGAGCAGGCGCACGAAGCGCGGCTGCACTTCCGGGCGGTCGGCGCCCAGTTGCAGCGGAGCCTCCTCCTCCCGCCAGCCGCTGCGCCAGCGCTGCAGGCGGCGCGACAGTTCGGGAATCAACGCGGCCAGCGACAGGTCCGCCGGGGCGTTGCGCTGGTCGCCATCGCCGAGCAGCGCCAGCGCCGCCTCGTTGGCCAGGGTGATGCGGTTGTGCGTATCGACCACCAGCACGCCGGTGCGCATGCGGCGGATGATCAGTTCGTTGATCTCGTACAGGTTGGCGACCTGCGCGCCGCGCTCCTCGGCCAGTACCTGATTGCGGCGCGCCCGCGAGGCGATCTGTTCGCAGATGAAGGCCACCGCCACATAGCTGGTGGCGAACATCGCCAGTTCGGCGATCGGGCGGGTGGCGCCGCCGCCTTCCAGCACGGTCCACAGGTATTCGAGCACGGTGGCGGAGCTGGCGAGCACGGCAATGCTCATGCCGTAGCGCAGGCGCAGCAGGATCGAGGCGGCGGCGACATTGAACAGCAGCATCATCGCGATGCCGGCGCTGGCGCCGGGCAGCGCATGCGTGGCCAGCGTCGCGGCGAGGATGTCGGCGATCACCGCGCACAGCACGGTGGCGGTTAGGCGACGTTCGTTGCGGCCCCGGAACAGCAGCGGGATGGCCATCGCCAGGTAGCCGATCGCCACGCCGGCCGCCAGGCGCGGGTAGCGCGGCTCCGGGATGGCGTCGGACAAGGGGCTGAATACCAGTGCGGCGATCAGCCCGGCCACCAGCACCCGGTACAGCGAAAAGAAGTACAGCTCGCGCTGCGGCGCGGACTGGATCCGGTCGATAAGCGATGGGCTGGATGGCAAGCCGATTCCCCGCTGGAGCAAGCCGCGAGTATAGGCAGGTGCGCGGCCCGCGCAGCGCTTGCGCACAGTGCCGGGCTGCGCGCAAGCGCCGCCCGCGGCGGGCACTTCGGCCGACTTTTGCGCCGCACGGCGTGGTCGGCCACAATAGGCGGCCCGTTCGCGTCTCTTGACGTGCCGCCCCGGCGGTCTGCGTTGCACGCAGCGGTCGTTTCCTTTTCCCACGGTGACGCATGAATTTCCACGAATACCAGTCAAAACAGCTGCTTGCCGAGTACGGCATCCCCGTTCCGGCCGGCAAGGTCGCGGCGACCCCGGACGAAGCGGTTGAAGTCGCCAATTCCCTGGGCAAGGGCCCCTGGATGGTGAAGGCGCAGATCCACGCGGGCGGTCGCGGTAAGGCTGGCGGCGTCAAGTTCTGCAAGACCACCGACGACGTGAAGGCCGCAGCGGCGAAGATGCTCGGCACCAAGATGTCCACCTACCAGACCGCCGGCGTCGAGCTGCCGATCAACCTGGTGCTGGTGACCACCGCCGGCGAGATCGTCAAGGAGCTGTACCTGTCGATCCTGGTCGACCGCGGCACCAAGACCATCACCTACATCGCCTCCAGCGAGGGTGGCGTGGAGATCGAGCAGGTCGCCGCCGAGACGCCGGAGCTGATCCATTCGCTCAACGTCGATTTCGTCGAAGGCGTGCAGGGCTACCACGGCCGCGATTTCGGCTTCAAGCTGGGTCTGAATGCCAAGCAGGCCGGCCAGTTCGCCAGCATCATGGTGAACCTGTACCGCCTGTTCAACGAAAAGGACCTGGCGCTGGTTGAAATCAACCCGCTGGCGATCCTGGACGACGGCAACCTGTACGCGCTGGACGGCAAGTTCGACAGCGACGACAACGCCGCGTTCCGTCAGAAGCAGCTGGTCGCCATGCGCGACAAGACGCAGGAAGACGAAACCGAAGTGACCGCGTCGGAGCTGGACATCAACTACGTCACCATGGACGGCAACATCGGTTGCATGGTCAACGGCGCCGGCCTGGCGATGGCCACCATGGACGTGATCAAGCTCAACGGCGGCGAGCCGGCGAACTTCCTGGACGTGGGCGGCGGCGCCAACAAGCAGCGCGTCATCGAGGCGTTCAAGCTGATCCTGTCCTCGGATAAGGTCGAAGGCATCTTCGTCAACATCTTCGGCGGCATCGTCCGCTGCGACATGATTGCCGAGGGCATCATCGCGGCAGTCAAGGAAGTGGGCGTCAAGGTTCCGGTCGTGGTGCGCCTGGAAGGTACCAACGTGGAAGAAGGCAAGCAGCTGCTGCGCGACAGCGGCATGGCCATCATCCCGGCCGACAACATCAACGACGGTGCCAAGAAGGTCGTCGAAGCTGTCAAGAACGCCGCCTGATTCACGACACCGAAGGAACTATCCATGTCCGTTTTGATTAACAAGAACACCAAGGTGATCGTGCAGGGCTTCACCGGCCAGCAGGGCACCTTCCACGCCACCCAGATGGTCGAGTACGGCACCCAGGTCGTCGGCGGCGTGACCCCCGGCAAGGGCGGTACCACGCATATCGACCTGCCGGTGTTCAACACCGTGGCCGACGCCGTCAAGGCCACCGGCGCAGACGCGTCGGTGATCTACGTGCCGCCGCCGTATGCGGCCGATGCGATCCTGGAAGCGGCTGCGGCCGGCATCAAGGTCATCGTCTGCATCACCGAAGGCATTCCGGTGCTGGACATGCTGCGCGTCAAGAACGTGCTGACCCGCTCGCATCCGGACACCGTGCTGATCGGGCCGAACTGCCCCGGCGTGATCACCCCGGGCGAGTGCAAGATCGGCATCATGCCGGGCCACATCCACAAGCCGGGCAAGATCGGCATCGTGTCGCGTTCGGGCACCCTGACCTATGAAGCTGTCTCTCCTACACATCTANCTAGATGTGTATAAGAGACAGGGGCCAGAGCACCTGCATCGGTATCGGCGGCGACCCGATCAACGGCCTGAACTTCGTCGACTGCCTCAAGCTGTTCAACGAAGACCCGCAGACCGAAGGCATCATCATGGTTGGCGAAATCGGTGGCGACGCCGAGGAAGCCGGTGCCGAGTACATCAAGAACCACGTCAAGAAGCCGGTGGTCGGCTTCATCGCCGGCGCCTCGGCCCCGGCCGGCAAGCGCATGGGCCACGCCGGTGCGATCGCATCGGGCGGCAAGGGTACTGCCGAAGGCAAGTTCGCGGCGATGGAAGCTGCTGGCGTCAAGACCGTCCGTTCGCCGGGCGATCTGGGTGCGGCGATTGCTGCGCTGGTGAAGTAAGCACGCCGCGCGCGCAAGCGTGTGAGCGTCAGAGAGGCCGCCTTCGGGCGGCCTTTTTTTGTGGGTGTTTGAGAGCATGCCCTCATCCGCCCTTCGGGCACCTTCTCCCGCAGGCGGGAGAAGGGAGCACCAGCAACAGCACCAGCAACAGCAACAGCAACAGCAACAGCAGGAGCAACAGCAGGAGCAACAGCAGGAGCAACAGCAGGAGCAACAGCAGGAGCAACAGCAGGAGCAACAGCAGGAGATGCTGCTGCGATCCTGCTTTTAAGGCCTGTCAGGTTGGTCGTTCCCTGCTGGATCGAGGGAGCACGCCACAGTCGTGCAACTCCCGCTGCCCACGCCTCCGCCGGCAAGGCCCCACCGGCCGCACCCCGCCGGACGCGACATCCCCCCTCCCGCCTGCGGGAGAGGGGGAGGGGTGAGGGTGCTTCCCACGCGGCGATCTCCGACGCCAAGGCGCCATCAACACCGATAGCGCCACCCGGGCGGCACCAGCCATCGTGGCCATCCTCCTGCCGGGAATATCCATGCGCCACGCCGCCAAGACCGGATTCGCCAAGCACCTGCGACGTGAGATGACCGCCGCCGAGCGCGCACTCTGGTATCGGTTGCGAGATCGACGCCTGCTCGGCTTCAAGTTCCGGCGTCAGGTCCCCATCGGGCCCTACATCGTCGATTTCGTCTGCCTCGCACGGGCGTTGATCGTCGAAATCGACGGTAGCCAGCACCTGCTGCCGGACGCGGACGCCGCGCGCGATGCGTTCCTGCGCTGCGAGGGCTTCCAGGTGCTGCGCTTCTGGAATAATGCAGTGCTGGCCAGCGGCGACGACGTCTGCGAGATGATCGTGCGAGGTCTGCTTGCGGCTCATTCCTCCCTTTCCGCTTCCGTGCTTCGGAAAACACACGCACAAGGCCGTTGACATGTCCCAGACGCTCCGCATCGCCATGGCGCAGTTCGACTTCCCGGTCGGCGCCGTGGCGCGCAATACCGATCGCATCATCGACTTCATCGCGGCAGCGCGCGACGAGTTCGATGCGGACATCGTGCTGTTTCCCGAGCTGGCGATCAGCGGCTACCCGCCGGAGGATCTGCTGCTGCGGCCCGGTTTTCTGGCCCATTGTGAGGAAGCGCTGGCGCGCATCGCCGCCAGCACGCGCGGGGTCGTGGCGGTGGTCGGCTGGCCGCAGAGTGCCGGCAGCGTGGTCTACAACGCCGCCAGCGTGTTGCGCGACGGGCGCATCGAGGCGACGTACCGCAAGCGCGAGCTGCCCAATTACGCGGTATTCGACGAGCGCCGCTATTTCGACGTGGACCCGGATGGCGACAACTGCGTGATCACGGTCAAGGGCGTGCAGGTGGGCGTGGTGATCTGCGAGGACCTGTGGTTTGTCGAGCCGTTGGCCAGGACCGTGCAGGCCGGCGCCGAGCTGGTGCTGGTGCCCAACGCCTCGCCCTACGAGCGCGGCAAGCATGCGCAGCGCGATGCCTTGCTGGCCGAACGCACCCGCGAGAGCGGGGCGGCGATTGCCTACCTCAACGTGGTCGGTGGGCAGGATGCGCTGGTGTTCGACGGCGCCTCGGTGGTGGCCGATGGCGACGGCACCGTGCATCCGGCCGCCGCCGCGTTCGTCGATCAGTGGCTGGTGGTGGACTACGCCGCCGGCGAGCGCAGCTTCACCCCGGTGGTGTGGGTGGACGACGGCGACGAAAGCATGGATGCGCTGGCCTGGCGCGCCGTGGTGCGCGGGCTGCAGGACTATTGCCGAAAGAACGGTTTCAGCAAGGTGTGGCTGGGCCTGTCCGGCGGCATCGATTCGGCGCTGGTGCTGGCGATGGCGGTCGACGCGCTGGGCGGCGACAACGTCACCGCGGTGCGGCTGCCGTCGCGCTACACGGCCAATCTGTCCAACGACCTGGCCGACGAGCAATGCCGCGCGCTGGGCGTCAAGCTGGAAACCATCGCGATCGAGCCGGCGTTCGAAGGGTTGCTCGCCGCACTGGGGCCGATGTTCGAAGGCACCCAGCCGGACATCACCGAGGAGAACCTGCAGTCGCGCAGCCGCGGGGTGATCCTGATGGCGCTGTCCAACAAGTTCGGCGGGCTGCTGCTGACCACCGGCAACAAGAGCGAGTACGCGGTGGGGTACGCCACCATCTACGGCGACATGTGCGGCGGCTACGCCCCGCTCAAGGACCTTTACAAGACCGAAGTATTCGGCCTGGCCAAGTGGCGCAATACCGTGGGCGGGGCGCCGGTGATTCCGCCGGCAGTGATTTCGCGCCCACCCTCGGCCGAGTTGCGCGACAACCAGACCGACCAGGATTCGTTGCCGCCCTACGATGTGCTGGACGGGATCCTGTATCGCTACGTCGACCAAGAGCAGTCGCGCGACGACATCGTCGCGGCCGGCTACGCCGCCGATACGGTGGAACACGTGCTGCGGCTGGTGCGGCTCAACGAATGGAAGCGCCACCAGGCCGCGCCCGGGCCGAAGGTGTCGCGACGCGCGTTCGGTCGCGAGCGGCGTTACCCGATCACCAATGGGTATTCCGGGCAGTAGCTCGAACGGCTATTCCGGCCGGTAGCCCGGTGCACCCGCCACCGCTGCGGCGGCCGGCGCCTTGGCAAAGCGGGTGAGCAGGTCCAGGGTCGGCTTGGGCCGCGTCAGGTCATACATCAGGCCGAAATGGCCTTCGGCGCCCTGGATGCTGGTCTGGTCCAGCAATTCGTAGACATTCACCTCGGACACCACGTCGGCGTAGTTGTCGCGCACGTTGCGCAGCAGCTGCGCCAGGCTGTCGTAGCAGCCGCGGTCGCCTTCCGCACCGCCGGTGGTATTGCCGGTGTAGATCTCCGCACAGTTCAGCTCGTTGAAGAACACCGGTGTCTTGTAGGTCTGCGCGGCAGTGCGCAGCTGGCCCAGATACAACGTGCTCCAGTAGCCGGCGTCCTGGTGGAAGGCGTAGTAATGGAAGCTGATGTGGTCGAAGTTGAAGCCGGCCGCCTTGGCCTTGGCCAGGAACCACAGCGAGCCATTGCGGTCATCCGGGCAGCGTGCATTGGCGCTGCGGTCGTCGCTGTTGCAGGCGGTGATGTTGATGGTGAAGCGCAAGCCGGCACCCAGTTCGTTGGAGGCCTGGCGCATGCCCTGGTACATCGTGGTCATCGCCGCGATGCGCGCATCGGCCTCGGCGCGCACCAGATCCTGTTCGTTGCCGATCTCCCAGACCTTGATGTCGGCCGCATAGCGACGCGCCAGCTGGTACCCGATCTCGCGCGACATCGGGTACACCATCGGGCGCAGCGTGATGCCGTACTTGCGCGCCAGCGGGACCAGCGCATCCAGCGTGGCGTAATCGCGCGGGTCCACGTCGAAGCGGTAGCTGCGCAGATTGCGCGCGGCCAGCAGCTGGAAGCGGGCCTCGGCCTGGGCGATCGGGTAGGCGGAGCGGCTGTCGTGGGCGTTGACGCCGTAGACGATGGGCGCCGCGCTGGCGGTCGAGCTCATTGCTGCCAGTAGGGCGAGCACGAGCGGGACGATGCAGCGGGACAGACGGCCTCCTGGACGGGCGCCAGCGGGGAGTCGGATCTTCATCGAGACCGAGTATAGGCAGCGCGCGGGGGTGGTTTGGTGACCTGGTGCCGGGTCTGGCGAGGCGCGCAGGTGTCGCAGACACGCGCGCTCGGCGGTGCGAGGACGCGTGGCGTGCAAGCGTGCACGTCCGTCGTGCGGGACGATCGACCTGGCGCTCGGTCGGGCCTGGCCGTCGTCAGGCACGGCAGGCGCCTGCGGCACTCAGCCGCGACGCTGCTACCGGCGTTGTGGCAGCGGCACTGCCGCAACAAGAAAAGGGGCCTTGCGGCCCCTTTTCTTCACGCCGGCGGCTGATGTCTCAGTCGCGGCTCATCTGTGCATTGCGCTGACCGGTGGCGGCGGACTTCTCGCCGGCGAACGGGTTGAGCTTGCGGATGGCCCAGGGATACTTCGGCCAATTGCCGCTCAGCCACGGATGCTGCGGGCTGTTGAGCTCCAGCACGCGGCGTGCGTCGGCGGCCAGGGTCTTGTTGCCCAGGTGGGTGTAGGCCTCGGCCAGCACCGCCACTGCGTCGTACTGGTAGGCGCTTTGCGGATAGGTTTCCAGCAGGTAGTTGGCGCGACCGGCGGCCGACACCCAGGCATTGCGCCGCAGGTAGTACAGCGCGTTGTCCAGTTCGTGCTGGGCGAACACGTCGCGCAGCTCGATCATGCGCTTGCGCGCATCCGGCGCGTAGCGGCTGTTCGGGTAGCGGTCGGTGACGGTGTTGAAGTCGTTGTAGGCCTGCTGCGGCGAGGACAGGTCGCGCCGGCTCGGGTCCAGCGACCACACGCGGCGCAGGAACACCGTGTCGCGGTTGCTGTTGGCCAGCCCGCGCAGGTAATACAGGTACGCGATGTTGCGATGGGTCGGGTAGGTGCGGATGAAGCGGTCGACGCTGGAGACGGTGTCGTCGTGCTTGCCGGCCTTGTACTGGGCGTAGGCGGTTTCGATCATCGCCTGCTCGGTGTACGGGCCATACGGGTACTGGGCGATCAGGCGCTTGTAGCTGGCTTCGGCGCCGGCCCAGTTGCCCTTCTCCATCAGGTCGTGGCCCTTGCCATAGAGCTGCTCGACCGGCATGCCCTCGTCGGGATTCTTGTCCTTGGCGCCGCGGTGGCAGCCGGTGACGACGAACGCCATGACCAGCATGAGGGCAATCAGGCGCGCAGGCGCGGAAAACGTGGACCGTCGGATCATGGGTCTGGGCAGGACGCATCAGGAAAACGAGAGCGCGATGATAGCCTAGTGGCCTGTCCGGCGACTGACTCCCGCCGCCCGGACCCCCAAATTCCCGCTTTTGCCTGAGTGCCTGTGTCCATGTCCGACCCATCTGCCGACCCCCTCGACCCGTCCATCCGCCAGGCCATCGTGCCCGACAATGCCGCAGGACGCCGTTTCGACGCGGTGCTGGCCGAGCTGTTCCCCGAATTCTCGCGTTCGCGCCTGTCGGAGTGGATCAAGTCCGGCGATGCGCTGCTGAACGGGGAGATGGCGCGCCCGCGCGACACCTTGCGCGGCGGCGAGAGCGTGCAGGTGCAGGTGGTGCTGGAAACCCAGACCCATGCCGCGCCGCAGGACATCCCGCTGAGCGTGCTGTACGAAGACGACCAGGTGCTGGTGATCGACAAGCCGGCCGGGCTGGTGGTCCACCCGGGTGCCGGCAACCCGGACGGCACCCTGGTCAACGCCTTGCTGTTCCGCGATCCGGCGCTGGCGGCGGTGCCGCGCGCCGGCGTGGTGCACCGGCTGGACAAGGACACCAGCGGGGTGATGGTGGTGGCGCGCACCGTGCAGGCGCAGACCGCGCTGGTGGAACAGCTGTCCGCACGCGATGTGCACCGCCAGTACCTGGCGGTGGTGGTGGGCGCGCTGGTCTCCGGCGGCACCGCCAATGCGCCGATCGACCGCCATCCGCGCGATCGGCTGAAGATGGCGGTACGCGACGATGGCCGCGATGCGGTCACCCATTACCGCCTGCGCGAGCGCTTCCGCGCGCATACCGCGCTGGAATGCCGGCTGGAAACCGGCCGCACCCACCAGATCCGCGTGCACATGGCGCACCTGAAGTCGCCGATCGTCGGCGACCCGCTGTACGGCGGTGCGCTCAAGCTGCCCAAGGGCGCGACCGACGAACTGGTGCACGAGCTGCGTACCTTCAAGCGCCAGGCATTGCATGCCGAAACCCTGGAGTTCCTGCACCCGGTCAGCGGCGAGCCGGTGCGCGCCAGCGCGCCGGTGCCGGCCGACCTGCAGCGGCTGATGGCGGCGCTGCGTGAGGACAGTGCGCGCGCCGCCGAGCTGGCCCGTCGCTGACATGGCCGGCCGCTGACATGGCAGTCGTCGCACCGTTCGTGCTGCCGGCCGACTGGCCGGCGCCGCCGCGCATCCATGCGCTGACCACGCTGCGCTACGGCCTGGGCGGCTCGCTGGCGCCGTTCGACACGCTCAACCTCGGCAACCGCAGCAGTGCCGAGGGCGACGTGCCGGCGCAGGTGGAACGCAACCGGGCGCAGCTGGTCGAGGCGTTGGCATTGCCCGGTACCCCGCAATGGCTGCGTCAGGTGCATGGCGTGGAGGTGCTGCGCATCGATGCGCCCGCGCCTGCGCACGGCAGGCAGGTGGGCGCGGCCGGCACTGCCGCCCCAGCTGCGCAGGAACCGGTTGCCGACGCAGCGGTGACCGCGGTGCCCGGCGTGGTGCTGGCGATCCTCACCGCCGACTGCCTGCCGGTCGTGCTCGCAGCCCGCGATGGCAGCGACGTGGCCGCCGCGCATGCCGGGTGGCGCGGCCTGGCCGACGGCATGCTGGAGCGCAGCGTGGCGGCGATGCGTACGCCGCCACAGCAGGTGGTGGCGTGGCTGGGGCCGGCAGCGGGACCGCAGGTGTATGAAATCGGCGAAGACGTGTTCCACGCCTTCGTTGCGCACGATGCGCAGGCACGCGCGGCGTTCGTCGCGACCCGCCCGGGGCATTGGCGGGTGGATCTGTATGCATTGGCGCGTCAGCGCCTGCAGCGCGCCGGTGTGCCGGCCAGCGCCATCCACGGCGGCGGGTTGTGCACCATCTCCGAACCGCAACGCTTCTTCTCGCATCGTCGCGACCGGCGTAGCGGACGCATGGCCACGCTGGCCTGGATCGCGCCCTGAGCATGCCGTTGTTCGCGCAGGTGCTGGGGCCGGACGCGTTCGCGCAGCTGCCTGCGCCGGTGCGCGCGCTGCATTCGGTGCAGCAGCGGCAGACCTTCGCCGGTCGGGCGCGGATCCAGCGCGGCACGCATGCGCTGGTCCCGTTGCTGGCATTGCTGAGCCGGTTGCCGCGCAGTGGCGAGGTGGAGGTGGCAGTGGAGTTTCTTGCCGACGCGACGGGCGAACGCTGGCATCGGCGGTTTGGCGGCGTGCCGATGCATTCGCGCCTGTGGCGCGAGGGCAACCGCTTGCGCGAACATCTGGGCGCAGTGCGCTTTGAATTTGCGCTGCGCGCCGATGCGCGATCGCTGTACTGGCAGGCCACCCGGGTGTGGGCATTGGGCTGGATCCGGTTGCCGGCGCGCTGGTTCGAGCAGGTGCGTTGCCGCGAGCATGCCGATGCCGGGCGTTATGGATTTCTGGTCGATGTGCACTTGCCGCTGGTCGGCCCGTTCATTCGCTACGAGGGCTGGCTTGAACCGCGTTGATCCACCGCTTGTTGCATCGTCTGGTCTGGAGCCGTCGCACCTGGAGCCTGCTCACTCGAAGCCGTCTCATGTGGAGCCGCCCGAGAGTGGGCCAGGTGCCGTGCCCGCGACCATCGTGTTCGATGGCGTGTGCCTGCTGTGCAATGGCTGGGTCAGCTTCCTGCTGCGTCACGATCGACGCGGGCGGTATCGCTTCGCCGCAATGCAGGGCCAGGCCGGGCGCGCGCTGTTGCGGCAACACGGCCTGGATCCGGACGACCCGTTGTCGTTTCTGCTGGTGGATGACCGCGGTGCGTGGATCGACAGCGACGCGATCGTGCGGGTGTTGGCCGGGTTGGGCGGCGTCTGGCGGCTGACCACGCTGTTGCGCGTGGTGCCGCGCAGTGTGCGAGACATCGGCTATCGCCTGATCGCCCGCAATCGCTACCGCTGGTTCGGTCGTACCGACCAGTGCATGCTGCCGACGCCGGCGCAGCACACGCGGTTCCTGGACTAGCGCCGCAGGCCGACGTGGGTGCGCCCCCGGGCGCGATGGGGCGTTATCGGGAATGCTTCGTCGCGCCCAGGTGCGCTCCTACGNGGTGCGCTCCTACGGTGGTTGTGTGACGGCGGTTTTACGCCGCGGCGTTTCCGAAACTTGCGTGTACTACCTTCGGCTTGCCGCTGGGCGCGGCTTGCAGGCGGAAGATCGACACCGCATCGGCCAGCTCCACGGCCTGTTCTTCCAGGCTGCGCGCGGCGGCGGTGGCTTCTTCCACCAATGCCGCGTTGCGCTGGGTGACTTCGTCCAGTTGCGCGACGGTGCGGTTGACCTGTTCGATGCCGCTGGACTGCTCGGCGCTGGCGGCGGTGATCTCGCTCATGATGTCGGTGACGTGTTTGACCGAGCCGACGATCTCGCGCATGGTCGCGCCGGCGCGGTGCACCAGGCCCGAACCCAGCTCGACCTTGTCGGTGGAATCGGCGATCAGCGTCTTGATCTCCTTGGCCGCATCGGCCGAGCGCCGCGCCAGCGCGCGCACTTCCGAGGCGACCACCGCAAAGCCGCGGCCCTGTTCGCCGGCGCGTGCGGCTTCCACCGCGGCATTGAGCGCCAGGATGTTGGTCTGGAAGGCGATGCCGTCGATGACGCCGATGATCTCGCCGATCTTGCGCGAGGCGGTGCTGATCTGGCCCATGGTGGCGACCACCTCGTCCATCACCTGGCCGCCGTTCTGGGCGACTTCGCCGGTGCCCACCACCAGCCGGTTGGCCTGCAGTGCGCTGTCGGCGTTCTGCTTCACGGTGGAGGTCAGTTCCTCCATGGAGCTGGCGGTTTCTTCCAGATTGGCGGCCTGTTGCTCGGTACGCTCGGACAGGTCGGTGTTGCCGGCGGCGATTTCCACCGCGGCCTGGCGGATGGTGTCCGATGCGCTCTGGATGCCGCCGATGATCTCGGTCAGCCGGGTCACGGTCTGGTTGGTGTCGTCGCGCAGCCGCGCAAAGATGCCGTGCGCGTCGCCATCCACGCGCTGGGTGAGGTCCCCTTCGGCCAGCGCGCCGATCACGCGCGCCAGTGCGGCCAGGTGGATTTCCACCGAGTCGTAGATGCGGTTGATGCCCTGCGCCAACGACAGCAGCACCCCGTCCATGCCGTCGATCTGCATGCGCCGGCTGAAATCGCCGGCCGCGGCGGCATCGATGATCTGGATCAGCGTCTGCTCGGCGTTGACCTGCGCGGTGACGTCCACCCACTGCGCGATGGTGCCCAGCTTGGTGCCGTCGGCGGCGATGATGGGGCTGTAGACGAAGTCGATCTGGCGGCCGAAGAACGGTGCGCGCACCGCCTTGGAGGCGGTCAATGCGCGCATGCGATCGATCGCGGCCTGGCTGTCCGGATAGATGTCGCCGATGCTGCCGCCGACGAAGCCTTCGGCATGGAAGCTCGGGCGGAAGCTCTGTACATCCGGCTCGATCAGCTTGAGCATCGCCAGCAGCTTGCGGTTGGCGAACAGCACCTGGCCGTCGTCGTCGGCGATGCGGATCATGGTGTCCAGGTCGTCCAGCGCCTTGATCACGAACTGGCCATGGCGCAGGCCTTGTTCCATCACATCGATGCGGATGGCCAGCTTGTCCTGGGTGGCCTGCAGGGCATGCAGCAACGGCGCGAGTTCGCCGGAGGCGGTACGCAGATCCAGGCGCTGGAAGCGGCCGTCACCGATGGCGGTCACCGTGCCGATGGCCTGTTCGAGTTGCGCCAGGTTGCGACGGCGCGACCACCAGCACAGCCCGGCACTTGCCGCGCCCAGCCCCAGCAAGGCCGGCAGCAAGCGGCCCACCCCGGCCCAGACGCCGCCGGGCAGCAGCGTGGCGGCGTAGAGCGTGAGCAGGGCCAGCAGCCCGATCTGTGCAGCGGCAGGCAGCCATGTGGCCCTGGTGAGACGCGCAAGGCTCCGGCCGGAAGGCGGGCGGGAGACGGCAGTGGCATCGAATGAGGGCGACATAGGCTGAGTCCAACTGAGTGATTCGGGGTGGGGAGCGGTGACCTGCACTGCATGGGCTGCCATGAGGTATCGGCGGCCGAGCCCGAATCATGACGGCGTGAAATCACCGTTCGTCGGAATCTATCGATCAGATCGCCAAAAACGCCGATGTCTCTGATTTGGAAGCGGTTTCAGTCCAAACCGATACACCGCTCAAGCCTAATCCGCGGCTTTGGAAGTGTCTCCGAATTGTAAATTTCAGGTGAAATATGAGGGTGCCTCAATGGCCGCCTCTAGGCCCGCCACCCGCCACCCGCCGCACAGCTGCGCCGCCGCGCCGCCGCCCCGCAGCGCCGGATCCCGGCGCCATGCCGCGCGGCCCAGCAGCACGCTCCGTCCGCCGGGAATCGGGAGTCGGGAGTCGAGAGGCGAGGAGCGGAAAGCAGGAGTCGAGAAGCGGAAAGCGGGAATCGAGTACGGCATCGATCCCGCCCAACCCCAGAGAGGCAACAGAGAAGGCGCTTTTCCCGATTCCCCAATCCCGATTCCCCAATCCCGACTCCCGACTCCCGAATCCCCAAAAAAAAACCGGCCATCTCTCAATGGCCGGTCTCTCGGTGCCGCACTTGCTGACGCTGCGCCGGCTTACTTTGCCGGCTTGGCGCCTGCCTCGTCCGGCAGCGCCCAGGCGATCACGCTGTCGCCCGACTTGGTTTCCATGCGGTCGTGCCCACCCACTGCGGCCACGATGTACTGCTTGCCGTCGATGGTGTAGCTCAGCGGCGCGGCCTGCGGGCCGGCCGGCACGCGGGTCTCCCAGACCTGCTTGCCGGTGCGGGTGTCGAAGCCGCGCATGAAATCATCCAGGGTCGCGCCGATGAAGGTCACGCCGCCGGCGGTGGCCAGCGAGCCGCTGTTGTTGGGCGTGCCGATCTCGAACTTGGTCTTGGACGGGATGCCCATCGGGCCCTGGTCGTAACCGGTGCCCAGCGGACGGCGCCAGAGTACCTGCTGGGTGCGCAGGTCCACGCCGGAGATGTAGCCCCACGGCGGTGCCACGCACGGCGTGTTGAGCGGCGACATCCATGGCTCCTTGCGGGCGCCGTACGCCAGACCCTTCTGCGCCATGTAGCCGGGCGTCTTGCTCTTGCCGTCGAACACCGACACCACGCCCAGCTCATTCATCTTTTCGCGGGTGTAGACCTGCAGGGTGTAGGGCAGGCGATTGCTGTTCATCACCATGATGCCGCGCTGCAGATCGACCGAGACGCCGCCCCAGTTGATGCCGCCGTGGTTGCCGGTGAAGGCCAGCGAGCCTTGCAGGGTCGGCGGGGTGAACATGCCTTCGTAGCGCAGCTGCTTGAACTGGATGCGGCAGGCCAGCTGGTCGAACGGGGTCATGCCCCAGGCATCGGATTCGACGATGGTCTCGTACTCGCGGCTCGGTGCGCCCACGGTGTTGGGCATGCCCGGCGAGATCGGCTGGGTGGCCGCGGTCCAGTCGCCGTGATCGGTGCCCTGCGGCACGGCGATCTGCTTGACCGGCATCAGCGGCGCACCGGTGGCGCGGTCCAGCACGAACACCTGGCCGGACTTGGTGGCCTGGATCACCGCCGGGCGGGTACCGCCGCCAGCCACCGGCCAGTCGACCAGGTTCGGCTGCGGGCCGATGTCGTAGTCCCACAGGTCGTGGTTGACGGTGCGGAAGTGCCAGCGCTCCTTGCCGGTGGCCGCATCCACGGCAACCAGCGCGGCGGTGTATTCCTCATCCTGCGGGGTGCGGCCCTTGCCGAAGAAATCGCCCGAGGCGTTGCCGGTGGGCAGGTAGACCAGGCCCAGCTCGTCGTCGGCGGCCATCAGCGACCACACGTTCGGGGTGGAACGGGTATAGGTCTGCCCGGCCGGCGGCTCGGCCGTGATCGCCGGGTTGCCCAGGTCCCAGGCCCAGCGCAGCTGGCCGGTGAGCGCGTCGAAGCCGCGCACCACGCCGGACGGCGCATCGCCTTCCTGGCCGTCGCGGACCTGGCCGGTGGGCTGGATCACCACGCCGCGCATCACCACCGGCGGCGAGGTCGGGCCGACGAAGCCCGGCTTGGTGTTGCCGGTGCCGGCGTTGAGATCGACGAAGCCGTTGGTGCCGAAGCTGCTGCACAGCTTGCCGGTCTGCGCGTCCAGCGCGCCGAGGCGGCCATCGACCATCGGCCAGAAGATCCGCGTCGGGCACTCGGCGGTGCCTTGCGGGGCCTGGTAGTACGACACGCCACGGCAGGTGGTGGCGGCAACGCCGGCCATCGCCTTCGGATTGGTCTGCGGGTCGAAGCGCCAGCGCTCCTTGCCGTTGGCCGCTTCCACCGCGATCACCTTCTGGGTCGGGGTGCAGATGTAGAGCAGTTCGCCGACCTTGAGCGGGGTGTTCTGGAAGGCGTAGCCCAGCTTGGAGCCGGCCGGCTTCAGGTCGCCGGTATGGAACTCCCAGGCCACCTTCAGGTTCTTGGCGTTTTCCGGGGTGATCTGCGCGCCGGGGGTGTAGTGGTTGGACAGGTTGGAGCCGGCGTACGCGGTCCAGTTGCTGGCATCGTGATTGGCCGCGACGTTGCCGTCCGGGCTGGGCACGTTGCCGCGGCTGAAGGGCGTCGCGCTCTCGGCCGGCAGCTTGGAGGCATCGGCGAGCTCGACATTGCGCGGTGCCAGCAACGGCCACAGGATCAGCGTCGCGCCCAGGATCGGCAACACGCCGGTCACCACGGCATAGCCGGCGCCCGACAACGGCTGCATGCGGCGACGCGCCACGCCCCAGAACGGCAGCAGCACCAGGCCCAATACAGAGATCCAGGCCAGGCGCGGGACCAGGCCCCAGCCATCCAGGCCCACTTCCCACAGCGCCCAGGCGATGGTGGCCGCCAGCGTGGCGCCGAACAGCCACAGGCCGGCACGCTTGCCCAGCGCCAGCAGCACGCCGGCCAGGAACAGGCCGATGCCGGCGAGCAGGTAATACCAGGAACCACCGACGGCAACCAGGCGGCCGCCTTCGTAGGCAAGCACCGCACCGAGCACGGCGAGCACCACGGCATAGACCACCAGCAACCAGGTGCCTAGTCCACGTTTTGAGGATTGATCAGTCATTTTTGAAATGTCAGGAAGGACCCAGGCACCGCTGGACGGTGGCGAGTCGTGGAGGGAGAAAGATCACAGGCTGGCGAAGGGCGGCCCACGATCTAACTAAAACGTCCTAAACAAGAACGTCCGGATATGAACGCGCAGCCCCTCCCAGGGTCCTCAGCGCTACTCATCTGAATATTTTAGACCGCAACCACGCTCGTGTCCGTGACGGAATGAAGACCCGCGCATCGGGCCTTCATGCGCAGCGCAGGAATGACCCGGATCCAGCGTGGCCGCAGATTGCGGTCGGGATCAGACGGCGCTGATGGCAGTCGCAGATGGCCACGACTGCAGAATATCGCGGTAGTCCTATCGGGTTATTGACTCGGTCAGTGATGCCGGGAGTGGGTATCCGTAACCGAGGTGCGTTGCAGCCGGGTTTTCCGCCTGGCGCATTTTCAGACGATGCGTGCGGTTATAGGTGCAAACCCGGCCGCATCCGCCGTGCCGACACGTTCTTTAGCCGTGCCGACACGTTCTTTGGATGGCAAAAGAAAGGATGCGTTGTCGGTGCGCAGCGCATCTCTGTCGATGGCATGGTGCCGGCCGCTCGGCAAGCCGGATTCAGATATCTGCCAGCGCCTGCAGATAACGCTGGCGCCAGTGGTTGATGTTGTTCTTGCGCAGATGATCCATCATGGCCCGCCAGCGCTCGATGCGGGTTGCCAACGGCATGCTCGCCGCGGTGGCGATCGCGTCGGCCACGCCATCCAGATCGTGCGGATTGACCAGCAGCGCCTCCTTCATTTCGTCGGCCGCGCCGGCCAGCAGCGACAGCACCAGCACGCCGGGGTTTTCCGGATCCTGCGCTGCCACAAATTCCTTGGCGACCAGGTTCATGCCATCGCGCAGCGGCGTGACCAATCCCACCGACGCGGCACGATAGAACCCGGTCAGGGTGGCATGGCTGAAGTTCTGATTGACGTAGCGCAGCGGCGTCCAGTCCGGCCCTGCGTGCCCGCCATTGATGTGGCCGGCGATCTGTTCGAGCTGCCCGCGCAGCCGGCGATACTCGTTGACGTCGCCGCGCGACACCGGCGCGATCTGCAGATAGGTCAGGCTGCCGGATTGATCCGGATACCGCTCCAGGTAACGCTCGAACCCCTGGAAGCGTTCCGGCAAGCCCTTGGAATAATCCAGCCGGTCCACGCCGATCGCCAGCTGCCGGCCGCGCAGGCTTTCGCGCAGGTCGCGCACGGCCTGCTTGCCGACCGCCGCCTTGGCCTGGTTGGCGATCAACTCGGTATCGATCCCGATCGGAAACGCCGCGGCACTGAAGCGACGTCCGCCCGGGCCTTCGACGATGTCGCCATCCAGGATGCGGCCGCCGCCGAACAGGCGCACATAGGCCTTGAAGCGCTCGGCATCGCGCTGGGTCTGGAAGCCGACCAGATCGTAGGCGTAGAAGGTGCTGAACAGGCGCGCATGATCGGGCATCGCCTGCATCAGGTCGGCCGAGGGCATCGGCACGTGCAGGAAGAAGCCCATCTTGCAGCCCACCCCCAGCTCACGCAGCATCGCGCCCAGCGGAATCATGTGGTAATCGTGGATCCACAAGGTGTCGCTGTCCTTCAACAGCGGCGCCAGCTTTTCGGCGAACAGCCGGTTGACGCGCATATAGCCTTCGCGGGTGGCGCGGTCGTAATCGACCAGGTCCAGGCGGAAGTGCAGCAGCGGCCACAGCGTGCGATTGGCAAAGCCGTTGTAGTACGAATCGATGTCGCGCTTGTTGAGGTCCATGGTGACGAACTTGATGTCGCCTTCGGTCTGCTCGTGCATGCCGCCGCTGTCGCCGCGCACGGTCTTGCCGCTCCAGCCGAACCACACGCCGCCGCGCTCCTTGAGCGCCGCCAACAGGCCAACCGCCAGGCCGCCGGCACGGGTCTCGCCGGGCACTGCAACGCGGTTGGATACCACCACCAAACGACTCATGACGCCTCCTGCCAGCTCCGCGACAAGCGCATCGCTGCAATGATCAAGCCAACATGCGAATAGGTCTGGGGGAAATTCCCCCAGGCTTCGCCGTCTTCGAACGATAGATCCTCGGACAGCAAGCCGAGGTGATTGCGGCGCGAGAGGATGCGCTCGAACAATTCACGTGCCTCTTCCTTGCGACCGATCGCAGCCAGCGCGTCGATGTACCAGAACGTGCAGATGGTGAAGCTGGTTTCCGGCTCACCGAAGTCATCCGGTGCGATGTAGCGGTACAGCGCATCGCCATGCTTGAGCACGCGGCCGACCGCCTCGACCGTGCGCACGAAGCGGCTGTCGTCGTTGGCGACGATGCCGATATCGGCCAGCAGCAACAGCGATGCGTCCAGGCGATGCCCGCCCAGCGTGTCAGTGAAATGACCGCGTTCCTCGCTCCATGCCTCGTCCAGCACGCGCGCGCGAATCGTCTCGGCACGCTCGCGCCAGTACACGCTGCGCTCGGGCAGCACCAGCCGGTCGGCGATCTTGGACAGGCGGTCGCAGGCGGCCCAGCACATTGCGGCGGTGTAGGTGTGCACTTCGGCGCGGCCGCGGAATTCCCACAGGCCGGCGTCGGGCACGTTGTGCAGCGCGAAGGCGCGCTCGCCCAGCGGCTCCAGGCGGCGGAAGGTGTCCGCATCGCCCTGGTCCTTCAGGCGCAGGTCGAAGAACAGCTGGGTGGACGCCAGCACCACGCTGCCATACACGTCGTGCTGCTGCTGGATCCAGGCCAGGTTGCCGCGCCGTACCGGGCCCATGCCGCGATAGCCGTCCATCGTCTCGACTTCGTGCTCTTCCAGCTGCGATTCGAAACCGATGCCGTACAGCGGCTGCATGGTGCCGTCGGCGGTGGCGATGTTGAAGATGTAGCCGATGAACTGCTCCATCGTGCGCGTGGCGCCCAGCCGGTTGAGCGCGCGCACCACGAACGCAGCATCGCGCAGCCAGCAATAGCGGTAATCCCAGTTGCGCGGAGTATTGGGCGCTTCCGGGATCGAGGTGGTCATCGCCGCGATGATCGCGCCGCTGTCCTCGTACTGGCACAGCTTGAGCGTGATCGCGCTGCGGATCACCGCTTCCTGCCAGTCCAGCGGAATCGACAGGTAGCGCACCCATTCGCGCCAGTATTCCTCGGTGCGTTCCTGCGCTTCCTGCACGTAGCCGGTGAGCGAACGGGTCAGCGACTCGTCCACGCCCAGCACCAGGTTGACCGGGTGGCTGAGCACGAACGGCAGGCCGTCGCGCACGAAGCGGACCGGCACATCGGTGGTCAGGCGCAGGGTGAACTCGGGCAGCACCCAGCGGATGTGGTTGCTGCCCCAGGTGGTCTCCGGGCTGCGGCCACCCCAGTCGGCCAGCGGGCGCGCGCGCACGATGATGCGCGGGTTGCCGGCCAGCGGGCGGATCTGCCGGATGATGCTGACGGGCCGATAGAAACGCCCGTTGTTGCGCCAGCGCGGTGCGAAGTCGACGACTTCCACCTCGCCGCCGTGCTTGTCGCGCAACACGGTGCGCAGCACGGCGGTATTGGGCAGGTAGTGCTGCTCGCTGCTGGCGAAGTCTTCCAGCTCCACGGCGAAGTCGCCGCCTTCGCGCTTGGGCGACAGCAGCGTACAGAACGCCGGGTCGCCGTCGAAGGCCGGCAGGCAACTCCACACCACGCGTGCCTGCCGATCGACCAATGCCCCGAAGCTGCAGTTGCCGATGACGCCCAGATCCAGGTTTGGCTCGGTCATGGAGTGCGAACAATCCTTTTTTGAAGAGAAGAGGGAGGGGCGCGCTGCGCTCAGGCCTGGCGCGCGTTGCGTTGCAGCCACGCATGTACGTCGGCAGTGCCGTCGACGCGGAAGCGCGCGCTGGTGGTGGCGCGATCGCCGACCAGCACGCTCCAGCCGCCGAGGCGATTGGCCGCTTCGAAGCCGAATTCGTCGGTGAGGTCGTCGCCGACGAACACCGGCGTGCGGCCGGCGAATGCGCCGTGCTGCATCAACTGGTCGACCGCCAGGCCCTTGTTGCTGCCTTCGGGCACGAATTCGACCACGTGGTCGCCCGGTTGCAGGCGATAGCCTGACAGCTGGGCGAGTTCCTGCTGCGCGAAGGCAAGCACGTCGGGGCCGGCGAGCGGTTGCGCGCGCCAATGCAGCGCGACGCTGACGCCCTTGTCCTCGACCAGTACGCCGGGGTGCCGGTGCGTAAGTGCGGCGGCACGCTGGTGCAGGCCATGCAGCCACGCGGAGGTGTCCGGCGGCATCGCCGCGCGTGCAGCGATATCGCTGCGCAATTCATGTCCGTGCAGGCCGGCGGCCGGGAGCAGCAGCGGCGCGAACAAGGCGTCCAGTTGCGACAGCGGGCGTCCGCTGACCAGTGCCACCGCGCCATGCAGGCGGTCACTTAACTGGCCGATGGCCACGCGGACCTCGGGCAGCAGCCGCACGGCCTCGGGGCTGTCGGCAAAGTCGATGAGGGTACCGTCCACGTCCAGAAACAATGCGCAGGCATCGTCCAGCAATGGCGGCGACGGAAGGGGGGAGTGCACGTCTGCCATCGCGCTAGTGTGCGCAAGGCGGCGTGATATTCAGGTTATGCAGTGCCGAGGAGTGCTGGTCAGGCACGTACGACTGCCTGTCCTTCTCCCGTCGGGAGAAGGTGCCCCGCAGGGGCGGATGAGGGTACGAGCGAAGCCTTGCGCAGTTCGAACGCTGCGGGGGCGCCGCCCCGTACCCTCAAGCAGTTCCAACGCTGCGAGGGCTTCGCCCCGTACCCTCACCCCAACCCCTCTCCCGTAGGAGAGGGGCTTTTAAGCTCGCTTTCGATCAGAAGGTGTAGCGCACCCGCCCGTACCAGTACGCGCCGTTGCTGCCGATCGGCGAGAGCACGTCGTAGGGCAGGTTGCCGAAGTAGGCGATGTCGTCGATGGAACGGTCCGAGTAGTTATCCAGGATGTTCTGGCCGCCGATCGCCAGCGTCCATTGCGTGCCCAGGTGGTACTCGGCTTCCAGGTCCAGCTGCCATTCCGCGCCGTAGGTCTGGCGTGGCACGAAGCCGCCGCCGAAGTCGAACACGCGCGTTGCGCTGCCGTAGCGGTTGACGCGGGTCTGCAGGTTCCAGCGCTCGTTGTTCCAGTTGGCGGCCAGCGCGGCGCGTGTGCGTGGCGCCGCATCGGTAAGCGTGTTGCTCTCCTCGATGCCGAACAGCACGTAGTCCGGATTCAAGGCGAGCAACTGCGCCGGGGTGCCGATGACGTTCTTCAACTCGGTCTTGGCGTAGCTGTAGGTGCCGGTCAGCAGCAGGTCGCCGCCGAAGGCGTACTGGCGCCAGTTGCCGACCAGCTCGGCGCCGCGGGTGCGGGTGTCGGCGGCGTTGAGGAAGTAGCTGGCGCTCTGCACCCCGCTGACGCCGAAGTTCTGCTGTACGAACTCCGTCAGCGTGGTGCCGGTGATGTCTTCGGACAGCGCGATGCGGTCGTCGATGTCGATCTGGAAGAAGTCCAGCGACAGGTCGAAGTGGTCGCCCAGCTGGCTGGTGAAGCCCAGGCTGTAGTTGAGCGATTTTTCCGGCTTCAGGTCGGTGGCGCCGAGCGCGCGGGCGATCGGGTTGTTGACCGACAGCAGGCGGCCCTGGGTCAGGCGACCGGCGGCGTCGTAACCGGTGGACGTGGCTTCGTAGCCGATCTGGCTGAGCGAGGGCGCACGCACGTTGTTGGAGACCGCCCCGCGCAGGGCGAACGCCGGTGCAAAGGCGTAGCGCGCGGCGAGCTTGCCGGTCCACTGGCTGCCGAAATCCTGGTAATGCTCGTAGCGGCCGGCCAGGTCGGTGGAGAGCTTGTCGCCGAACTGGCTGGAGACGTTGGCGTAGGCGCTGGCCACGTTGCGCGACAGGTCGGCCTCATCCTGCGGGGTCAGGCCGCCGCCGGCCTGCGAGCCGGTGGGGCGATCGGTGAACGGGCCGGCCGCATAGCTGGCCGGGTCGCCGGCATGGGTGCGGTATTGCTCGCGGCGGAACTCGGCACCGGTGCCGAAGGTATGGGTGGCGCCGGCCGCATCGAACACGCGGGTCAGGTCGAAATTGCCCACGGTCTGCGCAAACGCGAAGTCGCCGGTCTTGAAGCGCGTGGTGCTGCCCGGGCCAAGCGAGGCGTTGAGCGAATTGCGCAGCCGGTAGGTGAAGTCGTTGCGGCCGTAGTTGACGCTGGCGTCGTAGTCCCAGTCACCCCATTGCCCGCGCGCGCCGGCGACGAGTTGCAGATCGCGATTCTCGCCTTCGGAAATCGGGCGGTAGCCGTTGGGGTAGATCTCACGCCAGTTGGCGCTACCGTCCGGGTAGCGGAAGTAGTTGGCACCTTCGGTGTCGCGCTGGTTGTAGGTGGCGAAGGCGTAGAACTCGCCGTTGGCGCTGAAGGGCACCTTGGTGTTGAGCCAGGCGTTCAGGCCCTTGGTGGCGCCATCGCCGAGCACGTAGTTGCGCCGGCCGGCCAGGGCCAGGTTGGCCGGGGTCTGTTCTTCGAACGACGGGATCTGGTCGAAGCCGGCGCGGTTGGTCGCCTCGCGATTCTTCAGCTCCAGGCCGACCTTGAAGAAGCCGCCGTCGTCGCCGAGCAGGCTGCCGACCTTGGCGCTGGCGTAGCTGGTCTGGCCGTCGGTGAGGCGGCGATTGATCGGCTCCACGTCGGTGTTGTAGGCGCCGAAGCTGGCCTCCAGCTCGCCGCGCTCGGGGTTGTCGTCCAGGATCACGTTGATGACGCCGGCGATCGCGTCCGAGCCGTATTGCGCGCCGGCGCCGTCGCGCAGCACTTCGATGCGCTTGATCGCGTTGATCGGGATGGAATTGAAATCCACCGGCGTGGTGCCCTTGCCGATCTTGCTGTCGGTATTGACCAGCGCCGAGGTGTGGCGGCGCTTGCCGTTGACCAACACCAGCACCTGGTCGGGCGAGAGCCCGCGCAGCTGCGCGGCGCGGATATGGTCGGCGCCGCCGGAGTTGGACTGGCGCGGGAAGTTGAACGAGGGCAGCAATGCCTGCAGCGCGCTACCGAGCTCGCCATTGACCACGCCGGCCTTGCGGATGTCCTCGGCGGTGAGCACGTCCACCGGCACGGTCGATTCCAGCACGGTGCGGTCGCTGGCGCGGGTGCCGGTAACGATCACCGTGTCCAGCGTGGTGGCGCCGGGGGCGGCCTGCTGGGCCTGTGCATTGGCGCTCAACGCGGCGGCGACGGCCAGGCCGATGGCCGAAAGGGTGGGGCGGGTCATGTCTCTCTCCTGCAACAGCAACTGCGAACGCGCCGCGCGGTCGGCATCCGGCCGGGCAGGGCGCAAGGGGGTTCGGATCGTCCACATTCATCCGGATAGAGAGATATTATCGCGTTGTTCAGGCGCGTGCGAGATGGCACAGTGCGCGCACGCCGGCATCAGCTGATGCCGGCCCTGCATGAGCCCGCCCCCGATCCGTCGTGAACGTACCCGTTGTGGAGAAGTCGATGAAGTTGCTGCCGTCCTGCCTGCTTGCCGCCATGCTGGCGCTGTCCGCCTGCGCCACCACCCCCGGCGGCGCGCCGGGGTCGACCACTGCCAGCCTGCAGGGCGACGCGGCGCGGCCTTCCACGGCGCACGGTTGGGTGCGCAGCGAGCTGTACTTCGGCGTGGGCGAGGAGACCGGCCCGGCCGATCGCCCGCAGACCCGCACCATCGACGACAGGCAATGGCGCGCGTTCCTGGACAAGGAAGTGACCCCGCGCTTCCCGGACGGGCTGACCGTGTTCGACGCCTACGGACAGTGGCTGTTCCGCGGCGCCAAGGAGCCGAACCGGCTGGGCACCAAGGTGCTGGTGATCCTGCACGAGGACACCCCGCAGCGGCGCAACGACATCGAGGCGATCCGCCTGGCCTGGAAGCAGGCCACCGGGCACCAGTCGGTGCTGTGGTCGCGGCAGGCAGTGGAGGTGTCGTTCTGAGTGGTGCCACTTTGAGCAGTGGCATGAATCGCCAGCGCAGAGCCGCGCTGGGCGGGAGCGGCAGGTGCAATCGCGGCGACACGCTCTGATCCACCGCGCCGCTGTCGCGCATGCGGAGCAGCGGCTACCATCGGCCGATCCCCACGTTTCCTGGCTCCCATGTCGGCCCCTTCCTCGCGTACTGCGGCATCGCCGCGCTGGTTCGTCGCCGGCGACCTCAATGGCTTCTTCGGCCTGGTCGTCGACAATCTCTCCATCCTCGGCTTCATCGCGATGGCGCTGGTCGGGATGTTCCAGTTCCCGGCCGAGGTGGTGTTCGGGCGCATGTTTCCCGGCACCGCGTTCGGCGTGCTGGTGGGCAACCTGCTCTACACCTTGATGGCGCGGCGACTGGCCGCACGCAGCGGGCGCGACGACGTCACCGCGATGCCGCTGGGCCTGGATGCGCCGACCAGCATCGGCATGGCGCTGCTGGTGCTGGGCCCGGCCTTCGTCGGCTTCAAGGCGCAGGGGCTGGACCCGCAGGCGGCCGCGATCGCCACCTGGAAACTCGGCATGGCCTCGCTGGTGGTGATGGGCCTGCTCAAGCTGGTGCTGTCGTTCGTCGGCGAGGCAGTCACGCGCGCGTTGCCGCGCGCGGCCTTGCTCGGTTCGATCGCCGGCATCGCACTGGTGCTGATGGGCCTGTTGCCGCTGCTGGAAACCCTGCGTTCGCCGGTAGCCGGCTTCGTCACCCTGGGGTTGCTGCTGTACGTACTGCTGGCCAAGGGGCGGCTGCCGACCACGTTGCCCGGCGTGCTGGTGGCGTTCGTGATCGGCACTGCGTTGTATTACGGGCTGGGCCTTGCCGGCCTGGGAGCGCCGGGCTTTGCGGTGCCTGCGTTCACGCCGCCGCAGATAGTGTTGCCGCTGCCGAACCTGGGCTTCATCGACGGCCTGCCGGCCACGGTGGCATACCTGCCGTTGTTGCTGCCATTCGGCCTGTTGATGGTGGTGGGCGGCATCAATGTCAGCGAGAGCGCACGCGCGGCGGGCGATGACTACCGCACCCGCGACATCCTGCTGGTGGAAGCCTTGGCGACGCTGGTCGCCGGCGTCTGCGGCGGGGTGGCGCAGACCACGCCGTACATCGGCCAGCCGGCCTACAAGCACATGGGCGCGCGCTCCGGCTACACGTTGCTGACCGGCGTGTTCGTCGGCATCGGCGGCATGCTGGGTGTGATCTCCGGGTTGGTGCAGTGGCTGCCGCTGGCGGTGCTGGCACCGATCATCGTCTACGTCTCGATCGACATCACCACGCAGGCGTTCCAGGCCACGCCCAAACAGCATGCCGGCGCGATGGTGCTGGGCTTCCTGCCGTCGGTGGCGTACCTGCTGACCATCAAGGCACCGGGCTGGATCGCGCCGGATCAGCTGGTTGTACTGACCACCAAACTCGACGGGCACGGCCTGCCGGAGCTGGCGGTGATCTTCGCACTGGGTAACGGCTTCATCATCACCGCGATGCTGTGGATCGCCACGGTAGTGGCGATGATCGATGGCCGGCTGCGACGCGGCGCGGTGTTCCTGCTGGTGGCTGCCGGGCTGACGCTGTTCGGCCTGATCCATTCGGTGGATCCGCGCGGCGGCATCTATCTGCCGTGGTCGCTGCAAGGCCTGGCGCGCGCGATCAGCTGGCAGTTCGTCGGTGCCTATGTCGCGCTTGCAGTGACCTTGCTGCTGCTTTCATGGTTGCCTGCACGCAAGGATGCAGTGCAATGAGATCCTGCTCGGGTGTGTTGCGCGTGGTCATCGGGGGCGCACTGTTGCTGGGCGCCGGCGCTGGCTGGGCGGCTTCGTTCGATTGCAAGCAGGCAGGCACCGCGGTGGAAAAACGGCTGTGCGCGGTACCGGCGCTGGGCACGCTGGACGAACAGCTGGACGCGTCCTATCAGGCGCTGCTGGACGCCACGCCGCGGCATGCAGTTGCCGGCGTGCGCGACCAGCAGCGCGCCTGGCTGCGGCAGCGCAATGCCTGTGCGCAGGACGCCAGGCTGGACGACTGCCTGCAACGCACATTGAAGGCCAGGGCCGATGCGTTGGCCAGGGCGCTCACTGCGCAGCAACAGGCACTGGACCGCATCATCGCCGCGATTCCTGCCGCGCCGGCCGAAGCCGCGCGCCAGTTGCAGGGCTACGACACGCCGCTGGCCTCGGCGTGGCTGGCCTATCTGCATCAGTTCGTTCCCGCTGCGGGCGTGGATGCGGCGCTGGCGGATGCGCGGTTTGACAGCGCACGCAAGGCGCTGCGCAAGGCCGACGACTTCGCCGCATCCCTGCTCGACGATGTGGAGGGCGTGCCTGCCATGCAGCCGCAGGACCGTGTCCTGACGTTGTTGCGGATGTGGATCGAGCGCGACGACCGCGATCAGCGCCCTTATGTGCATTGCTTCATCTTCTCCGCAGTGGGGGAGCCGGCGTACGAGGCGTTCGGCTCGCTGTATGGCTCCACCCGCGACGGGTTCGCACCCATCTGCGAGCCGCCGGGCGGCCTGTTTGCATTGGCGAGCTGGAAGCAACTGGATGCCGGCTTTGCCGGGTTGATCGAGGCCATGAGCAAGGACGCCGGCACCATCCGCTACGCCAGCTACGCCGAGTGGAAAATCATCGCGCTACGCGCGTCGGTGTCGCCGTTGCTGTATCTGACCCCGGCACTGCGCAAACGCTACGGCGACGATCCGGACAAGGCGATTGCCGCCTGGAGCGGAAACGACCGCGATTGGCCGACGGCACAGCGCAAGGCCGTGCGCGCATTGTTACCGAAGGTGCGCGCCGACACTGCCGCATGGCTTGTGCGCGAGAAGCGCCTGCCTGCGAAACAGGCCGAGCAGGCGGCCGCCGCGATCGTGGCGGCCTGGGTGAATGCGCGGCTGGATTTCGCAGCTTGAGAGCGGTGGGCACGCCTGCTCGCGGATTTCAGGCGGGCGGCGGCGTCGCTTGATGCGGCAACGCCGGTCGTCTTGGTCCGAGACCAGGCGATGTGGATGAGCCAGAGCTAGCGCCAAAGCCAAAGCATGCGATCTGCGGCTTGGCTGCCGGGCCCTTGCCCGCCCACCATCGCGGGACACGCTGCAAGTACGTCCCTGTAGGCTCCGGCGCGGCATCCATGCCGCTCAGGGTCCCGCGACGGTGAGCGGGCAAGGACCTGTCGAGAGGGTCGGTGCGCATGGAAGAGCAGTGCTGGGTGCGCCTTGTTCGATCATGAAGCATCGGCTCCAGGTCTGATGCACACCGCACGGCAGACAGCTTTTCAGATGAGGGCCGGCCAACTGTCTGGTGCGGTGTCCTCGCCGGTTGCGGGACCGTGTGGCGGCATGGATGCCGCCACCGAGCCCCAGGGACGGGTTCACGGTGTGTCCGGCAAGCGGTGAGGACGCCGCGCCCTCGACGTACCGGGCTGTTGATTCGAGCAGCCGACCGCAACTGAACAACTTCACCGTTCCAAGTCTTGGCTGTTTTGTGCGCTGCGTATTGAGGGCTTGGGACGTGCGGATGGGTTAGCGGTAAAGCAATCGATCTGCGGCTTGGCTGCCGGGCCCTTGCCCGCCCACCATCGCGGGACACGCTGCAAGTACGTCCTTGTAAGCTCCGGCGCGGCATCCATGCCGCTCAGGGTCCCGCGNGTGCGCATGGAAGAGCAGTGCTGGGTGCGCCTTGTTCGATCGTGAAGCATCGGCTCCACGTCTGATGCAGATCGCACGACAGACAGCTTTTCAGATGAGCACCGACCACCTGTCTGGTGCGGTGTCCTCGCCGGTTGCGGGACCGTGTGGCGGCATGGATGCCGCCACCGAGCCCCAGGGATGGGTTCACGGTGTGTCCCGCAAGCGGTGAGGGCACCGCGCCCTCGATTCAGTGCTTGTTTGCAGCATCGCCAGCACATCGATGGAACCACCGCGATCTGGCATGGTCATACCCTGGATGGTGTCGATGTCAGGAGTTCCATGATGCAATCCAAGTCTTCGCGCTGGCCGTGGCTGCTGGCAGTGCCGGTGGTGGCCGGTGCCGCCTGGTGGCTGTTCAGCGGCTCACCCACTGCCCCTGGCGCGTTGCCTGCGCCGATCAGCCAGACCGCCAGCGCCGTGGCAGCGGCGGTGACCCCGTCGCCGCCGGCGCCGGCAGGGCCGCGCCATCCGGTGCAGCAGCCCTCGGCCGATGCCGCCGACGCGGCGATCCCTGCGCTGGCCCAGAGCGATGCAGCTGCCTGGGAGGCCTTGCTGGCGTTGGTACCGAATGATGATGCGTTGTCGATCGTGCTGCGCAAGCACCTGATCGAACGCGTGGTGGTGATGATCGACAATCTCACCCAGCCCAGCATCAGCCGTCGCGCCTCGGTGCTGCAGCCGGTGGCCGGTGAGTTCGAGGTGTCCGATGCCGCTGGCGGTGTAGTGATCGACCAGGCCAATGCGGCACGTTATGCGCCCTATGTGGCAGCGTTTACCCAGGTGGATGCGCAGGCGCTGGTGCGTAGTTACGTGCGTTTCTATCCGCTGTTGCAGCAGGCGTATGCCGACCTGGGTGCGCCGGATCGTTACTTCAACGACCGCGTGATCGACGTGATCGATCATCTATTGCGCACGCCGGACCCGGCGCAGCCGATCAGGGTGCAGCGCGACGAGCGTGGCCGCTATCGCTATGTCGATCCCGCCCTGGAGTCGCTGTCGGTCGGCCAGAAAGCAGTGCTGCGGCTGGGGCCGACACAAGCGGCCGCAGTGAAGGCACAGTTGCAGCAGATCCGCGCGGCATTGCTGCAGGGACGTTGAGGCGGCGTGTGGTGGCGCGGGGATAAGGCCGCAACGCCGCGGCCTTGCAGGCATGGCTGCAGCGTCTTGCGCCATTCCAGCATGCAGGCAGCGGCGGTGTGGCCGTATCGGCTGCGCCACGCGCTGCCAGCTCGCCTGCTATGCCGCATCCAGCTCCGGATAGTGGCGGAAGATGCCGTTGGTATTGAACGCGACGCGTCGGGCGGATGCGAGATAGGCCGCGATGCGCGGGCGCTCGGCCACGCGTTGCTGCAAGGCCTTCAGGCCGGGAAGATCCGACGAGAGTGTCTTCATGCGCTTGGGGAACATGTAGTCCAGTCCGCTGACCAGCTGGAACAGCGACAGGTCCACATACGAGTGTGCACCCAGTAGATGGGCGCCGCCGGCCTGGTGCAGCACCTGCTCGAAATAGCCCAGGAACTTGGGCAGGCGGTTGTCGCGCAGGTCCTTGGCGCGCTTGGCCGCCTCGGCTTTCTGATCTTCGTAATACAGGCCGGTGGCGATCGGGTGATGGCTGTCGTGCACCTCGGCCACCAGGTCGGCGATGGTCAGCTGCAACTGCAATGCCTGGATGCGCTGCGCGTCCGAGTCGGGTACCAGCTGCAGTTGTGGCCCGATGGCATGCAGGATGGCCGCCACCTGTGCGACCACCGTGTCGCCGGCCTTGAGGAAGGGCGGTGCGAACGGCTGCGCGCCGGCCTGGTTGCCTTCCAGAAAGGCATGCATCGCCTCATCGCCTTCCACGCGCGCCACGTCGGTGTAGTCGGCACCAGCGTCTTCCAGTGCGAGGCGGACGAATTCGCCGCGGCCTTGCAGGCCGGTCCAGTAATAGAGCTGATAGTGCATGTGCTGCTCCGCGATTGACGGCGTCACAGCGTAGGAACCATGTGGCTAGGCGGGCGTGATCGATGCGTCATCTGGTGGTGACCCGGTGCCGTGGCGCGGTTGCGCCAGCAGCCAGGCCAGCTTGCGTGCGCGCGGCTGCTGCTTGAGCTGCCACTCTGCGCGCGAGGCGGCGGCGCGGTCCGCGTACGGATGGCTGGCAAGCACTTCCAGCGGCGGATGTGCGCGGGTGTAGCGCGCGCCGGTGCCACGCAGATGCGCCTGGAAGCGTCGCTCCAGATCGTTGGTGATACCGGCGTAATAGCTGCCGTTGCGACATCGCAGCAGGTAGAGGTGCCAGGGCTTGGGTGCATCCATGTGCCCATTATCGCCACTGACCCGGCGTTGTGCAGCGCTGGTCGTTGCGAGCACTGAGCACGGATGGCCGGCGCGCTGCAGTGCGTGAGTGAATAACCACCTGAATATTGGTTATTTGACGCTCGCGACAGCTGCAAACAGCATGCGCTACTGCATTGCGGCGCTGTTTCGGCCTGCATTGCGCCCGGGTCGTCGTGCATGCACGGCGCACGCGCCGACCCGCCCCCCCCCACGCTGCAAGACAGCCGACGCCACGAAAGGACGTACATGCCTGCGCGACACCGGACCCCTGCAAGGATCCTCGCTGCTTCGAGATGGTTGGCCAGGCCGCAGGTGTTGGCGTGGAGTCTGGCGTGGGTAGTTACGCCGGTGCTGGCCGACGAGGTGGGCGGGACTGCCGCGACGCCGGAGCGCGCCGCGCAGACCCTGGGCGCGGTCACCGTGACCGCCACGCGCCGCGAGACCACCTTGCAGCAGGTGCCGGTGGCGGTATCGGTGGTGCAGGGCGAGACGCTGGAGCGCGAAAACCGCAACAGCGTGGCCGACCTGCCGGCGCTGGTGCCCAGCCTGACCTTCCGCACCGGCGCTTCCAACAAGGACACCTCGTTGTTCCTGCGTGGCGTGGGCACCATTTCCACCTCGCCGGGCGTCGAGCCCAGCGTGGCCACCGTGATCGACGGCGTGGTGCTGGGGCGTCCGGGCCAGGCCACACTGGATCTGCTCGATGTCGAGCGCATCGAAGTGCTGCGCGGGCCGCAGGGCACCTTGTTCGGCAAGAATGCCTCGGCCGGCGTGCTCAACATCGTCAGCAAGCCTGCGCCGGAGCTATTCGGCGGCTATGTGGATTACTCGCACTTCGGGGGCGGCGACGAAGACCGCGTGCGTGCAAGCGTTGGCGGCAGCTTGGTGCCGGAGGTGCTCAAGGCCAGCGTGTCGGCGTTGTGGGCCGAGTACGGCGGCAATGTGCGCAATGTGGCCGACGGCCAGACCGTCAACGGCTACCGACGCGCCGGCGCGCGGCTGCGGCTGGACCTGAGCCCGAACCCGGATTTGAACGCGACGTTGCTCGCCGACTACCTGCAATCGCACAGCGATGCGCCCAGCGGTGTGGTGGTGGACAGCACGCGTGCGGACTTCGCCGCGGCACTGGCGCCGGTCGTCGCCAGCGCCGACAACCGGCAGATCAACAGCGATTACCGCACGCAGCTGGACGACATCAACAAGGGCGCCTCGCTGCAGCTGGACCAGCAGCTCGGCGATGCGCTGCTGACCTCGATCAGCGCCTGGCGGCAGTGGGACAACACCCAGTTCCAGGACGGCGATCGCACCGCACAACGCAGCGCGGCGTTTCCGTCCTCGCACGACCGTGGCGACCTGGGCTACACGCAGTATTCGCAGGAACTGCGCATCCAGACCCCGCGCGACCGTGCGCTGGAAGCGGTCGCCGGTCTGTATTACCTGCATGCGCGCAACGACGAAACCTATCGCCGCACGGTGACGACGCCCACCGCCAGCAACGTGGGCGTGGCCGATTACGCCACCCGGGCGCAGACCTATGCCGCATTCGGCGAGGCCACCTGGCATTGGCGCCCGGATCTGCGCGCGTTGCTGGGCGCACGCTTCACCCGCGATACGCTCGACTACCGGCACCAGCGCGTGTCCAGCTCCGCAGCCGCGGTGACCGGCATCCAGCCGTCCACGGCGAGCAGTGGCAGCACCGCGGAAAACGGCGTGTCCGGGCGTGCCGGCCTGCAATACGACGTCGATGCGCAGACCACCGCTTACCTCACCTATTCGCGCGGCTACAAGGGCCCGGCCTACAACGTGTTCTTCAACATGCAGCCGCGCGATACGCCGGCGCTGAAGCCGGAGACCTCCAACGCCTGGGAGCTCGGCCTGAAGGCGCGTGCACTGGACGATCGCCTCAGTGCGAACGTCGCGCTGTTCCATACCGAGTACGCCAACTACCAGGCCAACTTCTTCGACACCGTGGCCGGGCAGGTGGTGACCCGCCTGATCAATGCCGGGCAGGTGCGCACGCAGGGCCTGGAACTGGACCTGGACTACCGGCCCACCGAGCGGCTCAGCCTGGCCGCCTCGCTGGCCTACACGCAGGCGCGCATCCAGCGGTTTGCCTGCCCGGCCGCCGCGGCGGCCAACTGCAATGTCGACGGCAGGCCGCTGCCGTTTTCGCCGGACTGGAAGGGCAATCTGCGCGCCGGGTATCGGGTGCCGCTGCGCGGCAGCCTGGCGCTGGAATTCAACGGCGACGTGAGCTGGCAGGACAGCGTGCAGTACGACCTCAGCCAGACCCCGCAAACCGTGCAGGGCCCGTATGCGATCTGGAACGCCAGCATTGCGCTGGCCGACGATGCGCATGGCTGGCGGGTGGCGGTGCTCGGTCGCAATCTCGGCGACCGCGCGTACGCACCCCTGTTGGCCAATGCCACCGGCAACGTGTACCGGCTGGTGCCGCGCGACGACCAGCGCTATGTCGGGCTGCAAGTGCACAAGGATTTTTGACGATGTCCGTGATGTGTTTCGATGGTGATGTGAGCAATGCCGGCGCGACCCACGGTGGACTGCGATGAGCGCCGCACCACAGCTCTCGCTCGGGGCGTTCCTGATGGCCACAGGCCATCACGTGGCCGCGTGGCGGCACCCGCAGGCCAGTGCCGACCCGCTGGTGTTCGAGCATTACCGCGAGATGGTGCGCATCGCCGAAGCCGCCAAGTTCGATGCGGTGTTCGTGGCCGACAGCCTGGCTGCGGCCGGTGGGCCGGTGGCGTCGCGGATGGCGCGCTCCAGCCTGTTCGAACCGCTCACGCTGCTGAGCGCGCTGGCGGTGGTGAGCGAGCGCATCGGCCTGATCGCCACCATGACCACCAGCTACAACGAGCCGTATCACGTGGCGCGCAAGTTCGCCTCGCTGGATCATCTGTCCGGTGGGCGTGCCGGCTGGAACCTGGTCACGTCCGATGCCGCCGACGAAGCATTGAACTTCAACCGCGACGCGCACTACGTGCATGCCGAGCGCTATGCGCGGGCGCGCGAATTCCAGCAGGTGGTCGCCGGGCTGTGGGACAGCTGGGACGACGATGCCTTCATTGCCGATACCGCCGCCGGCGTGCATTACGATCCGGCGCGGCTGCATGTGCTGGATCATCGCGGCGCGCACTTCCAGGTCCGCGGTCCGCTCAACATCGCGCGTGCGCCGCAGGGGCATCCGGTGCTGGTGCAGGCCGGCTCGTCCGAGCCGGGGCGTGCGCTGGCGGCCGAAACCGCCGAGGTGGTGTTCACCGCGCAATCGTCGCTGGCCAAGGCGCAGGCGTTCTATGCCGACATCAAGGGGCGGCTGGAACAGTTCGGGCGTTCGCGCGATGCGTTGAAGGTGATGCCGGGCGTGTTCATCGTGGTCGGGCAGAGCCAGGCCGAGGCGCAGGAAAAGTTCGAGCAGTTCCAGCAGCTGGTGGAGCCGGAGGTCGGCATCGCGCTGCTGTCGCGCATGCTGGGCAATTTCGACCTGTCCGGCTATCCGCCCGATGGCCCGTTGCCGGAGTTGCCGCTCACCGAAACCGGGCAACGCAGTCGCCAGCAGTTGTTCACCGAGCTGGCCGGGCAGGAGCAACTGAGCATTGCCCAGCTCGGCCGGCGCATCGCAGGCGGGCGCGGGCATTACAGCCTGATCGGCACGCCCACGCAGATTGCCGACGAGCTGCAGGCCTGGTTCGAGCAGGGCGCGGCCGACGGCTTCAACGTGCTGGTGCCGCATCTGCCCGGCGGCCTGGCCGATGTGGCCACGCACGTGGTGCCCGAGCTGCAGCGGCGTGGACTGTTCCGGCGTGACTATGCCGGGCGCACCTTGCGCGATCATCTGGGGCTGGCACGTCCCGTCAATCGCTTCAGCGCACGCTGACCCACCGGATACCTTGATGACCTATCTCGCACATCCCGATCGTTACGACCGTATCGCCTACCGCCGTGTCGGCCGCAGCGGCCTTGTGCTGCCGGCGCTGTCGCTGGGCCTGTGGCACAACTTCGGCGACAGCACGCCGATCGACACGCAGCGCGCATTGCTGCGGACCGCCTTCGACCTGGGCATCACCCATTTCGACCTGGCCAACAACTACGGCCCGCCGTATGGCAGCGCGGAAATCAACTTCGGCCGCCTGCTGCGTGAAGACTTCAGGCCGTATCGCGATGAATTGATCCTCTCCACCAAGGCCGGCTGGGACATGTGGCCGGGCCCGTACGGACAGGGCGGCAGTTCGCGCAAGTACCTGCTGTCCAGCCTGGACCAGAGCCTGCAGCGGCTGGGCGTGGACTACGTGGACATCTTCTACTCGCACCGCTTCGATGCGGACACGCCGCTGGAAGAGACCGCCGGCGCACTGGCCAGCGCGGTGCAGCAGGGCAAGGCGCTGTATGTGGGCGTGTCCTCGTATTCGGCGGCGCGCACGCGCGACATCGCCGCGTTGCTGCGCGAGTGGAAGGTACCGTTGCTGATCCATCAGCCGGCCTACAACCTGTTCAATCGCTGGGCCGAGCACGAATTGTTCGACGCAACCGACGAGGTCGGCGCCGGGGTGATCGCCTTCACCCCGCTGGCGCAGGGCCTGTTGACCGGCAAGTACCTCAATGGCGTCCCCGGCGATGCGCGGGTGAATCGTCCCGGTGGCGACTCGCTGCGGCCGGAACATCTGTCCGAGGCCAACCTGCAGCGCGCACGCGGGCTGGATGCCATCGCGCAGCGGCGCGGACAGAGTCTGGCGCAGCTGGCCCTGGCCTGGGTGCTGCGCGACCGGCGGGTGAGCTCGGCACTGTTGGGCGCCAGCCGCCCGGAGCAATTGATCGAAAACGTCGCGGCCTTGCAGACGCCCGAGTTCAGTGCGGACGAGTTGGCCGAGATCGATCGCTTTGCGGTCGAGGGCGGCGTCAACCTCTGGGAAAAACCGTCCACCGATTGGCAATGAGGAACACTCCGATGCGCTACCGTTTCTTGTTTGCTGGGTTGCTGTTGGCAGGCATCGCGTGGCTGCAACCCGCGTGGGCGGCCGAGCCGGCGCAGCTGCGTATCGGCTATCAGAAAGCGGTGTCCAGCCTGGTGCTGGCCAAGCAGCACCGGTTGCTGGAGCAGCGCTTCCCGCGTACCAGGATCACCTGGGTGGAATTTCCTGCCGGCCCGCAGCTGCTGGAAGCCCTGAACGTGGGCAGCATCGACCTGGGCGGTGCGGGTGACATTCCGCCGCTGTTCGCGCAGGCCGCCGGTGCCGACCTGCTGTACGTGGGCTGGGTGCCGCCCACGCCCAAGGCCGAGACCATCCTGGTGCCGGCCAAGAGCGCGCTGCAGCGCGTTGCCGACCTCAAGGGCAAGCGGGTGGCCTTCCAGAAAGGCTCCAGCGCGCACAACCTGTTGCTGCGGCTGTTGGCCAGGTCGGGCCTGGGCATGCGCGACATCACGCCGTTGTATCTGTCGCCGGCCAACGCACGCGCAGCGTTCGCGGCCGGGCAGGTGGATGCCTGGGCGATCTGGGACCCGTGGTATTCGGCATTGACGCTGGATGGCAGCGCACGCCTGCTCGCCAACGGCGAAGGGCTGGGACTGACCGGCGGGTTCTTCCTGTCCTCGCGCCGTTACGCCACCGCGTGGGGCCCGTTCGTGCAGCAGGTGATGGGCACGCTCGACCAGGCCGATGGCTTGCTGGAGCGCGACCGTGCCGGCAGCATCAAGGTGCTGGCGCAGGTCAGCGGGCTGTCGCCTGCGGTGGTCGAGCGCACGCTGGCGCATCGCCCGCCGGCCAGCGTGCAGCCGCTCAGCGCCGAGGTCATCAAGGCGCAGCAGGCCACGGCCGATCTGTTCTACGCGCAGCGCCTGTTGCCCAGGCGCGTGCTGGTGGCGCCGGCGGTATGGCGGGCGCCCGCGGTTGCCGCGGTGCAAGCGGCAGGCAAGCCGGCGGCGGGCAAGTGATGCGTGGAAGCAGGAATACACGCGCAGGCGTGAGCGCGCGCGCAAGTGGTGACGCGTGCCGAGTAACCCGGAGCGGGCAGATGCGTGCCGTCGTTTCGCTGCATCGCCCAACCAGCAAGGTCGCGCGATGAGTCGCCGCTCACGGCGTCTAAGCAACGTGCTGGTGCCCTGGCTAGTGCCGCTGGCCTTGCTGGTGGCCTGGCAGATCGCGGCCTCCGGCGGCTGGTTGCCGCAGCGCATCCTGCCTGCACCGGACGCGGTGCTGCGCGCGGCCATCACGCTCGTGCAAACCGGCGAGTTGTGGCAACACCTGGCCATCAGCAGCTGGCGTGCGGCGGTGGGCCTGGCCATCGGCGGCAGCATCGGCTCTGCGCTGGGCCTGCTCACCGGCGTGTCGCGCGTGGCCGAACGCCTGCTCGACAGCGCCCTGCAGATGCTGCGCAACGTGCCGCATCTGGCACTGATTCCGCTGGTGATCCTGTGGTTCGGCATCGATGAGGGCGCCAAGCTGTTCCTGGTGGCGCTGGGCACGTTCTTCCCGATTTACCTCAATACCTACCACGGCATCCGCAGCGTGGACCCGGCCTTGATCGAGATGGCGCGCAATTACGGCTTGCGCGGGCCGCAGCTGTTCGTCGATGTGTTGTTGCCCGGCGCATTGCCGTCGATCCTGGTCGGCTTGCGCTTTGCGCTGGGGCTGATGTGGCTGACCCTGATCGTGGCCGAAACCATTTCCGCCAGTTCCGGCATCGGCTATCTGGCCACCAACGCGCGCGAGTTTCTGCAGACCGACATCGTGGTGGTGGCCATCGTGCTGTATGCGCTGCTCGGCAAGCTGGCCGATCTGGCCGCACGCGGGCTGGAAGCCTGGTGGCTGGGCTGGCATCCGGCGCAGCAACAGCGTGCGGAGCTGCGTCGATGAGCGCGACCGCGACCGCGACCGGCCTGCCGCTGCGCTTGCGCGGCATCGGCAAGCGCTACGGCGACAGCGAGGTCTTGCGCGGCATCGACCTGGACGTCGCACCCGGCGCATGTGTGGCGGTGGTCGGGCGCAGCGGCTGCGGCAAGAGCACCTTGCTGCGGGTGATCGCCGGGCTGGAAGCGGCCGAGACCGGCACCGTCGATAGCGGCCATGCGCCATTGGCGGCGCAGCGCGATGCGGTGCGGCTGATGTTCCAGGATGCGCGCCTGCTGCCGTGGAAGCGGGTGATCGACAACGTGGCGCTGGGCCTGGGGCGCGCCGGGCGCGCGCAGGCACAGACGGCGCTGGACGCGGTGGGGCTGGGCACGCGCGCTGGCGATTGGCCTGCGGCGCTGTCCGGCGGCCAGCGCCAGCGCGTGGCCCTGGCGCGCGCACTGGTACACCGGCCGCGGCTGTTGTTGCTGGACGAACCGCTGGGCGCGCTGGATGCGTTGACGCGCATCGAGATGCAGCAGCTGATCGTGCAGTTGTGGCGGCAGCATGGCTTCACCCTGGTGCTGGTCACCCACGACGTGGCCGAGGCCAGTGCGCTGGCCGATCGCATCGTGCTGGTCGAGCACGGCCAGGTCGGCCTGGATCTGCCGGTGCCGGTGCCGCATCCGCGTGCACCCGGTGCGCCGGCCCTGGCGGACATCCAGGCGCAGGTGCTGTCGCGTCTGCTGGGGACCGCGCAGCTGCCGGCGCCGGCGGCCGCCGAAGATGCCGAGGACCCAGAGGACGCCAAGGATGTCGATGCGGGGCAGGGTGGTGCCACGCACGCCACTGTGCCGCTGCGGCGGATCGTCTAACGGGCGGGGCGTCGGCCTGGGGCTGCCCAGGCCAACACCAAGGCGCAACGCCAACGCGCAAAGCCAACATCGCGCAGCCACACAGCAGGCAGCGTGCACCGGCCTTGGTGCCCCGCATCTGCACCTGCGGCGCCCGCCACACCTTGAAACCCCGCACGGCAGCCGCATCTGCACGGTATCGCCGGCGTCGCCGGCCACCCGTTCAGAGGATTCCCCATGCGGATGGACAAGCTCACCTCGCGGTTCCAGCAGGCGCTGGCCGACGCGCAGTCGCTGGCCGTGGGCCGCGACCACAACATCATCGAGCCGGTGCACGTGCTGGCCGCGCTGCTCGACCAGAGCGGCGGCAGCACGCGCCCGCTGCTGTCGCAGGCCGGGGTCAACGTGCCGCTGCTGCGCGAGCGGCTGGGCGAGGCGCTGGATACGCTGCCCAAGGTCTCCGGGCAGGAAGGCAACCTGTCGATCGGCAACGATCTCAACCGCCTGCTCAACCAGACCGACAAGCTGTCCCAGCAACATGGCGATGCGTTCATCGCCAGCGAGTGGTTCGTGCTGGCAGCCGCCGACGATGCCAGCCCGCTGGGCGTGGCCCTGCGCGCGGCCGGTGGTGACAAGAAGAAGATCGAAGCGGCCATCGACAAGCTGCGTGGCGGCGAGACCGTGCAGTCGGAAAACGCCGAGGAACAACGCCAGGCGCTGGAAAAATACACCATCGACCTGACCGCGCGTGCGGAGAGCGGCAAGCTCGATCCGGTGATCGGCCGCGACGAAGAAATCCGTCGCACCATCCAGGTGCTGCAGCGGCGCACCAAGAACAACCCGGTGCTGATCGGCGAACCCGGCGTGGGCAAGACCGCCATTGTCGAAGGCCTGGCCCAGCGCATCATCAACGGCGAAGTGCCCGAAGGCCTGCGCGGCAAGCGCGTGCTGTCGCTGGACATGGGCGCGCTGATTGCCGGCGCCAAGTTCCGCGGCGAGTTCGAAGAACGCCTCAAAGCCGTGCTCAGCGACCTGTCCAAGAACGAGGGCCAGATCATCCTGTTCATCGACGAGCTGCACACCATGGTCGGCGCCGGCAAGGCCGATGGTGCGATGGACGCCGGCAACATGCTCAAGCCGGCACTGGCGCGTGGCGAGCTGCACTGCATCGGCGCCACCACGCTGGACGAATACCGCAAGTACATCGAGAAGGACGCCGCGCTGGAGCGGCGCTTCCAGAAGGTATTCGTCGGCGAGCCGACGGTGGAGGACACCATCGCGATCCTGCGCGGCCTGAAGGAACGCTACGCGGTGCATCACGGCGTGGAGATCACCGACCCGGCCATCGTCGCCGCCGCCACCCTGTCCAACCGCTACATCACCGACCGCCAGCTGCCGGACAAGGCCATCGATTTGATGGACGAGGCGGCCTCGCGCATCCGCATGGAGATCGACTCCAAGCCGGAAGAGCTCGACCGCCTGGAGCGCCGGCTGATCCAGCTCAAGATCCAGCGCGAAATGCTGAAGAAGGAAAAGGACGACGCCTCGCGTCAGCGCCTGGCCGACCTGGAAACCGACATCGACAAGCTCGAGCGCGAGTTCTACGACCTCAACGAGTTGTGGAAGTCGGAAAAGGCCGCACTGCAGGGCACCACCAAGGTCAAGGAGCAGATCGAACACGCCAAGCTGGAACTGGAAGCGGCGCAACGGCGCCAGGACTACGCCAAGATGAGCGAGATCCAGTACGGCGTGCTGCCGCAGCTGGAAAAGCAGATGGCGCTGGCCAACGAGGTCGAACACCACGACTTCAAGCTGGTGCAGGACCGCGTCACCGCCGAGGAAATCGCCGAGGTGGTGTCGCGCTGGACCGGGATTCCGGTCAACAAGATGCTCGAAGGCGAGCGCGACAAGCTGCTGCGCATGGAAGAGGAACTGCATCAGCGCGTGGTCGGGCAGAACGAGGCGATCCAGGTCGTCTCCGATGCGGTGCGGCGTTCGCGCGCCGGCCTGTCCGATCCCAACCGCCCGAGCGGCTCGTTCCTGTTCCTCGGCCCGACCGGCGTGGGCAAGACCGAGTTGTGCAAGGCGCTGGCGGACTTCCTGTTCGACAGCACCGAGGCGATGATCCGCATCGACATGAGCGAGTTCATGGAGAAGCATTCGGTGTCGCGGCTGATCGGTGCGCCTCCGGGCTACGTGGGCTACGAGGAAGGCGGCTACCTCACCGAGGCGGTGCGTCGGCGCCCGTATTCGCTGATCCTGCTGGACGAGGTGGAAAAGGCGCATGCCGATGTCTTCAACATCCTGCTGCAGGTGCTCGACGACGGCCGCCTCACCGATGGCCAGGGCCGCACGGTGGACTTCCGCAATACCGTCATCGTGATGACTTCCAACCTGGGCTCGCACCAGATCCAGGAGCTGTCCGGCGACGGCAGCGCCGAGGCGTACACGCAGATGAAGGCGGCGGTGATGGGGGTGGTGCAGGCGCATTTCCGCCCGGAGTTCATCAACCGGCTGGACGACATCGTGGTGTTCCATCCGCTGGACAAGGCGCAGATCAAGTCGATCGCGCGCATCCAGTTGCATGGGCTGGAAAAACGCCTGTCCGAGCGTGGCCTCAAGCTGGACCTGGACGATGCGGCGCTGGAATTGCTCGGCAATGTCGGTTTCGACCCGGTGTATGGCGCGCGCCCGCTCAAGCGCGCGATCCAGTCGCAGGTGGAGAACCCGCTGGCCCAGCAGATCCTGTCGGGCCACTATCTCAGCGGCGACACCGTGCAGGTGCGCGCTGAAGGTGGGCGGCTGGCATTCACCAAGGGCTGAGGCGCAGCACCGGTTATGCGCGCGCATGCGCAGGGCAGGCATCTGGAGTTCGGTAAGGCTTGATTGGAGGGCGAGTCGTCCCGCAGGATGCGGGGGCGGCTCGCCTGCGGCATGCGGGTCACTTTGGCGCCTAGTGAATTGCCGCGCTCTGCTCCCGTCGAACACCTCATCTGGCAAGGAACTTCAGATGCGTCTTGCGTATGTTTCGATCTATGTCGGCGTCGCCTTGGGATTAACAGGTGCCCTGCACGCAGCGGAAGTGCCGGATATTTTCGCCGCGCTCAAGGCCTACGAGGCGGAGGACTACGCGGGTTGTGCCCAGGTGATGGCCGCACTGCAGCGCTCCTCCGGCGAACTGCCGCAAAATGGCGAACTCCTGCGCGCAGAGTGTCTGGCGGCAGCGAAACAGACCGACGAGGCGATACGCTATCTCGAGCAGGAAATTCCACGGGGGCGAATCTCCATCGAGGATCTGCGCAGCAAGGACCGGCCCGGCCTGAATCGGCTGCGAAAGACGGATGGGTGGCCTGCGCTGTTGGCTAAGGCCGAACGCATCAGTGCGCAGCAGCAGATGGCGTTGAATCCGCAATTGCGGCAGGAACTGCTTGCGCGCGTAGAGAAGGACCAGCATGCGCAAAATGCAGCAATCACCGCTGGAGGCAAGCCAGCCGACTGGGCATCGATCGTGCCGGTGATGCGCGAAAACACCGAATGGCTCAAGCAGGTCGTCGCGACGCAGGGATGGCCAGGACGGCGCCTGGTGGGCGAAGATGGCGCCAACGCAGCGTGGACCTTGGTGCAGCATGCCGACGCCGATCCGGCGTTTCAGGCGCAGGCTCTGGCCCTGATGGAAGCGGCGCTTGCCAGGCACGATGTGGCGCCCGACGATGTTGCGCTGCTCACAGATCGTGTCCTGCGTGCGCAAGGGAAGCCTCAGCGCTACGGCACCCAATTCGTGACCGGTCCCGATGGCGGTAAGTCGTTGGCGCCTACCGAGGACCTGACAGGTCTGGATGCGCGGCGTCGCCGCATGGGCTTACCTCCAATGGACCAGTACAAGCGGATGTTGGAAGACGTCTACCATCGGCCGGTGCACTGATTGTTGGTGGTGAGAGCGGCGTCGCCTGCGTGCGCGGCATGCAGGCGGGTTTGCTGAATGACCTGACCTCTGGCGATGTCGTCATAGCCGGCTGTCATGAGGTGCGGGTCGGTGGCCGCGTATCGTCAGGCTCCTTGTCCAACAGCGAGCCGCGCCATGACCGATCCGCAGTGGAAGCCCGAAACCATCGCCGTGCACGGCGGCTACAAGCCAGATCCCACCACGCGGGCGGTGGCGGTGCCGATCTACCAGACCGTCGCCTACGCCTTCGACGACACCCAGCATGGCGCGGACCTGTTCGACCTCAAGGTGCAGGGCAATATCTACAGCCGCATCATGAATCCGACCAACGACGTATTGGAGCAGCGCGTGGCGGCGCTGGAAGGCGGCATTGGCGCGCTGGCGCTGGCGTCGGGGCAGGCCGCGGTGACCTATGCGATCCAGACCATTGCCGAGGCCGGCGACAACATCGTCTCCTCCAGTGCGTTGTATGGCGGCACCTACAATCTGTTCGCGCATACCTTGCCGCAGTTCGGCATCGGCACGCGCTTTGCCGACTATCGCGATCCGCAGGCGTTTGCCGGCTTGATCGACGAACGCACCAAGGCGGTGTTCGTCGAGTCGATCGGCAATCCACGCGGCAACATCACCGATATCGAGGCGGTGGCGGCAGTGGCGCACGCGCACGGCGTGCCGCTGATCGTGGACAACACCGTGGCCACGCCGTCGCTGCTGCGCCCGATCGAGTTCGGTGCCGACATCGTGGTGCATTCGTTGACCAAGTATCTGGGCGGCCATGGCAACAGCATCGGCGGGGCGATCGTGGACAGCGGGCGCTTCCCGTGGGCAGCGCACAAGCAGCGGTTTCCACGCCTCAACGCGCCGGACGTGAGCTATCACGGCGTGGTGTACACCGAAGCGCTGGGCGAGGCGGCGTACATCGGCCGTGCGCGCGTGGTGCCGCTGCGCAATACCGGCGCGGCGTTGTCGCCGTTCAATGCGTTCCTGATCCTGCAAGGCATCGAAACGCTGCCGCTACGGATGGAGCGCATCAATGCCAACACGCTGGCAATAGCGACGTATCTGCAGCAGCACGCGCGGGTTGCCTGGGTCAATTACGCCGCGCTGCCGGATCATCCGGAGCATGCGTTGGCGCAGAAGTATCTGGGCGGGCATGGCTCGGGCGTGCTGACCTTCGGCCTGCCCGGCGGTCGTGCGGCAGGCGCGCGTTTTCTGGACGCGCTGCAATTGTTCACGCGGCTGGTGAACATCGGCGATGCGAAGTCGCTGGCCACGCATCCGGCATCGACCACGCACCGTCAGCTGGGCCCGGCCGAGCTGGAACATGCCGGCGTCAGTGAAGACACCGTGCGGCTGTCGATCGGGATCGAGCACATCGACGATCTGCTGGCCGATCTGGAGCAGGCGCTGCAGGGAGCATGAGGTTGTACGCCCGCCTTTAAGCGCAGGAACGCAGAGCCTCGCTCTCTTCGGGGCACCAAGGCACGGGCTGCGCGCCAGCTTCACCTGCGCCTTGGTGCGCCCGCGCTGCTGGCGCGGGCCGGGGCGCGGAGTGGGAGTGGTACGGCGATGCACGGTGCCTGTGGGTACTGGCTTCGGTAGGGGCGGCAGCGCGGCCGGGGACCGGCTCCTCGGCTCGGTCAGACATCCTGTCTGACTCGCCGTCGCGGCACATCCGTGTGCCGCTCTCCGCCAATCCCCGGCCGCGCTGCCGCCTCGGCACGTCGCTTCCATGCCCTGGAAACCTTGAACAAGCCAGCAACGCGTGATTTGAAGCTCCCGTTACTGTTGGGCACCAATGCACGGGTTGCGCGCCAGCTTCACCTGCGCCTTGGTGCGCCCGCGCTGCCGCCTCGGCGCGTTGCTTCCATGCCCTGGGAAATTCGAGCCTCCCACCGACGCGTGGCTGGATTTGGGGCGTGCCGACGCGCAGCGCCTGGCCGGTTGCCAGCGCGCGCCGGCGCCCCTAGCCAATCCTGCTACCATGCGCGCCCCTGAGGTGACTGCCGCGGTTGCGGTGGTTTAAACGGGAATCCGGTGCGCGGATCGCCTTGGCGAACTGCAATGCCGGAGCTGCCCCCGCAACGGTGGGCGAGGTCAGGTGCCGCAACACGCCACTGTGCAGTCGCATGGGAAGGCGCGGCATCGGAGGCGCAGGCCTCCACTCGCGAGCCCGGAGACCGGCCTGAGGGAGTGAACCGGCACGCGGTGGGCGTGGCCTTGCTCGTCTGGCGCTGCCGCGTTGGACGCCTGGCCCGTTGCTGTCTGCCGCCCCCATTGCCCCCGCGCGGGTAGGCGCGGTTCGAGGAGCAGCAGTCGATGTCCGTTTCTTCCGTTTTGCCGCGTCGTGCGGTGCTGGCCGCAGGCCTGTCGCTGTGCGTGGCCCACCTGGCCCATGCCGAGGCCGCCATCGATCTCGACCAGGTCGTGGTCACTGCCTCGCGTACTGCGCAGGCCCAGGACCAGACGCTGGCGCCGGTCACCGTGATCGACCGCGCGCAGATCGAGCGTCGCCAGGTGAATTCGCTGCAGGACCTGCTGCGTGGCGAAGCCGGGGTGGCGCTGGCCAACAACGGCGGCCCGGGCAAGCCGACCTCGCTGTTCCTGCGCGGCACCGAATCGGACCAGGTGGTGGTGCTGATCGATGGCGTGCGCATCGGCTCGGCCACCTCGGGCGGCGCGGCGTTGCAGGACCTGCCGATCGAGCAGATCGAGCGCATCGAAATCGTGCGTGGCCCGTTCTCCAGCCTCTACGGTTCCGAGGCGCTGGGCGGGGTGATCCAGATATTTACCCGGCGCCCACAAGGCCGCTACGTGCCCACCTTCAGCGCGGCGGCCGGCAGCGATAATGCGCGTCGCTACACTGCAGGTGTGGCCGGGCGCAGTGACGGCGATCTGAGTGAAAGCGGTGGCTGGTACTCGGCCAACGCGGTGCATGACGAAACCGATGGCATCAACGCGTATCTGGACACCAGCTCCAGCGACTACGATCCGGATCGCGATGGCTACCGCAACGATTCGCTGAGCGTGCAGGGCGGCTGGCGCTTCAATCGCCAGTGGGACGCCGACGTGCACGGCCTGCGCGCGCAGAGCCGCAACGAATACGACGGCTCGGCCTTCGGCGGCAACCTGTCCAAGGGCGTGCAGCAGGCGGTCGGTGGCCGCGTGCATTACACGCCCACCGATGCGCTCAAGCTCACCGCCAGCGTCGGCAGCAGTTCCGACTTCAGCGATGCGTATTACGACGGTGCGTATGTGTCCACCTATGACACCCGCCGCAAGCAGGGCGCGTTGCAGGCCGACATCGCTGCCGGCGCGGGCCTGCTCACGGTCGGCTTCGACTGGCAGCGCGACGCCATCGCCAGCAGCGACACTTACAATGCCGACAGCCGCATCGACCGCGCCGCATTCGCGCAGTGGCAGCAGAGTTTCGATACGCAGTCGGTGCAGGCCAGCCTGCGTCGCAACGACAACAGCCAGTTCGGCGGCAAGACCACCGGCAGCCTGCTGTGGGGCTGGGATGTTGCCGAGCATCTGCGCCTGACCGCCAGTTACGGCACCGCATTCAAGGCGCCGACCTTCAACGAGTTGTATTACCCCGATTTCGGCAACCCGTTGCTGGGGCCGGAAACCTCCCGCAGCGCCGAGCTCGGCCTGCGCGGCAGCTACGACTGGGGCACCTGGACGCTGCGCGCATTCCAGACCCGCATCGACGACCTGATCGCCTACGACGCGGCGCTGGTGGATGCGGCGCATCCGTTCGGGCAGCCGAACAATATCGACCGGGCGCGCATCCGCGGGGTGGAAGCCGGCTACGACACCGAGCTGGCCGGCTGGACCGTGCGCAGTGCCTTGACCTGGCTGCAGCCGGAAGCCGATGGCGGCATCAACCAAGGCAACTGGCTGCCGCGGCGTGCGCGGCAGAGCGGGCGCATCGATGCGGACCGCAGCTTCGGGGCATTCGGCGTCGGTGCGAGCCTTTTCGGCTCCGGCAAGCGGTTCGACGATCTGGCCAACACCGAGCGCCTGGCCGGTTACGGCTTGCTGGATCTGCGCGTGAGCTATGCGGTGACTGCAGACTGGAAGGTCTCGCTCACCGCCAACAACGTGTTCGACCGCCAGTACGAAACCGCACGCTGGTATGCGCAACCGGGGCGCAATTATCTGCTGACCCTGCGCTATCAAGCCGCGCAGTAAGCGCGGCGGCTGCACCGGCCATGGCCGCTGAGCGGCCGCACACGCCGGGCACCGACACGGGCCCTGGAAGAGACGCAGTGGCAGATCCGCGCGTGGGTGCGAGGCCCTGCTCGCCACCCCGCCGCAACGGCCGGGGCAGCTCGTGCCGGTCGGCAACCAGGTGGGGCAGGGCAGCGTGCCGTGGGGCGAACTCACGCGTCGATTTGTCGATCAGGCCGGGCGGCTGCACCGGGCATTGACGCTACAGTGCGAGCGCGTGCTGCGGGTGGTGGCAAGTGTGCCGATGGTTCTGAAGGGAGAGGCGGTGTGACAAGCGATTGGATTCATGGTGCCTGCGCGGTTCCGGACGCGCGCGTGCGCGCGGCTGCGTTGGCGCGGCAGGAACAACTGACCAAGCCGGCCGGTGCGCTGGGCCGGCTGGAACAGCTGGCGGTGCAACTGGCGGCCTGGCAGCGCAACGAGCATCCCACCGTGCAGCGGGTCTGGATCGCGGTGTATGCCGCCGACCACGGGGTTGCCGCCGAGGGCGTGTCTGCGTTCCCGCAGGCGGTCACCGGCGAGATGGTGCGTAATTTCGCCCGGGGTGGCGCCGCCATCGCGGTGCTGGCGCGCGAGCTCGGCGCACGCCTGGAAGTGGTGAACCTGGGCGTGGTCAACGACCCGGGCGAGTTGCCGCGGGTGCGGCGTGCCTGGATCGCGCCGGCCAGCGCCAATATCTGCGAACAGCCGGCGATGACCACCACCCAGTTGCGCGATGCACTGGCCGCAGGCGCCGAAAGCATTGCGCAGGCAAAGAGCTGCGACACCCAGCTGTTTGTCGGTGGCGAAATGGGCATCGGCAATACCACCTCGGCCGCGGCACTGGGCTGCGCGCTGCTGTCGCACTTTCCGCAGGCGATGGCCGGTGCCGGCACCGGGCTGGATGCGGAGGGCATCGCCCACAAGGCCACCGTGATCACCCGTGCGCTGGCCCTGCATGCCGATGCCTCCACCGCGCTGGAGCGGCTGCGCCGGCTGGGTGGTTTCGAGATCGCCGCGTTGGTCGGCGCCTACATCGCCGCGGCGCAGGCCGGGATTCCGGTGCTGGTGGATGGCTTCATCAGCACCGCCGCAGCGCTGGTCGCCACCCATCTCAATGGCGGCGTGCACGAGTGGCTGCTGTTCGGGCATCGCTCGCAGGAGCGCGGCCATGCCGCCTTGTTGCGCGCACTCGAGGCCGAACCGCTGCTGCAGCTGGATCTGCGCCTGGGCGAGGCCAGCGGCGCAGCGGTAGCGATTCCGCTGCTGCGCCATGCCTGTGCCTTGCACAACGGCATGGCCACCTTTGCCGAAGCCGGCGTGTCCGACGCATGAGTGCGTAGATCAGCGTGCTGCGCGAGGGCAACACCGGTCAGCGCAGCGACCGTGGCAGCTCGACGACCCACTGACTGCACCGCGCTGGCAGCAACTGCGCGCGGCCACTGCCGACCGCGCACGGGGCGCGGTGGTCGCCGCGACGCTGCAGCGCTGTGCCTTGTTCGTCATCGAACCGGCCAGCGCGCCTGCGCTGCCGCTGCAGCCGAATCCGCGGTTGCGCGGATACCCCCGAGGATCTGGATCGCGGCTTTGGCCGCATCGCGGCCTGGGCCGAGCGGATCGGTGCGATCGCACAACTGCAGGCCTTGATCGGCCTGCCACTCAGCGACCACCGCGATGTGCCGGCGCAGCGGCATCTGTTCGAATGCGGCATGGTCTTCGCCGCCGCACTGTCGCCGCCGGTGCCGTTGCAACTGCGCCAGCTCGACGGCGGCGCGCATGCGGTGTCGCGACACATCGGTGCGTATGCCGGTGTCGAAGACGCACTGGACCTTCTGCTCGCGCAATGGTTACCACACAGCGGCTAAGTCTTGCGCGCCGCGCCGCTGCATTATCTTTACCTTGACGACCCGGAAGCAGTGGCAGAGGCACAGTTGCGTGCAGACATCCGCGTGCCGGTCCAGCCTTCGACCGACGCCGCTGCCGCCGCCTGAGCCGCCACCGGCAGGAACACCATCTGCGGCGGCGGATGCATCAGGAACTGCTGGTGCGAGATATTCCAGGCATATGCGCCGGCCAGCGGGAAGGCCAGGCAGTCGCCCGGTGCCAGCGCGGCAACGTGCTGGTTGCGTGCCAGCACGTCCTTGGGCGTGCACAGCTGCCCGACCAGGGTGACCGGGGTGTCGCGCAGCACCGGGGCATGCGCGCCACGCAGCACACGGAACGGGTGATCGTGGCCTTGCGCGGCCGGGGTGCGGAAGTGGTGGGTGCCGCCGCGGGCGATCGCAAACCACGCGCCGTGGCTGCGCTTGAGGTCCAGCACGTCCATCAGGTACCAGCCGCAGCTGGCACTGACATAGCGCCCCGGTTCCAGCCGCAGGCGCAGCGCCTGGCCATGTTCGCGCAGCAAGCCAGGCAGGCCGGCGCAGAAGCCGGCCCAGTCGAACGAGCATTCCGGCGCCAGATAATCCACCCCGAAGCCACCACCGGCATTCACCCGCAACGGGCCGAGCCCGTAGTGTTGCCGCCACTGCTGCACGGTGCGCAGGTAGGCGGCGATCAGGTGCAGCTGCGCGCCGGCATCGCGCTGGTGCGACATCAGGTGGAAATGGAAGCCTTCCAGCCGCAGCGAGGGGCTGGCCCGCAGGCGTTGCATCGCCGCCTCCAGAGCGTCCGGGTCCAGGCCGAACGGCGAGGGCTGCCCGCCCATCATCAGGCGCGTGCTCTGCGCACCGGGCACGGCGATGTTCATGCGCAGGAACACCGGCACGCAGCGGCCGGCCTGCGCCGCGATGGCGGCCAGGCGTTCCAGTTCGCCCAGGCTTTCCACATGCACTGTGCAGTCGGGCAGTGCGGCGGCCTGCGCCAGTTCGGCATCGAGCTTGCCCGGGCCGCCGAACAGCAACGCGGCCTGGGGTTGCTGCCGATGCAGCCAGGCCAGTTCGCCGCCGGAGGCCGCCTCGAAACCATCCACGTGCGGGGCGAGCGTGTGCAGGATCGGCGGCTCCGCATTGGCCTTGGCCGCGTAGAACAGCTCGCAGTCGGCCGGCAATTGCGCGCGCATCCAGGCCGCGTGTGCATCCAGTGCGGCCAGGTCGTAGACGTAGGCGCACAGCGGGCCATCGCTGTGTTCGCGCACGCTTGGCAGGGCCTGCAGTAGTGCGGCGGTGTCGATGCGCAGGCTCATGCCGCCACCCGCCGTGCCGCCGCGCTGCGTGGAATCGGGTTGGGCAGTGCGGTGTAGTCGGATTGGCGGTCGGCGCGTTGCCACAGCCGCGTGCCCAGGTTGTTCTTGCCGGGCAGCGGCGCACCGTCGAGCAGGCCCTGCAGCGCGGCCTGCGCGCCATGGCGCTGCTGCCAGCGTGCGGCAAGCTCGCCCACGCATTGCCACAGCCGCGCGTCCAGCACGGCATCGCCTTCGCTCAGGTGGAAGATCGCCTCGGCCAGATTGTTGACCAGCGCGCAGTACGCCACGCGATTCCAGCCCTGTTCCGGCGTGTAGTACAGCGATTGCCGCGCGCGTTCGCCCACGCCCTGCAAGCGCGTGGCGGGCCAGTGGTGCGCGAGCAGCTTGGTGCCTTCCAGGTCGCGGATCCACACTCGCGTCGGCCAGCCATCGGCAAACCCGATCACGGTGTTCTGCAGGTGTGGCTCCAACGCAATGCCGTGCTGGAACAGGGCGCTCCATGCGCCATCCAGCAGCAGGCCGGCATAGGCGCGGAACCACAGCAGCGTGGCGGTGTGGCGATCCAGCTGCGTGGTCGTCAAGGCGTGCAACGCAGCAGCACACACGCTGTTGCCCTGCGCATCGCAGGTGAACAGGGCGGCGGCCACCTGCGGCTGCCACCGCGCCCGTTGCGCCGCTGGCAGGGTCTGCCGGTACAGGATGCCGAAGCTCTCCGACAGCGCGCGCGCGGCAAGCGGATCGGCGTCATGCAGGGCCGGATCGACCTGGGCGATCTCCAGCGAGGTCGCCGCCGGCTCCAGCATCACATCGAAGCCCGGTACCTGCGCGGCCAGGGCACGCCAGCTCGGCGCCAGCAGTTCGGTCAGCGCGACCGCACTTTCCAGCTCGTACCAGGCGTTCTTGCGCACGCAGTTGGTCAAGCGCACATGCACCGAGCATTTGAGGAAATAGTCCAGCGCCGGGTGATACAGCGTGCGCACCGAGGAGGTGGGCCGCAGCGCAGCGCCCAGCGCACCGACCGGCGCGATCAGGCCACGCGCCTGCAGGGTGCGCAGCAACGGATCGTCGAGCAGGCGCTGCGCTTCCCACGGGTGGCAGGGATACAGGTCGTCGTCGCCGGAGAGCCGGCGCAGGCTCGCACGCACATCGCGGCCCTGCATGCGCAGCAGCCGTGGGTCGATGCGGAACCAGAACAGCTGGAACGCGGCACGCGCTTCTGGCGCGCAGGCCAGCACCTGCGCCAGGTCGACGCCTTCGCGGCTCTTGGGCGTGGGATGCAGGGCATGCCCCCACAGCATCGACTGTTCGGCGTCGATCATCGCCTCGCCGGTCGCGGCGGTGCCCTGTGCCTGGCGCAGCAGGGCGGCAGTGACCGCCACGCTGTTGGCGCTTTGCGCGAGCAGTTCCGGATTGACCGCCTGCGTGCTGCCCAGCGCCTGCAGCAGGCAGCGCGCCAGGGCATGCGCGTCCAGGCTCTGCCACGGTTGGCCCGCGCCCTTGAGGAACGGCGTGGAGGCAAAGCGGCAGCGGCCCAGGCGATCGGCGTAGGCAATGCGCACGCACAGCACACCGGCATCGCCCAGATCGATCCGCAGCCAGCGCTGCTCGGCCACGCGCGGGCCGGGGCGATCCAGGCCGCGATAATCGAAGTCCACCGCGCGTTGCGGAATCGCAAACTCGCGCAGGTAGCAGTTCAACCAGCAACTGCAGGCCTGCGCGTCGGCCATGCTGTCGTACCAGGGGTCATGCATCGTGTGCGGCGACATCGGTCGATCTCCTCGAAGGGAAGCGCACCAGGACGGTGAGCGCAGCGGCCGCCGCAGCCAGCGCGGCAGCCAGGAAGGGGGTGGCAGGGCCGGCCGCCTGGGCCAGCGCGCCGGCAGCGGCACCGGCGAACACGCCGGCCCATTTGCCGCAGGCGTCGAAGCGGCCGAACAGGCGCCCGGCGCCATGCCCGCTGGCGACCAGTGCCAGGCTGCGGTTGAGTCCACGCAGGCCGAACAGCATGCCGAACCCGAACAGCAGCCGCGCCGCGGCCAATGCGATGGCGTCGTGCAACAGCGCCTGCCACAGGCAGGCCAGCGCAAACAGCATCAGGCCGGGCACCAGCCAGGCTGCGCCATCGCCGCGCCGCCACCACGGCAGCACCACCAGGTAGACCAGGTGCGGCAGGCTGTAGAGCAGGCCGGCCAGCGCGTCGTGGCCGGCACCGCGCGCCAGCGCATACGGGATGAAATAGGGGAAGGTCACCACCATCGCGAAGCAGAACAGGAACTGCGCACCCAGCAACGCCGGCCACAGGGCGCTGGCCGGCGTGCTGGTCCGTGCTGACCCCGACGGTGGCGACGCGGCAGCGTCTGCGGAGCGCGTGGACGGCGCAGTGGACGCGGTCGGCCGCGGCGCAGGCCGGTCGGCCGGCAGACGCCAGGTCAGCGCGAACGCCAGCAGCGGCAGCAGCGCAAGCGCGCGATACAGCGACTGCGCCGGGCCGAGCGCCACCGCCAGGCCCAGCAACGCCGGCGCGCTGACCATCGCCAGGCGCGCCGAGTACTGCGTCCAGTCGAGCGCGCGCGCCAGCGGGCCGGCCTGCGGCTGGCTGGCCAGGTACGCATTGGCCGCCGCCAGCGAGCCGCCGCAGGTGCCCTGCACGATCAGCCCGATCACCAGCCAGCTCAGCGACGGCGCAAAGCCGGCGATCGCAAAGCCCAGCGCCAGGCCCAGCTGCGCGCGCAACAACGAACGCTTGCGTCCATAGCGGTCGGCCAGGCGTCCCCAGGTGCCGGCCGTCAACGCGGTGCACAGCGTCGGCAATACGTACAGCACACCGCTCCAGCCAACCGCCGCCGAAGGCGCCAGTTCGGCCAGCACCTGCGGCAGAAACAACGGCATGCCCAGTGCGGTGAAGGCGGCCAGGTAGTGCGCCGCCAGCACCGGGCCCAGGATGCGCTTCATCGCGGGGCACCCGCCTGTTGGCGCGGCATCTGCTGTGCGCCAGCGAAGGCGTCGCCGAAGGGATTGGGCGCGCTATCGCCATAGAACTTGTTGATGTCGCTTGCGCCGGTGAGCTGTTTGCTGAGCAGGCTGCCGGCACTGAGCAGGTACTTCACCGGCAGCCGCGGTGCGGCCAGCAGGCGGCGTGCGGGACCGGTGTCGATGCCGTCGCGGTCCAGCTGCGTCAGCGTCGCTGCAAGCTGCGTCTGCAGCTGCGCATACAGCGGCGCGCGTAGCGCGGGCTGCCATTCGGCCAGGCCTTCCAGCACCGCCTGCAGGTCCAGTTGCAGCACGATGGTGCAGAACATCTGAGCCAGTGCCTGCGGCTGGTCCACCGCGATGCGCGCATCGTGCAGCGGGCCCAACGCGTCCAGATCCGGCAGCTGTGCGCGCAATTGCGGCAGTGCAATGCGTGCGGCGTCGTTGTCCTTCATCAGCAGCCGCGTCGCCTGGCCATCGGCATACACCAGCACGCTGTTCTGCTGATTGGCTTCCAGCGCGATGCCATAGCGCAGCCACAGGCGCAGATGCACCGCCAGCATCAGCGCGGTGTACTCACTCCACCAGCCGAGTACATTGCCGTGCGCAAAGCGCTCGGCCAGATGGATCGCCATCGGCCGTCCGTCCGGCAACAACGCGCACAGCGCGGCCACCGGCACCAGCGTGGCGTCGTCCAGCGGGGGATAGCGTCGCAGCAGAAAGGCCAGGTGACGGGTGTCACCCACGTGCCCGCCCTGCGATTCGTCCACGAACACGCAGCGGCCGCGCAGGGCCGGATCCAGCGCATCGATGCGGCGCAGTGCACGCTCCAGCCAGTGGCCGTCGTACAGCGTGGACGGCTTGATCAGACGCAGGTTGAGCGCGCCCAGCGTGCGCATCGGAATCGGCAACTTGAGATGCAGCTGTGGATGCTGCAGCGGTACCAGCGTGCGCACCGACAGGGTGGGGCGTACGTCCAGCCAGGCCTGCGGCGCGCGCAGGCTGCCTGCCGGCAGCGCAAACCCGTCCTGTTCCAGCCGCGCCCACACCAGCGGATGCACCGGCCAGGCGACATGCGTGTCGGCCAGCTCGGGCGGCAGGCCCAACGCGGCGAAGTCCGGCCACACCTCTGCCGACGCGGCGCCGGTGCAGCTGACCTGCGCACGCGGGATCGCCAGCCAGCGCAGCGCAAAGGTGGGCGCGAACTCGGGCGCGTAGTCGCGCAGTTCCGAGGCATCCAGCCCGGCCTTGGCGCGTGCGGTCGGATAGAACGGATGGTCGCGGTAGCTGGCCAGTTGATCGCAGCGGTATGCACGCTCGGCTGCATCGGCATGCTGCAATGCATTGAGCAGCGCAGGCGCCTGTGCATCAAAGGCCTGGCGCGCCAGGCCCAGGTGGGCGGCGGCGCACTCGGCTTCTTCGGCATAGACGCGATGCAGCTGTTGCGTCTCCACGTCCAGTTGCGCGCTGATGCGCTGCAGCCAGGCCTGCGCACCGCGTTCGACATGTGCACCATCGGCGCTCTGCACGATCCAGCTGTCGCCGCAGGCACTGATGTCCTGCAGATAGCCCTGCCGATGGATCGGCAACCACAGCGTGCCATCGGGCAGATGCGCGATGCGCCACCAGCCCTCCACCGGGCTGGGGTCGGTCCATGCCGCCAGTACGCTTGTGTCGGGTATGGCGGTGCTGCCGCGCGTGGCGATCCCGCGCAGGTCCTCGCGCAGGCAGGCATCGATGATGCGGGTGGCGATATAGCGTTGGTCGGCGGCGCTGCTCATGCGCGCAGCTCCGCGCCGTCGATGCGCCATTGCAGTCCCGCTTCGGCGTGCACCACCGCCTGTTGCAGTGCCTGCGCATCGCTGGCCACCGCGCTCAGCACACCCAGGTAATCCTTGTTGGAATGGCTCAAGCGGATGCGTTCGCCGGGTGCGCGCATGCGTCGGTAGTGCACGTCGCTGCGCGCATCGTGGTGGCGGCGGTCTTCGCTGGCGGTCACCAGCTCGCCATCCTGCTCGGCGACGTAGTAACGCAGCAGGGCATGGGCGCGATCGCAGCGCAGCTGCGGCAGCGGCAGGCCCAGATGCGGCGCCAGCGCGGCAGTGAACCATTGCCTGCCGAACATGTCGTCGAGCAGGAATTCGCGGCGGTCGCCGATGCTGCGGTAATTGATTTCCACCAGCACCGGGCCGTCATTGGTGAGGATGAATTCGCTATGGCACAGCCCGAAGCCGACCCCGAAGCCGCGCAGCTGTTGCAGTGCCTGTGCAATCACCGGCGTGTCCACGCGGGCATCCCATTGCGCCTCGCACTCCACGAAATGCGGCGGCGGCGACAGCCGCACCCGGAAGCCGCCCAGCGCCTGCAGGGTGTGGCCGTCGCCCAGCGTTTCCAGCGTGAACAGCGCCCCTTCCAGCATGCCTTCCAGCAACACGGTGCGCTGCGGATGGCGCTGCCACACATCGTCCAGATAGGCCTGCAACTGCGCGGCATCTGCGCAATGGCGCACGTCCAGGCTGGCCACGCCCTCGCGCGGCTTGGCCACCACCGGCCACGGAATGCCGGCCGGCAACGCCGCACCCGGCGCCAGCGTGCAGAACCACGGCGATGGCAAACCGTGCGCACGCAGGCGTTGACGCATCGCCGCCTTGTTCTTGGCCGCATAGCAGACCTGCCAGTCCTTGCCGGGCAGGCCAAGACCCGCTGCAACCAGCGCGGTGCTGGTCTGCAGATGATCGCTGTTGCTGAACACCGCGCGCGGCGATACATCGGCGTCGTGCAGCACATCCAGCACGCCGAGCGGATTGAACACATCGCATTCGATCACCCGTTGCGGCGCATGCTCAGGGTGCTCGCGGAAATGGCTCAGGTGATCAAGCCGGTGGTCGGTCAGCAGCCACACCGGCAGGCCGAGCGCATGCGCGGCCGGCAGGAAGCCTTCGGTGATGGCCGGATGGCAGACATGGGTGAGGATCACCAACGGTGCAGCGGATGTCGCAGTCATGGCAGCTCTCGTTCAACAGGACGGTGGAAAAACCGGTACTGAAACGGGCTGCCTGGCGCCGCGAGGGCGGTGGGTGGCCTGCGATACGGTGATCGCATGCCGCATGCTGCGGCAGGGATGCGTGCCTCATGCACGCAGTAAAGTCTGCGGCGCCCGCCGGTGCGAGCGCCGTTGCGTCAGGCGACCGACGCCCCTGTACCTCGGTCGCGACGGCAGGTGCCGGGTGGAAGGCTTAGAAGGTGTACTCCAGCCCGGCGGTGACGGTGCGCGACGGTGCGGCCTGGCGGCCCCACGGGCTGGTATCCACGCCGCGGAACCAGTACTGCCGATCGAACAGGTTGTTGATCGCCAGCGACGCGCTGAATTTTTGTCCATCGCGTTCGAACAGCGTATGGCTCACCTGCGTGTTCCAGACCCAGTACGACGGCAACTCGCCGACCGAGGCGATGGCGTTCTCCTGCACGGTGTTTGCCGCATCGCTGTAGGCCTTGCTGAAGTAGTAGCTCGACAGTGCGACAGTGGTGTGACCGAGCGTGTAGTTGCCGCCCAGGGTGATCTGGTTGCGCGAGGTGTAAGGCACGCGCAGCCCGCGGAACGCGCCCGATTCCTGGCTGGCATCCAGGTACGCATACCCGGCATTGAGGGTGAGCGCGCGCAGGTTCTCCGGGCTCCATTGCAGTTCCAGCTCGCCGCCCTGATGGCGGGTCTTGCCGAGGTTGCGGAACACGCGCGTGGTGTTGTCCAGCTGGATCTGCTGGTCGAAGTCGATCAGATACGCGCCGAGCTGGATGCGGGTGCGGTCGTTGGGCTGGTAGCGCGTGCCGGCTTCGTAGTTCCAGGCCAGTTCGGCATCCAGGTTGTTGCCGAAGATGATCTGGGTGACCTGCGGCGCCCGCAGCGAACGTTGCCCGTCCGCATAGAAGAACCACTGTGCGTTGGCCTGGAAACCCAGCGTCAGACCAGGCAGGACATCGCGGGTCTGGTTGCGCGTGCGCAGGCCGGTGGCGCGATTGAAATAGCGCGAATCCAGCCGCTCATAGCGCAGGCCCGGGGTGATGGTCAGGCGTTCGTCGGGCAGGGTGATCGCGTTGCTGACATAGGCCGCCAGGGCGCGGTCTTCGAACTGCCAGTCGCGCACGCTGGTGAACAGGCCATCGCGCAGGCGCAGATTGCCGACCAAGAAATCGATGTCCTCGTGCACCGCACGCACGCCGGCGGTCCACTGCTGGCGCACGCCACCGGCATCGCCCATGCTCCAGCTCAGCCGCGGCTCGCTGCCAGCCACGCGGAAGTCGCGCGGTGCGGTCTGGCGCAGTTGCGGCGGCAGGTCCGAACGCCAGGTTTCGGTGGCGGCCTGGCGCATGCCGACGATGAAGTTGCGGCTGCTGCGCGCGCTGAAGTTGGTCCAGGACAACCGCACATCCTGCAGCGGCCCCCAGTCTCCAAACAGCTGCTCATAGCTCAACGATGCGCGCGTGGTACGGCCGTTGAAGCTGTCCAATGGGCGCGTGGACTGGCGTGGGTCGCGCCGGTAGTCGTCCGGGCTGAGCGCGCCGGCCAGGTCCATGTCCACCAGATAGCGCTGCACGCTGGCCTTGAGCAACTTGGTGTCGTCCAGCCACCACTCCGCGCGCACGCGCAGGTTGCTGATGTCGGTATCGCTGCGCGCGCGCCAGTACTCGCCGTAGGTGCGATTGGCATCGACCTGCAGGCCGAAATTGTCGCTGAGGTAGCCGCCGCTGCTGAGCGCGCTGTCCTGCAGGAACTGGCCCTGGCCGCCGGCGGTGACCTTGTGCGCCAGCGTGGTGCTCCATTGGCTGGGGATCTCCTTGCTGACCAGGTTGATCACCCCGCCCACATTGTTCGGCCCGTACTGCACGGCCGCACCGCCGCGCACGATATCGATGCGGTCGATCTGGTTCAGCCCCACCGGAAACAGCGACAGGCTGGTCTGCCCGTACGGTGCCAGCGCCAGCGGAATGCCGTCTTCCAGTACCTGCACGCGGCCACTGCGGCTCTCGTACAGGCCGCGCAGCATCAGCTGCGGCAACGCGCCGGTGCCGGTCTCGTCGAAGATCTTGATGCCCGGCACGCGCTGCAGCGCATCGTCCAGCGAACGGTTGCCGCCATTGCGCAGCTGCTCACGGTCGATCACCTGGCGGCTGCCGGCATAGCGCTGCACGTCGTCGGGTTTGGAGCGCCCGAGCAGGCTGCCTTGCACCTGGATCGTATCCAGCGCGCGGATCGGCGTTTGCGCATCGGTGGCCGCCGCATCCGGCGAGTCGATGGCGAACGCCAGCTGCGGCAGGCTCGAGGTGGCCGCAGCGATGGCGATGGTCAGGGCGTGGAAACGGAACGTCGACATCTACGGCGTGCTCCTGCGGGCGGGTGGTGGAGTGGATTCTGCGAAGGTGGCCAGGTGGGCGCGCAGGGCGCGTTGAACCAGCGCGCGGTCTTCGCCGGCAAGCAGCCAGCGCAGGCCGGGCTGCTGCAGCCAGTGCGCGCGTTGCGCATCGGTGCGCGGATTCGGGCAGAACGGCACGTTGGCCGCAGCGCAGTGCGCATGCAGTTGCAGCAGCAGCTCCCACACCTGTGGATGGGTCGGTTGCGGGCCCAGGCCCAGGTCCAGCGCAAGATCCAGCGCGCCCTCCATCACCAGTGCCACGCCGGGCACGGCCAGCATCTGCGGCAGCGCGGCAACGCCTGCGGCACTTTCGATCATCGGCACGATGCGGATATCGCGGTTGGCCTGCGCGATATAGCTGGGCAGGTCGACATTGCCGAAGCCGGTGACGCGCCCGCCGGTGATGCCACGCCGGCCCAGCGGCGGAAACCGCGCCGCGGCGATGGCAGCGGCCAGCTGCGCGGCCGATTCGGCACGCGGAATCACGATCCCGCGCGCGCCGGCGTCCAGCACCCGGCCGATCAGTTTTTCGTCCACCTCCGGCACGCGCACCCAGGCCTCGCAAGCGGACAGCTCGCAGGCGCGGATGGCGTGTTCCAGGTCGTCCGGCGCGCGCAGCACGTGTTCCAGATCGAGCACCACGAAGCCGTAGCCGATGCGGCCCAGCAGCTCGCACACCTGCACGCTTGGCATTGCGTTGAGGACGCCAACCGCAAACGTCATGGATGAGGTCGCCAAGGAAACGGGCGCTCATCCTGCGCCGGATGGGAATGATTATCAAGTGGATTTGGAGGGCAGTTTTCGGTGCCCTGGTCGCAGTTTGATCAATGCACGGGCATGCGCCGTTGCGCACTGAACACGCTGCGCGCAACAAAAAACCCGCCGGCGCTGCCGGCGGGTTCTGGTTTGGTGCAGCACTGCATCGTCCGCCGTGCGGTTACGAGGCCGGTACGCGCAGCGCCCGATACGGCGGCGTGGACATCACCATCTCGGCCAGCGAATAGGCCAGCTCGCGCTCGGCCAGCACGGCGCCGTCGGCGCCATGTTCGAGCAGGTGCTTGACCTCGGTGTCGCTGTGCGCGCGTGCCAGCAGCGTCAGCGACGGATTGATCGCACGCAGCTTGGCCAGCGCCTCGCCGGCTTCCAGCGGCTGCGGGATCGCCAGGATCGCGATCTTGGCATGCTCCGGTCGCGCTTCGGCCAGCACGCGGTCGGCCGCCGCACTGCCGCGGATACCGGGGATGCCGGCCGCATGCGCCTTGGCCACGTGATCGCCGTTGTCGTCGATCACCAGCACCGGCACGCCGCGGCTGCGCAGCAACTGCGCCAGCGCACTGCCCACGCGCCCATAGCCGATCACGATGGCATGGCCGTCCAGCGGCAGCGGCGGGCCGGGCGGCAGCTCCGGCTCCACCTTGGCCGGGGCGTCCTGCGCCTGCCTGGCCTGCCAGCGGTCCAGCCACGAGAACAGGAACGGGTTGGCGATGATCGACAGCAGCGCACCGGCCAGGATCAGGTCGCGCCCGGTTTCCGGCAGGATGGCCAGCTGCACGCCCAGCCCGGCCAGGATGAAGGAGAACTCGCCGATCTGCGCCAGGCTGGTGGAAATGGTCAGCGCGGTGCCGGTGGGGTGGCCGAACGCACGCACGATCACGAACGCGGCCAGCGACTTGCCCAGGGTCACGGTCAGGAACGTGGCCAGCACCTGCCACGGATGCTCGACCAGGATCATCGGGTCGAACAGCATGCCCACCGAGACGAAGAACAACACCGCGAATGCATCGCGCAACGGCAGCGAATCGCTGGCGGCCTTGTGGCTGAGCTCGGATTCCTTCAGCAACATGCCGGCGAAGAACGCGCCCAGTGCGAACGACACCCCGAACAGCGTCGCCGACAGGAACGCCACGCCCAGCGCGATACCGAGCACGGCCAGGGTGAACAGCTCGCGCGAGCCGGTGGCGGCGACCTTTTCCAGCGACCACGGAATCACCCGCCGCCCGACCACCAGCATCACCGCAACGAACGCCACCATCTTGAACAGCGTCAGGCCGAGCGCAGCCAGCAGCGAGGTGGATTCGCCGTCATGCGCCGCTGCCGGCGCGCCGGCGCCCAGCACCTCGGCCAGGGCCGGCAACATCACCAGCGCGATCACCATGACCAGGTCTTCGACGATCAGCCAGCCCACCGCGATGCGGCCGCGCTGGGTTTCCAGCAGGCGACGCTCTTCCAGTGCGCGCAGCAGCACCACGGTACTGGCCACCGACAGTGCCAGGCCGAACACCAGGCCATGCATCAACGGCCAGCCCATGCTCCAGGCCAGTGCCCAGCCGAGCAGCGTGGCGACCACGATCTGCGCCAACGCGCCCGGAATCGCGATCCATTTCACTTCCATCAGGTCGTCGAGCGAGAAGTGCAGGCCCACACCGAACATCAGCAGCATCACGCCCAGCTCGGACAGCTGGTTGGCCATGGTCTGGTCGGCCACGAAGCCAGGTGTGAATGGTCCGACGCAGACACCGGCCAGCAGATAGCCGACCAGCGGCGAGAGTTTCACCTTCTGTGCGAGCGTGCCCAGCACGAAAGCGACCGCGAGGCCGACGGCGATGATGTCGATGAGGCTGGTGTCGTGATGCATTCCAATCCGTTGTGAGAGTGTCCGAGAGAGCGTCGCGGGCGCGACCAGCCAACGGCACTGCGCCGGGCATCGCCTGCGGGCATTGCGTGGTCATGGCTGGTGTCCGGCGCGGGGGAACAGGACCGCGTTGCTGGTCCGGTTGGCCGGACGCCCATAGTACACAGCGCTTGATTAACGTGATGCGACATGCAGCGCCTGCACGCAGGCCGGTACATGCGCCAGACGCCGCGTAACCGCTGCGGCCCGCACGTGCGCGTGCGGGCTGCGACGCAAGTCCGGCACGCCGATTCAACATTGACGACACCGCTTCGCCCCTGCGCAGGGCCGCGGCGCGGCACCGGCCGACAATCCAGACTTCCAGTGGAGCGCCTGCGTCCTTCGGCAGGTCCACGCACGCACCGCCCCTGTTGCGGGCGACGCCACACGAGCCAGGCCATGCATCTCAGCGATTTTGCAACACCCCAGTTCCGCCACGATCCCTATCCGACGTATGCACGCCTGCGTGACGAAGGCCCGCTGGTGCAGGTGGCGGACGGGCGGCTGATGTCCGGCCGCTACGCCGTGGTCGATCGCCTGCTCGGCGATCGCCGGGTCGGCCGCGATTACCTGCAAAGCATTCGGCTGCGTTACGGCGAGGCGGCGGTGCAGCTGCCGCTGTTCCAGGGCATGAGCCGCATGTTCCTGCTGCTCAACCCGCCGCTGCACACGCAGTTGCGCGGACTGATGACGCAGGCCTTCGGTGCGCGGCAGATGGCGTCCATGCGCGAGGTGGCCAGCGATACCGCCGCCGGGTTGCTCGACACCTTCCAGGCCAACGGCCACTGCGACCTGCTGACCGAGTTCGCGTTCCCGCTGCCGATCGCCATCATCTGCCGGATGCTGGACATCGATGCGGCCGATGCCACCGCGCTGAGTCATGCGACCAGCGCGCTGGCAAAGGTCTTCGATCCGATGATGACGGCCGCAGAACTGCAGGCGACCAGTGTTGCCTACGACCAGCTGGCAGCGTATTTCCACGACGTGATCGCGCAACGTCGCAGCGAGGGCGGTGACGATCTGATCACGCGCTTCATCCAGGCCGAGGACAACGGCCGCCGCCTGAGCGATGAGGAAATCGTCTCCAACGTGATCCTCCTGTTCTTTGCCGGCCACGAAACCACCTCCAACATGATCTGCAATGCGCTGGTCGCCCTGCATCGGCATCCGCAGCAATTGCGCCTGCTGCAGGACACCCCGAGCCTGCTGCCCAATGCGGTGCTCGAGTGCATGCGCTACGACAGCTCGGTGCAGATCGCCACGCGCACGGCCTTGCAGGAGTTCGAGATCGAGGGCGTGGCGGTTCCGCAGGGTGCCATGCTGTACCTGATGCTGGGCGCGGCCAATCACGACAGTTTGCAGTTCAGCGACCCGCAGGTGCTGGATATCCGCCGGCAGCAGGGCCGTGCGCTGTCCTTCGGCGGCGGCATCCACCACTGCCTGGGCAACCGGCTGGCGCTGATCGAGATGGAGGCCGCGCTGGCCTGCCTGCTGGCGCGTCTGCCGGCGCTACGGCTGGAGCAGCTCGACACGCTGAGCTGGAACGACCGCGCCAACCTGCGCGGTGTCGACGCGCTGCTCGCCTCCTGGTGAGGTCGTCGGCCACTAGCAGTCAATAAAACCCTGCATGCTGCACGGATGGCGGCCACTGGCGACCATGCCGGCCCACGCACCGTGCGTCATCCGTAGGACCATCGACGGGGCAGGCACCAGTGCGCCAGATGGCAACAGCGTTCGCACCTGTGTCGCGATGCCCACAACGACAAACACCGCCGAGCGATCGGCGGTGTTTGGGTGAGAGATGCGCTGATCGAAACGTGCGATCAGCACGCTGCGATCGAGCGTGGCGACCTAGAACCGATAGGTGACCCGGCCGTACCAGTAGCGTCCGTTGAAGCCGAACGGCGACAGCGATGAGTACTGCAGGCCGCCGGCGCGGTCGTCGTAGGCGGTGGTCAGCTGCGCCTTGGTCGGGTACTGGTTGGTGAGGTTGTCCGCGCCCACGGTGAAGGTGAACGCGTTCCAGGTCTGGCTGGCAGCCAGGTTCAACAGCCAGCGCGCGTCGTAGGTCTGGTCCTGGCTGCCATCGGCCGGGTCGCTGATGCGCTTGATCGATCCGTAGCGGGTGGCGTTGAAGTTCAGCGCAAAGCCGCCCAGCGTCCAGTCTGCCGCCGCCATGTACTTGGTACGCGGGGTGGCATCGGTGAGCAGGCCCTGGCTGGCGCGCCCGAAGTTGGGGTTGGACAGTTCCAGGATCGTGGTCTTGTTGTAGTTGGCGCTGGCGCTGAGGTTGAGCTTGCCGTAGCTGCCCAGGTCGGCGAGATAGCTGTTGATCCAGTCCACGCCACGGGTGCGGCTGGTGGCGCCGTTGACGAAGAACTGCACCGCGGCCACCTGGCCGATCGGCTGCGCCAGCTGCAGCTGGTCCGAATACAGGATCTGGTCCCAGATGCGGATCTGGTAGACGTCCAGGCTGGAGGTGAAGTTGGCCGTTGGCTGCCACACGCCGCCCAGGCCGTAGTTGGTGGATTTTTCCGGGCTCAGCGGGCCGGCGCCCAGCGCCACCGCGACCGGGTCGGAGGTGCGGTAGGTGCCGACCTGCACCAGCTCGCCGTTCTGGATCAGCGTCACCACCGAGGCGTAGTTCTGCTGCGCCAGCGACGGCGCGCGGAAGCCGTTGGAGATGGTGCCGCGCAGCGAGAAGGTATCGCTGAAGGCGTAGCGCGCCGACAGCTTGCCCGAGCGCGTGGAGCCGGCGTCGCTGTAGTTTTCGTAGCGCCCGGCGATGCCGCCGGACAGCTTGTCGGTGATGTCCGCCTCCAGGTTGGCGTAGACCGCATTGCTGTGGCGGCCGAACTTGCCGGCCACCGACGGCTCCAGCCCGGAGAACACCTGGGCGCCGCCCGGATACGGTGTGCCGTCGTCGGGATTGATGGTGTTGGGATCGAAGAAGTACGACGCCGGCGAGCCGGCGGTGATCTGGTAGCGGTCCTGGCGATGCTCGGCGCCGAAGGCCACATTGACCGGATACGCCAGGCCCCAGTCGAAGGACTTGTTGACGTCCAGGTTGAGCGTGCCCTGCTCGGTTTCGAAGCCGCCGGAATTGAAGGTGGTCGGCGAGCTGCCGGTGCTGTAATACAGGTTGGTATTGATGCTGTTGAGGATGTTGAAGTTCATGTCGTTCTTGCCGTAGGTGGCCGACATGTCCCAATTCCACTCGCTCTCGGTGCTGCCCTTCAGGCCCAGCACCGCCGAGCGGTCGTTGGTGGGGTTGTAGATCTGCGGCAGGAAGCCGTTCGGGTAGATCGCCTGCACGTTGCGCGCGGTGTTGTCGGCCGCGCGGTAGTAGCCGTTGGAGGTGACCTCGCGCCGGCTCATGCTGAGGTGGCCGTACAGCTCCAGGTTCGGCGAGAACGCATAGCCGAACGCGGCCAGCCCCTGGTAGAACGTGGAGGCCGGGTCGCCGTGGCGCTGGTAGGGAACGCCGCCCGGGTTGGGCGTGCCCGGCACGGTGGTGGCGCGGTTGGTGTTTTCGCCGCGGTTGGTGCTCATGGTGTTCTGGTAGTTCCACGACAGCCGCACCCAGCCCGGAGCGGTATCGCCGCCGCTGCCGCCGAACGGCAGGCCGACCGAGCCGTCGATGCCGTTCTGCTCGCCATCGCCCTTGTCCATGATGCCGCCATTGATCGACACGCTATTGCTGCCGGCATCGGCGCCATGCTTGAGCACGATATTGACCACGCCGGCGATCGCATCGGAGCCGTACTGGGCCGAGGCGCCGTCGCGCAGCACCTCGATGCGCGCGATCGCCGACATCGGCAGCGAGTTCAGATCGGCCGGTGCCGAACCGCGCCCGACGTACGGGTTGTAGTTGATCAGCGAGGAGGTGTGATAGCGCTTGCCGTCGACCAGCACCAGCACCGCATCCGGCGACAGCCCGCGCAGCGTGGCCGGGCGCGCGGCATCGTTGCCGTCGGAGATTGCCGGGCGCGGGAAGTTCAGCGAGGGCAGCAGCTTGCCCAGCGCGGTGGCGATGTCGGTGGCGCCGGTGGCCTGCAGCGACTGCTCGGTGATGATGTCGATCGGCGACTCGGATTCGGCCACGGTACGGTCGCTGACGCGCGTGCCGGTGACGATCAGCGTATCCAGGGTTTTCTGCGGCTGGTCAGGCTGCGATTGCGCACTGGCGGCAAACGTACAGACGGTGAGCGCGACCGAGATCGCAAGCGAGAGTGCGTTGGAGGTGTGCATGGGAATGGAGACTCAAGGGTGATGATGGACGCAGCACTGCGCTGCGCGTAGTGCGGGGGAAGGGGACGGGGGACTGCGTGATCCGTGGCGCCTGCACGCAGCGCGTGGGCGCTGGCGGGATGGCGGGCACGGCAAGGACAACGGACTGCGACGCAGCGTCTGCTGCATGGCGCATCCTTGCGAAAGAAGGGGGAACTCGCCCTGTCGCGACCATCGGATAGGGCAAGCGATGCTGCGGGAGTGACGCCTGCTCTCAGCGACGCAGGACGCGACGATCGAGGTGCCGGTCGTTGCCGACCGGCACGTGGCGATTTACCACTTGTAGTTCACGTTGGCATACACCAGCGCACCGTTGAAACCGAACGGCGAGGCGCTGCTGTAGGGCAGGTAGTTGCGCGTGCCCAGGCCGGCTTCCTGGCGGTCCGGATATTCGTTGAGCACGTTGTCGCCGCCGACGGTGAAGTTCCACGCGCCCAGCTTGTAGGACGCGGCCAGGTCCAGCGTCCACTTGGCCGCATAGGTCTGGTCGCTGCCGGCGTTGGTGCCGAAGGTGGTGAACTCGCCCCAGCGCGTGGCGGTGCCGGTGAACGACCAGTTGCCCGGCGACCAGGTACCACCCAGGAAGAACTTGTCGCGCGGCGTGCCTTCGGTGATCCGGCCCAGCTCCGCGCGGCCGATGCGCACGGTGCCCGGGGCGATCGCTTCCAGCGCGGCGGGGTTGTCGGCGACCCGTTCCACCTCGGTCTTGTTGTAGTTGTAGCCGGAGGTCAGCTCGACGCTGCCGCCGTCCAGGTTCCAGCGATAGGTACCGACTGCATCCACGCCCTGCGTCTTGGTATCCACCGCATTGGTGAAGTAGCGCCCGCCGCCGATACCGGGAAAACCATTGGCCTGCAGGTAGCCGCGGACTTGGTCAGAGGTCAGGTTCTCCGACAGCACGATGCGGTCGTCGATATCGATGCGATACGCATCGACCGTGATGTACAGGTTTTCGACCGGCTGCAGCACCACGCCAAGCCCGTAGTTGTTGGATTCCTCGGCCTTCAACGGCTCGGCGCCCAGTGCGATGGCCGCCGGGTTGTCGGTGCGGAAGGTGCCGATCTCGAACGGGATCGCGGAGGTCGTGCCGTTGGGCTGGGCCACGTTGAGGAACTGCGTGGCGATCGACTGGAAGTTCTGCTGCTGCAACGACGGTGCGCGGAAGCCGGTGGAGGCGGTGGCACGCAGCGCGATCTTGTCGGTGAACGCATAACGCAAAGACAGCTTGCCGGTGGCGGTATCGCCGAAGTCGCTGTACTTCTCGTAGCGCCCGGCCAGGCCGGCGGAGAACTTGTCGGTCAGATCCGCTTCCAGGTCCACATAGGCCGAGTGGCTGTTGCGGTTGTAGTAACCGGCATCGGAGAGCTTGAAGCCCGGAAATACCTGTGCGCCCGGGATCAGCGTACCGGCCGCCGACGGAATGCCGCCGTTGGCCGAGGATGCCGCGTCGCCGGGCGACTGGTTGAACTTCTCGCCGCGCCATTCCGCACCGAAGGCCAGCGTGACCGGATAGGCCAGGCCCCAGTCCAGGGTCTTGGTGAAGTCGGCGTTGAGCACGTTCTGGGTCACTTCCAGCGTACCGGCGTGGAAGTCGGTCGGGCTGGCCAGCCCTAAGCTGTTGTTCAAGCTGTTGCGCACATCGAAGGTGAGATTGTTCTGGCCGTAGTTGTAGCTCAGATCGATGTTCAGGCCGCCTTCGGTGGAGGTCTTCAAGCCGCCGACCCAGGACACGTCCTTGCTGACGTTGTAGATCTGCGGCAGGAAGCCGTCCGGATAGATTTCCGGGCGGTTGCGGGTGTCGCCGGCAAAGCGGAAGTAGCCGTTGGACAGCACCTCGCGGCGGCTGACCATGCCGAACGAGTAGAAGGTCAGGTAATCGGTGGGGCTGTATTCGCCATTGAACGAGATGGCGCCCTGGTCGATGTCCGGATCGCCGTAACGCTGCTCCACGCGGCCGCCGAACGGCAACGCGCGGTTGGTCTGGTCCGAGTGCCCGGCCTGCGCGGCCAAGTGCACCTTGCCGGTGCCGGCAAAGCTGAAGCCGGCATCGCCGGACAGCTGATACTGCTCGCCGTCGCCGGCGCTGTACTTGCCGTAGCGGCCGTTGACGCTGCCGCCTTCGCCGCTGCCCTTGAGCACGATGTTGATCACGCCGGCGATGGCGTCGGAACCGTACTGCGCCGAGGCACCGTCGCGCAGCACTTCGATGCGCTCCACCGCGGCGATCGGAATGGTGTTGAGGTCGGCCGGCGAGGAGCCGCGCCCCTGGGTGTCGTTGAGATTGATCAACGCGGTGCTGTGGTAGCGCTTGCCGTTGACCAGCACCAGCACCTGGTCGGGCGACAGGCCGCGCAGCTGCGCCGGGCGCACGGCGTCCGAGCCGTCGGAGATGGCCGGGCGGGGGAAATTCAACGAGGGGATCGCGCGTGACAGCGCGGTCGCCAGCTCGGTAGTGCCGGTCGATTCCAGCGCCTGCGGCGAGATGATGTCGATCGGCGATGCCGATTCGGCCACGGTGCGATCGGCCACGCGCGTGCCGGTCACGATCAGGGTATCGAGGGTTTTCTGGGCGGGAGCCTGTGACTGCGCGACTGCGCTTGAAGCGGAAAACGACAGTGCAAGAACAACGGCAACTGCGAGTGGACTGGTCTTGCAATTCATGCGGTGACAACTCCGAGTGGGGAACGGATGCATCGCAGGGGCCCCCTTCCCGGGCCGCGTCCGTTGCGGCAGCTGCGGTGCGTTCACAACCATTGACCACGCATAACCCCATGTCAAATTTTGGTTACGTTGCGCGTGCAACCGTCGTCGCGAATATGCTTATGAAAACGGTGCCAGCTTGCACCAGAGTGATGCGTCGCTTGCACCCGACCTGCTGCCGTGCGGGTTTGTTTGCACCATCATGGACATGGATAGCAGTTATGAAACTTCTGCATCAGGACATGATCTGCAGCGCATCCACGCTGCATTGCGCAGCAGTGCACCCCCCTTGGAGCTGGTTGCCATTGAATCGAACGCGTGTGCAGCCTCATCGCTCGGGCGGTGCAGGCGCACGGCGCAGCGAGCTGTCGCGGTACGGCCATCGGCGCTTTGCCGATCGTCCGCGTGGTGCATGAGCCATGTGCTGTGAAGTTGTCGCGCCCACCATGCGCGAATGTAGGGTGATGCAACGCGTGCCTGTCGGCGGCGTGAGAGCTGTTGCGCTGCTTGCGCGCAGGGCAGTGGTGGCGATAGCGCCGCAGCGCATGACGCATCGATGCCCGCGGCTGGATGGCTGCCGCAAGAAAACACCATGCAGTGCAGCCACAACGCACACGCCCCGGGCAGGCCGGGGCGTGTGGTCAGGTGTCGCGGGATGGAACCGTGCGGCGTGCGTCAGCCGTAGTGCCTGTCGACACCGCCGCAAGGTGCATCGCCGTCTTACCAGCGATAATTGATGCGGCCGTATACGTAGGCACCGTTGAAGCCGAACGGCGACAGGTTGCTGTACGGGAACTGCCCGCTGGTGGAGTTGGCGAAGTTGTTCTCGTCCGGGTATTCGTCCAGCAGGTTGTCCGCACCCAGCGTCAGCGTCCAGCGATCGATCTTGTAGCTGGCCGAGGCATCCACCACCCACTTGGCGCCGAAGGTCTGGTCGTTGATCGCCGCGGCCGGACGCGTGCTGTATTTGCCATAGCGCGTGGCACCCAGTGCCAGCGTCCAGTGCTCCAGGTTCCAGCTGCCGTTGAGCAGGAACTTGTCGCGCGGGAAGCCTTCCTCGATGCGGCCGCGTTCGGTGCGGTCGATGCGCTCCAGGCTCAGTCCGTTGGCCGACAACGCGGCCGGATTGGCAGCGACGCTGCGCACCTCGGTCTCCGAATAGTTGTAGCCGGCGGTCAGGTCGACGCTGCTGGCGGCGAGCTGCCAGCGGTAGCTGCCGACCACGTCCACGCCGCGCGTGCGCGTGTCCACCGCGTTGGTGAAGTAGCGCCCGCCGTTGATGCCGAAGATGCCCTGCGTTTGGAGCAGGTTGCGCACGCCGGTGCCGGTGAGGTTGGACGACAGCACGATGCGGTCGTCCACGTCGATCTGATAGGCATCGATGGTGAGGTAGAGCGCATCGGTCGGCTGCAGCACCAGGCCCAGGCTGTAGGACAGCGAAGTCTCGGCATCCAGCGGCTCGGACCCCAGCGCACGCGCGACGGTGCTGTCGGCCGGGAAGGTGCGGATTTCGAACGGGTTCGGATTGCCGGCCAGGAAAGTGGTGCTGGTGGACTGGAAATACTGCTGCGCCAGCGACGGCGCGCGGAAGCCCGACGCCACCGTGCCGCGCAGCGCGATCCTGTCGGTGAACGCATAGCGGCCGGACAACTTGCCCGAGGCCTGGCTGCCGAAATCGTTGAAGTCTTCGTAGCGCCCGGCCAGGCCGGCGGAGAACTTGTCGGTGAAGTCGGCTTCGATGTCGGCATACAGCGCGTAGCTGTCACGCGAATACTGCCCGGACACGCTCGGCGCGAATCCGCCGAAACCCTGCGCGCCACCGGCCAGCGTGCCGGCCTGGAAGTACGAGCCCACCTCGCCCGGCGACTGGTTCCACTTCTCGTTGCGGTATTCGGCGCCGAAGGCCACCGTCACCGGGTACGCCAGGCCCCAGTCGAAGCCGCGCTTGACGTCCAGGTTGACGATGTTCTGCGTGGTCTCCAGCGCACCGTCATAGAACGAGGTCGGCGAGGTCGGCCCCAGGCTCACGTTGAGCGTGTTGCGGGTGTGGAAGTCGATCCTGTTGTAGCCGTAGTTGTAGCTGGCGTCCCAGTCCCAGCCGCTGGCGGTGGACCCGCGCACGCCGGCCACCAGCGAGCGGTCCTTGGCGTAGGTCTGGATTTCCGGCAGGAAGCCCTGCGGATAGACCGACAGGAGGTTCTGGGTGCTGCCCGGCGCGCGGAAGAACGCGAACGAGGTGATGTCGCGGTTGCTGGCGGTGGCAAAGGCGTAACCGGTGATGCTGTCGCTGAACTGGTATTCGGTATTGAGCGAGGCGGCCTGCGCGTTGACGTCCGGGTCGCCGATCTTGAACGCCTTCTGGCCCACGGCCGGCTGCGAGGCGCTGGGCGCGCCGGCATAGCCGCGCGCACGGTCGGTCGGGTCCTGCTGGTTGAGCTGGGCGGCCACGTGCAGCCAGCCGCGGTCGTTGCCGTACGCCACGCCGGTGTCGCCGGACAGCTCGTAGTTGCTGCCGTCGCCGGCCGAATACTGGCCGAAGCCTGCCTGCAGGCTGCCGCCCTTTTCCGCGCCCTTGAGCACGATGTTGACCACGCCGGCGATGGCATCGGAGCCGTATTGCGCCGAGGCGCCGTCGCGCAGCACTTCCACGCGCGCGATCGCCGCCACCGGAATGGTGTTCAGGTCCACCGCCGCGGCGCCGCGGCCGATGGTGCCGTTGAGGTTGAGCAGCGAGGAGGTGTGGCGGCGCTTGCCGTTGACCAGCACCAGCACCTGGTCCGGCGACAGGCCGCGCAACTGCACGGGGCGGATCGCGCTGGTGCCGTCGCTCAGCGCCGGGCGCGGGAAGTTCAGCGACGGCAGCGCACGCGCCAGCGCGGTGGCCAGTTCCGGGGTGCCGGTGGCCTGCAGCGACTCGGCGCTGATGATGTCGATCGGCGACTGCGACTCGGCCACGGTCCGGTCGGACACGCGGGTGCCGGTGACGATCACGGTATCCAGGGTGTTGGCGGTGGCTGGCGCGGTGTCCTGCGCCAGGGCAGGAGAGGCAAGCAGTGCAGCGACCACGGCGGTCGCAAGGCAGGACAGGGGGATGTTCATGACAACTCCGAAAACGGCGGCCCGAGCGGGGCCAACTAGACTGGGCGGATGGCGATCACGGGCGTGCGAAGCGCGGGTGGCGTCCAACCTGAAGGCGCTAATTATTCGTTAACGCTAGAATGGCGTCGCAGGAGTGCTGCTCATCTGCTCATTCCTTTTCGTTCTATCGGACTGTCCATCAATGATTTCCCTGCGCAACTTCTCCATGCGACGCGGCGAGCGTCTGCTGTTGTCCAACGTCGACCTGACCATGCATGCCGGCTACCGCGTCGGCGTGGTGGGCCGTAACGGCACCGGCAAGTCGAGCCTGTTCGCCGCGGTCAAGGGCGAGCTGGAGGCGGACAAGGGCGATGTCGACCTCCCCGGCAAGGTGCGCACCGCCAGCGTCTCGCAGGAAACCCCGTCGCTGCCGGATCCGGCGCTGTCGTTCGTGCTGGGCGGCGACATCGAGGTCTCGGCGATCCTGCAGGAAGAGGCCGCGGCCACCGCGCGCGAGGACTGGGAAGCGGTTGCCAATGCGCACCAGAAGATGGCCGAACTCGGCGCCTACGATGCCGAGGCGCGCGCCGGCAAGCTGCTGCACGGCCTGGGCTTCCCGGCCGACACCCATCACCGCGCGGTGTCCTCGTTCTCCGGCGGCTGGCGCGTGCGCCTGAACCTGGCACGCGCGCTGATGATGCCCAGCGACCTGCTGCTGCTGGACGAACCGACCAACCACCTGGACATGGACGCGGTGCTGTGGCTGGAGCAATGGCTGCTCAAGTACCCGGGCACCTTGCTGCTGATCTCGCACGACCGCGAGTTTCTCGACAACGTGGCCACCCACACCCTGCACCTGCATGGCGGCACCGCCAAGCTGTATGTCGGCGGCTACACCGATTTCGAGCGCCAGCGCATCGAGCACCTGCGCCAGCAGCAGATCGCCCACGACAAGGAACAGGCCGAGCGCGCGCATCTGCAGAGCTTCATCGACCGCTTCAAGGCGCAGGCCAGCAAGGCCACCCAGGCGCAGAGCCGCATGAAGCGCCTGGCCAAGATGGCCGGCACCGAGGCGGTCCGCGCCGAGCGCGAGTTCCGCATCCAGTTCGCCCAGCCCAATCGGCTGCCGTTTTCGCTGATCCGGTTGAATCATCTACAGGCCGGCTATCCGGCGCCGACCTCCCTTCCCCCGCGTGCGGGGGAAGGGGCCCGAAGGGCGGATGGGGGCGACGCTGCCACGGTCATCCTGCACGATGTCGGTTTCGGCCTGGAAGCAGGCGACCGCATCGGGTTGTTGGGTCCCAATGGCGCGGGTAAGTCCACCCTGGTCAAGACCTTGGTGGGTGAGCTGGCGCCGTTGTCTGGCGAGCGCAGCGCGCATCCGGACCTGCGCATCGGCTACTTCGCCCAGCACACGGTGGAGTCGCTGCACGAGGGCCAGTCGCCGATGGATCACTTCCGCGAGCTGTCGCCGGACGGGTCCAATCAGGCGTTCCGCGATTTCCTGGGTAAATGGAATTTCGCCGGCGACCGCGCATTCGAAGTGGTGGATGGTTTCTCCGGTGGCGAGCGCGCGCGCCTGGCATTGGCGTTGATCGCCTGGCAGCAGCCGAACGTGCTGCTGCTGGACGAACCGACCAACCATCTGGACCTGGAAATGCGCGAGGCGCTGGCCGAAGCGCTGAGCGACTTCGAAGGCGCCATCGTGATGGTCTCGCACGACCGCCATCTGATCGGCCTGGTCTGCGACAGTTTCTGGCGCGTGGCCGATGGCGTGGTCGAGCCGTTCGCTGGCGATCTGGACGAATACGCCGCCTGGTTGCGCAGCCGTCCGGCCGCGCAGGGCACCAAGCAGAAGATGGCCGAAGTCGCGCCGACCCCGCCACCGCCGACCAAACCGCTGCCTCCGAAGAAGGCGGTCAACCCGCACAAGCTGGCCAGCGCCGAGAAGCGCGTGGGCGAGCTGGAAGCGGCGCTGGCGGCGCTGGACCGCGAACTGGCCAACCCCGGCAACTATGCCGACAGCGAGAAGATGGCGGTGCTGGGCCGCGACCGCGAGGCGACGGCGCAGCAGCTGGCCGCAGCGGAAGCGGCGTGGATGGAGTTGATCGAGGGGGTGTAGGAGCGGGGTCGCGGTGATGGGGCTGGTGATGGTGCCTGTTGATCGCTGGTGCAAGAGGGCGTAGGTGATGGAAGTAGGCTTCGCGCCCGTACCCTCATCCGGCGCTACGCGCCACCTTCTCCCAGCGGGAGAAGGGAGCAAGCCGCAGCTCTGGTGACAAGCCCCTCTCCCGCAGGGAGAGGGGTTGGGGTGAGGGTACGACGGCAGACAGCCATCTCGATGGAAGGGCTAGGTGAGGTGCGGCGCAGCCATCTCACAAGAGGCTGCGTCGCGTGCACGCAGGCAACCGGCCCGGGAACGCATCCAGCGTCACCCCGGCGTTTGCTCCACCAACAACCACGCAAGAAACCTCCGCCCAGCCTCGCTCTCCGCCCGCGAGCGCAGCCGTGTCAGCCAGTAACGTCCAGCGTCGATCTGGATCGGAAACGGGCACACCAGGCGCCCGGCATCCAGGTCCTGGCGAAACATCGGCAGCGGCAATAACGCCACACCGATACCAGCCGCCGCCGCGCTGGCCAGTGTCAACGAGGAATCGAACATCGCCCCGCGCGCGGCGACCTCGGCCACGCCTGCGGCGCGAAACCACTGCGGCCATTCGTCCAGGCGGTACGAGCGCAGCAACGGCAACTGCGCCAGGTCGGCCGGCGTGCGCAGGCCGCGCGCCATGCTGGGCGCGCACACCGGCGCAAACGGCGCCTCCATCAGCGCATGGGCGATCTGGCCCTGCCAGTCGCCGTCGCCAAACCGGATCGCCAGATCCAGGCCTTCGCCGGCCAGGTCGACGCGGTTGTTGTGGGTGGACAGGCGCAATTCGATCTCCGGATGCGCCGCATGAAAGGCATCCAGGCGCGGCAGCAGCCAGCCGGTGGCGAAGGTGCCCACCACGCCGACGTTGAGCACCTCGCGATAGCGGCCACCGGCAAAGCGCTCCAGGGTGGCCGCAATGCGGTCGAAGGCCTCGCCCAGCACCGGCGCCAGCGCAGCGCCTTCGTCGGTGAGCGCCACCCCGCGTGGCAGACGGTGGAACAGGCTGGTGCCCAGCTGTTGCTCCAGCGCCTTGATCTGGTGGCTGAGCGCGGCCTGGCTGACGCACAGCTCGCCGGCCGCACGGGTCAGATTCTGATGACGCGCGGCGGCCTCGAAGGCGCGCAAGGCGTTGAGCGGGAGGCGAGGGCGGGGCATGCGCAGAGATTAGTTCAATTCATGCCTGTGATTGAAACATCGCAATAGTCGGTTGCGCCGTGTGCATCGATACTGCGGGCTCCCTCAAGGAGGCAAACACATGTTGAATCGGCGAGAGTTCTTGTGCGCAACTGGCGCGGGCATGCTGTTTGCGGCGTCCAGACCCGCACTGGCGCTCAGTCCGGCGGTGAGTATGGACGACATGCTGCGGGCACAGTGGGCGGAAATCGAACGTGGTACCGGTGGTCGCCTGGGCATCAGCCTGCTCGGCAGCGCCCCCGGCTGGCGCCTCGGGCAGCGCGAGAATGAGCGCTTTCCGATGTGCAGTACCTTCAAATTTGTATTGGCTGCCGCGGTGCTGCAGCGGGTGGATCAGGGCAAGCTGACGTTGGCGCAACCGGTCAAGATCCGTGCCGCGGACATGCTTGAGCACGCGCCGGTCACCAAGCGCCACGTCGGCGGCGCGCTGAGTGTCGGCGACCTGTGCCGGGCCACGATGATCTACAGCGACAACCCTGCCGCCAACCTGTTGTTCCCGCTGGTCGGCGGCCCGCCCGGCGTGACCGCCTTCCTGCGCAGCATCGGCGATGCCAAGACCCGCAGTGACCGCTACGAGCCAGCGATGAACGGGTTCGCCCCCGGCGAGCCGCGCGACACCACTACCCCCGCGGCCATGGCGTCGACGCTGCGCACACTGCTGCTTGGCGATGCGCTGCAGCCTGCCTCGCGCAAGCAGCTGACCGACTGGATGATCGACAATCGCACCGGCGACGATTGCCTGCGCGCGGGGCTCACGCGCGGCTGGAAGATCGGCGACAAGACCGGGAGCAACGGCACCGATACCCGCAACGACATCGCCATCCTCTGGCCGCCGCAGGGCCGGCCTCCACTGCTGCTGACGACGTACTTGAACGGTGCCAAGGTCGACGATGCTGCACGCGATACGGCGTTGAAGGCGGTGGCGGTCGCGGTGCGGGAATGGTTTGCAAGGTGAGCCTGCCGAAGCGACACGTGGCGATAGCGGCGCATGTCGATTCGGCAGGCACGATGCCGGCTAGGGAGGTTGCGACGTTCTTCCACGCAGCGGCGTGATGGGGAGCGATGGTTGCCACTGGCCAGCGGCAACATTCAACCTGGCACGGCCACTCAACCCAGCGCGCCGATCACGACAGGTCTGTCCTGCTGCAGTCGTGCCGGCCCACCCATGGCGGGATCGCTGACGCTGTCGGCGCCGGTTTCAATACGGCCGGCCAGGCGCTGGGCCGTGCCGTCGTGGTGCACCCACAGGTCGTACCAGCCGCCGGTTCCTGCCGCTTTCCAACGGCGCTGCTCGGTCGCGCCGGGCGCTATGCTGAGGCGCTCGTGCGGCTGCGCGGCTGCATAGGCACCCGGTTGTAGCTCCACCTGCACGGCAGCGCTTCCGCCATTGCGCAGCGATAGCAACACGGATGTGGCGTCGTTCGGATCTTGTGCGATCTCAGTCGCCAGTAACGGTGCGCCCAGATCTCCGCGATAGTGACGATGGAATCCGTTGGGGCCGACCAGCCACAGATCGTAACGGCCGTCGTAGGTGGTCCAGTCGGCGTCCAGCGTGGCGCCGTTGCCCGCCGTGTAGCGGCGCGGGATCGCCGCCAGGTCGTAGCGGTCGTAGACATGCAGCACCGCCGCCGCGCCGCTGTTGGTCATGCGTAGCCGCACCTCGCCGCGCCCGGGCATATAGGCCAGTTGCACGCGCGGGCGATAGGGCAGGGCGCGCGAACGGCGCACGCCGAATGGTTGCGCGGGCGGCTGCAAGATGGCCGGCAGCGGCGGCAGCGTGTGCGCGCGCAGGGCTGCCGCACGCGTTGCCGCATCGCCCACATCGGGCAGCGATGCGACGAATGGGCGTGTATCGGCGCTACGGAAGTCGAACGCATTGGTCAGATCACCACACACCGCGCGCCGCCACGGCGTGATCTCCGGTGCGCTCACGCCAAACCGGCGTTCCAGCAGGCGCAGCACCGAGGTGTGGTCGTACACCTGCGAATCCACCCAGCCGCCGCGGCTCCAGGGCGAGATCACGTACAGCGGCACGCGCGGGCCCAGGCCATAGGGACGGCCACGCAGCTCGGGCAGATCCACGTTCTGCTCGCCCGGTGCCGGATGGCGATGGTAGTCGTCGTCGGTGGCAATGCTCGATGCGCCCGCAAGGCCGCCGGCCGCGCGTGGGTCCGGCGAGGGTGGCGCCGGCGGCGGCATGTGATCGAAGAAGCCGTCGTTCTCGTCGAACATCAGCAGCAGTGCGGTGCGGCTCCACACCTGCGGATCGGCGGTCAGCGCATCCAGCACACGCGCGGTATAGGCCGCGCCCTGCGCAGGGCTGGACGGGTCGGGATGCTCGCTGCCGGCCGCATCGGCGATGACGAAACTCACCGATGGCAGACGCCCGCCCAGCACATCGGCGCGTAGCTGCTCCACGCCTCGCGTGCTGATGCCACGCGCGCGCAGTTGCGCATCGTGGCCGGGCGCGTTGCGGTAGGCCTGCCGAAACGCCTCGAACCCGGCCAGCGGGTTGTCGGTGAAGTTGTCGGCCATGTCCTGATAGATCTGCCAGGACACGCCAGCGCGTTGAAGCTGCTCGACGTAGCTCGTCCAGCGGTATGGCTCGGCAAAACCGCCCAGCTCCGGAAAGTTGTCGTGCGAGTTGCCGATCACCGGCCCGCCGGCGCGCGCCTGCGGATCGTTGCCGCCGGTCCACAGGAACACGCGATTGGAATTGGTGCCGGTCTGGATCGAGGCGTGGTACGCATCGCAGAGGGTAAAGGCGTCGGCGAGCGCGTACTGGAACGGAATATCCGCACGCCGGTAATACCCCAGCGCGTGGTTGTGCTTGGCCGCGGCCCAGTGCCCGAGCCGGCCGTGATCCCAGGCGCGTTGCGCATCCACCCAGCCATGCGGCGTGCCCTGCACGCGCATGAAGCCGAATTGCGCTGCCGTATCCAGCGCAAACGGCGTCAGCCATTGGCGACCGTCTTCGCTGGGCTGCAGCCAGACCGTGCGCGCGGGTGCACCCGGCAGTGGCGGCGCGGGAATGGGGAATCGATCGCCGAACCCGCGCACGCCGGGCAGGGCGCCGAAGTAATGATCGAAGGCGCGGTTTTCCTGCATCAGGATCACCACATGCTGCAGATCTTCCAGCGTGCCGGTGCGGCGGTCCGGCGCGATGGCCGCGGCGCGCGCGATGCTGGGCGGCAGCAGCGCGGCGGCGGCACCGGCAAGCCCGGTCTGCAGAACGCGGCGGCGGGGAAGGTCGATCATCGTGTCACCTGGTTGGCGCTCCCATCCTGTCGGCGTTGGAGCGGGGCGAGCGTCCCCAATGCGTCAGCGCCTGTGTTGTCTTGCGTGCTTGCAAAAACCGCCGGCGATGTCCGTTTGCACCTGCGCAGCAGGCAACGTGCGGAAGCGGATCGGGTGGCGTGTCTTCAGCCCGATCCGCTCCCGCACGTCGCAACGGCCATCCCGCAGGTCGGCAATGCGCCGTCGAGGCTAGAGATCCAGCGTCAGCGTCAGCCCGACCGTGCGCGGTGCGCCGATGAAGGCGCTGTCGCTGCCGTCCACGCCTTCCAGATAGCGCTTGTCGGTGAGGTTGCTGACGTTGAGCGCCAGCTGCAGGCCCTTGAGCTGCGACGACAGTTGCGACAGTTCCACGCCCAGGTTGGCAGCGAACGTGGTCACGCCATCGAGTGCCGCACGGTTGGAGGCGTCCAGGTAGCGCTTGCCCAGGTAGCGCCCGGACACGCCGAAGCGCCACGCCTGCCCGCGCTAGTCGGCCGACATCACCAAGGTGTTGCGCGGTTGGCCGATCACCTGCGCACCCGGGGTGATCTCCAGCGCGGTGTCGCGCGCGGCATCGCCGCTGCCCAGGTAATCGGCCTTGTTGTAGGTATAGGCACCGTTGATGCGCCAGCCGTTGTCCCAGCCATAGCCGAGCGCCGCTTCCACGCCGCGCGCATGCACGCCGCCGAAGTTCTCGTACACGCCATCGGTTTCGCCCAGGTAGTCGATGCCGGTGACGAAGTTGGCCGGCACATAGACGATGCGGTTGTCGAAGCGGATGTCGTACAGCGTCACGCTGCCGGTCAACGGCCAGCGGCTCAGGCGCAGGCCGAGCTCGACGTTGTCGGCGGTTTCCGGTTGCACCCGGCTCAGTGCGACCGGGTCGGTTTCGCCCAGCACGCCGGAGGGAATCGCGGCGAAGTTCTGCGAATACCCGGCAAAGGCTTCCAGGCCCTGCACCGGGGTGGTCCAGGTCAGGCCGGCCGACAGCAATGGGTCTGAATGCGAATCCGACTCCACATGCTGCGCATCGCCGATGCGGCGGTCGCGGGTCTGGTCGACGAAGAACTGCTTGACGCCCACGCGCCAGGCGAAGGCGCCGTAACGCATCACGTCCTCGACGTAGTACATCTGCTCGTCGGTCTGGTAGTCGTCCTTGAACTGCACCCAGTACGGCTGGTGATCGAAGCCGATGTTGGTGCCGACGTTGAGCAGGCGATGCCAGTCGCGGGTAACGCTACGGTCGTAGCGTTCCAGCCACGCACCGGCGCGCACGGTGTTGTCGATGGCGCCCAGATCGGCGCGCCATTCCACGTCGGCCATCGCGCCGGCGCGGTGGTTGTCGTAGTGGCTGTGGCGATACGACTGCACCGGCACCGAACCGGCCGGATAGCAGGCCGGGTTGGATTCGGCCGGCAGCGCATCGCTGCCGGCGCAACCGGCCAGCATCGTCGCGGCTGCACCGCCGGGCGTGAGGTAGTACAGCTTGCCCAGGTCGCTGCCGGCATACACGGTGGTGCCGCCACGCGCTTCGGTTTCCGCTGCGCCGGCGCCGTCGTTGCGGACATCCACCAGATACGGCGGAATCCAGTCGCCACGGCCTTGCATACGATGTGCGTAGCCGGTCAGCGTGGTCTTGAAACCATTGCCGCCATCGAAGGCGCCACGCAAGTAACCGAAGGTGTTCTTGCGCAGCGCGCGCGAGCCGGAGCGATAGTTCTGGTCCAGGTACGGGATGCCGGTGAGCGTGCCGGTCAGCAGGTCGTGCTCGGGGTCGCGGGCGAACTGTTCGGGCGTCACGCTGGTGTACTCGGATTCGTCGGCATCGTCATAGGACGCGTAGCCGCTGAGCGTCCACTTGTCCAACACGCTGACGAACTTGCCGGCCAGGTGGTCGCGGCGGGTGTGGCCGCTGCCGTCGATCCAGTCGTCGTTGCGTGCCGACGAGCCGCTGACCCAGGCGCGCGTGTTGCCGCCGAGCAGGCCGGTGTCGTAGCGCGCGTAATACTTGCGCGCCTGGTTGTCGCCGATGCCGCCGATCATGCGTACGCGCTGCTCTTCCAGCGGATCGCCGGTGAGGTAGTTCAAGGTGCCGCCCAACGCTTCGTTGGAGCGCGAGGCGATGTCGGCGGTGCCCTGGCTGACTTCCACCGTTTCCAGGTCCGGCATGTCGATGAAGCGGTTGGCCTTGGAGCCGCCGCCATAGGCCGAGCCGCCGTTGGGCACGCCATCGATGGTGGTACCGATCTGCTGGGTATCGCGATTGCTGACGAAGCCGCGCATGCTGATCTGGGTGCCCCAGTCCGACGAGCCGAAGGCATCGGCCTCGGTCACCACCACGCCAGGCAGTTCGTTGAGCGCATCGTTGACGCTGCCCAGCACGAACTGGCGGTCCAGCATTTCCTTGCTGACATTGGTCTTGGAATACGTCATCGCCTGGCCGACCACCTGCACCTGATCCAGCGTGGACACCGGCTCGCCAGCGGTGCCCGGTTCGGCCGCGGACGGGCCAGACGCGGCGCCATCGGGGGCTTGCTGTGCGTAGGCGGGCAGGGTGAGCGGAACCAGCAGCAACGCGAGCGTGGCCGGATGGCGCACGCGCGAGGAGGACGTCGAATCCATTGCAATCCAACAAGCGGGGAGGGAGTCTGCAAAGACTCCCGCACTTGCGTTGCGTGATGATGACCGCGCTACAGGTGGGGCCGCGATCACCAAGTGCAGGTGCGTAGCCTCACCGCCAGGACGACTAGGAGTAGGTGTTGTCTGGGTGTTTTTCAAGGCCGCGTTGGTTGCAAGACCGCCGAGATCCGAGTCGCAGCGTCATTCATTAGCTGCAGTCAAAAGCCTGATTGGTCGAGCGCGCGGTGCCCTCGCCGCTCGCGGGACACGCCGCAAGTACATCCATGTAGGCTCGGTGGCGGCATCCATGCCGCCACACGGTCCCGCAANGCGCGGTGCCCTCGCCGCTCGCGGGACACGCCGCAAGTACATCCATGTAGGCTCGGTGGCGGCATCCATGCCGCCACACGGTCCCGCAATCGGCGAGGACACCGCACCATAGAGTTGGTCGGTAGTTTGTTGAAAGCCCGCTTGTTACTCGGCTTGCCTTGGGACATTGATCGACGCGCCGTTATCCGAACAACGCACGTCATGCACTGCTTGCACCATGCACACCGACCATCTCGACTGGCCCTTGCCCGCTCACCGTCGCGGGACCTTACGCGGCATGGATGCCGCGTAAGAGCCTACACGGACGTACTTGCGGCGTGTCCTGCGATGGTGGGCGGGCAAGGGCCCTCCCATAAGGCCGCAGATCAACCGCTCTACAACTGATCCATCCAAAAAAGTCGTCTGCCAGCTGCTCCGCCTTGCGGCACCCTCCCCCCGCGATGGTGGGCGGGCAAGGCGGCTCTGCAGCAACGCCGCAGATCGCCGGATCAGCAGCGCAGCGACTAACGACAGCGAAACAGGTGTGCTAGCCGCTCTTGGCGTGAGGCGCCGCTTCGGCCTGCTGCGTTTCCGGCATCAACTCCAACGCCGATGGCGTGGTGCGCAGCATCGGGCGGAAAGAGATCGGGTGGATGCGGCGGCGCGTGAAGCGCAGCAGGCGTGCCAGGGTAAATCCGGCCAGTGCCAGCAGCATCACCGCGAAATAGACCGGCAGTGCCGCAGGGCCGAATTTCTGCATCGCGCCACCGGCCAGGGCCGGACCGATCGCCGCGCCCACGCCATGTACCAGCAGCAGGCTGCTGCAGCCGGAGAGCAGCTCTTCGCGCGGCAGGTAATCGAGCATGTGCGCCACCGCGAACGGATACAGCGAGAACGCCAACCCGCCGTATACGAAGAACAGCACGAACAACATGCCGGTCTGCGCCTGCACCATCGGCACCGCGGCGGCGATCGCAATGCCGGCCGCCAGCACGCTGATCGTGACCAGGCCGATGCGCCGGTCATGGCCATCGCTGATGCGCCCGATCGGCCACTGCAGCACCGCACCGCCGATGATGGCGGTGAGCATGAACATCGCCACGCCGTCGGCATCCAGCCCGATGCGGTCGGCGTACACCGGCAACAGACCCCAGAACGCCCCCATCGCCAGGCCCGACAATCCCGCGCCGATGGTCGCCACCGGCGCCAGCGCGTACAGCGTCTTGAGGCGCAGGCGCGACACGTGCGGCACCTCGGGCGGAATCAGGCGCGTGGTCATCACCGGCATCACTGCCGCGCAGATCAGGATCGCCGTCAGCGTGAACATCGCCGGTGCGCCCGCATCGCCTGCGGTGAGCAGGATCTGGCCCAGCGCCAATGCCGACAGATTGATCGCCATGTAGACCGAAAACACCCGGCTGCGCCGGCGCGCGTCCGGCTCGGCGTTGAGCCAGCTCTCGATCACCGTGTACAGGCCGACCAGCGCCGCGCCGGTGACCAGCCGCAGCAATCCCCAACCCCAGGCGTTCAACCAGATCGGATGCAGCAGTACCGCGATCGCCGCCAGCGCCGCGTAGAACGCGAATGCGCGGATATGCCCGATGCGCCGGATCAGCGGCGGCGCGAAGAAGGTGCCGAGAAAGAAGCCGGCGAAATACCCGGACATGATCAGGCCGAGCGCACGCGCATCGAAACCGGCCTGTCCACCGCGCACGGCAAGCAGGGTGCCGAGCAGCCCGCTGCCGGTCAGCAGCAGGGCAACGCCCAGCAATAAGGCAGTCAGCCGCAACATGGATGCGGTCCTCGTGGGGGAAGAGGCGCGTCGATCACCTGTTGGAGTGTAGCAGCCTGTGTCGCGCGGCTTGAGCGAAGCGAGCTGGCTTGCGGCGTTGCATACCAGCAGGTTGGTGTCGGGTCGGCGCACCGCGTGGGTGTGTGACGTGGCGGATGACGGCTTCACCTGCCTGCGCAGGTCGCACGGTCACGCCGACGTATCGCGCACTCGGTGCGCAGGCCGGCGACCGTCGGCATGCGCGCGGGCGCCCCCATGCCCTGCCGTCTGCCGATGGGAGCCGCGATGCCGGGCGTCCACTTGGCGCACGGGCGGGCACGCCACGATCACCGAGCGATGTCTCTCGCCGGCAACGCGTACGCGCCTGGCCAAGCGCAGATGCACCACTGCACCTGCCTGCCCGCATCCGTCTAGAATCTGCGCCCCTGCATCGTCTTCAGCTGATCCTGCCATGCCCATCTACGGTTTCCAGTGCACCACCTGCGGCCACGCCTTCGACCGCCTGCAGAAGATGGCCGATCCCGATCCGCAGACCTGTCCGGCCTGCGCGGCGGCCACGATCAAGCGCCAGATCACCGCGCCGTCGTTCCGTCTGTCCGGCAGCGGCTGGTACGAGACCGACTTCAAGTCGGCGGGCGAGAAGAAGAAAAACCTCAGCGAGAGCAGCAGCGCCGGTGGCGATGCCAAGCCGGCGGCCGCCGCCGAGAGCAAGCCCGCTGCCAAGCCCGCGGCCGATCCTGCCTGAGCCGGGTCAGCGCGCTGCAGCGGCGGGCAGCACCGGGCAGCGGCTGGCAGTGCTGAAGCCGTCACCCTGTCCCGCCCCAGGAGCGGCGCGCTGACTGTCTGCCTCAACGCGCCTCGAAGCGCGCCCGGCAGCCATCGTTGACCCACAGCGTCGCGCGGCGGTCGTCGTAGCCCCAGCTGCGGCCTTCCTCGCAACGGGTGTCGGACAGCTGGCGGGTCAGCACCGGGCGGCCGTAGCGGCCATCCCAGCCGCAGGTGCGCAGGCGGCGGTCGTCGCTGGCGCAGGTGATGGCGTAATCGTTGCGCGGGCGGTCGTCGCGGCCACCGTAACCGCCGTCACCCCGGTCCCAGCCGCCACCGCGGGCCTGCGCAAACTCGCCCCGGCAGCCGTCGTCCACCCAGATCCGACCCCCGTCCTGGCGCCAGTTGCGGCCTTCCACGCAGGGCGTGTTGGACAGCTGGCGCACCAGCATGGCGCGGCGCCAGCCGGTGTCGCAGATCTTCTGGCGCTGGTCGTTGCTCTCGCAGCGCACCGTACCGGCGACCCCGCCACCGCCGGGGCCCGTGTTGCCGCCCCAGCCGCCACCGCCGTTGCGGCCATCGACAAAGCGCCCACGGCAACCGTTGTCGACCCAGATGCGGCCGCGGTCGCTGCCCCAGTTGCGGCCTTCGATGCAGCGGGTGCCGGAGATGTTCTCGACCAGCACCGCGCGGCCGCGGAACGGCGTATCGCACTCGCGGCGGCGGTTGTCGTTGCTGGAGCAGGTGATGCTGGGGCCGTTCCAGCCACGGTCCTGCGCGGCGGCAGGCGCGCTGGTCAGCAGGCCGGTCAGGGTGATCAGGCCGAAGCCGGAGAGCAGCAGGGCGGTGCGCAGCATCGTGTCGTCCTTGGTGCGGAAGGGTCTGGCGCCTATTCAGCCGGGCGCCGACTTAAGCGGCCATGAGCGCCTGCGCATTTGCTCCTGTCGCCCGCCGGCCCCAGAATATCCGGCTCTCCGGCGCCGTCCTGCGTCGGGTTTTCAGCGGAGCTTTCGATGCGTACCCACTTCTGCGGCCTGGTCGATGAGACCTTGATCGGCCAAACCGTCACTCTCGCCGGCTGGACCGACGTGGCCCGCAACCTGGGCGGGGTGTGCTTCATCGACCTGCGCGACCACGAAGGCATCGTGCAGGTGACGGTGGAACCGGTGGCCGGCGACGACGACAGCGCCGAGCTGTTCAAGGTGGCCGCCAGCCTCGGCTACGAGGACGTGCTGCAGGTCGAAGGCGTGGTGCGCGCGCGTCACGCGGTCAACGACAAGCTGCGCACCGGCAAGGTCGAAGTGATCGCCACCCGCATCAGCATCCTCAACAAGGCTGCGCCGCTGCCGTTCCACGCGCATGAAAACCCGGGCGAGGAAACCCGCCTGAAGTACCGTTACCTGGATTTGCGCCGTCCGGAAATGCAGCGCATGCAGCGCACCCGCATCAAGCTGGTGCAGGCGCTGCGCCGGCACCTGGACGCACGCGATTTCCAGGACATCGAAACCCCGATCCTGACCAAGGCCACTCCGGAAGGCGCACGCGACTTCCTGGTGCCGGCGCGCATGCATCCGGGCGAGTTCTACGCGTTGCCGCAGAGCCCGCAGCTGTTCAAGCAGATCCTGATGGTGGCCGGCTTCGACCGCTACTACCAGATCGCACGCTGCTTCCGCGACGAAGCGCTGCGCGCCGACCGCCAGCTGGAATTCACCCAGCTGGACATGGAATTTGCCTTCGTGCGCGAGCGCGACGTGCAGGACTTCGTCGAAGACATGATCCGCGCCATCTTCGCCGAAGTGGTGGAGGTCGACCTGGCCGCGCAGTTCCCGCGCATGACCTGGGCCGAGGCGATGCGTCGCTATGGTTCGGACAAGCCGGACCTGCGCATCGGGCTGGAGCTGGTCGACGTGGCCGAGCTGGTCAAGGCCAGCGAATTCCCGGTGTTCACTGCCGCCGCCAACGACGCCGACGGCCGCGTGGCCGCGCTGCGCATTCCCGGTGGCGCCACGCTGAGCCGCAAGCAGATCGACGACTACGCCGCGCACGCCGCCAAGTACGGCGCCAAGGGCCTGGCCTACATCAAGCTGTCGGAGACCGGCGAGGTCAGCTCGCCGATCGCCAAGTTCTTCGGCGAGCAGGCCTTCGCCGCACTGCTCAAGCACGTCGGTGCAACCAACGGCGACATCGTGTTCTTCGGTGCCGGCCGCTACAACACCGTGTCCGACTTCATGGGCGCCCTGCGCCTGAAGGCCGGCAAGGAGTTCAATCTGGTCGCCGATGGCTGGGCGCCGCTGTGGGTCACCGATTTCCCGATGTTCGAGTGGGACGAGGAGGCGCAGCGCTACGTGGCCCTGCATCACCCCTTCACCGCGCCGGCGGTGGACGACATCGCCGACCTGCGCGCCAACGCCCGCACCGCGGTTTCGCGTGGTTACGACATGGTGCTCAACGGCAACGAGATCGGCGGCGGCTCGATCCGTATCCACCGCCCGGACATGCAGAGCGCGGTGTTCGAGCTGCTCGGCATCGGCGCCGAGGAGGCGCGTGCCAAGTTCGGCTTCCTGCTCGATGCCCTGAACTACGGCGCCCCGCCGCATGGCGGCATCGCCTTCGGCATCGACCGCATCGCTGCATTGATGGCCGGCACCGAATCGATCCGCGACGTCATCCCGTTCCCCAAGACCACCGGCGCGCAGGACCTGATGACCGACGCCCCGTCGCCGATCGCCGCCGATCAGCTGGCCGAAGTGCACGTGCAGGTACGCCCCAAGCAGGCCTGACCTGCCACCCAGACGGCCACGCCAGCGCGTGGCCGTCTTGCCGACACGCTGCAGCGTGCAGCGTGTCGCATGCCTGGCTGCCGCGGAAGCGCCGCCCACCGGCCGAACCGTCGATGTCATCGTCCGCAGGCCACGCCGCGCCGCAGCCGCGACGGAAAACTGCGCCCCTTGCTCGCCCTCAACGATGCATTGCGAGCGACTCGCGCACGCGCCGCCCCGGAAACGCGCATGCTCTCCCGATTCCCGAATCCCGAATCCCCGCTTGCGACAACAGAGCCGCATGCGCGAAGCTGCCACGTCCCCCCGGCCTGAGACCCCCGCATGACCCGCATCCGCCGCGCCACACCGGACGATGCCGAAGCCTTGTCGCTGCTGGCTGCGCAGACCTTCACCGAAACCTTCGGGCATCTGTACCCGCCAGAGGATCTGCACGGCTTTCTGCAGGAGACCTACGCGGTCGAGCGCGCACGCATCGTGCTGGCGCATCCGGACTATGCGATCTGGCTGCTGGAGATGGACAACCTGCTGGTCGGCCATGCCGCCGCCGGCCCCTGCGGGCTGCCGCACGACGATGTGCGTCCCGGCGACGGTGAGCTCAAGCGGCTGTATCTGTTGAAGGATTACCAGAACAGCGGCTGGGGCAGCCGCCTGTTCGAAACCACGCTGGAATGGCTGGAGCGCGACGGCCCGCGCACGCTGTGGATCGGCGTGTGGTCGGAGAATTTCGGCGCGCAACGCTTCTACGCCCGCTACGGTTTCGAGAAGGTGGGCGAGTACGACTTCCCGGTCGGCAAGATCCTCGACCGCGAACACATCCTGCGGCGCAAGCCGCTGATCGCGGCCGACTGAGCGCATGCAGGCGCCGTCCGCAGCAGGCCGGCGATCGCGCGCCACGTGCTGGAGACCGCGCTGATGCCCAGCACCTGTTCAGCATTTGCAGCCGCATCCGGGCACGCTCCGCGCACGGCACCGACCACCGCCACCGCCGACGTGCTGCTGGTGCACGGCATCTGGAATACCGCGCACTGGCTGTTGCCGCTCGCGCGCCGGCTGCGTGCCGAGGGCCTGGCGCCCGCGCTGTTCGGCTATGCCAGCGTGCTCGGCGGTCCGGCGCAGGCGGTGCCGCGGCTGATCGAACGCCTGCAGGCGACCGGCGCGCAGTGGCTGGTCTGCCATAGCCTGGGCGGGTTGGTGGCGTTGCAGGCGCTGCGCATTGCGCCCGGATTGCCGGTGCGCCGCGTGGTCTGCCTGGGCTCGCCGTTATGCGGCAGCGCCGCCGCGCGCGGCCTGGCCCGGCGCGGCGGGCGCTGGGCGCTGGGACGCAGCGCGGCCTTGCTGCAGCACGGCCTCGCGCACTGGGAGGGCGCGGCGGAGGTCGGCCAGGTCGCCGGCACCGTCGCACGCGGGGTGGGGCGCTGGCTGGCACCGCTGGAAGGCGGCTCGGACGGCACCGTGGCGCTGGCCGAAACCCGCCTGCCGGGGCTGCGCGACCACTGCGTGGTGCAGGCCAGCCACAGCGGCCTGTTGCGCTCGCCCGAGGCCGCGCAGCAGGTGCTGCACTTCCTGCGCCAGGGCCGGTTCGGCCACTGAACGCCGCCGCCCCGGTGCGGGCGAGCAATCAGGTAAAATCCGCGCCCTGTCATCCAAGCCAGTCTGGAACCACCCATGGGTAGAGGCCCCTCCATCGAAGGCCGCAAGAACGCCTCCGACGCCAAGCGCGGCAAGATGTTCACCAAGATCATTCGCGAGATCAGCGTCGCCGCGCGCGGCGGCGGTGGCGATCCGTCCAACAATCCGCGCCTGCGCGTGGCGGTGGACAAGGGCCTGTCGGCGAACATGTCCAAGGACGTGATCGAGCGCGCCATCAAGAAAGCCACCGGCGAGCTGGAAGGCGTGGAGTACGAGGAAGTGCGCTACGAGGGCTACGCCCCCGGCGGCGTGGCGGTGATCGTGGACTGCCTGACCGACAACCGCGTGCGCGCGGTGGCCGATGTGCGCCATGCCTTCAGCAAGTGCGGCGGCAACATGGGCACCGACGGCTCGGTGGCCTTCATGTTCAAGCGCCTGGGCGTGCTGAGCTTTGCCGCCGGCACCGACGAAGACACCCTCACCGACGCGGCGATCGAGGCCGGCGCCGACGACGTGGTGGTCTACCCGGAAGACGGCGCCATCGACGTACTGACCGCCCCGGAGGCCTTCGCCCAGGTCAAGCAGGCGCTGACCGCCGCCGGCCTGGAGCCGGCCCACGCCGAGATCACCTTCCGCGCCGAAAACGACATCGCCGTCGACGGCGACACCGCCGTGCAGGTCCGCAAGCTGCTCGACATGCTCGAAGACCTGGACGACGTCCAGGACGTGTATTCGAACGTCGACCAGTCGAGTCTCGGCGCCTGATGAAGGCCGGGATGGCGGGATTCGGCATTCGGGATTCGCAACAGCAATGCGATCGCCGTACTGCATGCGCATCACCAATCCCGAATCCCCAATCGCCAAGCCCGGCCGCGCGATGACCCGCATCCTCGGCATCGATCCCGGCTCGCAGCGCACCGGGCTCGGCATCATCGATGTCGATGAGAGCGGTCGCAGCCGGCATGTCTATCATGCGCCGCTGGTGCTGCTGGGCGAGGGCGACTTTGCCCGGCGGCTCAAGCGCCTGCTGCACGGGCTGGGCGAGGTGATCGAGACCTACCGGCCGCAGGAAGTGGCGATCGAGAAGGTGTTCATGGGCAAGAGCGCCGATTCCGCGCTCAAGCTCGGCCACGCGCGCGGGGCGGCGATCTGCGCGGTGGTGCTGCGCGACCTGCCGGTGCACGAGTACGCTGCCACCGAGATCAAGCTGGCGCTGGTCGGCAAGGGTGGGGCGGACAAGGTGCAGGTCCAGCACATGGTCGGCATCATGCTCAACCTGAAAGGCAAGCTGCAGGCCGACGCCGCCGACGCGCTGGCGGTCGCCATCACCCACGCCCACGTGCGCGCCACCGCGCAGCGCCTGGGCGTCAATACCCAACAGGCCTGGAGCCGCAAGAAATGAGAATCGGGAATCGGGAGTCGGGATTGGGAATTGGAAAAAGCGGGTCTGCCTGTGCTGAGCTGATGGGGCTGTACGCGCCAGTCGTTGACGGCCGCGCGGGGAATAACCAATCCCCAATCCCCAATTCCCAATCCCGGCACCGCCCTGGCGGTGCCCAATGATCGGCCGCCTGCGCGGGATCCTGGCCTACAAGCAGCCGCCGTGGCTGGTGATCGACGTGGGCGGGGTGGGCTACGAGCTGGAGGCGCCGATGAGCACCTTCTACGACCTGCCCGACGTCGGCCGCGACGTGATCCTGTTCACCCACTATGCGCAGAAGGAAGACAGCGTGTCGCTGTACGGATTCCTGCGCGAAGGCGAGCGCAGGCTGTTCCGCGACGTACAGAAGGTCACCGGCATCGGCGCCAAGATCGCGCTGGCGGTGCTGTCCGGGGTCAGCGTGGACGAGTTCGCCCGGCTGATCACCAGCGGCGACATCACCGCGCTGACGCGCATCCCCGGCATCGGCAAGAAGACCGCCGAGCGGATGGTGGTGGAGCTGCGCGACCGCGCCGCCGACTTCAGCAGCGGTGCGCCGATCACCGGCCAGCTCGGCCCGGATGCGGTGTCCGAAGCCACCGTGGCGTTGCAGCAACTGGGTTACAAGCCGGCCGAGGCCGCACGCATGGCACGCGAGGCCGGGGCAGAAGGCGACGACGTCGCCACGGTCATTCGCAAGGCCCTCCAGGCCGCGCTCCGCTAGGCGGCGCTGTCTTCCTCTCCTTCACGCCACTTGGCGATACCCTGCCCACTTCATGTCCCAGACCCCCACTTCCGCAGCTGGCCACGGCCATGCGCCCGCCAATCGCCATATGGCCTTGGTCATCGGCGCCATCGGCGTCGTCTTCGGCGATATCGGCACCAGTCCGCTGTACACCCTCAAGGAGGCGTTCTCGCCGCACTACGGGCTGACCAGCGATCACGACACCGTGCTGGGCGTGCTGTCGCTGGCGTTCTGGGCGCTGATGGTCACGGTGACGCTCAAGTACGTCACCATCATCATGCGCGCCGACAACGAGGGCGAGGGCGGCATCATGGCCTTGATGGCGCTGACCCAGCGCACCATGCGCAACGGCTCGCGCTCGGCGTACGTGGTCGGCATCCTCGGCATCTTCGGCGCCTCGCTGTTCTTCGGCGATGGCGTGATCACCCCGGCCATCTCGGTGATGGGCGCGGTGGAAGGCCTGGAAATCGCCGCGCCCAGCCTGCATCCCTTCATCGTGCCGATCACCGTGATCGTGCTGCTGGTGGTGTTCATGGTGCAGCGCTTCGGCACCGAAAAGGTCGGCAAGGTGTTCGGGCCGATCACCTGCCTGTGGTTCCTGTCGCTGGGGGCGATCGGCGCCTGGAACATCATCGATGCGCCGGAAGTGCTGAAGGCCTTCAACCCGTGGTGGGCGATCCGCTTCTTCATGGAGCATGGCTGGCACGGGGTGTTCATCCTCGGCGCGGTGGTGCTGGCGGTGACCGGCGGCGAGGCGCTGTATGCGGACATGGGCCACTTCGGCGCCAGGCCGATCCGCCACGGCTGGTATTTCTTCGTGCTGCCGATGCTGCTGCTCAACTACCTGGGGCAGGGCGCGCTGGTGCTCAATCACCCTTCCGCACTGAAGAACCCGTTCTTTGAAGCGGTGCCGGGCTGGGCGCTGTATCCGATGATCATCCTGGCCACGCTGGCGGCGGTGATCGCCTCGCAGGCGGTCATCACCGGCGCCTATTCGGTGGCCCGCCAGGCGATGCAGCTGGGCTACATCCCGCGCATGCTGATCAAGCACACCTCGCGCACCACCATCGGCCAGATCTACGTGCCCGGCATCAACTGGCTGTTGATGGTGATGGTGATCGCGCTGGTGCTGATCTTCCGCAGTTCCACCAACCTGGCGGTGGCCTACGGCATCTCGGTGTCGATGACGATGCTGATCGACACCCTGCTGCTGGCGCTGGTGGCGCGGTCGTTGTGGCCGCGCTGGCGCAACTGGGTGCTGCCGCTGTGCGTGGTGTTCTTCATCATCGAGCTGGCCTTCGTCATCGCCAACGGCGCCAAGCTGCTGCAGGGCGCGTGGTTCCCGCTGGCGCTGGGCATCGTGGTGTTCACCCTGATGCGCACCTGGCGCCGCGGCCGCGCGCTGCTGCGCGAGGAAATCCGCAAGGACGGCATCCGCATCGACAGCTTCCTGCCGGGCCTGATGCTGGCCCCGCCGGCGCGCGTGCCGGGCATGGCGGTGTTCCTCACCGCCGACCCGATGGTCGTGCCGCATGCGTTGATGCACAACCTCAAGCACAACAAGGTGCTGCACGAGCGCAACATCTTCCTCAACGTCGACACCTTGCCGATCCCGTATGCGCCGGCCGACAAGCGCCTGCAGATCGAATCGATCGGCGACGAGTTCTACCGCGTCTATGTGCGCTTCGGCTTCATGGAGACCCCGGACGTGCCGCTGGCGCTGATGCGCTCGTGCGACCAGGGTGGCATCCATTTCGACCCGATGGACACCACCTTCTTCGCCAGCCGCGAGACCATCGTGGCCAGCGCCAACCGCGGCATGCCGATCTGGCGCGACAAGCTGTTCGCGCTGATGCATCGCAACGCCGCCCCGGCCACCGGCTTCTTCCGCATCCCCGGCAACCGCCTGGTCGAGCTGGGCGCCCAGGTCGAGATCTGAGGCCGCCTGCGGCGGCCCGGGATTGGGGATCGGGGAATCGGGATTGGCAAGAGCGTAGCGCCGGAGGCGCCTCGCAGCCCATACTAGCTAGCTGCCAATCCCGAATGACGAATCCCCAATCCCAGCTCTAATGGACCGCATCATCGCCAGCAGTGCCACCCGCGAAGACGATGCCGCCGATGCGAGCATCCGGCCCAAGCGCCTGGCCGACTATCTCGGCCAGCAGCCGGTGCGCGAGCAGATGGAGATCTACATCGAAGCGGCCAAGGCGCGCGGCGAGGCGATGGACCACGTGCTGATCTTCGGCCCGCCCGGCCTGGGCAAGACCACGCTCAGCCACGTCATCGCCAACGAGTTGGGTGTCAATCTGCGCTCCACCTCCGGCCCGGTGATCGAGAAGGCCGGCGACCTGGCCGCGCTGCTGACCAACCTGCAGCCGCACGACGTGCTGTTCATCGACGAGATCCATCGCCTCTCGCCGGTGGTGGAAGAAGTGCTGTATCCGGCGATGGAAGATTTCCAGATCGACATCATGATCGGCGACGGCCCGGCCGCGCGCTCGATCAAGATCGACCTGCCGCCGTTCACCCTGATCGGCGCCACCACCCGTGCCGGCCTGCTGACCGCGCCACTGCGCGACCGCTTCGGCATCGTGCAGCGGCTGGAGTTCTATTCGCCGCCGGAACTGACCCGCATCGTGATCCGCTCGGCGGCGATCCTGGGCATCGACTGCACGCCCGAAGGCGCGGCCGAGATCGCCCGCCGCGCGCGCGGCACCCCGCGGATCGCCAACCGGCTGCTGCGGCGGGTGCGCGACTTCGCCCAGGTCAAGGCGGCCGGGCATATCGACCTGCCGGTGGCGCAGGCCGCCATGCAGATGCTGAAAGTGGATCCGGAAGGCTTCGACGAGCTCGACCGCCGCATGCTGCGCACCATCGTCGAACATTTCGACGGCGGCCCGGTGGGTGTGGAATCCCTGGCCGCCTCGCTGTCGGAAGAGCGCGGCACGCTGGAAGACGTGATCGAGCCCTACCTGATCCAGCAGGGCTTTCTGATCCGCACCGCGCGCGGCCGCATGGTCACCACCAAGGCCTACCTGCACCTGGGCCTGAAGCCGCCGCGCGATCGTGCCCCGGGCATCGGCGAGCCGGGAGAGCTGTTCTGATGACGCTCCGTTCGTCGCTCGCCCGGGCCGTCTCGACCACCATTCCGTGTCCATGACCGCCGATTCCCGACTCCCGATGTCCGACTCCCCGCCTGTATTCAGTTGGCCGACACGCGTCTACTGGGAAGATACCGACGCCGGCGGGGTGGTCTACCATGCGCGCTACGTCGCCTTCATGGAGCGTGCGCGCAGCGAATGGATGCGCGCGGCCGGCTACGGGCAGGACCTGATGCGCCAGCAGCACGAGCTGGTGTTTGCGGTCCGCTCGATGCAACTGGATTTCCTCAAGCCGGCCCGGCTCGACGATGCGCTGTCGGTGTCGGCAGTGTTGCTGCGATGCAGACGGGCCAGCCTGCTGTTTGCGCAGTCGGTACGTCGCGAGGGCGAAGTGCTGCTGACCGCCGAGGTGCGCATTGCCGCACTCGGCACCGGCGACTTCCGCCCGCGCGGGATGGACGATGCGCTGTATGACGTGTTGAAAGCTCTAGAAACCCCAGAATCCGATTACTGAGGAACAAACGGATGTCGATTGCATTGCTCCTGGCCCTGCAGGACACGGTAGTGGAAGCACTACCGCAGGACGTTGCCGCCGCTGCGGCACAGACCGCCAGCGTGGCGCACAACAGCAGCATCAACTATGTCGATCTGATCCTGCGGGCGAGTATCCCGGTCAAGATCATCGTGTTGCTGCTGCTGATCGGCTCGTTCATCAGCTGGGTGATCATCTTCCGCAAGGCACGCGCCTTCAAGCAGGCCAACCGCGAGGCGGACGAGTTCGAGAACCGCTTCTGGTCCGGCGCCGACCTGGCCAAGCTCTACGCCTCGGCCACCGACCGCAACCGCACCGTCGGCGGCCTGGAGTCGATGTTCGAGAGCGGCTTCCGCGAGTTCTCGCGGCTGCGTGACCGCCGCCGGCTGGACGGGCGGGTGCAGCTGGAAGGCGCGCAGCGTGCCATGCGCACCGCCTTTACCCGCGAGGTCGACCAGCTCGAGCGCAATCTCGAACTGCTGGCCAACATCGGCTCCACCGCGCCGTACGTCGGCCTGGTCGGTACCGTGTTCGGCATCATGGTGACCATGCACGACATGGTCAGCAGCGGCGAGCAGGCCGGTATCGCGGCCGTGGCGCCGGGTATTTCCGAAGCCCTGTTCGCTACCGCCATCGGCCTGTTCGTGGCGATTCCCGCGGTGTGGGCCTACAACCGCTTCACCACCCGCGTGGAGCGGCTGTCGGTGCGCTACGAGACCTTCGCCGACGAGTTCAGCTCGATCCTGCAGCGCCAGGCCGGCGCAGACGAGTGATGCGCGTGCCCTGCGACAGCCGGCAGCCAGGCGAGTGCCCCGTCATGGTCCGCACATTCCGGCGTGCGGACATGCCGGGTGCTGCGTTTGCCCGTGCCCGTTTCCCGCAGCGCAGGGATTGGACCGGCCAGCCATCCGCGACAGCGCGCACCCACCTGTGCGAAGGATTGGATGGGCGAGTCCCCCGCAACAGCCCGCACCTGCATGTGCGGGGGATCAATAGGAACGTTCCTCGATGATTTCCGGTATTTCCCGCCGTAAGAAGCGCAAGCTCAAATCCGACATCAACGTCGTGCCGTACATCGACGTGATGCTGGTGCTGCTGATCATCTTCATGGTGACCGCACCGCTGCTGACCCTGAGCACCGACGTGAACCTGCCGAGCTCGCGCGCCAAGGCGCTGGAGAGCAAGCAGGATCCGGTCGTGGTGGTGGTCGCTGCCGACGGCCAGCTTGCCCTGCAGCTGCCCAAGGGCAAGCCGCAGGCGATGGACGTGGCCGCGCTGCAGGCGCAGCTGGCCGCGATCGTGGCGCAGGACAAGGACGCGCGCGTGGTGGTGGCCGGCGATCGCGCCGCGCCATATCAAAAGATCATGGACGCCATCGACGTGCTCAAGCAGGCCAAGGTCGAGAAGGTCGGCCTGATCTCCGACTCCGGCGGCACTGCAGGCAGCGATGCACGCTGACGCACTCCCCACCCAGACGGCGCGCGAGGATGGCTGGCTGCGGCCGGTCGTGCTGGCGCTGGTCGTGCACGTACTGGTCGCGCTGGTGTTCATCGCCGGCTGGCTGTGGTCGCCCGAACGCTCGGTCGAGCCGGCCGCCGGCGATCCCAGCATGGAAGCCTCGCTGGATGTGTCCGCGGCCGAAGCGCGCGTCGCGCGCCAGGCGCTGAAGGCCACGCCGGTGGAGGCACCGCCACCGCCGGCGCCGCTGCCCGAGCCCGCGCCGGAAGATACCGTGCCGCCGCCGCAGCCGATTCCCGAACCGCATCCGCAGGATGCGCCCACGCCGCAGCAGGCGCAGGCGCAGGAGCGTGTCGCCCAGCCGGACAAGATTGACCAGGAGCGCGTGGACGCGCTCGCGCTGTCGGCGGAAAAGGCCAAGCAGGAGCAGGAAGCCAAGCGCCGCCAGGAACAGATCGACCTGACCGAGCGCAAGCGCCAGGAAGAGGCCGAGCAGAAACTGCGGCTGGCCAAGCAGCAGGAAGAAGCCGACGCCAAGAAGAAGCAGGCCGCCGCGCAACAGGCTGCCGCCGATGCCGAGCGCGAGAAGAAGATCGCCGACATCCGCCGCCAGCGCGAACAGGCCACCAAGGAGGCCGCGCTGGCCGAGCAGAAGCTGCGCCAGGTCGCCGCTGCGCGTGCGCAGCAGGCCTCGTCGGCTGCCGCCGCCAGCGCGCAACCGACCGCGGGGCAGGGCGGTACCAGCACCGATCTGTCGGCCAAGTACGCTGCGGCGATCCAGCAAAAGGTGCTGGCGCAGTGGGTGCGCCCGCCGTCGGTGCCGCCGGGCCAGAAGTGCACCATCAACATCCGCCAGTTGCCTGGCGGCAGCGTGATGGAGGCCAAGGTCGCGCCCGGCTGTCCCTATGACGAGGCCGGCCAGCGCTCGATCGAGGCCGCGGTGCTGAGTGCCCAGCCATTGCCGTATCGCGGTTTCGAGTCGGTCTTCCAGCGCAACCTGACCTTCGTGTTCACCGCGCAGGACCAGTAGCGCAGGTTGCGGGTGGCTGGGGCGCGGCAGCACGGCCTGCGCTGCGCCTCGGCTGTGCGGGTGGTGGTGCGACTGCTTGGCGCCGGTGTTCGGGCGATCGATGTGGCGCACCACCGCAGGCTCGTCCGGCTGCCGGAATTGCCCGCTGGTCGGCCGCTCGCTTCATTTTCACGCTGTCTCGTTCACGATTGCGAGTATGTTCACTCGCTGATTGGTATCCCTTGCACACTTTTCCTGCCCGATCCGAGCCGTCCATGAAAAAACCGCTGCGTTGGCTAGCTGCCTTGACCGTCCTGTTGTTGCCGCTGAGCGCGTTCGCGCAACAGCAAGGACTCACCATCGATATCGTCGGCGGTAGCGCCTCGGCCACGCCGATCACCGTCGTGCCCATGCCCTACCAGGGCTCCGGCACTGCGCCGCAGACCGATGTCTCTGCTGTCGTCGGCGCCGACCTGGACCGCTCCGGCCAGTTCCGCACCTTGCCGGTTGCGCAGATCGTCGAGAAGCCGACCCGCGGCACCGAGGTGCAGTTCCAGACCTGGCGCACGCTCAAGCAGAACTACATCGTGGTCGGCCGCGTCATGGACGCCGGCGAAGGCGCTTACCGCGTCGAGTACGAACTGTTCGACGTGGCCAAGGGCGAGCGCATGCTCGGCCTGGCGATGACGGCGCGTGCCAATGCGATGCGCGACGTCTCGCACCAGATGGCCGATGCCATCTACGAAAAGATCACCGGCGTGCGCGGCGCGTTCTGGACCCGGATTGCCTACGTGACCGCCAGCGGCAAGGGCGGGGCGATGCGTTATGCGCTGATGGTGGCCGATTCGGATGGCTACAACCCGCAGACCATCGTGCGTTCGGCCGAACCGCTGCTGTCGCCGAACTGGAGCCCGGACGGCAAGAAGCTGGCCTACGTGAGCTTCGAGCGCGGCAATTCCTCGATCTACCTGCAGGACATCGCCACCGGCGCGCGTGAACTGGTGTCCAGCTTCCGCGGCATCAACGGTGCGCCGTCGTTCTCGCCGGACGGGCGTCGCCTGGCGCTGGCACTGTCGCGCAGCGGCAATCCGGAAATCTACGTGATGGACCTGGGCAGCAAGCAGCTGACCCAGCTGACCAACCACTTCGGCATCGATACCGAGCCGACCTGGGCGCCGGACGGCGGCAGCATCTACTTCACCTCCGATCGCGGCGGTCGTCCGCAGATCTACCAGGTGGCCGCAAGCGGCGGCAGCGCCAACCGCGTGACCTTCCAGGGCAACTACAACGCCACCGCCAGCGTCTCGTTCGACGGCAAGAAGATCGCCGTGGCGCAGGGCAGCGGCAACAGCTACCGCATCGCCATGATGGATCGCAGCCTGGGTTCGCCCAGCTGGAGCACGCTGTCGCCCGGGTCGCTGGACGAATCGCCGAGCTTCGCGCCGAACGCCAGCATGGTGCTGTACGCCGCACGTGAGGGTGGCCGCGGCGTGCTCTACGCCGTGTCTGCCGACGCTCGCGTCCGCCAGCGCCTGGTGCTGGCCGATGGAGATGTGAGAGAACCTTCGTGGGGGCCTTACCGAACCGCGCATTAATGTTAATATTTCGCTGCGTTAAACCACTCATTGGCCCAGAGCCTCCATAGGTATCCCATGAACAAGTCCACCCGCGTCTTGCTTGTCTCCCTGTTGTCCGTGGCCGTGCTGGCCGGTTGTTCGAAGAAGGTGAAGGAAACTCCGCCTCCTGCGACTGACACCACCACTGGTTCCTCCGTTCCCACCGGCCCGTCCACCTCTGGCCTGTACGGCCCGGGCGACCTGGATACCGATGCCTGCCTGCGCCAGCGCGTTGTCTACTTCGATCTGGATCAGGACTCCCTGAAGCCGGAATTCCAGGCCATCATGGCGTGCCACGCCAAGTACCTGCGTGACCGTCCGTCCTCGCGCATCACCCTGCAGGGCAATGCCGACGAGCGCGGTTCGCGCGAGTACAACATGGGTCTGGGCGAGCGTCGCGGCAACGCCGTGTCGTCCTCGCTGCAGGCTGCCGGCGGTTCGGCCAGCCAGCTGACCGTGGTCAGCTACGGCGAAGAGCGTCCGGTCTGCACCGAAACCAGCGAAAGCTGCTGGTCGCAGAACCGTCGTGTTGAAATCGTGTACACGGCTCAGTAAGAAGCGATGCGCTTTCGAGTGACATCCCTGTTCGTCGCGGCGGCCCTTGTGGTCGCCGCGCCGGCGCACGCGCAGCGAGCCAGTCTCGCTGATCGTGTTGCCGTGCTTGAGCAGCAGCAGGCCAACAGCCAGGCCAACAACGATCTTCTCAATCAGCTGCAGCAGGCGCGTTCGGACCTGCAGGGCTTGCGAGCGACCGTGGAGCAGCTGCAGCACGACAACGAACAACTCAAGCAGCAGTCCAAGGACCAGTATCTGGATCTGGACGGACGCCTGAACCGGCTGGAAGGGGCAGGTGGCGCAACGCCGCCATTGCCATCGCCCACCGGCAGCGTCACACCGGCCCCGGCACCTGCCGCGCGGCCTGCAGCGGCGGCAACTTCCGAGAAGCCGCCCAGCGTGCATGGCGATCCAGGCACGATGGCCGTCAGCAACGACGAACGCACTGCCTACAACGTTGCCTTCGATGCATTGAAGAACGGCAAGTACGACGATGCCTCGCAGTTGTTTTTGAGCTTTCTCGAGCTCTATCCCAATGGCGTCTACACCCCCAATGCCTTGTACTGGCTGGGCGAAAGCTATTACGCCACCCGAAATTTCCAGCTGGCCGAGGCGCAGTTCCGCGATCTGGTCAGCCGCTATCCCACGCATGACAAGGCCGCTGGCGGCCTGTTGAAGCTTGGCCTGTCGCAGTATGGCGAAGGCAAGAACGACCAGGCCCAGCAGACCTTGCAGCAGGTCGCAACGCAGTATCCCGGCTCCGACGCAGCGCGCGTGGCCCAGGAGCGTCTGCAGTCCATCCGTCTCGGCCAGCAACTGCGCTGAGCCGCGCTGCGTTCGCGCCTTCTGGCGTGGCGCATACTTTGCCCATGAACGCCGCCGCCGTCCCCAGCGAGATCGTCCAGTCGCCGTTGCCGCGATTGAAGATCACCGAAATCTTCCTGTCCCTGCAAGGCGAAGCCGAGGCGGCCGGCTGGCCGACCGTGTTCGTGCGTCTGACCGGCTGCCCGCTGCGCTGCCATTACTGCGATACCGCCTACGCCTTCCATGGCGGTGAGTGGTACGACATCGATGCGATCGTCGCCGAGGTCACCGGCCACGGCGTGCGCCATGTCTGCGTGACCGGCGGCGAGCCGCTGGCGCAGAAGCGCTGCCTGGTGCTGCTGCAGAAACTGTGCGATGCCGGCTTCGATGTCTCGCTGGAGACGTCCGGCGCGCTGGACGTGTCGGCGGTCGATCCGCGCGTCTCGCGCGTGGTCGACATCAAGACCCCTGCATCCGGCGAGCAACAGCGCAATCGCTGGGAGAATCTGCCGCTGCTGACCGCACGCGACCAGATCAAGTTGGTGATCTGCAGCCGTGCCGATTACGAATGGGCGCGCGAGATCGTTGCGGCCCACGCGCTGGACCGCCGCTGCACGGTATGGTTTTCGCCCAGCAAGAGCGAGGTGACGCCGCGGCAGCTGGCCGACTGGATCGTGGCCGACCGCCTGCCGGTACGCTTCCAGATGCAGCTGCACAAGCTGCTGTGGAACGACGAACCGGGGCGCTAGGCGCGAGCGCCAAGCTGAGCGATAGAGCGACTGCGCTCATCCAAAAAAAGCGGGCGCGGCCGGTTGCCTGCAATCGGCGTGTGCCAGGCATCCACTGCGGTTGCTGGCATGCCGTCCGCACCCGCCTGCCGACCACCCGCCACGCTTCGTTGGCCGCGCCAGATCCCGGGTGCAAGGTGCTGCCTGCCAGGAGACAGCACCTGCGTCTATGCTGCGATCCTGTTCAATTCCTCGACGGCATCGGCCGGCAGTTTCAGTTCCGCCGCGAACAGATTGGCGCGCAGATGCGTCACCGACGAGGTCCCCGGGATCAGCAGGATGTTGGGCGAGCGCTGCAGCAGCCAGGCCAGTGCCACCTGCATCGGGGTTGCGGCCAGGCGCCCGGCAACAGCGGCGAGCGTGGACGATTGCAATGGCGAGAAACCGCCCAGCGGGAAGAACGGCACGTAGGCGATGCCGTTGCGCGCGAGCGCGTCGATGAGTGCGTCGTCGTGCCGATGCGCGATGTTGTACATGTTCTGCACGCAGACGATGTCGGTCATGGCGCGCGCCTCGGCCACCTGCGTCGCAGTGACGTTGCTGATGCCGATGTGCCGCACCAGGCCGTCGCGCTGCAGCGCGAGCAAGGTCTCCAGCTGTTCGGCAATCGAGCCTTCCGCCGGTTCCTGGGTCTTGAACATCACGCGCAGGTTGACCACCTCCAGCGTTTCCAGCCCCAGGTTGCGCAGATTGTCGTGCACCGCCTCGACCAGTTGCTGCGGCGAGAAGGCCGGCAGCCAGGAACCATCCGCGCCGCGGGCCGCACCGATCTTGGTGACCAGGGTCAGCGCCTGCGGGTAGGGATGCAGTGCCTCGCGGATCAGTTGATTGGTGGTGTGCGGCCCATAGAAATCGCTGGTGTCGATATGGTTGACGCCCTGCGCCATCGCCTCGCGCAGCACGGCCAGCGCGCCCTCGCGATCCTTGGGCGGGCCGAACACGCCGGGCCCCGCGAGCTTCATCGCGCCGTAGCCGATGCGGGTGACGCTGCGATCTCCAAGAAGAAACGTGCCGGCTTTTTCGATGTTGCTCATGGCGTTGCGCTCGCGTGTCGTTGAGTCAACAACGATAGGAAACGGGGCGCGGCATGGGAATTCGCATTTGCTGCCGCGCCAGTTCCGTCCCGCCAGGGCTTGCGATATATGGGCGCAGCCGCATCGGCCCGGCTGATCGCCCCGCGGGATGTGCCGGAGTTTCAGGTTTTGCTGGCTCGGCGGGCAGTGCTTTCGCCGCATTTCGTCGCAACCGTCGCCTTGTCGCGGCGGTGTGTCTTTGCGTTGACAGGCGCCAAGCGGCAGAGCGAGTATTCCCGCGTCGCCGCCCATTCGGCGACCGGGATTGGCGTCCCGAACCAAAAGGCGCACCAGCGCCCATCGATCGATGCACGGCGCTTTTTAGTTGCCCGCATCGTCGCGGGTGCATGCCGGCCAGCGTTTACGGCGGGCGGTGCGCGGGGGCCGCAAGGCCCACCGGTTCCTTTTGGCCGGCACGCCAACCGCGTACCGTCCGCCACCCCGATTGGCGTCTGGGTGGCGGATTCCAAAACACAAAAGGAATCCAGCATGTCTTACGACACCCATGAAATGCCCGCATCTGCTGCGTGCCAGATCGTCCGCCATTTCGATCCGGCCGCCAACGCATTCGATTGGAACCGTGCAGCCTCGTTCAACATGACGTCGAGCGGCGAAGGCCCCAGCAAACCCTTTCACCTCCTTACGTCTGCCTATCGTCATCTGGTTGCGGTGATCGTTGGCGTCGATGGCCGCTCGGAGATGCAGCGATGAGCGCCAACAAGCAATTCCGCGTCTGTGACGGTGTGGTTCTCAGCGTCGAGGTGATGCAGGGCTATGTGTTGGCGATGCTGCATTCCGACGCGCAGCCCGATCTGTCGCCAGTGCTGATCGCCTGCGAAGCCACTGGCTTTGACGAGGTCTTGCCGGGCAGCGATGCGCAGAGCGTCGTGCTGGGCCGTCTGCATGTCTGCATGCGTGTGGACGCTGCGGTGGGCGTGCTGACGTGGCTGCGCAAGCAGGCTCGCGCCGCTGGGGCCGCGCGACGAACGCGGCGCGTGTAATCGCCTGTCCAGAAGACCCGAGCCGGTTGATCAGCGGGAACGACACGGCCGCCAGCCCGGGCCCAGGACCTGACGGCCGGCGCAGCGTGATCGGGCAGGGAAGTGCTGGCTTGGGCCACGCCATGCGCGCTGCGATAGGCGCCGCGACCCATTCGACCGCGTGGCCGTGCAACACGCTGCACGGCTGCGCAGTTGCCGGTGGATTGTCCGCAGGCACAAAAAAAGCGCCCTGGGCGCCCTTCACGTTGCTGGTCTGATTGGTGGGCCGTGATGGATTCGAACCATCGACCAAAAGATTAAAAGTCTTCTGCTCTACCGACTGAGCTAACGGCCCACTGTCCCGGCAGCGCGCCGGGGTGCGCATTCTACCCTACACCGGCGTCAAGGCGAAATGGCGTAGTGGGTGGGGTCGGCGACGCCGGCGTCGGCGAAACCGGCCGCGCGCAGGCGGCAGGCGTCGCAGTGGCCGCAGGCGCGTCCGTCGGCGTCGGCGCGGTAGCAAGACACGGTCAGGCCAAAGTCCACGCCCAGGCGCAGGCCTTCACGCACGATGTCGGCCTTGCTGAGGAACTGCAGCGGCGCATGCACGCGCAGGCCGGCGCCTTCCACGCCCACCTTGGTGGCCAGGTTGGCCAGCACTTCGAAGGCGCGGACGAATTCGGGCCGGCAGTCGGGGTAACCCGAGTAATCGACCGCGTTGACGCCGCAGAACAGGTCGTTGGCGCCGATCACTTCGGCCCAGCCCAGTGCCAGCGACAGCATGATGGTGTTGCGCGCCGGCACGTAGGTGACCGGAATGCCGGCACCACCGGCATCGGGCACGTCGATGTCGTCGGTGAGCGCCGAGCCGCCGATGCTGCGCAGGTCCACGTCCACCACCTTGTGCGCGATCACGCCCTGCGCCGCAGCCACGCGCGCGGCGGCGTCCAGCTCGGAGGTATGGCGCTGGCCGTAGCGCACGCTCAGGGCATGCACGGCAAAGCCCTGCTCCTGCGCAAGCGCGATGACGGCAGCGGAATCCATGCCCCCGGACAACAGAACAACGGCTTTTTTCATGACGGATCGGCAATCACAACAGAACAGGCGGAAAGGCTAGCAGGCTCGGCGTGGCACGGCGAGCCGGTCGTCGCTGCGGCCGCGCGAAATGCCATCCGTGCAATGCGACCTGGCCATGGCACAGTGCCGACCGCTGGCTCCTTGGCCGCACCGGCGGAGCGCTGCGCGAGCGTGCGTACCTCGGAAGCCAACACCGCAAAGCCGCGTCCCTGTTTGCACGCCGGCATGGCCGGCTGCTCGTGTCGGCACCGCGCATCGCGCGTGATGGGTCACGCGCACGGCGGGACTGCGGGTGCTGCGCTCAGCCTTCCAGCGCAGCGAGTACTTCGGCATGAAGCTGCTCGGCGCCGCTTTCGGTATTGAAGCGTGCAAAGACTTCCTCGCCGGAGAGCAGGCCGACCCGCACCGAATGGCAATACGACCCGAAGTTTTCGCCTGCATTGAAGGGATCGTTGACGACGGAGATATGGTTGAGGCGGATCCGGGTGGTGCCGAACTTGATGAACATCTGCGATCTCCTGTGTGAGCGCCCAGTTTCCCACGTCGTCGGGCGGTGCAGAAGCCGGCCTCACGCATCCGCCGACCCAGCACGTACACTGCCGTCCCCTGATGCAGAGCTCGTCCGATGTCCGATCCGATCCGTCTCGATAAATGCGTGGCCGCGCTGTTTGGCTGCTCGCGCGGCGAGGCGCAGCAATACATCGAGGGCGGCTGGGTCAGCGTGGACGGGGCCGTGGTCGAGGAGCCGCAAGCCCTGGCGACCGCGGCGCAGGTGACGCTGGCGGAAAACGCCGTGCTCGAAGCTGCCGAGCCTGCCACGCTGCTGCTGCACAAGCCGGCGGGCATGAGCGCCGAGGCGGCACTGGCACTGGCCACTGCAGCAACGCGCAGCGTCCTGGACCCGCTCGAGATGCGCGTGCTGAAGCGGCACTTCCTGCGCCTGAGCGCGCCGCTACCGTTGGAGGACGAGGCCAGCGGTTTGCTGGTGCTGAGCCAGGACGGCCGCGTGCTGCGCAGGCTCGGTGCCGATGCCACCTCCATCGAACAGGAGTTCCTGGTGGAGGTGCGCGGGGAGTTGCGCCCCTACGGCATGGCGCGGCTTGCGCATGGCCTGGTGTATCAGCAACGCAGTCTGCCGCCGTGCAAGGTGAGCTGGCAGAACGAGGAGCGTCTGCGGTTTGCGATCAAGCACGTGCAACCCGGCCAGCTGCGTTCCATGTGCGATGCGGTGGGGCTGGAGGTGGTCAGCATCCGGCGCCTGCGCGTGGGCCGGGTGTCGCTGGGCAAGCTAGCCATCGGCCAATGGCGCTATCTGCCAGCCGGCGAGCGTTTCTGACGGGTGCTGGCTGCTGGACGCGCGTGGTGGCGATGCGGTGGCATGCCGCTGCCGACGGCATCTTGCAGGCTTCAGGCGTTGCGCGACTGCAACATGGCGCGATCGCTGTCAGGCGCGGCTGCCCGGGCTGTTTCAGCACCGATGCGCGTGCATGCACGCACGTAGCGCGAAGTGACCGCGCCAGGTAAAGAGCGCAAGCGCATCAGCCGCCCCCTGGACGTTCGGCGGTGTACTGCGATGACGCATCGAGCGCACGCTGCGTTGCGCACCCCGATGCCAGGATCACTCTCTTCAACGCCTACTTCTTGTTGCGCTTTTTCTTGGCGCGGGTCACCAGCCAGAACACGACGGCGATCACGCCGACTACCAGAATGATGAAGGCCGGTGACAGAAACGAATTGTCGCCCATGGGAATGTCCTGAGTCTTCGCAGCCAAGTGCTGCACTGACGTCAGCCTAACGAGCGGCCTGCTTGGTAGCGTGAAAGACGCTTCATTGCTGGACCGCAGCGGCGATGCGTGACCCATGCGGCAAGCGCGCGCGACGGTGGCGTGCGTAGGCGTTCGGCAGATGCCTGCTGCGCTGCCGTTGCAACGCCGGCATCGGCATGGCTGACAGGGTGGCCGGATGCATGGCAACGGCAAGCCGACCGAATTCCGGCCGTGTGCTGCCCCGGTGCCGGCGATGTCCCGGCGGGGGCGTGCTCAGCGCCTCGCGAGTCGAGCGGCCCAACAGGCCTCGCGTCCGGTGGCTGCAGTTTAAATGAGGTATGCGTCACGTAAATCGGGCCCGCGCCGACAGCTTGTCGGGCCATTCCCGACATCCGCCGTGCCATCGCGCGTTGCCAGTCTGCCAGCGCAGCGACGCCGGGTTGCTGGCACATCGCGCTGCAGCTTCATTCCAGGATCGCTGGCTGCCATGCAGTCGCGACCGCCTGCATCACGCGACCGGGGTGAACAGTCCCCGGTGCTTGGCCATCACACTACGGATCGCACTCAACAGTTGCTCGGGCGTGTAGGGTTTTTCGAGGAAGGCCACGCCGTCGGGCAGGATCTCTTCCACATACTCCACCGCCAGCCCGGAGGTAAGCAGCACGGGCAGATGGTAGGGAGCGTGCGCGGTCTTGAGCGCCAGATCCACACCGGTCAGACCACCCGGGAAATGGATGTCGGAAAACAGGACATCGACGCGCGGGTCGCTCTCGATCAGGGTCAGCGCTTCTTCGACCGAGCCGGCGCTGCGGCAGGTGAAACCATAGCTTTCCAGCACAAGGCAGCTGAGTTGTCGGGTGCCATCGCCATCTTCGACGACGAATACAACCGGCCGTTCCTTGTTCTGTGACATGAGCACGTCTCGTAAGGCAAGCCACATTCTCAGCGATGCGGCAGTGAACCCTCTGTCAACGCAGACGGGGCCGTACGGTCACCAGCCGAATGGGCCAGGGCCATAGCCTGCGGGACCGTAGCGCGGTCCGAAAACCGGGCCTTCACCGCGTCCGACACTGATGCTGACGCCGATCTGATGCGCCTTGCCGTCGTCGTCGTAATAGGTCTTGCACGAGTTCAGGTTGACCGCCTGCCAGTTGCTGTTGCCGCCACGGTTGGAGTAGCCCATGCCGGTCTCGACCGCACCATGCAGCTTGCCCTGGCATTGCTCGGCACGCTCGGCGGCCAGCGAGGCCGCGCTGGGACGGGTCAACGCCGGCTTGGGCCCGCTCTTGTCGCCGTAGAAGGTACCCGGCGGGTCGGTGCTGTACGCGGGGTCGGAGCGATACTGCACCGGGGCTTGCGGAACGCTCAGGTCCAGCGACCGCGCCGATCCCGGCTCGGCGCCGTGCTCACCCGCCTGGGCGAGCGCGCCGCCGGCAGCGAACAGAGTGGCCAAAAGAAGCAGGCTGCGTTTCATCGGATGGACTCTACCAGGAGGGACTGACAGCGCGTGCCAGGTCGCCTCGTGAAACTAGCAACGGCTGATTGAATGCGCGCTGTCGATTGCGCGGATTGTCGTGGCAGCACCGTCACCGCAATGGCACGCGCTGTTGCATCAGCCCTGCTCGCGCACGATCTCGATCAGCTGCGCGCCGTACCGGGCCAGTTTGCCGCCGCCGATACCGCCGACACGCGACAGCGCATCGATGCTGGTGGGCCGCTGTTCGGCGATATTGCGCAGCGTGCTGTCGTGGAAGATCACGAAGGCCGGCACGTTCTGCTCCTTGGCCAGCTCCGCGCGCAGGCCGCGCAAGGCGTTGAACAGCACCAGGTCCTGCGGCTGCACCGGCAGGCCGGTGCGTTGCGCGCTGCGCTCGCGTCCGGCAGCCGGGTTCTCGCGGCGCATCATCACCTGGCGCTCGCCCTTGAGCACCTGGCGGCTGGCATCGGTCAGGCGCAGGCCGCCATGGCCCTCGCTGTCGACCTCCAGCAGGCTGGCCGCCACCAGCTGGCGGAACACGCCGCGCCAGGTGCGCTCGTCCAGGTCGCGGCCGATGCCGTAGGTGCTCAGCTGGTCGTGGCCGAGCTGCTTGATGCGCTCGTTCTCGCTGCCGCGCAGGATGTCGATCAGGTGGCCGACACCGAAGCGTTGCCCGCTGCGGTACACGCAACTGAGCGCCTTCTGCGAGGCCACGGTGGCGTCCCAGGCGGCAGCAGGCGTCAGGCAGTTGTCGCAGTTGCCGCAGGGCTTGGGATAGGTTTCGCCGAAGCCGGCCAGCAACACCTGGCGGCGGCATTGCATGGATTCGCAGTAGCCGAGCAGGTGATCGAGCTTGGCGCGCTCCAGCCGTTTGCGCTCTTCGGCCGCCTCGCCCTGTTCGATCATCTGCTTGAGCAGCACCACATCGCCCAGGCCGTAGCAGAGCCAGGCCTCGGCCGGGTCGCCATCGCGGCCGGCGCGGCCGGTTTCCTGGTAGTAGCCCTCCAGCGACTTGGGCAGGTCCACGTGCGCCACGAAGCGCACGTCGGGCTTGTCGATGCCCATGCCGAAGGCGATCGTGGCGGCCATGATGATGCCGTCCTCGCGCAGGAAGCGGCGCTGATTTTCCGCACGCACCTCGGCCGGCAGCCCGGCGTGGTAGGGCAGGGCGTTGAAGCCTTGCGCGCACAGATGCTGCGCGGTCTCTTCCACCTTGCGCCGCGACATCGCATAGACAATGCCGGCCGAGCCGCGGTGGCGGCCCAGGAACTCCTGCAGCTGCTTGCGCGCGTTGTCCTTCTGCACCACGGTGTAGCGGATATTGGGGCGGTCGAAGGAGCTGACGAAGTGGCGTGCGTCGACCAGATCCAGGCGTTCGGCGATCTCGCGCTGGGTCGGCGGATCGGCGGTGGCGGTCAACGCCATGCGCGGGATCTGCGGCCAGCGTTCGTGCAAGACGGTGAGCTGGCGGTACTCGGGGCGGAAATCATGGCCCCATTGCGAAACGCAATGCGCCTCGTCGATGGCGAACAGCGCGATGCGGCTGCGCTCCAGCAAGGACAGGAAGCGCTGGGTCAGCAGGCGCTCCGGCGCGACGTAGAGCAGGTCCAGATCGCCCGACAGCAGCGCGCGCTCGACCCGCTGGGCGTTTTCCGCGTCCAGCGTGGAATTGAGGAATTCGGCGCGCACGCCGAGCTGGCGCAAGGCCTCGACCTGATCCTGCATCAGCGCGATCAACGGCGAGACCACGATGCCGATGCCGTCGCGCAGCAGCGCCGGTACCTGGTAGCACAGCGACTTGCCGCCACCGGTGGGCATCAGTACCAGGGCGTCGTTGCCGGCGGCGACGTGTTCGACGATGGCCTGTTGCGGGCCACGGAAGTCGTCGTAACCGAAGACGCGGCTGAGCAGTTCGTGGGCGGGGGAAGACATCGCCCTAGGATACCGCGCAGGTCAAGCCCTGGTCGGTGTCATGCCGTCGATGTTGCCCGATGGCGGGTCGGAGATTGCCGCGATGCGAACGTCGGGAGGACGTATCCGCGAAGCGGACGTGGCCGCAACCCCAGCGTGAGGCAAGCGCGCCGAAGGCGCCGGGTCGTTGAGCAGGGGCCCAGGGTTTCGCCACTGCGAAACCCTGGGCAACCCCGACGGGGCGACGCCGGAGGGTTTACTGCAACAGCGAACGCAGCATCCAGGCGTACTTCTCGTGGGTCTGCAGGCGCTGGGTCAGCAGGTCCACGGTCGGGTCGTCGCCGGCGTCGTCGGCGGTGCCCAGCACCTTGCGTGCGGTGCGGCAGACCGCTTCGTTGCCGCTGACCAGCTGGCGCACCATTTCACGCCAGTCGGCGCTGTCGCTCAGCCCCTGTTCTTCCGGGATCGAGGTCAGGGCGACGAACTCGCTGTAGGAGCCCGGTGCGTTGTAGCCCAGGGCGCGGATGCGCTCGGCCACTTCGTCCAGCGCGCCCCACTGCTCGGTGTACTGGGTCTCGAACATGGTGTGCAGCGAGTTGAACATCGACCCGGTGACATTCCAGTGGAAGTTGTGGGTCTTCAGATACAGGGTGAAGGCGTCAGCCATGTAGCGGGCCAGACCGTCGGAGATCTGCTTGCGATCGCCGTCCTTGATCCCGATATCGATGTGTGGTGCCGATGCTGCGGCGACCGGCAGTGCCCCCGCCGCTTCACTGATGACGACGGGCTTGTTGGCGTGCTTTTTCTTGGACATGGGAATGGTCCTCCTGAGGAACCAGATATCGGGTCACAATAGTCACTCTAAAGGATCACTCGTCATTCAATCTTTCACATTTTTCCATCAATGAGCGCTATCGACACCGAGCTTGCCAACACCTTGCGTGAGCGCCGCCGCGCCGTGGATGGCGCGATGAGCCGTGACCGCGGCCGGCTGCTCGGTCTGTGGTCGCGCTGGCAGGGCAAGCCCGGCAACCCGCAGGTGCGCGAGGCCTTCGAGCAGGCGCTGGCGGCATCGCAGGCGCAACGCCAGGCGCGCGCCGAGCAGCAGCCGGCCATCACGCTGGACGAGCAGTTGCCGATCGCGCGCGAGGCCGAGCGCATCATCGCGCTGATCCGTGACCATCAAGTGGTTGTCATCGCCGGCGAAACCGGCTCGGGCAAGACCACCCAGCTGCCCAAGCTGTGCCTGGCGGCCGGGCGCGGTGCGGCCGGCATGATCGGCTGCACCCAGCCACGCCGGATCGCCGCGCGGGCGGTGGCCGCGCGCGTGGCCGAGGAGCTGAAGACGCCGCTGGGCACCACGGTGGGTTTCCAGGTGCGCTTTACCGACCGGGTCGGCGAGCAGTCGCGGATCAAGTTCATGACCGACGGCATCCTGCTGGCCGAGATCGCCAGCGACCGCTGGTTGTCGGCCTACGACACCATCATCGTGGACGAGGCGCACGAGCGCAGCCTCAACATCGATTTTTTGCTCGGCTATCTCAAGCAGCTGCTGCACAAGCGCTCCGACCTGAAGTTGATCGTCACCTCGGCCACCATCGACACCGAGCGCTTTGCCCGGCATTTCGACAACGCGCCGGTGATCGACGTGGAAGGCCGCACCTTCCCGGTCGAGGTGCGCTACCGTCCGCTCGAAGGCGAGGCCGACGACGGCAGCGACGGCAGCGACGGCGAGCGTGGCAATGGCCGCGATGGCGAGCGCACCGTCAGCGATGCGATCGTGGCGGCGATCGACGAGATCACCCGCATCGATCCGCGTGGCGATGTGCTGATGTTCCTGCCGGGCGAGCGCGAGATCCGCGATGCACACCATGCGCTGGAACGGCGCAAGTACCGCGAAACCGAAGTGGTGCCGCTGTATGCGCGGCTGTCGGCGGCCGACCAGGACCGCGTGTTCAACCCGGGGCCGCGCCGGCGCCTGGTGCTGGCCACCAACGTGGCCGAAACCTCGCTGACGGTGCCGCGCATCCGTTACGTGGTGGATCCGGGCTTTGCGCGGATCAAGCGCTACAGCCCGCGCCAGAAGCTGGACCGCCTGCATATCGAGCCGATCTCGCAGGCCAGCGCCAACCAGCGCATGGGCCGTTGCGGCCGCATTGCCGAAGGCATCTGCTACCGCCTGTATGCCGAAGCGGATTTTGCCGCGCGGCCGGCATTCACCGACCCGGAAATCCGCCGCTCGTCGTTGTCGGGCGTGATCCTGCGCATGCTGCAACTGGGGCTGGGGCGGATCGAGGAATTCCCGTTCCTGGAAGCGCCGGACGAACGCGCAGTCGCCGACGGCTGGCAGCAGTTGCTGGAGCTGGGCGCGATCGATGCCGAGCGGCGCCTGACCGCCATCGGCCGGCAGATGGCGCGCCTGCCGGTGGACGTCAAGCTGGCGCGCATGCTGGTGGCCGCGCAACAGCACGGTTGCCTGCGCGAGATGATCATCATCGCCGCGTTCCTGGGCATCCAGGATCCGCGCGAGCGCCCGCCCGAAGCACGCGAGGCGGCCGACAACGCGCATGCGCTGTTTGCCGATGCACGCTCCGAATTCGTCGGCATCCTGCGGTTGTGGGAGGCGTATCGACAGGTGCACGAGGATCTCACCCAGTCCAAGTTGCGCGAGTGGTGCAACCGGCATTTCCTCGGGTTCCTGCGCATGCGCGAGTGGCGTGAGCTGCATCGGCAGCTGCGCCTGTTGTGCGAGGAGCTGGGGTGGAGCGAGGAGCCGGCCGCTGCGATGCTGGTGCCGCTGCTGGCCGGTGCCAGCGCGCCTGCGCGCGAGGACGGGCACAACGCCAACCGGCCGACGCGTGGGCAGCTGCACCGCGCTGCGCGGCTGGCGCGCGAAGGCAAGCCGGATCCGAATGCGCCAGCTGCGCAGGCCACGTCCGCCGCTGCCAGCAAGCAGGCCGACGCCGCCGAGGCGGTGGCACGCACCAGCGAGCGCGAACGCGCGGCGGCGTACCAGGCCCTGCATCGTGCGCTGTTGGCGGGCCTGCCCACGCAGATCGGCCATCGCACCGAGAAAGGCGACTTCCTCGCCGCGCGGCAACGCCGGTTCGTGCCGTTTCCCGGCTCGGCACTGGCACGCAAGCCGCCGCCGTGGATGCTGGCCGCCACGCTGCTGGATACGCAAAAGGTGTGGGGCATGACCAATGCCGCGATCGAGCCGGACTGGGCGATCGCCGAGCTTGGGCATCTGCTGGCGCGCAAGCATTTCGACCCGCACTGGTCGCGTGCGCAGGGGCAGGTGGTGGCGTCCGAACAGATCAGCCTGTTCGGCCTGGTGCTGGCGCCGAAGAAGCCGGTGCATTTCGGCAAGATCGATCCGGCCGCCGCACACGACCTGTTCGTGCGCCAGGGCCTGGTCACCGGCGAGATCACGACGCGTGCGGCGTTCATCGCCGACAACCTCAAGGTGCTGGAGCAGGCGCGCGAGGAAGAAGCCAAGCTGCGTCGTGCCGGCATCGTTGCCGACGAAGACTGGCAGGCGCGCTGGTACCTGGATCGCATCCCGGCCGAGCTGCACTCGGCCAGCGGGCTGGATGCATGGTGGAAGACCCTGCCGCCGGACAAGCGCCGCAGCCTGCACTGGACGTTGAACGACCTGTTGCCGGGCGAAGGCAGCGAGGCCGACCGGTTTCCGAAGTATTTCCCGCTGGGCGATGCGCGGCTGCCGTTGCATTACCGCTTCGAGCCGGGCGCCATCGATGACGGGGTGACGCTGGATGTGCCGCTGCACCTGCTCAATGCGCTGGATCCGGCGCGGCTGTCGTGGCTGGCGCCGGGCTTCGTTGCCGACAAGGCATCGGCCCTGATTCGCAGCCTGCCCAAGGCGCAACGGCGCAACTATGTGCCGGCGCCGGATTTCGGGCGCGCGTTCTACGAGGCCTACAGCATTGCCTCGGCCGACGCTATCCGTGGCGAGCTGGCGCGCTTTTTGACCAAGGCCACCGGCACGCAGGTGGCGGCGCTGGATTTCGACGAAGAGTCGCTGGACACGCATCTGCTGATGAACCTGCGCCTGCGCGATGACGACGGCAAGGTACTGGCCGAGTCGCGCGACCTGGATGGATTGCGCGCACGCTTTGGCGAGCGTGCCGGCCAGGCCTTCGCCGCACGTGCGGGGCGCGCGCTGGCGGCCGAGGGCTTGCGCGATTTTCCGTCCGCGCCGATTCCCGAACAGGTGGCCGGCGAAGCCGGCGTGCCGGCGTATCCGGCGCTGGTGGACCAGGGCGACGACGCGGCGCTGCGCATCTTTGCCGACCGCAACGACGCGGCGCAGGCGCATCCGCGCGGCGTGCGCCGGCTGCTGGAAATCGCGCTGGCCGACAAGATCAAGCAGGCGCGCAAGCAACTGCCGGTGTCGCCCAAGACCGGCCTGCTGTACGCGGCGATCGAATCGCAGGAGCGCCTGCGCGGCGATCTGGTCGATGCCGCGCTCAACGCGGTACTGGCCGATGGGCTGGGCGCGATCCGCGACCCTGGCACCTTTGCGCAGCGCCGCGACGAGGCGAGCAAACGCCTGTTCGGCGAGGCGATGCAACGGCTGACGCTGGCCGAAAGCATCCTCGGCGCGGTGGCCGAACTCAAGCCGCTGCTGGAGGCGCCGTTGATGGGCTGGGCGCGTGGCAACCTGGACGATATGGAGCAGCAGCTGCGCGCGCTGGTGCATGCCGGCTTCCTGCGCGAAACACCGGCCGAGGCGCTGGCCAGTTATCCGCGCTATCTCAAGGCGATGATCCTGCGCACCGAGCGCGCCAAGCGCGATCCGGCCCGCGACCAGGCACGCATGCTCGAACTCAAGCCGTTCGTGGATGCGCTGGACGAGGCGGCTGCGCGTGGGTTGCAGCAACGTGATGCGTGGCAGTCGCTGCGCTGGGACCTGGAGGAATTGCGGGTGTCGGTGTTTGCGCAGGAGCTGGGCGCCAAATCGGGCGTGTCGGCGAAGAAGCTGTCGCAGCGGGTGGCGGCGTTGCGCAACTGAACGGTGCTGGATGCGCTGGACCGCGCACCGCAATGCTGCAGTTCACGCTGCCTCTCCTGAGCACGCACAGGGCTGGACGGCAGGCGGCCGCTCGCCGGGTGCGGGTCGTGCAGCGGCGCGCTTGGGATGGAGCGGGGAGCCGATCACCTACGACAGGTCGGCGTGGTGTTGCAGATACCAGTTGGCCGCGCCGAGCACGCCCAGCTGCCCGTGCTCGACCAGCTTGACCGGAATGCGTTCGAGCATTGCACGCATGCGGCCCTTGGCCAGAAAACGCTCGCGGAAAGCGCTGTTCTGCAGGAACGGGCCGACCGTCGGCAGGATGCCGCCGGCCAGGTAGATGCCGCCAGCCGCGCCGTAGGCCAGCGCCATGTCGCCAACCGCGCTGCCCAGCACGGCGCAGAAGACCTGCAGGCACTCGCGTGCCAATGCATCGTTTTCGTGCAGCGCGGCATGGGTGATCGCGGCCGGCAGCCGATGGCGCGGCGTGGCGCCATGCAGTTCGCACGCGGCGTTGTAGAGGCGCAGCAGGCCGGGCCCGGACAGCACATGTTCGAGCGGCAGATAGCGCTCGCCACGCAGCAGGATCCGCAGCAACTGCAGTTCCATCGGGTCGTTGCTGGCCAGCGCGACCTGGCCGGCTTCGGTGGCGAGCACGATCGCCCGCGGCCTGGCATCGATCCAGACCGCCGCACCCAGCCCGGTGCCGGGGCCGACCACCAGGATCGGGCCGGTGGCGCGCGCATGCCGCGGGGGCGGTCCGCTCAGGTGCAGCACGGCGTGTTGTTCCATCAACGGGGCGGCGTAGGCGACCGCTTCGAAATCGTTGACCAGGTGCACGCCCGGCACGGCGAGCGCGGCGCGGATGCGGCCGGGCGAAATCGTCCACGGCAGGTTGTTGCTGATGAAGCTGCCATCGTCCAGCGCGACCCCGGCACTGGCGATCACCACCGCCGCAACATCGCGCCGTTGCTGCAGGTAGTCGGCAAGGATGGCGTCCAGGCTGGCGTGTTCGGCGCAGCGATAGCTGCGGTACTGCGACAGCGCGATTGCAGCGTTGCCCGCCTGCGCGAGGTGGCCGACCCGCACGTGCGTGCCACCCACGTCGGCCGCGATGAAGCCGGCGGCGACCGGGGCGGCGGGCGAGCCGGAAGCGAGAGCGGAACGCGAAGTCGCAGCCACGTGCAGTCCTTTGGGTGCGCCGGTCGGCCAACGCGATCGGCGGGTAGCGGCCTGTGTAGAAGTTGGTGACAACGGTGTCAATGGTTCAGTCGGCTTGGATCGATCTCGCTGGCGGACGCAGGTGCAGGAACACCGTGTTCAGCACCGTTGCGCGTGGAGGTGTGGCGCATTGCGGAAAGACGCGCGCAGGCGATGGCTGGCCTGCGACGGTGGGTGCTTGTCGCCATCCGGGACTGGACCATCGTGGACATCCACGTCCACGTCCACGTCCACGTCCACGTCCACATCCACATCCACATTCGACATCGAGACCGCCAGTCGAGACCGACGGCCGGTTGTCAGCTGCGGGGGGCGTCGTTTCCTCAGCGCGCGGCTGCCGCAGAGGCCGCGCCCGGCAGGGTGCTGCAGGCTGCGCCGTCGGTGGGTGGTGCCTGCGTCGGGTATTGCTGCTTGCCGAGCACGTAGGTCTGGCTGGTGGCGACGAAGCCGTCCGCGTAGGTGGCTTCGACGAAGTACGCGCTCCAGCCGGCCTCGGGCACCTGGACCGGTACCGTCACGGTGTTGCCGCGTGCGGGCGCGATCGGCGTGGCGCTGTAACGAATGCCGCAGGCATGGCGGAAGTCGCGCGCCACCGGGTTGCTCGCCTGCCACAGGCGCAGCTGCGCAGGGCGCTCGGAGGAATGGAAGCGGAGCTGCGGATGTTCGCCTGCGTGCAGGGAATCGCGCACCTTTGGCAGCGCGCGTTGCTGCTGCAGCCGGGTCACGAAGGGCACCAGGCTGTCGACGATGAAGGCGCGGATGCCGTTATGCGCGCTGTTGGGCACCATGCGCAGCGCCTTGCTGCCGGGCAGCGCGTTGTAGAAGAACTGCGTGTTGTCCGGCAGGAAAAAATCGTCGCCACTGGCATTGACGATGTACTTGGGCACGGCCAGGCGTTTGCGCTGCGGCGTGTGCAGATACCGCAGCGGGTCCTGCAGTTGCACAAGTTGCGCAAAGGCCGGCGTGTGCAGCTGCGTGGTGATGCCCTGCCTGGCGTAGGCATTGAATGCGATCGGCCAGTTGCCGCCATAGCTCCGGTACATGTGATCGAGCACCGCCGGCATGTTGAGGATGTCGATCACGAACGGCGCCACGGCCTCCACGCGCGCATCGGCGATGGTGGCATGCCAGCTTGCCCAGCCGCGCTTGGAGGCGCCGGCGAGGATGAAGCGATGAATCCGCAACGGCGCCAGTTCGCGTTCGGCCAGGCTCATGGTGCGCGCGATCGCGGCGGCCATCGGCACATGCAGCGGCAGGGTCTTGCGTTGCTGCGGCGATGCCAGAAACAGCGACCAGCTGTAGGCGACGCTGTCGTCCTCGCGGCGCGGCGTGCCGTCGTTGCGATAGGTCAGCGCCTGGCTGGGGAGATCGGCGAGCGCGATCACCACGGTGCGGCTGCGCTGCGCCAGCGCCGCCAGGGCCTCGGGTGGCAATTCGCTGGACGGCTGCGCCGCGCCACCATCGACGGGATGACGGGTGCCGTTGGTGGAGAGCAACAGCGCACGCGTCGGCAGCGCATCCGCTGGCACATAGATCGCGACATCGTGTTGCCAGCTGGCCGGCTGCACCAGTGCCTCGGGCGACCATTGCTGCGAGGTCAGCAGGTAATCACGCCGCTCGACACCGGCCACCGTGCTGGTGGCCACGCGCCGGTAGACCAGCGGCTGGCGTTCGATGGCATCGTGATAGCACACCAGCGCCTGGTCGATGCCGACCTCGGGCGCATCGGCGCACTGCTGCGCCGACAGCACGGGTGCGGCGGCCGCAGCTGCAGGCGCGGCGCCTGCGAACCAGGCCAGTGATGCCAGCAACACCAGGCTGCAACGTGTCATCGGCCGCATGCGTGTTCTCCCAGTGGCGTGGGTGCGCCAGTCCCGCCGGCGGGCCGCGCGATGCCCGGTCGGGCTTACTTGATCCGGCGGACCTTGGCCTGGGTGTTGTAGCCCTCGATCTGCAGATACCACACGCCGACCAGGCCCGGCTTGATCTTGACCCTGGGCGCGGTCTTGCGCACGCCCGACAAGGTGGCGGCGTCGGTCTGCTCCCAGTCCTGGCCATTGGCGAGCGTGTAGACGCGCCCGCTCGAAAAGCCCTTGAACTCGCCAACGATGTTGCTCTCGATCGGCTCCTTGCTGCCGAAATCGGAGAAGCCGCGGTTCTTGACGATCACTTCCTGGCGGCCGGCTTCCTTGGCCTGTTCGACCACGACCGCAGCTTCCTTGGCGACCTTGCCCTGCAGCCAGTCGTTGAGCGCGGCCAGTTCGCCGGCATCGAGCTTGTCCAGGCCGGCGGCCTTGAACTGTTCGGCGCTCATCTGCGACTGCAGGTCGCCCTGCGCCGCGCGCTGCGCCAGGGCCGGAGCGGCGTTGAGGGCGAGGGTCAGGCAGACCAGCAGGGGAATGCGGCGCGCGAGCGACATGGAAGCCATCCAGAAGACGAGGAGGCCGCTAGTGTAGACGCTGGAGCGCAGCGTGCAGCCTGAGACCACAGGTGCTGATGAGTGCCGGGCAGCCCCCACGCCGCTTCGCGCAGCCTGGAGACACCACCCGGTTGGGGGGGGCTCCGCCACTGGCGACTTGCGGTCTACGCGGGCGCGTTCGCACGCTCGGGACGGCGGTAAACAAACTCCGGTGCCGGCGCTGCAGCTTCGCGTTCTGCGGTGGCACGCACCTGGGCATGCCGCGGCGAGCGTTCGCAAACAGGGTCCAGCGTGGCGGCATCGCCACTGAGCGCCAGCGCCTGGCAGCGGCAGCCGCCCCAGTCGATCTCGCGCTTGGGGCAGCCCTGGCAGACCTCGGGCATCCACGCGGTGCCGCGGAAGCGCACGAAGGCCTCGCCGTTGTTCCAGATATCGGCCAGCGACCGCTCGCGCAGGTTGTCAAAGCGCATGCCGTCGATGGTTTCGGCCGCATGGCAGGGCAGCACGTCGCCGCGCGGGGAGATGTTGACGAAGCGCTGGCCCCAGCCGCCCATGCACGGCTTGGGCTGGCGGGCGTAGTAGTCGGGGGTGACGAAGTCGATCGCCAGGCGGTCGCCGAGCTCGCGGCGGGCGGTTTCGACCGCGTCGATCGTGGCCATCAGCTGCGCGCGGCTGGGCATCAGCGCGGCGCGATTGCGCAGGCCCCAGCCGTAGTACTGGGTGTGCGCCACTTCGATGCGCTCGGCCTGCCATTCCAGCGCCAGCGCGATCATGCCGGGTACGCGCTCGGCGTTATGGCGATGCAAGACCGCATTGAGCGTCAGCGGCAGGCCGCGCGCACGTACGGCGGCGGCAAACGCGCGCTTCTTCGCCAGGCTGTTGCGATAGCCGGCGATACGGTCGGCACCGGCCGGGTCGACGTCCTGCACGCTCAGCTGCACATGCTCCAGTCCGGCCGCCTGCAGCTGGTCCAGCATCGGCTCGCCGCCGGCCACGCCGGAGGGGATCAGGTTGCTGTACAGCCCGAGTGCGCGTGCATGCGCCACCAGCTCGGGCAGGTCCTTGCGCAGCATCGGCTCGCCACCGGAAAAATGCGCCTGCAGCACGCCCATGTCGGCGGCCTGCTGCAGCAGCGAGCGCCAGCCGGCGGTATCCATTTCCTCGCGCAGTGCCGCCAGTGCGATGGGGTTGGAGCAGTACGGGCAGGCCAACGGGCAGCGGTGGGTCAGCTCCAGCAGCACCGACAGTGGCGGCGGGGCGATGGTCATAGCCGCAGCAGGCGCTTCTGATGCAGGGTGGTGGTGAGCTCGATGACATCGACCTCGATCTCGGCCGCGTCGGCATCGAACTCGCCGGCCAGTTCCTGCGCGATCTGCGCCAGCGAGCGTGCGCCGTCGTAGCGCTGCGCCACCACCAGGGCGATCTCGTCCAGCTCGACCACCCGTTCCGGCGCCAGCAGCACCCATTGGTCGCGCGCGCGGTCGTGCTGCAGGCGCACGCCTGCGCGCAGGGCCGGCCGGCTGTCGCGGGTGATGCCGCTCACGCCGCGGCCCGGCTGGCGTCGCGGTCGGGCACGAACGCATCCGGCCACACGATGCCCGGGGCCACGTAGGCCACGTGCAAGGCGTCCAGCTGCGCCCACAGCACCGAGCACTTGAAGTGCAGCGCGGCCTTGACCAGGTCCTGTTTCTCGACGGTATCGGCGTGCTGCTTGACGTAGTCCAGCGCAAAATCCGAATCGCGCGGCGCTTCGGTCAGGCGATGCTCGAAATAGGCCAGTGCTTCGGGCGAGACGAAGTCGTAATGCTGGAGCATGCCGGCCACGCGCCGGCCGATGATGTTGGGGGCGAACAGCTCGGTCAGCGAGGAGGCGATCGCCTCGAGCAGGCTTTTTTCGCGCACGAACTGCAGGTAGGCCTGTACCGCAAACCGGGTACCGGGCAGCAGCGCACGGCCGGATTCCACCAGCGTGCGATCCAGGCCGAGCGCGTCGGTCAGGTGCAGCCAACGGGCAATGCCGCCATCGGCGGGGCTGTTGCCGTCGTGATCGAGGATGCGTTGCCGCCAGATCCGCCGCAACGCCGGGTCGTCCATGCGCGCCAGGATCGCGGCGTCCTTCAATGGAATGCAACGCTGGTATTCGAAGCGGTTCAGCGCCCAGGCCTGGACCTGGCCACGATCGAGCTTGCCTTCGTGCAGCAGCGCGTGGAACGGATGCTGGTCGTGATACAGGCGCGCGCCGATGGCGCGCAGGTCCGCCTCCAGCTGGTCCGGGGTGAGCAGGGTGGTCACAAGGTGATCTCCAGGCCGTCGTGGGCGACGTCCCAGCCGCTGGCACGCGCACTGGCGTACTCCGGCGCGTGGATGTCGAGCACGGGATTGGTGGTGTTGAGATGGATGAAGATCTTGCGCGCCACCTCCAGCGGGGCAAACGCGGCAATGCTGCCGTCGGGACCGTCGATGCTCATGTGGCCCATGCGCTTGCCGGTCTTCTGGCTGATGCCCAGTTGCACCATCTCGTCGTCGCGCCACAGCGTGCCGTCGAAGAACACCAGCTCGGCGCCCTGCAGGCGCGCGCGCAGGGCATCGGTCATCGCCGCGCAGCCGGGGATGTAGTGCACGCGGTGCTGGCCGTCGTCGATGGTCAGCCCGAGGGTTTCTTCGTTGGAGCCGGCCAGGTCGCCGCCGCTGCGCGATTCCATGAACAGTGGCACCTTGCCGGGCACCGAGAACGGGGTGAGCTGCAGGCCCAGCAGCGATAGCGGCGTGTCGAGCGCAAACGGCCGGCGCTCCACATATGCCGGATTGACTGCATCGAAAATGGGGTTCTGCGACAGCAGGTCCAGCACGCGGCGGCTGGCATGCAGCGAGAACGCCTGGCTCTCGCGCATCGACAGCAGCCCGGCGATATGGTCGATCTCGCCGCTGGTCAGCAGCACCGCTTCGATCGGCGAATGCCGCAGGCCGTGCTGCGGCCAGAGCGCAGGCGTTGCGAGCAGTTGTTGACGGAAATCGGGGGAGGCGTTGATCAGCACCCAGCGCTGGCCGTCGGCGCTGACGGCGATGCTGGCCTGGGTACGACGTTGGGCACCGTCCGCTTGCTGCCAGGCCCGCCGGCTGGCGGGGGTGTGGCAATTCCACTGCGGGTGCCCACCGCCGGCCGCCGATCCCAGAACGATGATGCGCATGGAGAACTGTTACCTATCTGCCGGCCATTGCCGGTCATGCATCGGGAGGAAGGGCGGCAGGTGTGCTCAGAATTCGCCGGAGACGTAGCAGTTGATCTCGGCGCCACAGTTGACTTCACGAACGACAGGCTTCTTCCAGGTCTTCATCGGCTACCTCGCAGTTGGTTGGAATGACGTGGACGCGGCATAACGCAGCGACAACGCCACAGGAGGATAGGCAGGCGGTTTGGGCGAGTTGTAAAAAGCATGTAAAAAGCCGATCGAGCGTGCCGATGGGCCTGACGCATTGCCGCGATTTCGCAGCGCAGCGGTTGCGAATCAAGACGTTGGCGGGTGAACCGACCCTAAGCGCAGGCGTGCGGCATGGCGCCGCTGCCGCCGCGATTGCGCGTTGTGGAGAAGGTGACGCGCACGTTACCGTAGTTGTCAGCCCCCTTGTTGTCGCCCATCGCCGTGTCCACCGCAGTGACCAGTTCCTCATCCGAGCGCCTGCAGGCCTTGCTGCAGCGTCCCGCCATCGCGTCGATCGCACCAGACCTGCGCGACGCCCTGGCGCAGGCCTGGCAGCAACTGCCGGCGCCGAGCGAGGACGTGCCCTGGGCGCTGCTGGCCGACACGCTGGACGCGTTGGGGTTGCTGGCAGCCGACGAGGCGACCCTGATTGCGGCACTGTTGTTCGACCTGCCGGCGCTGCGCGCGTCGATCGCCGGCCTGCCGTGGCAACCGGCCGAGCGCCGGGTGGCGGTGGAAGGACTGCTGGACGGGCTGGATGCGGCCGACCAGGTGTGGGCGCTGCATGCCGGTCGCGAGGCCGGGCGCAACAGCGAAGGCCTGCGGCGGCTGTTGCTGTCCATCATCCACGACCTGCGGGTGGTGCCGATCCTGCTGGCACGGCAGTTGGCGCGCATGCGCGCGGCCGACCGCCTGCGCGAGGAACAGCGCCGCGCACTGGCCCAGCTCACCCGCGACATCCATGCGCCGCTGGCCAACCGGCTGGGCATCTGGCAGGTGAAATGGGAGCTGGAAGACCTGGCGTTCCGGCATCTGGAGCCGGACACCTACCGCCGCATCGCCCGCGAAGTGGACGAAACCCGCGTGGCGCGCGAGCGTTATCTCGAAACGGTCAAGCGCACCTTGTCGACCACGCTCGCCCAGCAGGGGCTGCACGCAGAGGTGAGCGGGCGGCCGAAGCACATCTACAGCATCTGGCGGAAGATGCAGAAAAAGCGCCTGTCCTTCGACCAGCTGTACGACATCCGCGCGGTGCGGGTGATGGTCGACGACGTGGCTGCCTGCTATGCCGCGCTGGGGGCGGTGCACTCGCTGTGGGCGCCGGTGCCGAGCGAGTTCGACGACTACATCGCCCGGCCCAAGGCCAACGACTACCGCTCGCTGCATACCGCGGTGGTCGGCCCGGAAGGGCGCACCATCGAAATCCAGATCCGCACCCACGAGATGCACGCGCAGGCCGAGCTCGGCGTGGCCGCGCACTGGAAATACAAGGAAGGCGGCAAGGGCGGCGAAAAAGCCTTCGACCGCAAGATCCTGTGGATGCGCCAGCTGCTGGAGCAGGTGCAGGACGGTGACCACGGCGAACTGGCCGGCGCGCTGGACGCCGAGCTGATCGAAGACCGCGTGTATGCACTGACCCCCAAGGGCGAGGTCATCGACCTGCCGCAAGGCGCCACGCCGCTGGATTTTGCCTATCACGTGCACACCATGGTCGGGCACCGCTGCCGCGGCGCGCGCGTCAACGACCGCATCGTGCCGCTGACCTATCGGCTGCGCAGCGGCGACCGGGTGGAGATCATGACCGCCAAGGAAGCCGACCCGCGCCGCGACTGGCTGCTGGCATCCAACGGGTTCCTGGCCAGCGGCCGTTCGCGCGACAAGGTGCGCGCGTGGTTCCACAAGCTCGACCGCGCGCGCAATGTGCAGGCCGGCAAGGACCTGCTCGATCGCGAGCTCAAGCGGCTGGGCCTGCAGCACGCCGACCTGGGCGTGGCCACGCGTAAATTCCACGCCGAGACGGTCGACGATCTGTACATCCAGGTGGCGCTGGGCGATACCGGCCCCAACCAAGTCAGCCGCGCCCTGCTGGAAGCCGAGCGGGCCGCCTCGCAGCCGGCAGTGCCGGCGCCGCCACGGCCCACCGCGCGCCGGGACGGACTGGGCAAGTCCAAATTCACCGTGGAGGGCGTGGGCAACCTGCTGGTGCAACTGGCGCGCTGCTGCCAGCCGGTGGCGGGCGAGCCGATTGCCGGCTATCTGACCCGCGGCCGCGGCATCACCGTGCATCGCACCGACTGCGTGGCGCTGTCGCGTCTGGCGGCGGCGCACCCGCAGCGCGTGCTGCCGGTGGAGTGGGGCAAGGCCGGCAGCGGCTACGAGGTGGATGTGCAGGTGCGCGCGGTCGACCGCCGCTGGCTGCTCAAGGACATCACCAACCTGATCGCACAGGAAGATGCGCACGTGCTGGAAATCAACAGCGACAACGTGCGCGATACCGGCCGGGCGCAGCTGCGCCTGCGCCTGAAGGTCAGCGACTACGATCAACTGTCCAGGCTGCTGGGCAAGCTGGACGCCTTGCCCGGCGTCAACGAGGTGCGGCGACTCGGTTGAGTGCGCCGCAGCTCGATTCCCGATTCCCGATTTCCCGCCAAGCCCACATCGTCTTCGCAGCAGACAGCTACCATGCCCGGGTGAACGCGTCCCCGTCAGGTCGCGCCAAGGACGGACGCCACCGCATGCTCCCGCTTCCGCGCTGGGCAAGATCGCCTCGCCTCTGGGCACCATTGCGCAGCCGCGCGCTATGGCGCGTGGTGCTGGCGTTGTGCGCCTGCCTGTTGCTGGCCACGGTCGTGCTGCGCAAGCCGCTGGCCGATTGGCTGTGGCCGGACACGCGTATCCAGCAACTGCTGCAACGCGGCGATGCGGCGCTGTCACGCGGCCAGCTGAGTGCGGCCGACGGCAACGGCGCGCGCGAACTGTTCGCGGCCGCGCTTGCCCTGGACAGCGACCGTGGCGAGGCCCGCGCCGGGCTGGCGCGCACCGGTGCCGCTGCGGTGGTGCAGGCACGTGCGGCGGTCGCAGCCGGTGACGCCGCCGCTGCGCAACGCGCGTTGACGCTGGCGAATGCGCTGGAGGTACCGCAGGCGCAGACCGCACCGGTTGCGCTGCGCCTGCGCGCGCTGCAGGCGCGTCGGGCCGGCCTGGACGTCTTGTTCGCCCAGGCGGTGTCCGCGCAACGGCAAGGGCGCCTGGATGGCAGCCCGGACAGCGCGCTGCCGTTGTACCAGCGCATCCTGAGCCTGGCGCCGGACCGCACCGATGCGCTGGAAGGACGCGAGGACGCCTTGACCGATCTGCTGGCGCAGGCCCGCCACGCACTGGCGCGCGATGCGCTCGGCGATGCGGCGAGGCTGCTGGCCGCCGCCAAGCGCTACGACCCCGGGCATGCCGATGTGCCGCTGACCGAGGGCCACTACCACCGCATGCTGGATCAGCGCCGTCAGCGCGCCGAGGGCCTGCTGCGGCGCGGTCGCCTGGCACCGGCCGCACGCGATTTCAACGCAGTGCTGGCGGCCGAGCCGGAGGATGCGGCCGCCCGGCGTGGGCTCGAGCGGGTGGCCGGCGAATATGCCGCGCAAGCCGGCCGGCAGGCGGCGGACTTCCGCTTCGATGCGGCGCTGCAGTCGCTGCAGGACGCGAAAACCCTGCTGCCCGGCGCTGCATCGATCGCCCAGGCCGAGCACGCGATTGCGCGTGCCCGCGATGCCCAACGCAGCCCCGAGACCGGGCTGTCGCGCGGTGCGCGCGAGCGCCGCCTGCGCGCGCTGCTGCAGCGGGTGGCCGATGCCGAAGCGCGCCAGCAGTGGATGACCCCGCCCGGCGCCAGTGCCTACGACGCGGTACGTGCGGCGCAGGCGCTGGCACCGCGCGATCCGCGCGTGCTGCAGGCCGCCGCACGCGTGGTGCCGGCCAGCCAGCGCTGTTTCGAGGACGAGCTGCGCAACAACCGCCTGCGTGCCGCGCGCGGCTGTCTGGATGCGTGGCAGGCGCTGACGTCCGATGGCGATGCGCTGGCCGGCGCGCGTCGCCGGCTTGCGCAGCGCTGGGTTGCGGTGGGCAGCGAACGCCTGGGGCAGGAGGACGCTGCCTTCGCACGGCGCGCGCAGGACGAGGCGCAGCAGCTGGATCCGGGGCTGCCGGAACTGGCCGAGTTCACGCGCCGGGTCAAGGCCGTGGCGGAGCAGCGCTGACGCCGCGACCAGCTGCGACGGCGCCCCCCTGCCTGCCAGGCAACACGCCCGGCGCCCGCTCACCCCGCAACAAACAGCTCGCGCACGGTGCTGCGTGCCGCATCCAGCGAAAAGTGCCGGGCCACGTTATGCAAGCCGTTGTCGGCCAGGCGCTGCCACAGCGCCGCATCGCGATACAGGTGCACGATTGCATCGGCGAACGCATCGGCATCGTCGGCCACGCAGACGTCCTCGCCGTTGCGCAGATGCATGCCTTCCACCGCACAGGTGGTGCCGACCACCGGCTGCCCATGCGCCATGCTCAGATTGATCTTGCCCTTGACGCCGGCACCGAAGCGCAGCGGCGCCACTGCGATGCGTGCGTTTTCCATGAATGGCAACAGATCCGGCACGTGGCCGTGCAATTGCACGCCGGGGCATTCTTCGGCGAGCAGTCTCAACGCCTCCGGAATGTCCGCGCCGATGCAATGGAAGACCACCTCCGGCAGGTGCGCGCGCACCTGCGGAAAGATCGCGCTGATGAACCACTGCACCGCATCTACATTGGGGGAATGCCGGAAGCCGCCGACGAACACCAGGTCGCGGCGTTGCTCGAAGCGGCGTCCGCTGCCGGCCACCTCATGCAGGTTGGAGAGCAGGGCGGTGTGGATCTGCGGTGCGTCCGCCTGCAGCTGCGCCTGCTCGGCCGCCGAGACCAGCAGCGTGACATCGGTGGCGGCCATGATCTCCAGTTCGCGCAGGCGGGTGCGTTCTGCCGCGCGCACCAGGTTGGCGTCGCCGGCCAGCTCGGCGCCGCGGCGCTCGCGCAGGTAATGCAGGTCGACGGTATCGAACAGCGTGCGCGCCTGCGGGGCGTATTGCCTGAGCAGCGGCAGGCAGGCGTGCGCGACGTGGTGACGCACCAGCAGCACCACCGCAAAGCGCGGGCCATGGCTGCGCAGCCAGCTGCCGATACCCTCGAGAAACGGCGCGTACCAGACTTCCACGCCCAGCTGCTGCAGCGCCTGCGTGTGCCGTCCGGCGTGTTCGCGGCGGGTCGGCACGAACACCACGTGCGCGCCTTCTTCGCACAGCAGGCGGATCAGATTGAACTGCCGCAACGAGCCGGAGTCGCGATCCGGCTGCGGCACGCATTCGTCCAGGATCAGCACCTGGCGCTGGCCACGCTGCAGCAGCGCAGGTCCGGGAACCGTGCCGACCGGCAACTGTGTTGCCAGCGCCTGCTGCCACTTGTCGGCGAACACGCCTTGATTGCGTACCTGGTACGCCTTCACCCCGGTACGGGTGTCGGTGCCATTGCTGGTGCCCTCGTCATGCACCACCACGCTGGCCGGCTGCACCAGCACCTGGTAGCCGGCCGCACGCACCGCAAAGGCCAGGTCGGTGTCCTCGTAGTACGCCGGCATGTAGCGGCGATCCAGCCCGCCCAGCGTCTGCAACAACGCGCGTGGCAATGCGATCGCCGCACCGGAGCAATAGTCCATCGCACGCACATAGGCGTAGCGCGGGTCGTCGGCCGATTCGAAACGGCCATAACTCCACGCGCTGCCATCGGCGAACACCACGCCGCCGGATTCCTGCAGGCGTCCATCCGGGTACACCAGCTGCGCGCCGACCAGGCCGGCGCCGGGGTGCTGGGCAAAGGTGTCGATCAGCCGATCCAGCCAGCCGGGCTGCGGGATGGTGTCGTTGTTGAGCAGCACCACGTAGTCGCCGCGTGCCAGTGCGATGCCGTCGTTGCAGGCGGCGATGAAGCCGCCATTGCTGGCGCGCCGGTGGTAATGCAGGCCTTGCACCTGCGGCAGCTGCGCCTGCGTGGCATCGCTGCTGCCGTCGTCCACGACGATGATCTCCACCTCCAGCAACGGCGGATGCGCCGCCAGTGCGCGCAGGCACGCCAGCGTGTGGGCGATGTGGTTGTAGACCGGAATCACCAGCGTCACGCGCGGGACGGCGCTGTGCGGAACCGCAAACGCGGCAAACGGCGCCGCCTCGGGCAACCACAACGGCGTGCCGAGCGCCGCTGGCGGCGCCTGCGTATGCACCCGAATGCGCTGCCAGGTGGCGCGCCAGCCGCGCGTGCGCATGCTTGCCACGCTGCGGTGGATCAGCCCGAGCACGCGATTGAACAGATAGCGTGCATCGGCCAGGGACATCGACATTCCGTTGGAACTCCAGACGTGGCGTGGCGAAGAAAACCCGGCGAGCAGTCGTCGGTGGGCAAGGACTGCGCGAGGCAAGCGCAGGGTACGAAGGGTACCCGCAGATGCAAAGCACGGTCCGTGCCCGCCTGCCGGCAGGCGTCGCAGGTTTTGTTAGCCGCTCTTAAGTCAAAGGCTCCGGCTGACCACAACCACGACAGCGCTGCGCTAGACTCGCCGGACTCTACATTCTCGCATCCCTGTGCCCNTTTGTTAGCCGCTCTTAAGTCAAAGGCTCCGGCTGACCACAACCACGACAGCGCTGCGCTAGACTCGCCGGACTCTACATTCTCGCATCCCTGTGCCCCGACGCCACGACAACGACGCTCCCGACGATTTCGAGGACGATTCCACCGAGCAAGGTTCCCGCTGGCAACGCAGGCTGATTGTCTGGGCCTTTGCGGCATGTGCGCTGGCGCTCGGTTTCCTGATTCCCTACACGGTGTATCTGAACAAGCAGGTCACCCAGCGTTTCGGCGAGCTGCGCTGGCAGATCCCGACCCGCGTGTACGGGCGGCCGTTGGTGCTGGCGCCGGGCAATGCGCTGGATGCGGCCACCCTGAAGACCGAGCTGGATGCAGCCTCCTACCGCGACGACGGGCAGGCCAGGCTGGCCGGCACCTACCAGCAGGACGGCAGCCGCTTCACCATCGCCAGCCGCGGCTATGTCGATGTGGACGGGCGCGTGCCTGCGCGGCGGGTGGAAGTCAGCCTCTCCGGCGGGCGCGTGGCCAGCCTGCGCGACGCCGGCGACCGCAAGGCGCTCAAGAGCGCGCGGCTGGACCCGGCGCGCATCGCCACGCTGTACGGGCAGAAGCAGGAAGAGCGCCGCCTGGTGCGCATGGAGGAAGTGCCCGAGCTGCTGGTCACCGGCCTGCAGGCGGTCGAGGACCGCGACTTCAACAGCCACCACGGCATCGACCTCAGCGGCATGGTGCGCGCGGCCTGGATCATGGCGCGCTCCGGCGGCCAGGTCCGCCAGGGCGCCAGCACCCTGACCCAGCAGCTGGCACGCAGCGGCCTGCTCGGCATCGGCAAGGAACAGACCGTCACCCGCAAATTCAACGAAATTCTCTACGCAGTGATCATGGAGGCGCGTTACGACAAGCGCACCATCCTGGAGGCCTATCTCAACCAGGTCTACCTGGGCCAGCGCGGCGGGCAGGCGATCCACGGCGTGTCCTCGGGCGCGGAGCTGTGGTTCGGCCGCGAACTCACTTCGATGACCACCGAGCAGATCGCCTTGCTGATCGGGCTGGTCAAGGGGCCGTCCTACTACGACCCGCGGCGCAACCCGGAACGGGCGCTGGATCGGCGCAATTTCGTGCTGGGCAAGCTGCACGAAAACAACCTGATCGACGCGGCCGAATACAAGCGCGCGCTGGCCGCACCGCTGGGCGTGCCCACCGAGCCCGGCCTGGTCGCAGCCAATCGCTTCCCCGCCTATGTGGACCTGGTGCGGCGCCAGCTGGCGCACGACTACCCGGAAGGCGTGCTGCAGGGCGCCGGCATGAGCGTGCTGACCGGCATGTCGCCGTCGGCGCAGGCGTATGCCGAAGGCGCGGTGACCGGCACCATCAAGCGGCTGGACAACAGGAAGCGCCCGCCGCTGCAGGCCGGCCTGGTGCTCACCGACGTGCACAACGGCGATGTGCTGGCGGTGGTCGGCAGCCGCGATGTGGCCAAGCCGGGCTTCAACCGCGCGGTCGAGGCGCAGCGGCAGGTCGGCTCGTTGCTCAAGCCGTTCGTGTACCTGCTGGCGCTGGCCTCGCCGGACCGCTGGGCGCTGTCCAGCTGGGTCGACGATGCGCCGGTGACGGTGCAGCTCAGCCGCGGCAAGACCTGGTCGCCGGGCAATTCCGACAACCGCAGTCATGGCACGGTACGGCTGATCGATGCGCTGGCGCATTCCTACAACCAGGCCACGGTGCGCGTGGGCATGCAGGTCGGCCCGGAGCGCATCGCCCAGCTGATCCAGGTCCTGGCCGGCATCAAGGCCGACACCAATCCGTCGCTGATCCTCGGTGCCACCGACCAGAGCCCGTACGGCATGGCGCAGCTGTACCAGTTCCTGGCTGCCGGCGGCGAGATCCAGCCGCTGCATGCGGTGCGCGGCGTGCTCGATCCGCAGGGCAAGCTGCTCAAGCGCTACGACAAGACCCCGGCGCCGGCGCAGGAGGGCGATTCGGTGGCTGCCAACCTGATCAGCATCGCCTTGCAGCAGGTGGTCAGCGGCGGCACCGCGCGGCAGTTGCTGGGCGATGGCCTGGGGCGGCTGTCGCCGGCCGGCAAGACCGGCACCTCCAACGACGGCCGCGACAGCTGGTATGCCGGCTACACCGGCGACCACCTGGCGGTGATCTGGATGGGCAACGACCAGAACGAGCAGACCGGCCTGTACGGCGCCACCGGCGCGATGCGGGTGTGGTCGAGCATCTTTGCGCGGCTGCCGAGTGCGCCGTTGAAGGTCAGCGGCAAGGGCCTGGACTGGCAGTGGGTGGATGCGGCCGCCACCGGCGTCACCGATGCCGGCTGCCCGGGCGCGCGCCAGTTCCCGTTCGTGGTCGGCTTCACGCCGGCCTACGCCCCCTGTGCCGGCAATGCACCGTCGATCGAAGGCGTGCCCGGCGACGCAGCCGCGCCGGCCGAGCAATCCAGCGGCGGTGGCTGGCGCCGCTTCTTCGGCCTGGAAAAGAAGCCGGAAGACCCCGCGCCGGCGCCCGCCGCGGCTGCACCTGCCCGTTGACTGGAGTGACCCGATGAACCGACTGCACCGTTTGCTTGCCCTCGCTGGCGTGTCTGCCGTACTGACCGCCTGCGTCAGCGCGCCGCCGCCGCCGCCACCGCCGGCTCCGGTGGACCCGACCACGCCGACCCAGCGGCTGTTGCTGATCGAACGCGAGGCCGGCGTCGACGACACCGAGTTGTCGGTGCAGCCCTTGCGCGACCCGCAGGTGGACGATCTGCGCGAGACCGCCAAGAGCAAGCGCCAGTCCGGTGATCTGGCCGGCGCGGCGGCGGCGCTGGATCAGGCCGTGGGATTGGTCTCCGGCGATCCGGCCATCCTGCAGGAGCGTGCCGAAGTGGCGGTGCTGCAGGCCGACTGGCCCGCCGCCGAGCGGTTTGCCAGGCAGGCCATCGAGCTGGGCTCCAAGACCGGGCCGCTGTGCCGTCGGCATTGGGCCACCATCGAACAGTCGCGGCTGGCACGCGGCGAGAAGGAAAACGCCGCCTCGGCCAAGTCGCAGATTGCCGGCTGCACGGTGCCCGGCGTGAAGCGCTACTGAGCATGGCAACGGTGCCGGTTGCACTTGCCGCAAGGCGAGTGCGGCGAAGCCGCGCTGCAGCCTGGATCACGCGCGCGCAGCCATGCGCTGCGCGCCATCGGCGCCCGCACCACCGCCAGCGGCGCGGTGCGATGCGACGTGGGGCATAAACCCCGGCTGCGCGGCGCTCGCCATCGCTGGCCCGCGGGCGCCAGCCACCCCGCATCACCGCGCACGCGCTAGGCTGTCGCGCTTCCTGCACCCGCTTCCGGTCCCATGTCCCAACTTGCCACTGCCAGCATCGAGGCGCTCAGCGAGGGCGGGGCGCTTGCGCGTCAGCTCGATGCGTTCGCGCCGCGTGCTGCGCAGCTGCGCCTGACTGGCGCCATTGCCGAGGCGTTCGAGGCGCGCGATGTGCTGTTGGCCGAAGCCGGCACCGGCACCGGCAAGACCTACGCCTATCTGGTGCCGGCGCTGCTGTCCGGGCTGAAGACCATCGTGTCGACCGGCACGCGCGCGCTGCAGGACCAGTTGTTCCATCGCGACCTGCCGCGCGTGCGTGCCGCGCTCGGCATCGGCCTGCGCAGTGCGCTGCTGAAGGGCCGCGCGAACTACCTGTGCAAGTACCGCACCCAGCAGGCACGCGGCGAACCGCGCTTTGCCACGCCCGAGCAGGTCTCGCAGTTCCAGCGCATCGTGGCCTGGAGCGGGCGCACCCGGTTCGGCGACATAGCCGAGCTGGAAGCCCTGCCGGACGACTCGCCGCTGCTGCCGCTGGTGACCTCCACCGTCGACAACTGCCTGGGCACCGAATGCCCGTTCTACGGCGAATGCTTCGTGGTGCAGGCACGCCAGCGCGCGCAGGCGGCCGATCTGGTGGTGGTCAACCACCATCTGCTGCTGGCCGATCTGGCGCTCAAGCAGGAAGGCTTCGGCGAGATCCTGCCCGGCGCGCAGGCCTTCGTCATCGACGAGGCGCACCAGCTGCCGGAACTGGCGGCGAACTTCTTCGGCGAAAGTTTCGGCATGCGGCCGTGGCAGGAACTGGCGCGCGATTGCATGGTCGAAGCGCGCTTGGTCGCCGGTGCGCAGGCCAGCCTGCAGGAACCGATCCTGGCCCTGGACGAGGCCTTGCGCGGCCTGCGTGCGGGCATGGAAGGCCTGCCCTCGCGCGGCACCCAATGGCGCGCGCTGGCCAGGCCGCAGGTGCGCGAAGGCTTCGACGCGGTGCTGTCGTCGCTGGCGCGCCTGGGCGAGGCCTTGCTGCCGCTGCGCGAGGCCTCGCCCGGCTTCGATGGCTGTTCTGCGCGCGCGCAGGAAGCGCTGGCGCGGCTGTCGCGGTGGCTGGGCGAGGACGCGCCGGTGCCGGATTTCGACCAGGAGCTGCCGGACACCATCGACAACGACGTGCTGTGGTACGAGCTCAGCCCGCGCGGGTTCCGCTGCCAGCGCACGCCGCTGGATGTGTCCGGCCCGCTGCGCGAACACCGCGAGAAATCGCAGGCGGCCTGGGTGTTCACCTCGGCCACGCTGGCGGTGGGCGGCGAGTTCGACCACATCGCGCAGCGCCTGGGCCTGAGCGATCCGGTGACCTTGCTGCAGCCCAGTCCCTTCGACTGGGCGCGCCAGGCGCTGTGCTATCTGCCGCCGAACCTGCCCGATCCGGCCGCACGTGGATTCGGCACCGCGCTGATCGCGGCGCTGACGCCGGTGCTGGAGGCCTCCAACGGCCGCGCCTTCCTGTTGTTCGCCTCGCACCGCGCGCTGCGCGAGGCGGCCGAGGCCTTGCGCGGTGCGCCGTGGCCACTGTTCGTGCAGGGCGAGGCGCCGCGCGCCACCTTGCTGCAGCGTTTCCGCACGTCCGGCAACGGCGTGCTGCTGGGCTCGGCCAGTTTCCGCGAGGGCGTGGATGTGGTTGGCGATGCCTTGAGCGTGGTGGTGATCGACAAGCTGCCGTTCGCCGCGCCCGACGACCCGGTGTTCGAAGCGCGCCTGGATGCGATCCGCCGCGACGGCGGCAACCCGTTCCGCGACGAACAGCTGCCGCAGGCGGTGATCGCGCTCAAGCAGGGCGTGGGCCGGCTGATCCGCAGCGAGACCGATCGCGGCGTGCTGGTGCTGTGCGACCCGCGGCTGGTGAACAAGGGCTACGGCCGCACCTTCATGACGTCGCTGCCGCCGTTTGCGCGCACCCGCGAGATCGGCGATGTGCGTGCGTTCTTTGGCGTCGCCGAGCCGGTGGGCGACAATGGCGTGCTCGCGCTGCCGTTCGGCGACGCCTGAGCGTCCCCTTCCTGCCTGCGGTCCTGCCATGAAAGTCCTCGCGTTCGAGACCTCCACCGAAGCCTGTTCCGTCGCGCTGCACGTCGACGGCCGCGTGCTCGAACGCTTCGAACTGGCGCCGCGTCGGCATGCCGAACTGGCGCTGCCCTGGGCCGAACACCTGCTGGCCGAGGCCGGCATCACGCGCCGCCAGCTCGACGCGATCGCGGTCGGCCGTGGCCCGGGTGCGTTCACCGGCGTGCGGCTGGCGATCGGCATCGCGCAAGGCATCGCGCTGGGCCTGGACCTGCCGGTGCTGGCGGTGTCCACGCTGCAGGTGCTGGCCTTGCGCGCGCCCGCCGAGGCCAGGCAGGTGCTGGCCTGCATCGATGCGCGCATGGGCGAGGTGTATGCCGGCGTCTTCGCGCGCGATGGCGACACACTGCAGGAGCTGGCAGCGGAAGTGGTGTGCGCGCCGCAGCACTGCGTGGTGCCGGACACGCTGCACCGCTTTGCCGGTGTCGGCAGCGGGTTTGCTGCTGTCGATGCGCTGCTGCAACAGCGGTTCGCAACGCAGCTGACCAGCGTCGATGCCGCCGCGTTGCCGCATGCGGCCGACCTGCTCACGCTGGCCGTGCCGGCGCTGCTGCGCGGCGAAGGCGTGGCGCCGGAGCGGGTGGAACCGGCCTATCTGCGCGACAACGTGGCGCTGACCCTGCTCGAGCAGCAGGCCGCACGCGCAGCCAGGGCCGCTGGTGCCGCGCCATGACCGACGCATTGCAGCGCGCACGTTTCCGCGGTTGCCTGCTGGGCCTGGCGGTCGGCGATGCGCTCGGCACCACGCTGGAATTCTGCGCGCCGGGCAGCTTCACGCCGATCGACGACATGCGCGGCGGCGGCCCGTTCGCACTGCGCGCCGGGCAGTGGACCGACGACACCTCGATGGCCCTGTGCCTGGCGCACAGCCTGCTGCATCGGCAGGGCTTCGATGCCGCCGACCAGATGAACCGCTATTGCAACTGGTACCAGCACGGCTACCTCAGCAGCACCGGCGCCTGCTTCGATATCGGCACGACCGTGCGGCAGGCGCTGGAGCGTTATCTGGATGGCGGGCCGGCCTTCAGTGGCAGCACCGATCCGCGCTCGGCCGGCAATGGCTCGCTGATGCGGCTGGCCCCGGTGGCGATGTATTACGCGCACCGCCCCGCCGAGCTGGGCGAGCGCGCCGCCGACAGCTCGCGCACCACGCATGCCGCTGACGAAGCGCTGGATGCCTGCCGACTGTTTGCCTTCCAGTTGCGTGCCGCGCTGCTCGGCGGCCAGCGCCAGCAGGTGTTGCAGACCCGCTGCGAAGGGCTGTCGACGCCGGCACTGCGTGCGTTGTCGGTGCGCGACCATCGGGCGGTTCCCGCCGCCCGGATCCGCGGCACCGGCTACGTGGTCGATGCGCTGTCGGCGGCGCTCTGGTGCTTTGCCACCACCGACACGTTTGCCGATGCGGTGCTGCGTGCGGCCAACCTGGGCGACGATGCCGACACCACCGCGGCCATCTGCGGCCAGCTGGCCGGCGCGTTCCATGGCATCGAGGCAATTCCCGCCGCCTGGCGCGCGCGCGTGCAGGATGCCGGCGCGATCGTCGACCTGGCCGATCAGCTGTACGCGGCGGCGCAGGTCGCCTGACGCCGCACGCAACGCACGCGCCAACGTCGTCTGTCGGGCGGGCATGCGGCAGCAGAAAACGCGTCCTGACCGGACACGGGACCGCTCAACGATCGTCGTGCAGCTCGCCGCCGGGCAGGAACAGCCAGGTGCGGGTGACCTGCAGGATGTCCACGTCGTCCTTGGTGCTGGGCAGCGGCGGGAACGGCTGCGCCAGCTGCACCACCCGCAGCGCCGCCGCATCCAGCGCCGGGGTGCCGCTGGAGACCAGCACGCGGCTGCTTTCCACGCTGCCGTCGCGGCGCACGCCCACGCTGATCACCACCTTGCCGCCGAGGCGGCGACGGCGCGCTTCATCCGGGTAGTTGAGGTTGCCGACGCGCTCGGCGCGATCCACCCAGGCACGCAGGTAGTTGGCGTAGGCATATTCGCGGGTGCTGGCCGAGACGAACTTGCGGTTGGGGCGCTTGGCGTATTGCTCCGAGCGCAGATGCACCTCGGCCGCGAGCCGGGCCATTTCCGCGTCGCGCTGCACGCGCTGCGCATCGGTGGGCGTGAGCGGGTCGGTCTGCGGATTGGGCTGCGGGACAGGCACGCGCTGCTCGCCATGGCGACTGGTCACCACGCGGGTCTGGGTCGGGTCCGGTGCCTGCACCGTGGTCGCGCGTTGCGCCTGCGGCGCCAGTCCGTTGCGGTCCTGCGGCACCACCCCGGGCTGGCTGTCGCGCGGGCGTTGCGCGGTGGCGTGGTCACCGCCGCCCTGCTGGTTGGCCTGGGCCAGGAAATCGGCCTGCCTGGGCGTCAGCGGGGTGCTGGTCTGGCTGAAGATCACATCCAGCGTCGGCACCAGCGGCGCGTCTTCGCTGACCGCAAACCCCACGCCCAGGATCAGCGTGCCGTGCAGCAGCAGCGAGATCACCAGCGTCGCGGTCAGCCGTCGACGCTCGTCCGCGCGAGCCGGCAGTGCCGCGGCCGCGCTCATTGCGCCGCGCCGGCCTCGATCGCGTCGAACAGCAGCCCGGCGATGTTCAGGCCGAACTGCGCATCCAGCTCGCGCACGCAGGTGGGGCTGGTGACGTTGACTTCGGTCAGGTAGTCGCCGATCACGTCCAGGCCGACGAAGCGCATGCCGCGGCGGCGCATTTCCGGACCCACCTGCGCGGCGATCCAGCGGTCGCGCTCGGACAGCGGCCGGCCTTCGCCGCGCCCGCCGGCGGCCAGGTTGCCGCGGAACTCGTCGCCTTGCGGAATGCGGGCCAGGCAGTAGTCCACCGGCACGCCATCGACCAGCAGGATGCGCTTGTCGCCGGCGGTGATGTCGGGGATGAAGCGCTGCGCCAGGGTCAGCTTGCGATTGCCGTCGGTCAGCGTTTCCAGGATCACGTTGAGATTGGGGTCGCCGGTGCCGCTACGGAAGATCGAGCGCCCGCCCATGCCGTCCAGCGGCTTGAGCACGGCCTGGCCGTGTTCGAGCACGAAGGCCTTCAGCGCCGCCGCATCGCGGCTGACCAGGGTCGGCGGGCAGCACTGCGGAAACAGCAGCGCGGCCAGCTTCTCGTTGTAGTCGCGCAGGCCCTGCGGGTCGTTGACCACCTGCGCGCCGGCGCGCTGGGCCACGCTCAGGACCTGGGTGTCGTAGATGAACTCCGCATCCACCGGCGGGTCCTTGCGCATCAGCACCACCTGGCCGGGACCGAATGCCAGCTCGGCGAACTCGCCCAGGGTGAACCAGCCGGTCGTGTCCTCGCGCACGCTCAGCGGCGCAACCTGCGCCACCGCGCGTCCCTCGCGCAAGCTGAGCCCGCCGGGGCGCACGTACTGCAGGCGGTGACCACGCCGCTGCGCTTCCAGCAACATGGCGAAGGTGGTGTCTTTGGCGATCTTGATGGAGGCGATGGGATCCATCACCACGACGACGTCGAGCGACATGGGAGCTAAACCTTTAGAACAGGCCGCCGATGGTAACTTCAAGCGGTGGCGATGGCGCGCCCGGCCGGTCGTGAATGCGCGACTTGCCGCTCGGCCCGCAGCTGCACACGGTCGGAACGTCCGCCTGGCGGGCTCCCGGCAACCTACCCTTGACAGTCAATGCGGGTCTTGGGATATACATGCAGTTTCGTAGCGACGCCGGCAGGGAAGAAGCGTCGCGCGTCCGGGGACATTTGCATGACTGAAAACATGGCTGCGGGTGGGGAACTCGCAGGACTGAAGGTGATGGTGATCGATGATTCGAAGACCATTCGCCGCACCGCCGAGACGCTGCTGAAGCGGGAAGGCTGTGAAGTAGTGACAGCGACCGATGGTTTCGAGGCACTGGCCAAGATTGCCGACCAGCAACCTCAGATCATTTTCGTCGACATCATGATGCCGCGCCTGGATGGGTACCAGACGTGCGCGTTGATCAAGGGCAACCAGCTCTTCAAGTCGACGCCGGTGATCATGCTGTCGTCCAAGGACGGCCTGTTCGACAAGGCACGCGGCCGCATCGTCGGCTCCGAGCAATATCTGACCAAGCCGTTCACTCGTGAAGAACTACTGAGCGCGATTCGCACGTACGTCCACGCCTGACCAGGGGGAAAGGCAACATGGCTCGAATTATATTGATCGAGGACTCGCCCACCGACCGGGCAGTCTTCAGTCAATGGCTGGAAAAAGCAGGCCATACGGTCGTCGCCACCGACAATGCCGAGGAGGGACTTGCGCTGATTCGCAGCCAGGCGCCCGACCTGGTGCTGATGGACGTGGTGCTGCCCGGCATGAGCGGCTTCCAGGCCACGCGCGCATTGGCGCGCGACCAGGCCACCAAGGACATCCCGGTGCTGCTGGTCAGCACCAAGGGCATGGAAACCGACAAGGCCTGGGGTTTGCGACAAGGTGCCAGCGACTACATCGTCAAGCCGCCGCGCGAAGACGACCTGATCGCCCGCATCAAACAACTGGTGCGTTGATGCGTTCTCCATTCGATATTCTCGAAGACTACGAGCGGCGTAGTCTTGCGCACGCCACGCCGCTGCCGGAACGCCAGTTCTCGGCCGATATCTGGCGCGGGGTCGGTTATCGCGTCGGCACCCGGCGGCTGGTCTCGGATTTCCGCGAAGTGGCGGAAATCGTGCCGATGCCGCCGGTCACGCCGGTGCCTGGCGCACAGCCCTGGCTGCTGGGCGTGGGCAACCTGCGCGGCAACCTGTTCCCGGTGATCGACCTGAAGCAGTTCCTGGAGGGCCGGCGCACGGTGCTGCAGGAAGGCCAGCGCGTGCTGATCATGCGCCAGAGCGGCGGCGACGTCGCGCTGACCATCGACGAGCTGTACGGCCAGCGCAGCTTCGAGCAGGCCCAGGCGGTCGAACCCGGCGAGCTGGCGCAAGGCCGCTACGCCCACTTCATCGACCGTGCCTTCCGCAACGAGACGCAGGACTGGGGTGTGTTCTCCCTGGCGTTGCTGTCGCGCACTCCTGAATTCCGGCAGGCCGCGGCCTAAGCCGCGACCCCGCCACGTCATACAGATCGAGGTCGAACCATGAGTACCGCCCCGGACGCCCGCAAGACCAACAAGCTCGGCAGCGTCAGCACCAGCTTCTGGCTTGGTTTGCTGGTGTTGTCGATGATCGTGTTCGGCGCCAATACCGGCGTCGCCACCTGGCAGGGCAGCCGCCTGGCCGGTGCCGGGACCGGTGCGGCCGATCTGCAGGTGCTGTCGCAGCAGCTGGCCAACCAGGGCCGCGAAGCGGTGTCCGGCGACGCGAAGGCATTTGCCGCGTTCAAGCAGACCAAGGGCCGCATCGACAGCACGGTCAGCGAACTGGATGGCCGCTACGGCCAGGAAGGCTCGGTCGCCAGTGCGATGGCCCAGCTCAAGGCGACCTGGGTGCCGCTGAGCAAGAACGCCGACCAGGTCATCGCCAGCGAACCGGCGGTACTCGGCCTGGCCGGCAACGCCGAGCGCTTCTCCGGCAGCGTGCCGCAGCTGCAGGCGCAGTTGAACGAGGTGGTGCGCGCGATGACGGTCAGCGGCGCGCCCGCGGCGCAGGTCTACAACACGCTGCAGCAGGTCGTGGTCGCCGGCACCATGGCGCGCCGGGTGACCGAAATGCGCGCCGGTGGCGCCAATGCCGCCGCTGCCGGCGATGCGCTGGCGCGCGACGCGGTGGTGTTCACGCAGATGCTGGACGGCCTGCGCGCAGGCAATGAAGAGCTGGGCATCGCCGCGGTGCGCAACCCGGCCGCGCTGTCGGCGCTGGAGCAGTCGCAGGCGCAGTGGGCGACGATGAAGACCGACGTCGACGCCATCCTGGCCAGCTCGCGCAACCTGTTCGCCGCGCAGTCGGCGGCCGCCGCGCTGACCGCCGGCTCGAACAGGATGCTCGACGACAGCAAGAAGCTGTTCGATGCGTTCTCGGCATTCGGCTCGGTGCGCGATACGCGCCTGTTTCCGAACTTCTGGCTGGGCGTGGTGTCCGGCCTGCTGGCGTTGCTGGCGATCATCGGGTTCGTCTGGAGCTCGGTGCGGGTGCGCTCGCGCGAGCAGGACGTGCGTTACCAGGCGCAGGTGGAATTCAACAGCCGCAACCAGCAGGCGATCATGCGCTTGCTGGACGAAATCAGCTCGCTCGGCGAGGGCGACCTGACCGTCAAGGCCTCGGTGACCGAGGACATGACCGGCGCGATCGCGGACGCGATCAACTACGCCGTGGACGAACTGCGTCACCTGGTGACCACCATCAACGACACTTCGGCCAAGGTCGCCGTGTCGACCCAGGAAACCCAGGCCACGGCGATGCAGCTGGCCGACGCGGCGGGCCAGCAGGCCAACCAGATCACCACCGCCTCCGAGCGCATCAGCGAAATCGCCGCCAGCATCGAACAGGTGTCGCGCAACTCCACCGAGTCGGCCGAAGTGGCGCAGCGCTCGGTGGTGATCGCCGCCGAAGGTGCCGGGGTGGTGCGCGAGACGATCCAGGGCATGGACCAGATCCGCGACCAGATCCAGGAAACCTCCAAGCGCATCAAGCGGCTGGGCGAATCCTCGCAGGAGATCGGCTCGATCGTGGAACTGATCAACGACATTTCCGAGCAGACCAACATCCTGGCGCTCAACGCTGCGGTGCAGGCCGCCTCGGCGGGCGAGGCCGGTCGTGGTTTCGCGGTGGTGGCCGACGAAGTGCAGCGCCTGGCCGAACGCACCTCCGGTGCGACCCGGCGGATCGAAGGCCTGGTGCAGACCATTCAGGCCGATACCAACGAGGCGGTCAGCTCGATGGAGCAGACCACCTCCGAAGTGGTGTCCGGCGCACGCCTGGCCGAGGACGCCGGTACCGCGCTGACCGAGATCGAGCGCGTGTCCAACGCCCTGAACAACCTGATCAAGAACATCTCCATCGCCGCGCACCAGCAGTCGGCCGCAGCGACGGACATCACACAGACCATGGGCGTGATCCGACAGATCACCAGCCAGACCTCGCAGGGTGCGGAACAGACGGCCGAGTCGATCGGCAACCTGGCGCAGCTCGCTGCCGATCTGCGCCGTTCGGTCGCCGACTTCAAGCTGCCGGCGTGAGCACGACGCGCAACGGCAAGGATCAGCAGATGGCGCGTCGTCGCGTTACGTCGATGCAGGAACAGACCGGTGGCCGCCTTGACGGTACGCCGGCCGTAGGCAGGGGGCTGCAATGAGTGCGCTTCGCGATGCGATGAGTCACGCCGCGCTGGGCTGGGTCAAGCCGGAGCTGGACGAGACGTTGCGCCAGGCGCGCAACGAGATCGAGTACTTTGCCGAAGAACCCTCCGACACCAGTCGGATGCGCTTCTGCGCCGGCTATCTGCACCAGGTGCAGGGCACCTTGCGCATGGTCGAGTTGTACGCCCCGGCGATGGTGGCCGAAGAGCTGGAGCTGCTGGCCCAGGCCGTGCAGGTCGGCGAGGTGGCCGACCGCGACGAAGCCTGCGCGATGCTGATGCGCGGCACCGTGCTGCTGCCCGATTACCTGGAACGCCTGCAGAACGGTCACCGCGATATCCCGATCGTGCTGCTGCCGCTGCTCAACGAGATCCGCGCCACGCGTGGCCAGCCGGGCCTCAACGAGAGCGTGCTGTTCGCGTTCGATCCGCAGGCCGGCGTCGCCACCGAGGCGGAGCTGGATCATGCCCGCGGCAGCCTGAGCGGGCGCAATCGCGAACTGCTCGACACCGTCGGCAACGCGGTCAAGGAGGAACTGCTGCGCGTCAAGGATGCGCTGGACCTGCACCTGCGCACCGGCGGCGAGATCGCCGAGTTGCAGACCCAGGTCAAGGATCTGGGCAGCGTCGCCGACACGCTGGGCATGATGGGCCTGGGCGTGGCACGCAACGTGGTCGTGCAGCAGCGCGATGCGCTGGCGCGCGTGGTCGACGGCCAGGTGCAGATGGACGAAGGCGTGCTGCTGGATATCGCCGGCGCGCTGCTGTACGTCGATGCCTCGCTGGACGACCAGGTTGCCAGCCTCGGCGCCGATGTCGGCGACGGCAATGAAGCCGGCAACAGCGCCACCTCGTCGGAAGTGCGGCGCACGGTGGACGTGCTGGCGCAGGAGGCGATCGCCAATTTCGGTGCGGCGCGCGAGCATTTCGTCGCCTTCATCGAGACCAACTGGGACCACACCCGCCTGGCCGATGTGCCGCACCTGCTCGGCGAAGTCGGCGGCGCCCTGCGCATCCTCGAATTGCCGCAGGCGGCCGATTATCTGGAAGGCGTGCGTCGCTACGTCGATCTGGAACTGATCGGCAAGCAGCGCGTGCCCAGCGGTCGCCAGCTGGACACCCTGGCCGACGCGATGGCCAGCCTGGAGTACTACCTGGAAGCCCTGCGCGAGCGCCGTCCCGGCCGCGAGGAGATCCTGGACATCACCCGCAACAGCCTGGAGACGCTGCGCTACTGGCCGCTGCCGACGGGCCGGCTCTCCGACCTGCCGGTCGGTGCCGACCAGCCGGGCCGCACGGCCGAGCCGCAGCCGCCCGCCGCATCGCCTGCACACGCCGGCGCACCGGTGCTGGCGGCCAACGACGCCGCACCGACGGCGTCGCTGGAGTGGGCCAACGAGACCGTGCTCGAGGTGCCGTTTGCCGCCAGCGTGGTGCACGACACCGGCGCTGCCGCCACCGATGCGGTGTTCTCGTTCGATCCGGTTGCCGCCGAAGAGACCGTCTCCGGCCAGGCGCACGTGCCGTTTACGGTGGCGCCGCTGGACCTGTCCGATGATGGCGCGCAGGCGCCCGGCGACTGGCAGCTGGAAACCACCGAACAGGCCGCGCCGATCGCCACCTCCGTGTTCGACCCGGTCTCGGCCGAGCAGGACGGCAGCGTGTCGGCCGATGCCGCCCAGGTCAGCTATACCGTGGACCTGACTGCGCTGGAGCACGACGACAGCGCCACGCCGGCGGTTGCCGAGCAGGCGCCGTTGCAGATCGCGCAGATCGTGTTGCCGGGCGATGCCGACCAGACCGAAGCACCACTGGACTTCATCGCGCAGGCCGGAAGCGGCCGCGCGCAGACCAGTATCGACGATGCGTTCTCGCCGCCGCCGTTGCCGCCCGTCGCGCCGCAGGAACCGGCCGACCCGTTCGTCGAATCCGTGCCCGAACCGCAGCCGGCCCCGGCCGACGAAGCCGCCGGGCAGGGCACGCCGCGCGTGCAGCAGGCGGTGGTCAGCGCGTTCGAGCTGGATGCCGCATCGACGGCGTTCCTGGCCCAGCTCGATGCGGCCGCCGCGCAGTTCGATGTGCAGCGTCCGCAGGCACCGCAGGCGACCGACGCCGCTGGCGACGCCCAGGCTGCCGAGGCAACGCCCCAACCGGCAGTAAGCGAACCGGCAGTAAGCGAACCGGCCCAGGCGGGTGCCGATGCCGGCATCTTCGGCGGCTTTGGCGACAGCGATATCGACGACGATATCCGCGAGGTGTTCCTGGAGGAATTCGACGAAGAACTGGTCAACCTTGGCCAGCTGCTGCCGGTATGGCGTGCCGCACCGCACAGCCAGGATAACCTGCGCCCGATCCGCCGCGTCTTCCACACCCTGAAGGGCAGCGGCCGTCTGGTCGGTGCGCACGTGCTCGGCGAGTTCAGCTGGAAGATCGAGAGCATGCTCAACCGCGTGCTCGACAACTCGCGCCCGGCCAGTCCGGCGGTGGTGGCGATGGTCGAGCTGGCCTACGAGGTGCTGCCGCAGTTCAACGCCGCCTTGCGCGACCAGGGCCGCATCAGCGCCGACCTGCCGGCCATCCAGGCAGTTGCCGAGCGCGTGGCCGCGGGCGAAGAGGCCTACTACGTGGCCGCGCCGGCGCTGCCGGCGGCGGAGGTTGCCTTCGTTCCGGCAGCGGTGGGCGTGTTCGCTGCGAGCGGCGGCACACCGGCATCGGTGGACAGCGTGCTGCGCGAGATCCTGGAAGCCGAAGTCGCCACCCACCTGGACACCGTCAACGCGTGGCTGCAGGCCAGCCAGGCCGAGCCGCAGCTGGTGAGTGAAGAACTGCTGCGCGCCGTGCACACCATGAGTGGCGCGTTTGCGATGACCGACGTGCCGGAAATCACCCTGGTGACCACGCCGGCCGAGAGCTACGTCAAGCGTCTGCTCGCCGCGTCGCTGACGCCGTCGCAGGATGGCATCGACGCCATTGCCGCAACGGCGGCGGCAATCGCCACCACCGTGACCGCCCTGCGCGCCGATGCGCCGTTGATCCCGTCGTTTGCGCCGCTGACCGAGCGCCTGCGCGCGCTGGTGGAAACGCTGCCGGAAGCGCAGTGGCCACCGCAGGCGTTCCTGGACGAGCTGGAGGATCTGGAGGCGCCGGGCGAGATGGCCGTCGGCAGCGAACCGGCGGTCGAGCTGACCGGTGCGCAGGACCTGTCGCCGTATCTGGACGCCGGCGCACTGCCGTCGCAGGCGACCGATGCCGGGGCGTCCGTGCATGCCGCCGCCGACGCGGCACAGGATGCCGCTGCGCATGCCGACGTCGACGCGGCACAGGATGCCGCTGCGCATGCCGACGTCGACGTGGCACAGGATGCCGCTGCGCATGCCGACGCCGACGCAGCACAGGATGCCGCTGCGCATGCCGACGTCGATGTGGCGCAGCATCCTGCTGCGCATGCCGACGCCGACGCCGACGCGGCGATTGCGGTGGACGAACTGGCCGAGGCCGAGGCCGAAGACACCTCGGCGCTTGCGCTGGAAGCACCGGCACCACACGACCAGGCGCAAACGGCTGACGTTGCTGCGCCGGAGCAGGAGCAGGCGCAGGGCGCCGATTCGCTCGAGGCTGCGCAGGCAGCGGCCGCGGATGCACGCGCACCCGATGCGGAAACGGCGCAGGCCGCCGATGCGGTGCACGGCGATACGGAGCAGTACCAGCACGCGGACGACATCGGAGCCGCATCGCCTGGCACCGATGCGCACGACACGCCGGCCGATGAGCCGGTGGTCGACGCCGATGCCTGGGATGCGACCGGATTGCAGCAGGCCGGCGGTGTCGATGCGGTGTCGCACGCGCCAGCAGGCGACGTACCGGAAGCTGGCGAGCATGCGGCCGTGGACGCGCTGTCCGACGCGGAAGCCGCGTTGGATGATGCGCAGACGCTCGCCCCGCCGGAAGCCGGGCAGGTCGATGCCGAGCACGCAGACGCCGGGCAGCCGTCGCCGGGCGAGCACGCAGCCGTGCACGGTCATGACGACCCATACGACCAGCTCGACGACGACGCAGTCGCGCAGGATGCCGAGGCGAAGTCGAGCGATGCCGCCGCAACCACCGACCAAGCGCCTGTCGAGACCATCGAGGCGCTGGAAGCGGTGCATGCGCAGCCACCGCTGGCCGACCGGACCCATGCTGCAGCGGGCGAAGACCGGGCGCCGGTTGTCGCGGCACTGGACGGCGGGTCGAGCGAACAGGGCGATCACGTTTCCACGTTGCACGAGGACGCCGTCACCACGCAGGTGCAGCACGCGCAGCTGCCGGCCGACGAGGCGGCACAGCACGGCGATGCCGCATGGCCGCACGATGCCGACGCGCGCGTTGGTGAACAGCAGCACCAAGACACAGCGCAGCGGGGCGAACAGTCGTCTGCCGAACAGCAGGCCCTGCCTGGCGAGCAGGTGCAGCCGCACGAATCTGCGCATGCCGACGAGCCTGCGCAGTCGGAAACGCGCGTCGATGCGGGTGAGCAGGAATCCCCGGACGCACATGTGTACGCGCATGCCGACCAAGCAGAGCACGTTGCGGAAGCCGAACGCAGTGCAGAAGCGGAGCACGTTGCCGAAGCCGAATGCACTGCAGAAGCAGAGCAGACTGCAGAAGCCGAACGCACAGCGGAAGCAGAGCAGACAGCAGAAACAGAGCCGGCTGTAGAAGCAGGGCAGGCTACAGACGCAGAAAAGACTACAGAAGCAGAAAAGACTGCAGAAGCAGAAAAGACTGCAGAAGCAGAAAAGACTGCAGAAGCAGAAAAGACTGCAGAAGCAGAAAAGACTNAAAGACTGCAGAAGCAGAAAAGACTGCAGAAGCAGAAAAGACTGCAGAAGCAGAAAAGACTGCAGAAGCAGAAAAGACTGCAGAAGCAGAACTGGCTGCAGACGCGGAGCACGCTGCGCAAGCACAGCAGGCTGCGGAAGCACTACCCGAGTACGTCATCGAGTCGGTGCAGGCCTTCGAGATGGCGCAGGTGGCCGACCAGGTCGAAGAGACTGGCGATCCGCAATCGGAAACGGCGCCGGAGCTGCAGTCCGACCCCGTTGCTGATGCGGATGCGCAAACCGATGCCGATGTCCACGCGCAGTATCGCGACGCAGACGCATCTGTCGGTATGCATGCTGTCGGGACTCCCGACCACGTCGGGCAGCTCGGGCAAACCGAACACGGCGACCACGTCGAATACGTCGAATACGTCGAATCCACGGAACACGCCGAACCGGCCGAATCCGCCGAAGCCCCAGGCGAACACGCCGCCGTCGTGCCCTTCAGCGCGCCGGTGGAAGACGCCGCAGCGGGCGATAGCGCCGCCAGCGACGTGGGCGCAGCCTTCGATACCGGTCCGCTCAACTTCGACCAGCTCGATGGCGAACTGGTCGACATCTTCGTCGAGGAGGGCCGCGACCTGCTGGACCATTGCGATGGTCTGATCGCCCGCATGCGCGAGGTGCCGGAAGACCGCGAGGTCCTCAACGGACTGCAGCGCGACCTGCACACGCTCAAGGGCGGCGCGCGCATGGCCGGCATCAATGCCATCGGCGATCTCGGCCATGCGATCGAGTCGCTGCTCGAAGCGGTGGCGGCCAACCGTACCGACATCGACCGCGACGACGTGCGCCTGTTCGAGCGCGGCTTCGACCGCCTGCACCAGCTGTTGACCCGCACCGGCATGCACCGCGCCGTGGCGATGCCGACCGACCTGGTGGACGCCTTCGAAACCCGCACCCGTGGCCGCAATGCCGCAGAACCCAGCGATGCCGACGTGCGCGCGATCGCCAAGGCATCGGTGGAACCGGCACCGCTGTCGGCACCGGTGCCGGTCGAGGGCCAGGGCGAGGACGACTTCCTGCCGCGTGTGCAGCAGGAGCAGGTGCGCGTGCGCGCCGACCTGCTGGACCGGCTGGTCAACCACGCCGGCGAAGTGGCGATCTACCGCTCGCGGCTGGAACAGCAGCTGGGTGCGTTCCGCGGCGCGATGGGCGAACTGGATCGCACCAACGCGCGTCTGCGCGACCAGCTGCGGCGTCTGGACCTGGAAACCGAAGCGCAGATCGTGGCGCGCTATCAGCGCGAGCAGGACCAGGGCGACCGCACCTTCGATCCGCTGGAACTGGACCGCTTCTCCACCCTGCAGCAGCTCAGCCGCGCGCTGAACGAATCGGCGGCCGACCTGGGCGGCTTGCAGGGCGTTCTGGAAGACCTGTCGCGTCAATACGACGGCTTGCTGCAACAGCAGTCGCGCGTCAGCTCCGAGCTGCAGGACGGCCTGATGCGCGCGCGCATGGTGCCGTTCGACGGCCTGGTGCCGCGGTTGCGCCGCGTGGTGCGCCAGGCCGCGACCGATACCGGCAAGCAGGTGCATCTGCTGCTGGAAGGTACCCAGGGCGAACTGGACCGCAACGTGCTCGATCGCATGGTCGCGCCGCTGGAACACATGCTGCGCAACTCGGTGGCGCATGGACTGGAAGCGCCGGAGCAACGCCGCGATGCGGGCAAGCCGGAAGAAGGCAGCATCGCGATCCGGCTGCGTCGCGAAGGCTCGGAAATCGTGCTGGAAGTGGCCGATGACGGCGCCGGGCTGGACCGCGAGGCGATCCGTCGCCGCGGCGAGCAGCGCGGCCTGATCGAGCCCGGCCAGGAGCTCGGCGAGGCCGAGCTGGATGGGCTGATCTTCGCCTCCGGTTTCAGTACCTCCGAGCAGGTCAGCCAGCTGGCCGGCCGTGGCGTGGGCATGGACGTGGTCCGCAACGAAGTGCGTCAGCTTGGCGGCTCGGTGGATATCCACTCGGTGCGCGGCCAGGGCGTGACCTTCACCCTGCGCCTGCCGCAGACGCTGGCGGTCACCCAGGCGGTGTTCGTGCGCATCGGCGATACCACCTTTGCGGTGCCGGTGGCCTCGGTCAGCGGTATCGGCCGCATCTCGCGCAGCCGTTACGAGTCGGGCGAAGGCGGCTACCACTACGCTGGCGAGGAGTACGCACTGCACGATCTCGGCTCGCTGGTGGGCCAGGTCGCCGCACGTGCCGATGGCCAGGCGCAGGTGCCGCTGCTGCTGGTACGTGCCGGCGACCTGCGTGCGGCGGTGGCGATCGACCAGGTGCTGGGCAACCGCGAAATCGTGGTCAAGCCGGTGGGCCTGCAGATCGCCTCGGTACCGGGCATCTACGGCGCCACCATCACCGGCGATGGCCGCGTGGTGGTGATCCTGGACGTGGCCCCGCTGGTGCGTCGCTACCTCAGCCAGCCGGCGCGTCCGGCGCCGGAAACCCCGGCCGAATCGCAGCGCCAGGTGCCGTTGGTGATGGTGGTGGACGATTCGCTGACCATGCGCAAGGTCACCAGCCGCGTGCTGGAGCGCCACAACCTGGATGTCACCACCGCGCGCGATGGTGTCGAGGCACTGGAACTGCTCGAAGAGCGCGTGCCCGACCTGATGCTGCTGGACATCGAAATGCCGCGCATGGACGGCTACGAGCTGGCGACGGCGATGCGTGCCGACCCGCGCTTCAAGGCGGTGCCGATCGTGATGATCACCTCGCGCAGTGGCGACAAGCATCGCCAGCGCGCCTTCGAGATCGGCGTGCAGCGTTACCTGGGCAAGCCCTACCAAGAGTTGGATCTGATGCGAAACGTGTATGACCTGCTGGGGATCGCCCGTGTCCGAGACTAATGGCGCAATGGGAACGCCGGTCGCCCTGCTGGGCCGTCCCGGGCCGGCGCGCGAGCGCCTGCGTGAAGCGCTCGGCCTGGCTGGCGCGCACGTGGTGCTGGAGGACGAGCCGGCGGCGGTGGACGTGCAGATGCTGCGCGATGCCGAGCCGGTGGCGGTGCTGGTCGCGCTGGAGCCGTCGATCGAAGATGCGCTCGAGGCACTGGAGCCGGCCTTCAACATGCCCGGCGTCACGGTGATCTTCGACGAGGCCGAGCTGACCGTGCGCCGCGAGGGCTGGGAAGCGCAGCGCTGGGTGCGCCATCTGGCCGCCAAGCTGCATGGACATGCCGACGTGTTGCCGCCAGGGACCGAAAGCGAGCCGTCACTGCAGCCCGAGCCGGGCCTGGCGCTGGCGCCGCGGCAGGATTCGGACCTGCAGCTGGACCAGCACCTGCAGGCCGCCGCGCACGCCTTCGACAGCGTGCCCGGCGATGCCTTGTTCGCGCGTGTCGCGGACACCTCCGGGGCCGCAGCGGCGGCCGGCACGCCTGGCCTGACGCTGGGCGATTCCAGCACCTGGGGCCTGGTCGACGAGGTCGCCGTGGTGGTGCGCCCGCGTGCCGCCCTGGACATGGATGCGTTGTCGACCGGCGGCCTGTCGCTGGTGGAGCTGGACCAGGCCGGCGACGTCGCCGGTGCGGTGCTGGTACTGGCCGGCATCGGCGGCCCGGATGCGATCCGCCGCCTGCTGTCCGCGCTGCCGCCGGAGTTTCCGCGCGCGGTGCTGGTGCGCATGACCCTGGACGGCGGCCAGTACGGCAACCTGGTGCGGCAGATGGGACGGGTGTCGGCATTGCCGGTCGAACTGGGCGAAGCCGGCCAGGGCGTCAGCGCGGGCAAGGTCTACGTGCTGTCCGACGACATCGGCGTGCAGCAGCGGGCCGGCGCGCTGGCGTTTGTCGCGCAGGCCGATCCGGCCGGACTGGTGGCCGCGTTGCCGCCGACCGACAGCGCGGTGCTGATGCTCAGCGGCGCCAACGAGGCACTGGTCGAGTCAGCGCTGGCGCTGGCCGAGCAGGGCGCCTGGCTGGCCGGTCAGTCCGCCGACGGCTGCTACGACCCGGCCGCGGCAGCGCGGCTGGCGCGGCAAGGCATTTTGACCGGCGATCCCGCGCAGCTGGCGCGGGCGCTGGCACAGCGTTGGCCGGCGTAAGCCGGGCGCTTCCTCTCAGATCGGAACAGGTGCGATGAGCTACGCCAACAATGACGAAATCCGCGGCGTCCTGATCCAGGCCGGCAACGAGCGCGTGCTGCTGCCCAACGCCACGGTGGCCGAGGTGATGTCGCGGGTGGCGGTCGAGGCGCTGCCGGACATGCCGCGCTGGGTGGTGGGGCGCATCGACTGGTACGGCTGGAAAGTGCCGCTGCTGTCGTTCGCGCGCCTGAGCGGCATGGGAGAGGAGCCGGCTGCCGTCAACAACAAGGTGATCGTGCTCAAGGCACTGGGCGGCAATCCGGCGCTGCCGTACTTCGCCTTGCTCACCGCCTCGTTCCCGCAGCTGATCTCGGTGCCGCGCGATGGCCTGCTGGCCGACGCCTCGGAAGACGCGCTGCCCGACGGCGTGCACATGCGCGTGCTGCTGGGCGAACAGAGCGCATTGCTGCCGAACCTGGACGCGATCGAAGCGCAGGTTGCGCACGCGCTGGCGGCGATTGCCGCGTAACGCACCGCTGCCGGACGACGAGGCTGCCGGCTTGCCGGCGATGTCGGGGTGCGGCGGGAAGGGGCCGCAGCGGCCAGGCTGGCGTCGCGCTTGCGGGGTGCAGCCGGTGCCGGCGTGGCGGTTGCCCGAGATCCCTTGCTTCCCTCGGGCAACCGTTAGCGGGGGCATGATCCGTATGCGTCTGCCTGCTCCACACAACACGCATGCCGCGCGCACGACGCGAGCGCGGCTGTCATGAGCCTGCCTGTCTTCGCACCCGTCCAGCACGCCGACGGTGTGGTGCTGTGCGATCTGGCCATCGTCGATCCGGCCGCAATGGCCGACTACCACAGCCGTCATCGCGCGCATCTGGCCGCTGCAATGCCGCTGCGTCCGCCGGCGTTCTACACCACCGAGGGCTGGCGCCGGCTGAGCATCGCCTACCGCACCGCGGTGCCCGGCGAGCGCGAGTTGCAACTGGTGTTGCTGCGCGATGCGCAGGTGATCGGCACGGTCGGCTTTACCCAGATCCAGCGCGGTGCCTTCCAGGGCTGTCATCTGGGGTACGGCCTGGACGCGCAGCAGCAGGGGCGCGGCTTGATCCACTGGGCGGCCACCCAGGGCATCGCGTTTGCATTCGGCCCGCTTGGCCTGCACCGGGTGATGGCGCAATACGTCCCCGACAATCTGCGCAGTGCACGCGTGCTGCAGCGGCTGGGCTTTCAGATCGAAGGCTATGCGCGCCGCTATCTGCAATTGAACGGCGTCTGGCGCGACCATGTGTTGACCAGCCGGTTGCGCGAGGACGCTGACGCCGGTGGCGGGTGAGTCGGTTCGTCCCTGATCGCCGCGGCGGTCCGGGCGCAGCGCGTACGCAGCGGGCCCTGCGCGTGCGCCGGTTGTGCGCGGATCCGCAGCCGACAGCGCCGCAAGGCGGTTTATCCGCGCGCGGCGCTGCCGCATGATGGAAGGCTGGCGCCGCGCAGTGCGGCGGCCGTTTTCTTCCTGCATGGAGTTCGCCCGGATGATCCAACGTCGTCACTTCCTCAAGAGCGCCACGCTGGGCGCGATCGCTTCCGGCCTGGCCGGGTGGGGCGCACGTGCGCAGGCCGCGGCCGGCGCCGGCAAGGGCACGGGCACGGGCACGGGCGGGCCCGTCGCCGCGTTGCCGCGCGGCGCGGCGCGGGTGATTTCCACCTGGGATTTCGGCATTGCCGCCAACCAGGCCGCCTGGAACATCCTCGGCAGCGGCGGTCTCGCGCTGGATGCGGTGGAAGCGGGCGTGCGCGTACCCGAAGCGGACCCGAACAATCCCACCGTCGGCCTGGGCGGCTACCCCGATCGCGATGGGCGGGTGACGCTGGACGCCTGCATCATGGATCACCTGGGCAACTGCGGCGCGGTGGCATCGCTGGAAGACGTGGTGCATGCCATCTCGGTGGCGCGCGCGGTGATGGAAAAAACCCCGCATGTGATGCTGGTCGGCGATGGCGCGCGGCAGTTCGCGCTGGAACAGGGCTTTCCGCAGACCAGGCTGCTCACGCCCAGCGCCGAAGCGGCGTGGAAGGAGTGGTTGAAGACCTCCAAGTATTCGCCCGAGGCCAACGTGGAAAACCGCGCCTGGCGCGATGCCAAGCTGCCGGGCGGCAAGGACAACCACGACACCATCGGCATGCTGGCACTGGATGCGCACGGCAACCTGTCCGGCGCGTGCACCACCAGCGGCATGGCGTGGAAGATGCACGGCCGGGTCGGCGACAGCCCGATCATCGGTGCCGGCCTGTACGTGGACAACGAGGTGGGCGGCGCGACCTCCACCGGCGTGGGCGAGGAGGTGATCCGTAATGTCGGCAGTTTTGCCGTGGTGGAAATGATGCGCCAGGGGAGGTCGCCGGCCGATGCCTGCCGCGAGGTGGTGATGCGGCTGATCCGCCGCAAGCCCGAACTCACCCGCACCTTGCAGGTCGGATTTCTGGCGATGAACAAGCGCGGCCAGGTGGGGGCGTTCGCGATCCAGAAGGGTTTCAGTTATGCGGTCTGCGATGCGCAGCGGCAGGACCTGCTGGTGCCCGGCGACAGCCACTACACCACCGAGCCTGCGGCATGAGCGGGTTTGGGCTGGAGGTGGCTGCCGATTCGGTGGGATCGGCATTGGCGGCGCAAGAGGGCGGTGCGATGCGGGTCGAGCTCTGCGGTGGTCTGGACGGCGGCGGGTTGACGCCGTCGTTCGGCACGCTGGCGGTGGTGCGTGAGCGATTGCAGATTCCGCTGTATGTGTTGATCCGCCCGCGCGTGGGCGATTTCGTCTTCGACGCGGCCGAAGTCGAGGTGATGCGGCGCGATGTGGAGCACTGCGTGCGGCTGGGCTGCGATGGCGTGGTGCTGGGTGCGCTGGATCCGCATGGGCAGGTCGACATGGCCACGATGCGGGTGTTGATCGCCGCGGCCGGTTCGCTGGGCGTGACCTTTCATCGTGCGATCGACGTCAGTGCCGATCCGTCGCGCGCGCTGGAAGATGCAATCACGCTGGGGTGCGAGCGCGTGCTGACCTCCGGTGCGCGTGCGAGCGCGCTGGAAGGTGTCGACACCATCGCTGCGCTGGTGCGGCAGGCGGGCAAACGTATCAGCATCATGCCCGGTGCCGGGCTCTCCGAGGACAACCTTCGCACCGTGAGCGAACACACCGGCGCCCACGAGTTCCACGCCTCGGCGCGTCGCGTGATTGCCGCGCAGGTGCAGGCACCGCACCCGTCCATTCGCGATCTGGGAGGCGACTACCAACGGACGGATGTCGTACGGGTGCAGCGAATGGTCGATATGTTGCAGCAACGCTGAGCAACGCGCATGCGCGCCCGGTGACGAGAACTGCGATTGGCACGCGGTTCTCGCGCCGTCTCAGCCTTGAGGCCGCTACCCTGGCCGGCACCACGGGATGTAAGGCCCGACAGATCTGGTGTCGCTGGAGGCGCGCGCTGTGCGGCGGGTGGTCAAGAGCGGCCGGCGCATTGCCGGGCGGCACGCTCATCGGCCTGGACGCTTCCGCATCGGTGGCATGTTGGGGCTTCCCTACGCAAGCTGTCGGCAGCCGGAATCCAGCGGTCGTTCTGTCTACTCGCCATCCGAGCCTTCGTGCGCATGCTCGGGCAGATGGAGCGGGAACGAGGGAAACTGCCGACGATCCTGCGGGCGTGCAGCGACGAGCAATTCGCGGGTCTTCCACATCTGTACCGCTTTGGCCAGCGTCGATGCGTCCATTTCGCTTTCCTGGTGATAAACGTATTGCCCGAGATGATCGACGATGCCCAGGTGCGCATTTTGCTGCGCCTTCCAGTTGCTCACGGCGGTGTAATGATCGCTCAGGTCTTCACTGGTCATCCCTTCGACTCTAGGCGTGTCACCCGCCATTTGTTGCACCATTGCCAGGAAATCTGGATCCCTGCTTTCATCGAGCATTTTCCTGAGTGCGGGCACCTCGCCGAGCGTGGCGGGAGTTCCCGCAGGCCGCTTGTCGGGAAGATAAGATGGGGCGCCTTCGATAAACGGGTTTCTTTCGTCATCGATGACAACGCTCAACAGGGCGTGTGCGGTGTTATCGATTTTTTCAAGCGCGTCTTTACGCGCCTGCGTGCCGGTGAGCGCAGTGCCAGAGGAAGATGCACCCGCCGGATCGGTCGTGGTGGCGGGACGGGGATTGGCGCCGATGGGGCCGGTGCGCTCTTGCCTTGGCGGCACTCTGTGCTGCCTGAGTCGATCGAGTTGCGCTTGCAGATGTGGTGGAACATGGATTGTGCAAGCGGCAGGCAGTGCGGAGATTGTCGGAGGCAGTGCTTCCAGTCTGTTGCAGCCTCGCAGGTCAAGCTCTTCAAGCTGCGTCAGTGCATGAATATCCAGTGGCAGAGTGACCAGCTCGCTGCAGTCCCGCAGGTTGAGTCTTTTCAATGGCGCACGGCCCCTGGCAATCGGGGGATAGTTGCGTAATGCCGAGCCCTGCAAATCCAGTTCTTCCAGCCTGGGCATGTGATGAATGTTGATGGCAAGTTGGGTCAGTGGTGAGTGCATCACCTGCAATCTTTTCAAATTTTCCAGGTGCATGACCGAGGTCGGGAGGATGCGTATTCCTGTGCCCAACAACTGGAGTGCTTGCAGGTTGACCAGCCCTTCGTATTGGCCGGATGCGTTGCGCATCGCAAGATTGCGGGGCAGCTCTGTCAAGTCCGGACAGAAGACGATGCTGAGCTGTCGCAATTGGCTCAGGCAAGAAATGGATGCCGGCAGCGAGCGAATCGGATTCTGCTCCAGCGCCAATGTCTGCAGGTTGGCGAGGTCTTGCATGGATTGCGGGAGTTCCAACAGGCCCGCTGCACTGATGGTCATGTGTTCCAGGTGGGACAGGCGGTCGGTCTGCTCAGGGAATCGGGGCAGTGGCAGGCAGTGGAGATTGAGCGATGCGACAGCGGGGTTGGCTGCTTCCGCCAACGTGGCTGCGGTTGCCCTCAGGGCTTCCTCAGGATCGGTCTCGACGGCCGGCATGCCGTCGATGGCAGCGCTCCATGCGTTGCGCCATTGCGCATTGGCCGCCGCGCATTCCTGCCGCCATTGCGACAACGCACTTTCGTAGGTGGAAGTCGATGCGCCGTGCTCCAACTGCGCGTTGCCTGGCGCGGCGTGCGAGCCTGGGCGCGCAGCGTCGATGCGCGGCGAGCCCGTTACCGTGGAGTGGAACCGAAGCCGTTCTCTGGCGCCCAGTCGTGGCATGCCTGACGAGTGAGAGGCGTCCGAGGGTCCTTCATCTGCTGCCATACGGTCATCAACTTCGTGGGGATGCGAACGCACGTCCGACCTGGGTTGCCGACCGGAGATTTCGGATGACGCTGGTGTCGATGATGGGCGACGCGGGCGGTTGCCGGTTACACGCCCTAGCAGGCCACCCAGCAGGCCTGAACCGCGTTCGGGAACGGCGCGAGGCCGCGTCCGGTCGGAGGGCAGCGTGTTTGGGTTGGAGATTTCCTCAGGTGGAAGCTCCGACGGAACTTCTGGCGTGCGTGCCCGACCGATGCGCGGCATCGTGTTTCCTCGTTCGTTGCATGCGGTGTAGTGGAAATCATCCGACTGCAGCGCATCGCACAAGGATCTCGGCGCGAAGTCCTGGTCAGGGCGGCGAAGCGTCGATGGTGCGGCGGTCAGTAATCGATCTCCCCTGGGTAGGACTGGTGCCGGCAGACGCCGTGCAGGTAGCGCATGCGCCAAGCCGCGCTGGATCGATCACGACATGTCTGATGCGTTGACGCTTCCAGGTGTAGCTGATGTGCACCAAGCCATCGCGGGTCTGGATCACCGCCGGATAGGAGAACTCGTCTTTTGCGCTGTGTTCCAGCGTGAGTGCGCGTTGCCAGTGCACGCCGTCGGTCGACAGTGCCACCGCAAGCGTGCCGCGACCGTCCCACCAGTCCTTGCCGGCGATGCCGGGGTTGTAGACCAGCAGGGCGCGGCCGTCGCGCAGCATCACCGCATCGGTGCCGGAGTTGGGGTTGGCTACATCCAGCAATTGCATCGGTTGCCAGTGCAGTCCGCCATCCTGAGAGAACGTACTGAACAATTTGTTCTGCTGGCTGCGCCCGAGGACCTGCACGCGCCCGTCTGCATGCAGCAGGACGCTGGGCTGGATTGCGCCGATCGCTGACGGGTCGTTGAGCGGCATGCCGCGCTGCCAGTGCTCCCCGTCGTCGTCGCTCCATTCCAGATGCGCGCGCCAGCCACGGTCTTCGCTGCTGCTGGGCGCGAGGATGCGTCCATTCGGCAATTGCAGCGGTTTGTTCTTGATCGGCCCAAGGATGCCCTGGGGCAACTGCTGCGGCGCAGACCAATGCGTTCCCTCGTCAGCCGAGGTCATGCGCAGCCCCCACCACTGCCGCGGATTGGGGCCGAGCTTGTAATAGAGCTGCACCGGGCCGGTGGTCGATTGAAACAGCACCGGATTCCAGGCCGGCACGGTCGTACCCTGCGTGCCGGCGCGCGCGCCATCGGCGATACGGCGCGGTGGCTGCCAGTGCTGCGCGTCGCGCCGGGTCAGCCAGATGCCGACGTCGGCCGCGCCCTCGTGTGCGCCGCCGAACCAGGCCGCCAGCAGATGGCCATCGCGGGTTTCCAGCAAGGTGGACGCGTGCGCTTGCGGGGTGGGTGCCGGGTCGGCGATGAACTCGCTGAGGACGATCGGCGAAGGCGGCGATGCGCGTTCCTGTGCCCCGGCGGCAATGGCAGCAAGGCCGGCAACAAGGCTGGTCAGCAGGCGTGGCAAATGCGGCATGGTCCATCCTGTGCGGACTTTGGAGATACCTATTTATTATCAATTAAATACCATGTGCGCTGGTCGCCCGGCGGCTGTGCCGCCGGCCCGGCGAGGACCCGGAAGGTCGTTGCATCGCTCGCCCCGGTGCGCTGGCCGACCGCGCTGCCGCTGTCGTCGGCCATTGCGCAGCAGGTTGCCAAGCAGGTTGCCAAGCCGCCTGCGACGCACATTGCGAAGCCGCGTTGCGAGGATTCACTCATCCGCCTGCACGCCGCTATCGAAAGGGCATGGTGTGCTGTGGCCGGTGCGGCCGGCCTGTCTACCGCGCTGCGGTCGACCGGTGCCGAACTCGGCTTTCAGCGGCGCGTACGCCGTGCGGTTGTCCACGCAGGAGCGCAGCAGGGCTTTCCCAGCCGCAGTCAACGATCAGATGACCGATGCCGTTACGCAGTCCAGCCTCAAGGGCATCGACCAGGCGCCTGCAATGGCATGGGCACGATCTACCGGAGCATTGCCCAACAGACCGGCATCCTGTTCCAGAACGCGGTAGCGGTGCCGCAGCAACAGAAACACGCTGGCGTAGTCTGCGAGCAGCCAGGGCGTGATGCAGATCTGCAGGGTGGATGCCATGGCGGCAGCCGGTGCCACCAGGAAGGTTGCCCAGACAGGCGTGGCCGATAACCTGGCCAGCCTGCGGACGGTGCTCAACGCATTCACGTGACGCTGCCGGTCGGGCGCTGGCACGCGCGTCACGCGGTTGCCCACGTCGCGCGCGTCGGGGCGTGCTTATGCGGCGTTCTCGTCGCGTTCCTGCGGCGGCAGCAGGATCTGCGGCTGCTTGGCCGAGTGGGTCTGGCACAGGAAGGTCATCAGGTGCGCCGCTTCGGTGCTGCCGATCGGCTGGCTGGGCGCGGGCTTGCTGTGGACGTGTTCGGCGAAGGCGTGCTGGGTCTGCTCCGGAACCGCGGAGACAGGGTCTTGCGTAACGGTGGACGACGACATGAAACGCTCCTGGAACTCACGATCTGACCGTCGCCCGATGGGACGACGGGAATGCGCCACTGCCTTCCACAACGGCGTGAGCCGGTGATCTTGCCTGGAATGCGATCGGTCCGATACAGCAATTGGTCGCAGACGCTGCGCGGGCAGTTGACCTCCAGATAGCGGCGGGCGCGCGGTAGTCTGAAGGGGCGTTGCTGAGAGTACAAACATCTCTAGCTGATCTGGTTCACGTTCTGGCAACGCATACAGCGGAGCAGCCAAGAACTTTTGCCCCAGCAGGCAGCACGTAGCACGCAGCAGGTAGTAGGCGGTAGGGGGAAGCAGTAAGCGGAAGCAGTAAGCGGAAGCAGTAAGCGGAAGTGTCGACTCCCCACAATTCAATGCCAGCTAAAACTAGAGGTCTGCGGTTGATGTTGATCACGGAACTCGGCGGGCGTTAGCCCGCCCAGGCTGTCGTGCGGGATCTGCTGGTTGTAGTNTTGAAGCGTTCGATAAAACCGTTTTGCATTGGACGCCCAAGCTCGATGAAGTCCAAGGCGATGCCCTTGCGCTCGGCCCGCTCGGCCAAGGCCAACGCGACAAATTCCGGTCCGTTGTCCAGACGAAGCTTAGCGGGATAGCCGCGCCAGGCTGCGATGGTCCAAGGTGCGGATGACGCGGGCGGCCGGAAGATTCAAGTCCACTTCGATCGCCAAGGCTTCACTGCTGAAATCGTCGATGACATTGAACGTGCGGAAGCGTCGACCATCCCACAGCGCATCNGGAAGATTCAAGTCCACTTCGATCGCCAAGGCTTCACTGCTGAAATCGTCGATGACATTGAACGTGCGGAAGCGTCGACCATCCCACAGCGCATCTGACATGAAGTCGATCGACCATCCAGCATTGGGGCGTGCTCCGCATGTCAGCGGTTGTGGATGACGCGTCGGGACCCGGCGCCTGCTGCGACGACGCTGGTTGAGCTTCATCAGGCACTACACGCGCCAAACCCTCTTGTGATTCCACACATGTCCGCGACGGCGGATGATCTGAAACAGCTTTCCAAAACCACGCTCGGGAAAGCGCTCGGCCAATTCGGACAACAACGCAATGACTTCATCGTCGCGATCGGGACGACGCCGATAGCGCGCTGTCGAGCGCGCCACACNAGCTTTCCAAAACCACGCTCGGGAAAGCGCTCGGCCAATTCGGACAACAACGCAATGACTTCATCGTCGCGATCGGGACGACGCCGATAGCGCGCTGTCGAGCGCGCCACACCAAGCGCTGAGCAAGCCCGACGCTCGCTCCAGCCATGCTGCTCGACGAGCCAGGCAAGGAGCGGGCGCTTATGCGCCGGGTCTACAACTTTTTTGCGATCAGATCCTTCAACGCATGGTTCTCCATCGCCAAGTCGGCATACATCCGCTTGAGTTTGGCGTGCTCGGCTTCAACATCACGCAGCCGCTGCACGTCGGAGGCTTCCATGCCGCCGTACTTGGACTTCCAGACGTAGTACGTCGCGTCAGAAATGCCCAGCTCACGGCACACATCCTTGACCTGGCGGCCGCCCTCAACCTGCTTCAGCGTGGCGACAATCTGGCTTTCGGTGAGCTTGCTCTTGCGCATCGTTGGTCTCCTCGGTGGCTAGTGTGCCCGGAGACCTCTAACCATGGATGGACCACTTTTACGGGGAGTCGACATGCGATAGAGGGTCGGCAGCAATTCGTAAAAAAGTTCTTTGCTTGCGGCGGGGNCCCGGAGACCTCTAACCATGGATGGACCACTTTTACGGGGAGTCGACATGCGATAGAGGGTCGGCAGCAATTCGTAAAAAAGTTCTTTGCTTGCGGCGGGTTAGCTTGTTTTTGGCTATTTTTTACACGAATCCCTGTCGACCCTCATTCCGAGTACCGACTGCGCCCGCCCGGTGGCCATGCAGTAGTTCTGTTGGCGGCTCTTGACCGATTCGGAGCGAACGCCGCGCCCGTCTAACGATGAGCGCGGTGGTTTCCTGGCCGATGTTATTTCGTCGGCGTGATCCACACCTGCTGCTGCAGGCCGCGCACGCTCGGCTTGGCGGTGCTGTCCAGGTCGAACACCACCACGGTGTTGTCGCCCTTGCGCTGGAACGGGGCCGGGAAATACAACGCCCGCTGCGGGCCGATAGCCCAGTGGCGGCCCAGGTTGACGCCGTTGGCCCAGGTCACGCCCTTGCCGAAGGCGCGCATGTCCAGGTAGGTGTCGGCCGGTGTGCCGATGCGCAGCGTGCCGCGATGGAACGCCGGGCCTGCGACGGCGGTGCGGGTCCAGCCGCGGATGCTGTCGGGCGAGCGCATCGGCAGCGGGAACGCCTGCCAGCCGGTGAGCTGCCGGTTGTCCAGCAGCACCGGGTCGACCAGGCCGGCGCGGCCGTCGGCCATGCGCGGGCCGTAGTTGATGCGGCCGCTGTTTTCGACCAGGACATCCAGCGTGTGTTGGCCGGCGGGAATGTCCACGTTGGTAGAGACCTGCTGCAGCCGGCGTTCGACACTGCCGACCGGCTTCTGATCGACATATACCCGCGCGACATCGCGCACCTCGCCCAGGTACAGCGGGCCCTTGCGCGGGCCGGCGACGGTGGTGCGGTAGAGGATGTAGCCGTAATCCTGGCCGAAGTGCTCCATCGGCTCCGGGGTGTCGATGGCGATCGGGGCGGGCAGGTTGTCCCACAGCGAGGCGGATTCAGGCAGCGGCGTTTCCGGCAGCGCCGCGATCGTGATCGGCTTCGGCAGCGCGGGCGCCTGCACGCCGGTGACCCGCGTGATGGCGTCGCGCATCAGCGCGAACTTGGGCGTGGGGCGTCCGGCTTCGTCCAGGATGGCGTCGTAGTCGTAGCTGGTGGTCTGCGGGGCGTAATGGTCGCTGGGATTGCCCTGGAAATTGGCGCCATTCATGAAGCCGAAACTGGTGCCGCCGATGAACATGTAGAGGTTGGCCGAGTGGCCCTGGCGCAGGATCCACTCCAGCTCCTCGGTCTGTTGCTTGGCATCGGTGCTGGCATGCGGCTTGCCCCAGTGGTCGAACCAGCCTGCCCAGTATTCGCCGACCATGCGTGGCTGGTCGGGACGGAACTTGATCAACTTCTCGAACGCGCTTTTGGCCTCGCCGGGAGCGAAGTTCACCACCGCCAGGGTGTCCGGCAAGGTGCCGTTGGCGAGCATGTCGGCGCCGTCGGAGGTGAACAGCAAGGCGTCGTCGAAGCCGGCCTTGACGTACATGGCGCGGTTGTCGGCCATGTAGGCGTGGTCGTCGTCGTAGGAGCCGTATTCGTTCTCGACCTGCACGGCGATGATCGGCCCGCCGTTATGGTTGAGCAACGGGCGCACCTGTTTTGCCACCGCATCCAGGTAGGCCTGGCTGGATGCGAGAAAGCGCGGGTCGCGGCTGCGCACGCGGATATCGTCCTTGCCGAACAACCAGGCCGGGTAGCCGCCGGCTTCCCATTCCGCGCAGGTGTAGGGGCCGGGCCGCAGGATCACGTTGAGGCCTTGTGCGGCGGCTTCCCTGACGAAGGCGGCCACGTTGTTGTTGGCTGAGAAATCGAACTGTCCCTGCTGCGGTTCGACCAGGTTCCAGAACACGTAGGTCTCCACCGTGTTCAAGCCGAGTGCACGTGCTTTCTGCAGGCGGTCCTTCCAGTAGGCGCGCGGGATGCGCTGGAAATGGATGGCGCCGGAGAGGATCTGGTACGGCTTGCCATCGCGCACGAACTGCGTGCCTTGCGTGCCGAAGCTGGGCCAGGTGTCGGCGTCGTTGGCCATGGCGGTAACGGGAAACGCGAAGGCGAGGGCCAGAACGAGGGGGCTGAGGGTGCTGCGCAACATGGGCGATTCTCGGCGGTGACGAGTGACTGGTGACGATGGGGGTGGATTGGTTTTTGGGTTAGGCCGCTTGCGGGTTGGCCCTCATCCGCCCTTCGGGCACCTTCTCCCGCTTGCGGGAGAAGGGAAAGGCAAGCCTCCCGCTTGCGGGAGAAGGGAAGGCAAGCCTCCCGCTTGCGGGAGAAGGGACAGGCAAGCCTCCCGCTTGCGGGAGAAGGGAAGAGCAAGCCTCCCGCTTGCGGGAAAGGGAACGGCAGCCTCCTGTTGCGATCGGCGCGATGCCGGGGAAGTACGCTATGCGAACGACGGTGGCAGATCCTCCCTGTTCGCGCCGAAGGCCGGATTCGGCTTGGCAGCCATGGTGAATTCCAGCGTGCCGCCGGCGGCCAAGTCGGCATGCCGCATCCAGCTGCGGTTGATCGGCTTGCCGTTCCAGGTCAGCGACTGCACATAGACGTTCTGTGCGCTGCTGTTGTTGGCGACGATGCGCAGCGTGCGGCCGTTGCCGACATCCAGTTCTGCACGCTTGAACAACGGGCTGCCGAGGACGTAGTTGCCGCTGACCGGGTCCACCGCATACAGCCCGAGCGCACTGAGCACGAACCAGGCGCTCATCTGCCCGCAATCCTCGTTGCCGGACAACCCGTTGCGCGCGTCGTGGTACTGCTCGCGCAGCAGCCGGCGCACCATCGCCTGGGTCTTGTATGGCTGGCCGGCATAGGCGAACAGATAGGCCACGTGATGGCTCGGCTCGTTGCCGTGCGCGTACTGGCCGACCAGGCCATCGATATCCGGTGGCGCATCGGCGGGCAGTTCGGAGCTGGTGGAAAACAGTTCGTCCAGCTTGGCGACGAAGCCGTCGCGGCCGCCGTACAGGTCCATGTAGCCGTACAGGTCGTGCTGGTTGAGGAAGGTGGCCTGCCAGGCGTTGGACTCGGTGAAGTCGCGCCATTTGCTGATGTGGCCCATGCCGCGCGGATCGAATGGTTGGGCCCAGCTGCCGTCTTCCAGTCGCGCCTGCACGAAGCCGCTGTCGCGATTGAACACGTTGCGGTAGTTGCGCGAGCGCTCGCGCAGTGCGCGTGCGTCGTCGGTGGCACCGGCGGCCTGTGCCAGGTGCGCGCAGGCCCAGTCGTCGTAGGCGTATTCCAGCGTGCGGCTGACCGCTTCGTCCACCTTGTCGGCGGGGATGTAGCCAAGCCTGCGGTAATACGCCAGGCCGTGGGTGGTGTCGTCCATCGCGCGCTTGCGGTACGCCGGCCAGGCGGCGGTGTAGTCGATGCCGGTGAAGCCCTTGGCATGCGCTTCGGCCAGCACCACCGCGGAGTGGTAGCCGATCATGCAGCCGGTTTCCACGCCTTGCAGCGGCCAGATGCCCACGCCGTCCGGGCATTCGTTGGCGCCGCGCACCAGGCACTGCACCAGGTCCGGCACGCGCTCGGGTTGCACCAGGGTGAGCAGCGGGTGCGCGGCGCGGTAGGTGTCCCACAGCGAGTAGGTGCTGTAGTTGTGATAGCCCTTGGGGGCGGTGTGGATCTGCAGGTCCATGCCGCGGTAACGGCCATCCACGTCGCTGAAGAGGGTGGGCGCCAGCAGGCTGTGATACAGGCCGGTGTAGAAGATGCGGCGTTGCGCAGCGTCATCGCTGTCGATGCGCACGCGAGCCAGCTCTTTTTCCCAAGCGGCGACGGCTTGCGCATGCACGCGGGCGAAGTCGAAATCGGGCAGCTCGGCATCCAGGTTGGCCAGCGCATTGTCGGCGCTGACGGCGGAGATGCCGACCTTGATCAGCAGCGGGGCGTCGGATGCATCGGGAAAGTGCAACGCGGCCTTGAGGTGGCTACCGTCGCGGCTGCGCGTGCCGGCGGGCAGCGCTTGATCTTCGTCGTACAGCTGCACGCTGGCGAACGGCCGCGACAGGCGCATTGCGAAGTAGATGTAGCGCCCCTTGGCCCACTGGTGGACGCGGCGTCCGCCTGTGATGGTCTGTGCATCGACCACGCGCAGCTGGGCATCGCTCACGCGGGTGGGGATGCCGGGCTTGTCCTGCATGCCGTGGCACAGGTCCAGCAGCACATGCGCCGGCTTGCCCTTGGGGAAGTGGTAACGGTGCAGGCCGGCGCGCGAGGTGGCGGTGAGCTCGGCATGCACGCCGCTGTCCTTGAGCCGCACGCGGTAGTAGCCGGGCGAGGCGGCTTCATCGCTGTGGTCGTAGCGCGAGCGGTAGCCGCTGTCCGGCGCGTCGAGTGCGCCGGGCACCAGCTTGACCTCGCCGGTGGCCGGCACCAGCAGGACGTCCAGCATGTCGCCGATGCCGGTGCCGGACAGATGCGTATGCGAAAAGCCCATGATCGAGCCGTCGGACTCGTGGTAGCCGGAGCACGAATCCCACACCGCGTTGTAGGTGTCCGGGCTCAGCTGCACCATGCCGAATGGCAGCGTCGCGCCGGGAAAGGTGTGGCCATGGCCACCGGTGCCGATGAACACATCGACATGGCGGGTGAGCTCGGCGCGGGTGCGTGCATCGGCCGGCAGTGCGTAGTTGCCGGCGCGTGCGCGGGCAAGCCCGGGCAGGCCGGTGCTGCCGAACAGGGCCGCTGCGATGGCGCCTTGGAGAAAACCGCGTCGTGTTGCCATGGTGATGTGCTCTTGGATGTCACGAAGTGGGGCGGGCCGTACCCTCATCCGCCCCTCGGGCACCTTTTCCCGGCGGGAGAAGGGAAGATCAAGCGCTCTGCAGTTCCGCGTTGGAAGGGCGGGCCCTTCGCAAACTCAGGCGCTGCGCAGCAGCTGCGGTTTGCGTTGGTGCAGGTCGATGATCAGTTCGCCGAACAAGGTGTTGGCCCAGGCGAACCAGTCGCGGGTGAAGGTGCTTGGGTTGTCCTTGTCGAAGGCTTCGTGCATGAAGCCGGTGCCGGCGTGGGTGGTCTTCAGCCACTGCAGGCACTGGCGCAACTGCGCATCGTCGTCGCTGACCAGCGCGTACTGGATGATCGACATCGGCCAGATCGTGCCCATGCCGCTGTGCGGGCTGCCGACGCCCTCGGCCGCACGGCCACGCGCGAAATACGGATTGCGTTCGCTCCAGGCCAGCTGGCGGGTGCGCAGGAACACCGGGTCGGCGCGGTCGCAGCAGCCCAGGTAGGCCAGGCTGAGCAGGCCGGGGGCGTTGGCGTCGTCGATGAACAACTGGTTGCCGTAACCGTCCACTTCGAACGCCCAGTACGCCTGGCCGTCGCTGTCGCGCAGTTGGCCGAACTGGCGCGTCGCCGCTTCCACTTCGTCGGCCAGCGCGGTGCAGTCGGCGGCGAAATCGCTATCGCGGTGCAATGCGGTGCTCATCGTCGCCAGCTGGCGCAGCGAGGCCACCGCGAACAGGTTGGCCGGCACGAACAACGGATACACGCAGGCATCGTCGGAGGGGCGGAACATCGAGTGGATCATGCCGTTGGGCCGGGTCGGCTGGCCGTAGCCTTCCAGCACCAGCGTCTCGGTCGCCAGCGGCGAGGGCCGCTGGAACACATACGGGCCGCGGTTGTCCTTGCGCTGCTGCTCGCGGAAGGTCCTGACCACCACGTGCATCGCTGCGCGCCAGTCGTCGTCGAACGGGGCGGTATCGCCGGTGGCGCGCCAGTACTCGTGCGCGATGCGGATCGGGTAGCACAGCGAATCGATTTCCCACTTGCGCTCGCCCACGCCGGGCTTCATCTCGGTGATGTCGTTGAGCGACCACTTCAGGCGTTGGGTCTGGCCATCGGGCAGGAAGGCGTTGGCATAGGGGTCGAGCCGGATGCAGGCGGCCTGGCGCTGGATCAGGCCATGGAACATGCGCCGCAACGCAGGGTCGCGCCTGGCCAGCGGCACGTACGGATGCACCTGCGCGGAGGAATCGCGCAGCCACATCGCGTGGATGTCGCCGGTGATGACGAAGGTGTCCGGCTTGCCGTTGCGGGTGCCGGTTTCCACCGTGGTGTCCAGCGTATTGGGGTAGCAATTCTCGAACAGCCAGGCCAGCTCGGGGTCGGCGATGCGCGCCTTGATCTGCACGATCTGCTGCTCGACCGCCTTGCTGACGAAGCGGCGCTGCGCCTTGGGCGGGCGCTTGCTGACGAAGTTGCCGGCGGCCGTGGATGCGCCGGCGGCGGGGCCGGCCGCGAAGGCCGGCAGCGCGCCGGCCAGCAAGCCGGCGCCCGCGCTGGCGCCGAGCAGCTGAAGGATGTCGCGGCGGGTGTGCATGACCTGGAGCTCCCTGGGATTTTCGCAAGCGGTCGAGGCAGCGGGCACCTCCATCGGTCGCGCTGCGCGCCGGGCCGATGATGAGACCTATGCAGGACCAATTCCCGATGACCATACAACGTGTGCGCCGAATGTGCATAGTGCGTCCGCACAATTCGGCGCCGTATGCGGGTTCGCGGCAGTGGGTGCGGTGGCTGGTCCACGCCCGTGCCGCCGCATGGACATCGCCCAGCTTCCGTGCACTCACGACCGACCTGGAACACGCGCGACAGGATCGGGCTGGGCATGGCACCGACCAGTCCACTGGTAGAGCCTGCTTGTCCGTACCAGCTCGCCAGCTGCCAGGCAGCCCTGCGGGCAAGGTGCTCGCGATACCTCACGCCGCAGGCGCCGGCCATCACGGCCGACGCTGTCGCATCACGCCTGCGCACCGCTTACTTCGGCAGCGGCGAACGTCCCGAGATCGAGAACGTTGCAGCCTTGCCTGCCGCACCGGTGCCGGGCTGGCCACCGCCGACAAACAGGGAGTAATCGCCGGCTTCCACCGCGCGCTGCCCGCTGCGATCCACATCGCTGAGGGCGCGCGCGTCCAGGGTGAAGGTGAGCGTGCGCTGCTCGCCCGGCTCCAGACGGATACGTTGAAAGCCGACCAGGCTGCGCAGCGGCGATTGCGGGCGGTCCGGATACTGCAGGTACACCTGCGCCACTTCATCGCCGGCGCGGCTGCCGGTATTGCGCACGGTGGTGGTCACCTGCAGCGTATTGCCGGCTTGCAGCGTGCTGGTGGACAGGCGCGGTGCCTCGTAGGCGAAGCTGGTGTAGCTCAGCCCATAGCCGAACGCAAACAACGGCTCGCCCTTGAAGTAGCGGTAGGTGCGGCCCTTCATGTCGTAGCTGACGTAGGGCGGCAGGTCCTTGGTGGAGCGGTAGAACGTGACCGGCAGGCGCCCGCCAGGGTTGTCCTCGCCCGCCAGTGCGCGCGCGATCGCGGTGCCGCCGGACTGGCCCGGGTACCACGCCGCCACGATCGCATCGGCATTGGCCTTGGCCCAGTTCAGCGCCACCGCGCTGCCGCTCATCAGCACCACCACCAGCGGCTTGCCGGAGGCCTTGGCGCGTTCGAGCAGTGCCTGCTGCGGCGCGGGCAGGGCGATGTCGTTGCGGTCGCCGCCGTCGAAGCCGGGCACGTCGATACGCAGTTCCTCGCCTTCCACATCCGGCGACAGCCCGACGAAGGCCACGACGGCATCGGCGTGTGCCACCGCCTGCTCGGCCTCGGCCAGTTGCGCCGCCGCCGGTGCCAGCCACTCCAGGCGCAGGCCCTGGTCCTGGCCGCGGTGCTCCATTTCCAGGCGGATCCTGCGCGGGCGGGTGTCGTCGAAGTGCAGCATGGTTTCCACGCTGCGGCCATCGGCGTTGTGCATGCCGGCCGGCACATGCTTGTCTTCGGCATTGCCGGCAACCACCAGCTTGTCGTCGATGTACAGCCGCACCGGATCGTGGCCGGCGCAATCGAAGCAGCGCGCCACCCGCACCGCCAGCGTGTAATCGCCCGCGCCCGGCGGCAGCAGCTCGCCGCTCCAGCGCACCGCATAGCGATCGGCCGGCACGCCCTTGGCCGGGCTGACCTGGTCCCAGTTGAAGCTGACCGCACGGTCCTGGCGTACGGTCACCGGGGTGCCGGCCATGTCGACGTTGTCGAAATATTCGCCACGCAGTCCCGGCTTGCCGTCGCTGCGCAACGCGGTTTCCGGAATCATGCCCGGCACGCCCGCGGCCAGCGGCGCACCTTGCGCATAGCTGACCTGCTGCGCACCGAAGCGCTGGCGCAGGCCGAGCAAGGGCGTCACCGGCGCGGACGAGGTGCCTTGATAGTTGGCTTCCAGCGCCGCCAGGGCATCGGCGTTCGGGCCGATCACCGCCAGCCGCGTGCCGGGTTTCAGCGGCAGCGTGCCGGCAGCGTTCTTGAGCAATACGATCGACTCGGCGGCGGCCTTGAGCGCCAATGCCCGATTGGCGGCGTTATCGATGTCCTTGGCGCCCAGCCGCGCATACGGGTCCTTGCGCGGCGCTTCCAGTTCGCCCAGGCGATAGCGCGCGGCGAACAGGCGCACCAGCGATTGGTCGAGCAAGGCTTCATCCAATTCGCCGCGCTCGATCGCGGTGCCGAGGTCGCGATAGGCATGCCCGCAATTGAGATCGTGACCGGCCTTGAGGGCGGCTGCCGAGGAGCCTGCATTGTCCGGGCGGAAGTAATGGAACTGGGTCATGTCGTCCACCGCATCGCAGTCGGACACCACGAAGCCCTTGAAGCCCCAATCGCCGCGCACGCGGCCGTTGAGCAACCAATCGGCTGCGCAGGCCGGTGTGCCGTGCAGCGAGTTGTACGCGCACATCACCGAGCCGGCCTGACCGTCGATCAAGGCGGCGCGGAAGGCGGGCGTGTAGGTCGCCTCCACATCGCGCGGCGACACGTCCACATCGAAGCCGTGCCGGCCCGGTTCCGGGCCGCTGTGCACGGCGATGTGCTTGGGCGTGGCGATGGTGCGCGGGTGATGGAGATCGTCGCCCTGCAGGCCGCGGATGAAGCCCACCGCGAGCTGCCCGGTGAGGAAGGGGTCCTCGCCGTAGGTTTCCATGCCACGGCCCCAGCGCGGGTCGCGGAAGATGTTGATGTTGGGCGACCAGATGGTCAGCCCCGCATAGCGCTTGTGGTCCTTGCCCGGGCCGCCGGCCTGGTTGAACTTGGCGCGTGCCTCGGTCGACACCACCGTGCCCACCTGCTGCATCAACGCGGTATTCCAGCTGGCGGCCAGGCCGATCGCCTGCGGAAACACCGTGGCGTAGCCATTGCGGGCGATGCCGTGCAGGCCTTCGCTCCACCATTCGTAGGCGGGGATGCCCAGGCGCGGAATCGCCGGCGCAGCGTTCATCGCCTGCGCGACTTTTTCCTCGCGGCTCATCTGCGCCACCAACGCGGCGGCGCGCTGCTCCGGCGTGCTGCTGCGGTCGTCGGGCGCGGCGTGCGCGATGCAGGGCAGGCCCAGGCTCAGGCCCAGTGCCATGGCAAGACGCGATACAAACACGGATGACATCGATTCACTCCTGCGCAGTGGCGAGATTCGCCCGGCGTTGTTCTGGTGGTGCCGCAGGGGGGGCGGCGGGTTGAGGGTCTGGCGCGGCGGCGTCATGCGCGCCACCGGCTGTGGTGGATGTTGCTGTTACTGCGGCGGGCCCTCATCCGCCCCTGCGGGGCACCTTCTCCCGCCCGCGGGAGAAGGACACCCAACGCGGGACGAGGGCGCGCGAGGGAGGAGAGGGGCGCGCCTTGGGAGAGGGCACGCACGGCAGGAGATCACGTCGTTTTCCTAAGGTGGATGCGATGCAAGGGTGCGAAGAGTGGCATGACAGGAAACCAAATCTGCGGGAGACGCCATGCGCGCGAAATGCATACGCGGAACACGCGCATGCACGAGCGGAGATCGAGCCCTTCTCCCGCCTGGCGGGAGACGCCATGCGCGCGAAACGCATACGCGGAACAAGCACATGCACGAGCGGAGATCGAGTCCTTCTCCCGCCTGGCGGGAGACGCCTTGCGCGCGAAACGCATACGCGGAACACGCGCATGCACGAGCGGAGATCGAGTCCTTCTCCCGCCTGGCGGGAGACGCCATGCGCGCGAANGCGCGCGAAACGCATACGCGGAACACGCGCATGCACGAGCGGAGATCGAGTCCTTCTCCCGCCTGGCGGGAGACGCCATGCGCGCGAAACGCATACGCGGAACAAGCGCATGCATGAGCGGAGATCGAGTCCTTCTCCCGCCTGGCGGGAGACGCCATGCGCGCGAAACGCATACGCGGAACACGCGCATGCACGAGCGGAGATCGAGTCCTTCTCCCGCCTGGCGGGAGACGCCATGCGCGCGAANGCGCGCGAAACGCATACGCGGAACACGCGCATGCACGAGCGGAGATCGAGTCCTTCTCCCGCCTGGCGGGAGACGCCATGCGCGCGAAATGCATACGCGGAACAAGCGCATGCACGAGCGGAGATCGAGTCCTTCTCCCGCCTGGCGGGAGAAGGTGCCCGAAGGGCGGATGAGGGCCAGCTCGCCGCTCATTTCGTCGCCGCTGCCTCCGGCGGTTCCGGCGGCGCGCCGGCCAGCGTCGATGCCAGGTCGCGCACCTGCAACGCAGACTGCACCTGCGCCATCGGCAGCTTGCTGGACACGTGCAGCGTCAGCGGCTCGCCCGGCAGCAGGTCGAAGGCGTTATCGGCCACGCTCACGTCCAGGTCGCCGAACGACAGCCACACCTCGCGCGCCAGCGTGTCGCTGGACAGCGTCAGCGCATAGCCATCGCCATCGGCGCGCCACTGGCTGTCGATCTTCGCGGACGGCAAGGCCAGCTGCTTGGCCGGCGCGAAGAACACCACTTCGCGCGACAGCAGCTTGGCGCCATCGAACAACTCGAACACCGCGTACGTGCGCTTGGGATCTGCACTGCCCAGCAATTGCCTGTCGCTGAAGCTGCCCACCTGCAGGCTGCTGAGCGGCTTGACGGTGGCCTTTTCCTCGCGCTTGCTCAGCAGCTTGCCGTCCATGCCCATCACCCGCATGCGCCAGCGGGCCGCCAGCGGGGTGGTACGGTCGGACACCAGTGACACCTCGGTCTGGCCCTTGTCGTTACGCAGTGCGGCGATCAGCTCCGGCGCATAGAAGCGGCGGGCGTGGTACTGCAGCGCCTTCCAGCGGCCGTAGTAATCCACGCTGGACCAGGACGCACCCGGCCACACATCGTTGAGCTGCCAGTACAACGAGCCCATCGATTGCGGGCGCGAGGCGCGCAGATGCGAGGCGGCCAGGTTGATGCCTTCGGCCTGCATCAGCTGGCTCAGATAGACGAAGCTCTCGAAATCCTTGGGTTCGCCGAATTCGCGACGGATGTACAGCATCAGCCGCTTGTTGCCGTTGCCCTTGTCGAACTTCTGATGCACGCGCATCACCGGCGATTCCGGATCCATGTCGCCGGGTTCGGCGAAGGCACGCACGGTGCGCATGTCCGGGAACGACTGCAGGCCGTATTCGGACATGAAGCGTGGGGTGACGTTGAGGTATTCGGTCACCGGCAGCGCGGGGCCGCCCCACACCTTCCAGTAATGCATGTCGCCATCGGTGGCCTGGTCGGCGGCGCCGTCGAAGTTGGTGCCCGGCGAGGTGGACCAGTACGGCACGTCGCTGTCGTAGGTGGCCACCACTTCGCGGAACACGGTGCCGAACAGGGTGGTCATGCCGCGCTCGATGCGGCTGCGCTCTTCCGGGTCCACCGATTGCTTGAACTTGACCCGGTCGCCCCAGTTTTCCCAGCCGGTCTGCACCTCGTTGTTGCCGCACCACAGCACGATGCTGGGATGGTCGCGCAGGCGCTTGACCTGTTCGATCGCCTCCTGCCGGGTGTTCTCGCGGAACTCCACGTCGTACGGCGGCACGGCGCCGCCGAACATGAAGTCCTGCCAGATCATGATGCCCAGCTCGTCGGCCATCTCGTAGAAACGGTCGTCCTGGTAATGCCCGCCGCCCCACATGCGCAGCATGTTCATGTTGGCATCGCGCGCATCCTGCAGGGTGCTGCGCATGCGCTCGGGGCTCACACGCGCGGGGAACGCATCCAGCGGGATCAGGTTGGCGCCCTTGGCGAAGATCGGTATGCCGTTGATCACGATCTCCATGCTCTTGCCGAACTTGTCCTTTTCGCGACGCAGCTCCACCGAGCGCAGGCCGGTGACGCGCTTGATCTGCTGGCTGTCGCCATCGGCATCGCGCACGCTGGCCACGAAGGTGTAGCGGTCCTGCGCGCCGTAGCCGGCCGGGAACCAGCGTTTGGGCTTGGCGATGCGCACCGCCAGATCGATGCGGTTCTGGCCGGGGTCGACCACCGCGTCCTGGGTGAACTGGCCGACCTTCTGGCCATCCGGTCCCAGCACGTCCAGCGTCACCTGCACCGGCCCGCTGCGGCCGGCCTGCAGTTCCAGCTGCGCCTGCAATTGCGCGCTGTCCGCGTCGACGCGCTGCTGGGCGATATGCAGCCCGTCCACGCGCACCGCATCCCAGGCTTCCACGCGCACATCCTTCCAGATGCCGGCGTTGACCATGCGCGGGCCCCAGTCCCAGCCATAGCTATACGGCGCCTTGCGCACGTAGGTGGAGCTGTGGCGCGATTCGGGCTCGTCGCCGAAGGCCGAATCGTAGGCGCCCGGCAGCGCGTACGGCTGCTTGGCCAGCCACGGCTGGATCTTCTTGATCGGCGAGAACAGCTTGACCTCGAGCACGTTGTGGCCGCGCTTGAGCAGCGGTTTGGCATCCCCCCGCCACTGCCGGAACATGTTGTCGGCGCGCAGCAGCGGCTTGCCGTTGAGGGTGACCTCGGCAAAGGTGTCCAGGCCGTCGAACACCAGCTCCACGTGCTCACGCTTGAGCGTGGCCGCGTCCACGTTGAAGCGGGTCTGGTATTGCCAGTCGCTCAGGCCCGCCCACTGGATCTTGCCCTCGTTGTCGCGATAGAACGGGTCCGGCACGATCTTGGCGGCGATCAGGTCGGTCTGCACCGCGCCCGGCACCTGCGCCGGCAGCCAGGCCGCCGCTTTTGGATACGTCCTTGCCTGTTCCTGGCCCGGCACCAGCCGCACCTGCCAGCCGCTGTCCAGTGGCGTCGCCGTGGGCGGGGCGGCCCAGGCCTGCGAGATGGCAAAGGCCAGGGCAAGCCCGAGACGGGTGGGGGCGGGGACGCGGCGATGGCGGGACAGGGGCATGGGTGACTCTCCTTGGATGGATCAGCGCGTGGCGGCGGGGGGCGCCTGCGCGGTGGTTTCAATCAACTGGACGGCGCCGATGGCATACAGCGGGCCGCGAATCGGCGCGGTGAAGCGCAGGCACAGATCGTGGACGCCGGTGCGTGCAGGCAGTGCAGTTTCCAGCGTGAACTGTTCGCCCAGGGCGGCGCTGTCGGGCAATTGCAGGCTGGCGATCAGCTCGCCCTCGCAGCCCAGGCGCACTTCCAGCTCGCCGCGGCGCGTCTTGGCCGGGTACTGCACCACCTTGGATTGCTCGTGCGCCAGGCCGAAGTTGTTCGGCAGGCGTGCGGCCTCGATGCGGATCGCGCCGATGCCATCCAGGCGCGCCTGCGGGTAGAGACGGCAGGCATGGAACAGGTCGACGTTGTAGACCGGCGTGTCGGCGCCGGTCAGTTCCGGCAGCAACGGCAGGCGCAGGCCCAGCGCACCGGTCTGCACGCAATCGCGCAGGCCCTGGGTGTCCACGCGCAACAGCGAGGCGCGATCGACGCTGCGGCTGCGCGTGGCCGCCAGCGCGGTGCCGCCGGCATCGAAGGCGGCGGCCTTGACCGTGGTCGGCAGCTGGATCGCGAACGGGGCCTTGTAGCGCGGCGATGCCGGCGTGGGATCGCTGCCATCGGTGGTGTAGTGCAGCGCGCCTGCGCCGGTCTGCGTGCTCAACGCCACCTTGGCCGGGCCACCGGCCAGCACCGGGTTGGGGCCGCCTTCCAGTGCGATATCGGCGGCGAAGGCGCCGTCGCTGTAGTCGATGCCCAGCGCCTTGTAGCGCTGCAGCTGCGCCGGCAGGCGCGCCAGGAAATCCTTCCAGTTGCGTGCAGCGGCAGGCGACCAGGTGACTTCGGCCACCGCGGACAGCCGCGGGAACAGCGCGTGGTCGATATGCCACCTGGAGGGAATGTATTCGGACCACAACGCGCCTTGCGCGCCGAGGACATGCCTGGCCTGCTCGGCGCTGAGTTCACCTGGCACCGGGTCGAAGGCGTAGACCTTGGACAACGGCAGGATCGTCAGGCGGCCGTTGGGCTCGTCGCTGCGGGTTGTCTGCAGATTGTCCAGATACAGCCAGTCGCCCGGTGCCAGCACCACGTCGTGGCCTTGCCTGGCTGCGGTCACCGCACCTTCGGTGCCACGCCACGACATCACCGACGCACTCTGCGGTACGCCGCCTTCCAGAATTTCATCCCAGCCGATCATGCGCCGGCCGTGCTGGGTGAGGTAGGCCGCCAGCTGTTCGTTGAACCAGCCCTGCATCGCATGCGCGTCCTTGACCCCGAGCTTGCGCATCTGCGCGCGTACCGCAGGCGAGGCTTCCCATTGATCCTTGACCGCCTCGTCGCCACCGATGTGGATATACGCCGACGGGAACAACGTCAGCACTTCATCCAGCACATTGGTGATGAACCTCAGGCTGCGCTCGCTGGTGTTGAACAGATACGGATTGACGCCCCAGTCCACGCCGACCTGGGTGCGCTGGCCGGGCACGCCAACCTCTTCCGGATACGCCGCCACCGCAGCCTGCGCATGCCCGGGCATGTCCAGCTCGGGCAGCACGGTGATGTGCAGGCGCGCGGCGTAGGCAACGATCTCGCTGATCTGTTCCTGCGTATAGAAACCGCCGTAACGCTCGGGTGTGCCGTGCCGGCCGGCGCCAGGCGGGGTGCGCCAGGCACCGACCTCGGTAAGCTTGGGATAACGCTTGATCTCGATGCGCCAGCCCTGGTCGTCGGTGAGATGCCAGTGCAGCACATTGAGCTTGTGCGCGGCCATCGCGTCCAGCACATGCTTGACGGTGTCCACGTCGTGGAAGTGGCGGGCCACATCCAGATGCTGGCCGCGCCAGCCAAAGCGCGGCCAGTCGCGGATCGCCACCGCCGGCACGGCGACCTCGCCCTTGCGCGCGTCCGGCGTCATCAGTTGCCAGGCGCTGATCGCGCCATAGAACAGGCCGGCGCCATCGCGCGCGGCAATGCGGATGCCGTCGCCATCCACGTCCAGGCTATAGCCCTCCTTGTGCGCCACCGGTGCCTGCGGTGTGCGCTCCAGGCGGATGCTGTGCGGTGACGCCGTGGTTTCGGTGCGCACTTCCAGGGTCAGGCCACGGGTGCGTTGCAGCAGGCTGGCCAGCGACTCGGCGCTGCGGCGCACCTCGGCATTGCCGGTGGGGATGGAGATCACCGTGCCGGTGCCGACGCGGAAGCTGCCAGTGCCGCGCCTGGCTTCGACCGGGGCGGGAATCAGCGGCAGCGGTGCGGTGGTCGCAGGCAATGTCGAGGTGCTGCGGGGATGGTCCGCAGCCGGCGCGGTCGCCGTATCGGGTTGGCCACACCCTGCCGACAGCATTGCCGCGAACGCCACCGCAAGCAGGCGCGAGCAACGTCCCGGCGATGACGGCAGCCGCAACGACAGGCGGCGCGGCAACGGCGACGCGGATGGCGATGAGCGCAGGTTCGGTGCGGAGTTCGACATCATGCAATCACATCCCGGTAAGGCGGGGGGAAACACGGCAGCCACGCACAGTAGCAAAGCCGTGCCGGATGGCGCAGGGACTGGCGCACGCTTCGCCGGGGTGCGCGGTGTGTGGTGGCCTGCAACGACCGCGTGTCCGCGTCGTTCGTCGCAGGACGGGCGCGGTCAGTGACCGCATCGGCTTGCAGTGCATCCAGCCCGATGCAGACACCGACCGCGCCCGTCATGTCGCGCAGCAGTGCGATCGCGTGCTTAGCGTTGCGCAGTCGGCAATTCGTCCCACACCTTCGGGTCTTCGGCACCCAGCACCCAGCAGCTGAAACCTTCCAGGCCGTACTGCTTGACCAGCTCGTAGCGTGCCTTGAAGCTGCGTGCGTCCGGGCGGAACACCCACTCGCGCATGTCGTCGCGGTAGAAGTAGAACCACGATTCCTGCTCGACCGGATCCCACTGCACGGTAGCGTTCTGCTCGATCGCCAGCGGGAAGGATTCGTCGGCATCGATGTAGGTGGCGGAGATGTTCGACGCTTCGGTGCCGTCTTCCTTGACCGGGTTGCCGGTGTACCAGCGGTAGCCGTAGGTGGCGATGCCGAGCGAGAGCTTGTCCTTCGGCACCTGGGTGATGGCGTAGTCCAGGTGCTTCTTCATCCACACCATGCCGTCGACCGGGCCCGGCGTGGTCCAGCGGGTGTGCTGGTCGTAGGTCATGATGCTGACCAGATCCGCCGCCTGGCCCAGCGCCTTGAGGTCGTACGCACCACGCCAGTATTCCCACATCCACTTGGAGAACTGGCCGCCTTCGGCATGGCCCGGGGCATTGGGCACCACCGCCACCGACATCTTGAAGCCGGCCTTGTGCAGCGCATCGGCGGTCTGCTTGACCATCAGCGTGTAGGCGTCGCGGTCGGTCCAGGCGATGTTCTCGAAATCGAACTGGAAGCCGTAGTACTTGTGCTGCTTGCCGTGGATCAGCAGCGATTCGATCATGCGCTTCTTGGCGGCTTCGTCGTGCATCAGCTTGTGGAAGCCGTCGCGCCCGGTGGTCATCGACAGGATCGGCATCACCCGCAGCTTCTTCTGCTTGGCGATGTCGTACAGGTACATGTTGGGTGTGCCGTTGACCAGGCCGTTCTGGTCGACGCCATACCAGGTCGGCACCACCACGTCGATCTTGTCGACATTGGCCAGGAACGAGTTGGTCGATTTCTGCGTGTTCATCAGATAGAACAACGCGGTGGGGGTTTTGGCCAGGGCCGGCGCGCACAGCAGCGCCAGCGCCAGCAGGATCCAGGTCAATCGCTTGCTCATGAAAACAGCATCCGTCAGGGAGTAGGGGAGGAAAGGTCGATGCGGAACACGTAAGCGCTCTCGCCGACCGGCTTGACCGGCAAGCGCAGGTGCAGGCCGTCGGCGCGTTGTTCGAACGGGATCTTTTTGCCGTTGGCCAGCAGCGTCACGCCGCGTACGCCATCGGCGGCGTTGAGCGAGCGGATCACCGCCTCGCCGCCGGCCGGCCAGCCGAGCTCGATCGCATACAGCGCGCCATCACGCGTGGTGAAGCGAAAATCTTCGGCCGTATACGGCTTGGTCTTGATGTCCTGGAAGGTGCCGCCCACCACCTCGGTCGGGCCTTCGCCGTACACGCGCCACGGCTTGCTGTCGTAGATCGCGCCGCCGTTGGTCTTGAGCCACTTGCCGATCGCCAGCAGGATGCCGCGCTCGGTGTCGGGGATCGAGCCATCGGCACGCGGGCCGATGTTGAGCATCAGGTTGCCGTTCTTGGCCACCACGTCGGCCAGCATGTGGATGATGAAGGTCGGCGACTTGTAGGTGTCGTTCTCGATGTAGCCCCACGACGCATTGCTGACCGAGGTATCGGTCTGCCAGTGGGTGGGATGGATGCCGGTCAGCTGGCCACGCTCGATATCCAGCGTGCCGGCGCCTTCCGGGAACGCGCCCAGCTTGTAGTTCACCACCACGCCGCGATCGGCTTCGGTGCGCGCCGCGCCCTGGTTGTAGTAGTAGGCCAGCATGGTCGGCAGGCTGCTGCGGAAGGTGGGGTGGGCGATCCACCAGTCGAAATAGATCAGGTCCGGCTGATAGGTATCGATCAGCTCGGTGGTGCGTGCCAACCAGTCGTCCAGCCAGGCCTGCGATACCGGCGTCCAGTCGTTGTTGACATCGGCATCGTCCTTGCCCGGCAGACGCACCTGCGCCGGGCCGTACAGCGCTGCATAGCGCGGGTCGTTGACGTCCGAATCGAATTTACGCCCGCCATCGAAGAACCAGTTGTGCTCGGCACGATGCGAGGACAAGCCGAAGTGCAGCCCCTGCGCACGAATCGACTTGGACAATTCGCCCAGCAGATCGCGCCTGGGTCCCATCTTGACCGCAGTCCAGTCCGACAACTTGGAGTCGTACAGTGCGAAACCGTCATGGTGCTCGGCCACCGGCACCACATAGCGCGCGCCGGATTGCCGGAACAGTTTGGCCCAGCCATCGGGGTCGAACTTGGGCGCGGTGAACTTGGGAATCAGGTCCTTGTAGCCGGAGCTCGCCTGCGGGCCATAGGTCGCCACGTGATGGGCGAATTCCTTGGAGCCTTGCAGATACATGTTGCGCGAATACCACTCGCTGCCGAACGCCGGCACCGAGAACACGCCCCAATGGATGAAGATGCCGAACTTGGCGTTGTCGTACCACGCCGGCGATTGATAGGCCTTGAGCGCGGCCCAGTCAGGGCGGAACGGGCCCTTGCGCGCGCCCTGTTCGGCTTCGCGCACCAGCCGCTCGCGCTCGGGTGCGTATTTGGAGGTGGCGCTGAGCCACTGCTGGTCGATCTGTTCGGGGCTGAGCGTGGTGGCGGTCGGCGCGGTGGGCGATTGCGCGCTGAGCGTGGCGGCCGGCAGCGCAAGCAGCAGACCGAGCGCGAGCATTCGCGTTCTGGGTACAGCTCCGGCGTGGCGGCGGGATGGAGCCGCGGGGCGGCTATCGGTCGTCATGGGAACTGCACTCCTTCAAGCGGGACATGTCGGTTGCAGCGCAGCCGGCACGTGGATGGCAAAAGCGGGCCTGGCCATGCTCCCTCAACCGCGAAGGGGCGTGGCCAGTACCACTGCTTGGTACAGCATCGAGCTGTGCGCTGCATGCAACGCACCGCTCAAAAAAAAGCGCGCCACCGTGGAGGGTCGGTGGCGCGCCGGTGCTACATCAGAACTTGAAGTTCAGCTGGGCCTGATAACCGCGGCCGTTCTTGTAGAACGCCGTGGGGGTATCGCGGGTGTTGCTGAAGAGACGGTAGGTAGAGTCGAGCAGGTTGGTGGCGCCGAAAGTGATGCCCATATAGTCGGTGATCTGATACGAGGCGGTCAGGTCCAGCTGCTTGTAGGCATCTGCAAAATCTTCCGACGACAAGCGACCGATCTGGGTGAAGTACTTGGAGCGGTAGCTGTAGTTCACGCGCACCGTCCAGTCGCCGTGTTCCCAGTACGGAATCACGTTATAGGTATCGCGCGACAGGTACGGCAGGTTCAGGCCGGAGCTGGAATCGGATTCGGCAAACGTGTAGTTGGCCTGCAGGCCAAAGCCCAGACCAAAGGTCTGTTGGTAGTTGACCGCCACACCCTTGACCTTGGCATCGGAGACGTTGATCGGCGACGTCACCAGATACAGGTCAGTAACGCCGCTAACCGGATCGGTGAGCTGACGGACGCTCGTGGTGTTGACAATGTAGGAGCTGATGTCGCGATAGAACACCTCACCGGACAGCATGCTGGAGGGCGCGAAATACCACTCGGCCGCCAGATCGTAGTTGGTGGATTCGTAAGGCTTCAGATCCGGATTGCCACCACCGGCGGTCAGGTTGCCATTGTTGCTATTGATGGTAAAGGTCCCTGCGAGGTCGCCATACCGCGGACGCGCAATGACCTTGGCTGCAGAAAAGCGCAGTACGGCGTCGTCGGTGATGTCGTAGGCGATGTTGAAGCTCGGCAGTGCCTTGCGATAGTCGTTGGTCTCGGCCACACGGCTGAAGTTGGTGCCAGCATCGGGACTCTGCCAGTACAGTGACTTGTCGGTGGTGTCGACCAAGCGGACGCCTACGTTACCGCGCCACTTGCCGGTTTCGTAATTCAACTGGGTGTAGAAATTCTGCGTGATCTCCTTCACGTCGAAGGACGAGCCGAAGTCGGTGCGGAACGGTCCTTGCGGCTGTGAAAGCAGATAGTTACGCACAGCGCCCAGATTCGCAGTGGACCAAGTTGTCAGGTCACCACTGGCACCCAGCCCGTCATACAGACTGCTCGGCGTGCTGCCAGGGCTGAACTGCGTCAGCGAGACCGGATCTGTCGTATTGATGCGATTGCTGCGTGCGGCCACGCCATTGTTGTGGTTGATGTACTTGTAGCCGAATTGCAGTTTGGTGAATGGGCCCCATTCCAGATCGCGTGCAGCGTCCCACTGGAAGTATTTTTCTTCATCGGTGCTCTGTTGATACAGGATGCCGCCGGCCTGTACTGCGCTGCCATCCTGTGAGCCCGCAGGAAGCCCGGCCGGCGAGCCAGCCAGGGTCCAGTTCGCAACGCCTCCGTTCTCGTAATTGACGGCCGTGCTGTTGCCATTGTAGGCAAAGTTGTAGCCCCCCTCCTGTAGCAGGAACTTCATCAGGTATTCGGGGTTCTTGCCGCCGGTGGCCTTGGTATCACCAACCTGAGTGGTGAACACCCACTTCTCGCCGGACCAGTCGTGACGCAGGTTCAGGCTCTTGGTGGTGACGGTGCTCTCGCGATAGTTTGCGTCCAACTGTGCATACGGCTGCGCCAGTCCGCCATCGGACACGGTTGCCGAGGTGATGACGCCATTCTGGACATTGGCCTGCGTCACCAGCCTCAGGTTGTTGATGCTATCTCCGGAGCCATCGGCAGCCGGCGACCCGCACGCAGGACACATGTAACGCGACTGGCTGAAGTTGTTGTACTTGCCCTTGATGTACAGGCCGGTGAGGTTGAACTCGTTCTGCTCGTTCGGCTTCCACTGCAACGCCCCCTGCAGGCCGCTGCGCTCGCGGGTCTGCTGGAAGAACGCGCTGTTGATGCCGGCGGGCACGCGAGCGGTAGCCACATCGCTGCCGTCGCCGGTGATGGTGGCGGTCGGCGGAATGTTGGCGCCAGTGGTGTAGCCGAAGTACTCGATACCGGCACGCGCCAGGTCCTGCTTGTCATGCGTGGCCGAGATCAACGCACCGAAGGTCTCGTCGTCGTTCTTCCAGCTCCACAGCGCCGAACCGCGCGGATTGCCTTCTTCCGAACGGTCGTTGTAGTTGTAGCCGACCGAGCCGCGGATGGTGTTCTTGGGCAGGTCCAGCGGCTTGCGGGTGTGCACGATCACGGTGCCGCCGATCGAGCCTTCGTCGATGCGTGCCTCGGGGGTCTTGTAGACCTCCATCAGGCCGATGATTTCCGGCGACAGCAGGGTGTAATTGAAGGTACGGCCGCTGGTGTCGGTCGGGTTGCCGCCCCAATCGCCCGAGGCGATGGTCTGGCCATTGAGCAACACGCGGTTCAAGGCCGGGTCGGTGCCGTTGATGCTGACCTTCTCGCCTTCGCCGAACTGGCGATCGACGCTGATGCCCGGCAGGTGCGACAGCGATTCGGCGGCGTTGATGTCCGGGAACTTGCCGATGTCTTCGGCGCTGATGGCATCGACGATCGAGTTGGCCGAGCGCTTGACGGCCTGGCTCTTCTCCAGCGATGCGCGGTAGCCGGTGACGGTGACGGTATCCAGCTCGGTGGTCGCCGACGGTGTGGCGGCAGTAGCCTGTTGGTCTTGTCCGGCAGCCATTGCAGAGCCGGAGCAGTACAGAGCGGCGGTGATACAGAGTGCTAACGTCGTGGTGCGGCTGTGCATGGCTAAACCTCGTTGGTTAGTGCTGTGAGCGCGCCGCCTCTGGAAGGCGTCACGCGCTCGGCGTGGCCGGCAAAACAACACGCCCTGACCGATCGCGGTGATCGCACTGGTACGCGTCGCAAGAGGCGGGTCCAGGTGATTCGCGTGGTAGAGGAGGTGTCCCCCGTGTGGTGAAGCGGTGCAGCGGGTGCGACTTCAGCGAGTCGAACATCGAGTGATGTGCGCTCACGGATCTGGAATGCGCCGGCGAGGGAGTAGCCCGTTCCTGAGTACCGAACAGTCCATGGCCCCTCCTGCCAGAACCCCGATTTGGATCGAGTCTCGCGTAGCGTTGACAGCGTTGTCAACACATCGTCACAGATCTCTGAAGCTGCTGCGATTGCGCTGCAATGCAGCATTTTTGGGTGAGGCTGCGCACTGCGCCGATACGGCTGCGCGGCGCGTCGATGGGGTTCCTGGATTGCGATCGGCGGTTTCTATGGGGAATCGTGCACTTGAAGGAGGTGGGCGACGCTTTGTGCTGAAATCATTGCTGCCGGCGCCGATTTTTAGGGGATGATGAAATTGGCGGCATCCTGTTTAAATCGTGATCGCCACGGTTGCGTTACAAGGCGATTACTGACAACGTTGTCTACCCCGTTACCGTTCGTCGGACAACGGGCATGACGCCAGCCCGCGGCCACTTATCAGGAGAATGCGTGAGCGCAAGCAGTCCAATGGAAGCGGTGGCCTTTCCGCGCCCCGACACCTTCGTTGCCGCGGACGTGGGGGGGACGCATGTGCGCCTGGCGCTGGTGTGCGAAAGCGTGGATCCACGCCAGCCGGTCACGGTGCTGGACTATCGCAAGTACCGCTGCGCCGATTATCCGGGCCTGGCCGAGATCATGGCCGCGTTCTTTGCGGAGCTGGGTTGCGCGCCGGTGCAGCGCGGCATCATTGCCAGCGCCGGGTATGCGCTGGAAGACGGCAGTGTGATCACCGCCAACTTGCCGTGGGTGCTGGCGCCGGAGCAGATCCGCCGCCAGCTCGGCATGCAGGCGCTGCATCTGGTCAACGATTTCGAAGCGGTGGCGCATGCGGCCAGCTACATGACCGCCAACCAGGTCATGCAGCTGTCTGGCCCGCCGCAGGGCGCACCGGGTCCGGCGCTGATCCTGGGCCCAGGCACCGGGCTGGGCGCGGCGTTGTGGATTCCCAATGGCGGCAACCCGGTGGTGTTGCCCACCGAAGCCGGCCACGCCGCGCTCGCGCCAGCCAGCGATCTGGAGGTGGCCCTGCTGCAGGAGTTGCGGCGCTCGCGCACGCATGTGGCTACCGAACGTCTGCTTTCCGGCCCGGGCTTGTTGAACCTCTACACGGCACTGGCTGCGCTGCGTGGCGTGCCGGCACAGCACGCCAGCCCGGCCGCTGTCACCGCCGCCGCACTGGCTGGCCAGGACGTGCTGGCGCACGATGCGCTGCAGGCGTTCTGCGGTTTCATGGGCAGCGTGGTCGGCGACATGATGCTGCTCTACAGCGTGCGCAGCGGCGTCTATCTGGCGGGTGGGTTCCTGCCGCAGATCGCCGAGTTCGTGGCCGCAAGCGATTTCGTCGCACGTTTGCTCGACAAGGGTGCATTACGCCCGGCGCTGGAGCAGGTGCCGGTCAGCATCGTCGAGCACGGCCAGCTCGGTGTGATCGGCGCGGCCAGCTGGTTCCTGCAGCACGGCCGTTGAGCGCCCGCGCATCGCCAGTTGCAGCAAGCCGGCAACCCCATATCCCCGTAGGAGCGCACCCGGGCGCGACAGGGCAGTGCCGATAACCCCCCCCGTCGCGCCCAGGTGCGCTCCTACGAGTCGGCGCAGGTGTCGGGCCGGGCGCGCAGTGGACGTGCCAGTCGCTGCGAACGCGCAGCCGCCAACACGACGCCGATCAAATCTCCACACACCCGNCTACGAGTCGGCGCAGGTGTCGGGCCGGGCGCGCAGTGGACGTGCCAGTCGCTGCGAACGCGCAGCCGCCAACACGACGCCGATCAAATCTCCACACACCCGGTAGGAGCGCACCCGGGCGCGACGGGGCAGTGCCGATAACGCCCCGTCGCGCCCAGGTGCGCTCCTACGAGTCGGCGCAGGTGTCGGGCCGGGCGCGCAGTGAACCGGCCAGTCGCTGCGAACGCGCAACCGACAACACGACGCCAATCAATCCCACACACCCGCGTAGGAGCGCACCCGGGCGCGACGAGGCAGTGCCGATAACGCCCTGTCGCGCCCAGGTGCGCTCCTACGAGTCGGCGCAGGTGTCNTGCCAGTCGCTGCAAGCGCGCAGCCGGCAACACGGCGCCGATCAAATCTCCACACACCCCCGTAGGAGCGCACCCGGGCGCGACGGGGCAGTGCCGATAACGCCCCGTCGCGCCCAGGTGCGCTCCTACGAGTCGGCGCAGGTGTCAGGCCGGCGCGCAGTGGACGTGCCAGTCGCTGCAAGCGCGCAGCCGGCAACACGGCGCCGATCAAATCTCCACACACCCCCGTAGGAGCGCACCCGGNTGCCAGTCGCTGCAAGCGCGCAGCCGGCAACACGGCGCCGATCAAATCTCCACACACCCCCGTAGGAGCGCACCCGGGCGCGACGGGGCAGTGCCGATAACGCCCCCGTCGCGCCCAGGTGCGCTCCTACGACGAGCGCGCCTTACACATCGCCGAACCGCGACTGCAGCGCCGCAATCGCCGCCAGCCCCGCGGTTTCGGTACGCAGGATGCGTGGCCCCAACTGCAGGCCGCTGAAACCGGCCTCGGCGAGGGTGGCGCGATCGCGCGGCGACCAGCCGCCTTCCGGACCGATCGCCACGATCACATGCGGCTGCGCGCCCATCTCCAGGCTGCCCAGGCGATGCTCGCCGTGTGGGTCCAGCGTCAGTCGCAGCGCCTGCGGATCGCTGGCCTGGGCCGCCTCCTGCAGACCATGCGGCGCCGCGACCGTGGGAATGCGTGCACGCCCGGATTGCTCGCAGGCCGATACCACCACGCTGCGCCAGTGCGCCAGGCGTTTTTCCATGCGCAGCGGATCCAGCTTGACCTCGGTGCGCTCGGCGTTGACCGGCACCACCGCCGTCACCCCCAGCTCGGTGGCTTTCTGCAGGATCAGGTCCATCTTCTCACCGCGCGCGATGCCCTGGATCAGGGTGATCGACAACGGCGACTCGTTACGCAGCGGTTCGACGCGTTCCACCACTGCGCGCGCCTCGCGTTTGCTGGCCAGGGTGATGCGCGCGTGGTAGTCGCTGCCGTCGCCATTGAACAGGATGCAGGCATCGCCCTCGCGCAGTCGCAGCACGCGCAGCAGGTGATTGGCCGACGTTTCCGGCAATGTCAGCTCCTGGTCGCAGTGCAGCGGCAATGCCACATGGGAACGGGTCAGGCGCATGCAACGGCCTCTTCGATGGCGTGGCGGGTGGTCGCCGCCAGCAGCGCAAGTTGCGCCTCGTCCACGCAATATGGCGGCATCCAGTACAGCACGTCGCCCAGTGGGCGCAGCACCACGCCCTTGTCCAGCGCGGCGCGATAGGCCTTCAGGCCCACCCGTGCCGCAGACGGGAACGGTGTGCGCTTGTCGCCTCCTTGCGTGAGCTCGAAGGCCACGATCATCCCGGCCTGGCGCACATCCGCCACTGCAGGGTGGTCGCCGACCTGCGCAGCGAGCGCGCTCATCTGCGCGGCGGTGCGCTGGTTGCGCGCAATCACGTCGTCCTCTGCAAAGATCTGCAGGGTCGCCAGCGCGGCGGCGCAGGCCAGCGGATTGCCGGTGTAGCTATGCGAATGCAGGAACGCACGCTCGCGCGAATCGTCCAGGAACGCGTCGTACACCTGCTGCGTGGCCAGCACTGCCGACAACGGCAGGAATCCGCCGGTCAGCCCCTTGGACAGGCACAACAGGTCGGGCATGACCCCGGCCTGTTCGCAGGCGAACAGGCTGCCGGTGCGGCCGAAGCCGGTGGCGATCTCGTCGGCGATCAGGAATACGCCATGCGCATCGCACAGTTCGCGCGCGCGGCGCAGGTAGGCCGGGTGATACATGCGCATGCCGCCGGCGCACTGCACGCGCGGCTCCAGGATCAGTGCGCAGATTTCCCCGGGCGATCGTTCGAACACCGCCTGCAGCGCGTTGGCCGCCTGCAGTGCGTAGTCTTCCGCGCTCTGCCCAGGCTCGGCCAGGTAGGCATCGGGCGAGGGCGCAAAGATCGACTCCAGCAGCAGCGGCGCATACACGCGCCGATACAACGGAATGTCGCCGACCGACAGCGCGCCGATGGTCTCGCCGTGGTAGCCGTTTTCCAGCGCGACGAAACGCGTGCGGCGCTGCTCGCCGCGGTTGTGGAAGTAATGGAAGGCCATCTTCAAGGCCACCTCCACGCCGGCCGAACCGTTGTCGGCATAGAACACCTTGGACAACGGCGCACGGCCGGCCTGGCGCGGCGCGATCGCCAGCAGGCGCTCGGCCAGCTGCACGGCGGGCGCATGGGTGAAGCCGGCCAGCATCACCTGCTCCAGTTCGCCAGCCTGGCGTGCGATGGCCGCGCCGATGCGCGGTTCGCTATGGCCGAACAGGTTGGTCCACCAACTGCTGACCGCGTCCAGGTAGTGGCGGCCGTCGTGGCCGATCAGCCACGCACCATCGCCACGCGCGATCGGCACCAGCGGAAGTGTGTGCGGGTGCTCGCGCATCTGCGTACAGGGGTGCCACAGCACCTGAAGATCGCGTTGCCGCCAATGTTCGTCAGCTTGGGAGGCTGCCGGGTCTGCTAGGATTTCGGGCTCATGAACATGTCGATGCATACGCCTATTCTATCGGTCGGCTCCGCCGCTGCGTGCGACGCATGAGCCCGCGCCTGCCGACCATCCACAAGATCACCGATCTGGGCGACGGGCCGTTCCGTCGCCAGCAGCTGGATCTGGAATTTTCCAACGGCGAGCGTCGCCTATACGAGCGGCAACTCAGCCAGGGCCATGGCGCAGTGGTGGTGGTGCCGATGCTCGATGCGCAGACCGTACTGCTGGTGCGCGAGTACGCCGCCGGCGTGCATCGCTACGAGCTGGGCCTGGTCAAGGGCCGCATCGATGCCGGCGAAACGCCGGAGCAGGCCGCCGACCGCGAACTCAAGGAAGAAGCCGGCTACGGCGCGCGCCAGGTGCAGGTGCTGCGTGCGATGACGCTCGCTCCTACTTATATGAGTCACCAATCCTGGTTGGTGCTGGCACGCGAGCTCTATCCCGAGCGCCTGGTCGGCGACGAGCCCGAAGAGATGGAAGTGGTGCCCTGGCCGATCGCCCGTCTGGATGAATTGATGCTGCGCGACGATTTTTCCGAGGGCCGCTCGCTGGCCGCCTTGTTCATTGCGCGCGAGTGGCTGGAGCGCAACCCATGATCCGCATCCCGATGGAACTGCGCGAAACCGTGATCGCCATCGCCCGTGAGGCGGGCGCAGCGATCATGGATGTCTATGCGCAGGATTTCGCGGTGGAGCTCAAGGACGATGCCAGCCCGTTGACCCAGGCCGACCTGGCCGCCAATCGGGTCATCGTCGACGGCCTGCGCCGGGTCACCCCGGATGTGCCGGTGCTGTCGGAAGAATCCGCGCACGTGGCCTGGGAAGACCGCCAGTTCTGGACCAGCTACTGGCTGGTCGACCCGCTCGACGGCACCCGCGAGTTCATCAAGCGCAACGGCGAGTTCAGCGTCAACATCGCCCTGATCCACATGGGTGCGCCGGTGCTCGGCGTGGTGCAGGCGCCGGTCGATGGCCGGGTCTGGTACGCCGCACGCGGCGAGAACGCCTACCGCCGCGATGGCGATCGTGACGAGATGCTGCACACGCGCACGCCGGCGGCCACGCCGCTGCGGGTCGCCGCCAGTCGCTCGCATCGCGACGCGCGCACCGCCGCCGCGCTGGAGCGCATGGGCGAGATCGACGTGGTCGCGCAAGGGTCGTCGTTGAAGTTCTGCCGCATCGCCGAAGGCGACCTGGATGTGTATCCGCGCTTCGGCCCCACCTCCGAGTGGGACACCGCGGCCGGCCAGTGCGTGCTGCACGCCGCCGGCGGGGTGCTGCTGGCCGGCGGCACCGGCAAGCCGTTCCGTTACAACCGCCGCGACACCTTGCTCAATGGCGATTTCATCGCGCTGGGCGATCCCAATCTGCCCTGGCGCAGCTGGCTGGAGTGAGCCGCGCCGACCGTCGCTGCGCGCGCTGTCTGGATCGGGCGCCTGCGCGCGACGCTGCTCCGGCCATGTCCAGCGCGGTCCCTGCCCATCGCCTGCCGCCAGCTGGCGCGCGGCATCGCCTGGGCGCACACCCCAACTGTAGCCCCCTGCCAGGAAGACCATCATGTCCCAGTCCCCGCCGACCGGCGATCTCCAGCGCCTGCTGCAGCTGATGGCGCGTCTGCGCGATCGTGAGCATGGCTGTCCGTGGGACGTGCAGCAGACCTTCGCCAGCATCGCCCCCTACACCATCGAAGAAGCCTACGAAGTTGCCGACGCCATCGACCGCAACGATCTGGCGGGTCTGCGCGATGAGTTGGGCGACCTGCTCCTGCAGGTGGTCTTCCATGCGCAGATGGCCGCCGAGCAGGGCGCATTCGGATTCGCCGAGGTGGTCGCCACGCTCAGCGACAAGCTGGTGCGCCGCCACCCGCATGTCTTCGCCGAACAGCGCGCCGACGACGCGCAGGCGGTGAGCGCCAGCTGGGAACAGATCAAGCGCGACGAACGTCGCGCTGCGGGCCATCAGGACGACTCCGCACTCGCCGGCATCGCGCGCGGCCTGCCGGAATGGCAACGCGCCACCAAGCTGCAATCGCGTGCGGCGCGGGTCGGCTTCGATTGGCCCGGCCCGGCACCGGTGCTGGAAAAACTGCAGGAAGAAATCGAGGAGCTGCGCGTGGAGTTCGCCCGTGGTCCGGTTGCCGACAACCAGGCCCGGCTGGAAGACGAGCTTGGCGATGTGTTGTTCGTCTGCGCCAACCTGGCGCGCCATGCCAGGGTCGATGTGGGTGCGGCGCTGCGGCACGCCAATCTCAAGTTCGAGCGCCGCTTCCGCGCCATGGAAGCGCAGGCGCAGGCCGATGGCACCGCGTTGGCCGCGCTCTCCCTGCAGCAGCAGGAAGCGCTGTGGCAACAGGTCAAGCGCGGCGAACGAGGCAGCGCGCCATCCATTCCCGACCAACCGGGTGCCGCGACGCCTGCCCCTGCCGTGCCGGTGCGCAGCGATCGGGCACCCGACACCTCGGCGCTGCAACAGGCCGATGTCGACAGGCAGGGGCTGGACAGGTCAGGCCGCGCATGACTTTCGCACCGACCACATTGTTGCTGTTCGTCGCCACCGCGGTCGCCGAGCTGGTCGGTTGCTATCTTCCTTATCTGTGGCTGCGCAAGGGCGGCAGCAGCTGGTTGCTGCTGCCGACGGCGCTGAGCCTGGCCATCTTCGTATGGTTGTTGAGCCTGCATCCAGACGCCAGTGGGCGGGTGTACGCTGCCTATGGCGGGGTCTATATCGCCAGCGCACTGCTGTGGCTGTGGTGGGTGGACGGGGTGACGCCGACGCGTTGGGACCTGCTTGGTGCCGCCTGCTGCCTGCTCGGCATGGCGATCATCATGTTCTCGCCACGCAGCGCCTGAGCACGCACGCGCAGTGATGTCTGCGCGCGGCAAGCCGCGCCTGTCCGCCCGGTGCGACCGGATACAGAACGACGATACCGGGCCGGGGTAATGCGCTACAGGGGTGCGACCGCCGTCGCCGAAGGCAGCAGCACAGGTCCCTGGGGCATCAAGGTCACCCGCATCGAGATCCGCGACATCCAGCCGCCGCGCGATCTGATCGATTCGATGGCGCGGCAGATGAGGGCCGAACGCGAGAAGCGCGCGCAGATCCTCGAAGCCGAGGGGTCGCGCCAGTCGGAGATCCTGCGCGCCGACGGCGAGAGGCAGGCCGCCGTGCTCGAAGCCGAAGGCCGCAAGGAAGCGGCGTTCCGCGATGCCGAAGCACGCGAGCGTCTGGCCGAGGCCGACGCCAGGGCCACCCAGGTGGTCTCCGATGCGATCGCCAACGGCAGCGTGCAGGCGATCAACCACTTCGTCGCGCAGAAGTATGTGGAGGCGTTCAAGGCGCTGGCCACCGCACCCAACCAGAAGTTCGTGCTGATGCCGATGCAATCCAGCGGCATCATCGGCTCGATCGCCGGCATCGCCGAGCTCGCAAAGCAGGCACTGCACAAACCCGATGCCACCAGCGTGCGCATGCCGCCGATGCCGCCGCGCGCGGGAGGCTGAGCATGCGTTGGGACGTGGTGGCGTGGGCGGTGCTGGGGTTGCTGTTGATTGCTGCCGAGACCCTGGTACCCGGCGCGTTCCTGTTGTGGATGGGGATCGCTGCCGCAGCCGTTTGCGTGCGGGTGCTCGCGCTGCCGGGCGTGTCGCTGCTGGTGCAGATCGTCGCCTTCGTACTGCTGAGTTTTCTGTCGGTGCAGGTGTATCGCAGCTGGTTTCGCGGCAAGGGCCGGCAGAGCGATCGACCCTTGCTCAACCGACGCGCCGAGCAACTGGTCGGCCGCTGCGTGGTGCCCGACCAGGCGATCCGCGAGGGACGCGGCCGCGGCAAGATCGACGACGCGTTCTGGGTGGTCAGCGGCCCGGATCTTCCGGCCGGCACGCCAGTGCGCATCGTCGGTGTCGATGGCATGAGCTTGCAGGTGCAGGCGGCCGGTTGATCGGGCAGGGCACGCGCGCCCGGTCGATGCCGCGATGCTGCAGTGCGGCGCGAAGTGTCGCGGCCAGCCCCAGCTGGGAGCAGCAGGCGGGCGCCGTTCCCCCAAGCGCGGCCGGGCAGCGATAATGGTCCTCTTTCCCTCGGACCGGTGCGCATGACCCAGAAGACCATCCTCAACGACACCCATCGTGCGCTTGGCGCCAAGATGGTCGACTTCGGCGGCTGGGACATGCCGATCCACTACGGCTCGCAGCTGGACGAACACCACCAGGTGCGTCGCGACGCCGGCATGTTCGACGTCAGCCACATGACCGTGGTCGACCTGCACGGCGCGCGCGTGCGCGCGTTCCTGCGCTACCTGCTCGCCAACTCGGTGGACAAGCTCAAGGTCTCCGGCAAGGCGCTGTACACCTGCATGCTCAATCCGCAGGGCGGGGTGATCGACGACCTCATCGTCTACTTCCTGCGCGAGGACTTCTTCCGCCTGGTGGTCAACGCCGCCACCCGCGAAAAGGACCTGCAGTGGATCGGCGAACAGGCCGCCCGCTTCGAGGTGCGGGTGGAAGAGCGCGGCGACTTCGCGATGATCGCCGTGCAAGGCCCCAACGCACGCGCCAAGGTGATCGAACTGGTGGATCCGGCCGATACCGCGGCGGCCAGCAAGCTCGGCCGTTTTGCCGCGCTGCAGACGCGCTCGCGCGAGGGCGTGGAGCTGTTCCTGGCACGTACCGGCTACACCGGCGAGGACGGCTTCGAAATCGTGTTGCCGCAAGAAGCAGCAGTGGCATTCTGGAATGCGTTGCTCGCGCAAGGCGTCAAGCCGGCGGGTCTGGGCGCACGCGACACCTTGCGTCTGGAGGCCGGCATGAATCTCTACGGCCAGGACATGGACGACACGGTCAGTCCGTACGAGGCCGCGCTGGCCTGGACGATCGCCCTGGACGAAGGCCGCGACTTCGTCGGTCGCGCCGTGCTCGAGTCGCAGAAGGCGCAGGGCGCCCCACGTCAGCTGATCGGTGTGGTGATGGATGAGAAGGGCGTGCTGCGGCATGGCCAGACCGTGCTCAGCGCCAGCGGCGAAGGCGAGATCCTGTCCGGCACCTTCTCGCCCACTCTCGGCAAGGCGATCGCGTTCGCGCGCGTGCCGGCCGGCAGCATCGACGACCTGCGCGTGGACATCCGTGGCAAGCAGGTGCCGTTGCGCGTGGTGAAGTTTCCGTTCGTGCGCGACGGCCAGGCGCAGCCAGGCGTGCTCGGCGACTGAGTCAAACGCTGCCGGCGTGCAAACCTCCGGCAGCGTGCAACATCCATCGCCGCCAATCGGCCGGCGCGCGCGTGCACCTGTCTTGTCGCGCGGTCTAAACTAGCCACCTGTCCCCAACCCATCAGTTTCCCCGGAGCACACCCATGAGCGAGATCCCTGGCGACCTCAAGTTCCTCAAATCCCACGAGTGGGCCCGCGTCGAAAGCAGCGGCCGCGTGACCGTCGGCATCTCCGACCACGCGCAGGGCCTGCTGGGCGACTTGGTCTACGTCGAACTGCCGGGCGTCGGCGACACCGTGCAGGTCGGCAACGGCGCAGCGGTGGTGGAGTCGGTCAAGGCCGCCTCCGACGTCTACAGCCCGGTCAGCGGCACCGTTGTCGAGGTCAACAGCGCACTCACCGACAAGCCCGAAACCATCAACGAGGACGCCTACGGCGACGGCTGGATCTTCGTGGTCGAACTCGACGACAAGGAAGAGCTCAACGACCTGCTGTCGCCAGACGACTACGCCGAGCTGCTGGAAGACGACGCGCACTGACTTCGCCTCGCCCCTCGCAGACCCGGATGGCCGCTCGTTGGAGCGGCCATTTTTTTTGCCCGCACGGTGGTGGCCGCGCGTCGATCCGGCCTGGCGATGGTGTGGGTCCTGTCGAGCGGCGCGACCGACCAGTGCCGGCTGTCGATCGCCGTCGAAGCCTTTACCGATGTTCGACAACCACGCGCTCGCCAGCGACCTGCGTGCGCCACATCGTCGGAAGCGGCGCCATGGTCGCGCTGCCGGATTTCCGACGTGAGCCGGTCGTGAGGAGACGGCGTGCGGCTGGTGAAAAAACGTCCGCGGCATCGCGTGCGTGCGACCTCGGATACGGTGTGCGACGCATGCCATCGGCAACGCATGCGGATGCACGCATGGGTCGAAAACCGCGCAACAAGTTTGCGCATTTTCGCTTGTGCGAGGCCTCAGGCATGGCTGGTCGATAAAAAATTTTCAGCTGGCGGACAGGCGGCGCGCACTGCGGCGCGCAGGCGTGCGCTGCAGCGTCGGTGCACTGGGCAATGGCGTGCGCGTATGCAGTGCTAAAAAAAAACAGCACAAAAGAAGTGCTTTTTTGCAAACGGCGTTGCACGGCTGCAGGTCGGGGGGCGCTGTGCGTGCCGGTGCACGGCGTCTTCCGACCCGCTCGATGGGACGTATCGCGACAAGGCGTTGAAAAAAAAATGCAAAAGAGTGTTGACAGTAAAAAAAAGCGTGATTAGGTTTCGCCCAGCAGACGTTGCTGCGAAAGAGAGTGAGCAGAATCGACATCAGGCCGACACGCTTGTTCCCGACGTCCACCGAAGCGCTATCCACGGTGGAGTTGGGTCCGCTTCTCTCCAGAAAAGCAGCAGTCGTTCCGATCACGCACCCGCGTCGCTGTTCGATGCGGGTGTTTCTGTATCCGTCCCGTCGCGCATTACCTGCGGACGGTTCCCGACGACGGCATGCCGTTGCGGGGTTTGCTTCAACTGGGCGTTTCACCTCCATAGTTCACTGACGAGGAGCCAATTACATGGCCACTGCAAAAGCTGCGAAAAAGAAACCCACTGCCAAGAAGGCAGTGAAGAAGACTGCCGCCAAGAAGGCAGTCAAGAAGGTCGCCAAAAAGGCAACCGCCAAGAAGGCAGTGAAGAAGACTGCTGCCAAGAAGGCCGTCAAGAAGACTGCAAAGAAGGCAACCGCCAAGAAGGCAGTGAAGAAGACTGCAAAGAAGGCAACCAAGAAGACTGCCGCCAAGAAGGCAGTGAAGAAGACTGCAAAGAAGGCGACCAAGAAGACCGCCGCCAAGAAGGCCGTCAAGAAGACCGCCAAGAAAGCGGTAAAGAAGACCGCCAAGAAGGCAGTTGCCAAGAAGGCGACCAAGAAGTCGGCCACCAAGAAGACTGCCGCCAAGAAGCCTGCTGTGAAGAAGGTCGCCAAGAAGAAGCCGGCCGTTCGCAAGAAGAAGGCCGCTCCGGTCGCGCTGCCCGCAACCCCGGCGCCGCTGATCTGATCTGCATTACCCGATCGCCGTAAACATCGAGCTCTCTCCCCGACGCCCAGCGGGGAGGGAGCTTTTTTATTGGCTTGCCCACGGCGGCCGTGATCCGGTGAGGACCGGTCGCGCGCAGACAGTCGCAGTCCATCGCCAGCCGGTACCAGGGTGACCTGCTCGGGCCGCGTGGCACGACATGACGCCAGCAGACCTGGATAACCGTTGCGCGGTGGCGCAAACGGATTGCGATCGCCACCCAACGCATCGCGCGCTGCCTGGCGGGCTGTCAGGCCGGGTGACTGTGCCTATCGCCGCACTTGCGCCACTGGCCACCCGCCACCCGCCACTCGCTTTCCCGGGTCCAGTGCTGCTGGTGGGCTCGGCTGCTGCGCCGCCCACGCAACGAGCCATCGTCTGTCCCGACCGGTAGTGCCGCGATCGCCTGGCGTCGCGCTGATGTGTCGGTCAGTGCGAAGCGGGAGAGATGCACTCGGTCGCATCGCGCGGAGGGTGGGTTGTCCGCTCGCTTCTTGGCTTTGCGCGCACGCGACAAGGTTGTCCAGGCATGCGTTGGCCATGACCGGTAGCGCATGGCGATGGAGCGATGCCCAGCCTGCCGGCCACTGATGTCGAAACGCTCGACCCGGTCCCGCTGCGGGCCAGAAACAACACAGGCGGCCGAAGCCGCCTGTGTGCGAGCGCGCAGCGAGCCATCCTCAGCGCGGCGATGCCACCGACTTGCCGGACGAGGCCCCCTTGCCGGCAGGATCGGGGCGCTCGGCCAGCATGTTCTCGCTGCCGAAGTCGCCATCCACGTCGATATCCAGCCAACGCTTGGCAGGCAGCCCCAGCGCACGATCCAGGATGGTCGGCAACATGCCGGAGGGCAGGCCGCTCTCGCCGTTCCACATGATCGCGATGCCCAGATCGCGCTCGGGCAGCAGCGCGACCAGGCCGCGATAGCCCTGTACCGCGCCGGCATGGAAGACGACCTGATGGCCGGCGTAGTCGAACACGCGCCAGCCCAGCGCATAGCTGGCAGCGTCCACGCGCTCGTGGCGCCACCCCGAGCGCATCTCCCCGGGCGTGGAGATCAGCGGCGCGTGCAGCGTCGCCAGCAGCGGCGCTGGCAGCACGTCGGTGCGGTGGCCGGTGTGCGCGAGCAGCCACTGCGCCATGTCGCTGGCGCTGGCATTGACGCCGGCAGCGGGGGCCAGGCGGTAGTAGGTCGGCTTGGGCGTCAGCGATACCCAGCCATTACGGCTGCGCACGTGCGGGCGTGCCCAGCGCGGGCTGGCCTGGATACCGGCCAGCCCCATGCTCGCATCGTTCATGCCCAGCGGCTTGAAGATGCGGCGCTCCACCGACTGCTCGTAGAAACTGCCCGACGCAGCGAACACCACGTCGCCGACCAGGCTGAAGGCCACGTTCTGGTAGGCGTAGCAATCGCCGGGCGCGCAGCGCAGCGGCGCGGCGGCAAGCTTGTGGCTGAGCGAGTAGTAGTCGACGTTGGATTCGATATCGTTGTCGTAGGCATTGCGGGTCAGCCCGACGCGATGGCTGAGCACCTCGGCAACGGTGAGTTGCCGCGTGGCGACGTTATTGCTGAGCTGGAAGCCGGGCACGTAGTCCACCACCTTGCTGTCCCAACGCAGCACGCCGTCGTTGACCAGCAATCCGGCCATGGTGCCGGCAAACGCCTTGGACAGCGAGGCAAGACGGAACACGGTGTGGGCATCGACCGGTTGCGGGTGATTGACGTCGGTGACGCCATAGCCGCGCGCGCTCAGCACCTTGCCGCCTTGCACGATCGCCATCGCCATGCCGGGCAAGCGATTGCCGTAGGTCAACTGGTTGGCCATCGATTCGAACGCCGCCACGTCGAATCCTGCCGCCGGGGCCAGTACCTGGCTGGCCGGGAGCGACGCACGGTATTGCAGCGGAGCGGTGGGCGACTGCACGACGGTGGCCGGCTGCAGCGCAGAAGCAGCCGGCGCAGGTGTTTGCGCGGTGGAAGAGAGGGCCAGGGGCAATAACGCCCCGAGCAGCCCGATAGCCAACGGTCGGAACCGTCGGCGCCTGCGCATTTGAGTCATGGTTGTCCCGCCTGTTCCGCTGCCTCCGGCGATTCTAGCGCCGCGCTTCGCAATAGCACAAACTGCCGGAAGATGAATGGGCATCATATTGATCCTATTGATGATTTTAGGTTCATAAATCGACCTGCACGGTGCCCGTTCAACGCCACCCGGAACCGGTGAGCAGAGAGGTGCAAGCAGCGTGCCGCAGCCGCGGGCGATCGATTTGCTCCGCGCCGCCCGCCAGCTGCTGGTGATGCAGCGCGGCATCGGCTAACTTGCGCGCTTGTTTCGCGGGTGCTGCCGCTGCCATGTCCTTGCTGTTGCGCCCGTTGATGCGAGCGAGCTTCACCTTATGACCAGCCCATCCTCGCCGCGCTCGGCGGCTGGCCGTCTGAGCGTGGCATTGCGCAGCTCGCCGCCGCTGGCGTGGTCGTTCCTGTATTTCTTCTGCCTGCTCAGCGGTTACTACGTGCTGCGCCCGGTGCGCGAGGCGATGAGTGCGTCGGCGGATGTGGAAGCGATCTTCCCCACCGGCATGATCGCCTTCTTTGCCACGCACGGCATACCGCTCAAGGATTTCACCCTGCAGGTGCTGTTTACCTGCACCTTCCTGATCATGGTGTTGCTGCAGCCGGTCTACGGCGCGCTGGTCAGCCGCTACCCGCGCCGGGTGTTCCTGCCGGCGGTGTATGGCTTCTTCATCGCGACCCTGTTGCTGTTCTACGTGGTGTTCGACAGCGGCGTGCCCGGGCGCGGCATGGCGTTCTTCCTGTGGGTGACCGTCTTCAACCTGTTCGCGGTGGCGGTGTTCTGGAGCTTCATGGCCGACGTCTTCAGCAACGCCGAAGCGCGCAGCTACTACGGTTACATCGGTGCGGCCGGCACGCTGGGCGCGTTTCTCGGGCCGATCCTCACCCGCACCCTGGTCGAGCGCATCGGCATCGCGCATCTGATGCTGGTGTCGGCCGGGTTCCTGACCGTGTGCGTGGTCTGCGTGCTGCGCCTGCGCTTGTGGGCGGTTGCGCGCGAGCAGGAGCGACAGCTGGGCTCGGGCGAAGTGCCGATGGGCGGCGATGTGCTGGGCGGGCTCAAGTTGATCGTGCGCGAGCCGTTGCTGCGCTGGCTGGCCTTCATGGTGTTGTTCGGTGTGGGCGTGGGTACCTTGCTCTACAACGAGCAGGCGGCGCTGGTACGGCGGCTCTACACCGACGCGGCGGCGGCCACCGCCTATTACGCCAGCATCGACCTGGCAATCAACGCGCTGACCCTGGTGCTGCAGTTGCTGGTGACGCGCGCGCTGTTGTCGCGTTTCGGCATCGCACCGGCACTGCTGATTCCGGGCGTGGCGATCACGCTGGGCTATGCCGTGCTGACGGCCTCGCCGTTGCCGATGATGCTTGCGATCGTGCAGGTGATCACCCGCTCCAGCGAGTTCGCCCTGGCCAAGCCGGCGCGCGAGACCTTGTACACGCGGGTGGATCGGCAGTGGCGCTACAAGGCCGGCGCGGCGATCGACACGGTGATCTACCGCGGTGGCGATCTCACCTTCGTCTGGGTGCACAAGCTGGTGTCGGCCTTCGGCTCCGGCGCCGTGTTCGGCGTCGGCCTGCTGGTGGCCTCGGGCATGACGCTGGGCGCGTTCGGCCTGCTGCGCGAAGCGCGCAAACTGCCCGCAGAGCGCGATGCGGAGACGAGCAGGCACAGCTCCGAGTAGGCGCGGCCGATGGAACGATGTCGTGGACGGCGAATGATCTGCGGCCTGGTTGCAGGGCCCTTGCCCGCCCGCCACCGCGGGACACGCTGCAAGGACGACCCTGTAAGCGCTTGCGCGGCATCCATGCCGCGCAAGGTCCCGCGACGATGGCCGGGCAGGGACCTGTCGAGTTGGTCGGTGGGCATGACGAGATGGTCGGTGTGCATGATAAGAGCCGTGCTGGATGCGCCTCGTTCGGTCATGACGCATCGGCTCCACGTCTGACGGGCACCGCACTACAGACCGCTTTTCAAGTAAGCGCCGACCAATTGTCTGGTGCGGTGTCCTCGCCGGTTGCCTGCGCTGAGCAGCACGGCCGCAATCGCAGCTATGCTGGCTGCTACATCCATGATGACGGTCTGCCATGTCCCTGTTCGCCATCGCTGCCGGCCTGTGCGTCGCTCTGTTGCACGTCTACATCCTGGTCTTGGAAATGGTGCTGTGGACGCGGCCGCTGGGCCTGAAGACCTTCCGCAACACGCCCGAGAAGGCGCAGGCCACGCGTGTGCTGGCGGCCAACCAGGGCCTGTACAACGGCTTCCTGGCTGCGGGCCTGTTCTGGGGCGCGTTGCAGGCCCGTGCCGATGTGCTCGGCTTCTTTCTGGGCTGCGTCGTCGTGGCAGGCTGCTATGGCGCCTACAGCGTCAACCGCCGCATCTTCTTCGTGCAGGCCTTGCCCGCGTTGATTGCCCTGGCATTGCTGTGGTTGCCGCGCTGAGGCGGAGTCCCCGCCTTCTGTAGGAGCGGACCTGGCCGCGACGGGGCGTCACCGGTAATGCCTCATCGCGGCCAGGTCCGCTCCTACCTTGGCAGCACGCTGGCATTGCAGCTGCGGTGAACTCGCCGAAGACCACGGCGACAGGCAGGCAGCCGCGAGATGGTCGGTTTCCACACCAGCCGGTCTCCGCATACGACGACGGCGGGCCGAAGCCCGCCGTCGTCTACTCTCACCTTGACCCGAGCCTTACGCCGCTTCGCGCGGCTGCTGTGCCTGCGGCTTGTCGTAGAAGCTGGCCGCACGCAACTCGTGCGGATCGAAGTCGTCCACGGTGATGGTATCCATCATGATCTCGCGCAGCTCTTCCAGCAGCTTGCGTTCGTCCAGGGTGAGCACGCCCTCTGCCACCGCTTCGTCCAGCTGTGCAGTAAAGTCCAGCGCCTCGATGCCCTTGGTCTTGAGTGCCTTGAGGAACTTGCGCTCCACCGGCTCGGCCATCACTGCCTTGGTCAGGTAGCTGGCGATACGGCCACCGGGGTTGTTGGCGCACGGGGTCAGGAACACGCCCTGGGCGAGGCGATCGCGCGCTTCGTTGGGCGCCATCAGGATCGATGCCACGCGATGGCCCAGGCGGTCGCCCGGCGCCTCGGCACGGCGGCCCAACGGGAAGATCAGTACCCACATCAGCCAGCCAACCGGGCGGATCGGGAAGTTGCGCAACGCTGCCGACAGCGCGGTTTCGATCTTGTGCACGCTGTCGTGGAAGGCCCAGGCCAGCAACGGCTGGTCGGTGGCCGGTGCGCCTTCGTCGTGGTAGCGCTTGAGCATCGCGCTGGTCATGTAGATGTGGCTCAGCACATCGCCCAGACGGCCGGACAAGGACTCCTTGAACTTCAGCTTGCCACCCAGCATCAGCATCGACACATCGGCCATCAGCGCCAGGTTGGCCGAATAGCGATCCAGCTTGCGGAAGAAGCGGCGGGTATAGGCATCGCCGGGCGCCGCGCCGATGCGCGCACCGGTCAGACCGAACCAGAACGAACGCACGGCATTGGAAATGCCGAAGCGGATATGCCCGAACAGGCTCTGGTCGAACGCTTCCAGGCCGCGACGCGTGTCCGGATCCTGCGCCGCCTGCATTTCCTTCATCACCCACGGATGGCACAGGATCGCGCCCTGGCCGAAGATCAACAGGCTGCGGGTCATGATGTTGGCGCCTTCCACGGTCACGCCGATCGGCGCAGCCTGCCAGGCGCGGCCGGCGAAGTTGCGCGGCCCCAGGATGATGCCCTTGCCACCGATCACATCCATCATGTCGCTGACCACTTCGCGGCCCATGGTGGTGCAGTGGTACTTGGCGATCGCCGACGGCACCGACGGTACGTCGCCACGATCCACCGCTGCGGCAGTGGCCTGCGACAGCGCACTGATCGCATAGGCCTTGCCGCCGATCCGCGCGAGCGCCTCTTCCACGCCCTCGAAGCGGCCGACCGACAGGCCGAACTGCTTGCGGATCCGCGCGTATGCCCCGGTGACCACCGCAGCATACTTGCCGCCGCCGCTGGCCGTGGAGGGCAGGGTGATCGAACGCCCGACTGCCAGGCACTCGTTGAGCATGTTCCAGCCCTTACCGACCATTTCAACGCCGCCGATCAGCTGGCTCAGCGGGATGAAGACTTCCTCGCCGTGGATCGGGCCATTCTGGAACGGCGAGTTGAGCGGGAAATGGCGACGGCCGATTTCCACGCCGGGGGTTTCGCGCGGCAGCAGTGCCAGGGTGATACCGATGTCCTTCTTGTCGCCGATCAGGCCATCCGGATCGTAGGCACGGAACGCCAGGCCGATCAGCGAGGCAACCGGCGCCAGGGTGATGTAGCGCTTGTCGAAGGTGAGCTTGACGCCGAGCACGTTGGCGCCGTTCCACTCGCCCTTGCAGACGATGCCGTAGTCGGGGATCGAGGTCGCATCGGAGCCGGCGAACGGGCCGGTCAGGCCGAAGCACGGCACCTCGGCACCCACCGCCAGGCGCGGCAGGTAATAATCCTTCTGTTCCGGCGTGCCGTAATGCAGCAGCAGCTCACCGGGCCCGAGCGAGTTGGGCACGCCGACGGTGGAGCTGACCACGCTGGAGATCGAGGACAGCTTCTGGATCACCTTGTGGTGCGCCAGCGCGCTGAAACCCAGGCCGCCATACTGCTTGGGAATGATCATGCCGAAGAACTTGTTCTTCTTGATGAAGTCCCACAGCTCCGGCGGCAGGTCGGCGTGGACGTGGGTGATTTCCCAGTCGTTGACCATCTTGCACAGCTCTTCGACCGGGCCGTCCAGGAATGCCTGCTCTTCGGCGGTCAACTGCGGCTTGGGGTAGTTGAGCAGCTTCTGCCAATCCGGGTCGCCGGTGAACAGCTCGCCCTCGAAACCGACCGAGCCGGTTTCCAGTGCGATGCGCTCGGTCTGCGACAGCGGCGGCAGTACCTTGCGGAAGAAGGCCATCAACGGCGTGGTCAGCAGCGGCTTGCGCAGGAACGGCAGCAGCACCGGCGCGGAGACCAGCACCACCAGTGCCGCAGCGACGATGGTCGCGGTGAGATTGGCACCCAGCAGCCAGCAGGCCACCAGCACACAGGCGCTGATCGCAACCCAGGTGGCAAGGCGCATGCGGTGATAGGCAGCGATGCCCGCCGCCAGGATGACGAGAAGGAACGGTGCAACGATGCTCATGGTCTTGCTCCAGTGACATGCTCGGTGATGTTGGACGCTGCGATGGTGCCAACCGGGGGCAGTGCGTCCAGATAATGCAACACGGTTGCGGTAAAGGTGGCGTTGTCGTCGCCGGCCAGCATGTGCGTGGCATCGGGCAAATGCACGTGCTGCGCATGTGGTGCGATCGACAGGAATTCGGTGATGTTGTCCGGCGTGACCAGATCGCTACGCCCGCCGCTGATCAGCAATATCGGGCAACGCACCCGCGCGGCGGCATCCAGCAAGGTCTTCTGCTGTGCGTGCGGCTCCTGGCCTGCCAGTTCATCGACCAGCCGCGGATCCCAGTGCCAATGCCAGCGACCGTCTCCGCGCTGCCTCAACAAGGCCTGCAGCTGCTGCACCGTCTTGCGCGGGCGCTGTGGCAAATACGCGGCAATCGCGTCGGCCGCGGCATCCAGCGATGCGAAGCCCTCCGGGTGTGCGGTCATGAAGCGCAGGATGCGTTCCACCCCGGCGGTATCCCAGCGCGGGGTGATGTCGACCAGCACGATCGCGCGCAGCAGGCCCGGCCAGCGCGCCTCGGCAAGCAGGCCGAACAAGCCGCCCATCGATGCGGCAACCAGCACCGGCGGCTCGGCCTGTTCGCCTGCCAGCACGATCAGGTCGTCAGTGAATTGCGTGGCCGAGTAGGGCAGGTCTGCGTCATTGAAACTGGAATCGCCATGACCGCGCGCATCGTAGGCCAGCGCCCGGTAGCCGGCGTCGGCCAATCGCGCCGCAGTGCTTTCCCACGCGTGCCGGGTCTGCCCAAACCCGTGTGCGAGCAGCACCGACGGCGCGTGGTCCGTGCCTCGCAGCGAGACCGCAAGCGCTGTCCCGCCAGCGTCGATCCGCGTGGTGGACGCACTGTGGGCGAGGCTAGGAGAAGAGGTGACCATACCTCATGGTATGGATCTGCCCGGGCTGCTGTCAATACTGTCTGGTATGGACGGTTAAGCCATTGAATCGCGGCGATTGTGTGTCCTTTTTGTGATGCATACTGCAACTGACTCAAGCGTATGGTTAAATCGCGTCAATGAATGACATCACCGATCCAAGCCTCACAACGCCCCGCGCCACCTCTGGTCGCGGCAACCGCCTCAGCGCGGACGATTGGGCGCAGGCCGCACTGGACCTGATCGCCGAACAAGGCGTGGGCGCCGTCGCAGTGGAGCCGCTGGCGCGCCGTCTCGGCGTAACCAAGGGCAGCTTCTATTGGCACTTCCCCTCCCGCGATGCGTTGCTGCAGGCAGCCCTCGAACGCTGGGAGATCTTCGAACAGAAGGAGGTGTTCGGCAGCCTGGAAGACGTGCCTGATCCGAGCGCACGTCTGCGCGCGCTGTTCCAGCTGGTCGCCCACGAAGTCAAACCGCACGTCATCTACAGCGAACTGCTCAAGGCACTCGACCACCCGGCCGTGCGCCCGGTCATCGACCGCGTCTCGCAGCGTCGCCTCGACTACCTGATCGCCTCGTTCCGCCAGGCTGGCCTGAGCCGCACCGACGCCCAACACCGCGCGCGCCTGGCCTACGCCGCCTATGTCGGCTTCCTGCAGCTCTCGCTGCAGCTGCAACAACCCAAGCAGGCCCGCGAAGACTTCGAAGCCTACGTCGAGCATGTGATCCAGACGTTGATTCCGGGCTAGGTTTCAGGCGTCCGGCGTGGCGTACGTCGATGTCTGATCGTTGAGCAAAGAAAAACCGCGACTCTTTCGAGCCGCGGTTTTCGGTTTACGTAGTACACAAGCAGCCGATTATCAGAACTTCTGGGTGTAACGCATGTAGTAGAAGCGACCCGGAACCTCGTACTGCGAGTCAAAGCTGTTGGCAAACGCGGTTGCCGACTGCGGCGGATCACGATCGAAGGCGTTGTTCACACCCAAGGTGACGCGCGCATTCCAGGGTGCTTTCCAGTACGCACTGATGTCGGTGTAGGTGACGCTCGGCACGTGGTTACGTGGAGCAGCTCCTGCACTGGTGACGCGATCGGCATCGGAGCAGAGCAGGCCGATGTTGGTCGGGTTGGCCAAGTTGGCACCAGTACAGTTTTCAACCTGCGAACTGTAATACCGCATCGCAACCGAACTGCCGACGTCGCCCAGTTCCCAATTGGCCATCAGGTTAGAACGCAAGCGCCAGTTGTTGTCTCGCGCAGAGCCGCCGCGATACAAGCCGACACGTTCTTCGGGGGCCTGCAAGGGCTTGTCAACGGTGAACTTGGTCAAATAGGTTGAGTCCCAAACAAAGCTGAAGCTTCCCCACGCGGTTTCCGGCAAGCGATAGCCGAACGTGAAGTCGAAACCTTCGGCCTCGATGCTGGCAATGTTGCGAGGAACAGCAAGCATGTTGGAAATTTCACCGGTGCTTTCGCGGGTGATCAACGCACAGGTCGACTGGATGCCAGCGACATAGCAGCTGTCCAGCAGTTCCTGGGCAGTCTGGGTATCGATCGCATTTTCAATCTTGACAGTCCACCAGTCGACTGCGATGTCCAAGCCCGTCACGAAGCCTGGGCTGTAAACGAAGCCGAGCGTTTTGGATGTGGAGGTCTCAGGTCCGAGGGCCTCGTTACCGCCTACGGTGGTACGGATCTGCGAATTTGCCTGAGCATAAGGCGTCACGCCTGCGCAGGAGCCCGGAATTGCACCGTTGACGCTACCATCGGTGTACGAGCCGGCGCACGGATCGCGAACGTCTTCAAAGGTGTCACTCACACCCGAGAACAGTTCGCTGATGGACGGCGCCCGGAAGCCTTCTGACCAGTTACCACGGATCATCAAGTCAGTGATGGGCTTCCAGCGGAAACCGAACTTGCTGTTGGTCGTGTCGCCGAAGTTGCTGTACTTGGAGTAACGCGTAGCCAAGCTGAAATCGAGCAGCTGTGCGCCCGGCAAATCTGCCAACAGCGGCACTGCCAACTCAAGATAAGCTTCGTCCAGATCGTACCCGCCACTGGTTGCGGTACGGGCATTGCCGGTCGTGTCGCCGGAGTTGATCAACGCGTCCGGATCGTCAAAACCGGATTCTTCCCGATGTTCAACGCCCAACGAGAAGGCGAACGCGCCTCCCTGCATGTCGAACAGCTCGCCACCAATGCTGCCGTAGTAGCTCTTCTGCTCATAGCCGTAGACGTCATGTGCCTTGAAGCCGGCATAGTCAATCATCTCAGGCGTCATCGAACCGGCGCCGCCAAGCAGATTCATCGGGACGCAGCCATCAATCGTCGAGGCAGCCGTGCCGCACCGGGCCACACCAGTTGCATCGACAAAGGACGGGCCCAGCGCACTCCGCAGAGCAGAAATGTTGAAGAAGCCAGTCGTGATGTCGGTCTGGTCATTCTTGCCGTAAAACATGCCAGCTTCCCAGTTGAAGAAGCGGCTGCCAACTTCGAAGTCACCTTCGAAAGCGCCATTGAAGCCGTACGTCTTGACGTTCTGCGAGTAGATGCGGCCACCGGTCTCGTTTGCACGGTACTGGATGTAATCGATGTCGCGGTTGAAGTTGTTATAGATGTTGTCGGCATCGATGACGATGTTGGCGCCATTGGTACCCGGGGCAGCGCGGCCGAGCACGATCGGCATTGCCGCCAGAACCTGGGACGACTCGCGTTCGTTGTAGGTAACTGTCGTCTTGAAGCGCACGTTATCGGTGATGCTCAAACCGGCATCAGCGAAAACGGACTTACGCTCCTGAGGAGTTACCAGATAGTTGGTCGGAGCAAAGTTGTAGCTGTCCGCTGCGGTATACGGCCGGGTAGTGGTGCCACCATTACCAGTCACAAAGTAGCCAGGCGCGCCGTTCAACCGCGTCGCACCATTGCTGGTTGCGCCGGTGGGGCCGAACACTGCAAAGCGACCGCTTGGAGTGGTTGAGCTGTTGCCGGTACCAGGAACGGCACCAAACACCGGAACGGCAGAGATTTCACGGTCACCGGCCCAAACCTGCTCTTCCTTTACATAACCCACGCCCAAGGTTGCGTGCCAACGATCGCCAGCCGAGCCAATGGTAAAATCATAGGACTCACGGCTACCGTCGCCTTTATCGTACTGACCGTAGTAGGCGTTTGCTTCCGCGCCATCGAAGTTCTGGCGCAAAATGATATTGACCACACCGGCGATAGCATCAGAGCCGTAGATCGTGGAAGCGCCGTCCTTCAGGACTTCGATGCGCTCGACGGCAGCAGTCGGAATCGTGTTGAGATCGACCGCGCCGCCCAATCCGGTGCCGCCGACCCAGCGACGACCGTTGACCAGCACCAGGGTGCGGTTGGAGCCGAGGTTACGCAGGTTGACGCGTGTCTCACCATTGCCGCCATTGTTGACATTGGTGTTGAGTGCCGAGCCATTGGTGCTGATGTTCTGAATTACATCGCCGATCGAGGTCAAACCCTGCGATTCGATCTGCTGACGGCTCATGCTGAAAACCGGCTGCGACGTTTCAACGTCCGCGCGCTTGATGCGCGAACCGGTCACTTCGATCTTGTCGAGGTTGGTGGTGCCGGCTTCCTGAGCGATGGCGGTACCGGTACCGCCGACGCCCACGACAAGCGCGAGGACGACTGCATCGCGCAGCTTGTTGGACTTGCAATTCATTAGCTCTCTCTCCAAGTGATCTTGGGTACTGCCAAGGGTTGTTTGCCTGTCGGGGGGTCCGAAGAAGCGGATCCAAAACGTCAGGGTGAACCGATGGTATATGCGTTATGCAGGAAATTAAAGTCCCGTTAACGAAAAAGAAGAAAGACGTGAAACGTGACCGCGGGCACGGACCCGGAATGCAGAACGCCACCGGCTGTAAACCGGTGGCGTTAGCTAAAATCGTTTTAAATCAACGACCTAGAGGTCTTGCTCGTAGCGCACGTAAGGAATCGTGCCGTCGCTATTGCTGTCGTTGTTCGGCGCAAACGGGTTCTTGCCGCGGGAGATGACGTTCTCTGCGCCGACGGTCAGCTGGCCGCTCCAGGGGGTGCGCCAGGTCAGGCCCAGGCCCAGGCCTTCCCACTTTTCCGGCTGGCCGGGGACGTCGACGACGCGGCCGATGACGTTGGCGCTGAAGGCGCCATAGCCACCGCCAACGCTCAAGGTCTTGCTGTCCCACTGGTCGGCAATCGCTGGCGAAACGTCGGCAAGCGGTACCAGGCGGGCGCGCGCGTAGGTGCCACCGATCGAGACGAAGCCTTCGCGGCCGATGTTCTTCTGGCCGAAGACGGTCAGGTCGTTCTGCTCGACGCGGGTCAGCGGTGCCTTGCCCGCGCCGATCAGCCAGGCAGGAAGGGTGTCGCGACCGCTGCCGGCAGTGACGCCGACGCGGCCACCGGCGCGGTTGAAGCCCAGCGTTCCGGACACACGGCGCGACGCGGCAGCGCCGTCTTCCTCGTCGTCGCCGATGCCGGCGAGCAGGCAATGGCTGGCCAATCCGCTGATGTTGGTGCCGCGGCTGCTGTTGCAAAGCAGGCCCAGGGAATCGCCCGAGGTCAGGCCGAATGCCGCGTCCAGCGAATTGCGACCGAAATGCCAGCGTGCGCCGGCCTTCTGCTCGCCCGTGGGTTCGAGATACAAAAAGGCTTCGACCTTGCCGCTGCCCTTGTTCCACACCGGCAGGATGGTGCTCTCGCGCAACTGCTGGGACGCCGACTGCGCATGCACGCCCGCCGATGCCGCGAGGGCAACCAGCAAAGCGAGCGGAAGGCGAAGAAGGTGGTGCATACCAGAGTTCAGACCCAGGGGCAGTTGTTAAGTTCCCGAGAGCGGGCAATGAGAATGCTAGGGTGTTTATGATTATTTAACAAGTAGCCGCGCCCCCCGGGACCGCGGCGTCAACGCTATCTACTGCAACCTTTCCGGTGCATCCAGCGACGGCTGCGCCTCGCGGAAAAGTACGTCCAGCGTGGTCAACGGAAAGTGATACTCACGCCCGCAGAACTCGCAGCGGACCTCGACCTCGCCGGTCGCCTCGGCAGCGGCGCGCGCCTCGTCTTCGCCCAGCGATTGCAGCATCGAGGCGACCCGCTCGCGCGAGCAGGAACAGCCGAAGCTGAGCGGCTTGCTGCCCAGCAACTGGGTGTCTTCCTCGTGGAACAGGCGGTGCAGCAGGTCCTCGCTGGCGACCGAGAGCAATTCCGGCGCGCCCAGGGTGTCGAACAGGGCGCCGATGCGGGTCCAGCCATCGTTGTCGCCTTCGTCGCCGGGCAGCTTCTGCAGCAGCAGGCCGGCGGCCTGGTCCGGGCCCGCCGCCAGCAACAGGCGGGTCGGCAGCTGTTCGGACTGCTGGAAGTAGGTTTCGAAGGCCTCGGCCAGATCCGGCGCCTGCATGCCGACCAGGCTCTGGTAGCGCTGCGGTTCGCGCGGGTCCAGGCCGGGATTCTCGATGGTGATCGCCAACAGCGCGGCCTCGCCCAGTTCGCGCAGGTCGGTGGGCGCATCGGCGCCGTCGGCCAGCTGCACGATGCCGCGCAGGGTGCCGGCCGCGGTGCATTCGGCGAACAGGGTGCGCAGGGTCTGGTTGCCGCGCAGCTGCACCGACAGACGGCCGTCGACCTTGGTGTGTCCGGTGAACAGGGCGGCGGCCACTGCGGCCTCGCCAAGCAATTGGCGGGCGGCGGGCGGATAGTCGGCGGCCCCCTGGATGTCGTGCCAGGCCTGGGTCAGGCGCACATGGACGCCGCGCACGCCGGCAGCAGGCAGCAGGAAACGGGAAAGCTGATCGTGATCGGTCATGGGAACATCGGACGTAAGGGACGCCGGTTGCCGGATAATGCAACGAGCATCGGGATGAAAGGTCGTAGCAAACAATGGGGACGGATGCATTGGATGGCAAGCAGGTGGCGCCACCGCGGCGCGCGCGGCGCTGGCTGCGTTGGTTGCTGGCAGCACCGCTGCTGTTTGCCGCCGCGAGCGTGTTGCAGGTGCTGGTGTTGCGGGTGATCGATCCGCCGATCAGCAGCATGATGGTCGGCCGCTATCTGGAAGCCTGGGGCGAGGGCGACTGGCGTTTTTCGCTGCACCAGCAATGGCGCGACTACGACAGGATCGCCGCCAGCCTGCCGATTTCGGTGGTGGCGGCGGAGGATCAGCAGTTTCCGGCGCATCACGGCTTCGACCTGCAGGCGATCGAGAAGGCGCGCGATCACAATGCACGCGGCGGACGCGTGCGCGGGGCCAGCACGATCAGTCAGCAGGTCGCCAAGAACGTGTTCCTGTGGCAGGGCCGCAGTTGGCTGCGCAAGGGCCTGGAGGCCTGGTACACGGTGCTGATCGAGGTGCTTTGGCCGAAGCAGCGCATTCTGGAGGTGTATCTCAACGTGGCCGAGTTCGGCGACGGGGTGTACGGCGCGCAGGCCGCTGCCCGGCAGTTCTGGGGCAAGGATGCGGCGGGGCTGTCGCCGGGCGAATCGGCGCGTCTGGCGGCAGTGCTGCCCTCGCCGCGCCGCTATGACGCACGTCGTCCCGGCGCCTATGTACAACGGCGGACGGCATGGATCCAGCGGCAGGCGCGCCAGCTGGGCGGCCGCGCGTATCTGCAGGCGCCATGAGCGTGCAGACGTCCGGACCCACGCAGTTGCCGGCAGCAGCAGACCGCCTGACCGTGGTGATTGCGGCCTATAACGAAGAGACCAGCATTCCGCAGCTGCACCCGCGCCTATGCGCCGTGCTGGCGGGCCTGCCTGGCGTGCAGACGCATGTGCTGTATGTCGACGATGGCAGCAGCGACGGCACCTGGGGCGTGCTGCAGGCACTTGTCGATGCCGACCCGCAGGTCAGCGCGGTGCGGCTGTCGCGTAATTTCGGCAAGGAAGTGGCCATTTCTGCAGGCCTGGACCATGTGTTGCCCGGTGCGGTGGTGCTGCTCGATGCCGATGGACAGGACCCGCCGGAGCTGATTCCGGAGTTCGTCGCGCTGTGGCGCGCCGGCTACGACAACATCTTCGGCACGCGGATTTTTCGCGAGGGCGAGAGCTGGTTGAAGCGCAGTGCGGCGCATGCGTTCTATCGGGTGATCCGGCAGTTGTCGCGCACGCCGATTCCCGCCGATACCGGGGATTTCAGGCTGCTGTCGCCACGGGTGGTGGAGGCCTTGCAGCAGCTGCGCGAGCGCCACCGTTTCATGAAGGGGCTGTTTGGCTGGGTCGGGTTTCGCCAGGTGGCGCTGCCGTACCGGCGTGCGCCGCGGCTGTCGGGGCGCAGCAAGTTCACGGTGTGGCGGCTGTGGAACTTCGCGCTGGATGGCATCACCAGTTTTTCCACCGTGCCGCTGCGCGCGGCGACCTATCTGGGCTTGCTCACCGCGCTGGTGGCATTCCTGTTTGGTGGCTGGGTGGTGATCAAGGCGGCGCTGATGGGCGATCCGGTGGCCGGCTGGCCGACCATGATGTCGGTAATCCTGTTCCTTGGCGGCATCCAGCTGATTGCCCTGGGCCTGATCGGTGAATACCTGGGCCGGTTGTATGACGAGGCCAAGCAGCGTCCGCTGTACCTGGTCGATACCCACCGCGGCGCGGTGGGAGTAGTCTGCGACCACCAGACCAAGCGCGGAGCGGGCCATGCAGACCGTACGACAGCTGTTGGGGACCAAGCAGGTTGAGGTGTTCGCCGTGGCGGCAGACGCCGCGGTGATCGAGGCGATCCGGATGATGGCCGAGAAAGGCATCGGCGCGGTGTTGGTGATGGACGGACCACGGCTGGTCGGCATCGTGTCCGAGCGCGATTACGCGCGCAAGGTGGTGCTGCGCGACCGCGCCTCATCGACCACCAGCGTTGCCGAGATCATGAGCACCCAGGTGGTGACGGTGTCGCCGTCGGACACGGTGGAGCGCTGCATGCAGTTGATGACCGACGGACGCTTCCGGCATCTGCCGGTGGTGGACAACGGGCGCGTGCAGGGCGTGATTTCCATCGGCGATCTGGTCAAGGCGGTGATCGAGCGCCAGCAGCACGATATCGATCAATTGCAGCGTTACATCGCCAGCTAGAGCCGGGCCGGCTGGGTTCCCTGCGTTCTGCATTGAACGGCGCTTCTGCCCGACATCCCTTGAGGAGTGTGTCGAGCAGAAAGAGCGGCTTTAGGGCGCTTGATGTGCAGCCTGCTGCAGGGCCCTTGCCCGCCCACCATCGCAGGACACGCCGCAAGTACGTCCTTGTAGGCTCTTACGCGGCATCCATGCCGCGTAAGGTCCCGCGACGGTGGGCGGGCAAGGACCTGTCGAGANCACGCCGCAAGTACGTCCTTGTAGGCTCTTACGCGGCATCCATGCCGCGTAAGGTCCCGCGACGGTGGGCGGGCAAGGACCTGTCGAGATGGTCGGTGCGCATGGGTAAGAGCAGTGCGGGATGGGCCCTGTTCGCTCATGACGTATCGGCTCCACGCCTGGTGCACACCGCACTACAGACAGCTTTTCACAAGAGCGCCGACCAACTGTCTGGTGCGGTGTCCTCGTCGATTGCAGGACCGTGTAGCGGCAGGGATGCCGCCACCGAGCTTCCAGGGACGGATTCACGGCGTGTCCTGCGAGCGGTGAGGTGCCGTACACGATTCACCGCGTGTTTGCCTGAGCATCTTGACTGCAAGAACCGATGACGCTGTTCGCCATTGCTGCGTGTGCCTGTTGTGAAGTGCACCCGCCAAATAAAGTGCATACGCTCAACACGTAACCACCATCGCTGCAGCGTTTGGCAGATTTGCTGGTCGCCCAAGGTCTTGCCGCGAGCTTACTTCGCGAACTTGCCGCCGCAGTCGCTGTCCTTGCCGGGGCCCGGTTCGAAGGTCGCGAGCAAGGCGGCCGGTGGGGCGATCATGCCCAGGCCGACCGCAAGCGCGCCACGCAGGCCCAACGCCTTGAAGTCGGGACGGAAGCTCGGGTCCTTGAAACTGCCGCCGATCCGCAATGGCGAGCGCAGGCTCAGGATGCTGCGGTCTTTCGGGCGCGGGCGCAGCAGCAGATCCAGCGTCTCGTCCTTCAAGCTGATGCTGCCTTCGCCAATGATGATGGTGTCGCTGCTGTCGAAGGCCAGCGCACGCGATTGCATCAGGCCGTCCTGCACGCCGAAGTCGCCGAAGATGCAGCGCACCGGAATCTGGCGGTCCTTGGTGAACAGGTATTTCAGCGACTCGGCGATATCCAGCCCGGCCAGTTCCATGATCAGGTTGCCGACATGCCCGCGGCCCATGCCGACGCCGATCGTGCCGTCGGCGGTACCGAGCATCGCCCCGATCGAGTTGCCGCGGCCACGCAGATCGAACTCGCCGCCGATGGCACCCGAGGCTTGCTTGGCAAGCGTCGTGTCGGGGAACAGCTGATCCAGCCGGATGCCGCGAAGGCCGGCCTTGAGCTGCGTGGTGATCACCTCGTTGCGCGCATCCATGCGGATGGTGGAGCGGATGTCGCCTCCGGCAACGCCGAAGTTGAGCGGATCCAGCTGCAGCAGACCGTCCTTCAAGGTCAGTGAGGCATCCATGTCGTCCAGCGGCCACGACGGCGCATTGATACGCTGCGCGCGCCAGCGCACCTGCGCATCCATCGCACGCAGCTTGGACAGGTCGTAGGGCGTGCTGGGCAGCACGCGTGCGCTGGCGGCCAGTTGTGCCGCCTGCTTTTTCTGTTCGGCGTTTGCCGACTCGTTCGCGCCGGTCTTCGGGGGGGCGCCGACGAACCCTGCCAGGTCATCGAAATCCAGGCGCTTGGACGCCAGATCCGCACGCAGGAACGGACGCTTGTTGCGCAGGTCCACCTCGGCAGTGCCGCTCAGATCGCTGTCGCCGGCGGTGCCGGTGAACTTTTCGTAGCGCCAGAGCTGGCCATTGCGGCGCAGATGGCCATCGAGCTTGTACGGCGGCGTCGACGGCATGGCCACGCCGGTCAGCGGATACAGATCCTGCATGTCCTGGCCGCTGAGCGCCATTTGCAGATCGAAGACCTGGAACTGGAACGGGTTAGTGAGGGTGCCGCGCACGTGCGTGCGGGTGGCGCCAGCGCTGCCGCGCAGATCGACGCGGAACGGATGCGCGCTCTGGCTCAACTCCAGCGGCGAGGCGGTATTGCCCTTGAGCGTAAAGGGGTAGCCCTTCCAGCGGCCCTTGCCATCGATGCCGATCGGCGCTGCACGCTGGTCGCTGCTCGGCGGGGCGAGGCTGTTGATTGCCACATCCACGTCCGAGCGATTGGCTGCATCGACGTATTGCAGGCGCCCGTTGTTCACCAGCAGGCGGCCAAGGCGCGGCAGGGTGCCATCGCCATCATCCTGATCGAAGACCCAGTTGCCGGGATGGGTGTCGTCGCCGGCTTCCAGCAGCACGGTCGGGTGATCCAGGCGAATTTCCGGCAGACGCACTTTGCCGCGCAGCAGCGGCCACAACTCGACATCGATCTCGGCCGAGTTGAGCTCGGCCATCGGCCCGCGCTTGGACCATGCTGCATTGGCCAGGCTCAGCCGATTGCCGCGCACCGTGGTCGTGCGGCCCAGCTTCACATCCAGATAGCCGAGATGGAATTGGAGGCCGGTCTTGGCACTGACCAGGCGCTCGACCGGGCCGCGCAGCCAGTTCCACTCGAACAGCAGCACGAAGATCACCACGACGGCGGCGGCGATGGCAAGCCCGGTCAACCAGCGTCGACGACGTGGCGTGGGGGACGGGGGCGCAGTCGAGGGATCGGTCACGTTGTTCACGCGGGCCATGGTTGGCGATGGCTCGTGCACGGCATGCGAACGCCCTGCAGATCGCGCCTCACATCACCTGCGCGATCACCGCAACGAAGTGGCAAGCGCTGCCGGCCAGCACGAACAGGTGCCAGATCGCATGGAAATAGCGCTGCGTGTCGCGCTGGTAGAAATACGTACCCAGCGTATAGAAGAGTCCGCCGGCCAGCAGCCAGCACAGAGACCAGGTATCGACCGAGCGCAGCAAGGGCTGGATCGCCACGACGATCAGCCAGCCCATCGCCAGATACAGCACCGTCGACAGCAGGCGGAAACGGCCGGTGAAGAACAGTTTGAAGATCACCCCGGCGGCGGCAATCGTCCAGATCGCGGCAAACAATCCCCAGCCCCAGGAGTCGCGCAGGTTGATCAGCGTGAACGGGGTATAGGTGCCGGCGATCAGCAGATAGATCGCGCAATGATCAAGCACCTGCAGGCGTGCCTTGGCGCCCGGATGCGGGATGGCATGGAACAGCGTGGAGGCGACGTACAGCAGTACCAGGGTGGCGCTGAAGACGATGGCGGTGGCCAGTTGCCAGCCATCGCCATAGATGGCGGCCAGCGTGATCAGCACCGAGCCACCGGCCAATGCAGCAATGGCACCCAGGCCGTGGGTCACGGCACTGGCTATCTCGTCGCGCAGGTCGGTCGAGGGGGAGGCGTCTGCGTTCATGCCAAAAAGGTACCGCAATTGCGAGCAATTCGCATCGCCGGACGCCGTTGCATGCCCCGGTTCAAGCCGCGCTCAATCGATCGCCCTGGCGTGCGCATGCTCGCGCGTAGCGGAGAAGCGCACGTCCGGCGCGCGTTCCTGCGCCAGCTGCAGGTTCACTCGCGTCGGGGCGAGATAGACCAGCTGGCCGGCGGCGTCGATGCCCAGATTGCCGGCATTTTTCTCGCGGAACTCTTCCAGCTTCCTGGCGTTGTCGCAATGCACCCAGCGTGCGGTGGTCACGCTCACCGGTTCGAAGATCGCGTCCACGCCGTATTCGTCCTTGAGCCGGTAGGCCACCACGTCGAACTGCAGCACGCCCACCGCACCGAGGATCAGATCGTTGCTCATCAACGGGCGGAAGAACTGCGTGGCGCCTTCTTCGGACAGCTGTGCCAGGCCCTTTTGCAGTTGCTTGAGCTTGAGCGGGTCGCGCAGGCGCGCACGCCGGAACAGTTCCGGTGCGAAGTTGGGAATGCCGGTGAACGACAGCGATTCGCCTTCGGTGAAGGTGTCGCCGATGGAGATGGTGCCGTGGTTGTGGATGCCGATGACATCGCCCGGCCAGGCTTCGGCGGCGATCTCGCGGTCGGAGGCCATGAAGGTCAGCGCGTTGGCCAGCTTGAGGTCCTTGCCGCTGCGCACGTGCAATGCCTTCATGCCGGCAGTGAACTTGCCCGAGCACACGCGCATGAAGGCCACGCGGTCGCGATGCTGCGGGTCCATGTTGGCCTGGATCTTGAAGACGAAGCCGCTGAGCTTGGCTTCGGTCGCCTCGACCCGGCGGCCGGTGGTGTCGCGCGCCTGCGGCGGCGGTGCATGCTCGACGAAGAAATCCAGCAGCGGTTGCACGCCGAAGTTGTTGACGCCCGAGCCGAAGAACACCGGCGTCTGCTGGCCGGCGCGGTACGCCTGCAGGTCGAACGGATTGCTGGCGCCTTGAACCAGTTCCAGTTCGTCGCGCAGCTCGGCCAGCATCTGTGCACCGATCTTTTCGGCCAGGCCCGGGGCATCCAGCGACGGGAAGATGGTCGAATCCTGGCGGGTGAAGTTGCGGCCCTGTTCGTACAGGTGCACCTCGCCGGTGATCAGGTGCACCACGCCCTTCAGGCGCTGGCCCATGCCGATCGGCCAGGTGACCGGGGCGCACTGGATGCCGAGCACGGTTTCGACTTCATCCAGCAGGTCGATCGGGTTCTTGCCCTCGCGATCGAGCTTGTTGATGAAGGTCATGATGGGGGTGTCGCGCAGGCGGCAGACTTCCATCAGCTTGATGGTGCGTTCTTCCACGCCCTTGGCGACGTCGATGACCATCAGCGCCGAGTCCACGGCGGTCAGCACCCGGTAGGTGTCCTCGCCGAAGTCGGCGTGCCCGGGGGTGTCGAGCAGGTTGACGATCTTGCCCTCGTACGGGAACTGCATCACCGAGGAGGTGACCGAGATGCCGCGCTCCTTTTCCAGTGCCATCCAGTCCGAGGTGGCGTGACGGGCGGCCTTGCGGCCCTTGACCGAGCCGGCCATCTGGATGGCACCACCGAACAGCAGCAGCTTTTCGGTCAGCGTGGTCTTGCCCGCATCGGGGTGGGAGATGATGGCGAAGGTGCGGCGGCGCGCGGCTTCGTTGGAGACGTCGGACATGGGGTGGGCGCGCCCGGTCGGACGCCTGCGGAAACTGAGGAAGCCGATGATTATAGCGGCTTCGCCGCGGCCGGCCTCTGTGGCCCCGCCTGGGCCTTCCCGGTCGGCAGCCCGGCGCTCCCCGGGTGGCCGTCACTCACGGTGCCGGCGAGGGGAACTGCAATTCGCCCTGGGGGCCCAGCATCCGGAACGGCAACGCGATCAGGCGCAGGTCCGCATTGCGCTGGAGCGCGAAATGCAGGTGCGGGGCGGTGCTGAAGCCGGTACTGCCCGAGGCGCCCAGGCGCTCGCCGGTGCGCACTGCCTGGCCCGGGCGCACCGCCACGCCATCGGGCGCCAGATGGGCATAGATGGTCATGCTGCCGTCGGCATGCAGCACCCGCACCAGGTTGCCGCCGGCGGCGGCCTGGTCCTGCGGACCGCCTTCGATGACATCCTGCCGCACCTCCATCACCACGCCCTCGCGCGCTGCCAGCACCGGCGTGCCCCGCGGCAGCGCGAAGTCCACCGCATACCAGTTGGGCGCATCGGCATGGCTGAAGGCCCCGCCGAAGCCCTGGTCCACGCGTATCGGTGCATCGCGGAACGGGAGCCGGTAGCGCACCTGCTGCTGCGGGCGGGCCTGCGGATCGCCGGGCACCAGATCGAGCGTGAGTCCCAGTCCACCCAGGCTGCGCTGGTTGCTGGCCGGATACAGCCGGGCCAGCAGCCGGCGCTCGTGTGCCGCCAGTTGCACCGTCAGCGGCAATGCCGGCACGGCGCGATAGTCCTCGCTGGGCGGTGCGCTCAGCTGCACCTGTGCCGGTCCGGCCAGCGGGTTGCTGACCCAGGCCAGGTAGGCCGGAGCCTGCCACTCCAGTTGCAGGGACGGGCCGGTGCCGGCCGATGCGGTTGCTGTCTGCGCAGCTGCGACCGCTGGCGAGCTTGCAGGCGTGTTCGCGGCACCGGGCCAGTGCCAGCGCTGCTGCGCGTCGGCCGGCGCGATGCACGCCAGGGCCGCAATGATGAAAGACCGGGTGAGGGCGGTCGGGGTGCTGCGAGACACGTGGTGGGGCACGTGATCGGCTCGAACTGAAGGGGCCCCAAGTATGCGGTCCATCACAGGCCACAGTGGTATCGGATGAAAATATATCTTTCCATCCGCATGAAGAGATTGACATCGCAAAAAAGCGGTGGCATCTTGGCTGCACCATCGAGACCGGCGGAGGGACAGGCCCTTTGATGCCGGGGCAGCCAGCGGAGCGCGCAAGCGCCCGCGTTTGGTGCCAAATCCTGCGGGGACCACCGCGTCCGCCGAAAGATGGTTCGAATCGTGCCTTGCGCACGTCGAACGCGAGCTCCCGCGAAGCTCGATGGCCGATCCACCCCGGATATCGCCATGAGCCTCGTGAATACAGCATCGCCGACACAGACCGAATACGCCGCTACACCCCCCGCCACCGACGACGGCTTGATTGCCGTGCGCGGCGAGCTGGTCATTGCCTTGCCGATGCGCCATGCCGGCATGCGCGAGCTGCGGCTGCGCTATGAACTGATTGGCGCGGCCAATGCGCCGGTGGTATTCGTGGCCGGCGGGATTTCCGCGCATCGCCATCTGGCCGCCAGCGCCCTGTTCCCCGAGAAGGGCTGGGTGGATGGCCTTCTCGGCAGCAGCCGCGCGCTGGATCCGGCCTCGCGGCGCCTGTTGGCGTTCGATTTTCTCGGCGCCGACGGCACGCTGGATGCGCCGATCGATACCGCCGACCAGGCCGATGCGATCGCCGCCTTGCTGGATGCGCTGGGTATTGCGCGCTTGCACGGCTTCGTCGGCTACTCGTATGGCGCGCTGGTCGAGATCGGAAGAGCACACGTCTNAGAGACAGGGCGCGCACTGCAACGCCGTGCGGTGGCGCTGGGCCAGCTGCAATGCGCCGAAAACCATGGGCTTGCACTGGCACGGCAGTTCGCGATGCTCAGCTACCGCACCCCGGAAGAATTCAGCGAGCGCTTCGACGCGCCGCCGGAAGTGATCAATGGTCGCGTGCGCGTGGCCGCCGAAGACTACCTGGATGCCGCTGGCGCACAGTACGTCGCGCGCACCCCGGTGACCGCCTACCTGCGGCTGTCCGAATCCATCGACCTGCACCGCATCGACCCGGCGCAGGTGCGCGTGCCCACCGTCGTCGTTGCGGTGGAGGGCGACCGCCTGGTGCCGCTGGCCGACCTGGTCAGCCTGGTCGAAGGCCTGGGGCCGCGCGGCAGCCTGCGCGTGCTGCGCTCGCCGTATGGCCACGACGCCTTCCTGAAAGAAATCGATCGCATCGACGCGATCCTCGCCACTGCCCTTCGCATCACCGGAGAAACCGCATGAGCTTTCGTGACCCCGCCGACGCCCCCTGTACCGCCGCCACCGCCGCCGTCCGCGCCGGCATCGATCGCGACACTGCCTATGGTGCGGTGACGCCGCCGATCGTGCTGTCGTCGAACTTCTCCTTCGATGGGTTCGGCAACAAGCGCCAGTACGACTACACCCGCAGCGGCAACCCGACCCGCGATCTGCTCGGCGAGGCACTGGCCGAGCTGGAAGGTGGCGCCGGCGGGGGGATCACCTCCACCGGCATGGGCGCGATCAATCTGGTGCTCAATGCGCTGCTGCAGCCGGGCGACACCCTGGTGGTGCCGCACGATGCCTACGGCGGCAGCTGGCGGCTGTTCAATGCGCTGGCCAAGAAGGGCCACTTCGCGCTGATCACCGCCGACCTCACCGACCCGCGTTCGCTGGCCGATGCGCTGGCGCAGGCGCCCAAGCTGGTGCTGATCGAAACCCCGTCCAACCCGCTGCTGCGCATCACCGATCTGCGCTTCGTCATCGAGGCAGCGAAGAAGGCTGGCGCGTTGACCGTGGTGGACAACACCTTCCTGTCGCCGGCGCTGCAGAAGCCGCTGGAGTTCGGGGCGGACCTGGTGCTGCATTCCACCACCAAGTACATCAACGGCCACAGCGATGTGGTGGGCGGTGCGGTGGTCGCGCGCGATGCCGAGCTGCATCAGCAACTGGTGTGGTGGGCCAATGCGCTGGGCCTGACCGGTTCGCCGTTCGATGCCTTCCTCACCTTGCGCGGCCTGCGCACGCTGGATGCGCGCCTGCGCGTGCACCAGGAAAACGCCGACGCGATCGCCGAGCTGCTGGACGGACATGCGGTGGTCAACCAGGTGTATTTCCCCGGCCTGGCAGCGCATCCGGGTCATGCGCTGGCCGCGCGCCAGCAGAAGGGCTTTGGCGCGATGATGAGTTTCGAGCTCGATGGTGGCGAAGCTGCGGTGCGCGCGTTCGTCGATGGCCTGCGCTACTTCACCCTGGCCGAGTCGCTGGGCGGTGTGGAAAGCCTGATCGCGCATCCGGCCTCGATGACGCATGCGGCGATGACCGCCGACGCACGCGCTGCCGCCGGGATTTCCGATGGCCTGCTGCGTTTGTCGATCGGGATCGAATCGGCCGAGGATCTGTTGATCGACCTGCGCGCCGGCCTGGCGCGTGCCCAAGCAACGCTGACCAGCGCAAGCCGCAAACAGGTCGACGCGTGAGCACCGTGCTGCCTGTTTCGCGCCGCGCGTCGGCGGCAACCGTGACGCCGACACCGCGGCTGGCCTTGCTGGGCACCGGGACGGTGGGGCGCGCATTCGTGGCGCGCTATACCGCGCTGCAGGAGCGCCAGCTGCAGTTGCCGCGCTTCGACTGGCTGGCCAATTCGCGGATTGCCCACGATTGCGGCACCAGCGCCGCGCAGGCCTTGCAACAGGCCAACGCGGCGCCGCGTGGCCAGGCCGTGCTGCAACCCTGGGCGGAAACCACCGCGTTGCGTGCCGGTGATGTGCTGGTGGATGCGACCGCCAGCGAGGTCGTCGCCGATTGGCATGTGGAATGGCTGCTGCGCGGCGTGCACGTGGTCACTGCCAACAAGCTGGGTCAGGGCACCGCGTTGTCGCGGGCGCAGGCCTTGCACGCGGCGCGTCACGCCAGCGGCGCGCACTATGGCGACAGCGCCACCGTCGGGGCGGGGCTACCGGTGTTGAGCAGCGTGCGCGCGCTGGTGGCGGGCGGCGACCATATCCATTCGATCGAAGGGGTGTTGTCCGGCTCGCTGGCCTGGCTGTTCCATCGCTACGATGGCAATGGCGCGTTTTCCGATTGCGTGCGTGAAGCGATGGCGGCCGGCTATACCGAGCCGGATCCGCGCATCGACCTGTCGGGCGAGGACGTGCGGCGCAAGTTGCTGATCCTGGCACGCGCGGCGGGCTGGCAGCTGGAAGCCGAACAGGTGCATGTGGAATCACTGGTGCCCGCGCGCATTGCGCGGCTGCCGCTTGACGGAGTGGATGCGCAGCTGGGCGCGCTGGATGAGGTCGTCGGCGCGCGCTGGCAGCAGGCGCGTGCCGCAGGGCGTTGCCTGCGCTTCGTCGGCCGCGTGGATGCGCATGGCGCCAGCGTCGGCTTGCGCGAGTTGGCGCTGGATCACCCGCTCGCCGGCGGCGCCGGCACCGATAACCGCGTCGCCATCAGCAGTGATCGCTATCGCCAGCAGCCCTTGCTGATCCAGGGGCCGGGCGCCGGCGCGGAGGTGACTGCGGCCGCGTTGCTGGATGACGTGTTGCGGATTGTGGCCGGCTAGTAGGGGAAGAACGCGGACAGGCGTTGCCCCCACGGGAGGGCAGCTGCCGGTGCGCATGCAGTCGATGGCGTCATCGACTGCACGGATGGTCTGCTGCCTGCGCGGTGCGTTGCAAACGCCTCCAGCTGCAGCTCGCCTGCGCGCGGGCTGCAGCTTTCAACAACGCCGTGGTCATGCCACTCGTGTTGCCGTCGATGCTGCTTACTGCGCAATCGCCTTCAGTAACGCAGCATTGAAACGCGTCGGGTCCTGCACCTGCGGCGAGTGGCCGAGGTCGGCGAACTCGACCAGCGTCGCGTTCGGGATTGCTTCCGCTGCTCGCTTGCCCAGCCTGGTGTAATCGCCAACCCGTGCCTTGACCTCGGGCGGCGCGGTGTCCTTGCCGATCGCGGTGCGGTCCTTGAGGCCGATGAACAAGGTGGTCGGCACGGTGAGCCTGGGCAGTTCGTAGACCACCGGTTGGTTGAACACCATGTCGTAGGTCAGCGCCTGGTTCCAGGCAACCGCCTGCCTGCCGTCGCCCAGCGACATGCCGGCCTGCATGCGTGCCCAGCGTTCGAACTCCGGCTTCCATTGGCCGGCGTAGTAGACCTCCATCTGATATTTCTTGATGCGCTCGAAGCTGATGTTCAGCTCGTTGTCGTACCAGGCATCGACGCTGCGCCATGGAATGCCTTCGGCCTTCCAGTCCTCCAGGCCGATCGGGTCGACCAGCGCCAGGTGTTCGGTGGCCTGCGGATACATCAGCGCATAGCGGATGGCGAGCATGCCGCCCATCGAGTGACCGACCACCACGGCGCGCTTGATGCCCAGTTTGTTCAGCAGTGCCTGGGTGTTGTCGGCCAGCTGCGCGAACGAGAACTGATAGGCAGCCGGCTTGCCGGATTTGCAAAAGCCCACCTGGTCCGGCGCGATCACGCGGTAGCCGGCCTTGCTCAGGGCGGCAATGCTCTGCTCCCAGGTAGCGGCGCAGAAGTTCTTGCCATGCAGCAGCACGGCGGTGCGTCCGTTGGGCTTGCCGGTGGGTGCGACATCCAGATACGCCATTTCCAGTGGCTGCTGCTGGGAGGTGAACGCGTACGTCTTGACCGGGTAGGGGTAATCGAAGCCTTCAAGACGTGGGCCGTAGCTGGCTTGTTGAGCCATCAGCGGGCCGCAGGCCAGGGCGAGCGTGAGGGTGCAAGCGCGCTTTCGCATCGTGATCTCCATCCGAATCCAGCCTCCGACGGTACAGCGGCGGATGTGGTGGGGGCGTACAGCGGGCGACGTCGTGCGGGCTCTGCCTGGGTGCTGGATGGCGAGGGCGTGGGTGACCGGGTTCCAGGGCGCGACGACGCCTGTTGCCCTCATCCGCGCTTCGCGCACCTTCTCCCGCTCGCGGGAGAAGGGCAGTGCATCCGGTCGCGCCGGGTGTTTTCCTCCTTCGCGCTCTGTGCCCTCTGGCGCTCGCGGGAGAAGGGCAGTGCATCCGGTCGCGCCGGGTGTTTTCCTTCTTCGCGTTCTGTGCCCTNTGGCGCTCGCGGGAGAAGGGCAGTGCATCCGGTCGCGCCGGGTGTTTTCCTTCTTCGCGTTCTGTGCCCTATGGCGTCTGCGGGAGAAGGGCGGTGCGTCCGGTCGCGGCAGGTGTCTTCCTTCTTCGCGCTCTGTGCCCTCCGCCGCGTGCGAAAGAAGGGCATCGCATCCTCGCGTGTCTGGCGCACCTTTTGCCTGGAGAAGGGCACGCATCTGCGTGGCGGGGTCTTTCGTCGCTGCGCGCGTGGGTTTGGTCAGGACTCGGCCGACGACCGGCTCAGCATTCGATGACGTTCACCGCCAGGCCGCCGCGGCTGGTTTCCTTGTACTTGTCCTGCATGTCGCGGCCGGTGTCGCGCATGGTCTTGATGACCTTGTCCAGCGACACCTTGTGCTTGCCGTCGCCACGCATGGCCATGCGGCTGGCGTTGATCGCCTTGACCGCGCCCATCGCATTGCGTTCGATGCACGGAATCTGCACCAGGCCGCCGATCGGGTCGCAGGTCAGGCCCAGGTTGTGTTCCATGCCGATCTCCGCGGCGTTCTCGATCTGCCCGGGATTGCCGCCCAGTGCGGCGACCAGGCCGCCGGCGGCCATCGAGCAGGCCACGCCCACCTCACCCTGGCAGCCGACCTCGGCGCCGGAGATGGAGGCGTTTTCCTTGTAGAGAATGCCGATCGCCGCAGCGGTGAGCAGGAAGTCGAAGATGCGCTGCTCGGACGCGCCGGGGCAGAAGCGGTCGAAGTAATGCAGCACCGCAGGGATGATGCCGGCCGCACCGTTGGTGGGCGCGGTGACCACCCGGCCGCCGGCTGCGTTTTCTTCGTTGACGGCCAGTGCGTACAGGTTGACCCAGTCCAGCGTGGTCAGCGGATCGCGCATCGCCGCTTCCGGTTTGGAAGAGAGTTCGCGGTACAAGGCCGGTGCGCGCCGCGAGACGTTCAGGCCACCCGGCAGCGTGCCTTCCTGGCGGATGCCGCGCTCCACGCAGGATTGCATGGCCGCCCACAGCTCGCGCAGGCCGGCGCGAATCTCGTCCTCGCTGCGCCAGCTCTTTTCGTTTTCGAACATCAGTGCGGCGATGCTCAGGCCACTGCGCGCGCATTGCGCCAACAGTTCGTCGCCACTGAGGAACGGATACGGCAGCGGCGTTTCGTCGGCCACGATGCGGTCGTCGGCGGCGTCGTCCTGGTTGACCACAAAACCGCCACCGACCGAGTAGTAATCGCGCGTGGCGATCACCGCCTCATCGGCGTCGTACGCGGTGAAGCGCATGCCGTTGGTGTGGTACGGCAGCTTCTGCCGCTTGTTCATCGGCAGGTCGCGCTTTTCGTCGAAGGCGATGGTGTGCTGGCCCATCAGGCTGATGCGCTTGCTGGTGCGGATGCGCTCCAGCGTGGCCGGGATGATGTCCGGGTCGATCAGGTTGGGGCGATGCCCTTCCAGGCCGAGCAGCACGGCCTTGTCGGTGCCATGGCCGCGGCCGGTCAGGGCCAGCGAGCCAAATACTTCGGCGCGGATGCGCACCACATCGGGCAGGCGGCCGGCGTCGAGCAGCCAGCGATGCACGAAGCGCTCGGCCGCGCGCATCGGCCCCACGGTGTGGGAGGAACTCGGACCGATGCCGATCTTGAACAGGTCGAACGTGCTGACAGCCATGCTTGCCGAAGAGGTGAGCGTAAAGGCGGCTATTCTAGTCGGTCGGCGATCGCGGCATGGCCGCAGCGCAGCATGAGACCTCCCGATGGCCCTGATCCTGTACCAGCGCGACGATTGCCACCTGTGCGACCAGGCCGTGGAAGTGCTGGCGCAGGCGCGCGCGGGCGAGTTCCGTAGCGTCTTCATCGATGGCGATGCAGTGCTTGAGTCCGCTTATGGCGAGCGTGTGCCGGTGCTGCGCGATACGCATGGGCGCGAGTTGGGGTGGCCGTTCGACAGCCTGCACTTGCGAGAATGGTTGAACGCCGGTACACGCTGAAGCCGCGTGTGCGCACCCGATGCGTGCCAGTGCGTGGATTTGGAACCGCGGCAACGACTTCATGCGGGTCTGGTGCGGAGCAGATGGGCCGTTGTTGCAGGACGTCCGATCTGGCACCTGGCTGCCCGTCGAGAGGGGCGGTGCGCAAGGTAAGAGCGTCGCTCGAGATGCCTTGTTCGATCATGATGCATCGGCTCCATGCCTGGTGGGCGCCGCGCCCTCGACTCGCCACGCCGTTGACCTCATTCAACAGGATGTGGCTAACAAGCCACTCCGGTCGGCGGCCCGTTCAAGATGCCGGCCGCATTGATTCAACGGCACCATTGCTGCTCGCAGGGCACTCCATCGTGATCACCGTCCATTGCCGTGTTTGGGCAATGCTGCAACACGTACGTGGCCTCTTCGCAGGAGGTCATCTGTGAGCACTGCGTGCGCCCGCCACAGCTGTATTGCGATGTGGGAGCGGACGCCGGAGCGGCTGCTACGGGCCGCGCCGGCGACGGTGATTGGTCTGGTGCCGGTGCCGGAGTCAACGCATTGGTCAGGTAATCGCGCTGCTGATAGGCGAACGCGCCGCCACCGAGCACCAACATGATGAGCACGACCTTGCCGAGCCCGATCTGTCCTTTTGCAGGTGCCATGCGTGTCGCCTTGCGTCGCACCGGCGCGTCGTGCCCGGGCGCGCGCGTACCGGCACGCACGACGCGCACCGCGCGCGGGCGACCATCCGGACCCGGTTCGGTTTCGAAGGAAATCACCTCGCCGATGCGCGGCGCCGCGAAGCCGCGCGGAAACGCCGAAACATGCACGAACACCTCCGCGCCAGGCTGCGCCGGGGTAATGAAGCCGAAGCCGCGATCGGTGTTCCAGCGGGTCAAGGTTCCATGTGTGCGCATCGTCGGCGTCCCTGGGATGGATGCCGAGTCTAGCTGGCGCGCGGTGTCATCCACCCACCGGGCATAAAAAAGCGGCGGACCCGACGAGGTAGTCCGCCGCTCAGTGGCCGCGTCCGCTTGCGGCCGGTGGCGTTACTTCGCCTTGAACACGACCTTGGTGCTGATCGCGGTTTCGTTGGGAATGGTCTTGGTGTCGGCCCAGTCGCCGCCGCCCACGCCGAAGTCCAGGCGCTTGACCACCGCCTTGCCGGCCAGCACCGGCTGCGCGCCCGGGGTCCAGGTGAAGGTCAGCGTGACCGGCTTGCTGACGCCGCGCAGTTCCAGGGTGCCGTCGGCGGCGTACTGGTTGCCGCCCAGGGCGCGGAACTTGTCGGCTCGGTAGCGCGCGGTGGCGAACTTGGCGACGTTGAAGAAGTCCGGCCCCTGCAGGGTCGAATCACGGTCGTTGTTGCCGCTGATGGCACTGGCCAGCGGAATGCGTACATCGAGCCTGGCGCCGGCCAGGTTGGCCGGGTCGAAGCTGAGCGTGGTATCGAAGCCGGGGAACTTGCCGGTGAAGACTTCGCCGTCGTACTTGCTGGCAAACACCAGCGACGAGCCGGGCGCCTGCACGTAATTGGCAGCGAGGACCGGGGCGGCAGCGAAGGTGGCCACCAGGGAGGCGGCGACCAGCAGGGGAGAGGCGAACAGCCTGGACGACATGGGGAATCCTCTAGGGTTTGGGAGAGAGCCAACCGCGCGGCAACATCCGCACCAGGGTGGCATCACGCTGGAACAGGTGGTGGTAGAGCGCGGCACCGGCGTGCGCCAGCACCACGGCAATCAACAACCAGAAGCCCCACTCGTGGATGGCGTGGGAGGTGGCACGTAGCTGCTCGTCCGGGGCACTGAGCTTGGGCACTGCAAAGAGGCCGAACCAGCGGAACGGGCGCAGGCCGCTGCTGGAGTCGTACAGCCAGCCCGACAGCGGCATGGCGAAGATCATCGCGTACAGCAGCCAGTGGGTCAGCCCGGCGATGCGTTCCTGCCAGCGCGGGGTGCCGGCCACCGGCGGCGGCGCGCCCGCGTAGATGCGCCAGCCCAGCCGGAGGATCACCAGCGCCAACACCGTCAGTCCCACCGATTTGTGCGCGGTGTAGACCCAGAAGTATTTCGGCGTCTTGGGCAGTTCGCCCATGGTCAGGCCGACGATGCCCAGCACCAGGATCAGCAGTGCGATCAACCAGTGCAGGGTCTGGCTGACACCGCCCCAGCGTTCGACGTTCTTCAGGGGCATGCTCAGGATTCCGGGCTGGTGGCAGTGTCGGCGGGCGCGGGTGCGCCTTGTGGTTGCGCTTGCGGCGCGTCGTCGTCGGCGCGGCCTTCGCGCACGGCTTCGGCTTCGATGCGCAGTTCCACCGTATCGCCGATCATCGATTTCCATGCATCGATGCCGAACTCCGCACGGCTCAGCGTGGCCGTGGCCGAGAACCCGGCGGTGCGGCGGAACGGCGGTAGCGGATGGCGCTTGAGCGCATTGAGGGTGACATCCAGGGTGACCGGGCGGGTGACCCCGTGCAGGGTCAGATTGCCGGTCACCCTGGCGTGGTTCTGCCCGCTGGCTTGCACCTGCGTGGAGACGAAATGTGCGTCGGGAAAGCGCTCGGCGTCGAGTAGGTTGCGTGCCAGGGTGGCCTGGTTCCACTTGACATCGCCCAGGTCGGTGCGGTGCAGGGGCACGGTGACGTCCAGGCGCGCCGCAGCCCAGTCGTCCGGGTCGAACACCAGCGTGCCGGTAGTTCCGGAGACGGTGCCCAATGCCTTTGAAAATCCGGCATGTTCGACCGCGAACAGCACCCGCGTGTGCACCGGATCCAGCGCGTAACGCACCGGTGCGGCGGTTGCGGCAAGGCTGGCCACGAGCAGGGCGGGAAGCAGCGACAGGCGGGCGAGTAGCGTCATGGGGGGATTCTAGACATATCCCGCAGCAGCGCGCTCGGCTTGCGCTCGCAACATTCCGTTGCGAGCATACGGACTGGACGTGGAAAGGATGCCCACATGCGTGCGCTTGCTGTCTTGCTGGTCCTGCTGCTGGGCGCACTGCCCTGCGCGGCGAAGATTCCGGAGATCCCGCGCTTCCGGATCGTGGGTCCCAGCGACGGCCTTCCATCGACCATGGTGGTTGCGATCCACCAGGATCGTGCCGGCTATCTGTGGCTTGGCACCCTGGATGGTCTGGTGCGGTACGACGGCGCAGGTTTCAGGACCTGGCGACACGATCCGTCCGACCCGGCATCGTTGCCCTGCAATGCAATCCAGGCGCTGCACATCGATGCGCTGGACAGGATATGGGTCGGCTGCGGAAAGACGCTGAGCGTCATGGATGCCGGACGAAGCCGCTTCCGGCACTACCGCACGGTTGAGCATCCGTCGATGAAGGACGGCGAGATCTACAGCATCGCTGCGTTCGACGGCGCCATCTGGGCCGGAACCACGACCGGCGCGCTGATTCGCATCGATCCTTCCGGGGCGATGTCGTCGGTGGATCTGGGGGCGGTCGATGGCGGCCTTGACCAGGCCATGGTCATGAACCTTGCGGCGGACAACCGGCAGCGGCTGTGGATCGGAACCAGCAGTGGACTGGCGTACTACGACGGAAAACGGCTGCACCGCGTCTATTTCCCGGACGAACCGAACCAGCAGTCTGCCATCTTCGGTCTGCAATGGGCGGGGGACCGTCTGTGGCTGGGCAGCGAGTCGGGATTGCACGTCATGGGATCCGACGATCAGTGGCAGCCGCTGCCCTGGGGGACGATGTTCGGCACGGGTAACGAATTCTGGGGCGCAGTGGCTGCCCCGGACGGCGAATTCTGGCTGGGAAGCGGACGCGGTCTGTGGCGGACCCGCGGCGCGCGTCCGCCGGTGCCTGCCTTCAGCGGCGAAGGGCCATTGTCGCGCCGTAATGTTGTTGGCCTGCTCGGAGCAGCGGATGGCGGGCTATGGGTTCCGATGCATGGCATCGGCCTTGGGTACCTGCCGGCAGACTGGAAGCGCACTGCCGTGCTCAAACCCGCCGTGCCCGCGGGCGATGCCATCTATTGCAACCTGGCCCCGGCCACTCGTTCCGGAGGCTTGTGGCAGGTCGATGCGGAAGGTCGCTTGTTGCGCGTCGATCCAGGCACTGGCGACATGTTTCAGACAGGGGTGCAGTCGTCGCAACTCAAGGACATGGAATTGGTGTCGGCGCTGGAGGATCGCCTGCAACGTGTCTGGCTGGGCAATCTGAGCTTTGGCCTTTCCCGCATGGACCTGCGTACCGGCGAATTCATCCACTGGCCGTCCGATGGCCCTGAACCGGCGTCGGCGCTCTCGGCGCCTGACTGGATCATCGAGGATGGCGAGACGGTGTGGATGGCCTTCATCGACATGCTGCAGCAGCGCGATCTGCGTAGCGGGCGTGTCCTGCAGCGCATCACGCAGCAGGACCTGCACGGCTTGCGCGATATCGCCGTACAGCAGCTGGAGCAAGGCCCGGACGGACGTGTCTGGGTTGCGGGCGAAGGCGGCATGTTTGCCTGGGACGAAGCGTCCCACCAGTTCGTGCCGGTTGCAGGGCTGGAAGGAACGCAGATCCAGGCATTTGCCGGCCAGTCGCCGGAGCAGGTGTGGGTGTATCGGGCCGACGGTGCGGAACAATGGAAGAAAACCGCAACCCGTTGGGTGCGCGTGCGCCAGGTGGGCCGGGCCGATGGCCTGAGCGGATTCGATGCGTCCGCCATGCGGATCGACCCGCGTGGCAGGGTCTGGATTTCCAGCTTGCGCGGGCTATGGCGGATCGACCCGTCGGTGACACCGGCACGCCTGCGCAACATCGGCACACGCGATGGATTGACCAGCCAGGAGTTCATTCAGCATTGTCTGCTGATGGCGGGCGATACCCTGATCGGGGCGACCAGCGATGGCTCCACCGTGCTGCTGGATACCGCAATGCCCGATATCGCACCGTTTGTTCCGGCGCTGCAGCTGGAACATGTCAGCGTGCTACGCAACGGCGCACGCATCGCGTTGCCAATGGACCGCCCGTTCCAGCTGGGCCCCGGAGATCGGCAGCTGCAGATCGTCAGCCGTCTGCTGTCCTACAGCGATCCGCTGTCCAATCGTTACCGCAGTTTCCTGAAAGGCTTCGACACCGAATGGCAGACCTCGGGCAACGCCGGAGTCCGGGAATTTGCCAGCTTGCCGGCCGGTCGCTACGAGCTCGCGTTGCAGGGAGTGGATCCGCTGGGCAATCGCTCGCAGATACGCTCGCTGCGGTTCTCGGTCAATCCACCATGGTGGCGCAGCGACGCAGGCATCGCGCTGCTTTGCCTGCTCGTGTTGCTGCTGGGCGCACTGCTTGCGGCCGCCTATCGCCGCCGTGTGCGCATGCGCGCGCAATGGCAGCTGGCCCAGCACAAGCGCGAGCTGGCCGAACAGGCCTCGTTGGCCAAGACGCGCTTTCTGGCAACCCTCGGGCACGAGGTGCGCACGCCGATGACCGGTGTGCTGGGCATGAGCGAGTTGCTGCTGCAGACGCCGCTGGATGGACGCCAGCAGGGCTATGCCGGTGCGATCCAGTCGGCAGGCAAGCATCTGCTGCGGCTGGTCAACGATGCGCTGGATCTGGCGCGGATCGAGGCCGGCAAGCTGCCGCTGGACTATCGCGACTTCGACCTGCGCCAGCTGATCAGCCAGGTGGCCGAGCTGGTGCGCCCGAGCGCCGAGCAGAAGCAGCTGGCCTTCACCTGCGAGCTGGATGAGGCACTGCCGCCGGCATTGCACGGCGATGCCAGCCGCGTGCAGCAGATCCTGCTCAACCTGCTGTTCAATGCGGTCAAGTTCACCGAGCGTGGCAGCGTCAGCCTGCGTGTGGCGGTGGTGCCGCAAAGCGACACGCAAGGCATCCGGATCGAGGTGTGCGATACCGGCCCGGGCATGAGCGCAGAACAGCGCGGGCGCCTGTTCCAGCGCTTCGAGCAGGCCGAAGGCGCCGTGACGCTTGCCCGGCATGGCGGCAGCGGCCTGGGCCTGGCGATCTGCCGCGAACTGGCGGCGGCGATGGGCGGTGCGGTCACGGTCAGCAGCGAGTTGGGGCAGGGGGCCTGTTTTGTGGTGGAGCTGCCGCTGCGCTGGGCGAGTGCGCTGCCCGCGGTGCCTGCGTCTGCACGCGCGAATTCGCTGCAGGCACAGGCACCATTGCAGTTGCTGCTGGTCGAGGACGACCCGACCGTGGCGCAGGTGATCGTTGGCCTGCTGCAGACGCGTGGTCACCAGGTCACCCATGTCCTGCATGGTCTGGCGGCGTTGGCCGAGCTGAGCACGCACAGCTTCGACGCGGGCCTGTGCGACCTGGACCTGCCCGGCATCGACGGTGCGGCGTTGGTGGCGCAGTTGCGCGCGCGCGGCGTGCGCTTTCCGATCGTGGCGATCACCGCACGTGCCGATGCCGACGCGGAACCGCAGGCGATGGCTGCCGGTTGCAATGGCTTCCTGCGCAAGCCGGTCACCGGCGAGTTGCTGGCGCAGGCACTGGCACGTGCGCTGGCCGCCGCCGCCGCGCATGACGTCCCGGCCGCCGACTGAGCGCGGCCACCACAAGCTGGCGCGCGGTTGTCAGGCGGGTGCGGCCGGCGCACCCGGAGCCGGAGTGTACGATTGGTACATGCCGACGCCGAGCACCGTCCGTGCTCGTCTGGCGGCCGCGCAGCTGGCGATGGGGACAGGGATGAACATGAAAAACGTGCTGCTGCCGTTTGCACTCGTGCTGTTGCTGCTTGGCGCCGATGCAGCAGCGGTGAATCAGATCGAGACCCCGCGCATGCGCCGGTTCGGGGCGGCCGAAGGCTTGCCTTCGCGCATGGTGCTGGCCTTGGCGCAGGACGGGCAAGGCTATGTCTGGGCAGCCACCAGCGACGGCCTGGCACGCTATGACGGCATCGGCTTGCAGGTCTGGCAGCATGATCCGCGCAGCGCAGGCTCGATTCCCGGCAACGAGGTCGAAACGCTGTTTGTCGACGATCGCGACAGGGTCTGGCTGGGCATCAATGGTTCGCCGCTCACCATGCTCGACACAGGGCGTGCGGCCTTTGCGACGTTTCCTGCGGTGTCCGAGGCCTGCGCCGGGCAGGTCTGGTCGCTGGCGCAGGCGCAGGGCGCAATCTGGGTCGGCGGCAGCGGCGGCGGCCTGTGCCGACGCGAGGAAAATGGCCGGGTGACGGTCTTCCGCGCAACGCCGGATGCGCCGGACGGACTTCCCAGCGACACCATCATGAGCATGCTGACCGATGCGCGCGGCCGGCTATGGATAGGCACCGCCAGCGGCCTGGTGATGCGCGATGGTGAGCGCTTCGTGCGCATTGCGCCGGACCGGCTGAGCAGCACGGTTTTCAAGCTGAGCAAGGATCCTGACGGCACGCTGTGGGTAGGCAGTAGCAAGGGCCTGTACCGAGTGACGCCCGCCGGCGTGCTGGAGCCTGCGCCCTGGGGCGGATCTGCCGGCGTCCGTGCCGGCACCGTGGTGCACGATGTGCATGGTGGCTATTGGGTGGGCGCGGCCGACGGGTTTTTCCGGGTTGCACCTGGCGAAACCAGGCTGCGTGTCCTGGAAGGCGATCGCGGCAGCGGCTTTCTCACCGCCCATAGCGGTGTGCTCGATGTCATGCAGGACCGCCAGGGAGGACTATGGCTCGGGATGATTTCCCAGGGCGTGGCGTACCTGCCACCGGACTGGCGACGCTTTTCCACGATTTTCGAGACGCAGGGCAAGCCGCTGGAAAGCTTGTACCTGGTCAACGCTGCCGCCGATGGCGACAGTTTCCTGGTGACCACCGGCGAAGGGATCTACCGGGTCGGCGACCAGGGCGAGGTGGTCCCTGTGGTGCAGAGCGAGGTGTTGGGCGGCGGTACGGTGCAATCGGTGCTGCCGACCGGCGACGGCAGTCTGTGGGTCGCGCTGCGCGAGAGCGTGGTCCGCTACACCCCGAAAACCGGGGAGACACGCAAGCTCGCGATGGGGTTCGGTACCTCCGATACCCACCGGGTGGAGCTGATGGCGCCGGGTATCGGTGGCGAATTCTGGCTGTCGATCGTGGAGGGCGGCGTGCAGCGGCGTGCGGCGGACGGGCGGCTGCTGGCAACGTTCCATTTCGGTACCGATCTCAGTGAGGTTGGCGGCATGGTGCAGCAACTGCTGATACGGCCCGATGGCTCGGCGTGGGTTGCAGCCGGTGATGGGCTGTGGGTCTGGCAGGGCGAGCGCTTTCGGCAGGTGATCGGCGATGCCAGTCACGAGGTCTACGCGCTGGCGTTCGTATCGCCGCAGGAGTTCTGGGTCGGGCGCCCGGGTGCGCTGGAGCGCTATCACTGGGATGGCCGGCAGGCGCGCCTGCTGGAGCGGGTCGGGCGCGAGCACGGTCTGCCGGCCAGCTGTCTCTTATACACATNATGTGTATAAGAGACAGGGCCCTGGGCGGCACGGACACGGTGTGGGCGACGACCGCGCGGGGTCTGTTCGCCTACACGCGCGGCAAGCCCCAGGTGCGCATGTTCGGCCAGCGCGGTGGCCTGCCGGACAACGAATTTTCGATGCGTCCGCCAGTCACCGGACCAAACGGGCAGGTGCTGGCGCTGACCACGAGCGGCCTGGTGCTGTTCGATCCGGCGCGGCCGTTCGCTCCGGCGCCACCGGCGCGCCTGGTGATCGAATCGGTGCAGGTGCGGCGCAACGATGCCGAACGCTCGCAGCCGATTGCGCACAACCGGCCGGTGGTGCTGCAGGCGCGCGACCGCGATCTGCGCATCAGTGCGCGATTGCTGTCGTTCATCGATCCGGCCGCCGCGCATTATCGGTACCGCATCGATGGCTACGACGAACGTTGGGTGGAGCAGGGCGCCAGCGGCGAGCGGGTGATCTCGCGCCTGCCGCCGGGCGACTACCGCGTCCAAGTGCAGGCGCGGACCGGCGACGGCGACTGGGTCGTCGCGCCGACGCTGCAGCTGGAAGTGCGCCCGCCGTGGTGGCTGAGTAGCGCGGCGCGCCTGGTCGCCGCAGCGCTGTGCGCGTTGCTGTTCTGCCTGGGCGTATGGGGATGGCGGCGACGCGCGCGGCGGCAGCAGCAATGGGTGCTGGCGCAACAGCGGCAGCAACTCGCCGAGCAGGCATCGCTTGCCAAGTCACATTTCCTGGCGACGCTGGGGCACGAGGTACGCACGCCGATGACCGGTGTGCTCGGCATGAGCGAACTCCTGCTGGCCACACCGCTGGATGCCAGGCAGCGCAGTCACGTCGATGCGATCCGCAAAGCGGGCGCACATCTGCTGCGGTTGGTCAACGATGCGCTGGATCTGGCACGTATCGAAGCGGGCAAACTGGAACTGGTGCAGCAGCCGTTCGACCCGGGGCAGCTGACCCAGGAGCTGGCAGACTTCATGCATCCGATCAGCGAAGCGCGCGGATTGCGCTTCCACTATCGCAATCAACTGCCTGCGCCGCTGGTCGTGCTGGGCGATGCGACGCGGGTACGCCAGATCCTGATCAACCTGCTCGGCAATGCGATCAAGTTCTCCGAACGCGGCGAGGTCTCCCTGACCGTCAGCCAGCATGCCGGACTGCTGCGCTTCAAGGTGCGCGATTCCGGGCCGGGGATCGGGCCGGAGCAGCAGAAGCGCCTGTTCCAGCGCTTCGAGCAGGGCGAAGGCGCACGTACCAGCTCGCGCTATGGCGGCAGCGGTCTGGGGTTGGCCATCTGCCAGGAGCTGACCGTGGCGATGAAGGGCCAGATCCGGGTACGCAGCCGGATCGGCGTCGGCACCCAGTTCACCGTGGATCTGCCGCTGCCGATCGACCGCTCCGGCACGCGCCCCGGCGGTGGCGAGGTGCATGCGGTTGCCGGTGAGTCCCTGCGCATCCCTGTCTCTTATACACATCTAGATGTGTATTATAGACAGCATTGTTCAGGCCGCGATGTCGGCGAGCGATGGCACGGTACAGGCTTGAGACGGTCAAGCGCANACATCTAGATGTGTATAAGAGACAGTGCTTGCGCTCACCGGATCGGCGCCATCGGGCTGCAGCGAGGTATGCGACATGCGGCCCACATGCCACAGCTGGGCGAAGATCTTGCCCTGCCGCGCACGGGTTGGCTGCATTGTCGGAGGCTGTCGATGGCGGCTTCGATGTCGCGTTGCTGGATCTGGATCTGCCCGGCCTGGACGGTTTCGCGCTGGCATCGCAGCTGCGTCAGCTTGGCCATGCGTTCCCGCTGCTGGCGGTGACCGCACGCGCCGACAGCGATGCCCAGACCCAGGCGCAGGCCGCAGGCTTCGATGGATTTCTGCGCAAGCCGGTCACCGCCGACCTGTTGGTCGAAGCGATCGCGGCCGCGCGGCAGGCGCGCGCGGCCCGGGTGCAGCCGGTCGAGGAACCGGTGTGGAGTGGGAACGCATGAGCACGCGGCAGGCGCGTCCGGGCTTGCCCGCACCGCGTGCGGCCCGCACTATGCGGCGACTTGTCGTGAAACCTGTCCAGTGCGCTTTTTTTCGTGTTGTTCCTGTTGGTTGATCGTGGCGGTGTTGCTGTGGCTGTGCGCCGCGGTGCAGCCCGCGCGGGCGACCTCGCGCGCACTGCTCATGCCGGTCCCCAGCCAGATCACGGTTGCCGACGGGCTGCCCTCGGACACCGTCAGTGAGCTTGCCGAAGACCAGCAGGGCTACCTCTGGATCGCCAGCGATGATGGTTTGGCCAGATTCGATGGCCGCAACTACCGCATCTGGCGGATGGAAGAAGGGCTGGCCAGCAACGCGATCTGGACCCTCTGCGTCGATCGCGACAATCGGGTGTGGATGGGGTTCGAGAACGGCGGTGCCGGCTTTCTGGAGTCCAAGACACGCACGTTCAGGCGGCTGGAGAACCCGCAGTTTCCGGAGCTGCGCGAAATCACGGTCTGGGCGCTGGCCAACACGCCGAACGGCGATGTCTGGCTAGGCACCGCTGCCCACGGACTGTACCGGCGACGTCCCGACGGCAGCATGCAGCGGTTCTCCAACGTGCCCGGCGACCCGACCAGCCTGCCGTCCGACAGCGTGATCGGGTTCGCGGTCGCGCCCGACGGAACCTTGTGGATCGGCACCCATGGCGGGCTGGCGCGCTGGGACGGCGCGCACTTCCAGCGGGTGGCGCTGCCCGGAACCACGCAGGCGGTCAATCGGCTGTACATGGAACGCAGCGGCGACACCTTGTGGGTATCGGATGTGGTCGGCGATGCGTTTGGCGTGGACGCCGCCGGCCAGGTGCGGCCCCAGCCATGGCAGAACGCCGAGGGCAAGCGGCGGGTCTTGGGGGTGTTGCTGCACGATCGCAGCGGGCGCTACTGGCTGGACACCGACAGCGGCCTGGGCCTGTCCACCGCAGGGACCGAGATCAGCAGCGTGCCGGTCTACAGCCTGGCGGCACACGGCCTGGTCAGGCGCAACTGGATCGCGGCCTACGAAGATCGCGAGGGCGGGCTGTGGTTTGCGGCGCTCGAAGGCGGCCTGTGGCATCTGCCTCCGCATTGGGACACCTTTGCGGTACTGGCCCACCACGCCAACGATCCCAAGTCGCTGACCAATCCGTCGGTGCTGGCGACGGCGTCTTCGGCCGCGGGCGGCGTCTGGCTGGCTGGCTCGCGGAATGTGCTGGAGTATCTGGATGCGGCGACCGGCCAGCTGCAGACGCATCTGGCCCAGCTCGACACCCGTTCGCCCGATTCCATGCTCGAAAGCCGGCGTGGGCTGGTCTGGATCGGCGTCGCAGGCAAGCTGATCCGCTACGACCCGCGGACCCGGCAAGTCAGACGCTGGCAGTTGCGTGAAGATGCCGAGCCCGATCCCGACGGTTCCGCAGACCGACCGGGCTGGATGGCAGAGGACGCGCAGGGCCGGCTGTGGGTGACCGTGCTGGAATACGGCCTGCAAATCCGCGACCAGCAGGGGCAGCTGCTGCGCACCATCGTCAGTGGCAGCCATGGACTGGAGGTGTTGACCATCCTGGACATCCGGCTTGGCCCGGATGGTCAGATCTGGCTGAGCAACAACGCCGGCCTGCGGCGCTGGGACCCTGCTGCCGACCGCTTCGTCCCCGTCGACGGCGCGCCGTCCCTGCCGACCTACCTGTTCCGGCTTGGCGAGGGCGGCGTGGTCTGGATCGGGCTGGCGGGCGAGATCCGGCGCTATCTGTGGGACGGAAAGCGTCTCAAGCACCTGGATACCGTCGGAAACGCGCAGGAGTTTCCGATGGTGGCGCCCAACGGCCTGGTGGTCGACGCCCGGGGAGTGGCCTGGGTGTCCAGCCAGCGCGGCCTGATCCGGATCGATCCCGGCAGCCGCCTGGTGCGTGTGTATGGGGTGCACGATGGCCTTCCCAACCAGCAGCTGCAGATCAATACCCTGGTGCAGGCCGGCAGCGGGCGGATCGTGGCTGCATCGCCCGACGGGGTGGTGGTGTTCGATCCGGCCACGATGCGCCCCAGCACGCGCCGGCCGCCGTTGATCATCGAACGCGTGGGCTTGCGGCGCGGGGAGCGCGGCCTGGACATCACCGGGCAAGAGCCGTTGACGATGCAGGACGACGATCGCGACCTGCACATCGTCGCGCGCCTGCTCAGCCTGGCCGATTCGGAGTCCAACAGCTACCGCTTCCGCCTGAGTGGCTACGACCCGGACTGGATCGATGTCGGACCCAGTGGCGAGCGGCTGTTTTCGCGGCTGCCCGCAGGGCATTACACGCTGGAAGTCCAGGGGCGTACCGCCGACGGGATCTGGTCGGCCAGCCAGACGCTGCATTTCCAGGTATTGCCGCCGTGGTGGCTCGCTCCATGGGGGCTGGTCCTGCTGGGCGTGCTCGCCCTGTGCATCGTTGCCGCGGCGGTGCTGCTGTATCGCCGCCGCCTGCGGCGCTTGAATGCCTGGCAACTGGCGGTGCACAAGCAGGAACTGGCCGAGCAGGCGTCGTTGGCCAAGACGCGTTTCCTGGCCACGCTCGGCCACGAGGTGCGTACCCCGATGACCGGCGTGCTGGGCATGAGCGAGCTGTTGCTCAAGACCTCGCTGGACAACAGGCAGCGCAGCTACACCGAATCGATCCGTCGCGCCGGCGCGCATCTGCTGCGCCTGGTCAACGATGCGCTGGATCTGGCGCGGATCGAATCCGGACGCCTGGAACTGGACCTGGAGCCCTTCTCGGTCCGCCAGCTGGTGGCCGAGGTGGAAGGCCTGATGGCGCCACTGGCGCAGGAGCGCGGCCTGCGTTTCAGCCTGGAAGTCGGGCTGCTCGGCGACATCACCGCCAGCGGCGATGTCACCCGCATCCGCCAGATCCTGCTCAACCTGCTCAGCAATGCGATCAAGTTCACCGAGCGCGGCGTGGTCGCGCTCAAGCTGACCACCCTGGGCTCGTATCAAGGACTGCGTTTCGAGGTGGCCGATACCGGGCCGGGCATCAATGCCGACCAGAAAGCGCGCCTGTTCCAGCGCTTCGAGCAAGGCGACGGCGCCAGGACCGCCTCGCGCTACGGCGGCAGCGGCCTGGGCCTGGCCATCTGCCAGGAACTGGCGATGGCCATGGGCGGGCATATCGAGGTGATCAGCCGGCTCGGTGCCGGCACGCGCTTCGTGGTCGATCTGCCGCTGCGCTGGGTCGCCTCCAATGCCACGCTCGGCGGCGAGGTGGCGCGCGCCGGTGGCATGGCCGCCACGCAGCGCATTCTGCTGGTGGAAGACGAACCCACCATCGCCGAGGTCATCGTGGGCCTGCTGCGCTCGCAAGGCCACTCGGTGGTGCATGCGCCGCACGGGCTGGCCGCGCTGACCGAAGCGGCCGACAACACCTTCGACCTGGCCTTGCTGGACCTGGATCTACCCGGGCTGGACGGCTTCGCGCTGGCGCGGCAGCTGCGCGTGTTCGGTTACGACATGCCGTTGATCGCGGTGACCGCGCGCTCGGACGAAGAGGCCGAACCCACCGCGCAGGAGGCGGGGTTCGACGGTTTCCTGCGCAAGCCGCTGACCGGCGACATGCTGGCCGACACCATCGCCGAGGTGCTGCAGCGCGAACGCCCGCGCGATGAGATATAGCGCCGGCCGCCGCAGCCGGCTCGCCGGCCAACCGCGCATGCGCCCTTTGTCCGCATGGCACCGGTCGATTCCGCATCGCTGTATCGCTACTCGGCCACTTCCTCCACCTGCCTGGGATGCGGCCGGGTCTCGGCCAGCTGCCAGAAGATCAGCGTCGAGGACAAGGTGATGCCACCGACGCACAGGAAGGTCGCATGCAGCGCCGCGGTGGCGCCGTGGCTGTCGCCCAGGTGCGTGTTGAAGGCGGCCAGCAGGCTGCCCGCCGCCGCCGCGCCGAACCCGGTGGCCAGCATCATCACCATCGACAGCAAGCTGTTGCCGGGGCTGGCCTGCTCGCGATCCAGGTCGCGCAGGGTCACGGTGTTCATGACGGTGAACTGCAGCGAGTTCACCGCGCCAAAGCACGCCAGCTGCACCAGCCGCAGCCCTAGCGGCTGGCCGACATCGATCAAGGCGAAGCTGGCCATCGCCAGGCCCACCAGCACGGTATTGAGCATCAACACGCGGCGGTAGCCGAAGCGACCGACCAGCTTCACCGCGGCCCGCTTGGCGGCCATGCCGGCCAATGCCACCGGCACCATCATCAGCCCGGCATTCATCGGGCTCATGCCCAGGCCAACCTGCAACAACAGCGGAATCAGGAACGGCATCGAGCCGCTGCCCACCCGCGCGAACAGGTTGCCCAGGATGCCGATGCGAAAGCTGGCCACCTTGAACAAGGCCAGCGGAAACAACGCCGCCGGCGCGCTGGCCGCATGCAGCCAGTAACCGGCCAGCGCAGCGAGCCCGCCGATCGCCAGCAGCATGACGAAGGCGTGGCGCAGGCCGAGTTCGGAGATCCCGTCCAACGCCAACGACAACGCCACCATGCCGAACGCCAGCATCAGATAGCCGATCAGATCGAAGCGCTGGCGCGCATCGCCGTAATGGTCGGGCATGATCTTCAGCGCGGCAATGAAACCAATCACGCCGATCGGCAGGTTGATCAGGAACACCCAATGCCACGAGGCGACTTCGACCAGGTAGCCGCCCAGCGTGGGGCCGATCAGCGGGCCGATCAATGCGGGAATCGCGATGAAGCTCATCGCACGCAGGAAGTCGGTGCGCGCCACGGTCTTGAGCACCGCCAGCCGGCCCACCGGCAGCAGCATTGCCCCGCCGATGCCTTGCAGCACGCGTGCGGCCACCAGTTGCGGCAGCTGTTGCGCGGCCGCGCACAGCAGCGAGCCCAGCGTGAACACGATGATCGCCGCCAGGAAGGTGCGCCGGGTACCGAAGCGGTCGGCAATCCAGCCCGAGGCGGGAATGAACATCGCCACCGCCAACGCATAGCTGAAGACCACCGACTGCATCTGCAGCGGGCTTTCGTGCAGGCTGGCCGCCATCGACGGCAACGCCGTATTGACGATGGTGGCATCCAGCATCTGCATGAAGATCGCCAGCGACACCAGCCACAGCAGCGGCTTGATGGTGTCGTAGGCGCGCGGGGCGGGGACCGACTGGGACATGGCGACCACTGTCGAAGAGACCGGACATTATCCCCATGCCGGTGTGCAGGGACTCGGAAAAACGTGCGACGTTGTGGCCCGGGGATCTGATGAATCTCCGGCTCCAGCTGCGAAAGCGCAGCTTGAATGCCTGGCTCTTGGATCAACGGCCATGCCGGATGGCTGCAGCACCGCGCGGCCGACCAACGTCGCCCATGCCCTCTGCGCGCTTGCGCGAATGGGTCGGTCTGCCGAGGCGCTTGCCCGCGCACCGGCAGTCGATGTTTCGGTCATTGGGCGCGCTGGCACGCGCCCCGATCCATCCATCATTCCGCGGTGTCCGGAGCATCGCCGCACACCGCATCTCATGCCGGATCCAGTCGCGCCCAGCTGCGCATCACGTGCGCTTGCGCGAATGCTGCGGTGCGCCGCGGGCGCTTGCCCGCGCACCGGCAGTCGATGTTTCGGTCATTGGGCGCGCTGGTGCGCGCCCCGATCCATCCATCATTCCGCGGTGTCCGGAGCATCGCCGCACACCGCATCTCATGCCGGATCCAGTCGCGACCAGCTGCGCATCACGTGCGGTTGGTCGTGGGGCGCCTTACCGCTTGCTCAGCGTCTGCACCGCGTCCACCAGCACGCCCACGTGTTCGGGATCCATGTCCGGCGACATGCCGTGGCCGAGGTTGAAGACATGGCCTTCGCGCGAGCCGCCATTGCCTTCGGCATAGCTGTCCAGGGTCTTGCCGACTTCGGCGCGGATCGCCTCGGGCGAGCCGTACAGGGTGGCCGGGTCCAGGTTGCCCTGCAGCGCGACGCGGCCGCCGGCGCGCTGGGCGGCGTCGGCCAGCGCGATGGTCCAGTCCACGCCTACCGCTTCGGCACCGCTGGCCGCCAGCTCGCTGACGTAGGCACCGTTGCCCTTGCCGAACAACACCAGCGGGGTGCGCTCGGCACCGTCGCCGCGTTCCAGCTCGCGCGCGATGCGGGTGAGGTAGGGCAGCGAGAACTCGCGGTACATCGCCGGCGACAGCACGCCGCCCCAGGTGTCGAACACCTGCAGCGCCTGCGCGCCGGCCGCGCGCTGCGCCGACAGGTAGGCGATCACGGCATCAGTGACGGTGCCGAGCAGGTGATGCAGCACGTCCGGCGCATTGAAGGCCATCGCCTTGATGCGCGCGTATTCCTTGCTGCCGCCGCCTTCGATCATGTAGCAGGCCAGCGTCCACGGGCTGCCGGAGAAGCCGATCAGCGGCACCGCGCCATCCAGCTCACGGCGGATCAGGCGCACCGCATCCATCACGTAACGCAGCTCGGTCTCCATGTCCGGTACGCCCAGCCGATGGATCGCGGCGGCATCGCGCACCGGGTGGCGGAACTTGGGGCCTTCGCCTTCGACGAAGTACAGCTCCAGGCCCATCGCATCGGGAATGGTCAGGATGTCGGAGAACAGGATCGCCGCGTCCAGCGGAAAGCGTTGCAGCGGCTGCAGCGTCACTTCGCAGGCGATTTCGGGATTCTTGGCCATGCCGAGGAAACTGCCGGCGCGCGCGCGGGTAGCGCGGTACTCCGGCAGGTAGCGGCCGGCCTGGCGCATCAGCCATACGGGGGTGCGGTCCACGGGCTGGCGGTTCAGGGCGCGCAACAGGCGATCGTTCTTGAGCATGGGGAGAAATGTCCTCAAAGCGGCGCGTCGGCGCCGCCGGTGATGAGTTGGAAGCCGCGTTTGAGGTGGGTGTCGCGCGCCTTGTCGAAGGCGCGGTCCGCTTCGTCCTGCAGCAGGTATTGGTCGCGTCGCAGCTGCGAGCGTCCACCGATCTCGCCACTCTCGCGCAGCAGCTCCCAGCCGCCGAACAGATCCGGTTGCAGGGTCAGCTGGACGTAGCGGAGCGGCGCGTTGCCGCCGGGATCGTGTTGCAAGTGGATGCGCATGGCGCCGATTGTAGCCGGGCGGTGCTGAAGGCTGGGGGGCGGTGGGTGCCCTGGCGTGCTCCGGCTGCGAAGGTCCAGCGGGCAGCGGTGGCAACCGGTAGGGAAGATCGGCACGCAGGCATTGCGTAGGAGCGCACCTGGGCGCGATGGGGATTTATCGGGAAGGCCCATCGCGCCCGGGGGCGCTCCTACAGAGGGCGAGTCTTGGGGTNTGCGTAGGAGCGCACCTGGGCGCGATGGGGATTTATCGGGAAGGCCCATCGCGCCCGGGGGCGCTCCTACAGAGGGCGAGTCTTGGGGTGGTCGAGGGCAGCTGCGTGCGGCCTTCCAGCGTTGTGCGGCCTCCCGGCGTTTCGTGCCTGCCTGGTCGGCCTCAACCCGCCGGCAAGGGCCGTGCGGGCCAGCGGACTCTGCGTGGGCGACGTTCCACTTGGTCCGCGCAGGCGCTCGGCTGGCAGGCACTGCGTAGGAGCGCACCTGGGCGCGATGGGGNCTCTGCGTGGGCGACGTTCCACTTGGTCCGCGCAGGCGCTCGGCTGGCAGGCACTGCGTAGGAGCGCACCTGGGCGCGATGGGGATTTACCGGGAAGGCCCATCGCGCCCAGGGGCGCTCCTACAGAGGGCGAGTCTTGGGGTGGTCGAGGGCAGCTGCGTGCGGCCTTCCAGCGTTGTGCGGTCTCCCGGCGTTTCGCGCCTGCCTGGCCCGCCGGCGAGGGCCGTGCAGGCCAGCGGACTCTGCGTGGGCGACGTTCCACTTGGTCCGCGCAGGCGCTCGGCTGGCAGGCACTGCGTAGGAGCGCACCTGGGCGCGATGGGGATTTANGCGCTCCTACAGAGGGCGAGTCTTGGGGTGATCGAGGGCAGCCGCGTACGGCCTTCCAGCGTTGTGCGGTCTCCCGGCGTTTCGCGCCTGCCTGGCCTGCCTAGCCCGCCGGCGAGGGCCGTGCGGGCCAGCGGGCTCTGCGTGGGCGACGTTCCACTTGGTCCGCGCCGGCGCTCGGCTGGCAGGCACTGCGTAGGAGCGCACCTGGGCGCGATGGGGATTTACCGGGAAGGCCCATCGCGCCCGGGGGCGCTCCTACAGAGAGCGAGTCTTGGGGTGGTCGAGGGCAGCCGCGTGCGGCCTTCCAGCGTTGTGCGGTCTCCCGGCGTTTCGTGCCTGCCTGGCCTGCCTGGCCCGCCGGCGAGGGCCGTGCGGGCCAGCGGGCTCTGCGTGGGCGACGTTCCACTTGGTCCGTGCAGGCACTCGGCTGGCAGGCACTGCGTAGGAGCGCACCTGGGCGCGATGGGGATTTATCGGGAAGGCCGATCGCGCCCAAGGGCGCTCCTACAGAGAGCGAGCGTCGGGGTGATCTATGGCAGCTGCGTGCGGCCTTCCAGCGTTGTGCGGTCTCCCGGCGTTTCGNGGCTGGCAGGCACTGCGTAGGAGCGCACCTGGGCGCGATGGGGATTTATCTGGAAGGCCGATCGCGCCCAAGGGCGCTCCTACAGAGAGCGAGCGTCGGGGTGATCTATGGCAGCTGCGTGCGGCCTTCCAGCGTTGTGCGGTCTCCCGGCGTTTCGTGCCTGCGTTGCCGGCCGGCCTCAGGCCGTGAGGATGTCCAGCACTGCTGCCTCATCGACGTCGGGCACCACCTCGGCCTTGCCGATGCCGCGCCACAGCACCAGCCGCAGGCGGCCGGCGATATTTTTCTTGTCCAGCCGCATGCGCCCCAGCAAGGCCTGTGGCGACAGGCCGGCCGGGATCTCGGTGGGCAGCTCGAAGTCGCGCAACAGGGCGCGCAGCGCCTCGGTGTCCTGTGCATCGCTCATGCCCAGCGCAGCCGACAGCCGCGCGGCCAGCACCATGCCCACCGCGACTGCTTCGCCATGGTTGAGGTTGTCGTTGCCAGGCGCGCCGTAGCCTTGTTCGGTCTCGATCGCATGGCCGAAGGTGTGGCCCAGGTTGAGCAGGGCGCGCTCGCCCTTTTCCAGCGGATCGCGCGCCACGATGTCGGCCTTGTGCTCGCAGCTGCGTGCGATCGCCTGCGCCAGGGCGTCGGCATCGCCCTCCAGCAACGTCCGGCGTTCGGCATGCAGCCACTGGAAGAACAGCGGGTCGCGGATGGCGCCGTACTTGATCACCTCGGCGAGCCCGGCGCGCAGCTCGCGCGCGGGCAGGGTGTGCAAGGTGTCGGTATCGGCGATCACCGCGCGTGGCGGATGGAACGCGCCGACCAGGTTCTTGCCCTGCGGGATGTCCACCGCGGTCTTGCCGCCCACCGAGGAATCCACCATCGCCAGCAGGCTGGTGGGCAGTTGCACGCAGTCCACCCCGCGCATCCAGCAGGCAGCAGCAAACCCGGCCAGGTCGCCGACCACGCCGCCGCCGAGCGCGAACACGCAGGCGTCGCGGGTGGCGCCCAGCTCGGCCAGTGCCGCAATCGCAGCGCCGAAATTGTCCAGTGTCTTGGAGGCTTCGCCGGCGGCGATCACCAGCTCGCCCAGCTGCAGGTCCGGGCGCGCCTGCAACAACGCCTTGCGCACGCCGGCGGCGTACTGCGGGGCCACCTGCGAGTCGCTGAGCAGCAGCACGTGGCGGCCGCGCACATGGCTGGCCAGGCGTGCGCCGTCGGCCAGCAGGCCGGGCGCGATGGTGATGGTGTACGGCTGCGCGCCGTCGACATCGACGCTGCGCGAGGAACGGGGAAGTGTCATGCGGGGGGACTCGACATGCGCCATTGCGCGGCCAGGCGCAGCACCAGCTGCGCGGTGGCCTCGGCGGGGGAGAAGTGATCGGTTTCCAGGCTGAGGTCGGCGACCTCCTGGTACAGCGGGGTGCGCTGCGCGGCCATCGCGTGCAGCACCTGCTCGCGGTCGGCGCGTTGCAACAACGGCCGGTTGCGGTCGCGTGCCAGCCGGGTGAGCTGTGCCGGCACGCTGACGTGCAGGTACACCACGAACCCGCGCGCGCGGATGCGCTGGCGGTTGAGCGGATCCAGTACCGCGCCACCGCCGGTGGAAATCAGCTTGTTGTCCTGCGCCAGCAGCGTCTGCAGGGTCTGGACCTCGTGCTGCCGGAATCGCGCTTCGCCGTGCTGTTCGAAAATGGCCGGGATGCTGCTGCCGACCTGCTCGACGATGGCCTGATCCACATCGACGAACTCCAGCCCGAAGCGCTCGGCCAGGCGGCGGCCGATGCAGCTTTTTCCGGCGCCCATCGGGCCGACCATCACGAGATTGGGAGCGGGGTTCATGCGCAGGGATCGTAGCATTCGGGCCCGCGCATCGGGCCGGTCGGCATGGACTGAAACCATTCCCGCGGGGCGAGCGTCGGCTGCGCGCGGCAGCAGCGACACCGTTGCTGGGTGGAGATCGGCCGCGGCGGCTGGGGGGATCGGCTGCGCGCAACGCCTGGCCAGTGCCTGCCGGCCAGGCGTCGGCGGCGCGAAGACGCCCAAGCGCAGCCGCGCGCCGTGCTTTCCCGGCGTCGGCAGCGGCCCCTGGCGGCGGGCACGCGGCTGTCGGCGGCCGCGCATAGGCGAAGCCGGCGCGATGCGCCCACAATAGGCGCCAATCTTGCTGCCCTCGCACCGTCATGACCGATCTGTATGCAGAAGCCCTTGCCACCTTTACCGCGTTGTACGCCGAGGCGCACGCCGGCGCCGAGCTCGAAGCCAGCGCAATGACCGTGGCCACCGCCAGCGTCGACGGCCGGCCGAGCGCACGCACCGTCTTGCTCAAGGCCTTCGATGCGCGCGGGTTCGTGTTCTACACCCATCTGGACAGCGCCAAGGGCCGCGACCTGCAGACCCATCCGCAGGCCGCGCTGCTGTTCCTGTGGCGCAGCCTGCGCGAGGCCGGCATCCAGGTGCGCATCGAAGGCGGCGTGCAGCTGGTTGGCGCAGAGGAGGCCGATGCCTACTTCGCCTCGCGCCCGCGCATGAGCCAGATCGGCGCCTGGGCCTCGCTGCAGTCGCAGACGCTGGGCTCGCGCGAGGAGTTCGACGCGGCCATCGCCAAGGTGGAAGCCACCTTCGAAGGCCGCGCGGTGCCGCGCCCGGAAGGCTGGGGCGGGTTCCGGGTGGTGCCGCAGGCGTTCGAGTTCTGGTATGGCGCCAGGTTCCGCCTGCACGAGCGCTGGCGGTACGAGGCCGATGCGGCCAGCCACTGGAGCAAGCGGATGCTGTATCCGTGAGCACGCCGGCCGGGTGGCGGGATCGGGGTTGCACGGAGCCGACCTCCGATGCGCGGCTGGACCACAACGGCGCCCAGGCGGCGCATGCGGCGTGCGGCTTCGCGCCGACTGAACCGGTGGTCTGCTTGCACCTGCAGCTGGCCTGACCGGCCGACGTCCGGCCCTTTCTGCCGGTCGCGGACAGTCTGTAGTATGTCCGCCCATTGCTTGGCTATCGCTGCATCCCCGCAGCCGCTTGATCACCGCTGCATGACCAAAGGACAGGACATCGTATGACGCAGTACACCACTGTCGAACTGCACGGCCTGCTGGCCGAGCGCTACCGCGACCAGCCGATCGAGGTCGAGCTGATCGATGGGCTGGAACCGGCCATCAACCTCACCCTGGCCGACCATGGCGACATGCAGATCCAGGTCGCCGCCTCCGGCTCGCAGGTGTTCGTTTCCACATTGCTGGCCAACGCCGACCAGGTCAGCGACCGCGCGGCGTTCAACGACGCCTGCCTGCGGCTCAACCCGCTCAATCCCTTGTCCAACCTGGGCCTGGTGCAGGTCGATGGCAAGGACAGCTACGTGGTCTTCGGCGAACTGTCGGCGTCGTCCACGCTGGACCAGATCGACGAGGAAATCCAGACCCTGGCGGCCAATACGCTGGATGCCGCCGAATCTCTCAAGCCGTTCTTTTCCTAAAGGCGTGTCGTCATGAGTATCTTTTCAAAGCTGATCACGCTGCTGCGTGGCACTGCACACGAAACCGGCCAGAAGGCGGTCGACGCCAACGCGCTGCGCATCCTGGACCAGGAAATGCGCGATGCCGGCGCCCAGCTCACGCGCTCGCGCGAAGAGCTGACCAAGCTGATGGCGCAGAGCAAGCTGGCCCAGCAGAAGATCGATGCGCGCGCCGGCAAGATGGCCGAATACACGCGCTATATCGAAGGTGCGCTGGCCAAGGGCGACGAATCGCTGGCCCACGACGTGGCGACCAAACTGGCTGCGCTGGAAAGCGAGGACGCCGGCGACAAGGCCTCCAAGACGTCGCTGGACCAGTCGGTGGTGACGCTCAAGGCCACCATCCAGAAGACCGAGAACCAGCTGCGCGGCATGCGCCAGCAGATCGACACGGTCAAGGCCACCGATGCGGTGCAGAAGGCGCAGGCGGCGATTGCCGCGCGCCATTCCGGTGCCAGCAGCAAGATGGGCTCGGCGCTGGAATCGCTGGAGCGGATCAAGGCGCGTCAGGCCGAGACCTCCGCACGCATCGAATCGGCCGAAGAGCTGGAAGCATCCAGTGGCGACGGCGATCTGAACCGGCGCCTGGCCGCGGCCGGCCTGATGGAGGGCGAGTCCAACGCCGCCGCGGTGCTGGCGCGCTTCAAGAAGCCGGCCCAGCTCGGCCACGACAGCGCCGGCGGCAGCGCGCCGCTGATCGGCCAGGTGCGCGACGTGCAGCAGGTTCCACGCAGCGACAGCTGACCGGCCACACGGCACAGGACGCGCCATGATCATCGTCGGAAAGCTGTTGCGGGTGGTGCGGCGCCACGTGCGCCGCGTCAGCTGGGGCATGGTGGCGCTGGCCCTGCTGGCGCATATGGGCGTGAGCTGGGCGTTGTTGTTGCTGGCCGGCGAGCACACGCTCGTTGGCCCGGACGCGTTTCCGTATTACTACATGACCACCGCCACCACCATCGGCTATGGCGACCTGTCGCCTGGCTCGGTGGCTGGCCGTTACATCGCCGCGTTCGTGTTGATGCCCGGTGCAGTGGCGCTGTTCGCCACCGTGCTGGCCAAGACCAGTGGCGTGCTGATCACCTTCTGGAGGCGCCACTACATGGGCAAGATGGCTTACGCCGATCTGTACGGGCACACCATCCTGATCGGCTGGCAGGGCGCCGCCTCCACGCGCTTGCTGGAGCTGCTGCTGTCGGACACCGCCACCGACGACGAAGGCGTGGTGCTGATCGCCGAGGGCGTGGCCGAAAACCCCATGCCCGACCACATGCGCTTCATCGCCGCCGAGTCGTACACGCACACCGAGGTGTACCTGCGTGCCGGCATCGCGGGCGCGGCGCGGGTGATCGTCAACCCGCCGTCCGACGACCAGACCCTGGCGGCGGTGTTTGCGTTGATGGCGCATGCGCCGCGTGCGCACATCGTGGCGCACTTCGATTCGGGTAGCGCCGCGCGGCTGGTCAATTGCCACTATCCGGCGATCGAATGCACGCGGCCGATGACCGCCGAGATCCTGGCCCGTGCCGCGCAGGATCCCGGCAGCGCGGCGATCACCGCCGAGCTGCTGTCGGTGGACGATGGCCCGACCCAGTTCGGCCTGCTGGTTCCGGCCGATGTGCCAATGCTGGATTACGGCGTCGTGGCCACCGATTTCAGCCAGCGCGGCGCCCTGCTGCTGGGCCTGCGCGCGCCCGATGGTGCGCTGCGCTTGAACCCGCCAGCACACACCGCTGTCCCGGCCGGTGCGATGCTGTATTACCTGGCCGAGCAGCGCGTGCCCGTGCAGGCCATCGCATGGCAGGCGCTGCGCACTGCGGCCGTTCCCCATTCCCCATCGCCACAAGGTGCAGGACGATGAGTTTTTTCAGCAAGTTGTTCGGTCAACCACAACCGCCGCCGTTGCCCGGTACCGGCACCGGCGCCATCGGCCACACGCTGCCGCTGGGGCTGCGTGTGGGTGGCCAGGTGGAGATCGACACCACGTTGTACCGCATGGCACCGGAGGCCATGACCGCCGAGTTGCCGGGCGGGCATCAAGGTATTCCGTGCTACGGCCACGTCAATCTGGGTGATGGCTATGCCCTGCATCGGTTCTACCTGGACGATGACGCGTTCCTGCAGGTCACCACCGTGGGTGGCGATCTGGAGGCGATGAAGGCGTTCGTGTATTGCGAGACGGTCAACCCGCCCAGCAAGCAGGCGTTTCAGGAGTTCGTGATGCAGCATCCGCATCTGGGTGCGGCGCAGATCGACTACGCCGGCAAGCGCTGGCAACGCGCCACGCAGTCCACCGACGATGCTGCGCGGATTCCGCCGATCGCCTACGACGAGGTGCTGTACCGCTATCAGCCGCCGCGCCGCGATGGCGATCTGACCCACTACGCCATGCTCTACAGCCGCGACGTGCCGGAGCTGCAGCGCGAGGAATTCCTGTTGGTCACCGGCGAGGATTCCGGCCCCAATGAATTCTGCGTCACCTATGCAGTCGGCATCGATGTCACCGTTGCCGATCTGGATATCACCTGAGCGTGCGCGCTCGTCCTCCACTTACCCTGGTCCTGTCATGAACCCGATCAACCTGCAGAGCTTTCTCGCGTTTCTTTCCTACTTCGGCACCGGCCTGGGCGTGTTGATCGTGGCGGTGGTGCTGGTGACCCTGGTCACCCCGCACAAGGATTTCACCCTGCTGCGGCAGGGCAACGTGGCGGCGGCCACCGCCCTGGCCGGCAACCTGATCGGTGTGGCATTGCCGCTGCATTCGGCCATCACCCATTCGGTGAGCCTGGTCGATGCGCTGATCTGGGGCGCGGTCGCCTGCGGCATCCAGATCGTGGCGTACCTGCTGGCCAACCTGGTGGCCGGGCGCATCTCGCGGCAGATCACCGACAACGTCACCGCCGCCGGCATCTTCTCGGCCGGCGTGTCGATCGCGGTCGGGCTGATCAATGCCGCGGCGATCACGCCGTAACGGAGCGCAGGCATGAAGCGATCACGCAATCTCAAGCTCACCCTGATGGCCGCATTGCCGGCCGCCCTCGTCACCGGCTGCGGGTCCGAGCCGGAGACCGGCGTGGTGCTGCAGTCGGCTTCGGACTGCTACCAGATCAAGCAGGAACAGAGCGACATCCAGCAGTGCCTCAAGGCCTACGACGAGGCGGTGACCAAGCACCAGCAGGCCGCGCCGCGCTTCAACACGCGCTACGAGTGCGACGAGCAGTTCGGCAGCTGTACGGCGGTGCAGACGGCGCAGGGCCAGCAGAGCTGGATTCCGCCGATGGGCGGGTTCCTGCTGGGCTATGCGTTGGGCAACATGACCGGCGGTGGCGGTTACCGCTATGGCGGCTCGATTCCGCTGTACCGCGATTACCGCAGCGGCGGGTACTACAAGCCCAATGGCGATCTGGCCAGCAACCGCGTCGGCACCGTGCGCGGGCGCAGTGGCGCGATCGACATGCCGTCGCGGGCGATCACCGTGTCGCGCTCGGGTTTCGGCTCCAGTGCGGCGGCGCGCAGTTCGTTCGGCAGCGGCGGACGCAGCTCCGGATACGGCGGCTGACATGCAACGGATCGCAATCGCCGAGCGCCCGGACTGGCGCGAGCAGGCCGAATCGCTCGGCTTCCATTTCCACACCATCGACGGCGAGCGGTACTGGGACGAAAGCGCGTACTACGCGTTTACGCTGCAGCAGATCGAGGACGACATCGAAGCGCCCACGCAGGAACTGCACGACATGGCGATGCAGCTGGTGGACGAGGTGGTGGGCTCGGAACAGCTGATGACGCAGCTGGCGATTCCGCCGTTCTACTGGGACTGGATCGCCACCTCGTGGAAGGACCGCGACCCGCACCTTTACGGCCGCATGGACCTGGCCTACGCCGGCAACGGCCCGGCCAAGCTGTACGAGCTCAATTACGACACGCCGACCTCGCTGTACGAATCGGCGTATTTCCAGTGGCTGTGGCTGGAACAGCAGATCGCCGCCGGTGCGCTGCCCAAGGGCACCGATCAGTACAACCTGATCCAGGACCTGCTGTGCGAGACCCTGGGCGCGTTGGCGGCCGATGGCGCGCTCGGTGCGCAGATGCATTTTTCCGCGGTGCGCGACTCGCTGGAAGACCGCGCCACGGTGCGCTACCTGCGCGACTGCGCGCACCAGGTGGGCATCAGCACCGAGGAAGTGGCCATCGAGGACATCGGCCTGAGCGCCGATGGCTGGTTCACCGATGAGCAGGACCGGGTGATCCACACGCTGTTCAAGCTCTACCCGCTGGAATTCATGATGGAAGAACGCTTCGGCCCGGCATTGATTGCCAACCGTGTGCGTCTGATCGAGCCGGCATGGAAATCGGTGCTGAGCAACAAGGGCATCCTGCCGCTGCTGTGGGAGCGGCATCAGGGCCATCCCAATCTGCTGCCGGCGCGCTTTGCGCAAGCCGGCGAAGCGCCCACGGCAGGCTGGGTGCGCAAGCCGCTGCTGTCGCGCGAGGGCGCCAATATTTCCGTGGTCACCGCGCAGGGCGAGGCGGCGCACACCGACGGCCCGTATGTGGACGGGCCGGCGATCCTGCAGGCGCACCATCCGTTGCCGGTGTTCGATGGCCGGCACGCCCTGGTCGGCAGCTGGGTGGTGGCCGATCGTCCGGCCGGGCTGGGCATGCGCGACGACGATGGCCCGATCACCCGCGACACCTCGCGCTTCGTGCCGCACGTGATCGTGGATTGATGCAGCAAGGGGGCGCATCGCCACGGCGAGGTGGCGATGCCGTGTGCCGCGATCGCCTTGCCTCCGGTGATGCGTGGGGTTGGTCTGGGGCGCAGCTGCGTCGGACGCCAGGTGTCGCGGTCCATGGCGCAGCTGCCGCTGCGCATCGCCTGACACACGCTGCGATGGCGCGCAAGCCCCGCGCGGCCTGCCGGGCAGCGCAGGTTTTCCACACCCCCTGTGGATGGAACTTGCACAAGGCTGTGGACAAGTGGCGGCAGGCCCCGGCCTGCAACGCTGTCAAGATGGGTGGCGAAAAAATGACCAGTCGCTGGCGACCTGCGTAGTTCGCTCTCGATCGCAGCGATCCCGGCAGGATCGGCAAAGTCGGTTGCGCCCTGGTCGCTGCGATGCCCCGGCCTGCAGTGCACCGCGCCAGCGCGCCGGGGCGAGCATACTCATCGTGCAAGCCGTGCAAGCCGTGCAAGCCGTGCAAGCCGTGCAAGCCGTGCAGGGCGCACGCGCGGTGCATCTAAGGTGTGCGAAACGCATCGATCGAGCGCAATGCGTCAGCGCCCGCGACCGGTGCTCGCCTGCGTCGACAGCGTGCGCACACCGCACCCCCTCACACCCGCCGCGCCACGAAAAAGCCCGCCACGGCGAGCAGCCACGCCAGCGCAAACACGCTCAGGTACGCGGCCGCAGTCGCGGAGGCCAGCAGTGCGGCGAACAAGGCGCCGGCCAGCGCCAGCATGCCGGCCACCGCAATCGCCTCGCTCAGCTGCAGCGCCGAACTGTTGCTGCCTTGTTGCGCCGGTGGCGACAGCGACAGCGTCAATACCGACAGGCTCGGATACAGCAGGCCCATGCCCAGGCCGGTCAGCGCCCAGCCGGCAATCGCCACCGGCACCGGGATGACCGGCCACACCGCACCGGCGCTGATCACGATGCCCAGCGACATGAAGCACGCACCGGTCTTGAGCAGGCGTGGGCGCGACCAGCCGGCGCGGCTGTGGCCCTGGTACCAGGAACCACTGAACCAGCCCAGCGCGCCGACGCTCAGCGCCACGCCGGCCAGCAGTGGCGACAGGCCACGTTCGCGCGACAGCAGCAACGGCAGGAATGCCTCGAACCCGAAGAAGGCGGCCGCCGCAATGCCGCGCAGCGCGATCACGCTGGGCAGGCCACGCGCAAGCCGCAGCGTGCCGGTCGGCAGCAGCTGCCAGGCGCAGCACACGGTGAGCGCCAGTGCCGGCAGCATCGCCAGCAACGCGCTAGTGCCGTGCAGCTGCCCGCCCAGATACACGCCGAGCACACCCAGGGCCGCACCGATCGCCCAGCGCAGTGCGGAATTCGACGCGCCGTCTGTGTCGCTGGACCATGCGCGCCCGCGAATGGCCGGCCACAGCATCAGTCCGGCCGGGATCGCCAGCAACGGCACCGACAGGAACACCCAGCGCCAGCCGATGTGCTGCACGATCAACCCACTGATCCCTGGGCCGATCAACGAGGGCACCACCCAGCCGGCCGAAAACGCGGCAAACACGCGCGGCCGCAGGGCGTCCGGATACAGGCGCCCGACGATCACGTACAGCGCCACCGAATACGCGCCGGCGCCCAGGCCCTGCAGCAGGCGCCCGGCAATCAGCACGGGCATGCTCGGTGCCAGCCCTGCCACCAGCAGGCCGATCACGAAGCACAGCAGGCCGTAACCCAGCGCGCCGCCCGGGCCGCGCCGGTCGCTCCAGCGCCCGGCGGCCGTCATGCCGACCACGCTGGTCGCCAGGGTGCCGCCAAATGCCAGCGCGTACAGCGGCAAGCCGTCCAATGCGCGCGCAACGGTGGGCATGGCGGCGGCCACCGCCAGCGATTCGAAGGCGTTGAGCGACACCAGTGCCACCATGCCCAGCGTTGCTGCGCGATACGGAGCGGCCAGGATGGAGGGGGGGCGGGTATCGCCAGACGAGGCGGCGGGCAGGGCGGTATCGGTAGGCATCGGACATCCAGGACGGCAGTGTGTGTAAAGCCACGACGCCGGTACTTGCAGCAGTCGTGGCCGCGCAGCATCCTGCCTCAACCAAGGTTGAGGTCAAGGCAATGCAGCGTGAGTTGTCGGTGGGCGAAGTGGCCAGGCGTAGTGGCGTGGCGGTGTCGGCATTGCATTTCTACGAGCGCAAGGGCCTGATCCGCAGCCTGCGCACCGCCGGAAATCAACGCCGCTATGCGCGCGATGTGCTGCGACGCATCGCGGTGATCCGCGTGGCGCAACGGCTCGGCGTGCCGTTGCAGCAGGTGCTGGACGCGTTCTCGGTGCTGCCGGACCAGCGCACGCCCACCCGTGCGGAATGGGCACGCATGTCGGCGCGTTGGCGTGGCCAGCTGGATGCGCGCATCGCCGAGCTGCAGGCCCTGCGCGACCAGCTCACCGACTGCATCGGCTGCGGCTGTCTGTCGCTGCGCCGTTGCCGCTTGAGCAACCCGGGCGACACGCTGGCCGAAGACGGGGATGGTGCATTGCGATTGTCGCGGCTTGGCGCGGACTGAGATGGCGCGTGCGGGCTGCGCCGCGGGCGGGTAGCTTCGGCGTGATGGGTATCTGCCGGTTGCGTGTGGGCTGCAGCCACCGCGCCGCTTCAGTGCCCCGGATCCGCCTGTCGCCGTTCCGGACTCAAGCCGCAACCGGGACCAATGGCAGTGCCGTGCCGGGCGAAGGCGACCGTAGGATGGGAATCCCCCTCCGCCGCAGGACCTCACGCATGTTCCCCACCTTGCGCCGATCGCTCGCCGTTGCGCTGTCGCTGGCGTGCATCACCGCCTACGCGCAGGCCGCGCCTGCAGCCAACGCCGCCGCGCCGGCGAGCGCGTTCGATCCGCTGGCCCTGTTCGCACCGCTGCAACTGCCCGACGCACCCAACGCCTACCGCAGCGGCAGCGGCGTGCCCGGGCCGTTGTTCTGGCAGAACCGTGCCGACTACAGCCTCAACGCCAGCATCGACCCGGCAACGCATACGCTTACCGGCGAGGCGGCGATCCACTACACCAACCGCAGCCCGGACACGCTGGACGTGCTGTGGCTGCAGCTGGACCAGAACATCTACCGCGCCGATGCGCGTGCTGCCGCCAGCCGGCCGTCGCGCCGCACCCAGTTCACCGACGGCATGCAGATCGCCAGTGTCGAGATCGACGACGGCGGGCGTCGCCAGCCTGCGCACTTCGTCGTCGACGACACCCGCATGCGGGTGGACCTGCCGCAGCCGTTGGCCGGGCAGGGCAAGGCGCTGACCGTGCATGTCCGCTACCGCTACACGATCCCCGGCACCTGGGGCGGGCGCACTGCGGTCAGTGCCAGCAAGCAGGGCGAGATCTACGAGATTGCGCAGTGGTATCCGCGCATGGCCGTGTACGACGACCTGCGCGGCTGGGACACGCAGCCGTACCTGGGCTCGGAGTTCTATCTGGAGTACGGCGACTTCGACTATGCGGTGACCGTGCCGGAGGGCTTCCTGGTGGCCGGCTCCGGCGCACTGACCAATCCGGCCGAGGTGCTCAGCCGCACCGAACAGCAACGCCTGCAACAGGCGCGTGGCAGCGATCGCACGGTGCTGATCCGCACGCCCGAGGAAGTGAGCGCGCGCGCTGCCAGGCCGAAGGGGAACGCCACGCGTACCTGGCGCTTCCATATGGACAACACCCGCGATGTGGCGTTTGCCGCCTCGCCTGCGTTTGTATGGGATGCCGCACGCATCAGGTTGCCGGGCGGCAGGCAGTCGCTGGCGATGTCGGTGTACCCGCTGGAAGGCGTGGGCGCGGACAAGTGGAACCGCTCCACCGAATACGTCAAGGGCGCGATCGAACATTTCTCGCAGTGGTACCCGTATCCGTGGCCGGCCGCGATCAACCTGGGCGGCTACGGCGCCGGCATGGAGTATCCGGGCATCGTCTTCGACGGCTTTGAAGATGGCGGCAAGGAGCTGTTCTGGATCACCGCACACGAGATCGGCCACACCTGGTTCCCGATGATCGTCGGCTCCAACGAGCGCCGGCATGCGTTCATGGACGAAGGCTTCAATACCTTCATCGATGTCTATGCGTCCGATGCCTTCAACAAGGGCGAATACGCGCCCAAGCGCGACTCGGAATATGCGCCCAAGGGCGGCAACCCGGTCGATGAAATCCTGCCGTTGCTGGCCGATGCCAGCGCGCCGACGTTGATGGACAATGCCGATTCCACCAGCGAGACCTACCGGCATTCGCTGACCTATTTCAAGGGCGCACTGGGGCTGGTGCTGTTGCGCGAGCAGATCCTCGGGCCGGAACGTTTCGATCCGGCCTTTCGCAAATACATCGCCACCTGGGCCTACAAGCACCCCACGCCATCGGATTTCTTCCGGCTGATGGAAAGCGAGAGTGGCGAGAATCTGGCCTGGTGGTGGCGCGGTTGGTATCTCAACAACTGGCAGCTGGACATGGGCATCAGCCAGGCCCATTACATCGATCACGATCCTGCCAAGGGCCTGCAACTCACGCTGCGCAGCAGCCAGAAACTGGTGATGCCGGTCACCGTGCGGGTGGATCTGGCCGACGGCAGCCATCTGGACCGCCGCGTGCCGGTGGAAACCTGGCTGCAGACCACCGCGCCCAGGCTGACGCTGCCGACCACGCAGAAAGTGCTGCAGGTGACGCTGGACCCGGAGCATGTCTTGCCCGATGCCCGGCGTGACGACAACCAGGTGAACACGATCGGCTAGCGGCTGCCGATGCATGCATCTGCGCTGCAATGGCGCAGCTGTCGCAGGCTTGCACCACACGCGTTTCACTGCCGCCAACGGCGCAATCGATTGCAGCGATTGCGCGGTTTTTCGTGGCGGCGTGCAGCCCGATGTCATGCGCAGACGCGCCACGATGCAGGCGCGTCGGCGCCAGCTGCCAGGTGCACGCATCGCCGAGCGCATCGCCACTGAAGGCTGCCGCGTTGAGATCACCGCGACGCTTTGCGCAACGGTTCCATGCCGTGTCCGCGCTGCGCGGCAATGAGATGCGGCAACGCCATTGCGGCGTAATTTTCGCGGTCGCCCGCTGGTAACGCTTACAGCCACGCTGCGTCTGCATTCGTGCTACGGACTCAAGCGCATCCAATATTTCGTGCCGGGCGGTGGCCCTGTGCGTTTGCTGCAACGCACGGTGACAAGCCCCGGCACGCGTGACTAGGCTGCGCCGCGTGTTAGCGCTATCAGTGCCGCACCGCATGCCTGCACAGGGTCGGGTGCAGGGCGCTCGACAGCACGCAGCGCGCAGGCGTACCGATTGGGAAGGCAGTCGCAGGTGCTGTACAGGTCCAGGCGCAGGTCGCGTTCGTCAGGAACGTGGCACACGCACGGTCGGCATCAAGGGGCATCGGCCGGCGTTCGAGGCGGCCGATTGAATGAAGTGCTGCAGGGAGACCGGTCGCGTGCCGTCCAAGGTGCGTGGCCAGGCAAGCGCCGCGTCGCATTCCGCGACCACGGCCGTGGGTGTTGCACCAGACCCGAGGATAGATCGATGCGTCGTACGTTGAGCAATGTGAAGTCGAAGGCCATGTTCACCTTCGTCGGTGGCATGTTGGTGATCAATCCGGCCTTCGCGCAGGACGTTGCTGCGCAGCAGGCCCCGCCGCCGCAGTCCAGCGCACAGACCGCCACCACCCTCGATGCGGTCACTGTCACCGGCATCCGCAGTAGCCTGGACCAGTCGATGGGCATCAAGCGCGACGCTGCCGGCGTGGTGGATGCGATCAGCGCCGAAGACATCGGCAAATTTCCCGACACCAACCTGGCCGAGTCGCTGCAACGCATCACCGGCATCTCGATCGAGCGCCGCGACGGCGAGGGCGCGCAGGTCACCGCACGCGGCTTCGGCCCGCAGTTCAATACGGTGACCCTCAACGGCCGCCTGATTCCCGGCGCCGATGCGTTCGGCGCGCCCGGCCAGACCCCGATCGGGGGCGTGGATGTGGGCACGCGTGCGTTCAATTTCGCCCAGCTCGCCTCCGAGGCCATCACCGGGATCGAGGTCTACAAGACCAGCCGCGCCACCGCGCCCAGCGGCGGGATCGGCGCCACCATCAACATCCAGACCGACAAGCCGTTCAATCACGAAGGCGTGGTGGCCAATGCCGGCGCCAAGATGGTGTCGGATCGGTCGCAGCCGTTCGGCGATTCGCTCACCCCTGAGGTGTCGGGCATCTTCAGCTACACCAATCCCGACAAGACCTTCGGGATCGGCTTGAGCGGCAGCTATCAGAAGCGCCACGGCGGTTCGGTGCAGGCCACCGAAAACACCTGGAACATCCAGCGCTGGACCGGCACCGATCCGGCCCTGCGTCCGGATGCGGTGGTGACCAATGCGCCGGCGATCGGCCAGCTGTACGGCATGCCCAACGACCTGCGCTATGCCTTCGCCGACTTCCAGCGCGAGCGCACCAACGGCCAGGCGGTGATGCAGTTCGCCCCCAGCGACAGCCTGACCCTGACCCTGGACTACACCTATTCGTCCAACGAGATCCGCGAAGAGCGCGGCGAGCAGGGCATCTGGCTGCAGCGCGCCAACAGCTTCACCGACCTGACCTTCGATACCGGCCAGGCGGTGGCCACGCCGGTGTATCTGCGCGATGTGCCCAACGGTGCCAAGGACTTCGGCATGGAGCAGCAGCGCAACGAACAGAAGTACACGCTCGGCTCGCTCGGTTTCAATGCCGATTGGCAGGTGAACGACCGCTTCCAGTTGTCCTTCGACGCGCACAACTCCAAGACCAAGAGCCTGCCCAACGACCCGGTCACCGGCGGCAGTGCCACGTACTTCAGTTTCGCCGGCACCAACAACTGCAGCAATGGCCCGTCCTGCGGCGGTCAGTGGGGGCAGGAGCTGCGCTTCAATGGCGGGCTGCCGATCGGCGCGCGCACCTGGTATCCCACCGCGGCCGATTCCCTGGCCGGCACCAACGGCGTGCTCAACCCGGACTTCACCCCCGCCGAGCTCGGCTCGCAGGTCCTGCGCATCTTCTATCAATCGCAGGTCACCGAGATCAAGGAAGGCCGCATGGACGGCACCTTCGACTTCGAGGACGGGCGCTTCCAGTTCGGGGTGAGTACCGCCACGACCACCATGAACCGGCTCACCAGCGACACCAACTCCACGCTGGGCGACTGGGGCGTGGCCAACGCCGGCAACGAGCCCGGCATGCAGGCACTGCTGCGGCCGGTGAGCATCACCGGCATGTTCAAGGACTTCAACGCCAACGGCGCCGCGCCCAATGCATGGCGCGGCGATGCCGACCAGCTGGCGCTGTGGGGGGGCAGCCAGTACGGCGCCACCACCCGCTACAACCCGCAGTACAGCGCCGATAACCAAGTGGAAGAGAAGACCCGCGCCGCCTACGTGCAGCTGGAACTGAAGGGCGACATCTCCGGCATGACCACCAATACCCGGCTGGGCCTGCGCTACGAGCGTACCGATGTGGAATCCACCTCGCAGGTGGCCACGCCCACGGCGTTGCTGTGGCAGGCCAACAACGACTTCCAGCTGTTGCGTTCCACCGAGCAGCAGCCCTTCAGCGAGAAGACCAGCTACAACTACATCCTGCCCAATCTCGACTTCAGCATCGACATCTCCGATCAGCTGAAGGGGCGCGCCTCGTTCGGCCAGACCATCGCACGGGCGCCTTACAACAACCTGATCGCCGGCCCGACGCCGAATACGCCCAATGGCTCGATCCTGATCAACCCGTCCAACCGGGCCGGCGGCAGCTCGCAGAATCCGCAGCTGGATCCGCTGGAATCGGACAACCTCGACCTGGCGCTGGAGTGGTACTTCGCCGATGCCAGCTACGTGTCCGCCACGTTCTGGAACAAGCGCGTGAGCAACTTCATCGGCAATACGGTCTCGCGCGAATCCCTGTACGGGCTGAGCGATCCCACCTCCGGCCCGGATGCACAGTCCGCGCTGGCGTTCCTGCAGAGCGGCGCCTGCGCAGCGCAAGTGGGGGCCTCCGGCAACGACGTCGCTGCTGCGTGCTCGGCCAACGACACCTCGCTGTTTGCGGCGATGGCGTTGCTGCGCAACGCCGCGGCCACCGGCGGGCTGGCCGCCTACAACGGCAGCTCCGCGCAGAGCCTGGCACTGGAGAACGCCTACGACATCGTCGGCAATGCCTCCGACCCGCTGTATCAGTTCGATGTGTCGCGCCCGGTCAACCAGAACAAGGCCAACATCCACGGCTGGGAACTGGGCGGGCAGTACTTCTTCGACAGCACCGGCTTCGGCATCTACGCCAACTACACCATCGTCGAAGGCGATGTGGGCTTCGACAATACCGTGATCGATCGCGACCAGTTCGCGCTGCTCGGCCTCAGCGACACCGCCAACGTGATGCTGATGTACGAGAAGTACGGCTGGAGCGCGCGTCTGGCCTGGAACTGGCGCGACGAGTACCTGATCGCCGCCAACCAGGACAACGCCAACCGCAATCCCTACTACGTCGAGGCCTATCAGCAGTGGGATCTCAGCGTCAGCTACAGCTTCAGCAAGCAGCTCTCCGTGGGCTTTGAGGCGATCAACCTGACCGGCGAGGACGTGCGTTGGCATGGGCGCTCGGACAAGCAGATGATTCGCCTGATCGACCAGCAGCCGCGCTACACGCTGGGTGTGCGCTACGCGTTCTGACAGCCCGGCTGTGCGCGCCTCCGGTGGGCGCAGCCCGTGCGTGGCGTGGCAGATGCCGACCTGCGGGCCGGGCTCGGTTCATGGCGCGCGTGTGTTGAATGCCGCCTGCGATCGCGCGCCGGCTGGGCCGAGTGGTCGCGTCGCGTCCTCAGCCTGCATGGCGGCGCTCCGGTGGCCGCAACTGCGCGGTCGAGCCGGCTGCAGTGAGGTCTCCGTCGCTACGCCCGACACGCGTTGCGACGGCTTGCACGTAGACAGCGGCCCGCCGACGGCCGCTGCGGCTGCCCAGCGACGCGGATGCTGCCCGGCCGGTTCCCATGCCGCCGTGCCGCTTGCCGGCCCGTCGCTTTTTGGCAATGCTCGCCAAGGCAGGCGCGTTCCCGGTCGCGCGTTCGACGCATTCCACGCAATGCGGTCCTCCATCGCGGAGCACCGTGGGAGTTTCAGATGACGCGATACGCAGTGCTCAACAACGTGGCGCATCACGATCTGCGCGTCATCCTGCGCTTCGGTGCCGAGTTCGGCGATGCGCTCGGCCTGGTGCCGGCCTTCGTCACCGAGTACGCCGAGCTGCAGCGCGAGTACCCGCTGTTCTTTCGCAAGGATCCTGCTACCGGCGGCTACCAGTCGGTGGCGCTGCTGGGCTTTGCGCAGGACGAAAACCTGTTCCTGCAGGAGGGCCGTTGGGCTGCCAGCTATCTGCCGGGCATCGTCGCCAAGGGGCCATTCCTGATCGGCTTCCAGCAGCAGCGCATCGATGGCGTGTTGGTGCAGGAGCCGGTGATCCATGTGGATCTTGAGCATCCACGCGTCAGCCGCCACGACGGCGAGGCCGTGTTCCTGCCGCAGGGCGGCCACAGCCCGTACCTGGAGCATGTCATCGATGTGCTGCGCGGCATTCGCGACGGTGTGGATGCCGGCCAGGCGATGGCGGCTGCCTTCGACACCTTGGGGCTGATCCAGCCGGTGCAGCTGGATGTTGCGCTGGATGCCACCCACGCCACCACGCTGGAAGGCCTGTTCGCCCTCGACCGCGAGCGGCTTGCCGCACTCGATGCGTCGTCGTTGCAGCAGTTGCACCGGGCCGGCTATCTGGAAGCTGCGTTCCTGATGCTTGCCTCGCAGCACAACGTGCGCCGGCTGATGGCCGAGAAGCAGCGCCGCCTGCAGCAGGTGCACGCTGCATCTGCAACCGCCGCGTTCGCCTGAGCGCATGACGACCGCCGCAGCCATTTCCTCGATCGCGCCCGTCGCCGAGCGCCGCGATTGCCATCCCGACGCGCTGCCGCTTGCCGCACTGTGCGAGGCGGCCGAGCCGGTGGTGCTGCGTGGCATCGCACGCCACTGGTCGCTGGTGCAGGCCGGGCTGCGCGGTCCCGACGAGGCGATGGCGCTGCTGCGCGCGCACGATGGCGGGCGTGTCTTGCAGTACTCCCATGGCGGCCCGGAGATCGCCAGCCGCCCGTTCTACAGCGACGATTGCAGCGCGCTGAATTTCGATGTGCAACGCGGCAGCCTGAGCAGCTTGCTGGAGGCCATCGCCATGCATCGCGACGACCCGCAGCCGCCCACCTACTACCTGGCGTCGTTGCCGATCGACGACAACCTGCCGGGCTTGCGCGCCGGCAACGATCTGGATGTGGCCGCCAGCGGCATCGCGGTGCAGCCGAGCATCTGGATCGGCAATCGGGTCATCGCCTCCTGCCACTATGATGCCCCCAACAACCTGGCGTGCTGCGCGGTAGGGCAACGTCGCTTTACGCTGTTTCCGCCCGCGCAGGTGGGCAACCTGTACCCCGGCCCGCTGGATCCCACGCCGGGCGGGCAGGTCGTGAGCATGGTGGATATCGCCAATCCGGATCTGCTGCGGTACCCACGTTTCGCCCAGGCGCTGACGCAGGCGTGCACCACCGTGCTGGAGCCGGGCGATGCCCTGTTCATTCCCGGCATGTGGTGGCATCACGTGCACTCGCTGCAGCCATTCAACGTGCTGGTCAACTACTGGTGGAACAGCGTGCCTGCGCACCTGCCGGCGCCGACGCCGGCGCTGTATCACGCGCTGTGGTCCATCCGCGACCGCCCGGCAGCGGAAAAAGCGGCGTGGCGCGCCCTGTTCGACTACTACGTGTTCGGTCCGGCCGAGCGCGCCGGCGAGCACCTGCCCGAGCAGGCGCGGCATGCGCTGGGCCCGATCGACCCCACTCTCGCGCGGCAGCTGCGCGCGCTGTTGATCGGCAAGCTCAACCGCTGATGGGCGAGACCGGCCTGAAGGTCATCGACCGGACACCTGTGCAGCTGCCCGGCGGTCGCGGTCGATGTGCCGCACGCGCATGTGCCGCGTTCGAGCGGTCGCTGCGTGGCTTCTGCGTCACCCACACGATCGGGCACGATGCTGTGCCAGGCAACCGACATCCACGCAAAAGGAGCGCGCAGTGAGCCATGGTCCGATTCGCAGGGTCGTCATCGTCGGTGGCGGCACCGCCGGCTGGATCGCCGCCTGCGCGCTGTCGCATCAGTTCCGCGACCTGCTGGAGATCACCCTGGTCGAGTCCGAGCAGATCGGCACCGTGGGCGTGGGCGAATCCACGGTGCCGCCGATCCGCAGCTTCCATCGCTTCCTGCAGATCGACGAGCAGGAATTCCTGCGCGCAGTAGCCGGCACCTTCAAGCTGTCGATCTCCTTCGAGCATTGGCGCCGCCAGGGCGAACGCTACATCCATCCGTTCGGCCTCACCGGGCAGAGCACGCTGGTGTGCGCCTTCCACCATCTATGGCTGGAAAGCCAGCGCCGCGGCATGCCGTGCAGCTTTGGCGATTACTGCCTGGAAACCGTGGCCTCGCGCGCGGACCGTTTCGCGCTGTTGCGCGAGCCCGCGGTCAATTACGCCTATCACCTGGATGCCGCGCTGTATGCCAGGTTCCTGCGCACGCGCAGCGAGGCCTGCGGTGTCAGGCGCATCGAAGGCAGGATCCAGCAGGTCACGCTGCAGCCGGAGAGCGGTGATGTCGCCAGCCTGGTGCTGGAAGACGGGCAACTGATCGAGGGCGATCTGTTCATCGATTGCAGCGGCTTTCGCGGCCTGCTGATCGAACAGGCGCTGCACACCGGTTACGAAGACTGGAGCCATTGGTTGCCGTGCGACCGCGCCGTTGCGGTGCAGACCCAAGCGCTCGGCGCGCCGGTGCCGTACACCCGCGCCATCGCGCACGAAGCCGGTTGGCGTTGGCATATTCCATTGCAGCATCGTGTGGGAAACGGCCTGGTGTTTTCCAGCGAGCACCTGTCCGACGACGAAGCGCATGCCAAGCTGCTGCGCGATGTGGCCGCGCCCGCGCTGAAGGATCCCTGGCTGGTGCCGTTCCGCACCGGTTGTCGACGCAAGGCCTGGAACAGGAACGTGGTGTCGCTGGGCCTGGCCAGCGGCTTTATCGAACCGCTGGAGTCCACCAGCATCCATCTCACCATCGCCGCGGTGGTGCGGCTGATCACCCTGTTCCCGGCAGACGGCATTGCGCCCTCGCAGGTGGAGCTGTTCAACGCCATCAGCCGCGCCGAGATGGAGCACGTGCGCGATTTCATCATCCTGCATTACCACGCCACCCAACGCGACGAGCCGCTGTGGCGCCAGTGCCGCGAGATGGAACTGCCCGCATCGCTCGCCTTGCGCCTGCGCGCCTGGCGCGAACGCGCGCATGCCTGGCAAGGCGCCGATGAACTGTTCCGCGTCGACTCCTGGACCCACGTGCTGATGGGGCAGGGCATCATGCCTGCGCAGCATCACCCGCTGGCGCGTGCAGTGTCCGATCGCGACCTGCACCGCCTGCTCGACGGCATTGCGCAGCCGATCCGGCGTGCGGTGGACCAGATGCCGTCGCAACAGGCGTTCATCGATGCGTATTGCAAGGCCGGGGCAAGCGTGTGGGGCTTGCGCAGTCCGGTGGTGACGTAGAGCGGCTGGCAACGCGGGGGCGCCGCCGGCAGGCAGGCGCGGCCGCTGCCCGCAACCGGCACGGCGCCAGCACGTCCTGGCCCGGCTCGGCAATGCGATGCGGGACGGGCAGCGTGCTCCCGCAGTCGGCAAGGAAGGCCGGCACGGGTCGTCGGCGCGCGCGGGGCGCAGGCCTGTGCAGGAGCGCGCTTGCGCGCGATTGAGCGTCACCGGGAATGCCTCGTCGCGGCCTACCACCGCGGTTCCGGGCGCGCCGTCCATGCCCAACTGACGACTGCTTGCAACGTGTCAGCCGCTCTTGGACACACGAGACCAGAGAGGCCGTGTCGCCTGCTGTTTCGTGCCCGCTCTGCACGATGCCTGGTGATTTCGTGCCACTTGATAGCGGTCGCGACATCAGCGCCGGAGACTGGTCCGGTGCGCTGACGACCGTGCGCAGCCGGATCCATCGCTGCAGTGCAAAGCTGCTGCGCTACAAGCGCATCAAATCCCTGCCCACCACGATCGGCCCGGCGTAGTGCTTGCGCGCGCCCGCGCTCCACATGGCATCGGTGATGGTCGGGTCGCCGCCGGGCACGAAGTGAGTGAGCACGAGCCTCTTCGCATTGGCTGCCGCTGCGATCCTGCCGACGTCCTCGCTGGTGGAGTGGCTCTTGAGCAGATGGTCGAGCAAGGTCGGTGCGTTGTCGCTGGTCTTGAGCATCTTTTCCAGCGCAGGCAGGTACATCACCTCGTGCACCAGGAGGTCGGCGTCCTTCGCGAAGTCGGCCAGTGCAGGCAGGTAGCGCGTATCGCCGGAGAACACCACCGTGCGCTCGCGCGTGGCGAAACGGTAGGCGAACGCCGGCTTGAGCGTGTAGTGATCCACCAGCGTGGCGGTGACGGTCACCTGCTCGTTCTGCAGCACCGTACCGGCTTGGTCGAACTCGTGCACCTGGATCAGCTGCCTGAACGGCGGGCGGCCTTCTTCGCGGATGCGCGCCTCGATGTCGATGGCATTCATGTCGACGAACGCGTCCACCATTTTGGCGATGCCGGGCGGGCCGTAGAGATGCACCGGCGTCTGCAGCCCGCTCGCCCAGGCCAGCCACACCACGTTGAGCAGGTCGGCGTTGTGATCGGAGTGGTGATGGGTCAGGAAGATGTCGCGGAGCGCGGGCAGCTGGATGCCGGCTTTGGCCAGTTGCTGCGCAACGCCGTTGCCGCAATCGATGAGATAGGGCTGCCCGTCGACGACCAGCGCGTTGGCGGCTGCGGCGCGCAGCGGTGAGGGCGTGGGGCCGCCCTTGGTGCCGAGCAGGACCAGCACGCTGCCGGTGGCCGGGAACGGCGCCGACGATGCCGGCTCCGCTGACGCAATGGCGTCGTTCGGCTCGCGCCGCAGCGCGGCACCGAGCTGGCCTGCCACGCCCAGCGTGCCCGCAGCCAAGGCGAGACACAGCGCCTGGCGACGGGAAGTGCGTGGAGAAGATGCGGACATGACGGCTCCTGTTGAAGCATGGGAGAGGACGCGCCAGGCGGCGAGCGGCGCTGCGCCAGACTATCGTGACGCTGCCGGGCGTGCGACTGCGCCATCCAAGGCCGCGGGCGGATGCGCAGTCGGTGTGTGTCGGCGGCCGGCAACGGTCGGGATCATCGGAACGGGCCGATGGCGGCAGCAGCGGGCTGCAGCCAGGGATCAGGCAACCGCTATTGCGGCACACCCAGCGTGCACGGTGGCATGTCTGATCGACCGATCCGAATCGGCCACGTCGCGCCGTCCGTCGCTTTCGAACGCCAGGCCCTTCATCGATTGCCTTCAGACTCTCGTGCGATGAAGTCGTTCAACGCAGGCGAACGATAGAACGCCATGCATTGCGCGAAGATCCGGTTGAACGGCCCGCGGCGCGCTTCGTCCTTCATCGGCACCTCGGCGCGATGGAAGTCTGCCGTCCGTTCGGCCACGAAGCGCTGCAGGCGGTCGGTAGCGCCGGTCCTGGCATTGTCGAGCGCGTAGGTCGTCAGCAGATACGAGCGATCGCGCAGCTGGTCGGATGTGTACTTGCCGCTGCGTTCGTAGTTGTTGTCCAGGCACAGCTGCAGCGCGTATGCCTTGATATCGTTGCGATCGGCCGGCTTGCCGGCTGCGCTGGCGGTGACCTGCAGCGACAGCATCAGGAGTGCAGCGGCGGCGATGAAACAAGGAATGCGTTGAACGGGCATGCCGATCCGGGTGACGGAAGAGCTGCCAAGTCTGCATCATCCGGGCGCTGCAGGTGAAGCCGGTGACGGGCGACGCGCGTGACCGTTGACATCCAGGGGACCAGCGCACAGAAAAATCCCCTGCACAGATCGAACCGCACAGATCGCACTTTACAGATCGATCCTCACAGAACGATCGACACGCCGGCGCCTCCATCGACCGCAGTCCGGCCAGACCGGGCGCGGTCGCACGTGGCAGGCGAACCACCGCCTGCCACGCGCATCACCCGCTTACTGGCCGAAGTAGGTGGAGATGCTGGAATACACGTCCGAGAAGCGCGAGTAGTAGTCCGGATCGGTCTGCGCGGTGCAGTACGAGTAGCCGCCGTACAGGCCGCCACGCAGCTGGTACGCGCCACCGCTGGCGACGGTGAACAGGCCCGAGCCGGACGAGCCGCCCTCGGTGACGCCATCGTTCCAGACCACCCGATACAGCGGGCTCTTGCCGTCGATGCTGGTGCTCAGCCCATTGACCGAGCCCAGCGAATACTTCTTGACGTCGCCGGACGGGTGGTGGATGCCGACGATCGACGTTCCGGTCGCACCGATCGCCGCGCTGTTCCATGCCGCGTAGAACGCGCCGCTCGGCGGTGCGGTCTTCAACTCCAGCAATGCGGTGTCGCGCGTGGTGTTGGCGTGGCGCAGGAACGCACCGCCGGTCAAGGTGGTGGCCTGCGAGCTGACGGTGTTGCCGTTGCAGCTGGCCGCGTCGTAGAACCAGTAGGTCTGCAGTGTATTGGCGACCGTCTGCGTGCTGATGCAGTGCGCCGCGGTCCAGAACAGGTTGCGCTTGGGCGAGTTGGTGTTGTTGAGCAGCGTGCCGGTGCACAGGAACGAGCCCTGGCTGGTGGTGAACACCATGCGCGCCACCGCCTTTGCGGCATTGGTGAAGCCGGCGGTTGGATTGGCGCGGCAGACGACATCGTTCTGGCAGGAATCGCTCTCGCCGATGGCAATGGTCATCATGTCGCGCGGGCTGGCGGTGGGGCTGATATCCAGATGCGACAGCTGCGGGATGCTGAGGCTGAAGTTCTCCGGATACTGGCCGGCCGGCAGCGACAGTTCCACCAGCAGGTTCTCACCGCTGACGGTGGGCGACCAGCCGATCGCCTCGCCGCTGGCGGCGAAGCTGGCACCGGATTGCTCGAACACCCGGCCGTCGTCGCCGGCAAAGCGCAACGTCACCTTGGACGGATCGCCCGGGGTGGCGCCGGCGCCACGCAGGACCAGCGACGCGCGCAGCGAGGCCGCCTGCGCGGAGCTGACCTTCAGGGTCGCCACGCGCGCGCCATCCCTGGCCATCTGCCAATCGAGCGATGCAAGATTCACCAGGGGTTTGGCGACCGTGCGCGAAAAACCGATCTGCAAGGGCTGCCCATGCTTGACCTGTGCGATGCGGCGCTCACGCACGCGACCGATCTCGGTACCGGTGGGCGCAGTGAGTTGCACCACACGCGTGGGCAGGATGCCGCCACGCAGACTTGCCGACTGCAATGTCGCCGCACCGAGTTTGGCCGCCTGCGGCGCGGTGCTCACCGGCGCTGCGTCCATTTCGGTCGGCGGCGCTGCCAGTGCGGAGCCGGAAATGGCGGAAAACAGCGCCAGGTACAACGCATTCTTGCGATTCATGGGTAGTCCTTCTCGTCAGGGAACGGCAGGTTGCGGCGGGGGCCACCGCCTGCGGGCGCCATCGTTGGCGCCGAACGAGACTAGCGAATGTTTAAAACTGAATATGTGCTGAAAATCTCGTTCAGAGATTGGCAGTCCATAAAACGATAATCGCGTTCTGCGCGCAGCTTCGCGCGGACACGCGCTGCCATCTCGCCGTGCACACGCGCGAGGCATCGCAGCGCAAGCGCGCCCGACGCGTCTGCAACACGTACACCGCCATGCCGGCGGGAACACGATCGTGCAGCGAGGCCTGGATCAAGTCGTCAGGCGATACGGGCAGGCCGCATGTGGAAGGCCTGCGGCCCTATCCCGTGCAGGCCTGAAGGTGGCGTGCGCTACCCGGATGTCGGCGCGGGTAGTGCCGGTAGGCGAAGGCGCTGCAGGTTATTCCAACGCGTCGCTGGCGCGGAAGTCGGTCGAGCGACCACTGGCTTTCAAAAACCCCAGGACTGCAAGCCCGACCACCATCCAGGCGGTGCCGCCAAGTTGCGCGTGCTGGTCGGCATTGATCAGCACATAGGCCAGGATCACGATGCCGATCAACGGCGTCGCGACATGCAACAGCACGCTGCGGCCCCGCCCGCGGAAATGCCACAGCACCGCCACGTGCAACAGGATGAAGGCAGTCAGTGCGCCGACATTGCACAGCGAGGACAGCAGCGCGATCTGGCCGACGAAGACTTCGCCCAGCACCATGCTCAAACCCGCCACCAGCAGGATGGCGCGCTGCGGCACGCCGGTGCGTGGATGGATGTAGCGCAGAAAGGCCGGTAGCTGGCGGTCGCGCGCCATGGCGAACAACAGGCGCGAGGTGGCGGCCTGCGCCACCAGCGAATTGGCGATCGCCGCACTGATCGCCACCGTGAGCGCAATGACGACCTGCAACCATGGCCCGGCGATCAGGCGCCCGATCTCGAAGAAGGCATCGTTGGAGGCCTGCGCGCTGGGATAGCGTTGCAGGCTGGGCTGCAGCAGCGCGGCCAGCCAGGTCTGCAGCACGAACAGGCCGGCCACCAGCAACAGCGCCAGCAGGGTCGCGCGCCCGACCACGCGGTTGCCGCCACGGGCTTCTTCGGACAGCGTGGAGATCGCATCGAAGCCCAGGAACGACACCACCGCCACCGACAAGGCGCTGAAGATCAGCTGCGGCGAAAAGGCCTGCGGGTTGTAGAACGGACGCAGGTTCCAGTGTGCGCCATTGACGCCACGCTGGATCGCCAAGGTGGCCAGCACCACGAACACCGCCAGCACCACCAGCTGCGCGTAGAGGAAGAAGCGATTGGCACGCGCGGTGGTTTCGATGCCGCGCAGGTTGACCAGCGTGTTGAGCACCACGAAGAAGGCGATCCACGCCGGCTGCGGCACCGCCGGCAATACGTTGTGCATGGCGTTGGCGCCGACCACGTAGAGCAGGGTCGGCACCAGCAGATAATCCAGCAGGATCGCCCAGCCGGCCAGAAAGCCGGTGCCGCTGCTCAAGCCACGTCCCACGTATGCGTACACCGAGCCGGCGACCGGGAACGCCTGCGACATCTGCTGGTAGCTCAACGCGGTGAACAGCATCGCCACGAAGCCGACCAGGTAGGTCAGCGGCACCATCCCGGCACTGATGTCGAACACGCCGCCGAAAATGGAAAACGGCGCGGTCGGCACCATGAACACCAGCCCGTAGATCAGCAGATCCTTGAGCGTGAGCTGCCGCTTGAGTTCCTGGGTATAGCCAAAGCGTTCCAGCGCGGCCGCGTCGTCGCGGCGGGGGGTGTCGGTCATGCAGGTGTCCGCTGAAAGGAATGCCGGGCGCGACGCAGGCGCGCTGGAAGCGCCTGAACGTCGATGCTGCAGGGCAGCTGTCCGACGGGCATTGTGACGATAATGTGGCCGCCAAGCCCATCCATTGGTAAAAATGCTAGGTTTTCCATGCCGGACGTCATCCAGCGGCGCACGTCGACACCGAAGGACCCACCATGTTCGACACTCTGGCCAGCCTGGGCCGCGATCTGCAGGCGCTGCACACGCTCAACGCCTGCCTGGACCGGGTGTTTGCCGACGTCTGCGGGCTGGGCTTCCAGTCGCTGGTGTATGACTACGCACCGGTCCCACTGAGCCTGGAAGGTGCCTTGATCACGCCGTCGGTCTTCATGCAGCGCAATGCGCCCGGCGACATGCAGCATGTCTGGTGCGAGCACGGCTATTACCAATACGACCCGGTGCAGCAGCGGGCGACGCGGCGCACCACGCCATTCGTGTGGTCCTATCGCAGCGACGGCGACAGGGACGGCGTGGAATACGTCGGCAGCCAGCACCGGCAGGTCACGCGCTACCTGTGCGATAGCGGCATGGGAACCGGTGTCACCGTGCCCTTGCATCTGCCTGGCGGCGCGTTTGCCACCTTCAGCGGCGCAGTGGACGCGGTCCCGGCCGAGGCGCCACGGCTGGCCGAAGCGCAGCTGTCGCCCTTCCTGCTGCTGGCGCATGCCTTCCAGGCACGTGCGCAGGAACTGCTCGATCCGCAGGAACGTCGCTGCCACCACATCGCATTGACCCGCCGCGAGCGCGAATGCCTGCAGTACTCGGCCCGGGGGCTGACAGCCAAGAGCATCGCCGCTGCGCTCAACCGTTCCACCGCCACGGTGAACCTGCATCTGAACTCGGCAGCACGCAAGCTGGGCGCGCGCAATCGCGTCGAGGCCGTCGTGCGCGGCATGCATTATCGATTGCTGGAACCGTAAGCACCGGGTGGCCGGTGCCTGCGAGGGCTGGCCGCGATAGCTGACTGACTGATGTCGTAACTTCGCGATCGGCAAACACGATCGCTGCAGCGGTCGATGCGCTTGCGGGTGGCCAATCGGGCGCTGGGCTGGATCGCACTGCGCAGGTGTCGGGTGCTGGGCTCGGAAGGCGCCGCGAACCTGGGAGTTTTGCCAGTTAACGCGCGGCGGTTGGCCCGCTAGGCTCGGCGCTCACTCTTTGCCGTCAGCAGGCGCAGGTCATGCAGTCCATCGAAGGTTACGTCCAATTCCGTGGGTACCGCACCTGGTACCGCATCACCGGCGACCTGCGCAGCGACGCCTGTCCGCTGATCGTGCTGCACGGCGGCCCCGGCTGCACCCATGACTACGTGGACAGCTTCAAGGACCTGGCGGGCAATGGCCGCGCAGTGATTCATTACGACCAGCTCGGCAATGGCAAGTCCACCCATCTCCCCGATGCCGATCCCGGTTTCTGGACGGTAGGGCTGTTTCTGGACGAGTTGCAGGCCTTGATCACGCACCTGGGGCTGTCGCAGTACGCCTTGCTGGGGCAGTCCTGGGGCGGGATGCTGGCGGCCGAGCATGCGGTACGCCGGCCGGCCGGCCTGCGTGCGTTGGTGGTTGCCAACTCGCCGGCGTCGATGGGCCTGTGGCGTGCTGCCGCGCTACGGTTGCGCGCGCAGCTGCCCGAGGATATCCAGGCGGTGCTGGACGCGCACGAAGCGGCCGGCACCCTGGACGATCCGGCCTATCGCGCCGCAAGTCAGGTGTTCTACGCCCAGCACGTCTGCCGCGTGCTGCCGTGGCCTGCCGACGTGGCGCGCACCTTCGCCGCCATCGACGCCGACCCGACCGTGTACCACGCCATGAATGGCCCGACCGAATTCCACGTGGTCGGCAGCCTGCGCAACTGGAGCATCATCGAGCGCCTGCATCGCATCAGCGTGCCCACCCTGGTGCTGTCGGGCAAGTACGACGAAGCCACGCCGGAAACGGTGGAGCCGTACGCGCGCCTGATCCCGGACGCGCGGTGGCATGTGTTCGCCAATTCCAGCCATATGCCGCACGTGGAAGAACGCCCGGCATGCATGCGCCTGGTCGGCAACTTCCTCGACGACCACACGCCGTGGCCCGGCGCGGAACTGGCGCATGCGTCCACGCTAGCCAGCCGCGCGGTGTGAGCGGATGGGGCGGGGCGTAAGCGCGCCGATCCGGGCGTGCGCGGCCTGCGACGCGCTACTGCGCCGCAGCGTGATTGATGCCTGACCTGCGCGGCGGGTCGCCTGCGTCGGTGCAAGCAGTGTTCGCAGGGCAGCCGTGAAGCGGCGTGGTATCCAGGCACGCAGGTGCACCTGGACCAGTAACCGAACCGGCGCATCCAACGCGGATCGCCGCACTGCGGCCGCACGCGATACGGGGCGCCACCTGGTCGGGCCGAAGCGGCCCGGTAGTGTCGCACCAGGCAGCGTGGCGCCCGCGCTCGCCCACGGTCGCGATTGATCCGGGCAGGCGCAATCACGCGCCGTGTTCGGTGCAGCGGCATGTGATGCCGCACCAGCCACGCGCCCCTGCGATGGCGCTGCCGCGACCCACCGATGACAGCTGCAGCACGCGTCCGTGTGCAGTTGCCGCTGCGCAGCGTCGCGCGTGCATGTGGATGCTTGAAAGCGCATCTGCCGCGACCGGCTGCGCCCGAAAGCGCGCGTGAGCAAACCAGCATCGGCCTGCGTTTGCATGCATGAAACCCACATCCGCATACGGACGAAACTGCGCGTGCGACGCGGGCGTGTCCTGTCCCGGGTGTCTCTTGCTGTCCCTTTTGCATGTCCTGCAAGGAGAACACCGTGGTGCGTCAAAGTTTCAGTGATGGATAATTGTTTTATGTTTTAAATCGCGCGAAGAATGCGGCCCCCACGCACCGCTTTGCTGTTGTCGTCGCTCTGGCGCAGGCAGCACGCATCGCTTTTCCACATTCTTTGGGAGAGGCTGCATGATTACCACGACATTCCAGGGCGCACTGGCGCTTGCACTGTCCGCTTGCGCTGCGGGCGCCATCGCCGGCCCGGTCGGGTACGGTGCCGCCACCACCGGCGGCGGCAACAAGACACCGGTCAACGTGGCCACCTTCGAGGCGATGCAGGCCGCCATCGACAGTTACTCCGGCAGCGGCGGGCTGGTGCTCAACTACACCGGCAAGTTCGACTTCAGCAGCATCAAGGACGTCTGCGCCCAGTGGAAGTTGCCGGCCAAGACGGTGCAGATCAAGAACAAGAGCAACATCACCATCAAGGGGGCCAACGGCTCGTCGGCCAACTTCGGGCTCTGGGTGGTGGGCAACTCCAGCAACGTCATCATCCAGAACATGACCATCGGGCTGCTGCAGGGCGGCGAAGATGCCGATTCGATTTCGCTGGAAGGTAATTCCAGCGGATCGCCGTCCAGGATCTGGGTCGATCACAACACCGTATTCGCCTCCTTGACCAAGTGCTCGGGCGCCGGCGATGCGTCTTTCGATGGCGGCATCGACATGAAGAAGGGCACCCACCATGTCACCGTGTCCTACAACCACGTCTACAACTACCAGAAGGTCGCGCTCAACGGATTCAGCGACAGCGACACCAAGAATTCGGCCGCACGCACCACCTATCACCACAACCGCTTCGAGAACGTCGAATCGCGCGTGCCACTGCAACGTCGCGGGCTGAGCCACATCTACAACAACTACTTCAACAACGTCACCACCTCGGGCATCAACGTGCGCATGGGCGGGGTGGCCAAGATCGAGTCCAACTACTTCGAGAACATCAAGAACCCGGTGACCTCGCGCGACAGCAGCGAGATCGGCTACTGGGACCTGATCAACAACTACGTCGGCAGCGGCATCACCTGGAGCACCCCGGACGGCAGCAAGCCGTATGCCAACGCCACCAACTGGATCACCACCAAGGTGTTTCCCGAACCGCTGGGCTACACCTACAGCATCACCCCGGCCGCCCAGGTCAAGGCCAAGGTGATCGCCACCGCCGGCGCAGGCACCAACCTGGCCGAGTAAGCGGCAACGGCGTGCAGTCGCACCGATCCCCGGCCCGTCCGGGGATCGGTGCCTGCGGGGCAGGGCAGCGTCGCATCGCCGGGTTGCAGCCAGGCATCGCGGACACGGGGGGCGTGCGCGGCGGTGTACCCAGGGCGGCGGAGGCGCGCAGGCGCCCTTGCGGGCCGATCCAGCTGCGGGGCCGGCGTCAAGAGGCGCGGCAGGCACCGCGACGCGGTATCGTGTCGCGATCCCATCCATCCAAACCCGTCCATGCCGCTTCCGACCGATCCCGTTGCCGAGCACGCTCCGTCCGCCACGCCCGCGTTGCGCCATGCGCTGAAACCGCGGCAATTGATGATGATGGGCCTGGGCACGGCAATCGGCGCCGGGCTGTTCCTGGGTTCGGGCGTGGGAATCCACGCGGCGGGCCCGGCAGTGCTGGTGTCCTACCTGATCGCCGGAGCGCTGGTGATCATCGTGATGAACGCGCTGGGCGAAATGGCCGCGTCCAAGCCGGCCAGCGGTGCGTTTTCGGTGTACGCGGCCGATGCGATGGGGCCGACCGCCGGTGCGACGGTGGGCTGGTTGTGGTGGCTGCAGATCGTGGTGGTGATCGCGGCCGAAGCGGTCGGCGCGGCGGGCCTGCTCGCCTCGGTGTGGCCGGCGTTGTCGGTGCCGTTGCTGGCGGTGGTGTTCATGGCCACCTTCACGGCGATCAACCTGCTGGGCGTGCGCAATTTCGGCGAGTTTGAATTCTGGTTCGCCATCCTCAAGGTCGTGGCGATCATCGTGTTCCTGCTGATCGGCGTGGCGTTGCTGGCCGGCTGGTTACCCGGTGTGGCCTCGCCGGGGCTATCCAACTTCACCCAGAACGGCGGATTCGCGCCCAAGGGGCTGGCCGGCATCGGCTCGGCCTTGCTGGTGGTGGTGTTCGCCTTCGGTGGCACCGAGATCGTGGCGGTGGCCGCCGCGGAAACCGCCGACCCGGGCCGCAGCCTGGCACGTACCATTCGCACCGTGGCCTGGCGCATCCTGGTGTTCTACATCGGCTCGATCAGCGTGATCGTGGCGGTGGTGCCGTGGACCAGCGCCGCGCTCAGCTCGCCGTTTGCGGCGGTGCTGGAGGTGGCGCGCATTCCCGGCGCGGCCACCGCCATCACCCTGGTCGCCGTGGTGGCCTTGCTGTCGGCGCTCAACGCCAACCTGTACGGCGCCTCGCGGATGATCTTCTCGCTGGCGCAGCGCGGCGAAGCACCGCGGCTGCTCGGCAGGACCAGCGGCGAGCAGGTGCCGCTGGTGGCGGTGATCGCCAGCGTGCTGTTCGGGTTTGCCGCCGCCGCGCTGGAACTGCTGTACCCCAACAAGGTGTTGCCGATGCTGCTCAACATCGTCGGTGCCACCTGCCTGCTGGTATGGACGATCTCGTTGCTGTCGCAGCTGATCCTGCGCGCACGCGCCGACCGCGCCGGCATCGCGTTGCCGTTCCGCATGCGGGGGTACCCGTTTCTGACCTTGCTGGCCCTGGCGATCCTGGCGGTGATCTTCGTGCTGCTGGCGTCGTCGGCGGACACCCGCGCGCAATTCCTGTCGATGGTCGGGCTGACCGCCGCCATCGCGGTGATCAGCGAACTTGCCCGGCGCACGCGCAGCGCGGCCTAGCCTGCCGCAGCGCGTTGCAGGCGTCCCCTCTGGCGGCAGGGCGGGCGTGACGGTTTGACGCAGATGCGACCCCGTGTCGCATCGGGAACGTGCCCGAGCGTCCCTATCATGATCCGGTAGCGCAGGCGGTCGCGATCGACCACCGCAGCGAGTCTGGGCGATCGCTCTGCACCCGGTGCGCTGCGGTCTCCCCATTTTCCTGGAGGACTCTCCATGGATGCCTTGCTGTTATCGCGGATCCAGTTCGGATTCGTCATCGCATTCCACGTGCTGTTTCCCGCCTTCACCATCGGGCTGTCCAGCCTGCTGGCATTTCTCGAATGGCGCTGGCTGCGCACCCGGCTGCCGGTGTGGCGCGAGCTGTATTTCTTCTGGCAGAAGATCTTCGCGGTGTCTTTCGGCATGGGCGTGGTCAGCGGCATCGTGATGGCCTTCCAGTTCGGTGCCAACTGGCCGGAGCTGAGCCGGATCGCCGGCAGCGTGATCGGCCCGTTGCTGAGCTACGAGGTGCTGACCGCGTTCTTCCTCGAAGCCAGTTTCCTGGGCGTGATGATGTTCGGCTGGGGGCGCATTTCCGAGCGCCTGCATTTCCTGGCGACCTGCATGGTGGCGCTGGGCACGCTGTTTTCCACGTTCTGGATCCTGTCGTCCAACAGCTGGCTGCAGACCCCGGCCGGCTATGAGGTGGTCGACGGCATCGTGCATCCGGTGGCGTGGCTGAAGATCATCTTCAACCCCTCGTTCCCGTACCGGCTTGCGCACATGGCGCTGGGCTCGTTCATCACCACCTGCTTCGTGGTCGGCGCGGTGGGGGCGTGGTATCTGCATCGCGGCGTGCATCGCGAGGCCGGGCTGCGCATGCTCAAGCTGGCGGTAGCGTTCGCGGCGATCACCGTGCCGCTGCAGATCTTCGTCGGCGACATGCATGGCCTGAACACGCTCAAGCACCAGCCGATGAAGATCGCGGCGATGGAAGCGCACTGGCATGACGAGGGCCAGGACAAGGGCTTCCCGCTGGTGCTGTTCGCCTTGCCCAACGCGCAGGCCGAGCGCAACGATTACGAGGTGGCGATCCCGCGCCTGGGCAGCCTGATCCTGACCCACAGTCTGGAAGGCAGCATCAAGCCGTTGACCTCGGTGCCGGCCGCCGATCGCCCGCCGGTGATGCCGGTGTTCTTCGCCTTCCGCATCATGGTCGGGCTGGGCTCGTTGATGCTGCTGGTGGCCTGGGTCTCGGCGTTCGCCTGGTGGCGCGGCAAGTTATTGCAGTGGCGCTGGCTGTTGGCGGCCTGGCGCTGGATGCTGCCCAGTGGCTTCATCGCGCTGGTCTCGGGCTGGTTCGTCACTGAGATGGGGCGGCAGCCGTATGTGGTGTACGGGCTGTTGCGCACTGCCGATGCGGTGGGCCCGCAGTCGACGTTGATGACCGCGATCTCGCTGGCGGTGTACGTGCTCGGCTATGCCTTCGTGTTCGGCTGGGGCATCTGGTACCTGGTCAAGATCGGCAAGATCGGGCCGACCCCGCATGACGCGCCGCAGCTGGACCACGGCGAGCACACGCCGGCACGGCCGCTGTCGGCGGCCGATGAACCGATCGACGGAGCCGCATGATGGACATGAGCAGCGTATTGCCGGTGGCGTGGTTTGCGGTGATCGGCTTCGGGGTGCTGATGTACGTGGTGCTGGATGGCTTCGTGCTCGGCATCGGCATCCTGGCGCCGTTCCGCAAGGACGAGGCGCAGCTGGACCTGATGATGAACACCGCCGCGCCGATCTGGGACGGCAACGAGACCTGGCTGGTGCTGGGCGGGGCAGGGCTGCTGGCAGCGTTTCCCAAGGCGTATGCGGTGATCCTGTCGGCGCTGTACCTGCCGGTGTTGCTGATGGTGATGGCGCTGGTGTTCCGCGGCGTGGCGTTCGAGTTCCGCTTCAAGGCGCATCGCTCGCGGCGGCTGTGGAGCAATGCCTTCGCTGCCGGCTCGATCCTGGCGACATTTGCGCAGGGCGTGATCCTGGGCGCGCTGGTGCAGGGCCTGCCGATCGAAAACGACCGCTATGTCGGCGGCATCTGGGGCTGGTTCAGTCCCTTCGCGATGCTGACCGGCGCCGCACTGGTGTTCGGCTACGCCTTGCTCGGCAGCACCTGGCTGATCCTCAAGACCGAAGGCCACGTGCAACAGCTGGCGCGCCAGTTGAGCCGGCCATTGACGATCAGCGTGTTGATCTTCATCGGCCTGGTCAGCGCATGGTTGCCGTCGCTGCAGTCGCATGTGATGGACCGCTGGTTCAGCGATGCCCATTACCTGTGGCTGATGCCGGTGCCGGTGCTGGTCGCGATCGTGGGGTTCGCGCTCTGGCGTGCCACCGAGGCCGGGCGGCCGGATACACCTCCCTTCCTGCTGGCGATGGGCCTGTTCGTGCTCGGCTTTCTCGGCCTGGTGCTGGGCATGTGGCCGTATCTGGTGCCGCCGGTCTACACCCTCTGGCAGGCCGCTGCGCCGCCGTCGTCGCAGTTGTTCGCGCTGGTCGGCCTGGTGGTGCTGCTGCCGCTGATCCTGGGATACACGGTGTGGTCGTATCGCGTGTTCCGCGGCAAGATCACCGCGGACACCGGGTACCACCATTGATCGAGCGCAGACGCCCGCGCGCGGCGCGCCGCGCGCCGCGCGCTCAGCGCAGGTGCTGCCTGAACATCCACTCCCACATCGCCGGGTCCGCGTAGGTCGCGTCCCAGGCGTTGTGGTTACCGTCCGGATACTCGCTGTAGCGCACATTGGCGCCGACGCCCTTGGCGGCACGGTACAGCGCCCGGTCGTCGTGTGGCGGCACCGAGGTGTCCTTGGCGCCATGGAACATCCAGATCGGCACGTGCCTGAGCTGGGTGACTGCAGCGGTGTACGGGTCGGCTTCCTTGGCCACCAGGCTGACGTAGAGCGTACGACGCTCGTCGCGCGGTGCCTTGAGCGCACCGCAGATCGGCACGATCGCGGCGAAGCGCTGCGGCTGCATCAGCCCGATTTCCCAGGCGCCATAGCCGCCCATCGAGATGCCGGTGAGATAGGTGCGCTGCGGGTCGGCACCGAATTCGGCACTGGCCGCGTCCAGCGCGGCGATCGCCATGCGTGCATTGATGCCCAGCCACTCCTCGTCGTCGGGCACCTGCGGCAGCACCACCAGGGCAGGGAACTCGGCGGTGTGTGCGCTCAGGTAGGGACCGACGCCGACCTCGGCCTGATCGCGTCCGTTGTCGCCGCGTTCGCCCGAGCCATGCAGGAACAGCACGATCGGGCGCGGTTGTGGCGCCTGGGAGGCCGGCACGAACACCTGATAGCGGTAGAGCCGTCCTTCCAGCTCCAGCGTGCGGGTGACGAAATGGCCGCGGCGTCCGTCATGGTGGCGCTCAGCCATGCTGGAACAACCGGCCAGCACCAACGCAACGATCGCAAGCACAAGACAACGACGGATCACGCCCACCTCCTGACCAATGACATGCCTGCAGTATCGTTGCACGCAGCTGTGCCGGGGTGTCGCGCTGCGATGATTTTTGCCGAATATTCATCCGATTGCCGCCGCGGTGTGGCCGCACGAACGGGCCGTGCGATGGCCGGGCATCTCGCCTTACGGCAGCAGGATCAGCGTTGCCAGGCCGAGGAAGCTCAGGAAGCCCATCACGTCGGTCAGCGTGGTCAGGATCACGCCGCCGGCCAACGCCGGATCGAAGCCCAGCCGTTTCAGCGTCACCGGGACCAGCACCCCGCCGAATGCGGCGGTGAGCATGTTCAAGGTGAGCGCGGTGCCGATCACCAGCGACAGCATCGGCTGCTGGAACCAGGCCAGCACGATCAGGCCCAGGCCCACGCCCAGCACCACACCGTTGATCAGCGCGACGGTCAGCTCCTTCTTCAGCAAGGTCATCACGTTGGAAGAACCGATCTGGCCCAGCGCCAGGCCGCGGACCATCAGCGCCAGCACCTGGGTGCCGGCATTGCCGCCCATGCCGGCAACGATCGGCATCAGCGCCGCCAGTGCCACCAGCTTCTCGATCGTGCCTTCGAACCGGCTGACCACGCTGGAGGCCAGGAACGCGGTGCACAGGTTGATGCCCAGCCAGATCAGGCGGCGGCGGAATGCGCGCCGCGCCGGGCTGAACATGTCCTCGTCCTCGTCCAGGCCGGCCGCGCTCATGGCCTGGTGTTCGGCCTGTTCGCGGATGATGTCGACCACGTCGTCGATGGTGATGCGGCCGAGCAGGATGTTGTTGTCGTCCACCACCGGCGCGGAGATCCAGTCATGGTCGGAGAAGCGCCGCGCGACCTCGTCGGAGCCATCGCCCACGTCGATCGCCGGTTGTTCGTCGTCGATCAGGCGATTGACCGGCGTGCTGTCCTCGTGGGTGACCAGCGCGGCCAGCGACACCCGGCCCAGATACTGATGGCGCCGGCTTACCACGTACAGGTGATCGGTGTGGTCGGGCAGCTCGCCGCGCAGGCGCAGATAGCGCAGCACCACATCGACATTGACGTCGGCGCGCACCGTCACCACGTCCGGGTTCATCAGGCGGCCGGCGGTGTCCTCCGGATACGACAGCACCTGCTCGAGCCGCTCGCGGTTCTCGCGGTCCATCGACTTGAGCACTTCGTCGATGACGGTGTCGGGCAGGTCTTCGACCAGGTTGGCCAGATCGTCGATGTCGAGGTCTTCGACCGCGGCGACGATCTCGTCGGTGTCCATGTCGGCCAGCAGGCTTTCGCGCACTTCATCGCCGACATGCAGCAGCACTTCGCCGTCGTCTTCCGGGTCGACCAGGCCCCACACCACTTCGCGCTTGCCGGGCGGCAGCGACTCCAGCAGGTTGCCGATCTCCGCCGGCGCCAGCGTGTTGACCAGCCGGCGTACCGGCCCCAAGCGCCCGCTATCCAGCGCATCGGACAGCAATCGCAGCTGACGCGCGGTCTTGTCGTGGCGGACGGCTTCGGCCATGCGCGGCTCCCTGGAAGAGTGGACACGTCCCGATGGAAGACGCGGTGCTGAGTCAGCACGGCATTATCGCTTGCGCATGGTGACGAAACATACAGTGCCGCCGGCAATGCGCCCGAACATCGCCTGCACGGCGACGCAATCGCTCAGCGCGCCAGGCCCTGCGCGACGGTGGCCAGCCACTTCTCGATCCCCTTGCGGTCGCGCGCGCGCAGCAGCTTTTCGCCATGCACGCGCAACTCGCCCAGGTGGATGTCGCGCACCGCACGGCGGACCTCCAGCAACGTGGCCGGGTGCAGGCTGAACTCGGTGAGCCCCAGGGCCAGCAACATCGGCACGAAGCGCGGATCGCCGGCGATCTCGCCGCACACCGCTACCGGCTTGCCATATGCGCGCCCGGTGGCGATCACCTGCGCGATCAGGCGCAACACCGCCGGATGCAGCGGCGAATACAACTCGCCCAACGCCTCGTTATTGCGATCCACCGCCAGCAGGTACTGCACCAGATCGTTGGTGCCGATCGACAGGAAATCGATAGCGTCGATAAAGCAGTCCAGCGCCAGCGCTGCGGCCGGCACTTCGATCATCGCACCGAGCGGAATGTGCTCGGCGATCTCGTGGCCTTGTTCGCGCAATTGCGCGGCCAGCTTCTTGATCTGCCGGCGCAGCAGCTGCACTTCCTCGCGGCCGCTGACCATCGGCACCAGGATGCGCACCGGCCCGTAGCCGGAGGCACGCAGGATCGCGCGCAACTGCGCCTGCGCCACCGCAGGCCGGGCCAGCGACAACCGCACGCCGCGCAGGCCCAGCGCGGGGTTGTCTTCGTCGCTCAAGGTCAGGCCGGTACGGTCGGCCTTGTCGGCGCCCAGGTCCAGGGTGCGGATGGTGACCGGTCGCCCGCTCATGCCCAGCACGGTGTCGCGATAGGTGTGGAACTGTTCCTCTTCGTCCGGCAGCTCGTTGCGCTGCAGGAACAGGAATTCGGTGCGATACAGGCCAAGCCCGCTGGCGCCGAGTGCGTGCGCCTTGGCCACGTCCTCCAGCGATTCGGCATTGGCCAGCAGCGTGATATCGACGTTGTCGCGCGTGCGCGTGGGCTTGGAGCGCAGCCGGCCCAGTTCGCGCTGTTCCTTGGCCAGCGCGCGCAGGCGCTCGCGGTAGTCGCGCAGGTGCTCGGGCTTGGGATCGACGATCACCTGGCCGGAACCGGCATCGACGATCAATACATCGCCATCGTCGATCCGCTGCACCGCCTCGCTTACTCCCACCACCAGCGGCAGGTGCAGGCTGCGCGCCAGGATCGCGCTATGCGACAACGCGCTGCCGGCGGTGGTGACGATGCCGACCACCCCTTGCGCCTGCAGCTGCGCCAGCTCCGAGGGTGCGACGTTGTCGCAGACCAGGATCTCGCCGGCCACGCCCTTGAGGTCGGGTGCGCGCTTGTGCAGGAACGCATGGATGCGGCCGATGACGTGATCCAGGTCGTCCATGCGGCTCTTGAGGTAGGCGTCCTCCATGCCGTCGAATACCGCTGCCAGCCGGTCGCGCTGCACGCGCAAGGCGTAGTCGGCGCTGTAGCGGTGGGTGCGGATCAACTCGTCCAGGCCCTGCAGCAGCTCCGGGTCGTCGAGCAGCAGCGCATGCAGTTCGAGGAATTCGCCGACTTCGCGCGCAAGCGCGCCATGCAGGCGGTCGCGCAGCTGCTGCATCTCGGTGCGTGCCGCCTCGATCGCCAGATGCAGGCGCTGCAGCTGCGTTTCCACCTGGCTGGCGGGCACGCGTTGTTCGGCCACCTCCAGCGTATGGCTCTGGCGCACGCGTGCGCGTCCGAGTGCATTGCCGCGCGAGGCAGCGTGCCCACGCAGACGCAGGCTCATGTGCGCCCCTGGCGCAGCCGCGCCCTGTCGGTCAGCCCCGCACCGACCCCGCGCATGCTCAGCTGTCCTCGTCGAAACGACGCTCGAACAGGTCCACCAGCGCCTGCAGGGCCTGCGCTTCGTCTTCGCCATCCAGCCGCACCACCACGCTGGTGCCCTGGCCTGCGGCCAGCAGCATCACGCCCATGATGCTCTTGGCGTTTACCTCGCGGCCCTTGGCCGCCAGGGTGGCGTTGCTGCGATAGGACGACAGCGTCTGCACCAGCTTGGCGGTTGCCCGCGCATGCAGTCCGAGTCGGTTGGAAACTATGAGTTCGCGTTCAAGCATCGTCGATGATCGCTCCGTTGCGGGTGCCTGCCGCCGCGGTGGCGGGCAGCTCCTGCAATCCTTGTTCGGGGTAGTTCATCACCCGCAGCAGCATCGGCAGGCTGAGCGCGGACACCCGGCGAACCGGCGTGCCGAGCTTTGCCAACCGGCTGGCGAGATTGCTGGGGCTGGCGCCGTACAGGTCGGTCATGACCAGCACGCCATCGCCGCTGTCGACCCGTCGCATCGCCGACGAGGCCTGGGGCAACAAGGCGTCCAGGTCTGCATCGAGCGGCACGTCGAACGCTTCGGTCTTCAGCGGCAGCTGCCGCAACAGCCCCGTCGCCACGTTCAACAACGCCGCGCCGATGCCGGGATGAGTAATGAGGAGAATGCCACAGGCCATGCCGAAACGTTAACAGGTCGGCATGACCGCGCGATAGCGTTTGCCGGCACCGATGTGTCGCGAAATGAATAGCCGTTTAGGACCGCTGCAATGGATCGCACGCAGTGAAGGCAACACGCGCGTGGTCGTCGTGTGGCAATGGTCGCGACATCCGGCGTTCCGATGCGAACCACGTCACAAGCGAGCGCTGCAGTTCGCAAGTGGCAGGCCGCGCATGATCAGAATGTGCGCGCACCTGCACCGATGACACGCATGCTTGCAGTCCGCACGGCACCGCTTTGCCGATTCCCGAATCCCGAATCCCAGCCCTTCAATCCTGCTCGCGATGAAACGTCGCCACTTCCGGCCAGCCCTGCTCGCGCGCATGCCGCGCCATGCGCTCGGCCAGATACACCGAGCGATGCTTGCCGCCGGTGCAGCCGAAGGCGATGGTGACGTAGCTGCGGGTGTCGTTGCGCAACCGCGGCAGCCAGGTATCGAGCAGGTCCACGATCTGCGCGCTGTAGCGCTGTACGTCCGGTTGCCCGTCCAGATAGTCGCGCACGCCGGCATCGCGGCCGGTCAGCGGGCGCAGCTCCGGGTCCCAGTGCGGGTTGGGCAGCACGCGCGCATCGAACACGAAGTCGGCCTCGGCCGGCACGCCGCGCTTGTAGGCGAACGATTCGAACAGCAGCGACAGCCGGTCGCTGGTGCCGAGCGCGAACTCGGTGACCACCCGGCGACGCAGCTGGTGCACGTTGAGCGCGCTGGTGTCGATGATGGCATCGGCCTGCGCGCGCAGCGGTTCGGTCAGCTGCCGCTCGCGGGTGATCGCTTCCGGCAAGGCCAGGCCAAGATGGCTGAGCGGATGGCGGCGGCGGGTATCGGCATAACGCTTGATCAGCGCCTCGTCGCTGGCCTCGAAAAACAGCAGCCGCGCCTCGATGCCGTATTCCTGCGCGGCCTGGCGCCATTGCGCCAGCTGGGTCAGGTCGCTGCGGCTGCGCACATCGATGCCCACCGCCAGGCGCTGGTCGCCGATCGGGTTGCCACGCAGGCGGCTCTTGACGAAGTCCGGCAGCAGTTCGACCGGCAGGTTGTCCGAGCAGTAGTAGTCCAGATCCTCGAAGGTCTTCAACGCGACCGATTTGCCCGAGCCGGACAGCCCGCTCACGATCATCAACGTGGAGGGCGCGGTACTCATGGCGTGCGTCGCTCCAGCAGGTTGCTGTGGCGGGCGATGAACATCGCCGCCGGGTCGATGCCCTTGGTGCGCAGGATATGCAGCCGCGTGGCCGCCTCGGTCAGCACTGCCAGGTTGCGGCCGGGCATCACCGGCAGGGTGATCAGCGGCACGTCCAGGTCCAGCACATGCCGGCTGCCGGAATCGCCGGTCAGGCGCTCGTAACCGGACGGGGTGGGCTCGGTCATCGGGCGGGTCAGGTGCACGATCAGGCGCAGGTACTTGTTCTTCTTCACCGCGGTGTCGCCGAACATGTCGCGCACGTTGAGCACGCCCAGGCCGCGCACTTCCAGCAGGTCTTGCAGCAGTTCCGGGCAAGTGCCGTCGAGCACGTCGGGCGCGATCTGGGTGAACTCGGGGGCGTCGTCGGCCACCAGGCGGTGGCCGCGGCTGAGCAGTTCCAGCGCCAGCTCGCTCTTGCCCGAGCCGGCCTCGCCGGTGATCAGCACGCCGATCGAATAGATCTCCATGAACACGCCGTGCAGCGTGACCCGCGGCGCCAGCGTGCGCGCCAGGTGGTAGGAGAGATGGTTGAGCAGCTCATGGCCGCGTTTGGGCGAGATCCACAGCGGCGTGTTGGATTCATCCGCGGCCGCGCGCAGGTCTTCCGGGCAGGACTGGTTCTTGCTGATCGCCAGCGCCAGCGGCTGCACCTGGATGATCTTCTCGATGGTTTCCCAGCGCTGGCGCGCATCCAGCGAATCCAGCCAGGCCAGCTCCTCGGTGCCCAGGATCTGCACCTTGTTGGGATAGATCACGTTGAGGTAGCCGGCCAGCGACGGGCGGCGCGCATTGTTGCTGCCGGCTTCGATCTCGCGGTGCTCGCCCTTCTGGCCGGCGACCCAGCGCAGCGCCAGCTTGTCGCGCTGCTGGTCGAACAGTTCGCGTGCGGTGATGCTGGTATTCATGCGGCGCTGGCCTGTGGTGGCGGGGCGTCGGTGAGCAGCGCCATCAAGGCGTCCGCGTCGGGGGCGGCGCGCAGCTGCTGACGGAACTGCGCATCGGAAAACCGTTCGGCCAGTTCCGACAGCAGCATCAGGTGCTGGTGGGTGTAGTGCGCAGGCACCGCCATCGCAAAGATCAGGTCCACCGGCTCGTCGCCGCCGAAGGCCACCGGCGTATCCAGGCGCAGCAAGGCGCCACGCGGTTCGGTGAGATTGGGGCAGCGCCCATGCGGGATGGCGATGCCGTGGCCGATGGCGGTGCTGCCCAGCGCCTCGCGCTCGCACAGGTTGGCGTAGAGCTCGTCGGCACCGGCCTGGCGGCAGGACAGCAGGTCGGCGGCGGTATGCAGCACGGTGTCGCGATCGGCGGCCGGCGACACCACGGTGCGCACGGCCGCCATCAGATCGGTTAAAGGCATGAGGGCATCAAGCGGGAAGCGTCATGCGGGATTGTCGCGCACCTCGCGTGCATGGTGGTTACATTTCTTTTCCTTGTGCTTGAGCACCAGGCGGTCGAGCTTGTCGACCAGCAGGTCGATGGCCGCGTACATGGTGGAGCCGCTGGCATCGGCGTGCAGGGTGCGACCGGGAAGGTTGACGGTGGCGACCACGTGGTGGTCTGGCTTGCGGACGGCCAGCTGGGTCCGGACTTCGCAGTGCTGGTCGAAATGGCGCTGCAATCGCTGCAGCTTGCTTGCCACGTACTCCCGCAGCGCGGGGGTCACTTCAAGCTGGTGGCCATACGTCTCGATACGCATCGGATACCTCCATTGGTCGGTGGGCCAATGAACCTTTCCGGTGGTCCGACGAACCCGGCGCAGGCCGGCGTTGCGCTGGGGCAACGTCAGGCGATACGGACGCGTTCGTGGGAGGCGGAAATGTTCATGGCCTCACGATACTTCGCAACGGTGCGCCGCGCCACTGGTACGCCGGAGGTTTTCAGCAGGTCGGCCAACTTGGCGTCCGACAGCGGTTTGCGCGGGTTTTCCGCCTCGATCAGGCGCCGGATCATGGCCTGGATGGCGGTGCTGGAGGCCTCGCCGCCGCTGTCGGTGTCGATGCCGGAGGCGAAGAACGAGCGCAGCGCGATGGTGCCGCGCGGGGTGCGCACGTACTTGCGGGCGATCGCGCGGGAAATGGTCGATTCGTGCAGGCCAAGCTCGCCGGCGATCTCGCGCAGGGTCAGCGGGCGCAAGGCCTGCGCGCCGAATTCCAGGAACCCGGCCTGGTGCTGCAGCAGGCAGCGCACCACCCGCAGCAGGGTCTCGCCGCGCGCTTCCAGGCTCTTGAGCAGCCAGCGCGCCTCCTGCAGCTGGCCGCGCAGATAGCCGGCATCGGACTCGCCGCAGCTGCGGATCAGGTTCTCGTAGCCGCGGTGGATGGTGACCTTGGGCTGGGCGCGGCCGGCCAGCGAGGCCCGCCACACGCCGCGCTGGCGCCAGATCACGCAGTCCGGCACCACGTAGCTGTCCTGCGCCAGGTCGCCGATCTGCTTGCCCGGACGCGGGTCCAGCGAGCGCACCAGCTGCACCGCCTGGTCGACATCGGCGGTGGAGCGCTTGAGTTCGTGCGCCAGGCCGGCCACGCCGCTGCGCGGCAGGCGCTCCAGCGGGCCGGCGACGATCTGCAGCGCCAGCTCGCGCCCCGGGGTGGCCGGGTCGAGCACCGCCAGCTGCAGTGCCAGGCATTCGCCCAGGGTGCGCGCACCCACGCCGACCGGGTCGAAGCGCTGGATCTGGTGCAGCACGGTGAGCACGTCGGCCTCGTCCACCGCTGCACCCAGTGCCAGCGTTTCCAGGATGGCCGACAGCGGTTCGCGCAGGTAGCCGTCTTCGTCCAGCGCATCGATCAGCATCGCGCCGATCTGGCGGTCGCGCGGCGACAGCGGCGACAGGTGCAGCTGCCACAGCAGGTGGTCGGCCAGGGTTTCGGATTCGGCCACGCGCTCGGCGGCATCGCCGGACTCGTCGTCGTCGAAGCTGCCACCGCTGCCCGAGCCGGTCCACTGCAACTCGTCCTGCGACCAGTCGTCGTCGCGCTCGGTCGGGGCCGGTTCTTCGCGCGGGGTGTCGTCGGTGGAGGCGGCCGAGGAGGCTTCCACCGGACGCTCGTTGGCCGCATGCGCGGCCTCGTCGGCCCATTCCAGCAGCGGATTGGTCTCCACCGCTTCGGCAATTTCCAGTTCCAGCTCGGTGGTGGACATCTGCAATAGCTTGATCGCCTGACGCAACTGCGGCGTCATGACCAACTGCTGTCCTAGCGATGTCTGGAGCCGGGCTTTCATGCGGGCACTGACTGGGAAAATCGATGGCGCGGCGACGCGCTCAAAGGCGGAAAGTTTCCCCCAGATACACGCGGCGGACGTCGGGATTGGCTAGCAGCGCATCTGGTGCCCCCTGCGCCAGCACGCCTCCCTCGGCGAGGATATACGCGCGGTCGCAGATTCCCAAGGTTTCGCGCACGTTGTGATCGGTGATCAGCACGCCGATGCCGCGTTCCTTGAGGTGGATGATGATGCGCTGGATCTCGCCGACCGAAATCGGATCGACGCCGGCGAAGGGTTCGTCGAGCAGCATCATGCGCGGCTTGGCCGCCAGCGCGCGCGCGATCTCGCAGCGCCGGCGCTCGCCGCCGGACAGGCTGGCGCCCAGCTGGTCGGCCACGTGGGTGATCTGCAGTTCTTCCAGCAGCGAGACCAGTTCCTGCTCGCGGCCGGCGCCATCCAGTTCCTCGCGCAGCTCCAGCACCAGGCGGATGTTGTCGGCCACGGTGAGCTTGCGGAAGATCGAGGGCTCCTGCGGAAGATAGCCGACGCCAAGCTTGGCGCGGGCATACATCGGCTCGGCGGTGAGGTCGCGGCCGTCCAGCTCGATGCGCCCGGCATCGGCCTCGACCAGGCCCACGATCATGTAGAAGCAGGTGGTCTTGCCGGCGCCGTTGGGGCCGAGCAGGCCGACCACCTCGCCGGCCTCGAGCGTGAGGCCGAACTCCTTGACCACTTCGCGTTGCTTGTACTTCTTGCGCAGACCGGTGGCGACCAGCATTACTTCTTCCCCTGCGGCTTGGTCGCGGGCTTGGCGGCCGGCGCGGGAGCAGGCGCCGCCGTGGCCGGCGCCCCCGTCTTCGGCTGGATGATGGTGCGCACGCGGCTGCCGTCGCCACCGCTTTGCATGTTGCCGGTCTTGGTGTTGTAGACCATGCGCTGGCCGGCGTTGGTGCCCTTGGGCGAGTCGACCTTGTAGTTGCCGGTCAGCACGATGACTTCGTTGGCGACCTGGTACTCGATGTTGTCGGCCTGGCCGTTCATCATCGCGCCGTCGTCCATCTGCTGCTTCAGCGTGGCCTGCTTGCCGGTCAGCACGACGCGGTCGGTCTGGCCGTTCTTCTGGAAGATGTCGGCGGTGTCGGCATGGATTTCCAGCGTGCCCTGGGTGATCACCACATTGCCGCTGAAGCGGCATTTGCCGCTGTCGTCGAGCATGTTGCAGTCGTTGGCATTGGAGTCGATCGCCATCGGCTGATTGCGGTCGCTGGTCTTGGCCATCGCAAGGGCAGGCAGCAGCAGCGCGGCAAACGCCAGCTTAGCGGGCAGCATTCGGTTCATAACGGGTCTTGACCTGGGAAAGGAGCTTGTACTGGCGTGATTTGAGGTCGGCCTCGAAGCCGACCCCGCTCTGCATGATACCCGGCCGGCTCATGCTCACCGGGGCAGCGGTCTTGGCGAGATTCTGCTGCGGGAACACGTCCAGGCTCTGGGTGCGGAACGTGGTCGGCGGGGTCGCGCCGCCGGTGGGGCTGTCGCCCTCGACATCGCCGCGCAGGCGCAGTTCGTCGCCCTTGGGGCTGATCCAGCCGGTCTTGGAGCGCAGCGTCCACGGCTGATTGGCGTTGTCGGGCAGCAGGAACACCGGGGTGGTGACCTCGGAGGTGCGATCGGCGCGGTTGCGGTGCATTTCCGGCGCACGCAGCGTCATCGATTCCTTGCCGGTCTCCTTGTCCAGCGCAATCAGTTCGAAGTCGCGCAGCACGTAGTCGGCGCGCGAATCGTCCACCGCCGCGGCGACCGGGCGGGCGCGCTGCTGCCAGGCCGACCAGCCGGAGATCACTGCCGCGGCGAACAACGTCACGCCCAGGGTGGTGCGCCAGTTCCAGCTCATGCGGAAAACCTTTCGATGATGCCCTCGACCTGGCCCTGCGCGGCCAGCACCGCATCGCAAACCTCGCGCGCGGCACCGTCGCCGCCACGTGCCCGGGTATGCCACTGCACGCGCTCGGCGATCCACGGGTGTGCGTTGGCGGGTGCGACCGGCAGGCCGACCGCCAGCAGGGCCGGCAGGTCGGGCAGGTCGTCGCCCATGAACAGCACCTGGTCCAGCGACAGGCCGTGCTCCTGGCACAGGGCCAGCACGGCCAGGCGCTTGTTCTTGACCCCGATCTGCACGTGCAGGCCCAGGTCCTGGCCGCGCTTTTCCGCCGACAGGCTGGCGCGCGCGGTGATCAGCGCGACATGGATGCCGGCCTGGTCGAGCTGCTTGAGTCCCTGGCCGTCGAGCACGTTGAAGGCCTTGCTCTCGTTGCCGGCGTGGTCGTAGTACAGGCGGCCGTCGGTCAGGGTGCCGTCGACGTCGAAACAGGCCAGGCGGATACGCGCGGCGCGCTCGGCGATGTCGGCGGACAGGTGCTGCAAAGGGGAGTAGGGCATCGGCACGGATCGGTGGGAACGGGGTTCCAACGGTAGAAAACTGAACCTGTTAAACCACTTTGGCGCGCAACAGGTCGTGAATGTTCAATGCGCCGACCGCGCGCTGCTGGGCGTCGACCACGATCAAGCCGTTGATCTTGTAGTCCTCCATCAGCCGCGCGGCTTCGGCGGCCAGCTGGTCGGCGCCGATGGTGCGGGGGTTGCGCGTCATCACCTGGGCAATGCCGGCGCTGCGCACGTCGATGTCGCTGTCCAGCGCGCGGCGCAGGTCGCCGTCGGTGAACAGGCCGATCAGGCGGTCCTGGCCATCGACCACCGCGGTCATGCCCAGGCGCTTGCGGCTCATTTCCATCAGCGCCTCGCTCAGGCTGGCGTCCTCGCGCACGCGCGGCAGGTCATCGCCGGCGTGCATCACGTCGGTGATGTGCAGCAGCAGGCGCCGGCCCAGGCTGCCGGCCGGATGCGAGCGCGCAAAGTCGTCGGCGGTGAAGCCACGCGCGTCCAGCAGCGCCACCGCCAGCGCGTCGCCCATCGCCAGCGAGGCGGTGGTGCTGGAGGTGGGCGCCAGATGCAGCGGGCAGGCTTCGGCGGACACGCTCACATCCAGGTGCACGTCGGCGGCCTGGGCCAGCGAAGAGCGCGGGCGCCCGGTCATGGCGATGATCGGGTTCCCCTGGCGCTTGAGCACCGGCAGCAGCATACGCACCTCGTCCGATTCGCCCGAGTAGGACAGCGCCAGCACGATGTCGGCCTCGGTGATCATGCCCAGGTCGCCGTGCCCGGCCTCGCCCGGATGGACGAAGAACGCCGGCGTGCCGGTGGAGGCCAGGGTGGCGGCGATCTTGCGCGCGATATGCCCGGACTTGCCCATGCCGGTGGCCACCACGCGCCCGCGCGAGGCCAGCACCAGCCGGCAGGCCGCGGCGAAGTCGCTGCCGATCCGCGCGCCCACGCCGGCCAGTGCCTCGCGCTCGATCTCCAGCACGCGCTGGCCGCTGGCGACCAGGCTGGCGTCGCTGACGGTGGCGACCAGGCTGGCGTCGCTGACGGTGGCGGAGGGCAGGTGCGAGACGGCCATGCGGGACTCGGGTGAAGAGTAGAATGTGCGCTCATTTTATGAGGAAACGCCCCGTGGACGCCGAAACCATCCGCAAACTCATCGAATCCGGCTTGCCCGAAGCCCGCGTCGACGTGCACGGCGACGACGGTGTGCACTTCGAGGCGACCGTGATCAGCCCCGCATTCGCCGGCAAGGCGCCGTTGGCGCGCCATCGCATGGTTTACGCGACCCTGGGCGAGCTGATGGGCGGGGCGATCCACGCGCTGCAGCTGAAGACCCTGACGCCTGAGGAAGGCTGAGCGCAATCGCCGCGCTCGCCATCAGGCGGGCTGGGCCGGCGCAGTGCGCGGAGCAGGGTCGGTCAGCGGTAGGCACCTGCATCGCCTCGACTGGCATCGTCCACGCTCACGCAGTGACTGTGTCCAGCGCGTCCCGGACCGTACCCGGCGCCACTCGATCCCCCGGTTCCAACGCGCGCCGCGTGCACCACGGTCGATACGTCCCTCACTTCATTCCCCCGACATCCCTTCTACTTTCGGATTTCTCAGATTCCCATGGCAAAAATCGTAGTGACCGGCGGCCAAGCGCTGCACGGTGAGGTTCATATTTCCGGCGCCAAGAACGCGGTGCTGCCGATCCTGTGCGCGACCCTGCTGGCCGATGCGCCGGTGGAGATCAGCAACGTGCCGCACCTGCACGATGTGATCACCACGGTGAAGCTGCTCGGCGAGCTGGGCGCCGAGGTCACCATCGACGAAGGCACGCTGGCCAAGGGGCGCTCGATCCTGGTCGACCCGCGCTCGGTCACCCACCAGGTCGCGCCCTATGAGCTGGTCAAGACCATGCGCGCCTCGATCCTGGTGCTGGGCCCGCTGCTGGCGCGCTACGGCACCGCCGAAGTGTCGCTGCCCGGCGGCTGCGCGATCGGCTCGCGTCCGGTCGACCAGCACATCAAGGGCCTGCAGGCGCTGGGTGCGGAGATCAGCGTGGAAAACGGCTACATCAAGGCCGCCAGCAATGGGCGCCTGAAGGGTGGCCGCTACGTGTTCGACATGGTCAGCGTCACCGGCACCGAGAACGTGCTGATGGCGGCCGTGCTGGCCGACGGCACCACCGTGCTGGAAAACGCGGCGATGGAGCCGGAAGTCACCGACCTGGCCGACTGCCTGATCGCGCTCGGTGCGCAGATCGAGGGCGCCGGCACGCCGCGCATCGTGGTGCAGGGCGTCGAGCGCCTGGGCGGCGGGCACCATGCGGTGCTGCCGGACCGCATCGAGACCGGTACCTTCCTGGTCGCCGCGGCGATGACCGGCGGCAGCGTCACCGTGCGCCGCGCGCGCCCGGACACCCTGGATGCGGTGCTGGACAAGCTTGCCGAAGCCGGCGCCAGCATCACCACCACTGCCGACAGCATCACGCTGGACATGCACGGCAAGCGCCCGCGCGCGGTCAACCTGACCACCGCGCCGTATCCGGCGTTTCCCACCGACATGCAGGCGCAATTCATGGCGCTCAACTGCGTGGCCGACGGCGTGGGCGTGATCAACGAAACCATCTTCGAAAACCGCTTCATGCACGTCAACGAGCTGCTGCGCCTGGGCGCGGACATCCAGGTCGAAGGCCACACCGCGATCGTGCGCGGCGCCGAGCGTCTCAGCGGCGCGCCGGTGATGGCGACCGACCTGCGCGCCTCGGCGTCGTTGATCCTGGCCGGCCTGGTCGCCGACGGCGATACCAGCATCGATCGCATCTACCACCTGGACCGTGGCTACGAAAACATCGAGGAGAAGCTGGGGGCGCTGGGCGCGACCATCCGGCGCACCGCATGATCCTGCGCGGGCGGTTCACCACCCGTCGCAAGATCCTGCTCGGCGTGGTCGTGCTGATCCTGGCGTGGCTGGCCTACGCCTGGTCGGTCGGCATGGCGGTCACCCAGGGCGTCGAGTTCAAGGACATGGACTGGAACAACGACGGCACTGCCAGCCGCGACGAGATCGCGCAATCGTTCTATGCGGTGGCGGTGAAGAAGACCGTCGATGGCAAGCGCCATTGCGACCTGTTCTATTGGCGCGGCAGCGGCGAGCAGATCCGCGTGGATTGCCGCACGGTGTTCAGCACCGGCGAGGACAAGGCTGCGGCAAAGCCCTGAGGGGTGAGCGTGTCTCTGCCTGCTGCAGGGATTCCGCACCGCGCCTGATTGAAATGAAGAGCCCGGCTGGCAGCCGGGCTTTTTAGTGCAGTCCGAGGGCGGCTGCCGGGCANGCGTGTCTCTGCCTGCTGCAGGGATTCCGCACCGCGCCTGATTGAAATGAAGAGCCCGGCTGGCAGCCGGGCTTTTTAGTGCAGTCCGAGGGCGGCTGCCGGGCAGGTCTCATGCCCTGGTAGGAGCGTGCCTGCGCGCGACCGGGCGTTACCGATAACGCCCGGTCGCGCGTAACGCCCGGTCGCGCGCGGGCACGCTCCTACCAGGCGCGGCTGGCGTTTAGCGCAGCGCCTTGATGGTCAGGTCCAGCGCGTCCTGGCCCTTTTCCTTCTGCAGCAGGCGCGCCGGCNCGGGCACGCTCCTACCAGGCGCGGCTGGCGTTTAGCGCAGCGCCTTGATGGTCAGGTCCAGCGCGTCCTGGCCCTTTTCCTTCTGCAGCAGGCGCGCCGGCACCGGCAGGTCCTTGACCACCCAGGCGATCAGTTCCTTGTCGCCGTCCACGCGCGACACCTTGGTCGCCTGCTCCTGCTTGCCGTTGACGGTGATGGTTTCCTTGCCGACCACCTTGTAGCTCATCGGCTTGATGCGGCCTTCGTCGACCATGCGGTAGTTCAGCGGCTTGCCGGCGATCAGGTCGCGGGTGATCGCCAGGTTGATCAGCAGCGCATCCATGTCGCCGGGCTGCAGCTTCACCGGGCCACGGCGGTCCGGCTTGATGTCGCCGCCCCAGGTGGCCTGGCTGGTCTTCCAGTCGTAGTTGGCCGTCACGTTGCGGCGCTTGACCATCATCGACGAGGTGTCGTTGCTGCTGACCGGGCGCAGTTGGCCGTTGCTTTCCTCGAACACCGTGCTCTGGGTCAGGTTGGCCAGCTGGTTCTGGATGGTGAGCGTGTAGCGCCACTGATTGGCGCCGGCAGCGGCCAGGGTCATGGTGCCGTTGGCCTGCATGCCCATGTAGTTGGCCGAGTAATCGGCCTGGAACGGCTGCATGGCGAACGCGGGCAGGCTGGCCGCAGCCAGTGCGGCAGCGGCGATCAGCGAACAGGTGCGGGAAACGGTGTGCATGGGTCAGGCTCCTTGATATTCGACCAGGCGTAGATCGACCTGATCCTCACCTTTGTCACGTTGCAGGATGCGTACCGGCGTGGGAACCCCGTTGGCGATCCAGAGGATGGTTTCGTTGTCGCCGCTGTTGACGCGGTACACGCGCAACGCGTCGTAGCTCAGGTCGCCGACCTGCACCACCTCGGTGGCATCGGCGACCTTGTAGTCGTACTTGCGCACCCGGCCGACATCGACGTAGCGATAGCTCAGGCTGCGTCCGGGTTGTGCGTCGCGCATCAGCGACAGGTTCAGNTGGTCGCCGCGCTGCAAGGGAATCGGCTGCTGGCGCTCCTTCTTCAGGTCGCCGTCCCACTGCGCGCTGGCGGTCTGCCAGTTGTAGACGCCGGTGACCTTCTTGCCGAAGAACATCGCCTTGCGCACCGTGCTCTGGCTCAACGGCACATAGGTGTCGCCATCGACGCGGAACACCGTGCTCTGTTCCAGGTTCAAGCCCAGGATGCTGGCAAAGCCCTTGCGGCCGCGCACTGCCATGTCGATCCGCCACTGGCTGGCTTCGCCGTGGCTGACCTGCATGGTGGCATCGCCGGCTTCCTTGCCGCGGTAGAACGCCTGGTAGGTTGCCACGAAGGGTTGCAGCGGCGGCGGCGTCCAGCTGCTGACGGGCAGGGCGGCTGCAGATCCCGGCGCCGTCGGCGGCGCCGCAACCGGTGCAGCAGCTGGCGCGGGAACGGCGGGAGCCTGTTGCGCGCGGCCGGCTCCGGCCGGGGCAAGCAGGGCGGTGGTCAACAGCGCGGTGGCGATCGGGAGGAGTTTCATGCGCTGAGAGCGAGGCACGGGGTCGCCAGGATGTCCGAGACGGGATGAGGAGGGCGTATCCGCATTCAGGCGAGTGCGGTGTCAGCGGACTCTAGTCGCAGTGGCGTAAACAGGCACTGACCGTCGATGTGGACGCCATCGCCACGTATATCCACGCGCCCGCTGGCGAGCAGGTCCAGCGTGGCCAGCAGCAGCGGGTGTTCGCGCGCCAGCACGCGCGCGGCCAGCTGTTCGGGGCTGTCGTCGGGCAGCACCGGCACGCGCGCCTGCGCGATCACCGTGCCGGCATCCAGTTCCGGCACCACCAGGTGCACGCTGGCGCCATGTTCGGCGTCGCCGGCTTCCAGTGCGCGGGCGTGGGTGTGCAGGCCGCGGTACTTGGGCAGCAGCGAGGGGTGGATATTGAGCATGCGCCCGGCGAAGCGGCGCACCAGCGGCTCGCCGAGGATGCGCATGTAGCCGGCGCAGATCACCCAGTCCGGCCGCGCGGCGGCGATCGCATCGCCCAGCGCGGCGTCGAAGGCGGCGCGGTCGGCGAAGTCGCGCGGGCTGGCGCTCCAGCGCAGTGCCTCATCGACTCTGTGCAGGGCCGGTGCCTGCGGGCGATCGGAAAACACGCCCACGACCTCGGCCGGCAGCCGGCCGCTGGCAATCGCATCGAGGATGGCCTGCAGGTTGCTGCCGCGGCCGGAGGCCAGCACGGCCAGACGCAGGCTCATGGGGTGGGATTCGCTGATGTCATGGGGCAGGGCGCGTCACGCTGCGGTGGCGGTGGGAGCGAACAAGGCCTTGACCTGCGGGCGCAGCAGCACCACCAGCGCAAACACGCCGACGACGGTACCGAACGGCATGAAGGAGCAGGAAATGCCGGCCACGATCAGGCACAGCAGGTGCCGTCTGCGCTGGGCAATGCAGCGGCCGGCGTAGGCCATGAACGCTGCCAGGGTCAGCCCGCAGCCAATGAACGCACCTGCGAACACCACGAAGAACCAGCCGAACAATCGCGGATCGATCGATGGTACATCCGTATCGGCCGTTGTCATGGGCAGGTGCCCGGTGACGATCGCAATGCCCATGAACAGATGGATCAACGGGAACAGCGAAAACACGGCGGTGATGGCGGCCAGCACATAGTGCGCGATCGACAGCAGGTGCAGGTGCTGGAGATCGTCAGCGCTGGCCGCTGCCGGCAGTGCGTGTGGGGCAGCGTCCATGCAGGTCTCCTCGGTCAACCGATCCGCACGCGCTCGTCGCCCTGCGCCGGCACCACCTGGCCGATACGCCAATGCGCCAGCGACTGCGCCTGCAGTGCCTGTTCCAGCGCGGCGGCCTGCTCGGGCGCGGCGACCAGCACGAAGCCGATGCCGCAGTTGAAGGTGCGCCACATTTCCGCATCGGCCACCGCGCCTTCGCGCTGCAGCCAGGCGAACACCGGCGGCAGCGTCCAGGCGCTGGCGTCGATGTCCAGGCCCAGGCCGTCGGGGATCACCCGGATGATGTTTTCGGTCAGCCCGCCGCCGGTGATGTGCGCCATGGCGTGGATGCTGTCGCCATGCGACTTGAGCAGCGCCAGGATCGGCTTGACGTACAGCGCGGTCGGCGCCATCAGCGCGTCGATCAGCTTGACGCCGTCGTCCAGCACCAGCCCGGCCGGGGCGCCGGCACGCTCGTAGATCCTGCGGATCAGCGAGTAGCCATTGGAATGCGGGCCCGACGAGGCGATGCCGATCAGCACGTCGCCGGCGCGCACCTGCGCGCCGTCCAGCAGCTGCGATTTTTCCACCGCCCCGACGGTGAAGCCGGCCAGGTCGTACTCGCCCGGCGGATACATGTCGGGCATTTCGGCGGTTTCGCCGCCGATCAGGGCGCAGCCGGACAGCTCGCAGCCGCGCGCGATGCCGCCGACCACGGCCGCGGCGGTGTCCACGTCCAGCTTGCCGGTGGCGAAATAATCCAGGAAGAACAAGGGCTCGGCGCCCTGCACCAGCACATCGTTGACGCACATGCCGACCAGGTCGATGCCGATGGTGTCGTGCCGGCCCAGCTGCTGGGCCAGCTTGAGCTTGGTGCCGACGCCGTCGGTGCCGGACACTAGCACCGGCTCCTTGTACTTGCCGGACAGGTCGAACAAGGCGCCAAACCCGCCCAGGCCGCCCATCACCTCCGGCCGGAAACTGCGCTTGACCAGCGGCTTGATGCGTTCGACCAGTGCATTGCCGGCATCGATGTCGACACCCGCCTCACGGTAGGTCATGGGCGAGGGAGTGGAAGGCGTTGGGCTGGTCACGGGCGGGCAGGGCTCGGCTGTAAAGGCGGCGATTTTAGCAGCCACGTTGGCGCTGGCGTCCCATTCGGGCAACAATTCACCCGGATACGCTTACGCCATGGAACCGTCGATGCGCCGCAGTCTCGCTTTCTTTCTCGCCCTCGTGGTCGCCATGCCCCTCGCGCCGGCCTTTGCGCAGGCCGATCTACGCACCGAAGGCGACGTCGCCAAGGCGCAAAGCGCCTACGAGGCCGAAGTGCCGGTCAACAGCCAGGGCGAGTCCGACCGCCCCGGCGGGCTGGCGCGCGCGCTCGGCGCGGTGCTGGGCAAGGTCTCCGGCGACCGCGGCGTGATGAGCCGTCCCGGCGTCTCGCAGGCGCTGCGCAACGCGCCGAGCTATGTCGAAAACTACGATTACCGCCAGGACCAGGGCACCTCGCGCAGCGGTGCGCCGACCTTCCGCACCGTGCTGGTGGCGCGCTTCCGGCAGTCGGACGTGGATGGCCTGATCGCCGCATTGGGCCTGCCGGTGTGGCCGCTGCCGCGGCCCAAGCCGGTGCTGTGGCTGGCCATCGACGACGGCAGCGGCCCGCGCCTGGTCGGCGTGGCGCAGGCCAATGCCGCGCGCAGCGTGCTGGACCGGGCAATCGAGCGCGGCTACCGGCTCGGCCTGCCCGGCGGTGCGGCCGCCGAGCAGGTGCTGGCCGGCGCTATCTGGCGCAAGGACACCGCCGCGGTGGCGCGCGCATCGGCCAAGTACAGCCCGCCGATGCAGTTGATCGGCAAGCTCTACCGCAATGACGCAGGCTGGACCGCCGACTGGGTCTTCGTCGACAACGGCAACGTGCTGTCCAGCTGGACCAGCAGCGAGGCCGACGCGCGTCGCGCGATGGCCGCCGGCGCTGATGGCGCAGCCGATGCCCTGGTCAAGCGCTACGCCAAGCGCGTGGATTCGGGTGTGCCCGGTGTCTACCGCGCGGTGATCACCGGCATCGCCAGCGCCGACGACTATCTGCGCGTCTCTGCCGCGCTGCAGGGCGTGTCGGTGGTGCGCGGCATCCGCCCGGTCAGCGCCAACGGCGATCGCATGGAAGTGGATCTGGATTTGCTCACGGGCATTTCCGGGCTCAACCGTATGCTCGGCGACAACAGCCCATTGGTGCCGGTGTCGGTACCGACCGAGGGCCCGATCATTCTCGACAACGAGCACGCCGAGTACCGCCTGAAATGACCTTGACTCCCGAAGCCGAAATCGCCCTTTTCCTGCGCCGCCTGAAATGGGTGGCGGTGACTGTCGGCGTGTTGTGGGTGGTGTCACTGCTGTCGCCGATCCTGACGCCGTTCGTGCTGGCGCTGCTGCTGGCCTGGCTGGGCGACCCGCTGGTGGACCGCATCGAGCGCGCCGGCCGCTCGCGCAATATCGCCGTGGTGCTGGTGTTCGTGCTGGCGACGTTGTTGTTCGTGCTGGCGCTGATGATCCTGGTGCCGATGATCGAACGCCAGATCATGACCCTGATCGACGCGCTGCCGCAGATGCGGGCCTGGGCGATCAGTACCGCCATTCCCTGGCTGGAAGCCAAGACCGGCGTGGAACTGATGGGCTGGCTGGACCCGGAGCGCCTGATCGACTGGATCCGCAGCCACTGGGAGCAGGCCGGCGGCGCCGCCAAGACCTTCTTCGGCTACGTGCAGCGTTCGGGCTTTGCGATGGTGACCTGGGTGATCAACCTGGCGTTGCTGCCGATCCTGGCGTTCTACTTCCTGCGCGACTGGGATCGCCTGGTCGAGCGGGTGGCCGCGGTCATTCCGCGTGCCTATATCGGTACCGTGAGCCGGCTCGCACAGGAATCCAATGACGTGCTGGGCGGCTTCATCCGCGGCCAGTTCCTGGTGATGCTGGCGTTGGGAGCGATCTACGCCGCCGGCCTGTCCATCATCGGGCTCAATCTGGGCCTGTTGATCGGCATCATCGCCGGCTTCATCAGCTTCATTCCGTACCTGGGCGCCACCACCGGCATCGTGCTCGCCCTGCTGGCGGCGGTGGTGCAGGCGCAGGGCTTCGACCTGAAGTTGCTGATTGGCGTCGGCGTGGTGTTCACCGTCGGCCAGTTGCTGGAAAGCTATGTGCTGACGCCGCGCATCGTCGGCGACAAGATCGGCCTGCATCCGGTGGCGGTGATCTTCGCGGTGATGGCGGGCGGCCAGTTGTTCGGCTTTCTCGGCATGCTGCTGGCGCTGCCGGTGGCGGCGGTGGCCAATGTGCTGCTGCGCTACGCGCACGAGCAGTACACGCGCAGCGATCTGTACGCGGGCGAGCGCGCCGGCATCGTGCTGCAGTCCACGCCCGAGCGCAGCGTGATCATCGACCCGAGCAAGGACACCGATCGCTTGTGAGTGTTCCGCAGTTGCCACTGGCGTTGCGCGCACCGCCCGACCAGCGATTCGACAGCTACATCGCCGCGCCCGACGGCCTGCTCCCGCAACTGCAGGCGTTGGCGGCCGGGCAGGTGAACGACTGGCTGTATCTGTCCGGCCCCGCCGGCACCGGCAAGACGCATCTGGCGCTGTCGTTGTGCGCGGCCGCCGAGCAGGCCGGACGCGCCCCGGCGTACCTGCCGCTGCAGGCTGCCACCGGCCGGTTGCGCGATGCGCTCGAGGCGCTGGAAGGGCGCAGCCCGGTCGCACTGGACGGGGTGGAACGCATTGCCGGGCAGCGCGACGACGAAGTGGCGCTGTTCGATTTCCACAACCGCGCGCGCGCTGCCGGCACCACCTTGCTGTACACCGCACGGCAGATGCCCGACGGCCTGGCATTGGTGTTGCCGGACCTGCGCTCGCGGCTGTCGCAGTGCGTGCGCATCAGCCTGCCGGTGCTCGATGACGCCGGGCGCGCGGCGGTGCTGCGCGATCGTGCGCAGCGGCGCGGGCTGGCGCTGGACGAGGCGGCAATCGACTGGCTGCTGACCCATGGCGACCGCGAACTGGCCGGATTGGTGGCATTGCTGGAGCGGCTGGATCGCGAATCGCTGGCCGCCAAGCGCCGCATCACCGTGCCGTTCCTGCGGCGGGTGCTGGAGGATCGCAGCTCCTAGAGCGCAGGTCCGGGCACGGCCGGCAGGAGGCTGCGTTCTGCGCGAGCCAGGCATCGCCAGCCTTGCGCTTCCCGGCAGCATCTCCCTGCGCGCTGTCCCCGCGGTCGCCGCCGGCGCCTCGGGCCCGCGGAGCCGGCAAGAGGGCCTGGCAGGGCCCTGTGCCCGCCCCCCCATCACGGGACACGGCGAGAGTCCGGCCCAGGAGCGTGCGGTGGCGCCGTCCATGCCGCCGCCGGACGCGGCGGCGCACTCGCAATATGCCCATTGCCGATCGGCAAGCAATGCCGCCGGCACGCGTCCAGGCATCGGCTGCGCGCCGGCGCCTGGACGCGTGGGGCCGCAGCGATCGCGCGGGCGTTACTCCTGCCGGTCCGGATCCGCCGAGATCAGGCGGGTGACATCCAGCAGCGCCGCCGGCAGGTGCATGCCGCCCGGCGCGACCAGGTAGCGCGGGCGCCAGGTCGGGGCGAACTTCGACTTGAAGCGACGCAGGCCGCTGAAGCCATAGAAACGCTCGCCGTGCCGCGCGACCAGGCTGGCGAAGCGGTTCCAGCGGCCGGCCAGGCGATGCTCGGCCAGGCCCGACAGTGGCGCCATGCCCAACGAGAAGCGCGTGTAGCCGTTGGCTTGCCCCCACAGGAACAGCTCGATGAACAGGAAATCCATCGTGCCCTTGGGCGCCTGTGCGCTGTGCCGCATCAGGTCCACCGCCAGTTCGCCGCCGGCCGGCGCGCGCCACACGTTGGCGAAGGCCACGATCCGGCCCTCTGCCTCGGCCACCGCCACCGGGAAGCGGCGCAGATAGTCCGCATCGAAGCTGCCCAGCGAAAAGCCTTTTTCTTCGCCGGACTTTTCTTCCAGCCATTGCTCGGACACTTCGGACAGATGCGGCAGCACCGCCTCCACCTGGTCGGGCTGCAGCATGCGGAAGCTCAGGCCGCTGCGCTTGCCGCGGGTCCAGGCGTGGCGCAGGTCGGCACGGTCGCGGCCTTCCAGGGTGAAGCCTTCCAGCGGCACGATCGCTTCCTCGCCCAGCTTGACCAGGGTCAGGCCCATGTCCAGATAGGTCTGCCAGTATTTTTCGCCGACCTGGTAGAACACCGGGCGCAGGCCCATGTGGTCGGCCTCTTCGCGGAAGCGCCAGATCAGTGCGCGGGCGACCTCGGGCGGGCCGACCGGGTCGCCCATCGAGATCAGCGAGCCGCCGTAACGCTGCATCATCACAAACCCACGGTCCTGCGCATCGAGCAGGAACGCCTTGTCGCCGGTCAGCGCCAGGCAGGCCTGGGTGTCGGCACTGCTGGCCAGGATCGGCGCCAGCCTGTGCAGGGTCTGCGCATCGGCCGTCGGCATCGGGCGGCGGCCGCCGCGCAGCAGGCGCGCCATGCCGAACACGATCACGCCCACGCACAGGATCAGCGTCGCGCGGAGCGCGCGCGGCGCATTGGACGAGGTGGCAAACTCCCACCACAGGTGGCTGCTGTATTCGACGTGGCTGTAGACGAAGAACAGCAGCCAGAACGTGGCCACCAGCACCAGGCCGAGGTTGCTCAGCCAGCGCCACGACCAGGCTTCGTCCAGCAGCGCGCCCTGGCGGTAGAACTCGCGCCGTGCCGCCCACAGCGCCAGCGCCGCCAGCGCCGCCGACAACGACACCGAGATGTGGCTGCCGCGCAGCAGCGCCAGCGGCGGCAGCAGGATGCACACGCCCAGCGCCAGCACCCAGGCCGAATGGCTGCGGCGTTGCAGGCCCTGGCCGATCAGCAGCAATACCATGCCGCCCAGGCTGACCAGCAGATGCGAGGTCTCGATCAGCGGCAGCGGCGCCACTTCCTGGCGTGCGCGCGGCGTGGGCAAGGTGCCGTCGATGACCAGCGCCGCACCCACCGCAAACACCGCCAATGCCAGGATCTGCGGCAACCACGGTCGCAAGGCCTTCCATGCCGTGCGTGCGGTGCTGGCGCTGGCGCGCACCGGTGCGCCCAGGCCGGAGGCCGCCGCCATCGCCACCGAGATCAGCAGCGGCACGATGTAGTAGGTGACCCGGTAGGCCAACGCGGCCGCCAGCACGGCGGCGGGGGTGACATGCGGCAGCAGCTTGAGCAGGCTCCACTCGAACACGCCCAACCCGGCCGGCACGGTGGAGATCAGCCCGGCGACCACTGCCACCAGCCAGATCCCGATGAAACCGAAGTAGCCGGTGCCCGGATCCGGCGGCAGCAGCACGTAGAACGCGGCGGCCGCCAGGCCCAGCTCGACCACGCTCAGCGCGGTGACGCCCAGCACCGTGGTGCGGTCGGGCAGCCAGAAGCGATGACTGCCGATCCCGAATTCGCGGCCCTGCCTGCCGACCAGCCCCAGCATCGCGACGTAGCCGACCAGCAAGGCGATGCCGGCGATGCGGATGCCGGCTGCGGCGATCGGCAATGCCAGCGCAGCCGCTTCCGGTTCCAGCATCAGCGCCACGCCGAGCAGCACCCAGGCGCCGAAGATGAAGCCCAGCGTGCTCATCAGCACCACCTGGCCGATCTCGGCCAGGGTCAGCCCGACCCTGCCGTAGCCGCGCAGGCGGACCGCGCCGCCGGTGAGTGCGGCAAAGCCCAGTGTCTGCCCCACCGCATGCGCCATGAAGGCGGTGATGCCCACGCGCGCCGGGTGCAGCCGCTTGCCGGTGCGCTTGAGTCCGACCCAGTCGAAGCCGACCAGGCAGGCGTAGCTGCTCAAGCCCAGCAGCAAGGTGAGCGCAATCTGGCCGGCACCCAGGGCACGGAAGGCCTGGCGGATCTGCCGGTAGCCATGGTCGGTGAACTGGGCCGACAGCGCGTGCAGCGCCATCGCCAGGATCGCCAGGCTGATGATCACCGGCAGGGCGCGGCGCCACCCGGCGGCCGGCGCTTGGGAAGACACGGAGGAATCCGTCATGGGGAACGCGGGATCTGCTGGAGGGGAAGAAGGGCGCATGCACGGGGGATGCCGCGCGGGCGGTTGGTCTGCATGGGCCGGTCGGTGTCGAGGTACATGCAGGGTGATCGCTTGGATGCCGAATGAGGTGAACGCAGGGTTGGTTCGCGCCGACCGGTGTCGGCTCAGGACGGCCGCGCGCATCATAGGGCATCGCCGTGCCACCGTGCCGCAGGAGACCGACATGGACATGATGCCCGTTGCAACAGAGACAGGATGTTGAGGGACGATCGGCGCCACCGTGGCGACGCGCTACCGCCGGGATGGTCGTGCCCGCCGCGCTGGGCCGGGCAGGCTGGCGTAGCCGCCATCTGCACGGGCCTGGCGTTCCTCGCCTTGATCGTGCTGCTGCAGGGGTTGCGCGGGGATCTGGACTGGATCGACGCACAGCTGAGCGCATATCTGCACGGCGACTACGGCCTGCTGTTGCGCACGGCCTACTGCGTGCTGGCCGCCGCGATGGCGTGGATGGCGCTGGGCCTGCAGGCAGCACTTGCGCCGCCCGCGCGCAGCCGCACGGTGGTGGGGCTGTTCTGGAGCGCGGCGCTGGGCCTGAGCATGGTGTCGATCGGCGATAGCTGGATGCCGGAGCTGGCGCCCGATGCCGCCATGCTGGTGCATCTGCTCTCGGCCGACATGACGTTCCTGTGCGTGATCGCAGCGGTGTTGCTGCAGTCCTGGTACTTCCGCCGCGACCGGGTGTGGCGTGGCCATTTCGCCACCGCATTCGGCCTGGGGCTGAGCGCATTTGCGGTGTTGCTGTTCCATGTCACCGTCACCAGCGCGCCGCCGGGCATCAGCCAGAAGAGCGCCATCGTGTTGATCGTGGCCTGGATGGTGCGGGTGGGGGCATGGCTGGTACGGCACCTGCACAGCGGGGCTGCACGTTTGCCGCATTCGCGGGACAATGCCCGGGTCAACCAACCGTAGGAAGTCTGAAATGTTGCAGCGATTCGAAACGGGTCCGCGGATGTCGGAAATGACCGTCCATGGCGGCGTGTGCTACCTGGCCGGGCAGGTTGCCGAAGACACCAGCGAAGACATCACCGGGCAGACCCGCCAGGTGCTGGGCGAGATCGACAAGCTGCTCGCGCAGGCGGCCAGCGACAAGACCAAGATCCTGCGTGCGGAAATCTTCCTGGCCGACATCGCCGACTTCGACGGCATGAACGCGGCCTGGGACGAATGGGTACCGCACGGTTTCACTCCTGCGCGCGCCACGGTCGAGGCCAAACTGGCGCGGCCGGAATGGAAGGTGGAAATCGTGATCACCGCTGCGGCGAGCTGATGACAGGGCGGCGCGCGGGTCGCGACTCGATCGCGCGCGCCGACGCCGTGTCATCTGCGCGCGGGCGCTCGGACAAGCGGCGCGGCGTTGTCTGAAAGACAGCGGCGACAGCCGATCGCAGGTCGACTTGGCAGGATCGCCAGCGCGCCTGTCGGCGCACCACCGAGTGGAACGCCGACATGTCGAACTCCACTCATGCGGGCCGCCTCGTCGTGTCGACGCGCGCGCGTGCGCAATCAGCGTTTGACGAAGCGGTAATGCGCCACGCCCCATTCGCGGCCCTGGTCATAACCGAACAACTCGGCGCAGGCCAGCCAGAACATCCGCCAGCGCTGCCACCAGCGCTGGGCATCGTCGCCGTAGGTCTGCTTCAGCAGCGGCATGATCTGCGCGCGATGGCGGTCCTGGTTTTCCAGCCAGGCGTTGGCGGTTTTTTCGTAATGCTCGCCCGACAGCACCCAGCGCTGTTCGATCACCACGTCCTGCTGGAAATGCAGCAAGGTGTCGGCCGCCGGCATCAGCCCGCCGGTGAAGAAATGCCGCCCCATCCAGTTGTCCTCGCCGGCCACCTCGAACGGGTAGGCCAGGTCGCGATGGCAGAAGATATGCACGAACAGCTTGCCGCCCGGTGCCAGCCAGCTGCCGACGCGCGCCAGCAGCTCGCGGTAGTTGCGCATGTGCTCGAACATCTCCACCGACACCACGCGGTCGAAGGTGCCCGGCGGCAGCGCCAGCGCGTTGACGTCGGCGGTGATGACCTGCACGTTGCTCAAGCCACGCACCCGGCACTGCTCCAGGATGTGCGCGCGCTGCGGACGCGAGTTGGACACCGCGGTGATGCTGGCGCCGGGATAGCGCTCGGCCATCCACAAGGTCAGCGAGCCCCAGCCGCAGCCCAGCTCCAGGATGCGCTGGCCATCGGCCAGTTCGGCGCGCTCACCGTACAGCGCCAGCATGCGCTCTTCGGCCGCATCCAGATCCGGCGTGGTGGCGTCCCAGTAGCAGCTGCTGTACTTGAGCCGGCGGCCCAGGCACAGGGTGAAGAACTGCGGCGGCAACTCGTAGTGCTGGCGGTTGGCGGCATCGGTCTCGATCGCGATGGCGCTGGCGCGCAGGCTGTCGATGAAGGCACGTTGGCGCTCGCCGCTGGCATCGGCGCCGCCGGTGCGCTCGTCGCGCAGGCGCTGCGCGCACAGCCGGCGGATGCCGTGACGCAATGCGGCGTCGGGGAGCGCGCCGGATTCGGCCAGCCGGGTGGCGAAGGATTCTTCCGGCAGCGAGGAGGGCGGAACGGTGACGGTGGACATACGACTCTCCAGGCAACTCAGGACGAAGGGGGAAGCGGAAAAAACGCGCTGGTGCTGCGCTGGTACTGCGCATAGTCCTCACCACGCGAGCGCAGCGCCTGCTGCTCGGTGTAGGGAATGCCGGTGAAGCGATACAGGAACACGAACATCACCACCGGCCCCAGCGCCGCCAGTGCGATCGGCCATGGCCCGGCACCGACGGCCAGCGCCAGGTAGGCGAACCAGTGCACGAACTCGAAGAAGTAATTGGGATGGCGCGAATACCGCCACAAGCCGCTGCGGCAGGTGACGCCGCGGTTGGCCGGGTCGGCCTTGTGCGCGGACAGCTGCCGGTCGGCCAGGGCTTCGCCGCCGACCGCGATCAACCACACTGCAACGGCCAGCGTGCTCCACACGCTCCAGGCCGGCGCCGGATTGCTGGCGGCGGCCAGAAACGGCACCGAGAACAGCACCACGACCACCGCCTGCGCCAGGAAAAAGCCCAGGAACTTGCGTTGGTCGCCGTTCCAGTGCTCGCGCAAGGCGCGATAACGGCCATCCTCGTGCGGGTCGCCGAACACGCGCACGCCCAGATGCCATGCCAGGCGCGCGCCCCAGACACCGCCGAGCACGGCGACCAGCACGCGCGGCAGCAGCGCGCCATCGGACATCCACGCGCAGTACGGCGCAGCCACGGCCAGGCACGCAGCCCACAGCACATCGACCGGGCCGGCATTGCCGCTGCGGCGTTGCCACAGCCAGCCGATCACCATCACCACGCTCGCAAACACGCCCACATGCAGCAGCGGCCAGGCATTCATTGCAGTTCTCCCCTCGGATGTTCGGGCAATGGTCGCGCAAGGCGGCGTGCATACAGCGACAACAGGGCGCAGGCCACGCCCCAGCCGGTGCCGACCGCGATCACCGCGTGCAGTTGCGGTGGCTGGAATTCCACCGCCTGCCAGCTGCGTTGCGCCAACCAGTACGAAAACGGCCCGAAGAGTGCGCCCAGCAGCACCGCCAGCCACGGGCGCTGCATCACCGAGGCCAGCGAATGATTGAGCGTGAGCGCAAAGCCCAGCCACAACGCCAGGATCCAGGCCGGCGCCAGCAACGTGCCCGGCCACGGCGCGGCATAACGCACCCAGCCAGCGGCGGCCAGCGTGGTGTCCAGCAGCAGGCCCAGCGACAGCGCGGCGACCAGCAGTTGCAGATCGCCCGGCGCACGCCGCGACGGCCACAGCTGATACAGCGCAAACAGCCCCAGCACCAGCAGGGTGGGCCAGATGCGCGCCTGCGTGGCCGTGCTGACGGCCACCAGCCACAGCACCTGCAGGCCCAGGTAGTTGCCGAGCTGCTGCATGCGCCAGTTCAAAGCCCGGGCACGAACTGCGGTGGACGTGCGCCCGGCTTGCTCAGCCATAGATGCACATCGCCGATCGAGCGCTCCAGGAAGCCGGCTTCGCAATAAGCCAGGTAGAACTCCCACATGCGGATGAAGCGCTCGTCGTAGCCGAGCGCGCGCACCTGCGGCAGCTGCGCCATGAAGCGCTGCCGCCAGGCGCGCAGCGTCAACGCATAGCTCGGCCCGATGTCTTCCAGATTGAACAGGCGCAGGTCGCTGGCGCGTGCGATCGCGCCGGTCATCGCCGCCACCGAGGGAATGAAGCTGCCGGGAAAGATATGCCGCTTGATGAAGTCCACCGAGCGCAATGCCTGCGCATAGCGATGGTCCTCGATGGTGATGGCCTGGATCAGCGCCTGGCCGTCGTCGGCCAGCAGGCTGCCGACCTTGGCGAAATAGGTGTCCAGATACTGATGGCCGATGGCCTCGATCATCTCGATCGACACCACCCGGTCGTAGCGGCCGTCCAGATCGCGATAGTCGCGCAACAATACCGTGACCCGGTCGCTCAGGCCGGCGGCGGCGATGCGCTGGGTGGCCAGTTCGAACTGCTCGCGCGAGATGGTGGTGGTAGTGACGCGACAGCCATGTTCGCGCGCGGCGTGCAGCGCGAAGCCGCCCCAGCCGGTGCCGATTTCCACCACATGGTGCTGCGGGCCGAGCTGCAGTTTCTGGCAGATGCGTTCGAGCTTGCGCGTGGCGGCGCGCTCCAGGGCCGCCTCGCCTTGCGCTTCCTCGCCATCGACGAAGATCGCCGAGGAATACATCAGGTTCTCGTCGAGAAACAGGCGGAACAGCGGGTTGCCCAGGTCGTAGTGCGCGGCGATGTTGCGCCGGCTGCCGCTGCGGGTATTGCGTGCGAACGCATGCAGGCTGCGCATCGCCCAGCCGCCCAGCCGCGCGGTGCCGGTTTCCATCGCATCCAGGCGGTCGCGATTGCGCAGCAGCAGGCGCATCAATGCGACCAGGTCGTCGCAGTGCCACTGCCCGTCCATGTACGACTCGCCGGCACCGACGCTGCCGTTGAGCGCGGCCTGGCGGTAGAACCCGGGGTCGATGACGCGCAACTGCATCTGCAGCGCGTCCGCACCGGTGGCGTTGCCGAGGACGGTGACGCCATCGGCTTCGTGCAGCTGCAACTGCCCGTCGCGCAGCTCGCCGAGCGTGGCCAGCAGGCGCCTGCGCAACAGGCGATCCGTCCAGGAAGCTGCGCGCGGCGCAGCGGTGTCGGGCAGGGACGTGGCGTTCATCGGGGTTCTCGCACAGGCGGATGAGGGTGGTCGTGGACCGGGTTGCCGCGCAGCCACAGGCGCAGGGCCTGCCAGTGGATGGCCAGCACCACCTGCACGGTCATCAAGGGATAGGCCAGCAGCGTGCGCGCCAGGGTGCGCGCGTTGATCGGCCGGCGCTGCAGGACCAGGGTGGCATCGAAGCGGCGTGCGCCGCCGTTGCTGCCCGTGCCGTCGGCATCAGCGTTGGCCTCCGGCGCGTGGTCGCCAGGCGCATCCAGCACATCCATGTGCACGCGCAACTGCGCCTCGGGCACGCTGAAGCGCCAGTCGTACTGGTGCTGCATGCCCATGAAGGGCGAGACGTGGAAGCGCTTGTCGAAGCGCCAGGCATGCAGGTCGCGATGGGTGCGTGCCAGCGCGACCGGCAGCACGTAGGCGTGGCGCTGCTGCCACGGCGTATTGGTGATTTCCGCAACGATCCAGCGCAGGCCGCCGTGGCGATCGAAGCAGTAGTAGAAGCTGACCGGATTGAACACATGGCCGAAGTAGCGCAGATGCGTGAGCAGGCGGATCGCGCCATCGGGACGCTCGCCGGTGTGGGCCTGCACGCAGTCGCGTACGGCCTGGTCCAGCGGAACGTCCGGATCGCCGAGATAATCGCTGCGCCGGAATTGCGCCAGATTGGCGCGGCCCACCGACCATAGCCAGCGCCGCGCAAACACCGCATCGAGCTCGGACAGATCCAGATACATCAGGAACAGCCGGTAGCGAAACGCCAGTGGCCTGGGCGCAAACCGACGGTGCCGCACCCAGCCGGTGTAGATCGCGCTGCGCAGTGCGCCCGCCACGCTGCCGGCACCGCTGTCCTCGCCGGGAGGCAGCGGCACCGCATCGGGGCTGGCGTCGCGCAGCAACTGCATCACCAGGCCACTCCCAGGCCGTGGGCCACGTCCACGCCGCTGCGCAGGCCGTCTTCGTGGAAGCCGAAGCCCCATGCCGCACCGGCAAACCAGGTGTGCTGCACGCCCTGGATCTCGGCCTTGCGCGTCTGCGCGGCGAGTGCAGCGGCGTTCTGCACCGGGTGGCGGTAGCGCATGCGTCGCAGCACCTTGTCCGCGGCGATGTCATGGTCGCGATTGAGGCTGACGATGAACGGCTGCGGCGCGTCGATCGACTGCAGGGCGTTCATCCAGTAGCTCACCGTGCACGGCGCCTGCGGGTCGGCCGGGACATGCGCATTCCACGCCGCCCAGGCGCGGCGATCGCGTGGCAGCACGCTGGCGTCGGTGTGCAGGACGGTTGCGTTGTCCTGGTAGGTGATGCCGCCCAGGATCTGCTGCTCGGCGGCCGTGGCATCGCTGAGCAAGGCCAGTGCATCGTCGGCATGGCAGGCCAGCACCACGTTGTCGAAGTGCTCCTGGCCGCACGCGGAGCTGAGCACCACGCCGTTGGGCAAGCGCCGGATCGCCTGCACCGGCGTGGACAGGCGTTCGAGCACCTGCCAGCGGCGACGCAGCGCACGCACGTAGTTGTTGGACCCGCCACGCACCACCTGCCACTGCGGACGCCCGCTGAGCTGCAGCATGTGGTGATTGGCCATGAAGCCGATCAGCTGGCCCATCGGGAATTCGAGGATGCGCTGCGAGGGCGATGACCACAACGCCGAGGCCATCGGCACCAGGTGCTGGTCGCGAAACGCGGCCGAATACCCATGCCGCTGCAGATACGCGCCCAGCGTGCTGAAGCGCTCCTGGCTGTGCAGCACCGCCGGTGCCTGCCGGTAGAAGCGGCGCAGGTCGGCCAGCATGCCCCAGAAGCGCGGGCTGAGCAGATTGCTGCGCTGGCAGAACAGCCCGCCCAGGCTGCCGGCGTTGTATTCGAGCCCGCTGCGCGCATCGTGCACCGAAAAGCTCATCGTGGTCGGCTGCGCGGCCACGTCCAGCTCGGCGAACATGCGCGTGAGCAGCGGGTAGTGCTGCGGGTTGAACACGATGAAGCCGCTGTCCACCGCGTAGCGTTGCCCGTCCAGCTGGATGTCGTGGGTGTGCGTATGTCCGCCCAGGTAATCGGCGGCCTCGAACAAGGTGACTTCGTAGCGGCGCGACAACAGCCACGCCGCGCCCAGGCCGGCAATCCCGCTGCCGACCACGGCAATCCTGCCTTCGCTCATCGGCTCACCCGCTCGGCACGTTGGATGAGCGATTTCGGCATCGGCTTGAGGTCCCATACCAGGCCCACCCACGACATCGCGGTGAGCCCGTACCAGGTGAGGTCGTACTCCCACCAGCGCAGGCCCTGGCGCGCCGAGCCGGGGAAGAAATGGTGATTGTTGTGCCAGCCTTCACCGAAGGTGAGCAGGGCCAGCAGCCAGTTGTTGCGGCTGTCGTCGCGGGTGTCGAAACGCCGGCTGCCGAAGCGGTGCGCCAGCGAGTTGATGGTGAAGGTGGCATGGAACAACGCCACGGTGGAGATCACAAAGCCCCAGACCAGCAGCTGCGCACCGTCGGTCTGCAACCCTGGGGCGGCAACCGCCAGCCACTCGCCGAGCAGGTACAGCGCCGTTGCCAGCAGCACCGGCATCACGATGTCGAAGCGGTCCAGAAAGCGCAGCTCGGCAAAGCGGCGCAGGTCGGGAATGACCTCCCAGTCGGTGCGGAAGTTGCGCGGGGTCAGGAACCAGCCGGTGTGGCTCCACCAGAAGCCGTGCTGCGCCGGCGAATGCGGATCGCGGCCGGTGTCGGTATGACGATGATGGTTGCGATGATGCGCGGCCCACCACAGCGGCCCGCGCTGCACGCAGGTAGCGCCGATGGCTGCGAACACGAACTGCAGCACGCGCGAGGTCTTGAACGCGCGGTGCGAGAAATAGCGGTGATAGAACCCGGTCAGCGCGAACATGCGTAGCGCGTACAAGGCCACTGCCGTGCCGACTGCGAACCAGGACGCACCCACCCAGAACACCGCCAGGCAGGCCAGGTGCAGTGCGATGAAGGGCAGGGCTCGCAGCCAGTCGATACGGTCAGCGCGTGCTTCGTCCAGCGGTTCGTCGGTTTGCGAATCCACCCAACGACGCAGGCTGCCGATGCGCGCTGCGATCCCACCACGTGGGCGGGTGTCGGCAGGCTGCGGCGGCGCGGCATGTGGGTCAAAGCCAGTACTCGGCACGCGTGGTTCTCCGTGTGTAGTGGTGACCCTTTACGGACGCAGCCGGTAAACAGATGCACCAGCGCGTTCGATCGTCGCATGCGTGCGCGCGCTTGGCGTGCCGGTGCGAACGAATCGCGCAACTGCGCACATATTCAATCGCGCACGCCAGGGTCGACGCAGATGAGGCTGTTGCGCGGCTGCCACCGCCTGCGACCACATCGCAGGCGGTGGCAGCCGCGCCGGATCAGGGTGCCATTGCCAGTGTGCTGATGCCGCCCTTGGCCACCACGGTGCCGGTGGCAACGCCACCCGGCGCGCCGCCCGGCGGCTCCAGCGTGACTGCCAGGATGGCCTCGTTGCTGAGCATGGGCATCAGCTGGTCGGGAATCTGCGCACGGCGTGCACGCTGGTCGTCGAAGGTCCCCATCGAATGCGCCTTGCCGTCGGGCGTGATCAGCCACAGCTCGGGCACCTTGTCGGCAGTGGCGGTGCGATCCAGCGGCGTCACCGTGATGGTGTGCTTGTCGGCATCCATCAATGCGACATAGCCGGGGCGGCCGTCTTCGGTTGCCAGCGTGGAGGTCATCGCGATGCCGGTCGCCGGGGCGGTGGTGGCCGCAGGCGGCGTGACCGGTGTCTGTACCACCGGACCGGTGCCCTGCGGCGGCGTGACCGCTGCCGGTGGCGTGCGCAGGTTCAACAATGCCAGCAGGCACACGGCCGCGGTGGCCAGGCCGCCGGCGCTTGCCCAACGCCAGAACCGCACACTGTTCCACACCGCTGTCTTTGATGCGCTTGCCGGTGGCGGCGCCGACCGGGTGGAGGTCACCGCATGCAACGGCGTATCGAAGCCGAGCGTCTGGCGGATGCGTGCCCAGACCTGGCCGGGCGGCGTCACCGCGGCGATCTCGTCCAGCAACGGTGCCAGATGTTCCTGCCACTGCGTCACCGCCTGGGCAAACTGGCCGTCGGTGGCGACGCGTTGCTCGGCAGCCAGGCGCTGGTCGGCGCTCAGCAGGCCCAGCACGTATTCGCCGGCCAGCACGTCGCGTGGTGGTTCCTGGTCGATGGGAAAGGGCGTGCTCATCGTTCCAGACATGCCTTGAGTTTGGCCAGACCGCGGCGGATCCAGCTCTTGACCGTGCCGATCGGTGTGTCGGTGCGCGCGGCGAGTTCTTCGTAGGTGATGCCGTCGAAGAACGCGGTACGGATCAACTCGCTGCGCGGCGGCTCCAGCTCGGCCAGGCAGTGGTCGATGCGTCGGCGCGTATTGGCGCGCTCGGTGCGCTCCAGTGGCGAGGCGTCGCCGGCGCGCAATTCGCCGGCATCGTCCAGCGCCACGTTGCGGCGTTGCGGTGCGTTGGCGCGCAGGTGATCGATGGCCTTGTTGCGCGCGATCATCGCCAGCCAGGTGAGCCCGCGGGCGCGGGTGGGATCGAACTGCCCGGCCTTGTGCCAGATCAGCGTGAACACATCCTGCAGCACCTCTTCGGCCTCGGCCCGCTGCGGAATCATGCGCAGGCAGACTCCGAACAGTTTGGGCGAAGTCTGCCGGTACAGCGCTTCGAAGGCATGCCGGTCGCCGCCCGCGGTCGCGGTCAGCAGTCGTCCGGTTTCATCGTCGTCGTGGCCAGGGGTGGCACTCATGCGGTCGGGCGTTTTTTGAGGTGGGGGCGATGCTACCGGACTGAGCTGACGCTGTCCTTCACTTGCGCTGGAACCACAGTAGCACTGCAGCGAGCAGCAACAGGATCTCGACGCCTGCCAATGCCACCGTGGGTGCGGAGACCGGCCACAGGCGCGCCAGGGAGACGCTGCGGAACAGCACGATCGGCACGTAGAACGCGAGTGCGACCAGCAGGCCGGTGCGCGGTTGATCGATCCATGCGAAGTAGCCGAACAGGAACGCCATGCCCAGCTGCAGTCCGCCATAGATGACCAGGTATTCCGATTGCCCGGCCGGCGAGAGCTGGGTGTAGCCCACGGCATTGGCGGTCTTGGCCGGCGAGAGCGTGCACCAGATTGCCAGCACGACGTAGAGCACTGCGTTGATCCAGAGGTAGGCCTTGGCCATGGCGATGGTCCTGTACGGGAAAGAAGTGACCGGGCCGTTGTACGCAACCGCGTGTGGTCGAACGTGAAGATGGCGCGTGTCTGGTTCACGGGGCGCTGCAGCTCCTGGCCAGCGGCTGCTCGCGTGCCTGGCGCAGCTCATCGGCGCCGACCGCACGCGCAGCGGTGTCCGGAAAAACGATGCGCACGTGCGGATAGCGGCCACGGTCGTCGCGCAGGTTGCCCACGCCGCTGAACTGCAGCAGACGTTTGTCGGCGATGGAATAACGCACTTCGAGCGAAGGCACCGCCGCGCCGTACCACGCATCCAGGCTCAGGCGGAACCGGCGCTCGCCGCCGGTATCGCCGATCCGCTCGACACGGAATGCCAGCTGGCGTTGCAGGCTGGGCAGCACGAAGTCCACGCGTTGCGGCGCGCTGGCCAGCGTCTCCCAGTGGCTGCGCAGGTAGGCATCGAAGCCGGCATCGATCACGCGCGGGCCGTCGTCGGCCGGCAGCGGCGTGCGTTGCTCGGCCTTGCCCGGTTCCTGCTGGAACATCTCGCGCACGCCGTCGCGCTGACGCACGCCCTGGCGATAGCCGTCGCGGCCGTCGATCAGGCTGAAGTCGGGCGCGCTGCCGCCGCCATCGACCTGCTTGCGCGCAAACGGGCGTCCGTCCGCGCAGCGATACAGCACGACGCGTCCGCCATCGTCGAGCAGCCAGTGCGACTCGCGATAGCGCAGCGCGCCGCTGTCGCCGTCGAAGGCATCGCCATCCACGCGGGTGACCGCCGCCGCGCCCAGTGGCAGGCCGCCCAGTACCAGCAGCAACAACGGCGGGATCGGCCGGCATACGCTGGCGAGCGCGGCAAGGGCGGCGGCGAGTGGGCGCATCGGCGGATTCCTCGATGGGAGTGCCTACCAATACGAGCGCATCCGCAGCACGGATGCGCCGGACGCGTCAGGACGTTCCTGACCGGAGGTAGGAACTGGAGGCCAGCGCCACTGCGACCGGGAGCTCGGCGCCGCCGAGGCCGGGGGCGCAGGGTGTGGGCATGCAACCGCCGACGCCGCACCGGTCGCGGGCGCGCAGTCGGTGCGAGGGCGCGGCCGGGTGCGCAGGCGCAGGGTGTGGGAGGCGAGGCCTGCCGGGTCGGGGGGGGCTGGCCGCGAGTACGCAAGCGGCGAGCGCGCACGGTTGGCGTGCAGACAGCGTCGTGCATGGGGCACGGCCGGTTCCGGGCGTAGCGCGCCTGGCGCCCGGCCAGCCGTCTAGCTGCCTGGGTGCAGCGCGATGCAGTCCACCGGGCAGGCCGGCAGGCACAGCTCGCAACCGGTGCACAGCGCGGCGATCACCGTATGCATGTGCCTGGCGCCGCCGACGATGGCGTCCACCGGGCAGGCCTGGATGCATTTGGTGCAGCCGATGCAGTCGGCCTCCACGATCCAGGCCACCTGCGGCGGCGTGTGGCTGCCACGGCTGCGATCGTACGGGCGGGCCGGACGTTGCAGTACGTGTGCCAGCGCGCGTGCTCCGGCGTCGCCGCCGGGCGGGCAATGATCGACATCGGCCTGGCCGCTCGCCATCGCTTGCGCATACGGGCGACAGCCGTCGTAACCGCACTGGCCGCACTGGGTCTGCGGCAGCAGGCGGTCGAGGCGTTCGACCAGGTCGGGCGATGCAGCGGGCGTTGCGGTGTGCATGTCAGTGCAGCAGCTTGCCGCGATACCAGCGCTGCTGTGCCAGCGCCAGCATCTGCTTGTCTTCGCGGCTGTCGCCGTAGGCATGCACGCATTCGTACTGCGACAGGTCGTAGCGCAGGCGGATCCGTGCGGCCTTGTGCGGGCCGCAGTCGCTGTCTGCATAGCGCCCGCTCAACACGCCGGCGTGGTGTTCCAGCCGATTGCAGAGCAACGACAGGTCATGCTGCGCGCACCACGGCTGCAGGTACAGGTCCAGCGAGGCCGACACCAGCACCACTTCATGTCCCTGCGCCTGGTGCCAGTCGATGCGTCGCATCACCTCGGCACGCAGCACGCCCGGCAATGCGGTGCGTGCGAAATCGGCGCCGTGCGCGGCCATCTCATCCAGCGAGCGACCACTGAACACGATGCGGGTGACCCGCGCGCGCAGCGCCGCCGCCGACACCATGCCCAACCGATACCCCAGCAGCCAAGGACCGACCTGCCACTTCGCCGCCGCCAGCTGCGCAGGCGTGGCCACCTTGCGCAGAAAGCGCGCATAGCTATCGCAGGTGGTGATGGTGTGGTCGAAGTCGAACAGGGCCAGGTGCATGAGGGGCGGGGAGCGGGAAGTCGGGAGTGGGGATTGGTTAAAGGCGCGGCGTCTGCTTTTCCCTTCTCCCACCGGGAGAAGGTGCCCCGCAGGGGCGGATGAGGGTACGGGCGAAGTCACACGCGGTTGGAACGGCACCAGGGCGTCGCCCGTACCCTCACCCCTACCCCTCTCCCGGTGGGAGAGGGGCTCTGAAATCTTCCCTTCTCGCAGTGGGAGAAGGTGCCCCACAGGGGCGGATGAGGGTACGGGCGGAGCACTGAGGCCAGGTCTCACTCAACAATCAGGTCAGGCTTTTACGATTCCCGATTCCCGATTCCCGATTCCCGATTCCCGATTCCCCAATCCCGCTTCACCGAACAGGCATGCCCGGCTGCGCACCCGTATCGGCATCCAGCAGTGCCAGCGCGCCGCCGTCGAAGCCGGCCGACAGGATCATGCCTTCGCTGATGCCGAAGCGCATCTTGCGCGGGGCCAGGTTGGCGATGAACACCACGCTGCGGCCGACCAGCGTTGCCGGTTCGCCATAGCTGGCGCGGATGCCCGAGAAGATCTGGCGCTTGCCCAGCTCGCCGGCGTCCAGTTCGAAGCGCAGCAGCTTGTCCGAGCCTTCCACGAATTCGCACACCAGCACCTTGCCGATGCGCAGGTCGAGCCTGGCGAAATCGTCGATGCCGATGAGGCCGGGAGTGGGGATTGGGGACGGGGGATTGGCAGCGGCCGCCGGCTTCGTCTCGGCTTTGGACGGGGCCGGCTTGGCAGTGGTCGCAGCGGGTGCCGCAGGTGCGGCCATGGTGTCTTTTGAAGCGTCGGTCATGGCGTCGATCAGTTTGGGGTCGATACGGGTGAACAGGGCGGTGTAGGGCTGGATCACGTGCGCGGTCAGCGGGCGGGCGACGTCATCCCAACTGGTCATCGGTGCCGACAGGAAGGCTTCGGCCTCGGCACAGGTGCGTGGCAGGATCGGCTTGAGTGCGGCCACCAGGATCCGGAACAGGTTCAGGCCCTGCGTGCATACCGATTGCAGCTGTGCATCGGCGCCGTCCTGCTTGGCGATCACCCACGGCTTGGTGTCGTCGATGTACTTGTTGGCCTCGTCGGCCAGTGCCATGGTCTGGCGGATCGCGCTGGCCGCATCGTTGCGCTCGTAGGCCTCGCGGATCGGCGCCAGTGCGGCAACGAAGCGGTCGTACTGCGCCGGGTCGGGCAGGGCGTCGGCCAGCTTGCCGTCGAAGCGCTTGCCGATGAAGCCGGCGCAGCGGCTGGCCAGGTTGACGAACTTGCCGACCAGATCCGCATTCACCCGCGCGATGAAATCGCCCAGGTTGAGGTCCAGGTCGTCCACGCCGCCGGAGGACTTGGCCGCGAAGTAGTAGCGCAGCGCCTCCGGCTCCAGGCCCACGTCCAGGAAGGTCCGCGCCATCACGAAGGTGCCGCGCGACTTGGACATCTTGGCGCCGTCCACGGTGAGGTAGCCGTTGACGTGCAGCCGGGTCGGCGCGCGATGGCCGGTGCCGTGCAGCACCGCCGGCCAGAACAGGCCGTGGAAATTGACGATGTCCTTGCCGATGAAGTGATGCAGCTCGGTCTGCGTGCCGGCGACCAGATGCGCTTGGAACTCCTCGCCCATCTGCGCGCACAGCGTCTTGAAGCTGCACAGGTAGCCGATCGGCGCATCCAGCCACACGTAGAAATACTTGCCCGGCTGGCCGGGAATCTGGAAGCCGAAATACGGCGCATCGCGCGAGATGTCCCAGGCGCGCAGGCCGCCCTCGGCATCCAGCCATTCCTTGAGCTTGGCCTTGACGCCGGGCAAGGCCACATCGCCGGCCAGCCACTCACGCAGGAAGCCGTCGAAATGGCCCACTTCGAAGAAGAAATGCTCCGAATCGCGCAACTCCGGCGTGGCGCCGGAAATCACCGACCTGGGCTCCTTCAGCTCGGTCGGTGCGTAGGTGGCGCCACAGACCTCGCAGTTGTCGCCGTACTGGTCGGCGCTGCCGCAGTTGGGGCAGATGCCCTTGATGTAGCGGTCCGGCAGGAACATGCCCTTGGCCGGATCGTAGAACTGCGCCACCGAGCGGCGGCTGATGTGACCGGCGGCCTCCAGCCTGGTGTAGAAGGCCTCGGTGAGTTCGCGGTTGACCGGCGAATTGGTCGAATCGTAATGATCGAAGGTCACCCCGAACGCGGCGAAATCGCGCTCATGGCTGGCCTGGATGCTGGCGATGAAGGCCTCCGGGGTCACCCCGGCCTTCTCGGCCGCGAGCATGATCGGCGTGCCATGGGTGTCGTCGGCGCAGACGAACCAGGTCTTGTCGCCGCGCAGGCGGCGCGCGCGCACCCAGATGTCGGCCTGGATGTAGCCGACCAGGTGGCCAAGATGCAGCGGGCCGTTGGCATACGGCAGGGCGGTGGTGACGAGTGCGGTGCGGGTCATGGCAGGCGTGATGCGGGGGACACGCGATTATCGCACGGCTGTGCCAGCTGCCCGCCACGCCCCGGGGAGGGCCCCGGCGCCGGCGCCGGCGACCGGGCCCGCGCGGAGCCCGGTCGCCAGCAGTCACTCAGAACCGATGATTCAGGGTCAGCATGTAGCGACGGCCCAGCCCGTCGTAGACCCACGGGAATGCCGCCAGCTTGTCGGTCACGTTCAATGCGGCAAGGTTGACGCTGGTATGGCTGTCGAGCGCATAACCGATGTTGGCGTCGTAGGAGGTAAAACTGGGGATGCTTGCAAAGTCGCGTGTCTCGACCGTGTTATTGAGGTCATACACCGCGCCGCTGGTGTAGTTGGCGCTCAGGCCCAGGTTCCAGTGGGTGCTCATGTAGCGCGCATTCCATTGGAACTGTCGCTTCGAGGTGTTGATCTCTCCAACCGCTTCGTCGGGCGGAACATCCGGTGCCGGCGCACTTTCCAGGGTCTTGGGGAAGTAGCCGTAGAAGCCCAGGTCCACCACGCCGCTCCCCCAGTTCATGTCGGCCAGGTCAAACCGATAGTTCACCTCGGCAGTCCAGCCGCGGAAGTTGGTGTACGGACCGTTGGTGTAGCTGGTGCGGATACTGTTGGCCACCCCGGTCTGCGGGTTTCGCGTGATCAGGCTGCAGAAGCTGTTGGCATTGGGCACGTCGTTGACATTGAAGGTGTCGCTGTCGAAGCAGCCTGAGGCGATGTCGGCTTCGGTCAGCGTGGTGATCGCGTTGGTGATCTGGATGTCATACCAGTCCGCGGCGATGCGCAGGCCCTTGATCCATTCCGGCTGCAGCACGATGCCGGCCGTCCACGACTCGGCCTGCTCGTTCTGCAGGCGTGTATTGCCACTGACCGATCCAAGCTGGCTGCTGGGCGCCTCTTCGAACGATGCCGGGTCGACACTGCTGTAGTAGTCGAAGAATGCCTGGCAATTGCGTGCGCGCACGTCCGGGCGGGGACCACTACCGATCTGCGCTGCGCTGCACGGCTCGGGAATGAAGTAGTACGCCGGCTGTTGGCTGGTGTAGAGCTCGGCAATGGACGGTGCGCGGAACGAGCGGGTCTTGTTGCCCCGCAACTGCACGCCTGCAACGGGCTCGTATTGCAGCCCGTAGGTGTAGGCGCTGAACCAGCCATTGACGGTATTTTCAACCCGGCGGATCTTGCCGGTCACATCCAGCCGGTGCAGGCCAGGAATGTTGGCGTCCGGATTGACCAATGGCGCAAGAATCTCGCCGAAATATTCGTTGGTGGTGTACTCGCCGGAGGCCGGCTGGATCGGAACAGAGCGCCCCTGACCCAGGCGCTCGAACTCGCTGGGCGTGAAGCTGCCCTGTTCCTTGCGGCGCTCGTAGCCGGCGTTGAATCGCAGTTCGCCGCCTGGCAGGTCCAGCAACGCGCCGGTGATGTTGGCGTTGAATACCGTCTGCTTCATCTGCGCTTCTGCATGCGTCGGCGTGCTGACGTAACCGCGCGCAGCCGGAGAGGCCACGCCTTCGCCGAAGATGTTCAACGGAACGCACGCCGGGTCGGCCGTGGTCCCGGCAGCCGTGCTGTCGCAGACGATCTGGCCCGCGCCATTACGGGTCACGTTGAGCGCGTTGATGAAATTTTGCTGGATCAGTCCGGTGCCGTAGTAATCGAAGTTGCCTTCGCCGTGATTGACGCTGGCCTCCCAGGTGAAGTTGCGACCTGCCGCATCGAACGCACCTTGCAGGCCGAAGACCGCGCGCCACAGGTTGGTGTCGGTGCCCGAGTTGTTCAAGGCAAGGTCGCGCGAAGAGCGTGACAGCACGAAGTCTTCTGCACCCAGGTTACGCAGCACCTGCCGGTTTTGTTCGGTGAGGAACGGGTTGCTGATGTTGAAGTTCAAGGTGCCACTCTGGTCGCCACTCCCGTCGACCGCGCCCACGCCGAAGCCGGCGGCGTTATAGACGTTCTGATCGACCAGTTCGCGTGCAGTCGAGCTGTAGAACGAGGCTTCGAAAAAACCGGAGACATGCTCGTTGAAGTCGTAATTGCCGAGGGCAAACACCGACTTGCGATCCAGGTCGGAAATGATCTGGGAGGTTTCGGTCAGATCGACGCCGTCACCACCGGACGCATCGCTGACTCCGAAATTGGTGCCGGGGTTGTAGCTCACCAGGTTGCCGTTGCGATCGAACTGCACGAACTGGTCTTCGTTGCCGCCGAAGCCACGCAGCCGCCCGCTGGCGTCGCGCACGGTGTTCCCGTCGGCGGGAAACAGCAAGCCACCCCAGGTCATGTCGCTGATGCGGCGATTGCGGATCAGGACGCGCCCGGGAATACCATCGTTTGCGCCGGTGTTGAATCCGGTTTGCGGGTTGACCCGGCCGTCGTTGCCAGGCGTCCGGCCCGGCTGGAATGCCGCGATCGCGCTGGCCGACGGGTTGGGGCGGGACGCATAGCTCTGGCGAAGGAATCTGCGCGCCGTGCTGAGCACGCCCTGGCTGTTGTCGGCGTCCACTGCGATGGTCACGTTACCGCGGCCATCGGCAAAGTTGCTGCCGAGCAGCGCCGAATAGTTGAAGCGCTCGTTGTCGCCGCGATCGGTGAGGCCGTAGCCCATGCGGACCTCGGCACCCTGGTAGTTCTTCCTCAGGAGGATGTTGCTGACGCCGGAGATTGCATCCGAGCCATAGGTCGGAGCACCACCCACGCCGATGGTCTCGACCTGATCGATCAGGATGGTCGGGACGACATTGAGATCGACCTGGGTGCCGCCGCCGTCGGGGCCGAAGACGGTCGGGGGATTGGAGGAAACGAAGCGCCGGCCGTTGATCAGGGTCAGTTGACGATTCGAGCCCAGACCGAAGCGGCCAAGAAAGTTGACGCCCGCACCATAACCGGCTTGATCGCCCTGCGAGGTCGCGCCCGCACCGAAGCTGGGCTGGATGAACATTGCATCGGCCACATTGGTGAAGCCGAAGCCCTGGATGTACTCGCGGCCGACGACGTTGGCCGGCTCCAACGAGTCGAACCCGACCCGGGCGATGCGTGAGCCGGTCACCATGACGCTATCGAGCTGCTTCGCATCTGCGCTGGCACTGGCCTGGCCGGGGACAGGCGTGGCGGGTGCCGCGTTGGTCTGCGCCTGTGCGGTGGTGGCCACCAATGCAGACAACAGGGCAAGACTCAGGGAACTGGCGCGCGGCCAATGTGTACGGTCACTCATGGGTTGACGCTCTCTCCTCTGGCGGTCGGCGGTCATGCTGCAAGGGCATGACCGGCGGATGAATTTCAAGGCATGTTTAACCTTCGTTAATTCATGCACTGTTGTGTCCGCTTTTGCAAGGCATCCAGTCGCATTTGCTACGGGTTTGGCGCGCTGACTTCGCCTTGGCCCACCCGGATTGGCACGGCGACTGCGCAAGGACACGTCGAGGATGAGGTCATCGGTCGCCGGGCGGACGTGAGTGAGCCACGCGGATGGCGTCGCCTTGGCAACCGGTACATCGCACGATGTCTCGCGCAGCCGACCGCACCGGCAGGTCCCGTGGACGCGCGAATGACGACAAGGGGCGTGGGGAGTTACAGCGCGTGGCACTGTCCCGTGGACTGTGTGGCTTTACGGCTCACCCACAGCGACCATGGATGGTGGCGCATTGCACGCCACCATCGGCTGTTGAGCCGGCCGGTTACTCGCGAATCCAGGTCTGGGTGCGGCCCAGTGCCTCGATACCGACATAGCCGCGCATCTGCAGCTTCTTGCCGCCGTCGGTCAGGGTGACCTTGGCCTTGTAGGTCTTGCCCTTGGCCGGGTCGAGCACCGAGCCGCCGCTCCACACCGCGGTGCCGTCGGGCTTGAGGCCCCACAGGATGGTCATGCCCTTGATCGGCTTGCCTTTCTGGTTGCCATCGCACTTGTCGCAGACCGGGTTCGGGCCCTTGTCCGATTGCAGGATGTCGACCACCTTGCCGCTCAGCGTGCCGTTGCCGAGCTGTTCGATCTGCACCACCGACTTGGGCTTGCCGGTCTCGTCGTCGATGGTCTTCCAGCGGCCCACCGGCGAATCGGCGGCCTGGGCCAGCAGCGAGGCGGCGGCCAGCGGCAGGGCCAGCATCAGGGTCTTGAAGGTCTTGCGCATATGTCCCCTCCCAGGGATTGCTGTGGCCGCCGTCGGCGGCCTGACCGGAATGTATACCGTGGAGTATGGTGGCGGAAAGACGCGCTGCAGAATGCGTTCAGTCCTTGCGGCGGCGGGGGCGGCCGCGCAAGCCGACCGGCCACCTGCTACGGCAGCGTCAGCGGCTTGGTGCGCCCACCACCGGTGTGCCACTTCGTGCGCGGTGACGTGGAACACCTAGTCGATGGCGTTGCTGTCGCGCGAGTCGGCGATGAAGCCGATGGACTCGGGTCAGCGTGCGCATCAGCGACGCCTTGCCGGCGCCGTTTGGCCCCAGCAAGCCGAACATGACGCGAGCGATGTCGCGCGTGACGCCTTGCAGCGCATGCACGCCATTGGCGTAGGTCTTGGACAGCGCACGGATCTGCAGCCTGGAAGGTTCCGGTGTCCTGGGGTGGTTGGACCTTCACGCCGTTGCCGTATCGCCGCATCCGCCGGAAGTCACGGCGACGATCGACGACGCCTGTTCGACATGACTGCGCGGCGGATGCGACCGAACCCCGCGGTGCGCTCAACCGACCTCGTACAGCTCCAGCGGCAAGTCGTCCGGGTCGGCGAAGAAGGTGAAGCGGCGGCCGGTGTATTCGTCGATGCGGATGTCCTCGGTGGCCACGCCGTGCGCAGCCAGATGCGCCACGGCCGCGTCCAGATCCTCGACGCGGAAGGCGAGATGGCGCAGGCCGCGGGCTTCCGGGCGGCTGGGGCGCAGCGGTGCGGCGGGAAACGAGAACAGCTCGACCTGGCCGCCATCGGGCAGTGCCAGGTCCAGCTTCCAGGAATCGCGCGCCTGCCGGTAATGCTCATCGAGCACCCGCAGGCCCAGGATGTCGCAGTAGAACCGTTTGGACACCGCGTAGTCACCGGCGATGATGGCCACATGGTGGATGCCGGCGAGCATCATGCCGCGCTCCGACGCGTTGGCGTCGACCAGCCGGGCAGTGCCGGCACGCTCGACGGCGCCTGGCATGCAGATGGCAGGCGCATGCCCGCGATGCAGGACGCAGCAGCGTCATCGCACGCAGGGTGCTGTGGCAGTGGCAGATTGGTGGGCAATCCCCCAGCAAGCGGGCAGTGCGCGGATGTTTGCGCAGATGGAAGGTCATGGTGCGGCATGTCAGAGGACCAGCAGAAACCAATCGGCAGCATAACCGCCCGGAAGTTGGCCGCAGGCCCTGATTCACTGCTCGCCCACGCACGGCTGTGCCCGCCTGCGTGTCCTTGGCAGGATGGCCGATCGACATCGGGCGGGAGTCATGCAATGCGCGTGACGCAGCGCTGCGTGCGTGCACATCGAGGACCACGGCACGTCAGTCAGCGAAAGCTCATGGCTCACGGCTCACGGCTCGCCCGCACACGGCTGTGCCCGTCTGCCTGCACGTGGCAGGATGCAGCTTCCCCCCGGCCAGACGCACCCATGCCCGAATCGTCGCCGACCGCCGCACCGCAGTTCCAGCGCAGCATGCAGGTGCGCCATCTGGTGATGTTGTCGCTGGGCGGGGTCATCGGCACCGGCCTGTTCTTCAATACCGGCTACATCATCGCCAGCACCGGCGCGCTCGGCACGGTGATTGCATACCTGATCGGTGCGCTGGTGGTGTACCTGGTGATGCAATGCCTGGGCGAGCTGGCAGTGGCGATGCCGCAGACCGGCGCCTTTCATGTCTATGCCGCGCGTTATCTCGGCCCGGCCACCGGCTACGTGGTGGCGTGGCTGTACTGGCTGACCTGGACCGTGGCGCTGGGCTCGAGCCTGACTGCGGCGGCGTTCTGCATGCAGTACTGGTTTCCGCACACACAGGCATGGCCGTGGTGCCTGCTGTTCTGCGCGCTGATCTTCGCCCTGAACACGGTCTCGGCGCGCTGGTTTGCCGAAGGCGAATTCTGGTTCTCGCTGATCAAGGTGATCACGATCCTGGTGTTCATCGTGCTCGGTGGTGCGGCGGTGATCGGGGTGCTGCCGTTGGCCGACGGGTCGCCTGCGCCGGGAGTGCGCCACCTGCGCGCCGATGGCTGGTTTGCGCAAGGCACGCTGCCGATCCTGATGACGATGGTGGCGGTGAACTTCGCCTTTTCCGGCACCGAGTTGATCGGCGTTGCCGCGGGCGAAACCGCGCAGCCGGCGCGCGCAATTCCGCTGGCGATCCGTACCACGCTGGTGCGGCTGGGGGTGTTGTTCGTCGGCACCGTGCTGGTGCTTGCGGCGTTGCTGCCGGCCGAACAGGCGGCCGTGGAGACCAGCCCGTTCGTGCGCGCGTTCGAGCTGCTGGGTATCCCGTATGCGGCCGACCTGTTGAACGCGGTGATCCTGACCGCGATCCTGTCGGCGGCCAATTCCGGCCTGTATGCGGCCGCGCGCATGCTGTGGTCGCTGGCCAACGAGGGCACGCTGCCGGCGCGGCTGGCGCGCCTGACACGGCGCGGCATTCCCTTGCCGGCCTTGCTGTTGAGCATGTTGGGCGGCCTGTTGGCGCTGCTCACCGGTGTCTACGCGGCCGATACCGTGTTCGTGGCGATTTCGGCGGTATCCGGTTTTGCGGTGGTGGTGGTGTGGCTGAGCATCTGCGCCTCGCACTACGTGTTCCGGCGCCAACTGCTGCGCGACGGCATCGCGCCGGAGAGCCTGGCCTACCGCGCGCCGTGGTATCCGTGGACGCCGATCCTGGGCGTTGCGCTCTGCCTGCTGGCCTGCATCGGCCTGGCATTCGATCCGCAGCAGCGCATTGCGCTGTGGTGCGGCATCCCGTTCGTGGCGCTGTGCTACGGCGCCCATGCACTCACCCAATGGCTTGCCAGCAGGAGTCCACACCCATGACGCTTCTTCCCCGCCAGCCGCGCGCCGGGGCGCCTTTCAGCCAGGCGCTGCAGCACGACGGTTACGTGCTGCTCGACGGTGCGCTTGCCACCGAACTGGAACAACGCGGCTGCGATCTCAACGATGCGCTGTGGTCGGCGCGCGTGCTGATGGAGCAGCCGGAGCTGATCTACCAGGTGCATCGCGACTATTTCGCTGCCGGCGCGCAGTGCGCCATCACCGCCAGCTATCAGGCCACGCCGCTGGGCTTTGCCGCGCGCGGGCTGGACCTGGCGCAGTCGCAGGCGCTGATCGCGCGCAGCGTGGCCCTGGCCGCACAGGCGCGTGCCGATCATCTGCAGGCGCAACCGCAGGACGCGCCGCTATGGGTGGCCGGCTCGGTCGGGCCGTATGGCGCGTACCTGGCCGATGGTTCGGAATATCGCGGCGACTACGCCCAGCCGCTGGCGCAACTGATGGACTTCCACCGCCCGCGCATTGCCGCGCTGGCCGCGGCGGGCGTGGATGTGCTGGCCTGCGAGACATTGCCGTCGGCCAACGAGATCGTCGCGCTGCGCCTGCTGCTGGAGGACTTCCCGCAACTGCCTGCGTGGTTCTCGTTCACCTTGCGCGATGCCGCGCATCTGAGCGATGGCACGCCGCTGGCGCAGGTGATCCCGGCGCTGGATGCCTGCGCGCAGGTGCTCGCGGTCGGGGTCAACTGCATTGCGCTGGACGATGTCACCGCCGCGCTGCAAAGCCTGTCCGCGCTGACCGCGCTGCCGCTGGTGGTGTATCCAAATTCAGGCGAACACTACGACGCCAGCGACAAACGCTGGCATGCCGGCGCCGCGCAGGCGTGCACCCTGGCCGATCGGCATGCGCAGTGGCTGGCCGCAGGTGCGCGCTTGATCGGCGGCTGCTGCCGCACCACGCCGCGCGACATTGCCGCACTGGCGGCCGCACGCATGGCGGGTTGAAACGCAGCCGGCAGCGCGGCGGCGTTGATCGCAGGGCAGGGCGTCGGATGGACCTGCCAGCCGCGTGTGTGTCATTGGCAGACGCTGGCGCGGCCGTCAGGTCGCCTGCGCTTCGGGCGACGCCCACAGGTGACGCGCCTGGTCCGGAGCGCGTCACCTGCGGTTGCTTGACGACCGTGATGCCGTGCCAGCTCGCCTCATCCCTTTTGCGTGGCGATCCAGCGCTGGATCTTCTCCTGCAGGATATCCAGCGGCACCGAGCCGTCCTTGAGCACCTCGGTGTGGAAGGCACGCACGTCGAAGCGCGGGCCCAGTTCGCGTTGTGCCTGCTCGCGCAGCTGCGCGATCTTCATCTCGCCGACCTTGTACGCCAGTGCCTGGCCGGGGATGGCCATGTAGCGGTCCACCTCGGCTTCGGCCTCGGTCCGGGTCATGGCCGAGTTGTTGAGCATGTAGTCGATCGCCTGCGTGCGGGTCCAGCCCTTGCTGTGCAGGCCGGTATCGGTGACCAGGCGGATCGAGCGCCACAACGCGTTCTGCAGGTAGCCGTAGTAGTTGTACGGGTCTTGGTACAGGCCCAGTTCGCGGCCCAGCGATTCGGCGTACAGCCCCCAGCCCTCGATGTAGGCGGTCTCGCCGCCCAGGCGGCGGAACTTGGGCAGGTCGGTCAGCTGCTGCTGCAGCCCGAGCTGGAAGTGGTGGCCGGGGATGGCTTCGTGCAGATACAGGCTCTCGGTCTCCCAGGTCCTGCGCGTGTCCAGCTCGGAGGTGTTGACGTAGAACACGCCCGGCGTGCTGCCGTCGCCGCTGGGGCGCATGTACGAGCCGCTGGCGGCCGACTGCGCACGCTGCGGTTCCACCACGCGCACTTCCAGCGGCGGCATGCCCTGGGTATTGAACAGGCGCGGCACCGCCGCCTGTACGCGTCCCTGCAGGCCACGGTAATAGCCCAGCAATTCGGTCTCGTTGCGGAACGCGAAGCGCCTGTCGGTCTGCATGAACTTGTAGAACTTGGGCAGGTTGCCGCGGAACCTGACCTGCTTGGCCAGCGCGGCGATCTCGCCCTGCAGCCGCGCCACCTCGTCCAGCCCGATCTGGTGGATCTGCTCCGGGGTCAGGTCGGAGGTGGTGCTCTGGCGCACGTCGTAGGCGTACCAGGCCGCGCCATTGGGCAGCGCGGTCAGGCCGTCGGTGTCACGGCAGGCGGGCAGGTACTCGGTGGCGATGAAGCCGCGCAGCGCCCGGTACGCCGGCATGATCCGCACTTCGATCAGGCGCTTGTATTCGGCGGTGATGCGCTGCTTGTCGGCCTCGGGCATGTCTGCCGGCAGGTTGCGCACCGGGCCCCAGAACAGGCTGTCTTCGGCATTGCGCGCGATGATCGCGTCCAGCTGCGGCAGCACCTTCTGCATCAGGACCTTCGGCTGCACCACCCCGGCCTGCATGCCGGCCCGCATGTTGGTGATCGCCTGGTCGAACAGGTCCGGGATGCCCACCGCACGCCGCGACCAGTTGTCGTAGTCCTTGACCGTCTTGAACGGCTGCGCGCCGGTGCCCGAGCCCAGCACCACCGCGATGCTGGCGATGTTGTAGAACTGGTTGATCGGCAGCATCCAGCTGGGGAACTGCTCGGCGGCCAGCGCGCTGCGCGCATCGCGCACGAAGATCTGGTAGCTCAGCAGGTCCTGCCCGCTCAGGCCGTCCGGTCCCAGCGCCTCGGCCTTGCCCAGCCACAGCACGGTGAAGTCGTGCGACTGCTGCCGGAACGCCGGCGACAGGAAGTTGGGCAGCTGGTCGTTGTAGCGGGTCTCGCCCTGGAAGGTGGCCTGCAGCGGGTTGAGCTTGAGCGAGGCATCCCAGTACTGGTCGTAGAGCAGGTTGAGTTGCTGCGCCTTGGTCAGCACCACCGGGGCGGCCACCGCACGTGGCCTGGGCTTGGCGGCCTTGCTGCCCTTGGCGGTCTTCGATGCCTTGGCTGCCGGCTTGGCGGTCTTCTTGCCCTTGCTCGCCTTCGCGCGCGTTTGCGTGGTCTGTGCCTTGCCGGTTTTCTTCTTGGCCGCATCGGCGGGCGCTGCCACCGACAGGCTCAGCACGGCGGCCAGGGCCAGGGACAGCAGGCGGGAAAAGCTGAGGGGCATTACCGGCTCCGGGAACAAGCGAGCGGGGAGCTTGCCCGATCCGCACCGTTCCGGCCACCCATCGGGCACGTGGGGGGCGCCTGGAATTCATGAAGTCCGCTGCGCGAACTGTGCACGCTGGCGGGGATGCCGGCGCCGCGGCTGGTTCGCGGCTTTTGCCAGGCCCACGGGCTGACCCCGCATGCGTATCTGCTGGATTGCCGGTTCCAGCGTGCACGGGAGGCCTTGCGGCGCGGTGGCGGCATTGCCGAGCTCGCCTATGCGCATGGTTACGCCGACCAGGCGCATCTGCAGCGCAGCTTCAAACGCGCCTGGGCGGTGACACCGGGGCGTTATCGCGATGGCGTGCCCCATTCCAGCAGCAGATAGGCCGCGCTCGGCACCGGCAGCGCGGCCAACGCCCGGTTCAAGCGCCGTGGCTGTTTGGGCACCTGCAGATGCCGGCCCAGCGCTGCGCCGGGTAGCGGGGCACCCCAGCATGGCCGGCGACCGCGGCCGTGGATTGAACAAAATTTCGATGGGCGGCCGTCGCATGGTCGGCAAACGCAGCGAACGGGCGTCAGGCGGGCTGCGCGCAAGTCCGATGCGCCGACCTGACGCCGCCCCTGACGCCGCCCCGGGCGCCGACCGCTGTCTGGCAGCGATGCGGCCGGCAGCGTTTCGCGTTGTCAGCCGGCGGCGGCTTCTTCGCGCAGCTGCTCGGCGCGCTCGGCGCCCAGGTATGCGCCGATGGCGCGGCGCGCCAGATACAGCAGCGGGATCAGTGCGATCGCAAAGCCCATCTTGTAGACGTAGTTGAGCGTACTCACCGCCAGGAACTGGTCGATGGACCAATGCTGCGGGCCGAGCACGAAGGCGATGTAGATCACCACGAAGCTGTCCACCAACTGCGACACCGCCGTGGAGCCGGTGGCGCGTAGCCACACGTGCTTTTCGCCGGTGGCGCGACGGATGCGATGGAACACCGACACATCGATCAACTGGCCGAACAGGAACGCCACCAGCGAGCCGCCGATCGTCCACAGGCCCTGGCCGAACACCGCTGCAAAGGCCGCCTGGTAGTCGGGCACGCCCTGGTCCTGCGCCGCCGTGACCCACCACGCTGCCGGCGCCAGCGCGATCGCGGCAAACGCAAACACGAAGCCGTAGCCGATCAGCACCACCGCCACCCACGAGATGAAACGCACCCCGCGGCTGCCGAAGAACTCGTTGATGGTGTCGGTCATGATGAACACCACCGGCCACAACAAGGTGCCGGCGGTGAAGCTGAGCGAGCCGGTCTGGCCGAACAGGTTCCAGTTCAACGGCGCGATGCCGAGGGTGTCTTCCAGCGCGAAGATCTTGACGCCGATGAACTCGGCCAATGCCGCGTTGACGCAGAAGAACGCGGCCAGCGCAATGAACAGGCGGACCGCGCGATCGTCGAGGGTACGCTGCGGTGTCATTGCGTCAGCGATCCGCCGTGCGGGTGAAGGGAACCGAGTCGGGCGCCACAGCGCCGCCGGAGATGATGAAACTCATCGCCTGGTCCACGCTCCAGTCGGTGGGCGTGAGCAGCTCCACCGGCACGATCTCCAGATAGCCTGAGGTCGGGTTGGGCGTGGTCGGCACGTACACCGCCGCCAGCTCACGGCCGGTGCCCTGTTCCTTGATCACCCGCGTGACCAGGCCGACCGACTTCATGTCGCGATGCGGGAAGTCGATCAGCACCACGCGCTGGGTGCTGCCGGGCTGGGTCTGCAGGATGTCGAGCAGTTTGCGCGCGCTGTCGTAGACCACGCTGGCCAGCGGGATGCGCCGCATGATCGCCTCGAACCAGCGCAGCAGGCGCTGGCCGATCACCCGCCGGCTCAGGATGCCGACGAACAGGATCACGCCCACGGTGGCGATCAGCGCGATGGTGTTCTGCACCCACAGCGCCTTGATCCAGCCCAGATAGTCGGGGAACGAGGCGGCGATGCGTTCGGACAGCGGCACCACCCACGGGCTGCTGATGCCCGACAACAGCGAGAACACGAACTTGACCACCACCCAGGTCAGCCAGACCGGCAGCAGGGTGAGCAAGCCGGTCAGGAAGACCCGTTGCAGGGAAGGGCGGGAATGCGGAGTGGGGGATTCGGACATGCGCGCATTGTAGGCATTCGGCCGTGCCCGGTGCAGGCGGGGCGGGGATTCGGGATCGGGCATTGGGGATTCGTCAAAGATGCTCTGCTGCGTTCTGCCGATGCCCCTGATTGGTGCGGCCATGTTGCGCGGCAATGCGCATCTGTTTGCCGCCATGTTGGCCGAACTGCCAGCCCAGCACCCGTTGCCGGCACAGTGCACCACCGCCCGTGCGCCGCTGGCGGTGGATGAGATCACGCTGTGCAACGCCTTGCACGGCCAGTCGCGCATGGCGTTTTCGCTTCTGCAGGAGAGGGTGCTGACGCAAAATGGCAACCTGTCCTTGGAAGAGCGCATGTCGCTGCGCGTGTGCGATCGCCAACGCACCCAGGCGTTGCTCGCCCCGACCTCGTGCCTGGCACGGTCAGGTCGATTGCGGATGCGCAAGCGTTTGCATGTGCAAAGCAGCCAGTGGCGGCATCGGTCGAACGCCGGAGCAGCGCGACAATCGTGCGTACAAGTCGGTGAATGCAGATGCGTGCAGCCTGTGAAAGACGCGCAGGTCACCAGACAGGCCAAGGCTGAAACACCAACATGCCGCGCCCTTGCGGGACGCGGCATGTGATCGGGTAACGCGTCAAGACAAAACGCTCGCACATCCAGTCGGCAGATTGCAGCGCCGACAAACGGCGTTTAGAAGCGGAAGTTCAACCAGCCCATGACGAAGGTCGAATCGCCGTAGCCGGCCTTTTCGAGCGCAGGCCCTGCCATCAGGTGTTCGGCGCGGAAGGTCACCGACCAGTTCGGGTCGATGTTCCAGGTGGCATTGATGCGCGGCATGGTGCCGATGCGGCGCTCGCCGGTGCTCTGCGTGCGTGCGTAGGGGCGTGCCTGGTTGTTGTAGATCGCATCGCTGGTGGTCTGCCGCCACAGGGTTTCCCATTCCAGGTTCACGGTGAGCTTGGACGTGGGCGAAAAGGTGAACGTGGGCGCGGCGGTGACCAGGTTGACCGGACCGAAGAACGTCGCCCAGCTGAAGTAGATCGTATTGCCGTACAGGAAGTTGTTGTTGCGCAGCGCGCCGGTACCAGAGGTGCCGCCACCACCGGAGGCGATTTCGCTATGGAAGCCCAGCCGCGGTTTCCAGCCCGATTCGCTCAGCGACCAGGCGTTGGAGGTGCTGGCCATGTAGGCGCGCAGGTCGCGCCCGCCGAAACTGCCGCGCTGCACGGTCACGAACGAATCGGTGCGCAGCTTGCCCACGTTGCCCCACAGGCGCAGCCCGTAGTAATTGCGCTTTTCCTCGGCGGTCTGCCGGCCCCACACCTGGTTGTCGTTGCGGAACTGGTAGAAGAACGGCTCCAGGTACATCGGCTTGGCGGTCGGCAGGCGATAGCCGCCGACCACGCCGCGGAAGTGCCGCGAGCGGTCGATGCGATCGTCGCCCAGGCCCTCGGTGCCATCCAGGTTGAAGTTGAAATCGAACACGTCCACGCGGGTCTTTTCGCCGATCGCCCAGGCGCGCGCGCCGTTGAAGGTCACGAAAATGTCGGTGTTGTCGCGCAGCGCCATCAAGGTGGTGGGGCCATCGACGAACACCTGGCGGCCGACGCGCAGGCCGGTGTCGGCGTTGCCGATGCGGCCTTTCACATCGAAGAACACCTGCTGCAGGATCGCGTTGTTCTCCTGGGTGCCGGTCTTGGCGCCTTCGTTACGCCCGTCCAGGCTGCCGTGCGCCAGCTCCGTATACAGACGGAAGTGTTCGCCGACATGAAAGTCCGCACCGAAGAACGCGCGCAACAGATATTGCTGCTGCGAATGGCTGCCCGGAATCAAACCCGGATTGGTGATGGTATTGCTGCGCACGCGCAGTTCGTTGCTGAGCGAGACATACACATCGCCCGATTCATTGAATGGAATGTACTTGAGCGGATCGAACGGGCCTTTGCGCTTGGACGGGTCCTTCAGATACGACCAGTCTTCGGCCCAGCGCACCTGCCACATGTTGCCACCCTGCTTGGCCCCCCAGCCCTGCGCCTCGAGCGGATACCCCTTGGCGGTCGCGGGAGCGGCGGGAGCTGCGGGCGCCGGCGCCTTTACCGGTTCCGGCTGGGTCTGCTCGGCATTGACCGGCGCGGTTTGCGCCTGCGCGAGTCCCAGTGCCGGCAGAGACAACCCGATCGCCAAGCACAGGCGCCGGGTGGCACCAAAGGAAGTTTCAGCCATGGCCGGCTGTGCCAAGCGTGCTAGTCGCATCGTGTCGCCCTATCAAAAAAGTGAGTCGTCTGAGCGAGTGGTATCGGCCCAGTGGGCAATGACTGTAGTGGAGCGCTGCCGCAAAGGGAGTAACCCAATGGTTCTAAGCACATGAGCAGGGATTGGGGGTCGGGATTGGGGATTCGCAAGAGCGAGCCTGCCGATAACGCGCTAGGTCTTCTTCAGTTCGCTTGCGTCGATTTACTGAAATCCCCGGTCGCTTGCCTTGGCAAATCCCTCGTCCCGATTTCCCGATCCGGGCAGACGACCGATACACCCGCTATACCCAAATTGGCATCAGCGTTGGGTTCGACCCGGCGGCGATGGTCAAGGAGCGAGCCCGACGCCTAGCTGCGAAAGTTTCAGAAGGAACCGAACGCCGGCACGGTGTCGCCAGCCTTGCCGGCGCAGGCCGGTGAGCCACCAGGGACGGCGTCATGACGGGTCCCGCAAGCGGCGAGGGCACCGCGCCCTCGGCCACGCAGTGCTCCGTCTTCGCCGACCAACAATCTGCCCATAAAAAAACGCCCCTTGATCGAAAGCGATCAAGGGGCGTTTTTTCCGCCGATCAGGCGCGCTTGCCGCGCTTGCGGATCGGGGTGACGGTCGCCGGATCGCGGCTGCCGACCGGGTCGGCGTCGTAGCGGGCAATGAATTCGCGCACCTGCGGGTACACCACTTCGCGCCAGCGGCGGCCGCTGAAGATGCCGTAGTGACCGGCACCTTCCACCACCAGGTGGCGACGATGCGCCGCGCCGATCCCGGTGCACAGGTCGTGCACCGCTTCGGTCTGGCCCAGGCCGGCGATATCGTCCAGTTCGCCCTCGATGCTGAGCAATGCGGTATTGCGGATCGCCGAGGGCTTGACCAGCTGGCCATCCACCTTCCACTTGCCCTGCGGCAGCAGGAAGTCCTGGAACACCACGCGAATGGTGTCCAGGTAGTACTCCGCAGGCATGTCGAGCACGGCGTTGTACTCGTCGTAGAACTGCCGGTGCGCCTGCGCGTCCTGCAGGTCGCCCTTGACCAGATCGGTATAGAAATCCCAGTGCGACATCACGTGCCGATTCGGGTTCATCGACAGGAAGCCGGCATGCTGCAGGAAGCCCGGATACACCTGCCGGCCATGACCCGGATACGGGAACGGCACGGTGTGGATCAGGTTGTTCTGGAACCACTCGATGCCGTTCTCCGTGGCCAGGTTGTTGACCTGGGTCGGGCTGCGGCGCGCATCGATCGGGCCGCCCATCATCACCAGCGAGCGCGGCGTGGGCTCCTCACCGGTGGCCATCAGCGACACCGCCGCAAGCACCGGCACGGTGGGCTGGCACACGCTCACCACGTGCAGGCGCTCGGCGCCGATGTGACGGATGAACTCCTGGATATAGCTGATGTAGTCCTCGAGCCGGAAGGCACCGGCTTCCAGCGGCACCATGCGCGCGTCCACCCAGTCGGTCACATAGACCTTGTGGTTGCGCAACAGGGTGCGCACGGTGTCGCGCAGCAGGGTGGCATGGTGGCCGGACAACGGCGCCACCACCAGCACGGCCGGCTGCTCCTTCATCTTGCCGATCAGCTCGACATGGTCGCTGAAACGCTTGAAGCGCAGCAGGCGGCAGAACGGCTTGCTCAACACCTCCCGTTCGATGATCGGCAGCGAGTGGCCGTCGACCTCGACATCGTCGAGCGCCCACGCCGGCTTTTCGTATTCCTTGCCCAGACGATGGAACAGCTCATTGCTGGCCGCCATGCGCTCGGCGCCCGGGAGCGAGGCCCACAGGCTGTCGGGGTCGGAAAACATCTTGGCGTTCGCCTGGGCCTGGTGTACCCAGGGGGCTAGCAGATTGCGGGTCAGCTCGTGCAATTGATAAAGCATTCCACCCATCCGTGCGGCTCTTTGCTGCCGCGCAGCATACCCCCTTTGGCGCATTAGCACCTTAATGGGGCTGCGGACGGTCGAGGCTGTCATACGACCTATGGCAGGCGTTAGCGCGTTGATTGGCCGCGATTTGGTTTGCCGCGATTGGTGATCCTTCGGATGGCGGTGCGAGCCGAAAGCGCGCGTTCGTCGCAGAACCCTGCTGCTGCTGGACGCGTCTTCTTTCCTGCAGGGCAGGGATGGGTGAGGTGCGCGGCAAAGACCCGTGCACTCAACCCTCATCAGCGCTCGATCTCCACCAGGCTTCGCACGCACCCTCATCCGCCCCCGCGGGGCACCTTCTCCCGGCGGGAGAAGGGAATGACGTTCCTCTGTCTGCGGGGAGATGAGTGGAATAAAGCCCCTCTCCTGCGGGAGAGGGGGTGGGGTGAGGGTGCGCGGCGAAGCCACTCGCCATGCGTGCCTCAACCGGCCAGCGTCCTGCTCAGCCGCGCTCCAGCGCGGCCGCCTCATCGGCCAACTGCGGCGACAACCAGCAGTGCGAGCCGAGTGCAGCAAACCCCACGCTGGCGAAGCGGCGCCGATACCAGCGCGCCGGCCGCGCCTGAAAACCATCGTGGTCGCCTTCGAAGGCATCCTCTTCGGCAAAGGTCTCCAGAAACGCCACGCCCGCGCACATCTCGGCCAGCCCCGGCAGGCCCTGGTTGAACTCGCGCGTGGGCACGTAATGCAGCACGTCCGAGCAGATCAGCAGATCCACCGGCGCGCATGGACGCAACCAGGCGAAATCGCCGAAGCGGGCAGGGTGGATCTGCCGGCTGCGCCCGTAGCGCTGCACGGCATAGGCGCTGCTGTCGAAGCCCAGATAGCTGAGCCTGGGCCGCAACGCCAGCAACGGTGCGCGCCACGCGGCCTCGCCACAGCCGATATCCAGCACGCTGCGGATCGGGCGCTCCAGGTAGTACTCGGCCTGGCTTACCGCCAGTGCGACCTTGCGTCGCAGGCGTGCAGGGTCGGCCAGCCCGGCATCGCGATACCAGCGGCTGAAATAGTGGGCGTCGTACTGTTTGTCGTCGGGCTGATGCATGGACGGATGTGCTTTCGCGCGAGCGGATAGGTGAAAATGCGGGCCATCCTACGCCAGCCAGCGAAGCCAGCACATGACCCTGTACCTGTGGATCAAGACCTTCCATCTGTTGTTCGTCACTGCGTGGATGGCGGCGGTGTTCTACCTGCCACGCATCCTGGTCAACATCGCCGAAGCCGGCGCCGAGCCTGCGGTACGCACACGCCTGGTGCTGATGGGGCGCCGCCTCTACAAGTTCGGCCACGGCATGCTGGGGCTGGCGCTGCTGCTGGGCGCGGTGCTGTGGCAGGGCTACCGGGTGATTCCGGATTTCCCCACCATGGTGGCCGGTGGCTGGATGCACGCCAAGCTGTTCGCGGTGGCGTTGATCCTGGCCCATTACATCGTGGCCGGACGCTGGTTGAAGGGCGTGGATCAGGGCCGCAGCCTGCCAAGCGGTCGCGCGCTGCGGCTGTTCAACGAGGTGCCGGTGGTGTTGCTGGTCGGGGTGATCTGGCTGGTGCTGGCCAAGCCGTTCTGAGCGTTGTTGAAGTACAGGCAGCGCGTGCGTTTGCCTGACGCTGTCGATGCGCGGCCGACGATGGTGATGCGACCCCGGGGGGTGCAGGCCGGCACCGCGTGCCGACGGCGGACATCCCCTGGGCGCGCAGTGCCGACACGCATGGGAGACAAGCCGGGATCCGGCGACGTCTGCGGCCGCACACCCGGATCAACACCGCCAGGAACGCGAACGCGATCAGGATGAAGATCCAGTACAGCGGCCGCCTGCTGAGTACGACATGCGCGCAGCAGGCGCCCTGCAAGACCGGTGACAGGAGAGGCAGGGCTGATTGCGACCAGGTCCTCCCTCGATGACCAATCGTCTTGCTCGCTGGCGATGGTGCACGCAGCACCATCGCCTCGGCGTATCGCCGATCAGTTGCCTTCGTAGGCGCCGTAGCTGCGCAGGCGCTCGTAACGCCGCTGCAGCAGGCCCTCGACCGGCAGCTTTTCCAGCGCTTCCAGCTCGTTGAGCAGCACCGCCTTGAGGCGCTTGCCCATCTGCTCGGGATTGCGATGCGCACCGCCGGTGGGTTCGCGGATCACCTTGTCGACCAGGCCCAGGCCCTTCAGGCGCTTGGCGGTCAGGCCGAGCTGCTCGGCGGCGTCCTTGGCCTTGGCCGCGTCCTTCCACAGGATCGAGGCGCAGCCTTCGGGCGAGATCACCGAATAGGTGCCGTATTCCAGCATCAAGGTGCGGTCGCCCACGCCGATCGCCAGCGCGCCGCCGGAGCCGCCTTCGCCGATCACGGTGCAGATCACCGGCACTTTCAGTTCGGCCATCTCCAGCAGGTTGCGCGCGATCGCTTCGGACTGGCCGCGTTCCTCGGCGCCGATGCCGGGGTAGGCGCCCGGGGTGTCGATGAAGGTCAGCAGCGGCAGGCGGAAACGCTCGGCCAGCTTCATCAGCCGCAGCGCCTTGCGGTAGCCCTCCGGACGCGGCATGCCGAAATTGCGGGCGACCTTGCTCTTGGTGTCGCGGCCCTTCTGGTGGCCGATGATCACCACCGCGCGGCCATCGATGCGGCCCAGGCCACCGACAATCGCCTTGTCGTCGGCATAGGCGCGGTCGCCGGCCAGTTCCTGGAATTCGTCGCAGATGGTGTTGATGTAGTCCAGCGTGTACGGGCGCTGCGGGTGGCGCGCCAGCTGCGAGACCTGCCAGGCCGACAGGTCGCGGAAGATCTGTGCGGTCCGCACGCGCAGCTTGTCGCGCAGCGCACGCACCTCGGTGTCCACGTTGACGGCAGGGCCGGTGCTGGCCTTGCGCAGTTCCTGGATCTTGGCTTCCAGATCGGCGATGGGTTGCTCGAAGTCGAGGTAGTTGGGATTCATGCAGTGGTGTCGTCAACGTAAGGCGGGGAGTGTAGCCGAAGCGGTGCCGTCGGCCCGTACGGAGCCGTTCGGTGGCATGGCCGGGATTGGGCATTCGGGATTCGCAAGAGCACTATCGCGGCTTCGACGTGGCAGTAGACCGCCGTTGCGAATCCCCAATCCCGAATGCCCAATCCCCGCCCCTCACGCCCACGGAGGGCTGTACTTGATCTTCAGGGTCCGCACCGCGGGATCGGCGCGCAGGCTGTCCATCAGCTGCTGGTCGATGCGCACCGAGTGGCTGCCGTTGAGGTCGAGCATGCCGGCCACGCCGCCGCTCGGGGTGCGCAGCAGCAGGTCCAGGCGCAGGGGGGTCTTGCCGGGGCGGTGCTTGGCCAGCAGGGCGTCGATGCGCTTCCAGGCCTGCTTCTCGCGCAGGTCCAGGCGCAGCGACAGGCGTTGCGCGTGGTCGGCGCAGATCTGCTCGTAGTCCCAGCATTGGCGGATGCGCAGGCTGTAGCCGCCGTTGAACTCGTCCTCGCGCAGGCCGCCCTTGACGATCAGGATGCGGTCGCGGGTGAGCAGGTGGCCGAACTCGGCCATCGCATCGGAAAACGCGCTGCATTCGACCCGGCCACGGCCGTCTTCGAGCTGCACGAACACCTGGCTGTCGCCCTTGCGGCGCACGCCGATCACCTGGCCGGCCAGGATCGCGCTGACTTCCGGGCGCCAGGCGCGTTTTTCGCCATCGCCGCCACCACCGCCTCCGCGTTGTTGCGAGGCGAGGATCTTCTCCAGCGCTCCCAGGTCGCAGCCGACCAGCTCGCGCACTTCGTCGCGGTGCGGGTCGAACGGGTGACCGCTGAGATAGAAGCCCAGTGTCTCGCGCTCGCCGGTGAGCAACTGGCCCAGCGGCCATTCCTTGCTTTCGGGCAGGTCCAGACGCAGCGCCGGCGCGCTCGGGTCCGGCCCGCCGAACAGCGAGTTCTGGCCCGAGGCGCGCTCGCGCGCCAGCTGCTCGGTGGCCTTGACCACTTCCGGCAGCTGCAGCATCAGCGAGGCGCGGTTCTTGCCCAGGCCGTCCATTGCGCCGGCATTGATCATCGCTTCCAGCGTGCGCCGGTTGAGCTTGGCGGTGCCCACGCGCGTGCAGAAATCCAGCAGCGTGGTGTAGGGGCCGCCGCGCTGGCGTTCTTCGACGATCGCCTCGCAGGCGCCCTGGCCGACGCCCTTGATCGCGCCCAGGCCGTACTGGATCGTGTCCGGGCTGGCAGCTTCGAACATGTAGGCCGACTCGTTGACGCGCGGCGGCTTGACGGTCAGGCCGAGGTTGCGCACCTCATCGAGGAAGCCCACCACCTTGTCGGTGTTGTCCATGTCCGAGGACAGCGTCGCGGCCATGAACTCGGCCGGGTAATGCCGTTTCAGCCATGCGGTCTGGTAGCTGACCAGCGCGTAGGCGGCCGCGTGCGACTTGTTGAAGCCGTAGCCGGCGAACTTCTCCATCAGGTCGAAGATTTCGTCGGCCTTGGCCGCGCTCACTCCGCCCTTGGCCGCACCTTCGCGGAAGATCTCGCGGTGCTTGGCCATTTCGGCCGGCACCTTCTTGCCCATTGCCCGGCGCAGCAGGTCGGCGCCGCCCAGCGAATAATCGCCGACGATCTGCGCCATCTGCATCACCTGCTCCTGGTACACCATGATCCCGTAGGTGTCCTTGAGGATGACTTCGGTGCGCGGATCGGGGTAGACGATCTCCTGCTGGCCGTGCTTACGCGCGTTGAAGTCCGGGATCAGGTCCATTGGGCCGGGGCGATACAGCGACACCAGCGCGATCAGGTCTTCGAAACGGTCCGGGCGCGCGTCCTTGAGCAGGCGGCGCATGCCCGAGGATTCGAACTGGAACACCGCGCCGGTATTGCCCGAGGCGAACACGCCCTTGTAGGTGGGTGCATCGTCGAGCGGAATGGCACTGATGTCGACCGGGTCGATGCCGGCGCGCGCGTGGCGCACATTGATCGCCTTGACCGCCCAGTCGATGATGGTCAGCGTGCGCAGGCCCAGGAAGTCGAACTTCACCAGGCCCACCGCCTCGACGTCGTCCTTGTCGAACTGGGTGACCTGGTTCTTGCCGCGCCCGTCGGCGTCGTGTTCGGCGAACAGCGGGCAGAACTCGGACAGCGGCTCGGGTGCGATCACCACGCCACCGGCGTGCTTGCCGGCATTGCGGGTGAGGTCCTCGAGCTGACGCGCCAGGTCCATCAGGTCGCGCACGTCGTCTTCGACCTGGTAGCGCTGGATCAGGTCCGGCGAGGCCATCTCCGAGTCCTTGCCTTCGCCCATCGCATCCTTGAGCGTGATGCCCAGGATGTTGGGGATCAGCTTGGCCACGCTGTCGACCAGCCCGTAGCTGAAACCGAGCACGCGCCCGGCGTCGCGCACCACCGCCTTGGCCGCCATGGTGCCGTAGGTGATGATCTGGCTGACCCGTTCGCGGCCGTACTTGCGCGCCACGTAGTCGATCACCTCGTCGCGGCGATCCATGCAGAAGTCGATGTCGAAGTCGGGCATCGACACGCGCTCTGGATTCAAGAAGCGCTCGAACAGCAGGTTGTACGGCAGCGGATCCAGATCGGTGATCTGCAGCGCCCAGGCCACCAGCGAGCCGGCACCGGAACCGCGGCCCGGGCCGATCGGAATGCCCTGGTTCTTGCCCCACTGGATGAAGTCGGCCACGATCAGGAAGTAGCCGGGGAAGCCCATCTTGATGATGGTGTCCAGCTCGAATTCCAGCCGGTCCACATAGTCCTGGCGGGTCTTGCCGGGCGCGATCGGATTCTTTTCCAGGCGTGCGGCCAGGCCATCGCGCGACTGGCTGCGGATCCAGCTGTCCAGCGTCTCGTCTTCGGGCACCGGGTAGGCGGGCAGGAAGTAGGTGCCCAGGCGCATCTCGATGCTGCAGCGCTGTGCCAGCGCCAGCGTGTTGTCGATCGCGTCGGGGACATCGGCGAACAGCGCGGCCATCTCGTCGCCGGATTTGAGGTACTGCTGGTCGCTGTACTCGCGCGGGCGCTTGGGATCGTCGAGCACGCGGCCGGAGGAAATGCACACGCGCGCCTCGTGCGCATTGAAGTCGCTGGCATACAGGAAGCGCACATCGTTGCTGGCCACCACCGGCAGGCCGCGCACACCGGCCGCATGCAGCGCGAACTGGTTGAAGCGTTCCTCGCCCTCGCGTCCGGTGCGGGTGAGTTCCAGGTGCAGGCCGTCGCCGAATACGCGCTGCCAGTCGGCCAGCTGCTGCTCTGCCAGGTCGGCGCGGCCTTCGCCGAACAGGCGCCCGGCCAGGCTGTCGCGGCCGGCCAGGGCGAACAGGTTGGCATGGCCGCTCTGCAGCCACTCTGGGTGGATCGCCACGCCGCCCTCGGGGCGGTGGCCTTCCATCCAGGCGCGGGTCAGCAGGCGCGACAGGCTCAGGTAGCCTTCGCGGTCGCGGCACAGCAGGGTCATGCGCCAGGGCGTCATGTCCGGGGTGGCGATCATCACGTCGGCGCCGGCGATCGGCTTGATGCCCACGCCTTCGGCGGCCTTGTAGAACTTGACCAGCGCAAACAGGTTGTTGAGGTCGGTGACCGCCAGCGCGGGCATGTCGAGTTCGACCGCGCGGCTCAGCAGGTTGGCCTGCTTGGCCTTTTTCGGGTCAGCCTGATCCGGTTTCTCGGGCACACGGATGGTGGAATCCGCCAGCGAGAATTCGGTGTGGACGTGCAGATGGACGAAGCGGGAAGTGGACATGCGAGACCGGAATAATGCGGGGTCAGGGTAGCGAGCGTGGTCGGGTCGGACAAGGCTTGACAGCACCGGCGCGGCGCCGCGGCCAGCTGCCACGGGGGCCGGGCGGTGTGGCCGATTCAGGCGTCGGCTAGCTGCATGCAGCGCAGCGGTGGCGATTGCGCGGATCGGCGGCGTGCGCAGCCGGGTGTGCGGGACTTCATGCTCAAGACCCTGGCCGAACCGGCCGCCTGCGCGCCCATGGACGGATGGCGCCGGTAGCGGGCCGGGTCTGCCTGGGTTGCGTTCCGGTCAGTCGGCCCGCAGCAGGTCATCGGCCGGCGCCGCGCAGGGCACGTCCCATGGCGATCGTGCCGCCTCGATTCCCAGGGCACGCCGTACCGGGGCGAAGCTGCGACGGTGCTGCGGGCACGGTCCGTGGCTGCGCAGCGCGGCCAGGTGCACCGGCGTGGCGTAGCCCTTGTGCTGGTCGAAGCGGTACTCGGGATGCTCGGCGTGCAGTTGCTGCATCAGGCGGTCGCGGGTGACCTTGGCCACGATCGAGGCGGCCATGATGGCGCGGTCGAGCGCATCGCCGCCGATCAAGGCTTCGGCCGGGCAGGGCAGTCCCTTGGGTACCCGGTTGCCGTCGATGCGCGCAAACCCGGCCACATGCGCCACCCCTTCCACCGCGCGGCGCATGCCGAGCATGGTCGCCTGGTAGATGTTGATGCGGTCGATCTCCTCGCTGTCGATCAGCACCACCGACCACGCCAGCGCCCGCTCGACGATGCGCGCATACAGCTGCTCGCGCCGCTGCGCGGTCAGCTGCTTGGAATCGTCCAGCCCGTTGATGCGCGGCTTGCCGGGGTCGAACACCACCGCCGCCACCGCCACCGGCCCGGCCAGCGGGCCGCGCCCGGCTTCGTCGACACCGGCAATCAAACGCCGGGATTCGGCATTGGGGATTTGGGATTGGCCAAACAAGGGCGACTGGCGCGCCTCGGCGTGTGTGCCCGAAGCAATGATCTTCACGTTTTTGCTCCTGGCGAATCCCCAATCCCCACTCCCGAATCCCCGCCTTCCAGCAGCTCCGCCACCGCATCGGCCGCGCGTGCCGATGCATCGCGGCGTAGTTCCGCGTGCAGGGCGAGATAGCGCGGTTGCAGCGCGGCGACCTTTGCCGGGTGCCTGAACCAGTCCAGCAGGGCCGCGCACAGGCGTTCCGGAGTGCACTCGTCCTGCATCAGCTCGGGAGCGAGGTCGTCGTTGGCCAGGATGTTGGGCAGCGCGTAGCGGTTGACCTTGAGCAGGCCCAGCGTCCTGACGATGCGGTAGGTGAGCGGGGCGACCTTGTAGCCGACCACCATCGGGCGCTTGACCAGCATCGCCTCCAGCGTGGCGGTGCCCGACGCCAGCAGCACCACGTCGGCGGCCAGCATCGCGGTGCGCGCCTGGCCATCGAGCAGGTGCGAGCGCAGCACCGGCAGCGACGAGCGCGACAACTGCTCGGCCAGCAGCTGCTTGCAGCCGGGATTGGCCGCCGGCACCAGCACGTGCAGGTTGGGCAACTGCTCGGACACCAGCCAGGCGGCCTGGAAGAACGTCTCGCCGAGCTTGCTGATCTCGCCATGCCGGCTGCCGGGCAACACCGCCAGCACGGTGCTGGAGGCAGACAGGCCCAGCGTGGCGCGCGCGGCGGCGCGATCGGCCTGGTAAGCGATGTCGTCGGCCATCGGATGGCCGACAAAGCGCGCATCGATGCCGTGCCTGGCGTAGATGGGCGGCTCCATCGGAAACAGGCACAGCACCAGATCGGCGCTGGCACCGATCTTTTCCGCACGCTTCTCGCGCCATGCCCACACCGACGGGCTGACGTAATGCACGGTGCGCACGCCGCGCTGCTTGAGCCAGCGCTCGACCGACAGGTTGAAATCGGGTGCGTCGATGCCGATGAACACGTCCGGCTTCCATGCCAGCACACGCTCGCGGAACGCACGGCGCAGCTTCAACAGCCGCGGCAGATGCTGCAGCACTTCGGTCAGCCCCATCACCGCCAGCTCGCTGGCATCGAACCAGGTCTGGCAGCCCGCACCGCGCATCGCGTCGCCACCGATGCCGACGAATTCGGCAGCCGGATAGCGGCGCCGCAGCTGTTCGATCAATCCGGCACCCAGGAGGTCGCCGGAAGCTTCGCCGGCGATCAGCGCGATGCGCGGGGAGCAGGGATTGGGGATTGGGGATTGGGGATTGGCCAGCGCGTCGTGCACGACTTGGCCCGGTGTGGCAAGGACGTTTTCCATCCCCAATCCCGAATCCCGAATCCCGGCCTTCATCGCAACAACGGCCTTTCCGCCGCCTCGATGAACTCGAGCAGGCCGCGCACGTCCTCGCTGCTCTTGGCCTGTTCGGCCAGCTGCGCCTTGGCCTCGGCCAGCGGCAGTCCGGCGACGTACAGCGTACGGTAGGCGCGCTTGATCGCGGTGATGCGCTCGGCATCGAAGCCGCGACGCTTGAGCCCTTCGCTGTTGATGCCGCGCGGGCGGCCCAGCGACTCGCTGCCGACCATGGTGAACGGCGGCACGTCGCCGTTGGTCAGCGCACCCATGCCCAGGAAGGCGTGTGCACCGATCCGGCAGAACTGATGCGCACCGGCAAAGCCGCTGATGATCACGTAGTCGCCCACGGTGACATGGCCGGCCAGCGTGGTGTTGTTGGAGAACACGCAGTGGTTGCCGACATGGCAGTCGTGCGCCACGTGGGTGTAGGCCAGCATCCAGTTGTCGTTGCCGACCACGGTGATGCCGCCACCGCCGCCGGTGCCACGATTGATGGTGACGAACTCGCGGATCACGTTGCCGTCGCCGATCACCAGCTCGGTGCGCTCGCCGGCGTACTTCTTGTCCTGCGGTTCGCCGCCGATCGCGGCGTGACCGACGAAGCGGTTGTTGCGGCCGATCCGGGTCGGGCCGTGGATCGAGCAATGCGGCCCCACCTCGGTGCCCGCGGCGATCTGCACATCGGCGCCGATCAGCGAAAACGCGCCAACGCGCACGTCGTCGGCCAGCTGCGCCGACGGGTCGATCATCGCGGTGGGATGAATCAAGGGTGCTTGATCACGCATCGTGTCTCACCTCCAAAAACGGGTTATTCCTTGGCGCCGGCGCACATGACTTCGGCACTGGCCACTACTTCGCCGTTGACCTTGGCCTCGCCGTAATAGCATCCCATGTTGCGGATCAGGCGCTTCATCTGCACTTCCAGCATCAGCACGTCGCCCGGCACCACCTGCTTGTTGAAGCGGGCGTTGTCGACCTTGACCATGTAGAACAGCTTGGACAGCGCGTCGCGTCCCAGCCCGAGCTGGGTCATCACGCCACCGGCCTGCGCCAGTGCCTCGATGATCAGCACGCCGGGCATCACCGGGCGAGAGGGGAAATGGCCCTGGAAAAACGGCTCGTTGATGCTGACGTTCTTCTGCCCGACGATGCGCTTGGCATCCAGGTCGAGCTCGACCACCTTGTCGATCAGCAGGAACGGATAGCGGTGCGGGATCAGCGTCTGGATCTGGTTGACGTCGATCGGCAGCTCGTAAGTGGGGTGACTCATTCCTGTCTCTTATACACATCTAGATGTNTCGCTGGTCCTCGGCGAGCCAGACTTTGGTTGCCGCGAAAATATCTGCATCGGCCGTATCGCTGTCTCTTACCCACATCTAGATGTGTATAAGAGACAGTTCTTGCGCCACGTGCGATTGTCGGTGAGAGGGGTGCCGGACGAATACTCGCCCGGCTCATGGATGGAATTGCGCACCACCGACTTGCCGGTGATCACCACCTTGTCGCAGATCTCCAGGTGCCCGACCACGCCCACATGCCCACCAAGCAGGCAGTAACGGCCGATCCTGGCACTGCCGGCGATCCCGGTGCAGCCGGCGATGGCGCTATGTGCGCCGATGTGGCAGTTGTGCGCGATCTGCACCAGGTTGTCCACGCGCACGTCTTCTTCCAGCACGGTGTCTTCCAGTGCGCCGCGGTCGATGCAGGTGTTGGCACCGATCTCGCAATCGTCGCCGATCACCACGCCGCCCAGCTGCGGCACCTTGATCCAGTGGCCGGCATCCATCGCCAGGCCGAAGCCGTCGGCGCCGATCACCGCACCGGGATGGATGCGCACGCGCTTGCCCAGCCGCACCCGGGTGACCAGGGTGACGCGGGCGAGCAGCTCGCTGCCGTCATCGACCACGCAGTCCTCGCCGATGATGCTGCCGGTGCCGATCACGCAGCCATCGCCCACGCGGCTGCGCGCACCGATGCTGACAAACGCGCCGACGTGCGCGGTCGGCGAGACCTGTGCGCTGGGATCGATCACTGCCGAAGGATGAATGCCCGGTTCGCGCACCGGCGCCACATCGAACAAGGCGGCGATCTTGGCGAAGGCGGTGTAGGGATCCTTGGCGACCAGCGCGGTGCCGCGTGCGTCCTGCGCATCGTCGGCGCGCAGCACCACCACGGCGGCACGGGTCTGGCCCAGCTGCGGCCGGTAGCGCGGATTGGACAGGAAGCTCAGCTGTCCTGCGCCGGCATGCGCCAGGGTGGCGACGCCGCTGACTTCGGTGGCGCCATCACCGACGAGGGTCAGACCAAATTGTTCGGCAATCGCACTGGCGGTCAAGCGCATCACGGTGAACCTCTTGTAAACAGCATGCGGCTGTTTTTACGGAAAAAAAATAGCCAAGAATCCGCTAAACAGTCAGGGGTATCTGTTGCCTGGCTGCAACCGAGCGGCTAATCCAGGAAGATGCGTAGGAAAACTCTCCTCTCTGTGTTCACCGGTGTGATAGTGCTGGGCGCTGTCAGCAGCGCATCAGCTGACGATTTGGCGCAGCAGCGCGCCAATGCGCAGAGCTTCTGGGACCAGTAGATGCAATGCGTGGACTCGCCCGATTGGCGCCACCGCCGGCTGCCTAGGCAACATCTGGACTAACTACTTGTAGTTTTTTGTTCATTCCTGAGCATGCTTCAAGTGAAAACAGCGGCCTAGCAAGAGGCCGCTGTCATACGTCCATGATTGTAACAGATACCGTTGTAAAGTGAAAATCATGGTGCCCGAGAGGTTGGTTCTGGAGTGTAAGTCCGCAGAATCTCATTAGTCTAATTCAATTATTTGTGTATTGCCCAGTTTGACTCGGGGGTCATCTAGGAATGTTCCGACGGCCTGCTCCAAGTGGAGCATCGATAATTGCGGAAATTCTGCCTGCTTGCGAAAATGTTCTCTGACGTATTGCCAGTGAAATATAGATAGGCGCATCACCTTTTCAAATTCCAGAAACATCTCGACTGTTGCAGCGTAATCGGAAAGTAAGTTGCTTTGGTCAGATTGGGGGCTTGCTTTAAATGAGTTGCCGAAAATGGTTTCAAAACCTGCTGTGCCCCTTGCTAGCGGTTTGGAAATCATTGGCAGGATCGTTGATCCAGTCTTTCTTGCCATAACAGCTGTACCCAATGGTACGTTCAGTTGACGTCCGCAGAACGGGATAAGTAAAGTGTCTTTTTCGTTCTTGAAAACATCAGGCATGATCACTACGATTGAACCTTCGCCTAGCGCTTTTAGGGCTGTTGCGAGTCCCCTTCGATTGTCGTGGATGAATGCTATACGTGGATTGTCCTTCCATAAGATCTGACAGAGATCGTCAAAAATGTCGTTGCCTCTGTGTGTATTGGGGTCGCCGTAAAAAACTAGTACTGATTTTTTTTTGCTTAAGCGCTCAACGGCGGCTATGATTGAAAGAATATAGTGGCCATGGTGTGGGGTCGCAAGTAATATGCCCTCGTGTGAATTTGTAGCAATCTCTAGTTGACTGTAATCAGATTTGTCGAAGTCTTTTACGAGATGAAGTACGCTGTCTTTTTTAAGACTTTTTACCTTGTCATTGACTACTAGCTTTTGAAAGTACCAATGGTAATAAGGGCCAATTTTATTTTCTCCAGAGAAGAGAAGTGCATTTTTAATGGCTTGCAAGTCATTGTCGTCCAATTCAATTTTTATTTTTTTCTCAAGCCATTGGTTTCTCTCTGTTATCGTGAGTAATGGTTTAAAGAGGGTTATCATGAATCTTTGAAGGGTGGGTATTAGGTTAAATCGCATCATTAATTGCCATTGACCTCTGTATGGTAATTAATTTTTCCAGAGCGTCTTTGATTTTTTGGGTTGGTGGGTGTTTGATTGAGCTATATAAAATCATCGATTGAAACAATCGAAGTCTTCGCAGCGCATCTCGGCGTCTCTCGTCAAGGTAACGATTCGGCTGAATTGAACGTGCCAGCCACTCGGAGCCAAGTTCTTCGCAGTTCCGCAAGTAGTCAGTTAGAAAATTTAATGTTTCTATAGGTGGCGTCGCACCATCTAGAGTCACCATTGCTTGGCCTAGCCAAACATGTAGGTGGACGTCATATTTTTGTGGCCCGATTAACTCAATTGCAGAAAGGAAAAATAATTTATTATTCTTCTTTGTTAGGATTGGAGCATCTTGTGCAGAAGTAAGTTGATCTGAAAATATAATTGCTAAAACCGGTGTATTAGTGGATTTGCCGAATTCGTTTAGCAATTCAGTAGGAGTATGGCTGCCGCCCGTTGATGGGGCTACGACTATAAGCGAGGGGTGTAGTTTTTGCCATAAATTCAAATGAGAAAGCGTTTCAGTCGTGGTGGGGATTACTATTAGGCCGCTTCTGAATTCGGTTTTAATGAAGTCGTTAACGATATCTAGGTGTGATAGTGGCTTATTAGACTCGTTTTCTTGTGATCCTATACTAGAGATTGAATGTGCGCTCTGTTGGCTCAGAAATGGAGATCCTCTGCTCATCCTTGCAGTTCTCACTACTAGTTAAATTGGCTTTTGTTAACTCTTGCACAAAAAAATGACCCGGCTATGCCGGGTCATTTTTATCTAGCTTTAAGCCGGGTTGTTGCGGCAGCCGCAACAGTCGCTGGTGATAGCCTGTGCTGAAAAGGGAGATTCAGCATGCATGAATGCGTCAACCTTACCTACAATCGCAGCACCTACGTGCATCGCTGACTCGATAACCTCAACTTGCACGGCGTTGATAAGATCCATCTTGTTTCCTTTGCGTTAGATTTAGCGGCTACTTGCCTCTCCTGAACGGATGTTCAGGAGTCATGATCGTAAGCTTAAGCAGCCGTTTTCGCAACATTTCATGCGCTATTAATGGGTTCAATAGCCGCCCGAGAAGGTGAACTGCAGACGTTCGATCTCGTCGTTGTCTTCCTTCTTCAGCGGGAACGCGTAGCTGATCGAAATGGGGCCGACCGGAGCGCGCCACAACAGCGCCACACCGGTGGAGGCGCGCAGCTCGTTGGCCTTGAAGTTGTCCACGCCGTCGTAGACGTTACCGAAGTCGAAGAACGCCGACACGCGCGCCGACGGGCTGTCGAACAGCTTGGGGAAATACATTTCCACCGAACCGACGGTCTTGAACGAGCCACCCAGCGGCTGGCCGCGGTTGAAACCTGGAAGCACTTCCGAACGCGGACCCAGGGTGTTGTCCTCGAAACCACGTACCGAATTGGTACCGCCGGCATAGAAGTTCTCGTAGAACGGCAGGCCCGTGGCAGTAACGGTGCGGATTCGGTTGCTGCCGTTGCACCCCTGCTCGGTGTAGCCGTTGCTGTTGATCACGCCACACAGATCACGCGTACTGTCGTTGCCATAGCTGTCGCCGTAACCCAGCTCGAACCGCGTGTTCAACACCAGCGCCGGAATGATCGGCCAGTAGTTGGAGATCTGGTAGTTGAACTTGTAGTACTCGACCGTGGAGCCGGGCAGGGTGGTTTCCAGGCCAACGCGCTGGTACATGCCGCGGGTGGGCATGAAGAAATCGTTGCGGGTGTCGCGTGCCCAGCCCAGTTCGGTACGCCAGGCATGGAAGGTACGCGTACCGACTGCATCGATGTAGTCGATGATCGCCCGCGGTGTTCCCTGGAACGTGTTGATCTGGTTGCTGTCGATGCCGACCATCGCCGAGACGGTATCGTTCTAGGTGATCGGCACGCCGAACACCACCTGCGCCGAACCATTCTTGCTGTTGTACTGCGCGGTATTGAAGTCCGAGTAATCCAGCGAGCGCCAGGACAGGTTGTAGCCCAGCGACACGCCGTCGTCGGTAAAGAACGGATTGGTGTAGGAGAACGCGTAGCGCTGCTGGAAGGTGCTGCGCGAAGCTTCCACCGCCACCCGGTTGCCGCCGCCCAGGAAGTTGTTCTGCGACAGCTGCACCGAGGTGGTCACGCCGAAGCTCTGCGAGTAGCCCAGGCCGAACACGAAGCTGCCGGAGGTGGTTTCCTTGACGTTGTAGACCACGTCGACCTGGTCGTTGCTGCCCGGCACGGCCGGCGTTTCCACGTCCACGCTCTCGAAGTAGCCCAGGCGCTGCAGGCGGATCTTGGAACGGTCGATTGCCGCCTGCGAGTACCAGGTGTTCTCGAACTGGCGCATCTCGCGGCGCAGCACCTCATCCGAGGTGCGGCTGTTGCCCTTGTAGAGGATGCGACGCACGGTCACGCGCGGGCCCGGCACCACCTGCAGGTTCACCGCGACGGTGCGGTCCTCGCGGTTCGGGGTCGGGATCGGGTTGACCTTGGCGAACGCGTAACCGACGTTGCTCAGCGTGTTGGTGATCGCATCGGAGGTGTACTCCAGCAAGGCGCGCGAGAAGATGTCGCCGGCCTTGGGGATGACCAGGCGCTCGATGTCGGCCTGCGGCAGCACGGTGTCGCCGGTGACCTTGATCTCGGAGATCTTGTACTGCTCGCCTTCGGTGACACCAGCGCTGACGAACATGTCGCGCTTGTCGGGGCTGATCGAGACCTGGGTGGAATCGATGCTGAAGTCCACGTAGCCGCGGTCCAGGTACCAGGAATTGAGCTTCTCCAGGTCGCCGGACATCTTTTCCTTGGAGTACTGGTCGTCGCGGCGGTACCACGAGGCCCAGTTGTGCTCCTTGGACTCCCAGTTTTCCAGGATGTCCTCGTTGGCGAACTTCTCGGTGCCGATCAGGTTGACGTGGCGGATCTTGGCCGCCTTGCCTTCCTTGATCGCAATCGCCACATCCACGCGGTTGCGGTCCAGCGGGCTGACGGTCGGGGTGATCTCGACGTTGTACTTGCCGCGGTTGTTGTACTGGCGGGTCAGCTCCTGGGTCACGCGGTCCAGGCTCAGGCGATCGAAGGTGCCGCCCTCGGTCAGGCCGATGTCGCCCAGGCCCTTGAGCAGTTCCTCGGACTTGATGTCCTTGTTGCCGGTCACGGTGAGCTTGTTGATCGCCGGGCGCTCCTTCACGGTGATCACCAGGATGTTGCCCTGGCGATCGAGCTGCACGTCCTCGAAGAAGCCGGTGCGGTACAGCGCACGGATCGAGTCGGCGACCTTGCCATCGTCCACGGTGTCGCCGCGGTTCACCGGCAGATAGGTGAACACGGTGCCGGAGGCGATGCGCTGCAGGCCGTCGACGCGGATGTCGCTGGCAACGAACGGCTCTGCGGCCAGGGCAACGACTGGCAGGCTGAGGCCGGCGGCGAGAGCGAGGGCAAGCAGGCGGCGAGTGGGAAGACGCGTCATGTCACATCCGGTTGGAGTCGATTTCGGGTGTTGCTGGATGCCGACGTATGACGACGACAACAGGCGGAAAGAGTGGAGCAGTTTCATCGTGGAACCAGGCCGAGGATGTCGTTGTAGAACGCCAGTCCCATCAGCCCGGCCAGGACCGCCAGGCCGACATACTGCCCGGCAATCATGGCCCGTTCGCTGATCGGGCTGCCCTTGACCAACTCGATAAGGTAATACAGCAGATGCCCACCGTCCAAGATCGGGATCGGCATCAGGTTGATGATCGCCAGGCTGAGCGACAGCAAGCCCAGGAAATACAGGAACCAGTCGAGCCCGCGTTCGGCCGAGGCGTTGGCGGCGCGCGCGATCGTGACCGGCCCGGAGATGTTCTTGACCGAGGCCTGGCCGGTCAGCATGCGCTTCATCATGCCCAGCGAATCGGCGGTCATCCGGCCGGTTTCACGGATCGCGGCCGGCACCGCGGCGAACAGGCCGTACTGCTGGCGGCTGTCGTAGGCAGGCGCCTGCGCAGCCGCAAATCCAACTCCCAGCATCCACTGTCCCTGCGGCGACCGGCGCGGGGCGATTTCCAGCGCCAGCCGGTCGTCGCCGCGTGCGACCTCGATCATGCCGGTCCCGCCCTGCGCGCCCAGCGCCTGCAGCTGCGCGGGAATCTCGTCGGCCGACCGGATCGGCTGGCCGTCGATGGCCACGATGCGGTCGCCCGGCTGCAGCAGCCCCTGCGCCGCCGAGCCGGCGACCACCTGGCCCACCACCGGCGGCTGCAGCATGAATTGCCAGCCGATGCCGGCCAGCGACGCCACGCGGCGCTCGTCAAAGCCGGCTGGCAGCTGCGACAGCCGCAGCGTGTGCTCGCGGTTGCCGGCGCCTTCGGCGGCGGTCAGCACGCGGATGTCGCGCTGGTCCATCGCCGCCGTGGTGAGCTGCATGCTGGCATCGCTCCAGCTGCTGACACTGCGCCCATCGATGCGCACGATGCGCTCGCCCGGGGTCAGCCCGGCTTCGGCGGCCAGGCCATCGGTGCGGCCGATGGTGGCCGAATAATCCTGCTTGCCGACCACGAACATCGCCCACAGCAGCGCCATGCACAGCAACAGGTTGGCGATCGGGCCGGCGGCCACGATGGCGATGCGCTGCCAGACGGTCTTGCGGTTGAAGGCCTGGTCCTGCTCGGCCGGATGCACCTCGCCTTCGCGCTCGTCGAGCATCCTGACGTAGCCGCCCAGCGGAATGGCCGCCACCACGAATTCGGTGCCGTGACGGTCGCGCCGCATCCACAGTGGCTTGCCGAAGCCGACCGAAAAGCGCAGCACCTTGACGCCACAGCGCCGCGCGACCCAGAAGTGCCCGAATTCGTGGAAGGTCACCAACACGCCCAGGCTGACGATCATCCACCAGACCGAACCGATGAAATCACCCATGGATGCAACTCGGTTGCGTAAATCGATCAGGCATGAAGGCGGTGATGGGCGAGGGCGCGTTCGGTGATCTGCCGCGCTTGCGCATCGGCAGACAGCAGGGTGTCGAGGGAGTCGGCATTGTGCCGTGGGAGCGTTGTCAGTGTGTGTTCGACCAACGCAGGAATCGCTAGGAAACCCACCTGGCCCTGAAGAAACGCTGAAACAGCCACTTCATTGGCCGCGTTCAGGATTGCCGGCGCGGTCCCGCCAGCCTCCAGCGCTTCCCAGGCAAGGCGCAGGCAGGGGAATGCGGCCGTGTCCGGCGCCTCGAAATCCAGCCGGCCCTGGGTCAGCAGGTCCAGCCCGGCAACGCCGGACTCGACCCGCTCCGGCCACGCCAGGCCGACCGCCAGCGTGGTGCGCATGTCCGGCAGGCCGAGCTGGGCCAGGGTGGAGCCGTCGACGAACTCCACCAGCGAGTGCACCAGGCTCTGCGGATGCACCAGCACGTCGATCTGCGCGCCGGGCAGGCCGAACAGGTGATGCGCCTCGATCACCTCCAGGCCCTTGTTCATCAGCGTCGCCGAATCCACCGAAATCTTCGGGCCCATCGACCATTTGGGATGGGCGACCGCCTGCGCGGGCGTGACCGTGCCCAGCGCGGCACGGTCCCAGCCACGGAACGGCCCGCCGGACGCGGTCAGGATCACCCGACGCACGCCGCGACTGGCGTCGCAGGAGCGCAGGCACTGGAAGATGGCGCTGTGCTCGCTGTCGATCGGGATGATCTCGGCGCCGGCTGCAGTTGCGGTGCGGGTCAGCAATTCGCCGGCCAGCACCAGCGATTCCTTGTTGGCCAGCAGCAGGCGCTTGCCGGCGCGCGCTGCGGCCAGCGTGGACGGCAGGCCGGCCGCGCCCACAATCGCAGCGATCACGGTGTCGCAGGCGTCGCTGGCGGCCAATGTGTCCAGCGCCGCGGTGCCGGCGTGCGCCTGGGTCGCCAGGCCGGCGTCGCGCAGGCCGTCGCGCAGCGCCGGGTACAGCGCCGGGTCGGCAATTACCGCATGCGCAGGGCGGTGCGTGGCGCACAGCGCCAGCAGGGCGTCCACCTGGCTGCCGGCAGACAGCACGCTGGCGCGCAGCCGCTCGGGGTGGCGGGCAATCACGTCCAGTGCGGAGGTGCCGATCGAGCCGGTCGCGCCGAAGACGGCGACCTGGCGGGGAGAAGAGCCAGCCATGCCTAGAATCCGAGAATTTCCTTGCCGAGTGCGAACACCGGCAGGGCGGCGAGCACGCCGTCGATGCGATCCAGCACGCCGCCGTGGCCCGGGATCACCGCGCCGGAGTCCTTGGCGCCGGCATGGCGCTTGAGCAGGCTCTCGAACAGGTCGCCCAGCACCGAGGCCAGCACCGCCACCGCCGCCACCAGGATGAGCTGCGGCACGTGCGCCAGGGTGAGCCCGGCCAGCCAGCCGAACGCGCAGGCGACCACGATGCCGGCGAGCATGCCGCCGACCAGGCCTTCGATGGTCTTGTTGGGGCTGACCCGCGGCGCCAGCTTGTGCTTGCCGAACGCGCGGCCGGCGAAGTAGGCGCCCGAATCGGCCGCCCACACCATGGTCAGCGCGGTCAGCAGCCACAGGTTGCCCTTGTCCGGGTTGGCATGCAGCAGCACCAGCGCGGCCCAGGCCGGCAGCACCGCCAGCGTGCCGGCAGCGAGCTTGAGCGCGCGCGCCTGGCCGTTGCCGTGATCGGCGCCGAAGGTGAAAAAGCGCAGCCACAGCAGCGCCAGCAGCCACCAGACCACGCCCACCAGGGCCGCGATCTGGAACAGCACCATGGAGCCGGCCGACGCCCACACCATCAGCACCATCAGCAGCAGGTTGAGCATCAGCAGCACGGTGCGCGGCAGGCTGTCGTCGATGCCGGAGAGCTTGAGCCACTCCCACAGGCCGGTCAGGAACAGGACCGCTGCCAGCGCCGCCAGCCATTGCGTGGGCAGCAGCACGATCGCGCAGATGGCGAGCGGCGCCATGATCAGCGCGGCAATCACGCGGGTCTTGGTCATGCGGAGGAACTCTCCGTCGCCTTGTCGGCGATCTGGGCGCTGGTCAGGCCGTAGCGACGTTCGCGCCCGGCATAGTCATCCAGCGCCTGCTGCAGTACGCCGGCATCGAACTCCGGCCACAGGGTTTCGGTGAACCACAGTTCGGTGTAGGCCAGCTGCCACAGCAGGAAATTGCTGATGCGGGTGTCGCCACCGGTGCGGATGAACAGGTCCGGCGCCGGCAGGTCGGCCAGTGCGACGCGGCTGGCCAGCAGCGCTTCGTCGATCTGCTGCGGTTGCAGGCGACCGGCCGCCACGTCTTCGGCCAGGGCCCGCGCGGCCAGCGCAATGTCCTGGCGGCCGCCATAGCTGGCGGCAATGCTCAGCACCAGGCGCGCATTGGCCGCGGTGATGCGTTCGGCAGCGGCCATGCGCTCGCGCAGCGGCGCGGCAAAGCGGCCGCGATCGCCGATGAAGCGCACCTGCACGCCGCGGCGCTGCAGCTCGTCGACCTCGCGGTCGAGCGCATGCAGGAACAGCTTCATCAGCGCATCCACTTCTTCCTGCGGGCGCCCCCAGTTCTCGCTGGAGAACGCAAACAGGGTGAGCGCCGAGACGCCTTTTTCCAGGCAGAAATCGATGGTGCGATTGACCGCGCGCGCGCCGGCACGATGGCCGATCATGCGCGGACGCCGCCGACGCTGCGCCCAACGCCCATTGCCATCCATGATGATGGCGATGTGGCGCGGCACGGCGGCAGCGGAAGGTGCTGGATGCATGGCAGGCGATGCCACGATCAGACCGTCATCAGTTCCTGTTCCTTGGCCTTGACGACCTCATCCACATCCTTGATGGCCTTGTCGGTCAGCTTCTGGATGTCGTCCTCGGCGCTGCGCGCCTCGTCTTCGGTGACCGCCTTGTCCTTGAGCAGATCCTTGACCTGCTGGTTGGCATCGCGACGGATGTTGCGGATGGCCACCTTGCTGTCCTCGCCCTCGCCATGCACGGACTTGCTGAGCTCCTTGCGGCGCTCCTCGGTCAGCGGCGGCAGGTTCAGACGGATCACGGTGCCGACCACGGTCGGGGTCAGGCCCAGATCCGAGGCGTAGATCGCCTTCTCGACGTCCTTGATCATGCCCTTGTCGAACAGGCTGATGACCAGCGAGCGGCCTTCGGAGACGCTGATGCTGGCGACCTGGTTGAGGGGGGTGTCGGTGCCATAGGCCTTGACCTTGATGCCGTCCAGCAGCGCCGGGGAGGCGCGGCCGGTGCGCACCGTGGTCAGGGAATGGCGCAGAGCATCGATGCTCTTGGTCATGCGCGTGAGCGCGTCTTGTTTGATCTGGTTGAGCATCGCCGGAATCCGTGTGGAGCTGAATCCGGGGATTATAGCCGGGACTGGGGTTTCACGACTCGCGGGTCGCCAGGACCCGCGCGGCCGGTTCACTTGATGGCGCCGCTTCCCACTGCGGGCGCTCGACGGACAGGCATCGACGCGGGCGCCAGCGCCGCGCCTTTGCGATTCCCCAATCCCGATTCCCGATTCCCAGCCTCAGCTGCGACCCTGCACCAGCGTACCGATCTGCTCGCCATGCAGGATGCGCAGCAGCACGCCGGGCTCGCTCATGCCGAAGATGCGCAGCGGCAGGTCGCTGTCGCGCGCCAGGGCGAAGGCGGCGGTGTCCATCACTTCCAGGCCCTGCAGGATGACCTGGTCGTAGCTCAGGCTGTCGTAGCGCACCGCGTCGGCGTGCTTCTTCGGGTCCTTGTCGTAGACGCCGTCGACCTTGGTCGCCTTGAGCAGCAGGTCGGCGCCGATCTCGATCGCGCGCAGCGCCGCGCCCGAGTCGGTGGTGAAGAACGGGTTGCCGGTACCGGCGGCGAAGATCGCGATGCGGCCCTTTTCCAGGTGGCGGATCGCGCGACGGCGGATGAAGTCCTCGCAGACATCGTTGATCTTGATCGCGCTCATCACGCGCACCTTGGCGCCGAGCTTCTCCAGCGCGTCCTGCATCGCCAGCGCGTTGATCACGGTGGCCAGCATGCCCATGTGGTCGCCGGTGACGCGGTCCATGCCGCTGGCGGCCAGGCCGGCGCCGCGGAAGATGTTGCCGCCGCCGATCACCAGCGCGACCTGCGCGCCGGCCTGCTGGGCTTCGATCACTTCATGGGCGAGGCGATTGATGACCTTGGGGTCGATGCCGTAATCCCCGTCTCCCATCAGCGCCTCCCCGGAAAGTTTGAGAAGAATGCGGCGATAGGCAAGTTCGGACATGGGGGAAACCTCGGTGTGGGGGATCGGCAAACGCCGGCAAGTCTAGCGGAAGCCTGTCACCGGGCGTGGTAAAAATTCGGTAGTTGGCGATGACGTGACGCGTTGCTCAATGCGCGCGCGGCGGCTGCGGCGTCGGCACGTCGGTCGCATCGTAGGCGGTGACCCGGTTGCGGCCGCGATGTTTGGAGCGATACAGCGTGCTGTCTGCAGCCTGCAGCAGATGCTCGATGCTCTCGAACTGCCGGCCGCCGCCGCCGTGGGTGGCCAGGCCTGCCGAGAAGGTGATGTGCAGCGGGCCGCCCTGCAGTTGCGCCATCGGCGTGCGTGCGGTCTCGGCCAGGATGCGCTCGACCACCAGCAACGCCGCTTCGGCCGCGGTGTTGGGCAGGATCACCAGGAACTCCTCGCCGCCGTAGCGGGCGACCAGATCGCTGGTACGCACCATGCGCTGCAGCGTCTGCGCGAAGTTGCGCAGCACCTCGTCGCCGACCAGGTGGCCGTGCGCGTCGTTGACGCGCTTGAAGTCGTCCAGGTCGATGAAGGCGATCGACAGCGGCCAGTTCTGGCGCGATGCCAGCTCGAACTCGTTGGCCAGCGCAGTGCCGAGCTGGTGGCGATTGAACACGCCGGTCAATGCGTCGCGGCTGGCCTGTTCGGCCAGATGGCGCATGCGGTTTTCCGATTCGTCGGCATGCCGGCGCGCTTCGGCGACATCCTGCAGTTCGCGCAGGCTGCGCAGCATCGCCAGTTCGCGCGCCTGCTCGAAGATCATCTGGATGTGCTCGGGTTGCGGCACGCGGATGTCGAACAGGGCTTCCAGTTCGGGCAGCGATTCGGCGATGCGTTCGATCACCTTCTCGAAGCGTTCGGCATCCAGGTCCAGGACCTGCTGCGCCTGTTGCTGCGCGTGTTCGGTGGCCGCCACGGCACTGGCCGACAGCCAGATGTCGGCCAGGCGCCCGGACAGCGCGACGCAGGCCATGAACGGCGCCAGGCTGGCGGGCTCTTCCTCGCTTTGCGCGATGGCGTTCTGCAGGTACGGCGGCAACTGCCATTGATGCGCCAGCCAGGCGCCGACTTCGGCATGGGTGGCGCCCAGTTGCTCGCGTTCGGCCTCGAGCAGCGCGGCGTTGTCGAGCGCCTGCTCCAGCAGCGGCGCATACAGCTCGGGCGCGCCCTGCAGCAGGGCCAGCTTGCCGATGTCCTGCAGCAGGCCGGCCAGCATGAGTTCTTCGGGTTTGCGGATGCCGTAGGCCTGGCCGAGAATGCGGCTGGCCAGCGCGCACAGACCGGCGCGGCGCCAGATGCGCTCATGCAGCGGATGCGCGGCGAAGGTGCTGCGCACCCCGTGCACCATCGAAAAGCCCAGTGCCAGGCTCAGGGTGGCGTTGAGGCCGAGCATGGTCAGCGCCTGGCCGAGGTTGTCGATGCGGCGGCGGCTGGCGTACAGCGGCGAATTGGCAACCCGCAGCATGCGCGCGCTCAATGCCATGTCCATGCCGATGACGTCGGCGGTGGCGGTCATGTCCACGTCGGGGTCCTGCGCCAGCTCGATGATGCGCAGCGCGACGCCCGGCGGCGACGGCAGGTTGCGGCAGTAGTGCAGGGCGGCCTGTAGATCTGGTTGCATGGGTCATCGCCGACGGTGAGCGCAAGCATACCGCCGCGCTCGTTAATGGGGCACGCCATGCTCCGCCGTCGCCCCGCTGCAGCGCGTGCGTGACGGACGCGGAAAGCCTGGTCGGCATTCAGGTTTAACGGCACCGGCAATGACATCTGTAGCAACGCGGTCGCGCGCAGGCGCGGCGGATGCGTTCGCTTCAGCTTCGTGCGTCGATGTGGCCGCGCCAACTGCGGGCCAAAAAAAAGCCGCGGCACGCCGCGGCTTCTTCTGCGCCGTGGCGCGGATCAGGCCAGGCCGGCCTGCTTCATCACTTCGGCGGCGTAGTCTTCCACCACCTTCTCGATGCCTTCGCCAACGGCCAGGCGCTGGAAGCCGATGACCTCGGCGCCGGCCGCCTTGACCGCCTGCTCGACGGTCTGGTCGGTGTTCAGCACGTACGGCTGGCCGTACAGCGTCACTTCGTTGATGATCTTGCTGATCTTGCCGCTGATGATCTTTTCCAGGATCTCGGCCGGCTTGGCCTTGTCCTTCTCGGACATCTTGGCCAGTTCGATTTCCTTTTCCTTGGCGACGAATTCGGCCGGAACATCGGAGGCCTTGACGTGCGGCGGGTTCATCGCGGCGATGTGCATGGCGATGCCGCGAGCCAGCTCGATGTCGCCACCCTTCAGCTCGACCAGCACGCCGATGCGGCCGCCGTGCACGTAGGCTGCGACGTTGTTGGCGCTGTCGATACGGACCAGGCGACGCACCTGCAGGTTCTCGCCGACCTTGGCGATGACCGCGGCGCGACGCTCTTCGATGGTCTCGCCGCTATCGAGCTTGACGCTCTTGAGCGCTTCGGCATCGGCTGCGTCCGCGTTCAGCGCGGCGGTGGCCACGGTCTCGGTGAAGGCCAGGAAGTTCTCGTCCTTGGCGACGAAGTCGGTCTCGGAGTTGACTTCGACCAGCACGGCCTTGCCGCCGGCCTGTGCGGTGGCGATGCGGCCTTCGGCGGCAACGCGGTCGGCCTTCTTGTCGGCCTTGGCCAGGCCCGACTTGCGCAGCCATTCGGCAGCGGCGTCGATGTCGCCTGCGTTTTCGACGAGTGCCTTCTTGCACTCCATCATGCCGGCGCCGGTGCGCTCGCGCAGTTCCTTGACCAGGGAAGCAGTGATTTCCATGGAATTACCTCATATGGACGAATGCGTGCGGCGGAGTGTTCCGCCAGTAGGAGACGACGCAGCCATGCCGGCCGCCCCCGTAGAGATGTTCAGTGGCCTCGGCGACGGGCCGCGCTGGACCCGTCGGGGCTGCGGCCGCACAGCATGGTGCGGCCGCATTGCAGGCCGATTACTCGGCAGCCGGAGCAGCGGCGTCGGCCGGCGCGTCAGCCTTCTTGTCGCCCTTCTTGGCCGGGGCGCGACGGCCCTTGCCTTCGTCGCCGGCTTCGGCCGAGAACTCTTCTTCGCGTACCGAGGCGGAGTTCGGCGCAGCAGCCTTGCCTTCCAGCACGGCGTCGGCGGCGGCACGTGCATACAGCTGCACGGCGCGGATGGCGTCGTCGTTACCCGGGATGGCGTAGTCGACCAGGGCCGGATCGTAGTTGGTGTCGACCACTGCGATCACCGGGATGCCGAGCTTCTTGGCTTCCTTGATGGCGATGTCTTCATGGCCGATGTCGATCACGAAGATCGCGTCGGGCAGGCGGTTCATTTCCTTGATGCCGCCCAGCGAGGCGTCCAGCTTCTCGCGCTCGCGACGCAGGCCCAGCACTTCGTGCTTGACCAGCTTGTCGAAGGTGCCATCGGTCTCGGCCGACTCCAGTTCCTTCAGGCGGGCAACCGACTGCTTGACGGTACGGAAGTTGGTCAGCGTGCCGCCCAGCCAGCGCTGGGTCATGAACGGCATGCCGCAACGCTCGGCTTCTTCCTTGATGGACTCGCGCGCGCTGCGCTTGGTGCCCAGGAACAGCACGGTGCCGCGCTTCTGCGCGATCGAGGAGAGGAAGTTCATCGCGTCGTTGAAGAGCGGAACGGTCTTCTCGAGGTTGATGATGTGGATCTTGCCGCGTGCGCCGAAGATGTACGGCGCCATCTTGGGGTTCCAGTAGCGGGTCTGGTGGCCGAAATGGACGCCGGCTTCCAGCATCTGACGCATGGTGACTTGGGGCATTGAAGTAACTCCTGATAGCGGAATCACCGTGCGCGGACTGGACTTTGAAGAGTCCGCACAGGGATGTGCGGGCCCTTGCGAAAGGATGCGCACAAACGATTCCGGGGTTGGGCTTCCCTGCCGCCTCCGTGACGAACCCCTCGCGGGGCACCCCGGCACGGATGGTGGCGGCAGGTGTGAATTCGTCGATGACGTCCGACGTGAACGACGCAATGCGCAAGAGACGCAAAACAGCCGGGGGAGTATAGCCGGCGGAGCGGGAGCGCGCAATTGGCGAATCGGGATTGGGGAATAGGGATTCGGGATTGGCGGGCCGTGTGTCGCGGCAGTTGTTCGCTGTCGGTCCAGGATGGTCAAAGCGCCAGCTCTTGCGAATCCCCAATCCCGAATTCCCAATCCCCAGAGCTCACGGCTCCAACGCTAACGTCGTCTCGATATCGCTGTTGATGCGCGCCACGAAGCGGCCGTTGCCGGCGGGCAGGTCGGCGGGCAGCGGCCAGTGGCGGGTCTGGCCGGGCAGCACGTAACCGGCGAGGTCGTCGCGGATGCGGCGACGCGTGCCGCCGGCATCGATGTAGGCCAGGTCGGCCAGCCTGGCATGGCTTGGCCCGGCATTGCGGACCTGCAGGGCGCGGCCGCTGCCGTGGCCGGACAGGCTGGCCTGCAGGGCCGGGTGCGGGCCGCCCGGCTGGCTGGGCTGGACGAACACCGGCGTGGAATAGCGCAAGAGGTCGCCATCGCTGCCGGTGGCATGTTGGGTGACCACCAACCGGTAGCTGTCCTCGGTCTGCACCGGGCTGGGGCCGAGGCGGATCACCCGCAGCAGTTGCCGGCCTTGCGGAGGAATTTCGAAATGCGCCGGGCTGACGGTGGCGGCGGTGGTCGGTTCGAGCAGCTCGCGGTCGCCATCCTGGCGCCAGCGGTAGAGCCTGGCGTCGGCCCGCCACGGTAGTGCCGCCTGGTTGTACAGCCAGACGGTGGCCTGGTCGCTGCCGGCGGCAATGCGTGCGGTCGTCGGGGCGATCGCGATCTCGGCGCCAGCGGCGCTACCGGCCAGGGCCAGGCCGGCCAGTGCAAGCGCAAGCACGCGGCAGCAGGAGCGAGGCGCGGCCATGCTCAGAACGCGATCGTGGTCATGCGCGCGCTGCCGGCAGGCGCCGGTCCGGCAAGTGCGCTGGCATCCTGCGCGGAACTGGCGACGGCGGGTGCGCGGGGGGCGCTGGCAGGCGGCGTGACCGCCATCGGCGTGCCCCTGGAACAGCTGGCGCGCGGCGGCGCAGTGCGCAGCTCGCAACCGCTGAGCAGGCGCAGGCCGATGTGCAGGGTGAAGTTTTCCGGGCCGCGGGCGGTGGCCGCGCTGGCCGCGGTCGAGGTCGCGGTGCAGACGAGGGCGGCCAGGGTCAGGCGCTTGAGCAAGGTGACCAGCGTCATGAAGGCAATCGTTTGCATTGGAGACGTAACAAATAGCGACGCCCCCGATGTGAACTTTATTAACTGTCAGTAAGTGATGGAGACGGTCACCGTGTCGTTGTAGGCGCCTGCAATGGGCTGCTGCGGTGCCGGCGCGCGGCCATGGACGGTCACCGTCTGCGCGAGTCCGTTGCCGGTGCCGCTGAGCGTATCGACGCCGATGCTGGTGCCCCAGCGGTTGCCGCGGCCGGCATCCCGGTACAGCTCATAGGTGATGTAGTTGGCGCTGTCGGCATGGCGCATGCGCCGGGTGCTGCCGGCGGCATTGATGCCGTCGCCCAGCCCGATGTTCCAGGCGGTGCGGTTGGTGCACGACAGGCTGATGGTGGAGGTGCGGTCGATGGCGGTATCGATGGTGCCGGCGATGCTGCCGAAATCCAGGTCGGTGGTGACGTAGGTGTTGCAGCGGGCCGGCACGTTGGCCGAGGCGGTGAACGGAAACGCGTTGCTGGCGGTCTTGGTCCCGATGCCGCCGGCGGTGCAGCTGCTCGGCAGCGGCGGGATGCCGATGATGCTTTCGTTGTAGGAGTAGCGCAGCACGGTGTCGGCGCCGCCGAAACTGCTGGTGTGGTTGCCCACCGACAGGATCTGGCTGGCCGGAATCCGCCCATACAGGGTGAGGGTGATTGTCTGCGAGCCGCCGGTGAGCACCGGAACGCCGTAGGACAGGGTCAGCAGGCGCGGCGAAGGCGTCGTCGACCCGGTGGCACCCCAGACCTGGGTGCGCGTGGCCTCGCTGTAGATCTGGAAGTCCAGGCTGTCGCCGGTGGGATTGAGCAGGCGGCGCGGCGCAGACAGCCCGTTGCTGGCGCTGCCCGGACCGAGGTCCAGGCACAGACTCACCTGCGCATAGCCCAGCACGCTGAGCGCGGCGGTCGCGCAGGAGACGTTGAGCGTCGCCACCGCGTCGGTGGGGCCGTTGGCCGCCACGTTGCCGAATGCCAGCGGAGTGCCCAGCGTGACGCTGCAGGTGGTGTCCGCGTGCGCATCCTGGCCGGGTGCAAGCCACAGTATGGCGATCGCCAGCGCAAGCAGCAGGCGCCCAAGGACGGGCAGGCTCATGGGGTGTCCTGCTCGGGGACGCAGGGCAGCGGGCCGACCCGCGCAATGCCGCCGGGGGTGGCCGGGTAGGTGAACCGTGCGCTGCAGCGGCCAGCGGGCAGCTCGACCAGGATGCGGTTGTCGGGCTGCAGGTTGTCCAGATAGGTCTCGCCGTCGTAGCCGACCACCACGCGCTCGGCATCGCCTTCGCGCTGCACCACGCTGCCGACCGGCAACGGCACGCCCCGGGCGTCGTGCAGCACGATCATGGCCGCGCGTACCCGGGTGATGCCGAAGCGCACCGCCACCCCCGACTGCTGGCGCGGTGTCACCGCGGTATCGACGCGGTCCACGCGCAGGTCCGCCGGCAGGTTCAGGGTGTCGATGGACAACTGGTTGCGCTGCCACGACTGCAGCGGGGTGACCAGCAGCATCCCGCGCGCATCGGTGACGCCGATCAGGCGGTTTTCCAGCCGCACCGGAACGCCGGGCTGGCCGTCGGTGGACACCACCGCGAAGGCATCCTGGATGTCGCGCGCGGCAAAGCCGCTGCCGTTCATCCACACCAGGCTGCCGCTGGCGCTGGCATAGCCGAAGTTGTCGCCGTCCTGGTTGGCGACGCCGAGGTTGTAGCGGCCGATGCGGTTCAACCATCCCAGTTCGGCCAGACCGCCGTTGGCATCGTCGCCGGCCCGCCCCTGCAGGCGCCAGCCGATCCCGCCCAGGTCGCCGTCGCCGGGCAGCGGCTGGCTGAGGTCGGCCACAAAGCCGGTGCGGTTGCCGTTGCGCTGCATCGAGGCGCTGGCCTGGCGCAGTTCGCCGAAGGTGGTCGACAGCGACAGGTACAGGCTGCGGTCGCTGCGCACATCCAGGTTCTGGTTGCCGGACAGGTTGGCCGCCCAGTTGCGCCCGAAATTGCGCGACCAGAACAGGCTCGCGTAGCGCGAGGTGTCGCCCTGCGGGTAGCTCAGCCGCACATAGCTGGTGCCCAGCGAGCCGATCGGATCGACGTTGACGCCGAACGCCACGCGGTCGCTGATGCGCGCCGGCAACGCGCCCTGCAGTGCGCCCAGGTCGCGATAGTCGCCGTGGGTGCGCTGGGTACCGGCGGCCAAGTTGAAGCGACGGTTGTTCCAGGCATAGCCCAGCACGTATTGGCCACCGCGCAACGCATCCATCCGGCTATGCGCGTAGGCGAGGTTGGCCACGCCGCCCACGCCGAGCAGCCACACACCGCCGGCACCGGCATTGACCACGCCGCCGCCGGCCTCGGCATGCGCCTCGATGGTGAGGTCCTCGCGCACGCCGTTGCGCAGCGTGGCGCTGGCGACCGTGCGCGAACCATAGGAAAACGAGCGCACGCCGTAGTCCTGGCGCAGATGGCCGATGCCGGCCGACCACTCGGAAATGCCGCGGGCCAGCAGTTGCGGCGTGCCATAGAACGCAAAGTCCAGCCGGCGCACCTGGCCGAACGCATCGGTCACCACGATCTGCGCCTGTCCGGTGCCGCTGATGCCTGGCTGCGCGGCCAGCTGGAACGGGCCGGCCGGCACCTGGCCGCTGTACTGGCGCAGGCCATCGACGTAGAGCTCCACGGTCGAGGGCACCACCGCCTCGCCCAGGAAGCTGGGCGTGGGGGTCAGCACGCGGTACGGCTGCAAGGCGTAATTGCGGCCGATCTGCACCCCGCCCAGGCGGATCGAGCGGCTCCAGTCGACAAAGCCGCTGTAGAAATCGCCGACCGTCAGGCTGGTGGCGCTGTCGGGGAAGTCCATCTGCCAGGCGCTGTCCAGGCGCACCGCTTCGCTGCGCCAGCGCTGGTCCTGCGGACGGTCGTAGGCCAGGAACACCGCGGTGGTGTCGACCATGCCGCGGCCGATGCCGAAAGCGCGTACTTCGGTTGCCAGCGACACGCTGCTGGCCCCGGCATTGCGCGTGGCATAGAAGTCGTAGTTGAGCAGCATGCCCGGCGAGGCGGTGGCGCTGGGCGGCGCGACCTGTTCGGCCTTCAGCACCGTGGTGGAGAGCGACAGCTGCGCCAGCGGCACCTGCAGCGCCAACCGCTGCAGCGCGGCGTCGTAGCGCACTTCCACGTCGGGCAGGCGATCCAGGTCGACCAGCTCGCTGGCGGCGCGGTCGGCCAGGACGAAGCCCAGCTTGCGCAGCGTGTCGACCGAGCCGCGCAGGTGGCCGTCCACCAGTTCGAACGGTGCCAGGCCGCGGTCGGCCTGATTGAGGGTGACATCCAGGTACAGCGTCTGCGGCAGGGCCGCCACGCTCTGCGGGGCCTGGTCGGGCAGTGGCGCCACGTCGGCCAGATCGGCGGGCGCGGCATGCGCCAGGCCGGTGGCGGTCGCAAGCAGCGTCATCGCCAGCCGGCCCGCATCACGGCGCTGCTGGCGCGGCCAGCAAGGTGCGTTCGTCCGCCTCACCATTGATCCTTGCGATGATGGTGCCGCGGCCGAACTGGGCCAGCGGCGCACCCAGCGACCAGCGCATGGTCTGGCCGGGCAGGACGTAGCCCACCAGCCCGTTCAATGCGGTCCTGGTCGTGCCATCGACCCGATGCTGCAGGTCGGCGACCTGGGCGTGGCCGTCGCCGGTGTTGCTGATCTGGATCTGCGCAGTGCCGTCGCTGCCGGCAATCACCTGGGTGTTCAAGGTCGGCGTGGATTCGGTCTTGCCCGGCGGCAGCAGGAAGATCGGCACCGAGTAGCGCAGCACGAACTGCATGCCCTTGCGATCGGCATCGGCACTGGGCAATTCGTCGACGATGATGCGGTAGCAGACTTCCTCGCGGGTGGGCGCGGGCCCGGCGCGAATCACCCGGATCAGCTGGCGCTCGCCGGCGGCCAATGTGCGCATCGGCGGGCTGATCAGCAGTTCCTGGGTCGGGTCGAGCTGGTCCTTGCCGTCGCGCTGGGTCCAGCGATACGCGCGGGTCTGCACCTGCACCGGCGCGCTGCCGCTGTTGCTCAGCCACAGCCCGTCGGCGGACTGCTGCGCGCTCAGCGTCAGCGAGGTCGGTGCCAACTGCAGGCTGGCTGCATGCGCCGGCTGCAGCGGCGCGCCGCTGCCGAGCGCCAGCGTCAGGGCCAGTGCGGCAGTGACCAGCCAGGCCGGCATCCGGTACGACAGGGGGTGGTGCACTGGCATGCGCGCGCTCAATAGACGATCGTGGCGGTGATGGTGTCTTGGTAGGTACCGGTGGCGGGGTTGTTCGCCGACGGGTTGGTCACGCGGCCGTAGACCGGATAGACCTGGTTGATGCCGGTGGCGGTACGGCTCAGCGTGTTGGTGCCGGTGGTGCTGCCCCAGACCGTGCTGCGGCCCAGATCCTGGTACAGCTGGTAGGCGATGAAGTTGTTGGTGGTGACCAGCGCATCGGTGTTCTTCATGCGGCGGGTGGTGACGTCGTTGGCGGTGCCGGCATTGCTGCCCGCGCTCAACGCGATGTTGTACGGGGTCAGCGCGGTGCACTGTGCGGTGACGCTGCCGTTGGCGTCGGCATTGGCGGTCGAGGTGGACAGCACCGAGCCGAAGTCGACGTCGGTCGCGGAGGCGGCGGTGATGGTGCAGGCCTTGGTGACGGCGATCTTGACGTTGAATGTGGTGGTATCTGCTGCGGTGGCAACGCCAATGGTCGAGAGCAGGCCGAGGGACAGCAGGACAGGGCGGACAGTACGCATGGACATTTCCTTGACCGGTCTGGTCATTGGTGACGCGACAACTCGTCGCCCTCCCTGCAATGCATCAGCCGTGCCAAAGATTACCCCGAATAATTTGGCTATCTCGCTGTTTATCCTCTAATTTTTCGCGAAATTGCGATGTCTCTCGGATGACCTCGCTCACGGCTTTTTTGGCGCGCATGGCTGTGCGTCACACATGAATACGCGGCACCGTCAGTTTCCTGCTGCCCGGTCCGTTTCGGCGGTCGATGCCTGCGGAAAGAAAAAACGCCCGCGCAGGCCGTTCAGATTCAGCCCGGATCGGCGATAATCGTGGCCATGAGCGTCAATCTGAAAACCAAAGAAGAAATCGAACTGATGCGCGTCGCCGGCCGTCTGGCTGCCGAGGTGCTCGATGTCGTGGCTCCGTATGTGCAGGCGGGCGTGACCACGGCCGAGCTGGACCGCATCTGCCACGACCACATCGTCAACGTGCAGGGCACCATTCCTGCCAATGTCGGCTACCGCGGCTTTCCCAAGAGCGTGTGCACCTCGGTCAACAACGTGATCTGTCACGGCATCCCGAGCGCGGCCAAGGTCCTGAAGGATGGCGACATCGTCAACATCGATGTCACCGTCATCAAGGACGGCTGGCACGGCGACACCAGCCGCATGTACTACGTCGGCACGCCGTCGGTCATGGCCAGGCGCCTGGTCGACACCACCTATGAAGCGATGTGGCGCGGCATCCGCGCGGTCAAGCCGGGCGCGACGCTGGGCGATGTCGGCCATGCGATCCAGAAGTTCGCCGAGGCCGAGCGCTTCAGCGTGGTGCGCGATTACTGCGGCCACGGCATCGGCAAGGTCTATCACGACGAACCGCAGGTGATGCATTACGGCCGTCCCGGCGAAGGCCTGGTGCTCAAGCCCGGCATGACCTTCACCATCGAACCGATGATCAACGAAGGCACCTACCACCATAAGACCCTGCCGGACGGCTGGACCGTGGTGACCAAGGACCGCAAGTTGTCCGCCCAGTGGGAACACATGGTCGCAGTGACCGAAGACGGCGTGGATGTGCTGACGCTGTCGCCGAACGCTCCCGCTCCGGTATGACGGCTACGCCGGCGGACCGACCCGACCCGGGTGTCGCCGGCGATGCCGAGTGGGCCGCGCAAGCGCGCCCGCTGCTGGTGCATGCCGACATGCGGCTGTGCAAGCGCTTCGACCAGGGCGAGCCGATCGAGCGCCTGGTGGCCTTGCGCGCCCGCGCGGTCGATCAGTTGATGCGCAATGCGTGGACGCGCTGCATCCCGGCCGATGCCGAGCTGTCGTTGCATGCCGTCGGCGGTTATGGGCGTGGCGAATTGTTCCCGCGCTCGGATGTGGATGTGCTGGTGCTGGGCGAGACCGGCGTGCAGCAACAGCACGAGCAGGCCCTGGCGCGGTTGTTCGCCTTGCTGTGGGATGTGGGCCTGCCGATCAGCCACGCGGTGCGCTCGCCGGCGCAGTGCACCGCCGCAGCGGCCGACCAGACGGTGCTGACCGCCTTGATCGAGTCGCGCCCGCTGGTGGCCGGCAGCCAGGCGCGTGCCGCGCTGGCGGCTGCGATTTCGCCGCAACAGGTGTGGCCGGCGCGCGAATTCTTCCAGGCCAAGCGCGAAGAGCTGCTGGCGCGGCATCAACGCTTCGGCGATACCGCCGACAATCTGGAGCCGGATATCAAGGACGGCCCCGGTGGTCTGCGCGACCTGCAGACACTGGGCTGGATGGCGCTGCGCGCGTTCGGGGTCAAGGATCTGGAAGCGCTGGTCGGACTCGGCCATGTCGGCTTCGACGAAGCCGCAGCGCTGCGGCGCGAGCGCGAGGAACTGGCGCGCTTGCGCTTCGGCCTGCATCTGGTCGCCAAACGGCCGGAAGAGCGGCTGGGGTTCGATTACCAGAAGACGCTTGCCCAGCGGCTGGGCTTTGCCGACGACCCGGAAAGCCTGGGCGTGGAAAAGATGATGCAGCGCTTCTATCGCAGCGCTGCGCTGATCCGTCGCATCAGCGACCGCCTGCTGCAGCGCTTCGAAGAGCAATTCGATGGCGAAGCAGTGCCGGAGCCGCTCGGCGGCGGCTTCAGCCTGCGCCGCGGCTATCTGGCCGCGGATGCGGAAGACTGGCCGGCCGGCGATGTGCTGCAGGTCTTTGCGCTGTTCGCGCAGTGGGCGGCGCATCGCGAGGTGCGCGGGCTGCATTCGCTGACCGCGCGCGCGCTGGCCGAGGTGCTGCGCGAGTTGCCGGCCTACGAGGTTGCCGATGCGACCGCGCGCGACCGCTTCATGGCGTTGCTGCGCGGCCCGCGGGCGGTGGAGTCGCTCAACCGCATGGCGCGCCTGGGCGTGCTGGGCCAGTGGATTCCGGCCTTCGCCAGCGTGTCCGGGCGCATGCAGTTCGACCTGTTCCATGTCTACACGGTGGACCAGCACACCTTGATGGTGCTGCGGAACATCGCGTTGTTCGCCGCCGGTCGCGCCGACGAGCGTTTTTCGATCACCCACGAAGTCTGGCCGCGGCTGCGCAAGCCGGAATTGCTGCTGCTGGCCGGGCTGTTCCACGATATCGCCAAGGGCCGTGGCGGCGATCATTCCGAGCTGGGTGCCGTGGATGCGCGCGCGTTCTGCCAGGCGCATCGGCTCAGCGACGGCGATACCGAACTGGTGACCTGGCTGGTGGAACAGCATCTGCGCATGTCGGTGACCGCGCAGAAGCAGGACATCTCCGACCCGGAGGTGATCCATCGCTTCGCCACCCTGGTCGGCACGCGCGAGCGGCTGGACTATCTGTACCTGCTGACCTGCGCCGATATCGCCGGCACCAGCCCCAAGTTGTGGAACGCCTGGAAGGACCGGCTGCTGGCCGACCTGTACTTCGCCGCGCGGCGCGCGCTGCGCGAGGGCCTGGAACATCCGCCGCCGCGCGAAGAGCGCCTGCGCGAAGCGCGCGAGTCCGCCCGCGCGCTGATGCAGGCGCAAGGCCACGACGATGCCACCATCGACCGCCAGTTTGCCGGCATGCCGGATGAAAACTTCCTGCGCTTCCGTCCCGAGCAGCTGGCCTGGCAGGCGGTGTCGCTGATCGAGGTGCAGATCGGGCAGACCATGGTCAAGGCGCGGCGCGCGGTGCCGGACAACGACGCGCTGGAAGTGTTCGTGTATTCGCCCGATCGCGACGGCCTGTTCTCGGCAATCGTCGCCACGCTGGATCGCAAGGGCTACGGCATCCACCGCGCCCGCGTGCTGGATGCGCCGCACGATGCGATCTTCGACGTGTTCGAGGTGCTGCCGCAGGACAGTTCTGCCGATGGCGACCCGCAGCGTCTGGCCGCGGCCTTGCGCCAGGTGCTGGCCGGCGACCTGCACAAGGTGCGGCCCTCGCGGCGGGCAGTGCCGCGCCAGCTGCGCCACTTCCGGTTTGCGCCGCGCGTGGAGTTCAGCGAAAGCGCCGGTGGCCGCCGTACCCGCATCAGCCTGGTGGCGCCCGATCGCCCCGGCTTGCTGGCCGATGTGGCCAATGTGCTGCGGCTGCAGCACCTGCGCGTGCACGATGCGCGCATTGCCACCTTCGGCGAGCGTGCCGAAGACCAGTTCCAGATCACCGACGAGCACGACCGCCCGTTGCCCGAATCCGCCCGCCAGGCGCTGCGCGATGCGCTGTGCGCCTGCCTCGATCCCACCTAGTAGTCCGTTAGCCTGTTCGGAGACCCCCATGGCCACCAGCAAGAAGACCGCGCGCAAGCAGGGCGCGACCACCACCACCAGCGCAGCGCCCAAGCGCGCGACGCGCGACGCCGGCAAGGCGCGTCAGGCGCCGGCCGTCGACAAGACCAAGGTCACCGCGGCGGCCGGCAAGGCTGCTGGCGCCGGCAATAGTGTCGTCAAGAAAGGCGTTGCCAAGAAAAGCGTTGTCAAGAAAGTCGCGCCCAAGCCGGCAGCCAGTGCCGCCCCGCGCGTGGCCAGGCAGCCGACCAGCGTGGTGTCCGCACCGGCTGCCAAGAAGGCTGCAGCTGCGAAGAAACTGCCGATCGCCGAAAAGGCCGTGCGCAGCGCTGCAGCGCCGGTGGGCAATGACGAACTCAGGCTCGGCATCGAGAGTGCGTTCGAGCGCCGTGCCAGCCTGACCGTCGACGAGATCGACGGCTCCACCCGCGCCATCGTCACCCGCGTCATCGATGGCCTGGAGCGCGGCGAGTTCCGCGTCGCCGAGCCGGACGGGCAGGGCGGCTGGACCGTCAACGCGTGGTTGAAGAAAGCCGTGCTGCTGTATTTCCGCGTCAACGAGATGGCGGTGATCGACGCGCAGCCGGCGCCGTTCTGGGACAAGGTGGAGTCGCGTTTTGCCGGCTTCGGCGAGGCCGAGTTCCGCAAGGCCGGCGTGCGCGTGGTGCCGGGCGCGGTGGCGCGGCGCGGCAGCTATTTCGGCAAGGACGTGGTGCTGATGCCGAGCTTCACCAACATCGGCGCCTATGTGGGCGAAGGCACCATGGTCGATACCTGGGCCACGGTGGGCTCGTGCGCGCAGATCGGCGCGCACTGCCATCTGTCCGGCGGTGCCGGCATCGGCGGCGTGCTCGAACCGCTGCAGGCCAGCCCGACCATCATCGAGGACCACTGTTTCATCGGTGCGCGCTCGGAAGTGGTGGAAGGCGTGGTGATCGGCCACCACAGCGTGATCGGCATGGGCGTGTTCATCGGCCAGAGCACGCGCATCTACAACCGCGCCACCGGCGAGATTTCCTACGGCTACGTGCCGCCTTACAGCGTGGTGGTGTCCGGCCAGCTGCCGTCGAAGGACGGCTCGCACTCGCTGTACTGCGCGGTGATCGTCAAGCAAGTGGATGCCAAGACGCGCAGCAAGACCAGCGTGAACGAGTTGCTGCGTGGGTTGGCAGATTGAGGGTCAATGCGCGTAGCTGCGTTGCTGCACTCACAGACCGACCGCTGGAGATGTTCCTTTTCCCGCCGGTAGCAGGTAGCGCGCAGCGCCGGATGCGCAGGGCTGGCGTAACTGAATGCTCGATCGGGTTGGTGGATGAATTCCTTCTCCCACCGGGAGAAGGTGGCGCGTAGCGCCGGATGAGGGTGCGGGCGAAGCGCTAGCGCTCGTTGGTACACGAGGCCTCGCGCGTACCCTCACCCCAACCCCTCTCCCGAGGGGAGAGGGGCTTTGCATAATGAATTCCTTGGATATTTCGCATGACCACGCTCTACGGACTCAAAAACTGCGACACCTGCAAGAAGGCGACGAAATGGCTGGACCGCTTCGGCGTTGCCTACACCTTCGTGGATTACCGCGAACATAAACCCGAGCCCGAAACCCTCGTCGAGTGGGCCGACAAGGCCGGCGGCTTCGATGCGCTGATCAACAAATCCTCGACCACCTGGCGGCAATTGCCGGACAACAAGAAAACGCCGGGGTCCGAGGCCGAATGGAAATTGGTGTTGCGCGAATACCCGCAGCTGATCCGTCGCCCGGTCGTCGTCACCGACGATGGCCAGCTCAGCCAGGGATTTTCGGACAACGGCTTCAAGCAGCGCTTCGGCGTTGCGTGAGTCTGTCGCGCCGCAGCTCTCCACCTCTACCGTGATCCCCGACCATGTCCGACGTTGTTGACCTCACCTGTGAACTGATCGCCCGCCCGTCGGTGACGCCGGACGATGCCGGCTGCCAGGACTTGATCGCGCAGCGGCTGGCACGCGCCGGCTTTGCCATCGAACATCTGCGCCTGGGCGAGGTGGACAATCTATGGGCCACCCACGGTAGCGGCGCGCCGGTGCTGGTGCTGCTCGGGCATACCGATGTGGTGCCGCCCGGCCCGCGCGAGGCGTGGAGCAGCGATCCGTTCGATCCGCAGATCCGTGATGGCGTGCTGTACGGGCGCGGCGCGGCCGACATGAAGGGCAGCGTGGCTGCGTTCGTGGTGGCGGCCGAGCAGTTCGTCGCGGCCCATCCGCAGCACCCAGGCACGCTCGCGGTGCTGCTGACCAGTGACGAAGAAGGCGATGCCATCGACGGTGTGCGGCATGTGGCACGGCTGTTCGCCGAGCGTGGCCAGCAGATCGACTGGTGCATCACCGGCGAGCCGTCTTCCACCGAGCGGCTGGGCGACCTGCTGCGCGTGGGCCGTCGCGGCAGCCTGTCCGGCACGCTGGTCGTCAACGGCGTGCAGGGGCACGTGGCGTATCCGCACAAGGCACGCAACCCGATCCATCTGGCAGCGCCGGCATTGGCCGAGCTGGTGGCACGGCAGTGGGACGCGGGCTTCGAGAGTTTCCCGCCGACCAGCCTGCAGATTTCCAACATCCACGCCGGCACCGGCGCCAACAACGTGATTCCCGGCGAGCTGCAGGTCGCCTTCAATCTGCGCTACACCCCATTGTGGGATGCGCCGCGGCTGGAGGCGGAAATCACCGCAGTGCTGGAGCGCCATGCACTGGATTGCACGGTGCGCTGGCACCGCAGCGGCGAGCCGTTCTATACGCCGGAGGGGCGCCTGCGCAGTGTCGCGCGCGAGGTGCTGGGCCAGTTTGCCGGGGCACCACCGGAGGAGAGTACCGGCGGCGGCACCTCCGATGCGCGCTTCATCGCCCCGCTGGGCGCGCAGTGCATCGAAGTCGGCCCGGTCAACGCATCGATCCACCAAGTGGACGAGCATGTGCGCGTGGCCGACCTGGAGGCGCTGCCGTCGCTGTATCGCACGCTTGTCGAGCGCTTGTTGATCGGCTGAGCGGGCGCCGCGCCGTCGTCGTTGCCGCTGAAACAGTTGCGCCAGCGAAAACGAACGGTTAGCGTCGGCTGCATGGTCATCTGCCTCGCCAACGTCAATAACGCCAACCGCAACACGCTGCGCGCGAATAATCGTGCGCGGCCGATGCGGGTCTGCGACCAGGCGAAGTAACCCCAAACGCCCAGGAATCAGAAAACCCGCATCGGCCGATGCGGGTTTTTTTATGGGTGTCATTTCCCTGCAGCACGCTGTCCACCGGCCACTAACCCCCGCAGTTTCATCCAGGAGTGTTTCCATGTGTTCCATCTTCGGTATTTTCGGCCTGCAACCCGCTGACGATCTGCAGGCATTGCGCCGGCAGGCACTGGAATGTTCGCAGCGGCAGCGCCATCGCGGACCCGACTGGAGCGGTGTGTATGTCGACACCGGTGCGATCCTGGTGCACGAGCGCCTGGCCATCGTCGACCCGGCCGGCGGCTCGCAGCCCCTGTTGTCCGAAGATGGCGAACTCGCGCTGGCGGTGAACGGCGAGATCTACAACCATCGCGAGCTCAAGCAGGAGCTGGTGCAGCCGTACGCCTTCCAGACCGGCTCCGACTGCGAGGTGATCAACGCGCTGTATCGCGAGGACGCGCCGGCCTCCTATCTCAACCGCCTCAACGGCATCTTCGCGTTCGCGCTATGGGACAAGGCAGCAGGGCGGGTGATCATCGCGCGCGATCCGATCGGCGTGGTGCCGCTGTACTGGGGTCACGATCGCGAAGGCCGGCTACGTGTGGCCTCGGAACTGAAATCGCTGGTGGACGATTGCGCCGATGCGGCGCAGTTCCCGCCGGGTCACTGGTACGACAGCGCCACCGGCGCACTGAGTCGCTATTACGAGCGTGCCTGGCGCGAGTACGCCGAGGTGGAGGGCGTGCAGGTGCAGTTGCAGGAACTGCGCGAGGCCTTCGAGCGCGCGGTGCATCGTCAATTGATGACCGATGTGCCGTATGGCGTACTGCTGTCCGGCGGGCTGGATTCGTCGCTGGTCGCCGCGGTCGCCGCACGCTACGCGCGCCATCGCATCGAAGAGAACGACACCACCGAAGCCTGGTGGCCGCGCCTGCATTCGTTCGCGATCGGCTTGAAGGGCTCGCCCGACCTGGCCGCTGCCGAGGTGGCCGCCGCGGCGTTGGGCACCGTGCACCATGGGTTTGAGTACAGCTTCGAAGAAGGCCTGGATGCGCTGCCCGAGGTGATCCGCCACATCGAGACCTACGACGTCACCACCATTCGCGCCTCCACGCCGATGTTCCTGCTGGCGCGCCGCATCAAGGCGATGGGCGTCAAGATGGTGCTCTCCGGCGAAGGCAGCGACGAAATTTTCGGCGGCTATCTGTATTTCCACAAGGCACCGAACGCGCGCGAATTCCACGAGGAACTGGTCCGCAAGCTGGATGCGCTCAACAACTACGATTGCCTGCGCGCCAACAAATCGATGATGGCCTGGGGCGTGGAACCGCGCGTGCCGTTCCTGGATCGCGAGTTCCTGGACGTGGCCATGCGCATGGACGCCAGCTTCAAGATGATCGACAGGAACAGCACGGGCGCCACGCGCATGGAAAAGGGCGTGCTGCGCGAAGCCTTTGCCGGCTACCTGCCCGAATCCATCCTGTGGCGGCAGAAGGAGCAGTTCAGCGATGGCGTGGGCTATGGCTGGATCGACGGGCTCAAGGCGCATGCCGCCGCGCAGGTGAGCGACCGCGAGCTGGCCGCGGCCGACCGGCGTTTCCCGGTCAATCCGCCACAGACCAAGGAAGCATATTTCTATCGCAGCCTGTTCGAACAGTTCTTCCCCAGCCAGGCGGCTGCGGAGACGGTGCCGGGCGGCAAGTCGATCGCCTGTTCGTCGCCGACCGCGATTGCCTGGGACGCCAGTTTCGCGGCGATGGCCGACCCGTCGGGTCGTGCGATCGCCGGCGTGCACGAACAGGCACTGGCCTCGTAACGCACAGTGCAGGAACAGCGGCCGGCTTGCGCGGCCGGCCGCTGTCGTATCGCCCGTGCTTATTGCTCGTGGCGCACGCAGTAACCGTAGCGCTGCGGCTCGATATCCACGCCGGCCACGTCGGCCTGGTTGTTGCGCCACAGGTTCGGCTTGAAGTCGGCCGCGCTGCAGTTGGCGGCACGGTCCACGCCGATGGTGTAGGTGAACGGCGTGTTGGAGAAACGGTTGTTCTCGAACACGTTGTCCTGGCTCATGCTGTTGTCCCAGCACAGGATTTCCGGCGTGCGATAGCGGATGGCGCAGGCCAGGAACAGGCCTGCGACCTTGTTGCCGTCGAACTGGTTGTTGCTGAAGCGGTTGCGGCGCGCATCGGACAGGTAGATGCCCTGGCTACCGTTGCGCTCGAAGCGGTTGTTGCGGATCTCGCTGTCTTCCAGATGCTCGGTGGTCAGGCCTGCGGCCACGTTGTCGTGGATGTAGTTGTTGGCCATGGTGACCTTGGCGGTGCGATTGAACGACACGCCGTCCCAGATGGCGCCGGAGACGTCGTTGTTCTCGATGGTGATCTCGCGCGTGTCGTACTCGCTCAGCAGGCAGGCGCTGCGGCACTTGTTGACCTGCAGACCGGCCAGGCGAATCCCCTGGCCGGAACGCACGACCACGGCGCTATTGCTCAGGTACGGACGCTCGGGCATGAACTCCTTGTCGCCGGTGCTGGCGACGATCTGCATGTCCTCGATGCTGACGTTGCGGATCACGCCGGTGGGCTGCTGGTTTTCGTAGTCGCCGACCACCAGCACCGGTTGCTGCACGCCATCGGCCATGCGCAGCACGGTGGTCGGGCCCGTGCCACGCAGGGTGAGGTTGCCGCGGTGGATCGAAACCAGGCCATTGAGCGGGAATTCGCCTTTTTCCAGGCACAACACCGCGCGCGTATCGCCTTGCGGGAGTTTGTCGATGGCTTTCTGCAGGTCCTGCCCGGGGCGTACCTTGGCGGTGCAGGCCGCGACCGGCGCATCCGGTGGACCGGACTTGGCGGGCGGCGCTGCCGAGCAGGCAGTCGCGACGAGCAGGGGCAACAGGGCGGCAACGGAGCGGGCAAGCTGAGGCATGCGGATTCCGGTCAGTGGGGGGAGAGGGGCGATCGTGGAGGAACCAGGTTCCTGATCGCGACGGTCTCTAGTGTGTCCCACCGGACGTTAAGGTCTGGCCGATGACGACCGGCCCGATTCTGCGCAGGTTCATTGCGCCCCCGTGGCCGGGGCCGCAACCATGCATGCGGTGGCCGGTGTGGCCGGCCATCGTCACGCGTGCAGCGGCGGGCCGGACCTGGGCAGGCGCCCGCTCGCCACGCCTGAAACTTGCCCCGCTTAAAAGCTGTAGGCCAGCTGCGCGTAGATGCGACGCGGCTCGCCGGGGAAGTGGCCGGTGCGCTCGGTGAACCCGCTGGCGGCATAGACCTTGTCGAACAGGTTCTTGACGTTGACCTGCAGTTTCCAGGCATCCCACTGCGTCTGCCAGCTGATGTCGAAGATGGCGTACGGCTTGACGCGCTGACCTTCCAGGCTGACCCGCTCGCCCACGTAGTCGGCACCGAAGGCGATTGCCGAGTTCCAGGCCGGCAGGTCGTAGCGTGTCCACAGACCGAAGGTGTTGCGCGGTGCATTGGCGAAGCGGTCGCCGGAGGCATTGGTGATGCCGTTGGTGCCGGCATCGAGTACGCGTGCATCGTTGTAGGCGTAAGTCAGGTTGAGCACCCAACGCTCGGTGAGGTCGGCCAGCAGATCCACTTCCAGGCCTTCGCTGCGCACCAGGCCGAGCGCTGCGAGTTGATTGACGCCGGCAACGATGCTGCCGTCGGCCTGCACGATGTTGCTGCGTTCGATGCGATACAGCGCGGTGTTGAGCGTCAGCCCGCCATCGTTGAGCGCGGTCTTCATGCCCACTTCCCACTGCGTGCTGCGCTCGGGATCGAACGGCCCGCCGACGCTGCTGTCCTGGTTGGCCGCGTCCTGCGGCAGGAAGCCGCTGGCATAACTGGCGTATGCGTTGACACCGTCGCGCAGCACGAAGGTGCTGCCCACGCGCCAGCTGAGATCGTTGCCGGTGACGCGCGAGCCGTTCAGGCGGTTGTCGTCCTTGAAGCCGTCCCAACGCAGTCCGGCCATCGCAAACCAGCGCGGCGTCAACGTGAGTTCGTCCTGCAGATACGCGCCGTAGCGCTGGCTGCGGGTGCTGGTGGCGCGCCAGGGCAGTCGATCCAGCCCGTAGTCGTAGAAACCGCTGCGGCCGTACACCGGGTTGAACAGGTCGATGCCCGGCACTGGCCCGCGTGTGCGCCCGGTGTCGGCGGTATTGGCGGTCTGCGCGCGGAAATCCGCATCCAGCCGGTAGTAGTCCGCGCCCATCAGCAGCTTGTGCTCGATCGCGCCGATGCGGGTACGGAACACCGCGTTGACGTTGCTGGAGATCGCATCGTTGTCGCGGAACTGATTGCGCAGCTGCCGCGTCATCCATTCGGCGGTGCCGTCGCGATCGCGGTCGATCAGGCCCATCGGCTCGTGATAGATCTGATGCTCGTCGTTCTTGAACCAGCGTAGCGCCATGTCCACGTCCCACGCATTCGACGGCGCAAAGCGGTACTGCGCGAATGCGACCTTGGCGCGCATGTCGAGGAAATCGGTGGGTTCGTTGTGGTTCCAGCGTCGGTCGGTGAGGAAGTTGCCGTCGTCATCCACCGGAACGCCGCGCAGGCGATTGCCGCCCAGGTTCTGGGTGATGTCGGTGTACTGCAAGGTGAGTTCGCCGGTCTGGCCGATATCGAACGCCACCGACGCATCGCCGATCTGGCTCTGGCTATCGGTGTTGCGGCGAAAGCCATCCTCGCCATCGGCATAGGCGCCGATGCGGTAGCGAACGCGCCCGTCGTCGCGTGCCGGCCCGGTGGCCTCGAACGAGGCGGCTCCGAAGGATTGGTTGCCCACCTGCAGCTCCACCCGACGCGCGGCCTGATGGCCGGGCTTGCGGGTGACGTAATTGATGACGCCACCGGGTTCGCCGCCACCGTACAACGCGCCGGCCGGGCCCTTGAGCACTTCCACGCGTTCGATGTTGAACAGCTGCGGCACCGAGAAGCCGGCATACGGATCGCCGCGCAGTCCGTCGTACAGCACGTTTTCCTGGCGGAATCCGCGCAGGGTGACGCCGGCATAGCTGAAGAAACTGATGCCGCTGATGCTGCGATACAGGTCGGTGATCTGGCGCGCGGCCTGGTCGTCGATCAGTTCGCGCGGCAGCACCTGCACCGACTGCGGCACCAGCGCCAACGGCGTGTCGGTACGTGTGGCCACTGCGGCATCGTCGGATTTGTACAACGTCTGCGCACGGCCGACGACGTCGACGCCGTCCAGCTCGGTGACGGCGGTCGAGGTGCTGTGGTGGTGTTGGGCGAAGGCGCAGGGCGCGGTTGAAGTCAGGGCAGCGGCGAGCGCGGTGACAAGGAGCGTGGGGCGCATTGGTCACTAATGGGAATGGTTATCAAACGCATCTTAGCATGTTGTGTTCGCTTGGGCGCCTGGCCCGGCGGGTAGGTGTTGCGACGCAGACTGCGGCATGCAGCGTGCGACGTGGCGTGCGAGGTGCGAGGTGGCGTGCGAGGTGCCAGGTGCCAGGTGCGGCATGCGAGGTGCCAGCTGCCAGGTGCAAGGCTGCGGCTGTCTCTTATACACATCTNGAGGCGCGAGGGGCGAGGCGCGAGGCGCGAGGGGCGAGGTGCAGCATGCGAGGCCCGAGGTGCGGTCTGAAAACTGCAAGTACCGGCATGCGCAATGTCCCCGGTCGCACGGCGTGTGCCCGTCCTCTCACCCCAACTCCTCTCCGAACGGGAGGGCGCTCGCGGCTGTTCTTCCCTTCCCCCGAAGAGACGCTCGCAGCTGTTCTTCCCTTCCCCCGAAGAGGCGCTCGCGGCTGTTTTTCCTTCCCCCCGAAGAGACGCTCGCGGCTGTCCTTCCCTTCGCCTGGAGAGGCGCTCGCGGCTGTCCTTCCCTTCCCCTGGAGAGACGCTCGCGGCTGTCCTTCTCCCCCTGGGAGAAGGTGCCCGAAGGGCGGATGAGGGCGCGAGCGAAGCCTCGTGCCTACTCTGGCTGCAATAGCAGCGTGTAGCGGGTAGCGGTGGGCAGGAAGGGGGTCGGCCGGCCGTGCACCCAATCCTCGTGCCCCGCGCCCCAGAACGGCGACAACGGATGTCCACTCTGGCCGCCCGGCATGTGCACGATGCCGTCCTGCTCGTGGCCGGGCGACACCACCATGCGTTCGGAGGCGCCGAAGGCCGGGCCTTGCACGCGCGGCATGTCGCGATCGCCGGGCAGCTGGTCGGGCGGCATGCACAGCCAGCGCTTGGCAAGCGCTGGCAATGCCCGCGCGATCGGGTGACAGATGGCGGCGGTATTGCGTTCGCCCCAGCTGCGTTCACCCAAGGGACTATCCGGCGAGGCGCCGTCCTGCGCAGCGAGCTCCGCCTGCGCGTTGCGCGCCGCTTCGGCAAGCAACTGGTCCCAGCTCGCATAGGTCGGCGGGAGCAGATGCGGCGGACGTTGCTGCAGCAGCGGCCAGACGATGCCTTCCAGCTGCGCGCGACGCGGCGCAAGGAAGTCCTTGCCAAGCGCGGCTTTTGCCGGTGCCAGCAGGCCGGCTTCCACTGCGTCGATGGTCATGCCGCGAAAGCCGCGCACGATGCGATAGCTGGCCGAGCGGGTGGAGGCGTGCCCGTCCCACTGCCGTGTGGCGGCTTCGATCTGCTGCAAGGCCGGGTCCTGGCTGTGTTCGACCACGCTGCGCAACAACTGCCACCAGCGCGTGAGCAGCACGGCGCGATCGTCGAGCTGGATGGCGAGCAGATCCAGCTCGTTGAAACGCTGCCTGGCGAACAGGTCGTCGCGGATCTGCTGCGCACGCGCGCCCAGGTCGTAGCCGGCATTGCCGAGCGTGGCCAGCTGCTGCGCATCGACGACGCGGCTGTTGGCGGTCCAGAGCCGGTGCGAGGGGGGATCGATCAGCGCAGGAGCGTCGTCGCTGCGCACCGGCCAGGGCAGGCAGCCGGTCGGCGCGGGTGCCGAGGCTGTGGTGACTGCAGCCGTCGGCAATGCCGCGTTCTCGCCCTGCGCCGACGTGCCCTGCGCCGAGCTGGCCAGTTCGGCGATGCCGCTCGGGCCACACCCGGCATTGCGCACCGGGCGCGCGCCGATCAAGCGCCAGGCGATGCGCCCGCTGCGATCGGCCAGCAACAGGTTCTGTGCCGGAATGCCCGAACGATCCGCCACCGCGAAGGCGGCCTGCAGATCGGCCGCGGTGCTCATCTGCGCAAAATCCAGGCGGATCGCGCCGGGCAGCTGCGCGGCCCAGCGCAGCGCCAGCACGCTGCCATCGGGGTTGTCGTGCAGGATCGGTCCCCACGCACTCTCGCGGACCGCAAAACGCACCGGCGCGGCGCCGGCCACGCGAAGCGTTTCGACATGGGTGGTGAGCGCCTGCGGATGGCCCGGCGTGGCCGGCGCAATCCGTGCAAAGTCGGCGGTGTCGATATAGCTGTTGGTAAACGCCCAGGCCACATGCCCATTGCTGCCGACCACCACCGCCGGCAACCCGGGCAGGGTGAAGCCGGTGACATCCACCTTGCCGTCGGGCGCGCCGGTGTCCGGGTAACGCAGGCGTGCACGGAACCAGATGTTGGGCGCGCGCAGGCCCAGGTGCATGTCGTCGGCGACGATGGCGCGGCCGTCGCTGGTGAGGCTACCGTCCACGGCGAAGTTGTTGCTGCCCGGCGTCGGCGGCTCGGCGCCTGCCGTGGCGGCCGGATGCGGCAGGCGGCGCAGGTCCAGTGCGGCGGCGGCGGGCAGCACGGCATCGCCTTGCGCGGCGCCGAGCAGCGGGGCATCCCAGCTGGAGCCTTGGTGATCGAGCAAGGCCGCCAGCGCCGCCGGGACCACCGCGCGGATGCGTGCGGCTGCCAGTTCGGTCTGGTTGTCGTTGTCCTGCAGGTCGGCATACATCGCCATGCCGGTGAGGATGGAGTCGTCCGGCGTCCACGGCCGCGGTGTCTGGCGCAGCAACAGGTACGGCCACGGGCGCACACGCAGGGCGGCCAGCCCGGCATTGACGCCCTCGGCATAGGCCTGCAGCGCCGCGCCCTGGCTGCCGGCGGCGACCGCCAGGCTGGCCTGCACGCGCGCGCGCAGCCGGTGCACGCGATTGCGCTTGTCCAGGTCCAGCGCCGCGGCGCCGAACAGCTCGGACAACTCGCCGGCCGGTGCGCGGCGCATCAGGTCCATCTCGAAGTAGCGCTCCTGCGCATGCACATAGCCGAGTGCGCGCATGGCATCGACCTGGCTGGCCGCCTCGATGGTGACCACGCCGCGCCGGTCGCGTTGCACGCTGACCGGTGCCGCCAGGCCGCTCAGTGCGCTGTTGCCGTCCAGCTGCGGCAGGCTGCCACGCATCAGCAGATAGACGGCCAACAGGGCCGCCACCGCCAACACCACGATTGCCAGCAGCAGCCGGCCCAGCCATTTGCGCATTGTCGTCGAGTCCTCGAGTTCGGTCACAGTGTGGCCGACGGTCATGACCGTGGCGGGTCTGGCCGCAAGCGCAACTGAAAGTGATTCCGATTAGATCATTGGCCCGCCGGTTAGGGCACCATGCGCGCATTGCGTCGCTGGAGCACATCATGAAAGGCCATCCCGAAGTCGTCGACTACCTCAAACAGCTGCTGCGCGGCGAACTGGCCGCACGCGACCAGTATTTCCTGCACTCGCGCCGTTACGAGGACCAGGGCCTGATGGCGCTGTACGAGCGCATCAATCACGAAATGGAAGAGGAAACCGAGCACGCCGACGCGTTGCTGCGGCGCATCCTGTTCCTGGAGGGCGACCCGGACATGCGTCCGGCCGACTTCTCGCCCGGCAAGACCGTGGTGGAAATGCTCGAGCGCGATCTGGTGGTGGAATACGAAGTGCGCGCCGCGCTCGCCGCCGGCATGAAGCTGTGCGAAACGCATGGCGATTACGTCAGCCGCGATGTGCTGCTCAAGCAGCTGCAGGACACCGAGGAAGATCACGCCTGGTGGCTGGAGCAGCAGCTCGGCCTGATCAAGCGGATCGGCCTGGAGCTGTATCAGACCTCGAAGATCGACAAGGGGCAGGTCGCCGGCTGAGCCCGGTGACTGGCGCTGCGCAGCCACTGAGCAGGCGCAGCGCAGGTTTGCCGTCGTAGGTGCCGCGCGGTGCATCGCCTTGATGCGGGGGGTGCATCAGGTGGCGGTGATCTGCGGCGATGTTGCTCGGCACCTTGCGCTGTTGTGCGAACCACCGCGTGGCAACGCCGCGCGGTCCTGAGCGGCTCGCGCGGCGCTGGCTGTGCGAGGCCTGCGTCGCCCGACTGGGGCGTCGACAGCGATCGTCGGCGGCAAAGCGTTGGCCCGCGTCAGTCAGTTGCGTTGCAGGCGATACACGCCGGTCGACAGCGCAGTGACGCCATCGGCACGGAAGCGCGGCTCCTGGCCGAGGATGTCGCGGTGTTCCAGTTGCTGCACCTGCCATCGCGTGCCGAACAGGATGTGCACCTCGGCCGCGTCCAGCGAAAACGGCGGCCCGGCCTTTTCGGCCTGCGGATACTCCAGGGTGATCAGCAGTCCGCGGCATCCCGCAGGCAGGTGCGCGTACACGCTGTGCAGATAGCGCTGGCGCAGGCCGGCAGGCAGGGCGATCAATGCGGCGCGGTCGTAGACGGCGCTGCAATCGGCCAGCATGCCGGGCTCCAGTGCAAATGCGTCGCCGCAGATGATTTCGATCGGGCCGGCGATGAAGTGCTCGCCCGCGCGGCTGGTGTGTCGCTGCGGTTGCAGGCCGGCGTCATCGAAGAAGTGCGTCACCGCCAGCGGCGACAGCTCCACACCAAGCACGCGATGGCCTTGTGCGGCCAACCAGTGCAGGTCCAGCGTCTTGCCGCACAACGGCACCAGTACGCGGGCAGCTGTCGGCAATTGCAAGGCCGGCCAATGTTTTTGCAGCAGCGGCATCACCTCGTCCTGATGGAAGCCGGTCTGACCGTTCTGCCAGCGTTGCAGCCAGAATGCTGTGTCCATGATGGTGTCTTGCCGGTTTGCGTTGACGAGTGACGTGTTGTCGGAATGACAGTGGCACTGCAGATCGAAAATGAGCCGCTCAGACCATACCGCACCGCCGCGCGACATTTACTGCGCTTACCATGCACACCGACCCTCTCGACTGGTCCTTGCCCGCCCAGCACCGCTTGACCTTACGCGGCATGGATGCCGAGTAAGAGCTTACAAGGACGTACTTGCGGTGTGTCCTGCGATGGTGGGCGGACAAGGGCACTGCAGCCAAGCCGCAGATCAGCCGCTCCATAACCGACGCATCCGCACCGTTCGGTTACCTCTCAAGGCGATGCAGAGCTCGAGCCTCAGCGTAGCCTCGCCGTTGCAAACCAGCCCGGCCGAGGGCGCGATGCCCTAAGGCCGGCAGCGTCCAGCTGGCGGTAGTTTTGTGGGTCGCCCAAGACCGCACGGCCAACGCGCCATTGCGCGGCGCGTCAGCGCATCACCGTTGCACTCCAACCCGTCGACCTTCTGCCGCGCCTCAGTAAATCGAGGCAGCGGCAGCGTCGAACGCGCGCGTCGGTGAACAGCCGTTACTGCACTTCCAACCCGTCCACCTTTTGCCAGCCACGCGGCAACAACGCCCCGCGACTCGCACGCGCGCCCACGTACGCATCCAGGTCCTTGAACGACAGGCTCATGGTGCGTGCGCCGCTGCGCACCAGCAGCGTGTTGCCCGGCGCCACCGCCACCACCGCGACCACGCGCTCGGTGCCGAGCTTGGCTTTGGGGATGTCGATGATCTTGTTGCCTTTGCCCTTGTCCAGTTCGGGCACATCGCTGGCCGTCACCGCCAGCAGGTTGCCGGCGCTGGTGACGGCCACGATGCGGTCGCTCTGCGGGTTGGTCACCTGCGCAGGCGTCAGCACATGCGCGCCGGTGGTCAGGTTGAGCATCGCCTTGCCGGCCTTGTTGCGGCCGGTGAGGTTTTCGAAGCGGGTGACAAAGCCGTAGCCGTGCGAGGACGCCAGCACGAAGCGGGTGGCATTGTCGGCGCTGGCCATGACCTGGAACGCCGCGCCCGAGGCCGGCGAGAAACGGCCGGTCAACGGTTCGCCGTTGCCGCGTGCCGAGGGCAGGGTGTGCACCGCGGTCGAATAGGCGCGGCCTTCCGAATCCAGGAAGGCCACCTGATGCGTGCTGCGGCTGCGTACCGCCGCCAGCAGGCTGTCGCCTTCGCGATACGACATGCCGGCCGGATCGACCTCGTGGCCCTTGGCCGCGCGTACCCAGCCCTTTTCCGACAGCACCACGGTCATCGGTTCGCTGGCGACCATCTCGGTTTCATCGATTGCCTGGGCGGCGCCACGCTGCACCAGCGGCGAGCGGCGGGCGTCGCCGAACTTCTTGGCGTCGGCGGTCAGTTCGTCCTTGATCAGCTTCTTCAGCTTGGTCTTGCTTTCCAGGATGGCCAGGATCTGGGCGCGTTCCTTGGCCAGTGCTTCCTGCTCGCCGCGGATCTTCATTTCCTCCAGGCGCGCCAGCTGGCGCAGCTTGGTTTCCAGGATGTATTCGGCCTGCTCTTCGCTGAGCGCGAAGCGGGCGATCAGGACCGGCTTGGGCTCGTCCTCGCTGCGGACGATACGGATCACTTCATCCAGATTGAGGAAGGCGATCAACAAACCTTCCAACAGGTGCAGGCGGCGCTCGACCTTCTGCAGGCGATGGTTGAGGCGGCGGGTGACGGTGTCGCTGCGGAAGGTCAGCCACTCGCTCAGCAACTGGCGCAGGTTCTTGACCTGCGGACGGCCGTCCAGGCCGATCACATTGAGGTTGACGCGGTAGCTGCGCTCAAGATCGGTGGTGACGAACAGGTGGCCCATCAACTGCTCGGCGTCGACACGGTTGGAGCGCGGCACCAGCACCACCCGCACCGGGCTGGTGTGGTCGGACTCGTCGCGGATGTCTTCCAGCCATGGCAGCTTCTTGGCGCGCATCTGCTGGGCGATCTGCTCGATCACCTTGGACGGCGAGACCTGGTATGGCAGCGCATCGATGACGATGTTGGCGTGTTCTTTCTTGTAGGTGGCACGTGCGCGCACGCTGCCGTGGCCGGTCTCGTAGATTGCGCGCAGATCGGCCGCCGGGGTGATGATCTCGGCGGTGGTCGGATAGTCCGGGCCGAGCACGTGTTCGCACAGTTCGGCAACCGTGGCATCGGGGTTGTCGAGCAGGCGCAGCAGCGCGCTGACGATCTCGTTGAGGTTGTGCGGCGGCACGTCGGTGGCCATGCCTACGGCAATACCGGTGGTGCCGTTGAGCAGCAGGTGCGGCAGGCGCGCCGGCAGCCAGGTCGGCTCTTCCAGGGTGCCGTCGAAGTTGGGTGCCCAATCGGTGGTGCCCTGGCTGATCTCGCCCAGCAGCACCTCGGCGATCGGGGTCAGCTTGGATTCGGTGTAGCGCATCGCCGCGAACGACTTGGGATCGTCGGTGGAGCCGAAGTTGCCCTGGCCTTCGATCAGCGGGTAGCGATACGAGAACGGCTGCGCCATCAGCACCAGCGCTTCATAGCAGGCGCTGTCGCCGTGCGGGTGGTACTTGCCGATCACATCGCCCACGGTGCGCGCGGACTTCTTCGGCTTGGCGGCGGCGTTCAGGCCCAGCTCGCTCATCGCAAAGACGATGCGCCGCTGCACCGGCTTCAGGCCGTCGCCCAGGAACGGCAGGGCGCGGTCGAGCACCACGTACATCGAATAGTCGAGATAGGCGCGTTCGGCGTACTCGCGCAGCGGCAGCTGCTCGAAGCCGTGGAAGGTGGGGCGGGTCAGATCGGTCATGTAAAGCCAGGTCCTGCGAAAGAGGAGCCCGCGCCGTGGCGCGCGCTCGAAGAGCGCCGATTATCCGGATGCGGCGGGGGATGCCAAGCCACGGGCATGAGCGGCGGCCGGATAAGCGATGGGTGCGGCCCCGGAGGGGCGGTGGACCACACCGGGCAAGGCGCTGGGGCTGCTATGTCCGGAGCGGTCGGCGACCTGGGCGAGCCGGCTGTCCTGGACGGGGGGCGCAGTCCCCGCGCCGGCCGGGCCTGCTGCTGCCACTGCGCGAAACCCGGCCCGGTCCCGGCAGCGCATCGACCGTCGTCGACGGACGGTGCGCGTCAGCGGCGCAATCGACCCGGCAGACCCGCAGAGGGGGCGCAGGAGGCAGCGATCCTTGCTGGCGGTTTAATCCGTTTAGAGATATTTGCGTTGACAAATATATTTTTCGGAAGAAAATAGCCGGCCATGAACGATCTCTCCTCCGCCTCGCCGTCGTTCGGCCTGCTGTTGCGTCAGGTGCGTGATGCGCTGATGCGCCAGCTCGATGCCGAGATGAAGGGCGAACTGCCGGACTTCGGCTTCAGCCACTACGTCGGCCTGAAGATCCTGGCGGTGCGTTCGCCCTGCACGGCCAACGAACTGGCGCTGGCGCTGGACCAGACGCCGAGCGCGGTCACCCGCCTGCTCGACAAGCTCGAAGCGCTCGGTGCGGTGCGACGCGAGCCACATGCGCAGGACCGGCGCGCGCTGCAGATCGTCATGACCGAGCAGGGCGTGGCGCTGTGGGAGCGCCTGAAGCTGCGCGGCGAGCGCGCCATCGAGCATGGCTTGCGCGATCTGGCCCCGCCCGAGCGCGAGCAACTCACCTCTCTTCTCATCCGTGTCCGCGATGCACTCAACTCATGAACGCTGCTAGTTCCCCGATCCAGATGCTGCGCCTGCGGTCCACGCAGCTTGCGCGGCCGCTCGTCCTCACTGCGCTGGCGCTGGCGCTGGCCGCCTGCGCCAGCAGCCGCGGGCTTGCCCCGCAGGGCACCATGCTGGAGCCGGGCGCGCTGCATGCCGAGCGCACCCTCGCGCAGGCCAACCTGAGCCCGGCCGCCTGGCCGGCCAGCGATTGGTGGCGCGCCCTGGGCGATGCGCAATTGAACGCGCTGATTGCCGAAGGCCTGCAGCACAGTCCCAGCCTAGCGGCGGCCGATGCGCGCCTGCGCCAGGCGCAGGCACGCATCGGCACGGCACAGGCCGATCGTGGCCCCAGCCTGTCGGTGTCCGGCGGCTATGCGGGCGTGCAATTGCCCGAATCGATGGTGGGCGAGGAACGCGGCGGCAGGTTCGGCGGCAACGGCCAGCTGGTGCTGGACTTTCGCTATGGCGTGGACCTGTGGGGTGGCAAGCGCGCCAGCTGGGAAGCGGCGGTGGACCAGGCGCATGCGGCCGAGGTGGACGCGCAGGCGGCACGCCTGAACCTGTCGGCGGCGATCGCCGAAGCCTATGCGCAGCTCGACTATGCATGGCGCCTGCACGACGTGGCCAACGAAGAGTTGGCCCGCGTGCAAAAGACCCTGGACCTCACCCGGCAGCGCCGCAGCGCCGGCATCGACAGCGATCTGCAGCTGCGCCAGGCGCAGGCCCGCGTGCCGTCGGCGCAGCAGCAGCTGCAGTCCGCGCAGCAGCAGATCGACCAGGCGCGCAACGCGCTGGGCGCGCTGGTCGGGCAGGGCCCGGATCGCGGGCTGGAGATCGCGCGCCCGACGCTGGGCGTGGCCATCGCCGCGCAGTTGCCGGGCAACCTGCCGGCCGACCTGCTGGGCCGCCGCCCCGATGTGGTCGCCGCGCGCTGGCGCGTGGAGGCCGCCAACCAGGACATCGCCGCGGCCAAGACCCGCTTCTACCCCAGCTTCAACATCACTGCGCTGGGCGGGGTGGTGAATCGCGACGTCGGCCAGCTGCTGGAAAGCGCCTCGGTACTCGGCGTGGTTGCGCCGGCGCTGAGCCTGCCGATCTTCGATGGCGGCAAGCTGCGCGCCAATCTGGCCGGCAGCGATGCGCAGTACGACCTGGCGGTGGCCGATTACAACCAGAAGGTGATCGACGCCCTGCGCGAGGTGGCCGACCAGGTCAACGCAGTGCGTTCGCTGGAGCAGCGCGCACGCGCGCAGGACGACGCCGTGCAGACCGTGTCCGCCGCCTTTGCGCTTGCGCAGCAGCGCTACCGCGCCGGCATCGGCAGCTATCTGGAAGTGCTCAGCGTGCAGGAGCAATTGCTCACCGCGCGCGAGCGCATGGCCAGCCTGCAATCGCAACAACTGTTGGCCTCGGTGAGGTTGCAGCGTGCCCTGGGCGGCGGATTCACGCCGGAACCTGCGCGCGACACCGCACACGCCGCGACCACTTCCGCACAACCGCATTCCTGAGACTGCAATGATGAGCCAGACGACTCCAACTTCCTCCCAACCTGCGCCGGCCGCGCCCAGCAAGCGCCGCGCGGCACTGCGCATCGTGGCCATTGTGGTGATCCTGGCGATCATTGCTCTGGTGGTGTGGTATCTGCTGGTCGGCCGCTGGCACGAGGACACCGACGACGCCTACGTGCAGGGCAACCAGGTGCAGATCACCCCGATGGTCGGCGGCACCGTGGTCAGCATCGGTGCCGAAGACGGCATGCGCGTGGAGCGCGGCCAGTTGCTGGTGCAGCTGGACCCGGCCGACACCGCGGTGGCCGTGCAGCAGGCCGAAGCCAACCTGGCCAAGACCGTGCGCCAGGTGCGTGGTCTGTACCGCAGCGTGGAAGGCGCACAGGCCGACCTGTCCTCGCGCGAGGTGTCCCTGCGCAGCGCGCGTGCCGACTTCGCGCGTCGCAAGGATCTGGCCGCCAGCGGCGCGATCTCCAACGAAGAGCTGGCGCATGCCCGCGAAGAGCTGGCCGCTGCCGAAGCGGCGGTGAGCGGTTCGCGCGAGAGCTTCGAACGCAACCGCGCCCTGGTGGACGACAGCGCGGTGGCCAACCAGCCCGACGTGCAGACCGCCGCCGCACAGCTGCGCCAGGCCTATCTCAACCATGCCCGCACCGGGGTGATTGCGCCGGTGTCCGGCTACGTGGCGCGTCGTTCGGCGCAGCTGGGCCAGCGCGTGCAGCCCGGCAGCGTGCTGATGGCGGTGGTGCCGCTGGAACAGGTGTGGGTGGAAGCGAACTTCAAGGAAACCCAGCTCAAGCACATGCGCCTGGGCCAGGAAGTGGAACTGCATTCGGATCTGTACGGCGGCGGTGTGGACTACACCGGCCGCATCGAGAGCCTGGGCCTGGGCACCGGCAGCGCGTTCTCGTTGTTGCCGGCGCAAAACGCCAGCGGCAACTGGATCAAGATCGTGCAGCGCGTGCCGGTGCGCATCGCGGTGGATGCCAAGCAACTGGCCGGCAATCCGCTGCGCATCGGCTTGTCGATGAAGGTCGACGTCAACCTGCACGACCAGCAGGGCAGCGTGCTGCCGACCAAGTTCGCCAAGGGCGCGGTGTTCTCCACCGACGTGTATGCGCAGCAGCTACAGGCCGCCGACGCGGACATCCAACGCATCATCCAGGACAACCTGCCTGCGCAGGCTGGCTCCAAGGCGGGCTGAGCCAGCATGTCCTCGCAAGCTCCCACCGCGCCAGGCGGTCCCTCGGCACCTGCGCCCGCGGCCGGCTTTCGCCCGGCGAGCGTGGCGCTGTGCACCGTGGGCCTGGCGATGGCCTCGTTCATGCAGGTGCTGGACACCACCATCGCCAACGTCTCGTTGCCGACCATCGCCGGCAATCTCGGTGCCAGCTCGCAGCAGGCCACCTGGGTCATCACCTCGTTCGCGGTCAGCACCGCGATCGCCCTGCCGCTGACCGGCTGGCTGAGCCGCCGCTTCGGTGAGACCAAGCTGTTCGTGTGGTCGACGCTGGCCTTCACCATTGCCTCGTTGCTGTGCGGCCTGGCCCAGAGCATGGGCATGCTGGTGGTATCGCGTGCGCTGCAGGGGTTTGTTGCCGGACCGATGTACCCGATCACCCAGAGCCTGCTGGTGTCGATCTACCCGCGCGAAAAACGCGGGCAGGCGCTCGCCCTGCTGGCGATGATCACCGTGGTGGCACCGATCGCCGGGCCGATCCTGGGCGGCTGGATCACCGACAACTACAGCTGGGAATGGATCTTCCTGATCAACGTGCCGCTGGGCATCATCGCCAGCAGTATTGTGGGTTCGCAGTTGCGCCATCGCCCCGAGCAGCTGGAAAAGCCGCGCATGGACTACGTCGGCCTGATCCTGCTGGTGGTCGGCGTCGGTGCGCTGCAGCTGGTGCTGGACCTGGGCAACGACGAGGACTGGTTCTCTTCCGACAAGATCGTGGTGCTGGCCTGCGTCGCTGCCGTGGCGCTGGTGGTGTTCGTGATCTGGGAACTCACCGACAAGGATCCCATCGTCGATCTCAAGCTGTTCCGGCATCGCAACTTCCGCGCCGGCACACTGGCGATGGTGGTGGCCTATGCGGCGTTCTTCAGCGTGAGCCTGCTGATCCCGCAATGGCTGCAACGCGACATGGGCTACACCGCGATCTGGGCCGGCCTTGCCACCGCGCCGATCGGCATCCTGCCGGTGCTGATGACCCCATTCGTGGGCAAGTACGCGCTGCGGTTCGACCTGCGCATGCTCGCCACCGTCGCCTTCATCTTCCTGTCGTTCACCAGCTTCCTGCGCTCCAACTTCAACCTGCAGGTGGACTTCAGCCATGTGGCCACCGTGCAGCTGGTGATGGGCGTGGGTGTGGCCTTGTTCTTCATGCCGGTGCTGCAGATTCTGCTCTCGGACCTGGACGGGCGCGAGATCGCAGCAGGGTCAGGCCTGGCCACCTTCCTGCGCACCCTGGGCGGCAGCTTTGCCGCATCGCTGACCACCTATCTGTGGGCACGCCGCACCCAGGTGCACCACGCGCACATCACCGAACACATCTCGGTGTACACCCCGGGCATGCAGGAGCAGGTCACCGCGATGGGGCAGGGCGACCTGCAACGCGGCGCGGCCTCGCTGAACAACATGATCAACCACCAGGCCTCGCAGATGGGCTTCAACGACATCTTCTACCTGCTTGGCTGGACCTTCCTGGCGATCATCTTCTTCCTGTGGCTGGCCAAACCGCCGTTCGGTGCGGGCGCAGGTGGCGCAGCGGCGGCGGGTGGGCATTAGGCGCCGGCTGTGAAGGCGCGCGGCTGTACTACGAGCGGCGAAGACAACGACTTCATGCCGGTCTAGTGCAGAGCGGGTGATCTGCGACTTGGCTGCAGGGCCCTTGCCCGCCCACCATCGCGGGACACGCCGCAAGTACGTCCATGTAGGCTCTTACGCGGCATCCATGCCGCGTAAGGTCCCGCGACGGTGGGCGGGCAAGGACCCGTCGAGATGGTCGGTGTGCGTNACCATCGCGGGACACGCCGCAAGTACGTCCATGTAGGCTCTTACGCGGCATCCATGCCGCGTAAGGTCCCGCGACGGTGGGCGGGCAAGGACCCGTCGAGATGGTCGGTGTGCGTCGCGCTTCGCAAAGCAAGCAGCGAACCGTTTGGAGCGGTGAGGGCACCGCGGCCTCGACCGGCGCAGTATTCGACGTGGCGTTCTGACTGAATCCAATAAGGGGACGTTGAAAAGACCACTGCGCTTTCCACCAGTCGGGTGCTCGCTACGGTTGGTGAGCCCATCTGACAATCGTGCTGCGCCTGTCAACACGCTCTAGACTGACGCCCTCCAGGTGGGAGCAGTTCAATGGCAGTGACGCCTTCAACGACCGGTTTACCGCAGTCTTTCTGGCTCATGCATACGATGCAGCGCCAAGGCCGGCTCACGCTGAATCAAGAGGCCCAGCGTCATCGTGAGTTACCGCATGCAGCGCAGGCAATCGGGTGCCTGCTGCAGATTGTGCTCCTTCTGTCGCTGTGGTTGCCGTTGATCGCGTCGGCCGATGCATTGGCCGACCGAGTGACGCAGCAGATGCAGCTCAATCGGCAGCGCTACGGCGTCGTGGGGCAGGCTGTGTACGTTGCCCACAATGGCAGGCTGCTGTTTCGTGGCAGCGATGGTCAAGCCGATCTGGACAGCCGGCAGCCGGTGACGCCTGGGCAGATATTTCCTGCATTTTCGGTGAGCAAGCTATTGGTGAGCACCTTGATCATGCAGTTGGTCGAGGCCAGGCAACTCGATCTGGACCGACCCGCCCGGGTCTACCTGCCAGATCTGCCCCAGCGCTGGCACAAGATCACGGTGCGTCAGTTGCTCAACCACACCTCCGGCTTGCCAGAATATTTCACCGAGGCGCAGATGAGCGGCGCGCCTGGGACAAACGCATCGTTTCCTGCCACTGCGCAGGCCGTCTTTGCTGTGCTTGGCAACCAACCTCTGCTGTTTTCGCCGGGTAGCAGCACCCGCTACATCAACACCAACTATCTGGTGCTGTCGCAACTGCTCCAGGCGCATTACCGCAAGCCGTATTCGCAGATCGTGTCCGAGCGGATCCTCGAGCCGTTGAAGCTGGCGCATACCTTTCTCGGACGCTCGCGATTGCCGGCTAATGCAGTCGTCAGTGCCTACGTTGGCAAGGACGGAAAATTGCAGAAAGAGCCAGAGATCGCCTGGCCCGATTACGCCCTCGGGCATGCCGAGCTGTACGCCAGCATCGACGATCTGGCGACTTTCATCGAAGCGATGCGAGATGGAAAGGTGGTCGGCAAGCCAACCCTGCAACAGCTCTGGCAACCGCAGCTGCTGACCAACGGACAGCGCGGCTGGTTTGCCAGCGGCTGGGAGGTTGGCGCAAGTGGTGCCTATCGGTACGTCGGTCATGATGGCGGCGCGCGGGTGAGGGTGCGCCTGCTGTTCGCCGATGCCCTGGATGGCGATAGCTACACCATCGTTTACCTGACCAATGGCAGCACGCGCGGGGTGTGGTCCCGGGTGCTGGTCGACAGCATCATGGCCGCCATTGCGCCACGGACGTTTCCTGCCGAAGCCGTGTCGGAGAAACTCATCGCCTTTGCGCTGCAGTCGCCTGCCGATCACGACACGCAGCTGTTGGCCGATGCACTGCGTGTCGACGGGAGCATCCCCCTCGATCAACTCGAGGCTGTGGTCAACACGACGGGCTACACCGTTCTGTCCAATCTCGGCGCAGATGCGGCGATTCGTGTGTTCGCGCTCAACGTGTTGCTATTTCCGGCGTCCAGTAATGCGCTGGACAGCCTCGCCGAGGCGTATGAAGCAAGCGGAGATCTCGCCCGTTCGAACGTCATCCGGCAGCGCATCAAGGACCTGCCCGGACCACCTGAGAAGCGATGATCTGACCTGAGGGCGTGTGCCTCATCTGTGTGTTGCTGGTTGCAGCTAGACTTCCCTGTTTGGTCGAGCGTCGACGGTGTCGGACGTCGCTTCGACATGCGCGGTGCCATGGCGCGGGTGTCTTCCTGCAGCGGTGTGAGCAGTTGCAGCGGACCGCCTTGGTAGCGGACGCGCGCGCGTCCTGTACTGGCGCAGTGCTTCCACCCGGTCGCAAGCAGTCGTGTAGGCATCACGCATGGTCGCTACTGCCGCGACATGGGAGCGCGTGTCGCAAAGTCACTGCCGTCGCATTCTCGCGGCGCTGCCGATCGGCATCCTCACCACTGTCTGCAGGCCATCGTCCGGCCACCTCGTCCAGACGCAAAAAACCCCGCCTGAGCGGGGTTTTTTGCGATCTACCGTGAGTCGTGGTGCCCAGGAGAGGACTCGAACCTCCACGAAGTTGCCCCCGCTAGCACCTGAAGCTAGTGCGTCTACCAATTCCGCCACCTGGGCGACTCAGGAGGCGAATTGTGCAAGTTGCGCGCGACGCTGTCAACGTATCTGGCACAAATTCTTCGTGGTGGCGGGTGCCTGCCGGCGACGGGAGAAGACGGCGCGGCAGACACGCGCACTGCATGCCCTCCACGACACCGGATCACGGCAGCTGCGCCCCCTGCAAGGTGACCTCCGCACTCTGCACCGGTTCGCCTGCCGAACGCGCCAGCTGCACGCGATAGGTGCCGGCGGCAATCGTCCAGTGGCGTGCCTTGGCATCGAAGTCGGCCAGCGTCTTGGGTTCGGCGATCACCTGCACGTTGCGCTTTTCGCCCGGCTTGAGCGTGAGTTTCTGCCAGCCGATCAGGCGCAGCGGGGTGGCGTGGCCGTCGGGCAGGGTGACGTAGAGCTGCGGCACGGCGGCGCCTTCGCGCTGGCCGATGTTTTCCACCTCGAAGTTCGCCGTGAGCTGGCTGCCGTTGGCGTCCACGCGCAGCCCGCCCATGCGGAACTGGGTGTACGACAGGCCATGGCCAAACGGGTAGCGCGGTGTCAGCTTGCGCGCGGCGAACCACTTGTAGCCGACGTTGGCCCCTTCGATGGCGTAGTCGATCGTGTCTTCGCCCGGCTTGGCCGGCTTGAAGCCCAGGCCCGGGATCGAGGGACGCGGCAGCTGCGATTCGTCCACCGGCCAGGTCACCGGCAGATGGCCGGACGGATTCACCGCGCCGGTCAGCAGGTTGGCGATCGCCTCGCCGCCGCCGATGCCCGGATACCACGCCTGCAATACCGCCGGCACGCGCTCGGCCCAGGGCATGCGCACCGGGCCGTTGGTTTCCAGCACCACGGTGGTCCTGGGGTTGGCCTTGGCCACCGCCTCGATCAGGGCGTCCTGGTTGTCGGGCAATTGCATGTCCGGCAGGTCCACCGATTCGGCCGCCCATTGGGTGGCGAACACGATCGCCACATCGGCGGCCTTGGCCGCACGTGCCGCGGCAGCGCGGTCCTTGCCGTCGACATACTCGATCTGCACGTTCGGCAACGCGGCGCGCAGTGCCTGCAGCGGCGAGGACGGATGGATGATCACCGGGCCCGGCCAGGTGGTCGGGGTGATGCCGGGCACGGCGTTGCCGCCGTTGATGGTGTAGTCCACCCGCGAGGAACCGCCGCCGGACATCACGCCCTTGTCGGCATATCCACCGATCACCGCGATGCGGCGCACGTCCGTGGATAGCGGCAAGGTGGCCTGTTCGTTACGCAGCAGCACGCTGCCTTCCTCGGCAACATGCTGCGCGGCCAGCAGCCCGGCCTTGCCGTCGATCGGCTGGCGCTGGGTGGGATGATCGAACGCGCCATGCGCGAACAGGCTGCGCAGCACGCGCTTGACCATGTCGTCGAAGCGCGCGCGCGGCACCACGCCGGCCGACACCGCCATGCGCAACGGCGCGTCGAAGAACACCGCCGCATCGAACACTTCGCCGGCCGATTGCTGATCGAGTCCGGCCAGGGCCGCCTTGGAGCCGCTGTGCACGCCGCCCCAGTCGGACATCACGTAGCCGGGGTAGTTCCATTCCTGCTTGAGCACCTGGTTGAGCAGGTAATCGTGCTCGCAGCCGTAGATACCGTTGATCTTGTTGTAGGAGCACATCACCGAGGCGGGGTCGCCGATCTTCAGCGCAATCTCGAACGCCAGCAGGTCCGATTCGTGCATCGCCTGCTCGCCGATCTCGGCGCTATGGAAATTGCGGCGCGTCTCCATGTCGTTGAGCGCGTAGTGCTTCATCGTCGACAGCACGTGCTCGCTCTGCACGCCGCGGATCGACTCGCCGACCATGGTACCGGCCAGCAGCGGGTCTTCGCCGGCATATTCGAAATTGCGCCCGTTGCGCGGGTCGCGCTGCAGGTTGACGCTGCCGGCCAGCAGCACATTGAAGCCCTGCTGCCACGATTCGCGGCCCATGGTCCTGCCGCCGGCGTAGGCCAGTTGCGGATTCCAGCTTGAGGCGGTCGAGGGGCCGGACGGCATCGCGGTGGCGAAGTCGCCCTTGCGGATGCCGCCGGGATTGGTCACGCCCACGCCGGCATCGGCGAGCTGCTGCGCCGGGATGCCCAGGCGCGGGATGCCGGGGACATAGCCGGCCGAGCCCAGCGCGCCCTCGGGCTTGGGAATCTTGTCGGTGCCCAGGCCGAAGTAGCTGCGCAGCATCTGGAATTTTTCGTCCTCGCTCATCTGCGCGAGCAGGCGCTCGGCACGCTGGTCCGCGGTCAGGGCGGTGTCCATCCACCGCTGCGCTGCAGCGGCGGTCTGTGCGCCGAGCGGGGCGGCGAACGCGGTGCCGACGCCAAGGGCGATGGCCAGCACGAGACGGCGTGGCCTGGAGTGTGTAAACGGTTTCATATCGAGCTGTGGCACGGGTGGTCCTTGTGGTGCGGTTGCAATCAGGGGAGGGCACCGCGGTGCCCAGGTTCGAAAGGCGCGCGTACGCGCCGAATCAGATGCTTGCCGGAAGCGGGCGCCGCCTCAGAACTGGGTCTGTGCCGTGCGCAACACCGGATACAGGCGGTAGCGCTCGTCCCAGGAGGCATGCAGGCGCGCGAAGAATTCCAGGCGTGCCTTCGGGTCGGCCGCGAAGGCCGCGTCGCTGGCCAGGCGCCGTTCGAATTGCGCCTTCACTGCCGGGTCGCGTTCGAGCAGGTCGCGCGCGACCTCTTCGGCGACGTAATCCTCCATGTATTCCTTGCGCTCGAATGCGGTGTTGAACTGGCCCCACTGCAGCAGCGAATCCGGCGCCTGCGGTTCCAGCATCGCCATCACCAGGCGCGACCTGGGCTGGGCGATCGGCACGAACAGGGAGCCGGCCGGCACGGTGCGGGTGTCATCGCGCCACTGCCCGGTGATCTCGAGGTTCTGGTGGCCTTCGTTCGAGCGCGTGGCAAAGGTCGCGGTATCGGCACGGAAACTCTGTACCGGGTACTGGCCGCCAGCGGCGATGGTTTCGAAGGCGATGCCATGCAGGCGCAGTTTCTCCGCCACCAGGGCCGCTTGCGCAGCAGGCACCAGGTAGCCGCCGCGTGGCGCATCGACCACCACGTCGGGTTTGATCTGGTCGCGCAACGGTACTTTCCAGATCTGCGGCCTGGTCTCGTCGTAGTGCGTCATCAATGCGCCGGAAATCGGCGAGGGCGTGCGCGTATAGGCGTAGCCACGGAAGGCCACGGTGCGTGCGGCGGGGCCGGCAGCGAAGCTCAACGGCTCCATCTCGCCAGCCAATTTGGTTGCACGCTGATCGGCCGCCAGTGCATCGGCGCGCCATCTGGCACCGTTGCGCGCGGCCTGCTGCAGCACCGACACGATCGCGTTGCGGGTGACGCGCACACGTACCGGGTAGGTCTTCCACGAATGCGTTTCCACCAGCATGCCGAAGCGATTGCGCAGCAGGAAATAGCCATGCGAAAAACGCGGCGGCGACACGTCGTCGGCAAAGCCGGAGGTCGGGTCGTCCTCGTGCACGAACGAGGGGTAATACGGCAGCGGCAGCGAGCCCTGTTTGGCCAGGTCGGCAATCACTGCATCGCGCCAGCGCGTGCCGTCGCGTTGCAGCGTGGCATCGCCGGCGTGCACCGGCTCCACCTGCACCGAGACGTCGTGTTCGAACTTGGCGCCATCGGTGACGTGCAGGTCCACATATATCAGCGGATCCCATTGCTGCACCAGCCGCAGCATCGCCTGCATTTCCGGTGCGTCGGCCTTGAGGTAGTCGCGATTGAGGTTGAGGTTCTGCGCGGTGGTGCGCCAGCCCATCTGTTCGGGGCCGCGCTGATTGGGCCGGTTCCAGGCGCCGAAGCGCTCGTGGCCGTCGACATTGAACACCGGCACGAACACCCAGACCAGCTTGTCGAGCACGCCTTTGCCGGCTTTGCCGTCCAGCAATTCGCGCAGGGCCAGGAAGCCCGCGTCCTTGCCGTCGATCTCGCCGGCATGGATGCCGCCTTGCACCAGCACCACCGGCAACGTGCGTTGCGCAGCGCTGTCTGCATCCAGTGCGCCGCTGGTGGAGACGACCAGCGCCTTCATCGGCCGGCCTTCCGGAGTGGTGCCGAATTCGATGCAGCGCACCGCCTGCGGGTAGCGCTGTGCAAAGGCATCGCAGAGCGCGATGACTTCATCGTAGCGTCCGGTTTGTGCGAACCCGCTACGCTCGGCCTGGGTGGTCAACGGTTCGGCGGCCAGTGCGGCGGGGCAGGTGGTCAGCAGCAGCAGGCTCAGGGCCAGGCGGGTGAAGCGGGGCATCCAGCGGTCCAGTGTTCCAGGAAAACGTTTGCAATGTAGCCGAGCCGGGGCAGCAGGCCAATCTGCACTGCGTCATGACCTGCGCGTGATCGGCGTGGTTGCGGTATCGCGACGGCGGCTGCAGCGGGCCTGGATCGAACCACTTGCCAGTGCGCCGCAATGGCGACCGCCGGCGGGCCGGGCCCGGAGGCAAGGCCGGCCAGGCGCCGCGGCATGGATGCATGCAGCGGCGCGCCTGTGGCCTTATCCCATGGTCGCGATGGCGGCCAACCGGCAGCCGCCGGTACGATAGCGCGTGTTTTTTCGCTCGACCGGACTGCCCTTGACCACTTCCACCTTGCCGGGCGCCACTGCCGGTGCGCGGCTGCCGCGCCAGATTCCTTTCATCATCGGCAATGAAGCCTGCGAGCGTTTCAGCTTCTACGGGATGCGCAACATCCTGGTGCAGTTCCTGATCACCTCGCTGCTGCTGCAGGAAGTCAGCGGGCCCGGCCGCGAAGCCGAGGCCAAGCACATCCTGCACAGCTTCATGATCGGGGTGTATTTCTTTCCGTTGCTGGGTGGCTGGCTGGCCGATCGACTGTTCGGCAAATACAACACCATCCTGTGGTTCAGCCTGGTCTACTGCGCCGGGCACGCATGCCTTGCGATGTTCGAAGGCAGCCGCAGCGGTTTCTTCGTCGGGCTGGGTCTGATCGCGCTGGGCGCGGGCGGTATCAAGCCACTGGTGGCCTCGTTCATGGGCGACCAGTTCGACCAGTCCAACAAGCACCTGGCCAAGGTGGTGTTCGACGCCTTCTACTGGATCATCAATTTCGGCTCGCTGTTCGCCTCGCTGCTGATTCCGTTGGCGCTGAAGAACCTGGGTCCGTCCTGGGCGTTCGGCATCCCCGGCATCCTGATGTTCGTGGCCACGCTGGTGTTCTGGCTGGGGCGCAACCGGTACGTGCGGGTGCCGTTGCCGCCGAAGGACCCGCACGGATTCGGCGCGGTGGTGCGCGCCGCGCTGCTGACACGTGTGCCGGGGCAGGGCCGTCCGGGCCTGGTGCTGGCCTGGCTCTCGGTGGTGCTGGCGCTGGCGAGTTTCGCCTGGGTTGAGCCGCTGGGCATCGTCATCTGCCTGTGCATCGCGCTGGTGCTGTTGCTGGCCGGCATCGGCGGCGGCACCTGGTGGCAGCTGGAACGCGCCCGTGGCACGCATCCGGATGCGGCGGTGGAGGGCGTGCGCGCCTTGCTGCGGGTGCTGGTGATCTTCGCGCTGGTCACGCCGTTTTTCTCGCTGTTTGACCAGAAAGCCTCGACCTGGGTGCTGCAGGGGCGCGAGATGACCATGCCGGCCTGGTTCACCGCGTCGCAGATGCAGGCGATCAATCCGTTGCTGGTGATGCTGCTGATCCCGTTCAACAACCTGCTGCTGTACCCGCTGCTGCGCCGGGTTGGCTGGGAGCCCACGCCATTGCGGCGCATGACCAGCGGCATCGCCTTCAGCGGTGTGGCCTGGATCGTGGTGGGGGCGATCCAGGTGGTGATGGATGGCGGCGAGCCGATGCATATCGCCTGGCAGATCCTGCCCTATGCCTTGCTCACCTTCGGCGAGGTGCTGGTGTCGGCCACCGGCATCGAGTTTGCCTACAGCCAGGCACCGCCGTCGATGAAGGGCGTGGTGATGAGTTTCTGGTACCTGACCACCACGGTCGGCAACCTGTGGGTGCTGCTATCGAACGTGGCGGTGCGCAACGAGACGGTGACCGCGCATATCGTCGATACTGGACTCAGCGAAGCGGCGTTCCTGATGTTCTTCTTCGCGGCCTTCGCATTCCTGGCGGCACTGGCCTTCGGCCTGTATGCGCGCGGTTATCGCATGGTCGACAATTACCGTTCTGCCTGAGGTCCGCATGATTACCCTGATCCTGATCGCCATCACCGGCATCGTCTCGTGGCTGGCGTTCAACAACCGCAAGCTGGCCGACCGGCTGGTGCTGTGGCCGCCGGCGCTGGACAAGCACAAGCAGTACGACCGCCTGGTCACCTACGGCTTCATCCATGCCGACCTGGGCCACCTGGTCTTCAACATGATCACGCTGTTCTTCTTCGGCCGCGTGATCGAAAACGTGATGACCCAGCTGACCGGCAGCGTGCTGACCTATCCGCTGTTCTATCTGGCGGCGCTGGTGGTCTCGATCCTGCCCAGCTATCTGAAGAACCAGAACAACCCGAACTATCTCAGCCTGGGCGCCTCCGGCGCGGTGTCGGCGGTGCTGTTCGCCTTCATCCTGCTGCAGCCGTGGACCATCATCCTGGTGCTGTTCATTCCGGCACCGGCGATCATCTACGCGGTGTTCTACGTCGGCTACAGCCTGTGGATGGACCGTCGCGGCGGCGACCGCATCAACCACAGCGCGCACCTGGCCGGTGCCGCGTTCGGGGTGATGTTCATGCTGATCATGGAGCCGCGGGTGTGGCAGGTCTTCCTGGAGCAGCTGTCCAACCCGCGCTTCGGCTGATCGGCCGGCACGCCATCCGCCGGTCGCCAGGCGGGCACGCGCGGTCGCTCGGACGTGTCGACTGACGCAGGTCGCCTCGGGCGACCGGACCAGGACCATCGCGAGTGTGCGACCGGTCCTGGCGCGCGATGCGACGCCGGCTCAGGCCGCGTCGCGCTTCCGGTCGTCGTCGACGCTGTTGGTGGACACCGAGCCGTAGGCCTGCTGCAGGCGCTGGTACACGGTGTCGTTGAGCTGCGCGAAGTCGGGGTTATGGGTGTCGCCGTTGATGGCGAACTGGAACAGGCCTTCCAGCAGCGAGCTATCGCTGTCTGCGCTGTGTCCTGCCGAATCGTTGTTCATGCCGTGACTCCTCGTAGGTAAGGCGAAGGCGCCGGCGGGTCGCGCGGACCCGGGTTGCAACCGGCGCCTTCGGCTCAGCTATCGGCGCGGCACGAGCGAACTTAAGGACCTGCTCGGCAGGCTGCGCGGGCGCTCACAGCATCGATTCACTTTCACGCAGGCGCGGCGCCGCGCTGGTCAGACTGATCGCCATCGTCACTGCCTCGTGCAGACCATCATGGAGGCAGCGAAGTGCAGGCAGACCACGATTCCGCGCAGCAGCGCTTCAGCGTAGACACCGATGGACAACGCGCCGAGCTGGCCTACCGTGTGGAAGGCGGGCGCATGACCATCACCCACACGCAGGTGCCGGACGCGATCGCCGGGCGCGGGATTGCCGCAGTGCTGGTCGAGGCGGCGCTGGCCTACGCCCGCGCGCAGGACTACAGGGTCGTGCCTGCCTGCAGCTACGCCGGGGCCTATATCCGGCGGCACCACCAGTTTCAGGATCTGCTGGCCTGATCGCCGGCAGCGTGTCTTTGCAGATGTATCGATGGGGAGCAGGTGGGAATGGGGCGGTTGTCAGGAGTGAACGCAGTCCGGGGCTTGCTGGTGCTGGGCATGCTGGCAGGGTGCACGCAGCGCGAGCCGACAGCGGCCGAAGCGGTCGAGCCGGCCGCCGAGGCGAGCGCGGCCGCAGTACCGCCGGCGGAGCCTGTGCTTGTGCAGAGCGGCCCGCTGGAAGATGTGATCGAGCAGGCGCCGGCCTATATGGTGGGGATCAGCTACCCACGCGGGCTGGATGCGTTTCCCGAGCTGAGCGCACTGATCCGCAACTATGCGCAGGCAGCGCGTACCGAACTCATGGAGGCGGTGTCCGGGCTGGGCAATGACAAGCCGGCTGCGCCCTACGAGTTGTCGCTGGCGTTCGAAACCCTGTTGCAGACCCAGGACCTGATCGTCGTGTCCGCTGACGGCAGCCGCTATACCGGCGGCGCGCACGGCGAGCCGTTGGTGGCGCGCTTCGTCTGGCTGGTCAAGGAGCGCAGGCAGTTGACTGCGCAGGCCCTGATTCCGGACCCGGCAGGCTGGGAAAAGATCGGGCGCGAGGTTGCCGTGCGATTGCACGATGCCGCCACCCAGCGCGTGGAAGCCGATCGTGTGCCGATCGAACAACAGGCCGAGCAGGTGGCCTCGGCCGATCGCATGATTGCCGAAGGCACGGCTGCGCAGGTCGACAACTTCGCCCAGTTCGTGCCGGTGCTCAATCCGGCCGGGCAGATTACTGCTGTCCGGTTCGTGTTTCCGCCGTATCAGGTGGGGCCGTATTCGGATGGCACGCAAACGGCCGAGGTCCCCGCCTCGACGCTGTTGGCGTGGGTCGCGCCGGAATATGTACATCTCTTCGCACGCTGAGGTGTCGCCCAGCGGGTGATGTGATTGAATGGTCATGCCATTCAGTAATGTAATCAAACGGGTGATATGAGTAGTTTCGATCCAACCGCACGTCGCGTGGACCATACCTGTGTGCGCTATCCGGCGTTTCCGCGGGAACCGGCCGTCCTGGTGAGGCTGATCAAGCATCTCTACAAGCGGCTGCATACGCAGGGCTGCGTGCGGATGAAGCCATACGGCATCAGCCCGCCGGAATACGAAGTCCTGATGATGCTCTACGGTACCCCGGAGCAGGCCATCACGCCAACCGAGGTGGCCGAAGCCGCCAGCGAAAAGCCGGCCAACATCACCCGGCTCACCGACCAATTGTGCGAGAAGGGATTGATTGCACGTAGCAGCAGTCCGGACGACCGCCGCAAGATCATGCTGACCTTGCAGCCTGCCGGCCTGGCATTGATCAACAGCCTGCTTCCCGATGCCTGCGAGCTGCTCACCGCGGAGACCTCCAGCATCAGCGATGCCGAGCAGGTGCGGCTGGAAAAGCTGTTGAGGAAACTGCTCGACGGCGTGGATTCGGTCGAGCGCTGAGCGCGGCGTTTGCGCGGACTGCAGCGGGCATGATGGCAACCAACAAAAACGCCGCCCGGATCGCTCCGGGCGGCGTCTTCATTTCACTGCATTGCGATTACGGCTTGGACTGCGGCGCTTCCGGCGTGGCGCCATCGCCGCCCTGCGCGCTCAGGCCGCGCTTCTCGAGCAGCGGCTCGATCTGCGGCGCATGGCCGGCAAAGTTCTGGAACAGTTCCATCGCATCGACGCTGCCGCCGCGCGAGAGCAGGGTCTGACGGAAGCGATCGCCGTTGGCGCGGCTCAACCCGCCGTGCTGCTTGAACCACTGCTGGGTATTGGCGTCGAGCACTTCCGACCAGATGTAGGCGTAATAGCCGGCCGCGTAACCGCCCATGATGTGGCTGAAATACGGGGTCTTGTAGCGCGGCGGTACCGGCGCGTAGGCGATGCCGTCCTGCTGCAGCGCCTTGGCCTCGAAGGCCATCACGCCGGCGGCGTCCGGGACCTGGCTGGCGCTGATCTGGTGCCAGTTCTGGTCGAGCATGGCCGCACCCAGATACTCGGTGGTGGCAAAGCCCTGGTTGAACTTGGACGCGGCAATCACCTTGTCCAGCAAGGCCTGCGGCATCGGCGTGCCGTTCTGGTAATGCTTGGCGTAGTTCTTCAGGATCGACGGCTCGTCGGCCCACATCTCGTTGACCTGCGAGGGGAACTCGACGAAGTCGCGCGGCACGCTGGTGCCGGAGAAATATGGGTATTTGACGTCCGAGAACATGCCGTGCAGCGCATGGCCGAACTCATGGAACATGGTGGTCACTTCATCCCAGGTCAGCAGCGTCGGCTGGCCGGCCGGCGGCTTGGGGATGTTGAGGTGGTTGGCCACCACCGGCTTGAAACCGGTCAGATCCGACTGCGACACGTAGGAGTTCATCCAGGCGCCACCGCGCTTGGATTCGCGCGCGTACATGTCGGCGATGAAGATCGCCAGCTGCTTGCCGTCGGCGTCGAACACGTCATAGACGGTGATGTCGTCGCGGTAGGTCGGCAGGTCGGTGCGCTGCTTGAAGGTCAGGCCGTATTCCTGGTTGGCCGCATAGAACACGCCGTTCTCCAGCACGTTCTTCAGCTCGAAGTACGGCTTGAGCTGGGATTCGTCGAAGTTGTACTTGGCCTGGCGCACCTTCTCGCTGTAGTAGGCCCAGTCCCAGGCCTCGAGCTTGAAGCCCGGCTTGCGTGCGGCTTTCTGTTCCTTGTCGATCATCGCCTGCAGGTCGGCTGCCTCGCGCTTGGCGTTGGCCACCGCCGCCGGTGCCAGCTTGCCCAGCATTGCGTTGACCGCTTCGGGGGTCTTGGCGGTCTGGTTTTCCAGCGAATAGGCCGCGTACGTCGGGAAGCCGAGCAGCTTGGCCTTGTCGGCGCGCAGCTTCATGATGCGCGACACCAGCGCGGTGTTGTCGTACTGGCCGCCATGGCTGCCGCGCGACACCGACGCGTCATAGATCTTCTTGCGCAGCTCGCGATTCTTCAATTGCGTCAGCGGCGGCTGGCCGGTGGTGTTGAGCAGCGCGATCACGTACTTGCCGTCGAGCTTGCGCGCCTTGGCCGCCTCGGCGGCAGCGGCGATCTGTTCCTCGGACAGGCCGTCGAGCTGCTTGACGTCATCGACGACGACGGCGGCGGCGTTGACCTCGGCCAGCACGTTCTGGCTGAAGGTGGTGCCCAGGTTGGCCAGCTCGGCATTCATCGCCTTGAGCGTGGTCTTGTCGGCATCGGAGAGCTTGGCGCCGTCGCGGACGAAGTCGCTGTAGTACTTCTCGACCAGGCGCACGCCTTGCGCGTCCAGGCCGAGCTGGCTGCGTTGGTCGTACAGCGTCTGGATGCGCGCGAACAGCTTGCCGTTGAGCGAGATCGCATCGCGATGCGCGGCGAACTTCGCCGAATAATCGGCCTGCAGTTTCTTGCGCGCGTCGTTGGTGTCGGCACCGACCAGGTTGAAGAACACCGTGGTGGCACGATCGAGCGTGGCGCCGCTCTTTTCCAGCGCGATGAGGGTGTTGTCGAAGCTCGGCTTGGCTTTCTGGTTGGCGATCTTGTCCACTTCCTTCAACTGCTCGGCCATGCCGGCGTCGAAGGCGGGTGCGAAGTCGCTGTCGGTGATCTTGTCGAACTGCGGGTAGTGCAGCGGCAGCGTGCTGTCGGCAAAGAACGGGTTGGCTTGGGCGGCGGCCTGCGTGGTGGCGGGTGCGGCGATGCTGTAGGACGGCATGGCAAGTCCCAGGGAAGCGGCCAGGGCAAAGGCGAGACGGGTGGTCAAGAGGGTTGCTCCAAAGTGCGAACCGTCGAGGCTACCCCAGCCGGGCCGGACAGGCGTGTGACAAAAGGCATGGCCGTCAGGACATCGCGCAGCCAGTTGGCGGACGCGGCCGACGCGCGAGGCGAGCGCGACCAGTTGGCCGGTCGTCATGCTGGCTGGCGCGGCCCTTGCCAGGCAGTGCCGGACCGCGATTCGCACGGCGTTGTGCCGGCGCAGGCCGCCTGCAAGCGCCGTGGCGACGTGCGCCTGCTGTGCGGCTCCGGTGATTGTCTGCCCGGGGCGGTTGGCTCGGCGGAGCTGACGGGTGTTGCAGCCACGGCGTTGGCACGGATCGGGAGCAAGGCCGCCGGTGTGGATGGCCGCGCCGGTGCGTCGCCGTGTCGTTTTTCGCCCATGCACGCGAGAGCCGACTCAGCCTTGCCGCTGCAGTGCTGCATCGCCCGCGGCTGCGCTACGCTGCCGCTTCCCTGGGCATTCGAGCACGCCATGAGCGATCTCTCCACGTTTGAATTCACCGACCTGGACGGTCGCACGCAATCGATGCGTGATTACGTCGGCAGCGTGGTACTGGTGGTCAATGTCGCATCCAAATGCGGGTTCACCCCGCAGTACGCCGGGTTGCAGGCGCTGTGGCAGCGCTATCGCGAGCGTGGCCTGGTGGTGGTCGGGTTTCCCTGCGATCAGTTCGGTCATCAGGAGCCGGGCGATGCCGCGCAGATCCGCCAGTTCTGCTCGCTCGATTATGCGGTGGATTTTCCGCTGTCTTCGAAGATCGAGGTCAACGGCAGCGGCGCGCATCCGCTGTGGCAATGGCTCAAGCGCCAACAGCGCGGCGTCCTCGGATCGGAGGCGATCAAATGGAACTTCACCAAGTTCCTGATCGGCCGCGACGGCACGGTGCTGGAGCGTTACGCCCCGACCACCAAGCCGGAAGCACTGGCAGCAAAGATCGAGCGCGCGCTGGGCAGCTGACCCGCAGCGCACCCGCCCACCGTAGGAGCGCACCCGGGCGCGACGANCCAAGCCGGAAGCACTGGCAGCAAAGATCGAGCGCGCGCTGGGCAGCTGACCCGCAGCGCACCCGCCCACCGTAGGAGCGCACCCGGGCGCGACGAGGCGTTCCCGGAAATGCCAGTTGCGCCCGGTAATGCCAGGTCGCGCCCAGGTGCGCTCCTACGGCAGCGGAGTCTGGAGGCGGCCGCAGGGGGTGCCGCATCACGCTGGCACTTCATGCGCGCCGCGTCATTCCGTTCTCCCAGGAGGCCCACCACCCGTAGGAGCGCACCCGGGCGCGACGAGGCGTTCCCGGAAATGCCGGTTGCGCCCGGTAAAGCAAGGTCGCGCCCGGGTGCGCTCCTACGGTGGTGGAGCCCACCGGAGATGACGCAGCGCGTGCTGCGTCACTTCTCGACGAAGGCGCGCTCGAATACGTAATGTCCGGGCGTGCCGATGCGTGGCGAGGTCTGGAAACCGCGCGCGTCCAGCAGGGTGCGCAGGTCGGCCAGCATCTGCGGGCTGCCGCAGATCATGAAACGGTCGTTGGCCGGATCCAGCGGCGGCAGGCCGAGCGTCTGCTGCATGCGGCCATCGGCCATCAGTTCGGTCAGGCGGCCCTGGTTGGCGAACGCCTCGCGCGTCACCGCCGGGTAGTACAGCAACTTCTCGCGCAGCAGGTCGCCGAGGAATTCGTGCTGCGGCAGCTCGCGCTCGAAGTAGTCGCGATAGGCCAGATCCTGCACGAAGCGCACGCCCTGGGTCAGGATCACCTTGTCGAAACGCTCGTAGGTTTCCGGGTCCTTGATCACCGACAGCCACGGCGCCAGGCCGGTGCCGGTGCCCAGCAGGTACAGGTTGCGGCCCGGGTGCAGGTCGCTGATCAGCAGCGTGCCGGTGGGCTTCTTGCCAACCAGCACCTTGTCGCCCGGCTGGATGTGCTGCAGTCGCGAGGTCAGCGGACCGTCCGGCACCTTGATGCTGAAGAACTCCAGATGTTCTTCCCAGTTGGCGCTGGCGATCGAGTACGCCCGCAGCAGCGGGCGGGTTTCGGTCTCCAGGCCGATCATCACGAACTGCCCGTTCTCGAAGCGGAAACCGGCATCGCGGGTGGTGGTGAAGCTGAAGTAGGCATCGGTCCAGTGACGGACCTCAAGCACCGTTTCGGCGCCGAAAGCGGAAGACATACCGGTAAGTGTCGTGGGAAGAGTACCGGCCAATTCTACCTCAAGCCAGCCAAATGAGAGGGGCTCTCATTTGGCCGGCCGGGATTCGGGAGTCGGGATTGGGGATTCGCAAGAGCTCCTGGCTCATCCGCGAGCCCGATATGTCCAGGACCCAGGATCTGCTCTAGCGAATCTCCAATCCCGACTCCCCAATCCCCAACCTCACCGATACCCCGCCGCCTGCAACTCGAACAGCTCCGCATAGCGCCCGCCCTGCGCCATCAGCTCGGCGTGGGTGCCGTTGGCCTCGATGCGGCCTGCGGCCAGCACCAGGATGCGGTCGGCCATGCGCACGCTGGAGAAGCGGTGCGAGATCAGCACCGCGGTGCGGTTGTCCGACAGCTCCTTGAAGCGCTGGAACACCTCGAACTCGCTGCGCGCATCCAGTGCGGCGGTGGGTTCGTCCAGGATCATCAGCTGCGCGTCGCGCATGTACGCGCGCGCGATGGCGATCTTCTGCCATTGCCCGCCGGACAGGTCCACGCTGTTCTTGAAACGGCGCCCGATCAGCTGGTCGTAACCGTCCGGGAGGCTGGCGATCAGCTCGCCGGCCATCGCGCGCTGCGCAGCGGCCTGGATGCGCGGCGCATCGCCCATCGCATCGACCTGGCCGACACCGATGTTCTCGCCCACGCTCAGGTGATAGCGCACGAAGTCCTGGAAGATCACGCCCAGGTTGGCGCGCACATCGTCCAGGTCGTAGTCGCGCAGGTCCTGGCCATCGAGCAGGATGCGGCCTTCGTCCGGGTCGTACAGCCGCGCCAGCAGCTTGACCAGGGTGGTCTTGCCGGCGCCGTTTTCGCCGACCAGCGCCAGCACTTCGCCGGCGCGCAGTTCGAAATCCAGATGCCGCACCGTCCACTGCTCGGCATCCGGGTAGCGGAAGCCCACGTCCTCGAACACGAAGCCCTGGCGGATCGGGCGTGGCACCGGCAGCGCATTCGGGCGTGAGCGGATCTCCGGCACGATGTTGAAGAACGAATACAGGTCGTCCAGATACAAGGCCTGGCCGGCGACCTGCGAAAACCCGATCAGCAGGCCTTCCAGCAACTGGCGCAGGCGCAGGAAACTGCCGGCCAGGAAGGTCAGGTCCCCGATGCTGAAATCGCCGCGCACGGTGCGCCAGGCGATGTAGCCATAGGCCATGTAGTAGCCCAGCGTGCCCAGCGCCGCCAGCAACGCACCCCACAACGCACGCTTGCGCGCCAGTGCGCGGTTGGCCTGGAAGAACTTGTCGGCCAGCCGGCGATAGCGCGCGATCAGGAAGCGGTGCAGGTTGAGGATCTTGACTTCCTTGGCGGTCTCGACGCTGGCGCCGACCTGGCGCAGGTAGTCGAGCTGGCGCCGCTCCGGCGTCCACTGGAAGTTGAGCGAATAGCCCAATGCGTTGAAATGCGCCTCGCCGATGAAGGCCGGGACCAGCGCGATCGCCAGCAGCAGGATCAACCATGGCGCATACACCACCAGGCCCACCGCCAGGCTGACCACGGTGATGGCGTCCTGCACCTGGCCGAACAGCTGGCTCATCAGGTTCATGCGGTTCATGGTCTGGCGCCGCGCCCGATCCAGCTTGTCCTGCCGGTCGGGGTCTTCGAAATCCTCCAGATCCAGCTGCGCAGCGTGCTCCATCAGGCGCACGCTGGCGGCGTTGTTGAACAGTTCCGAGAGCAGCGCATCGGCATAGCCGACCAGCCGGCCGAGCAGGTCCGAACCGACCGCCAGGGCCAGTTCCAGTGCCAGCAGTTCCAGCAGCCGGTTCAGGCGCCCGCTGCCCAGCGCCTGCGCCAGCGAGTCGAAGGCCGGCGGTTGGCCGACCAGGTGGATCGCCTCGTCGATGATCAGCTTGCCGATATACAACGAGGCCACCGGCATCAACGCGCGCAGCACGCGCAGGCCGATGCTGCTGGCACTCAGCCAGCGGCTGGTCTGCCAGATCTGGCGCAGGAACGGCGGGAGGTTGCGCAGCGCATCCAGGCGCTCGCGCAGGGTGGGGCCGGTACGGGGAGCGGCAGGCGCAGGGGCGCCGGAACGGGAGGCTGACATCGCAACAGTGTGCAGCGCTTTGCGTGGGCGCGGGGTGTTGGAGCGCACCAGTGCGCATTGCCGCAGCGGCGCGTGATCGCCGCTGCGGCGCTGGCGGCACGCTTGCAAGGCAACGCGACCGGCGTCTGACGGCGCTTCCGTGCCGCGGGCCGGCCGCGCGCGATCGATGGCCCGATCAATCGCCTCGATTGACGCAACGCCCGGACGCGCCGGAAGTTTCGACTAAAATGGCCGGATTGCCCCGCCAGCCGCAGAGCCAGCCGTGACCTCGATCAAGCAGGAAGACCTCATCCAGTCCGTCGCCGACGCGTTGCAGTACATCAGCTACTACCACCCGGTCGACTACATCAGGAACCTGTCCGCTGCCTACGAGCGCGAAGAGTCGCCGGCGGCCAAGGACGCCATCGCGCAGATCCTGATCAACTCGCGCATGTGCGCCGAAGGCCACCGCCCGATCTGCCAGGACACCGGCATCGTCACGGTGTTCCTCGAGATCGGCATGAACGTGCGCTGGGACGATGCCACCATGGGCGTGGAGGACATGGTCAACGAAGGCGTACGCCGCGCCTACAACCACCCCGACAACAAGCTGCGCGCCAGCGTGCTGGCCGACCCGGCCGGCAAGCGCACCAACACCCGCGACAACACCCCGGCGGTGGTCAACACCAAGATCGTGCCGGGCCACCACGTCGAAGTGATCGTCGCGGCCAAGGGCGGCGGTTCGGAAGCCAAGAGCAAGTTCGCCATGCTCAACCCGTCCGACTCCATCGTCGACTGGGTGCTCAAGACCGTGCCGACCATGGGCGCCGGCTGGTGCCCGCCGGGCATGCTCGGCATCGGCATCGGCGGCACTGCCGAAAAGGCGATGCTGCTGGCCAAGGAAGCGCTGATGGAGCCGATCGACATCGTCGACCTGCAGGCGCGCGGCGCGTCCAATCGCGCCGAGGAACTGCGGCTGGAACTGTACGAAAAGGTCAATGCGCTCGGCATCGGCGCGCAGGGCCTGGGCGGCCTGACCACGGTGCTGGACATCAAGGTCAAGGATTACCCGACCCATGCCGCCAACCTGCCGGTGGCGCTGATTCCCAACTGCGCGGCCACCCGCCATGCGCACTTCACCCTGGACGGCAGTGGCCCGGTGATGCTGGACCCGCCGTCGCTGGAGGACTGGCCCAAGCTCACCTACAACCCGACCAATGCGCGCCGGGTCAACCTGGACACCATCACCCGCGAGGAGGTCGCCAGCTTCAAGCCGGGCGAGGTGGTGCTGCTCAACGGCAAGCTGCTGACCGGCCGCGACGCCGCGCACAAGCGCATGATCGACATGCTCAACAAGGGCGAAAGCCTGCCGGTGGATTTCACCAACCGCTTCATCTACTACGTTGGCCCGGTCGATCCGGTGCGCGATGAAGTGGTCGGCCCGGCCGGCCCCACCACCGCCACGCGCATGGACAAGTTCACCCGCCAGATGCTCGAGCAGACCGGCCTGCTGGGCATGGTCGGCAAGTCCGAGCGCGGCGATGCCGCCATCGAGGCGATCCGCGACAACAAGGCCGTCTACCTGATGGCGGTCGGTGGCTCGGCGTATCTGGTCTCCAAGGCGATCAAGGCCGCACGCGTGCTGGCCTTCGAAGACCTGGGCATGGAGGCGATCTACGAATTCGAGGTCAAGGACATGCCGGTCACCGTGGCGGTGGATGCCACCGGCGAGTCGGTGCACAAGACCGGCCCGCGGCAGTGGCAGTCGCGCATCGGCAAGATTCCGGTGGTGGTGGAATAACCGCATTACCGGCCGACTGCGCAGCCCGTCAGCAAGGCCGGCTGCGCCGGGTGCCGCAACGGCCACGCAAATGCGCAAAAGCCACGCGAACACGTGGGTTTTGCGCACTGTCTGCATCCGGCCGACGACCGTGCACGCCAGTGTGGTCCTCAGGCTTGGCCTGGAACGGCGAGGCGATGGCACACCTTGGCTGTTTGCTGCCCATAACCAGGCAGATCGAGGCGGTTGCGTCAGCAGGTCTGGTGCCGTCGGGAACGGAGCATCTGCCACCTCTCGACAGCGGACGAGCGGCGCTACGCCAAGGTAAGCGGCTATGCTTGCCGCACTGGCCAGTGACCTTCAGGAGAACAGGAATGCTCCGACGCGTCTGTATCGTGTTGTTGTTGTGCTTGAGCCTGAGCCTGAGCCTGAGCTCGGCGGCGCAGCAGCAAAAAGGACCCACGGTGTTGTTTCCCTCGCGCAACTACGCGCCGCCACCTGCGGCCCCGGTGCCGTTCGCAGAGCGCAAGCCGCTCAAGACAAACGACGCCGGGACACGGTTCAACGGACCCTCGGTGGCGGATCGCTGCATCGCGCAGTGCAACGACAGTGCCAGGCAATGCCGCCGCGACCGGCCCAGCGAGGCCAGTTGCAGCAGCCGGGCGGCACCGCGCGGCAAGCGCTGCGACGACGTACAAAATCCCGCGCAACGGGCCAACTGCATGGCGCAGGTCTTCGACTGCACCCAACAGAGCGACGACAATCGCTGCGAACCGCGCAAGCTTGCCTGCCTGCGCGCCTGTACCAACTGACTCCGGAGCCCGCATGGTCGCCACGCTTTACCACACCCCCAGCACCGCCGCCCTGGTCGTGCACTGGCTGCTGATCGAACTGGACGTGGCGCACGCGCTGCATCCGCTGGACTTTGACCAGCGCGAGCAGAAATCGCCCGGGTACCTGGCGCTCAATCCGGCCGGCGTGGTGCCGACCCTGGTGCTGGACGGGCAGGTACTGACCGAAGCGGCAGCGATCGTGTTGCATCTGGCCGACCTGTACCCGCAGGCCGGGCTGGCGCCGCCGGTCGCCACGCCCGAGCGTGCGGCGTACTACAAGTGGATGTTCTTCTGCGCCAACACCCTGCAGCCGGCGTATCGCGCATGGTTCTACCCCGGCGAAGCGGCCGGTGCCGCGCACTGCGATGCCGCGCAGGCGCAGGCGCGCGCAAAACTGGAAGCGGCCTGGGCGCAGGTGGATGCGCACCTGCAGGCGCGCGGCCCTTACCTGCTGGGCGAGCGGTTGTCGGCAGCCGACTTCATGCTGACCATGCTGATGCGCTGGTCGCGCAACATGCCCCGGCCGACCGACGCCTGGCCGGCTCTGCACGCGCATGCGCAGCGTATGAAAGCGCGCCCGGCATTTCAGGAAACCTATCGCCGCGAAGGCTTGACGGACTGGACCTGAATCGAGCGCTGGCGCCTGCGAAGTTTTGTGCGCAGAACCTCTTCTTGCCTGGTTTTGCAATCGCTGTCACAGAGTACGATCGCTGCACCAACCAGACAGCAGGGGCTCGTCCATGTCGCATTCCGCATCCCGCCGAAAACTGCTGCAGTGCGCCTGTTGCGCGCCGATTGCAGCCGCCGCCGCGTCGCTTCCGTTCGCTGCAGGTGCTGCACCGTCGAAGAAGACCGATCTGAATGCCGACCAGGCGCTGCAGGTGTTGCGCGACGGCAATGCCGCCTTTGTCGAAAACCGCCCCAAGAAGGTGATCTCCGATAGCCGGCGTCGGCTCGAACTGGCGCTGGGGCAGACCCCGTTCGTGATCCTGGTGTCGTGCTCGGATTCGCGGGTGCCGCCGGAACTGCTGTTCGGCCGTGGGCTGGGCGAGATGTTCATCGTGCGCAATGCCGGCAACACCGTGGACACCACGGCGCTGGGCTCGATCGAGTATGCGGTGAGCCAGCTCGGCGTGCCGCTGGTGGTGGTGATGGGCCACGAGAGTTGCGGCGCGGTGGCGGCAGCGGTCTCGGTGGTGGAGCAGAACGCCTTCTTCCCGGGCGCGATTGGCGCGATGATCGAGCCCATCGTGCCGGCGGTGCTGACCGCCAAGAGCAAGGGGGGCGACGACCTGCTGGCAGCCTCGGTCAAGGCCAACGTCAAGCGTACCGTCGACCGCCTGCGCGGCGCGTCCGAGCCGGCCTTGCTCGAACCCCTGCGCACCGGCGCGTGCAAGGTGGTCGGCGCGTACTACACCCTGAAGGATGGCAAGGTCGATTTCTTCGATGTCTGATCGCCGGTAACGCCGCTTCGCTTCGTTCGGCAAGGCCGTTTGATCAACGCAGCGCAGGACGATCTCCTGCGCTGTTTGTCTGCCCGCGATCGCATCAGTAAAAAGCCGGCATGCGCACATGCCGGCTTCTCGATGGGGCTGGACGTTGCTCGATGCAGCAACGCGATCTGCTTAGAACCACTCCAGCAACGACACGCCCAGGCCGATGTAGGTGGCCTTGTGGTTGTAGTCGATCAGGCTTTCGCCGTAGCCGTCGAACACCTGCACGTGACCGCGCAGCAGGTTGGTGATCGGGAAGCCGTAATCCAGCTGCACCGAGCCGTGCGAGCGGTCGCCGCCGCGCAGCGAATGCCGCGCGATCAACGCCACTTCGTGCCCGTCCTTGTTGTAGACCAGGGTGGCATCGCCGCGGCCCATGTAATCCTCGATATCGGGATTGTTGTCGTCGGCACGGTCTTCCTTGATGCGGAACCACGGGCGCAGCGTCAGCGCCCAGTTCTCGCGATCCAGCCCGATGTTGAGGATGACCCGGTTCCAGGAGCGCGACAGCGGATCTTCGCGGCCATTGGACATGTGGTTGATGCTGATGCCGCTCATGCGGCCCTTCCAGCCGAACAGGCTGTAGTTGTTGCGGAACACCAGCATGGCTTCCGGCTCGTAATTGGTTTCGCGGAACGGGCGCGAGGCATCGCTGTTGTAGGCCTGCCAGCGCGAGCTCTGGGTGTAGCCCATCCAGATGTCGCCGTTGTCGCCGAACAGATCCTCGACCACCTTGGTCTTGAAGCTGAGCTGGAACTTCAGCTCGGCGCTGTCCAATTGCTGCGGGGTGGACACCGAGTTGGCCGGATTCGGCGACTGCGGGGTGCGGTTGGAGTCGCTGGTCCAGAACGCCGGCAACAGGTAGACCGGTTTGTAGCCGCGCAGCTGGAAGGTGCCCAGCTTGGAATCCTTGGCCAGTTCCCAGCGGCGGTCCAGCAGCGAGCCGCGGCCGGCATTGGCGACTGCCTCGGCTTTGGGCTGTTCCTGGCCATCGGCGCGGAAGAAATCGCCGACGCGGCTGATGGCACGCGCGTCCTGCGGCTTGGGTTCCTTCTGCTTGGCGATCTGCGCGGCGGCGTCGGCCTCGGCGGTCAACTGTGGCGTATAGCCCAGCGCCTGGTCGTAGCACGCCAGCCGCGCCGCATCCGAGGTGACGGAGGTGCAGGCTTGCGGTGTCGCGGGGTTGGGGGCGATTTCCTGCGCGTGCGCCAGCGGCGCAGCCGCCAGGGCAATCAGCATCAGGGGACGGGTGCGGTGCTTGGACATGGGCAGTCTGGCCGAGTGTGGGCGCCAGGCCGGCGCGTCAGGTGCAAAGCTTAACGGTCGCGCCTGCATGCGCGGTGTGTACACGGCGGCATAACATTCGGGCGACATCCGCGATCGGCCGGCGTTGGCAGCCGGGCAGGGGGGTGTGCCATTGTCGTGCGGGCGCTCGTCTCGCCCAGTCAGCGTCGGTCATCGCTGCAGGTCCGCTAGAAAAACCAGGCGATGGCAAATACGCCCAGCATGCACAGGCCCAGCGCCAGCTTGGTCGCGGTACCGAATACGATGCCCAGCCAGGTGCCGAAGCCGACCTTGGTGGCCCGGTCGGATTTGCGGGTCTGCCAGTATTCGCCGATCCACGCACCGGCGAACGGGCCGACGAACAGGCCGATCGGCAGGAAGAAGATGCCGACCACCGAGCCGATCACCGAGCCCCACAGGGCCGCCTTGCTGGCACCGACCCGCTGGGCACCGTACACGGTGGCGAGGAAGTCGATCGCGAACGACAACGCCGTCATCAGCCCCAGGATCAGCAGCGCCACCCAGCCGACGTGCGCAAAGCCATCGGCCCAGGCGGCCACCAGCAGCCCCGCGAACACCAGCGGCAGGCCCGGAAGCGCCGGCAGGACGACCCCGGCGAGGCCGATCAGCACCAGCACGCCAGCCAGCAGGTAGTAGACGACGGTCGTGTCCATGATGTTTAAAAATGTCCTGTTTCAGGCTTGACAAAATTGCGCAAGAGGTGCTTGAAAATTCATTTGGTGCGGGTTAAGTTGCCAGCGCTGCTGTTTGCAACGGTCACCGTGAATCGTGGCCTGATGCGGTAGATCGCTCGATCCGCTACATCCTTGTACCTCGCTTCCTCCTTGCAATCACAGCCACCACCGTCAGTCCATCACAGTGTCGTAGGGAGGCAGTCGAGATGTCCAATATCGAACGCGAGAATGGTGTCGTGAAGTGGTTCAACGATGCCAAGGGCTTTGGCTTCATCAGTCGCGAAAACGGCGAGGACGTCTTCGTCCATTTCCGTGCGATCCAGATCCAGGGCTTCAAAAGCCTCAAGGAAGGCCAGAAGGTCAGCTTCACCGTCGTGCAGGGACAGAAAGGCCTGCAGGCCGATGCGGTGCAGGTGGTCTGAGCGGGGCGCCACGGCAGGCCAGCGTGCAGACAGCAGAAAGGCCCGTTGCCGGGCCTTTCTGTCATGTCGCCGACGCTGGCGAGTCGCATGTAGCGAGCAGTCGTCTGGCAGGTGCGGAGCAATCGCATTGCACGCGTGGTCCATGCCGGTTCCGGCGGCCAACCGCGCCCACCTGACGATGAGCGCCGTCGTTGTGCTGGCGCTCCGGCTGCGAGCGCCGATCAGCGCAGCACGACCTTGCCGTTGACCACGCGCACGTAGGCGTTTTCGCGCACGCCGGCCAGGTCGCGCTGGTTCACCACGATGACGCGGCCATCGTCCATGCGCACCTGCACGTCGAAACTGTCGCTGGTGACGTTGTTCTGGATTGCATTGCCCGCCAGCGCGCCGGCGGCGGCACCGGCCACGGCCGAGACGTTCTTGTTGCCCTTGCTGCCACCTGTCTCCTTGGAGATCTGGCGACCGGCCACCGCGCCGACGATGCCGCCGAGCACCGCGCCGGTGCCGGTGGGAGCGGTGCGGGTCGGGCCGACTTCGTCGATGCGGGTGACGATGCCGCAATCCACGCAGCGCGCCTGCGGCTGCGAATAGCCCTGGTCGTAACCGCGGTCGCCGCGATAGCTGCCGTACTGGGGCTGGGAGGTGGCGCAGCCAGCCAGCGTCGCGGTTGCGGCCAGGCCAATGACGAGCAGTCGGGTCTTCATGAGGTGTCTCCGGGTGGTTCGAAAAAGCGGTCGGGCCGCGGCGACGTCATCCTGTGTTGCCCAGGGTGAACGGTCTGCCAACTGGATCGCTCCAGGCTTAACAAAACCCGAGCGCCCTGTTCACCACTGCCACCGCATCTGCATGCAGCGCTGCGCTGGCGGCTCAGCGGAAGTCGCGATGACAGGCCTCGCAGGTATCGCTGATCCGGGTCCCGGCCGCGGCGATCGCGGCGCAATCGGCGGGCGGCGTGCGAGGTGCCTGGTCCAGTGCGCCGCGCAGGGCATGGGCATGCGCGGCGAAGCGGCGGTCCTCGCCGATGTCCGGGAAGGCCGGCTCCAGTTCGTCGGCAAGCAGGCGCAGCGATTGCAGCCGCGCTCGCTGGCGTGCGGGATCACAGCGGGCATCGGCGTCGGGCTGCAGGGCGCGCAGCTGGTAAGCCATCACCTGCATCAGGCTGTCCGGCACCGGGTTGCGTCTGGCCTGCAGCACGCGCGCCACCATCACCGTGCCGACCAGCCCGATCAGGACGCCCAGCACCAGCAGGAAGGCATAGCGGGACGCGCGCGATTGCTCGGTGGGCAGGGTGGGCATGCGAGGACTCCGGCTGAGCGCGCGCGTGGCGGCGCGCGTAAAATAGGCCGATGAAAGCACAATGGCGTGAACGCTTTGCCGGTATCGACCGGCTGTACGGGGTCGGCACGGTGGAGCGGCTGGCCGCCTGCCGCGTGGCGGTGGTCGGGATGGGCGGAGTGGGCTCGTGGGTGGTCGAGGCGCTGGCGCGCACCGGCGTCGGGCATATCCGCCTGATCGATGCCGACGACCTGTGCGTGTCCAATACCAACCGGCAACTGCCGGCATTGGCAGGGCAGTACGGACGCAACAAGGCGCGCGCGATGGCCGAGCGCTGCGTGGCGATCAATCCGGAGATCCAGGCCGATGCGGTGGAGGCGTTTCTAACGGCCGGCAATATCGAACAGCTGCTCGGCGATGACTTCGACCTGGTGATCGATGCCTGCGACAGCTTCCGGGTGAAGGTGGAAACCATCGCCTGGTGCCGCCGACGCAAGCTGCCCTTGCTGACGGTGGGCGCCGCCGGTGGGCGCACCGATCCCACCCTGGTGCGCGTACGCGATGTCTCGCGCACCGAGCACGACGCGATGCTGGCACTGATCCGCAAGAAGCTGCGCAGCGAGTTCAACTTCCCCAAGAATCCGCAGCGCTATTTCGGCGTGCCGGCGGTGTACTCGCTGGAGAACGTCAAGTATCCGCAGGCCGATGGCAGCGTTTGCGGCATCCGCCCGCAGCTGGATGCCGACGCCACGCTCAAGCTGGATTGCGGCGCCGGGCTGGGTGCGGCCACGCATATCACCGGCACCTTTGCGTTTGTCGCGGTGGGCAAGGCGCTGGAAATGCTGCTCAAGCCGAAGCTGGTCACGACCGCGTCGCCGGCGGCCGAGGCCGCTGCAAGCTGATTGGCGTCATCCGCGCTGCGTCGCCTCGTCGGCAGCGCACACCGGCATCAGCCCGGTAATCCGAACAGCCGCCGCGCGTTGGCGGTGGTCTGCGCGGCGATGCGCTCGGCCGGCTCACCGCGTAGCTGCGCGATGCAGTCCAGCACCGTGCGCAGGTGGGCCGGCTCGTTGCGCTGCCCGCGGATGCTGGCGTCGGGTTGATCCGGCGCATCGGTTTCCAGCAGCAGCCACTCCAGCGGCATCGTCGCAGCCAGGCCGCGCAGGCGATTGGCGCGCGGGTAGGTCACCGGGCCGCCCAGGCCGATCATGAAGTCCAGCTTCCACAATTGCCGCGCCTGTTCGGGGCTGCCGGCGAAGCTGTGCACCACCCCGCGCAGGCCGCCCACCGCCTTGATGCGGGCGATGACCTCTTCGGTGGCGCGCCGCGCATGCACGATCAGCGGCAGCTCGAAGCGCCTGGCCAGCTGCAGTTGTCCATCGAAATAAGCGCGCTGCGCCTGCGCGTCCAGCCCGTCCAGATAGAAATCCAGCCCGCACTCGCCGATGGCGCACGGGCGCTCGCGCGCGATCCATTCGGCCAGCAGCTGCAGATGGTCGGGGCGGTGCTGCTCGAGAAAGATCGGGTGCAGCCCGTAGGCAGGGTAGAGGCCGGGCGCCTCGGTACAGACGGTGCGCAGCGCCGGCCAGCTGGCGGCGGTGATCGCCGGGATCACCTGCTGCACGACACCGGCCGCCTGTGCGCGCGCGATCACGCCGGCGCGGTCGTGGTCGAACGCGCCGGCATCCAGGTGGCAGTGGCTATCGACCAGCTGCATCAATCGCGGCGGGCCGGGGCGGGCAGCGGTGCCTTGCGCGTCTTCCAGTTGGCCAGCAGCAGCGTGGTCAGGCCGAACAGCAGCTCGTCCAGGAACGGGATCGGGTCCGGGAGCACCAGGTCGACCAGAAACAGCGCCGCTGCCAGCTTGAACAAGGTGGGGTAGCGCAGCGTGCTGGCCCACCGCAGGGCGCGCGAGGTGACGGGATTGCGCATGCGAAGGCTCCGGCTGTTAGAAGTGCATGAAATAACCGCTAGCTGAACTTAACTGCCGCGTTCATGAGCGAGCGCGTTTTTGTTCAGGGTTCGCGTGCTGGAATCACGCCGTCAACAACGCGGCGTGTCCGCACGGAGCTGGATCATGAAGAGCAATACGACAACTATACTGGTCGCTGCTGGTGCGTTGCTGGTCGGAGGCGTGGCGACTGCCGCCTTCATGAACAATCGCCCGTCGTCCGGCGATTTCGTCGCCAACGGCGAGCCGGCACCGCGTGGTCTGGAATACGCCGACGTGGTCAGGGTCGCACCGATCACCGAGCGCGAGCCGCAGTACGCGCAGGTCGTCAACAGTGCGGCCATCCGCGAAACCACCACCAGCTCCTCGCCGCGCGAAGTCTGCCGCGACGTGGTGGTGCAGGAACGCCTGCCCGAGCGCGACGGCAATGTCGGTGGCACCGTTGCCGGTGCGGTGATCGGCGGCCTGCTCGGCAACCAGGTCGGCGGCGGCAATGGCCGCAAGCTGGCCACGGTGGCCGGTGCGGTCGGTGGCGGCATGGTCGGTAATCGTGTGGACCGCAACCATGTCGGCGGCCGCGTGGTGGATCGCACCGAACGCCAGTGCCATACCGAAAACGCCAATTCGCAGTCCTCGCGCGTGGTGGGCTATGACGTGACCTATCGCAATGCCGACGGCACCACCGGCACCATGCGCATGGACAGCAAGCCGGGCGAGCGCATCTCGCTGGGCGATGCCGACAACGTGGTGGCCTACGACGTGACCTACCGTTACGACGGTTTCGAAAAGACCGTGCGCATGAACGACAAGCCGGCCAGCGACCGCCTGCCGGTGGTCGACGGTCAGCTGGTGACCCAGACCGCCTCGACGGCCGGTGACCGCGGCGTCCGAGTGGATGCGGGCAGCACGCGCCAGTAATTGTCCGTAGCGGACCGTCCAGGCTCGCTGCAGCAGCACGAAAAGAGCCGGCCTTGCCGGCTCTTTTCATTTTCCGGCGCCAGCTGTTTCCGGCGCCAGCTGTGAATCGCATGCCCTGACCAGGCTGCCGCCATGTCCGGCCGGCAACTGGCTGATAATCGCCGCTTCTCCTGCAGTGGAAGCCGACATGCCGGTACGCCCCGATGACCTGTTCGATGTACGCGCGCTGCTGACCGATGAAGAGCGGGCAGTGCAGGATGCGGTGGCGCGCTTCACCGACACGCGGGTGCTGCCGGCGATCGGCGACGCCTTCGACGCAGGGCGCTTCCCGCGCGAATGGGTGCCGGAACTGGCGGAGCTCGGCCTGCTGGGCGCCAGCCTGCCGGTCCGCGATGGCGGCGCGGGCCTGGGCGCGGTGGCGTACGGAGTGATCTGCCAGGAGCTGGAGCGCGGCGACAGTGGCCTGCGCAGTTTCGTCAGCGTGCAGTCCTCGCTGTGCATGTATCCCATCCACGCCTACGGCAGCGACGAACAGCGCCAGCGCTGGTTGCCGGAGATGGCAGCGGGGCGTCTGATCGGCTGTTTCGGGCTGAGCGAAGCCCAGGGTGGCTCGGACCCGGCCGCGATGACCACGCGCGCGGTACGGCAGGGCGATGGCTGGCGCTTGAACGGATCCAAGATGTGGATCACCAACGGCAGCATCGCCGGCCTTGCGATCATCTGGGCGCATACCGATGACGGGGTGTGCGGCTTTCTGGTGGAAACCGATAGCGCCGGCTTCCGTGCGCAGGACATCGGGCACAAGATGAGCCTGCGCGCATCGGTGACCTCGGGCCTGTTCCTGGACGATGTCTACGTGCCGGAGCAGATGCGGTTGCCGAACGCGGCCGGTCTGAAGGCGCCGCTGGGTTGCCTCAATCAGGCGCGCTACGGCATCGCCTGGGGCGCGATCGGTGCGGCGGTGGCCTGCCTGCGCGAGGCGCTGGCCTACAGCGGGCAGCGCATCCTGTTCGGCCGGCCGCTGGCGGCCACGCAGAGCGCGCAGATCAAGCTGGCCGACATGGCGCGGCGGATTTCCACCGCGCAGCTACTGGCGCTGCAGCTCGGGCGGCTGAAGGAAGCCGGCCAGCTGCGGCCGGAACAGATCTCGCTGGCCAAGTGGAATAATTGCCGCATGGCGCTGGACGTGGCGCGCGAATGCCGCGATCTGCTGGGCGCGGCCGGCATCACCACCGAGCATGCGGCGATCCGGCATGCGCTGAACCTGGAATCGGTGATCACCTACGAGGGCACCGAGACCGTGCATCAGTTGGTGGTCGGGCGTGCGTTGACGGGACTCAATGCGTTTTGACGAGGAGTGGGTGTTGATCGACAGGGATGAGGGGCGACGCGGGCGTGGCGCGTTGTGGATGGTCTTCGTGTTGGCCGTGGTGGCGAGCGCGATCGCACCGGCACGGGCCAGCGAGGCGCCGCGCATGGCGCCGCCGCCGGCCTGGGTCATCGCCGATGCGGTGCCCGACAAGGTGCCCGGTGCCGGCGGGCTGCGCTATGCACTGGTCTCCGATCAGGTCGACCTGACCGGTGCCGCGCCGCAGGCCTACCGTCGCCTCAGCTACACGGTGCAGCGTGCAAAGAGCCTGGACGAAGCCGGGCAGATCTCCATCGGTTACCAGCCGCAGTACCAGCAGCTGGCGCTCAACAGCCTGGAGGTCTGGCGCGACGGCAGGCGCATCGACATGCGCACACAGGCGCACTACGCCCGGTTGCGCCGCGAAAGCGGACTGGAAGAGGGCTTGATCGACGGCGCGCTGACGCTGTCGATCACCTTGCCGGACTTGCGCGTGGGCGACCGGGTCGACTACGGGGTGACCATCACCGGCAGCAATCCGGTGTTCGGCAAGGGCTATTACGACGTGTTCGATGCGCGCTACGGCGTGGCGCTGGGCGAGCGCCGGGTGCGCGTGCGGTATCCGGCCGGGATGGGATTGCAGTGGCGGGTGAGCGCGCCGGGCTTCACCCGCAATGTCAGCCGCGCCGGCGAGGTGGCGACGCTGGACATCGCCGCACGCGACCTGCCCGCCGTACAGGAGGAAAAGGACACCCCGGAGGATGTCGATCCGTATGGCCTGATCGAAGTCTCCACTGCCGGCAACTGGGCGGCGGTGGCGGCGTGGGCAGCGCAGCTGTACCCGCGCGCGTTCCAGGACGCGCGCGTTGCCGAGGGCATGGTGCAGAGCCTGCAGCTGCGCCGCGACGACCCGCAGGGGGCACTGCTGCGTGCAGTGGCCTTCGTGCAGGGCGAGATCCGCTACGTCGGCCTGGACATGGGCGAGAACTCGCACGCGCCGCATACGCCGGAGGTGACGCTGCGCAACCGCTATGGCGACTGCAAGGACAAGGCGACGCTGCTGATCGCGCTGCTGCAGCTGGCCGGCATCCGTGCCGAGCCGGTGCTGGTCAACAGCGACAAGGGGCATGGACTGGATCTGCGCCTGCCCAGTCCGTATGCATTCGACCATGTGGTGGTGCGCGCGCATCTGCCGCAGGGCGAGGTGTGGGTGGATGCCACGCGCGATCGCGAGGAGGGCCCGCTTGCGCAACGGCTGCCGTTGCCGTTCGTGCGTGGCCTGCCGGTCGTGGCCGGCCAGCGCGATCTGGTGGCGGTGCCGTCGCCGATGCCGACGCTGCCGCAGATCGAGGTGGACGAGGAGATCGCGGTGTCGCTGCGCAAGCCGCAGCGCCTGGCGACCTTCAGCGTGGACACGACGTATCGGCAGGGGCGCGGCGAACGCGTGGCGACCGGCTTCGAGGACAACGGCGCGCAGGCGGTTGGCGAACACTACCTGGAATTCATGCAGCACTACTACACCGCGCTGACCCAGGTCGGCGTGCCGACCATCGCGTCGGCCGACGGGTTGAACGTACGCACGCACGAGGCCTATCGCCTGGAGTGGCCGGCCGCCGAGGGCGACGAGCTGGGCTTTCCGCTGTTCCAGCTCGGCGAATGGATGGACGCCTTGCCCGCCGCGGCGCGCAAGAGCCCGCTGGCACTGGGCGGCCCGCGGCTGGCGCGGCAGACCGTGCGGGTGCGGGTCGATCCGGCGGTGCAGGTGGAGGCCGACACGCAGGTGGTCGCCAACCCCTGGTTCCGCTTCTCGCGCACGGTCTCCATGCAGCAGGGACGCATCGTCATCGTCGGCGAGTGGCAGCGCCTGTCCGACCGCATTCCCGCCAGCGGCGTGACGCGTGCGGCCGCCGACATGGAGCGTGCCCGCGACCTGCTGTACTTCAACCACGATCTCAAGCCGCATCCGCGCAGGCAGCCGCTGGAGATGCACGTCTTCGTCCATCCGCTGGCCGGGCTGCTGGCGCTGGTCGTGTTGGTGCTGGCATGCCTGGCCTGGTGGCGCGGCGGTGGCCTGGGCGGGATGCTGTTCGATCCGCACACCGTTGCGCAGCGCCTGCACGCGCAGCCCGGCGCGCGCTGGAGCGCGTGGTGCGTATTCGGCCTGGTCGTCGTGCTCTCGAGCTGGATGTGGGTGTCTGCGCAGCCGCTGTGGGTGCACGCCATCGCCGTGGTGGTCATGCTGGCCATCGCGCTGGTTGGCTGCGCGCTGCTGCAGCGGATGCTGCGCTGGATGGGCGGCGTCGCGCAGGTCGGTGCGTTGCTGCCGGCGCTGCTGGGCAGCACATTGCCATGGCTGGTCTGCCTGCTGGCGGCGCTGGCCGCGCTTGGCGGCGATGGCGTCCTGTTCGGCACCGGCGTGCATGATCCAGCCAGGCTTGCGCAGCTGGCCATGGCGGTGCTGCTGATGCTGCTGGGCGGTCTTTGGTGGTCGATCGCGGCGGTCCAGGCGCTCGCCGGTGCGACCGGCGGTACACGGGCGCGTGCCTTCGGTGCGTTGGCATTGACGCTGTCGGCGCTGGGCGTGCTGGTCGCGGTGCTGGGGGTGCCGGTGGCGCTGGTGGCGATGCGCTGAGGCGCGCCGCCCGCGGCGTACGCACCCGCGGCGATGCCTTGCGGCAGAATCGGCGCAGGGCTTTGCAAAGACTCCCGGGGCTGTGACACTGCCAGCCCCTCGTTGCTGCCGCGGAGCCAGCCTGATGTCGAGCGTGCGTCCCCCGTTGACCGTCCATGGCATGTCCAGTTCCGGCAACTGCTACAAGGTGCGCCTGCTGCTGGAGCAACTGGGCAGCCGCTATCACTGGGTCGAGGTTGACAGCGTCGCCGGCGAAACCCGCACCCCCGCCTATCTGGCCATCAATCCCAACGGCAAGGTGCCGATGGTGGAGCGCGACGACGGCCGCGTGCTGGTCGAATCCAACGCCATCCTGTTCTGGCTGGCCGAAGGCACCCCGTATCTGCCCACCGACGCGTGGCAGCGCGCGCAGGCCTTGAGCTGGATGTTCTTCGAACAGTACAGCCATGAGCCGTATGTGGCGGTGGCGCGGTTCATCAGCCTGTGGACGCCGCGCGATGCCGCGCGCCGCGCCGAACTGCCGCAACTGCGCGCACGCGGCGAGCAGGCGCTGGCGGTGATGGAACAGCATCTGCAGCAGCACCGCTGGTTCACCGGCAGCGACTACGGCATCGCCGATATCGCGCTGTTTGCCTACACCCATTGCGCCGAGGACGGCGGCTTCGATCTGCAGCGCTGGCCGGCGATCGGTGCCTGGCTGCAGCGCGTGCAGGCAGTACCCGGTTTCATCGCAATGCCGGCGCCGGCACCCGATGCGGTGACGGCATGAACGGCATGCGCTGCCGGCAGGAGCACTGACGATGTGTGGATTGGCTGGACTGCTGCTGGCCTCGCCACGCATGCATGGCGAACAACTCGATGCCCTGGTGCGGCCGATGGGCGCCGCCTTGCGTCATCGCGGCCCCGACGATGCCGGCACCTGGTGCGATGCGCAGGCCGGCGTGGCGCTGGCGCATCAACGCCTGAGCATCCTGGATCTGTCGCCGCTGGGCCATCAGCCGATGCGCTCGGCCGATGGCCGGTATGTGCTTGCCTACAACGGCGAGATCTACAACTTCGCGCAGCTGCGCGCGGCCCTGTCCGCGCTCGGGCACCGCTTCCGCGGTCATTCCGATACCGAAGTGCTGTTGGCGGCAGTGGTGGAGTGGGGGCTGGACGACACCCTGACCCGCTGCAACGGCATGTTCGCGCTGGCGTTGTGGGACGAGCGCGACAACTGCCTGTCCCTGGCCCGCGACCGCGTCGGCAAGAAGCCGCTGTACTATGGCTGGGCCGGCGACACCCTGGTGTTTGGTTCCGAACTCAAGGCGCTGTGGCAGCACCCGGAGTTCGATAACGGCGTCGATCGCAATGCGCTGACCCTGCTGCTGCGGCTGGGCTACATCCCGGCGCCGGCCTGCATCCACGAGCGGACCTTCAAGTTGATGCCCGGGCGCGTGCTGCGGCTGGACGCGCAGATGGTGGCGGCCGGCGCGGCGGCGCATCGGCCGGACCAGGCGCAGCAGCCGTTCTGGAACGCGCGCGAGGCGATGCAGCGCGCGCTGGCGGCACCGTTCACCGGCAGCGATGTGCAGGCCGAGGAACAGCTCGATGCGGTGCTGCGCGATGCGGTGGCGCTGCGCATGGTGGCCGACGTGCCGGTGGGCGTGTTCCTGTCCGGCGGTACCGATTCGTCGATCGTCACCGCGATGATGCAGGCGCAGAGCAGCCAGCCGGTGCACACCTTCAGCATCGGCTTCGAAGGCTCGCATCACGACGAGGCGCCGCTGGCGCGCGAGGTGGCCACGCATCTGCACACCGACCACACCGAGCTGTATGTCAGCGGCGCCGACGCGCTGGCGGTGGTGCCGACCCTGCCGGACATGTTCGACGAGCCTTTCGCCGATGCCTCGCAGGTGCCGACCGCGCTGGTCGCACGGCTGGCGCGTGGCGGGGTGACGGTGGCGCTGTCCGGCGACGGTGGCGACGAGTTGTTCTTCGGCTACGGCCGTTACCAGCGTGCGCTGCGCAACTGGCGCATGCATGGGCTGGTGCCGGGGCCGCTGCGGCGGCTGATGGCGCTGGCGGCGCGCCGCAACGGCGAGTCCTCGCGCACCGGTGGCCTGGCCGCGCTGGTGGCCGAGGCCGGCGCACGCGGCATCGGCGACATCTACCGCAACCGCATTTCGCGCTGGCGCGATCCGGCCGCGGTGGTGCTGGGCGCGACCGAGCCCGACAGTTTCTACAGCCTGGCCGACCCGCTGCACGGCTCCGGCACCCCGGCCGACGCGATGATGCTGGCCGACTTTGCCGCCTATCTGCCTGACGACCTGCTGTGCAAGGTGGACCGCACCACCATGGCGGTGGGGCTGGAAGCGCGCGCGCCGTTGCTGGACTGGCGCGTGGCCGAGTTCGCCTGGTCGCTGCCGCTGTCGCTGAAGTACCGCGACGGGGTCAGCAAGTACCTGCTCAAGCGCGTGCTGTGCCGCTACCTGCCCGAGCCGATGGTCTACCGCGGCAAGCGTGGCTTCGGTGCGCCGGTCAGCGCCTGGCTGCGCGGGGATCTGCATGGCTGGGCCGACGATCTGCTGGCGCACGCCACGCTGGAGCGCGACGGCGTGTTCGCCGCCGACACCGTGGCCGGGCTATGGCGCGACTTCAATGGCGGCGAGCGCAAATGGCATACCCATCTGTGGACGGTGCTGATGTTCCAGGCCTGGCAGGCGCATTGGCGCAGCCAACGCGCTGCGATCGGCCGCTGAGGCAGCCGCGCTTCACCGGGCATGAGCGCCAGGCTGACTAGAGTCGGGCGCTGATTCCCCACTGGAGCGTTCCCATGAGCAAGATCACCATCGCCGTGCTGGTCGGCAGCCTGCGTGCAGCGTCCTACAACCGCCAACTGGCGCACGCGCTGGAGCATCTGGCCGGCGACAAGGCGACGTTCGAGTACCTGGAGATCGGCGACATCCCGCTGTACAACCAGGACCGCGACGGCGATTTTCCCGCTGAAGGCACGCGGCTGAAGCAGCAGATCGGGGCGGCGGATGCGGTGCTGTTCGTGACTCCCGAATACAACCGTTCGATTCCCGGCGTACTCAAGAACGCCCTGGATACCGGCTCGCGTCCCTACGGCGACAGCGCCTTTGCCGGCAAGCCGGCTGCGGTGGTCGGCATCTCGGTCGGGGCGATCGGTACCGCCACCGCGCAGCAGCATCTGCGCAATGTGTTGTCGTATCTGGACATGCGTGTGCTTGGCCAGCCGGAAGTCTTCCTGCAGTACAAGGACGGCCTGTTCGGTGCCGACGATCAGGTCGCCAACGCCGACAGCCGCAAGTTCCTGCAGGGCTTCGTCGACGCCTTCCTGGGCTTGGTCGAACAGTCCAGGCGCTGAGTTGACCACAGCGGCACCGGGTCTGGAGACAGTCGCCAGCCGGCACCGGTGAAGCGGCGCAAACCCAGGCGCCGCAAGCGTCTCGGCGGTTGCGACAGCGGCCGCGTAGAACGGTGATGCACCGGCTGTCCACCAGTTATCCACAGAGTTGTGCATGGTCGTCGGCGCCGCCGATGACTATGCTTCCTGCCCCCGTCTCCCTCGTGTCAGGTCTGTTTGTCCATGGCTGCTCGTCCTGGTTTCCGTTCCAAGCGCAATCGCGATCGCGACGACGACGATTACGATCGTCCCGAGCCGCGGCTTGACCAGCTGCGGGTGCCGCCGCATTCGGTCGAGGCCGAGCAGGCCGTGCTCGGCGGGCTGATGCTGGCGCCGGAGGCGTTCGACCGGGTCAACGACCAGTTGACCGACAACGATTTCTACCGCCGCGATCATCGCCTGATCTACCGCGCGATTCGCGAACTGAACGAGAAGGACCGTCCCTTCGATGCAGTGACCCTGGGCGAGTGGTTCGAGTCGCAGGGCAAGCTGGAACAGGTGGGCGATGGCGCCTACCTGATCGAGCTGGCCAGCACCACGCCCTCGGCAGCCAATATCGCCGCCTACGCGGAGATCGTGCGCGACAAGGCGGTGCTGCGGCAGCTGATCGAAGTGGGCACCACCATCGTCAACGACGGCTTCCAGCCCGAGGGCCGCGAAAGCGTGGAGTTGCTGTCGTCGGCGGAAAAGGCGGTGTTCAAGATCGCCGAGGCCGGCGCGCGTGGGCGCACCGACTTCGTGGCGATGCCGGGCGCACTGAAGGACGCCTTCGAGGAATTGCGCAGCCGTTTCGAAAACGGCGGCAACATCACCGGCCTGCCGACCGGCTACAACGATTTCGACGCGATGACCTCCGGCCTGCAGCCGACCGACCTGATCATCCTGGCCGCGCGTCCGGCGATGGGCAAGACCACCTTTGCGCTGAACATCGCCGAATACGCTGCGATCAAATCCAAGAAGGGCGTGGCGGTGTTCTCGATGGAAATGTCGGCCTCGCAGCTGGCGATGCGCCTGATCTCGTCCAATGGCCGCATCAACGCGCAGCGGCTGCGTACCGGTGCGCTGGAAGACGAGGACTGGGCGCGGGTGACCGGCGCGATCAAGATGCTGAAGGAAACCAAGATCTTCATCGACGACACGCCGGGCGTGTCGCCGGAAGTGCTGCGGTCCAAGTGCCGCCGACTCAAGCGCGAGCACGACCTGGGCCTGATCGTCATCGACTACCTGCAGCTGATGTCGGTGCCGGGCAACAGCGAAAACCGCGCGACCGAGATCTCGGAAATCTCGCGTTCGCTCAAGGGCCTGGCCAAGGAGCTCAACGTGCCGGTGATCGCGTTGTCGCAGCTCAACCGCTCGCTGGAAACGCGGACCGACAAGCGCCCGGTGATGGCCGACCTGCGCGAATCCGGCGCAATCGAGCAGGACGCGGACATGATCGTGTTCATCTACCGCGACGACTATTACAACAAGGAAAATTCGCCGGACAAGGGCCTGGCCGAGATCATCATCGGCAAGCACCGCGGCGGACCGACCGGTTCGTGCAAGCTCAAGTTCTTCGGCGAATACACCCGTTTCGACAACCTGGCCCACGATTCGGTGGGGAGTTTCGAGTAAGCCTGGTGCGCGCTGCCGGGCGGCGATCGGTCGCTGCGGCATCGCGCCATCGTTGCACCGGCTGGCTTATGCTGCGCGCCTCACCGTCGCTGCCGAGCTTGTATGTCATACGCCATCGTCTGGTTCCGTCGCGATCTGCGCCTGGAAGACAACCCGGCCTTGCAGGCTGCGCTGGATGCAGGGCACCAGCCGATTCCGCTCTACATCGATGCGCCGCACGAAGAGGGCGAGTGGACACCGGGCGCGGCCTCGCGCAGCTGGCGGCATCGCTCGCTGGCGGCACTGGATGCGGCCCTGCGCGCGCTGGGCAGCGGCCTGGTGGTGCGTGCCGGTGACAGTGCGCAGGTACTGGATCAGGTAATTGCGCAGACCAAGGCGGTGGCGGTGTACTGGAACCGCAAGTACGAGCCGGCCACCCAGCCGCGCGATGCGCAGATCAAGCGCAGCTTGCGCGAACGCGGGATCGAGGTACACAGCTGCAACTCCGCACTGCTGTTCGAACCCTGGCAGTTGGCAACGCAGCAGGGCGGTCCGTACAAGGTGTTCACCCCGTTCTGGCGCAACGCACTCACGCAGCTGCAATTGCCTGCTGCCGCGCCGGCACCGCGCAGCCTGCCGCCGCTGCCTGCGCACGTGGAGACCGTTGCGCTGGACACGCTCGGGCTGCTGCCGACGCTGGACTGGGATAAAGGCTTCTGGGAGCACTGGCAGCCCGGCGAGGCCGGTGCGCACGAGATGCTGGAGATCTTCATCGACGGTGCGCTGTCCGGCTATCGCGAAAATCGCGATCGGCCCGATCGGGTCGGCACCTCGCAACTGTCGCCGCATCTGCACTTCGGCGAGATCGCGCCGTGGCGGATCGCCAGCACGCTGGAAGCCAATCGCAACGCGCGCAACGCGGCGGAGATCGACGGCTATATCCGCCAATTGGGCTGGCGCGATTTTGCGTATCACCTGCTGCACCATTTTCCCGACACCACCAACCAGAATCTCAACCCGCGCTTCGAAGGCTTCGACTGGGCCAAGGTGGACCCGGTCGCGTTGCAGGCCTGGCAACGTGGCCGCACCGGGATTCCGATCGTCGATGCCGGCATGCGCCAGCTCTGGCACACCGGCTGGATGCACAACCGCGTACGCATGATCGTGGCGAGTCTGTTGTGCAAGCATCTGCGCGTGCATTGGAACGAGGGCGCGCGCTGGTTCTGGGACACCTTGGTGGATGCGGACCTGGCCAACAACACGATGGGGTGGCAATGGGTCGCCGGTACCGGCGCCGATGCAGCGCCGTATTTCCGCGTGTTCAACCCGGTCACGCAGGCGGAGAAGTTCGATCCACAGGCGGCCTACATCACGCGTTGGCTACCGGAACTCGGCAAGCTTGCGGTGAAGGAACGTTTCGCGCCGTGGCTGCATCCGTTGTCGCTTGCGCGTCTGGCACCGGAGTATCCGCGTACGCCGGTCATCGGCCTGGCCGAGGGCCGCGACGCGGCGTTGGCGGCCTATGCGAAAACGCGCGGATAAGCACGCGCGTCAGCGCGAAAGCCAACGGTGCTGCGTACTCACCTGATACCCACGTTCCACGCGTTTCTCTTGCGGGGCCGAGCCTTCGCATGCTTGCGCTGCGTCGGTTGCGTGACACACGCACGAAGACGTTGCAGATATGTAAGGCGCAATTCGAACAGAAAACGTTTTCCTGAATGCAGCACTAGCCAGATGCAGCCGGCGGCCGGTTTCATCATGCGCCAGTCGCGTTGGCCTGTTTATCCTCGCCGACACGATTGAGTGCCGGATGGTCCGGCCACAGGAGAACACCATGTCCCCAGCAGCCACCAAGAGCCTTGCCGTTGCCCTGGCCAGCGCCATTGCGTTGTCCGCCTGCGCCACCGGCGGCTCGTATGTGCAGCGCGACCAGTATGGCGAGCAGACGCAGCAGCAAAATCGCACCGGCCGCAATGCGCTGATCGGCACCGCGATCGGCGTGGCCGCTGGTCTGCTGACCGGCGACAGCGCCACCGAGCGTCGTCAGCATGCGATGGTGGGTGCCGGCATCGGCGCGCTCAGCGGCGCGGCGGTTGGCCAGTACCAGGATCGCCAGGAGCGCGCGCTCCGTGAGCGCACCGCCAACACCGGCATCGAAGTGCAGCGCCAGGGCGACAACATCACCTTGAATCTGCCCGATGGCATCACCTTCGACTTCGGCAAGTCCGCGTTGAAGCCGCAGTTCTACAGCGCGCTCAATGGCGTGGCTTCCACGTTGCGCGAATACAACCAGACCATGGTGGAAGTGGTGGGCCATACCGACAGCGTCGGCAGCGACGCGGTCAATCAGCGCTTGTCTGAAGAACGCGCCGGCGCGGTCGCGCAGTACCTGACCGCACAAGGTGTGCAGCGCGAGCGCATGGAGACCATGGGCGCCGGCAAGCGTTACCCGATCGCCGACAACAGCACCGATGCCGGCCGCGCGCAGAATCGCCGCGTGGAGATCCGTCTGATTCCGTTGCGCTCCGAAGGTGCCGGGAACAACACTGGCATGCGTTGAGTGTGCCGCATCGACTCGTGGCGAGTCGATTGACAGGCCGCATGAACGAACAAGACAGGCCGCGAAAGCGGCCTGTTTTTTTGCGTCGCGAATCTTGTCCTCAGCAGCGGTGCGCAATCTCTTGGGCGCCTGCCTGGAGTGCCTGCTCGGCAGGCCCGATGCTCTTGCCAGTGCTGGGGACCGTGACCATGCAGCCATCCATGAGTGGAATCACGATGTGCAGAGACCAGCCACGATGATCGGCGCGCAGGGTTTCCACAAAGCAACCAGCAAACTGTCTGGTGCGGTGAGGACGCCGCGCCCCCGACGCACCAGGCTGTTGATTCAAGCAGCCGATCGCGACTGAACACCCACACGGCTGCAGGTCTGGGCTGCTTTGTACGTTGTGCATCGAGGGCTTGGAAAGTGGGGGGCGACCAGTGGTAGAGCGGTTGGTCTGACGCTTGGCTGCAGGGCCCTTGCCCGCCCACCATCGCGGGACGCGCCGCAAGTACGTCCATGTAGGCTCCGGCGCGGCATCCATGCCGCTCAGGGTCCCGCGACGGTGAGCGNCGGTGAGCGGGCAAGGACCCGTCGAGAGGGTCGGTGCGCATGGAAGAGCAGTGCTCGATGCCTTCGTTCGATCATGAAGCATCGGTTCTACGTCTGATGCAGATCGCGCGACAGACAGCTTTTCAAATGAGTACCGACCAACTGTCTGGTGCGGTGTCCTTGCCGGTTGCGGGACCGTGTGGCGGCATGGATGCCGCCACACGGTCCCCCAGGGACGGGTTTACGGCGTGTCCCGCGAGCGGCGAGGACGCCGCGCCCCCGACGCACCAGGCTGTTGATTCAAGCAGCCGATCGCGACTGAACAACCACACCGCTGCAGGTCTGGGCTGCTTTGTACGTTGTGCATCGAGACCTTGGAAAGTGGGGGGCGACCAGTGCTAGAGCGGTTGGTCTGGCGCTTGGCTGCAGGGACCTGTCGAGAGGGTCCGTGTACATAGTGAGAGCAGGTATGCGTCTTGCTGTTCGGGCGGGGAAGCTTCGGTTTGTCTCCCGACAAAAGCCAAATCGTGCGTGCAACGTCTTTTCATCCGCCCGACGGGGCACCTTCTCCCGAAGGAACGAGGGTGCTCCGTCGAGCGACGATGTGAGCGCGGATCAGGCCGTGACGTTTTCCAGGATGCGCTTGCCTTCTGCACGCAATTGCGCGCTTGCGCCGACTTCGATCTTGGCATCGTTGTCGTCCTGTTGCGCCGCCAGGCGCGCAGGGCACTGCGCCATCATGTAGTCCGCATCGAAGTTCATCCGTGTCACCAGGAAGTCCACGAAGGCGCGCACTTTCGGCGAGACCAGGCGGCCGCCGGCGAACACTGCGTTGAAGTCCACCTCCGGCCCGGTCCAACCCGCGAGCACCCGGCGGACCAGACCCGATTGCACGAATGGCTTGGCCATCACATCGCCGGTCAACAGCAAACCTTCGCCGCCCAACACCGCGCCGTTGAGTGCAGCCGTATCGTTGGCCACCATCAAGGGATTGACCGGGAAATCGCGCACATCGCTGCCGTCGCTGAGCGACCAGAAAAAGCGGTTGTTGTGCACGTTGCGGTTCTTGCGCAGCGCCAGCGTGCGATGGAATTGCAGCTCGTCCGGATGCAGGGGCTCGCCATAGCGCTCGATGTAGGACGGGCTGGCGAAGACCTGCGTGCGCAGGCTGCCGAGCTTGCGCGCAACCAGATTGGAATCGGGCAGGGCGCCGACGCGCAGCGCCAGATCGGCTTCGCCACCGATCAGGTCCAGCTTCTCGTTGCCCAGATGCATGTCCAGCTGGATTTCCGGGTACTGCGCATGGAACTCGCCCAGCAACGGCGCGATCCAGGTGATGCCGAGCGAGTAGGGCACGGTAAAGCGCAACCAGCCGCGTGGGCCGGACTGCAATTGCCCGACGGCGCTCTCGGCCTCATCCAGTTCGCGTGCGATGCGCTGGCAATGTTCGTGGTAGACCGAGCCGGCCTCGGTCAGCCCGATGCGGCGGGTGGTCCGGTGCAGCAGGCGCGCGCCCAGGCGGGTTTCCAGTTCCTGCACCTTGCGGCTGACGGTGGTCTTGGGCAGGCCAAGCGCGTTGGCGGCGGCGATGAAGCTGCCTTGTTCGACCACCTTGACGAAGATCAGGGTGTCGTTGAGATCGTGAGTCATGGGACTGCCTTCCGGGGGGTCAGGAGGGATTAGACCGCTTGCGGGACGATTATTCCCCTAAATTCGGACTAATCAAGTGCTGGTTTGGGGCCTAACTTATGCGGCATCCCCTCCATGCAGGAGCACGGCCATGTGGTTGTGCAATGTTTTCGGCGTGTCATCTACATCCCGTAGCGCCATCGAAGCCGCTTTCGACCCGGTGATTTCCAGGGCCAAAGGCCCGCGCGGCAGTGTTTCGCGTGGATTTGCCGCATCGCCCAAGCGCCAGGCAGGCGGTGCGCCCGCACGGCGGACTGGACTGTCGGCGCGACTGGCGCAGCGCGGAATTGTCCCGATTTCGGTAGTAAAAATCCCATGAGCGGGACGGTCCAATCCGAAACGGCCGTCATCGGCGGTGCCGGCAATGTCGGTGCCGGGATCGTCGCCGCCTTGCTCGATGCCGGGATGCCGGTGCTGGTGATTGGACGCGACACCGCCAAGCTCGACGCGCTGCGCGCGCAGCATGGCAACACACCGCTGCTGGCGACCTTGCAGGGCTCGGTGGCCGACGATGCGTCGGCGCAGGCGCTGGCCGGCGAACTGGCCCAGCGCCCGCGTCCGCTGGCGGCGGTGATCGCCAGCCTGGGCAGCCCGCTGAAGGCCGGCCGCCTGCTGGACCGCCCGGTCGCCGCGCTGCGTCGCCGCCTGGAGCGCGACGTGCTGCCGCATCTGGCCGCCGCGCGGCATCTACTGCCGCTGCTGGCCGAGGCCGAGGGCGGCGGTCGCTACCTGTTGCTGGGCAGCCCCTGCGCGCTGCGTGCCTGGGCCGCGCACGGCGACACCTCGATTGCCGCCGCCGCCACCCGCATGCTCGCCCAGGTCCTGCACGAGGAAGCCAAGCCGTTCGGTGTCCGCGTGCATCTGCTGTCGGTCGAGCAGCCGGTGTGTACGCCGGGCCGTGCCAAGGACGCGTGTCCGGAATGGATCCGTGCCGTGGATGTCGGCCGCGCCGCCGTCTCCCTGATCGCCGGGCCTGGCCAGCCCGGGCAAGCCATCGTGACCGTCAGCCGTCGCCTGCACGCCGCTCCATCGGCCGACCGGCTGGCCGGTCTGCAGTTTCCCCTCCCCACCCGAGAGATTTCCCCATGACCCTGAACGCCACCCCGTTCCGTTTTCCCTTGCGTACTGTATTGACGGGCGCCGTACTCGCGGTTGTGCTGGCCGGTTGCGGCAGCAAGGCTGCCGAGACCGGTGCGCCGCCGCCGCCCAGCGTCAGCGTCGCCCCGGTGTTGCTGAAGGAGATCAGCCAGTGGGACGAATTCAGCGGCCGCATCGAGCCGGTGGAAAGCGTCGAGCTGCGCCCGCGCGTGTCCGGCTATATCGACAAGGTCAATTACGTCGAAGGCGCAGAAGTGAAGAAGGGCGATGTGCTCTTCAGCATCGACGACCGCAGCTACCGTGCCGAATTCGCACGCGCCAACGCCGCGCTGGTGCGTGCACGCACGCAGTCCACGCTGGCCCGCAGCGAGGCGGCACGCGCCCGCAAACTGTCCGACCAGCAGGCCATTTCCACCGAAACCTGGGAGCAGCGCCGCGCTGCCGCCGATCAGGCCGACGCCGATCTGCTGGCCGCGCAGGCCGCGCTGGATACCGCCAGGCTCAACCTGGACTGGACCCGCGTGCGTGCGCCGATCGATGGCCGTGCCGGGCGTGCGATGGTCACCGCCGGCAATCTGGTCACCGCCAGCGACAGCGCCAGCGTGCTGACCACGCTGGTGTCGCTGGACAAGGTGTTCGTGTACTTCGATGCCGACGAGGGCACCTTCCTGCGTTACTCGCAGATGGCGCGCAACGGCGAGCGCCCGGATGCGCGCGGTGGCGAGTTGCCGGTGCGCATCGGCCTGGTCGGCGAGCAGGGCTTCCCGCATACCGGGCGCGTGGATTTCCTGGATAACCAGGTCACCCGCAGCACCGGCACCATCCGCGTGCGCGCGGTGCTGGACAACGCCCAGCGCCAGTTCACGCCGGGCCTGTATGCACACGTGCAGTTGCTGGGCAGCGGCCAGTTCAAGGCCATGCTGGTCGACGAAAAGGCCGTGCTGACCGACCAGGACCGCAAGTACGTGTACGTGGTCGACAAGGACGGCAAGGCGCAACGGCGCGACATCGAGCTTGGCCGCAGTTCCGATGGCCTGCGCATCGTGCGCAAGGGACTGGCTGCCGGCGACCGCGTGGTGGTCGATGGCGTGCAGAAGATCTTCATGCCCGGCATGCCGGTCGATGCCAAGACCGTGGCCATGGCCGCCGCACCGGACAAGCGCACCGCCTCGAACTGATTCATCGCTGCATCGCAGCCGCGACCACCGGCCTCGCAACGAGGCCGGCTCGGGGCCGCCGTGCCGCGCCGCCACCCGGCGGCAACCTCTTTCAGGACCACCCCCATGGATTTTTCCCGTTTTTTCATCGACCGACCGATCTTTGCCGCGGTGCTGTCGATCATCCTCTTCGCTGCCGGCCTGATCGCCATGCCGCTGCTGCCCATCAGCGAGTACCCGGAAGTGGTGCCGCCGAGCGTGCAGGTGCGTGCGGTGTATCCGGGCGCCAATCCCAAGGTCATCGCCGAGACCGTCGCCACGCCGCTTGAGGAAGCCATCAACGGCGTGGAAGACATGATGTACATGAAGTCGGTCGCCGGCTCCGATGGCGTGCTGGTGGTCACCGTGACCTTCAAGCCGGGCACCGATCCGGACCAGGCGCAGGTGCAGGTGCAGAACCGCGTCAGCCAGGCGCAGGCGCGTCTGCCCGAGGACGTGCGGCGCCAGGGCGTGACCACGCAGAAGCAGTCGCCGACGCTGACCATGGTCGTGCATCTGACCTCGCCCAAGGGCAAGTACGACTCGCTGTACCTGAGCAACTACGCCACCTTGAAGGTCAAGGACGAGTTGTCGCGCCTGCCGGGCGTGGGCCAGATCCAGATCTTCGGTGCCGGCGACTACGCCATGCGCATCTGGCTGGATCCGGACAAGGTCGCCGCGCGCGGGCTCACCGCCAGCGATGTGGTCGCCGCCATCCGCGAGCAGAACGTGCAGGTCTCCGCCGGCCAGCTCGGTGCCGAGCCGATGCCCAACAAGAGCGATTTCCTGCTCTCGATCAATGCGCAGGGCCGCCTGACCACCGAAGAAGAGTTCGGCAATATCGTGATCCGCAGCGGCAACAGCGGCGAGATCGTGCGCCTGTCGGACGTGGCGCGCCTGGAACTGGGCGCCGGCAACTACACCTTGCGCTCGCAGCTGGACAACAAGAACGCGGTCGGCATGGGTGTGTTCCAGTCGCCCGGTGCCAACGCGATCGAGTTGTCCGATGCGGTGCGCGCCAAGATGGCCGAGCTGGAAAAGCAGTTCCCGCAGGACATGGCGTGGTCGGCTGCGTACGACCCGACCGTGTTCGTGCGCGACTCGATCAGCGCGGTGGTGCACACGCTGCTGGAGGCGGTGCTGCTGGTGGTGCTGGTGGTGATCCTGTTCCTGCAGACCTGGCGCGCCTCGATCATTCCGTTGCTGGCGGTGCCGGTGTCGGTGGTCGGTACGTTTGCCGCGCTGTACCTGCTGGGTTTCTCGATCAACACGCTGAGCCTGTTCGGCCTGGTGCTGGCGATCGGCATCGTGGTCGACGATGCGATCGTGGTGGTGGAAAACGTCGAGCGCAACATCGAAGAAGGCCTGGCCCCGCTGGCCGCGGCGCATCAGGCGATGCGCGAAGTGTCCGGTCCGATCATCGCCATCGCGCTGGTGCTGTGCGCGGTGTTCGTGCCGATGGCGTTCCTGTCGGGCGTGACCGGCCAGTTCTACAAGCAGTTCGCGGTGACCATCGCCATTTCCACGGTGATTTCGGCGATCAATTCGCTGACCCTGTCGCCGGCACTGGCCGCCATGCTGCTCAAGCCGCATGACGCACCCAAGGATGGTCCGTCGCGGTTGATCGACCGCCTGTTCGGCTGGTTGTTCCGTCCGTTCAACCGCTTCTTCAACAGCAGTTCGCACAAGTACCAGGGCGCGGTGTCGCGGACCCTGGGCAAGCGTGGCGCGGTGTTCGCGGTGTATGTGCTGCTGCTGGTGGTCACCGGTTTCATGTTCAAGGTGGTGCCGGGCGGCTTCATTCCGACCCAGGACAAGCTGTACCTGATTGCCGGTGCAAAACTGCCGGAAGGCGCCTCGCTGGAGCGCACCAACGAGGTGATCCGCCAGATCACCCAGATCGCGCTGCAGACCGAAGGCGTGGACCATGCGATTGCGTTCCCCGGCCTGAATCCGCTGCAGTTCACCAACACCCCCAATACCGGCACGGTGTTCCTGACCCTCAAGCCGTTCAGTCAGCGCAGCCGTAGTGCGGTGCAGATCAATGCGGAAATCAACGCGCGCATCAGCCAGATCCAGCAAGGCTTTGCGTTTGCATTCATGCCGCCGCCGATCCTGGGGCTGGGGCAGGGTTCGGGCTACTCGCTGTACATCCAGGACCGCGCCGGGCTGGGCTATGGCCAGTTGCAGAGTGCGGTCAATGCGATGTCCGGCGCGATCTCGCAAACGCCGGGCATGCAGTTCCCGATCGGCACGTATCAGGCCAATGTGCCGCAGCTCGATGCCAAGGTCGATCGCGACAAGGCCAAGGCACAGGGCGTGCCGCTGACCAATCTGTTCGACACCCTGCAGACCTATCTGGGCTCGTCCTACATCAACGACTTCAATCGCTTCGGTCGCACCTATCAGGTGATTGCCCAGGCCGATGGACAGTTCCGCGACAGCGTCGAGGACATCGCCAACCTGCGTACCCGCAATGCCAACGGCGAGATGGTGCCGATCGGCAGCATGGTCACGCTGGGGCAGACCTACGGCCCGGATCCGGTGATCCGCTACAACGGCTACCCGGCCGCCGATCTGATCGGCGAGGCGGACCCGCGCGTGCTCTCCTCCACCCAGGCGATGCAGACGCTGGCCGACATGGCGCCCAAGGTGCTGCCCAACGGCATGAACATCGAGTGGACCGATCTGAGCTATCAGCAATCCACCCAGGGCAACTCGGCGTTGATCGTGTTCCCGATGGCGGTGTTGCTGGCGTTCCTGGTGCTGGCCGCGTTGTACGAAAGCTGGACGCTGCCGCTGGCGGTGATCCTGATCGTGCCGATGACCCTGCTGTCTGCCTTGTTCGGCGTGTGGCTCACCGGTGGCGACAACAACGTGTTCGTGCAGGTGGGCCTGGTGGTGCTGATGGGTCTGGCATGCAAGAACGCGATCCTGATCGTGGAGTTTGCCCGCGAGCTCGAAATGCACGGCAAGGGCATCGTCGAGGCCGCGCTGGAAGCCTGCCGCCTGCGTCTGCGTCCGATCGTGATGACCTCCATCGCCTTCATCGCCGGTACCGTGCCGCTGGTGTTCGGGCATGGCGCCGGCGCCGAAGTGCGCTCGGTCACCGGCATCACCGTGTTCGCCGGCATGCTGGGTGTGACCTTGTTCGGGCTGTTCCTGACGCCTGTGTTCTATGTGGCGCTGCGTAAGTGGGTGACCCGTCGGGGGCCCGCTGCACCGGCTGCCGTTTCGCATGACGCCGTCAAGGCGTAAGCCAGTCACTTCCCCCCAATTGAAGAGGATTCACCACATGAGCACTACCAAGATCGCACTGGTCACCGGCGCCACCCGCGGCATCGGCCTGGAAACCGTTCGTCAACTCGCACAGGCCGGCGTGCACACGCTGCTGGCCGGACGCAAGCGCGACGATGCCGTCGCCGCCGCACTCAAGCTGCAGGCCGAGGGCCTGCCGGTGGAGGCCATCCAGCTCGACGTCAATGACGACATCAGCATTGCCGCGGCGGTCGGCACGGTGGAACAGCGTCACGGCCACCTGGACATCCTGATCAACAACGCCGGCATCATGATCGAGGACATGCAGCGCCCCCCGTCGCAGCAGAGCCTGGAGGTATGGCGGCGCACCTTCGACACCAACCTGTTCGCGGTCGTCAGCGTCACCAGGGCATTCCTGCCGCTGCTGCGTCGCTCGCTGGCCGGACGCATCGTCAATGTCTCCAGCATGCTCGGCTCGCTGACCCTGCATACCCAGCCCGGCTCGCCGATCTACGACTTCAAGATCCCTGCCTACGACGCCTCCAAGAGCGCGGTCAACAGCTGGACGGTGCATCTGGCCCATGAGTTGCGCGACACCGCGATCAAGGTCAACACCGTGCATCCGGGCTACGTCAAAACCGACATGAACGGTGGTGGTGGCGAGATCGAGGTGGAGCAGGGCGCGCACAGCAGCGTGCAGATGGCACTGCTCGATGCGCACGGCGCCACCGGCAGCTTTACGCATCTGGGAGAAGTGTTGCCATGGTAAGAAACCTTCTGAGCGTGGCACTGGCCGCGCTGGTGCTCGGCGGTTGCGCGGTGGGGCCGGATTACCGGCCCGACCCGCCGGCCGCAGTGACCCTGCAGGGCACGCAGGATGCGGCCTACAGCACCCAATCGCCGGTTGGCAACTGGTGGTCGCAGTTCGACGACCCGGTGCTGGAACAGCTGGTGCGCGATGCCTTGTTCGCCAACCACGATCTGCGCATCGCCGTGTCGCGCGTCAAGCAGGCGCGTGCGGTGTTCGTCGAGCGGCGTCTCGATCAGGCGCCGCATATCACCGCGCAAGGCAGCTTCGATCGCCGCGAGCAGCAGCAGGTGATCGCCGGCAACCAGCGTTTCCTCACCGAGCAGACCACCCTGGGGCTGGATGCGGCCTGGGAGCTGGACCTGTTCGGCCGCCAGCGGCGCGCCTCCGAAGCGGCGCGCGCCGATCTGGAAGCCGAGCAGGCCGGTCTGCTCGACGTGCAGGTCAGCGTCGCTGCCGAGGTGGCGCGCAACTACTTCGAACTGCGCGGTACGCAAAAGCAGCTGGAGGTCTCCAAGCGCACCCTGACCAACCTGCACGACACCCAGCGGCTGACGCAGACGCGTTGGGACCTGGGCGCCGGCAGCGAGCTGGATGTGCAGAGCAGCCTGGCGCGGTTGAAGGCGATCGAGGCGGACATCCCGTTGCTGGAAACCGCCGAGGCGCAGTACCGCCATCGCCTGGCGGTACTGCTCGGCCAACCACCCAATGCCCTGGATGCCACCCTGGTGGCGCGCACCACGCCCGCGTTCGCCCGTGCGTTGCCGCTGGGCGATACCGCCGGATTGCTGCGTCAGCGCCCGGACGTGCGCAGCGCCGAACGCCGGCTGGCGGCGGCCACCGCGCAGGTTGGCGTGGCCACGGCCGATCTGTTCCCGCGCATCAGCGTCAGCGGCTTTGTCGGCTTCCTGTCCGGCGACGCCGCCAGGCTGACCGAGGGCAGCGGCAAGGCCTGGTCGATCACCCCGTCGATCAGCTGGGCGGCATTCGACTTCGGCACCGTGCGTGCTCGGCTGCGTGCCAGCAAGGCGCAGGCCGACGGTGCATTGGCGCAGTACCAGCAGACGGTGTTGCTGGCGCTGGAAGACACCGAGAACGCCTTGATCGGCTACGGCCGCCAGCAGGCGCGCCTGGCGATCGTGGTGGAGCAGGCCAATGCGGCGCGGCGTGCCGAGCAACTGGCGCAGATCCGCTACCGCGAGGGCTCGGAAGACTTCCTGACCCTGCTGGACGCGCAACGCACCCAGCTGGCCGCCGACGATGCCCTGGCGCAGGCCGAAGCAGCGGTCAACGTCGGCGTGGTCGGGGTGTACAAGGCCTTGGGCGGCTGGAAGCAGGGCGAAGCGCCTGCGGCACCGGTGGCGGTGCTCAACCGGTAAGGCCGGCATGCGGGGCGGCCGTCAGGTCGCCCCGCAGCTGCACTCAAAGACGCAGACGTCTTGGCGCGGCTACACCCTGATCGCCAGTCGTCAAGCGAGTGCGGCCAGGGCTCGGAAGCGGCAGGCACCACCGGGTACACGCCGGTTGCGGCGTCGCCTGATGGCAGTTCGCCATGCCGTGTGAGCCATTCTCGGCTGCGCCGGCGGCCGACAAGCGGCGCCGACACGTCGTCGGCAGTTGCCCAACGCGCTGGCGGGATCTCAAGCACCGAGCCGGTATGCCCGCTGACCGCGCGCCCACACGACGGCCTGCGCTCAGTCGGCAACCCGCACGCTGTCGCGGCCACCGTTCTTGGCCAGGTACAGCGCTGCATCGGCACGCGAGAACCAGTCCTGCCAATGCGTTTCTCCGTCGTGGCGCGCCGCGCCCAGCGACACCGTGATCCGCCCCCCCGGGCCGCGCAGCCCGTTGCGGATCACCTTGCGCAGGCGTTCGGTGGCCGCTTCCAGTTCCTGCAGGGAGCCGGCACGCAACAACACCACGAATTCCTCGCCGCCGAAGCGGAACACCTGATGCGGCTCGCGCACTTCAAAGCGCAGGATGGTGGCCAGATCCGACAGCGCCGCGTCGCCTGCGGCATGCCCGTACAGATCGTTGACCTCCTTGAAATGGTCCAGGTCGAGGATGATCAGGCTGTTGAGCCGTTCGTTCGGCTGGCGCCGGTCGATCTGATGGGTGAGCGCACGTTCGAGCATGCGCCGATTGGGCAGGCCGGTCAGTGCATCCAGCGAGGCCAGTTCTTCCAGATGCACGCGGTCGTCCTGCATGCGCAGCGAAAACGCATAGCCCACCGCCAGCGTCACCAGCGTCACCACGATCGTCGACACGCCCTGTCCGGGGCTGACGATCAGGCCCGGCAACAGCAGCAGCGCGGCCAGCAGCGGGAGGCTCAGCAGCACCGCGCGTTGCGGGCCGCACAGGAAGTAGTTGGTGGCCAGCACCGGAAACAACCAGGGCAGGGCGCCATCGCCACCGGTCCAGCAGGCGACCAGACAGCCGCCGACATTGATGGAGGACAGCCACGCGCCGCCGGTGCCGGTGCGTTCGGCGTCGCGCATCTTCCAGCCACGCCATACCGCAAGCACACCGAGCGATGCGCTGATGAGGCAGGCCAGCGCCTGACCGGTGATGGCCAGGTACACCGCATAGAGGCAAAGCAACAGCGCGGTAATCGGCCCCAGCATCTTGACGATGCCGAGGCGGAAATCCCGCCGCAGGTGGAGGATCACAGGGAAGGTTCTATAGGAGTCGGCATCATTATCGGCGGAGCCTTGCGAAAGTTGAGCGTGCACGCGCCGCGGCAACGGCTAGGAAAATGAAGCGTTGCCGGGCCGGGCTTCGCACATCCTTGACGTCCATGCCGCAACCGTGGCGTCTTTGCCGTTGGAGTCTGCCATGCCCACACGCGAAGAACTCGACACGTGCCTGGATGCGCTGCAGGACGAACTGCCGCAGCTGTCCGCCGATGAGGACGCCGATTTCGACTATCTCGATTTCCAGGCGCGCGCCCAGGCCCTGCTGAGCAGCGCCGCGGCCGAGGATGCGGCCTATGTGCGCACCCGCGTCGACGCCATGCTGGCCGACGCTGGCCTCATTCCAACCAGTGAGCAGGGGCATGGCGGCGTGTGAATCCTGCTCCGGGCTGCCGGAAAAATGCCTGCATCGCAGTCGATTGGGCGCGGCGTGCAGGCATTGCCGCCCATGCGGATCCAGGCCTGGCAACGGCCTGGCTTACCCCGCGGCGGCAGTGCCCGCGCTCACCACCTGATTGCGACCGGCCTGCTTTGCGCGGTACAGCGCCTCGTCCGCGCGCCGCAGCAACTGCGCCATATTGCCTGCATGCTCGGGAAAGCTGGCTGCGCCGAACGAGGCGCTGACCGTCGGCAACGAGACGCCATCGGCCATCACCTGCAGGGACTCGATGCCGGTACGCAACTTCTCGGCCATCCGGCAGGCGGTCGCCAGGTCCACTTCCGGCAGGATGATCGTCAGCTCCTCGCCGCCGTAGCGGCAGCAGATGTCTTCGCCGCGCGTCTGCGCCAGCAGGAAGTCGCCGATTGCCGCCAGGACGCGATCACCGCCGGCATGGCCGTGCAGATCGTTGAACTGCTTGAAGTGGTCCACATCCAGCATCAGCACCGACAAGGGTTGCATCCGTCGCGTGCAGCGCGCCAGTTCGTGATTGAGCGCCTCTTCGAGGTACCGGCGGTTGTACAGGCCGGTCAACGGATCGCGAATGGATTGCTGGCGCAGCGTTTCACGCAGGCGCAGGTTGTGCAGCGCCAGCGACAGCTGCTCGGCCGCAGCCTCGGCCACGGTCAACGAGGCCAGGTCGCGCGGATCCTCGCTGCGCAGCGCCAGCATCCCCAACTGCGTGCCCTGTGCCGACAACGGGATGCAGACGGTGCTCGCCTGTGCCGGAAGATTGGCGCCGACGTGCTGGCAGAGCATGCCCTGGCTGGCGTTTTCCACCACGTGCGTGCGGTCGCGGCGCAAGGCCCAGCAGGTGTCCGGCGCAATGCTGGCGTTGCCGTCCTCGGCCATCGCGCCCCAGGCCACCACCTGTTCGGCACGGTCGCGCGAGGCGCGCAGCAGATAGACCGCACCGGCCGCGCCCGGGACCAGCGGCGCGATGGTGCGTGCAGTGATTTCCAGCGCTTCCTCGGCATCGCGGCAGTTCTGCAGCAGCCCCGAGTAACGTGCCAGCGCCTCCAGCCCCGCCGAGGTGCGCTCAAGCGTGGCGAACGATTCGATCAGGCGCTCGCTGGTCGTGCTGGCCGCGTCTTCGGCGCGCACGCGCCGTTCCAGTTCGCGCGACAGCAATCGGTAGGCCAGCACCATCACCAGCAAGCCGCTGAAAATCCCGATCACCGTCACCCATAGCACCCACTGCGCGCTGCGCGTGTTGGTATCGGTGCGCTTCACAAGTTGCTGGCGTTCCAGTTCCGTCATGATCTGCACCTGGCGGCGCAGCGAAGACGAGGTCTGGAACACGCCACGTGCGATCGATGTGCGCGCGCCATCCAGGCCCTGCGTGCGATAGCTGCGCAACAGGTCGTCGATCTGCATCAGCCGCATGTCCACCAGGCGTCCAAGCTCCGCCACATTGCGCAGCTGCACCGGATTGTCCTGCACCAATGCATCCAGTCGCACGATGCGCTCGGGCAGCCGCCCGATCGCATCGGCGTACACCCCGAGAAACGCTTCGTTGTCGGTCAACACATAGCCACGCACCGACGACTCGGCCGACAGCATCCCGGCCTGGATCTCGTCGATGCTGGCGATCACTTCCTGGGTGTGTGTCACCCAGCCCGCATCGGACAGCGAACGCTGGGTGGTGAAATAGCCGCCCACGCCGATCAGGACGAAGATCATCCCTCCGAGCAACAGGGCGCCGGCAGCGTGGCGTTTTGCTTTCCTGGTCAACACCGTGTTCCCCAACACCGATTGTCTGGTAGAGGCCGATGCAAGTTGCGTGCCTGTGGTCCACTTCGCTTGCCAGTCAGCTGCGGGTTGGGGTTGATATCGCCCCGGCGCCGGCACGGCGGTATCCTTCCCGTTCGTCATCGGGCCGGACAATAGATTGGTCATTTTCCTAGGTAGCTATCAATTGATCTGTCGCGCTGCCCAGGGCGATGGCCCCAACCGCGGCTGGGTGGCCGACTGGCAGATCGTGCAGATTGGTGCTGCAAGCGCCGGCGGCCTGGCAGGCAGTGCCCTCGCTGCCAGCTTCCCCGATCACCGCAGCGCCATGGCTGCGGCCCGCGTCGCCGGGATGGTGACGCTGGAAGCCATGCACGCCGAAGCGCAACGGCAGCTCGAACCCGCCTGAGCGCGGGCGCGGGCGCGTCAGGCCGCATCGACCAAGCCTGCGCCAGGCAAGCTGGCATGCGGTTTGCTCGCAGCCCTGAAGAACGCTGGGAAGCGTCTTCGACGGAAGCGACATGCAAGAACCCAATAAAAGTGCCCTGGTCCTGCTGCAGCAGGAAGCCACCGAACTATGCGCGCTGTTCGACCAGGTGCGTGGCAATGCAGCGCCGGCCCACGAGCCAGTCGACGACGTCGCGGACGTCCCTGCCGGACGCACCGAACAGACCGCCCACGTCAGTAATTGACGCAGCCTGCAAGCCTGCGGTCGCGCGTGATGCACGAACGGCCGATGCGTGACGGGCCGCGAGCTCTCGGAGGAGCAGGGGCGGTGGGGGCGTTGGAGATCGGCGCGCGGAGGGACAGGCACACGCGACGGGCGTTGGACGCGTGCGCCGACCCCGGCCCAATTTTCGGCGTGTCCCGAAGCAGACGATCAACCCAACAGGCTCGGGCGTTTTGAAGACTTGGAGCCTGACCATCGGCGGCACCAATCCGGTGCTCGCATTTCTCGGTGAGAACAACGCCGCGCTGATGCAGCGGACGCAGAACGGCAGCAATTTCACCTTTAATGGCTTCACGACTGGCGGAAGTTTTACAGCATACGTCTTCGACGAGCCCACCTTCGGGCGCCGCGATTACCTTGTCATTCGCAACCCCACGAGCAATCAGGTCGTTTTCGACGCGACTCTCAAGTACATGCGGGTGCGTGGGTTGCTGCAGGGCAATGCCAACCAAGGTGGTTCGATCACGCTGCCAGCGCGGGGCGCACGTAGGCGGCGCTCGCCGGATCGGCAGGCAACACCATCCTGGCGGCCGGTGGCGTCGTTGGCGGCGGGCCGCAATGGCTTGTCAGCGTGGTGTGGCGCAAGGGAGTCGTCAACATCAACGGCAACGTTGCCAGCATCAGTGCAATTGACACCGGCAGCTTTTCTCAAACGGGCGCGAATGGCACCCGTTTCCTGCCCCGGGCCAGTACGGCCAGGCGTGGGTGCGCGCCCCCATCCTCGACGTTACTGGATACTGACCATGCTCATCAGCGAAAATCCCACGTTCGGCACGCAGACCAAGATCGTGTCGCCGCGCATCGAGATCCGCTGGGACCCGGCCACCAACGACGGGCCGGTCGAATTCCACCTCGAGCAGATGACCACCAAGCCACACCCTGACGGCTGGACCCAGACTCTGGAGCGTTTCTTCCTGCGCGTGCTCACGGTGCAGATCGGCGACCTGATCGGCCGCAGCTACGAGATCACCGCGCCGACAAAGACAGAGGTAGACCCGGCGACAGGCCGATCCGTGGAGGTGCCGGGCGAGACGGTCACCGAGCCTGGCGTGCATCTACTGCTGGGCATCAAGGCGGCTACGCGTGCGGCCTACGACGCAAACGTGGTGATGCCCGATCCAGATGCAGACCCGCTCGCGCGGCAGATCACGATCATCTGGAACCCGATCAACGACACCGGCACCGTCACGTTCCAGGTAGAAGACCGCGGCGCCGCCCTCGGCGTGCTGGCGGCGCCAATTGCGGACCTAATTGCGCCGACCTACGCCCTCCGCTATCCCGGTGCGGAGGCGACGCAGGAGCTGGAGGGATGGAAGCTCCAAGGGCTGATCAAGGCGGCAACGGACAGTGCCATCGCCGCCAGCCTGGCAACTGGCGAACAAGCGGCAGCCTGACCGAGATGCGTCGCCATCTCAGCGACCGACGGTGTCGACCTTGCGCACGCCGCTACGGTCCTGGAACTTGATGCTCCAGGGTGTGACCAGGTAGCCGGGGCGGAACCGGTTGGCGATTGAGAAGTGGTCGGCGCGCGCGTCCTTGGCGATGCCGTTCACCAGCACATACGGCGCGGTGGTCTTCGGCAGGCGGCAGTCGTCGGGATAGCCGTCAGTCTTGAGAACGACTGTGTAGGGGCCGCTGCCCTTGATCTCGCCGCACACCACTGCGCATGCACTGATTGATGCTGAGCGCGCGCGCGGCGCGATGCGGGTGACGAAGGCGTCCAGCGTTTCGCCGGAGGCTGACGTCTCCTGATACAGCTGGGCGGTGCGGCCGAATTGGCCGGCTTCGCCGGCTGCGGCACGGATGGCGACGCCAAGAAGCGCTCCGGCGGCGGTGATCAGCAGTGCGTGCATTACGTTCTCCGAATGTGCTGCGCCGGTCAGCGCCGGCAGCGCGAGGTCATCTCGGCGCAAGGCCAAGATGCATGGCCCGCACATCCAAAAAAACGTTCATTTCAGGCCTGGCCGCACAGGTCATTGGGTAGGGGAGTTCCGACCCAGCGTCGCGGCATACGCCGATATGGGTGATCCCGATTCGCTGCCAATCTACAGCTGCCGGACGCGGAGCCAAGATGGCCGCTCAACCCGCGGAGCTTTCAGCAAGCTCTAGCCGGCTCCCCCGATAATATGGAGAAGTTATGAAGAGCTTGCTTGCCACCGCTCTCGCTGCAGCATCTTTGCTCGCAGCTTCGTCTGTTGAAGCTGCTACTTACCAGACGATAGTGGAGGGATTCGCACGCGCCGCACCTCGCAGCACTGTCGATGCAACTCCACAATGCCCTGCAGGATTTACGCCGATCTCTGGCGGATGGAACACCAGTGACCCCAACAGCGTCACGTTTGTCGGAGGGCTGCCGGAGAACAACAATGGTCAACAGTCCATGAATGCTGGACGCTTCTCAGTGGTTGGCAGTTACCCGAACGGCAACGGCTGGCGCACCTACGGGTACGTCAATGGCGCAGCGATCATCAACATCTACACGGTCTGCGCATCGCCATAAGACTGCATGCTTCACTCGCTGGACGCGTGGGCCGTTGGCAGCTCATCCCGCGTGGCGCTTGAGCAGTGCCGCACCAGCACTGTCAGACGAAACCCTCAAGGTCGTCGTGTGTGAGCACGCCCAAGCGATGACCCCAGGACGCGACTAGCTTCACGACCTCCGTCGCCTCGGCAGGGTATGCGGCGAGCAGCTCCGCCTCAAACTGCTGCAGCACTTCCAGCGGCTCGGCTGCTCCGGCAATCCGGTGCTGCAGTTGTTCGAACAGGCTCAGGGGCGCGGTGTCATCGATGCGGGAGAGTCTACGGCCGCAGGTCTCATGCCGTGAGACGGTGGTGGCGATACTGCGGGCATGGACAAAGCCGCACTCAGAACCCATCTCGACAACCTCGATGCCGCAGTGCCAGCGTTACTGAGGAGCGGCCCCGACCGTTGCCACTTCTGGCAGGCCTTCGCCGGGATGGTGGACGTCATCGAGGACGGCGCCATCAAGGGCGACGATGCCCAATTCGTCTCCCGGCGGCTCGATGAGATCCTGGCCTGGCATGGCCTGGAGAACAGCGACCGCGACTGCTGAGGGTCCGCCATGTGCTACTCCGCTGAGATCAAGGCCGACTATCGGAAGCTGGTGCGCAACTTCGGGGCGATCATGTCGATCAAGGAGTTCTCCAAGCTGTGGCTGCGGCAAGGCGAGTCGGAGAAGCGGCCCAAGACCCCGAAGACGATGGACGATGCATTTCGCGCGGGCGGGGAGGGCGGCGTGGCCGCGATTGCCGCAGAGCTTGCCGTTTGGGACGCCGAGGACACGCAGATCCTGGAGCAGGAACTGTTCAAGCAGGCCCGGCGCCTGGCAGATGCCGAGCGGGTGCTGGCCAGCGCCAAGCCGACAAAGAAGGCGGGCAACGACCAGCGCATCGCCACGACGAAGATCGAGCAGATCAAGGGCCGCCTCGCCGACCTGCAGCGGACCGAACCGAAAGCTCGGGATTACCGCATGTTCCCTGGCTTCTACGCGCCGGTGATCATCTCCGAGGGCGGCCAGCGCGTCATCAAGCCGCTGCGCTACCAGTGCCGGCCGGCCGGCAAGCCGCCGATCTACGACACGAGATACCCGGGCACCTACAACGCCCGCCGGGACAGCCTTCAGGGATTCTGGCGCGAGCAGTTCGGCTACACCCATGGTCTGATGGTCGTCGGCCGGTTCTACGAGAACGTAGAAGGGCCGGACGGCAAGAATCGCGTTGTGCAGTTCCAGCCCAGCGATCGCGAGCCGATGCTGGTGGCCTGCCTATGGTCGCGTTGGACGGATCCGAGCGGCGAGCAGCCTGATCTGTTGAGCTTCGCTGCCATCACCGACGCGCCGGAGCCCGAGGTGGCCGCGGTGGGGCACGACCGGACCATCATCAACATCAAGCCCGAGCACGTCGACGCGTGGCTCAATCCGGATCCGGCCAACCTTCAGGCGCTGCAGGCGATCTTCGACGACAAGCGACACCCGTTCTACGAGCACCGAATTGCGGCATGAGCGTGCTGACTGACAGCCTGCCGGCGTCATCGGACCCGAAGATGCAGTGGCGGCGATGGGGAGAATCTCTGGATCTTGTCTATCGCGAATCGCCAGTGATTAGGATTCGCGCGCTTGAGGATGGGACAGTCAGCATCCGTACACGCGCGTACAGCCAAGGGCCGACCGTCACACGGCACATGGCTACGGAGGCCGGCGCCCTCCTTTACGTTGACGCTTGGCTGTGAAGTGGCGCGGCCAGGCCAAGGCTGAGATGGACAACGCGATCAGGTCCGTACAGCTGCAGAACCAGTCGGCCGCCGCGGCACGTGCCGACTATCCCGATTTGGATCCGGCAACCTTTACAAAAATACGTCGCCGCACTTCCAGGTAACGTGCGAAGTAGATCAGTTCAGCCCAGTGAACTCCACGCGGGGGAATTAAGTGCCACAGTGCTGATAATCGACCAGCACTACAGTGCTGGTCGATTTGTGGCTTTATCTAGCCACAAGCTACTTTGCTACACTCTCTGCTATCAGAGCCAGATGTAACCGATGATCCCATCCATCGCGGGATTTTTCACATTCTCGCAATTGGCAGACGTCGTGTCGAAATGATCTGCCCAGTTATTGGGCTGCAGCCCACCACGCATGCATCGATAAAGAGGTACAGTTCCCGGGATTTGCGTGGATGCAATATATCCGGTGATCGGCTGATCCCTTGCGTGTTGCTGTCCTTCGCAATTCGCGTCGTTCGAGGTAAATGTGTCATTCCAATCCAGCGTCACGCACGAGTAGAGTACGCGAGAGCCTTCAAATGGCGTGTACGAAATAAACCCTAAAACGCCTTGGCGATTGCCAGCCCACTGCTGATAATAATCTTTCGGTAGTGGGCGGACCGAGAACGTATTATTTTTAAAGATCCAGCGCTCCAGCTCAATCGGGGTGGCGCCTGGAGGGACTATAGCGGGCTGAGCTCGTGCTTCCGCAGCCACCGATGCGGTCAAGCCAACGTAGTCGAGCTTTTCTGAGGCAGAGCAGTTGGCTGCGGCGAACAAGATGCCTGCTGAAGCGGCAACAAAAAATTTCATCTGAACTCCATTTTGGATAATTAAAAGGCATGGCCTTTCGTGAGCGTCTTGCTCACGGCGCAAGTGTAACAAAGGGCTAAGTGTTAGGTGCTTGCCTATCGCCGCGATGCCGCTCAAATCTTAGTTCGCGAGCTATGAAATCGACATGCCGCCATGCGTAGTAAGGATCTCAATCCTGGCAATCTCGATTTCAGGCTCGTTGTTTGTGTCCCAGATAAAGGCAAACCCTTCCGGTGTGGCTTCCCCTGGCTTCGATCGGACCTGAAGTCGGAGCGCGGTAGGCACGAAGCCGTTGGTCGCCGAGCTCACGAGATTTCGCATGGCCTCTGTCGTCAACGTGACGAACGCGGCGAGCTCGGCGGCTGGTTCGGTGCCGCCGGCAATCGGGTAGCAGGACATCATTCCCAGGGTATGCGGCGGGGGCTGCAGGCCAATCGCTAGGAGGTCGGTGATCGACACATTCCAGGTGAAAGGGGCTAGGTCGAGGCCGTCCGTGGTGACCAGGGCATACATGCTGGCGATTGCTGTCATCTGCACAGAGCCGACAGTTGCCGAAGTTGCTTCAGTGGTGGCGTCGGTGCCGATGCCAAGGGACCAGGTCAGGGGCTTCAGCTCTATGTGGGCCAATCGTTCTGTCACGGGTCTGTTCCTCATGTCCAGGCGTCGTCGGATAGTACGTTGGGAGGCAGATAAGACCCTTCCATAGCCATCACCTCGTTCTCGGTGATGCCCCGATACCGGATGGCGGGGCTTGTGACCACGGGCGTGCGCCCCGGCAGGGGGAAGCCATCTTCTGAGATCGTCAGGGCAGCTCCTGCGGCTTTTCCTCGCAGTCGGTAGGCCGGTGCGCGCCGCTATCCAGCGCTCGGCGAAGCGCATTCCCTGTCGCACGCTGCCTCGATGTGGCGTCTCTCTGTTGTAATTGCGCCAGCACAACCAGATTTTGCCCGGCGTCACATGCGCCACGGACCCGTAGTTGTAGCTCATCAGTGCGGAGTCCGTGGAGACATGGATCCAGCGGCAGGCGGGGGAAGGGGCGGCGGCATGCCCTCAGATTGGCGCGCCCGCGTTTCACCGGCTGAGATCTTCCGCAACGCGTACGTTGCTGTTGCGGCCTGCACCCGCGCGCAAATCATTCAAGTAGTCGGCCCAGCGCTGCATCATGCGCACCCGTTCGGTCAGATGGGTCGTGCGGTTATAGGCCCGGCCGTTGGGATCTTTCACCGAATGCGCTAACTGGTGCTCGATGATGTCCGGTCGAAAGCCCAGGATCTCGTCGAGGATCGTGCGGGCCGTGGCGCGGAAGCCGTGGCCGGTCACTGTGCCCACCTCGTAGCCCATGCGGCGCAGTGCTGCGTTCACCGCGTTGTCTGACATTGGCCGAAGCTTCGTCCTGGTGCTGGGGAAGAGGTAGCGGCCGGCGCCTGTGAGCCGCTGCAGGTCAGCCAGGACAGTTAGCGCCTGGCGTGAGAGCGGCACGACGTGCGGCTGCCGCATCTTCATCTTCTCGGCGGGGATGTTCCACCGGGCCGCCTCAATGTCGAATTCCGACCACTCGGCCTGCCGCAGCTCGCCAGGACGAACAAACAGCAGCGGTGCCAGCACTAGGGCGCAGCGCGTGACGTGGCTGCTCTTGTAGCCGTCCATGGCGCGCAGCAGCGGCCCCAGCTCGTCCGGATCGGTCACTGCCGGCAGATGGCGCTCCGGTGTCGGCTTCAGCGCGCCGCGCAGATCCGCCACTGGGTTGCGGCTGGCACGCCCGGTGGCGATGGCGTAACGCATGACCTGGCCGCAGTTCTGCATGATGCGATGCGCCGACTCGAAGGCGCCGCGCTTCTCGATGCGCCTGGCCACCGCCAGGAACTCGGGGGCATCCAGTTCCGCCGCCGGCCGCGCGCCGATGTACGGGAACACGTCGTTCGTGAACCATCCGACGACCTTCACGCGGTACCCATCCACCCATGGAACCTCGGGATAGACACCGACAGCCAACAGCTTCTCTTTGCCTGCGAACCGGTACTTCCAGCGCCAGTAGCGCCCACCGTTCACTGCGACCATCAGATACAGGCCGCCGCCGTCTGAGAGCTTCTGCGGTCGGTCGGCGGGCTTGGCGCGGCGTATTGCGAGGTCGGTCAGGGGCATTGGGGGTATCAAGGTCAGCCGAATGGCGAGATACCCCAATATGTACCCCCAACGTCGCAGGGCCTGATACGTTCACGTACGCACTGCGTCGCACATGAAAAAGGCCGAGAACCCTTGTTTTACGGGGGTTCCCGGCCTTTCCAGGACCTCATCGGTCCGCTCATTGGTGGAGGTGGGCGGAATCGAACCGCCGTCCGGAAGCACTCCATCCCCAGCACTACATGCTTAGCCCTCCGTTGGATCTCGTTCCCAGGCAGCACGGTTGGCAAAGCGCACCTGGAAACCAGCCTGCTTTATCTAACCGGTAGCTGACAGGCAGCCACTACCGATGGTTCCGTGATAATGACCCTACACCTACGAGCACGGGCACAAGTAGGTTCGGGGGTTCGCCTTAGGCGGCTGTAGAACTACAACTAAAGCCAATTAAGCGGCGATAGCGAAGTCCGAACCGTAGTTGTCATCGTTGGCAACTAAAAGTTTGCTGCTGGATTAACGAGGAAAGCTGCCCCCTCGGCATGCGCCAAGCGACTTCGCGACCCCCGTCGAAACCAGTGCACCCCCGGGGAAAGCATCAAAACGCTGACCTGATCAGTGTAGGGATCGGGGCGCCCTGTCACAAGTGGTGAGATGTGCAGCGCTTACAGTGGCTTCAGTCCTATCAGGCGGAAAAGTCTGCTAATCAAGGAGCGAAGCGATGGCGACAGGCAAGCCCCCACGTCCACGGCAGGCAGGCGGCGCGCCCCGCAAGGGCGCAACCGGCGTCGCCCCGGCCAAGCGCCGGCGCGCGGCCAGCGCTTCGCCGCAGCAGGCGCACGGCACCGCGCTGGCGCGCGCGCAGGGCAAGGCGCGCACCGTGATCTACATCCATGGCATCGGCAACAAGCCGCCGGCCGAGGTGTTGCGCTGTCAGTGGGACAAGGCCTTGTTCGGGCGGCCGATGGGCGAGCGCACGCGCCTGGCGTACTGGGTCAATCGCGAGCGCTACCCGGTTGCCGAACCTGGCAACTGCGATGCGCGCGACGTCGGCCCGGCGCTCAATCAGAGCGTGCAGCGCGCCTTGAGTACGCTTGGGCTGGTGCCCGGTGAGCAGGACCTGCATCTGCTCGCCGACGCCCTGGCGCAGAGCGAGCAGGAGCGCAGCGACCTGCATCGGTTGCTGGACGAGCTGGATGCCGCGCCCGCGCCTCCGGTGGCGGGCGCGGTGCAGGCCAAAGGCCCGATCGATGCGATCAACCGCGTGCTGCTGCGGCTGATCTCCGCCGCGCTGCTGCAGGACGTGCACGATTTGTTCTTCGTCCCCGAGCGAGCGGCGCTGATGCGCGAGAGCCTGGTGCAGCGTCTGCGCTCGGGGGGCGGACCGTTCGTGGTGGTCGCGCACAGCCAGGGGTCGATGATCGCCTTCGACGTGTTGCGCCAGCTCCAGGCGGCCGAGTGCGAGGTCAGCCTGTTCCTGACCCTGGGCTCGCCCCTGGGCCTGCCGCAGGTGCGCAGCATGTTCAAGCGCTGGACCGGCACGCGCAAGCTGCCGTTTCCCGCGTGCGTGCGGCGCTGGATCAACGTCGCCGATACACGCGACCCGATCGCGCTGGATCCGGATCTCGGTGACGACATCGCCAATGCCAAGGGGCGGTTCGAGAATCTCGCGGCTGCGCGCCTGAATCCGGATTGGCAGCACAACGCGCATTCGGGCTCGGGCTATCTGTCGATCCCGCAGGTGCGTGCGGCGGTGCGCGAGGCGGTGGGCGTGGGTTTCGATCAACCGGTCTCCAACGCCGTGCTGATCAAGGATCTCAGCGAGCAGCTGGAAGCGCATGGCGCCGAGCATCGGCACGAAGTGCTGATCGAGCTGGATCGGCGGGTGTCGGGCGACGATCCAGCCGCCACGCGTGCGCTGCTGCTGGCGCAATTGCGCCGGGCCGCTGCCGCGACCACCGGCTTGAGCGGCGACGCGCTGGACGAGGCGATCGCGCTGGAAGATGGCCTGCAGCGGTTTGTGTCGGCGCGGCTGACGCGGTTCGAGATCGAATCGCTGCAGGACCGCTACCGGGCACTGGGATTCCGGCGCATGTGGCGCGATGCCGGCAAGCGCGCGTTGATCAACGTGTCCGGCAACGTGCTGCATGCCGATGCGGCGCGTACCGCGTATCGCGCGCGCGGCCAGCAGATCGGTTGGGCGGTGCTGGATACCGGCATCGCGGCCAGTCATCCGCATTTCTTCGCACAGGGAGGGCGCGATACGGTTGTGGCGCAATGGGACTGCACGCGCCGCGGCGCAGCCAAGCGACTGACACGCGCTGACGGCGATGCCTTCGCCCGGCTGGATCGACATGGGCACGGTACGCATATCGCCGGAATCATCGCCGGCCAGAGCCGCGCGGTGATTGCCGACGCGCAGGCCAATCCGGGCAAGCCGCTGGAGTTCGCCGGCATGGCGCCGGATACCCAGCTCTACGGGTTCAAGGTGCTGGACGATACCGGCAATGGCCGCGATTCGTGGATGATCAAGGCGGTGCAGCAGGTGGCGGCAATCAACGAGCGCGCCGGCGAGCTGGTCATCCACGGCGTCAATCTGAGCCTGGGCGGTTACTTCGATCCGGAGAGCTATGGCTGCGGTTTTACGCCGCTGTGCAACGAGCTGCGGCGGCTATGGCGGCAGGGTGTGCTGGTGGTGGTGGCCGCCGGCAACGAGGGCCTGGCGTGGTTGATGGGCAACGACGGCGATGCGTATCCGGCCAACATGGATCTGTCGATCAGCGATCCGGGCAATCTGGAAGACGCCATCGTGGTCGGCTCGGTGCACAAGAGCAGCCCGCACAACTACGGCGTGTCGTATTTTTCCTCGCGCGGACCGACCGCCGATGGTCGCGGCAAGCCGGACGTGGTGGCGCCGGGCGAAAAGATCCTGTCGGCCTATTACGACTTCGACCCGGACGACCCGGCCACCTTGATGGTGGAGATGAGCGGCACCAGCATGGCCGCACCGCACGTCTCCGGCGTGCTGGCCGGATTCCTCTCTGCACGCCGCGAGTTCATCGGTTTCCCGGATCGGGTCAAGCAACTGATGCTGGACACCTGCACCGACCTGCAGCGCGATCGCTATGTGCAGGGCAGGGGGGTGCCGAATTTGATGCGGATGCTTGGAGCGACGTGATTTTGGGGTCGGGATTAGAAATTGGGGATTCGGGATTCGCAAAAGCATGGGCTGTAAGCGCTGCGTTGTTGCTCGCCGGGGCAGGGAACCATGCAAACGCCGGCTGCGGGCGGCTTCGCCGTTACCAATCCCTAATGCCGAATCTCCAATCCCCGCCACTCACGCGTCGCGGTTATGCCGCCGCATTACGCGCTGCTTGTCGCGCTGCCAGTCGCGGTCCTTGGCGGCGTCGCGCTTGTCGTGGTTCTGCTTGCCCTTGGCCAGTGCGATTTCCAGCTTGACCTTGTTGTTGCTCCAGTACAGCGCGGTGGGCACCAGGGTGTAGCCGTCGCGTTCGACGCTGCTCAACACCTTGTCGATCTCCCGGCGGTGCAGCAGCAGCTTGCGGTCGCGGCGTTCCACCGGCACGGTGTGGCTGGAGGCCTGGATCAGCGGGGTGATCTGCGCGCCGATCAGGAAGATCTCGCCTGAACGCACGTAGGCGTAGCCGTCGATGATGTTGGCGCGACCGGCGCGGATCGCCTTGACTTCCCAGCCCTGCAGCGCCAGACCTGCTTCGTAGCGCTCTTCCAGGTGGTACTCGTAGCGCGCACGCTTGTTCAGCGCGATGGTTTTCGTGGCCGTCGCGCCGTTTGCTTTATCCTTGGCTGGTTTCTTGCTCATGCCGCTATTGTCGCCGATTCGGCGTCATCAAACGATCTTCTGTCTTTCACAAGTTAGCGAATGCCTACCATCCGTCGCAGCGCCCTGGTCGAACACAGCGCCACCCGCATGTTCGACCTGGTCAATGATGTTGCCGCCTATCCGCGCCGTTTCGGCTGGTGCGATGCTGCGCAGGTGCTTGAACAGGACCAGGCGCACATCGTGGCGCGGCTGGACCTGGGGCTGGGATCGTTCCGCACCTGGTTCACCACCGAAAACATGCTTGAACGCCCCGAACGCATCGTCATGCATCTGCGCGACGGGCCGTTCAAGCGGCTGGAAGGCCTGTGGGAATTCCAGTCGCTGGGCGAGAACGCCTGCAAGGTCAGCCTGACCCTGGAAGTGGAAACCAGCTCGCGGCTGTTGGGCCCGGCGCTGGCGCTGGGCTTTCAGGGCCTGGCCGACCGCATGGTCAACGATTTCGTGCGGGTCGCCGATCGCGGCGACACCTGAGCATGCGCGTCGACGTCGTCCTGGCCTGGCCGGACCGCTGCAGTTCGGTGTCGCTGGACCTGGCCGAGGGCGCCACCGTGGCCGAGGCGATTGCCGCCTCCGGCCTGGCGCCGGACCGCCCACCCGCGGCGCAGGCAGTCCATGGGCTGGTCGCGCGGGCGGATCAGGTGCTGCGTGACGGCGACCGGGTCGAACTGCTCAGGCCGCTGCTGCTGGATCCGAAGGAGGCGCGGCGTCGCCGTGCCGGAACGAGCAAGAAAGCCGGTCCCAACGGGTAGCGGCTTGCCAGTACCGCGGCGGGTGCGCGTGATAGCGAGCTGTTCCGGTGGCAGGTAGCAGGGTGAACGCATCTGGTAGTCTGGACCGGCGCAGGGTGATGCAAAACATCTACTGGAAGCCCCGGATATCGGCCGCTGGCTCAGCACCGTCGTCCGTGATCAACCACATCGGTTCGACCAGGCAAATAAAAAACGCATCCGTTCAAGGGATGCGTTTTCTGCGTTGATCGACACCCAGGCGATCGCAAGACCGCCGAGCAAGCGCATCAACGGCCGCGCTGCTTCTTCTTGTCGCGGGCCAGATTGCGACCGAACTGCTTGGGCGCCGACTTGGCCAGCTGCTCGTCCTGCGACGGGAAATAATCGCCTTCCCAGCGCACGACCTGCTCGTTCTCGAAGAACACGGTGAAGTTCTTGATCTCGGTACGCGCCAGACGGTCCACGCGCTGGGTGGAGGTGTAGTCCCAGCGCTGCGAATGGAACGGGTCGGGAATCGAGGGGGTACCCAGCAACGCGCTGACCTGCTGCTTGCTCTGGCCTACCTGCAGTTGCTCCACGGCATTCTGTTTGATCAGATTGCCCTGGTAGATCGGCTGCTTGTAGATGATGCCGCAGCCAGCGGTGGAAAGAGCAACGGCGGCGACCAGCAGGAGATTACGCATCGGGGATTAAGTGCTGAGGAAATCACGCCGATGATACACTCCCGCCGGTCGCCGCGACCCGTTTGATGGCAGCTGGCGCTAAATCGCCAATGAACGGAGAACATATGGAAACCCACGACCTGCGCAAAGTCGGGCTCAAGGTGACCCATCCGCGGATGCGGATCCTGGAATTGCTCGAGCAGAAGAGCAACCAGCACCACCTCAGCGCAGAAGACATCTATCGGCAGTTGCTCGATCACGGCGACGAAATCGGTCTGGCCACGGTGTACCGGGTGCTGACCCAGTTCGAGGCTGCCGGCCTGGTGCTGAAGCACAATTTCGAAGGCGGCCAGGCAGTCTATGAGCTGGATCGCGGCGGCCATCACGACCATATGGTGGACGTGGATACCGGCCACGTGATCGAGTTCGAGAGCGAAGAGATCGAGGCCTTGCAGCGTCAGATCGCCGCCCAGCATGGCTACGAGCTGGAAGAGCATTCGCTGGTGCTGTACGTGCGCAAGAAGCGCCTGCGCTGACGGCACGCCAGTGGCATTGCGGCAACGACAAGGCGGCTTCGGCCGCCTTGTGCGTCTGCCGCCATCGGTTGCCCGGCAACTCCGAGCTCTGCCGACGCCACGCCCGGCGGCTCAGGCGCTCTGCAGCAGCTTGCGTGCCGCCGCGCGGGCTTCCTTGCTGACTTCCACCCCGCCCAGCATGCGCGCCAGTTCTTCCTGGCGCGCCTGCGGGCCGAGCAGTTCGACCGCGCTCTGGGTCATGCCGTCCACCGGTGCCTTGCTGACCCGATAGTGCGCATGGCCCTTGGCGGCCACCTGCGGCAAGTGGGTCACGCACAGCACCTGGCGCTCTTCGCCCAGGGCGCGCAGCTTCTGCCCGACGATATCGGCCACCGCGCCGCCGATGCCGGAATCGACCTCGTCGAAGACCATGGTCGGCACGCTGTCCAGTCCGAGCGCGGCGACCTCGATCGCCAGCGAAATCCGCGACAGCTCGCCGCCGGAGGCGACCTTGCGCAATGCGCGGGGCGGCTGCCCGGCATTGGCGGCGACCAGGAATTCCACCCGCTCGGCGCCGTTGGGGTCCGGACGCAGGGTGTCCTGCGGCTGCAGCTGGATCAGGAACTGCCCGCCGCCCATGCCCAGCTCGCCGATCAGCGTGGTGGTGGCGGCCGACAAGGCCTCGGCAGCGGTCGTGCGGCTGGCGCTGAGGATGCTGGCCGCGCCGCGCCAGACGCCGATTGCCGCCTCGATGTGCTTGTCCAGCTGCTGCAGGCGCTCGTCGGCACCGCGCAGGCTTTCCACTTCCAGGCTCATGCGCTCGCGCTGGGCGGCCAGCTCGTCCGGGGTGACGCGGTGCTTGCGCGCCAGGTCGTGCAGGCGGCCGAGCCGGCGCTCCATCGCCTCGAACTGGGCCGGGTCGGCCTCCAGGTCGTCGCGCACGCGGTCGAGCAGGGCCAGCGCCTCCTCGATCTGGATGACGGCGCTGTCCAGCAGTGCATCGACCTCGCCCAGGCGTGGCTCGTGCTCGGCCACGCGCGCCAGGTCATGGCGGCTGTCCTGCAGCAGGCCCAGCGCGCAGGTGCCGTCGTCGCCATTGAGCTGCAGGGCCACGCTGTCGCAGGCGCCGATCAAGGCGGTGGCATGCGCCTGGCGGCGGTGATTGACGTCCAGCGCGGCGATCGCGGCCGGGTCCAGGTCCTCGCGTTCCAGTTCGGCCAGCTGGTGTTCCAGAAAACCGATGCGGTCGGAGACATCGCCTTGCGCAGACAGCGCATCGCGCTCGTCCAGCAAGGCCTGCCAGCGCTGGCTGGCCTGGCGCACCTGCTCGCGCTGCGCGCCGTTGCGGGCGTAGGCGTCGAGCAGGGCGAGCTGGCTGTGGCGGGCCATCAGGGCCTGGTGTTCGTGCTGGCCGTGGATCTCCACCAGCCGCGAGGCCAGTTCCGCCAGTTGCGAGGAGGTCACCGGGCGGCCGTTGATCCAGGCGCGCGAGCCGCCATCGGCACGGATGATCCGGCGCAGCTGGCATTGCGCATCGTCGTCGAGCTCGTTGTCCGACAGCCAGGTCAGGCCCGGGTGCTGGGCCGGCAGCTGGAATTCGGCCGACAGTTCGGCACGGTCGGCGCCGTGGCGGACCACGCCGCTGTCGGCGCGCAGCCCGGACAGAAAGCCCAGTGCGTCCACCATCAGCGACTTGCCGGCGCCGGTTTCGCCGGAAACCACGGTCATGCCCGGCCCGAATTCCAGTTCGGTGGCGCGGACGACGGCAAAATCCTTGATGGAGAGATGTCTGAGCATGGGATCGAGTGTGAACGCTTTGGGCAAGCTTAGGGTGGGAGCGGCGGGCAGGGAATAAGACGCTTGCCAACCGCAGGGCCAGAGATTATCTATGCCCAGTCTCACCGGATGATCCCATGCGCGCGTCACAGTCCCCAACGCTCGACCCCCGCGCACGCCAACTGCTGCGGACGCTGATTGCCCGCTATATCCGCGACGGCGAGCCGGTGGGCTCCAAGACGCTGGCCCAGCACGCGGGGCTGGACGTCAGCCCGGCCACCATCCGCAACATCCTGGCCGACCTGGAGGACGTGGGGCTGCTCAGTTCCCCGCACACCTCGGCCGGGCGGGTGCCCACCGCGCACGGGTATCGGGTGTTCGTCGACAGCCTGGTGCAGATGCAGCCGCCGGGCGAGGAAGAAGTGCGGCGCCTGCGCGCGGAGCTGGCCAGCGGCAACGGCACCCAGTCGCTGCTGGGCAGCGCCTCGCAGATGCTGTCGGCGATGAGCCATTTCGTCGGCGTGGTCAGTGCGCCGCGGCGCGCGCAGTTCGCGTTCCGGCATATCGATTTCGTGCCCCTGGACGCGCGCCGGGTGCTGGCGATCCTGGTGTTTGCCGACAACGAGGTGCAGAACCGGGTGATCGAACCGCGCCGCGCCTACGAGCCGGCCGAGCTGGAGCGGGTGGCCAACTACCTCAATGCGCAATTTGCCGGGCGCGCGCTGGCGGACATCCGCGCCAGCCTGCTGCGCGAACTGCGCCTGGCCAAGAACGAGATGGAGCAGCTGCTGGCGCACAGCGTGGACCTGGCCAGCGAAGCACTGGTACCGGCCGATGCCGACGACATGGTGATGGCCGGGCAGACCCGCCTGATGGGCGTGCAGGACCTGTCGGACCTGGACCGGCTGCGCGAGCTGTTCGAGGCCTTCGCCAGCAAGCGCGAGATCCTGCAGCTGCTCGAACGCACCATCCAGGCGCCGGGCGTGCGCATCTTCATCGGCGAAGAGACCGGCATGGTGTCGCTGGACGATGTCTCGCTGGTCACCGCGCCGTATGCCGCCAATGGCCAGGTGCTGGGCGTGCTGGGCGTGATCGGACCCAAGCGCATGGCCTACGACCGGGTGATTCCGCTGGTGCAGACCGCCGCCCAGGTGCTGGGTGCGGCCATGGAGCCGGCCGGCACGCGATAAGTGGCAGCGATCGATACGATCGTTTTGCTTGAAACGCGCGCGCGCGCCCACATACGGGGTGACGTTGGGGCGGGCGTTCCGCTTGCCCGGGAACTGCACATGAACCAAGACCACCCCGAATTCGACTCCGAAGACCTGTCCCAGAACCCCCCCGAGACCGATCCGCTCAAGGCCGAGATCGAGTCGCTGCGCAGCGAGATCGCGCTGGTCAAGGCCGATGCCCTGCGCGAGCGTGCCGATCTGGAGAACCAGCGCAAGCGCATCGCCCGCGATGTCGAGAACGCGCGCAAGTTCGCCAACGAGAAGCTGCTGGGCGAGCTGCTGCCGGTGTTCGACAGCCTGGACGCCGGCCTGACCGCGGCCGGCACCGAGCCCAGCCCGCTGCGCGATGGCCTGGACATGACCTACAAGCAGCTGCTCAAGGTCGCGGCCGACAACGGCCTGACCCTGCTCGACCCGGTCGGCCAGCCGTTCAACCCGGACCAGCACCAGGCGATCAGCCAGGGCGAGGCCGAGGGCATCGCCCCGGGCCACGTGGTGCAGGTGTTCCAGAAAGGCTATCTGCTCAACGAGCGTCTGCTGCGCCCGGCCCTGGTGGTCGTGGCCAAGCACGACTGAACCGCGGCGCCCGGCTGAACTGCCGGGCGCCTGTGTGAAACGCAGATTCGTGCAGGTGGCTTGAACACCTGCGCACCACCCCCACATCTCAGCCAGACCCGGCGTCGCCGGACACAGCTAAAGAATCATCAGGAGCGTATCCATGGGCAAGATCATTGGTATTGACCTCGGCACCACGAACTCGTGCGTGTCGATCATGGACGGCGGCAAGGCCCGCGTCATCGAAAATTCCGAGGGCGATCGCACCACGCCTTCGATCGTCGCCTACACCAAGGACGGCGAAGTCCTGGTCGGTGCCTCGGCCAAGCGCCAGGCAGTGACCAACCCGAAGAATACCTTCTACGCGGTGAAGCGCCTGATCGGCCGCAAGTTCACCGACGCCGAAGTGCAGAAGGACATCTCGCACGTGCCGTACGGCATTCTTGCCCACGACAACGGCGATGCCTGGGTGCAGACCAGCGATGCCAAGCGCATGGCGCCGCAGGAAATCTCTGCGCGCGTGCTGGAAAAGATGAAGAAGACCGCCGAGGACTTCCTGGGCGAGAAGGTCACCGAGGCCGTGATCACGGTGCCGGCCTACTTCAACGACAGCCAGCGTCAGGCCACCAAGGACGCCGGCCGCATCGCCGGTCTGGACGTCAAGCGCATCATCAACGAGCCGACCGCGGCAGCCCTGGCCTATGGCCTGGACAAGAACGGCGGCGACCGCAAGATCGCCGTGTACGACCTGGGCGGCGGTACCTTCGACGTGTCGATCATCGAAATCGCCGAAGTCGATGGCGAGAAGCAGTTCGAAGTGCTGGCCACCAATGGCGACACCTTCCTCGGCGGCGAAGATTTCGACAACCGCGTCATCGAGTACCTGGTCGACGAATTCAACAAGGACCAGGGCATCGATCTGCGCAAGGATCCGTTGGCACTGCAGCGCCTGAAGGACGCCGCAGAGCGCGCCAAGATCGAGCTGTCGACCAGCCAGCAGACCGAAGTGAACCTGCCGTACGTCACCGCCGATGCCTCGGGCCCGAAGCACCTCAACATCAAGTTGACCCGTGCCAAGCTCGAAGCGCTGGTGGAGGACCTGGTCAAGAAGTCGATCGAGCCGTGCCGCACCGCGTTGAACGATGCCGGCCTGCGCGCCAGCGACATCAACGAAGTGATCCTGGTCGGCGGTCAGACCCGCATGCCGAAGGTGCAGCAGGCGGTTGCCGATTTCTTCGGCAAGGAACCGCGCAAGGACGTCAACCCGGACGAAGCGGTGGCCGTGGGCGCTGCGATCCAGGGCGGCGTGCTGGCCGGCGACGTCAAGGACGTGCTGCTGCTGGACGTGACCCCGCTGTCGCTGGGTATCGAAACCATGGGCGGCGTGTTCACCAAGATCATCGAAAAGAACACCACCATCCCGACCAAGGCCTCGCAGACCTTCTCCACTGCCGAGGACAACCAGTCGGCCGTGACCGTGCACGTGCTGCAGGGTGAGCGCGAGCAGGCCCGCTTCAACAAGTCGCTGGCCAAGTTCGACCTGTCCGGCATCGAGCCGGCCCCGCGCGGCATGCCGCAGGTGGAAGTGTCCTTCGACATCGACGCCAACGGCATCCTGCACGTGTCGGCCAAGGACAAGAAGACCAACAAGGAGCAGAAGGTCGAGATCAAGGCCGGTTCGGGCCTGTCGGACGAAGAGATCCAGCGCATGGTCGCCGACGCGGAAGCCAACCGCGAGGAAGACAAGAAGTTCCAGGAGCTGGTGCAGGCCCGCAACCAGGCCGATGGCCTGATCCACGCCACCCGCACCGCGATCACCGAGCATGGCAGCAAGGTCGGTGGCGATGTGATCGGCAAGGTGGAAGCGGCGCTGTCGGATCTGGAAACCGCCATGAAGAGCGACGACAAGGCGCAGATCGAGGCCCGCAGCAAGACCCTGGAAGAAGCCGGCCAGTCGCTGTACGCGGCAGCCGCCGCGGCAGAGCAGGGCGGCAACGCCGATGCGGCCAGCGGCAACGCGCAGGCCTCCAAGGCCGCCGACGACGTGGTGGACGCCGAGTTCACCGAGGTCAAGGACGACAAGAAGTAAGCCGTGATTTGGGAGTCGGGAGTGGGGATTGGCAGCCGGTAAACGTGCCGATCCTCATCCCGATATCCTTTACGCGTCGCGTCGCCAAGGCGGACCAGCACACGCTGTCCGCTTTTGCGTTTCAACGAATCTCAAATCACGAATTCCCAATACCGGCTTATGAGCAAACGCGATTACTACGAAGTGCTGGGCGTTGCCCGTGGCGCCAGCGACGAGGAGCTGAAGAAGGCGTATCGGCGCTGTGCGATGAAGCACCACCCGGACCGCAATCCCGGCGACGCTGCTGCCGAAGCGATGTTCAAGGAGTGCAAGGAAGCCTATGAGGTGTTGTCGGACGGCAACAAGCGCCGCGCCTACGATGCGCACGGCCACGCTGCGTTCGAGCACGGCATGGGCGGTGGTGGTGGGCCGGGTGGCCCGGACATGGGAGATATCTTTGGCGATATCTTCGGCAATATTTTCGGCGGTGGCGCCGCCGGTCCGCGCGCTGCGCGACGTGGCGCCGACGTCGGTTACGTGTTGGAACTGGATCTGGAAGAAGCCGTCGCCGGCATCGAGCGCCGCATCGAGATCCCGACCCTGATCGAGTGCGAGCCCTGCCATGGCAGCGGTTCGGAAGACGGCAAGGTGGAAGTGTGCGGGACCTGCCACGGACGCGGCCAGGTCCGCATCCAGCGCGGCATCTTCGCCATGCAGCAGAGCTGCCCGCATTGCGACGGACGCGGCACGCTGATCCAGAATCCGTGCAAGACCTGCCACGGCGCCGGTCGCGTGGAAGAAGACAAGGTGCTGTCGATCAAGGTGCCTGCGGGCGTGGATACCGGCGACCGCATCCGCCTGGCAGGCGAGGGCGAAGCCGGCCCGGCCGGAACGCCGCCGGGCGATCTGTATGTGGAAGTGCGCGTGCGCGAGCATGCGATCTTCCAGCGCGATGGCGACGACCTGCATTGCGAGGTGCCGATCCGTATTTCGCAGGCGGCGCTGGGCGACACCGTGCGCGTGGCGACCCTGGGCGGGGAGGCGGAAATCCGCATTCCGGCCGAAACCCAGACCGGCAAGCTGTTCCGGCTGCGCGGCAAGGGCGTGCGCTCGGTGCGTAGCCGCAGCGAAGGCGATCTGTATTGCCGCGTGGTGGTCGAAACGCCGGTGAACCTGACTGCCGACCAGCGCGAGTTGCTGCAGCAGTTCGAAGCCACGTTCACCGGTGAGGATGCACGCAAGCATTCGCCCAAGTCGGCCACGTTCATCGATGGCGTCAAGGGTTTCTGGGATCGGATGACGTCCTGAGGCCGGGAATCGGGAACGGGGAATCGTAAGGGCGGTGTGGCCCGGCCTGCCGGGGTAGTGCGCCAGCGTGGCGATTCTGGGTTCGTGGGAGCGGATGCCGGCTCCCGCATGTCCGGAAGGTTGCACGACTGAGCGAGGTTCTCCAGACGAATGCCGGCCCCCGGGGCCGGCATTTGCGTTCTTGCGGTGGGAGTTCCCGCAGATCGGAGGCGATATCGCCTGCTGCCAGCGTACGGACCGGCCTGGCGAAAACTGGCTTGGCGGTGGTAGGCGCAGCGGCAAGCGGACGACGGTCGCATCGATCGACGGTGGCGCGCCACGGCGCTGGCGTAAAATGCGGCGATGAACAATGCCCCCGACAGTCATCTGGTCCACGGCCGGCGTCAGCGCCCGGATGGTCCTTCGCCGATCGATGTGATCTCGGTGCAATCGCAACTGGTCTACGGCCATGCCGGCAACAGCGCGGCGGTGCCACCGTTGCGCGCGATGGGCTTGCGGGTGGCGGAAGTGCCGACCACGCTGCTGAGCAATGCGCCGTTCTACGCCACCTTGCGCGGCCGCATCCTGCCGGCCGACTGGTTGGCCGACCTGCTGCTGGGGGCGACCGAGCGCGGCCTGCCGCAGCGTGCGCGCATGCTGGTGTCCGGCTATTTCGGCAGCCTGGCCAATGGCGAGGCGTTCGCCGACTGGCTGGAGCAGACCCTGCCGCAGGCGCCGCAGCTGCGTTATTGCCTGGATCCGGTGATCGGTGACACGCACACCGGCCCGTATGTCGAACCCGGGCTGGAGCGCGTGTTCGCCGAGCGGCTGTTGCCGCATGCCTGGCTGGTGACGCCCAATGCGTTCGAGCTTGGACGACTGACCGGTTTGCCGAGTCTGGAGCAGGACGCTGCCGTCGTTGCCGCGCGCGCATTGCTGGCGCGCGGTCCGCAGTGGGTGCTTGCGCACAGCGTGGCCGGTGCGGCAGGTGAGCTGGTGACCCTGGCGGTCAGCAACACGGCAGTGTATCGCTGGGCCACGCCGCATCTGCCGGTGGATGTGGCCGGCACCGGCGATGTGCTGATGGCCTTGCTGATCGGTTTCCTGCTGCGCGATATGCCGTTCGAGCAGGCGGTGGGGCATGCGCTCAGCGGCGTGCATGGCGCGCTGGAAGCCACCTTGGATGCAGGCGTCGAGGAGTTCGATGTACTGGCCGCTGCGCCGGCCGCACTCGCTGCCACGCCGCGCTTTGCGGTCGAGCGCTTGGCATGATGGCGCAGCCGGTGGTCGGCATCGTCGGCATCGCCGGCGCCTACGGACGCTGGCTGGCGCAGTTTTTGCGCACGCGCATGGGGCTGGAGGTGATCGGCTTCGATCCGGCCGGTGCCGGCGACATGGACGAGGCCAGCTTGGCGCAGCGTGCGGACGTGCTGATTTTTTCTGCGCCGATCCGCCACACCGCCGCATTGATCGCGCGTTATGTGGACCTTGCCGGTTCGCGTGCCACCTCGCAGTTGTGGATGGATGTCACCTCGATCAAGCAGGCGCCGGTGGCCGCGATGCTGGCATCGCCGGCCGAGGTGGTCGGCCTGCATCCGATGACCGCACCGCCCAAATCGCCCACCTTGAAAGGGCGGGTGATGGTGGTCTGCCAGGCACGTCTGCAGCAGTGGTCGGCATGGGTGCAGACGCTGTGCACCGCGTTGCAGGCCGAGTGCGTGTACGCCACGCCCGAGCACCACGACCGCGTGATGGCGCTGGTGCAGGCAATGGTGCACGCCACCCATCTGGCGCAGGCCGGCACCTTGCGCGACTACGCGCCGCTGCTTGGCGAACTGCGCGCGCTGATGCCGTATCGCTCGGCCTCGTTCGAGCTGGATAGCGCGGTGATCGCGCGCATCCTCTCGCTCAATCCGGCGATCTATGAAGACATCCAGTTCGGCAACCCGTACGTGGGCGAGATGCTCGATCGGCTGTTGCTGCAGCTGCGCGAATTGCGCGCGCTGGTGGCGCAGGGCGACGATGCGGCACGTGCGCAGTTTCGCGCCCGGTTTCTGGACGACAACGCGCAGGCGCTACGTGGCGAGTCGCTGGCTGCGGGCAATTACACCTATGAGCGCGTGGGCTACCTGCTGGCCGATCTCACCGAGCCGTTGACCGTGAGCGTCTACCTGCCGGAAGACCAGCCCGGTTCGCTGCGTGCGCTGCTGCATGTGTTCGAGCAGCACGGCGTGAATCTGTCGTCGATCCACTCGTCGCGCACGCCGGCCGGCGAGTTGCATTTCCGCATCGGGTTCGAGCCGGACAGCGATCGCACGGCGCTGGCGCAGGCAGCCAGCGATATCGACCGCAGCGGGATCGGACGGGTGCTGGAGCGTTCCGATCGCATCGGGTAGCCATGATCCACGGCCGGCCTGAGCCTGATCGATGTCGATACCGCGGCATGTGGCCGGCGGCGATCAGGGATTGGCTGCATGAACCGCATACGATGGCCCAGGGAGATACCGGGTGTGGCCCGGCACGACGCCGAGCGGTTGCCACCGCGGTTTCATCCACACAGGGTGTGGATGAAACCTGCACAAGCATGTGGATAACTGCGTGCAGCCCTTGCACGGCAACGGTTGCCGGTCGGGTGGTAAAAAATGACCAACATCGTCTCAGGACGTGGACAGCCGTAACTCGCCACCATCGGTGATGAAGCGCTGGCCCTGCCGCTGCAGGCGGCGGCCATCGGGGAGTTCGTAGCGTGGCGCAGCGTGCGGCTGTGTGCTGGCTTGCGGCCCGTTGCGGGATTGCAGCTCGTCGCGGAATTCGATGATGACGTAGGACTCGCCATCTGCACCGATTGCGGGAAATTGCCGGAAAGACATACGCACCTCCGAAAGAATCAGGGTCGTCGTGCGAGCCGTCAGGCATCGCAGTACCGGCGCCGGGCCGGTGCAGGCGAGCATGCGCAGGCCGGTGTTACCCGGGCGTCATTGCGCGATGCGGCAAGTTCGGCAAGTCAACCGGCAGCCCGTTCACCGGCTCAGCTGCAGCGCATCCCGATCGGCCGTTGCCGCCGCCAGCTCCGCACGCGCCGAGGCGATGCGCGCCTGCGCATCGATCAGGCGTACGCGGGCATCGTTGGCGGTTTCCTCGCGCTGATTGACCAGGAAGAAATCGCCCGATCCCAGTTCGAAGCGGCGCCGCTCGGCGGCCGCCAGGCGGTCGGCCAGGCTGCGTTCCTCGTCGGCGATCCTGGCCAGCCGTTCGGCGGCGTTGAGCGAGATGACGATCGATTCGACCTCCACCGTGATCTGGTCGCGCAGGTAGCGGCTGCGCTGATCCAGCGCCTCGATCTCGGCGCGTGCTTCGGCGACCCGGCCCTTGGCGGCGCGGTTTTCCAGCGGCACGCTGAAACGGAAGCCGATGATCGCATCGGTCGGCGAGCGGTTCGGGCCGCCGACACCGGGCGCCCCGAAGTCCTTGCTGACCTCCAGGCTCACATCCAGGCGCGGCTTGAGATCGTTCTGCGCCAGCATCAGCCGGGCGGTGGCCTGATCGATGCGGGTCAGCACCGCGCGGTAATCGGGGCGCTCCACCGGTGCGGTGATCTTGCTGGCGCCGGCAAGCCCTTCCAGTGCCGACGTGTCGGCCGGCAGGCGTTCGGTGGACACGATCAACGGCATTCCCGCTTCATCGCGCAGGTACAGCGACAAGGCATTGGCAGCATTGGCGAAGTCCTGCTCCGAGCGCACCACCAGCGCGCGTCGGCGGACCAGGTTCTGGTCGTTTTCGGTCAGCAGGATGGTGGGCCGCGCGCCCAGCGTCACCTGCCGGGAGATCGCATTGCGGCGCTGCTCGGCCAGCTGCAGCAGGTCGTTGTACGCGCGCAGCTTCAGGCCGGCCGCGACCCAGCTCTGGTAGGCGTCCACCGCGCGGCGTTGCACACCGATGGCGACCATTTCCGCTTCGTATTGCGCGACATCGATATCGGCACCGGCAACGCTGCGGCGCGTGCGGCGCTCGTCGACCACCCGGTCGCGCAGCAGCGCATACAGCGCGCCGACCTTCACTTCGCCGCCGCGGTCGGTATAGGACTTGTCTTCGTAGACCGGGAACGAACCGCGCGAGGAACGGTAGCCACCGTAGTAATAGCCGCCGTTTTCCTCGAAGGGGCGCTTGACGCCGGTTTCGATGGTGCTGCCGTCGTAGTAGCCGGCCTCGCGCGAGCGGCCCTCGATGTCGAACACGGTGTCGAATGCACCATCGGCCGAGATGCCCTTGCCCTCGGCCTGGCGGACCTTGGCCAGCGATTCGACGATCTGCGGGGAGGCGCGCGCAGAGGAGCGCAGCACCTCATCCAGTGTCAGCGCGGTGGTCTGGGCGGCAGCCACGCCCGGTGCGAGCGCGATCAGCAGGACGACAAGACGGCGGATCATTTCTTGCCGGTCTCGTCGTCTTCGGACTTGCCGGTCGACGCCGGCTTGGCCTTGCCCTCATCCTGGGTCGTCGCTGCCGGGCGGCGGCCGAATTCCAGCGGGAAGTTGTTGAGCTGGCGCCACAGTTCGTAGCCCACCTTCACCGTTTCGCCCTGTACCCAGCCGCGCACCTTGCCGCCCTGGCGGGCGAATTCCTGCGCCGGCCAGGCCGGCTTGCCCGGCTGCGGTTCGACCAGGATGCGGAACAATCCATCCGGCGCGGCATTGGGGTCGATGGCGCGGACGCGCCCATCGAACATGCCGTGTGCCACCGACGGCCAGCCGCTGAACTGGATCGCCGGCCAGCCTTCGAACTCCAGCCGCACCGGGCGACCGGGGCGGATCAGCGGTACGTCGCGGCCGTCGATGTACAGCTCGACCGCACGCTCCACCCGCTCCGGCGCGATCACTGCCAGCACCGTGCCGGGCGAGACCATCGCGCTGCCGCTGGCGGCGTTGAGCTGCTGCACGCGGCCATCGCGCGGTGCGCGCACCAGCTGTGCCGACTGGCGGTTCAACTGGATGTCGATGCGGGTCAGCTTGGCGCGCGACTCGGCCAGCTTGGCATCGGCTTCGGCCACCTTGATCTGGGTCAGCTCGTAGTCGCGGCGGCCGGCCAGCCCCTCGGCGAGCAGCTGGCGGCTGCGCTCCACATCGATACTGGCGACCGCGCGCGATTGCTGGATGGCGCTGATTTCCGCCGCCACCTGCGCCCGCTCGCTGGCAAGACGGGCCAGCAGGTCCGGGTCCAGGTCGCCGACGCGGGCGATCGGGTCGCCCTTGGCGACGTGCTGACCATCGTGTACGTACCAACGCTCCACCCGGCCCGGCACGAAGGCGGTGACCTGCTGCTGGCGGTCGCCCGGGTCCAGCGAGACCACCTGGCCCTTGCCGCTGGCGGTCTGCACCCAGGGCGCGAACGCCAGGATGGAACCGGCGATGGCCACGCCGATCAGCAGCATCCACGCCAATACCTTGGCGATGCTGGGCGGGCGCATGGATGCCAGGGTGGGGAAGTGCGCGATCCGGTCAGAGGCGTGCTGCATCGTCGGCCTCCTGCTTGGATGCGATCAGGTCGGCGCGCGTGGCGTAGCGCTGCTGGCGCCCCGGTTCCAGGTGGAACCAGCCATCCAGGGTGATGTCCTCCGGCCGGCCGGTGCACAGCAGCACCGTGGTGCCGGCCTCCTTCAGCTGCCGCAGCACCCGGGTCAGGCGCTCGGCCGGCAGCAGGTCGTACAGCTGCGACAGCATCAGCACGCGCGGACGCACGAGCAGGGCGTTGGCCAGTTTCAGCGCCATCACCTCGCCGATCCACAGCGGGTAGCCGGAGGCGGCAAGCCGGGTGTCCAGGCCTTGCGGCAGCGCGGCGATGCGTGCGCGCAGCCCCACCGTATCGATCGCTTCGAGCATCGTCTCGGAGGTCACCTCGGCCGAGGCCATCGACAGGTATTCGCGGATGGTGACCTCGACGATGGTTGGCCGATCGAGCACGGTCACTTCAGAGCGCAGCAGGTACATGTCGAAGGTGGCCATGTCGGCACCGCCCACCATCACCAGCCCGCGCTCGGGGACGACGTGGCGCTTGAGCACCATCGCCAGCAGCCGTTCGGCGCCGCCGTCGGCCAGCGTCACCAGCTGTTCGCCGGCCTCCAGCGCGAAATCGAAGCGCGCCCCCTCGATCACCACCCCGTCCAGGCGCACCGCGCTGTTGCCCGGGATCTTGCCCGCGGCAGCCACCGGGCGCTCCTGCGGAATGGCATACAGCACCGACAGTTCCTCGGCACTGGCCACCAGGTCGTAGAACACGTCCAGGTAGGTGCCCAACTGCGCGATGCCGTAGAACACCGCGCTGAGGATCAGCTCGGCCGCCACCAGCTGGCCGATCGACAGTTCGCCGCGCAGGATCAGGCTGCCGCCCAGTGCCAGCAGCGCCGCGCTGGCGACCGCGTAGGTGAGCAGGAACGCCACCGTCTGGGTGAAGGTGTAGCGGAAATGGCGCCGATGGCGGGCGACGTAGGCGGCGGTCACCGCCTCGGAGCGCTCCATCGCGAAGTTGAGATGGCGACTGGACTTGTAGAAGCCGTTGGAGCCGCCGACGCTTTCCAGCCAGTGCGCCGCGTTGTGCTTGGCGTGGCTCAGTTCCACCGCCGAGCGGATCGAGCCGCGCGACCAGATCATCCAGATCGCGAAGATGGTCAGCAGCAGCAGCGCGTTGAAGCCGAGGAAGAACGGGTGATAGAAGCTGGTGACGATCAGCCCCACCGCCGACTGCAGCACGATGGTGAAGGCACCGACCGCCAGGCTGGGCACCGCTTTTTGCACCACCACCAGATCGAAGTAGCGGTTGAACACGTCGCCACGGTTCTGATCGGCGAAGAACGGGTTCTGCGCATGCACCGCGCGCACCGTGATTTCCGCCACCACCCGCGCAAACAGGCGGCGCTCGAACAGCGCCATCATCCACACCCGCATCGCGCTGAGCGCGGCCACCAGCAGCAGCAGGCCCAGCAACAGGCTGGACAAGGTCCACAGCGGGGTGGGCAGCGCGGTGTTGGCGACGCTGTTGATCAGCAACTGCACCGAAATCGGCGTGGCCAGCAACAGCAGGCTGATCGCGATCCCGTACACCATGGCAAGGCGTACATAGGGCATGTCCGGCCCGACGATTTCCGCCAGCCAGGCTACCGCTTCCCGCCATCCGATCTGCTTGCCCGCCATTCGATTTCCGTTGATGAGTTCAATGAAGCATTGACGAGTTGCAGTTGGCGAACAAGGCCGCGGCGCTTATTCGACGCATAGGATTTTCCTATGCGGCCACTGCCCGCAAAAGATCGGCGATCAGGCCGAAGGCCGGCGCGCGCCCCGCACCTTGCCGCCACAGCAGCCCGATCTCCCTATAGTAGCGTCCGCCTTTGATCGGCCGGACGACGACATCGTCGCCTTCGCGGATTTCCTGGCGCACATACAGGTCTGGCAATAAAGCAAGACCCATGCCCATCCCGGCCATCTGGCGGATCGCATCCAGGCTGGTGCCTTCGTAATTGCGCAAGACGTTGGCGCCGACGTCCATGGCGATCGCCGCGACCTGTTCGGCCAGGCGGTATTCGGGCATCAGGGTGAGCAGGTTGGCGCCGCGCAGATCGGCCGGCGTGATGCAGGCCTTGGCACGCAGGGGATGATCGGCGGCCATGGTCACGTGCAGCGGTTCGCGGAACAGCCGCTCGCTGTGCAGGCCGCGCCCGGCTACCGGCAGTTGCGCCAGGATCAGGTCGTGCACGCCGCTGGCCAGGCCGCTGGCGAGTACGGTCGGCAGGCCTTCGCGCACGTGCACGCGCAGTGCCGGGTGTTCGCGATGCAGGCGCGCGACCAGGCTCGGCATCAGGTAGGCGCCCAGCGTGGGCGACACGCCCAGCCGGATGGTGCCGATCAAGGTGTCGGCCGAGGTGGCGCGAACGTCTTCCAGATCGGCCACGTCCAGCAGGATGCTGCGCGCACGATCGAGCAGGTCGCGCCCGAGCGGGGTCAGGATGGCCGGCACGCCACGCTCGAACAGCGCGGCGCCGACGATGGTCTCCAGCGCACGGATCTGCTGCGACAACGAGGGTTGCGACACGCCCATCTGCTCGGCGGCACGGGTGAAGCTGCCGGTGTCGGCGAGCGCGACGAAATAACTGAGCTGGCGAATGGTGGTTCTGGGGCGGGGCATGCGGGATGTCGTCAGGGGTGGGGCGCGTGGGGGCGCAGGATCGGCCCGGACCGCTGCCGCCAACATACCGGCATGACAGCACGGGACGGTGTCACCCAGGCGTCACTGATCGATGAACTGCAGCCGCGCCAGCTCGGCGTACAGGCCGCCTTCGGCGATCAATTGCGCGTGCGTGCCCTGCGCGACGATGCGGCCGGCATCCATCACCACGATGCGGTCGGCCTTGAGCACGGTGGCCAGGCGATGGGCGATGACCAGCGTGGTGCGGCCTTCCATCAAGCGGTCCAGCGCCTGCTGCACCGCGCGTTCGCTCTGCGCATCCAGCGCGCTGGTGGCCTCGTCCAGCAGCAGGATCGGCGCGTCCTTGAGCAGGGCGCGCGCGATCGCCACCCGTTGCTGCTGGCCGCCCGACAGGCGTGTGCCGCGTTCGCCCAGCTCGCTGGCGTAGCCCTGCGGCAGGGCGCGGATGAAGCCATCGGCCTCGGCCGCCGCCGCCGCGGCTTGCACCTCCGCATCGCTGGCATCCAGGCGCCCGTAGCGGATGTTGTCGGCGGCGCTGGCGGCAAACAGCGTCGGTTGCTGCGGCACCAGTGCAATCCGTTCGCGCAGCAGCACCGGGTCGGTCTGGCGCAGGTCCACCTCGTCGATGCGCAGCCTGCCGCTGACCGGATCATGGAAGCGCAGCAACATCGCCAGCACGGTGCTCTTGCCGGCACCGGAGGGCCCGACCAGCGCCACGGTTTCGCCTGGATGGACATGCAGGTCGAAGCCATCCAGCGCCGGCGCATCCGGGCGCTGCGGATAATGAAACACCACCTGGTCGAAATGGATCGCACCGCGCAGCGGCTGCGGCAAGGGCTGCGGCATGGCCGGCGCGACGATCGCCGGCTGCTCGTCGAGCAATTCGCCGACCCGGCCCATGCCGCCGGCCGCGCGCTGCAATTCGTTCCAGACCTCGGCCAATGCGCCGACCGAGCCGCCGCCGATCAGTGCGTACAGCACGAACTGTCCCAACGTGCCGGGCGTCATGCGTCCGGCGATCACATCGTGCGCGCCCAGCCACAGCACACCGACGATGGCGCCGAAGATCAGCATGATCGCCACCGCAGTGACCGTGGCCTGGGTGCGGATGCGCAGCCGTGCGGTATCGATCGCGGCAAACAGGGCCTGGCTGAAACGCTGGCTCTCGTAGCGCTCGCGCGCATGCGCCTGCACGGTGCGCACCGCGCCCAGCGTCTCGGCCGCCAGCGTGTTGGCATCGGCCACGCGGTCCTGGCTGGCGCGCGAGATCTTCTGCAGGCGGCGTGCGCCCAGCACGATCGGCAGCACCGCCAGCGGAATGCCGATCAGGGTGAAGCCGGCCAGCCGCGGGCTGGTGACGAACAGCATCACCATGCTGCCGATCACCGTCACCGAGCTGCGCAACGCCACCGACATGGTGGTGCCGATCACCCCGCGCAGCAGCTCGCTGTCGGCCGACAGCCGCGACACCAGCTCGCCACTGCGGCTGCGATCATGAAAGCCGGCGTCCAGCCCGATCAGATGTGCATACAGGCGGCCGCGCAGGTCGGCGACCACCTTTTCGCCCAGCAGCGCGACGAAATAGAAGCGCGCGGCCGTCGCCACCGCCAGCACCACCGCCACGGCGAACAGCAACGCGAAGGCGTGGTTGATCTGCGAGCCGCCGGAAAACCCATGGTCGATCATCTGCTTGACCGCCGCCGGCAGGCTCAACGTCGCAGCCGAGGAAATGGCCAGTGCGATCAGCCAGGCGGCGAACAGGCCACGCTGGCGCTGCACGAACGGCCACAAGGTGCGCAGGCTGCCAAGCTTCCGCAATGGGTTGGGCCTGGCGGCGGCTGGCTGGTTCATGCGGCTTCCGGTGATGAGAGGTGGACACGGTTGCGAGTGGCGTCGCACAGGCGCGTTTTCAAGCCGGCCAGCTGATCGGCAGGCAGTTGCACGCGCAATGCGGCGCCATGCGCGTCGAAACGTTCATCCAGCTTGTCGGCGTGGAAGGCGCTCAAGGCAGCATGCACCAGGCCGAGGTCGTCGAACCGGCATTGCAGGTCGAGCAGCGACAGCGCGATCAACGGTTGTCGCGTGGCCAGCCGCAGGCATTCGGCCGCTGCGCCACCGTAGGCACGCACCAGCCCGCCGGCACCAAGCTTGATGCCGCCATACCAACGGGTGACCACCACCACCACGCGGTCGTAGCCCTGGCCATCGATGGCCGCCAGAATCGGCCGCCCGGCAGTGCCGCTGGGCTCGCCGTCGTCGCTGGAGCGATAGTCCTGCCCGAACCGATAGGCCCAGCAATTGTGGGTGGCATCGGCAACGGACACGCGCTGCACGATTTCCAGCGCCTGCGCGGGAGCGTCCAGTGCCGCAGCGTGGGCCAGGAAGCGGCTGTGCTTGATGTCCAGGCTGTGGCGCGCGTCAGCGGCGAGGGTATCGAGCATCGTCGCCATTGTATGCGAGCCGGTCGTGCCGGACGCTGCCGCCAGCGTGACTGCCCTTGCAGGCTGGCAGATCGGCAGTGCCTCCGGCGGCGCGTTGCGACGGGCCGGGTGCGCGATGGGCGCGCGCAGCCCCGGGGGCGATTAGCGCAGGCTGCCGTCTTACACCAGGGTGGAGCGGCGCTTCTCGTCGATCCACTTCGAGGCCTGCGCCGGCGAGTAATGCTGCATCCACTCCAGCATCTGTTCGATGTCGGCGCCGTACCACAGGTCGGTGCGCTGGTCCGGATGCAGGAAGCGCTCCTCCACCATGCGGTCGATCATGCCGATCAAAGGTGCGTAGAACTCGGCCACATCCAGGAAGGCGCACGGCTTGTTGCCGATGCCCAACTGCCGCCAGGTCAGCATCTCGAAGATCTCTTCCATCGTGCCGAAGCCCCCGGGCAGGGCGACGAAGGCATCGGACAGCTCGAACATGCGCATCTTGCGCGCATGCATGGAGCCGACGATTTCCAGCGTGGTCAGCCCGCGATGTGCCACTTCCCAATCGGCCAGCTGCTGCGGAATCACGCCGGTGACTTCACCACCGGCGGCCAGCACCGCATTGGCCACCGTGCCCATGAGTCCGACGTTGCCGCCGCCATAGACCAGCCGAAGCCCCTGGGCCGCGATGCGCTGGCCAAGTTCGGTGGCACGTTCGACGTACACGGGCTTGTTGCCGGCATTGGAACCGCAGTAGACGCAGATGCTTTTCATGGGATTCGGGAGTTGGGATTGGGGATTGGTAAAAGCGAGGCAGCGCTGCTGATTGCAGGTGATGCCATCGGCAGGGGGCGCGCTGAATTGTTTGAGTTCTTGCCTGGCTTGAAAAACAGAACGCCGGGTTTTCACCCGGCGCCATGTCATTGCCGGAGAGGGCCGGGACCGGGAGCCGCACTTGCGAATCCCCAATCCCGAATCCACCAATCCCGGTCAGTTAGCCTTGTGAATCGCGCGCTTGCTCACCGCCATCGCGGCGTCGTGGATCGCTTCGGACAGCGTCGGGTGGGCGTGGCAGATGCGCGCCAGATCGTCGGCCGAGCCGTTGAACTCCATCGTCAGCACGCCTTCGTGCACCAGCTCGGACACGCCCACGCCGACCAGGTGCATGCCCAGTACGCGGTCGGTCTCGGCATCGGCGATCACCTTGACGAAGCCGGCCGGCTCGCCCATGGCCACCGCACGGCCGATCGCCGCGAACGGGAAGCTGCCGGCCTTGTAGGCGACGCCTTCGGCCTTGAGCTGCTGCTCGGTCTTGCCGACCCAGGCAATCTCCGGCTCGGTGTAGATGACCCACGGGATGGTGTCGAAGTTGACGTGGCCGGGCAGGCCAGCGATCAGCTCGGCCACCGCGATGCCTTCCTCGAAGCCCTTGTGCGCCAGCATCGGGCCGCGCACGCAGTCGCCGATCGCCCACACGCCATCGACGCCGGTGTGGCAATGCCCGTCCACTTCGATCTGGCCACGCTCGTTGAGCTTGACGCCGGTGCCGTCGGCCAGCAGGTTCTTGGTCGCGGCCTTGCGGCCCACGGCCACCAGCAGCTTGTCCACGGTCAGGGTCTGCTCGCCGGCAGCGTCGGTGTAGCTGACCACCACCTGCGTGGCATCGCCGCTGCCGGTGATCTCGGTCTTGCTGACCTTGGCACCGAGCTTGATGTCCAGGCCCTGCTTCTTGAACTCCTTCAGCGCGGTCTTGGCCACTTCGGCATCGGCCAGCGCCAGGAAGTCCGGCAGCGCCTCGAGGATGGTGACCTCGGCGCCCAGGCGCTTCCACACGCTGCCCAGCTCCAGGCCGATCACGCCGGCGCCGATCACTGCCAGACGCTTGGGAACGGCGGTGAAATCCAGGCCGCCGACGTTGTCGACGATGGTGTCGCCTTCGAACTTGGCGAACGGCAGCTCGATCGATTCCGAGCCCGGCGCCAGGATCACGTTGGTGCCCTTGAGCTCGATCTCGCCGCCTTCGTGTTGGGCGACCTTGACGACGTTGCCCGGCAGCAGCTGGCCGAAGCCGTAATACGGGGTGATCTTGTTGGCCTTGAACAGCATCGCGATGCCGCCGGTGAACTGCTTCACGATCTTGTCCTTGCGGCCGATCATGGTGGGCACGTCCATCTTGGCGTCGTTGAAGCTGATGCCGTGGTCGCCGAACAGGTGGCCCATGTTCCAGAACTGGCGCGAGGAATCCAGCAGCGCCTTGGACGGAATGCAGCCCACGCGCAGGCAGGTGCCGCCCAGGGCAGGCTTGCCATCCTTGCCGATGGCCGCGTCGATGCAGGCGACCTTCATGCCCAGCTGGGCCGCGCGAATCGCAGCGTGATAACCGGCCGGACCGGCACCGATGACGACGACGTCGAATTGTTCTTGTTCGCTCATTCTTCGCTCACGAGATTGGGGATTGGGGATTGGGGATTCGCAAAGGCGGGGGTGCTCAGGAAGGGGCAGCTCTCGCTAATCCCCAATCCCGACTCCCCAATCCCGGCTTTCATCACAGACCGAACAACATCCGGCCCGGGTTTTCCAGCTGGTTCTTGATGTCGACCAGGAACTGCACCGAATCCTTGCCGTCGATGATGCGGTGGTCGTAGGACAGCGCCAGGTACATCATCGGCGCGATCACGACCTGTCCGTTCTCGGCGATCGGACGTTCCTTGATCGCGTGCATGCCCAGGATGGCGCTCTGCGGCGGGTTGATGATCGGGGTCGACAGCAGCGAGCCGAAGGTGCCGCCGTTGGTGATGGTGAAGGTGCCGCCCTGCAGGTCGTCCAGGCCCAGCTTGCCGGCGCGCGCCTTGGCGGCGTAGTCGGCGATGCCCTGTTCGACATCGGCGAACGACTGGCGCTCGACGTTACGCAGCACCGGCGTGACCAGGCCCTTGTCGGTGGACACGGCGATCGAGATGTCGCTGTAGCCGTGATAGATGATGTCGTCGCCGTCGATCGAGGCGTTGACCAGCGGGAAGCGCTGCAGCGCGTTGGCGGCGGCCTTGACGAAGAAGCTCATGAAACCGAGCTTGATGCCGTGCGCCTTCTGGAACTCGTCCTGCAGCTCCTTGCGCGCGGCCGACACCTTGGCCAGGTTGACCTCGTTGAAGGTGGTCAGCATCGCGGTGGAGTTCTTGGACTCCATCAGGCGCTTGGCGATGGTCTTGCGCACGCGGGTCATCGGCACGCGCTCTTCCGGACGGGCGCCGGAGGCCTTGCCCACGCCGCCGGCCTTGGCGAAGTTGACGATGTCTTCCTTGGTCACCGCGCCACGACGGCCGGTGCCCTCGACCTGGGCCGGGTCCACGCCCTGGGTGATCGCGGCAAAACGCGCACCCGGGGGCAGCGCATCGGCAGCCGACTTGGAGGCAGCGGCCGGCGCAGCGGCAGCCGCCGGGGCCGGCGCTGCGGCTGGGGCAGCAGCGGCAGGTGCTGGTGCATCGGCCTTCTTCTCTTCGGCCGGTGCGGCCGCAGCCACGGCGCCTTCCTCGATGATCGCCAGGATCTGGTTGCTGGTGACGGTGCTGCCTTCTTCGAACTTGATTTCCTTCAGCACGCCGTCGACCGGCGAAGGAACTTCCAACACGACCTTGTCGGTTTCCAGGTCGACCAGATTCTCGTCGCGCTTGACCGCTTCACCGGCCTTCTTGTGCCAGCTGGCGATGGTGGCGTCGGAAACGGATTCGGGCAGTACCGGAACTTTGACTTCGGTGGCCATTCGGGGAGCGTCCTAAGGTTTGCGTTCTTTGGGAAAGAGGAGTTATTCAGCGACTTGGTCGTTGAACGGATTGAGGAGCGCATCGGCGACCAGCTTCTGCTGTTCGGCGATGTGGTCGGCCATGTGGCCGGCGGCAGGCGAGGGCGAACGGGCACGGCCTGCGTAGTGCAGGCTCTGGCCGCTGGCCAGGCAGAAGTTCAGATGGTGGCGGATCTGGTACCACGCACCCTGGTTCTGCGGTTCTTCCTGGCACCACACCACGTCGGTGGCGTTGGCATAGGCCTTGAGCTCGGCGGCCAGCTGCGCACGCGGGAACGGATACAGCTGCTCCACGCGCAGGATGGCGACATCGTCCTGGCCAAGCTTGGTCTGGTCTTCGAGCAGGTCGTAATAGACCTTGCCCGAGCACAGCACCACGCGCTTGACCTTGCCGGCATCGGCCTTGGCGTCGGGAATCAGGTGCTGGAACTCGCCCTCGGCCAGTTCTTCCAGGCTCGACACCGCCAGCTTGTGGCGCAGCAGCGACTTGGGCGTCATCACCACCAGCGGCTTGCGGGTGGTCATGCGCATCTGCCGGCGGATCATGTGGAAGCACTGCGCCGGTGTGGTCGGCACGCAGACCAGCATGTTCTCCAGCGCGCACAGCTGCAGGAAGCGCTCCAGACGCGCGGAGCTGTGCTCCGGGCCCTGGCCTTCGTAGCCGTGCGGCAGGAACAGCGACAGGCCCGCGATGCGGCCCCACTTGGCTTCGCCGGCGGCGATGAACTGGTCGATCACCACCTGCGCGCCATTGGCGAAGTCGCCGAACTGCGCTTCCCAGATGCACAGCGCATTCGGGTCGGTGGTGGAGTAGCCGTACTCGAAGCCCATCACCGCTTCTTCGCTGAGCAGCGAGTCGATGATGGTGGCGTCCTCGGGGTTCTGCACCAGCTGGCGCAGCGGCAGGTAGTAGCTGTCGGTCTTCTGGTCATGCAGGATCGCGTGACGGTGGAAGAACGTGCCGCGACCGGCGTCCTGGCCGACCAGGCGCAGCTTGTGGCCTTCGGCCAGCAAGGTGGCGTAGGCCAGGTTCTCGGCAAAGCCCCAGTCGCCGGCCTGCTCGCCGGCGGCCATCTTGACGCGGTCTTCGTAGATCTTGGCGACGCGGGCATGCAGCTCCACGCCTTCCGGGATCGTGGTGATCAGCTTGGCCAGACGGTCCAGCTGCTCGCGCTTGACGCGGGTGTCGACCGGATCGGCAGCGGTGCCGACCAGATACTTGGACCAGTCGATGGCGAATTCGTCCGGCTTGCGCGTCGCCAGTTCGGTGGTGTATTCGCCCGAATCGAGCTTGTTGCGGTAACCGTCGACCAGTGCCTTGGCCTCGTCGGCGCTGAGCACGCCGTCGCTTTCCAGCCTGGCGGCATACAGCTCGCGGGTGGTCTTGTGCTTGCGGATGGTCTGGTACATCACCGGCTGGGTCGCTGCCGGTTCGTCGGCCTCGTTATGGCCCCAACGGCGGTAGCAGACCAGGTCGATGACCACGTCCTTCTTGAACTGCTGGCGGAATTCGTAGGCCAGCTTGGACACGAACATCACCGCGTCCGGGTCGTCGCCGTTCACGTGGAAGACCGGCGCGCCGATCATCTTGGCAACGTCCGTGCAGTACAGCGTGGAGCGGGCGTCGTCGCGGGCGCTGGTGGTGAAGCCGATCTGGTTGTTGACCACGATGTGCACGGTGCCGCCGACGGCGAAACCGCGCGCCTGCGACATCTGGAACAGCTCCATCACCACGCCCTGTCCGGCGAATGCGGCATCGCCGTGGATCAGGATCGGCAGCACGGTCTTGCGCTCGGCGTCGCCGAAGCGTTCCTGGCGCGACCGCACGCTGCCGACCACGACCGGGTCGACGATTTCCAGGTGCGAGGGATTGAAGGCCAGTGCCAGATGCACCTGCTTGTCGCCACCGACCGCGATATCGGCCGAGAAGCCCATGTGGTACTTGACGTCGCCGGTGTGCGCGCGGTCGTCGTGGGCGTGCTCGAACTTGCCTTCGAACTCGTCGAACAGCTTGCGCGGGTTCTTGCCCAGCGTATTGACCAGCACGTTGAGGCGGCCGCGATGGGCCATGCCGATCACGATGTCCTTGACCTGATCGTTGCCGGACTGGCGAATGATCTCGTCCATCATCGGGATCAGCGCGTCGCCGCCTTCCAGCGAGAAGCGCTTCTGGCCGACGTACTTGGTGTGCAGGTAGCGCTCCAGGCCTTCGGCGGCGGTGAGCCGCTCCAGCGTGCGCTTGCGGCTGGCCGCGTCCCCGGCGATCTTGCCGCCGGCATCTTCCAGGCGCTTGTAGATCCACTGGCGCTGGTCGAATTCCTGGATGTGCATGAACTCCGCGCCGATGGTGCTGGCGTAGGTCGCCTTCAGGCGGGCCAGCAGATCCTTCAGCTTCATGCGCGGCTGGCCGCCGACGCCGCCGGTGCTGAACTCGCTGTCCATATCCGCCTGCGACAGGCTGTGGAACGGCAGGTCCAGGTCGGGCGGGTTGACCGGCGGGGTCAGGCCGAGCGGGTCGAGCTGCGCACCCAGGTGGCCGCGCGCACGGTAGGCGGTGATCAGGCGGCCGACGTTGCGCTCGCGCTCGTCACTGGCGCCTGCGCCGGTCCCGGCATTGGCGGCCTGTTTGGAGGCGGCGAGGATGTGGGCAATGGCCGCCGAGTGCGGCACATCACCGGCATCGCGACCCTTGAAGCCATCGAAATAGCTCTTCCACTTCGGGTCGACACTGTCCGGGGCGACGAGGTACTGCTCGTACAGATCCTCGATGTAGGCGGCGTTGCCGCCGGCGAGCTGCGATGACTGCGCGAACTGCTTTAGGAGATTATCCACGATGGTAAGTCGGGTCTGCTGTGGGGATGATTGTGCGGAAGCGGCAGGGCGAGATGCCCTATCGGTCGGTCTCAAATCTCGAAAAATTATACCCCCTTGCGCCAGGCAGGGGGCGTCTGCGAGCTGACCGGGCGGGTAGGTGCGACTGCTTGTCGCCCACCTGCGAAGGGCGTTGCGGGCTCAGATGCCGAGGGCGCGCGGTTCGTTCCAAAGCGTGCTGCGCTCCCATATCTGCGCAAATTCGCGCTCCAGCTGGCGGCTGCGTGCCGCCCCGGCCAGCCAGGTTTCGCCGTCGTCGAAGCGGTGGCCTGTTGGACGAAAGTAGTAGGCGTCATCGCCCACCACATAGGCCGATGCATAGCTGCTGTCGACCGGGTCGCTGACCGCGCGGAAGCGGAACACGCTGGGCAGGCGCTGGGCCAGCCGCAGCAGCGCGCTGCTGTTGGCGCCGGCGCTGGCGGTGTCCTGTACCAGCACCTGCACGCGCTTGTCGTGGCGGGCGGTGGCGAAGCGGCGCAGCGCATCCAGTACCGCGGCGTTGTCGAACAGCGGCGGATCCAGCGCCCGCGTATAGATCAGCACCTGGCGGCGTGCGGCGCACAGCAGGCCGGTGGTGGCGGCCTGCGCTGCGCCGAGGGTCTCCACCGCCATCGGGCCGTCGAGACGGCGGTGCAGCGGCCTGTCAGGCCGATCGCCCGCGGTTGCGGCGCGATCGGGGGGCAGGTCGGAAGAGCTGTCCGGCAGGAAGCCCAGGCGTGCGAACACCGCCGCGGCGTCCGCGTTGACGCGCGCCCGTACGCCGGGCCAGCCGCGTTGTTGCGCGATGGCAACGGCGGCCGCGAGCAACTGGTCGGCCAGGCCGCGGCGGCGCCAGCCCGGCAGCACGCCGAGCCGGTCGATGCGCCGATCCACGGTCAGCCGCACCGAGCCGGTCAACTGGCCGTCCTCGCTGCGCAGGGCCAGGTGCAGGCTGAGCGGGTCCAGGGCGTCCCAGTCGGCAGCGCTACCGTCATCGCTGCTGCCGATGCCGCAGGCCAGGCGCAGCGCACGCAGGGCCGCGGCATCGGACGCCGGGTCCAGCGAGACGATCTGCGGCCCGGCCCGGGAACTCATGCGCGCTGGTCGGACCCGTCGTCGTCGCCAGCGTCGGGTGCCGCGTCGTCTTCGGCCAGCTCGCTGTCGTCGTCCTGGTCCGCATCCTCGCCTTGTTCGGCCTCCTCCGCCTGGGCCGGACCGTCCGCGGCATCGGCGACCTGCTCGACGTCGGCCTCGGCGTCGATCTCGTCGTCTACATCCGGCGCGTCGGCCTCGGCGTCGTCCTGGTCGGCAGACAGGCCCAGGCCGTGGGCCTGGTCGTCGTCGATGTCCTCGATGTCGTCTTCCGCGTCCTCATGGGCGCGCTGGTAATGGCCCTGCGCCAGCAGCTCCAGCACCACCTCGCGGCCACGGTTGGACAACTGCGCATACAGCGCGCCGTCGATCTCTTCGGCCGCGGCCAGGCGTGCGGCATCCTTGGCCGACAGCGCGAACTCCAGCCCGCTGCAGAACAGGGTGGCGCCACGCTTGGCGCGCCGCCAGGCCAGCCGCGACCAGGGGTGACGGTGCAGCAGCACGCCTTCTTCCAGGGCCTGCTCGACCGCCTCGCGCGGGATCGGTTCGGGGGCCGGCACCACGTCGCCGGAGGCGCGGTAGGTGGTCATGAAGCGGCCGAACCAGTCGCCCAGGCGATCGGGATCGTTCATGCGCAGCGCGTTGAGCGCGGCGACCACGCGGTTCATCGCGGTGACGTCGATCTCGTACGGGTCGGCCGGCACCTTGAGGTCTTCGTCGTGATAGCGCACGGCCTCGTCGGCATCGGCGATCAAGGTGTCCAGATAGTCGCCGATCAGCTCGGCCGACGACGGCGCGCGGGTGCCGATGGAGAAGGTCAGGCAGGCGTCTTCGGCCACGCCGTGGTGCGGCAGCAGCGGCGGCAGGTACAGCATGTCGCCCGGGCCCAGCACCCAGTCGTGGGTGGGCTTGAAGTCGCGCAGCAGCTTGAGCTCGACATCGTCGCGGAAGACCTGCGGGGTGGGCTTGCGGCCCTGCGAGGCGCGCGCGTCGATCTGCCAGCGGCGATGCCCCTGGCCCTGCAGCAGGAACACGTCGTAATGGTCGACATGCGCGCCGACCGAGCCGCCGGTGGCGGCGAAGCTGATCATGATGTCGTCGATGCGCCAGCGCGGCAGAAAGCGGAAGTGCTCCAGCAGCGCGCGCACGTCGGCGTCCCACTTGTCCACATCCTGCACCAGCAGGGTCCAGTCATGGTCGGGCAGGCCGGGGAAGTCGGTTTCCTGGAACGGGCCGGTGCGTACGTCCCAGCCGTCGGTGGCGCGGTCATGGCTGATCAGGCGTGCCAGCACGCCATCTTCGCAGGCCAGGCCGGCCAGGTCTTCGGGCTGCAGCGGCGAGGCGAAGTCCGCAAAGGCGTTGCGGATCAGCAGCGGATGCTTGTGCCAGTAGGTGCGCAGGAAGCGCTCGACCGGCATGCCCAGTGGCTGCCCCGGACGGGCCTGGACTTCGATGACGGGAGGGTTTGCCTTGCGTGCAGCCATGGGAGTTCCTTGCAGGAGATCGATGAAGTGCCGACGGCGCGGGCCGAGCCAGCGCGTAACGGCGCTATTGTCCGATGCCTGCGTCGGAACTGCACCTGCGCGGCGGCGCGCCGACAGGCAGGGCTTCAGGGAACTGGTGATCGGCGCCGTGCCCGCGCGACTGCAGGACGGGCTGTCGGTGGGACGGGCACTGCCCTGCACAAGTCCATGCGCCCCGGCGATGCACGCGGATGTGCCCCGCGTGGCCGGGGCGATGTCGCGGCCACTGTCCTACATCAGCTTGTTGCCGCTGCCGCTGTCGTGCAGCGTCGGCTTGCTGGACGGATTGACGGTGTTGTCGTTGCCGGAAAAACGTACCTGTTTCACCTCCCGCGCCAGCACCAGGTTCTTGTTGCCCTGGATGTCCACGCTGTCGACATTGGTCAGGTTGAGGGTGTTGTCGTGGCCGGTCACGCTGAGTTGGCCAAGTCGCTCGTTGAGCACGGTGAAGTTGCTGCCTTCCACCCGGATGCTGCGCGCAGCGTCCAGGTTCATCGCGCCGCGCGAGGCGGTGATGGTCACCGCGCCGCACTCGCCGTGCAGGATCCATTCGCTGTCGTTGCGGGTCAGCCGGACATCCTTGCCGCTGCAGTCCGCGCCACTGGCAGGGTCGGTGAGGGTGGACGACATCGCCGATACTGCCTGCGCTGCGGGGCCGTCGGCGCCGCAGCTGCTCACGGTGGCGCTGATCAGCAGGGGAAGCAGAACCACGTTGATCCGGAATGCACGCATCGGTCGGTCGCTCGGTGGATGAGACCGGCACCATAGCAGGCAGTGCGTTGCGCGTCGTCGAGCCGGCATGCTGCGCCCGGCGCCGCCGCTGGCCGCATCGACGGCGCCGCCAGCGGAGATGCGGTGGCGGCCGTGGCGCGGCATGCCGGGGCCGACCACCGGCAGCAGCCTGCGCCGGTGGCCGCGCGCCGGCCAGGCATCAGATCGCGCGGGCCAGCTGCTCGGCCAGGCCGGTGTAAGCGCCCGGGGTGAGCGCACGCAGGCGCTGTTTGTCGTCTTCCGGCAGTTGCAGGCTTTCCACGAAGGCCTGCATCGAGGCGGCGGTGATGCCCTGGCCGCGGGTCAGTGCCTTCAATTGCTCGTAAGGATTGGGCAGGCCGTGGCGACGCATCACCGTCTGCACGGCTTCGGCCAGCACTTCCCAGGCGGCGTCCAGGTCCGCATCCAGGCGTTCGGGATTGACGGTCAGCTTGCCCAGGCCCTTGGCCAGCGAATCCAGCGCGACCTGGGTGTGGCCGAACGCGGTGCCGAGCGCACGCAGCACGGTGGAGTCGGTGAGGTCGCGCTGCCAGCGGCTGATCGGCAGCTTGGCGGAAAAATGCTCGAACAGCGCATTGGCGATGCCGAAGTTGCCTTCGGCATTTTCGAAGTCGATCGGGTTGACCTTGTGCGGCATGGTCGAGGAGCCGACTTCGCCCTCCTTGAGCTTCTGCTTGAAGTAGCCCAGCGAGATGTAGCCCCAGATATCGCGCGACAGGTCGATCAGGATGGTGTTGGCGCGGCGGCTGGCGTCGCCGATCTCGGCCACGTTGTCGTGCGGCTCGATCTGGGTGGTGTAGGGGTTGAACACCAGGCCCAGGCTCTCGACGAAGCGCTGCGCGAACGCGGCCCAGTCCAGGTCCGGGTACGACACCAGGTGCGCGTTGTAGTTGCCGACCGCGCCGTTGATCTTGCCGGTCAGCTCGATCGCGGCGATCTGCTTGCGCTGGCGCTCCAGGCGCGCGACCACGTTGGCGATTTCCTTGCCCAGCGTGGTGGGCGAGGCGGTCTGACCATGCGTGCGCGACAGCATCGGCTGGCCGGCCTGGGCATGGGCGAGGGTGCGCAGCGTGGCGGTGATGCCGTCCAGCGTCGGCAGCAGCACCTCGCGGCGTGCCTGGGCCAGCATCAGGCCGTAGCTGAGGTTGTTGATGTCCTCGCTGGTGCAGGCGAAATGTACGAACTCCAGCGCCGGGCCCAGCTCCGCATCGTCCTTGAGCTGTTCCTTGATGAAGTACTCCACCGCCTTGACGTCGTGGTTGGTGGTGCGCTCGATTTCCTTGACCCGTGCGGCGTGGGTCACGCTGAAGTCGTCGGCCAGTGCGCGCAGGCGCTGGCTGGCGGCGGGCGAGAACGGCGCCAGCTCGGCGATGCCCGGCTCGGCGGCCAGTGCCAGCAGCCATTCGATCTCGACCTTGACCCGGGCCTTGATCAGGCCGTATTCGGAGAAGATCGGGCGCAGCGCATCCACTTTGGAAGCGTAGCGGCCGTCGAGCGGGGACAGGGCGAGCAGGGCGGAATCCGACATGGGCAGGGCACTGGGAGGCTGGCGGGGGTGCGTATTCTACGCCGCCCCGGCGCCGGCTTCGCCGATCGGCCGCACCGTGATCGCCTGGATCCGGTGCCCGGCCATGCGCCGCACCGTCAGTGCGTGGCCGTCCAGTTCCAGGGTCTCGCCTTCTTCGGGCAGCCGCTGCAACCGCTGCACGATCAGCCCGCCGACCGAATTGACATGGTCCGGCGCGCTCAGGTCATGGCCGAGCAGGCGTTCCAGGCGGAAGATCGAGGTGCTGCCGGCCACCAGCAGCGAGCCGTCCTGGCTGCGGATCGGGGCATCGCGCACCACGTGGCGGTGCTCGTCCTCGATCTCGCCGACCACCACCTCCAGCAGGTCTTCCAGGGTAAAGAAGCCCAGGATGCGGCCCTGGTCCTCCACGCACAGCGCCAGATGGGTGGTGCCGGTGCGGAACTGCTCCAGCGCGCTGGGGATCGGGGTTTCCAGCGTCAGCAGGGTCGGCGGGCGCAGCAACGGGCGCAGATCGTCCAGGTCCTGGCTGCGTGCCATTGCCACCAGCAGGTCCTTGGTATGCAGGATGCCCAGCACCTGCTCGCCATCGGCGTCGAACCAGGGGTAGCGGCTGTAGCGCGACTCGCTGAACTCGGCCAGCACCGACTCCAGCGTCATGCCCTCGCGCAGGCTGCGCAGGTGCTCGCGCGGGCGCATCAGGTCGCCGGCGACCAGGTCGGGCAGTTCCAGCGCGTGGCTCATCAGGGCCAGCCCGTGATCGGGCGTGGCCGCGTTCGGATCCTGGCGGCCGACGATCAGCATCAGCTCCTCGCGCGAATAGCGATGCGACTGGTGTTCCACATCGCCCCAGCCCAGCACCCGCAGCAGGCGGTTGGCGCTGGTATTGAGCACCCAGATCGCCGGATACATCAGCCAATAGAACACGTACAGCGGCGCGGCGGTCCACAACGACATCCGCTCCGGGCGGCGGATCGCCATGGTCTTTGGCGCCAGCTCGCCCAGCACGATGTGCAGGAACGAAATCAGGCTGAAGGCAATCGCCAGCGCGGTGAACTGCGCCGCTTCCGGCGACAGGCCCAGCCTGTCGAACAGCGGCTGCAGCAGATGCGCGAACGCCGGCTCGCCGACCCAGCCCAGGCCGAGCGAGGCCAGCGTGATGCCGAGCTGGCAGGCCGACAGGTAGGCATCCAGGTGCGCATGCACCCCGAGCAGCAAACGCCCGCGCCACCCATTGGTCTGTGCCAGGCCCACCGCCTGGGTATGGCGCAGCTTGACCAGCGCAAATTCGGCGGCCACAAAGAAGCCGTTCAACAGCACCAGCAGCAGCGCGACCAACAACAGCAGCACATTACCCAGCATGGCGTCCGCCTCGGTGGGGTGCCACGGCGGTGGCGCCGCGTGTCAGCGGCTGGGAGAGGTCACCGGTGGGGCGGCTGGCGGGCCGGAAGGACGCAAACGATGCGCTGCTACAGTCAGGGTCGTCGCCCATGGCGGCGTGGTAACTCGTATGGATCAATGGGCAGTCTAGCCCACGGCTTGCGACGACACGGTCGCAACGCCGCGAGCGAGTATCGTAGGCAGTCTCGCCAGCGTGGGTGCGCCCGCTGCCAGCCATCCATCACCACAGACCAACCATGTGCGGAGAGTGCAGATGAGCGAACGTTTCAGGATCGAACACGACAGCATGGGGCAATTGCAGGTGCCCGCCGATGCCTTGTGGGGCGCGCAGACCCAGCGTGCCGTGCAGAATTTTCCGGTCTCCGGCCAGCCGATGCCGCGCGGCTTCATTCGCGCGCTGGGCCTGATCAAGGCCGCTGCGGCCGGTGTCAACGCCGAGCTCGGGTTGCTGCCCAAGTCGATCGGCAAGGCCGTGCAGGAGGCGGCGCTGCAGGTCGCCGACGGCACCTATGACGCGCAGTTCCCGATCGACGTCTATCAGACCGGCTCGGGCACCTCGTCCAACATGAATGCCAACGAGGTGATCGCCACGCTGGCCACGCGCGCCGGCAAGGACGCGGTGCATCCCAACGACCACGTCAATCTCGGGCAGAGTTCCAACGACGTGGTACCCACCGCGATCCGGGTGTCCGCGCTGCTCGCGGTGCAGGAACAGCTGCAGCCGGCGCTCAAGCATCTGCGCAAGACCATCGACAAGCGCGCCAAGGGGCTGGACAAGGTCGTCAAGACCGGGCGCACGCATCTGATGGATGCGATGCCGCTGACCTTCGGCCAGGAATTCGGTGCGTGGTCGGCGCAGCTGAGTTCGGCGCAGGAGCGCATCGACGATTCGCTCAAGCGCCTGCGCCGGCTGCCGCTGGGCGGCACCGCGATCGGCACCGGCATCAATGCCGATCCGCGTTTCGGCGGCAAGGTGGCCAAGGCCTTGTCGGGCTTGAGCAAGGTCAAGTTCGAGAGTGCCGACAACAAGTTCGAGGGCCTGGCTGCGCAGGACGATGCAGTGGAGCTGTCCGGTCAGCTCAATGCGCTGGCGGTGGCCTTGATCAAGATCGCCAACGACCTGCGCTGGATGAATGCAGGCCCCCTGGCCGGGCTGGGCGAGATCGAGCTGCCGGCGTTGCAGCCGGGCAGTTCGATCATGCCGGGCAAGGTCAATCCGGTGATTCCCGAGGCCACCGTGATGGCCTGCGCGCAGGTCATCGGCCACCACACCGCAATCACCGTGGCCGGGCAGACCGGCAACTTCCAGTTGAACGTGACGCTACCGTTGATTGCCTACAACCTGCTGGATTCGATTACGTTGCTGGGCAATGTGTCGCGGCTGCTGGCCGACAGCGCGATCGCCGGATTGAAGGTGCGCCAGGAGCGCGTGCGCGAGGCGCTGGACCGCAATCCGATCCTGGTCACCGCGCTCAATCCGATCATCGGCTACGAAAAGGCCGCCGCGATCGCCAAACGTGCCTACAAGGAACAGCGCCCGGTGCTGGAGGTGGCGCTGGAAGACAGCGGGCTCGGCGAGGCGGATCTGCGCCGTTTGCTGGACCCGGCCGCGCTGACGCGCGGTGGCATCCAGGCCGGCAGCAGCGGCGGCGGCTGATCACTCACAGCGTGCGCATGTAGGAGCGCACCCGGGCGCGATGAAGCCTTCCCGATAAAGCCTCATCGCGCACGCGTGCGCTCCTACGCAGTTCTTGCGCTTTTGCGCGGCCTCAGTGCCGCTCGGCCTGCACATTGCCGAAGCTCTCGCGATACGGCTGCAGCGACGGGATCTCGTCCAGCAATTCGCTGCTGAGCTGCTGGATCTGCGGCGTGGCGGTCAGCTTGATCGACTTGTATTCCGGATCCGCGCCGGCCTCGTTGACGGCCTGCTGGCGCAGCATCTGCAGATGCCCGAACAGCAGCTGCAACTTGGCGCGCGTCGGTTCTTTCTGCGGCAGCGCGATATCGTCGATCTTCAGGGTGCCGTCCGGGGTGATTTCCGCGTTGGCTGCCGGCGGGCGGCGGATCATCACCGACTGGGTGGTGATGGCAACGCGCGGCTTGCCGCGTTCGGCGCGCCGGGACGACTGATCGCCGCAGGCGGTCAGGGCGCATAGCAGCAGTGCCATGCAGAGCATCACGAACTTGTTCATGGGGTCGATGCGTCGGAGAGGAGCCCGGTAGTGTAATCCGACCCTGGTCTGCCGATTGCGGCGGTGGCCGTCCGCGTGGCTGGCACATCGTCGCAGGCCGAGGTCGGGTGCGTGCAGCAACCCGCAGCGGCCTGCGGTCCATCCGCTGCCAGGCAACCGCTGCGCGTGTCGGCAACCGCGGTGCAGCGGCCGTCCGGCCGCGGTCACTTGCGGCAGTCGTCCACGTCGCCCTGGCTCAGGGTGGAATAAGGCGCGAAGGCCGGCACCAGGTGCGCGGCTGCGTCCTGCGCGTTGCGCAGCTTGGCCAGCTGATCGCAGATCTGCATCGTCTTGTGTTTGAAGGTTTCCGCCTGCGCTTGGATCTTGTCACCGATCTGGTCGGTGTTGCCGCTGAGCACGCCCTTGAGCGCTTCACCGGCGGCATGCGCACCGAAGGCCGCGCCCTGCGTGCCGATATCGATGCCTTTCTCGGCGACGCCCTGGATCTGCAGGTAGAAACCGCGCATCGCCTGCCGCTGCGCATCGTTCAGGCGCACCGGCTTGCCGGCAATGCTGAGTGCGCCATCCACGCCGACGGTGGCCGCAGGCAGGCCGTCGCGGTGGAGCGTCAGGCTCTTGCCATTGAAGATCACCCCGTTCGCGTTGGTCTTGCCCGACACCACGACCGTGGGTTCGGACTTGCCGCAGCCGGCCAGCAGCGCGCCCGCCAGCAGTGCACAAAGAAGACATTTCATCGATGGTCTCCGCAATGGATGGATGAGTGGTCAGTCGCCTGCAGGCAGGCTGGTGGTGCCGCCGACGCCCTTGGCGTGGATATCGCCGCTGCCCTTGCGCGCCACGCTGAGGTCGCCGCCAACCGTGCGCACGGTCAGCGTGCCGGAGTTGATCGCCTCGACGCTGACGTTGCCTTGCACATCGTCGATGTCGACATCGCCGGAGCCGACCGTGCCGAGCTTGACGTTGCCTGCAACGCCGCGCAGCGTGACGTCGCCCGAACCGACCTTGCCGACCTCGACCGCGCCGCCGATCTGCTGCGCCTTGAGGTCGCCCGAGCCCACCGCCAACACGCGCAACGCCCCCAGCTGCTCCAGTTCGATGTCGCCCGAGCCGACCTTGGCGGTGACCTTGCCGCTGGTGCGACGGATGCTCATGTCACCGGAACCGACATCGGCACTGACCGCCGCCGCGCCCGCGATCTCCGCATCGCCTGAGCCGACGTCGAACTGCACCAGCACGCTGTCGGGCACGTTGCCGCGCAGGTCCAGGTACGCATAGCTCTTGCCGATGGAAGTCCGCAGCGGGCGGTCGTCGGCCAGCGTCACCACCAGCTTGTTGCCCACGCGCTTCTGGGTGACGGTCAGGCTTTCGAGCAGGTCGGCACGTGCCGCGCAGGCGCGTCCGCTCAGGCGCCCGCCGCTACCCGGCATGGCGTCCAGATGCAGGTCATTGGAGGCGACTTCGAACAGCACCGATTTCGCACCTGCCAGTTGCAGGTCCAGGCTGCGCGGCTCGGAAAATCTGCATTGCTCTTCGGCGACTGCGGCACCGGGCAACGCGAACAGGACGGCGAGACTCAGGCGAAGGCGCATGGAGTGTCCTCAGGCTTCGGAGCGCCGACGGCGCAGGTAGATGGAGGCGGCGATCAGCGCCACGCCGATGGCCGCACCGATCCAGATGTCCGGATTGCCGTAGACCAGTGCACTGTCGGTATGCAGCAGCAGCCACTGCACCAGATCGCCGGGGTTCTGCATCGCGCTGCTGTCCAGGTTGCCGCTGACCGCACGTGGCGACCAGGTGCCGGGCAGGGCGCTGAGCAGGCCGCGGTAGCCGACGATGTACCAGATCCAGCCGATCGGCAGCGACACGCCCGGCATCGCCGAAAGGATGCTCAGCATCACGCAGGCCAGCAGCGGGAACAGCACCGCCCACAGGAACGGTTTGCTGGTGGCACAGGCCGAACAGAACATCAGCCAGCCCACCGTCGGCAACGCCCACAGCAGACTCATCGGCACGGTCTTCAGCAACAGCCACAGCAGTGAGAACGGATGCGAATGGGTCGCCAGTGCCCAGGGGCTGGGGACGCCGGCGATCAAGGCGCCCACGATGGCGATCAGCCACAGTGCCAGGCCGACCACGACACCGATCGCGATGGCGATCAGCGGCGCCAGCAGCAACGCCCAGGCCGCCTTGGACAGCACCGTCTGCACGTCCGACACCGGCAGCGACTTCCAGAACAGCACGCTGCGGTCGCGGCGGTCGTCGTACAGGCTGCCCAGCGCATAGAAGAACACCACAAAGGCCAGCACCACCGAGGCGATGCCGATGCCACCCAGCAGCAGGCCGTCGCCGAGCTGGCCGAGGGTGCGCGTGTAATCGGCCAGATCGTCCATCGTGATGCTGTCGCCGATCATGTTGCGGCGTGCGCTGATCGCGCCGATCACCGCGCCCAGCAGCGCAAAGAACACTGCGATGCCGCCGGTGATGACCTGTGCCCAGACGAAACCGCCGCGGTGTTCCCAGTACTCGCGCTTGAGCAGCCAGCCGAACGTGCGGGCGGGAGAAGCCTGGTGGGTGAGTGTCTTCATGCGTAGGTCCCCTTCATGACCGCAACGAACAGGTCGGCAAGGCCGGGATTGCGGGTTTCGCCAAAACCGGCGAGTTGCGTCTTCGGCACGCCATCGAACAGCATCACGGTCTTGCCGAACGGCAGGCTGCGCTCGTCGATCGGCGTCAGGCCCCTGGCGGCGTCGAGATGCTCGGCACTCACCAGTACCTCGGTGTAACGCTCGGCCACGTTCTCCATGTCGGCGGTCAGCACGATGCGGCCGTCGCGGATGAACATCACATCGGTGAGGATGTGTTCGATCTCCTCGACCTGGTGGGTGGTGACGATGATGGTCTTCTGCTCGTCGAAGTAGTCCTCCAACAGACGCTGGTAGAACTGCTTGCGATACAGGATGTCCAGACCCAGGGTGGGCTCGTCCAGCACCAGGATGCGCGCGTCGATGGCCATCACCAGCGCCAGGTGCAGCTGCACGATCATGCCCTTGGACAGTTCGCGCACCCGCGACTTGCGGTTGAGCTGCGTATTGGCCAGGAAGCGCTCGCACTTGGCGCGATCAAAGCGCGGATGCACGCCGGCGACGAAGTCGATCGCCTCGCCAACCCGCAGCCAGCGCGGCAGCACCGCCACGTCGGCGATGAAGCAGACCTCGTTCATCAGCGCGTTGCGCTGGGTGCGTGGGTCCAGGCCGAGCACGCTCAGCTCGCCGTCGAAATCGGTCAGCCCGAGCACCGCCTTGAGCGCGGTGGTCTTGCCGGCGCCATTGGGGCCGATCAGGCCGACGATGCGCCCGGCCGCGATGGTGAAGCTGGTGTTGTCCAGCGCGAGCCGGTGCTTGTAGGCCTTGCGCAGGCCACGTGCGTCGACCACATGGTCGGAGGAGACGGCGGTCATGGTGTTTTTCCCTGTGGCAACAGATCGTCGATGGACAGTCCCAGGCGCTGGATGCGTTCCAGCACCGCGGGCCATTCTTCGTTCAGGAAACGCTCGCGTTCGCTGCCGCGCAATTTCTGCGCGGCTTCCGGGGTCATGAACATGCCCAGGCCGCGGCGTTTTTCCACCAGGTTCTCGTCGGCCAGTTCCTGGTAGGCACGCGAGACGGTGATGGGGTTGAGTTGGTAGTCGGCCGCCACCTGCCGTACCGAGGGCAGGGCGTCGCCCGGCTTGAGGATTCCATCGAGCATCATGGCAATCACCCGTTCCTTGAGTTGGCGGTAGATGGGAGCGCCGTCGCTCCATTGGATGTCGTTCATGGTCAGCTCCGTGGACGCAGGACCTGCGCGAAGGAGAAATAGGGCATCGACAGCGAAGCGCGCAGGTGCCGGCCGGGCCGGGTGCGCGCCTCGGGGGGAGTCGTCGCGTTTTCCGTAACCGCCTCCGACACGCCATAATCGGCGCCGGACTCCGTGACCTGACTGGAAGCGGCTCCCAGGCAACCAATGACGAACAGGGCGCTGCCGAACAGCAGCAATGGAGCTGGTCGCGTGAAGCGTGTGCTGTTCATGCTTTCCCCCTGCGTTGGATGACTGGTGTTGTATTCAACTATAACACCGACACGCAGGCAGTCAACTGCCTGTCAGACCCAACTGATGGCACCCCGCGCCCGCGGGTGGCCGGAACCTATCGAAAGGGATCGCTCATGGTGCTCGAACGTCTGCTGGTCGTTGTATTCGCTGGCTTTTTTTCCGCCTCGGCGCTGGCCGCAGGCGCGCCGGTGCTGGATCTGGACTACCGGCCGCTGGCCGGCAAGGCGCCGATCAACCTGAACCGTACCTATGGCGGCAAGGTCCTGATGGTGGTCAACACCGCCAGCAAGTGCGGCTACACCCCGCAGTACGAAGGGCTGGAGGCGCTGAACCAGCGCTTCGGCAGTCGCGGTTTTTCGGTGCTGGGCTTTCCTTCCAACGATTTCCAGGGGCAGGAACCGGGATCTGAGAAGCAGATCCAGGAATTCTGCACGCTGACCTATGGCGTCAAGTTCCCGATGTTTGAGAAGGTGCATGTGCTGGGCGCGCAGGCCACGCCGTTGTATCAGCGCCTGACCCAGGCCACGGGCGTGGCGCCGGGCTGGAACTTCCACAAGTATCTGATCGGTCGCGATGGGCGCGTGGTGGCGCAGTTCCCCAGCAAGATCAAACCGGACGATCCGAGCGTGCTGGCGGCCATCGAACGCGAGCTCAACGCGCCGTCGCGCTGAGCACGGCGCTCGCAAGGCCGCGCGCACATGCGACAATGCGCATTCAGCGCCGGCGTCGGCGTGTCTTTTCACTTTCGGGAAGTGCATCGAATGAAGATGGGAAAGCGCGGCGCGGCGGCGTCGCTACTGATGGTGGCACTGTCGGCATCGATGCCGGCGATGTCGCAGCAACCGGCCGCAGCGGCCACCAAGGAGAAGCCAGTTTTGAATGCATCGTCTGAGAAGAGCACGCGCGACAACGTCAGCTACGCCATCGGCATGGATGTGGCACGTTCGTTCGAGCCGATTGCCCAGGACATCGATGTGAGCGCACTGCAACGCGCCATCGAGAATGCATTCAAGGGCGGCAAGCCGCTGTTGTCCGACGAGCAGACCCAGGCCACCGACACCGCACTGCGCACCGCGCTGGCGGCACGTAACGGGCAGCAGGTCCCGGGCATGGCGCCGGGTAGCGCGCCGGCTGCGCCGTCCAAGGAAAACGTCGGCCTGATGCTGGGCGATCGCGCGGTCGGTCCGTCGCTGGCCGGCATCAAGGACGAGATCGACCTGTCGATCCTGATCGAAGCGGTGCGGACCGTGTTCGCCAAGGGCACCACCCGCCTGACCCAGCAGGAAGCCGCGGCCACCATGCAGGCGTTTGCCTCTGCCAAGCAGGGCGCTGCCGGTGCCAAGAATCGCGAGGAAGGCAATGCCTTCCTGGCCAAGAACAAGACCGAGAAGGGCGTGATCACCACCGCGTCGGGCCTGCAGTACATGGTGCTGCGCCAGGGCAGCGGCGAGCGGCCGATGCCCACCAACACGGTGCGCGTGAACTACGAAGGCAAGCTGCTCAACGGGCAGGTGTTCGACAGCTCCTACCAGCGCGGCCAGCCGGCCGAATTCGGTCTGAATCAAGTCATTGCAGGTTGGACCGAGGGCGTCGCCCTGATGCCGGTCGGTTCGAAGTATCGTTTCTGGATTCCATCCAACTTGGCCTATGGCCCGAACGGCACGCAGGGGGGGCCGATCGGACCAGACGCAACGTTGACGTTCGATGTCGAACTGATGGGTATCCTTCCCTGATCCCCCACAGGAGTACCCCCACCCATGCGAGTTGCGATCTTTGGTACCGGCTATGTTGGTCTTGTCACCGGTACCTGTCTGGCGGAAGTAGGTCATCACGTCATCTGCGTGGATATCGACCAGGCGAAAGTTGATGGTCTCAATCGTGGGGTGATTCCCATCTATGAACCCGGCCTGGAGCCGATGGTGAAAGCCAACCACGCCTCTGGCCGGTTGCGCTTCACCACCGACGCGGCCGAGGCGATTGCGCACGGCGAAATCACCTTCATCGCGGTGGGCACGCCGCCGGACGAGGATGGCAGTGCCGACCTGCAGTACGTGCTGGCGGTTGCGCGGACCGTCGGCCGGCATATCGATGGCCCGTCGGTGGTCGTCAACAAGTCCACCGTGCCGGTCGGCACCGCCGACAAGGTGCGCGTGGCGATCCAGGAAGAGCTGGACGCACGCGGCGTGGACCATGAATTCGACGTGGTCTCCAACCCCGAGTTCCTCAAGGAAGGCGACGCGGTGGCCGACTGCATGCGTCCGGACCGCATCGTCATCGGTGCCAAGAAGCCGGCTGCCATTGCACGCATGCGCCGTCTGTATGCGCCGTTCAACCGCAACCGCGATCGCATCGTGGAGATGGACGTACGGTCGGCCGAGCTGACCAAGTACGCGGCCAACGCGATGCTGGCGACCAAGATCAGTTTCATGAACGAGATCGCCAACATTGCCGAGCGGGTCGGTGCGGACGTCGAGCACGTGCGTAACGGCATCGGCTCGGACCCGCGCATCGGCTGGCACTTCATCTACCCCGGCGCCGGCTACGGCGGCTCGTGCTTCCCGAAGGATGTGCAGGCACTGGCCAAGACCGCCGAGCAGTACGGCATGGAGCCGACCCTGCTCAACGCGGTGGAAAGCGTCAACAATGCACAGAAGGGGCATCTGTTCGAACTTGTGCAGCGTCATTACGGCGCCGAAGGCACCGGCAGCATTGCCGGCAAGACCTTCGCGGTGTGGGGCCTGGCCTTCAAGCCCAATACCGACGACATGCGTGCCGCGTCCAGCCGGCGTTTGATGGCGCAGTTGTGGGAAGCCGGCGCCACCGTGCGTGCCTACGACCCGGAAGCGACCCATGAAGCCAAGCGCATCTTCGGCGAGCGCGACGACCTGACCTTCTGCGACGAGGCATTTGCCGCACTGGAAGGCGCCGACGCCCTGGTCGTGGTCACCGAGTGGAAGCAGTTCCGCAGCCCGGATTTCGGCAAGATCAAGCAGGCCTTGAAGGACGACGTCGTGTTCGACGGTCGCAACCTTTACGACCCGCAGGAAATCGAAGCCGCAGGTCTGGCCTACTACGCCATCGGACGAGGCCGTTCGTTGCATGCATGAGCAACTCTCGCCGCGCGACCAGGAACTGGACGCGCGGTTGGTTGAACTGGAAACGCGCCTGTCCTTTCAGGAGCAGGCGCTCAACGAACTGAGTGAAGCACTTGCGGACGCCCGTTTGACGGGCGCCCGCAACGCCGAGCTGATCCGCCACCTGCTCGAGGATCTGGGCAAGGTGCGCTCCACGTTGTTTGCCGACGCTGCGGATGAACCGCCGCCTCCGCATTACTGATTGCAGATTGCCACCGCCATGAGCTATACCTTACGTGACCAGTTGCTTGGGTTGGGCTTCAAGTCCGCACCCAGGCCCGAACGCAAACCCGACGCACGGCCTGCCGCGCGTCATGGCAACGGTGGCAGGCCTGCGCCCGGCGGCAACAAGCCGGGCGGCCAGGGCAGGGGGCCGCAGCGGCCGCATGCCGCTGCGGCGACCGACGGCAAGGGCGAGCGCAAGAACGATGGCCGGCCCGATCGTCGCAACGATGGCAAGCCGGCAGGATCGCAACGTCCACCGCAGTCCACGGCCGACCGCCGCGGACCCAGGCTGGCACGCACGCGCGAAGACATCGACCTGGCCAAGGCCTATGCGATCCGCGCGCAACGCGAGAAGGACGAGCGCATCGAAGCCGAGCGGCTGAAGCAGGAAGAAGCACGCCTGCGTCGCGAAGCCAAGGCCCGGCTCGAGGAACTGCTCAAGGACAAGGGCCTGAATCATGCCGATGCGGACATTGCCCGGCATTTTCCGTATGGCGGCAAGATCAAGCGTATCTACGTGACCGCCGATCAGCTCAAGGCGCTCAACGCCGGCGAGCTGGGTGTGCTGCAGCTCAACGGCCGCTATCTGCTGGTGACGGCCGAAGTACTGGCCGAGGCCGAAGCGGTATTCGCGCCATCGGTGGCGTTGAAGGTGGACCCGAATGCGCCGGCAGGCGAAGACCCGTATGCCGATCCCCAGTACCAGGTGCCCGACGATCTGGTCTGGTAACCCTGCATGAGCTAGGTCTTGTTGGTCATGGGCACCTGATGGGTGCCCATGTTGTTTGGTGCGTTGCCTTGCGTGGTGCGCACATGGATCGTTGTTGCGCGGCTTCCGGCTGCGCCATGCAGCAATGCAGCATTGGCGATACACGGGCCGGTCACGGCGCGCGCGGCACCATCGCGGCCTTAGCGGTCGGCGCATCCGGGCATGGTGCCTGCTGCGTTGACACGCATTCCCTGCCGACGGTGCCGCGTATGTCCATGTTGTCGAAAATGTTGAAGTCCTGCGTTGTTGCATCGCTTGCATCCACCGTGCGCGGCGCTTCGGGTTTGCAGGCGACGCGCGCCATGGGGCCGGCTGCGCTGATGCTTGCGCTATGCGTGGTGAGTCAGCAGGCCGCTGCACAGACGGAGGATGCGCCGGCGTTCGACCGTCCCGGTATTCCGTTTGCGGCCGAAGTGCTGCGGCCCGGCGCGTTCGCCTGGGAGCAGGGCCTGCCGGATGCGAGTACCGATCGCAGCGGTGGGCAGCGCATCACCCAGTACACCGCCGATACGGTCCTGCGGCTGGGGTTGTCCCAGCACGTGGAGCTGCAGCTGGGCAGCGACAGCTACAACTGGCAGCACGGTGGCGGTGAGCGTGTGCGTGGCGGGGGCGACAGCCATTTCGGCCTGAAGGTGGCATTGCCGTCGCAGTCGGACAGCTTTCATTGGGCCGCGCTCGGTAGCTACAGCGTGCCGACCGGCAGCCCGGCCTTCAGCGACGGCTATGCGCGCGAGCTGGGCGTGACCGCCTCCTGGGACCTGGCGCAGCAACGCGCCCTGGCGCTGTACGTGAACTACGCACGCGACAACGACGGGCATACCTGGACCTTGTCGCCGAACTACACGTTCTTCTCCGGCGAGCATTTCAGCAGCTACGTCGAGGCGGGTTTTGACAGCGGTAGCGAGCATTCGCGCGTGGCCGGCGCCGGTGGCGCCTGGCAGTTGCCGCATGCGATGCAACTGGATGTCTCGGTGCTGCGCGGGCTGACCTCCCGGAGCCCGGACTGGCAGGGCGGGATCGGCCTGTCGATCGCGTTCCAGTAAGCGTGCGATTGCAGTAAGGGGGCGATTGCAGTAAGGGGGGGGCGATTGCAGTAAGGGCCGGACGCGGCCGCTGCGTATGTTGCACTGCCGCATGCATTGGGTGCACGGAAAAGGCCTAATTGGATCGATCCAATCAACGCCAGATGCATGCGCACATCTTTCATTGCAGGGCCTACCGCGTGACGCGTGCCGAATCGACGCCCTCTGCGTCCGAGGACGGCGACGCGCGTCGCAGCGGACGCGGCGCGGTGACCCTGCGCGATATCGCCGGCGCCATCGGCGTGTCGCGCGCAACGGTGTCGTTGGTGTTGCGCGGCAGTCCGCTGGTGCACGCGACCACGCGCGCGCGGGTGGAGGCCGAGCTGGATCGGCAGCACTACGTCTACAACCGTGCTGCGGCCAATCTGCGCCGCCGCACGTCGTCCAGCATCGCGCTGGTCATCAACGATCTGTCCAACCCGTTCTTTGCCGAATTTGCCGCAGGCGTGGACGAGGCGCTGGGCGCAGCCGGTTATGTGACCCTGCTCGGCAGCACCGGCGAATCGACCCAGCGCCAGCAGGCGGTGCTGACCTCGCTGATGGAGCACACGCCTGCCGGCATCATCCTGTCGCCGGCCGAAGGCAGCCAGGCGCAGGCCTTGACCCAGGTGCTGGGGCGTCAACACAACGTGGTGTTGTTCAACCGCGAAGTGGAGGGCGCAGGCTGGGATCTGCTGGCGCTGGACAACGAGCAGGGCGCATTGCTTGCCTGCGCGCACCTGATTGCGCAAGGCCATCGGCGCATCGTGTTCTTCGGCGGCCATGCCCAATCCAGTTCCTGCCGGCAACGCCGCGCCGGTTACGCACGCGCGATGACCGAAGCCGGGCTGCCCGCGCACTATGTCGAATCCGCACCGAACCGACAGGATGCAGCGCTATGCGCCGGGCGCATGCTGGACAGCGCGGGGCACGATCGCGCAACTGCGGCGGTCTGCTACAACGACAGTGTTGCGTTGGGCCTGATGGCGGCGCTGGCGATGCACGGCATCGTGCCGGGGCGCGACTTCGCGGTGACCGGCTTCGACGATATCGCCGAAGCCGCGTTGTTCACGCCCGCACTGACCACCCTGGCCGCCGACCCACGTGCGCGCGGCCGCCAGGCGGCGCAACTGGTGCTGCAGCGTATCGGCAGTCCCGACCTTGCATCGCAGCGCCTGACCGCCGCGGTCGAATTGAAGATCCGCGCCAGCAGCGCCAGCAGCGCCAGCGCGCCGAGCTCCATCGTTCCGCTTCACTCCCCCAACGATTCTTCCCCCGTGCAATCCCCCACCAAGGCCTCAGGCCGCTGACCAGGCAATTCCTATGGTTTCCCTTTCCACGCAATCCACAGTGCCAAGCGGCAACAAGGCGCCCGTCAACAACGGCGTCGCGTTGTCGGTCGTCACCACGATCTTCTTCATGTGGGGCTTTCTCACCTGCCTCAACGACATCCTGATTCCGCATCTGAAGGCGGTGTTCGAACTCAACTTCGCGCAGGCGATGCTGGTGCAGTTCACCTTCTTCGGCGCGTACTTCCTGATGTCGCTGCCGGCCGGTTGGCTGGTGGCCAGGCTTGGCTACAAGCAAGGCATCGTGGCAGGGCTGGCGGTTGCCGCAGTCGGTGCGTTGGGCTTCTGGCCTGCGGCGGAACTGCGCGTTTATGGCGCATTTCTCGGCGCACTGTTCGTGCTGGCGACCGGCATCACCATCCTGCAGGTGGCCGCCAACCCCTACGTGGCGCTGCTGGGTCCGGAGCGCAGTGCTTCCAGCCGCTTGACCCTGGCGCAGGCGCTCAACTCGCTGGGCACTGCGATCGCGCCGCTGTTCGGTGGCTGGCTGATCCTGTCCAACACCGTGATGAGCGGCGACCAGCTCAAGGTGCTGCCCGAGGCCGAGCAGCTGGCCTACCGCGTCCAGGAAGCGCAGGCCGTGCAGGGGCCGTATATCGGCCTGGGCATCGTGCTGTTTCTGCTGGCGATCTTCGTGTTCCTGTTCCGTCTGCCGGCACTGACCGATGCGGGCGCGCAGAAAGACGAGGGCAAGCATTCGCTGCTGGATGCCTTGCGTCATCCGCATGTGCGCTTCGGTGTGCTGGCGATCTTCTTCTATGTCGGTGCGGAAGTGGCGATCGGCAGTTTGATGGTCAACTATTTCTCGTTGCCGCAGATCGGCGGGTTCACCGAGCGCGAGGCGACCAACTACGTGTCGGCGTACTGGACGCTGGCGATGATCGGCCGCTTCATCGGTTCGGCGCTGCTGGCCAAGTTGTCGCCGCGCGTGCTGTTGTCGGTGTTCGCCGGGATCAACGCGCTGCTGCTGGTGCTGACCATGGCCAGTGGCGGCATGCTGGCGGTGTATGCGCTGGTGGCGATCGGCCTGTTCAATTCGATCATGTTCCCGACCATCTTCACGCTGGGCATCGAGCGGCTCGGTCCGCTGACCGGTCGCGCGTCGAGCCTGTTGATCATGGCCATTGTCGGCGGCGCCATCGTGCCGTATCTGCAAGGCCTGCTGGCCGACAGCATCGGCTTGCATGAGTCGTTCGTGCTGCCGCTGGTGTGCTACCTGTACATCGTGTTCTACGGCATCTGGGGCTCGCGCCTGCGTGGCGCACTGGCGGAGGCGCACGCATGAGTGCTGTCAAGAACCGGGTGGTCTGTTTCGGCGAAGCCTTGATCGACATGCTGGCATTGCCATCCGCCGGCCCCGACGAGGCACGTACGTTTGCGCAATACGCCGGCGGTGCGCCGGCCAATGTTGCGGTCGCGGTGGCGCGGCTGGGCGGCGCGGCGCATTTCGTCGGCATGCTGGGGCGCGACATGTTCGGCGACTTCCTGCTGCAGAGCCTGCAGCAGGCCGGGGTCGCCACCGATGGCATCGTGCGCACAGATCAGGCCAAGACCGCGCTGGCCTTCGTGGCCCTGGATGAAGCCGGCGAGCGCAGTTTCAGCTTCTATCGCCCGCCTGCGGCGGATCTGCTGTTCCGTCCGGAGCATTTCGCCGCGGACGGCTTCACGCAGGCTGCCGTGCTGCATGTGTGTTCCAACAGCATGACCGAGCCTGCGATCGCGCAATGCACGCTGGACGGCATGCGCCGCGCACGTGCCGACGGCGCCATCGTCAGCCTGGATCTCAACCTGCGCCCGATGCTGTGGCCGCAGGACGTGGACCCGGCCGCGTTGCTGTGGGAGGCGTTGGCACTGGCCGACGTGGTCAAGCTCTCGCGCGAGGAACTCGATTACCTGGCCGGCACGCTCGATGGCGATGCCAGCGCGGTCATCCAGAAGCTCTGGCAGGGCCAGGCCAGCTGGTTGCTGGTCACCGACGGCGGCGGGCCGGTGCATTGGCAGACACGCACCGACTCGGGCCAGGTGCCGGCCTTCCGCGTGCAGGTGCGCGACAGCACGGCAGCCGGCGATGCATTCGTCGGTGGCCTGCTGTTTCAGCTGGCTGCGCGCGCGTCCACGCTCGAGCAGCTGTGTGGCGATGCCGCTGCGATGACCGAGGTGATCCGCTTTGCCGCGGCGGTCGGTGCGCTGGCGGTAACGCGCAAGGGCGCGTTTGCGGCGATGCCGAGCGTCGATGAAGTCCATTCCCTGATCCAGGAACAACCATGAGCCGTTTGCCTGCGAGTCCCGCACCCGATTTCCATTCTGCCGATGTGCTGCGCCAGCACATCGCCGACACCATGGCGTTCTACCACCCGCGCGCGATCGACCCGGCGGGCGGGTTCTTCCAGTATTTCCGCGACGATGGCGTGATCTACGATGCCGGGCACCGGCATCTGGTCAGCAGCACGCGTTTCGTTTTCAACTACGCGATGGCCTATCGCGAGTTCGGCAATGCCGAGTATCTGGAGGCGGTACGTCACGGCCTGGACTACCTGCGCAACGTGCATCGCAATCCGGTTACCGGCGGCTATGCATGGACCCTGCGCGACGGCGTGGTCGAAGACGACATGAATCACTGCTACGGCGTGGCGTTCGTGCTGCTGGCGTATTCCTGCGGCCTGAAGGCCGGTATCGAAGAAGCGCGCGCCTGGATGGACGAGACCTGGCAGCTGCTGGAAAAACATTTCTGGGAGCCGGAATTCGGCCTGTACCGCGACGAAGCCGATGCGCAGTTCAACTTCACCAGCTACCGCGGCCAGAACGCCAACATGCACATGTGCGAGGCGATGATCGCCGCGTACGAAGCCAGTGGCGAGCAGCGCTATCTGGACCGCGCGCTGTCGCTGGCCGACACCATGACCCGGCGTCAGGCGGCCAAGGCCGACGGCCTGGTGTGGGAACACTACGATCCGCAATGGAACATCGACTGGGACTACAACCGCGACAATCCAAAGCACCTGTTCCGCCCCTGGGGTTTCCAGCCCGGCCACCAGACCGAATGGGCCAAGCTGTTGATGCTGCTGGACCGCTACGCGCCGAGCGACTGGTTGCTGCCGACCGCCCGACATCTGTTCGATGTGGCAGTGGAGCGTTCCTGGGATGCACAGCGTGGCGGGCTGTATTACGGCTTCGACCCTGATGGCAAGGTCTGCGACGACGACAAGTACTTCTGGGTGCAGGCCGAATCGCTGGCGGCGGCGGCGTTGCTGGCCCAGCGCAGCGGCGACGATCGCTATTGGCAGTGGTACGACAAGCTGTGGGCGTATTCCTGGGCGCACATGATCGACCACCGCCATGGTGCGTGGTATCGCATCCTGGATGCAGACAACCGCAAGTACAGCGATGAAAAGAGCCCGGCGGGCAAGACCGATTACCACACCATGGGCGCGTGCTACGAGGTCCTGAACGTGTTGCGCCCGGCTGCCTGATGTTGATGTGATCCAGCGGCGCCGTCGAGGGTCGGCAGCTGCAGCGTAGGAGCGCACCCGGGCGCGACAGGGCATTCCCAGTAACGCCCTGTCGCGCCCGGGTGCGCTCCTACGACGTCTGCGGCGGCCCTTATTCCGGGTCGTAATCCAGGTTCGATGCCAGCCAGCGTTCGGCCAACGCCAAGGTGATGCCCTTGCGCCTGGCGTAGTCGGCCACCTGTTCCTTGCCCAGGCGCCCGACCACGAAGTACTGGCTCCCGGGATGGCTGAAGTAGTAGCCGGAGACCGCGGCGGTGGGCAGCATCGCGAAGCTTTCGGTCAGCGTCATCGAGGTGTGGCGCTCGGCATCGAGCAGGTCGAACAGGGTGCGTTTTTCGCTATGTTCCGGGCATGCGGGGTAGCCGGGGGCAGGGCGGATGCCGCGATAGCGCTCGGCGATCAGTGCCTCGTTGTCCAGCGTCTCGTCGTCCACATAGCCCCAGAACTCGGTGCGCACGCGTTGATGCAGGCGCTCGGCCAATGCCTCGGCCAGGCGGTCGGCCAGCGCCTTGAGCAGGATCGCGTTGTAGTCGTCGTGCGCGGCTTCGAACCGCGCCACATGCGGGTCGATCCCGATGCCGGCGGTGACCGCAAACGCGCCGATCCAGTCCTGCTTGCCGCTGCTTTTGGGTGCGATGAAATCGGCCAGGCAGAAGTCGGGGCGATCGATGGGTTTGTCGACCTGTTGGCGCAAGAAGTGCAAGAGCTGCCGGGATTGGGCATTCGGGATTTGGGATTGGCCAGGCTGCTGCGAATCTCCAATCCCGCTTGCCGAATCCCTGTGGTCTGTCAGCACCACTTCCACGTCATCGCCCACACTGTTTGCCCGCCACAGCCCGAACACGGCCTTCGCGGTCAGCCATTTCTCGGCGACGATGGTGCGCAGCATCGTGCGTGCATCGCGGTACAACTCGCTGGCCTGGGGGCCGACCACCTCGTCACTGAGGATCGCCGGAAACCTGCCCGCCAGTTCCCAGGCCTGGAAGAACGGGGTCCAGTCGATCAGCTCGATCAACTCCTGCAGCGGGTAGTCGTCGAACACGTGCAGGCCCGGCTGACGCGGGGCGGGCGGTGTATAGCTGTCCCAGTCGCCATCGAAACGCTGTGCACGTGCCTTTTCCAGCGGCACCAGGCGCTTGGCGTCGCCACGATTGCGATGGCGCGCGCGGATCTCCGCGTAGTCGGCATCGTTGGCGGCGACGAAGGCCTGGCGCAGGTCGCGCGAGATCAGCGATTGCGCAACGCCTACCGCACGCGAGGCGTCCTTCACCCACACGGTCGGGGCAGTGTAATGCGGGTCGATCTTCAAGGCGGTGTGTGCGCGCGAGGTGGTGGCGCCACCGATCAACAGCGGAATCTCGAAGCCTTGCCGCTGCATCTCGCGTGCGACATGCGACATCTCTTCCAGCGACGGGGTGATCAGGCCGGACAGGCCGATCAGGTCGGCATTCTCCGCACGCGCCCGGTCCAGGATCACCTGTGCCGACACCATCACGCCCAGGTCCACCACGTCGAAGTTGTTGCAGGCCAGCACCACCCCGACGATGTTCTTGCCGATGTCATGCACATCGCCCTTGACGGTGGCCATGATGATCTTGCCGTTGGACTTGCCGACATCGCCGGTCCGCAGTTTTTCCGCCTCGATGAAGGGCAGCAGATACGCCACCGCCTTCTTCATCACGCGCGCGGATTTGACCACCTGCGGCAGGAACATCTTGCCGGCGCCGAACAGGTCGCCGACCACGTTCATGCCGTCCATCAGCGGGCCTTCGATCACATCCAGCGGGCGGGTGGATTGCTGTCGCGCTTCCTCGGTATCGGTTTCGACGAATGCGTCGATGCCGTGCACCAGCGCATGCGCCAGCCGCGCGCGCACCGGCTTTTCGCGCCAGGCCAGGTCCTCGACCTTCGCCGCGCCCTTGCTGCCCTTGTAGCGTTCGGCGATCTCCAGCAGCCGCTCGGTGCCGTCCTTGCGCCGGTTGAGGATCACATCCTCCACGCGCTCGCGCAGTTCCGGGTCCAGCTCGTCGTAGATCGGCATGCCGCCGGCGTTGACGATGCCCATGTCCATGCCGGCCTTGATCGCATGGAACAGGAACACCGAGTGGATCGCCTGGCGCACCGTCTCGTTGCCGCGGAACGAGAACGACACGTTGGAAACACCGCCGGAAACATGGCAATGCGGCAAGGTGCGCTTGATCTGGCGGGTGGCCTCGATGAAGTCCACCGCGTAGTTGTCGTGCTCCTCGATGCCGGTGGCCACGGCAAAGATATTCGGGTCGAAGATGATGTCTTCCGGCGGGAAGCCCACCTGTTCGGTCAGCACCTTGTAGGCGCGCGTGCAGATCTCGACCTTGCGCGCGCAGGTATCGGCCTGGCCCGCTTCATCGAAGGCCATCACCACCGCGGCGGCGCCGTAGCGCAGCACCTTGCGTGCCTGTTCGATGAACTGCGCCTCGCCTTCCTTGAGCGAGATCGAATTGACCACGCTCTTGCCCTGCAGGCACTTCAGGCCGGCTTCGATCACGCTCCACTTGGACGAATCCACCATCACCGGAATGCGCGCGATGTCCGGCTCGGACATGATCAGGTTGAGGAAGCGCGTCATCGCCTTTTCCGAGTCGATCAGGCCCTCGTCCATGTTGACGTCGAGGATCTGCGCGCCGTTGGCGACCTGCTGACGCGCCACTTCCACCGCCTCTTCGTAGCGCTCTTCCTTGATCAGCTTGCGGAACTGTGCGCTGCCGGTGACGTTGGTGCGCTCGCCCACGTTGACGAACAACAGGTCGGGTGTGATGACCAGCGGTTCCAGGCCGGACAGGCGGGTGTGGCGGGGAGTGCTCATGCGAGGCTCTGCTGGACGTTGACGGCGCGATCTGTCTTGGTGCGTTGGTGTTCTTTGCGGCCTGACCATGGGCCGCGAGGCGCCGCGGCCCTCATCCGGCGCTGTGCGCCACCTTCTCCCGCGGGCGGGAGAAGGGTGCCTGGCTGCGCACGGGGCGTTCTCGTGGCAGGCCAAGCCATGTGCTGTGCCGCGGGCGTGAGAAGGGTGCTGTGCTGCGCACGAAACGTCTTCGTTGCAAGCCAGGTCACGCGCGGTCCTTCCCCGGCGGGCGGGAGCAGCGGGCTGCACCGCGCATGGGGCGTCCTTGTGGCAGGCCAAGCCATGCGCTGTCCTTCTCCCGCTTGCGGGAGAAGATGCCCTAAGGGCGGATGAGGGTGTGCCTGCCGCATCACGCGGCCAGCTCCTGCGCGCCAGGCAACTGCCGCGGCGGCAGGTCGGCCACCGCCTCGGCGATGGCGCGGATGTGATCCGGCGAGGTGCCGCAGCAGCCGCCGACCAGGTTGAGCAGGCCGGCCTGCGCGAACTCGCGCAAGGTCTGCGCCATTTCTTCCGGCGTTTCGTCGTATTCGCCGAAGGCATTGGGCAGACCGGCGTTGGGATGCGCGCTGACATAGGCGTCGGCGATCTGCGACAAGGTTTCCACATGCGGGCGCAGATCCTTGGCGCCCAGTGCGCAGTTCAGGCCCACCGACAGCGGCCGCCCGTGCGCGACCGACGCATAGAACGCCTCGGCCGTCTGCCCGGACAGGGTGCGTCCGGACGCATCGGTGATGGTGCCGGAGATCATCACCGGCAGGCGCCCGCCGCGCGCTTCGAACACTTCCTCGATCGCGTAGAGCGCGGCCTTGGCGTTGAGCGTGTCGAAGATGGTTTCCACCATCAGCGTGTCGGCACCACCGTCGATCAGGCCGTCGATGGCCTCGCGATAGGTGTCGCGCAATGCGTCGAAGCTGGTGTTGCGATAGCCGGGGTCGTTGACGTCCGGACTGATCGAGGCGGTGCGGCTGGTGGGGCCGAGCACGCCGATCACGAAGCGCGGCTTGTGCGGGGTCAGCGCCTGGACCTCGTCGCAGCAGGCGCGCGCAACCTGCGCGCCTGCCTTGTTCAATTCGTAGACCAGATGTTCCAGGTGATAGTCGGCCTGGCTCACCGAGGTGGCGTTGAAGGTGTTGGTTTCCAGCAGGTCGGCCCCGGCGTCCAGATAGGCGCGGTGGATGCCGGCGATGAGTTCCGGGCGGCTCAGCAACAGCAAATCGTTGTTGCCTTTCAGGTCGTGGCCTTGCGGCGCGTGTGCGTGATCGCAGCCCGGGCCATGCACGTGTACCTGCGCGCTGTCGTATCCGCCGGCAAAGCGGGTGCCGCGATAATCGGGCTCCTGCAGATCGTGGCGCTGGATCATGGTGCCCATCGCGCCATCGATGACGAGGATGCGTTCGGCGAGCGCGGCCGTGAGTCTGGCGGCGCGCTCCGGATGCAGCCACGGCAGTGCGAACGGAATTGGAGATTGGGGATTGGATACATGCGTCATGCTTCAGCGCTCCGCAAAGCAGCGCCTTTGCTTTCAACGATTCCCGATTCCCGACTCCCGATTCCCGGCTTCACCGCAATCAATGAAATCACCTCGAAATGCGGCGGGCGTTTCTCGCGCGTCACCGTCTCCAGGCTGGACACGTCCAGCCCGGCTTTCTCGGCGAACCTGCGCAGTTCCTTGGCCGCAAAGCCGAGATTGACGTGGCCATAGGCATGCACCGCGGCGCGATGTTCATGCTTGGCCAAGCTGCACAGCAGCAGCCGGCCGCCGGGGCGCAGTACGCGCGCGGATTCGGCCACCGCCTGCGCCGGCTTGGCTGCGTAGGTGAGTGCATGCATCAGCACCACCAGGTCGAAACTGGCATCGGGAAACGGCAGCGCATGCATGTCGCCTTCGCGCACTTCCACATTGCGCAGCTTGCGCAGGCGCTCGCTGGCGGCGGCGACCACGCGCGCGCTGGTGTCGATGCAGATGTAGCGGGTGGCATGCGGCGCCACCAGCTCGGCCAGCACGCCGTCGCCGGAGGCGATGTCGAGCACGTCGCCGGTTTCCAGCAAGGGCAGGGCGGTGCGTGCCAGCGCTTCCCAGGTGCGCCCGGGGGAATAATGCCGCTCCATGTCGCCGGCCACCGAATCGGCCCAGTTCTGGTCGGCGGCGCGGTTGGCCAGCACTGCGGCCACGCGCTCGGCGTCCTGGCGCAGCAGCGGATCGTCGCTGCCGGTGCTCAGGGCCAGCCACAGGGCGCGCTGCGCCGGGTCCAGCGACACCTCGTCGAAACGGTAATAGGCCGACACGCCGGCGCGGCGGTCGCGCACCAGCCCGGCTTCCTTGAGCTTGGCCAGATGCGTGGACACGCGCGGCTGCGCCAGGCGGGTGATCGCCGACAGCTCGGCCACGGTGAGTTCTTCCTGCTCCAGCAAGGTCAGCAGGCGGACGCGGGTGGCGTCGGCAAATACCTTCAGGCGCGCCGACCAGTCTTCCAGATCCATGAATATCTCTATATCGCGATATGGAGATATTTTCGGCCGGGCCGGGTGTGGGGTCAACTACATACGCATGCGAATGGTTGGCGCTACAATGGGCGCTCAGCCTAGGCCTGGAGGGGTGCCACGTGGATTTCAGCTTTACCGAAGAACAATTGATGATCCAGGATGTGGCGCGCCGCATCGCCCAGGAAAAGATCGCCCCCAGCGCGGAGCAGTTCGATCGCAGCGGCGAGTTCCCGCTGGAGAACATCCGCCTGCTCGGCGAGAACGGCCTGATGGGCATCGAGGTGCCGGCCGAGTACGGTGGCGCCGGCATGGACCCGATCAGCTATGCGCTGGCGATGATCGAGATCGCCGCCGCCGACGGCGCGCATTCCACCATCGTGTCGGTCAACAACTCGCTGTTCTGCACCGGAATCCTGAAGAACGGCAGCGAGGCGCAGAAACAGCTGTACGTGCGCGCGATTGCCGAAGGTGCGCAGATCGGCGCGTTCGCGTTGACCGAGCCGCAGTCCGGCTCCGATGCCTCGGCGATGCGCTGCCGTGCGGTCAAGCAGGCCGATGGCAGCTTCGTGATCAACGGCAAGAAGAGCTGGATCACTTCCGGCCCGGTCGCCAAGTACATCGTGTTGTTTGCGGTGACCGAGCCGGACAAGGGCGCGCGCGGCATCACCGCCTTCATGGTCGACGCCGATCGCGCCGGTTTCCATCGCGGCAAGACCGAGCCCAAGCTCGGCATTCGCGCCTCGGCCACCTGCGAGATCGAGTTCGCCGATTACATCGCCCAGCCCGAGGAAGTGCTGGGCGTGGAGGGCGAGGGCTTCAAGACCGCGATGAGCGTGCTCGATGCCGGGCGCATTGGCATCGCCTCGCAGGCGGTCGGCATCGCGCGTGCGGCATACGAGGCGACCTTGGCCTACGTCAAGGAGCGCAAGGCCTTCGGCGCGGCCATCGGCACCTTCCAGATGACCCAGGCCAAGATCGCCGACATGAAGTGCAAGCTGGATGCAGCGTTGCTGCTGACGCTGCGCGCGGCCTGGTTGAAGGGGCAGGGCCAGAAGTTCGGCACCGAAGCGGCCGTGGCCAAGCTCACCGCCTCGGAGGCGGCGATGTGGATCACCCATCAGGCGGTACAGATCCACGGCGGCATGGGCTATTCCAAGGAAATGCCGCTGGAGCGCTACTTCCGCGACGCCAAGATCACCGAGATCTACGAAGGCACCTCGGAAATCCAGCGCCTGGTGATCGCGCGCGGCGAGACCGGCCTGCGCTGAGCGGCCTGTTCCGGCTGCGCGCCGCCGGTTGCCGACGCCATGGCCCGAGGCGCGCAGCGCTCGATCCGGCGCCTTGATGCAGGCGATTGCATGCCACTGCCAGGTAGGAGCGCGNGCGCGCCGCCGGTTGCCGACGCCATGGCCCGAGGCGCGCAGCGCTCGATCCGGCGCCTTGATGCAGGCGATTGCATGCCACTGCCAGGTAGGAGCGCGCTCGCGCGCGATGCGGCGTTACCGATAACGCCGCATCGCGCGCAAGCGCGCTCCTACGCAAGCGTGAGCGGTCTGCGATCAGGGGCGTGCCGTGTCAGTGGCAAGGCGCCGACACACCCAATCACGTCGCAGCCTCACATGGCCCGTGGCTGCGTCCGGCCGCGCGCCGCCGGTTGCCGACGCCATNAACGCCGCATCGCGCGCAAGCGCGCTCCTGCGCAAGCGTGAGCGGTCTGCGATCAGGGGCGTGCCGTGTCAGTGGCAAGGCGCCGACACACCCAATCACGTCGCAGCCTCACATGGCCCGTGGCTGCGTCCGGCCGCGCGCCGCCGGTTGCCGACGCCATCGGCCCGAAGTGCGCAGCGCTCGATCCGGCGCCATTGGCCCGAAGTGCGCAGCGTTCGATCCGGCGCCTTGGCCCGAGGTGCGCGGCGCTCGATCCGGCGCCTTGATGCAGGCGATTGCATGCCACTGCCAGGTAGGAGCGCGCTCGCGCGCGATGAAGCGCTACCGATAACGCCGCATCGCGCGCAAGCGCGCTCCTACGCAAGCGTGAGCGGTCTGCGATCAGGGACGTGCCGTGTCAGTGGCCTGGCGCCGACACACCGCAATCACGTCGCAGCCTCACATGGCCCGTGGCTGCGTCCGAACTTGTGGTGCGCGGCGCGCGCGGATCACAATCGCGGCTTCCCCAGTCCCTGGTGCGCGCATGCTCCGGTCTTTGCACGCGGTATTTCCCCGCCTTTCGCTGTCTGCCATCGCGCCCGTGCTGGTGTGCTGTGGCCTGTTGCTGGTCTGCGCCGCGGCAGGCGCACAGGCGCCGCCACCTTCGATCGTGCCTACCGACTGCCTGCAGGAGGCGTGGTGGGCGCAGCGACATGCGCAGGTGCTGGAGCAGGTGCGCCAGCACCCTGACACCCCGCTGCTGTTGATCGGCGATTCGATCACCCAGAACTACGAAAAGGCCGAGGCGCCTGACGAAGATTTCCAGCCGACCTGGCAGACCTTCTACGGCAGCCGTGGCGCGCTCAACCTGGGCTTCAGCGGCGACGGCACCGAGAACGTGCTGTGGCGGCTGGCCAATGGCGAGGTCGACGGTCTGCAGCCCAAGGTCGCGCTGGTATTGATCGGGACCAACAACACCGGCCATCTCGGCCAGACCGCAGAGCAGGCCCAGCTTGGTATCGATGCGGTGGTCGCGGCGATCGAACAGAAACTGCCGCGCACGCAGATCCTGTTGGTGGGCGTGCTGCCCAGCGACATCTCCAGCGAGAAGTCGCGCCGCGATGCGCAGATCAACCAGGGCCTGGCGGTGCGCTACGGCGACAACCCGCGCGTGACCTATCTGGATGTGGGGTCGATCTTCCGGCGCGATGGCAAGCTGCGCAGCGAGCTGTTCTACGACACCCGCTTCCGTCCGCCGGCCGGCGCCCTGCATCCGGACACGCAAGGTCAACGCATGCTGGCCGAGGCGATCGAACCGACCCTGGCGCGCCTGCTCGGCGAGCCGCCGGTCAAGCCGGTTGCGGCGCTGGGCCGCGACTTTGCGACCTCGCTGATTCCGGTCGACCGGCTGGAGCAGGATTCCTACGACTGGTATGCACGTCACCATGCGGCGCTGGCTGCAGCGCGCACGCTCACGCCCGAGGTGGTGATGATCGGCGATTCGATCACGCATTTCTGGGCCGGCCCACCACAAGCCACACGTGTCAGCGGGCCCGAGTCCTGGCGCTGGTTGTATGGCCGGCGCCCGGTGCTGAATCTGGGCTTCGGTTGGGACCGCACCCAGAACGTGCTGTGGCGGATCCGCCAGGGCGAGCTCGACGGCCTGGATCCGCGCTGGGTGGTGCTGCATATCGGCACCAACAACCTCACCGGCACCGCGCAATCGCGCGCGGCCACGCCGGCGGAGACCGCACAGGGCGTGGAGGCGGTGGTGAGCGAAGTGCGTCGTCGTTTGCCCGGCAGCCAGCTGATCCTGATGGCGATCATGCCGCGTGGCCGCCATGCCGGGGATGCGCAGCGCGCACCCATTGCCGAGACCAACCGGCTGCTGGCCGCGCGTTATGGCAAGGATCCGTCGGTGCGCCTGGTCGACATCGGCCCTCAGCTGCTGCAGCCGGACGGGACCTTGCCCGAGGCGCTGATGCCCGACGGCACCCATCCCAGCGAGGCCGGGTATGCGATCTGGGCAAAGGCGTTGCGCCAGGCGGGCATCACGGCGGCGCCCTGACCGCCTGCGTTGGGGACGGTGGCGTCGACGAAGGCGCTGCCGTCGCGCAGGAGGTCAGGCCTGTCGCGTCGTTGCCAAGCGGCGGCATGGGTGAACAAGCGACGGCGTGGACGAAAGCGCGCTCCAGCCGCCGATCAACGGCATGCTCCCGTCGGCCGGCAACGCAGGCGCACGGCCCCGGCGGAATTTTCCAGACCCCAGAAACCAGAAGACCCCCGATTGCTCGGAGGTCTTTTTAAACTGGTGCCCAGAAGAGGACTCGAACCTCCACGAAGTTGCCCCCGCTAGCACCTGAAGCTAGTGCGTCTACCAATTCCGCCACCTGGGCAGGTGAGCCGCGAATTTTGCAGACTCCCGGCGGGCTTGTCAATGCCTGGCGCGCAGTAACTGCGACCGGCCGGGCAAGGCGTGCTGCCCATGGTGCGGCCGCAAGGGGTACCATGTAAGCAATGACAAAGAAAACCCCCCCAGATTCCGATCGGCCCAGTCGCCGCAAGTCCACCAGCCCGGGCGAGTCCACCACCGCCGAAAAACAGAAGTTGCCGGGCTGGATGCCGGACTTCCTGGTCCGCGCCGCCGCTGGCGCGTCGACCAAGTCCGCCAACAAACGCGCTGCCGACAAGGCTGCCAACGCCGCGCCCGAGCCGCCGGTAGCGCCCGCGCTGCCCACGCCGCCGGCACCACGCGTGCCGCATCCACGCAAGAGCGGTCCGCCGGCGCCGCCGCCGGAACGCTTCCAGCAGGCACCGACCGAAGCGTCCGCACCGGCGGCCGGGTTCAAGGATCCGCATGCCGATCGCGAAGCACTGCGCTACGCCGAGCCGATCGCCAGCCGCGAGGCCATCCTGCAGCTGCTCGATGCCTGCGACGGCCCGCAGACCGCCGAGGAAATCGCCGAGCAACTCAACCTCAGCGACCGCATCGACGCGCTGGGCAAGCGCCTGGCGGCGATGGTGCGCGAAGCGCAGCTGGTGCAGAACCGCCGCGGCGGCTACGCGCCGGTGCAGCAGACCAGCCTGATCGCCGGTGTGGTGATCGCCAACCCGGAAGGCTTCGGCTTCCTCAAGCCGGACGAAGGTGGCGACGACCTGTTCCTGCCGCCGTACGAAATGCGCAAGGTCATGCACGGCGATCGTGCGCTGGCCAATGTCACCGGCATCGACCGCCGCGGCCGTCGCGAAGGTGCGATCGCCCGCGTGCTCGAACGCCGTATGTCGCGCATGCTCGGGCGCTTTTTCTACGAGCATGGCGTGGCCTATGTCGACCCGGACGACAAGCGCGTGCAACGCAACGTGCAGATCGCACCGGACGGTATCGGCGAGGCACGCGAAGGGCAGTTGGTGGTGTGCGAACTGATCGCGCCGCCGGACGCCCGGCGCCCGGCGATCGGCAAGATCATCGCGGTGCTCGGCGACAAGCTCACCCCGTCGCTGGTGGTGGAGATGGCCATCCATGGCCATGAGCTGCCGCACGAATTCCCGCAGGAAGTGCTGGACGAAGCCGCGGCGGTGCCGTTGGTGGTCGAGCCGCAGATGATCGGCGGGCGCGTGGACCTGCGGCAGATGCCGCTGGTCACCATCGATGGCGAGGACGCCAAGGATTTCGACGACGCGGTGTATTGCGAACCCAACGCCGACGGCTTCCGTCTGGTGGTGGCGATCGCCGATGTGTCCAACTATGTGCGTCCCGGCACGCCGCTGGACGACGAGGCGCAAAAGCGCGCCACCTCGGTGTACTTCCCGGGTTTCGTGGTGCCGATGCTGCCGGAGACACTGTCCAACGGCATCTGCTCGCTGATGCCCAAGGTCGACCGCATGTGCTTTGTCTGCGACATGCAGGTCGGGCGCGACGGCGAAGTCACCGGTTCGCGTTTCTACGAAGCGGTGATGAACTCGCATGCGCGCCTGACCTATAACCAGGTCTGGAAGGCAGTCGGCGAAGACGATGCCGACACCAAGGCCTTCATCGGCCCGTTGTTGCCGCAGGTGCAGCGCCTGCATCAGCTGTACAACGTGCTGTCGAAGGCACGCACGCACCGCGGTGCAATCGAATTCGAAACCTCCGAAGTGCGCTTCGTGCTCGACAATACCGGCGAGGTCACCCAGGCCGGCATGCTGGTGCGCAACGACGCACACAAGCTGATCGAAGAGTGCATGATCGCCGCCAACGTGGAAGCCGCGCGCTATCTGCTGGGCGTGCATGTGCCGGCGCCGTACCGCGTGCACGAGCGGCCGCCGGAGAGCAAGTACGAAGACCTGCTGGAGTTCCTCAAGGAGTTCCAGCTCAGCCTGCCGGCATGGAGCAAGGTGCGTCCCGGCGACTACACCAAGTTGCTGAAGAAGGTGCGCGCGCGCCCGGATGCGGCGCTGCTGGAATCGGTGCTGCTGCGTAGCCAGAGCCTGGCGGTGTATTCGCCCGACAACAACGGTCACTTCGGTCTGGCGCTGGAGGCGTATGCGCACTTCACCTCGCCGATCCGCCGGTATCCGGACCTGCTGGTGCACCGCGCGATCAAGCACGCACTGACCGGCGCCAGCCCGGAAAAATACATCTACACCCCGCGTCAGATGGCGGCGTTGGCGCTGCAATGCTCCGAGCGTGGCCGGCGTGCCGACGAAGCCGAGCGCGAAGTCGACGAGCGGTATCGCGCCGCATGGATGGAAAAACATGTCGGCGGCCAGTTCGACGGCGTCATCAGTGGCGTCACCGGGTTCGGCCTGTTCGTGGAATTGAACGAATCCAAGGTCAATGGCCTGGTGCATGTCACCCAGTTGCCGCAGGACTATTACCAGTTCGATCCGATCCGCAAGACGCTCAGCGGCGAGCGCCGTGGCCGCGCCTTCCGCCTGGGCGACCCGGTGCGGGTGCTGGTGCTCAAGGCCAGCATGGAAGAGCGCAAGATCGACTTCCGCCTGGCCGAGGATCGTGGCGATTCGCCCGAACCACCGCCGCCGCCGCGCGCTCAGCCGGCCAAGCGCAGGAAGAAGCAGTACTAGCAACGGTGGCATCATCGCGAGCCGTCGCCTGGCGGCCGCTCGCGATGCGTGGGAACGCTGGCCCTGCGGGCAGGGCGTTGCGTGCAACACGCGCGCAAGGCTCGCTGGGCCACCGGTCTTCAACGGCGCAGAGGCAACCATGGACACAGCAATCGGGTACAGCGGTGGTTGCCAATGTGGCGCGGTGCGTTTCCACGTGCGCGGCCGGTTGTCGGACGCCTCGATCTGCCATTGCCGCATGTGCCAGAAGGCCTTCGGCGCGTATTACGCACCGCTGGTGTCGGTGCGCGGTGCCGAGTTCGTCTGGACACGCGGCGAGCCCAGGCGCTTTGCGTCTTCCTCGCTGGTGCAGCGTGGATTCTGTGCCGACTGCGGAACGCCGCTGACCTACGAGGCGCCCGATGGCCTGGCCATTGCCGCCGGCAGCTTCGACACGCCCGCGTTGCTGCCGCCGGTGATCCAGTACGGGATCGAGGGCAAGCTGCCGTTTGTCGATACATTGGGCGCGTTGCCGGCCCATCGCACCGAGGACGACCCGCAGGCGCCGGCATCTCTGGCTGCCCTGGTAGCGCGCCAGCATCCGGATCACGATACCGACCGCTGGCCTGCGTGACCCTGGCAGCCGCAACGGCGTTTGTCGAGCTGGCGCGTTGAACTGCGCGTCGCGGCGACGGCCACTTCCGTTGCGCCGCGGTTGGCGCGTGGTGCTCGTAGCGAGGGTCCGGCCGTGACGTGGCAGGCCGCAGGCCCTACCATTCTCCCTTTATCGCTTCGTATTCCCGCGCAATGAGCAAGCAGAATCAGTGGATCGTCGGCGTCAACGCCGTCGCCTCGTCCGTCGAGAACGACGCCGACAACGTGCGCGAGGTATTGATCGAGGCCGGCAGCAAGAATCCGCGCCTGATCGAGATCGAGGAGCAGGCCCGCCGCAAGGGGATCGACGTGCGCCGGGTCAACACCCAGGCACTCGATGGCGTCGGCGGCCAGGTGCGCCACCAGGGCGTGGTCGCCCGCTATGCCGCAGCGCGCCTGTGGGCCGAGAACGAGCTCGAAGCGCTGGTGACCGCGGCCGAGGGACGCGCGCTGCTGCTGATCCTCGACGGCGTGCAGGACCCGCACAATCTGGGTGCGTGCCTGCGCAGCGCTGCGGCCGCCGGCGTCACGGCGGTGGTCATTCCCAAGGACAAGTCGGCCACGGTCAACGCGACCGTGCGCAAGACCTCCGCCGGTGCAGCCGACCGCATTCCGGTGGTGGCGGTGACCAATCTGGCGCGTTGCCTGCGCGACCTGCAGAAGCAGGGCGTCTGGCTGTATGGCCTGGCCGGCGAAGCCGAGGCCTCGCTGTACAGCGTGGACCTGCGCGGCAATGTCGGGCTGGTGCTCGGTGGCGAGGCCGATGGCCTGCGGCGTCTCACCCGCGAGCATTGCGATGGCCTGGTCAAGATTCCGATGCCGGGCGATATCGAAAGCCTCAATGTGTCGGTGGCGGCCGGCGTGACCTTGTTCGAAGCCGTGCGCCAGCGCCTGGGCGCCTAGAGCGCCTGTCAGGACTTGCGCCCGCCGCCGGGCGGGCGGCCGGTGCCCGACATCGGCGTGCGCCGCTGCTGCGCGGCGGTTGCCCCGCGCCGTCCGCTGCCGCCAGCGGGCTGCTCCTGACGTCGTGCCGGCCTTTTCCGGGGCCACTGGCGCGCCGCTGACCAGCGGCGCGGATGCAGCGCCACGGCAGGATCGTGCATCTGGCGCGCGTCGGTCCGCGCTCACGCAGCTCCCGATCTGCGCAAACCATGGCACCGGTGCGCCTGCGGTCGCAGCGTCGGGCGCGTCGCCAGCGCATTGCACATGGCTTTGGCCGGGGCCTGCAGCGATCCATCGGCGCGCGTGCGCGTTTTTGCCTACCATATCGCCAGCGAAAACGGCGTGTTGTGTCAGATGAAAGATGGGGCGGGGGCCTGGTCGACGGGCGAGAACGATTGCGACGCCCAGGCGTCGGCACGGGGGGATGGCCGACGGCGGCATTGGCTCGCTGCCGGTGTCTGCCTGCTGCTGGCGATGTGCTCCCTCGCAGCGATGGCCGCACCGTTCGGCACGGCGCCACTGCGCGACTACGCAATCGACAGCTGGAGCTCGCGTAACGGCCTGCCGCACAACTCGCTGCGCGATATCGCCCAGACCCGCGACGGCTACCTGTGGTTCGCCACCTGGGAAGGGCTGGTGCGTTACAACGGCCTGGAATTCAGCATCATCGACCGCAGCACGCGTCCGGGCCTGCCCGACAACGGCGTCGGTGCCTTGTACGTCGATCGCGATGGTGCGCTGTGGCTCAGCGACGCGCGCGGCAATCTGGTGCGTCATGGCAGCGACGGGCAGTGGCGTCACTGGCAGCGGCAAGGGCAGTGGCCGCAGGCGCTGATCCATGCAATGACGATGGATGCACGCGGTCGCATGTGGCTGCTGTTCGAGGGGCACGGGCTGGGCTGCCTGTGGCCGGATGGGCGCTTCGAGTATTTCCCGCCGCGCGATGGGGTGCCGCTGCAGAGCAGCTTTCCGCGCATGGCGTTCGATGGCCAGGGCCGGCTGCTGATCGGCACGCTGGACGGCCTGATCTACCGCGAACCGGACGGGCGCATGCATCGTGCCCCGGCCGCATTCGGCCTGCCGCCGGGGCTGGCGTGGCCATACCGCGCGCCGGATGGCACGCTGTGGGTCGTCGCTGGAGAGCAGCTGTATCGCCTGCGGGGCGAGACCGCCGAGCTGGCGCATCGTGTGCCCGGGCAGGGCCATTTCACCGCGATGTTGCAGGATCGCCATGGCGACCTGTGGCTGGGCAGCGAGAATCAGGGCTTGCTGCGCATCGGCAGGCGTGGGGTGGAGCAGTTGCCGGCCGGTCGCAGCCTGCCGACCGGGCGCATCGTCAGCCTGCGCGAGGATGCCGAAGGCAGCATCTGGGTCGGCGCCAACGGCGGGCTGTTTCGCCTGCGCGAAACCTTGTTCAGCAGCTACAGCCAGCGCGATGGCCTGAGCGGCGATTACGCCCGTGCCGTGCTGGAAGACCGCGACGGCAGCCTGTGGATCGCCGGCACCGCCGGCCTGGACCGCATGCTGCCGGACGGACGCATCGTGCCGGTGGCGGTGGCCACGCCATCCGGGCGCAAGCTCTCGGTACTGAGCCTGGCGCTGGACCGGCGCGGCGACCTGTGGGTGGGCACCTATGCCGATGGCGTCTTCGTGCTGCGCGACGGACGCCTGCTGCGGCATTACGGCGAGGCCGAGGGCATTCCCAGCGGGCATATCCGCGCCATCGTGATCGACGACCCCGGCGTGGTGTGGCTGGCCACGCAGCGCGGGGTGGTGAAGCTGGTGAACGGCAGGCGCCAGCCCCTGGCCGTGCAAGGCCTGCCCACTGGCGTGGTGACCGCACTGGCCAGCATCGATGGCGCGCTGTGGATGGGCTCGGTCGACGGTGCGGCGGTGCTGCGCGACGGAACGCTGCAGCAGTTGAATCTGGAAGCCCGGGGCGGCGCGCGCAGCGTGTTCGGTTTTCAGCGCATCGGCGAGGCTGTCTGGATCTCGACCGATCGCGGCCTGTATCGCGTGCGCAACGGCCGCCTCGCGCGCGTGGGCCTGGAGCAGGGCATGCCGGTCGATACGGTGTTCCAGCTGATCAACGACCGGTTCGGCAATGCCTGGATCAGCAGCAATCGCGGCGTGCTGCGCACGCAACTCGCGCTGCTGGACGCGGTGGCCGATGGACGCGGCCGGCTGGCCATCGAGCGCTATGGCGAGATCGATGGCATGGGCAACGCGCAGGCCAACGGCAGCTCCGGGCCGAGCATGATCGCGCGTGCCGATGGCTCGATCTGGGTGGTCACCGCCGGCGGCGTGAGCACGGTCGACCCGGCACGCCTGCAGCGCTTTCGCGAGCGGCGCGCACCGCCTGCAGTGATCGAGAGCGTGCAGCAGGACGCGCGTCCGCTGGCATGGCGGCAGCAGGCGCGGCTGCCGGGCGGGCATCGCCTGAACGTGTCCTACGTCGGCATGAGCTTCCTGCTGCCCGAGCGCATCGAGTACCGCACGCGGCTGGAGGGCCTTGACAACGACTGGACCGAGCGTGGCCGGCAACGCAGCGTGGAGTTCATCGGCCTGCCGCCGGGGCGCTACCGTCTGCACGTGGCGGCGCGTCACCCCGGGGGCGACTGGAGTCGGCACGAGGCGATGTGGGCGTTCGAGGTGCTGCCGCTGTGGTGGCAGCGCCGGGACGTGCGCCTGGCCGCGGTGCTGGGTGCGATTTTCCTGCTGGCGCTGGTGTACCGCTTCCTGTTGCGCCGCTACAAGACCCACAACGCGCGCCTGGCCGAACTGGTGCGCAAACGCACCGAAGACCTGCAGCTGCAGGCACAGCGATTGCTGCAGGCCAACCAGGAAAAGAGCGAACTGCTGACCCGGCTGCGCATCAAGTCGGACGTGTTCGAGCGCCAGGCGCACGAGGACGCCCTGACCGGGCTGCCCAACCGCCGGCACTTCGACGAGGCGCTGGCGCGCGACATCGGCCGCGCCCGCTGCAGCGCCCGCCCGTTGGTGCTGGCGATCCTGGATATCGATCACTTCAAGCGCATCAACGACCACTATTCGCACGCCAGTGGCGATGCGGTGCTGCACGAAGTGGGCGTGCTGCTGACCGCCGCCGCGCGCGCATCGGACCTGCCGGCACGCCTGGGCGGCGAAGAGTTCGCCCTGCTGCTGGCCGATACGACGCTGGCGGATGCGCAGGCGCTGTGCCAGCGCATCCGCGCGCTGTTCCATGCGCGCCACGACTGGGGCGGTGTGGACGGCCTGCAGGTGACCTTCAGTGCCGGCGTGGCCCAGTTGCGCGATGAAGACACCGGCTCATCGCTGATGCAGCGCGCCGACCAGGCGCTGTACCAGGCCAAGAGCGCGGGGCGCGACCGGATCTGTGTGGGCTAGGTGCTGGGATTGGGGAGTCGGGATTTGAGATTTGGGATTGGCAAAGGCAGGGCGCTGGCCTGCTTGAGACCCCAGCGGCTGGCGGCCCCAGTGCGTGCGGCGCCTAACGACTCGGGAGCAGGGACGCGATAGGCCACTGGCCGTTACGAATCCCCAATGCCCAATCCCCAATCCCCGGCTCAACCAGGCCCCGGCCACGCATTGGCAATCGTGCAGAACAGCCGCGCGGTCTGTTCGGTGTCGTAGACCGCGCTGTGCGCATCGGCGGCGTTCCACTCAAGCCCTGCGGCTTGTGCCGCGCGCGCCAGTACGGTCTGCCCGTACGCCACCCCGGCCAGGGTCACGGTGTCGAACACGCTGAACGGATGGAATGGATTGCGTTTGTGGCCCACGCGCGCAACCGCGGCGTTGAGGAAATTCAGATCGAAATGCGCGTTGTGCCCGACCAGGATCGCGCGCTGGCAGCCGTACTTCTTCACTGCCGCGCGCACCGGTGCGAACACGTGGTCCAGCGCGTCTTTTTCCTGCTTGGCGAAACGGAACGGATGGTCGAGCACGATGCCGGTGATCTCCAGCGACTTCGGGTCGATCTCCAGCCCCGGCGCCGGCACCAGATGCGCGCTGGCGGTCTCGCCGGGGAAGAACCGCCCGTCGGCATCCATCTCGATCGGCACGCAGGCGATTTCCAGCAAGGCGTGCCTGTTCCAGTCGAATCCTCCCGTCTCCACATCCACCACCACGGGCAGGTAGCCGCGAAAGCGCCGCGACATGGGCAGGAAGGAGGGGGCAGGTGGCAGGTCGACCGGTGCGTTCATCGGCATAGCCTAGCAGGTCGCATGCCCGGCCCGATCGTGGCCGCTGGCGGCGTGCCCGCGGGTCCGGACCGGCGACCGGGCAAACAAAAGCCCGACCCGTGTTGCCACGGATCGGGCCCGATCAGCCTGCGTTTCAGCCGCTGGCCTCAGCGGGCGGCAACCACGCTTGCGATCAGGCCGGTGGCCACCGCAATCAGCACGTAGGTGTTGTCCACGCGGCGCCACTCGTGCCCGCGCTGCGGCGCATGCAAATGATGCTTGCGGTAGTCGGCCACGCGCGTGCCGCGATGGTCCGGTGCCAGACGTTCGCCGCGCCGATAGGGCGGGCCACCACGATCGTTGCGGTGGTCGTCGTCGTGCGCGCCAGGGCGGTGGTCACGCCTGTCCTCGTGCCTGTCGTCGCGATGCTCGTCGCCACGGTCCGGACCACGCGCGTCGTGGTGCTGCGCGCGGTGATCGCGCGCGTCATGCTGTTGCGGCGCTGCGAATGCTGCAGTGGAGGTCAGCAGCGACACAAGCATGAGGAATCCGGTGATGCGTTTCATCTGCGTACTCCTGCGTGACAGGAACAGCCTGTGCGACTGCAGCCTGGTCGCGATTTGCTGAATACGCAATGATCAAAGGCTTTTGCGTTGGTTCGCGGCGTGCCGGCAGATGTCGCAGGCGGGTGTCCGGATCAGATGACGCCGGTGGTGCTGGTGTCGTCGCGCTTCAGGCGCGGCGGCAGCGGCTGCTCGCCATGGACCAGGAACCACACGTTCTCGGCGATGTTGGTGGCGTGGTCGCCGATGCGTTCCAGGTTCTTGGCCATGAACAGCAGGTGCGTGCAGGGAGTGATGTTGCGCGGGTCTTCCATCATGTAGGTCAGCAACTCGCGGAACAGCGCGGTGTACTGCGCATCCAGGCGTGCATCTTCGTCGCGTACGCGGATGGCCGCATCGGCATCCTTGTTGCGGTATGCCTGCACCGCCTCGCGCACGGCATCGGCGGCCATCTGGCCAAGTGCACGCAGGCCCACCGTCTGCGGCAGCGGCGGTGCGGAATTGAGCGCGATCGAGCGCTTGGCGACATTGGCTGCGTAATCGCCGATGCGTTCGATATCGGCTGGAATGCGCAGGCCGGCCAGGATCTCGCGCAGGTCGCGCGCCATCGGGCCACGCAACGCCAGCCGCATCACGTCGTGGCTGATCGCATGCTCCAGCGCATCGATCGCCTCGTCGTTGACCACGATGCGATGGGCGGCGTTGTCGTCGCGACGTTCCACCACATCCAGTGCGGCTTCCAGCTGCGCCACCGCCGTGTCGCCCATGCGCACGATCTCGGCGACAAGACGGTGCTGCTCCTCGTCGTAGCTTTTGACGATATGGTCGTTGAGGTGCTGGTTCATCGTGGTCTCGATTCGTGGCGGTGGTGGGTGTCCGCCTTCACCTTGGCGACATCGCAGGTGAGGGGGATGTCGTGCCGGGCAAGGGTGCGGCGAAGCGGCGTCAATGCGGGATGCGTCGCCCGCCCTACATCAACCGAAACGACCGGTGATGTAGTCCTCGGTCTGCTGCTTGGACGGCTGGGAGAAAATCGCTTCGGTGCGGTCGTGTTCGATCAGGTCGCCCAGATACATGAAGGCGGTGTAGTCGGACACGCGCGCGGCCTGCTGCATGTTGTGGGTCACGATCACGATGGTGTACTCGCGCTTGAGCTCTTCCACCAGTTGCTCGATGCGGCTGGTGGAAATCGGATCCAGCGCCGAGGTCGGTTCGTCCAGCAGCAACACGTCCGGCCGTAGCGCCACCGCGCGTGCAATGCACAGCCGCTGCTGCTGGCCGCCGGACAGGCCCAGCGCGCTTTGCCCCAGCTTGTCCTTGACCTCGTCCCACAGCGCGCCCTGGCGCAGCGCCTGCTCGACACGGTTGTGCATGTCGGCCTTGGACAGTTTTTCGTGGTGACGGATGCCGTAGGCGACGTTTTCGAAGATCGTCATCGGAAACGGCACCGGCTTCTGGAACACCATGCCGACCTTGCTGCGCAGCCGGTTCATCGGGTACTTCGGCGACAGGATGTTTTCGTTGTCCAGCAACACTTCGCCACGCGCCTCCATCTTCGGATACAGCGCATAGATGCGGTTGAAGATGCGCAGCAGGGTCGACTTGCCGCAGCCGGACGGCCCGATCAGCGCGGTGACGCGCTTTTCCGGAATCTCGATGTTGATGCCCTTGAGCGCGTGGTACTTGTCGTAATAGAAATCCAGGTTGCGTGCGGCCACCTTCACCGGCGCCTGTGCGATCGGTGCCCCCTTGGCGGCCGGAACGGCGATGCGATGCATCGGCTTGGCGTTTTGGAGATCGTTCATGTCGGGTGTCCGGAGGGAGAGGTCAGTCATTGGAGATCTTGTTGCGCAATAGCAGGGCACGCGCGCCCAGGCTCACCAGCAGCACGAACACGGTCAGCACCAGCGCGCCGGACCAGGCCAGGGTCTGCCAGGTCTCGTAGGGGCTGCCGGCGAACTGATTCATGATCACCGGCACGCTGGCCATCGGCTGGAACACATTGCTGTTCCAGTACTGGTTGCCGAAGGCGGTGAACAGCAACGGCGCGGTTTCGCCGCTGATGCGGGCCAGGGCGAGCAGGATGCCGGTGAGGATGCCGGCCGAGGCGGCGCGATACAGCACCTGCACGGTCACCTTCCACTGCGGAATGCCCAGCGACAGCGCCGCTTCGCGCATCTGCGCCGGCACCAGGCGCAGCATTTCGTCGGTGGTGCGCACCACCACCGGCAGCACGATGAAGGCCAGCGACAGCGCGCCGGCAAACGCGGAGAAGCGCCCGCCGGTCTGCATCACGTACAGCGTGTAGACGAACAGGCCCAGCACGATCGACGGTGCCGACAACAGGATGTCGTTGACGAAACGCACCACCAGCCCGGCCTTGCGTGCATTGCCGTACTCGGCCAGCCAGGTACCGGCGGCAATGCCCAGTGGCGTGCCGATCGCCAGTGCCAGGCCGCACATCACCGCACTGCCGAAGAAGGCGTTGAGCAGGCCGCCTTCCTGCATCGGCGGCGGTGTCATCTTGGTAAACAGGTTGACGTCGATGCCCGGCACGCCCTTGGACAGCAAGGTCCACAGGATCCAGGCCAGGAAGAACAGGCCGAACAGCGCGGTGACGCACGACAGCAACAGGGCGATCGCGTTGGTCACGCGGCGGCGGTTGTACAGCGATTGCGAGACCGAGGACATCAGTTGCCCTCCCGACGCGACAGCTGCATCAGCATGAAACGCGCGATCGCCAGCACGATGAAGGTCACGATGAACAGCACGAAGCCCAGCAGCAGCAATGCCGAACGATAGGTTTCGGTGGCCTCGCCGAAGTCATTGGCGATCAACGCGGCGATGGTGGTGCCGGGCTCCAGCAGCGACGGCGACAGCCGCACCGTGTTGCCCACCACGAACGCCACCGCCATGGTCTCGCCCAGCGCACGGCCCAGGCCCAGGAATACACCGCCGATCACCGCGGAGCGGGTGTAGGGCAGCACGATGTCCCAGCTGACTTCCCACTTGGTCGACCCCAGCGCGTAGGCCGACTCCTTCAGCCGCGTCGGCACGGTCAGGAACACTTCGCGCATCACCGAGGAGATGAACGGAATCACCATGATCGCCAGCACGAAGCCTGCGGTCAGCAGGCCGATCCCCAGCGGCGGGCCCTGGAACAACGGGCCGATCAAGGGCAGCGTGCCCAGGTGATCGTTGAGCCAGGGCGTCACGTGCTCGGTCATCACCGGCACCAGCACGAACAGGCCCCACATGCCGTAGATGATCGACGGGATGCCGGCCAGCAGTTCGATCGCGGTGCCGACCGGGCCACGCAACCAGCGCGGCGCCACCTCGGTGAGGAAGAACGCGATGCCGAAACTCACCGGCACCGCGATCACCATCGCGATCAACGCGGTGACCAAGGTGCCGTAGATCGGCGCCAGCGCACCGTATTTGTTTTCCACCGGATTCCAGTCGGCGGAATAGAAAAAGCTCAGGCCCTGCATCTGCAAGGCATGGCGTCCGCCCCACAGCATCGACAGCGCGGCGCTGCCGAGCGCCAACAGGACGAAAACGACCGTGGCGGCCAGCGCAAGCTTGAACAGGCGATCGGCACGCGCATCGCGCAGGTCGCGGCCGCGCGGGGCGGTCATCGCTTCGGGAATGGCGGTGGCATTCATTCGATTGGACTCGTCACCCGCGCAATCGCGGGAGCGTGAGACAGCAGGAACGGCGAGGCGCCCGCAGGCACCTCACCGCAGCGCATCCCGCCACGACAGCGGGTGCAGGGCATCACTTGAACTCGCTGGCCCAGTAGGCCTGGATCTGCTGCACCAGCTCCGGCGGCAGCGGCACGTAATGCAGTTCGCTGGCCTGGGCCTGGCCGTTGTCCAGCGCCCACTTGAAGAAGTCCAGCGTCGCCTTGCTGCGCGCCGCATCCTTGGGCTGCTTGTGCATCAGCATGAAGTTGGTCGCGGTGATCGGCCAGGCCTTCTCGCCGGGTGCGTTGGTGATTACCAGGTTGAAATCCTTGGCGTTGGCCCAGTCGGCGCTGGCGGCAGCGGCGGCGAAGCTTTCCGCATTCGGCTCCACCCACTGGCCGGCGGCATTCTGCAGCGAGGCGTAGGGCATCTTGTTCTGCAGGGCGTAGGCCAGTTCGACATAGCCGATCGAGCCCTTGATCTGCTGCACGTACGAGGCAACGCCTTCATTGCCCTTGCCGCCGACGCCACCGGGCCACTGCACCGAGGTGCCTTCGCCGACCTTGCTCTTCCACTCCGGGCTGACCTTGGACAGGTAGTTGGAGAAGTTGAAGGTGGTGCCCGAGCCATCGGAGCGGTGCACCAGGTTGATCTTGGTGGCCGGCAGGCTCACGCCCGGATTGGCTGCGACGATCGCCGCATCGTTCCACAGCGTGACCTTGCCCAGGAAGATGTCGCCCAGCAGCGCGCCGGTCAGGCGCAGCTTGCCCGGTGCGATGCCTTCCAGGTTCACCACCGGCACCACGCCGCCGATCGCCGAAGGGAACTGGCCCAGGCCGGCCTGCTGCAGCTCGGCGCTGTCCAGCGGCTTGTCGGTCGAACCGAAGTCCACCGTGCCGGCCTTGATCTGCGCGATGCCGCCGCCGGAGCCGATCGACTGGTAGTTCACCTTGTTGCCGGTGGCGGCGTTGTAGTCGGCCGACCACTTGGAGACCAGCGGATAGATGAAGGATGCACCGGCGCCGGAGATCTCGGCGCTCTTGCTGTCACCGGCGGTGGCGCCCGCGCTGGGCGCACCCTTGGCGGTATCGCCGGACTGCGCATCCTTGCCGGGCGAGCAGGCGGCCAGGGCGAGGGCGATGGTGAGAGACAGGGCGGTCAGGCTGGCCGACTGCAGTTTCATGGAAGCTCCGGGGCTGGATTGGCCGGGGGACCCGGCAGACCACGCTATGAAATGATGTTTTTGTTACACGTGCATGACAGCGCCTTTTGGAGAAGCCATCACAAAAAAGACGCGACCCCGTGGGGCCGCGTCCCGGTGCCGACGCCGGGGAGAGAGACGGCGTCGTTCCTGTTGCTGTGGCTGGCGTTAGTTGGGCAGGTTCCTGGCCCAGTAGGCTTCGATCTGCGACACCAGGCTGTCCGGCAGCGGCACGTAGTCCAGCTGCTTGGCCTGCGCATCGCCCTTGCTGTAGACCCAGCGGAAGAACTCCAGCGTGTTCTTGAGGCCGGCCGGGTTCTTCGGCTTCTTCTGCACCAGGATGAAGTTGGTGGCGGTGATCGGCCAGGCGTTATCGCCGGCGGCATTGGTCATCACCAGGTAGAAGTCCTTGGCCGTGCCCCAGTCGGCGCTGTTGGCAGCGGCGGCAAAGGTCTCGTCGGACGGCTGCACGAACTTGCCGGCGGCGTTCTTCAGCGCGGTGTAGGCCATCTTGTTCTGCAGCGCATACGACAGCTCGACGTAGCCGATGCCGCCCTTGATCTGCTTCACGTATGCGGCCACGCCTTCGTTGCCCTTGCCGCCGATGCCGGTCGGCCACTGCACCGCGGTGCCTTCGCCGACCTTGCCTTTCCAGTCCGGATTGACCTTGGACAGGTAGTTGGTGAAGTTGAAGCTGGTGCCCGAACCGTCGGAGCGATGCACCACGGTGATCTTGCCCTCGGGCAGCTTCACGCCCGGGTTGAGCGCGGCGATCGCCGGGTCATTCCAGTTGCTGACCTTGCCCAGGAAGATGTCGCCCAGGGTCTTGCCGTCCAGTTTCAGCGCGCCTGCCGCCACGCCGGGCACGTTGACCACCGGCACCACGCCGCCGATCACCGACGGGAACTGCGCCAGGCCGGCAGCGGCCAGTTCTTCCGGCTTGAGCGGGGCATCGGACGAGCCGAAGTCCACGCTGGCCGCCTTGATCTGGGCAATGCCGCCGCCCGAACCGATCGATTGATAGTTGACCTGCTTCCTGGTGGCCGCGTTGTAGTCGGCCGACCACCTGGACATCACCGGATAGATGAACGAGGCACCGGCGCCGGTGACATCGGCGGCCTGGGCGCACAAGGCCAGCGCGGCGGTGAGCACGCCGACGGCCAGACGGGTCTTCAGAGAGTGGATCACGGAACAGCTCCTGTAGCGAAGGGATGAGGACGTCCCGCAATGGCGCCATTGCAGAGCAACGGCATGACCATGCGGTGTCGAGGACATGACAGCGCAATGACGGCATTGCGCCGGTGCGCATTGCGGCAGGCGGGCAGGGTGGTCGCCGCTGCCGCGCGCACGCTTGTTAATGGAGAGCCGCATGTAACCAGCGCACCGCGGTGGCCGGGTCCGGCGCGCACTTACCAATAGAACTGCGCACGTGCCTCGATGATCGACGGGTTGTCGTCGACCAGGCCACGGGTGGCGCTGTTGTAACGGGTGCTTTCCACCTTGGCGTAGTCGAGTGCGAACTTGAAGTTGGAGCGCCAGTACCAGTTGGCGCCGACCGTCCACACATCCATCTTGCCGCCCAGCACACCGTCCACGAACGGTGTGCTGCCGTTGGAGACCAGGTGTCCGTCGTTGAGGTCCAGGGTGTCGTAGCGCACCGCCAGCTGCCACATGCCCGAGGCCGGCGCATTCGGTAGCGGGGTGGTCGGCACGCCGGCCTTGTAGCCCCAGGTCTCGCCGGTGATGTTCCAGACCCCGCTCACGTACCAGCCGTCACTCTTGTAGTCGCTGGCGTTGCTGCCGATGCGCTTGGCGGTTTCCTGGAAGTACTCGCTCTGCAGCTTGAACGGGCCGGTGATCCACATCGCCTCGGCTCCGGCCACCCCCACGCTGTCCACGTTGGTGATGGCGCCGCTGTCGATCAGGCGGATGGTGGTCAGGTCGGCGTCCGGACGCGCGCGCAGGCGCAGGGTGTCGTCGTCGGTGTCGTAACCCAGGTAGCTCAGGCCGACGTGCAGCACATTGCCGCTCTCGTTGATCGGCGCCCAGGTGCCGCGTGCGCCGTAGCCGCTGCCATGGGCCTGGTTGCGGGTCAGTTCGCGACCAAACGCGCTGGCGGTGAGGCTCCAGTCGTTGTCGCCCATGCCCCAGGCCACGCCCAGCCGGCGCGAGATGCCGTAGGTATTGGTCACCGCGGCCTTGGAGACGAAGTCGTTGTTCTTGGTGCTGGACAGTTCTTCCAGGCTGTTGGGCTGCTTGAACTGGCCGATCTGCAGGTAGTTGTTGGCGTTGCCGGCGAACTTGTACTTGATGTTGTTGTCGAGGAAACGCCCGGTGCTGCGGATGGTGGTGCCGCGGATGGTGACCTCCTTCAGCACGCTGGGGTCGTAACCGGCCACCCATTCAATATTGCCCGGGCCCTTGCCCTTGAGCACCAGCTCGGCACGGCGGATGCTGAATTCGGAATTGTCGCCATTGGCACCGATCGGGCCATTGAGGTCCTGCACATCGTTGTGGAACCAGTTGCCGTCGGCCTGGACCAGGCCTTCCAGTGACATCTCCGAGCCGCCGATCACGTCGATGGCGATTTCGGCGTGCGCGGCGGGTGCGGCCAGCGCCAGGAGCAGGGCGGAGCCAAGCAGGGTGGGAGAAAGTTTCATGTGTGCCTTGCGACCGGAGAAAGTGAGCGCAGGCTATGGCGTGAAGGTTGCGTTAATGTGACAACTGTGGAGCGCGTTGCAATCCGGCTTTTGTCAGCAAAGACAAGGATTTACGCGTGTTTGTTTTTTGTCGTCGTGTGTCATGAGTCTGAACGAAGTGCTTCGTATGACAGGGATGACAGCGACGCAGCGCGCGGTTTCAGCGAGCTCAAGCTTATCGCGACCTGAACCAACTGGATCGAACTGTGTCGCAGCAGGCGCTTTGTGCGTCGCACCACTTGCACAGGCGCGTTCTAAATTGTTAGTTTCGAGGCCATGTTTCCTCGATTCCTCCAATTGCTGTTGGTCTGCCTGCTCGCGCTCACCGCGTGGTCGGCGGCCGATGCCCACAGCCGCATCCACGATGCGCTTGTGGGCGACGGCGTGGCAGTGATGACGGATGCCGGCGAGGAACGCGACGCCGCCGAAGATCTGCAGGACGACGGGGACACACAGACCCAGGTCGATACCCACTCTGCAGACGACATCCCCTTGCTCTCCCAGGCATGGCTGGTGCTCGCCCGCTATTTCCCCTCCTGGTACGCGCACTACGCGCCGGCATCTCAAAAACGCGACCTGATCCCGCAGCTGCGTCCTCCCAACGCAGTGCGCGCCTGATCTTCCGTTAGTCGCGTCAACCGGTGCAGCGCACCGGCTTCCTTTGATTTGTTCGTCTTTGCACTTCGCGGTTCGCACCGCGGAGGGCCATTCGTTGCCTAGAGGTGTCTCCCATGGAAAGTTTGCTTGAAGGTTTCCGTCATTTCCGTAAGGAAGTGTATCCGCGCCAGAGTGCGCGCTTTCAGGAACTGGCCGGCGGCCAGAGTCCGCATACGTTGTTCATCACCTGCGCCGATTCGCGCGTCATGCCGGAGCTGATCTTCTCCGCGCAGCCGGGCGAGCTGTTCGTCTACCGCAACATCGGCAACGTAGTGCCGCCTTACTCCCAGCACGTCAGCGGCGTGGTTGCGGCGATCGAGTACGCCATCGCCGTACTGGGCGTGCGGCACATCGTGATCTGCGGCCACACAGACTGCGGCGCGATGAAGGCCGTGCTCAAGCCGGAATCGCTGGAAGATGTGCCGTCCGTGGCGGCCTGGCTCAAGCACACCGATGCGGCGCGTCATGTCACGGCCCATCACGGCCACGATCCGCACAGCCAGGAAGCGCTGAGCTGCATGACCGAAGAGAACGTGGTCTCGCAGCTGGACCACCTGCGCACGCAGCCGGTGGTTGCCGCGCGTCTGGCGGCCGGTACCTTGCGCATCCATGGCTGGATCTATGACATCGCCCACGGCGAGATCCGCGCCTTCGATGCCGAGAAGGGTGGCTTCCGTCCGTTGTTGGCGGACAACACCCCTGAAGCCACCCCGCGTCCGCGACTGCAGCAAGTCGTGCGCGCTGAACTCGCCTGACGGAGCACATCATGAACACATCAGGTATCGGCGGATATTTCCGTCAGGGACTGTTCGGACGTGATTTGTTGTCGTCTGTCGTGGTCTTCCTCGTCGCACTCCCGTTGTGCATGGGCATTGCGATCGCTTCCGGCATGCCGCCGGCCGCAGGCCTGATCACCGGCATCATCGGTGGACTGGTCGTCGGCTTCCTGGCGGGCTCTCCTCTGCAGGTGAGCGGACCGGCCGCCGGCCTGGCTGTGTTGGTGTTCGAACTGGTCCGCGAGCACGGCATCGCCGCACTGGGTCCGGTGATCCTGGTGGCCGGTGCGATCCAGTTGATCGCCGGCCTGTGCCGCGCAGGCGTGTGGTTCCGGATGACATCGCCGGCCGTGGTGGCCGGCATGCTGTCGGGCATCGGCATCCTGATCGTGGCCTCGCAGGCGCATGTGCTGATGGATGCCGCTCCCAAGGCGCGCGGTCTGGAAAACTTCGCTGCATTGCCGGCGGTGGTGTGGCAGGCGATCAGCGAAGGCACCGGCCGTACCGCGTTGTTCGTGGGCCTGGCCACCATCGGCATCATCCTGGCATGGGACAAGCTGCGCCCGCAGCGTCTGCGCTTCCTGCCGGGTGCGTTGATCGCGGTGGTGTTGGTCACGGCGACGGTGCAGTTGCAGGGCCTGAACGTCAACAAGGTGGATGTGCCCACCAATCTGTTCTCGGCGATCAGCATCCCCAGCGTGGCGGACATCTTTGGCGTGTTCAATGCGACCTTGCTGGTGTCGGCGGTGACCTTCGCCTTCATCGCCAGCGCCGAGACCCTGCTGTCGGCGGCGGCGGTGGACCGCATGCATCAGGGCGCGCGGACGCAGTACGACCGTGAGCTGGCGGCGCAGGGCGTGGGCAATATGCTGTGCGGTTTCCTGGGCGCATTGCCGATGACCGGCGTGATCGTGCGTAGCGCGGCCAATGTGCAGGCCGGAGCGGCCACGCGCATGTCCACGGTGCTGCATGGCGGCTGGTTGCTGGTCTTCGCGATGCTGCTGCCGTGGCTGTTGCGGATGACGCCGGTGGCGTGCCTGGCCGGCATCCTGGTCTACACGGGCGTGAAGATGATCAAGATCGGTCAGGTCAAGGAGCTGGCGACGTATGGTCGTGGCACCGCGGCGATCTATCTGGCGACCACCTTCGCGATCGTGGCGACCGACCTGCTGACCGGTGTGCTGATCGGCTTCGGGCTGTCGTTGTTCCGTCTGGCCCTGCATTCTTCGCGCCTGAAGGTGGACGTGCGCGAGCACGAGCACAAGAAGGACGAGATGCATCTGACCCTGCAGGGCTCGGCCACCTTCCTGAAGGTGCCGGCGATGGCGCGTACGCTGGAGAGCGTGCCGCCGAACACCGCGCTGCATCTAGACGTGGCCAAGCTGCATCACGTCGACCACGCCTGCATCGAGTTGTTGCGCGACTGGAGCCGGAATGCGGCCTCGCGCGGCTGCGAGCTGGTGGTGGACTGGAACGAGCTGGATCGACGCGTGGAAGGCCAGCCGGCGGTGGAAAGCGTGCTGGTCGAACAGCGCGTCGAACAAGCCAAGGCGGCGTAAGCCCGCTGCAAACGCCCGGCGCTGGCGCCGGGCGACCTCTATCGTGACCGGGTGATGCATGGCGCCGCAAGACGCATCATCTGGTCGCGATTTTTTTATGGCCGGGATTCGGGATTCGGAACTGGGGAATCGGAGGAGCCGGGATCGGTGGTGCTGATTCCGCCACTGGTGCCTGACTGGGCGCTTGCAGTTGCGATGGTTCTGCCAGGCCGTGTCAGCGATGTTGAGTCGGGCTGCGTCAGTTTTTGAGGGTTTTCGAGCGTTCGGCGGGGGCGGGGGTCTTGTCGCGGTACCGGCATAGGTCGTGGATCACGCAGCCTGGGCAGTCGGGCTTGCGTGCCTTGCAGACGTAGCGGCCATGCAGGATGAGCCAGTGGTGGGCGTCGTGCAGGAACTCGGCAGGAATGACCTTGACCAGCGTGTCCTCGACCGCGCGCACGTCCTTGCCCGGGGCAAGGCCGGTGCGGTTGGCGACGCGGAAGATATGCGTGTCCACCGCCATGGTGGGCTCGCCGAACGCCGTGTTGAGCACGACGTTGGCGGTCTTGCGGCCGACGCCGGGCAAGGCTTCCAGCGCGGCGCGATCGTGCGGTACCTCGCCGCCGTACTGCTCCAGCAGGATCCTGCAGGTGGCGATGACGTTCTTGGCTTTGGCATTGAACAGGCCGATGGTGGCGATGTAGCGCTTCAGGCCATCTTCGCCGAGATCGAGAATGTCGCGCGGGGTACTGGCCACCGGATACAGCTTGCGGGTGGCCTTGTTGACGCCGACATCGGTGGCCTGTGCCGACAGCAGCACCGCGATCAGCAACTCGAACGGCGTGGTGTATTCCAGCTCGGTGGTCGGGTGCGGATTGAGCTCGCGCAGCCGCGCGAACATCTCCTGTATTTCAGGCTTGCGCATGAGCTTGCCGCGCCTTGCCGGCGGGGCCTGACGGATCGCGTTCATGGCGGTGCTCCGCCCGCGGCCTTGGCCTTTGCGCGCGCCAGGATGGCAGCGGCCAGCGGCGGCAATGTGGGGGCCGCCGGTTGGCTGGGCGTCGGTGCCGGCGTCCGGCGTGCATCGCGTTCGGCGGCACGACGTTGCAGGCGCGCAGCGCGTGCGCGGTAGCGTTCGCGCGCGGCCCAGGCATCGCGCAGCCGCTGTTGCGCGGCAAGCAGCACCGCGCGCAGCTGCGGGCAGGCCGGATCCAGCAGGTCGTCGCCTGGTTCGGGGCGGTACTCCATCAAGCCCAGCGCCAACGCACGATCGAGATCGTCCGTGTGTACGCAGTCGAACAGCTGGAGCGGCAGGGGACGTGCTGCCGGGTTGGGGTCGAACGTCATGGCAAGCCGATCAGCGATTGAGAAAGTGCGCGGGGCGTTTTTCGAGAAACGCGCCGGTGCCTTCGCGCATGTCGTCGCTGGCAAACAGCAGCGCAAATTGCGCGGTTTCCAGCTGCAGGCCTTCTTCGATGGCGCACTCGCCACCGAACACCACCGCATCCAGAATGCCGCGCAGCGCGAGCGGTGCGGCGGCGGCCAGGCGCTGTGCCAGGGCAAGCGTTTCTTCCTGCAGTGCCTCCGGTTCGACCACGCGATTGACCAGGCCCAGCTGCAGCGCACGCGACGCATCGATCGGCAGGCCAAGCAGGCACAGCTCCAGTGCCGCCGCTCGCCCGGTCAGCCGTAGCAGCCGTTGCGTGCCGCCGAAACCGGGGATCAGGCCGAGGTTGATCTCCGGCTGCCCCAGGCGTGCGGTGGATGCGGCAATGCGCAGATGGCAGGCCATTGCCAGCTCCAGCCCGCCGCCCAGCGCAAAGCCGTTGACCATGGCGATCACCGGCTTGGGCATGCGCTCGATCCGGCGCATCAGCTGCTGGCCCAGCAGCGAGAACTCACGGCCCTGCATCGCCGACAGCTCGCGCATTTCGGCGATGTCCGCGCCGGCGACGAATGCCTTGGGGCCTGCACCGGTCAGGATCACCACGCGGATGTGGTCCGCGCTGGCTGCTTCGGCAAACGCATGATCCAGTGCCCGCAGCGTGGCCTGGTTCAAGGCGTTCAGTTTGTCCGGTCGATTGACCGTGATCGTCCGTACACTGGCGTGATCGGCGATCAGGATGACGTGATTGGACATGGAAATCCTTGCGAACGTAAAAAATTAGTAAAGGCGGAACTTCCGAAAGCCTTGCTGGTCCTAGCTTTCGTGATAAGTAGCGGTTCGGTATCGCGGCCGCTATCCTAGCGCGTCATCTCAGGCGGCAGACCCGTCCTGTGCCACCACCCTGGAGAATTGTTTGATGAAGTTGCGTTCTATCGCGGTCGCTGTGGCGGCCCTGGCCCTGACGGGCAATGCACTGGCCCAGGACACGACGTCCGAGAAGGGCAAGTTGAGCTACTACTTCGGCTATGACTACGGCAACAACCTTGCCGAGCTCACCGGTCGCGGCGAGCAGCTCGACATCAACTCGGTGGTAAAGGGTCTGCAGGACGCCTATGCCAAGAAGCAGCCGGCCATCACTGCCGACCAGCTGAAGCCGGCCGTTGAAGCGTTCCAGAAGCGTGAGCAGGGCCGTGCCCAGCAGGCCAAGGCCGAGTACGACAAGGCCGCTGCGGCCAACAAGACCAAGAGCGACCAGTTCCTGGCCAAGAACAAGGGCACCGCCGGCGTGCAGACGCTGCCGAGCGGCGTGCAGTACCGCGTGATCGAAGCAGGCAAGGGCGCCAAGCCGACCCAGGCCAGCACCGTGCAGCTGGAAGTGGCCGGTCCGTTCCCGTTCGGCGACCGCGAGAAGGCGCGTCCGGCGCAGCAGATCCCGGCCATCAAGGTCAGCGAAGTCGAAATGCAGGCCATGCGCGACACGCTGCTGCAGATGCCGGCCGGCTCCAAGTGGGAAGTGACCCTGCCGCCGGAGAAGGCCTACGGTGCCGACCCACGCACCCCGTTCCCGCCGAACGTGGCGGTGCAGTTCGAGATCAAGCTGGTCAGCGTCAAGTAATTGCACTGGATGTTGCTGTGACAACGCCGGCCACCAGGCCGGCGTTGTCGTTTGGATCGAGCGGATCTGTGCGAGAGGAGGGATGGACGGCGTGACGATGCGGTGCGGCGGGAGCCAGCGATGAGCGACACGGATTCGACCCGCAATGGTCTGCCCAGCCCGTGTATCGGTGTATGTTCGCTGGACGCGCAGGCGCACTGTGTCGGCTGCCTGCGCAGCCTGGATGAAATAGCACGCTGGATGAGTATGAGCGACGCCGAACGTCAGGAGTATCTGCACACGGTTCTGCCGGCGCGCGCGTTGGCCGCGCGGCTGCCCGAATGGGCGCAATTGCAGCGTGCGTTGTATGCGCTGGACACCGCGCCCGCCGGGCCGGGTTGGAATCATGCCGAATTGATCGACCTGACCGAGGGCGGCGCGTCCGCCGAGGCCGCAGTGCTGTGCGGTCTGGTGCCGCGCGCGCAGGGCACCATGGTGCTGCTGACCCGGCGCACCGATAGCCTGCGTCACCATGCCGGCCAGGTCAGTTTTCCCGGTGGACGGACCGAGCCGTCGGATGCGGATGCGGCCGCTGCGGCCCTGCGCGAGAGTTGCGAGGAAATCGCCCTGGGCGCCGGCCAGGTGCATGCGCTGGGCTATCTGGATCCGTTCCTGACCGTGAGCGGTTTTCGCGTCACGCCGGTGGTGGCGGTGATCGACCCGGCGTTCGTGGCGGTGCCGCAGCCGGACGAAGTGGCCGAGGTGTTCGAGGTGCCGCTGGCCTATCTGATGGAGCCGGGCAACCTGCGCAGCGTGGAGCTGGAGTATCGCGGCCGGCCGCGCCGCGTGCTGGAATACGACTGGCCGGGCCACCGCATCTGGGGTGCCACCGCGGCCATCCTCCTCAATCTTCGTCGTCGTCTGGAGCAGGTTGCATGAGTGCTGAGCCCCACTGGACCACGCTGGTCGACAGCGCCACGCTGGCCGCGGCATTGCCGCATCCGCAGTTGCGATTGCTGGACGCGCGCGCGGCGCCACCGACTGCGCCGGACCCGGAGGCCGCGCGCAAGGCCTATGCGCAGGGGCATCTGCCCGGCGCGCACTACGCTGATCTCGACGACGACCTGGCCGATCTGTCGCTGCCGGCACAGGGGCGGCATCCGCTGCCGACCAGCGCGGCATTTGCCAGTCGGCTGGGCGCGTGGGGGATCGACCCGGACAGCCAAGTGGTGATCTACGACGCCGCCGACGGCAGCATGGCCGCGGCGCGTGCATGGTGGCTGCTGCGGTTGATGGGGCATCGCCGCGTGGCGGTGCTCGATGGCGGGTTGGCCGCCTGGCGCGCTGCCGGCTTGCCGGAAAGCACAGAGCTGCCTGCAGTGCGCGATGGTGCGGCATATCCCGGCAGCTTCGACAGCAATGCGGTGGTCGAGGCCGGGCAGATCCTGGCGCGGCTGGACCAGGCGCCGGGCTGGTTGCTGGATGCACGTGCGGGCGAACATTTTCGCGGCGAGGTAGAGCCGGTCGATCCGGTGGCCGGGCATGTGCCCGGTGCGGTGAGTCGCCCCCTGGGCGTGAGCCTGCGCGACGGGCGGTTCAAGCCGGCAGAGGAACTGCGCGCCGAGTTGTCGGCGCTGCTGGGTGCGTATCGTCCCGAGCAGGCGGTGGTGATGTGTGGCTCCGGGGTCACCGCGTGCCATCTGCTGCTGGCACTGGAAGTGGCCGGATTGTCGGGCGCGCGCGTTTACGCCGGCTCCTGGAGTGGCTGGCTGCAGGATTCGACACGTCCGGTCGCGACCAACCGCTGATTGCAGGCACAATGGTGCCAGGAACGGTGACCTGTGGGGACGCAGGTTCGCTGCGCGGAGCGCAGTTTCTCGCAGTGCTGGGTGACTCATGCGGTGGCAGTTGCAGGTCGGCGCGTTGTGCGTCGCGATGGTGTCGATGGCTGCCTGTTCGGCGGGGTCGACCGCCGACGCCAATGGTGCGCGCATCGCCGGTCGTGGACAGAGCGACCGCCACGCGGTGTATCAGAGCGAACTCGAACGTGCACGTGCCGAGCGCCTGCAACGCCTGCGTGCGCCCGACGGTTGGCTGAGCTATACCGGCTCCGGGCGCGTGCGTGCAGGCCACTACCAGGTGGGCAGCGATCCACGCAGCGACGTGGTGTTGCCGGCCGGGCCTGCGCAGCTGGGCCAGCTGACACTGGACGGCGAGGGCCGCGTGCATTTCGATGCCGCCGCCGCCGCACCGGTGTACCTGAACGGGCAGCGCATCGATCGCGTGCACCTGGAGCCGGAGCGCGCAGGGCAGCGTGGCGATCGCCTGGAGGTGGAGGGCCGGCAGTTCTATCTGGTGCAGACCGGCAGCTTGTTCGGCTGGCGTTTCCGCGACCCGGCAGCGCCGCTGCTGAGCCATTTCGCCGGGCTGGAATATTTTCCGACCGATCCGCGCTGGCGCATCCAGGCGCGCTGGCAGGCGTATCCCACCCCGCGCACGACCACATTGCTGACGTCGATCGGCACACCGCTCACCGTCGAGGTGCCGGGCGAGGCGGTGTTCTCGCGCAATGGGCAGGAGTACCGCTTGCAGCCGATCGTCAGCGACGACGGGCAGGGCCTGTTCTTCCTGTTCGCCGATCGCACCAGCGGCAAGGAAAGTTATGGCGGCGCGCGTTATCTCTACACCGCCGCGCCACGCGACGGCCGGCTCGTGCTCGACTTCAATCTGGCCGAGAATCCGCCCTGCGCGCTGACGCCGCACGTGGTCTGCCCGATCGCATCGCCGGAAAATCGCCTGGACCTGGCAGTGAATGCCGGCGAGAAGACCTACCGCGCGACCGAGCGCTGAGCACCGGACACGCGAAGGCGGCACGCAGTGTCGACGGCGGTGTCTGCGCCGCTGCTAGCGCGGCGTGTGCGACCAGCTGACTGCCGCTTCGATCTGCGGCCACGGAAACAGCGGGCCGGGGTCGAGCTTGCGCTGGATCTTGCGCGACGGGTCGTCGCTGGCCGCTTCCTGGGTGGTGTCCAGTGCCTGGTGACCGGCGATGCGGCGTACCGACGGCAGCTGCTGTTGCAGCCACTGCAGCAGCGTGACCAGCGCAGTGATCTGCGCCTGCGGATACGGTTCGCTCATGCACTGATGGCGCGAGTCCAGCCAATGCGGATAACGGCCGCTGTTGACCAGTTCGATGCCCAGCGTATGCGGGTTGTGGCCGCGCACGTGATGGGCCACGCGCTCCAGCGCGACGTATTGCTGGATGCTGCCGTTGCGGTCGATGTAGTAATGCCCGCTGTTGCCGGTGCCGCTGTCGTAGAGCACGCGTTCGCCGTATTCGCGCGCCATTGCCATGTCGGGCAATTCGGTGCAATGGATGACCACCATGTCGATCTGCGTGAGCGCGCGTCGCGCCAGCCGCGATTCGTAGGACAACGGCGCGTAGGTGATCGGTGGCGACGGCAGGACGGCATCGGACATGGGGCGGATGCTAGCATTGCCCGATGGCTTTGAATCCCGACAGCCCCTTGGGCAAATTGATGGCAACCCTGCCGCAGACCGGGCAGGTGACCTGGATCGGCGTGCGTCCCGCGCGCGACGTGGCGATGATCGCGGTGGACGCGGCGCAGGCCACCACCGGCGTCGGCCTGGTCGGCGATCGCTACAAGGGCGGCAGCGGCAAGCGCGGCGTGACCTTGATCCAGGCCGAGCATCTGCCGGTGATCGCGGCGCTGGCCGGCCACGCCGCGATTGCGCCCGCCACCTTGCGCCGCAATCTGGTGGTGTCCGGTATCCCGTTGATCGCCTTGAAGGGGCGGCGTTTCCGTATCGGCGATGTCGAGCTGGAAGGCACCGATCCCTGCGATCCGTGCTCGCGCATGGAGGACGCGCTGGGTGCGGGCGGCTACAACGCCATGCGCGGTCATGGCGGCCTGTGCGCACGCGTCCTGCGTGGCGGCGTGCTGCGCCTCGGCGATACGGTGCAGGCGCTATGAGCCGCGGTCATTGCATCCTGTCGCACGGCTTCGAAAGCGGCCCGGATGCGCTGAAGGTCACCGCCCTGGCCGATGTCGCCGCGCAGCTAGGCTGGACCCACGAGCGCCCGGACTACACCGATCTGGACGCACGCCGCGAGGTGAGTTCGCTGGGCGATGTGCAGGGCCGGCTGCAACGCCTGCTGGAGATCGCGCGTGCGGCGGCCGACAAGGGCCCGCTGGTGCTGGTCGGTTCCAGCCTGGGTTCGTATATCGCCGCGCAGGTGTCGTTGCAGGTGCCCACGCGCGGGCTGTTCCTGATGGTGCCGCCGACCAGGATGGGGCCGTTGCCGGCACTGGATGCGGCGCGCGTGCCGATTTCGATCGTGCATGCCTGGCGCGACGAATTGATTCCGGCCAGCGAGGTGATCGCCTGGGCGCAGGCGCGGCATGCGCGCCTGCTGCTGGTCGACGACGAACACCGGCTGGCGTCGCACGTGGATGCATCGGCACGGGCCTTCGCCGAACTGTTGCAGAGCCTGTGATGCGCAACCGGTTGAAGGTGTGCGTGCTGCGGGGCCTGCGATGAACGTGCTGATTCGCGAAGCCAGCGATGGCGATGCCGCGGCGATCGAGCTGCTGACGATGGTCGCGTTCATGCGCGACGAACATAGCCGCCACGACGAGCAGCACGTGATCGCCGCCTTGCGCAACGACGGCGCGCTGGCGTTGTCGCTGGTGGCCGACCACGACGGGTATGTGGTCGGGCATCTGGCGGTATCGCCGGTGTGGCTGTCGGACGACTCGCCCGGCTGGTACGCGTTGGGGCCGCTGGCGATCGGCCCGGGGCATCAGCGCCAGGGGCTGGGCACGCGCCTGGTGCAGGCGGCGCTGGCCAGCTTGCGCGAGCGTGGCGCGGCTGGCTGCCTGGCATTGGGCGAGCCGGCGTTTTTCAGGCGTCTGGGCTTTGCGGTGGAGCCGGGGCTGACCTTGCCCGGCGTCCCGGCATCCGAGCTGCAGGCGCTGGCGTTTGGCGACCGCCTGCTGCCGCTGGCCGATGTCGCCTATCACCCGGCCTTCGGGCTGGGTTGAGTCCAGCCGCTGGCGACTGGCGTGATCCACGCCAGGCACTGGGTCGGCAGGGGACGGTTTTCGCGGGCTCGAGGACGCAGGGACACCGGGTCCCGGCAATTGCGTACCGGCGAGCGCTCGCCGCGGTTTCCGGAGGCGCCAGGAGGTCGGCAAGGTGCTGGCCTGCAGGAGCGTGAACCGCCGTGAATGCCGGTGCTCGCCATGCTGCGCTTGACCGCGGCCACGCCTGCGATTTGGCCTGCCTCGCAGGCTGACCTACACTCTGCCGGGTTGCCCATTGTCTGAGGATTGGTCCAATGCGCCATTGATGCCGCCGTCGTGATGACGGCCTTACCCGCTGCCGGTCCGGCTGGATCGGTGCGTGTGCTGGCATGCAATGGAGATCCGTATGACCTGTCCGTCGCTGACGCTGGAACGCGTTGCGTATGTGCTGCCCGATGGCAGCCCGCTAGTTTCCGATCTGAGTATCCACATCGACCAGCGCGCCACCGGCCTGGTCGGGCGCAATGGGGTGGGCAAGAGCGTGCTGGCGCGCCTGCTGGCCGGCGAGTTGCTGCCCAGTGCCGGGCGCTGCGTGCGCAACGGCAGCGTGCACTACCTGCCGCAGCGCGTGCGCGTCGCGCCGGGGCAGCGCATTGCCGACCTGGCCGGTGTCGCACCGCTGCTGGATGCGCTGGACCGTATCGCCGCCGGCAGCGTTGCGCCTGCCGATTTCGAGCTGGTCGGCGAGCGCTGGACCGCCCATGCGCACTTTGCCGCAGAACTCGAACGGCAAGGCCTGGGTGGGCGCGATCCGCACGCACCGGCCGCGCAGCTCAGCGGCGGCGAAGCGATGCGCGTGGCGCTGGCCGGTGCGTTCCTGAGCCGGCCGGAGCTGTTGATTCTGGACGAGCCCAGCAATCACCTGGATGGCCCGCAGCGGCAGCGGCTGATGGATCAATTGCTGGCATGGAGCGGCGGCTTGCTGGTGATCAGCCACGACCGCAGCCTGCTCGATGCGATGCAGCGCATTCTGGAATTATCTGCGCAGGGACTGCGCAGCTATGGCGGCAATTACGCGTTCTATGCGCAGCAGCGCGCCATCGAACAGCAGGCGGCTAGCGCGTTGCTGGCCCAGCGCAAACAGGCGCGTGCGTGCGGCGAGCAGGCGCTGCGCGAGCAGCAGCAGCGCCAACAGCAACGCCAGGCACGCGGCGCGCGTGCTGCAGGGCAGGCCAACCAGGCCGCGATCCTGCTCGGCGCGCAGAAGCAGCGCAGCCAGGTCAGCGCGGGGCGGCTGCAACAGCACCGCCAGGCCGAACAGGCGCGGCTGGGCGAGGCGGTCATGGAGGCCGCAGCGCTGGTGCAGGACGACACCACGATCGCGCTCCTGGCGCCGACATCGCCCGCCGGCGCATCGCGGCAGCTGGCCACGCTGCAACAGGTGGAGCTGGCCGGCGGACGGCTGGGCGGGCGGCGGGTGGATCTGCTGCTGCATGGGCAGCCGCGGATCGGCCTGGTCGGCCCCAACGGCAGCGGCAAGTCGTCGTTGCTGCAGCTGCTGGCCGGGCGCCTGCAACCCAGCGCGGGGTGTTGCCAGGTGCATGTGCCGCTGGCGTATCTGGATCAGCACCTGGGGCTGCTGGATCCGGCGCGCTCGGCCGCTGCGCAGCTGCAGGATGCAGATCCGGGCGCGCCAGCCCACGCACAGCGGCTACGCCTGGCGCTGCTGGGGCTGGACCAGCAGCGTGCCGACCTGCCCAGCGGCCAGCTCAGCGGCGGCCAACGGCTCAAGGCGGCGCTGGCCTGCACGCTGTACCGGGCGCAGCCGGCGCAACTGCTGTTGCTGGACGAGCCGACCAACCACCTGGACCTGGCTTCGGTGGAGGCGATCGAGACGCTGCTGTGCAGCTACCCCGGGGCGCTGATCGTCGCCTCGCACGATGCTGCCTTCCTGCAGCGGCTGGGCCTGCAGCAGCGCCTGGACACTGCGCAGGCGCAGTGGCGGCTGGCGCCGTGGTGAACCGCGCAGCGGGCGATCCGGCCGACGGGCTGGTAAAGCCGGCCCCGATGGCCGACCATTTGCGCCCCGCCCGCGGCGGCCACGGCTCTGCCCGCCAGGGCGCCGGCCCAGCGTCCTGCTCCCGCGCTCGCCCCCACGGCCAGCGTCTCCATCGATACCTGCCTACGTGAAATTCTTTGCATCCTGTGCCAAGGGCCTGGAATACCTGCTTGCCGACGAGCTGCTGTCGCTCGGGGCCGGCAAGGCCACCGCCACCATCTCCGGCGTCAACGTCGAGGGCGAGCTGCGCGATGCGCAGCGCGCCGTGCTGTGGTCGCGGCTGGCCAGCCGGGTGCTGTGGCCGTTGAGCGAGTTCGATTGCCCGGACGAGGACGCACTGTATGCCGGGGTGGCCGAATTGCCGTGGGACGAGCACCTGTCCGTCGGCCACACGCTGTCGGTGGACGCGCATGTCTCCGGGACCGCGATCACGCACGCCCGTTACGCGGCGCAGCGGATCAAGGACGCGGTGGTCGACACCATGCGCCGGCAGGGCCTGGAGCGCCCGTCGGTGGATGTGGACAGCCCGGATCTGCGTTTGAACCTGTCGCTGCGCAAGGGCCGCGCCACCATTTCGGTGGATCTGGGCGGCGGCCCGCTGCATCGGCGCGGTTGGCGCATGGCGCAGAACGATGCGCCGCTGAAGGAGAATCTGGCCGCGGCGGTGTTGCTGCGCGGCGGTTGGCCGCGCGCCTACGCCGATGGCGGCGGCCTGCTGGATCCGATGTGCGGCAGCGGCACCTTGCTGATCGAAGGCGCGCTGATGGCCGCCGACGTGGCCCCCGGCCTGCAGCGCTATGGCAGCGATCTCCCCAGCCGCTGGCGCGGCTTCGACCGCGAGGGCTGGCAGCAGCTGGTGGGCGAGGCGCGCGAGCGCGACAGTCGCGGCCGCGCCGCGCTCAGGCAGGTGATCCACGGCAGCGACATGGATCCGCATGCGATCCGCGCTGCGAAGGAGAATGCGCAGGTGGCCGGCGTGGCCGAGGCGATCTGGTTCGGCGTGCGCGAGGTGGGTGATCTGCAGACCCCGCCGCAGGCCACCGGCGTGGTGGTGTGCAATCCGCCTTACGACGAACGCCTGGCTGCCGATGCGGCGCTGTATCGCCGCCTGGGCGACACCTTGCAGCGTGCCGTGCCGCAATGGCGGGCCAGCCTGCTGTGCGGCAATGCCGAGCTGGCGTATGCCACCGGCCTGCGCGCGGGCAAGAAGTACCAGCTGTTCAATGGCGCGATCGAATGCGCGTTGATCGTCTGCGACCCGATCGCGGTGCCGCGGCGCACCCCGCTGGCGGCGCCGACCGCACTCAGCGAAGGCGCGCAGATGGTCGCCAATCGCCTGCGCAAGAACCTGCAGAAGTTCAAGAAGTGGCGCGCACGCGAAGGCATCGAATGCTTCCGCGCCTACGACGCCGACCTGCCGGAATATTCCGCCGCCATCGACGTGTACCAGCAGGCCGACGGCGATCGCCGCGTGTTTCTGCATGTGCAGGAATACGCCGCGCCGGCGACGATTCCCGAAGCCGACGTGCGCCGCCGTCTGGGCGAGCTGCTGGCCGCCGCACGCGAGGTGTTCGAGGTGCCGGGCGAACGCGTGGCGCTCAAATCGCGCGAGCGCGGCAAGGGCGGCAGCAAGTACGGCCGCTTCGAGCAGCGCAACGAATTCATCAACGTGCGCGAGCATGGCGCCTTGCTGCGGGTGAATCTGTTCGATTACCTGGATACCGGCCTGTTCCTGGACCATCGCCCGTTGCGCGGCACCATGGCGGCGCAATCGAAGGGGCGGCGCTTCCTCAACCTGTTCTGCTACACCGGCGTGGCCAGCGTGGAAGCGGCGGTGGCCGGGGCAAGCTCGACCACCAGCGTGGATCTGTCCGGCACCTATCTGCAGTGGTGCGCCGACAATCTTGCGTTGAACGGCCAGGCCGGCAGCAGGCACACGTTGGTGCAGGCCGACGCACTGGCCTGGCTGGAAGCCGAGCGCGCGCATTTCGACGTGATCTTCTGCGACCCGCCGACCTTTTCCAACTCCGCACGCGCCGAGGACTTCGACATCCAGCGCGAGCACGTGCGGCTGCTGCGTGCGGCGATGGCGCGGCTGGCGCCGGGTGGGGTGCTGTATTTCTCCAACAATTTCCGTCGCTTCAAGCTGGACGAGGACCTGGTGGCCGAGTTTGCGCAGTGCGAGGAAATCAGTCCGCGCACCATCGACCCGGATTTCGAGCGGCATGCGCGCATCCATCGTGCGTGGCGATTGACTGCCTGATGCCGTGGCCCGGTCGCGTCTGACCGGCCAGTGCAGGGATTGCGCGCCCGCTATCGCCGGCGCCTGGCTGGCTGTGCTGCGCCATGCCAGCGGCGCCTGGTGGTGCAGCTGCAGCCGTGCAGGCCAGGGCGGGGCGGGCAGCCAACAAGCCGACCACGGCGCTGCGGTATGCTGATTCGCATGCTTTGGAGTCAACGATGACCGCACCACCCCGGATTGCCTTTGTTGCCAGTCACGCCGAGCCGGCGGTGACCGCGCGCACGCGTCTTGTGCAGCGTTATGGCGATCATCCGCTGGACACCGCCGACATCGTCTGCGCCCTGGGCGGGGACGGTTTCATGCTGCAGACCCTGCACCGGCATGGCGCTGCCAGCAAGCCGGTGTTCGGCATGAAGCTGGGCTCGGTCGGGTTCCTGATGAACCAGTACCGCGACGACGAGGACGACCTGCTCGCACGTCTGCAACGGGCCGAACCGGCGCATCTGCGCCCGCTGGAAATGCAGGTGCAGACCGAGTCCGGTGCCAGCACGGTGTCGCTGGCCTACAACGAGGTCTCGCTGCTGCGGCAGACCCGCCAGGCCGCGCACCTGAGCGTGGATCTCAATGGCCAGACCCGCATCGCCGAGTTGATCGGCGACGGGGTCATGGTCGCCACGCCGGCCGGCAGCACCGCCTACAATTATTCCGCGCACGGGCCGATCCTGCCGCTGGGCTCGCACACGCTGGCGCTGACGCCGATCGCCCCGTACCGCCCGCGTCGCTGGCGCGGCGCCATCCTCAAGGCAGACACCGAAGTGTGCTTCCGCGTGCTGGACCCGTACAAGCGCCCGGTCAGCGTCACCGCCGACTCGCACGAGATCCGCGACGTGGTCGAAGTGACCATCCGCGAATCCACCCGGCGCCAGGTGACGCTGCTGTTCGATCCGGAACACAATCTGGAAGAGCGCATCTTCAGCGAACAGTTTGCGGTCTGAGGGGCGGGGATTGGGCATTGGGGATTCGGGATTGGCACCGGCAGCAGCGCAGCACGTGGTGCACGCGATGGTGCCGACACAGCCCGCTGCGGTAGGAGCGATCCGATCCCGAATATGAAATTCCCCACTCCCTGCTTCTGACCAATCCCGAATCCCCACTCCCGAATCCCGGCACCCAAATGGCTGACAACTCCCCAAGACTCCTGACCGTCGCAGTGACCTCGCGCGCGCTGTTCGATCTCGAAGAAGGCCATGCGCTGTTCGAGGCCGATGGCGTGGAGGCGTATTCGGCGTTCCAGCGCGAGCACGAGGACGACATCCTGCAGCCGGGCGTGGCGTTTCCGGTGGTGCGCAAGCTGCTGGCGCTCAACCATGATGTGCCGGAGGAAACCCCGCGCGTGGAAGTGATCCTGCTGTCGCGCAATTCCGCCGATACCGGGCTGCGCATCTTCAATTCGATCCAGCACTACAACCTGGGCATCGTGCGGGCGACCTTCACCTCGGGCCAGCCGACCTGGCCGTACGTGAAGCCGTTCGGCACCGATCTGTTCCTGTCGGCCAATCCGGAATCGGTGCGGCGTGCGCTCACCCATGGCATCGCGGCGGCGACCATCATGCCGCGTGCGCCGGGCGAACGCGCCGAGGCCGCCGCGGCGATCGTGGACAACGACGAAAGCCGGCTGCCGACGCAGCTGCGCATCGCCTTCGACGGCGATGCGGTGATCTTCGGCGACGAGAGCGAACGCATCTCGCGCGAGCAGGGCGTGGAGGCGTTCGGGCGCCACGAGCGCGAACGTGCGCGCGAGCCGTTGTCGGTCGGGCCGTTCCGCAATTTCCTGTCGGCGCTGCATGCGCTGCAGGCGGCATTCCCGCCCGGCGAGGCCTCGCCGATCCGCACTGCGCTGGTCACCGCGCGCTCGGCGCCGGCGCACGAGCGGGTGATCCGCACCCTGCGCGAATGGGGCGTGCGCCTGGACGAGGCGCTGTTCCTCGGCGGGCGCCACAAGGGGCCGTTCCTGGAGGCGTTCGGCGCGGATATCTTCTTCGACGATTCGCAGCACAACATCGACAGTGCGCGCCAGCACCAGCATGTGGCGGCCGGCCACGTGCCGCATGGCGTGGCCAACGATCCGCCGGGCAGGTGAGCGAGGTGAGCCAGGCACCGACGCCGTCTGGACGCGCCGCGCTGCGCTCCAGCTGGCGCCAACTGGAGCTGTATTTCTCCGACGACGCCGTGCAGACCTGCATGTCGCGCTGGGCACCGTACCGGCTGATGCTGCCGTATACGCGCGGCATGCTGGCGGCACTGTGGTTGCAGCCCCAGCCGGAGCGCATCGGCCTGATCGGCTTCGGCGGCGGCGCGCAGGCCAAGTTCTGCCACCGTTATCTGCGCAGCTCGCGCATCGAAGCGGTGGACGCCGATGCGCAGGTACTGGCCTTGCGCGACGCATTCGGCGTGCCACGCGACGATGCGCGGCTGGAGGTCACCCACGGCGATGGTGCGCAGTGGATCGGCACGCGTGCCGGGCGCTACGACCTGTTGCTGCTGGATGCCTACGATGCCGATGGCATTCCACCGGCGTTGTGCACGCCTGCGTTCTACGCCGAGTGTCGCGCTGCGCTGACGCCAAGCGGTGTGCTGGTGTTGAACCTGTTCCAGGTGCCGCTGGCCGGACATCTGGCCGCGCTGCGCGAGGTGTTCGAGGGGCAGGTGCTGCTGGTGCCCGAGCCGGACCCGCGCAACCAGCTGCTCTACGCCTGGAACGGCAAGCGCACGCCGGGCACTGCGGAGCAGGCGTTGGCGGCGCTGCCGTGGTCGGCACGCCGGCAGCTGCGGCCGTCGATGTTGCGGCTGCAGGCGGCGTGGATGGAGCGGGCCTGGCGGTTTTCGTAAGCGCGGTCTGCGTGCGCGGCCTGGTATCCGCGCGGCGTGGAAGTCGTCTCAGCCGGCGACGGTAAAGCCTCGACATCGTGCGCAAGCGCATCGTTAAGGGTTGGGCGGATTGCCTGCATCGGCGAGCGGCAGCCGGATATCGGTCAAGCGCCAGCGCAGGCCCTGCCGGGTCAGCACGAACACCACCGGCGCGCCGGCTGCGGTGCGGGTGGTGGCGGTAAAGCGGCGAGTGGATTCGAAGCGCTGCTGCGCGCCTTGCAGCGGACGCGCCGGCGCCGGCGCCGCATAGGTATCCGGGCTGACGGTGGTGCCGGTGACGCGATTCCACACGCTATGGCCTTGCAGCAACGCGCCGATGCCCAGCGGGGTCACCAGCGTGTCCACGCCGGCGCCGCTGATGCCGCTGGCAAGCTGCAGGGCGAATCCGCCCAGCAGGCTTGATTGCATGCTGCTGCCGGCCTGGCGGATCAGGTAATCGTCCAGCTGCGCCTTGAGGTTGACCCGCAGGCTGGGGAAGTCCACATGGCGTTCCAGCTGCGCGGCGTTGCGGCTGGCGACTGCCTCGCTGATGCCGCGGATGGCCAGATACGGGCCGGCAACCACATAGCTGGCCAGCAGCAGCACGGCCAGCACAGGCAGCAGCAACCAGCGTTTCTTCATGGCGTGCAGTCCATTGCCGTCGTTTGCACCAGGCGCATCGAGGCATGGCACCGCGCAGCGGGAAATCGCCGTGGCACGACGATCGCCTGCGCAGCGTCGATTGCCGTCGGCGCCGTGCGATGCATCAGAATTCCAGATCCAGCGCGGCGCACAGGTAATCGACAAACGGCGCCAATACCACCAGGTCCGCCTCGATGGTCTGGCGCAGGCGCGGGCCGGTCATGATGGCATCGTCGAGAGGACGCAGGTACGCCCAGTTGCGATGCTTGAGGTCGTCGATGAACTCGAAATCGTTGGGAAAGCCGCGCGGCGCACGCACCAGTTTCTCGCTGTCGTCCAACGCGAACTTGCGGCGTAGTTTTGGCTCGTAGGCGGCCGCTTTCCAGTTGGCCGGATTGTCGAAGATGAACTGGCGCAGCTTGCGCTGGGTGTCCGGCTCCGGATGCCACAGCCCCGCACCGACGAAACTCTCGCCCGGCTGCAGATGGAGGTAGAACGACGGCGCCGGCACCTGGCGGCGGCGCTCATGGAACAGGCGCGCGCCTTGCCAGTTCTTGTACGGCGATTTGTCGTTGGAAAAACGCGCATCGCGGTAGATGCGAAACAGCGAGCCACCCTGGGTCTTGGGGTCGGCGCGATAGTGCTCGCTGACCTGTGCCAGCGCGGGCTGCAGGTCGGTGATCAACTGCAGGAACGGCTGGCGCACATGCGCCTCGTACTGATGCCGGTGGTCGTTGAACCAGGTCTTGTCGTTGTGGCGCGCCAGGGCGCGCAGGAACTTGAAACTGGCGTCGGAAAAATAGGTGGTCATAGCGTGCGTTGGAGGTCCAGACCCCAGGCGGCGAGCTGGTCGAGCAGGGACTGCTTGGTAGCATCGTCCGGGTGAGCAAGCCGTAAATCCGCAATCTGTGCATGGAACTGCTCGAGCGTGACTTCGCCCAGGCCACGGTCTTCGAGCAGGCGCTGGCGGCGGTAGACGTTCCAGCGTTCCTGCTCGTCGAACGACAAGGTCTGCGGCCAGTTGCGCGCGCGGTAGCGGAACAGCAACTCGACCAGGCGCGGGTCACGAAAGCGCGCTTCCAGCGCGCCCAGCTCGGCCGGCGCACTGGCGCGCACCTGCGCCAGCAGGCGTTTGTCGCCTTCGGCCAGGAAGCCGTCATACAGCGAGGCATCGGCATCGTTGACCGCCGGCGCCGCAGCGCGTTCGTTGCCGTACACCTGGCGCACTTTTTCGGCCAGTTCGGGGCCGAGCGCGCGCAGGCGTGCAGCCTTGGCCAGCACCGCGTCGTGGTCGATGCCCAGGCGCTGGAAGTCCGCCGCGCGCAGATGCTGCCAGGCCACCAGCGCCGGCGACTTGTTCACGTGCACTTCCTTGAGCGGAATGCGCTGCTCGCCTTCGGGCAGGTCGGCGGCGCGGATATACAGCCGGTCGGCGATCTCGTCGGGGCTCAGGCGCAACAGCACGTCAGGATCGCCTTCCAGATCAAACACGATCACGCGGCTGTCGATGCGTGGATGGCGCGTCAATGGCAGCACTGCGGCAGCGCACATGCGCGAGGCGGGATAGCGCTGCGAGACATGCAGCACCGGCTGCATCGCGATGACGTCCAGCAGCGTCGCCGCAAAGCGCTTGTCGCGCAGGCGCAGCGCGTAGTCCCACAACTTGGGTTGATGCTGCTGGAACCTGCGCGCCATGCCGATGGTGGCGTACACGTCCGACAGCGCCTCGTGCGCGTCGCCTTCGCGCACTGCGTTGGCATCGGCCAGGTGTTCGAGCTTGAACGAGGTGGCGCCGTCTTCGCGCTGCGGCCAGACGATGCCGTCCGGGCGCAGCGCATGCACCAGCCGCAACACGTCGAGCAGGTCCCAGCGCGAATTGCCGCCGCGCCACTCGCGCTCGTACGGGTCGTAGAAATTGCGGAACAGCCCGCAGCGCACGAACTCGTCGTCGAAGCGGATCGAGTTGTAGCCCAGCGTGCAGGTCTGCGGCCGGCTCATCTGCTCAGAGATGCGCGCGAACGCTTCGGCCTCGCTCACGCCTTCGCGCAGTGCGTGTTGCGGGGTGATGCCGGTGACCATGGTCGCGTACGGGGAGGGCAGCAGGTCGTCGGCCGGCTGCACGTAGAAACTGATCGGTTCCTCGATCACGCGCAGCTGCGCATCGGTGCGCACCGCGGCGAACTGCGCGATGCGCGTGCGGCGCGGATCCTGGCCGAAGGTTTCCAGGTCGTAGAAGAGAAAGCTGTCAGGCATGCCGTATCACATCCAGATCCGCGGCGCGCTGCGGAGGGCGCCGCCAGTGCTGCCTAGTATCTCTTATCCGCGCGCCGGCCCGCTGACGCCGGCCTGTGCAGCTTGATCAGTGCGCGCCTTCCAGCGGTTGCAGGCGCGCATGCACGACCGCTTCCAGTGCCGCCCAGTCGATGCGCGACAGGTCGCTGTGCCCGCGTGTGGCCTCGACCAGGATCTGGCGCTGGATCTCGCTGCGCGCCAGGGCGATCGAATAGCGCGTGCGCAGGAAGGTCACCATCGTGTAATGCGGCACGAAACGGGTGGGCCAGCGTGCCTGCAGTTGCTGTTCGAGCGCGCGCTGCAGCAGGAAGTCGGGATCGTCGACGCGGTCGCGCATCTCCAGATAGTTTTCCAGCGCCATCTGCTGGATCGCCGCGGCATCCTCATGGCGTGCAGCCTGGAATGCGGCAAACGCAGTTTCCAGATCGTGGTGCGCGTCCAGCTGCTCTGCCAGCGCCACGCAATCTTCGAACGCGCAATTCATGCCCTGGCCGTGGAACGGCACCATCGCGTGCGCGGCGTCGCCGATCAGCAGGGCGCGGCCGTCCAGATGCCAGCGGTCCAGCGTCAGGGTGCCGAGCAGGCCGGGCGGATGTTCTTCCCAATGCTCCTTGAGCTGAGGAATCAGCGGCAGCGCATCGGGAAAATCCCGCGCGAACAGGGCCAGCGCCTCGTCGCCGTTGCGGGTGGTGGCAAAGCTGGGTTCGCCGGCGTTGGGCAGAAACAGCGTGACGGTGAAGGTGCCGCCGTCGTTGGGCAGCGCGATGCACATGTAGCGCCCGCGCGGCCAGATATGCAGGGCGTTGCCTTCGATGCGGAACCCGCCGCCGGGCAACGGCGGGATTTCCAGCTCCTTGTAGGAGTGATCGAGAAATTCGGTGCGCTCGCCCAGCGGCGATTTGCGCTGCATCGCCGCGCGCAATGCCGAGCCGGCGCCATCGCTGCCGATCAGGCTCTGGAAATGGATTTCGTGCGGCTGGTCGTCGCGGTCGTCGATGAAGCGCGCATAGCCGGCGTCGAAGTCCACCGTATGCAGGCGGCGGTAGAAGTGCACGCGTGCGCCGGCCTGTTCGGCCAGATCCAGCAGCGCGATGTTCAACGCGGCGCGGTGGATCGACCAGATCACTTCGCTGTCGTCGCGCCCGTAGCGCTGCAGCTGCGGCTGCGCGTGCAGCGGGTGCACCATGCGCCCGCGCATCATCACCGCCTTGGCCATGACCGCGTCGTCGGCACCGGCCTGGCGCAGCGCATGGCGGCCGCGTTCGGCCAGCGCCAGGTTGATCGAGCGGCCGGACTCGTAGCCCTTGATGCGCGGGTCGCCGCGGCGCTCGTAGACGGTGACCTGCCAGCCGCGGCGCGACAACAGGATGGCCAGCAGGCAACCGGCCAGGCCAGCGCCGATCAGGGTCAGGGAACGGGGAGAGACTGCGCTCAATGCGGTATCCGGCAGCGGCCGGACGCAAGTGCCGGCCAAGAGGGAGGAAGGAGAGTGGCTGGCAGCGGCACCTGCTGCGGTCGGCCGGGTGCGGGTTCGGAGTGTACGTGCGCGGGTGCCGCTTCCGGCTCACGCGCGGCGCTGTTGGCTGGCACAGTCCGTGCCGTATGTGCTCAGGCGGCGGCCCAGGTTTCCACGTGCTCGACCAACTGGTGCAGGTCGCAGAAGCGGTTGTACAGCGGCACCGGTGCGATGCGGATCACGTCCGGTTCGCGCCAGTCGCCGAGCACGCCGACCGACTGCAGATACTCGAACAGCGAGCGCCCCTGCGCGCGGCCACCGGCCACCCGCAACGACAGCTGGCAGCCACGCTGCGCCGGCGCGGACGGGGTGACGATCTGCAGCACCTGCGGCACGCGGGCGTGGATCAGCTGTTCCAGATGGCCGGTGAGCTGTTCGGACTTGGCGCGCAGCGCCGCCATGCCGGCCTGGTCGAACAGCTGCAGCGATGCACGCAGCGGCGCCAGCGCCAGCACCGGCGGATTGCTCAGCTGCCAGCCTTCGGCCCCAGGCGAGGGCACGAACTGCGGATCCATGCGGAAGCGGGTCTGCTGCTCGTGTCCCCACCAGCCGGCCATGCGCGGCAGGTTGCTGTTGGCATGGCGTTCGTGCACGAAACAGCCGCCCACCGCGCCGGGGCCGGCATTGAGATACTTGTAGTGGCACCAGACCGCGAAATCCACGTCGTCGTCGTGCAGGGTCAGCGCGATATTGCCCACCGCATGCGCCAGATCGAAACCCACCGTCGCGCCCTGTGCGTGTGCCAGCCGCACGATTTCGCCCAGGTCGAAGGCCTGGCCGGTGCGGTACTGGATGCCGGGCCACAGCACCAGCGCCAGCCGCGGACCATGCCGGGCGATGGCATCGGCAATCGCTGCCATCGACAGCGTGCCATTGGGCTGGTCGGCTTCCACTTCGATCAGCTGCGTGGCCGGATCCAGCCCGTGCAGGCGCAGTTGCGATTCCACCGCATGGCGGTCGGACGGAAACGCGCCGGCTTCGATCAGGATCGCGCCGCGCTCGGGCGTTGGACGGTAGAAGCTGGCCATCATCAGGTGCAGGTTGACGCTCAGCGTGTTCATCGCCACCACTTCGCCCGGCAGCGCGCCGACCACCCGGGCCAGCCCATCGCGCACCAGCTGGTGATAGGTCAGCCACTGGGTGGGACCGGTGAAGTGGCCCTCCACCGCGAGCGCGCCCCACTGGTCGAGCACCTCGGCCACCATCGCGCGTGCGGTGCGTGGCTGCAGGCCCAGCGAGTTGCCGACGAAATAGGTCTGATCCTGGCCGGCATGCTGCGGGAAGATGAAGTCATCGCGCAGCTGGCGCAGCGGGTCGGCGGCGTCCAGTGCAACGGCATGGGCGCGGGACAGCAGGTCGGTCATGATCACGGCTCGCAACGCAGGTCAGTGGCGCAGTTTACCCGCCGGCACCGTGTACGCCGTCATGCGCGGCCGGTGCGTCGGGCGCGGCGGTGGTCGCGGCTGGCCGGGCAGGGCGCAGCAGATGCGTCAACGTGCCGATGCTGTCGGTGATGCGGTCGATGGTGTCGGCCAGTGCGGCGGTGGCCGGCGAGCCGTCGGGCAGGGCCGCCAATGCATCGGACAGCTGGCGCTCTGCGCTGCGCAAGGTGGCCGCGGCGGGAATGCCGCCGTCGCGCAGGCAGGCGATCAGCTCGGACAGCGCCTGGTCGGCCTGTTGCGCGAACGCCGGCAGCGCGTCCAGCGCAGGCAGCGGATGGCCGTCGCGCAGCACCGCTTCCAGCGACAAGGTGGCGCGGATCAGCCGGTTGCCGTTGGCCAGCAACGACTCGGCGAGCTTGAGTTCGTGCAGGTTGCGCCGGCTGCGCGGCTCGCCGCGCAGCCGTTCGATCGAAGCCTGCGCATTGGTGCGCGCCACGCGTGCGGCAGCGCGGGTGTCGCCCAGGTCCTCCATCCTGCCGAGCAACAGGGTGCGCAGATGATCGCGGTAGGCGCTGAGCAGCTGCGCCAGCGAGGCGCGGATGTGCCGGCGCTCGCGCGTGGGCCATAGCGCGTAGGCGATCAACGCCCAGGCGCTGCCGGCCACCGTCGCCTGCAGGCGCGCACCGACGGCCTCGCCCGGTGCCACGCCTTCGAAGGACAGCAGCAGCACCAGCATGCCGGTCAGGAACGCCACGCCGATGCCGTAGTTCACCTGGGTCAGCAGGCGGAAACCCAGGCAGAACAGCGCCAGCAACGCCAGGCGGACGCTGGCGCCATCCATCGCCAGATGCGCCAGCAAGGTCGCCACCAGCAGGCCGACGAAGGTGCCGGCCACGCGCAGGGCGCCGAAGCTGAAGGTGCCGCCGAAATCCGGCTTGAGCACGATCGCGGTGGTCATCGGAATCCAGAAGCCGTGCGGGATCTGCTGCCAGCGCTGGAAGGCGATCGCCAGCGCCAGGCAGACGCCGCAGCGCAAGGCATGCCGGAACGCCACCGAGGACAGATCCAGGTTCGCGCGCAGCGTGGCCCAGGTCGCGGCGGGCCGCAGCGCCGCCGGCAGGCGCGCTTCGGCCAGCTGCGCCTGGATTTCGCCACGGCTGCTGGCCCAATGCGCGTTGCGGATCAGCGCGCGCAGCTGGCCGCCCAGGCCTTGCGCGCGCGCCACCGCCACCCGCACCAGCCGGCGCTCGCGGGTGTCGGCGTTGTCGTGCTGGAACTGCGCCAGCGCGGCGACCAGGTCGTCGAAGCCGGTCATCGAGGCAGTGGCGGCGAGCGGGTCTTCGCCCACCGTCATCGCATGCGCGAGCTGTTCCAGCACGATGGCGCTGCGTTCGAGCACGCGCTCGATCGCCGGGCGCGCCTGCGACTCGGTCAGGCGGGTGTCGACATCGGCCAGCGACAGCAGCTCCAGCCGCACGCGCTCGCACAGCTCGGCAATGATGCGGAAACTCTGCACGGCGATCGCGCGCGAGCGGTGCTCGCCATGCAGCATCACCATCGCATCGAGCACTTCCTGGGTGGCCGGTGGCGGGGCGCTGGCTTCCGGACGCTGGCGCGCGATGCCGGCCAGTTGACGCATCAGGTCCGCCAGCGCGAAGCGCTCCGGGCGATAGCGTTGCAGCGGCCAGGCGGCCAAGGCCAGCACCACCTGCAGCAGGCCGCCGGCAAAGATCAACGTCGCCACACCCGCTGCCTGCTGCACCGGCAAGCGCATGTCGGCGCTGACCACCAGCAGGATCATGCTGGTCAGCCCCACGCGCGCCGCCACCGGGCCGAGCGCCACCAGCAAGCCGCCGCCCAGGCCGAGCAGCAGCCCGGCGATCACCAGGGCCGGGGTGTCGTGGCCGACCCAGATGCCGAGCAACGCGGCCAGGCCGGCTGCCAGCGCGGCCATCAGCATGCGTTGCAGGCGCGCGCGGTACGGGCCGGGCTGGTCGGTGAACATGGTGTTGAGCGCGCCGGTACACACGGCCAGGCCGGCGGCGACATGCCCGGTGGCCACGCCGACCGCCAGCGGCAGCACCACCGCGGCGGTGTTGCGCAGCGCGACGCGCAGCGGCACATCGCGCGGTTTGAGGTCGATCAGCGAGCGCAGCATGGCATGGGGTTCAACGCGGATACGCAGTGTGGCCGCCGCTCGTGCACGCGGTCGAAACACAGCGCGAGGCGCACAGCTGCGTCGTCATTGCATTGCGCGGCATTGCGATACTGCGGTGGCGCGCACGACCAGCCGCCGAGCGAAGGGGCTCGAACACCTGCGCAAGGCGTGCCCGGCAGTGTCACGCGCCATCGCCCGCTCATGCCTCGACAGCGGCATAGCGCTCCGGCGCAGGGTGCAGATGCCCGCATTGGGTGCAGGTGCGCAGCGCGAGCGAACGGTAGAAATGATCGAACACCGGCGGAAAATCGGTTTCGATGTCCTGCAGCGGAAACATCGCCTCGTACAGCTTGTGATTGCACTGCGGGCAATACCACTGCAGGCCGTCCTGCTCGTCGGGCAGGCGTTCGCGTTCGATCACCAGGCCGATCGAGCCGGCCGCGCGTTGCGGCGAATGCGGCACCCTGGGCGGCAGCAGGAAGATCTCGCCGGCGCGGATCGGGATATCGCGTGCCACGCCGTCGTCCTGCACCTTCAGCACCATCTCGCCTTCGAGCTGGAAGAACCACTCCGGGCCTTCGTCGTAGTGATAGTCGGTGCGGGCATTCGGCCCGCCGACGATCATGATGATGAAGCCGTCCTGCTGGATGCATTTATTGCCTACCGGCGGCTTGAGCAGGTGGCGGTGTTGCTCGATCCAGGCATGCAGGTTGATCGGCGGGACCAGCATCGACGTTCCTCGGCAAAGAAGACGTCCAGCATAGCCAACCGACGGCGCCGATGGGCGCCGCGGTGGACCGCCGTGCGGGTACGGCTCAGCGTTCGGCGTGATCGGCCTGGATCTGCGTCAGCGCGGCGTCGTAGCGTTCCTGCAGCAGCTCGGGGCGGTCGATCGACATGCCCAGATCATGCGCATGTCCGTCGCGCAGGCTGTAGACCCAGCCATGCACGCACAGTTCCTGGCCGCGCTCCCAGGCATCGCGCACGATGGTGGTGCGGCAGACATTGACCACCTGCTCGAGCACATTGAGCTCGCACAGGCGTGCATGCTGGAGCGGCAGGTCGCCCGCATCGTGCAGGCAGGCCTCGTGCTTGTCGGCCACATCGGTGACGTGGCGGATCCAGTTGTCGACCAGGCCCATGCGCTTCTGGGTCAGGCTGGCAAACACGCCGCCGCAGCCGTAATGGCCGACCACCAGGATGTGCTTGACCTTGAGCACGTCGACGGCGAACTGGATCACCGACAGGCAGTTCAGATCGGTGTGCACCACCACGTTGGCGATGTTGCGATGGACGAACACCTCGCCCGGCGCCATGTCGATGATCTGGTTGGCCGGCACGCGCGAGTCCGAGCAGCCGATCCACAGGTACTCGGGCGTTTGCTGGGTGGACAGCTTGGAGAAGAATTCCGGGTCCTCGCGACGGATGCGTTCGGACCAGGCACGGTTGTTTTCAAGCAAATGGTTGAGCTCGTTCATGGGGGCAGTATTCCAGAGGACGAAGGGCAGTGTGTGATCGACAGATGAGCGAAAGGCAGTGATGCGCAAATCGATGCTGTACGGCACCGCTCATGCTGCGCCATCGCGTACCTGCAGGGCATCGCGCATCAGCGATGCCAGCTCGCGGGAGTCGGCGGACGCCTGTTGCTGCAATGCATCGCTCACGGCAGCGACATTACCGGCCGGATGATTCTGGCTGAGCTTGAAGGTCAGCTCGATGCGGCTGGGAACGAAGCGGAAACCGACCAGGCCGCGCAACTGGCGGCGGTGGCTGTCGCGCTCCATCTCGAACAGCCAGTCGCTGCCGATGCGCTGTTCGAAGTGTTTACTCATGCGGCCGATCAGCTCGCCCAGTGCCGCCTCGTCGCCCACCTGCTCGCAACGTCCATGCAGATGCGCCACGGCGTAGTTCCAGGTCGGCACACGTGCGGCCGTTTCCTTGTCCGGGTACCAGGCGGGCGACACGTAGGCATGCGGGCCCTGTACCACGATCACCGCATCGCCTGGCTGGCGCGCCTGCGGATTGGGGCGCGCCCAGTGGCCTTCGATGACCACTGCCTGCGCGTCGCGTCGGTACAGCACCGGCAGATGCGAGATCGCCGGCTGTCCGTCCTCGCCCTGGCTGATCAGGGTGACGAACGGGTCGCGCGCGATCAGCCAGTCCAGCAGGGCCAGATCGGTCTGCGCAAACGCGCGCGGGGCATACATGTCAGGCGCGGCCGCCCAGAGTCAGCACCATGCGTTCGCGCAGGTCCGCATCGTCGTCGCCACGCGGCGGCGACACCTCGTGGAGCGAGAAGCCACGCATCAGCGCGTCTTCCTCGTCCAGCCCGTCGAGCGCGACGAATTCGGCATCGAACAAGGCCGCACGGGCGCTGTCTTCGCTGTCGTAGGGCAGGAGCTTGCCGTCGCTGTCCAGGACTTCGGCGGTGCCGGCCTGCTTGACGCGCAGGCGCGCCCAGATCAGCGTGCGGCCGATCGTGGCCAGCCACCAGGAGTCGTGGTCGTCATGTGCGGTGTCGTGCTGTGGATTCATGGCATTACCTTGGAGAGCAGGCCGAGCAGGGCCGCCATGCCCAGGCCGAAGAAGAGGGTCAGCAGCGACAGCCAGGCGGGTGTGGCCAGCCCGGACAGCGCACTGTCGCGATGGCCGCGGTAGCGCCGCGCCAGCAACCAGCGCAGTGCCGCGGGACTGAGGAAGGCCGGATCGCCGAAGCTGGCCAGCGCCTCGGGATGGCGGTCGCGCAGGTGTACCAGCGTCAGTGGCCAGAAGATCAGCAGGGCGGTGAGCCCGGCAACGGCGACGCCGACAAAACACAGTGCGAAGAACAGGGTCATGTGCCCGCCAGCATCAGTGCGAGTTGGGGAAGTGCTGCGCCGATCACCAGCGCAGCGATGGTCCACCATAACGGACGCACGGCATGGATGATCGCCCTGCGCGCCGCGTCACCTTGCCACCACGCGCTTGCGCCCGGATGTGCGGCTGCCAGCTGCGCCAGCCGGACGCCGCGTGCGCCGGCGATGCCGGCGCCCAGCAACGCCACCGCGAAGGCCAGCAACTGCAGCGTGGCGGCGACCAGCAGGCTCACCTCAGAACTCGGCGCTGCCCGGCGCGCGCGGGTAGGGGATGGCGTCGCGGATATTGCTCAGCCCGCACACGTAGACCACCAGGCGCTCGAAGCCCAAGCCGAAGCCGGCGTGCGGCACCGAGCCGTAGCGACGGAAATCGCGGTACCAGCCGTAGTGCTCCTGGTCCAGTCCGAACTGCGCCATGCGTGCATCGAGCACGTCCAGGCGCTCTTCGCGCTGGCTGCCGCCGATGATCTCGCCGATGCCCGGCGCCAGCACGTCCATCGCCGCGACGGTCTTGCCGTCGTCGTTCAGGCGCATGTAGAAGGCCTTGATGTGCTCGGGGTAGTTGGTCACCACCACCGGGCGGCCGATATGTTCCTCGGTCAGCCAGCGCTCGTGCTCGGTCTGCAGGTCCAGGCCCCATTCGACCGGGAAGTCGAACTTCTTGCCCGAGTTCTGCAGCAGCTTCACCGCCTCGGTGTAGTCGATCTGCTCGAACGGCGCATTGATGAAGGCCTCCAGTTTGGCAATCGCGTTCTTGTCCACGCGCTCGGCCAGGAAGGCCAGGTCGTCGCCACGCTCGTCCAGCACCGCGCGGAACAGGTACTTGAGGAACTGTTCGGCCAGGCGCGCGTCTTCGGCCAGGTCGGCGAAGGCGATTTCCGGCTCGATCATCCAGAACTCGGCCAGATGGCGCGTGGTATGGCTGTTCTCGGCGCGGAAGGTGGGGCCGAAGGTGTAGACCTTGCTCAGCGCCAGGCAGTACGCCTCCACGTTGAGCTGGCCGGACACGGTCAGGAAGGTTTCCTTGCCGAAGAAGTCGCGGCTGAAATCCACCGCACCGCTGGCATCGCGCGGCAGGTTCACCATGTCCAGCGTGGAGACGCGGAACATCTGCCCGGCGCCTTCGGCGTCGGAGGTGGTGATGATCGGGGTGCTGATCCAGTTGAAGCCGTTCTGGTGGAAGAAGCGGTGCACCGCCTGCGCCAGGCAGTTGCGGATGCGGGTGACCGCGCCGAACAGGTTGGTGCGCGGGCGCAGGTGCGCCACTTCACGCAGGAACTCCGGCGACATCGGCTTGGGCTGGATCGGGTAGGTCAGCGGGTCCTCGACCCAGCCGACGATCTCCACGCCGCTGGCCTGGATCTCGAACGACTGGCCCTTGCCCTGCGACTTCACCAGCACGCCCCTGGCGATCAGCGAGCAGCCGCTGGTCAGGCGCTTGATCTCGTCGAAGTTGGGCAGGGTGTCGTTGGCCACCACCTGGATCGGGGCGAAGCACGAGCCATCGGTCACGTTGATGAAGGCCAGTCCGGCAGATCCGCGCAGCGTGCGCACCCACCCCCGTACCGTGACTTCGCCGCCTTCCGGGAGTTTCCCCGCAAGCGCATGTTCAACGCTGACCACCGTCATGACTTGTCCTCGCCGTAGCGACTTTGAATGGTCTGCGAGTTTACTGGCTGCGGGCGCGCTGGCGCGAGCATCTGAACCGTCGCGGGTGGTCGTGCTTGTCGGAGGCGGGGCATGGCCCCATCTGGGGAACAGGTCGTATCGGCGGGTGCAGTCCTTAGGTTCTCGCAGCCTCGCTATACTTGCCGCCAGTGTTTCACCCTCGTTTCCGGAGCATCTCCCATGGCCATCAGCCTCACCCCCGCCGCGCTGGAGCGCGTGCAGCGTTTCGTGCAGCAGACCCCGGGGACGCTGGGTCTGCGCTTTGGCGTGACCAAGACCGGCTGCTCGGGCTGGGGCCATGTCACCGACCTGGCGCGCGAGAAGCGCGACGACGATGCGGTATTCGAGCAGCAGGGGGTGCGCATCTTCGTCGATCCGGTCAGCCTGCCGCTGGTCGATGGCACCTGCATCGATTTCGGCAAGCACGGCCTCAGCGAGACTTTCACGTTCAACAATCCCAATGCGACTGCCGAATGCGGCTGCGGCGAGAGCTTCACGACCGAAGCCGAGCATCGCTGAGTCCGCTGGTGCGCGCTGTCGCTTCTCCCTGCGGGAGAAGGTGCCCGAAGGGCGGATGAGGGTACGGGCGAAGCCTCGCGCGGTGAGGCGTCACGAGTGGCTTCGCCGCTAACCCTCACCCCAACCCCTCTACCGGCGGGAGAGGGGCTCAAGCAGTCGCCGCGCAGATGTCCTGTTCGTCGGCTCGGCCGCTGGCCCGGCCCGGTTGCGGCTAAGCGCCTGAACTGCCATACTTTCCTGCTTCCTGCCCGGTTCCGGGCGGGAACCCTTGCTCCACCGGCCGCGTCGCGCGGGTCACCGGGGAGCTGTCCGGCCCACGTGGCCACATCCGAAAGGTAATACAACATGAGTCGTCATTACGAAGTCGTGTTCCTGGTCCACCCGGATCAGAGCGAGCAGGTCCCGGCCATGATCGAGCGCTACAAGTCGCTCATCGAGGGCGGTAACGGCACCATCCACCGTCTGGAAGACTGGGGCCGTCGTCAGCTGGCCTACCCGATCCAGAACCTGGTGAAGGCGCACTACGTGCTGCTCAACATCGAAGTCGACCAGGCCGTGCTGAGCGAGCTGGTGGAGAGCTTCCGCTTCAACGATGCGGTGCTGCGTCACCTGGTCGTCAAGCGCGACGGCCCGGACACCGAGCAGTCGCTGATCATGAAGAGCAAGGACGAGAAGGGCGACAAGCCCGAGCGTAGCGAGCGTCGTCGTCGTGACGACGATGAGGGCGATGCTGCACCTGCCGCCACCGATACCGACGGCGACAACGCCGAAGCCGCTTAAGGAGCGCTGTCATGTCCAAGTTCTTCCGTCGTCGCAAGTTCTGCAAGTTCACCGCCGAGGGCGTCAAGGAGATCGACTACAAGGATCTCAACACCCTGCGTCAGTACCTCACCGAGAACGGCAAGATCGTGCCGAGCCGCGTGACCGGCACCAAGTCCAAGTACCAGCGTCAGCTGGCCACGGCCGTCAAGCGCTCGCGTTTCCTGGCGCTGATCCCGTACACGGACAACCACGACGTTTAATCGAGTCGTTGATGTGAGTCCCGCGCAACAGCCCGTACGGCTTTGTGTGAGTCCCTCATCAAGAGCCCGCACATCCATGTGCGGGTTATCAAAAATATAGAGGCCGGTCATTCGAGATGCGGTGTTGATCGTGCTGTTGCGATTCCCAAATCCCGATTCCCGAATCCCGTCTTTTCGGACAGCAAACGTTGCGTCGGCCAAAGCGCCGGCGCTAACGAATAACGGAGCACCACCATGGATCTGATTCTTCTGCAGAAAGTGACCAACCTCGGCGGCCTGGGCGACAAGGTCAGCGTCAAGCCGGGTTACGGCCGCAACTTCCTCGTGCCGCAGGGCAAGGCCGTGCCGGCCACCGCTGCCAACGTCGAAGCGTTTGAAGCCAAGCGCGCCGACTACGAAGCCAAGGCCAACACCATCCTGGCCGATGCACAGAGCCGCGCCGGCAAGTTCGAAGGCGCCAGCGTCACCATCGGCGCGCATGCGTCGACCGAAGGCAAGCTGTACGGTTCGGTCGGTCCGCGCGACATCGCCGAGGCATTCACCGCCGCCGGCCTGCCGCTGGAAAAGAGCGAAGTGATCCTGGGCGAAGGCGCATTCCGCAATGTCGGCGAGTACGACGTTGTGCTGCACCTGCACGCCGATGTGGAAACCTCGGTCAAGGTCATCGTCGAATCCGACGCCTGATCCACGCCGTACGCTGTACCCGAAGGGCGCCTGGTTAGGCGCCCTTCGTCTTTGTGCGGCCGCGCCAGCGATGGCGGGCGGCTATACTCGTGTTCCATTGCCGGTTCCACGGCCTGCAGATCTTGTGGATCAAGGGCTTAGGTGTCGGCTTCACAGGAAAAAGCGCCTGCCGGCCACGCCCGTGCGGTGCCCGGAACCTTCAGCCCCATGCGCCTGTCCACGATCAAACTGTCCGGTTTCAAGTCGTTCGTCGACCCGACCACGTTGCACCTGCCCACCAACATGACCGGCATCGTCGGTCCCAATGGCTGCGGCAAGTCCAACATCATCGACGCGGTGCGCTGGGTGATGGGCGAAAGTTCGGCCAGCCGCCTGCGTGGCGACTCGCTGACCGACGTGATCTTCTCCGGTTCCTCGGCGCGCAAGCCGGTGTCGCAGGCGACGGTGGAACTGATCTTCGACAACTCCGATCACACCATCAGCGGCGAGTTTGCCTCGTTCAACGAGATCTCGGTCAAGCGCCTGGTCAGCCGCGACGGCAACAGCGCCTACTACCTCAACGGCACCAAGTGCCGGCGCCGCGACATCACCGACCTGTTCCTGGGCACCGGCCTGGGCCCGCGCAGCTACTCGATCATCGAGCAGGGCATGATCAGCCAGATCATCGAGGCGCGTCCGGAAGACCTGCGCGTGTACCTGGAAGAAGCCGCCGGCATTTCCAAGTACAAGGAGCGCCGCAAGGAAACCGAAACGCGCATCCGGCATACCCGCGAGAATCTCGATCGCCTGGGCGACCTGCGCGAAGAGATCACCAAGCAGCTGGCGCATCTGCAGCGCCAGGCGCGCCAGGCCGAGCAGTATCAGGCCTTGCAGGAAGAGCGCCGGATCAAGGACGCCGAGTGGAAGGCGCTGGAATACCGCGGGCTGGATGGGCGGCTGCAGGGCCTGCGCGAGAAGTTGAACCAGGAAGAGACCCGGCTGCAGCAGCTGATTGCCGAACAGCGCGATGCCGAGGCGCGGATCGAAACCGGGCGCGCACGTCGCGAGGAAGCCGCCGAAGCGGTGGCCAAGGCGCAGGCCGATGTCTATCAGGTTGGTGGTGCGCTGGCGCGCATCGAGCAGCAGATCCAGCACCAGCGCGAACTCTCGCATCGCCTGCACAAGGCACGCGACGAGGCGCAGAGCCAGCTGCAGGAGCTGACCCAGCACATCAGCGGCGACTCGGCCAGGCTGGCGGTGCTGCGCGAGGCGGTGGACGCTGCCGAACCGCAGCTGGAACAGCTGCGCGAAGACCATGAATTCCGCCAGGAGTCGCTGCGCGAGGCCGAGGCGCGCCTGGCCGACTGGCAGCAGCGTTGGGAAACCCATAACCGCGACACCGGCGAAGCCTCGCGTGCCGGCGAGGTGGAGCGCACGCGTGTGGATTATCTCGATCGCCAGTCGCTGGAGGCCGAACGCCGCCGCGAAGCGCTGGTCAACGAGCGTGCCGGGCTGGATCTGGACGCGCTGGCCGAGGCGTTCGAGCAGATCGAGCTGCGCCACGAAACCCAGAAGACCTCGCTGGACGGGCTGACCGAGCAGGTCGAAGCGCGCAAGCACGCGCTCGGCGGGCTGCAGGAACAGCAACGCGCCAGCCAGGGCGAGCTGGCCGAGGTGCGCAAGCAGGCGCAGGCCGCGCGTGGCCGGCTGTCGTCGCTGGAAACCTTGCAGCAGGCCGCACTCGGCCAGGAGCAGGGCGCCGCAGTGGCGTGGCTGACCTCGCGCGGGCTGGATTCTGCCGCGCGTGTCGGCGAGCGCATCACGGTCGAAAGCGGCTGGGAAAACGCGGTGGAAGGCGCCTTGGGGCAGTTGATCGAAGGCGTGCTGGTGGAGGCGCCCGAGCAACTGGTCGATGCGCTGGGCGAATTGGGTGATGGCCGCATCGCGCTGGTGTCCAGTGCCAACGACAACGCGACATTCGCGCCGACCTCGCTGGCGGCCAAGGTGCAGGGGCCGATCGCGATCCGTCGCCTGCTCGCGCGCCTGCACGCGGCCGAGGATCTGGAGGCCGCACGCACGCTGCAGCGCAGACTGCCCGAGGGCGATTCGGTCATCACCCGCAGCGGCGAGCGGCTGGGCGAGGGCTGGGTGCGGGTGTCGCGCTCCGGCGCGGCCAAGCAGGGCGCCTTGCTGCGCGAGCGCGAGATCCAGGAGCTGCGCGCGCAGATCGAAACGCTGCAGGAGCGCGAAGCCGAGCTTGAACAGCGCCTGGGCAGCTTCCGCGAGCAGCTGCTGGCGGCCGAACAGCAGCGCGAAGATGCGCAGCGCCAGTTGTACATGGCGCACCGCAGCGTGTCCGAACTGGCCGGCCAGCTGCAGAGCCAGCAGGGCAAGGTCGATGCCGCGCGCACGCGCATCGAACGCATCGAAACCGAGTTGTCGCAGCTGCTGGAAACGCTGGACACCAGCCGCGAGCAGGCACGCGAGGCACGCGCCAAGCTCGAGGACGCGGTGACCCTGATGGGCGATCTGCAAGGGACCCGCGAGGCGCTGGAGAACGAACGCCGCCAGTTCACCGATGCGCGCGACCAGGCCCGCGATGCCGCACGGGGCGTGCGCGATGCGATGCACGCATTGGCGCTCACGCTGGAATCGCAACGCACCCAGATCACTTCGCTGAGCCAGACGCTGGAGCGCATGGACAGCCAGCGCGGCCAGCTCGATACGCGCCTGGAGGATCTGCTCGCCCAGCTCAGCGACGGCGACTCGCCGGTGGAAACGCTGGAACACGAACACCAGGCCGCCCTGAGCGAGCGCGTGCGTACCGAGCGCGTGCTGAGCGAAGCGCGCACCATGCTGGAGAGCATCGATGGCGAGCTGCGCAGCTACGAGCAGACCCGTCAGCAGCGCGACGAACAGGCGCTGGCCCAGCGCGAGCGCATCTCGCAGCGCAGGCTGGATCAGCAGGCGCTGGTGCTCAGCGCAGAGCAATTGGAGGCCGCCGTGGTGAAGGCCGGCTTCGTGCTCGAAGACGTCGTCAATGGTTTGCCGGAAGCAGCGAACGTGGCCGAGTGGGAAGCGGCGGTCGGTCAGATCGATGGCCGCATGCGGCGGCTGGAGCCGGTCAACCTGGCCGCGATCCAGGAGTATGGCGAGGCCGCGCAGCGCTCCGAATACCTGGACGCGCAAAACGTGGACCTGATGACCGCGCTGGAAACGCTGGAAGAGGCCATCCGCAAGATCGACCGCGAAACCCGCGGCCGCTTCAAGGACACCTTCGACCGCGTCAACTCCGGCGTCCAGGCGCTGTATCCGCGCCTGTTCGGCGGCGGGCACGCCTATCTTGAACTCACCGGCGAAGACCTGCTCGACACCGGCGTGACCATCATGGCGCGCCCGCCGGGCAAGCGCGTGTCCAGCATCTCGCTGTTGTCCGGTGGCGAGAAGGCGATGACCGCGGTGGCGCTGGTGTTTGCGATCTTCCAGCTCAATCCGGCGCCGTTCTGCCTGCTCGACGAGGTGGACGCGCCGCTGGACGAAGCCAATGTCGGCCGCCTGGCCAACATGGTGCGCGAGATGAGCGAGAAGGTGCAGTTCCTGTTCGTCAGTCACAACAAGGCGACGATGGAGGCGGCGCGTCAGCTCTCGGGCGTGACCATGCGCGAGCCGGGCGTCAGCCGCCTGGTCAGCGTGGACCTGGAAGAGGCCGCACGTTTGGCGGGTGCGGCATGACGTGCCATGCTTGTTGGAATATCGACACCTGTCACTCTTATGCGGAGGCACGCTGAATGTCCGACATGGCCATGATCCGGATCGGGATCCTGATCGCTGGACTGCTGCTGGTCGCGGCCATCTTCCTGTTTGGTCGCCCGAAAAAATCGCCGCAAGGCCGCCGGGTCGACAAGGACGACGGGCAGCCGCGCGAGCGCCGCGAACCGGTGATTTCCGGCGAGCCCGGCGTGGAGGGCGACCCGTTCGCGCGCAGTGAAGGCGCCGAGCAGAGCGAACTGAACCTGGACGATGCCGATGCGGCTGGCGGCAACGATGTCGGCAAGCGCCCGAACCAGGACTTCGACAAGATCGTGTCGCTGTTCGTGGCCGCCAAGGCCGGTCAGGTGCTGCGCGGCGAAGACATTGTCGTCGCTGCCGAGAAGACCGGGCTGGTGTTCGGGCACATGAATGTGTTCCACCGCCTGGTGGAAGGGCATCCGGAGCGCGGGCCGATCTTCAGCATGGCCAGCATCCTCAAGCCCGGCAGTTTCGACATGGCCAACATCCGCGAGATGCAGACCCCGGCGATTGCGTTCTTCCTCACCTTGCCGGCGCCGATGACCGCGCTGGATGCCTGGGAAAAGATGCTGCCGACCGTGCAGCGCATGGCCGAACTGCTCGATGGCGTGGTGCTGGACGACAGCCGCAATGCGCTGGGCCGTCAACGGGTGGCGCATATCCGCGACGAGCTGCGCGCCTACGATCGCCAGCACCAGGCCCCGCCGCTGACCAAGTCGCCGCGCTGGTGATTTGCCTCTCCCGCAGGAGAGGCCATCAAGGCCACTCTCCTGCGGGAGAGGGGCTGGGGTGAGGGGACGCGGCGACGCCCTGGCGTAGTTGGACGGCACGCGGCTTCGCTCGCACCCTCATCCGGCGCTGCGCGCCACCTTCTCCCGAGGGGAGAAGGGATTGTCACTCAGTGCCTAGTGCTCAACGCTTCGCCTTGGCAAACGCCTCGCGAAAGCGCAGCATCTCCGCCTCGGTGCCGACGCTCACGCGCACGCGCCTGGGCCAGATCGGCCAGCTGCGGCCGACGATGACGCCCTGCTTCTGCATCGAATCGGCGAACACGCGCGCGTCGCGCTTGAGGTCGAGCAGGAAGCAGTTGGCCTGCGTGGGCAGGCAGGTGTAGCCCTTGGTCTTGAGCCAGGCGATGGTGTCTTCGCGCACGTGGGCGTTCTCCGCACGACGGGTCTGCACCAGTTGCGGGTCGCGCAGGCTGGCGATGCCGGCGGCCATTGCCGGGACCGACAGCGGGTTGCTGCCCAGGCTGGCGAGTTTGGTCTGCAGCCCCGGCGGCGCCAGCGCGGCACCCAGGCGCAGGCCGGCCATGCCGTAGAGCTTGGAGAAGCTGCGCAGCACGATCAGGTCCTGGCGCTGACGCACCAGGTCGGCCACGGACGGCTCGTTGCTGTAGTGGATATACGCCTCATCGACCACCAGTACGGCGCTGGCCGGCTTGTTGGCCAGCAGCCATTCGATGTCGGCGCGCGGGGTGATGGCGCCGCTGGCGTTGCCGGGATTGCACAGGTAGATCAGGCCGGCAGTCGGGTCGGCCTTGGCCATCGCCTTGACGTCATGCGCGCCATTGGCCTGCAGCGGCACCTTGCGCACCGGCACGCCGCGCGCATTCGCACTGTCGACGATCGGGTCGAAGCCCGGGTCGGCCACCACCAGCCCGGCACGGGCCGAGGTGAACAGGCTGCCGGCACGATACAGCGCATCCCTGGAGCCGGGAAAGAACGCCAGATGGTCGCCGGGCAGCTGCAGCTCGCCGGTCATCAGGTTGTGCAGGTCCTGCTCCATCTCGAACTGATAGCGGCCCGCGCGTGCCAGCGAGCGCGTTGCCGCATCCAGTGCGGCGGGCGCAGGGCCCAGTGGATGTTCGTTGTAGTTGAGGTACACCGTGCCGGCGGCGGCCGCCACACCGGGGGGCGCCGCCGCCGCGGTTGCGCGCTTGCGGGCGGCCGCGGCCGCGGGTGCCAGTCCCAGTGCGGAGATCGCCACGCCAACGCTGGCGAGACTGAGAAACGAACGGCGCGAGACGGGCAACGGCACGGGTAAGCTCCAGGCGAGCAGGCAAAGAGGGCGCCACGCTAGCGGGTTTGTGCCTGTCTGCCTATCGGGAAATCCCTGCCGGGTCCGCTGTCGCGCGGGGCGGTCGGCGGTCGGGCAGCGCTTGCATCCAGGCACCGCCCGTTAGAATGGGCGGCCCAGAGCCAGCCCAGCGATCGCATGACTGTCAGCCCGGATCCCGCGCAGCGTATCGACGCCCTGCGTCATCGTCTCGAGGACGCCAACTACCGCTATCACGTGCTCGACGAGCCGCAGATGGCCGACGTCGACTACGACCGCCTGATGCGCGAACTGGAGGCATTGGAGGCCGCGCATCCGGAGCTGGCCAGCGCCGATTCGCCGACCCAGCGCGTCGGCCACCTGGCCGCCTCGCGCTTTGCCGAAGTGCGGCATGCCTTGCCGATGCTGTCGTTGGGCAATGCCTTCAGCGACGAGGAAGTGACCGAGTTCGTGCGGCGTATCGGCGAGCGGCTGGAGGTGAAGCAACCGCTGTTCTCGGCCGAGCCCAAGCTCGATGGCCTGGCGATCAGCCTGCGCTACGAAAATGGCGAGTTCGTGCAGGGCGCAACGCGCGGCGACGGCGCCACCGGTGAGGATGTCAGCGCCAATCTGCGCACCGTCAAGGCGATTCCGCTGCGCCTGCGTGGCGCAGGCTGGCCGCAGGTGCTGGAAGTGCGCGGCGAGGTGTACATGCCGCGCGCGGCCTTCGAAACCTACAACGCGCAGATGCGCCTGCACGGCGGCAAGGTGCTGGCCAATCCGCGCAATGGCGCCGCAGGCTCACTGCGTCAGCTGGATGCGCGCATCACGGCCCAGCGCCCGCTGAGTTTCTTTGCCTACGGCGTGGGCGAAGTGAGCGAAGGTGCACTGCCACAGACCCATTCGGCGATCCTGGCGCAACTGCGCGAATGGGGTTTCCCGGTCAGTGCGCTGGTCGAGGTGGTGCAGGGCAGCGATGGCCTGTTGGGGTACTACCAGCGCATCGGCGAAGCGCGCGATGGCTTGCCCTTCGACATCGATGGCGTGGTGTACAAGCTCGACGATCTGGCCGGGCAGCGCGAGATGGGCTTTGTCTCGCGCGCGCCGCGCTGGGCGATCGCGCACAAGTTCCCGGCGCAGGAGCAGTCCACCACGGTGGAGGCGATCGAGATCCAGATCGGCCGCACCGGCGCGGCCACGCCGGTGGCGCGGCTCAAGCCGGTGCACGTGGCCGGGGTGATCGTCACCAACGCCACGCTGCACAACGCCGACCAGATCGCGCGGCTGGATGTGCGCGTGGGCGATACGGTGATCGTGCGGCGTGCCGGCGATGTGATTCCCGAAGTGGCCGGCGTGGTTGCCGATCAACGGCCGCCCGGCACCCAGCCATGGCAGATGCCCACGCACTGCCCGGTGTGCGGGTCGGAGATCGTGCGCGAGGAAGGCGAGGCGGTGTGGCGCTGCTCCGGCGAGCTGACCTGCCCGGCGCAGCGCAAGGAAGCGTTCCGGCATTTCGTCTCGCGCCGTGCGATGGATGTCGATGGCCTGGGCGAAAAGTTCATCGAGGTGCTGGTCGATAGCGGCGTGGTGCAGGGCGTGGCCGACCTGTATCTGCTCACCGTGGACCAGCTGCTGCAACTGCGCCTGATCAGCACCGCCGAGAGCCCGCATGCGTTCCTGCGCGAGGCGCGCGAGCATCTGGCCAGCGGCGCGTATTCGCAGCTGGAAACCACCGTGGTCGGCATCGGTGTGGACCTGGCCGGCGAGCGCGAGGTGCCGCAAACCTGGCAGGCGGACCTGTTGCGCGCCGGCCTGCCGCCCTTCGATTGGAACCGCAAGAAGATCGCCACCAAGTGGGCGGAAAACCTGATTGCGGCGATCGAGCAGTCGCGCGACACCACGCTGGAGCGTTTCCTGTTCGCGCTCGGCATCGAGCATGTCGGCGAGAGCACCGCCAAGGCCTTGTCGGCGTGGTTCGGCGACCTGGAGTTGATCCGCCATCTGCCGTGGCCGCTGTTCAAGCGCGTGCCGGATATTGGCGGCGAGGTGGCGCGCTCGCTCGGGCACTTCTTCGACCAGCCCGGCAATCAGCAGGCCATCGACGACCTGCTGCAACGTGGCGTGCGCATCGGCGATGCGCATCCGCCATCGCCCAAGCTGCGCGAGGCGCTGAGCTTTGCCAGCGTGCTGGAAGACATGGACATTCCCAAGGTGACGCCGGTGCGTGCGCAGCAACTGGCCACCGCGGTGGCTTCGTTCGACGCGCTGCGCACTGCGGGGTCCGATGCCTTGCTGCAAGCCGGCGTTCCGGCGGCGGTGGTGGCATCGTTGCTGCAATGGCTGGAGCGGCCGGAAAATGCGGCCCTGGCCAGCGCGGCGCAACAGGCAATGGAGACGGTGCTGTCGCGTCTGCCCGCCGCCGATGCGCTGCAGGCTGGCCCGCTCGATGGCCAGACCGTGGTGATCACCGGCACCCTGGCTGCGCTCACCCGCGACGCGGCCAAGCAACGGCTGGAAGCGCTGGGCGCCAAGGTCGCCGGCAGCGTCTCCAAGAAAACCGCGTTCCTGGTGGCTGGCGAAGAAGCCGGGTCAAAGCTCGACAAGGCGCAGTCGCTGGGTGTGGAGATCTGGGATGAGGCGCGCTTGCTGGCCTTCCTCGGCGAGCACGGCCAGCAGCCATGAATGCAGCGCAGGTCGACCTGGCCGCGTTGCGGTTGCGCGCGCGGCTCAATGCGTTGATCCGCGATTTCTTCGCCGAGCGCGACGTGCTGGAAGTGGAGACGCCGGTGCTGTCGGAGGCCGGCAATACCGAGCCGAATATCGACAGTTTCAGCACGCGCTTCAGCGGCCATGTCGATGCCGGTGCGCCGGTGCGCTGGTTGCGCACCTCGCCGGAGTATCCGCTCAAGCGGCTGCTGGCCGCCGGGGTAGGCGATTGCTACGAGCTGGGGCGGGTGTTTCGCAATGGCGAGGCTGGCGGCCGCCACAATCCCGAGTTCAGCATGCTCGAGTGGTATCGGGTGGGCTGGGACGATCGCGCGCTGGCGCAGGAAACCGTCGCGCTGGTGCGCCGCGCGCTTGCGCTGGTCGGGCGCCAGGCGCAGGTGCAGGTGCTGAGCTATCGCGAATTGTTCGTGCAGGCGCTGGGCATCGACCCGCTGCGCGATCCGATCGAAACGCTGCGCGCACCGCTGCACGATGTCGCGATCGATCCACGGGGCCTGAGCCGCGACGATTGGCTGGACCTGCTGATGACCCATTGCCTCCAGCCGGGCTTTGCCAGCGACACGCTGACCGTGGTGCACGACTGGCCGGCCAGCCAGTGCGCGTTGGCGCGCATCCGCCATGACGATCCGCCGGTGGCCGAGCGCTTCGAGCTGTATCTGGGTGCCTACGAGGTGGCCAACGGGTACCACGAGCTCAACGATGCGCAGGAACAGCGTGCGCGGTTCATGCGCGACAACGCGATGCGTGCGGCGCGCGGATTGCCGCAGCTGCCGGTGGATGAGCGGCTGCTGGCAGTGCTGTCGCAACTGCCCGATTGCGCCGGGGTGGCGGTCGGGGTGGACCGGCTGTTGATGGCCATGCGCGGGACAACGCAGATTGCCGATGTGCTGGCATTTGCGTTTGCCCACGCCTGACCCCGGCAACGCCTGCAGCGCGCCAGGCATGACGTCGTCGCGCCTGGCGCGCGCGCGCTGCCATCCCGCTGTCATTGCCACCGTATTGCTATCTTCACACCGATGATGCTCTCATCGTGGCGTCCACGGGGCGCGGCGCAGAGTGTGTTTGGGTGAGGATTGTCGGCATGAAGTGGCTGATCAGCTTATGCGGTTTGTGGTGCATGCCGCTGCTGATGCTTGCCGATGCGCGTGCGGTCGATCGCGCCTCCGGCGTGGTGCGCTGCGAGTCCAGGGACATGGCGCGCGTGCATTGCGCGATGGAGACCGGGCACGGCGTCCAGCTGGTACGCCAGCTGTCGGAGACCAGTTGCATCCGCGGCAGCGAGTGGGATATCGAGCGCGACGGCGTGTGGGTCGAACAGGGCTGCCGTGCGGAGTTTGCCAGCACGCGCGTGTCGCATGCCCCGCAGATGCGCCGCGTGGTGCGCTGCGATTCCAACGGCGGCAAGGTGGTGTGCCCGGTGGTGTTGCGTGGCGCCCCGGTGCGCCTGCTGCGCCAGCGCTCGGTCTGGCCATGCAAGGAAGGCCGCAGCTGGGGCGCGCGCCGTAACGAAATCTGGGTCTCGCGCGGCTGCGATGGCGAATTCGAAGTCGCTGCCGAGGACGGTTCCGGCTTCGTGGCGGTGCCGCGCATGGTGACCTGCGAATCGAAAAAGGGTGCACGTCGCACCTGCGGCGTCTCGGTGGAACGCCAGGTGCGTGTAGGCCGCCAGCTCTCCAGGAAGGAATGCGTGGAGGGCCAGACCTGGGGCTGGAGCCGCGACGGTGTGTGGGTCAACGACGGCTGCCGCGCCGAGTTCATCGTCGACTGAGAGCGGTTGAAGAAACTGCTGCTCTCATCGCTATGGCTCAGCCGGGGATGTGATTCTTCTCGGCATGTACACCGCACGACAGACAGCTTTTCGAGTGAGCGCGCCGCGCCCTCGACGCTGCGCCTTGGCTGCAGGGTCCTTGCCCGCCCACCATCGCGGGACACGCTGCAAGTACGTCCTTGTAAGCTCCGGCGCGGCATCCATGCCGCTCAGGGTNTTGCCCGCCCACCATCGCGGGACACGCTGCAAGTACGTCCTTGTAAGCTCCGGCGCGGCATCCATGCCGCTCAGGGTCCCGCGACGGTGGGCGGGCAGGGACCCGTCGAGAGGGTCGGTGCCCATGGAAGAGCAGTGCTCGATGCCTTCGTTCGATCATGAAGCATCGGTTCTCCGTCTGATGCAGATCGCATGACAGACAGCTCTTCAGATGAGCGNTCGTTCGATCATGAAGCATCGGTTCTCCGTCTGATGCAGATCGCATGACAGACAGCTCTTCAGATGAGCGCCGACCAACTGTCTGGTGCGGTGTCCCGCAAGCGGTGAGGGCACCGTGCCCTCGACGCTGCGCCTTGGCTGGAGGGCCCTTGCCCGCCCACCATCGCGGGATACGCTGCAAGTACGTCCTTGTAAGCTCCGGCGCGGCATCCATCCGCTCAGGGTCCCGCGACGGTGGGCGGGCAAGGGCCGGTCACAATGGTCGGCGAGCGTGGTTGCAGGCAGGGCATGACTTACAATGTCCGCATGAACGACAGCGCCCATATCGATTACGCCCGCTACGACCATATCCGCCCGTTGCTGTGGACCGGCGATGCCCTGGAACTGCTCGACCAGCGCAAGCTGCCGTTCGTGGTCGAGCATGTGCGTTGCGACACCAGCGACGCCGTGGCCGAGGCGATCCATTCGCTGGCCGTGCGCGGCGCGCCGGCGATCGGCATTGCAGCCGGGTGGGGCGTGGTACTGGCGGCGCGCGACATCGCTGCCGAGGACGGTAGTGCGGCCTTGCAGAAACTCGAACCGGCGCTGTTGCGGCTCAATGCCGCGCGTCCGACCGCAGTCAACCTGGCCTGGGCGCTGATGCGCATGCGTCGCGTGCTGGGCGCTGCCGGCGCCGACTGGCGCGAGGTGATCGCGCGCGAGGCGCAGGCCATCGCCGATGAAGACCTGGCGGCCAACCGGCAGATGGGTGCGCTTGGTGCGGCGTTGATCGACGCCGGCAGCGGCGTGCTGACCCACTGCAATACCGGTTCGCTGGCCACTGCCGGCTTCGGGACCGCGCTGGGCGTGATCCGTGCCGGGGTGGCGCAGCAGCGCATCGCCAAGGTGTTTGCCGGCGAGACCCGGCCGTGGTTGCAAGGCGCGCGCCTGACCGTGTGGGAGCTGCAGCAGGATGGCATCGACGCAACCCTGATCGCCGATTCGGCCGCCTCGCATCTGATGAAGTCCGGGCTGGTGCAGTGGGTCATCGTCGGTGCCGACCGCATCTGCGCCAATGGCGATACCGCCAACAAGATCGGCACCTACCAGCTGGCGATCGCCGCGCGCCACCATGGCGTCAAGTTCATGGTGGTGGCGCCGTCGTCCACGGTGGACATGGACACCGCCAGCGGCGACCAGATCGAGATCGAGCAGCGCGATCCGGGCGAGTTGTTCGGGGTCGGCGGCGTGCGCACCGTGGCCGATGGCATCCATGCCTGGAATCCGGTGTTCGACGTCACCCCCGGCAGCCTGATCGATGCGATCGTCACCGAACGCGGGGTGATCGCGCAGCCGGACCCGGCGCGCATGCAGGCAGCGTTCGGCGGCTGAGGCCAGTGCGGCGCAATCTCGCCGCATCGCCCCGTCAAAATCCTGCAAGTGCTTGTTTCTGGCCGGTAAAGCGGCGGCATCGTGGTGCCCCTTCGTGATACAATCCAGGGCTTGAATCGATCGGCGGGAGCGTGGGGTCGGCAGCCTGTTGCCAGGGCGCCCCCGACGCGGCTTTCCGGCTGGCCCGCCACCTCACTTACGGAACCCGAATGGCAGAAACCGCCAAGGAAATCATCCAGGTCAATCTGGAAGACGAGATGCGCAAGAGCTATCTCGATTACGCGATGAGCGTGATCGTGGGCCGCGCACTCCCCGATGCCCGTGATGGCCTCAAGCCCGTGCACCGCCGCGTCCTGTACGCCATGCACGAGCTGGGCGCACACAGCAACAAGGCCTACTTCAAGTCGGCGCGTATCGTCGGCGACGTCATCGGTAAATACCACCCGCACGGCGACCAGTCGGTGTACGACACGCTGGTGCGCATGGCGCAGCCGTTCTCGCTGCGCTACATGATGGTGGACGGCCAGGGTAACTTCGGTTCGGTCGATGGCGACTCCGCCGCGGCGATGCGTTACACCGAGTCGCGCATGTCGCGGCTGGCGCATGAGCTGATGGCCGACATCGACAAGGAAACCGTCGATTTCCAGCCCAACTACGACGAGAAGGAACAGGAACCGACGGTCATGCCGACCCGGTTCCCGAGCCTGCTGGTCAATGGCTCGGCCGGTATCGCCGTGGGCATGGCCACCAACATCCCGCCGCACAACCTGACCGAGGCGATCAACGCCTGCATCGCCCTGATCGACACGCCGGAGCTGGATGTCGAAGGCCTGATGGAGTACATCCCCGGTCCGGATTTCCCCACCGCCGGCATCATCAACGGCACTGCCGGCATCGCTGCCGGCTACCGCACCGGCCGTGGCCGCGTGCGCATGCGCGCCAAGGCCGATGTGGAAGTGGCCGACAACGGCCGTGAAGCGATCATCGTCACCGAGATCCCGTACCAGGTGAACAAGGCGCGGTTGATCGAGAAGATCGCCGAGCTGGTCAAGGAAAAGAAGCTCGAAGGCATCAGCGAGCTGCGCGACGAGTCCGACAAGGACGGCATGCGCATCTACATCGAGGTCAAGCGCGGCGAGTCGGCCGAGGTTGTGCTCAACAACCTGTATCAGCAGACCCAGATGGAGTCGGTGTTCGGCATCAACATGGTGGCGCTGATCGATGGGCGCCCGCAGTTGATGAACCTCAAGCAGATGCTGCAGGCGTTCATCCGCCACCGCCGCGAGGTGGTGACCCGCCGCACCATCTTTGAGCTGCGCAAGGCGCGTGCGCGTGCGCATGTGCTGGAAGGCCTGACCGTCGCGTTGGCCAACATCGACGAGATGATCGAGCTGATCAAGACCTCGGCCAATCCGCAGGAAGCGCGCGAGCGCATGCTGGCCAAGACCTGGGAGCCGGGCCTGGTCGGCGCGCTGCTGGGCGCTGCCGGTGCCGAAGCCTCCAAGCCGGAAGACCTGGCGCCGGGCGTGGGCCTGGCCAACGGCTTCTACCAGCTCAGTGAAGTGCAGGCCTCGCAGATCCTGGAAATGCGCCTGCATCGCCTGACCGGGTTGGAGCAGGAAAAGCTGACCGACGAGTACAAGCAGTTGCTCGAGGTGATCCAGGGCCTGATCCGCATCCTGGAAAACCCGGACGTGCTGCTGCAGGTGATCCGCGACGAGCTGATCAACATCCGCGAAGAGTACGGCGACGAACGCCGCACCGAGATCCGCCACAGCGAAGAAGATCTGGACATCCTGGACCTGATTTCGCCCGAGGATGTGGTGGTGACGCTCTCGCATGCCGGCTATGCCAAGCGCCAGCCGGTGAGCGCGTATCGCGCGCAGCGCCGTGGCGGCCGTGGCCGGTCTGCGGCGGCGACCAAGGAAGAGGATTTCATCGACCAGCTGTGGCTGGTCAACACGCACGACACGCTGCTGACCTTCACCAGCAGCGGCAAGGTGTTCTGGCTGCCGGTGTACCAGCTGCCGGAAGCCGGTTCCAATGCGCGTGGCCGCCCGATCATCAACTGGATCCCGCTTGAACCGGGCGAGCGGGTGCAGGCGGTGCTGCCGGTACGCGAGTATGCCGACAACCGCTATGTGTTCTTCGCCACGCGCAACGGCACGGTCAAGAAGACCCCGCTGAGCGAATTCGCGTTCCGTCTGGCACGCGGCAAGATCGCGATCAACCTCGACGAAGGCGATGCACTGGTCGGCGTGGCCTTGACCGATGGCGATCGCGACGTGTTGCTGTTCGCCTCCAACGGCAAGACCGTGCGCTTTGGTGAAGCCACGGTGCGCTCGATGGGCCGGACCGCCACCGGCGTGCGCGGCATCCGTCTGACCAAGGGCGAAGAGGTGGTGAGCCTGATCGTGGCCGAGCGTGCCGGCGGCATCGAAGGCGATGTCGAGGACGAGGGTGTCGAGGACGTGGTGGAAAGCACGGACGGCGTCGAGGCAGAGGTGATCGATGGTGCCGAGAGCGACGACATGGCCTACATCCTCACCGCCACCGAGAACGGCTACGGCAAGCGCACCCCGCTGACCGAGTACCCGCGCAAGGGTCGCGGCACGCAGGGCGTGATCGGCATCCAGACCACCGAGCGCAATGGCAAGCTGGTGCGTGCAGTGTTGCTGGGCGCCACCGACGAGGTGCTGCTGATTTCCGATGGCGGCACCCTGGTGCGCACCCGCGGTTCGGAGATCTCGCGCGTGGGTCGCAATACCCAGGGCGTGACCTTGATCCGCTTGTCCAAGGGCGAAAAGCTGCAGGCGGTCGAACGCCTGGATGCCTCGCTGGAGGAAGCCGATGACGTGCCGGACGATGCAGCGGCCGTACCGGCAGCCAGCACAGGCGAGCTGCCACCGACCGACGCGTGATCGCAGCAGGCGAGCAACGCAGTTGAAAAAACGCCGGCGCACAGCCGGCGTTTTTTTATTGCGCGCGGTGACATCTGCAACGCAGTGTTTTTCGACGGCGGTCGCAAAGAACGCGGCTTTTTCACCGTGGCAGGTCGAAGGTTGCTGGCGGTGCGGCGGCGTTGCGTCGCCGCGGATCGAAGAGGAACAACTGATGACGACTTTGCATCGTCCTTCCCGTCGCGGCCATTGGGCGCTGGCGACGTTGGGAGGCGTGACTGGAGTGCTGGGCGCCGTGCTGCTGGCAGGTGGCGTGTGGCTGGCCGCGCTGGGCGGCTCCTGGTACTACGCGCCCGCGGGCGCGGCCTTGCTGATTGCCGGCGTATTGCTGTTTCGCGGTCGCAATGCGGGCGCGTGGTGGTTTGCTGCAGTGGTGGCAGCGACGTTGCCGTGGACATGGTGGGAATCGGGCAGCGACTATTGGCGCTGGGTGCCGCGGCTGGGCTTGATCGTCGGCCTGGCGTTCGTGCTGGCGCTGCTGCTGCCGAAGCTGGAGCGCCCGGTGTCGCGCGCGGTGTCGCGCAGCGTGGCCGGCGTCCTGGCGGCGGTGTTCGTGGTGGCCTTCGCGCTGGCCTTCGTGCCGTTTGGAGTAACCGAGGCCGATGGTGCGCTGGCCCATGCCGCCGGCATCGCCGCGGGCCTGCTCAGGGGCAGTGCGCCTGCAGCCTCCGCTGGGCAGCCGGCCAATGCGCCTGCCGACGACGACTGGGCCGCGTATGGACGCAGCCAGGCCGGGCAGCGCTATTCGCCGCTGCAGCAGATCAACCGCAGCAACGTGGCGCAGCTGACGCAGGCCTGGGTCTTCCACACCGGCGACCTGCCGAGCAAGCGCTGGGGGGCGGAAACCACGCCGCTGAAGGTGGGCGACAGCCTGTACCTGTGCACTGCGCGCAATCAGGTGATCGCGCTGGATGCCTCCAGCGGCAAGGAGCGTTGGCGCTACGATCCCCGGGTCGAGGACGAGGCGATTCCCTATACGGCCGCCTGCCGTGGGGTGTCGTACTACCAGGTGCCGGCGGCGGCCAACGATGCCGCAGCAGCGGTAGTGGCCGGTGCGTCGGCGCCGTGCCGCACGCGCATCATCGAAGGCACGCTGGACGGTCGCCTGATCGCGCTGGATGCACGTAGCGGCAAGCCGTGCACGGACTTCGGCAACAACGGCCAGGTCGACATCACCGTCGGCATGGGGCAGACGCCGCCGGGCTATGTGTCGATCAATTCGCCGCCGGCCATCGTGCGTGGCGTGGTGGTCACCGGCCATCAGGTGCTGGACGGGCAGAAGCGTTACGAGCCATCCGGTGTGATCGAAGGCTTCGATGCGGTGACCGGCCAATTGCGCTGGGCCTGGGACATGACCCATCCGGACTGGAACGGCGCACCGCCACCGGGCCAGACCTGGACGCGTGGCACGCCGAACATGTGGACCACCGCCGCGGCCGACGAACAGCTGGGCTATGTCTACCTGCCGATGGGCAATTCCACCGCCGATTACTGGAGCAGCTCGCGCACGCCGCAGGAAAATCGCTATGCGACCTCGCTGGTGGCGCTGGATGTCACCACCGGCAAGCCGGTATGGAATTTCCAGACCACGCATATCGATGCCTGGGATTACGACCTGGGCTCGCAGCCGAGCCTGATCGACTTCCCCAAGGACGGGGTCAACGTGCCGGCGGTGCTGTTGCCGAGCAAGCAGGGCGAGTTGTACGTGCTGGATCGACGCACCGGCAAGCCGCTGGTGGGCGTGGAGGAACGTGCCGTACCGGGTGGCGGTGTGGAGCCGCAGATGCGTGCCAAGACGCAGCCATTTTCGCTGTACCACACGCTGCGCAAGCCGGATCTGACCGAGCGCGACATGTGGGGGATGACGCCGATCGACCAGCTGGTCTGCCGGATCCAGTTCCGCAAGGCCAGCTACAAGGGCATCTACACGCCGCCGGAAGCCGACCGCCATGCGATCGAATATCCCGGCTACAACGGCGGGTCGGATTGGGGCAGCGTGTCGGTGGATCCGCAGCGCGGCGTGATCGTGGCCAACTACAACGACATGCCCAACTACAACCTGCTGGTGCCGCGCGCCAAGGCCGACAAGCTGGGCTGGGCGCCGCGCGACGAGGTGCGTGGCGATGCGGGTGGCGCAGAAGGCGCGGGCGATCCGCAGGCCGGCACGCCGTATGCGATCAACGTCAATGCGGGCTGGCGTTTGCCGTTCACCAAGCTGCTGTGCAAGCAGCCGCCGTATGGCGGCATCCGTGCGATCGACCTGGCCAGCGGCAGGACGCTATGGGACCGCCCGTTCGGCAGCGCACGCGGCAATGGTCCGTTCGGCATCCGCTCGGGCCTGCCGATCGAGATCGGCACGCCGAACAACGGCGGTTCGGTGGTGACGGCCGGCGGCTTGATCTTCATTGCCGCAGCCACCGACGACCTGATCCGCGCCATCGATCTGGCCACCGGCAAGGAGCTGTGGCACGCCAAGCTGCCGGCCGGTGGTCAGGCCAACCCGATGGTGTACGCCTACGGCGGCCGCGAGTACCTGGTGATCATGGCCGGCGGCCACCACTTCATGGAGACGCCTGCAGGCGATGCGGTGGTGGCCTACGCGCTGCCGCAGCAAGCGCGGTGACGCCTGCTGCGAGCCAATGCGCTAGCTGCGGCTTGTAGCCAACTCCCGACGCCCGAAACAAAAAAGCGCACCGCTTGCGGTGCGCTTTTTTCATGGGCAATCGCACCGTCGCCAAACCAATGTGCATCCGCCTGTTGCCCCAACAGAACCCCGCACCCACGCGCTTGCGATTCCCGACTCCCGATTCCCGATTCCCGATTCACCCGACGTTGGCAGCGGCCGCATCTTCCATCACCGCATCGCGCACATCCTGCGCCAGCGTCGCCTTGACGATGATCGAGCGGATGGCATCGGTGGCATCCGACAGCGGCACATCGCTGCCCAGGCGCTGGAAGGTGTCGCGGCTGTTATAGCCGGACCCATCCTTCAGGTAGTGGTCGTACATCGACAGCAGGTCCTGGCAGGCAGTGATCAGCGCTGCGACATTGCCGCGCAACAAGGCGTAACCGATCTGGTCGAAGCTGTGCAGGCAATCGGCCAGCCAGTGCAGGTCGTAGCGGGCAGTGGCCGGTTCCGGCGCCGTGTGGCCGCGGCTGTAGGCGCTGTAGCGGCGCAGGCTGCGTGCCACTCGCGCGACGTGCGTGAACAACGTGCCGATCTCGTTGGCGATATCCAGCCGCTGCACCATCACCATCGGAATCACCTGATTGTCGGCGGCCGGCACCTGGTCGGCTACCGTTTGCTCCCGCTGCTCCAGCGACTGCTTGAGCACGGTGTAACTGCGCTGCAGCGATTCCAGCTCCAGCGCGCTGGCGGCCGAACGTGCCTTCAGCTGCGAGAGCGCGGCCTGGTAGCGGGCGAGGCTGTCCTGCGTGCTGGCGAGCTGGCCGGACTCGGCGCGCAGCTGCCGCCCACGCACGAACGCCAGCACGGTGGCAATCAGCGCCCAGAGCGCGAATGCAGGCACCAGGTAGATCAAGATGCCCATGGAGATTCCTCAAAACGTTGCATACCTTGTCGGCCTGCACGCCGCGGACTTGAGGGCAATCGTCGGGAACGGGATGGGCGGCGATGCCCGCGCTTGCCGGCGCAAGCTGGAAGGTCTGGTCAGCGCCAGCCCCTGATGAAAGCGCACTGCTGGCTGCGGCTGCATCGGTCTGCGCGTCAACGCTGATGAGGCTCAATGTCGCTGGCCGGACGTGGCCGATAGGCGTGGATGCGGCGGACCGCGCGTTCGCAACAGGCGGGACATGCGCAAGAGCCGCCGGCAGCGTGCGACGCACACGCTGCCGGCGGCAGAGCCCGGCCGGCACTCTCAGCCGAGGATCCCCGGCAGATCCAGGCCTTTTTCCTTCGCGCACTCGGTGGCGATGGCGTAGCCGGCATCGGCGTGGCGCATCACGCCGCTGGCCGGATCGTTCCACAGCACGCGCTCCAGACGCTTGTCGGCGGCCTCGCTGCCGTCGCAGACGATGACCATGCCGGCATGTTGCGAAAAGCCCATGCCGACGCCGCCGCCGTGGTGCAGCGACACCCAGGTCGCACCGGAGGCGGTGTTGAGCAGCGCATTGAGCAGCGGCCAGTCGGAGACCGCATCCGAGCCGTCGGCCATGGCTTCGGTTTCGCGGTTGGGCGAGGCCACGCTGCCCGAATCCAGGTGATCGCGGCCGATCACCACCGGCGCCTTGAGCTCGCCGCTGCGCACCATCGCATTGAAGGCCAGGCCGAGCCGGTGGCGATCGCCCAGGCCGACCCAGCAGATCCGCGCCGGCAAGCCCTGGAATGCGATCTTGTCGGCGGCCATGTCGAGCCAGCGGTGCAGATGCGCATCGTCGGGAATGAGTTCCTTGACCTTGGCATCGGTCCTGGCGATGTCCTCCGGATCGCCACTGAGCGCGACCCAGCGGAACGGCCCGATCCCGCGACAGAACAGCGGCCGGATGTAGGCGGGCACGAAGCCGGGGAAGTCGAACGCGTTGTCGACGCCTGCTTCCAGCGCCATCTGCCGCAGGTTGTTGCCGTAGTCGACGGTGGGCACGCCCAGGGCGTGGAAGGTGAGCATGGCGCGGACGTGGTTGGCCATCGCCTCGCGCGCGGCCGCTTCCACCTGCTTCGGTGCGGACACGCGCTTGGCGTCCCATTGCTCCACCGTCCAGCCCTGCGGCAGGTAGCCGTTGACCGGGTCGTGCGCGGAGGTCTGGTCGGTCAGCAGGTCCGGCTTGACCCCGCGCAGCAGCAGTTCGTCCAGCACGTCTGCGACATTGCCGAGCAGGCCGACCGACAGCGGTTTCTTCGCCGTGCACGATGCCTCGACCAGGCGCAGCGCTTCGTCCAGGTCGTCGGTCCAGGTGTCCAGGTAGCCGGTGCGCAGGCGCATGTCGATGCTGGAGCGGCGGCATTCCACCGCCAGGCACGAGGCGCCGGCCATCACCGCGGCCAGCGGCTGCGCGCCGCCCATGCCGCCCAGGCCACCGGTGAACAGCCACTTGCCGGCCAGGCTGCCGCCGTAATGCTGGCGGCCCATCTCCACGAAGGTTTCGTAGGTGCCTTGCACGATGCCTTGCGCGCCGATGTAGATCCAGCTGCCGGCGGTCATCTGGCCGTACATCGCCAGACCCTTGCGATCGAGTTCGTTGAAATGCTCCCAGCTGGCCCAGCGCGGCACCAGGTTGGAGTTGGCGATCAGCACGCGCGGTGCATCGGCATGGGTGCGGAACACCCCGACCGGCTTGCCGGATTGCACCAGCAAGGTCTGGTCATCCTCCAGGCGGGTGAGCGCGGCGACGATCGCATCGAAGGATTCCCAGTCGCGCGCGGCACGGCCGATGCCGCCGTAGACCACCAGTTCCTGCGGGCGCTCGGCCACGTCCGGGTCCAGATTGTTCATCAGCATGCGCAGCGGCGCTTCGGTGAGCCAGCTCCTGGCGGTGAGCGTGGTGCCGGTGGCGGCGCGGATGACGCGGGTTGCATCGTGACGGGTCATGCCGGTTTCCTTGCAATCAACGGTGCGCCGCAGGCGGCGTGGTGTCGGAGGACTGAGCGCTGTCGGTGGCAAATTGCAGGCAGGCCAGCAGCACGTGGCGCAGCACCGCGCGCAGCGCGACTGCATGCGCCGGGAGCCAGGGCGTCGGCCAGTTCTGCGGGGTGATCGCATCCGGCTCGCGCATGTAGCCGCGGCAGGCCAGCTCCATCTGCAGCGTGTGCACGCCCTGCGCGGGCTGCGCGTAGTGGCGGGTGATCCAGCCGCCCTTGAAGCGCCCGTTGCGCACGGTGCTCGAGCCGCTGCTGCGGCACAGCCGCTCCACCGCATCGGCCAGTGCAGGGTCGCAACTGCGGTCGTCGTTGCTGCCGATGTTGAACTGCGGCAGCTCGCCATCGAACAGATGCGGGATGAACGAGCGGATCGAGTGCGCGTCGTACACCACGATGCGGGGATGCAGCCGACGCAGGCGCGCGATTTCGTCGGCAAGCGCCGCGTGATACGGGTCGAACCAGCGTGTGCGGCGCCAGGCGATCTGCACCGGATCCGGTTCGGCGCCGTCGGCATACAGCGGCTGGTTGTCGAAGGTGGTCAGCGGACACAGGCCGGTGGTGTTCTGGCCCGGATACAACGACGCCCCGCTGGGGTCGCGGTTGACGTCGATCACCGAGCGGCAGATCGCAGTGCGCACGGTGGTGGCGCCGAGCGATTGCGCGAAGTCGTACAGCTGGTGCACCCACCAGTCGGCATCGCGGCGTGCCAGCCAGGGCGAGGCGAACTGGTCCACCACCTCGTCGGGCAGCTCGGTGCCGGTATGCGGGAAGCTGAGGATCAACGGCGCATCGCCGCGATGGATGTCGAGCCAGGGCAGGGCGCTCATGCGGGGTCTCGCATCATGCGTGCTGCTCCACGCCTGGCAATGCCAGGGCGACCGCCTGCGCAAGTGCGCCCGAACGCACCAACGCGCTGGCCGCCAGCATGTCCGGATGGAAATAGCGGTCGTCCTGCAAGGTCGGCACCTGCGCCCGCAGCAACGCGCGTGCGGCTTCCAGCGCGGCGCTGGAGCGCAGCGGGGCATGGAAGTCGCAGCCTTGCACGGCCGCCAGCAGCTCGATGCCGATCACGTGCGCGGCGTTCTCGGCCATCGCCAGCAAGCGCCGTGCCCCATGCGCGGCCATCGACACATGATCTTCCTGGTTGGCCGAGGTCGGAATCGAATCGACACTGGCCGGATACGCGCGCTGCTTGTTCTCCGACACCAGCGCCGCAGCGGTGACCTGCGGAATCATGAAACCGGAATTCAGGCCCGGGCGCGGGGTGAGAAACGCCGGCAGGCCCGACAACGCCGGGTCGACCAGCATCGCGGTGCGGCGTTCGCTGATCGAGCCGATCTCGCACACCGCCATCGCCAGCATGTCGGCCGCGAAGGCCACCGGCTCGGCATGGAAGTTGCCGCCGGACAAGGCCTCGCCGGTCTCGCTGAACACCAACGGGTTATCCGAGACCCCGTTGGCTTCGATCTGTCTCTTATACACATCTNTGCGCGGCAACCGGCTCAGCAATGCCAGCAACGGGACCAGCGCGCGCAGTGCCGCAGCGGTGGCGATCTGCCCGGGCTGGCCGCGCAGCGCGTGGATCCGCGCATCGAACGGCGTATCCGAGCCCTTGGCCGCTTCCACCGACAAGGCGCCGGTGACCAGCGCGGCCTGCAGCACGGTTTCGATCTCGAACAGGCCGGCCAACGCGCAGGCGGTGGAGAACTGGGTGCCGTTGAGCAGCGCCAGGCCTTCCTTGGCGCCGAGCACGCGCGGCTGCAGCTGCGCCTGCGCCAGCGCCTGCGCGGCAGGCAGGCGTTGCCCGCCGACGAAGGCCTCGCCGACGCCGATCATCACCGCCGCCAGATGCGACAGCGGCGCCAGATCGCCGGAGGCGCCCACCGACCCCTGGCAGGGCACCACCGGCGTGATGCCCCGGCGCAGCATCGCCTCCAGCAATGCCAGGGTGCCCGGCTGCACGCCGGAGGCGCCCTGGGCCAGGCTGGTGAGCTTGAGCGCCATCATCAGCCGGACCACCGGCGCCGGCGTGGGCTCGCCGACGCCGGCCGCGTGCGAGAGCACGATATTGCGCTGCAGGGTCTGCAGGTCCTCGCGCTCGATGCGCACGCTGGCCAGCTTGCCGAAACCGGTGTTGACGCCGTAGACCGGCTCGCCGCGCGCCACGATGGCGTCCACCGTCTGCGCGCTGCGCAGCACCACGGCCGCGCAGGCCTCGTCCAGCACGGCTTCGGCACCGCGATACAACGCACGCCATTGCGCCAGCGTGACCTGGCCGGGCTGCAAGACAACAGAACTCATGACGTCTCCGGAGAAGTTAAGTCACATGCCCGCGCCAGACGCGGGCGTGTAGCGGGTTGAAGCCCATGCGGTAGACCAGGTCGGCCGGCGCATCGATGTCCCAGATCGCCAGGTCGCAGTGCATGCCGGCGCGCAGCCGGCCGAGCCGCTCGCCACGCCCCAGCGCGCGTGCGGCCTGCCGGGTGAAGCCGGCAATGCACTCGTCCACGGTCATGCGGAACAGCGTGGCGGCCATGTTCATCGCCAGCAACGGGCTGGTCAGCGGCGAGGTGCCGGGGTTGCAGTCGGTGGCCAGCGCCAGCGGCACGCCGGCGGCACGCAACGCCGCGATCGGCGGCAGCTGGGTATCGCGGGTGAAATAGAACGCGCCCGGCAACAGCACCGCGACCGTGCCGGCGCCGGCCATCGCGGCAACCCCGGCGTCATCCAGGTATTCGACGTGATCGGCCGACAAGGCGCCGTGGCGTGCGGCCAGTTGCGCGCCGTGCTGGTTGCTCAGCTGCTCGGCGTGGATCTTGATGTGCAAGCCGTGCGCCTGCGCGGCGACGAAGACCTGCTCGGCCTGCGCGGGCGAGAACGCCAGGTGTTCGCAGAACACGTCCACCGCCTCGGCCAGGCCTTGCGCGGCAATCGCCGGAATCATCTGGGTGCAGACGGCGTCGATGTAGGTCTGCGCATCGCCGCCTGGCGGCACCGCGTGCGCGCCGAGAAAGGTCGGCACCACTTCGACCTGGCGCAGTGCAGCGAGCTGGCGTGCCACGCGCAGCTGCTTGGTTTCGTCCTCCAGCGTCAGCCCGTAGCCGGATTTGATTTCCAGCGTGGTCACGCCCTCGGCGAGCAGGGCGTCCAGGCGCGGCAGGCTGGCGGCCAGCAGCGCGGCGTCATCGGCGGCACGGGTGGCGCGCACCGTGGAAACGATGCCGCCGCCGGCTGCGGCAATCTCGGCGTAACTGGCGCCGCGCAGGCGTTGCTCGAATTCACTGGCGCGATTGCCTGCGTACACCAGATGGGTATGGCAATCGATCAGGCCGGGGCTGATCCAGCGGCCCCGGCAATCATGCGCAACGTCCGGCTTCAACGCCGGCGCCTGCGCGGCCGGGCCGGCATAGGCGATGCGGCCGTCCTGGCAGGCCAGAATGCCATCGTCCACGATGCCCAGGCCGCCGTCGGCCGCGTCCAGGGTCATCAGCTGTGCGTTGTGCCAGAGGACGTCGCAATGCATGGCGCAGGCTCGTGCTGTCTGATATGTATATACAATAAAACCGGCAATCGAGGGTGTCCAGTGGCAAACCAACAGGTGCAGGCGGTGTGGGCAGCGCGGGCGCTCCTGCCCGATGGCTGGGCCGGGAACGTGCGGATCACCCTGGCGCAGGGGCGCATCGCCTCGGTGCAGGCCGATTGCGCCCCGACTGCCAGCGATACCCGGGTCGCGCTGCTGCTGCCCGGGCTGGGCAACCTGCACAGCCACGCGTTCCAGCGCGGCATGGCCGGCCTGACCGAAGTGGGCGGGCGCAGCGGCGACAGTTTCTGGAGCTGGCGCGAGCTGATGTACCGCTTCGTCGACCGGCTCGATCCGGACAGCCTGCAGGCGATCGCCGAACAGGCCTACGTGGAAATGCTCGAAAGCGGCTTCACCCGCGTCGGCGAATTCCACTACCTGCACCACAGCCCCGGTGGTGCGGCATATGCGCAGGCCGGCGAAATGGCCGGGCGCATCGCCGCTGCGGCTGCCAGCACCGGCATCGGGCTGACGTTGCTGCCGGTGTTCTATGCGCATTCGGATTTCGGCGGCGTCGCGCCCAGCGCAGCGCAGCGGCGCCTGATCCACGACATCGACGGCTTCGCGCGGTTGCTGGACGACTGCACGCGCAGCCTCAAGGCAGTGCCGGATGCCGTGCTTGGACTGGCGCCGCACAGCCTGCGCGCGGTCACGCCGGAACAACTGGCTGCATTGGTGCCGCTCACCGATGGCCCGATCCACATCCATATCGCCGAGCAGCAGCGCGAGGTCGAGGCCTGCCTGGCCTGGTCGGGCCAGCGCCCGGTGCAGTGGCTGCTGGCCAACGCACCGGTGGATGCGCGCTGGTGCCTGGTGCATGCCACGCATGTGGATGCAAGCGAGCTGCAGGCCATCGCCGACAGCGGCGCGGTGGTCGGGCTGTGCCCGATCACCGAGGCGAACCTGGGCGACGGCGTGTTCCCGATGCAGGCCTTTGCCGCCGCGGGTGGGCGCTTCGGCGTGGGTTCGGATTCGAACGTGTTGATCGACGCCGCCGAGGAGCTGCGCCTGCTCGAATACGGCCAGCGTCTGCGGCTGCAGGCGCGCAATGTGCTGGCGCAGGCGGGTACCTCGAGCGGACGCTGGCTGTTCGACCGGGCGGGCGAGGGTGCGGCGCAGGCCTTGGGGATTGCGCACGCTGGCATCCGGGTTGGCGCATCGGCCGATCTGCTCGAGCTGGACCCGACCCATCCGGCGCTGTTGGCGCGCCACGACGATGCGCTGCTGGACAGTTGGCTGTTCGCCGCGCGCGGCGGTGCGGTGCGCACTGTCTGGCGCGCCGGGCAAGCGGTGGTGCGCGATGGACGCCATATCGATCGCGTGCGGATCGCCACCCGTTTTGCCGCTGTTCTGCGAGCGCTGCTGAGCAAGTGAGCGGATGCGCGCACAATGCGGGTCTGACCGGAGACCCGCTTTGACCGCCACCCCCATCGCCGCGCCCGGCACCCTGCACCAACGCATCCGGCAGGATCTGGAACAACGCATCCACAGTGGCGACTGGCCGCCCGGTCACCGCGTGCCACCCGAGCACGAACTGATGGCGCAGTACGGCTGCTCGCGCATGACCGTGAACAAGGTGCTCGGCCTGCTTGCCGACGCCGGCATGATCGAACGCCGTCGCCGCACCGGCTCGTTCGTGGCGCGGCCGCATCCGCATCTGGAGCAGGTTGCGTTGTCGATTCCCGACATCGAAGTGGAAATGACCGCGCGCGGCCACGTCTACGCGTTCTCGTTGGTGTCGCGGCGGCTGCGTAACCCGCACCTGCGCGTGCCGCAGGAGCGTGCGCTGGGCAGCAGCGGCAAGGTACTGGCGCTGGAAAGCGTGCACCTGGCAGACGGCAGCCCGTTCGCGCTGGAACAGCGGCTGATCGACACCACCACCGTGCCCGAGGCATTGCTGCAGCCGTTCACCGAGGTGGCGCCGGGCAGTTGGTTGCTGCGCAACGTGCCGTGGACGCGCGCCGAGCACCGCATCAGCGCCGTCAGTGCGGACGCCGCGCAAGCCGAACGCCTGCAGGTGGACGATGGCACGGCTTGTCTGGTCATCGACCGCCACACCTGGCGCGGCGACCAGCCGGTCACCTACGTGCGGCAGTTGTTCCTGGGTGGATCCTACGACCTGGTGGCGCGGTTCGCGCCGGGAATGCGCTGACCCTCCGACGCGGCGCAAGCGCCTGCAGCGGTGCGCGAATCAGATCGTCCAGCACTGCCGCCAGCGCACCGGTTCGTCCACGCCGGGGCGTGGATTGAGTTGCACGCGTACGGTGCGCAGATAGGGGTAGCGCTGCAGTTCGCGGCAGATCAACGGCCACGCCGCAGCATCCCCAACCGAGCGGTCCACCGCCAAGGTTGCCTGGGTGATCCAGATTCCGCGCACCAGGCCGGGCGTCCGTGCCAATGCCCTGGATACCTCGCGTTGATGGCCCAGCAGGGTTGCCGCATCCGGTTCGGCAGTGCCTGCCAGCGGCATCGGGGCAGGCGGCGCGGCTGCCGGCGGCGCCGGCTGTTGCGAGGCTGCGTCCTGCGGTGCCGGGATTGCAGCGACCGATTCGGCAACGTGCGCCGTGTCCGCTGGCGCAGCCTGCCATGTTGGCGCGGGCGGTTGCGCCGGCTGCAACGCGAGTACCGCAACCAGCGCCAGGGTCGCCAGCGCTGCACCGGCAAGGAGGCTGTGACGGGTCGCGCGACGGCGCGCCATGCCGACCACGCCGGCTTCCACATCGCCCGGCAGATACGGCTTGAGCAGCGGCCACAGGCGCACGCCATCCAGCACTTCGATGGACTGCTTCTCGGCGGCAGCCATGCCTTCGCGCTCCATCCGGCCCTCGGTCACCATCACGCCGCCGCCTGCGCCGGCCAGCCGTGCCATTGCGCCCAGCTCGTTCACCGCTGCCGCCCCGATGCGGTAGCCGCGCCCGTGCTTGCAGGCCACCAGCCGCGTGCCGTGCCCGGTCTGCATCATGAAGTCGGCCGTCGGCACGCCGTCCTGCGGTACCTGGGTCGGTTGCCAGCCGCGTTGATCCTGCAGCACGCGCAACACCAGGGCGGAAAAGTCGCGCCAGTGCATCGCTGCCAGCGCGCGCAGGCCTTCGCTGGTTTCGTCGGCCCGGCGACGCACCAGCCACAGGTAGGCGCAGGCCGCCAGCCAGAGCAGCAGGCACGCCACGAGCGGCACGGTCCAGGGGGGCATGGGCATCAAGCGAGGGTATGGCACGTATGACGAAACAATGCGCCTAGAAGAATCCTTCGCGGCGGATCCGTCAATGAAGCACGGGCGGCAATCCCGCGAGCCGTGATCCAGACAACGAAAGACCCGCCAGTCCGAAGCCGTGAGGGGAGGGGAGCAAACGGACTTCGTGTTACAGGACTGGCGGGTCGTTCCCGATTGTCTGAAAAATCATGCTGCTTTGCAACATTGCCGGGCTGGCTCATTCACCATCGAAGGTTGCGGTGGTCGGGCCGGTGTTGCCGCCGATCGTGCCGGTGCCGGTGGTGTCGCCGCCGGCGGCCTGTGCCGCCTGGTTGGCGGTGCGGTTGGCACGCTTGGTCGCGGCGGTATTGGCGCGCACCTGGGCCTTGAGCGATTCCACCTCGCGGCGCAGGTTCTCCAGCTCGTCCTGCTCGGGGATGTTGAGCGTGCGCAACACTCCCTTGACGCGTTCGTCGAAGGCCTTGCCCAGCTTGTCCCAGCCGCGTACGGCGGTGTCGCGTGCCTGCTCGAACTGGGTTTCCACCTCTTCGCGCAGTTCGTCGACGCTTTCGGCCGCCTTGCGCTGGCCGCTGCGCTCGTATGCTGCGCCTTCGCGCACCAGCGAGTCGAACAACTTGCCGCCTTCGCTCTGCACCCGTCCCAGTGCACCGAGCCCGGCCAGCCACACCGTCTGCGCCGATTCGCCGAGCCGGCGCGAAATCTGTTCCGCCTGCGCCTGGAAGCCGTGCGCTGCATCGTCGCGCTTGCCGTTCTGATCGTATCCGGTCGTCATGGAATGCTCCTGTGGGTTGCCAAAGTGACGTTGCCTTCACCCTAGTCCCGGCACTGCATCGAGCAGGTGAAGCGCTCCCGGAGCATCCGCCTGCGACGTGTGCCGCGGGTGACTTGGCGCTGAAGCATCGGCGTGGCGGGTCCGACCAGGCGAACCGGCCCGGATCGGCGCCGCCGCGCGCTCAGGCGAGCTTTTCGGCCAGCAGGCGACGGATCTCCGATTCCACCATCGGCTGCATCGCCGATAACAGGAAGCCAAGCTCGGCGGTGACATGCACCTGCTGCGGCAACAGGGCGATCGCCCCATCCACGCCAGCCCGCGCGATGCGCAAGGTATCGCCTTCCCAATGCGAGGCCACGCCGTAGCGATCGGTCAGCTTGCGCGCCGCCGCGTCGATCGCTGCGCGGGCCTGGGCCGGCGACAAGGCATGGTCGTGGCGGATATCGATGCTGGACATGGGTTCCATGGGAAAGACGAAAGGAGCGCGCATTGTGCGCATGCGCGGGCCAGGCTCCAAGTGCGGCGCGCGTGTGGCCGGCCCGCAACGACGCCTTGGGCGTACCTGTTGGGCGTACCTGCGCTGCGACACGTCGGTCACGCGATTGGCCGCTGCGCCGGGCAAACCTGCTAGGCTGCGGCCGGTGCGCGATCTGCAAGTTCATTTCACCCACCGGCAGCAGCCGGATCATTCCCTCACGCCCGGCGTCCACCGGATCGTCCGCCATGCCTCCGGCAGCGTGCGGGTGGTTGCCGATGCGCAGGGCGCGCTGCTGTTGGCGCAGTTCTGCCTGGATCAGCGCGGGCTGTGGCTGCAGGTGGCCAACGGGGTCCGCGGCATCCACGTCAACGGACGTCCGGTACGGCGCATGGCGCTGTTGCGCCCCGGCGATGCGATCTACGCCGATGGCGTGGAGATGCTGCTGCGCAGTGCGCCGTCGAGCGCGCCGGCCAGCGATGTTCAAGACGACGATACCGGTCTGAGCGAGGTCTGCCTGCTGTTGCGCGGTCTGGGCGGCCGTCACCATGGGCGCAGCTTCACGTTGGACCGTCCACGCCTGGTCGGCAGCGACCCGGCTGCGGACATCGTCATCGACGACCCGGCATTTGCCGCGCAGCATGCGCGTCTGGAACGCCACGGCGACCGCGTGCTGATCCGCGATCTGGGCTCGGAGGACGGCAGCTGGATCAACGGCGTGCAGGTGCGCGACGGCTGGCTGCAGGCCGGCGACCAGGTCGTGTTCGACGCCCGCCACCGCTTTGTCGTCGAGGTCCCGCGGACCCACCATGGCATGACCTGGGACGTACCCGAGCCGGGGCCGTTGCCGCTGCCACCGGCAGCACGCGAACCGGCGCGCGCGCCAGTCAAGGTCGCGCGCTGGCCATGGCTGCTGCTCAGCGCGGTGTTGCTGGCGGCGGCGCTGAGCGCCTTGCTGTGGTTCGGCGCGCGCTGAGTTTTTTCCACACCCGCCAGCCCAGCAGCACCGCCAGGATGCCGGCATACAGCGCCGGTTCGCGGATGTCGGATTTCACCAGCCACCAGAAGTGCAGCACCGCCAGCAGCCCGATCGGGTAGATCAGCAGGTGCAGGCGGCCCCAGTTGCGCTTGAGCCGCCGCATCCAGCCCTGGGTCGAGGTGATCGCCAGCGGCACCAGCAGCAGCCATGCCGCAAAGCCGACCGTGATGTAGGGACGCTTGAGGATCTCCTCGAAGATCTGCGTCCAGAAGCCGCGCAGATCCAGGCTCAGGTAGGCCGCCAGATGCACGCTGGCATAGAAGAACGCGTACAGCCCGAGCATGCGCCGGAAGCGGATCAGCGTTGCCTGGCCGGTGAGCTGGCGCAGCGGCGTGATCGCCAGGGTGATCAGCAGAAACCGCAGCGCCCACAGCCCGGTGCGGTGCTCGATCTCGGCCACCGGATCGGCGCCCAGCGCATCGCTGCCGGTTTGCCAGACCTGCCAGAACTGCCAGCCGAGCAAGGCGATCGGCGTCAGCGCAGCGACATGCACCAGGGTCTTGGCGGCGATCAGGGATGCGGAGGTCTTGGCCATGCGATCTCGAAGAAGGAAGCGATGCCGCGCGGGCATCAACATGCATCGTAGGAGCGCACCCGGGCGCGACGGGCATTCCTGGTAATGCCCGTCGCGCCCGGGTGCGCTCCTACGCGGGGGGCATCACTGCCTTAGAACCACTTCCTCAGGTCCATCCCCGCATACAGCGAGGCGACCTGATCCGCGTAGCCGTTGAACGGCTTGGTCGCGATGCGCTCGGCGAACAGCTTGCTGGCGGTGCCGGCGATACGGCGCTCGGTCTTCTGGCTCCAGCGCGGGTGGTCCACCGCCGGATTGACGTTGGAAAAGAATCCGTATTCGGACGGCTGCAGGTCGTGCCAGGCGGTCTCGGGCATCTTCTCGACGAAGCGGATCTCCACGATCGACTTGATGCTCTTGAAGCCGTACTTCCACGGCACCACCAGCCGCAGCGGTGCGCCGTTCTGCTGCGGCAGCGGCTTGCCGTACAGGCCGGTGGCCAGCAGGGTCAGCGGATGCATCGCTTCGTCGATGCGCAGGCCTTCGCGGTATGGCCAGTTGATCGAGCGGTAGCGCACGCCCGGCATCTGCTGCGGATCGGCCAGTGTGGTGAACGCCACGTACCTGGCCTTGGAGGTCGGCGCGAAGCGCTTGAGTACCTCGCCCAGCGGCACGCCGGTCCACGGGATCACCATCGACCAGCCTTCCACGCAACGCAGCCGGTAGATGCGTTCTTCGGCGCTGATGCCCTTGAGCAATTCGTCCAGCGACAGGCTGCCGGGCTTTTCGCACTCGCCGCTGACCTTCACCGACCATGGCGACAGCTTCAGCGTCTTGGCGGCCTTGGACGGATCGGTCTTGTCGGTGCCGAACTCGTAGAAGTTGTTGTAGCTGGTGACATCTTCCAGCCGGGTCAGTTCCTCGGCGGTGCGGAAGCCACTGCGCGCCTGCGCCGGGGTCACCACGGTCTTGGGCGGAGGCGGCGGATCGGCCTCGGCGCAACCGGCCACGCCCAGCGCCGGGGTCAGGGCAAACAGCTGCAGCAGCCGGCGTCGGTCGCGGTAGACGGCCTCATCGGTGATCTCGCTGGACGGCGTCTTCAAGACATCGCGAAGGGACATGGCTCGCTCCTGACAGTGGCTGCTGGTGAGAATAACGGACCATGGTGATGACACCGCCGATGGCCTACGCAAACCATACGTCGACGCCGGTGAGAAGGATGCACATGCAACTTTTCTGCAGCGCTGCCAAGGCCGATGCGCTGCGGCATACTAGAAGGCTAGCTCGACAAGGTGTGCCATGACACGCGCTTTCAATTTCAGTGCCGGCCCTGCGACATTGCCGGAATCGGTCCTGCGCCAGGCGCAGGCGGAGATGGTCGAATGGAACGGCGTCGGCGCCTCGATCGTGGAAATCAGCCACCGCAGCGCCGATTTCATCGCCGTGGCGGCCGCGGCCGAGGCCGACCTGCGCAGCTTGCTGTCGATTCCCGACGACTACGCGGTGCTGTTCACCGCCGGTGGCGCCACCACCATCCAGGCGCTGCTGCCGCTCAATTTCGCCGCACCCGGCCAGGCCGCCGACTACGTGATCACCGGCCACTGGGGCAAGACCGCGATCAGGCAGGCGGCCACCTACGTGGATGCGCGCATTGCTGCGGACGGGCAGGCGGGCGGCTTCACCGACATTCCGCCGGTGGCCAGCTGGACCTTGTCGCCGCACTCGGCCTATGTGCACATCACCGCCAACGAGACCATCCACGGCGTCGAGTTCCGCGAGACGCCGGCGGTGGGCACGCTGCCGTTGTTTGCCGATTTCAGTTCCTCGATCGCGTCCGAGCCGCTGGATGTGTCGCGCTACGGGCTGATCTATGCCGGCGCGCAGAAGAACCTGGGCCCGGTCGGCATCTCGGTGCTGATCGTGCGGCGCGACCTGCTCGAACGCGCCGGCCAGCCACGCGCGGACATCTTCAACTACGCCTCGCATGCCGCCCGCGATTCGATGCTCAACACGCCGCCGACCTGGAACTGGTATCTGCTCGGACTCACCGTGAAGTGGATGCTGGAGCAGGGCGGGGTGGAGGAGTTCGCCCGTCGCAACGCCGAAAAGGCCGCGCTGGTGTATGGCGCGATCGATGGCTCCGGTGGCTTCTACCGCAACCTGGTCACCCCGGCGGTGCGCTCGCGCATGAACATCCCGTTCTTTCTGCCGGACGAGCAGCTGGATGCGCTGTTCGTCAGCGAATCCAAGGCGGCCGGCCTGCTGGCGTTGAAGGGGCACAAGGCAGTCGGCGGCATTCGCGCCTCGCTCTACAACGCGATGCCGGTGGCGGGCGCGCAGGCGCTGGCGAGCTTCATGCACGACTTCCGGCAGCGTCACGGCTGAGAGTGACTGACAAAACTACGGTGCGATTGCTCGCCACGTAGTGTTAGCCGCTCCAAGTCTTCTCTTCGACCGCGGCACCTGCCGCACAGGCGCATGCGCCGTTATTCAAGGAATGCCCAGCGATGGCTCCCAAGTCCAACAAGCCCACGACCGCCCCTGGCGGCAAGACCAGGCCGGCAAGTAAATCCGTAGGGAAATCTGTGGAAAAAGCGGCAAGCAAGTCGGCAGGCAAGCTCGCAAAGCCGGCGGTCGCCGCACCGGTACTGGCCGACGTGCGCGCCAAGATCGACGAGATCGACCGCAGTATCCAGGCGTTGATCGCCGAGCGCGCAAACTTCGCCCATCAGGTCGGCAAGGCCAAGGGCAAGCTCGCCGCCGCGGTGGATTACTACCGGCCCGAGCGCGAGGCGCAGGTGCTGCGCATGGTGGTGGACCGCAACGAAGGCCCGCTCAGTGATGAAGTGCTGGTGCACGTGTACCGCGAAATCATGTCCGCGTGCCTGGCCCAGCAGGAGCCGTTGAAGATCGGCTATCTCGGTCCGGAAGGCACCTTCAGCCAGCAGGCGGTGCTCAAGCACTTCGGCCGCTCGGCAGTCGGCCTGCCGATGGCGACCATCGAGGAAGTGTTCCAGGAAGTGGAAGCGGGCAATGCCGATTTCGGCGTGGTGCCGGTGGAAAATTCCGGCCAGGGCACCATCCAGGTCACCCTGGACATGTTCCTGACCTCGAACCTGAAAATCTGCGGTGAAGTCGAGCTGCGCGTGCACCAGTACCTGCTCTCGCGCAATGGCCGGCTGGAAGACATCGAGCGCATCTACGCGCATTCGCAGTCGTTTGCACAGACCGCCGGCTGGCTGCGTTCGCACCTGCCCAAGGTCGAGAAGATCGCCGTCTCCAGCAATGCCGAAGGCGCGCGCCGCGCCCGCAATGCCGAGGATGCCGCGGCGATCGGCGGCGAAAGCGCTGCGCATGTGTATGGCTTGAAGAAAGTCATCATGAAGTCGATCGAAGACGACGACGACAACACCACGCGTTTTCTGGTGATCGGCCGGCAGATCTTTCCCACCTCCGGGCACGACCGCACCTCGGTGCTGGTGTTCATCCACGACAAGCCGGGCGCGTTGTTCGACGTGCTCAGCCCGTTCGCGCGGCATGGCATCAGCATGAACCGCATCGAGTCGCGTCCCTCGCACCAGGCCAAGTGGGAATATGGCTTCTTCATCGACCTGGCCGGCCACGTGGAAGACGAGGCGATGAAGCAGGCGCTGGCCGAACTGGAAGCGCACTCGGCGCAGATCAAGGTGCTGGGCTCGTACCCGGTCGCCATTCCCTGAGCGCCGGGCCTGAGCCAGGCGCAATCCTGACCGGCACGCCATCACCGGCCGAGGTGACGGCAGTGCCACGACACTCTTCAACGCGCATCGCCGCAGGGCGATGCCGCAGCCATCGGATCACACGCATGAGCAGCAGCACGCAGCACTGGATCGCCCGGCAGGGCAGCGCCTTGCAGGGCAGCCTGGCCATTCCCGGCGATAAATCCGTCTCGCATCGCGCGGTGATGTTCGCCGCGCTGGCCGATGGCGTCTCGCAGATCGACGGTTTTCTCGAAGGCGAAGACACCCGCTCCACCGCGGCCATTTTTGCCCAGCTCGGCGTGCGTATCGACACGCCGTCGGCGTCGCAGCGCATCGTGCACGGCGTGGGCGTGGATGGTCTGCAACCGCCCAGCGAGGCGCTGGACTGCGGCAATGCCGGTACCGGCATGCGCCTGCTCGCCGGCCTGCTGGCGGCGCAGCGCTTCGATAGCACGCTGGTTGGCGATGCGTCGCTGTCCAAGCGCCCGATGCGGCGCGTGACCGGCCCGCTGGCACAGATGGGCGCGCGCATCGACACCGAGGACGACGGCACTCCGCCGCTGCGTGTGCATGGCGGGCAGGCGCTGCACGGCATCGACTTCGTTTCGCCGGTGGCCAGTGCGCAGGTCAAATCCGCGGTGTTGCTGGCAGGCCTGTATGCACAGGGCGAAACCTCGGTCACCGAGCCGCATCCCACCCGCGACTACACCGAGCGCATGCTGTCCGCGTTCGGCGTGGAGATCGATTTCTCGCCTGGCAAGGCCCGCCTGCGTGGCGGCCAGCGCCTGCGCGCCACCGATATCGCCGTGCCTGCGGATTTCTCCTCGGCGGCGTTCTTCATCGTGGCAGCCAGCATCATTCCCGGCTCGCACGTGCTGTTGCGTGCGGTAGGCCTGAATCCACGGCGCACCGGGCTGCTGGCGGCACTGCGGCTGATGGGCGCCGATATCGCCGAAGAACGGCATGCCGAACATGGCGGCGAGCCGGTGGCCGATCTGCGCGTGCGCTATGCGCCGTTGCGGGGCGCGCAGATTCCCGAAGCGCTGGTGCCGGACATGATCGACGAGTTTCCGGCGCTGTTCGTGGCCGCTGCGGCGGCAACCGGGCAGACGGTGGTCAGCGGCGCTGCCGAACTGCGGGTCAAGGAATCCGATCGCCTCGCGGCCATGGCCACCGGGCTGCGCGCGCTTGGCGTGCAGGTCGACGAGACCCCGGACGGCGCGACCATTCACGGCGGCCGCATTGGCAGCGGCGTGATCGAGAGCCACGGCGACCACCGCATCGCGATGGCGTTTGCCATCGCCGGCCAGCTGTCCACCGGCAGCGTGCGGGTGAACGACGTTGCAAATGTCGCGACTTCGTTCCCGGGTTTCGACAGCCTGGCACGCGGTGCCGGTTTCGGGCTTGAAACGGCCTGAGCGGCGGGACAACTCCAACCGGCCGGTCAACGCAGGCAGCAGGACAGCCTGGGTGGCAACGCGGACAGTGCTTGCTGGACGAAGACGGCTCGATCGAGGCGTCGGGTGCACCTGACGCCGGTCAGCCGGTGCCCGGACGCGGCTTCGCATCCGGCGCGGCGGTAGCGATGTCCCACGCGCCGCCCGCGCCACTCATCGCCGTGCGCTGAACTCGACCGGCACCTGCACGCTGCTGACCACCGCATGGCCGTCGCGGGTGGCCGGCTCGAAGCGCCACTGACGCAAGCTGTCCCTCACCGCTGCATCCAGGCGCGGGTCATTGCTGCCGCTGCGATCGACGATGGTCACATCGCTCACCCGGCCTTGCACATCCAGTTGCAGACGCGCGGTGCGGCTGCCTTCGATCCCGGCCTGCGCGATATCCGACGGATAGCTCGGCATCGCATTGCCCGGCAGCGGGATCGCTTCTTCGGTGCTGATCGGCGCGCGCGCCGGTGGGTGCGCAATCATGGTCATCGCACGCGGGCCGTCCGAGGTCGGCAGGATCTGACGACTGGCCGCTGGCGCGGGGCGCGTATCGGTCGCGAACGATTCGTCGCTATGCCGGGCCCACCACCAGGTGGGCACTACCACCAGCAGCGCCAGCAGGGTCGCCCACAACCATGGCGAGGCGCCGTCGGCAGACTCGTCGCGCACGCGGTCGTCGGCATGCACGGGCCGATGCGGCAACGCCTGCGTGGGGTGTGGGGAAGGATTGGAGATGAAGGACATGGCCGGCCTCCTGGCGCATCTTTGGGATGACGTGACCAGTCTGGTCGGCCTTGCCTGAGGCGCAGTTAAGGCGGGGCACCCGGCGAGATCTGCGCGGCGGCAGACATTCAGTTTGGTAAAGCCCGTGCCGGTGCCGGTTCGCCCGGTCCTGTCCGGTCACGGCGTGCCGATCTCCCCGATTGCAGCAGTCAGGCCGTCGGTGTGCGGCCTGACCGACGCATCCGGCCGGCCGCACGTCACTGCGCCGGCTTGAACTCGAACGGGATATCCAGGCTCCCGGCAATCGGCTGGCCGTTGCGCTGCGCCGGGTGGAAACGCCAGTGCCGTACCGCCTCCATCGCGGCGCGGTCCAGGTCGCGCGAGCCGCTGCGCTGCACCAGCGTCACTCCGCCCGGGTTGCCTGCCGCGTCCACGTCTACCCGCACCACCACATCGCCGGCATCGCCGCGACGCAGCGCCGCCGAGGGATAGCGCGGCGGCGGCATCTGGCCCTGCATCGGCACCGGGCGATCTCCGCCGGGGGCTGCCGCGGCGTTTGCTGGCGCTGCGCTGCCCGGCGCACCGGGGATCGCGTCCTCCGGCAAGGGTGTCGGCGCGGGCGGCGCTGGCGGCGCGGTGTCCACCAGCGTCGGAGTGTCTTCCGGCGGTTTGGCCTGCGGCATGTCGCTGGCGCCGTCCTGGGCCGGCAGTGGCGCTGGCAGCGGCTGGATGCTGTCGTCGGCCTGGGTACCTGCAGCCGGTTGGGTCGGCGAGGCCTTGTAGAAATCGTCCTTGCGCCCGGTGGCCCACACCAGCAGGAACAGCAACAGGCCGGCAACGAAGGCGATACCGGCAATTTTCAGGGTGTGACGGGGCAGTCGCAGGACGATCTGCCGATCGGACGCAGGGCGGGGCGCGGGCATAGGGCTCACCTGAAGGATCGGGCCAATTCTGGCATAGCGGCGGTGAATCGATCGCAGCAGGTGGCGGAACAGGCGATAATCTCGCGCTTCCCACTGACTCACAGACTCCCGATGCTAGATCCGGCCCTGCTTCGCCAACATCCCGCCGACCTTGCCGAGCGCCTGCGCAGCACGCGTAGTTTCTCCCTGGACACCGCGGAACTGGAGTCGCTGGAAAGCGAGCGCAAGCGCATCCAGGTGCGCACGCAGGAACTGCAGAGTCAGCGCAATTCCAAATCCAAGGCGATCGGGCAGGCCAAGGCCAAGGGCGAGGATGTCGCTGCGCTGATGGCCGAGGTGGCAGGTTTCGGCGATGAGCTCAAGGCCTCCGAAGAGGCGCTGGAGGTGATCCGCGCCAAGCTCGAGACCATCGCGCTGGGCCTGCCCAATCTGCCGGCCGACGAGGTGCCGCAGGGCAAGGACGAGAGCGAGAACGTCGAGCAGTCGCGCTGGGGCACGCCGCGCCAGTTCGATTTCCCGGTCAAGGACCACGTGGAACTCGGCGCGCCGCACGGCTGGCTGGACGGCGAGACCGCCGCCAAGCTGTCGGGTGCGCGTTTCACCGTGCTGCGTGGGCCGGTCGCGCGGCTGCACCGCGCGCTGGCGCAATTCATGCTCGACCTGCATGTCGGCGAGCATGGCTACGAAGAAACCAACGTGCCGCTGCTGGTCAATGCTGACTCGATGCGCGGCACCGGGCAACTGCCCAAGTTCGAGGACGACCTGTTTCAGACCGAAGTGGGTGAATCACGCCGCTACCTGATCCCTACCTCCGAGGTGCCGCTGACCAACATCGTGCGCGACGAGATCGTCGATGCCGAGCGTCTGCCGCTGCGCATGACCGCCCATTCGATGTGCTTCCGCGCCGAAGCCGGCAGCGGCGGCCGCGACACGCGCGGCATGATCCGCCAGCACCAGTTCGAAAAGGTCGAGCTGGTCACCGCCTGCGCGCCGGAACACAGCGATGCCGAACACCAGCGCATGACGCGTTGCGCCGAAGTGGTGCTGGAAAAACTCGGCCTGCCGTATCGCAAGGTGCTGCTGTGCACCGGCGACATGGGCTTCTCTGCGGTCAAGACCTACGATCTGGAGGTGTGGCTGCCGTCGCAGGACACCTATCGCGAGATTTCGTCGTGCTCGAACTGCGGCGATTTCCAGGCGCGCCGCATGCAGGCGCGCTGGCGCAACCCGGCCAGCGGCAAGCCGGAGCTGCTGCACACGCTCAACGGCTCCGGCACCGCGGTGGGCCGCGCGATGATCGCGGTGATGGAGAATTACCAGAACGCCGATGGCTCGATCGACGTGCCCGAGGTGCTGCGTCCGTACATGGGTGGGATCGAGCGGATCGGCTAAGGGCGGCGCGTACCTGCTGCGCAGCCGCCAGGCGGGCGCCGCCGTTGCCCGGAGGTGGCGTGCGTCTTTCACGTGCGACTCTGCGCATGCAGGCATGTCTCGACTGATGAGCGTTGGTCAAGTGACCAGCCACTTCCGCACTGTCGCGGACGGCTGTGGCGATGGTCAGCAGTGCTGCCGCGTGCTTGGCGGAAAGTGATCGGCAGGATGATCGAACGGGAGCGGGGCCATCGTTGGCCCCGTTTGCATTTCCATGGTTGACATCTTGCTGCATTGCCTGGACGACGCGGACGGACCGGGCGAGCGGGCCTGCCGACACCAGCCGCAGGTCGGCACGCTGCCCTGGCAGGACGCTAGAACGCCATGCGCGGTGGTCCGGTGCCGGCCGCAAGAAATTACATTTCTGGTGTAGTTGGTCGTTGCCCTGCTGGGATGAAAGTGCTTAAATGTCACTTATCGTTCTATCCATGGATGCAAGCGCCATGCACGACCTGAATGACCTGTATTACTTCGCGATGGTGGTGGACCACGGCGGCTTTGCCGCAGCCGAGCGTGCGCTCGGGATCCCCAAGTCGCGCCTGAGCCGCCGCATCAGCCAGCTCGAAACCGACCTGGGCGTGCGCCTGCTGCAGCGCTCCACGCGCCGTTTTGCGGTCACCGATGTCGGCACCAGCGTGCATCGGCACGCCCAGACCATGCTGGCCGAAGCGCAGGCCGCACGCGAGGTGGTGGACCGGCTCAGCGCCGAACCGCGCGGCCTTGTCCGCGTAAGCGTTCCGGTCTCGCTGGCGCAGATCCAGCTGCCCAAGCTGTTGCCGGAATTCCTGGCCAAGTACCCCAAGGTGCGGCTGCAGCTCAACATCAGCAACCGCCGCGTCGACGTCATCAACGAAGGCTATGACATCGCCTTGCGCGTGCGCTCGCGGCTGGACGACGACGGCAGCCTGGTGATGCGCAGCTTCGGCCAGGTACAGGAGCTGCTGGTGGCCAGCCCCAGGTATCTGGACCGCGCCGGGCGCCCCAAGGACCCGAGCGAGCTGGCCAACCACACCACCATGAGCACCAGCGAGGACGAAGCGCACCAGCGCTGGGAGCTGCACGGCCCCAACGGCGAGATGCGCCGGGTGGACCTGCAGCCGCGCCTGGCCGGTTTCGATTTCCCGCTGCTGCAGTCGATGGCGCGCGATGGCTTCGGCATCACCATGCTGCCGGAAACCGTGTGCGCCGAAGCCGTGCGCAGCGGCGAGCTGGAAGTGGTGCTGCCGCACTGGTCGCTGCCGCAGGGCATCTGCCACGCAGTGTTCGCCTCGCGTCGCGGCCTGCTGCCGGCGGTGCGGGTGTTCATCGACTTCCTGGCCGAGCACCTACCGCAGGAAATCGAACGCTCGCGCCTGGATTGCGGCGGCAACTGCGCCGAGCTGGCCGAAAAGCTCAAGCGTGCAACCGCCACTGCACCGCGCCTGGCTGTGGCCGAAGCCGGCTGATCGCTGTGCCTGGTCGCGGACATCCGGGTTGCCGATGTCGGCCCATCAGCGCTGTGTCGCCTGGCAGCGCTGCGTAATCGGGAATGCTGCGTCACCGGCAAATGGAACCGCTTTGCAGCACTGTGCAGCTCAACAACACGCGGCGCTTAGCAAAGCGCGTCCGGGCGTGCGAGAATGCGCGCCCGGGAGCAATCCCGGGTCGAGGGCAGCGCGCAATGCAGCATCCATCGACAGACGTCACCCGCTTCGCGCGTGGCGCAGGCGTGATCACCCGACACCTTCGGCGGTCGCGCAAAGCAGCATCGGAGAGATGGCCGAGCGGTTTAAGGCACCGGTCTTGAAAACCGGCGAAGGGTCAAACCTTCCGTGGGTTCGAATCCCACTCTCTCCGCCAGTCGGTCCCAAGTCATTGATTTTTAATGTAAAAATCTGATTTGGTTCGATTGGGAGGCAGGAAGCATGCAGAGGAAACATTCGCATGCGCATCCCTCATCATTTGAGCCGGTCGTCCACTGGCCGCTGGTCGTTCGTCCAACGTGTGCCCATCGATTTGCAAAGCGTGATGGGCTGCCGGCTTATCAAACGCACCTTGCAAACGAAGGACCTAGCGCAGGCGCATGTGCGTGCGGTGGTGCTTGGGGCGGGATATGCTCGGCTCTTCGCACAGTTGAAGGATCAACGCGTGGCCAATCTGAGCAAGACGGACGCTGACCTGCTCATCGCTCGCCTGACGAGCGCTGAGAACCTCCAAGAACTAACACTCAACCGCACTCGACAGCCGGATGGGACGGTGACGGAGCAGTGGCAGATCGATAGTCCGAAGGACCTGAAGCTGTATCGGCAGCTAATGGAGCTGGAAGCAAGGGTTGGGGCGACCGCCCAACCGTCGCGGCTCCCAGCCGCCACATTCAATACATTCGGTGCGCATCCGGTGAGCCAGGTGCGGCACGCCTCTGCGCCAGCTATCGAAACGATGACGCTGGGAAAGGCCCGGGACGCGTTCCTGGCGACCCTCAAGGGCTCGACGCTGCCGAAGACTTACACCATCAAAAAGACGGCGATTGAGGCATTGGTTAGTTTCCTCGGGGAGAAGGCCAAGGTCCATGCCATAACCAGGTCGGATTTGGCCCGCTGGTATCAAGACATGCGGGAGAAGGGCGCTTCAACGCCGACGCTCACGAATAAGCAGAGCTACATCGGTGGCAAAGGTGGCTTCTTCGAGTGGGCGATGGCGTCGGGACACTATTCCCGTGGTGACAACCCGGCCAGCGGCCACGTCAGCTACTCCCAGCGCGAGAAGCGGGCCCGAAAGAAGCTGGGGTTCAAAGCCTATGACAGATCGCAGATCCAAGCCTTGTTCGCGCCCGAAGCGCTGGCAAAGCTGTCAGAGTCGGCCCGCTGGGCCTCGCTGCTTGGCCTCTACACCGGAGCTCGGGCGTCAGAGGTCGGCCAACTCCTCATCAAGGACGTGTTCGAAGAGGATGGCATCCCTTGTATCCGAGTCTCTGACGATGGCGAGCACCAGAAAGTGAAAACCGAGGTCAGCCTTAGGACGGTGCCGCTTCACCCGGAGCTTATCAAAATGGGCTTCTTGGGGTGGGTCGATGGCAAGCGCAAGGCTGGTGAAACGAGGCTCTTCCCGGCTGCCAAAGCCACCGCCGTGAACGGACAGGGCAACTGGATCACCAAGGCGTTTAGTCGGCATCTGGCCGAGGTAGGGAAGGGCTGGGAGCCGGCTAAACGAGGCTTCCATTCGCTCAGGAAGACTTTTATCCAGGAACTGCAGGGCGCAGGCGTGGTTTCGGAGCTCCGGGCCCAGATCGTTGGCCATGAGCTGGACGACGAACATCATTCAACCTACAGCCGGGAATTCACGGTGAAGGAAAAGTTGCAAGGGTTTGGGTCGATTTCACCCGGTTTGAGTGCAATGAAATATGAGATCGTTAGCGAGGCCTAAGTTCGAGTGAGCGCTGAATGTGCGCGCGCTTTCTTGGCCAATACCCAGTGACGCAATGTGCGCAGGAGTGTGGAATGTCAGAGATGGATAGTTCCAGGGCATATGTTTTTCAGGTCAGTGGCGCCGGTCTCCCCGAGACCCCTCCAGTATTGCTTTTGATAGCTCAGGACTCCGTCAAAATCATGGAAGGGCATGGTGACTACGACACAATACGCAGCAGCTTTTCAATAGTGAAAAATCCTTCAAGTCAGAGGAGGAAGATTATTGAATTTGCACCAAAAATCCTTGAGGTTATGAGTGTGCGATTCTTCAGTCAGGAAACTGGTCTTGAGGTGATTGAATTTGCTTCATTTGAGGGCAGCAACACGACCCCCATGAAGAGGCGCTTTGCTGTAAAAAGAGTGGGGCAAGAACTTACTCTTTACTCAAGCTCAAGCTTGAATGTTGCCGCTGGGTGGATGGCTGCAGAGAATAAAAATATACTCCTCAGAGCCCCTATCGCGCACCCTGTGGTTTCTGCGCATCAGAAGAAGATGACACCAAAAATCTGACGTTGCCTTGCCGTGGCATTTTTATGGTCGCGATCGCCTCTGGCACTCCCCCCACCGGCTGGTGTTGCCAGAGGCCTTTTCCGTCGATGGTTGTCTCGTCAGACTTGCTTTGCCAATAGGCAATGCACAGTTCAGTCGCCTTGGTTGCTTCGTCCATTGCTTGATCGGCGGGCAGTCGGGTCAGGGCCGACAGAAACGAGTGGTTCCAAAATGATTCAATGTCCATGGCTTAGGTTTCGGTTAAAGGCTGTTTATAGCTCCCTCTGAAGAATCGTCAAGACTGACTAGATCGGATCTTTGGCGGCAGTCTGCGGCCGCTGCCGACAATCCAATAGGTTGTTTCCATGGATTGTCGAGATGACCCGCGTTTGTATTTCTCTAAGCCCCTGCCTGTATCAGCTGCGCATACAGCACGAACAGAAACATCGGCAGCCCGCTCAGGACAGCAAAGGCCCCGAATGCGCCCATCAGAGTGAGGATGGTCATGGCCCACCACTGCCACCAGGCGAAGCCCTTGTCCCGCGCCTGAGCCACACGAGCATCGGCCGGGTAGAGGCGTCCTACCTTCCGCGTTCCTCGCCGGGCCATGAGTGGCCCGACAAGGAACCCGAAAGGTCCCAGGAAGAGCAGAGACAGCGCATACCACCAAAAAAACCGGTCCCGTGGTGTCATGAGCTTGCGCCGGGCGTGCACCGGCGGGTCAAGCAGAGGAGGCGCGCTCATTTAGCGTAGGCCCTCCAGGTGCCGTCGCTCTTGGCGTAGCGCAAGTTCTTGCTCACGGGAATCGGCACCTGCCGGCCCTCGATGTTGAGCACGGCCTGGCCGCGCGTGTCGCACCGATAGCCGTCGGCGCCTTCCGCTTCCACGCATCCAGTAAGTTCGAAGTGTTGAACGTCGGTCACTTGGCCGGCACCGCTGTCCTTCAACAACCGGACAAAGGCCTCCTTGGCGTTTTCAGACGACGGCTTGCCGCCGCAGGCGGTCAGGCTCAGGGCCATGGTCAACGCGACCAGGCCAATCCATGCGTTTTTCATGTCGTTCCTTTTTGCTAGGGAATAGTGATGGGAAAGCCGGGCCAAGCCGGGACCTGCTACTTGTCGCGGTTCCCGTCGGGCTTGAAGGCCGCGATCCACAGTCGCGAATCTTTGAAAGGGGTCAGCATCCCCGACGCGCCCGGATGCAGATCCGCGGTCTGGAGGAATCCGGAGACCCACGCCACACGCAGCGACACGTCCACGGCGCGGTCAGCAACCCCTGGCCGGCTTACGTTGACGACAAAGGGCTGGGCCGGAGGGTTGGGACCCGCGGAACGCTGCGCGCCCGTGTTGGGCTTGCTGGGAGGCACGCGGACGCCGTTGAGGGTATCCCTGCCTTTCCACAGAGCGGAGGTGTTGAACTCCGCGGTCTCGCCCAAGTCATCGGTCTCGGTCAGCGGGGCATCGAAGCAGATCCGGAAGGTCTCCGTGGTCGATGCCGTGGGGCTGGTCCAGATCCGTGCTTCTGCGGTCCAGCAGGGCAGCGATGCGCCCCATTCGGTGAAGGTCAACGCGACTCGGGGCCAGTCCAGCTTCCCGAGCTGGGCTTGCTGGTGGTTGTCGCCTTTGAAGAGTCCGGGCAGCTTCCCGGCGCCACTGATGGGCGTGTAGATCGGGCCCGCCTCCTGATTGCCGGCCTTGGTGCTGGCGTTCGGCTGGATGCCAACCATCTGCTTCCCCGAGTCGGCCAAGCTCTTTCCGAGCTGGCGGAAGAAGCCGGGCTTTTGCTCCGGCGCGTCTTGAGCATAGGTGGTGAGCGGCGCGACAAGCGTCAAAGCCAAGAGCGCAGCGAACGCTCCGTGTCCTGTTTGCTTCATACGAAAAGCCCCTGTAGACCGCCGGTCTGGCAGCATTTACGATAATCGCAGATGAGAAGCCCGCTTCCAAGCGGCACACTGAGGGAATTCAGCTTTCGTGCAATCTTCTCGATGCCCAAACCCAAGACACCGGCCACGGTCTATGGCAAGCGTCTGCGCCATGCGCGGATGGCCATGGGCTGGACCCAGGCCGAGCTGGCCGAACGCATTGGGATGGTGGACTCGGTGTCCGGAGCCACCCGCGTGAGCCGCTACGAGACGGGGCAACATGACCCGGACCCTGCGACGGCTGAGGCCTTAGCAAAGGCGCTGGACTTGCCGGTGGCCTACTTTCATGCGACGTCAGACCTTCTGGCCGAGGTGATTCTTGTGGTGTCCCAACTGCCGGCGGCGAAGCAGCGCGAGGCTCTGAACCTTGTGAAGGACTTGCTCCCCACGCAGCATCGCTGAAGAGCGATGCTCCAGTCCCTCTTGGTTACATTGCCTACGTGTCGGCCTGCCATTGAAAGTCAGGACGGCGCCGTTGCACACGATAGGGCTGTGCCATTGCATCCCCAAAGGCTCCGACTTTCAGATCGAGAGCTAAAGGCTGGCTCCTCGGCTTACAGCTAGAGTAGCTTCTCATGCTGTGCGAACCGCATTCGAGACAATGGTGTCAATGAAGGAAGGAGCCGAATGCATGCAGTTCCAGTTTTGGTCAGCGGTGTTGCTTTTTCTAGGTTCCTACCTGCCTTTAGCTGTTATTTTGATGGTTCAAGACATCGCCACCAAATACTGGAAGGCACCACTATGCGGTTGGAAAGGGCAATGGAATTGCCAGTTCCAGATCCTTGCCCATCCGTGGTTGGCGTGGGGGACTGTAGCGGTGACTTTTGGGGCGTTGCTTTTGATGGTGGTTGCACTGCGCTCGGTTCGTCTCCCGCATCGCGTGCACGTGCAAGAGGTCAAGGCGATTCCCAATGACCTGATCAACTACGTGCTTCCTTACGTGGTGTCTTTTATGGGGCTTAGCTATGCTGATCCCCAAAAGCTCGGCGGCTTCTTGGTCTTTTGGGTTGTGCTCTTCCTCATCACTTATCGTTCTGGCCAGATTCTGATGAACCCTTTGTTGATCGTGCTGGGGTGGAAGCTCTACGAGGTCAAGGTAGGTTTGGGTCAAAGCGGTGCGATCAGGATGGTTCGAGTCTTGAAAAAGGGCCCGCTTGTGCCCAGCATTCAGATGGCGGAAGAGATACAGGACGTTTATCTAATGAGGGATCCATGACCGATCAAGCATTGCAGGCGCTACAGGAATTCGACCTCGACAGTGCCGGGGTCCATTTGTGGGTCTTTAAGTCCAGCACGAAGGCGGACCGGTTCTCCGCCAGCTTTGTCCGTATCGACGCCGCTTTAGAAGACGCGTTACGTAACTTTGCTAAGGCGGAAAGGGCAATGATGACCGAGTGGATTCCCTACGGCCACTTGGCCCAGCCCACGGAAAATGGCTGCCTTTCTGTCTCTGCGATCGAGACCGACTTTGCCTTACTTCAGGCGCTCGTGGATCGCCCAGAGCTCGAGCACGCCATCGAAAGCAAGGATCAGCTGAAGAACGCGATAGGCTATCTAGTGAAGTTCTCCCAGGAAGAGCGCGTGTTGTATGCGTTGCGCCGCTCTCCGGCTACTTGGAAAACCGCATATCGGAGGAAAGGGGTCGTCAATATGCTGTTCCAAAATGGCGAGCTGAGCGCCGTGGAGGGGGTGGATTTCACCTTGGAACCGGGATTCGATCTGTTCGCCTTGGACGAAGCGCTGCTTATAGGCAATAAACGTGCCTTCGAGTCAATGATGAGGTATCGCGCAGGCTTCGTGAATGCGTTTGGTGAGCTTCAGGACGAGAAGCAGTTCGTATCTCTGTTTACAGACATGGCTCCTCTGGTCACATATGTCGGCAGCAATGGCACTCATTTGCGTCGCATGGCGGTCATCCAAGAACGCAAGCTCTACGACAATCCGAAGTATTTGGGTGCGCTGCGCGAAGTGTGTGAAAAATACCAATGGGGAGTGCAGTTCGACAAAGACGGCCTGATCATTCCTACCAAGGAAACTGCTGCGGTAATCATGAAGCTACTCTTGGACCAGCGCCTGATCAGCGAGATCACCGCCATTATGTATGACGTGCCAAACGGCCATCGCGTCGACGCGGTTGAGTGATAACCGCAGCCTGAGAGCTTGGCGTGATTAGACAGCGGCAGCCCCCGGCTCAGTGGAGTTCCTGGGGGTCAACCGTCGGCAGTGCAGAGGCCAGTCCTTATCGAACTGGAAACCTGGATGAGCTAGCGCCAGCGTAGGATCCCACCGGTATGAGCATATGACGTCGGCCAACGTTACGGATAGAACTTCGCCGGGTCCGCCAAGCACTCCGAAAACTGTCCCCGCTCATACTTAGGCAGCTCGACCGGGGGCTTGTATTTCGCAAGGATCCTGATCTGCGTGGCCCTAGCGAGCTTGGGCTTCTTGTGGAAATACGCGTCGTGCAGGACTGGCACGTTCTTCCGCAGCGAGTGGCCGGTGATGAGGGCGATGTCTTGGTCGGACACGTTCTTGTGGTGAAGCTCGGTGGCAAGGGTGTGGCGGAAGGCGTGAGCGCCGATGCCCTTTCCGAAGCCCAAGGTCTTCATGTAGCTGCTGAACTGGTTCACCGCGCCTTGGCTGTAGCGCGCGTTGGTCTCTCCAGTCTCCCGGTTGACGCCTGCAGAGAGGTGGGGGAAGAGGCGAGGGTGCCCGCAAGCCTTGATGTCCTCCAGGAAGTCCAAGAAGCCGACATCGAGGAGTGGCTTGGGGATGGGCAGCGTGCGAACTGCTGCTTTGCCTTTCAGGCTTTGACGGCTCCTGTTTCGATCCTTATGCCTGAGATCGGCGTCGACCGTTTTCTGGATGCGGATACACCAGACCTTGGCCTCTTCGACGATGTCAGCGACTTTTAGTTGGGCGAGCTCGTTGATGCGCGCGCCGGTGTAAAGCGAGATCATGGGCAGCCACCACCGATGGGGATACTTTTTGGCCCAGGCCGGAAATGTCTTGGGTGAAAAGATGCGCTGAAGCTCTTCCTCGTCGAACAAGCGCTCGGGCTTGTTCGTGTCCACTACTAGGTCCTTCTTGATTTCCGGGAACGCGTCCATCGGCGACATGGAAATGGCTTTGGCCTTCACCAGCTTGCCGAAGAAAGACACCAAGAACCTCCTGTGCTTCTCAAGCGTGGCAGGAGCAGGTGGCGACACGCCAAGTTCCTTACCAAGGGCAACCGCCTGCTCGAACGTGTAGTCCCGATACTTGGGATCGGACAGCAGAAGTGGCGGCGCCCAACGCATCAGGTCCCAGAGCTTGTAGATGTGAGCGTGGTCGATGCGGGAAACAGGAATGTCGCCGCAGGCAATCCGTAGAAGCTTCAGTGTGCGAGCCGTGGCATCGATGGTCTCTTTGGCGAGGCAGCAGCGGTCGCGGTGGCCTAAGTAGTCCGAGATCTCGACCGAGAGCAGCCGAGCAGGGGAGCCGAGGGGCAGGGGCTCGGGATAGAGCGTCCGGCTCTTGCTGAGGCGCACCCTCCGAGAGCGCTCATCCGCGCGGTCGAAGAGCTCCAGTGCGTGAATGGCGGCTTCGCGGCCCGTGATGTTGATTTCGGAGGCCCGGACGTTCCCAACATGGACATCCTTTATTTGCAGGAGACCGAAGGGGGCGGTGATGTAATCGCGGAGCTGTTGCTGGACTGTAGATGACACGGCTTGCTTCCATTGGAACAATGGAAGTAGTGATAAAACAGCCCAGAAATTCGTCAATCAAAAAGGGCAGTTTTTTACTTTGCTTGAAGCAAACTCTACCGTGAAGGGCTGGCTCGAACTTCCACCAAAATTATTCTGTCTGGTTTAAGTGCGGAAGTCTCATGTAATTCAATGGTTTAGCGGCGTGCTGGGGAATAATTTAGAGTGATTTACCCTGTCATTACTGTACTGTTTAATGCAAATAGGCTAACTAAAGCAGTCTTTATGTTAGCTTTTAAGGTGTACTGTTCCTAAATGGTTTGCTCGGATGTTAGTATTATTTCGGTAGATGATGCAGCCGAAGACAGGAGTTAACTAACATGGATCACTTCGAGGGCGTGGTATTGGAATATCTCCGCGCCGACCGCGCGCTGTTCGTCAACAGCCAGTGCTGCATCCAGCTCAATGAAGGGGCCAATCCGGACACTAGTGGCCCGCATTGGTATTGCGATGCTGTGGCCGTGAGCTTCAAAGAGCAGGCCGCCTACCTATGCGAAATCACCTATGCGTCCAGGGCGCCGTCGCTGCTCGGTCGGCTGAGAGCCTGGGACGAACACTGGGACGGGGTAAAGGCAGCATTGGTGCGTGACAGCGGGGTGCCAGCTGAGTGGTCGGTCAGACCTTGGTTATTCGTGCCGCAGGCGCACGCGGAGCGGCTGAAGAGCAGCTTGGTATCGCTAGGCACACTGCCGAGCCCGCAGATCACGTTTCTGGAGGATGTCGTGCCTTGGCGCTATCGGTCTTGGAATCGTGGTGCCTACGAAGACCCGTCCGAATAATGATCAGCTTGGCTTCGGATGTGTCGGAGCAACTGAGTGAGGGACACGATTACTTTGCTCAGGATCTGCTGATGTCGAGGAGGGCTCGGGACCTATGGAGCATCGCTCCACACTCTGACTTTGCCGGATGCGGGGCCAACGGTGCCTCATCTCGCGCGACGCTTGAGCGGCATCTTGTCGGCTTCGATCAGCTCTCATTGTCAGGCTTGGCGGCGGGTCTGGGGTATGAAAGCTCTATGGGAGAGGATAGTTGCGTCCTGGGCTTGGGTGGCGGCGTGCCAATGGAATTGCCCATCAAGCCTCGGCTTTTCAGAGCCAAGCTCGCACGGAGCGTCTTGCGCTTGGTGCGGGAAGATTGCTTTGAAATTTCTGCTAGAGGTCTCGGTCCCAAAGGTCATTTATGATCACGATATACATGTCGCCTGGTTGCCGCTGGCAGTGTGCGGAACAAGGCGTCATTGATCATTCCATCCTGCTGAAGCCGGTAAGAGGCACCAATGTCTAGTCAAGGCAAACATCCTAAGCACATCTCCCTCGTGGCGTTGCTCCTAGCGAGCTGTCTAACGTCAGCTGTAACTCAGGCAGCTCCGGCTGACGGCATTCCAGCCGGTGATTGGCGCGGAATCCTGCCCGCTAGCGGGGCCGCGGGCCCGGTTTATGTCCGCTTGAGTGAGCGCGCGACAGGCGGCAGCGGCCCCCAGGTTGGGGACTTGCGGTTTGGGCCGCCCTTCAACTGTGCCCTGGAATTGCGGGCGCAGAACGATGCTTACACGCTGACGTCCCGTAACGGGGGCAAGTTCTGCGACGCGCAGACCGGTAAACAGGCTCAGCTTAGGGTGATGGACGAGACAGCAGAGAGTATAGAGCTCACACTGCTGGGACATGAGCAGCCTTTGGTCATAACCCTGGACCAGAAAAAGGAAGGGGTGGCTGAAGCCGGTCGCTGGCGAGCTGCGGGCCTTATCAGCGCACAGTTAGAGATTGTTGCGGCCAGCGTCCGGCCTGGGGATGTGCTTGGTCGCCTGCGCTATGGCGCTCCTAGGGATTGTCAAGTGGAATTGCGATACGCCGGTCGCGTCGATGGGGCGTTGACCACATGGGTCGTCGCGAATGATCGCGGATATTGCCGTCAGCTCAGCGACAGCCAAGCCACCATGCAGATTCGTCCGGATGGCAGCGCGACGCTTTCGATCTTCGTCAAGGGTCAGCGCGACACGCTACTTTTTGAACGTATGCCTTGATGCGCTCAGGTATTCAAAGGGCGCAGCCTACCGAGCCCGCGAACCATGTTCTTGGAGGATGTCGTGCCTGGCGCTACCGGTCTTGGAATCGGGGTGCCTTTGAAGACCCGTCCGCAATGAGCCCCGCGGCCTCGGCCAAGCCGGGTTTCAATCGCGTAGGGCGACAGCGCCGCGTGACTCAGAACTTCCTGACAGCCCAAGGGGTGTCAGGCCTATAGGCCACGGAACGCCTGCAGCGCAGCCTGACTTTGCCGGACGCGGGACCGATGGTCGCTCACCCCGCGCGACGCTTGAGCAGCGTCAAGCCGGCAACCAAAGTATCTAGAGTAGAGATCCCGTGCATGGGCAGCGGCTAGTGACCATCCGAAGCTCCTCAAGCTGAGCTATGCTCCAGCACTTGACCGAATGGACACTCTTGTTCTTTAGCTGCTTTCGGCAGGATTCTTGGTCGACTGCCTGTCCATCAGACGCAAAACAGGGATGGAGGACTGAGCGAGGCACGTATCGATTCCTGGTTGCATCGACGGGCTCGCAAGCATGCGCACGGCCTGTCATTCCGGGGACGCTTGTTTGCGGTAAATGGTTTAAGGCACATCGAAAAAAAGGAGCAGGGGAACGAAGGCCTCTCGTTCGGAGGTCAAAAAGTTAGGAAACAAGGGAAGGTGCATGATGCGCGCAAGACATGGAAAGACGTTGGTGACGTGTGTAGTGGGCGTGACGCTGAGCTGTCTTTTCAGCTTCGGTGCCGTCGCCCAGGAAAATCCCGAACTACCGGTGCTTAGTGCAAAGAATAGTCAATCCATTGCTAAAGAGATTGAGCCAGCGTTGCAGCAGTTTGTGGATCAGCAAGAGCGCTTGCCCACCCAAGCCAAGCAGGTGCTCGTCAAAGTGACGCCTGACATCCAGGCGGGCATTGTCTGGATTGACCTTGATTCTGGATATTTGCCGAGGGGGATCTCTGAGTTCACAGAGGGATTCGGCGAGAAGGTGCGAGAGGTCGAGAACGAAGGTTACGAATTGATCGAAGGCGTCGTAAAGTTTCGATACATCCGGGTGCGTATTGGGGGAAAGAACCTCAACGAGATCTACCCTCCGGAGCATCTGAAAAAGAAGAGAGCGAGCGTAGATGCGGCTGCTGTTCCTGTTGAAGGACTTGTCGTCTTAAATCCAGGGCATGGCAAATATCTCAACCACGAGGATGAGACATGGCGCTATCAGCGGCCAACGCTCTATGTTGGGACAACTGATATTTACGAAGACGTTGTCACGCCCGGCTATTCTTCAATGCTGGCGAGTCTGTTGACCGAAAGAAGTGCCAACACTGCAACGAGCATCAAGCACACGCGCGACATAGGCAACACCAATGTCGACCCGGAAAGCGGGTTGGCTTGGGCTGCTCTCGGTGCTCGCTATTACCTGAAAAGACTCTATCCAGCACTGGGTGCAACCATTTGGAATAAATTTCCAAATGGCTCGCCTGACCGGAAACAGCCCGACCGAGCCAATTTGCGAGAATACGACGATGACATCCGTGCACGGCCTGAATATGCAAATTACATCAACGCAGACACACTGATTTCTCTCCACACCGATGCCAGCACCAACACAAGCGCACGCGGTGCCACAGTCATTGCAAACGTAGACGACAGCGCGTCGAATCAGTTGGGGCAAAATATTCTCTGTTACGTCACCGAGCAAATTCGTCAACTCCCCGCTTACTCCACCTACCCCATCCGACCGGGTGTAAGAGACGGTGCAAGCTACGGTGAGGTCAGAGTAGCCGCCATGCCAACGGCTTTGATAGAGGTGGGATTTCACACCAACGCAGATGATTCGATCGCCCTGCGTAATTCCGTATTCCGTGCTGCTGCCATGCGTGGTGTTGAAAAGGGTTATAGAACATTTAAGGCAGGTGAGACCACATGCTTGCCCTTCAAGATTGCATCCATCCCCACGGCCTCCGGCAAGTTTCGGGTTCGGTTCCCTGTGCCAGTCACACTTCAGGGTCATCCACGGTTTCCGGTCACTGTGGTGACTGTTCCTGTCAGCTGTCCGTCAACCTGGACGTGCGGTAGTAAAACAAACTCTTTCACAAAGGCGGTTGATAACGTGGTCACCCCCACGTATTACTGCGATGCTCCAAGCACCAAACCCGCGGCAAGCTTCAAATGGAAAACAACTGTCAAAGATGCGGATGGTGTGGTGACAGCTGCCGTAGAGCACATGACTTCTTGCTCTGCGGGAACGTAAGCCGCGCTCGACATATCACTGCTGCACAGAAAGGGCCGCAAGGCTCTTTCTGCTTGCGAGAGCATCTGAGGCCATCGGCGCGGCCCTATTCAATCCTCTGGATTGATAGTTAGTCTGATTTATATTCAAAGCAGCGATCTGCTAGGTTAAGAACTTTCTGACATCCGATAGCGCGACGAATGCCAAGAGCGCAATCTGACCTTGCCGGACGTGGGACCCAATGGTCGCTCACCCTACGGGGCGCTTGAGCAGCGCCATCTCGGCACCTGAATGGGCTAGCTGTCTTGCGTTGGCCGCGGCGTCTCAAGCAGTGCGACCGCACTGCCGATACTCAGGCCCATGGACAGAGCCGAGCTTCGCCGTCACCTCGAACGCCTGGATGCTGCGGTGCCCGCCCTGCGGGCCTCAAGTCCTGATCGCCGTCATTTTTGGCAAGCCTTTGCCAATATGGCTGCTGCCATCGAGAGCAAGGCGATGACGAGCGAGGACGCGCAGTTCGTCGGCCGTCGGGCCGAGGAAATCTTGTCGTGGCACGGACTGGGAAACATAGACGAACACGTCTGAGCCCGTTGGGGTCGACCAGCCCATCCCGATGCCTGCGTGCTTCTCCTGCGCAGCGATGCGTGCGTAAGGCAGGCACAGGTCCGCAGAAGCCCCACTGGCTGCAAAGCCCAGGCGCCGCCTGCTGACATCGATCACCCCCTCCCATCCGAATGCCGTTTAGCCCGCAGGCCTTGTAGGGCATGCATGGTGCTGTCTCCACCAGCGCTGGGCCTCTGGAAGGGACCTTAGCTTCGCTGCCCCCGCCGCAAGGGTGAGCCTCCTTCTCGACGCTGGCGCTTTGTTGCGGCCCTCCGCTGCGCGCCTAACGGTGCTCACTCCCGGGTGCGGTAGGGCCGGACGCTTCGCTTGCCGGTTCCCACGAGGCGCACAACGCGCTGGTGGAGAAGAACCGATGAAGCGCACCCAAGACCGAGCAGTCCAGTATCAACTCCAGATGGACGAGGCGGGTATTTTGCTCGCAGCAGCCCGCATCCTCGAAGGGCGGCTTCAGCGCCAAGGTCGGATCCACAGCCCGGAGCAGGCCGGCAGCTACCTGGTTGCCCGCTGCGCTCACCTGCCGCACGAAGTCTTCGGTGTCGTCTTCCTGGACAATAAACATTACATCCTGGCAACCGAGCATCTCTTCAGCGGCACCATCGACGGCTGCGAAGTCCATAGTCGAGTCGTTGCCAAGCGCGCGCTGGAGCTCAACGCGGTCGCGCTCATCATTTTCCATAACCACCCTTCGGGCAATCCGGAGCCCAGCGAAGCGGACCGCAAGGTCACCGAGCGCCTGCAGCAAGCGCTGGGCCTCTTAGACATCCGGGTCCTCGACCACCTGGTCATCGGTGGCCAGAAGAGCGTCAGCTTGGCCAGCAGGGGGTGGGCATAGCCCGCCCCTTCACCTGTGCCGCCTGCCGAAGCTAGACTGCCAAGGCAGATCCACATCCATGGAGCAGGAATGAAGGCGTTCCGCGTGCGAGGAATTGTATGGGAAACCGATGGCAAGCGTCCTAAATTGCCCACTGAAGCCACGGTCGAATGTGAGAGCGAAGAGGGCATTGCCGATGCCCTGAGCGATGCATACGGATGGCTGGTGAGTGACTTCGCTGTCGTAGACGGTGCTGATGGTGGCAGTGATCCGAGAGCGTGATTCCATCTAGGGCGCACGCTACACCTGACGATTAGACTCTGGCTGCAACGAAGGACACCGAGCACTCACGGAGGCTCAGATTGCGCTTACTGATTCGCAGCATTGTCGTGCTTACTCTTTCGTTAGGGACGCTGGCCTGTGCTCAAGGGCCGGCGAGTAGCCAAGGCACTCAGGAGAAAACAATGGAAGGACATCCCCCCAGCGCTGCAGACGTGCGCTCCGCGCAAGACAAAGCCGCTGCTAGTGCGGACAGGGCTGCAGACGAGGCCACCCGGCGAGCCGCTCCCAATGCTGTGGTGTCTGGCGATTACCCCCCATTGCCGCAAGGCCCGGCGCTAACGTCAGCTGCATTGGTCGAGGCCATCGTTCGAATGGCCAAATCTTTCGAAACCACAGTAGACATGGCCCCGACTCACGTTGCGCAGGTGTCAGGACTTGAGGTGACGCCAGACAGTCAAGGGCGGCGCACAGGGCTCCAGGGCGCACTAGGTGCGGGGCACTATGAGTTCGCTGTGTGGAAGCCTTACGCGCGTCATCCTGGGCACACCATCGAGCTGACCGTGCGGCCGTCCGAGGCCTGCGACCTGTCGTTTAAATCACTGCATGACCCATTGGTTGCAGCCGGGTTCGGTGTGACCAAGAACGCGGTGGGCTTCAAACCGACGGTCTACTTTGAGCGAGCACTCGCAGACGGGCTTGGCTTGTATGTTGTCGTCAGCACGGACAAGCACGAGGACCCACACTGCGTTTCGCGGGTCAGGCTCGAAATGGAGCCGCGTGATGGCTGATCAGCGCGACATTGACCGGTTGCTCCAGGACCTGGAGCGGCAGCCGGGCCTCCCCAAAGGTGCGATGCGTGACCTCCGTGAAGCCATAGATACTTCGCCTTACCTTGCTTCGGTCATGACCCAAGCCATCGATCTGGGCACCCTCCGTCGCCTGGAAGTGTCCAACCAGCCGAATGAGGGCGGGCACTACGATGACAGGACGGGCACCGTCAGCATCAACACCTCGATTTTCGCGCCGTCCATTCGGTCCGACCGCTTGGACATGTTGGCGGGAACGTTGGGGCACGAGACCGGGCATGCGCTGATGGCACCGTCGGCGCAGGTTTCCTTGAATACCTTCGTATTCAAGCTCGATACCGCTCTAAAGGACGGCGTCCAATACGGTGAATCGGTTGTTGATGCGACGGCGCCGTCCAAGGAATACATGGCTTCCGCTCGGCAAAACGAAGCCTTGGCCGAGTTGGTGAGCATGAATGCTGTTGCGAGCCGGGTGACGACGACCACAGGCGAGTTCAATCAAGCCGAGTTCCTACGTCGCGTCGAGCCGACAACCGCTTGCGTGAAAGACGGGAAGCTTGAGCCGGGCATCTACTTGGACGAGCGCGGACTTCAACGAACCGGAAACAGTATTTCCAGTCCTGCCGTGGAAGCGGTCGCCGTTTGTCACTTCGACCGAAGTGACAGCAGTATGGGGAGTCAGGGCACCTCCAACTACGCCGGCTACTACGCGGGCTATGCCGTGAGTGCGGGGGCTGCGTTGCTGAAAGATCGCGCAGGCTCGACGACCCAGGCCTTGCCGCGGCTGGGTTACAACCTCGCAGAGCTCGGCACCGATACAGCGAAGCTGGAGGGAGCCGGGCTGAACTTGGGCGGGCAGGGCAAGGCGTTCGGATTCGTCGATACCTCTCATGGTCAGCAGCGGGAGGTGGAAGTGCGCCAACTGGGCCCAGCCCAGCATCGCCCGGACATTGAGCCCCCCTCGCTTCGATCGCCTTCGCAGGTGCTGGCCGACAATCCCGCTCACCCTGACCACTCCACCTACCAGCAAATCCATTCCTGGGTTCGGGGCACGGGCAACTGGAACGATGAAGAAAGCCGGAACGTGTCGGCGTCGCTTTACAAGCAGCAAGCCGAAGACTCGCTGTTGCAACGGGTGGACCGGGTGACCGGAGGCCTAGGGAACAATGGTGCTCAGAACGTCGTTGCGATCTATGCGCCCTTCGGGGACAAAGGACCGTTCTTCCATGCCCATGTAGACGGGCGGGAGGCCTCCCAGGAGCCTGCCCAGCAGAACCTGCAGCAGGCCGAGGTCATCAAGCAGGACCAAGTGCGCCAGCAGCAGATGGAGCAGACACAGCAACAGACAACGCAGCAAGAGCAAGGTCCGCGGATGACCCTCTAACAGGCTTCGGCCGTCTTGCTGTTGATGATCAAGGCAGCCCAGTCTAGGCGGTCACCACGGTGTGTTCCAAGAAATCCTGTGGTCAGGCATGCCGGCAGATGCCCCGGCGGTGGAATCGGCGCTCCCGAATGCCTCGCGGCGGCTTGATCTGTTCGCCCCTCCCGCTGCCGGCGATAAATTTTGCTTTGGACCTGGTAAAATCAGGGCCACGCGCGCCGCTGACGAGCTGCCTTGTCACTCCACAGGTCGCATCTGCAACGACGTCATGAATTGAACGCGAGAAAAAAGAACTGATGTCGGGACGCAGAGCTATTCCGGTGATCGACCTGTTCGCCGGGCCAGGGGGGCTGTGCGAAGGCTTTTCCTCCATCTTCGATAAGGCTGGTGAGCGGCACTTTGCTGTCAAGGTCTCCGTAGAGAAAGACCCCATTGCTCACCGGACGCTGCTATTGCGGGCGATCTTCCGCAAATTTCCGAAAGGCAAAGTTCCAAGCTGCTACTACGAATATGTCCGCGGAGAAATCACCCGGGACGAATTCCTCTCGCACCCGGATGTGAAGGAAGCTGCTGAGCACGCTGCTCAGGAAGCGCGCTGCGCGGAGCTCGGCGTAACTCCGCCGAAGGAAATAGATGGTTGGATTCGGGAGGCCCTAGGCAATGAGACTGACTGGGTGCTTATCGGTGGACCGCCGTGCCAAGCCTATTCGCTGGCCGGTCGCTCGCGCCTGCGTAGCAAGGATCCGGAGAAGTTCGAGGCTGACGCCAAGCATTTCCTTTACACCGAGTATTTGCGGATCATTCAAGAGTTCGCCCCGGCTGTTTTCGTCATGGAAAACGTCAAGGGGATGCTCAATTCCATGAACTCCGGCAAGCGCATTTTCGAGAAAATCCTTGCTGACCTCAAAGCACCACGTGATGGTCTGAGCTACGAAATCAGATCTCTCGTGGTCCAAAAAAAGAAAGGGGAGTTAGATCCCAACGACTACGTGATTGAGGCGGATGATCATGGCATCCCCCAGAGCCGCCATCGAGTCATCCTGTTTGGCATCCGCTCCGACGTGGTTGACGCCAAACCGGCGTTGGTTGAAGACCACGAACGCTTTCTTCTCACAAAGGTGGCGAAGAAAGTGGGTGTGAGTGCCGCGCTTGCTGGTTTGCCAGCGCTGCGAAGCCGCCTCTCCAGAGAACCGGACTCGCAAGAGGACTGGATGAAAGCGTTGCGGGAGGCGCCGCAGTCCCTTAAAGGATGGCACCGTCCTGTGCGCAGCGACATCGAGGCGGCCATGGAGAAGTTCATTAAAAAGGCTGAGAGGCATACAACTTTCGGAGCAAACTTCATCCCTGCGGAGGTTAATCCAGGTGGGCACATGCCCCAGCCGTTGCAGGAGTGGTATCTGGACTCCAAGGTCGGTGGCGTCCTACAGCACCAGACGCGCAGCCACATGCGTTCTGACCTGCATCGTTACATGTTTGCGGCGTGTTTCGCTGCCACGCAGGAATATGCACCGGACCTGCGAAACTTCCCGCCGAAGCTCCTACCAGACCATTTGAACGTAGACCAGGAAACGATTCCCTTCAAGGATCGTTTCCGGGTCCAGATGGGGAAATATCCTTCGTCTACGGTTGTGGCCCACATCAAGAAGGATGGCCATTACTACATTCACCCGGATCCTTCGCAGTGTCGGAGTTTGACGGTGCGCGAGGCTGCGCGTCTGCAGACCTTTCCCGACAACTATTTCTTTGAAGGAAATCGCACCGAGCAATACGGGCAAATTGGAAACGCGGTCCCGCCACTACTTGCCAAGCAGATTGCCGAAATCATCTATGCCGTCATGACGGCGCCTCGCCGACGGGGATAGCGCTAGGAAGTGGCGGCTAGCATGCCTCTTCAAAAATGCAGCATTCGGGTTGTTCAGCGTTCGGGCAAACTTCTCATTCCCTCCGCGAAACACCGATTTCGCCGAGCGGCTCACCGCTCTCGATCCAAGAGCTCATTGCCACCTGCAATCCTGAAACAGATTCGGCATTGCGAGTCGCACATTCCCAAACCCACAGAATTCTCCAGCCTAATGATCGAAGCCTATCGACTGCGAGACGGTCACGCGCAACGTTAGCCTCAAGCTTGGCTCTCCAGAACTCTGGACGTGTGGCGGGCATCTTTGCGTATTTGCACCCCTCGTGAAAGTGCCAAAAACAACCGTGGACAAAGATAGCGACCTTGCGACCTGGCATGACAATGTCGGGAGTGCCAGGCAGGTCGCGTCTGTGAAGTCGGAAGCGATAGCCGGAAGCGAACAGCAGCCGACGGACAAGAACCTCTGGCTGCGAGTTCTTGCCCTTGATGCCTGCCATCATCCGGCTGCGGTCGGCGGGGGAGACAACATCAACCATAGGCTATTTTAAGAAATCAGTGCGGTGCATGTAGTTCGGTGCCAGGTGTCTACTTCACTTCGGGGATGTTGGTTGCCGGAGCAGAGTAGCTTGCGCCCATCACGGCCTCTTTGCATTCCGGTCGCTTCGCCCATTCGGAAACCATCCTTCCTCCGGATGAGGAATGCAGCACGTCGTTGACCTCTCTGGCCCATACGGCAATTTGAGCGAGTAGCTCAGGCGATGCGGCCTGCTTGGCCCAGACACGATCAAAATCGAAACGGTCGCCAAGCTTTTCGGCCACCAGCGAAACCGTATAGGCAGTGACATTGGCTTGAAAGGCCTGGAACATCGGCCGCAGAAGCTTCTGGGCGTCCAGATAAATCTTGGCTTTTGCAATCATGGCCTTGAAGTCTGCGACCGTCGGCAGTGGTGCCTCTTGCCCATCGGCGGGTGTCAGCCCAGCCATAAACCTATCGAAATTTTTCTGAGAGCCGAGACTGACGATGTCAGGCTTTTTCTCCCAAGCGGTGATGTATTTTGCCAAGTCCGTTTTTGTGAGGCGGCGTGCTGGCGGAATGGCATCCTTCAAAGCCTTGAGTTTTGCTGGCGTGGTTCCCTCGCGTGCCAGTAGGGTGTTGTAGCTGCCTGAGGCACGTTCGTAGAACCACTGGCTCACGCCATCGGGACAGTAGACCGTGCGCGAGAGCTTTTCGATCTCAACATGGAAGGGCTTGTTGGCGGACAGGTCCGATTGCCGCACAGCGTTCTGGCTATTGGCAAAACGTGAAATGTCGGAGACCAGTGCTTCCTCCTTGGCAGAGTCCTGGGCACGCATCACGATGATCTTGGCAGGCACCCGAACGCGGCTGAGGTCAGTGTCGGCGTGTTTCTTCTTTGCGAAGTAGATCGACGCGGTGGTCTGACCTCCGTTGACGATTTGCAGACCCTTGAGCCAAGCGATGCCGGTGGAGCCATCGCCTGGCTTACCCAGGTGCATTTCATCTGCCACGATCACGATGCCGTTGTTGTAGGCCATGAATCGCTCTGGTGCATACCGCAATGTGTTTTGAATGCCAGCGTTAACGCCCTTACCCTTGACGCTCAGGAAGGAGCGAACATTGGCCTCAAGCAAGCGTGCGCCGAACTTCTCGTAAAGCAGCCGTAGTGCCTCTGCAGGTATCGCCGTGAGCGCATAGTCGTAATCATCGTTCTCGCCTGGCACGAAGACGCAGGGGAGGGGAGCGCCAGAGACTTCGGTGAAGTCGACTACCAGCTCGTCACGCGGCTTGCCTTCAGACCAGTGTCGGTGGAGCCGCTCGATGTCCATGACCTCCAGACGAACCGCCTTGCCGCCGATATCGCGCGTCTTGAAACTCTTTGATTTGGCAACGCGGTCGGTGATGACGTAGACGCGAACCTGCTCCAGATCGTTGTAGATTGCATGTAGTGTCTCGGCCAGCGAGCGCACATCACTCGACGGGTCCAGCTTGGGCGCCATCTTGCCTTCAGCGCACAACGTCAGAAAGCGCAGGCATTGTTCGACAGCGGTTTTGGTTTCCGCATCGGGGATCGGTGTGGGCACATCGACGTTGGCGTAGAGGCTCACAAACAGGTCAAGCTGCTCGTTTTCATCCGAGAGCGAATAGCCGCTCAAGCGAAGGTTTGCAGAGCCGACCCTCCCCTCGAAATGGCACTCGACCGGCTCGAAAGTCATGCCGATGTCCGACATGTGGTCCATCACGATGCCTGAAAAAATCAGTTCTTCATACAGCGCACCATCTCGCATCTGCGAGCGGACGGTGGCCTGCGTTTCACGCAGGAATTCAGGCAGATTCATTCTTGGATTGCTCCCAGTTTTTTCAGTGCTGTCTCGATGCTGACGTTCTCCCCGGATGCCTTTTCGAGGTCGATCTCATACATGGCCTTCATGATGCCTGCCGGGACCGTGCCTGAAGTCATGCGAGGGAAGTTACCTGTTACCTCAAAGATCCTTGTGCCAGCTGACTCAAACTTACGTGAATAGTGGTCAAGGTGAGAGTCAATGTAGCCGGCGGCCAGCAGGCGCTCAGAAAGTAGCCTCTCTGCCTCAGCACTGCCTTTGATGGTCTGCCGTATTGCCTCAATGATGCCTGGCAAGTTCTGACCGCTCTCTGTTTTCCGCAGCCGAACTCCAGCTAGAAAGAGAGGCTGACGAGTGGAGTTGTCGAGCTGCTCCAAAGAGCCGATCCTTGCTGGGAAGCCCGTCACCGAGAGGGTCGTCTTCACCTCTATGGCGCCACCGCCAATCTCAAAATCCTGAACGCCGTTGAGCGGTCCCACCCAGGATTCAGTGGCCGAAGCCTCAGGCGCGCCGGATTCGAAGATCGCTTTCAACAAAGTGAGCTCGCCAATCAAGCCGACTTCAGATTCGGGACTGAGCGCCTGCGCGCCCTTGCGCATGAACTCCTGCCAAGCTCCTACCCGTCCGATAAACGCTCGCAAAAGTTTCATTTCATCAAAGCCTGCCGCAACTGCTTCGTCGAGTGCGCCGACGACATCGCACACCATCGAAGTGAATACCTCTGAACTGCCCGCTGACTTACGGGTCAACGCTAGCCAGAGCTTGCCGTTGCCTTCAGGGTCTGCGCGCTCAATCGCAAAACCCTGGCCTTCGGGTAGCTTGTCCGCAGGGGCAGGCTTCGCGGTAGGAAAGCAGACCAATACTGCCTCTGCGTTGTCCGGAGACCGTCGGCCGGCGCGCAGCTGAAGAAGCCCGGCTGAGGGAAGTGCAATGGCTTGCCATCCAGGGTCGGCTTCGGCACTGGAGAGCGAGGACCAAGCCATAAGGAATTCGTTACTCGGACGGGCCATATTCCTGCTCCCAGTAGAGAAGATTCACTTCATATTCGACGCGAATCGTGTTCTCGGCTGAAGGAAAAGCGATGGCGAAAGCCATTATGGGTTTGTCCCATCCTGGCACAATCAGGTTTTCCGCTAGCTTTTCTTTGCCTTTGTATGGAGCAAGCGTGTAAAGCAACAGCAAGCCCCGATCCGCATCGCCTCCAAGCCGGTCCCGCGCTTCCCGGATACCTCTGCCGCTGGGACTCTTGGGTGGATCCTTCCGCTCTCGCGCCGGGTCGGGTTTCCAGGCTGCCTGTGTTCGGGCGAGGGCATCTCGCCAAATTTCGTCGTTGATATCAATGCCCTCGTCCTTCGGGTCGGTGAGAACGCCGATGGTGAACATTGTCGGGTCTTTCATCCCTGACTCGGGGTCATCAGTCTTACGAGTTTGCAGCGTGTCCGTCTCGAATCCACCCGGGAACGAGTGAGGCTCACCAACGCCTTGGCCGCCGGACAACAGCGCGACGCTCCATTGCTTCAGCTTGCCGATATCGATCATCTTGGAGATGAAATCCGATAGCACCGCAGCCTTGGCGCTGGTGGCATTTGGGTGGGTTGTGTAGGCTCCGAGGAACGCAAGCACCTTGGAGGCGTCCACGTCCCGCCAAAGGCGCGCTCCTGGCCAGGATTCAGCCTCGCCGTCACGCAGATACCTGGGTTCATCCTCGAACTCTGTATCGAGTGATGCGATCAGTGAGTCGGTCGCGGCAAGATTTGCCTCCTGGATGGCCGCACTACGGTGAAAGAGGATCGTCTGAGGGCGAGTGCCGCTGTAGCTTAGAGACAGCGTCTGGGCGTTACGCATCTTCAGGGGCGATGTGACCGTGAGAATCTCATGCGACATGACCTTGAGGCCGTATAGCTCTGGCGTGAGCTTGGCCTTCGCCATGAAGTCGAACTCTTCGCGCAGTTCTTCGGATGCGTCGGCGATGTGGCCGAACCACTCCACAAGATCTGGCGAAGTGTAAAGCCGGCAGAGGTCGAGGTAGCCCGGCCGGTAGCCGAACCAGCGGCCCATCTGCATCAGCGTGTCATACATCTTCGTCGTGCGGACGAAGTAGCTCACGCAAAGGCCCTCAAGGGTCAAGCCCCGAGCGAGCTTGTCGCCGCCGACCGCGATGACCTTGAGGGCCGCGCCAGGCGTGGCGTAGTCCAGCGCGTCCTTTGCGGTGCCGTTGATCGATCGCACCACAATATCGCCGAGAACGTCGGGCAGCTTTGCGACAACCTCTTCCCAGGAAGGAAGCTCGTGAGGTCGCTCTTCGGCCGGCGAGAGCTCGGCGACCGTATCGCGGGTTGGCATGAAGTCCTCGTCCCAAAGCTTGCGCATTTGCGCGAGCAAATTTTCTGTGTCGCTACTCCGGGTGATCTTCTGGCGCATGCGTCGCACGACTTCTTCGACCTGCTCCCGCACATGGTCCTGCACTGCCACATAGCGGGTAACGTGGATCAGCATGGAACTATGTTCGTTGCCTTGGCCGCGTAGGTCGCGCACAGCGCAGACGATAGCGAAGGACTGGACGGCATCGCGCAGGGATTCAGGAATTGTCTCTTGGCCGTCATAGACCGGAACGTGCGTCTTCTTGTGCTTGGGTGGCATCCACCCTGATTGAGTCTGGGGGTCGTAGTGGTCGAGGATACTGCGCGACAGAGGCAGGGCATCCATGCGGCCATCCTTGGTCAGCTTGCCGAACATGCGGGCGGGGCCGACATAGTTGGATGGAGCTGCCAGATTGATGATGAAGGCCTTCGGAAATAGGTCCGGCCCTTCCAGGGCGGTGGTCCCCTTGTGGTGGATGTAGATGTTGGCGAAAGGCGTTGCGGTATAGCCGACATAGGCCTTCCGAGAAAAGGAGTGCAGCAACTGCCGAATCAGTCGGTTGATAGTCTTGGGCGAGTGCTCCTCATCCGGCGTTCCGTCCTCGTTGAACGGTTGCTCGCCTGTATCCACGGATGCGTTGTCTGCTTCGTCGTCGATCATCAAAAGCGGCAGCTTGGTTACGAGCTTCCAGTCGGGGGCTTTGGGCAGCAACGGGCTTGGCATGTCGGCGACGCGCGCCTGAATCCATTTAAGCAACTCGGTAAGAACTGTCTTTTGCTTTTTCACCACGAAAAGCCAGGGTCGCTCTTCAGGCGAGATGCCGTGGAAGTGCTTGGCGATGACTTTGCTGAAATCACCGTTTTCAGCCCGCGTCGTTGCCGAGTTGGTTTTGAGGTCTTCGCCGAAAGCGGCCACGCCAATGGGAACACCCGCGTCGCGTTCCGCTGTCGTCTCGTAGCCCAGGAAGCCCTCTTCAAGGCGTATCTGTGTTTGCGAGCGCAAATTGTTGTGCATGCCTGCCAGCACGATGATGATCTTGTAGCCCGCATCGGCGGCCTTGTTGATCAGACCCGTGTAGTTGCTGGTTTTTCCCGACTGCACATGTCCGACAACGAGTCCTCGACGGTCCCAGGGATCCGCGCGTAAGGGGTCTTCCAGGAGTCCCAGGATGTCGTCAGTTGCTTCGTCAAGACCATCGACGACCACGTCCGACAATTTCGATTCCTGATAATCGCGGTAGCGACGCCAGTAGTGCCAGTCCTTCTTGCGCGCGGCGTTGAGCCAGTCAAAATGCCCCGTGTTGTCCTTGAGGGTGGTGGCCTTGCCCATTCGATGACTGAATCGCTGGATCAGCGTGGAGACCGCCTTGGCCTCGTCTAATGGGACGGGCGGATCGCTGGCAAACATTGCGGCGGCCAGCTTTACCCTGTCCGCGATGTAGGCGGGCGTGATCTTGGACGAATCTTTCTCAGCCTTGACCAGACGCTGCGCTGTGGCGATGACATCTTCAAGCAACTGGATCTGAGCGGCTGCCTCTTCTGCTGTAGTCATTTCTTTTCCCCTAGGCTTGCAACCAGGGCCGGATACTTCTGGAAAGGTTCCGTGCGCAACATTGACTTCCTCGCTTCTTCAACGCTTAGGCCCTTGCGTTCAACAAGGTCGTCAAAGAGCACGCTAGCGACCTCGATAACCGCCGAGTTTGGTTCTCCCTCAAACCCCGTGCGTGGTGTCTCCCTGTTCTCAGCGGTATCCAGCCAAATGCGCTGCACGGGCACGGTCTCTTCGATCACCCTAAGCATCGACTTCACCAGGGGCGCGAGCGTTCCTGCGCTTTCCAGGACTGCCGCTACTGATGGATGTGCCTCGTCGATGCGGTAACGCGTGCCTGCCTTGACCCTCTCTACTCTCCAGGCTTGTTCGATAGGGACGTTCCCCTTTGCGGGCATTGGGGTTCCGCGGTAAGCGAAGACACGCCGAGCACGTTCGCGTGTGTTCTCTGCTAGAAGAGTCAGCCAGGGGCGAAGCGACAAAGGAGGACGGGCCGTCGATTTACGAACATCTATCTTCCAGTCAGCATCGGCGGTGTTGGGTATGTCCAGGCGTATGCGTGCCAGGCGATGAGATTCCTCGCGATTCCATGCCCGCGAATTGCCAAGTCCCAGCCATCCGCCTGCGACTAAAAGCCGCTCGTTGCGGTAGACGTAGAACCCTTGCTGCGCCGTCCATCCGGCAGGGCCTGCGTTGTCTTCAAACTCGGCAGCGGTCAGTTTTTCTCGGTGTGGCAGGACGTGGGCCTGCACCGTTACCGTGCCGTAGCTGGTGGTGTTGTTGGTTGGTGGCGAAACCCAAGGCTTCGCTGGGTGTCCCGTCATGAATGGGTCCCATGGGCACACTGCGCGGCCATTGATGAGTAACTTGAGCTTGGCTCTGGGTCCTTGAAGTAAGCGGTGGAAGACCATCGCCAAGTGCGACTCCACTGTGTCAATGAGGTCGTGGAAGTCTTCGGAGGCGTAACCGACAGTGACTATGCGGTCCAACGCTTCCCACAGCACGAGGGTCCCGTCCTTCTTGCCATGCAAGCCAGCAAGAAACTGATCGGAGCCTTCTGCGGCACCTTCGAACAGGAGCCAACCGCCATCGGGATTTGCAGCGAGCTCGTCGAGGTCCCATCGCAGGCAGCTCTTGGTGCCTGCCTTCACGGTGGCGACGGTGAGTCGGCGACATTGCGAGAAGGATGCAGTTTTCAGCCCCATTCCGAAGCGCCCGAGGTCGTGCGCTGAGCGAGCATCCAAAGGATTTTTTTCGCCCAGCCGCATGGCGCTTTCAAGCTCGGCATCATTCATGCCGTATCCATTGTCTAAGATCGTGATCCGGCTGCTTTCGCCGTCCCAAGCGAAATCAAGGCGGACCTCGGTTGCACCGGCTGACACACTGTTATCGATAACGTCTGCCAACGCTGCTCCGGTTGAGTATCCAAGACCCCGTAAGGACTCAAGCATTGCCATCGCGCGCGGTGGCGCACTTCGTGTCCCTTGTTTCATCGCCAATAGCCTTTCCTTGAGCGGTAACCAAAGCGAATTTCGATGAGCTGCTGGACTGACTGGTATGAACGTGCGTTCGTCGTGTTCGTGATAGATGTCCGTGGTATACCAGCCCCGTCCTTCAGGGCCTGCCATACAAAGCAATTCTGGTCCATGAGATCGTGGAGCATCACGGGTTCATGGGTCCGTCCGTCTCCCCATGCGTCTGGGCTGTTGTCTCCTTGGATTTGGATACGGCGCCCTTGGCCGTCTTGGTTGAGGAGGCTTCGGGTTTTGGAGCCCAAGTAAGGCCGAGCTCGATCAGTAGCTTGTCCAGCCGTGCGGGGTGCCGCAGTTGCCGAAGACCCTTGGCCTCAATCTGCCTGATGCGCTCGCGCGTCACGTCGAACTTCCTGCCGACCTCTTCAAGTGTCATGGATTCTCGGGCGCCAAGACCGATGCCGAAGCGCATGCGCATTACGCTCTGCTCTCTGGCTTTAAGCGTGCTCAAGAAGGTGTCAACAGACCGGGCGAACTGATAATCCTCGACCACTTCTACGGGGTCGGGGGCAAGTAACTGATCTTTTGCATGAATGGCGATGATGTCGTCAATGTCTGTCATCTCATGAAGAGGCAGTGGCTCCGGCGCGATGCGGGATAGTGCTTCGACCTCTTGGACGCGGAGCTCCGCGGCTGCCGATATTTCTTCTGAGGTCGGGGGGCGGCCGTAACGACGCTCGAGAGTGCGGACTGCCTGTGCAATGCGCCGGGTCTTCTCGTAGACGTGGACGGGAATGCGGATGGTTCTGCTCTTATCGGCCACATTGCGGGTGATCCCTTGACGAATCCACCATGTTGCATACGTCGAGAACTTAAACCCCCTCCGCCAATCGTATTTGTCCACGGCCTTCATGAGGCCAAGGTTTCCTTCCTGCACCAGGTCGTCGAGTTGCAGTCCGCTGAAGAGGTATTTGGGGGCGATGGAGTAGACAAGCTTCAAGTTAGCGACAGTCATTTGGTCGCGCGCGTTCCGGTAAGACTGCATTGCTTGGACAAACAAAAGTGCGGTTTCAGGTTCTCCAACGATCCTGGAAGTGGCAAGTTCCATGAGGAAACCACGGCTTAGACCTAGCGAAGCGAGGATGCTTCGGCACTTTTCCCATGCGGGCCCGTTCTGTCTCGTGCCGATGCTCAGGCCCGACAAGAGTTCCGAGTTGGTGCAAAACTCCGCGAAGTCATCGGTGGACTCTTTAATCTCCGAACCAAACTGCGGAAACGACTCCTCTTCTGAACTCGCGGCTTCTTCTTCGGTCATAGTCAGCTCCAACCCGATGGCCGCCTCCATTTCGGCATCGAGCACAGGCTCAGCCTCCTGGAGTCCGGCTTGCGGACCAGAAGAAATCCAGCGTAGGGGCCTGGCTCCACTGGAAACTTGGCGGGCCGCATCCAGCGTGGCGCTGAGCCCCCAAGGCCAGGCAGCCAGAGCGTCAAGCGCTTTCTCTATACCGCGCTCCATTGCTTGACCCAAAGCGACTTCTGCTTCCGCAGTGATCAGTGTTCCCCGCTGGAGTTCTCGCTGGTAGATCCGCAACGGCTCATTGCGTCGGGCTGCCAGGTCGTCAAGGAATACCAACGCCTCGGCGACTGTATCCTCTTCGCCAAGACTCTCTTCGGGATCTATGAAGACCTCAAAGCTTTCGTAGGGTGTTGAATATTCGAATCGCTCGTCGGTTTCCGCGCCAAGTTCGTTAATGACCATGCTCAGCAGCGCATAGGCTTCAGCGTCGGGCTCGCGATCATCACCTTGCGTCAAATCCTCAACGGTCAAGTGTGGAACGCTACCTTCGCGAAGTGCGCGGAGCAGAGTCAGTCTCAGCAGCTCGCGTGCCTCAGCGTCTTCTTTGCGACGTAAAGGCGTGGCGCGGTCGGGCAGGAATGCATCCAGGTCACCCCAGTCTGCGGACGTATCAAGGGGCTGATGCTCACTGATCGCTGTTTGAATGCCGATCGCTACCACGGCGACGGTTGAGTCGTCTGGAGGAGGCTTTTGCTCCTCTTCGGCTTCCCATCCGCTCAAGTCGAACTCAGGATCATCGTCAACCGTCACTGAAAGCAGCGTCACACTAGATTCTGGCGCTGTAGTTTCGCCTGAGACAGGGGTATTGTTGAGCAAGGTTTCAACAGGCTCCGTGCTTGAAGGATCGTTTCCTGGCTGCTTGGGTTTGTCAGGTGCTGATAAGCAAACGCTATCACCGGTGGGGCGCAGACAAGCCGCCTCGATAGCCGATGCGGCTTCCACCGCTCCGGCCGCCTTGGCGATGGCAAGAGCATCCCGCCCCGTAGGATCAAGCAAGCCGGCATCCGCACCTGAGGCCAAGAGCAGCCTGCAAATGGCATCCCTGTTTCGCGCGGCCGAGAGCATTAGCGGGGTCTGGCCCTTCTCGTCGCGGGCGTTGAGATTGTCCCCACGGTCAACGTGGATCTGAACAGCGCTCTCCACGCCAGACACCACTGCGATCTTGAGAAATCGACTCATTGGTGACGCATCTTGGACCGTCACCACCGCCACCCGTGTGGCTTTGCCATATCGGCAACATCCGAATTCGGGTGAGTGCCTGTTTCTCTCGGCTCAGTAGGCTTGCCGCGTCCGAGCAGTGTTTTCGTTCCTGTGGGCACTACGGCTCGACAAATTTGAACTGATACAAATTCTACACTCGGCGCGCGGGGGGATGAGCTCATCTCCCCGTGTTTAGGTGCAAATATTGCGCTAGAGCACGCTTGCATTAAATAGTGGCTCCCACGGCTTGTGCAAGCCCTGAGAGTTGCCCCTTGCGTATCGATCTTGAAATCAGTAGTCGAAGACGTTTGACATATGACTATCGAAGACCCAGCGCCTTGTTGAGTGCCGTTGATGGTTTCGTTGACTCGCCCTGCTTAGCGTTAAAGACGCCTTTGACATGCAGGTCGCGTAGGAAGCGCGTTTCCTTCGTATTTATCAGGTCAGGGTTCTTCTCGATTGCAGCTGCAATCAGCCATTTCTCGAGAAACGAGAGCGACTTGAGCTTCCCTGATGGCCTCTTTCGAAGTTTGCCTCCGGGAGTTCGTGCCGGGACGAAAAAGAGGACAGGAATCCCTGCGCCTTCCTCCCCCAAAATATGATTGTAGTTGGTGATATTAGTGGGATTTAAAGCCTCACCGAGAAGCGTTGTTTTGCAGGCTTGGCCTACATACCAGGGGGTGATTCCGCCCCCGGCACGTTTGCCGAAGATGTAGCATCCGCAAGCGTCGGATAGGCCTTCCTCCCAATCATCAAGTTCTAGCTTCAGAAGCCTCGCGGACTCCTTTGTAATGATCTTCTTGCTTCCATGACGTGTAACTTCAAAGGGGCCTGCAACGTCAAAATTCATTTTACCAAATCCTGTTGGTTACCGAGATGCCTTAGCTGAAGGTGCGGTATCTCTTGTAATTGGGTGAATATCCCGTAGCTGTTGGTGTCTTTACGAGAGGACATTTCCTCTCGCATGACCACAGAGGGAATTCTTAATTTTCTTGAGGTGATCTTTCTCTGAGCTACGCTTCCGGTGCAGCAAGTGCCTCAGGTTCTTCAGAAATAAAAACCTTCACCGCCGTGTTTCCGACAATGTTGGTCATGGCCAAATCTACTGCGCCGCCAATCACGCCGCCTAAAATTGGAACCATCTTGCCGAGATTAACCACGCCAGTTGTTCCTGCTTTGGTTAAAAGCCTGAAGCCGACAGCTTTGTTGATGCTGATGATTGTGGCGCCAGTAATGCGGTTAATGCTTGCTTGGGCCAGTTTTTTTCCAAACTGAATTCCAACATCTTTCAAGACTTCTTTGGCTGCATTACCTGTAAGGCATGCGTAGACCATGGCCTTCACCTTATCGTCTCGCACATTGTAGCCAGCCATGTGAGCAATAGCTGCGATCATTCGAATCTGGATGAAGTAGACGCTAGCGAGATTGGCGGGAATTGTCACGGGCATGACTAGTAGACCTCCCAAGCCAGTCAAAAATCCCGAGGTAGCGGCCTTCGTGTTTTGCCAGCGAACCAAGGAGTTGGCTTTTTCCTCAAGCGATCCCGTCTCTTTCAAGTAGCTGTCAGCCATTTCGATGGCTGAGTCGAGGCCTGGTAAACCGGTCATCGCCTTGTCGTAGGCGAAGTCGAGAGCTTGCATGATCTTGCTTTCAGTAAGTTCTTTTGCCACGGGGCAATCCTTTTTGCGACGTAGAAATGATCAGCTCGCTTTTTGCGAACAGCGTTATAGCTAAGGCAGATGCCAGAAGTAAAATCGATGCGCTCACCTGTGGGAGCCATTACGAGTTGTGAAGAGGGTCCTCCTTGAGCCTTAGCCTGTTCGCAATCACATTGCCGTTAGCGGCGGTGAGTCGTAGTTCTTTAGTGAATTTATTGCTGGATCACCGGCGAGTCCCAAGCGAAGGTGAGGCGCTCACTGCGCGTAAAAATCCAGGTGGGTACCATTTACCTTTGGCCACGCGTCGCCGAACCTTAGCAAGGTAGGCTTCTGCCGCTGGAGCTGAAGTAATGAGTTTGTGCCGTCGTAGGTTGAACAGGCGGCAAGCGGCTACTATGTTGTCGGCAACGTCTTTCCCGCCGTCTTGTTGAGCAACCAAGTGTTCGGCCGTGCACTGGTAAGGCCGCGCAGAGCGCGGGCGCAAGCCCAGTTCATCTGGCGAGGAGAGCCACATCGGACGGCAGCAGTAGAAGCAGCGGCCTGCCTGGGCGTAAAAGGCTTTGGTGCGAAGAGTTTTGAGGCGTTTCTTGCTCATAGAGGACTCCGGAATCAAAGGATGATTCCCGCGCCTCTAGAAGAAAACCTCGGGCACCCGGAGCCTGGTGGCTATGCAGGCACAACACCGGGGGAGACCCCACTGGTAGGCATGTTGTAGCGCAACCCTGGGACTGCTGCAACTTTGTGGCATACAAGCTTGGGAGCAGTTGGTGACCAGGCTCAGTGCGTCTTCCTACCTTCTTCAGCGCTGGTGATAGCCATCCGCAACGCCCCAAGCGAACTGGCGTGGTTTCGAGTTGCGTGATCATTTCGGTTTTCCACATGGGCCAGCAACGCGCCTAACAACTCGTTGTCCTCTAGCGCTTCTGCCCCTGCAAGGAAAACAATCTCTGCCACCCGTGTGCGCCGCTTGGCTTCTTCGCGTCGTTGCGTTTCCTTCGTTTTCACGGCCTGACGTTGGTTGGCTAAAAGCTCTTTCGCTTGAAGCTGCGCCAGTCGTTCGGTGGCTCGGTGGATTCGGTCGTGGTAGTGGTTTGTTGCGCTCATCTGATTTCTCCTCTGACTGTTTACGAGTCAATCAAAAAAATGGCTTGCGTCAAGTTTGCGACGATTCCGATTTTGACCTGCCATCGAAATCAAAAAAATCTGAAAAACAAAGCTTAAAAGAAATAAGCAAGAGCGCACTGATGCAATGTCTGCGACATAGCGCGCGCCAGGTGCTACGCCCCCGGACCCCCAAGCGCTCCGCGCTTGCGCAAATCAAAAGCCACGGCATAAAGAGAGCAACCTCATCCGGAGCTCTCCATGGCTATCTACCACTCGCGCGTCAAAGTTTTTAGTCGTTCCCGCGGCGACTCTGCCGTTGCTGCAGCCGCCTACCGGGCCGGGCTGCTTCTCATCGACCACCTCACCGGTCAGCGTCACGATTACCGCCGTCGGGGCGGCGTCGTGGAGACCATCTGCCTGGTTCCCCAGGACGCGCCCGACTGGGCGTTGATCCCTGGGGAGCTCTGGCCGAAAGCCGAGGCGGCGGAGAACCGAAAGAACTCGGTGGTGGCCCGCGAGTTCGAAGTCGCCTTGCCGCACGAACTCAATGACGAGCAACGGTCTGAGCTCGCGGTGGCCATCGGGCAAGCCTTGGTCGCCCGCTACGGTTTCGCTTTGCAGGCCAGCATCCACTCGCCGGGCTCCCGCGATGGGCTCAACCATCACGTGCACCTGCTGGCCACTACGCGCAGGCTGACCCCCGAAGGCTTTACCGAGAAAACGAGGGAGCTGGACGGCGGAGCGTCGGGGAAGATTGAGATCGATTGGATACGCCAGACCATGGCTTCCACGATCAACGAGCATTTGGCCGCTGCGGGAATTGATGCGCGGGTCGATCACCGTCGCTTGGAAGTCCAGGCCGAAGAGGCCCTTGCGCGCGGGGACCTTGCGGAAGCCATGGCCTTGTCCCGGCAACCCACGAAGCACATGGGCAAAACAGCAACAGCACTGGCCCGAAAGGGCGTGATGACCGACCGTGCCGCCGAAAACGCGCGCATCGTTCAAGAAAACGAAGAGGCCTTCGAACGGTTGCTCGCTAAAGCCGAGCAAGAGGGCAGGGCAGCTCCGAACCCTATCGGCCATAGCCACGACCAGGCGCGGCGTGACCGGCGACGCCGGGCAGGCGCCATGGACGACCTGCAAACTGCCGTGCCCGGATTGGAAATCCACGGACTCCGCGGCATGCGCCTCTCCGATGCATTGGGTCGGCCGGCGGAACATACGCAGATGCGACCGCTGCGCTCTATCGGTGAGCTGGTTGCCGAAGCGGCTCGGGACCTGGCGGAGATCCTCTCGACCCGGCCCGACTTGGTGCTGACCACCACGCAGCGCCTGGTGAGGCAATGGACCTCGCATGCGGCGACCCTGCGCGACAGTGTCGATTTGCGCAGGTGGCTCAACGGGCTCGTCGAAGGGCTGGGTCGTCTGAAGCGGAGCGTGCTGAAGTTTGCTCAGCGGACCAGCGCCTTGGGGCGTGCCGAGAAGCTCTTCCACTTGGCCGAGCAAGCATGGGAGCAGTTCAACGGCGACCATCCTCGCCCCGATGGCGAGTGGGCCTCGCAAGAGTGGGAAAAACGGCGAGGGCGGCGTTTGGCCGTTCTGGAAAAGCGCACAGCCGAACTGGCCGCAGCCCGGGCGGCAGCCTCCGAGGAGCGTTGGAATGACTGCGAAAATGAAATTGAGCTGCGCACAGCTGAGGTGGAGCAGTGGAGCGAGGAAGTTCTTGCGAGTCCTGATCTCGCAATCGCCAGCCGGTCTGTTGAGTCGGTCAAGGCCGCTCCTGCTGAGCCCAAGCCCTCCCCGATGCCGATGCCAGCGCCGCAACCAACACGCCGTCGGCCACGCCCCTGATGGAATCAAAGCCCCGCAAGTGCGGAGCTTTTTCTTCTTCTGGGCCCTTAGTGCCGGGGACGAGGGCGGAGATCTATCCGCTCGATCCCAATAGGTTCCTTGGGACGGGGGACGTTGTCCTTTTCCTTGTTCTTCTTGCGCGCCTCTCGCCACTCTTCGACGGACGCCGGCATAGCCGGAACGAAGCTGCGATCAACGACCGCTCGTTTGACGAGGATGGCGTTGGATGGAGCAATGGTCGATGCCTGCACTTGACCGGCTGGCCCCGGCCCGCCGAGCCTCAGCAACTCGGCAGCCAAGTCGAGCGAGTATTGGATGTCCTCTACTTCGTTAGGGGGAAGGCGGGTCGTGCGCTGCTGAAGGAGGTGGCCGAGCAAGCGACTGGCGACCTGAATCTGCGTTTGGTGGTGCATGGGTGCTCCTGTGTTGAGTGAGCACTCATACAAGCAGGTAGCTGCTCTTACGCAAGAGCTCGCTTGGAGCACTATTTCACAAATTTGAATACGCGGAGAAATTCGATTGCACGTATGCCAATTGACGAATAGGAAGATTCCAACTGGGTTGGGGTCCCCGACTTGTCGTTTGTAGAGGCATATGATTCGCGGAGGCAAAGAGAGCGTTTACGCCGTGTCGGGCAGCTCAGACTTGTGCGAAATGCTGACCGACCAACCTCCGGTCTCCTCCCGCTGCGTTGTCAGCAGGTCGTAGGTTTTCACCATATTGAGCAGCCCGGAGTGCCCATAGAGGTTGGGCGAGAAGGACGGGTCGGTCCGTTTGAGGTATTGGCCCAGTGCTCCCAATCCAACCTTCCCTTCAGAAGTGTCACCCGTCAGCAGAGTCACGGCTTCCACCAGGAACCGGGGACGCCGTTTGGGGAACGGCTTGGGTTCCGCGCGGGGCGCTTCTTCCTTTGTCACCTCCGGCTTCGCTGCAGGAAGCTCGCCACTTTGGGCCTCAGGCATTGCTGCCTCTTTCGCCGTCCGGTCCCATTCGAAGAACTGGTCGCAGGCGTTACGCAAGGCATCCGGGGTCTTGGGCTCGCCCACGATGAAAACGGTGGCTCCGCGCTCCCGAAGCTTGCGGCAGAGGTAGGCAAAATCCGAGTCGCTGGTCACCAGGCAGAAGGTGTCGGCCCGGCCGTCGAAAAGTGCTTCCAACGCATCCAGCGCCAGGGCGATATCGGCCGTGTTCTTGCCGGAGGCATATTGGTATTGAAGGCATGGGGTGAATGCCTGGCGGACCAGGACCTCCTGCCACTTGTTGGCGAGGGTGCTGTGGTTGCCATACCCGCGGCGAAGCACGACCCGGCCGAACTGAGCCACCATGAGCAAGGCGTGCTCCACGATGTCAGTCGGCACGTTGTCGCAATCGACCAATACCGCGACACGTGCTTCATGCGGGCTGTTCGGGTTGCTCATGCCGGCGAGATCCAAGTTTTACGCAGACAGACAATGGCGTCAGCAACGCATCCATGGCAAGCGGGCGCTACAAAGAGGGCAAAGCGCGGAGCTCTGATCATGTCAACACTGAAAGCAAACCTGCCGAACAGGCTTTCTGCAACGGTTTGACTTCGTTGCATTCGAGGTGCCCCGAACCACTGCCGCTGACGATGCCACCATGATTTAAGACGATACTTTCTGCTTGGAAACGCCTTGCTTGTCGCCGCATCGCTAATCCGATATCGTTAACGCCTAACCGTCCTTTCATGGGATTGGTTGTAATCACCACCGCTGCCAGCGTGGGGTGGGTGGGAATGGATTCCTAACTGATGCTGCAAGAGCAGCTGACAAGGAGTGTTGCCGTGTCAAATCGGGCCGTGGCGCGTTTCTCTGCTTCCTCAGTTCTGTCAAAGGGCGCGCGTTACGCGGCGCTCTTGATGCCGGTTGTTTTTGGTGCCTATGGATTAGTAGGCGCTAGTCCTGCGCACGCCCAAACCCCGCCTAAAGCTACGTTCTGCGCGCTGTCACTCGGCTGCTACGACACAATGGAGAAGGCTGCCGATGCCCTTCGCAACTCCAAGGACTACCAAGGCATCGGTCAGTATTTGAAGGCCTACTCAAGAGGTTTTTTGAATCGGGGAGCGGGAGAGGTCTGGACCTATTTCCGGGTCCCGTCTCTAAAGGCCACCTCGGTCTCTAGCCCGTCCTATGGAGTCAATTTGGGTATCTACGGGGTCGGAAACCCCGGGTGCACTGCGTCCCCAGAGTTTGGATCAAGCTGGTGCACGGATGAAGGTGCACTCATCGCCAAGTCGTTGGACATCCTAACGACCAAGGTCGGGAAATCTTGCTCGCTCCAGTCCAATGTTCAAACGTCGGACTACAACACGACGGGACTGGGCCTGCTTCCAAGTGGCGATGTTAGCTATAGCTCAGACAAATATTTCACCTCGACATTTAATTGTCCGTCGAACTCGGGGGCACCTGTCTCGGTGTCGTGGCGTTGGAATGTCTACAAGAAGCGAAAGTTGACGTGCGAAGCAAACTTCACGCCTTTTCTGGGAAACTCAATTCTCGCGGAGGCAGCTCTTACGACAGAGGCTCTTTGTAAGCCCAAGAACGATGACAACACCTGGGTCACGTCGCCTTTGAAGCAGTTCCAAAGCTGCAGCACCAACAATCCTTGCCATCCCACGACAGGCGATAAGTCTCGCGAAGAGAAGGACTTTGAGTTCGCAGGTCGCTCGTTCAATCGCTACTATCATTCCGTCAATCAGACCAAGAGTGCCATCCCAGTCGGAGAAGGCTGGTCGCTGAGTTACAGCGACCGATTCGACAGTTCCAACACAGCCTATCTCGACGAGGCGGGCAACAGGGATGTTTTCACCACGGTTGCTGCCGGCACCGGCCGTGCCCGGAATTCGGGGCGACTATATCGCCGCATCAGCAACAGCACTACGTATTACCGGGTCATCGAAGAAACTGGCGAATACCGCGATTTTGGTAAAGATGGCGAGCTACTCGCGGTGCGCAATCCGGCCACGCCGGATCGTGATGTAACCGTGGTTTACGAGGGCACGCGCATTGCGCGATTGGTTGATGGTCATGGCCGCGCCGTGACGTTCAGCTATAACGACGGCCGTGTCACAGGCATGGAGATTCCTGGTGGCGGCATCGTCCTTTACGACTACGATGTGGATGGAAATCTGATTGTCGCAACGTATCCCGACGGCGCAAAGCGCCTTTACCACTACCATGAGAAGGGGCTTGCGGAGCCCCAGCTGGTCAACTATTTGACTGGTATCACCGGGGAGAACGGACAGCGTTACGCTTCATTTGGTTACGACACCTATGGACGCGTGATCAGCAGCGTTCTCCATGGCGATACCGAGCTGGTCGATGGAGTGACCCTGAACTACGTGGCCGAAGGCGTTACGGAAGTCACACAAGCTTCTGGCGCGGTCAAGCGCTTCGAGTATGGGTCTACCATTTTCAGCCCGGTCAACAACGTAACCGAAGGCGCAGCAAGCACGTCCAACACCTACTTCAGCGATGGTCGACTGCAAAGCGTGACGGACGCATCGGGCAGCAAGGTGTCCTATGAATACGCACCGGCGTATCAATCAGCGGTGACGGTCGGCGACGGCACGCCGGAGGCGGTGCGCACCGAGAGCGTGAGGGATGCGCTGACCCACCAATTGACCGAGCTTAATGTGAAAGGGGCGCAGGGGCTGGTTGTGTCCAAGCGATGGACTCGCAATGAGCGTGGCCAATCACTGACCCAGGTCGAGCAAGATGCCGTTTCCGGGAAGCAGCGTCAGCAGACCTTCACCTATTGCGAGCAGGCCGACGTAACCGCAGGAAGCTGCCCCCTGGTGGGAGTGCTGCTGCGTGTGGACGGAGCGCGCAGGGATCTCAGCGACGCCACCACCTACGACTACTATCCCGCGGCCCAGGGCGGAGACCTGAAGACGATCACCAATGCAGTGGGCCAAGTCACCCAGTTCCTCAGTTACGATAGCGCCGGCCGTCTGTTGTCGCAGAAGGATCCGAATGGGGTTGTGACCGACTACAGCTACGATGCGCGAGGTCGGCTGACGGCAAGCATTGTGCGGGGACAGGACAGCGGCTCGGAGGCGGATGACCGCATTACGCGCTACAGCTATTGGCCCACCGGCTTGGTCAAGCAGGTTGCGCTGCCGGGCGGCGACGTGTCTAACTTCACCTACGACAGCGCATTCCGGCTGACCAGGGTATCGGATCGTTACGGCAACTCCTTCGTCTACACGCTGGACACGTCAGGACACCGGATCAAGGAGGACATCACGGATGCCAAGAACACCTTATTGTTCACGATGTCTCGTATTTATGACGAACTCGGTCGCCTGACGACGCAGGCGGATGCGCGAGGCAACCCGACCGATTTTGCTTACGATGCGGTCGGCACGGTGAAGGCGCGAACCGACGCCCTGGGCCGGTCTAGCGCCTACACCTACGATGCCTTGCATCGCTTGAAGCAGCGTATCGAAGACGCCGCCGGCATTAAGGCGACGAGTGCTTTCCAATACGACGCGCTGGGACAGCTGTCAGCGGTGACGGACCCGAAAGGCTTGAAGACGACCTACCAGCGCAACGGTCTGGGCGAACTGTTGGCGTTGAAGAGTCCCGACACGGGCAGCACCGGCTTCACCTACGACGACGCAGGCAACGTGCTGTCCAGGAAGGACGCAGCTAACCGGCAGGCCACTTACACCTACGATGCCTCGAACCGCCCAGTGTCGGTGACCTATGCCGATGCAGCGCTCGAGACCCGTTTTGTCTACGACGTGGCCCCGGCCGTCTGCGTGGCGGGAGAGCAATTTGCAGCCGGGCGCTTGGCCAGCATGAAGGACGGCAGCGGCACGACGCAGTATTGCTACAACCGATTCGGCGACCTGGTGCGCAAGGTCCAGACGACCAATGGCAAGGCATTGACGGTCCGTTATGCCTACACGGCAGGTGGGAACTTGACGAGCATGGTTTATCCGGACGGGGCGATGGTTGACTATGTCCGCAATGAGCTGGGCCAGATCGCCGAGGTTGGCTATACCGCGCCTGGCGGCTCGCGCGAGGTGTTGGTCAAGGGTGCCACGTATCTGCCCATGGGCCCGGTGGCCGGCTGGACCTACGGCAACGGGCGCGTGCTGACCCGAGCTTACGACCAGGATTACCGCCCCAAGGCCATTCAGGACAAAGCGGTTGGCGGTCTGGATGTCGGGTTCGGGTTCGATGCGGTGGGCAATCTCACCGCACTGACCCCAGCCGGTAATCCGACGCCGGAGATCGGCCTGGGCTACGACACGCTCGGCCGCCTCACAGCCCTCACCGACGGTGTCACCGGAACCGTCATTGATGGCTATAGCTATGACGCCACCGGCAATCGCCTCAGCGCCAAGGTTGGCAGCGTTACACAGGCTTACACCTATCCAACGACCAATCATCGCCTGAGTGCAGTAGCTGACGTGGCGCGCACTTACGACAAGACAGGCAATACGCTGAGCATCGGTGGCAAGGCGCGGGAGTTCCCCTACGACGCATCCGGCCGCATGAGCATGGTCAAGCGTGCAGGCGTGCTGGTGATGAATTATCGCTACAACGGCAAAGGCGAACAGGTGCGCCGCTTCTTGGGCACAACTAACACCTACACGCTTTATGACGAAGCCGGCCATTGGCTGGGCGACTACGATAACAACGGCGCGCCCAAGCAGCAGGCGATCTGGCTGGACGACCTACCGGTGGGCCTGCTGGCCAACGCCAACAAGCTGCACTACATCGAATCTGATCACCTGGGCAGCCCCCGTGTGGTGGTTGACCCGGTTCGTAACGTGGCGGTGTGGAACTGGAGCCTGAAGGGCGAGGCCTTCGGCAACACTGCGCCGAATCAGGATCCGAATGGCGATGGTGCGGCGTTGGTGTTGGATATGCGGTTCCCGGGGCAGCGGTTTGATGCGGCCAGTGGGTTGAATCAAAATTACTTCAGGGACTACGACTCTGCTACCGGGCGGTATGGGCAGAGTGATCCTCTCGGCTTGAGAGGCGGAATTAGCACATACGCCTATGTAGGCCTAAACCCCTTCTATGCCAGTGACCTTTTCGGCCTTGAATCGCCTGGTTGGTGGTCTTTCCCCCCTGGCAAACAGCGAGAGGAGTGGCGCAAGTCGCAAGAGACTGGATACAAAGGTGATTTCAATGCTCAGTTTGGTGTTGGCGCGTCTTACGGCAATTTTGCCGTGGGTGGGAGCGGCGAGGCAGGTGTCGCTCTCGACACTGCTGGAACAGCATGCCTTTATGTGAAAGGTTGTGGAACAAGCCCGGTAGCGGGTGGCTTCATTGGAGGCCTAGGAGGTTCCGTCGGCATGTCGTGTGGCACCGGGAACTCTTCAGTGGGGAAGAGCGAATCAATGCAGTTGCAGCTTGGAGCCATGGAGGGGGCTGGCGCAAAAGGTTCTGTAGAGTTGGCAAGGGATGGAAACGCTTCGGTAGGAATCAATGCTGGCATAGGGTCCCAGGTTTCGGCTGGATTCCAGCAATGTCAAACGAGGACGCTGTGGTGCACGAAATAAATTGGAAAAAATTGAGGTCTGATAAAACCATAGTAGTTGGTTTTGTGGTCTTGATCGCCATTTACGTCGGGCTTTTGCTTTGCTTGGCAATAGAGTATTTCTTTGGGCTAAGAGTTTATAGGCCTATCTTGGGGGTGCTCTTCTTTGTCGCGTTCGTAGGTGTCGTATCTCTTGCATCTTATTCGGTCGAGAACTATCTCTTGAAGAAAAAGTGAGGTCCCTGATTATTTTGGTTTGACCCAAGTTTTATGGCGGGCCTGCATCCCAATAGTTTCCCTTTCAATAGACTCTGAATATGATGCTGTATATCAATCCAGCTGTGACAAAGTCATATTCACTCTTTCAGGCTAGGCCGTGATTGCGCGGTTCCGGACATTGTTGATGGCTCTTCTGCTGACGTCGACTATTACGGGCTGTGCTCCGGATATAGAGATCATTCCCGTTGGCGAAGTGACGGTTTATAAAAGATCAGATGGTCCGGAAGTGTTGGGGGTGGCTTCGAGTCCCCTGCCAGTTAAGAAAGTGGTTTGCCTGAATAAGGCGGATTATGTGGTTGAAGTTGAGTATCAAGGTGGGAACGGCTACGTAAGGGGTGGAGCTTTTCACCTTTCGCGTAAATAACTGAGATATAAAAGCTCTCAGGACCCAATCACATGGGGCCTTCTTCCCTAGTCCTCTCGACAAATTAAGAATCGCGAAATCTCAAGAGCCTGGATAAGAAGGTTATTTTAACGCTCATTTTGGTGTGGCAGCTTCTTACAGTAATTTTATTGTGGGCCAGGAATCTTCGTAGGAATGTCGTGTGGCCCCGGAAAATCTTCAGTGGGAAGGGGTCGATCTTGCTTATGATTTGGCTTGTCCTGAAGCACTCTTGGCTTTCTATTCTATTGCATCTCGGAGTGAGGTCAGGATGAGTAGAACCAATATTTTATTGTTCGCCCTGCTTACGCTTTCAGGCTGCGCACCTTATGACGCTCCAAGAATTTATAAGGATTTGGAAAGCCTGGAGACGTCGAATGATTTTTCAGTTTCAGCGTTGCTAGGTGGCATGCCTAGTGATGCTACCGAAATCGATGTTTACTCTGACATTGATTCGGGTCTCACGATGATGTCCTTTAAGACTGCTCAGAGTGTGACTGTTTCTGAGTTGTTCGATCGCCAGTTGCCTGCCGGCCAATACCAGCTTGTTCAGGACAACGTTGGATTTGCAGGCGCCACTATCGTGGACATACGTTATGGATGTGAGAGCAGGGAGGTGAAGGCGAGCGGCGAGTCGTTGAAATATCAGCAAGTCGTGTTTTTAGGGGCGGCCTCCGGCAGGCAGTATCGGTGGAATAACGTGAATCCTGATATTTATAGTAGGCTCTGCTCAAATCCAGCGGTAGGAGCTTAATTTGGTAGCAGATGATGCCCTTCGTTTTGAATTGGTGGTTTTCAATGTGGAGCGCTGGCATTACCGCATTTGGAGGCTATGGATTTTCAATGATCCAGGTCGGCGGTGATGGGGGATCATTGAGTCCTCCTGAGAGGTCGGGTGTTTACAACTTCTTCGAGAACGGCCCGAGTCGTGGCTTTGAGATAGGCGCTAGAGGTGTTGCCGGCTCAGCCACAGTTGTAGACTCATCCATTTCAAAATGTGGTTGCAAGTGATGAGGATCAAGATGATCGTCAGGATATTTTTTGCAGCAAGTGCGATGGCATTTGCATTCCTTATGGTGTGCTTCCTTGTCGTTCTCGTGGCATTTGATCTCAACAATGCAGATAAAGTTTGGACCGGAATTTATCCAGCAATAGCTTGGCTATTTGCTTTATTGATTTGCTGCAAATTCATGCGTGAATCAAAGGCGACATACCCCCAATCTGAATAGCAGTCGGGCTTAGAGGCGGGGTTTGTGATATCGGTGTTGGTCAGCTGTTTGGCATACGTAGATGGCGTCGTGCCGCCAATTGCTGAACCGCCCCGAGAAGTCTTGAGGTTCCATTTCTTGAGAAGGTGGATCCATCAGCGGAGCAAGCAAGTTCTCCCCGGAAATCCGGGGAGCGTTCGGCGAAGATGGCGCCGGAGCATCAAGGCGCTTGAGCGCAAAAGGGAAAGACTCACGTTGTCTGATTCATCAAGGCCGACAGGGAATCAAGGTTGAGGCCGTAGGCAAGCACGGACAGGCCCGGCGAGACAGCCCGGAGCCCGTCCAGCTTCTCCTTGGCGGTAAAGGCGCGGCTGTAGGTCACGTGGTGCTCGTCGTCCAACTCGTGGCCCACCAACTGGGCGCGGAGCTCAGACACCACGCCCGCGCCTTGCAACTCTTGGATCACGGTTTTGCGCAGCGAGTGGAAGCCGCGCTTGGCCTTGGGCCAGTTCTTACCCACCTCGGCCAGGTGCCTGTTGCCGATGGCAAGCGGGCGCTAGCAATCGAGTCAAGCCCGGCGTTATGATCGAGGAAACATTGACAGGAAACCTGCCGAGCACGCTTTCTGCAACGGATTGAATGGGTTAAGTCGGATGTGATCCGATCCCACTCTCTCCGCCATATGTCGCTGCAAGGCACTGAGGCGACGGCCTTGTTCAAGGTGGGCCGAGTCGTCCCATCTCCTGTCCCATGTTCGGCGCGGCGGTCCGCTCGATGATCCATTTGTCGCGCTGCGTGGACGGCCGGGGGCAGGCCACACGGTGCATGACGGCGCCGATAGCTGCGGCGGCCGTCCAGGCGCTGTCGTTGCAAGGCAGGGGCGGAACACGCCTGTGCATCATCCACCATTGATCCGTTGCCTTGCTTCGACGGCGCGTAAACAGCGGATGTAGCACATTGCCGTACCAGCCATTACGCCAGGACACGCATGCACGCGCCCGTCGAATACCGCCCCGATCTGGAAACGCCCAGCGTCAGTGAACAGGAAACCATCCGTTCCCTGGAAGCGCTGTTCGTCGACATGGCAACGACCGTGGCGCAGAAGGAGGGGCATGCGCACCGCGCGGTCCATGCGAAGGGGCAGGGACTGTTTACCGCTAAATTTACCGTCCTGGACGATCTTCCCGAGGAGTTGCGACAAGGCCTGTTCGCAGTGCCCGGTCGCTACGATGCCTACATCCGCCTGTCATCGCCGCCTGCAGAACAGTTGAGCGATGCTGTCTCGACTCCGCGTGCGCTGGCGTTGAAGGTGCTGGGCGTCAGCGGTGAGCGCGTCGAGGGTGGAGACGAAAAGCACAGCCAGGACTTCTTGATGGTCAATGGCCCTTCGTTCAACACCCCGGGCCCGGATGGGTTCTTGCGTAATTTCCGCGTGTTGGCGACGACCACGGAAAAGGTGCCTCGTGCCAAGGCCGCGCTTTCGAAAGTGCTTCGGGGGGTCGAGCACACGCTTGAAAAGATCGGCGGGGAGAGCGGTAGCATCAAGCAGATGGGCGGACAGCCGCAGGTTCATCCGCTGGGCGAGACGTTTTTTTCGCAGGTGCCGTACCTCTACGGGCGCTACATCGCCAAGTTCTCGCTGGCGCCGGTGTCCAGCAACCTGACTGAACTCGATGGTCAGGAAGTCGGCGACTCCCAGGACGCGCAGCGCGACGCCGTTCGTCGCGCCATCGGCAGTCTGGACAGCCCGGCCGAGTGGGAGCTGCGCGTGCAGCTGTGTCGCGATGTGGACCAGATGCCGGTCGAGGACGCGTCGATAGAGTGGCCGCAATCCATCAGCCCCTTTGTGGCAGTGGCGCGCGTGGCGGTCGAGCGCCAGGCCGGCTGGGACGAGGAGAATTCGCGGCAGCTGGAAGACCGCATCGCCTTCTCGCCGTGGCATGCCCTGGCCGCGCATCGGCCGCTGGGCGCCATCAACCGGGCGCGCCGTATCGTGATGGCAGCATCGCGACGCTTCCGCGCCGAGTTCAATCGCTGCCCCATCCACGAACCGTCCGGCGTCTGACAGCCGCGCTGCGTGGCAGCGCCAGACAGCGCCGATGCATCCGCGGGGTCGAAGCGTCCGCGGATTGCAGCGCCAGGCCGGGAATTCGGGAAACCACAATGCTGAGTGACCAGGGCGGACAGGGCGGCGTGCCAGGGCGCGTACTGCCCCGTCCTGCAACCAGTCGCAGACCACCGTCCCGATCCGCCGGGACGGTCGGTGGGACGCAGCTGAATGCTCCATCCACCCCGGCCGGCGCACCGAGACATCAGCATCAAGAAGGGCCGATCGCCGCCGCTAGGGACGCATCCCCAACGCAAGCAGCAGAGGTCGCCATGTTTTTCTCCGACAGTCACACGTTGGAAACACTGACCAGGGCGGTTGATGTCACGTTGAAAGGCGGCACTGCGCAGTGGCCCAGCAATGGGTCGGCGCTGCTGCTGAAGAAGCTGGCCGAGTCCTTGCGTGCGGCGCAACAGGAGCGCGACCTGGCACAGGCCCAGGCGGAAGAGGCGACGACCGCGTTGCGCCATCTGGAGGGGCGCTTCGAACTGGTCGCCAGCGGCACCACCGACGGACTCTGGGATATCGGCGTCATCGACGGAGACCCCACGCATCCGGACAGCCCGGTGTGGTGGTCGCCGCAGATGCGGCGGCTGCTGGGTTTTACGTCCGAACAGGATTTTCCCAATGTCCTGGATAGCTGGGTCGCGTGCCTGCACCCGGACGACAAGCAGCCGACGCTGGATGCCTTCGCGGCGCACCTTGCCGATCGCAGTGGTCGCACTCCCTACGACGTGGAAAACCGCTTGCGCCTGAAGTCCGGCGAATACCGCTGGTTCCGGGCATTCGGCACGACCGAGCGCGATGCGCAAGGCCTGCCGCTGCGCGTGGCCGGTTCGCTCACCGACATCACCGAGCGCCGTGAACGCGAGCAGTTCCTCGACATCACGCTGACCCGCTTCGAGCTCGGCTCGCAGATGCTCAGCGATGGGTTGTGGGACATGAGCGTGATCGCGGGTGATCCGATCAATCCGAGCAACGAGTTCTGGTGGTCGCAGCAGTTCCGCCACCTGCTGGGCTTCGAGTCCGAGCAGGAGTTCCCCAATGTGCTCGATAGCTGGGCGTCACGGCTTCACCCGGAAGACAAGGAGCGTTCTCTCAATGCGTTCGCAGCGCATCTGAACGACCGCAGCGGCCGCACCAGCTTCGACATCGAGTATCGCCTGCAGCTCAAGAACGGCCAGTACCGCTGGTTCCGCGCACGCGGTCTGACCAGGCGCGCGGCAGACGGCACGCCGTTGCGCGCGGTGGGCGCGTTGATGGACGTGGAGGCCGGGCGTCAGCTGGGCGAGGTGGCAAACACGCTCAGCAGTGCGGCAGGCGAGATCGTGCGCAGCAACGATGACCTGTCGCGGCGCACGGAACAGCAGGCCGCCGCGCTGGAGGAGACCGCAAGCTCCATGGAGGAGATGACCAGCATCGTTCGCAAGAACGCCGAGGGTGCGCGTGAGGCCAATGCGCTGGCGAGCAGGGCCGCACAGACCGCCTTGCACGGCGGTGAGCTGGTCAATGGGGTGGTCAGCACGATGGCGGCGATCCAGGCGTCGTCACGCAAGATCGGCGAAATCATCACCGTCATCGATGGCATCGCGTTCCAGACCAATATCCTGGCCTTGAACGCGGCGGTTGAAGCGGCGCGTGCCGGCGAGCAGGGACGCGGCTTTGCGGTGGTGGCTTCGGAGGTGCGTAGCCTTGCGCAGCGCTGCACCATGGCCGCCAAGGAGATCCGCGACCTGATCGCCGATTCCGGTGCGAAGGTGGGGCAGGGCGCGGAGCAGGTCAACGTGGCCGGCAAGGCCATGGAAGAGCTGCTTTCTTCGGTGCGGCAGGTCAACGACATCATGAGCGGCATCGCGGCGGCCAGTCACGAGCAGAGCGCCGGCATCGAGCAGATCAATCAAACCATCTCGCAGATGGATGCAGCGACGCAGCAAAATTCCGCGCTCGTCGACACCATGGCATCGTCGGCCCGCGCACTGGAAGATCAGGCGACCGCGCTGGTGGAGAGTGTTGCCAGCAGCTCGCGCAGCGTCGCTGGCAAGGCGAGGCTCGCACTGGCTGCATGACGCAGGCAGCCGATGCGCCGCCCTGTGGCCTGGGGATACCCCGGAAGCAGGGCGGTGTACTGAAGACCGGAATGCGTTCGATGGCATCTGCGCGCCAGGCCCCGAAGGCGGGATGTCCTGGCAGCAGGCACCCAGGCAGGCTGACCATGCTGCGTGCGTGCTAGTACCAACCCAGATACAGCGTCGCAATGCCCCAGGTATCGATCACCCCATGCGCCAGCACCATCGCCCAGAGATTGCGTCCTGATCGTAGGTAGACATAGCCAAACAGGGCGCCGACAAGCCCGGTCAGCAGCACCCCCGAGATGCCTTGGCTCAGGTGCATCGCGCCGAAGAGTGCGCCGCCTGCCAGTGCCGCCATCACCTGGCCCCCACGGTGGCGGCGCAGCAGGTGATCGAGGTGGTGCATCAGGAACGCACGGAAGACCAGTTCTTCGCCCAGCGCGGCACTGAGCCAGGCACCGCCTGCCAGCTGGGCGGCTGCGGTGAAGTTGCCACGCAATGCACCGTAGCCACTGTAATCGGCCTTGGTCCCGGTCAGGGCATCGATCAGCGGTTGCACCAACGGATTGACCAAGCCGATGACGAGCGCAAGCAGCAGCAGCGTCCAGCCGAGCCAGGCGCGAGCTGTCCGGCGCTGCAGTCCGCAGGCATTCAACGAACGCGTTTCGAGCCAGACCAATGCAATCCCCACGATGCCGACCAGCGGCATACGCCAGGGAAACTGCACCCAGCGAGAGTGCGCCAGCGCGAGGATGGCTGCGATCGCGACGATGCGCGCCAGGGGATGACCCAGTGCAGGAATGCCCGGGCGGGGCCATGCGCTTGAGTAGCCTTGTTGGACCATGCGGGACGAGGGATCGGTGGATCCATGGACGGTAACAACGGCGGCGACAGGCGTCCCGTGCCGAAGGGCATGGAACGCTGCCGACGGCGAGGCATGGAGGCCTGGATGGGATCATGCTCTCGAACGCGCCGGACATCGTCGCCGGGTCGGTTGACATCGTCGCGTGCGATGCCCGTCAGCACTGGCACGCATCTGTTCGCCCGGGTTCACGGCTACGAGCAGCGTTGGATGAGGTGTCAGCGCTGCGTCGCCTCGGGTCTGACGTAGGTTGACTAACGGCCACCCTGAAAGCGGAAGGTAAAGCGCATGTCGGATGCGGGGGCGGTTGCCGAGTGTGCTGGCGGGGCTGTGGCGGCGATCAGCGTCAATTGGCCATCGGCAACAGGCACCGGCACGCCGAGCGTGAGATCGATCTGCCTGGACCAGTCGCCACCGAACACGGTCGTCCTGACGATCAGCCGGCCAGCCACGACACAGTGCACGTCGGCCGGGCACCGGCTGTCTTCGATGACGCGGTCGGGACGTACCCTGGGTCCATCGACCGCCGCGATGTCTCCCAGCCGTACAGGACCTTCGATGGGCCGGCCCGTGATGGAGCCAGCCGCCGCGCATGCTGCAAGTGAAACGGCCAGCAGCGTTACAAGCACTGGCACGCGAAACGGGCGGATACGTTGCATGGCGGTCATGCTCGCATGTTGTCCAAGTAAAAGCCGATGTTCGGCGAGCTGCCCCTGGGGCGCAATCACATCAGGGCGATGTGGCGTCACTGCCCCCGGGCGGCAGTTCGGAGCCGGGCAGCGCAGGTGGGTGGACCACCAATCGCTGCATGTCGGCCCTGGTCCAGATGACCGGCAGCAGACCGCGCACCGGCCGCTCAGATCACCGATGCACTGACCTTGAACACCTCGACCGCCCGCGTCAGCTGGGTCGAATGCGCTTCCAGCGAGCGTGCCGCAGTGCTCGCCGCTTCCACCAGGCTGACGTTTTGCTGGGTGGTTTCGTCCATCTGGGCGATGGTCCGATTGACCTGTTCGATGCCGCCGGCCTGTTCCTGCGAGGCGGCAGAGATGTGGCCCATGATGTCGGTGACGTGCTGCACGCTGGTGACGACCTCGCCCATGGTGGTGCCGGCCTTGTGCACCAGAGTTGCGCCATCGGCGACACGTTGCACGGAGTCGTCGATCAGTCGCTTGATTTCCTTGGCGGCGTCCGATGAACGGTGCGACAGGGTACGCACTTCCGAGGCGACCACGGCAAATCCACGGCCTTGTTCGCCGGCGCGTGCGGCTTCGACGGCGGCATTGAGGGCCAGGATATTGGTCTGGAAGGCAATGCCGTCGATGACCGAGATGATGTCGGCGATGCGTCGGGAGGAGGCTTCGATGCCGGACATCTGTTCGATGACCTGGCCGACCACGTCGCGTCCTTCCGAGGCGATGGCGGCGGCACCCAGCGCGAGCTGATTGGCGCGGCCGGCGTGCTCGGCGTTCTGCTTGACGGTGGAGGTGAGCTCTTCCATCGAGGCGGCGGTTTGTTCCAGGCTGGCGGCCTGCTGTTCGCTGCGGCGGGCCAGTTCCTGGTTGCCGCTGGCGATGTCTTCGGTGGCAAAACCGATGCTGTTGGAGGTGGTCTGGATATGCGTGACGATGTCGGTCAGACGATGCACGGTGCTGTTGGCATCGTCGCGCATGGAGGCGAACACGCCGTGGAAGTTGCCGCTCATGCGCACGGTCAGGTCGCCATCGGCGATGCAACGCAGCAGGTCGGAGAACCTGGCCAGGTTGGTGTCGGAGGTGGCCATCATGGTGTTGAGGTTTTCCACCATCAGGCGGAAGTCGTGTTCGAACTTTTCCGGCTGGCCGCGCAGCGCGAAGTTGCCGGCGCACGCGGCCTCGGTGAGTTGCTGGATCTGCGCGTTGATGGCGACCAGGTTCTGCCTCACCTGCTGCATGGTGGCGGTGATGGCGGCTTTTTCGCCGGGATACTGTTCGATTTCCGGTGTCAGGTCGCCGATGGCATAGCTGCCCATGACCTCGGTCATGCGCAGCTGGGTCTGCACGTGCGCATGCACCAGGGCGTTGGTGTCCTGCACCATGTGGCCGTATTCGCCGGGAAACTGCTGGGCATCGGTGCGATAGCTGATCTGGCCGGCATCGTGGCGGGCCGCCATGCTGCGTTGGGCGGAGATCACCTCCTGCAGGCGGCGCTGCATCTGTTGCATGGCGCGCAGCAGCTGGCCGGATTCGTCCTTGCTGGTGGGCAGGTCCTGGCTGCGCAGATCGCCATCGTTGATGCGTTCGGCCAGCCGCAGCGATTGCCGCAAGGGCAGCACCACACTGCGGGTCAGCAGGAGCGCAATCGTTGCGCCCAGCAGCAGGGCGATGACGGTGGACACCACCATCAGCATCGCAAAGCCGCGCGCGGTGGTCACCGCGTCTTTGGCAGCTGCGCGGTTCTTGGCTTCCTGCAGGTCGATGAAGGCGTTGATGCTGGCCAGCCAGTCGACGAAGGCGGGGCGCGCCTGCTGCAGCAGGCGTTGTTCGGCATGCGGCTTGTCGGCGCCGTCGCGGAACGCGCGGACCTGCGCGATCAACGGCATGCTGCGCCGTTCGACGGCCTTGATCCGCTGCAGGATGGCCTTTTCTTCCGCATCCGTTGAGTCCGCGATCATGGCGTCCAGCGGTTGTGCGGAACGGGCGTAGTCCGCGGCGAGCTTGTCGATCGATTGTTCTGCGGTGCGGCGGTCTGCCTGATCGTCCACCAGCACGACATCGCGCAGGGCGATCGCACGGTCGTGCACGCTGCCGCGGAAATTGATCGCATAGCGCTGCTTGACGCTGTTGACCTCGTTGATGGCGGTGAGCTGCTGGTCGATGCTGCGCACGCGCTGGATGCCGACGATGGTGAGGATCACCATCAGCACAATGATCGCGAGGAAGCCGAGGGCCAGGCGCTGACCGATGCGCAGGTTTGAAAGCAGGGACATAGGGAGTTCGATCGGTGATCCGGCTGGCGGAAGAGCGGGGAGAATCCCAGCAACAGCTGGGAGGCGATGCGCCCGGGACACCGATGGGGCCGGCAACGTTGCCGCTGCACGAAGATGTCTCGACCTGTTCGTTAGCGGCCTGCGCCAGCGGAAATGAAACGGTCGGTCGCGGCGGAATTCATCTACGGTTGGTTCCGCTGCGGCGCCAGGCCGCAGTGGTCGGGCGCGCACGCCGTCGGGCGGCGCCACGGGGCCGCGCCGTGGCGCCGATCGGCACCCGGAAACAGGCCGCGTCCGCCCGGCGGATCATTGGTGCCGCACACGGCCGCTGCGAGGCCGTTGCGGTCGATTGCCGATGCCGCTGTCCGCATGCGCCGTGCCACCACGGCCGCGCCGCCGCCGGCCCAGCCGGGTTCAGTCGTAACGCGACAGGTCCGGCGCCTGCGGCGACGGCGTCATCAGCCTGGCGGCGATGTTCTGGATGCTGGGTTGGCTGGCGAGTTTCAGTGCGCCGTGCAGCAGCTGGATGCCGAGCCGGCTGTGCGGATTCATCAGCCGCGGGCCGATCCTGGGCACGCCCTGGCCCTGTTCGACCATCGGCCGCATGGCATCGGCATAGGCGGCAAATGCCTGCTCCAGCGTCGCGGCGCGCGCGATCTCGTTGGCCAGGACATAGCCGCCGGTGACCGCCAGGGTGGCACCGATGCCGGCCAGCGGGGTTGCGCACCAGGCGGCGTCGCCGGTCAGCACGACGCGGCCGGCATGCCAGCGCGGCAGGCGCACCTGCCGCAAGGCATCGAAGTAGAAGTCGTCGGTGCTGCCCATGCCGTCCAGCACCCGCGCGGCCTGCCAGCCGGCGTCGGCGAAGCGTTCGTGCAGATAGGCCTTCTGCGTTGCCACGTCCCAGTCCTGCTCGCCCTCGGCGGGCTTCTGCAGCGAGAGCATGGCGCGCGTGGTGCCGTGCCGGTCCGGACGCAGGGAGATGCTGCGCCCGCCGGTGGTGTGATACCAGCGCCACAGGCGGTCGTCGTCGGCAGTACGTGGGATGGTGAAGTAGGCAATGGTCAGATCCATCCAGCGCGGGTCGTTCTCGCCGGGGAAGACCATCTCGCGGGTGGCCGAGCCGACCCCTTCGGCGACGATGACGGCATCGAAGCGGTCGCTGCGTCCGCTCTGGAAGCGCACGGCGGCAGCGTTGCCGTCGTCGGCGATGCTGGCGATGCGGTCGCCGAAGCGGTACTCGGCTTTCTGGCGGGCGGCGTCGTAGAGCAGGCGGGCGAGGTCGCCGCGCAGGATTTCCAGCTCCGCGGTCGGGCCATCGCCGTCGATGTCGTCGGTCTTGAAGGTCGCCGCCGCATGGCCGTGTTCGTCGACCCAGGCGGTGCCTTCCTCGCCAGTGCCGTGATCGAGTGCAGCCCGCTCCAGGCCCATGCGCTGCAGGACCTCGCGGCCAACGCCGCGCACGTCGATGTTCTGGCCGCCATCGCGAAACTGTTCAGCCTGCTCGACGACGGTGACGTCGAAGCCGTGCCGGGCCAGTGCCCAGGCCACGGTGTTGCCGGCGACGCTTGCGCCGGTGATGAGGATGCGACCTGCCATGACGGACCACCTGCAGCAATAAATATCAGGAGTGATATTACATGCCGTGGTCGCGCTGCTCCAGGTTGGCGATCAGGCGCTGCATGAACGCGACGCTCTGTCGTGCCTCCTCGGGGGAGAAGTCTTTGAGCGCGTCGGCATTCAGATCGATCAGTATGCTGCCGCCGAGGTCGGCCATCTTGCGTCCGGCCGGCGTGAGCGAGACCACCGCGGCGCGGCGGTCCTGCGGCGCCGGGGAGCGCTTGATCAGCTTCAGGCCTTCCAGCTTGTCCAGCAACGCCACCATCGCCGGCTGCTTCACGGCCGAGTCGATCACCAGGTCGCGCTGCAGCATCGGTCCTTTCCAGGACAGCAGCATGATCGGCCCGATCAATGCCAGCGACATGCCGTGCGGCCGCAGTTGCGCATCCACCAGGCGGTTGAAGACCCGCGCCGCATGGTTGGCCAGATACCCCGGCGCGACCGCAGCCAGGGGGTGAATGAGTGGGTCGCGCTCCTGCATCTGCGTCACCGTGCCACGCCTTTCGGCCAGCTGGCGATTTTATCCGCGCGCAGGCATAACCGGGCATTGCCTGCGTGCCGCAGCGGGGGCTCCCGGCCGGCCACCCTGGGCAGCGCCGCGTGCCGCGACGGCATCGGCGCGTTGTCGTGCCACGTCGTCACGTCGGTGTTGTAACGTAGGCGCGCGCTGCACGCCGTGCGGAGCGTCGACGGCGATGCCGGACGGCGTTGGTGGCAGGTCAGGCGGCAGTTCGGCATGTCCGATCCTGCCAGTCAGCGATGCGCGGCGTTGGTCCTGATTCCTTTTCAATGGTTCGTCGAAGATGCTTGTATGGGTGACTGGTAGCTTGGCCGCGCACTGCGTTGCGCGTTGCGCACATGACCACTGCCGCTGGACGGCAGCACGCCCGGGGGCCGCATGAGCGCAGCGTTTCCTTACGGCGACAGCGGCATGGCGCAGGCGGTGCGTGGATACGATTGGGCCGCGACGCCACTGGGGTCAAGTGCGCAGTGGCCGGCGCCGTTGCGCAATGCCGTCAGCCTGATGCTCAGCTCGCCGGAAAGCATGTATGTGGTGTGGGGCGATGCGCTGACCTTTTTCTACAACGATGCGTATGCGCCCATCCTGGGGCCGCGGCAGCCGCAGGCCCTGGGTGCGCCGTTGCGGGAGTTGTGGGCCGATGCCTGGGAGGCGGTGCGTGCGCCGATCGAGGCCGCGTTCGCGGGGCGCGCCTCGCGCTTCGACGAGGTGCCGATCGGCATGAATCGCTACGGCACGCCGGAAGACACCTGGTGGACGTTCTCGTTTTCGCCGATTTACCTGGACGACGGCCGTGTGGGCGGCGCGTTCTGCGTGACCAACGAAGTGACCGCCCGCAAGGTGGCGCAGAACCGGCTTGCCGACGAGCACGAGCGGCTGATCCGGCTGTTCGAGCAGGCGCCGATGTTCATGGCGTTCCTGGGCGGTCCGCAGCATCGGGTGGAGTTTGCCAATCCATGCTATTCGCGCCTGATCGGTCACCGCGACGTGATCGGCAAGCCACTGGCCGAGGCCATGCCCGATCTGGTCGATCAGGGGCATCTGCGCCTGCTGGACGAGGTGTACCGGTCCGGGCGCGCCTACGCGGCCAACGCGCTCGCCTACAACGTGCAGGTCGAGCCGGACGGTGCAGTGGAGCGGCGCCTGCTGGACCTGGTCTACCAGCCGATCGCCGGTGCCGACGGCACCGTCTCCGGCGTGTTCGTGCAGGGTCTGGACATCACCGACCGTATCGGCCTGGAACGCGCGGTGCGCGAAGCCGAAGTGCGCAACCGGCAGATCCTGGACAGCGTGATGGACTACGCGATCATCGCCACCGACCTGTACGGCCTGGTGACCTCCTGGAACGAGGGCGCGCAGCGCATCCTGGGCTGGAGCGAGGCCGAGATGCTGGGCCAGACGCTGGAGCGCACCTTCACCCCGGAAGACGTGGAGCGCCGGCAGATCCTGATCGAGGCGGCGGCGGCGCTGGAAAGCGGCAGCGGCATGGACGAGCGCTGGCATGTGCGCAAGTCCGGCCAGCGCTTCTGGGCGAACGGTTCGTTGATGGTGCTGCGCGACGAGACCGGTGCGGCGATCGGCTTCGTCAAGGTGCTGCGCGACCGCACTGCCGAGCGGCTGGCCAGCGAAGCCTTGCGCAAGAGCGAGCGCCGGCTGGATGCGTTGGTGCGCGCGTCCTCGCAATCGATCTTTTCGGCCACGGCCGACTGGCGCGAGCTTCGCCAGCTGGTGGGCGAGGGGGCGCTGAGCGATGCGTTCTCGTCGAGCCTGAACTGGCAGCAGGAAATGGTGCACCCGGACGATCGCGCGCGGCTGTCCGAGGCCATTGCGCATTCGATCGTCAACAAGACCGGCTTGGATCTGGAGTACCGCGTGCTGGATGCCGACCAGCAGGTGGGATGGACCCTGATGCGCGCGATCCCCTTGCTGGACGAGCGCGAGCAGATCGTGGAGTGGTTCGGCACCGCCGCCGACATCACCGACAAGCGGCTGACCGAACAGCAACTGCGCCAGCTGACCGAAACGCTGGAAGAGCGCGTGCGCGAACGCAGCGCGGCGCTGCTGCTGGCCGAGGAAAAGCTGCGCCAGAGCCAGAAGATGGAGGCGGTCGGCCAGCTGACCGGGGGGCTGGCGCACGACTTCAACAATCTGCTGACCGCGATCAGCGTCGGCCTGGAGCTGTTGCAGACGCGGATCGAACAGGGCAAGTACGACCGGCTGGAACGCTATGTGGAGATGGCGCAATCCAGTGCCGCGCGCGCCACCGCGCTGACCCAGCGGTTGCTGGCGTTTTCGCGCCGGCAGACCCTGGCACCCACCGCGCTGGAGGTACAGGCGCTGGTGCAGGGCATGCACGACATCATCGCGCGCACGCTGGGGCCGTCGATTGCCTTGCAGCTGCGCCCCGCACCCGATGCCTGGAAAGTGCTGGTGGATGCGCCACAGCTGGAAAACGCGCTGCTGAACCTGTGCATCAACGCGCGCGATGCGATGCCCGATGGTGGCGAACTCACCATCGCGATCGCCAACCGGGTGCTGGAAGCCGGCGCCGCCCAACAGCTGGACCTGCCGATCGGCGAGTACGTGTGCCTGAGCGTGCAGGACACCGGTACCGGCATGAGCGCCGATGTGATGTCCAAGGTGTTCGAGCCGTTCTTCACCACCAAGCCGATCGGACAGGGCACCGGTCTGGGGCTGTCGATGATCTACGGATTCACCCGCCAGTCCGGCGGGCATGTGCGGATCGATTCGGAAGTGGGCGTCGGCACCACGATGGCCCTGTATCTGCCGCGCTTCGATGGCGTGCTGGCGCAGGACGAGGCGGTGCCGGCGACCGAACAGCCGCCGCGCTCGGCGGCGCACAGCTGCACGGTACTGCTGGTGGAGGATGAAACCGCGATCCGTGTCCTGATCTCCGAAGTGCTGGGCGAAGCGGGCTACCGCGTCATCGAGACTGCCGAAGGCAGCGCGGCGGTGGAACGCCTGCGCTCGCAGGAGACGATCGACCTGCTGGTGACCGACGTCGGCCTCACCGGCGGATTGAACGGGCGTCAGGTTGCCGATGCGGGACGGCAGTACCGGCCGACGCTGCCGGTGCTGTTCGTCACCGGTTACGCGGCGACCGCGGCCGTGGGCGCCGGTCAGCTGGAGGAGGGCATGGAGGTGCTGACCAAGCCGTTTCTGGCGGTGGACCTGGAGCGCCGCGTCGCGCAGCTGCTGGAGCGCAAGTCGCACTGAAGCGTGCGTGCCTGGCGAGGCGTCGGTCGAGCGCGTCTACAGCGCGGTCTGCACGATGCCCAGCAGGTCACGCAATGAAAACGGCTTGGTCAACAGGCGCATGCCGGTATCCAGGAAATCGGCGCGATTGGCGATGGAGCCGGCATAGCCGGTCATGAATACGATGGGCAGCGCGGGATACAAACGGCGTGCACTGTCGGCAAGGTCGCGCCCGTTCATGCCGGGCAGGCAGATATCGGAAAGCAGCAGGTCGAACGGGCGCGCCTGATTGAGCTGCTCCAGCGCCTGCTCGGCGTCGGGCGACGCGGTGACCTGGTAACCCTCGTCACCCAGGATGTCTGCGGTCATGACGCGAATGGCATCGTCGTCTTCGACCAGCAAGATACGGGCGTTACATGATGCGTGATTCACCGCGGTCCTCGAGCGATCGCGACCACGCGATGCACTTCAACGACAACGCTAGGCCCGCGCGCGTGACGAACATGTCGGAACGGTCTTGACGCATGGCGCAGCGCACCGGTTGGTGGCGGTCTCGCGGACGTACATGGCGTGCCAAGCAAGCTGATCGATTCACGCGCGCGCAGCGGTGCATGACGTGCCCGTGATAAATTTACGCCCATGGGAAATCTGAAGCCGATGATCGCAAACCGCATTACGACTGGTACGACAGGGCTTGACACCATCCTGCGCGGCGGACTGCCGCCCAACCGCCTGTACCTGCTGGAAGGCCAGCCCGGCTCCGGCAAGACCACCGCGTCGCTGCAGTTCCTGCTCGATGGCGCGGCCAAGGGCGAGAGCTGCCTGTATGTGACCTTGTCGGAGACCATCGACGAGCTCAACGAGGTGGCCAGCTCGCACGACTGGTCGCTGGAGGCGCTGCATATCTTCGAGCTTGCTTCGGCTGAGGCGTTTCTGGGCGATGGACGCCAGCAGTCCATCCTGCACCCGTGGGAAATGGAGCTGGACGGCACCATCAAGCTGATCCAGGCCGAGGTGGACCGGGTCAAGCCGACGCGTGTGGTGTTCGATTCGTTGTCCGAGTTGCGCCTGCTGGCACAGGATTCGCTGCGCTACCGGCGCCAGGTGCTGGGGCTCAAGCAGTTCTTTGCGCCGCGCAACATCACCGTATTCCTGGTCGATGACCTCACCGGCGAGAATGGCGAACGCGATGCGCATCTGCACAGCCTGTGCCATGGAGTGATTTCGCTGGAACGCATGACGCTGGATTTCGGCGCGGCGCGTCGGCGCATGCAGGTGCAGAAACTGCGTGGCGTGGATTTCATCGCCGGCTATCACGACATCACCATCAGCACCGGCGGCATGCGGATCTATCCGCGCCTGATCGCCTCCGATCACCACGTGCCGTTCATTGGCGATGCGGTGTCCAGCGGCGTGGAGCGGATCGATGCGCTGTTGCACGGGGGGCCGCTGCGTGGCACCAGCACGCTGTTGACCGGGCCTGCCGGTTCGGGCAAGACCAATATCGCGCTGCAGTACGTCACCGCCGCCTGCGAACGCGGCGAGCATTGCTGCATCCTGGAGTTCGACGAGCGCACCGGTACCTTGCTGACGCGTGCCGAGAGCCTGGGCATGGACCTGCGCAAGTATCTGGACGCGGGCCTGCTGGAACTGCATCAGATGGATCCGGCCGAACTGACCCCGGGCGAGTTCGCCTGGGCGGTGCGCGCCAGCGTGGAAGAGCGCGACTGCCGGCTGCTGGTGATCGACAGCCTCAACGGCTATCTCACCTCGATGCCGCAGGAAAAGCAGTTGATGCTGCAGATGCACGAGTTGCTGTCCTATCTCAACCAGAGCGGCGTGACCACCTTCCTGGTCAATCCGCAGCATGGCCTGGTCGGCACGATGTCCACCGGCAACCTCAACATCTCCTACATGGCCGATACCGTCATCCTGTTCCGCTTCTTCGAGGCGCAGGGACGCATCCGCAAGGCCTTGTCGGTGATCAAGAACCGCAGCGGCGCGCATGAGGATTCGATCCGCGAGTTGCGCATCGGGTCGAGCGGTATCCATCTGAGCGAGCCGCTGGAAAAATTCCATGGCGTGCTGACCGGTACGCCGCACTTCGTCGGGGACGATACGCCGTTGCTGGATCGTCCACTTGACCACCTGTGACCTGGATGGGTCCATCGTCCACATCATCGCGCCGTTCGGCCGCGATGCGGACAGCATTGCCGGCATCGTCGGTCAACGGGGGCTGACGCGCCGGGTCTACGGCTCGCTGGCTGCGCTGGCCGACGACCTGCTCGATGCGTCCGGTGTGGTGGTGTTGACCGAGGAGGCGGTAAGCGGCGATCTGCAGCGGCTCTCGCACATCCTGCAGAGCCAGGCTGCCTGGTCGGATATTCCGTTCGTGCTGCTGCGTGCACCACGCGGCGCCCACGGCGGGCGCCAGGCCACGCTGCCGCCGGAAGTGACCAATGTCATCGAGCTGGAACGGCCGCTGAGTTCGTCGTCGTTGCTGAGCGCGATTTCCACCGCATTGCGGTCGCGCCAGAAGCAGTTCGTGATCCGCGACCAGATGGCGCAGTTGGCGGAACACAAGACCGCCTTGATATCCAGCGAGGCCGAGTTGCGCCGGGTCACCGACGCGCTGCCGGTGCTGATCGCCTTCATCGACAAGGATCTGGTGTATCGCTTCGCCAACCGCTCTTACGAGGACTGGATCGGCATCCCGCCTGCCGAGGTGATCGGACGGCCACTGGTGGACGTGGTCGGACCTGCGGTGGTGCAGGAGCGTCGCGCCTGGATCGAAGCCGCACTGGCCGGGCAGGCATTGACGGTGGAGGCGAGCTGGCCGCACGCCGACGGGCGCCGGCGGGATGCGGAGATCCGCTACATGCCGCGCCTGGACGCAGAGGGCAAGGTGGACGGTTTCCATGTGTTTGCCACCGACATCACCGCGCGCGCGCTGGCGCTGGAATCGATCCAGCAGCAGGCCAGCCTGCTCGAGGTCAAGGTGGCCGAGCGCACCGCCGAGCTGCAGCAGCAGATGCTGGCGCGCGAGTCCAGCGAGGCGGCACTGCGCCAGGCGCAGAAAATGGAAGCGGTGGGCCAGCTGACCGGCGGCATCGCGCACGACTTCAACAACATGCTGACCGGCATCCTGTCGGCGCTGGATCTGGCGCGCCTGCGCATCGATCAGGGCCGCACCGAAGGGCTGGGCCGTTTCCTGGATGTGGCGTCGGCATCGGCCCTGCGCGCGGCTGCGCTGACGCAACGGCTGCTGGCGTTTTCGCGCCGGCAATCGCTGGAAGCACGCCATCTGCATCTGAACGACCTGGTGGTCTCGCTGCAGGAATTGCTGGCGCGCACGCTGGGCGAGTCGGTGCATCTGGACACCGACCTGCAGCCCGACCTGCCGCAGGCCTACGTCGACGAAAACCAGCTGGAAAGCGCCTTGCTCAACCTGGCGATCAATGCCCGCGATGCGATGCCAGACGGCGGAAAGTTGCGCATCGCCACCCGGCGCCTGCAGGTCGAAGGGCTGCCGCTGGAACTCGGGCGCGCGGTGACGCTGGCGCCGGGCGATTACGCGGTGGTGTCGGTCACCGACAGCGGCGCCGGCATGCCGGCCGATGTGCTGGAGCGTGTGTTCGAACCGTTCTACACCACCAAGCCGATCGGGCAGGGCACCGGCCTGGGCATGTCGATGATCTACGGCTTCATGCAACAGTCCAACGGGCAGGTGTGGGTGGAGTCCGAGCTGGGGGTGGGTACCACGGTGAGCCTGTACCTGCCGGCCGGTCTGCATCCGCCGGCGGTGTCGCCGCAGCCGCAAGCCGGGGCGGTGGTGGCCGGGCGCGGCCAGCAGGTGCTGGTGGTGGAAGACGACGAACAGGTGCGGCTGCTGGTGACCGAGCTGCTCAACGAACTGGGCTATGAGGCCGACGTGGTTGCCGACGCGGATGCGGCGCTGCCGATCCTGGCCTCACCGCGGCGGATCGATCTGCTGGTGACCGATGTGGGCCTGCCGGGGCTCAACGGGCGTCAGCTGGCGGAGATCGCGCGGCAGTCGCGGCGCGATCTGCCGGTGATCTTCATGACCGGCTATGCGGAAACCGCGCGCGATCGCGGCGAGTTTCTTGCCGAAGGCATGAGCATGATCGCCAAGCCGTTCACGCTGGGCGAGTTCAGCGGAAAGCTGCACGAGGTGCTGGGGCCATCGGCCTGAGTGCGGTGCGCGGTCCATCGCGCCCCGACACCAGCGCGGCGCAGCGGTCGGACGGCGTCGTGGTGTCCCTGAACGCGGAGACGGCGCGCGGCTGATTTCAGCGCGTTGCGCGACCGGATTGCCGTGCGCGTGCCAGCGCTTCGGCCACGGCGATCTTGTCGGCCACCGCCTTTTGCATCGGCGAACCGGTATCGAGCAAGTCATGCAGATGGCGCCAGTGTGCGCTGGCGGCGCGGTAGTCCTGCTGCTGGAAGTCGCTGATGCCCAGCAGCCACAGGCCGCGTTGATGATCCGGTTCGCGTGCGACCACCTGTTGCAGGCGGGCGCGCGAATCGGCATCGATGGCGAAATCGCTGCGCGTGGCCATGTCCGCGGCCACCCAGCCGACGATGGCGGCGCTGAGATCCGGCGCGATCTTCAGCGCTTGCGCATAGGCCTCGCGCGCGTCGGCCGGGCGGTTGTCCTGCTCGTGCAGCTTGGCTTGCTGCATCCACGCGTCCAGCGCCTGCTCCTGTACGGCATCGGCGGTGCGGGCTTGCGCATCGGCGGCCGTGGGCGCAGCTGCCGCCGCCGGTTGCGCCGGCGGCGCGCTGGCGTACACGCGCCGCGCGATCGCATCCGGCGCGCCGACCAGCCGATACAGGCCGGCGGTGGCGATCGGCACGCCGAGCACCAGCAGCATCGGCAACAGGTAGCCTGCGTTGCCGGTGCGCTTGGGCCGGCGCAGCAACGGCACCAGCAGCAACAGCAGGGCGATGAGCACCAGCGCGGCGCTTGCGACATAAAACCCCGTCATCACCACTCTTCCTCCGCCTGCGGCGCCACCGGTGTGCCGGCGCGCGCGCGTTTGCGCACGGTATGGACCACCACGCCCGCGCCGGCGCCCAGCAGCAGCAATGGGCCGAACCACAGCAGCCAGGTGCCGCGCTTGACCGGTGGGTCGTACAGCACGAAATCCGAATAGCGATCGACCATGTACTGCTTGATCTGCGCATCGCTCCTGCCGGCCTGCAGTTGCGCGAACACCTGGTGGCGCAGGTCGCGCGCGAGCGCGGCGTTGGAGTCGGCCAGGTTCTCGTTCTGGCAGACCAGGCAGCGCAGCTGCGCGGTCAGGCGCTGGTAGCGCGCTTCGTCGCTGCGGTTCTTGAACGGCAGCGGGTCCACCGCCTGCGCCGCCAGTGGCGGTGCCAGCAACGCGCCCAGCAGCAACACCAGCAGCAGACGCAAGGGCCGGCCCTGCATGTGCCAGTACCGGCGCCATGCGCGAAGCGCCGCCATCACGGGCTGGCTCCGGGCAATGCAGCGATGGCAGGCAGCAGCTCGTCGTTGATGACCGCGGGCGTGAGCACGCCGATGTGCTTGTAGCGGATCACGCCTTGCGCATCGATCAGGAAACTCTCCGGCGCGCCGTAGACGCCGAAATCGATCGCGGTCTGGCCGGCTTCGTCGGCAATCACCAACGCATACGGATTGCCGTACTGCGCAAGCCAGGCCGTGGCGTCGGCAGGTGCGTCCTTGTAGTTGTAGCCGATCAGCGGCACCCCGAGCCGGCTGGCGCGGGCCATCAGCAGCGGATGTTCGTGCACGCACTCGGCGCACCAGCTGCCGAACACATTGAGCACGTAGGCCTTGCCCAGCAGCTGATCGCGGCTGATGCGTTGCCCGGGCTGATCCAGCCGCGGCAACGAAAACGCCGGCGCCGGCTTGCCGATCAACGGCGAGGGCACCTCGCGCGGGTTGTGCTGCATCGTCCAGTAGATGCCGAAGCCGAACAGCGCCGCCAGCAGCAGGAAACCCAGCAAGGGCAACAGACGGTTCATGCGTGCGATTCCTGCGTGGTGACACTGGTGGCGCGTGCCGGCGCCGCGGTCGCCGTGGCGGCGAGGGCGGGCGCACGGAAACGGCGTGCGCAGGCGCTGACGAAACCGCCCAGCATCATCAGCAGGCCGCCGGCCCAGATCCAGCGGATGAAGGGCTTGTAGTACAGCCGCAGGGTCCAGTCGTACTCGATATGCTGGTCGTCCAGCGGCTCGCCGAGGGCGACGTACAGGTCGCGGGTGATGCCGGGATCGATCGCCGACTCGGTCTGGATGCGCTCGCTGCCGTACAGGCGTTTTTGCGGATGCAGCTGCGCCACCACCTGGCCATCGCGGCTGACCTGCACGCTGCCCTGTTCGGCCTTCCAGTTCGGCCCGTCGATCAGTTGCACGCCGTCGAAGCGGAAGACGTAGCCGGCGATCTCGGCGGTCTGCCCGGGTGCCAGCCGCACGTCGCGTTCGACCGACAGGCTCTCTGAGACCAGTACACCGGCAACGAACACCGCCACGCCCGCATGCGCGAGCAGCATGCCGGCCATTTCCGCCGGAAAGCGCCGGCCGCGCGGCATCTCGCGCCAGCGCTTGTGCATGTACAGCGCGGTGCCGGCTGCCACCCATGCAGCGACCCCGATCCCGGCAACCGCCTTGGCCTGGCCATCGGCAAACAGGCTGCCGACCAGCGCACAGGCGATCGCGGCGATGCCGGCGCGCGTGCCCAGTGCCCGCAACGGCGCCATCTCGGCCTTGCCCCAGCGCAGGTACGGGCCGAACGGCAGCAACAGCATCACCGGCACCATCAGCAGCGGGAACAGCAGGCCGAAATAGGGCGGCCCCACCGACACCTTGCCCAGGCCGAAGGCATCGGCCACCAGCGGAAACAGGGTGCCCAGCAACACCATCGCCGCGGCCACGGTGAGCAGCAGGTTGCCGATCAGGATCGCGGTCTCGCGCGAGGCGGCGGCGAACGGCTTGCCGCTGGCGATCCGCGGTGCGCGCAGCGCGTACAGCAGCAACGAGCCGCCGACCACGGCGATCAGGAAGATCAGGATGTACAGGCCGCGGCGCGGATCGGCGGCGAAGGCATGCACCGAGGTCAGCACGCCCGAGCGCACCAGGAAGGTGCCCAGCAACGACAGCGAGAACGCCAGGATCGACAGCAGGATGGTCCAGGCGCGCAGGCTGCCGCGTTTTTCGGTGACCGCCTGGGTGTGGATCAGCGCGGTGCCGACCAGCCACGGCATGAAGCTGGCGTTTTCCACCGGGTCCCAGAACCACCAGCCGCCCCAGCCCAGTTCCGCGTAGGCCCACCAGCTGCCGGCCACGATGCCGGCGGTGAGGCAGGCCCAGGCCACGTTGGTCCACGGCCGCGCCCAGCGCACCCAGGCCTGTTCCAGCTCGCCGCCGAGCAGCGCCGCCACCGCGAACGCGAACGCCACCGAGAACCCCACATAGCCGGTGTACAGCACCGGCGGGTGGAAGGTCATGCCCGGGTCCTGCAGCACCGGATTGAGCTCGTTGCCGTCCAGTGGAATCGGCGACAGCCGCCCGAACGGATTGGAGGTCAGCAGGATGAAGGCCAGAAAGCCCACCGACACCAGCCCCAGCACCGCCAGCACGCGTGCGGCCAAAGCCTGCGGCAGATGCCGGCTGAAGGCGGCCAGCAGCACCGTCCAGGTCGACAGGATCGCGATCCACAGCAGCAGCGAGCCTTCGTGCGCACCCCACACCGCGGCGAAGCGGTAGTACCAGGGCAGGGCGGTGTTGGCGTTGTCGGCGACATAGCGCACCGAAAGATCCAGCGACAGCAGCGACCAGGCGAGCAGGCCGAACGCCATCCACACGAACAGCGCCTGGCCGACCGCAGCAGGCCGCGCAATGCCCATCAATGCGGGATTGCCGCGCCAGGCGCCGATCAGCGGCAACACGCCCTGGGCAAGCGAAAGCAGCAGCGCCAGGATCAGTGCGATCTGGCCGAGTTCAGGCGTCATGGGCAAACCGCATCGTGCAGCGAAGGGGGATCATTGATTGAGTAAAGACCGTGCGCGCCGCATCAGCGCGGCGCAGACAGCGGCACCGCGGCGGCGGGAATCGGCTTGCCGACATGGCCTTCGGCCATCGCGTCCTTCAATTCCTTCGGCATGTAGGTTTCGTCGTGCTTGGCCAGCACTTCGTTGGCGACAAAGCGCCCGCCCTGCATGCGTCCGTTGGCGATCACCGACTGGTTGTCGCGAAACAGGTCCGGAAGAATGCCGGTGTACTCGACCTGCGTCGCTGCGTGCTTGTCGATCACGGTGAAGTGGACGGTGAGGCTGTCGGTGGCGCGCTGGATCGAGCCGGCCTTGACCATGCCGCCGAGGCGGAATTGCCGGTAACCGGCCGCTGCGCCGTCGTGCACCTGGCTGGGCGTGAACAGATAACTCATGTTCCGCTGCAGCGCGAACACGATCAGGGTGACCGCCAATGCGGCGGCGGCCAGTGCGCCGAGCACCAGCCACAGGCGTTGCTTGCGGGTGGCGTTCATGGGGCTTCACGCTCCAGCGGCGCCGCCGCCGCCGCATCGCGTGTGCGCCGCGGCGCCTGCCGTTGCAGCTGGCCGCGCAGTTCGCGCGGCAGGCGGCGCCGACGCAGCCATGGCGATGCCAGGTCGGCCAGCAGCACCAGCACGAACACGGCGTACGCGGTCCATACGTATTGCCCGTAACCGCCCATGGCCAGCAAGGTGCTCATGCGGTGCGCCCGGTCAACACGATGCGGCGCGCCCAGTCCTTGCCACTGTCCAGGGCCAGCAGGTCCACGCGCACGCGGCCGAACAGGCTGGCCACGTAGTAGCACTTGGTCGCCAATGTCATCGTCAGCAGCGGCCACAGCATGTCCGCGCTCATCGTGGAGGGGCCGAGCAGGCGTACGGTGGAGCCCTGGTGCAGGGTGTTCCACCACACCACCGAGTAATGCACGATCGGCAGGGTCACCAGTCCCACCAATGCAAGCAGGCCGGCCGCACGCATCGCCTGGCGGCGGTCTTCCACCGCGTGGTACAGGCCGAGCACGCCCAGGTACAGGAACAGCAGCAGCAACTCGGAGGTCAGCCGCGCATCCCAGGTCCACCAGGTGCCCCACATCGGCTTGCCCCACAGCGAGCCGGTGCACAAGGTGATGAAGGTGAAGGCTGCGCCGATCGGCGCCGAGGCCATGGTCACCACCTCGGCCAGCTTGATCCGCCATACCAGTGCGATGAACGCCGCCACGCCCATCGCCGCGTAGATGAAAAGACTCATCCAGGCGCTGGGCACGTGGATGAAGATGATGCGGTAGGCATCGTGCTGCTGGTAATCCGGCGGCGCCAGCACCAGCCCGCCGTAGGCGGCCACCGCAGCAAGCAGCAGCGCCAGGCCCAAGGCCCACGGACGCACGCGTCCGGCGAAGCGGTAGAAGGTTGGCGGCGAGCTGAGTCGATGCAGCCACAAGGGAATCCACTTGGCCATGTGCCGGTGTCGTCAGTTGGAATGTCTGGCGGGAGGCGCCAGTGCCTGCACGGCGGCACCGGCGTTGACCTGCAACTGGCCGTCGGAGATCTTGCTGGTGCGCTGCATCAGCTCGCGCAGTGCCTTGGCGTCCAGCGAGGGCGACAGCGACAACAGCAGCGCGACCACGCCGCTGACATGCGCGGTGGCCATCGACGAGCCGGAGGTGAAGTCGTAGCGGCCGTTCGGCTGGGTGGTCAGGATGTCCTTGCCGGGGGCGCTGAGCACGCCCGGCATGGCCGCGCTGGCGCTGCTGCTGCGCACCACCAGGACGCCCGGCACATCGTTGGGAAAGCCGTCCAGCCGGCCGTTGGGTGGCATCGCGGCGACCACGATGCGGCCTTGCTGCACCAGGTGCTGCAGCATCTTGCTCAGCAGCGGGTCGGCCGGGCCGCCCAGGCTCAGGTTGATCACGCGCGCGGAGCTGTTGTTGATCGCCGCCAGCGCCTTGGCCAGGGTGAAGGTGTTGCAGCGTGCAGTGGCGCCGACCGTGGGCGCGTACCAGCAGGCCTTGTAGATGCTCAGCATGGCCTTGGGCGCCATGCCGACGATGCCTTGATGGTTGTTGCTGCCGGCGGCGATGATGCCGGCCACTTCGGTGCCGTGCGAGTCGCTGCTGGTCATCACCGGCGCGTCGTCGACCAGATCGTGCACATCGCGGATGCGCGCCTTCAGGTCGGCATGGGTGGTGTCCACGCCGGTGTCGACCACCGCCACCACCACGCCGCGGCCCTGGGTGACGGTCTGCGCGCTGGCCGCATCGGTGGCGATGAAGCCGCGTTGCAGGTCCACGTACGGGTCGTTGTAGCCGGACAGCGCGGTGGTCTTTTCCGAGGCGTCGGCGGAAAACACCGAGAAATCCTGCACCGGCTGCACCAGCTCCACGCCGTCGTCGTCGGCCAGCGCGCTGACCAGTTCGTCGCGCGACACGCCCGGCGGCGGCTGCAGCACGGCGCAATACAGGCCCAGCGAGGTGATCGGCCAGCCGGAGACTTCGCGCAGCTTGTAGCGCTGCTTGAGCGCTTCCACGCGCGCGGCCGCCTTTTGACCGGCGCCGTAGTAACTGGAGGCGTAGCCGATCAGGCTGGAACCGGCACGGGCCGGCGGCGCGCTGAGCGGGTTGGCTACCGCCAGCAGGATGTCGCGGCTGCTGTCGGGCGTCCGTGCATCGGCGGCCGGTCGCGTGCTGCTGCCGGCGGCGGCGACGTGCGCCGGCTGCTGCGTGGCGGCCTGCCCGCTGGCCTGGGTGCCCAGGCCGAGTCCGGCGGCGATGATGCCGATGGCGAGCAGTCGCTTCATGGCGCCGACACGATCTCGGCCATCCGGATACCCGGGTTGGCGCGCAGCTGTTGCACGGTCTGCTGCGGCTGGGCCGGCGCTTGCGGTACGGCCGGCACCACGGTGTAGGCGCCCATGTCGTTGGGCCCGCCGATCACCTGCAGCTGCTGCGCATGCAGCAGGCGGTCCCAGTCGGCCACGGTCATGCTGGCGTCCGGCACTACCCGGATGGCGCCTTGCGGCACCGGCAGGGCGGTGGCGCTGCTGAGCGTGCGGTAGTCGTGCGAAGGCGCGGGCGCGGCCAGCTTGACGCCCATGACGCCCAGGCCGATCGCCTGCACCAGGGCGGCGGCCGCCAGGGCGCGTACCGTCCAGCTACCGGAGCGGCGAGTTGCCGGCGGTAGCGGCGCGCTGGCCTGCTCCGGCGCATCCAGGCGGCCGAGCAGGCGCTGCAGGCCGGCGTTGGCGTCCAGCGTCACCGCCGACGGCAGCGCCAGGGCCTGGCGCAGGCGGTTCTGCTGGGCGAACTCGGCACTGCACGAGGCGCACTTGGCCACGTGCGCGATCAGCCAGGTGTTCTCTTCCTCGGTGGCACTGTCGAGCAGGACCGCGGGCATCAGTTCCCAGGCGTGCGAGCATTCCTTGCCAGGCGCGATGAAAAACGTCTTCATTGCATGGTCTCCGTGTAGGGGGCGCCGCCGGCCAGGCCGGGCAGCACATTGCGTAATTTGACCCGCGCATGGAACAGCCGGGCCTTGATGGTGCCCACCGGGCACTGCATGATCTCGGCGACTTCTTCCAGCTTGTGGCCGACGCCATAGACCAGTTCGATCACCAGGCGCTGGTCCGGCGACAGCCGTTCCATGCCCTTGTCGAGCCAGTCGCGCAGCTCCCTGTCGTCGTTGTCGTCGGCGCTGGGGGCGTGGTCCTCCACCACGGCGGTATCGTCGATGGCCTCGCCGTCGTGCTGGCGCAGGCACTTGAGGCCGCAGCGGTAGGCAATGCCCATGATCCAGGTCGAGACCTGCGAATCGCCGCGGAAGTCGCCGGCCTTCTGCCAGGCGATCCAGAAACAATCGTTGATGGCTTCCTCGATGATGTCCGGGCGCCGGGTCAGGCGCGACAGGAAGCGGCACAGCCGGCCGTGATAGCTGGTGTACATGGTGGACAGCGCGGCGCGATCGCCCGCCGCCATGCGGCGCAGCAGCATGCGGTCGGTGGCATCACCCAGGGTGTCGGAATCATTCATCGAGGCAGGCACGGCTTAGGACGCATGTCAGTGCACGCAGGCGGGCAAAAGGTTGCGTGGGGGTCAGAACGTGACCGAGGCGGTGCTCAGCCAGGGCGTTTCGCCGGGCCCGCCCTGCAGGCGCGGGGTGTTGTCGCTGGTGGCGATGCGTTCCAGCTTCAGCGTCCATCGATCCCGACTCCACCTCAGGCCGAATTGCCCGTACTGATAGCGGCCGGATTGGGCGGCGCCGTAGGCCATCGCCGGGAAACGCGACGAGCCGGCCCCGACCGTCAGGCTGAGGTCGTCGCGCAGCGGGACATTGGCGGTGACATCGATGGCGACATTCCACGGCGACCGGTCGGCGCGCGGGAAATTGAAGCTGGACACCGAAAAGGTCAGGACGTCGCGATAGGACCAGGCCAGGCTGGCCTCCTGGCGGTCGAAGGTGCGCGTGGCCTGGTTGGTGGGGTAGCCGTAGTACAGCGCGCTGGCCTGCATCTGCCAGCGGTCGCCCAGCATCCAGGCGCGGGCGGCCTGCGCGGTCACCGCCACCGGCTTGCTCAGCGCCGGCGATTGCAGCGCGACCGAGGCGGAGACCGACCAGCCGGGTGCGGGCAGCCAATAGCCGGCGGTCTGCAGGGTGGCCTTGTTGGGGGCGATCGAGATGCCACGGTCGATCAGTTGCGAGGTCACCGCCACCGCGCCGCCGACGGTGCCGGCGATGGCGTTGCCCGGGCCCAGCACCAGGGCCAGCAGCAGGCAGCGGCGCAATGCGGCGCGTCGCCGTGGGGGCTGGGCATGCCGACAGCGCGGTATGCCCCATGGCGGATGGCAGCGCCGCCATGCCGCCCGCTGGCCGCTGGCCGCCCACGGGTGCCCGTCGCAGGCGCAGCTGCGTCGCGTCCGGAGCGGGTGAGGCCTGGCAGTCAAGGCATTCGGCAAGGAGGTGAGCGTCTACATGGAACGGGGGCGCGATGGTGACCGATCACGCCGGGCGAGTCCGCCGCGACCGCGGTGGTTCCGTCCGTATACGCGAAGGAACCGGTACAGGCAACGCGCACCGGCGCCGGCCGCCACCGGCGACCGCGCCTCCGGGTCCCGGCCGGCAGCGTCGGCGCCAGCGCGCCGGCGCGATCAGTGCAGGGTGTTGAGGTAGGCGATCAGCGCGTCGAGCTCTTGCTGATCCTCCAGGCCTTCGTATTTCATCTTGGTGCCCGGCAAGGCCTTGGAGGAGGGCTGCGACAGATAGGCCTTGAGCTGGGCAGGCGTCCACTGCCACTTGCTGGCCTTGAGCGCATCGGAGTAGTTGCTGTAGTCGGCCAGGCTGGCGGCCGGGCGCCCGGCCACGCCGAACATGGACGGGCCCTTCTTGTTCTTGCCCTGTGCGGCGCTGTGGCATTCGGCGCATTCGGTCATGAAGATGCCTTTGCCGTCGCCCGCGCGCGCGGGTGAGGCAAACAGCGCGCCGGCCAGCAGCAGGCCGGCCAGCGGTGCGCACAACAGGGTCTTGTGGAATGAGTTCATGGGGGTCCTTACGCGTGCGGGGGAATCAGAACGAGACATTGACCGACAGCGAGAAGGTGTCGAGATCGCGCGGGTTGGTGATCGGGTTGCCGCCACCGAACACATTGGTGGTGCTGCCGTTGAACTTGTCGAAGCGGAACCAGGTGGCCGCGAACCGCACGTTGGCGTTGGTGGTGTAGGTGCCTTCCTTGCCGAACGGGGTCCAGTACAGCAGGATCAGATTGGCGGTGGTGTCGGGGAGGCCGTAGGGCTGGTAACGCGCCACGTCGAACGAGCCGCTGTTGATCAGGTGCGCCGCCAGTACGCCATAGGTCTGCTTGAACGCGTAGTTCATGCTGATGTTCTGGTCGCGCACGCTGCCGCGCTCGCGCGGGGACATGCTCGGGTCGGTCGGCTGCAGCGGGCTGCCGTACTTGCGGCGCTCGTAGATGTTGACGTAGGCCAGCGACAGCACGTGCTCGCGGGTGCCGAGGAACTGGTAGGTCAGGTCATAGCCCAGATCGGTGAGGTCATCGCTGGGGCCGCCGCTGCGCAGCCGCTGGCGGCGGGTGGTCATGGCGGTCAGCCCGGCCGAGAAGAACTGCCGCTTCATGTCCTTCATGTAGGCAAGGCGCGCATAGCCGGTATCGCTGAGCTTGCCCGGGTCGCCGTTGGGGTTCCAGCCCAGGTGGTCCTGCGCGTCGGTGGACAGCGCGCTGTAGCTGCCGACTTCGCCGTACCAGTTGCGGTCGAACAGGCCATACACGGTGGCGCCGATCACGCGGTTGGACAGCGCCGAGGAGCTGAGCATGCTGGCCGAGCCGGCATTGGACACCGGGCTCAACGTCGATGCATTGGGCAGCACCTGGATCGGATCGGACACGCCGGGATTGTTGTTGATGCTGACGCCGACCATCGCGTCCTTGCCGGCCAGCTGGAACGGCTTGCTGACAAAGCGCAGATCCACGTCGTCCAGCTGGGTGTTGAAGGTGTCGTTGCCGCCGTTGTTGGAGCGGATCTTGGAATAACCGCCGACGTGGTCGTTGACCCGCCCGGCCAGGTACAGGTCCGCTTCGTTGATGCGCGCGCTGCTGTCGCCGCGGCTGGGATTGCGCCGGGTCCAGGTGACCTGCCCGGACGCCGGGATCTTGGTGCCGTTGCCGTCGGTATCGGTGAAGCCGCCGAGCTTGAAGCGCATGCCGTACGGCGTGAGCGACGGGCCGTAGGAGCCGACATGGCAGTCCGCGCACGACGAACCGGTCTGGCGCGCGAACGAGGGGATCGCCTGCGCCTGGTTGCTGGCCAGCAGCAACAACGGGCCGGACACGCACAACAAGGAAGTCAGGGAAGCGGTGCGCGAGGCGGCGCTGCGACGCGGGGCGGGTTGGGCAGTAGGCATGGAAAGTCCTTGTTCGACGGTGCGGGGTTCGGCGCTGCGCAAGCGTGGGACGGCTGGCAACACGGGGGAGGTCATCGGCGTTTTCCCGGCAGCACGCGGTGCAGGAGGCCGTCGCGCAGCACCAGGTGATGCCAGAGGGCGGCGCCGATATGCAGGATCACCAGGGCCAGCAGGACCCAGGCGGCATTCAGGTGCCAGGTGCCCAGGGTGTCGGCCAGGTCTTCGTCCGGCGCGACCAGGTTCGGCAGCGTCAGGCCGAACAGATAGACCGGTTTGGCGTAGGCGTTGCTCAACGACCAGCCGATCAGCGGCAAGGCGACCATCAGGCCGTACAGGGCGAGGTGGGTGGCGCCTGCGGCCAGCCGCATCGGCAGCGGCGACGGCGGACCAGGCGGCAGCGTGCGCTGACGGATGCGCAGGCCCACCCGCAGGACGAACAGCAGGAGCACCATCAGGCCGAAGTGGCGATGGCCTTCCATCAGCCACTGCCGCAGGGCGCGTCCTTCCAGCTCGGCGCGCAGCAGGATCAGCGTGGCCGCCATGGCCAGGCAGAACACCGTCAGCCAATGCAGGACGCGCATCGGCCTGGGGAGCGGAATGACGCGCGCCGGCACTGCGGCCTGCGCCGGCAGCGCGCTGGCGCTGTCGTCTGCAACCGCATCGGGCGCGTGGGGGGATGAACTCATGGATCGGTGTCCTGCGCTGGTGGTCGTTGGTTCCGGCAGTGCGCGGTGCGCTGCCAGGCCTGGCTCCCCACGCCGGCCAAGCTGCGGCCACGTGAACGTGCACGGATATGTGCGGCACTGCCGCCGAAAGGTTGCATCGGCGTGCGGCCTCCTGCGGCGATGGGGCGCCTGGGTAGGGCGGTGACGGCGGCAACTGCGCTTGCGCGCACCCTGCTTCGCAGTGCCGCCGCGTCGCGCAACCTTTCGCGCATGCCGGCGCACTCAGGCATGTCGCACTACGTGCAGTCAGCGGTTACGCCCTTCCGATCATGGTCATCGAACGCATCCAGTTGCATACCCACGGCGACGATCGCGGGCTGCTCATCTCGTTGGAGCAGCAGCGCAATGTCCCGTTCGAGATACGTCGCGTGTATTACCTGTTCGGCACCCGCAACGGTGTCCATCGCGGACAGCATGCACACCGTCGGCTCAACCAGCTTGCGGTGGCCCTGCATGGCTCGGTGACGATCCTGCTCGACCAGGGCGACGGCCATGGCCAGCAGGAAGTGGTGCTGGACGATCCATCGCAAGGCCTGCTGCTGGGCCGCATGGTGTGGCGCGACCTGCATCGCTTCAGCCCCGACTGCGTGCTGATGGTGCTGGCCGACCAGTTCTACGACCCCGCCGACTACATACTGGATTACGACCAGTTCCTCGGCGAAGTGCGTGCCCGCAAAAATGCCTCGAACATGCGTGATGGCGTCGCGTCCCACGCTGATGCGCTGCTGGGAGTTCAATCCTAGATGCTTGCGCCGATGGATGTGCCGTTCCTGGATCTGCGCGCGATCAATGCGCGGTATGCGGATGCGCTGAAGGCCGCTGCGGCGCGGGTGATCGATGCCGGCTGGTATGTGCTGGGCAAGGAGCTGGCCGCATTCGAGGAAGAATTCGCCAGTTACTGCGGTGCAGCGCAGGCGGTCGGCGTGGGCAACGGGCTGGATGCGCTGTCGTTGATCCTGCGCGGCTATCGCGAGCTGGGCGTGTTGCGCGAGGGCGACGAGGTCATCGTGCCTGCCAATACCTTCATCGCCACCTTTCTTGCGATCAGCCAGAACCACCTGGTGCTGGTGCCGGTGGAGCCGGACCCTGCGACCTTCAACATCGACCCGGCCAGCGTGGAGAAGGCGATCGGCCCGCGCACGCGCGCCATCATGGCGGTGCATCTGTATGGGCAGCTGGTCGACATGCCGGCGCTGCAGACGCTGGCGCATCGCTACGGGCTGCTGCTGATCGAAGATGCCGCGCAGGCACATGGCGCCAGCGCGCAGGGGCGCCGTGCGGGCGCCTTCGGCGATGCGGCGGCCTTCAGTTTCTTCCCGGCCAAGAACCTGGGGGCACTCGGCGATGGTGGCGCGGTGGTGACCTCGGATGCGCGCCTTGCCGAGCGTATCCGCGCGCTGCGCAATTATGGTTCGGAGGTGAAATATCACCACCTCTGCCAGGGCGTGAATTCCCGGCTGGACGAGATGCAGGCCGCGTTCCTGCGGGTCAAGCTGGGCTATCTGGACGACGAGATCGCCCGCCGCCGCGCGGTGGCGCAGCGTTATCTGCACGGCATCGACAACCCGCTGATCACGTTGCCCACGCTGGTGTCCGAAGCGCAGCACGTCTGGCATCTGTTCGTGGTGCGCAGTGCCCAGCGCGATGCCTTGCAGGCGCATCTGCTGGGCGCGGGCATCCATACCCAGATCCACTATCCGGTGCCGCCGCATCGGCAGCCAGCCTACACCACCCTGGGCGATGCCTGCCTGCCGGTGAGCGAGCGGCTGCATCGCGAAGTGCTGAGCCTGCCGATCGGGCCTGCGCTGGACGATGCGTCGGTCGCGCGTGTGATTGCTGCGTGCCAGTCGTTCGGCACGCCCGCATGAATCTCGTGCGCAGCGGCGCCTACACCGGCGTTGCGACGCTGGCCAAGCTGCTGGCTGCGCTGGTGGTGGTGAAGCTGGTGGCGGTGTATGCCGGTCCGCAAGGAGTCGGCCGGCTGGGCCAGTTCCTCAATCTGCTGTCGGTGCTGGCGGTGCTGGCAGGTGGCGGCATCAGTGCGGGCATCGTCAAGTATGTGGCCGAATATCGCGACGACGCCGCTGCGCTGGCCCGTCTGCTCAGCGCGGCGCTGTGGTACGCCTTCTGCGCAGCCTGCGTGATGGCGGCGCTGGCGTTGCTGTTCAGTGGCGCCATCGCCGAGCGCCTGCTGGGCGATGCGACATACCGCCCGCTGATCTGCGTCGTGGCGGTCGCGCAGCTGGGCATCGCACTGGTCAACTACATCCTGGCGGTGATCAACGGTTTCATGGACGTGCGTCGCCTGGCGTTCGTGCAGGTGAGCGGCGCGGTGCTGAGCGTGGCACTGGTGGCCTGGCTGTCCAGCCGGGCGCAGTTGCAGGGCGCATTGCTGGCGCTGGTGCTGGGCCAGGTGCTGTGGTTGCTGGCCGCCATGCCGGCGCTGCGGCACAGCGGTTACTTTCGCCGCGACATGCTGCGCATGCGCTTCGATGCGCAGATGACGCGCAGGCTGGCGGCCTTTTCGGTGATGACGCTGACCGCCACGCTGGTGCCGCAGCTGGTGGCCATCCTGGTGCGCGACCATCTGGCGCTGCAGTTCGGCTGGCAGCAGGTGGGGTACTGGCAGGCGGTGAGCCGGGTGTCGGATGCGTATCTGCTGTTCTTCACCACCGCGATCAACGTGTATTACCTGCCCAAGCTGGCATCGCTGCAGCAGCGCTCGGCGCTCGGGCGCGAGCTGCGGGCCGCGTATCGCCATGTGCTGCCGGCGGTGATCGTGATGGCGCTGGGCGTTTACCTGTGCCGCGATTGGGTGACCTGGCTGCTGTTCGACGCCCGGTTTGCACAGGCCGCGCCGCTGTATGCCCCGCAGCTGCTGGGCGATGTGATCAAGATCGCGGCCTTCGTGCTGTCCTACGTGATGCTGGCCAAGGCGATGACACGGCTGTTCGTGATCTCCGAATGCGTGTTCGGGGCCAGCTATCTGGCGCTGGTGTACCTGTTCACCGCGCAATGGGGACTGATCGGTGCGATGTACGCCTTCGTCGCCAACTATGTGCTGTACCTGCTGTTCAACATCGTGGTGGTGCGTCGCTATCTGGTGCAGCCGGCATGAGCGATCTCGCCCAATCCGGCCGACGCGTGCGCTGGCCGCTGGTGTCGGTGCTGATCCCGGCCTTCAACCACGAACGCTTCGTGCAACGCTGCCTGGACAGCGTGCTGGAAGACCCGTACCCATGCAAGGAACTGGTCATCATCGACGACGGTTCCAGCGATGCCACCGGCGAGAGGATTGCGCAGTGGATCGCCAGCCATGGCCATCGCTTGCCGGTGCAGTTCGTGCAGCGTGCCAATCGCGGCGTGGCGGCCACGCTCAACGAGTTGGCGCTGCGTGCGCGGGGCGAGTACCTGCGTATCGTCGCCAGTGATGATTACGTGGTTCCGGGAAGTCTGAAGGTCCAGGTTGGCTACCTGGAACTGCATCCTGGCAAGGATGCCGTGGTCGGTGATGCGTTTGTTGTCGATTCCGAAGGGCGGCAATTGTACGAAAGCGCCATGTGCGACCTCCATGGTGCCAACAAGGCGCTGTATCTCTCGGACGCGGGGATGCGTCGCGCGGTGATCCGGCGTTGGGCGATCAGTGGCGCTGTCACGATGCTCAGGCGCAGCGCGTTTGGCGCGGGGGCCGTCTGGGACGCGACGCTCAGGATCGAAGACTGGGATTTCTTTCTTCGGCTTGTCGCGCGTGATGCTCTTGGCTTCATTGACGTCAAGGTGTGTGCATACAGGTTGCATGGCACCAACGTCAGCAAGACCAGGGATGTGTCCAGGCGGCTGGACAACCTTGCTGAATTCGGGCTGGTGGCGTCGCGGAATTCTGCGCTTTTTGAGGGGTTTGAACACTGGTTCCTGCGAGCGCAGAAAAGTCTGATTGACGCCAAAATCAGGTTCTTGAAAAGAAGCTATTTCAGGGCGTCGACGCATCTGCTGGCGTATTTTGCCAAGTCAATGCTTGCCTGGTGCCTGTATGGTGGCGGGAGAATTCGGTGATGCCGGCAACGGGGGGGATTCTACGCAGGCCTGCGACCTATCTGGTTCCATCGCTGGTGATCAGTTGCCTGGTCACCGTGGGAACCTATCGGCTGCCTGTTGGTTACATCGACGGCATTTTCCTGTTGATTGTCGCGGCCTGGCTGCTGCTGGTCCTGGATGTGCTGATTGGGATCAAGCTGCCGGCATTTGAGCGCTTTCGCGCCTACCGCTACGCCGGCACCCGCGACGCCTTCGTGGTGATGACGCTGGCGGCGGTGGTGACGGTGTTCTGCGTCGTGGATGTGGCGCTGTTTCCGATTCCGCTGTTCAGCGATCCGTCCTCCTATGCCACCTTGAGTCCGTTGCGCGCGCATGTGCGGCACATCTCCAACATGTGCTGGATCCTGCCGCCGATCGCGCTGCTGTGTGTGCGCCATCGCGGGCTGCGCGCGGCGATGGTGATGCTGGGTTTCGTGTTTCCGATCGTGGTGATCGACCGTAACCGCATCTTCGCCGGGCTGTTTTCGTTCGTGCTGGTGATGCTGTTGCGCCGCGATCCGGCGCGCCGCCTGCCGTGGAAGACCATCGGCCTGCTGGTGCTGGCCGGTGGCGGGGTGTTTTCCATCCTCGGCGCATTGCGTTCCGGCTCGCTGGCCACGGTCGCCCTGCCATTCGGTGCGGTGTATCGCGCCATGCCGCAGGGCGTGCAGTGGTTGCTGCTGTACATCAGTGCCGGGCCGTACAACTTCGGCGCGATCCTGGCCAAGGGCTATGTCAACGCCAGCTTCTTGGTCAATCAACTGGTGCCGTTCAGTGGCTCGATCGCCACCGCCGGCACCAGCATCCCGCTGGATGCGCCCAACATCAACGTGGGGACCGAGTTCTTTCCGTTCCTGATGGCCTGGGGCGCACCCGGTGCGTTGCTGGCGCTGCTGGCGTTGTATGCCGGCCTGCTGTGGAGCGTGCGCTTGCTCGACAGCTGCCTGTCGATCTTCCATGTGCTGATCTTCCTGCGCATCGCCTATGCCTGCCTGATGTCGCCGTTCGCGCCGCAGGCGTTCACCTGGACCAACTTCGGCTTCATCGCGCTGTGCCTGGTGCTGCATGCCTGCACGGTGCTGTTGCCCAACCGCAATGCCGCACCCACCGCTGCTGCGTAATGCGCGGCCGCTTCGTTTTCACCCTGTTCCAGAGCCGGTGCACCATGACCCAACACGACGACATCTATCTGATCGACCTGTGGCGCATCCTGCGTCGCGAATGGCGCTGGGCGCTGGCGGCACTGGTGGTGGTGCTTGCGCTGACCTTCGCCTTTACCCGCCTGGCCAGGCCGCAGTGGGAAGCCACCGCCTGGATCCAGGTCGGCGAGATCGGTCCCACGCCGGCCGGGCGCGATCCCAAGGTCGAACCGTTCCAGCGCGTGATCGATCGCATGAAGACGCGGCTGTTCCAGGATGCGGTGCTGCGCCAGGCCGGCGTGCCGCTGAAAAGCCGCGCCGCGCAGGTGTATCGCGGCAGCCTCAAGCCGGATCCGGACCCGTATGCCAACCTGATCGGGGTGACCATCCGGGCCGAATCGTCGGCGCAGGCGCGCAAGCTGGCGATGGCGACGGTGAGCGCCTTGCAGCGCTTGCACGGCGACACCAATGCAGTGGCGCTCGCACTGGCGCGTACACGCCTGCAAGGCCTCACCGACGATCTGCGCGCGGCGACCCGCAATCGCGATCAGCTGCAGCAGCAGGTGCAGGCCGGGCAGGGTGCCGCTGCGGCGACCCCGGCCCAGGTTCTGGCGGGCGTGCTGCTGACCGACAGCAACGCCACCGTGCGCGCCCTGAAGAGCGAACGCGACGATCTGATTGCCCGGCTGACCACGCGCTTCACTTATCAGACCTCGCTGGCATGGCCGTTGTACGTGCCCGAGCAGCGGGCATTTCCCAACCCCGTGACCACCTGGGCCGCGGGTCTGCTCGCAGCGGCGGGGCTGGCGGTGCTGGCGGCGGTGTTGCGCAATGCATGGCGGCGGCGCGCGGGTGCGGCCACGCAGGCTGCCGGCTGAGCCGCGCAGCCTCGCGCGACGCGCAAGGCAGGGCAAGGCAGCCCGGGCTGCAACCAAACCGCCAGCGGGCGGCACTCACCGGTCAATCAAGCGGTGCCGCATTGGCGGTGCCGCGCCTGGAGAGTGTCGTGAGAACAGCGGGATCGGTGGGGGAGGCTGCGCATGTCGGTGGTCAATGAGCATGCGGCGCGCGGTGGCACGGTGGCCCCGGAGCGCTTGCTGGAGACGCAACGCGCGTTCGACAGCGTGGCGCCCGACTATGACGGCCCGCGCGGCAACAACGCGCTGATCCAGCGCATGCGCACCACGCTGTGGGACACGGTTGCGGCCGAGCTGCCGGTAGGCTCGCGGCTGATCGACCTGGGCTGCGGCACCGGCCTGGATGCCGGCGAGTTCGCACGTCGCGGTTACCGCGTGCTGGCCACCGACTGGTCGCCGGCGATGGTCGAGCGCACCCGCCAGCGCGCCGCCGCGCAAGGCCTGGAAGAGCGCCTGAGTGCGGCCCATGTCGGCATCCAGCAGCTCGACCGGCTGGAGGGCAGCTTCGATGGCATGTACTCCAACTTCGGCCCGCTCAACTGCGCGCCGGATCTCCCGGCGGTGGCGGCCGAATGCGCGCGTCTGCTGCGCCCCGATGGCTGCCTGGTGTTCTCGGTGATCGGGCGCATCTGCCCCTGGGAAATCGGCCACTACAGCGTGCGCGGGCGATTCAAGCGCGCCGCAGTGCGGGCCGCGCGCGGGGTCACCGCGGTGGGCATGAACGGCCATACCATCTGGACCTGGTACCACCTGCCGCGCGAGTTCTACCGCGCCTTCGCCAGGCACTTCGTGCTGGACCGCTATCGCGCCTTGAGCCTGTTCCTGCCGCCGCCGTACCTGGTGGATTTCTGCGAACGACATCCGCGCCTGTCCGAGCGCCTGGGCCGGTGCGACGATCGCCTGGGCGGCCTGCCGCTGCTGCGCGACATGGGCGACCACTTCCTGATCGTGCTGCGCAAGCGCTGAGTGGAGACGCCGATGTCCATGGCCGATGTCTGCCTGCAGGGCGCGCGCGCGATCACCCTGGCCGGCCCGTCGCGCGCGCCGTTGACCATCCGCGCGGGGCGTTTCGGCGGCACGCGCGGCACCGGCAGCCTGCGCCTGGACCTGCAGGGGCATGTGCTGGCGCCCGGCCTGATCAATGCGCACGATCACCTGCAGGTCAACTGCGTGCCGCCGCTGCCGCAGGGTGCGCCGTTTGCCAACAGCTATGCGTGGATCGAGGCATTCCAGGCGCATTTCCGGCATCCCGAGGTGGCCGCCGCCCTGCGTGTGCCCAAGGCGGTGCGCCTGCGTCACGGTGGATTGAAGAACCTGCTGGCCGGCGTCACCTGCGTGGCACAGCACGACCCGTGGCATGCCACCCTGGACGAGCCCGGCTTTCCGGTTGGCCTGCTGCGCGAGTTCGGCTGGAGCTATGCGCTGGGATGGACCGGCTATGGCCCTCCGGTGCAGGGCAGCTTTGCCGCCACTTCGCCCTTGCATCCCTGGATGATCCATCTGGCCGAAGGCACCGATGCGGTGGCGGCCGCCGAGCTGGAAGAGCTGGACCGGCTCGGTTGCCTGGCGCCCAACAGCGTGCTGATCCACGGCGTGGGCATGGGCGAGCGCGATATCGAGCGGGTGATCGCACGCGGCGCGGCGGTGGTGTGGTGTCCATCGAGCAATCGTGCGCTGCTGGGGCGCACGCTCGACCCCTGGCGCCTGTGCATGGCCGGCCGGCTCGCCCTGGGCAACGATTCGCGTGTCAGCGGTTCGCGCGACCTGCTGGAAGAACTGCGCATCGCTGCCAGCAGCGGGCTGGCCGCGGATCTGCTGCTCGGCCTGGTCACCCATCAGTCGGCGCGCATCCTGCGCATGACGACGCGTGGACGGCTGGCGCCGGGGGCGGCGGCCGATCTGGTGATCGTGCGCGACCGCGGCGGCGACCCGGCCATCAGCGTGGTGGGCTGCGCCCGCAGCGATCTGCGTGCGGTGGTACGCGACGGCGTTCCGCGCATCGCCGACCCGGATTTTGCCGACTGGTTCGACGCGGCCGGCATCCGGACCGTGCCGGTGCTGCTGGACGGCCGCCCCAAGCTGCTCGACGCCACGCTGGCCGATCCGGCGGTCCTGGCACTGGAACCCGGCCTGCAGCGTGTGCCCCGGCCTGCGCACCAGCCCGGCGTCGCCATGGCCGCCAGCGGTGCGCTGTCGTGAGCGCAGTGCCGACCCTCGAGCCGGCAGCGGCGTATGCGCTGTGGGCGCAGGCGTATCCGCCGCACGCGCACAACCCGGTGATGCTGGCCGAAGAGCGCGCCATGCTCGCGCTGATGCCGAGCGTGTTGCAGGGCCAGCACGTGCTCGACGCCGGCTGCGGCAGTGGCCGCTACATGCTGCATGCCTTGCGGCGTGGCGCGCTGCAGGTCACCGGCGTGGATCTGTCGCCGCAGATGCTGCAGCGTGCGCATGCCGAGCTGGCGCAGGACTGGCCATCGGCGCGCATGCGCCTGCAGCAGGGCAGCCTGGAGCAACTGCCGCTGGACGACGCGGTGGCCGATCTCAGCGTCTGCGGTCTGGTGGTCGGCCATCTGCAGCAGCTATGGCCGGCACTGGAAGAACTGCACCGCGTCACCCGCGTCGGCGGCCTGGTGCTGTGCAGCGACGTGCATCCGATCGGCCATGCGCTGGGCTGGCGGCGCGACTTCAAGGCCGATGGCCGGCACTACGCGGTGCGGCATACGCAGCATCTCTACAGCCATTGGCATGCGGCCTGCGTGGCGCTGGGCATGGAGATCGAAGCGGTGGCCGAGCCGATGCTGGACCCGGCCGACATCGCGCCCGGTGCGCGTTTCGATCAGGCCGCGCTGCGGGTGCCGGTCGCGCTGGTGCTGCGGCTGCGGCGCATCGCGTGAGCGCAGCCCTGATCATGGCAGGGTATGCCTGCGGCCTTCGAGCGGCAGGCGCAGCATGCGGTGTGTGCACGGCGCCGTGCGCGGCGCCTGATGTGAGCGCGATTGCAGCGCGTGCAGTCCGGGCGCGGTGGCTGCAATGAGCCTGCGGGTGGCGCAACTCAATCTGGTGCCGACTCCCGCCGGCCTGACGGCCGGGCAGGTGTTTGCGCAGTGGCCGTCGCTGGCCGATATCGCCGAGGCCGTCGCCAGCGCCGGGGTCGGCGTGTCGGTGGTGCAGGCCTCTGCACTGAATCTGCGGCTCGGCCGCCAGGGCGTGGATTACCGCTTCCTCGAACTGGGCGCGCGCGGCAGCGCGCAGCGCGCCGTCCTGCTTGCTGCGACGCTGCGCGAGATCGGTGCCGATGTGATCCACATCCACGGCCTGGAATTTGCCGGCGATGCGCGCCGTCTCGCCCGCCTGCTGCCGCAGACGCCGATCCTGTTGCAGGATCACGCCAACCGCCCGCCGCGCTGGTGGAGCCGGAGCGTGTGGCGCCGTCGCTACGCTGCCGCCGCCGGGATCGCGTTCACCTCGCTAGACATGGCGCAGCCGTTCGCACAGGCGCGCCTGTTCAAGGCCAGGACGCAGCTGTTTGCGATTCCCGAATCGAGCAGCCGCTTCTCGCCGGGCGATCGCCTGCAGGCACGCGAGCACACCCGCCTGCATGGCGACCCCTGCGTGTTGTGGGTTGGGCATCTGAGCGCGGCCAAGGATCCGCTGTGCGTGCTCGACGCCATCGCCCTGGCCGCGCGCGTGTTGCCGGGCCTGCGGCTGTGGTGCGTGTTCGACCAGGCGCCGTTGCTGGAGCAGGTGCAGCAGCGCCTGCGCGCCGATCCGTCGCTGGCGCGCTGCGTGCAGTTGCTGGGCAAGGTGCCGCATGCGCGCGTGGAAACCCTGCTGCGTGCCTGCGACCTGTTCGTCTCCGCCAGTCATGCAGAGAGCTGCGGTTATGCCGCAGTGGAAGCGTATGCCTGCGGCACCTTGCCGCTCTTGACCGATATCCCGGCCTTTCGTGCGCTCAGCGATGGCGGCGCAGTCGGCGCGTTGTGGCCGGTCGGCGATGCCTCGGCCCTGGCGGAACTGCTGTTGCGCGTCTTCCGGCAACGCCCCGATCGCGCACAGGTGCGCGCGCATTTCGATGCACGGCTGTCGTTTGCCGCCGTGGGGCAGCGCTGGGCGAGTGCGTACACCCGGTTGCTGGCTGCCGCGCCGAGGCCAACTGCATGAAACTGGCCCTGGTGGTTCCAGGCGGCGTGGACCGCAGCGGCGAGGTCCGCGTGATCCCGGTGTTCCTGACCCTGATCGACTGGCTGGCGCGCCAGCATCAGGTGCACGTGTTCGTGCTGCACCAGGAGCCGCTGCCCGGCACCTGGGCCTTGCGTGGCGCCACCGTGCACAACATCGGCGCCCGGCGCACCCGCATGCGCGCGATCGCCGCCATTGCCGAGGAACATCGTCGCGCTCCGTTCGATGTGATCCAGGCGATCTTTTCCGGCTATTGCAGTCTGGTCGCCGTCGCCGCGGCACGGCTGCTGCGGCGCCCAAGCGTGGTGCATATCGCCGGTGGCGAGCTGGTCGCCTTGCATGGCATCGGCTACGGCGGCCGGCGGTACTGGCGCGGACGCCTGCGCGAAGCGGTGATCCTGCGCCTGGCCGACCGCGTCACCGCGGCCAGCGCGCCCATCCTCGCGTCGCTGGAGGCGCTTGGCATCCACGCGCAGCGGGTGCCGCTGGGCGTGGATCTGCGTGCCTGGCCGCCGGCCGCGCCACGTGCGCGCACCGGCGGCATCGCCCGCTTGCTGCATGTGGCCAGCCTCAATCCGGTCAAGGACCAGGCCACCTTGCTGCAGGCGATGGCAGCGCTCAAACGCGCCGGTGTCGCCTTTACCCTGGACATGGTCGGCGTCGACACCCTGGCTGGCGCCATGCAGCGCCTGGTGCAACAGCTCGGCCTGGGCGAGCAGGTGCGTTTTCTCGGTTTCAAGACCCAGCGCGAGCTGCGCCCGATCATGCAGTCGGCCGACCTGCTGGTGCTGTCGTCCCTGCACGAAGCCGGGCCGCTGGTGCTGCTGGAAGCGGCGGTTGCCGGTGTGCCCACCGTCGGCACCGCGGTCGGACACCTGGTCGAGTGGGCGCCGGTCTGCGCACTCGCGGTACCGCCGGGCGACTGGGCCGGGCTGGCAGAGGCCGTCCGCCAGGTCCTGGCCGACGACGAGCTGCGCTTGCGCCTGGCCTGGGCAGCGCAGTGCCGCGCAGTGCGCGAGGACGCGGCGTTGACCACGCGGCTGTTCGAGCAGCTGTATCGGCAGCTGTGCGAGGCGCGGCCGCTGCGCTGAGCGCGCCCGCAAAGGCGCAGATTGCCTCGGTCGCCACGCAACACGCGTGGTGCAGCAACGAGGCTGCCAAACCAAACGTGGGGATGTGATCGCAACGGTGATCGGCTGGAGAGGCCGGCCGCTTGCGCACGCCTGTTGCCGGCCTGGGATGGCCAACACGGCGCGGCGAGCAGCCGATCGCTGGGTGCAGACGGCGCGCCCGGAATCGAACGGTGTGGCTGATACCTGCCGACGCCGGACACGCGGCGCCCGCCTGACGCTGAGTGCAGCAGTGTTGTCGGCCGCACTCAGGCCGGCTGCAGATAGCCGTCCAGCGCCGCACGCACCACATACAGCATGTCGGTGCGCGGCACCGGCCGGGTCAGGCGCGTCATCACCCGGCGCAGCTGGGTCTGCCGCACCCACGGCTGGCCCTGGAGCCACAACTGGGTCTGCAGCATGTCGGCACGTTCCTTGCGGCTCTCGGCCGTCGGCACCACGCGATTGCGCAGGTACTGTCGCGCTTCGCCCAGCGAGCGTGACCATTCGATGCCGGGCAGGGCCGGCAACCACAGGTGGGAACACGAGGCGCTGGTCAGGGTCTGGCGGGCCGCACGCATGCGCAGCAGGCGCGGGCAATCGGCCTGCAGCCGCGCCATCACCGCCGGCGGCACCACGCTGCGGTAATAGCGTTGCAGCAGCAGCAGCGGCGGCAGCGCCCACCACGGCGCCACGGCCGGGTCGTCCCACAATTGCTCCCAGTCGCGCGTGCCCATGCGCGTGGCCAGCAATGCCAGGTCATGCAGATGCATCAGGCGGATGCTGCGGTGGCAGATGCCGCCGGCCGCATGCAGCAGCAGATGGCACATCAGTGCGCCGACCGACGGATAGGGATTCAACCCCGGCTGCGGCCGCTCGGGCAGGATGCGCGCGGTGATGTCCACGCTGCGCAGCGGCAGGCGTTCCTGGATGCGGGTATGCAGCTCGAGATTGATCGGCGCATCGCGGTGCTCGCCCAGCCCCGCCACTGCCTCGCCATGCAGCGGCTTGAACACCTGGTGCTTCCATTGTTCGAAGCAGGCCACGTAGCCGAGTTCGCACAACAGCGCCGCCGCCGCGGGCGCATCCTCCGGCGCCACCAGCAGATCGATATCGGCCATCGGCCGATCGCCGGGCAGATAGACGCCGAGCCGATGCAATGCGGTGCCCTTGAGGCCGACCAGGGCGATGCCGGCCGCACGCGCTGCCGCGTCGATGCGGGCCAGCAGCAGCGCGATGCGCCGATGGCGGTCTTCGACATGGCTGCGTTGCTCGCACAGGAACGCGTTCCAGTCGGCGTCCTGCCACAACGAACGGCGTTGCAGCAGCGGCGACACGCCATGCGCGGCCGCCGCGGCCGCAGCCAGTTGCCATTGCAGCCGGTCCCACTGCGGCACCGCCTCGCCGGGCTGCGCCAGTTCCCGGGCCAGCCGTTCGGTGGCCGTGCCCAGGCCGTGCTTGATGGTGCGAAGGGAAGGCTGCATGCGGCTGTGATCCGAAGGGCGAGGTGAGGGTGGGGAGCGAGGCGGCGCGTCGCGCGCTAGCCGACCAGCACGCTGGTCAACTGGCGTGGCTGCCGTGCGGCAGCGCCGGCCAGCGGCGCGGTGCGATGCTGCCGTTCGCTGGCAATCAGGGCAGACCAGCGCGCTTCCAGCGTGTCCGAGGCCTGTGCAAACGCATCGTCGCCTAAGGTGGGGCGCGCCTGTTGCAGGTCCACCTGCGTATGCAGCAGGTCGCGCACGCTGCGGTAGAACTCCGAGTCGTAGGCGCCATGGAACATCATCGCCAGGTCGTCGCTGTCCTGCCAATGGGTCTTGCCGCCCAGCTGGTTCTTCACTTCCTCGTAGAACTTGGTGCCGGGCAGCGGATAGGACACGCTGACGCCGATGATGTCCGGGTTGGCCTGCGTCACCAGGGCGCGCGTGGCCAGGATGTCTTCGAGCTCCTCGCCCAGGTAGCCGAGCTGGATGAAAAAGCCCACGCGGATGCCGTGCGCGCCCAGGCGCTGGCGTGCGGCGATCACCTCGCCAACCTCGGTGCCCTTGGTCATCCTGTCCAGGATGCGCTGGCTGCCGCTTTCGGCACCCAGCCAGGCCTCGGCGCAGCCGGCGCGCGCCAGCGCAGCGGCCATGCGCTCGCTGGCCAGGTCGGCACGGGTCTGGATGGTGAACGGGATCGCGCCATCGGCCTCGCTCAGGCGCTGTGCGAAGGTTTCCACCCAGTCGATATGGAAGCCGAAGATGTCGTCGGCCATCCACAGGTGATCGGGCTGGAAGCTGCGCTTGAGATGGATCATTTCGGCCGCCACGTCGTCCGCATCGCGGCGCTTGTAGTGGTTGCCCCAGATCGGCTTGGCGCACCAGTTGCAGCGGAACGGGCAGCCGCGCGAGGCGGCCATGTTCAGGCTGAAATGGCCGTGCCGTTGCCGCCAGAAGCGCTGGTAGCGCGGCATGTCGACCAGGTCCCAGGCCGGCAGGCCGCTCAGGCGCGCGTCCGGCGGTTGCGCGCCGGGATGCACGCGCGTGGCGGCAGGCTGTGTGGTGGCGATGCGTGTCACGCCGGCCAGCCAGGCATCGACGTCGATGTCCGGCGTCGCTTCCAGCCGTTCGACCAGTTCGATCAGCGGTGCGATGCCTTCGCCGACCAGCACCGCATGCGCGCCGGCGTCCAGGAACACGTCCGGGTTGTCGGACGCATCGGAACCGGCGACCAGCACGCGGCAACCGGCAGCACGCGCCTGCGCGATCATGCAGCAGGCGGCCTCGCGCATCCGGCTCAGGCACATCTTGGTGAGGAAGTTGAAGTTGTCTTCGTAGAACACCACCAGCTCCGGCTGCGCCTGGTGCAAGGCGCCGGTGTAGTCCTGCACGTCGTCGGCCAGCATCGCGTCGAACAGGCTCACCGCATGTCCACGCTCGCGCAGCAACGCCGCGACCTGCAGCGTCGCCAGTGGTGGATACGGCTTGCCGCGCTCCCATTGCTTGGGGTCGTAACGCAGGAAATACGAATGGCTGACCTGGATCTTTAGCATCTGCACAAGGCTCTCGTTCTGTCGCCAGGTGGGCGCAGCGGCGGCGTGCGCAGGCACCGGCATTCGGCTCGGCAGTAGGTGCGGATGCAGGCGGCTTTGGTTGCGCCGATCCGCAGGCGGTCGTCGGCCTGCAGCGGGCCGGCATGCCGGCGCGGGCGGTGCAACCTTTCGCCTGCCGGTCGGCACATACCGGCCGATCGATGCAATGGATGGGAAGGCATGCCGCAGTCGGCTGCGTTGGCGCAATTGATGCCGGTGGGCGATGACGCACGCACCGGCACGCCGGATGCGGCGGCGGCAGATCCCTTCGGCGAACATCGGCCGCGTCGGCATGGCGTGCGCCGGCAGATCCTCGGTGCGCTGTTTCACTTTGAAAGCGACAGCGAGGCGCTCCTGGCGTTGGTGGACCACGCCTATGCCGGCCTGCCCGCGCATCGCCTGCCGGGTGCGCCGGAGTTCCATGTCACGCTGGATCTGGTGGCGCGCGGGCACGCGCCACCCGGCGCAGAACCGCCACCGGTGCGCACCCATGCCAGCGGCGGCCTGCTGTGCGGCGTGATGGATGCCTGCAACTACCTGATGCTGTCGGTGCCCGCGCGTCGCGCCATGCTGGTGGTCTCCGACGACATGCTCGCCCACCCCTATCACGTGCGCTATGAGCTGATCGAATTTGCGGTGTTCCTGCTGGCCGCGCGCGGCATCGGCCTGGTGCCCTTGCATGGCGCCTGCGTGGGCCGGTACGGTCGCAGCGTGCTGTTGCTCGGTGCCAGCGGCGCCGGCAAATCCACCCTGGCGCTGCACAGCCTGGTGCATGGCCTGGATTTCATCGCCGAAGACGGCGTGTTCGTGGCACCGGAAACTCTGCTCACTACCGGCGTCGCCAATTTCCTGCATCTGCGCGCTGGCGCGCTGGGCCTGGTCGACGCGCAGACCCGCGCCTGGATCAGCGCCTCGCCGACCATCCGTCGCCGCAGCGGCGTGGAAAAGTTCGAGATCGACATCCGCCACGGCCGTGCCCAGCTGGCGCGTACGCCGCTGCAGCTGTGTGCGGTGGTGATGCTGTCGGCAACGCCGGCGAGCGATCCCGCGCAGCCGTTGCAGGCGATCCCGACCGACCGCATCGCCGCCTGCCTGGCAGGCGATCAGCCGTATGCGGCCGGTCAACCGGGCTGGCAGCGCTTTGTCGAACAGGTGCAGCGCATCGGCATGTTCACCCTGCGCCGCGGCTTGCATCCGCAGGCCTCGCTGGATGCGCTGCTGCAGGTGCTGCGATGAGCGCAGCCGCGCCGTTGCCGCGCGAGCCCGTCCGCGCGGTCGACGCGATGCCGCATCCCATCGTGTGCGCCACGCATGACTGAGTCACGCGCTACTGCGGATCGCAGGCCCGTGCGTGCGGCGTGGCGCGATTTCGTCGGCACGCTGGTGCCGGCGGATGTGCCGACCATCGCGCTCCATGTCGGCTTGTCGCTGCTTGCCGCGCTGGCCGGCAGCGTGGCCGCGGTCAGCCTGGTGCCGCTGGTGCAGCCCGGGCACGCCGTTCGGCTGGCCGGCTACGCGCTCGCGTTGCCGCAGGGCCTGGCGATGCAGGTGGCGCTGTTCGCCGGTATCAGCCTGGTGTTTGCCGCCCTGCGCTGGCACAGCGCACGGCTGGCCGCGCGCCTGACCAGCCGCTACGCGATCGGGCTGCGCCAGCGTGTACATGCCGCCTTGATCGATGCGCCGCTGCCGGCACTGTCCGGTGCCAGCTCGGCGGAAATCGCCAATGTGCTCACCTACAACATCGAGATCGCCACCCAGGGCTTCAGTGCGGCCCTGCAGCTGCTGGTGGCCGGCCTGACCGCGCTGGTGAGCCTGTGCATCGCGGTCCTGATCGCGCCTGCGTTGCTGATGGCGGCGCCGCTGCTGCTGGCGCTGGCGTGGCTGGGCCTGCACATCTCCGGCAGCGACACCCAGGCGCGCATCAGCCGCGATTATGTCGCCGACATGACGCAGCTGTTCTGGTTGAGCGAAGACTTCCCGCGCCGCCTGCGGCATGTGCGCTCGTTCCAGCGCCAGGCGCTGGAAGCCCGCCATTACGCGCGCATCTCCGCACGGCTGGGGCAGGGCTATGCGCAGCAGCAGGCGCTGGTGGCGGGCAGCCGGCTGCTGCTCGAAGTCACCGCGGTGGCGGCGATCGCCGGCATCCTGGTGCTGGCCAATCTGTGGCAGGGCGCAGACCGCGCTGCGCTGATCACCGTCAGCCTGCTGCTCGGGCGCCTGTTGCCGTATCTGGTCAGCACCCGCCAGAGCGTGCAGCAACTGCGGTCGGCCTGGCCGGCGTTGCAGTTGTGGCGGCGCTACGTGGCGCTGGGCACACCGCGTCCGCACACGTCGGCCGCGCCCGCAGCACCGCTGCCTGCAGCCGTGCATCTGGAGCACATCGGCCTGGCGCCGCCATTGCCCAGGCTGGATCTGGAGCCGATGCTGCTGCTGCCGGGCGAGCTGACCCTGGTCGTCGGACCCTCCGGCATCGGCAAGAGCAGCCTGATGGACGTGCTTTCGGGGCAGACGCCGCCGGCGCAGTTCACCGCGCACATGGCCGGGCGCCGGCTGGATTTCGCCGCGTATCGCGCCCTGGTACGGCATGGCGCCTACCTTGGCCAGGGCGTGCGGCCGTGGCAGCGCACGGTGCGCGCATGCCTGGACTGGGCGTTGCCGGGCATCCCCGAGGCACGCATGTGGGAGGTCCTGGCCGACGTCGGCTTGAGCGCACGCCTGCAACGCGACGGGCAGGGCCTGGACACGGTCATCCATGGCCAGGACGGGCGTCTGTCCGGCGGCGAAGCGCAGCGCCTGCTGCTGGCGCAGGTGCTGTTGCGCAAGCCGACCCTGGCGGTGCTGGACGAAGCCACCAGCGCGCTGGATGCAGAGGCCGAACAGCAGGTGTTGTGCGTGCTGCGGCAGCGCCTGCCGCAGACCGTGCTGGTGGTGGTCTCGCATCGCACCAGCCTGGCCGCGGTGGCCGATCGCACGGTGACGCTGGGCGTTGCGCCTGCGGCGCAGGCCGCCGACCGGGTCGCTGCCGTGGCCCGCTCGGGCGCGTAACACCCGCTAGCTGCGCCACGTCGGCGGCCGACGCCGGCGACACGCTGTTCCAGCGCCCGCTTGCGCGTGCGCGGACCGAACCGCGCACCTGCGCCGTTGCGCCGGTGACGGCGCGCGCCACGGCACCGAGGGCCGCATGGCGCCGGCCGGCGAGGGGACAACCACCTGCACTGCGGCCAAGGGTGGCAGATCGCGCAGGCACCCGTTGTTCGACCACTGGAATGCTGTAATCCCCCCCAGCGCTGCCTGGACCGGTGGCAAAGCCGCCTGGCCAGCCCCATCTCTTGCACATCATTCATTCCCCGGAGTCATCCGATGACGCCCATTTCCGTGCTCGACCTGGCGCCGGTCTGCGAAGGCAGCGACACCACCCACGCCTTCGCCAACATGCTCGATCTGGCCCAGCACGCCGAGCGCTGGGGCTACCAGCGTTACTGGCTGGCCGAGCACCACAACATGCCGGGCATCGCCAGCGCCGCCACCGCGGTGCTGATCGGCCACGTCGCCGGCGGCACCAGGACCATCCGCGTCGGCGCCGGCGGCATCATGCTGCCCAACCATGCGCCGCTGCAGGTGGCCGAACAGTTCGGCACGCTGGCCTCGCTGTATCCGCAGCGCATCGACCTGGGCCTGGGCCGCGCGCCTGGCACCGACCAGCCGACCGCGCGTGCCTTGCGCCGTTACTTCGACAGTGCCGATCACTTCCCGCAGGACGTGGCCGAGCTGCTGCGCTACTTCGCCCCGGCCGTGCCGGGGCAACTGGTGCAGGCGGTGCCGGGCGCCGGGCTCGACGTGCCGGTATGGCTGCTGGGCTCCAGCCTGTTCAGTGCGCGGCTGGCCGCGGCGATGGGCCTGTCGTTCGCGTTCGCCTCGCACTTCGCGCCCGATGCGATGGACGAGGCGGTGGCGATCTACCGCCGCGAGTTCCGCCCGTCCGCGCAGTTGGCCAAGCCGCACGTGATGCTGGCCCTGAACGTGGTGGCTGCGGAGACCCAAGCGCAGGCACGTCGCCTGTTCACCACCCAGCAGCAGAGTTTCGTCAACCTGCGGCGCGGCAAGCCGGGCAAGATTCCGGCGCCGATCGACGACATCGACAGCTTCTGGCAGCCGCACGAACGGGCCGGCGTGGAGCGGGCACTGGCCTGTACGGTGCTGGGCGATGCCGAGCAGATCGCGCAGGGCGTGGCCGAGTTCATCGAGCGCCACACGCCCGACGAGCTGCTGTTCACCGCCAACATCTACGACCATGCCGCGCGTTTGCGCTCGTTCGAAATCGCCGCAGCGGCCTGCCGCGAGCTGGACGTGACCCCTGCGTGATTCACGTCGCTTTGCGCGGCGATCCGCTCAGATGCATGCACCTCCATCGGGAACACCAGCATGCAATTTCAGGAACGCAGCGAGAGCATCAGGCAGTTGGCGGAATTGATCCGCGGCGTGGACATCGCGATGTTCACCACCGTGTCGGCCGACGGCAAACTGGTGAGCCGGCCGTTGGGCACGCAGGAAGTCGAATTCGATGGCGACCTGTGGTTCGCCACCGCCGCCGACAGCCCGAAGGTGGCCGAAATCGCCGCCGACCCGCGTGTCAACGTGGCCTATGCCTCGGCCTCGAAAAACAGCTACGTGTCGGTCGCCGGCACCGCACGCGTGGTCGATGACCGCGCCAAGATCGAGCAGCTGTGGTCGCCGGCGATGAAGGTGTTCTTCCCCGGCGGCAAGGACGACCCGAACCTGCGCCTGATCCACGTGCGCGCCGAATCGGCCGAGTATTGGGACGGCCCGAGCGGACTGCTGGGCAAGGCGCTGTACTTCGTGATGGCGGCCGTGACCGACGATACCGGCAGCCTGTCGGACAACCGTGTGGTCGATCTGAAGTAATCGCGCTCCGCGACCGCCGGTCGTCGCGCTCAGCGCCAGGCAGCCGGCCACCAGCCGCGGATCAGTTCCAGCAACTGGTCCGAGGTGATGCCGAACACCGCCACCGAGATCAGCGCAGCGGCCCAGCCCACCAGCAGCAACGCGCCGTCGCGTTCGAGCAGCGCCAGCGCAAACAGCAGCAGGATCAGCCCGAAGAGGTAGTTGGTGAACGGGATCGGCAACGTCAGCAGGACGCCGACCAGCACCAGCAGCACGCCGGTGACCATCTGCGCCGGAATCCGGTCCAGCATGCCGTGCAGGCGTGGCTTGAGCAGCCGGTCCAGGCGTTGCAGCGTCGGCGCAAGCCGCGCGACAAAGCGCTGGCTGGTGCTGCGGCGCGGCCCGCGCTCGCCGATGAAACGCGGCACCCAGGGCTTGCGCAGGCAGCACAGCATCTGCAGCCCGATCAGCACCGTCAGCGGGCCGCTGATGCCGCCGGCCACGCCGGGAATGGGAATGAACGAGGGCAGGATCGCCAGGAACAGGAACACGCCGAACGCGCTCTGCTGCAGGTCGGCCAGGATCTCCCGCACCCGCAGCACCTGCGACGGATCGCCCTCGCTGAAGGCCGCCAGCAGGCTGCGGATGCCTTCGTTGCGATAGCGCATCTGCTCGCCGTCGGCCGCATCCGGCGGCGGTGCGCCGTTATCCGACGATGTCATCGCTGCCCTCGTCGCCGATGCGGCTCAGCAGCAGCTTGTCCACGCGCGCGCCGTCCAGGTCGACGATCTCGATGCGCCAGCCGGCCCAGTCGAAGAATTCGCCTGCCTGCGGAATGCGCCCGAAGTAGTAGATGCACAGCCCGGCGAGCGTGTGATAGTCGCCTTCGTCGGCTTCCGGCAGTTCGGCGCCCAGCACTTCGCGCAGTTCCTCCACCGGCAGCGACCCGTCGATCAGCAGCGAGCCATCGGCGCGCGTGACCACCAGCGCATCCTCGTCGGTGTTTTCCACCGCCTGCAGACGGCCGACCACCGCGCCCATCAGGTCGCTGATGGTCACCAAGCCACGGATCTCGCCGTACTCGTCCACCACCAGCGCCATCGACTGCTGCTCTTCGCGGAAGATCTCCAGCAGCTTCATCGCATGCGTGGATTCGGACACGAACAAGGTGTCGCGCAGCGCCTGGAACAGGTGCGCGCCATGTCCATCCATGCGCGTGACCAGCGATTTGACCTCCAGCACGCCGGCGATGTCCTGGTCGCTGCCGCGGTAGACCGGGTAGCGCGAGAACTCGTGCTCGCGCATCACCAGCAGGTTGCGTTCCGGCTCGGCGTTGGCATCCAGCCAGGCGATGCGGTTGCGCGGGGTCATCAGGCTGTCGGCGGTGCGGTCGCCCAGCCGCATCACGCGGTTCATCATGTCGCGCTCGTGCGCATCGATCACGCCGGCCTCGTGGCTTTCGGCCACCAGCATGCGGATCTCTTCTTCGGTCACCGATGCCGATTCGTCCTTGCCCATGCCGAGCATGCGCAGCACCAGCCGGGTCGAGCGCGCCAGCACCCACACCCCGGGCGCGGCAATCTTGGCCAGCCAGGCCATCGGCACCGCCACCACCCCGGCGATGTCCTCGGAGTTGCGCAGCGCCAGCCGCTTGGGCACCAGTTCGCCGAAGATCAGCGTCAGGAAGGTGATCAGCGCCACCGCCAGCGTGCTGCCGATCACCACCGAATACGGGCGCGGCTTGCCGACCAGTTCGAACGAGGCCGACAGTGCCGGGAACAGCCCCTGCAGCCAGCTGCTGATGGCCTCGCCGATCGCCTCGCCACCGAACACGCCGGTCAGGATGCCGATCAGGGTGATGCCGATCTGCACCGTGGACAGGAAGTTTTCCGGGCTTTCGGCCAGTGCCAGCGCGCGTGCGGCGCGTTTGCTGGAGCCGGCCATCTGCTTCAGCCGGCTCTTGCGCGAGGTCATCAGCGACATTTCCGACATCGCGAAGAAGCCGTTCAACAGGATCAGCGCGATGACGATCAGAAACTCAACCACGGGCGTCTTCCCCGGTCAGTGAAGGGGAGGGCGGGCGAGCACTGGGTTGGCCGGCGCGTACGAGGACGGGGCGGCAACGGGGGAATATAGGGTCGTCTTCCATAGGGTGCACCCGAGGGCGCGGCGACATGTTAGCAAACCACAGGGTGGTTCGAGCCAGGAAATGCCGATGTGAAGGCCGCCGCGCTGCCGAGATACCCAGACAGGTCATGGAACGGTCATAATTCGCGCTTGGCGTCCGTCTCTCCCTCGACGGCAGGAAGTTCTCCCCCCATGTTCTCGTTGCAGACCATCTTCGGTTCCGGCAAGCAGTTCTATGCGCTCCTGAACGAAGCGGCGCAGGCCGCCTACGACAGCACCAAGGCCTTGCACGCCATGATGCGCACGTCCGACCGCCAACCCGCGCTGGACGCCTTCAAGCTGGCCCGCCTGCGCGAACGCGCCGCCTCCGACAAGATCGGCCAGGCGCTGGTGGACAGCTTCATGACCCCGATCGAGCGCGAGGACATCGAAGCGCTGGGGTCGGCGCTGTACAAGATCCCCAAGCAGGTCGAGAAGTTCGCCGACCGCTACTCGCTGGCCACCAAGCACCTGGAGCACATCGACTTCGCCCCGCGCGCAGCGATGCTGGAACAGGCCGCCGCGGTGGTGGTGGAGATGGTGACCGACCTGCCGCAGATGAACATCGATCGCATGACCGCGCTCAACGACAAGCTGCGCATGCTGGAAAACGAAGCCGACCGGCTGATGCTCGAGCTGTACCGCGACATCTATTCCGGCCGCCTGGACACGCTGCAGATGTTCCTGCTCAAGGAATTCTTCGAGATCCTGGAAAAGGCCATCGACCGTTGCCGCGAGGCCGGGGTGGTGGTGTACCAGATCGTATTGAAGAACAGCTGAGGTCGCCGCGTGCTTACCCTAGTCCTGGTGGTGATCCTGGCGGCGTTGGTGTTCGAGTTCATCAACGGCTTCCACGACACCGCCAACTCCATCGCCACCGTGGTCGCCACCAAGGTGCTGTCGCCGGGTTGGGCGGTGATGCTGGCCGCCGGCATGAACCTGATCGGCGCGCTCACCGGCACCGCGGTGGCGTTGACGATCGCCTCCGGGCTGCTCAACACCAACGTGGTCGAGGTCACCCCGCAGGTGATCCTGTGCGCGTTGCTGGGCGGCATCATCTGGAACCTGATCACCTGGTGGAAGGGCCTGCCGTCGTCGTCCTCGCACGCGCTGATCGGCGGGCTGTGCGGCGCCGGCCTGGCCGCCGCGCACAACAACTGGAACGCGTTGATCTGGTCGGAGAACATCGGCAACTGGGCCAAGAACAAGGGCCTGTTGTGGAAGGTGTTCGTGCCGATGATCACCTCGCCGATCGCCGGCTTCCTGCTCGGCATCGTGGTGATGCTGCTGCTGTGGGCGATCATCGCCGGCATGGCCAGGCTGGGTGGGCCGATCGGGCGGCTGGCGCGTCCGCGCTGGGTCAACGCCTTCTTCGGCAAGGCGCAGATCGCCTCGGCCGCCTACATGGGCTATGCCCACGGCCATAACGACGCGCAGAAGACCATGGGCATCATCGCCATGACCCTGATCGGCGCGCAGTCGGCCGGTGCACTGGACGACCTGCCGGGCTGGCTGTCGTTCCTGCATCCGGGCACCGGGCTGGCCGCAGGCGCCGGCATTCCGATGTGGATCGTGCTGACCTGTGCGGTGGTGATGGCCGCCGGCACCGCCTCCGGCGGCTGGAAGATCATCAAGACGCTGGGCCACAAGATGGTCAAGCTGCATCCCATCCACGGCTTTGCCGCGGAGACCAGCTCGGCGACCGTGCTGACCGTGGCCGCGCACTTCGGCATGCCGGTGTCGACCACGCACAGCATTTCCACCGCGATCATGGGCGTGGGCTTTGCCAAGAATCCGCGCTCGCTGCGGCTGGGCGTGATCGAGCGCATCGTCTGGGCCTGGATTCTGACCATCCCGGCCGCCGGCGGCGTGGCGTATGTGATTCTGCGTTGCTTCGAATGGTTCGGCTGGACCTGAGCGATGTCGCGCGCTCGTCACCTCGGTCGGCGAGCATGCGCGCCGACTGCAGGGTGTCCTGCTACAGCGCATCCGGTTCGACTCTGATATCCCCACGTCCTGCCTGAGGAAACGCGCCGATGATGCTTGCGCTGGTGTGCGTGCTGTTGCTGCTGTCCTGGTTGATCGGCCGCCGGCGCTGGCGGCGTAGTGCGCGTGCACTGGCGGCGGGCACGCTGGCCCTGCTGCTGCTGGTCGGCTGCGGCCCGCTGGCGAGCTGGATGCTGCACGGGTTGCAGCAGGCCGGCGTCAACGACTTCAACGACTGGCGCGCGCGCAACATGATCGTGCTGCTGGGCGCAGGGACGGTGCGGCCGGATGGCCCCGACGCCACCGCCGAGGCCAACATGTTCGCCTACGGCCGCATCGTCGAGTCGGCGCGGCTGTACCGGCAGTGCCGCGCGCATGGCGGCGACTGCAGGATCGAGATCAGCGGCGGCGACGCGCGCGGGCTGGGCCTGTCCGAGGCGGTGGTGTATCGAAAGGTACTGATCGGGCTGGGCATCGATCAGGCCGACCTGATCATGGAGCCGTCCAGCATGAATACCTGGCAGAACGCGCAGTTCAGCCAGCCGTTGCTGCGCCAGTACCGCCCCGACCGGGTCGTGCTGGTGTCCTCGGCCACGCATCTGCGGCGCGCCGAGCTGTATTTCCGCCATTTCGGCATCGACGCCACGCCGGTACGCTCGGACTGGTTGACCGCGTCGTGGGCATGGCTGCCGCAGAGCTACAACTTCACCGTGGCCGATGTCGCCCTGCACGAGTATCTGGGCATTGCGCGGTATCGGGTGTACGAGTGGCTGGGGTGGAATGTGGAGGCTGTTCGGGCCGGGGCGTTGTGAATGGGGAATCGGGAATCGGGGATGGTGATTCGGGATTCGGGATTCGTAGCAGCTGGTGCGCTTCCTGATATGTGCGGCTGATGTGAGTCAGCGGCGCCTGGTGCCACGTCGGATTGACGGTGCAATGCGTGTGCGCGGCGGTCGGGAAGGTGATTGCGCTGCTTGGTGGTGTCGCGGCTAGTTGCGCATTGTCTTGCGGCTGGCTTGATGCATCGCCCGCCGCGTGTGCGGCCGGCGATGGTGGGGGCTCAGCGGGTTTCGTACAGCGCCCTGACGTCGTTGCGGAACGCGGACTGGCTGTCGGGGCGGTTGTAGAACATGTGGCCGCCGGGATATTCGCGGACCTGCACGCGTTTGGGGTCGCTGCCCATCGCCGGCATCTGGTCCACCGTCAGCACCGAGCCCATGAACGGGCAGGAGAGATCGTTCCAGCCATGCGCGATCAGCACGCGCAGCTTGGGGTCGATCGCCACCGACTGGCGCAGCTGGGTGACCGCGCCCTTGCGCAGTTCGTCGTCCCAGTCCCAGAGCTTGTTGACGTCGTAATTGAGCGCCTGATAGCGCGCATCGACCTTCCAGCCGACCACGCGGGTGACGAAGTCCACCATCGCGGTGGTGGTCGGCGCGATGATGCTGTCCAGCAGCGGATCGTTGGCGCGCTGCTCCGGATCGTTGGGGAAGGGATCGAACGCGGTGACGTTGGAGTCGTAGCGGCTGCCCAGCTCGCCCTTGTCGCGGAACACCTCGCGCAGGTACGCCTGGGTTTCCAGGCGCCCGCCGGAGCGGCGTACATAGGCCGGATCCAGCCCGGTCATGCGGGTGACCTGTTGCAGCATCGCCTCGCTGGCCTGCGGGTCGGTGCGGCCCTTCATCAGCGCCACCGCGTAGTCGCCGCGGGTGTAGTCGATTACCTGGCGCATCGCCGTGTCGCTGAGCTGGCCCTGGCGCTCCAGGTGCGCGGCGGCGATCGAGGGCAGCGTCATCATCCACGCCAGCGGCGAGACATCGCTGTTGTCGTCCAGGGTCGGGTTGAGATACGGCGACACCAGCACCACGCCGTTCATCGCCACGCCGAGGCGGGTCTGCAGGTACTGGGTGATGCGCGGGCCGCGGAAGCCGCCGTAACTTTCGCCGACCAGGTATTTGCGCGCCTGCAGGCGGCGGTTCTTGAGCAGCCAGTCGTAGACCACGCGCGAGAGATATTCCACATCGGCCTGCGGGTTGTAGAACTGCTTCTTGGCCTCGTCGTCGCCGACCAGGGCACGGCTGAAGCCGGTGCCGACCGGGTCGATGAACACCAGGTCGGTGAAGTCCAGCCAGGTGCCCGGATTGTCGCGCAGTGCCGCCGGTGCCGACGCGCTGTCGCCTTCGGCGCCGAACCCGACCACCTTGGGCCCGATCGCACCCATGTTCAGATACACCGACGACGCGCCGGGTCCGCCATTCAACGCGAAGGTCACCGGGCGGTCCTTGCCATCGACCGTGTAGGCGGTGAACACCACCTCGCCGGTGGTCCTGCCCTGCGCGTCGCGCACCGGCAGCGTGCCGACGGTTGCGGTGTAACTCAGCGAGCGCCCGGCCACGCGCGTGCTTTGCCGCACGCTGGCATCGGCCGGCAACGGCGCGGGTTTGGCCGCCGCCGCATCGGGTGTGGTGTCGGCTTTTGCATCGGTCTTGGCGGGCGCATCGGCCAGCGCCGTCCCGCTGAGCAGGACGCAGGCCAGCAGGCTGGCGCGGAGAAAAAAGGGCATGAGCATCGGAGGTTCGGCAGGGGAGCGACGATGCTAGGCGCCCGATGGCGCCCGATGGATGTGCACAAAGGCACATGTGTCGCGTCGGCCGACGCCGCATGCCTGGCTTGGCGCCGTCTGTGCCGCGGCAGGCAGCCGTCTGACCCAGAGGGTGAGGCTTGGGCAGTCCGCTGAAATCCGCGTCGACTCAAAAGAAAGCCGATCACACTTCCTTCTCCGCTCGGGAGAAGGTGCCCGCCGGGGCGGAGGAGGGTACGGGGCGCAGCCTCAGGCGGTTACCTACCCGGTGGCTTTGCACGTACCCTCACCCCAACCCCTCTCCCGACGGGAGAGGGGCTTGACCTTAGGGCCTTAACGCTTTTCCAAAGGTTCTTAAACTTCCAGCGACGCCAGATCGCCCTTGGTCTCCAGCCACTGCTTGCGATCGCCGGCGCGCTTTTTCGCCAGCAGCATGTCCATCAGCGAGCGGGTCTGTTCGCCATCGTCGATGGTCAGCTGCACCAGGCGACGCGTGTCCGGATGGATGGTCGACTCGCGCAGCTGCTGCGGGTTCATCTCGCCCAGGCCCTTGAAGCGGGTGACGCTGACCTGGCCCTTGATCTTCTCGCGCGCGATCTTGTCCAGCAGCGTGGTCTTTTCCTCTTCGTCCAGCGCGTAGAACACCTGCTTGCCCACGTCCACGCGGAACAGCGGCGGCATCGCCACGAACACGTGGCCGGCGGCAACCAGCGCCGGGAAATGCTTGAGGAACAGCGCGGTCAGCAGGGTGGCGATATGCAGGCCGTCCGAGTCCGCATCGGCCAGGATCACCACCTTGCCGTAGCGCAGCCCGGTGATGTCGTCCTTGCCCGGGTCGCAGCCGATCGCAATGGCCAGGTTATGCACTTCCTCGGAGGCCAGCACGCTGCCCGACGCCACTTCCCAGGTGTTGAGGATCTTGCCGCGCAGCGGCAGGATCGCCTGGAAATCCTTGTCGCGCGCCTGCTTGGCCGAGCCGCCGGCCGAGTCGCCCTCGACCAGGAACAATTCGGTCCGCGACAGGTCCTGGCTGATGCAGTCGGCCAGCTTGCCGGGCAGGGCCGGGCCCTGGGTGACCTTCTTGCGGACGATCTGCTTTTCGGTCTTCAGCCGCGCGCTGGCACGGTCGATGGCAATCTGCGCGATCTTCTCGCCGATCTCCACGTTCTGGTTCAGATACAGGCTGAAGGCATCGTGCGCGGCGCCTTCGATGAAGCCGGCGGCCTGGCGCGAGGACAGCCGCTCCTTGGTCTGCCCGGAGAACTGCGGGTCGGTCATCTTCAGGCTGAGTACGAAGGTGACCCGGTCCCACACATCTTCCGGCGCCAGCTTGACCCCGCGCGGCAGCAGGTTGCGGAAGTCGCAGAACTCGCGCAACGCATCGGTCAGGCCAGAACGCAGGCCGTTGACGTGGGTGCCGTGCTGCGCGGTCGGAATCAGGTTGACGTAGCTTTCCTGCACCAGCTCGCCTTCCGGCACCCAGGCCGCGGCCCAGTCGACGATCTCGGTGTCCTTCTTCAGGCTGCCTGCGAACAGGTCGGCCGGCAGCAGCTCGTGCTGGGCCATCTCGCCCTTGAGGTAGTCGCGCAGGCCGTTCTCGAAGTACCAGCTGTCCTGTTCGCCGGTGGCCTCGTCATGCAGCTTGACGGTCAGGCCGGGGCACAGCACCGCCTTGGCGCGCAGCAGGTGGCGCAACGCGCGCACGTTGAACTTGGGCGTGTCGAAATATTTCGGGTCGGCCCAGAAGCGCAGCCGCGTGCCGGTGTTCTTCTTGCCGACGGTGCCCACCACTTCCAGCCTGGACGCGGCGTGGCCGTCGCGGAACTCCATGCGGTGCTCGCTGCCTTCGCGCTTGATGAACAGCTCGACCTTGGTCGACAGCGCATTGACCACGCTCACGCCCACGCCATGCAGGCCGCCGGAGAAGGTGTAGTTGCGGTTGCTGAACTTGCCGCCGGCATGCAGGCGGGTCAGGATCAGTTCCACGCCCGGAATCTTCTCTTCCGGATGCATGTCCACCGGCATGCCGCGGCCGTCGTCGGACACCTCGCAGCTGCCGTCCTTGTACAGGGTCACTTCGACCTGCCTGGCGTGGCCGGCCAGCGCCTCGTCGACCGAGTTGTCGATCACTTCCTGCGCCAGATGGTTCGGGCGCGCGGTGTCGGTATACATGCCAGGGCGGCGTTTGACCGGGTCCAGGCCCGACAGCACTTCAATATCGGCGGCGTTATAACGGGTGTTCATGCATCTCGTTGGCACGTGAAACGACGCGCAAGTGTGGGGGCTGGGCCGATTTTTTGCACGCGACCGGCGTTCAGTGCAGGGCGGGGTGCGGCTGGATACCCTGGTGTTGGATTCGGAACCAAACGTCCCCACCTGAGGATGTCACCGAACCCGGAGGACACCATGAAGTTCAAGCATATCCTGATGCTCACCCTCGGTGCTGCCGCAGTGGCCGCGCTTCCCGCCATGGCCCAGGCGGCTCCGCAGCAGACCGGGCAGGGCGCCGGCGCCAGCGCGCAGAAGGCCGACGACGCCAAGGCCAAGACCGAGGCCGAGCGCAAGGCCGAGCGCCGCGCCGCTGCTGCCGCACAGAAGCCCAAGGCCGACAGCGCCCCGCGTGAGGAAGAGGAAGAAGATAAGCCCTCACGCTGAGTCCGCCGCGAGTCGATGCGCGACACGGACGCCCCGGCCTCGGCCGGGGCGTCTGCATTTGAGCGCCAGTCGCAGCGCACCTTCCATCGCCGTGACGACATGATCGTCACGCAACCCTTGGGCATTCGCCCGTCACCCGCTAAACTATGGCTTTCCGGGAGGCTTCAAGCCCCATGACCCCCCTGATTTTTGTTACCGGCGGCGTAGTGTCCTCGCTAGGCAAGGGCATTGCCGCCGCTTCGCTTGCGTCCATCCTGGAAGCGCGTGGCCTGAAGGTCACGATGATGAAGCTGGACCCGTACATCAACGTGGACCCGGGCACGATGAGCCCGTTCCAGCATGGCGAGGTCTACGTCACCGACGACGGTGCCGAAACCGACCTGGACCTGGGCCACTACGAGCGCTACGTGCGCACGCGGCTGTCGCGCAAGAACTCGGTCACCACCGGCCGCATCTATGAGAACGTGATCCGCAAGGAGCGCCGCGGCGATTACCTGGGCGCCACCGTGCAGGTGATCCCGCATATCACCGACGAGATCCGCCGTTGCATCGACGAGGCCACCGCCGGCTTCGATGTGGCGCTGATCGAGATCGGCGGCACCGTCGGCGATATCGAGTCGCTGCCGTTCCTGGAGGCGATCCGCCAGGTGCGCACCGAGCGGGGCGCCGAGAAGGCCATGTTCATGCACCTCACCCTGGTGCCGTACATCGCCGCCGCTGGCGAGCTGAAGACCAAGCCGACCCAGCATTCGGTCAAGGAACTGCGCTCGATCGGTATCCAGCCGGACGTGCTGCTGTGCCGTTCCGAGCAGGCGGTTCCGGATTCGGAGCGCCGCAAGATCGCGTTGTTCACCAACGTCTCCGAGCGCGCAGTGATCAGTTGCCCGGATATCGACGTGCTGTACGGGATGCCGCTGGAGCTGCGTCGCCAGGGCCTGGACGAGCTGGTCATCGATCAATTCAAGCTGCGCGACAAGGTGGCTGCGCCCGACCTGTCCGAATGGGCGGCGGTGGTGGATGCGGTCAAGCATCCGCTGGACGAGGTCACCATTGCGGTGGTCGGCAAGTACGTCGACCACCAGGACGCCTACAAGTCGGTGGCCGAAGCGCTGCGTCACGGCGGACTGCGCCAGCGCACCAAGGTCAACCTGAAGTGGCTGGAAGCGCAGGACCTGGAGGGCAGCGACATGGCGGCGCTGCAGGATATCGACGGCATCCTGGTGCCGGGCGGCTTCGGCGACCGTGGCTTCGAAGGCAAGGTGCTCACCTCCAAGTACGCCCGCGAGCACAAGGTGCCGTACTTCGGCATCTGCTACGGCATGCAGGCGGCGGTGGTGGACTATGCCCGCCACGTGGCCGACCTGGACGCTGCCAACAGCACCGAGAACGATCGCCAGTCGCCGCATCCGGTGATCGGCCTGATCACCGAATGGCGCACCGCCACCGGCGAAGTGGAAAAGCGCGACGAAAAGTCCGACCTGGGCGGCACCATGCGCCTGGGCCTGCAGGAGCAGCGGCTCAAGCCGGGCACGCTGGCGCGCGAGGTCTACGGCAAGGACGTGGTCGCCGAACGCCATCGCCACCGCTACGAGTTCAACAACCGCTACCGCACCCAGCTGGAAGACGCCGGCCTGGTGATCTCCGGCAAGTCGATGGACGACACCCTGGTGGAAATGGTGGAGCTGCCGCGCGAAACGCATCCGTGGTTCCTGGCCTGCCAGGCGCATCCGGAGTTCCTCTCCACCCCGCGCGACGGGCATCCGCTGTTCATCGGCTTCGTGCGCGCCGCGCGCGAGAAGAAGGCCGGCGGGAAGTTGTTGAAGGAAGCGCGTGCCTGAGCTTCTCCTTCTCCCTGCGGGAGAAGCTGGCGCGCAGCGCCGGATGAAGGGGGCGCCGCAACGCACCGGAAGATGGCGGCCATGACGAACGCGTCGCCACACGCCAGCCAGGCAAACCATCTGGCTTCAGCAGTGCTTCGCAACCTTACCCTCACCCCAACCCCTCTCCCGGTGGGAGAGGGGCTTAATCAATAGGTGACCTGATGAAACTCTGTGACTTCGACGTCGGCCTGGACCAGCCGTTGTTCCTGATTGCCGGCCCCTGCGTGATCGAGTCGATGCAGCTGCAGCTCGACGTGGCCGGCAAGCTCAAGGAGATCACCGGCAAGCTGGGGATCAACTTCATCTTCAAGTCGAGCTTCGACAAGGCCAACCGCACCTCCGGCACCAGCTTCCGCGGCCCGGGCCTGGAAGAAGGCCTGAAGGTGCTGGAAGCGGTGAAACAGCAGATCGGCGTGCCGGTGCTGACCGATGTGCACGAATACACCCCGATGAACGAGGTCGCCGCCGTCGTCGATGTGCTGCAGACCCCGGCCTTCCTGGTGCGCCAGACCGACTTCATCAAGAACGTCTGCGCCGCCGGCAAGCCGGTCAACATCAAGAAGGGCCAGTTCCTGTCGCCATGGGACATGAAGCCGGTGGTGGACAAGGCCAAGTCGACCGGCAACACGCAGATCATGGTGTGCGAACGTGGCGCCTCGTTCGGCTACAACAACCTGGTCAGCGACATGCGCTCGCTGAGCGTGATGCGCGACACCGGTTGCCCGGTGGTGTTCGATGCCACCCATTCGGTGCAGCTGCCGGGCGGGCAGGGCAGCAGTTCCGGCGGCCAGCGCGAATTCGTGCCGGTGCTGGCGCGCGCGGCGGTGGCGGTGGGCATTTCCGGCCTGTTTGCCGAAACCCATCCGGACCCGTCCAAGGCCTTGTCGGACGGCCCCAACGCCTGGCCGCTGGACAAGATGGAAGCCCTGCTGGAGACACTGCTGGCGCTGGATTCCATCACCAAGCGTCACGGCTTTCTCGAACAAGGCGTCTGACCAGCCCACGCAGTGGAGCGCGCGGCCGCTGCTGCGCGCTCCGGGCGCTGCAGGTGCGGATATGGTGCACCGGTGTTTGCAAAGCGGCGCCGCGTGCGGCAGCTGCGGCGGCTGACAGGGCTGCACTGCGCAGTCCGTACTGGCGGCCATGCGCAGCTTCCGGCGTGCTGACCGGTCGCCATCGCGGCGGCTGCGCGAATCACGCCATTTGGCAAGCCGCAGTCCTGCGGCGATAATCCGGCAGCTTGTTTCCGGTGTCCTTCCCCCTTTACTGGTAACCGATCGACCTATGACCACTATCGCCAAGATCCTCGCCCGCGAAATCCTCGACTCCCGCGGCAATCCCACGCTGGAGGCCGAAGTCACGCTGGACGACGGCTCGTTCGGCCGCGCCGCCGTGCCTTCGGGCGCCTCGACCGGCACCAAGGAAGCGGTGGAACTGCGCGATGGCGACAAGACCCGTTACCTGGGCAAGGGCGTGTTGCACGCGGTGCAGAACGTCAACGGCACCATCGCCGAGACGCTGAAGGGCTTCGATGCCGCCGACCAGCAGGGCCTGGACCGCCGCCTGATCGACCTGGACGGCACCGAGAACAAGGGCCGCCTGGGCGCGAACGCGCTGCTGGGGGTTTCGCTGGCCGCCGCGCATGCCGTGGCCGCCTCGCGCAAGCAGCCGCTGTGGCAGTACCTGTCCACCATCACCGAATCGGACGTGGCGCTGCCGGTGCCGATGATGAACATCATCAACGGCGGCGCGCATGCCGACAACAACGTCGACTTCCAGGAGTTCATGGTGCTGCCGGTCGGTTGCAGCTCGTTCTCCGAAGCGCTGCGTGCCGGTACCGAAATCTTCCACGCGCTCAAGTCGGTGCTCAAGGGCCACGGCCTGAGCACGGCGGTCGGCGACGAAGGCGGCTTTGCGCCGGACTTCCGCAGCAATGTCGAAGCGCTGGACACCATTCTTGAAGCGATCGGCAAGGCCGGCTACACCGCCGGCGAAGACGTGCTGCTGGGCCTGGACGTGGCCTCCAGCGAGTTCTACGACAACGGCAAGTACAACCTGGTCGGCGAGAACAAGCGCCTGACCAGCGAGCAGTTCGTCGACTTCCTGGCCGACTGGGTGGCGCAGTACCCGATCATCAGCATCGAAGACGGCCTGGCCGAGGACGACTGGGCCGGCTGGAAGCTGCTCACCGACCGCGTCGGCAAGAAGGTACAGCTGGTCGGCGACGACCTGTTCGTCACCAATCCGAAGATCTTCAAGCAGGGCATCGACTCGGGCACCGCCAACGCGATCCTGATCAAGGTCAACCAGATCGGCACGCTGACCGAAACGCTGGAAGCGATCGCCATGGCGCATGCGGCCAACTATGCCTCGATCGTCTCGCACCGTTCGGGCGAAACCGAAGACACCACCATCGCCGACATCGCCGTGGCCACCACTGCCACCCAGATCAAGACCGGCTCGCTGTGCCGCAGCGATCGTGTGGCCAAGTACAACCAGTTGCTGCGCATCGAGCAGGCGCTGGGCTCCGGCGCACGTTACGCCGGCCGCGACGCGTTCGTTTCGATCAAGCGATAAGCCGTGCGCAACTGGCGCTGGCTACTGCTGGTGCTGGCGGTGCTGCTGGCTTGGCTGCAGTACCGCTTCTGGTTCGGGCCTGGGAATTCCGGTGAAGTCATGATGCTGGAAGCCCAGGTCGCGCATCAGACACAGGACAACGAAGGTCTGCGCCAACGCAACCAGGCGTTGGCAGCAGAGGTGAAGGATTTGAAGGACGGCGAGGCGGCAATCGAGGAACGCGCGCGCAGCGAGCTGGGCATGATCAAACCGGGCGAGACGTTCTATCGCGTGGTCGAGGATGCACCGCCGTTGCCGCCCGCGGTGGGCGCGCCGTCGGCCGCACCCGTCGAGCCCGACGCGCCGGCGGAACAGCCATGACCGGTGCGATCTGGGCTGGCTCCATTTGGGCGATCGTGCCGGCCGCCGGGCGCGGCACGCGCTTTGGCGGGCAGACCCCCAAACAATATCTGCACGCTGCCGGGCAACCGCTGATGGCCTACACGCTGGCGGCGCTTGCCGCGCATCCGGTGGTGGCGGGCATCGTGGTGGCCATCGCGCCCGATGATGCGGACTGGCCAGGCTGGACGTCGGTGCAGGGCAAGCCGGTGCTGACCTGCGTCGGCGGCGGGACACGTGCGGCATCGGTGCTGGCCGGATTGCTGGCCTTGCCCGAGAGCGTGCGCGCCGACGACTTTGTGCTGGTGCACGACGCCGCACGGCCCAATCTCGCCCTGGCCGACCTGGAGCGCCTGCTGGAAATCGGCCGCGGCGATCCGGTCGGCGCGATCCTGGCTGCACCGGTGCGCGACACCCTCAAGCGTGCCGGCGACGATGGCGGCATCGATGCCACCGAGCCGCGCGAGCGGCTGTGGCGTGCGCTGACCCCGCAGCTGTTTCGCCGTCATCAACTGATCCGCGGCCTGACCGAAGCATCGGCTGCCGGGGTGGACGTGACCGACGAGGCGATGGCGATGGAGCGGCTGGGATTGCGCCCGTTGCTGGTGGAAGGTGCCGAAGACAACTTCAAGGTGACCACGCCGACGGATCTGGCGCGCTTCGAATTCGAGCTCGCACGCCGCGGCGTGGCGGTGGACGCCGAATTGGTGGCCACACGCAACGATGCGGTATGTGCCCAGACCAATCACGACGTCACCACGTTTTAGGGCAGCTGTCGAACGATGGCGAGGCCGGTTTGCGCAACTGGCTTTCCAGCCACTCTTGCACAGCGGTTTCCATGCAACGGGCATGCCGACCTGAACGACTGCGTGGCCGCTGTTGTCGGGCATTCTCACTCACCACGGATTTTCCATGTCTTTCAACTTTCGAATCGGTCAGGGCTACGACGTGCATGCGTTCGGTGCGGGCGACCATGTGATGCTGGGCGGCGTGCGCGTCGCGCACAGCCATGGCGTGCTTGCGCACAGCGATGGCGACGTGGTGTTGCATGCGCTGTGCGATGCGATGCTGGGCGCGCTGGCGCTGGGCGATATCGGCCAGCACTTTCCGCCGTCCGATGCGCGCTGGAAGGATGCCGACAGCGCGCAGTTCCTGCAGCATTGCGATCACTTGCTGCGCGAGCGTGGCTGGCGTGTCGGCAATGCCGATGTCACCGTGATCTGCGAGCGTCCCAAGATCGGCCCGCATGCGCTGGCCATGCGCGAACGCATTGCCGGCCTGCTGGCGATCGAGCTCGATGCCGTCAGCGTCAAGGCCACCACCAGCGAAAAACTCGGCTTCACCGGCCGCAGCGAGGGTATCGCGGCGCAGGCGACGGTATTGCTTGGCAGGATCGCTGCCTGACGGCGGCAAGCAGGACGCCTGCGCTCAGCGCCGGTTGGCGCGGACGGTGCCAGGCACTGCGACCATTGCGGATGTGCAGCGGTTGCGGGCGCAACGTCCACCCGGATCTGTCCCCGCCGGCCAGGTTTGCCAGCCGTTCCACATCGCCGTTACCTGCGCCGAACTCATCCTGGTGCTGAAACGCGACACTACCGCGCCGAGGCATTCGGCACACAGCGCACGATTTGTCGGCGCGAAGGGAAATCACCGCATGAGCGACACCTTCCTCCTGCCGCGCGCACACGGCGCCGCGGTGCTTGGCGCGGCAATGCGCAGTACGCCGGACGATTTTCAGGTCGATGAGCTGCCGGCCTTCGAGCCCTCCGGCGAGGGCGAGCACCTGTTGCTCACCGTCCGCAAGCGCGGGCAGAACACCGCCTATATCGCGAAGAAGCTTGCGCACTGGGCCGGGATCGCCGAGATGGGCGTCAGCTATGCAGGGCTGAAAGACCGCCATGCGGTGACCACCCAGCGCTTCAGCGTGCATCTGCCCAAGCGCCTCGCGCCGGAGCTCGCCACGCTCGATGACGACGAGATGCAGGTCATCGACAGCACCTGGCACAACCGCAAGCTGCAACGCGGCGCACTGCTGGGCAATCGTTTCGTGCTGACGTTGCGCCAGGTGCAGGGCGAGCGCGCTGCGATCGATCAGCGCCTGCAGGCGATCGCCGCGCGCGGCATCCCCAACTGGTTCGGTGAGCAACGTTTCGGCCGCGATGGCGGCAACCTGGCTGCCGCGCTGGCGATGTTCGGTTATGTGCCCAATGCCGACGGCACGTTGTCAGCGGCGCCGGCATCCAGGCGGCGGCTGCGCAACGACCAGCGCTCGATGCTGCTGTCGGCGGCGCGCTCGGCGTTGTTCAATCGTGTGCTCAGCGCACGCGTGGAGCAGGGCAGCTGGGATGCGGCGCTGGATGGCGAGGCGTGGATGCTGGATGGCTCGCGCAGCGTGTTCGGCCCCGAGCCGTTCAACGAGGTACTGGCAGAGCGCCTGGCGCGCTTCGATATCCATCCCAGCGGGCCGTTGTGGGGTGCCGGCGAGCTGCGTTCGACCGGCCGGGCCGCGGCGGTGGAGCAGGGCGCCTTGTCCGATCCGCAATCGCAAGCGCTGCGCCACGGGCTGGAAGCGGCGGGCCTGAAGCAGGAGCGCCGCGCACTGCGCCTGCGTCCGCAGCAGCTGGAGTTCGGCTGGCTGGATGCGCACAGCCTGCAGCTCGCATTCGCGCTGCCGCCGGGCTGCTACGCCACCGCGGTGCTGTGGGAGCTCGGCGAGGTCAGCGACGCCGGCCGGCTCAACACCGGCCCGCGTTCCGACGCCTAGGCCTGTCCGGTGGTCGTCCGCCGCCCGCCAGCCACGTCACCGCGTAGGAGCGGACCCGGCCGCGACGGGCTTTCCCGATAGCCCGTCCGTCGCACAAGCGCATGCCTGCAATCCACATCGGCGACCCACCATCCCATCGGCGCTAACGCCGCGCCAGCAACACCAGCAACGCCCCGGTGCCACCCTGGGTGGCAGGCGCCGAATGAAACGCCAGCACATCGTTACGCTGACGCAGCAGGCGATCCATCAGGTTCTTCAACACCGGCGCGCCATTGTCCGACTGCAGCCCCTTGCCGTGGATGATGCGCACGCAGCCATGGTCGTGCGCATGCGCCTCCAGCAGGAACTGCCGCAGCAGGGATTCGGCCTGCGCGGCGGTGGCGCCATGCAGATCCAGTTCGTCCTGGATCGAAAACTGTCCGCGCTTGAGCCGTTGAAACAGGCGGGTGGGAAGATTCTCGCGCCGATAGCTGGCGGTATCGCCCGCTTCCAGTGGCGCGCTGTCGCGCAGCAGGCGGGCGAATTCGGTGTGCGCCTCGGCATCGTCGCGCTCGGCCATGCGCGCGCGCGGCTTGGGGCGCGGCTTGGCATTGGCCGGTGGGGCGACCTCGCGAATCGGCGTGACCGCGCCGATCGCTGCGCGGAACAGCGCGCCGTCGTCTTCGTCTTCGGGATGCGACATGCGCACAGCGTAACCTGCCCAACCTCAGTGGCAAGCGAAGGTCAAGCGCGAAGGGCGCGGACGCATCCGGTATCATGATCCGGTTTTCCGAGGAGTCCCATGCGCGTACTGGTTAGCAACGACGACGGTGTCGACGCCCCCGGCATCCAGATTTTGGCCGAGGCGCTGCGCCATGCCGGTCATGAAGTGATGGTGGTCGCGCCCGACCGCGACCGCTCCGGCGCCAGCAATTCGCTGACGCTGGATGTGCCGATCCGCACCCGCCGCATCGACGCGCAGACCTGCGCGGTGGCCGGCACGCCGACCGACTGCGTGCATCTGGCGCTGACCGGCATGCTCGATTACGACCCGGATATCGTGGTCTCCGGCATCAACAACTCGGCCAATCTCGGCGACGACGTGATCTATTCGGGCACCGTGTCCGCCGCGATGGAAGGGCGCTTCCTCGGCCTGCCGGCGGTGGCGGTGTCGCTGGTGACGCACAACCACGAAGCGCACAACTACCAGACCGCCGCACGCGCGGCGGTGGAGATCGTGGCACGGCTGAAGGCCGATCCGTTGCCCGCCGACACCATCCTCAACGTCAACGTGCCGGATCTGGCGTGGTCGGAGGTGCTCGGCTTCGAAGTCACCCGGCTCGGCAACCGTCATCGTTCCGAACCCTGCGTGCCGCAACGCGATCCGCGCGGCCGCACCGTGTACTGGATCGGCCCGGCCGGGCCGGAGCAGGATGCCGGCGCCGGTACCGACTTCCATGCCGTGCGGACCGGGCATATCTCGATCACACCGATCCATGTCGATCTGACCCGCTACCAGGCGCTGGAGACGGTGGCCGGCTGGGTGGGTGGCCTGACCGCCGCGCTGGATACACCGGCATGACGCCGAGACTGCGTCTGCAACCGGAATCGGTCGGGATCGGCATGACCTCGCAACGTGTGCGCGACCGGCTGGTCGAGCGCCTGCGCGAGGCCGGCATCCAGGACGAAGCCACGCTCAACGCCATGCGCACGGTGCCGCGGCATCTGTTCATCGACGAAGCGCTGGCTTCGCGCGCCTACGAAGACACCGCCCTGCCGATCGGCCACGGCCAGACCATCTCGCAGCCCTGGGTGGTCGCGCGGATGACCGAGGCGGTGCTGCAGGTCGGCCCGACCAGGGTGCTCGAAGTCGGCACCGGTTCCGGCTATCAGGGCGCGATCCTGGCCGCCCTGGGGCTGGAGGTGTACACGGTCGAGCGCATCGGCGACCTGTTGCGGCAGGCGCGCAAGCGCTTCCGGCACCTGGGCATGAATGTGCGCAGCAAGCACGACGACGGCCGCATCGGTTGGCCCGAGCACGGCCCCTACGATGCCATCGTGGTCACTGCCGCCGCCCCGGCACTGGTCGATGCGCTGGTCGATCAGCTGGCGGTCGGTGGACGGTTGGTCGCCCCGGTCGGTGGCGCCTCGTCGCAGTCGCTGGTGCAGCTCACGCGCGCTGCCGACGGCGCGATCGAACAGCAGGTTCTGGCGCCGGTCACGTTCGTCCCGCTGTTGTCGGGCATGCTGGATTGAATCCATGAGAGTTCCTCGATGAAGATCTTCGGGCCGTTGTACGACGTGGCCATTCGTTGGTCGCGCAATCGCCGCGCCCCGGCGCTGCTGACCGGCCTCAGTTTCGTGGAGGGTTTCATCTTCCCGGTGCCGCCGGAGGTGATGCTGGCGCCGATGTCGCTGGCCGAACCCCGCCGTGCGCTGTGGTTCGCCAGCTTGAGCCTGCTCGGCTCGGTCTGTGGCGCGCTGGTCGGCTACCTGCTGGGCCATTTCGCCTTTGCCGCCCTGCAGCCGCTGATCGAATGGCTGGGCTGGAGCGCGAAGATCCAGGCGCAGATCGAAACCCTGCGCACGCTGGTCGCCGATTCGCCCTGGAAGGCTTTCTGGGCGCTGGTGCTGGTGGGCTTCACCCCGATTCCGTTGAAGATCTTTACCTGGGCCTCGGGCGTGGTCGGCGTACCGATCCTGCCCTTCATCGCCAGCATGCTGGTGGGGCGGGGCAAGCGCGTGTATCTGGTGGCCGGCGCGATCCGGCTGGGTGGGGCGCGTGCCGAAGCCGCGTTGCATCGCTGGATCGAGCCGCTGGGCTGGGTGGCCATGGCCGTGCTGGCAGTGGGAGCAGCGTGGCTGGCGTGGAAGACAACCAACGGATGAGCAAGTTGCAGATGAATTCGGTAGGTAAGACAGCAGTCCTGCTCGCAGTGGCCGTCGGGCTGGCTGCCTGCAGCAGCGCCACGGTGGTGCGTTCGCCCGGAGCCGGCGGTGGGTCGGCGTCCGCGCGCCCCTCGGCGGCGCCACGTCCGTCGGTGCCGCGCCCCGGGGCGACCGTCACCGTCCAGCGCGGCGACACCCTGTACGCCATCTCGCGCCGCACCAACATCACCGCGCCGGATCTGGCGGCCTGGAATGGCCTGTCCTCGCCGAACACCATCTATCCCGGCCAGACCCTCAAGCTCTATCCGCCCGGCGCCAGCAAGCCGGGCGGCAGCACCTCCACCGCCGGCACGGTGGTTCCGCCGCGCCCGAGTGCCCCGATCGCAGCACCGGTCAGCAGCGGATTTCCCTGGCGCTGGCCGGCCGATGGCGTGGTGGTCGGCACTTTCGTCAGCGGCGAGACCACCAAGCAGGGCGTGGACATCGCCGGTGCCAGCGGGCAGGCGGTGCGCGCCGCGGCCGATGGCGTGGTGGTGTACTCCGGCGCCGGCCTGGTCGGCTACGGCGAGCTGATCATCATCAAGCACAACGACCAGTGGCTGTCCGCCTACGGGCACAACCGCAAGCGCCTGCTCAACGAGGGCCAGAGCGTCAAGGCCGGCCAGCAGATCGCCGAAATGGGCCGCAGCGGCGCGGCTCGCGACATGCTGCACTTCGAGATCCGCTATAACGGCAAGCCGGTGGATCCGTTGTTGTATCTGCCTAGGAAGTGATTGGGGATTCGGGATTTGGGATTCGCAANATAAGAGACAGGGCCAGCAGATCGCCGAAATGGGCCGCAGCGGCGCGGCTCGCGACATGCTGCACTTCGAGATCCGCTATAACGGCAAGCCGGTGGATCCGTTGTTGTATCTGCCTAGGAAGTGATTGGGGATTCGGGATTTGGGATTCGCAACGGCAACGGCGCTGGGCTGATGGTGCCGCGTGGAAGGTGCGTTCTACCGGCCTGAGCTCGCTTGAGGTGTCGCTACTGCTGCTTGCATGAGAGCGATATCTGCTCCAGCCCGCAGTTGCGAATCCCCAATCCCTAATCCCTAATCCCTAATCCCTGCCTTCCAGGATCATCGCCAGCGCCACGCGGCGGCCTTCGCTGGCCAGCACGTTGTAGGTGCGTGCTGCGGCCGCATTGGTCATCGCTTCCAGGCCGATGCCGCGGGTCAGGCAGGCTGCCAGTACGTCCGTCCTGGGAAACTGCTGCCGCTCGCCGGTGCCGAGCAGGATCACTGCCGGGGCAAGCGCCAGCACCGCGTCCATATGCGCGACCTGCAGCTGTTCCAGGCCGGACACCGGCCAGGCTTCCACCAGCTCGTCAGGCATGAGGATGAAGCTGCGCTGCAGAATCTGCTCGTTCACCTTGGCATGGCGGCCATCGGCCGCGCGCAGCGCATAGGTGTAGTCGGGGTGTTCCTGGCTTAAAGGCATGACAAACTCGATTGGTCAGCCGCGCGGCAGCACGATCTGGCGCTTTTCCTTGCTGGGGCGGTACAGGATGGCGACATGGCCGATCCGCTGCACCAGCGCGCTGCCGGTCTGCTGGGTCAGTTCGGCGATCATGGCGTCACGGGCCTCGCGGTCCTCCGATATCACCTTCACCTTGATCAATTCGTGGCGCTCGAGCACGTCCTCGAGTTCGGCCAGGAATGCCGGCGTGACCCCTTTGCCACCGGTCTGCAGCAGTGCCTTGAGATCGTGGGCCTGGCCGCGCAGGAAACGGTTCTGGGCGGAGGTGAGAACAATGGACATGCAGGATCAAAGGGAAGCAAAGGGTGTTCAGGGTATCATGGCGACCCGTTCAGACCCCTTTGCCGATGCCTTCCCGTAGTAAAAGCAGCCAGCGCTGGCTCAAGGAACACTTCGCCGATCCGTTCGTCAAGAAGGCGCAGGCCGAAGGCATGCGCTCGCGCGCGGCCTACAAGCTGGAAGAACTGCTCCAGCGCGACCGCCTGCTCAAGCCGGGCATGGTGGTGGTCGACCTGGGCGCGGCGCCCGGCGGATGGTCGCAGCAGGTGCGCAAGTCCATGGGCGACAGCGGCCGGGTGGTGGCGCTGGACATCCTGGAGATGCCGCCGCTGGCCGGCGTGGAATTCCTTCACGGCGACTTCAGGGAACAAACCGTCCTATCGGAATTCGAGGCGATGCTGGGCGATGTGCCGGTGGACCTTGTGCTGTCCGATATGGCCCCCAATAAGAGTGGCATGGATGCGGTCGACCAACCGCGGATGATGCACCTGGCGGAACTGGCGATGGAATTCGCTGACACCCACCTCAAACCGGGCGGGGCGTTCCTGATCAAGTTGTTCCAGGGCGTCGGGTCCGACGACTACATTCGTGAGCTTCGCCGCCGCTATGACAAGGTGACGATTCGCAAACCGGCGGCCTCGCGCAAGCGCTCCCCGGAAGTTTATGCGCTCGGTCAGGGCAAGCGTGTCCAGATCAAGTAAGCTGCCAATGACCACCGTGTTTCAAGAATTGAAGAGTAGAGGGCACCGGAGCCAATGAGGATGAACGACTTGACCAAGAATCTGCTGCTGTGGGTGGTCGTCGCGGTTGTGCTGATGGTCGTCTTCCAGAGCTTCTCGCCGCGGATGGCGGGCGGTGTCGGCCCTGACTCGATTACCTACACCCAGTTCCTGAAGGAAGTGGACGCCGGACGCGTCAAGTCGGTGGACTACACCGACGAGACCAATCTGGCGGTCAACGCGATCCGCTTCAAGCGCACCGACGGCAGCGAAGCCAATGTCTACGGTCCGCGCGACGACAAGCTGGTCGACGTGCTGTATAGCAAGAACATCGAGATGACCCGCCAGAAGCCCGCCACCGGGCCTGGTTTCTGGTCGTTGGTGCTCAACTTCCTGCCGGTCATCCTGATCATCGGCTTCTGGCTGTTCATCATGCGCCAGATGCAGGGCGGTGGCGGCGGTGCCAAGGGCGCGATGAGCTTCGGCAAGTCGCGCGCCAAGCTGCAGGGCGAGGACCAGGTCAAGATCACCTTTGCCGACGTGGCCGGCTGCGACGAGGCCAAGGAAGAAGTCGGCGAGCTGGTCGATTTCCTGCGCGACCCGACCAAGTTCACCAAGCTGGGCGGCAAGATTCCGCGCGGCGTGCTGATGGTGGGCCCGCCGGGTACCGGCAAGACGCTGCTGGCCAAGGCGATCGCCGGCGAAGCCAAGGTGCCGTTCTTCAGCATCTCCGGCTCGGACTTCGTGGAAATGTTCGTCGGCGTGGGTGCCAGCCGCGTGCGCGACATGTTCGAGCAGGCCAAGAAGCACGCGCCGTGCATCATCTTCATCGACGAAATCGATGCGGTGGGCCGTCATCGCGGCGCCGGTCTGGGCGGTGGGCATGACGAGCGCGAGCAGACCCTGAACCAGTTGCTGGTCGAGATGGACGGTTTCGAAGGCGGCGAAGGCGTGATCGTGATCGCGGCCACCAACCGTCCCGACGTGCTGGATCCGGCGCTGCTGCGTCCGGGCCGTTTCGACCGCCAGGTCGTGGTCGGCCTGCCGGACGTCAAGGGGCGCGAGCAGATCCTGCGCGTGCACATGCGCAAGCTGCCGTTGGCCGACGACGTGGTGCCGATGGTCATCGCACGCGGCACGCCGGGCTTCTCCGGTGCCGATCTGGCCAACCTGTGCAACGAGGCGGCGCTGTTTGCCGCACGCGGCAGCGAGAAGGAAGTCCGCATGGACCACTTCGACCGTGCCCGCGACAAGATCCTGATGGGTGCCGAGCGCCGCTCGATGGCCATGAGCGAGGACGAAAAGACGCTGACCGCGTATCACGAGGCAGGCCACGCCATCGTCGGCCGCCTGGTGCCCGAGCACGATCCGGTCTACAAGGTCACGATCATTCCGCGCGGCCGCGCCCTGGGCGTAACGATGTATCTGCCGGAAGGCGACCGGTATTCGATGAACCGGGTGGCGATCGAGTCGCAGCTGTGCTCGCTATACGGCGGCCGCGTCGCCGAAGAGCTGATCTTCGGCGGCGACAAGGTCACCACCGGTGCGTCCAACGACATCGAGCGTGCGACCAAGATGGCGCGCAACATGGTCACCAAGTGGGGCCTGTCCGACGAGCTCGGCCCGGTGGCCTACGGCGAGGAGGAAGACGAGGTGTTCCTGGGACGTTCGGTGACCCAGCACAAGAACGTCTCCGACGAAACCGCGCGGATGATCGACGAAGTGGTGCGTTCGATCCTGGACAAGGCCTACAGCAAGACCAAGGCGATCCTCACCGAGAACCTGGACAAGCTGCATGCGATGTCGCAGCTGCTGCTGCAGTACGAAACCATCGACGTGCCGCAGATCGACGCCATCATGGAAGGCCGCGAGCCGCCGCCGCCGGCTGGCTGGGGCAAGTCCGACAAGGACGGCGGCAACAACAACGACAAGGGCAGCCCGCGTCCGTTGCCGCCGATTGCAGGGCCGGCCGAGCAGCTGTAACGCCCGCGTCGGCCAGCTGCAGAAGCACTCGTCAAGGCCGGGAAGCGATTCCCGGCCTTGATGCGTTAGAGGGCGCGGCGCACGATCACGTCCATCGCAATCCCCCAAGGAGACACCCCCCGATGTTCGACACTGCCCTGAAACTGGATTGCGCCGGTCGCGAGCTGCGTCTGGATGCGCCGCAGGTGATGGGGATCGTCAACGTCACCCCGGATTCGTTTTCCGACGGCGGCCAGCACGCCAGTTGCGAGGCCGCCATTGCGCATGGCCTGCGCCTGGTCGAACAGGGCGCTGCGGTGCTGGATATCGGCGGCGAATCCACCCGTCCCGGCGCCACGCCGGTGTCGCTGGAGGATGAGCTGCAGCGCGTGATCCCGGTGATCCAGGCGTTGGCGCAGCAGACCACTGTCCCGATCAGTGTGGATACCTTCAAGCCGGAGGTGATGCGCGCGGCGGTCGCGGCCGGCGCCGGCATGATCAATGACGTGTACGCGCTGCGCTCGCCCGGCGCCTTGGACGCCGCGGCCGAGTTGCGGGTGCCGGTGGTGGTGATGCATGCACGCAGCGCACCCCATGCGATGCAGGATGCGCCGCACTACGACGACGTGGTGGCCGAGGTGCATCGCTTCCTGGCCGAGCGCATCTTTGCGGCGGAAATGGCCGGGATCGACAAGCGTCGCTTGATCCTCGATCCGGGCTTCGGCTTCGACAAGACCACCACGCACAATCTCACCGTGCTGGCGCAGTTGCAGCGCCTGCAGGAGTTCGGCCTGCCGATCCTGGCAGGGCTGTCGCGCAAGCGCAGCATCGGTGAACTGACCGGGCGCCAGGTCGCCGCAGAACGCGTCTACGGCTCGGTGGCCGCACACCTGATCGCCGCCCAGCATGGTGCGCTGTTGCTGCGCGTGCACGATGTGGCCGCCACCGTGGATGCCTTGCAGGTGTGGAACGCGATGGCGGCGATCCCGCAGCCACGCGTGAGCGCGCCTGCGGCACCGAGCATTCGCTGGCCGGACGAGGACTGATGCCGGCCGACCGACGCCCGCTGGCGATCGCGCTGATGGGGCCGACCGCCAGCGGCAAGACCGCGCTGGCACTGGAGGTCGCACAGCGCTGGAACGGCGAGATCGTCAGTGTCGATTCGGCGCTGGTGTATCGCGGCCTGGACATCGGTGCGGCCAAGCCGGATGCCGCGATGCGCGCGGCGGTGCCGCACCATCTGATCGACCTGCGCGATCCCTGGCAGATCTATTCGGCGGCGGAATTCGCCAGCGATGCGCGGCGCGCGATCGACGACATCCTCGCGCGCGGCAAGCTGCCGATCCTGGCCGGCGGCACCGGGCTGTACTTCCGCGCCTTGCTGGAAGGGCTGTCGCAGTTGCCCGAGGCCGACCCGGCGGTACGCGCGGCCATCGCAGCCGAAGCCGAACAGCTCGGTTGGACCAGGCTGCATGCACGGCTGGCGGAGGTGGATCCGGTCGCGGCCGCACGTATCCATACCACCGATCCGCAGCGGATCCAGCGCGCCCTGGAGGTCTACCGCATCAGCGGCAGGCCGATCAGCTACTGGCAGGCGCTACCGCCGGGACCACGCTTGCCGGTGCGGGTGCTGAAGGTCGTCCTGGCGCCGCACGAGCGCGCAGTGCTGCACGCACGCATCGAGCAGCGCCTGGATGCAATGCTGGCGCAGGATTTCCTGGCCGAAGTGGAACGGCTGCGTGCATTGCCGCAACTGCGCGCGGTCGCCGCGCCGCTGGATCTGCCGGCGGTGCGCGCGGTGGGGTATCGCCAGGCCTGGGAGTATCTGGATGGAGCCGGCAGCCTGGCCGAGTTCCGCGACAGGGCCGTGCAGGCCACCCGTCAACTGGCCAAGCGGCAACTGACCTGGCTGCGTGGCGAGCTCGACGCACGCTGGTTCGACCCCGAGCGTGACCGCCATCGGCTGGAATGCGCACTTGTCGGCTTCCTCGGTCAACGTCCCGCTGTGCAGCAGGCTTCAGGCGTGTAACATCCCGTTTCCGGGGCCGGCTGGGGATGGCAGGTGTCGACCGGGACTATAAGAACAATAATGAAGAGGAGTTTTCGATGGCGAAGGGGCAATCTTTACAGGATCCATTCCTCAACGCGCTGCGGCGCGAGCGGGTGCCGGTCTCTGTGTATCTGGTCAACGGCATCAAGCTGCAGGGCACGATCGAGTCGTTCGACCAGTTCGTGGTCCTGCTGCGCAATACCGTGAGTCAGATGGTCTACAAGCACGCCATCTCCACGGTCGTGCCGGCGCGCAATGTGCGCGTGGGACCGGGTGGTGGGTATGTGCAATCCAATGAAGGCAACCAGGCGGAAGATGACGACGTCGAGCAGTAATGGAGTAGTGCGTGTTTGATCGCTCACGCAAGGGTGAACACGCGTTGTTGATCCAGACCCACTCCGGTGGGCCTGCCGAAGAGGATGTGCTGGAGGAGTTCGCCGACCTTGCCACGTCGGCGGGCGCCACGGTGGCGGCCACGCTCACCGCGCGCATCGACAAACCGAACCCGTCGACCTTGATCGGCAGCGGCAAGCTGGAAGAAATCAAGGCCGCCGCCGAGGCCACCGGCGCGGATCTGGTGTTGGTCAACCACACCTTGTCGCCCGGCCAGGAGCGCAATCTGGAGCGCTACCTGGAGCGGCGCGTGATCGACCGCACCGGCCTGATCCTGGACATCTTCGCGCAACGGGCACGCAGCCACGAAGGCAAGCTGCAGGTGGAGCTGGCGCAGTTGCGGCATATGGCCACCCGGCTGGTGCGCGGCTGGACCCACCTGGAACGTCAGCGCGGCGGGTCGATCGGACTGCGCGGCCCTGGCGAAACCCAGCTGGAAACCGACCGCCGCCTGCTGCAGAAGCGGGTGGAGCAGTTGCAGCAGCGGCTGGAGAAGGTCGAGGTGCAGCGCACCCAGATGCGGCGTGCGCGCATGCGCAGCGAACTGCCGCGGATTGCATTGGTCGGTTACACCAATGCCGGCAAATCCACGCTGTTCAACGCCTTGACCGGTGCGGAGGCCTACGTGGCCGACCAGTTGTTCGCCACGCTCGATCCCACCGTGCGCCGCATCGCGCTGCCCGGTGGCAGTGCGATCCTGGCCGACACGGTCGGCTTCGTACGCGACCTGCCGCACCAACTGGTCGCCGCATTCCGTTCGACCTTGTCCGAGGCGCGCGACGCCGATCTGTTGTTGCATATCGTCGATGCGGCCGACCCGCTGCGCGAGGAACGCATCCAGCAGGTCGATGAGGTGTTGCATGCGGTCGGTGCGGGCGATCTGCCGCAGCTGCTGGTGTTCAACAAGATCGACAAGATCGACGGCGCGCAGGTGCGTCACGATGCGCAGGACGGCATTCCCGACCAGGCGCGGCGCGAGCGCGTGTGGGTCTCCGCACGCGATGGACGCGGGCTGCCGGAACTGCAGCATGCGCTGGGGCAGCGGCTGGACCTGCGCCATGTGACCGGGCAACTGCGGTTGCCACCGTCGGCCGGCCGCCTGCGCTCCAAGTTGCATCAACTGGAAGTGGTGCGCGGCGAACAATCCGACGAGGACGGCTGGTTGCTGGATGTGGACCTGCCGATGGTCGAGGCCGAGCGCCTGGCTGCCGGCGACGACGGTGCGCCCCTGCGCGCGATGCTGCCGGATCGTCGCGAAGACTGGGAGTCGTGATCGGCGCTGCAGGGTCGGCGTAGCCGGCCGTGCCGCGCGAGGCTGGCAGCGCAGGCGATGGGGGCCGGCGCTGCGGCGACCGCGCCGCTGCGTGCTGGCGCTTTGCTGGATGACGAGCCACGCTCTCTCTGCCGCAGTCGCCAGGGCAGGACAATGCAGGCCATCGCAGCCAACAGCTAGGCGATCCGCTCGCCATCGCAGCCGATGCCTGCGGCGATGCGCTGCACACTGCCACTGAACCTCGGCCACGTCGTCGCCGGTGCGCAATGGGCGCCAGCGCAGACAGGGGCGGCAAATTGGGCTAAAACGTCGGCTGCCCCTTCATTCCCCGTGCCCATGTCCATGTCCGCCGATTCCGAACTGCAGCAGCTGGCCGAACACCTCGGGCAACAGCTGCTTGCCGCGCGCGAGCGCCTGGTCACTGCCGAGAGCTGTACCGGCGGCTGGATCGCCAAGGCGGTCACCGATGTGGCGGGGTCCTCGCACTGGTTCGATTGCGGCATGGCCGCCTACAGCTACGAAGCCAAGCAGGCCTTGCTGAGTGTGCGGCCGCAGACGCTGGAAGTGCATGGCGCGGTCAGCCGCGAAACGGTCATCGAAATGGTCTCGGGCGCGCTGGTCAATTCCGGCGCGAGCATCGCAGTGGCGGTGACCGGCATCGCCGGGCCGGGGGGCGGCAGCGAGGACAAGCCGGTCGGCACGGTATGGATCGGCTGGAAGCGGCGCGGCGGCTATGCCGCTGCGCAGTTGTTCCATTTCGCTGGCGATCGCGATGCAGTGCGTCGCCAGACCGTGGCTGCCGCATTGCGGGGCTTGAGCGCACTGCTTTAAACGTTATGCCGAAGCAGGTGCGCGCACCCATCTGCTGCGCGGAGTGTGACTCTGAGCCCGGCGATTCTCTTCGACATTGAGCGATTGCGCATGCGGTGCATGGCTGCAATGCAGCTTGGGTGCAGTGGGTTCGCTGCGCGCTCCGCAGGTTCTTCCAACGGCGTTGTCCAGCCTCGTTGATTCGGTAAGGTGTGGCGTCACGCGACCTGCGGCGCTCGCCGCAGTGTATCGCTCGCTCTTTGTCGGGGGACAGGCATGCGCTTGGAACAGCAACGTCGCACCGCGCTTGCGTTGGCGCTTTTCGCGGCCGCGCAGGCATCGCCGCTGCATGCGCAGACGGCCACGCAGGAACAGCGCAACGAGCCGGCCACGCTGGCGTCGCTCAAGGTAACTGCGCAAAAACGCGAGGAATCGCTGCAGAACGTGCCGGTGGTGGTCTCGGTATTGCCCGAGCAACTACTGCAGGACAGCGGCGTGCACGACATCAAGGAACTGCAGGTGCTGGTGCCTGGCTTGATCGTGACCAGCAGTCAAAGCGCTGCGCAGACCACTGCACGTATTCGCGGCATCGGCACAGTGGGCGACAACGCCGGGCTCGAATCCTCGGTCGGCGTGGTCATCGATGGCGTGGCGCGCGCACGCAATGGCGTGGGTTTTGCCGACCTCGGAGAACTCGAGCGCATCGAAGTATTGAAGGGACCGCAAGGTACCGTGTTCGGCAAGAACACTTCGGCCGGCGTCATCAATGTGGTGACGCGCCGGCCCAGTTTTACCCGCAGTGCCGATGCCGAGATCACCACGGGCAACTATGGTGCGCTCGGGATTGCCGGCGCCTTCAACGATGCGCTGGGCCAGACCAGCGCGTTGCGCGTCTATGCGGCCAGACGGCGTCGCGATGGCTTCGAACAGGTGGTCACCGGTGCCGGCCCGCGCACCGCCACCGACGATGGCGATCAGAATCTGCGCACTGCGCGCGTGCAGTGGTTATGGGAACCCGGCGACGATCTGGACATCAATCTGGCTGCCGACTACACCCGCCGTGAGGAAAATTGCTGCGTCACCGTCACCACCGAACGCGGGCCGACCGCAGCGCTGATCGACGCCCTGGCGCCAGGCGGGCAGGGCACGATTGCGCGCGCCGACCCGCAAGGCCGGCGCGCCTACAGCAATCGCAGCACCGCGCAGGATATCCAGGACAAGGGCGTGTCGGCGCAGGTGGATTGGAGCACGCCGTGGCTGAGCGAGGCGGTGCTGACCTCGATCACCGCATTGCGCGACTGGAAATCCATCAACGGCCTGGACTTCGACTACAGTGCGGCTGACGTCCTGTACCGCGCGCCGCGCGAGGACGAGATGCTGACCAGGTTCAAGACCTTCAGCCAGGAGCTGCGCCTGGCCGGATCGAGCGAGCGTCTCGACTGGATCGTCGGTGCGTTTTACGCCGACGAAACCCTGCATCGCAACGAGTCCTATCGCTTCGGCAATGCCTACGAGCCGTATCTGTCCAGCGTGTTGCTTGCACGGGTCAATCCGGCGCTGGTCGCACGTGCGGATGCAACGCGGTTCCTCGCAGACGCCACCGGCTTGCCGGCTGGCACGCTGTTTCGTGGACAGGGCAGCCAGGATCGCTTTCGACAGGATGGCACCAGTGCCGCGTTGTTCACCAGCAACACCTGGCATGCCACCGATGCGCTGGATGTGGTGGTGGGGTTGCGTTACACCTACGAGCACAAGGCGTTGCAGTCGAGGTTTGAGAATCCCGATGGAAGCCCTGCATGCGCCAGCTATTTCGCGGCCAATGGTCAGCTCGATCCAGCTGCGTTGCGGCGTATCGGCGCCGCGCTGGGCGCGCGCGGCGTGCCTGCGTCGGCAGTGCCGACGATCGCGCCGCAAGTGGTCGGCTTCACCTGTCTGCCCTGGGCCAACCTCGCTCATGCTGGCCGTCGCACCGAGCAACGACGCACCGAGCGCGAATGGTCCGGAACGGCGAAGCTGGCGTATCGCTGGAGCGATGCGGTGATGACCTATGTATCGGCCGCGCGCGGCTACAAGGCTGGCGGTTTCAACCTGGATCGCGTGCAGTCCTCCGATGGTTTGTCCAGCGGCGCGCAAGGCATCCTGCCGGTGGACGACACCGCGTTCCCCGGCGAATTCGTCGATAGTTACGAGCTCGGTGCCAAGACCACCTGGCTTGGTGGCAATCTGCTGCTCAACCTAGCGCTGTTCTATCAGGATTTCAGCGACTTCCAACTCAACAATTTCCTCGGGACCAGCTTCGTGGTGCGCGCCATCCCCACCGTGGTGTCACGCGGCATCGATACCGAACTGCTGTGGCAGGGCGCCGTGCCTGGCCTGATGGTGCAAGGCGGGCTCAGCTATACGGATACCGCGTATGGCGACGATCCGCTGCCGGACGCCGATCTGGCATTGCTGCCGGGCAGTCGCTTGAGCTTTGCGCCACGTTGGTCGGCTAATGTCTCGGTCACTTACGAGCACGCGCTTGGCGATCACATGACCGGCCGTTTCAATGTCGGCGCGAAATATGTTTCCGAGTACAACGCCGGCTCCGATCTGGATCCGCAGAAGGTGCAACCGGGCTATACGGTGCTCAATGCGCGGCTGGGCATTGGTGCCGAGGACAAGCGCTGGATGCTGGAAGCGTGGGCGGAAAACCTCGGCAACGAAACCTATCGCCAGATCGTCATCGACGCGCCGCTACAGGCGGGTTCGTGGAATGCGTTTCTGGGCGCACCCCGCACGTATGGGCTGACCTTGCGTTTGCGGTACTGAGAGCGGCCAACAAACCGAGTGGGCGCCCGCCTGGCGGGTGCGTCGTGGTGTTGTCAGCCGCTCCACGTTTTTGAGGGCGTGGGTATAGCCGTGCCAGGGCCCAGGATGCCCGCGAAAGTGCAACCTCGGCTAAGCCTGCGGATGTCGATGACGCGACAGGCACGGGCAGATCGGCTACAAACGAGGTCTCGTTGTTAATCTGCGTGCCGATGCTTCCGCTTTCTGCTCATGTGCTGTCTTTGTCCGCGCCGCATTCGTTTGCTGGCGGTGTCCTGGCATTGCTGGATGACCGGTGCGCAGCCGTCCGGCAGCCGATGTGTGAGGCGGCCGGTGATTGCCTCGTTCTGTGTGCGAGCGATCATGCAGGCACGCGCGATGCTGCATGGTCAATGTGCGCTTCGAACCACGAGACGCGGCCGACGATGCACCTTGGTGCGCTGCGGCCTGTTGCCGTAGCGCAATCGCAGGCGGTGTGCTGATGTGGGAAGCGCTTGGCACCGTTCGGGATCTCGGGCGGCTGCAGGAAATTGCCGCGGTGCTGATCCGTTACGGATTCGGCGATGTGGTGCGCCGTATCGGCCTGGCCGACGTGCTCGAACGTGCCGGCAAGCTGCTGCACTGGCATAACGCCGAGGGGCGCCTGCGCCTGTCCGCGGCGATGCGGGTGCGGCGCGCGCTCGAGGAACTCGGGCCGACCTTCGTCAAGCTGGGGCAGGTGCTGGCCACGCGTGTGGACCTGTTGCCGCCGGAGTGGATCGAGGAGTTGAGCGAGCTGCAGAACGCAGTGCCCGCGCTGCCGTTCGAGCAGATCCGCCCGCAACTGGTCGCGGCCCTGGGCGCGGAGCCGGAAAGCGTGTTCGCACGCCTGGACGAACAGCCGTTGGCGGCGGCATCGCTGGCGCAGACGCATCGCGCCTGGCTGGCCGATGGCACACCGGTGGTGCTGAAGATCCGCCGCCCCGGCATCGGCGATGTCATCGATGCGGATCTGCGCCTGCTGGCCCGCCTGGCGGAAATCGTGGAAACGCGGGCGCCCGACCTCAAGCGTTACCGCCCTGCCGACGTGGTGCAGCAGTTCACCGTTTCCTTGCGGCGCGAACTGGATTTTGCCGCCGAGTGCCGCAATGCCGAGCGCATCGCCGCCAACTTCGCCAGCGACCCCACCGTGGTGGTGCCGTCCGTCTACTGGCAGTGGACCTGCGAATCGCTCAATGTGCAGGAATTCATCGACGGCATCCCGGGGCGGGATCTGGTCGCCGTGGATGCGGCCGGCCTGGACCGCAAGGCGCTCGCACGCACCGGCGCCGGGATCGTGTTGAAGATGGTGTTGCAGGATGGCTGCTTCCACGCCGATCCGCATCCGGGCAACATCTTCTATCTGCGCGACGGGCGCATCGCCGTGATCGATTTCGGCATGGTCGGACGCGTTTCCGAGCAGCGTCGCTTCCAGGTCGCGCAACTGCTGCATGGCATGGTCAGCTACGACGCCGAAGCGGTCATCGATGTGCTGCTGGAATGGGCCGGCACCAGCCTGGAGATCGATGAGTCGCGCCTGCAGCAGGATATCGGCGCCTTCGTCGACGAGTACCGCGGCGTGCCGCTGAAAGAGCTGCGTATCGGTGCGATGCTGGGCGATGTCACCTCGATCCTGCGCGATCACGGGCTGACCCTGCCGCCGGACCTGGCGCTGATGATCAAGGCCTTTCTCACGCTCGAGGGCATGGGCCGCCAGCTCGATCCGGACTTCGACATGGCCACCGAGGCGCGTCCGTATCTGGAACGCGTGGTGCTGCAGCGGTATGCGCCCAGCGCGATGCTGCGGCGCAGCCGCCGCACCGTGACCGGCGCGATCGACCTGATCGGCGATCTGCCACGCGATCTCAAGCGGCTGCTGCAGGCCGCACGGCGCGGCAAGCTGCAACTGCAGATCGAAACGCGGGCATTGCGCGAGTTCGGCGAACAGGTCGACCGCGCGGCCAACCGGCTCACCATGGGGATCGTGACGGCCGCGCTGGTGATCGGCTCGTCGATCGTCATGAACAGTGTCGGTGGCAGTGCCAGCCGTTGGCTGCTGGCGTTGGGCGTCGGCGGTTTCATCGGTGCAGCCATCTGCGGCATCTGGATCCTGTTCTCCATCTGGCGCAGCCGCCGTTAGCCGCGGCTATTGCGCAGGCGTCAGTTAGTAGTAATACTACTAACCATGGACCTGACCGATACCCAGCAAGCAATCCTGGCCTTGATCGCCGAGCGCATCGATGCCGATGGCGTACCGCCCTCGCAGACCGAGATCGCGCGCGCGTTCGGCTTCAAGGGTGTGCGCGGCGCCCAGTACCATCTGGAGGTATTGGAGCAGGCCGGTGCGATCCGGCGCGTCCCCGGGCAGGCCCGCGGCATCCGCCTGGCCGGGCAGGGCGCCCAGTCGCGCACCCCGCCTGCCGCAAACGAGCCGATGCGCGACGATGTCCTGCGCCTGCCGGTCCTGGGACGCGTGGCGGCAGGCCTGCCGATCGGCGCGGATATCGGCTCGGACGACTTCGTGGTGCTGGACCGGGTGTTTTTCTCGCCCTCGCCGGACTACCTGCTCAAGGTGCAGGGCGACTCGATGCGCGACGAAGGCATCTTCAACGGCGACCTGATCGGGGTGCACCGCACCCGCGACGCACGTTCGGGGCAGATCGTGGTGGCGCGGATCGATGAGGAAATCACGGTCAAGTTGTTGAAGATCGGCAAGGACCGCATCCGCTTGCTGCCGCGCAACCCGGACTACGCCCCGATCGAAGTGTTGCCGGATCAGGATTTCGCGATCGAGGGCCTGTACTGCGGGCTGTTGAGGCCGAATCGTTGAGCACTGCGCCGATGGCCTTGCTGGCGTTATCCCGAGCCGGTACCACAGGATTTCCCGCTGCCATCGCCATGGCCACCTCTCTAGTCTGAGTGTGTCGCAGCCAGTCTCAGCCTGTGCGATACACCGCCGTTACATTCGCCCTACACCGAAATCACTGACAAGGATCACCCAGATGGATGAGAACAAGAAGCGCGCCCTTTCCGCCGCACTGAGCCAGATCGAGAAGCAATTCGGCAAGGGCTCGGTGATGCGCATGGGCGACCGTGTGATCGAGGCCGTCGAAGTCATTCCGACCGGCTCGCTGATGCTGGACATCGCACTGGGGATCGGCGGCCTGCCCAAGGGCCGTGTGGTCGAAATCTACGGTCCGGAATCGTCGGGCAAGACCACCCTGACCCTGCAGGCGATTGCCGAGTGCCAGAAGAAGGGCGGCACCGCGGCCTTCATCGACGCCGAGCACGCGCTGGACCCGATCTATGCCGCCAAGCTGGGCGTCAACGTCGACGACCTGCTGCTGTCGCAGCCCGACACCGGCGAGCAGGCGCTGGAAATCGCCGACATGCTGGTGCGTTCCGGTTCGGTGGACATCGTGGTGGTCGACTCGGTCGCCGCGCTGACCCCCAAGGCCGAAATCGAAGGCGAAATGGGTGACCAGCTGCCGGGTCTGCAGGCCCGCCTGATGAGCCAGGCGCTGCGCAAGCTGACCGGCAACATCAAGCGTTCCAACACGCTGGTGGTCTTCATCAACCAGTTGCGCCACAAGATCGGCGTGATGATGCCGGGCCAGAGCCCGGAAGTGACCACCGGCGGCAACGCGCTGAAATTCTACGCTTCGGTCCGCCTGGATATCCGTCGTATCGGCGCGATCAAGAAGGGCGACGAGATCATCGGCAACCAGACCAAGATCAAGGTGGTCAAGAACAAGCTGGCGCCTCCGTTCAAGCAGGTCGTGACCGAAATCCTCTACGGCGAAGGCATCAGCCGCGAAGGTGAGCTGATCGACATGGGCGTGGAAGCCAAGCTGGTCGAGAAAGCCGGCGCCTGGTACAGCTACGGCGAAGAACGCATCGGGCAGGGCAAGGACAACGCACGCGGCTATCTTCGCGACAACCCGCAGGTCGCAGTGCGGCTGGAAGCCGAGCTGCGTGAGAAGTTCCAGCCGGCCGAAGCGCCGCGCGAAGCCGGCGACGACGTGGAGAAAGAATGACAGCAGCCCGTCAGAGCGAGCTGTGCCGTGATCAGGCAGGTATCGGCGGCAAGNCGGCAAGCGCGAACCAGGATGTCCGAGTGGGCCATCCTCCGGTTCGGCCTGCCGGCCGTACCCGTCTGATGGCAGAGCAGTCGAGCTGATGGTTGCGGCAGGTTTTCTATCGCGGGGACGGCGGAGTCAGTGCCGTCGCTTCCCGCGGTAGATCTATTGAAGGCCAGGAGGGCAGGCGCCATGGACGGCGCATTGATGCAGCGTGTGATTTCGCTATTCGGGACACCCACGATGGACGAGCAACCGCCCGCGCCAAAGCGGGGACGCCGGTTCAAGGAACAGACGCCGGTCCAACGCGCACTGGGATTGCTGGTGCGGCGCGAGCATTCGCGCAAGGAATTGAACCGCAAGCTGCTGGCGCGCGGGATCGAGCCCGACGCCGCGCAGGCGGCCGTAGAGCGCCTGGCGGATGAAGGATGGCAGGACGACACCCGGTTTGCGGCCTCGGTCGTGCGCAATCGCGCAGGCTCGGGCTACGGCCCGCTGCATATCCGCGCCGAGCTCGGAACCCATGGTCTGGACAGCGACGCCATCAGTGCCGCCATGGCGACCTTTGAAGGCGACTGGACCGAAAACGCGCGCGACCTGATCCGCCGTCGTTTCGGCGACCAGGGCCCCACCGATCTGCCGCAGCGGCGCAAGGCTGCCGATCTGTTGGCCCGGCGGGGTTTTGATGGCAACAGCATTCGTAGCGCCACGCGCCTCGACCTTGAGGACTGAGGGCGTCAGGCCTGCTACCCTTCGTGGTTTCAGGTTGTTCCGCTCATCTGCGCCCACATCTCATTGGGTGACCGGGACTGCCGCCCGCCCAATGCCAGCACATGAACGCACCCGCCAAATTCAGCACTTCCCAGATCCGCAGTGACTTCCTCGCGTTTTTCGAGGGGAAAGGCCACACCATCGTGCCATCCGCGCCACTGGTGCCGGGCAACGACCCGACCTTGCTGTTCACCAACTCCGGCATGGTCCAGTTCAAGGACGTCTTCCTCGGCGCGGAGAAACGCAGCTATGTGCGCGCGGCCGACGTGCAGCGCTGCCTGCGCGCCGGCGGCAAGCACAACGACCTGGATTCGGTGGGCTACACCGCGCGCCATCACACCTTCTTCGAGATGCTGGGCAACTGGTCGTTCGGCGATTACTTCAAGAAGGATGCCATCAGCTGGGCCTGGGAGCTGCTGACCCAGGTCTGGAAGCTGCCGGCCGAGCGGCTGCTGGTCACCGTCTACCACACCGACGAAGAAGCCTTCGCCCTGTGGCGCGACATGATCGGCATTCCCGAAAGTCGCATCGTGCGCATCGGCGACAACAAGGGTGCGCCGTACGCGTCGGACAATTTCTGGCAGATGGCCGATACCGGCCCATGCGGTCCATGCACCGAGATATTCTTCGACCATGGCGACCACATCGCCGGCGGTCCGCCCGGTTCGCCGGACGAGGATGGCGATCGCTTCATCGAGATCTGGAACCTGGTCTTCATGCAGTTCGACCGCCAGCCCGACGGCACCCTGGTGCCGTTGCCGGCGCCGTGCGTGGACACCGGCATGGGCCTGGAGCGCCTGGCCGCGATCCTGCAGCACGTGCATACCAACTACGAGATCGATCTGTTCCAGGCCTTGATCGGCAAGGCCAGTGCGCTGACCGGTGTCACCGACCTGGAGAACAAGTCGCTGCGGGTGATCGCCGACCACATCCGCGCCTGTTCGTTCCTGATCGTCGATGGTGTGCTGCCGTCCAATGAGGGCCGTGGCTACGTGCTGCGCCGGATCATTCGGCGTGCGTTGCGGCACGGCTGGATGCTGGGGGTACGCCAGCCGTTCTTCAGCAAGATGGTGCCGACCCTGGTCGAGCTGATGGGCGAGGCCTATCCCGAACTGGTGGTCGCACGGGAGACCGTCGCGCGCGCATTGCTGGCCGAGGAGGAGCGCTTTGCCGAGACGCTGGACGCCGGCATGAAGATCTTCGACGACGTCGCCGCGCGTTCGCAGGAAGTGATTCCCGGTGCCGATGCTTTCCGCCTCTTCGATACCTATGGATTTCCGGTCGATCTGACCTCCGACATCGCACGCGAGCGCGGCTTGCGCGTGGACATGGAGGGCTTCGAGTTCGCCATGGAGCGTCAGCGCGAAACCGCGCGTGCCGCCGGCAAGTTCGGCGGTGGCGTCGCATTGCCGGCCGATCTGGTCGCCACCATGTCGCCGACGGTGTTCCTGGGCTACGAGGCCTACGACGCCGATGCGCTCAAGGTCGTTGCCTTGCTCAAGCAGGGCCGCCCGGTCGAGCGCGCGCAGGTTGGCGACGAGGTCATCGTGTTTACCGACCGCACGCCGTTCTATGCCGAGTCCGGTGGCCAGGTCGGCGACAGCGGCCAGCTGAGCGGTAGCGATGTGTCCATCGAGATCGCCGACACCCAGAAATTTGCCGGCCAGTTCCATGGCCATGTGGGGCGCATCACCGAGGGGACGCTGGCATTGGGCGATGTGCTGGCCGGCGGGATCGACGTGCAGCGTCGCGGCAAGACCATCCTCAACCACTCGGCCACGCATCTGCTGCATGCGGCCCTGCGCGAGGTGCTGGGCACGCATGTGCAGCAGAAGGGCTCGCTGGTTGCGCCGGACCGCTTGCGCTTCGACTTCTCGCACTTCCAGCCGATCACGCCCGAAGAGCTCGCCGTGATCGAACGCAAGGTCAACGCCGAGGTGCGCACCAACCACAGCGTCGAAGTGCACAACATGGCGATGCAGGAAGCGCTGGACTTCGGCGCGATGGCCTTGTTCGGTGAAAAGTACGGCGAGAACGTGCGCGTACTGAAGATGGGTGGTTACTCCACCGAGCTGTGCGGTGGCACCCACGTCACCCGGACCGGCGACATCGGCTTGTTCAAGATCACCTCCGAAGGCGGTGTGTCCTCGGGCGTGCGTCGTATCGAGGCAGTGACCGGGCAGGGTGCGCTGGACCATGTCGCCGATGAAGAGCGGCGCCTGGTCGAAGCGGCCAGCCTGCTTGGCGGCAACGTCACCGAGGTGGTCGACAAGGTGCGTGCGCTCAGCGAGCGCCAGAAGCGGCTCGAGCGGGAGCTGGAGTCGCTCAAGGCCAAGCTGGCTTCCGGTGCCACTGCAGACCTGGGCTCCAGCGCTGTCGATGTGTCGGGAGTCAAGGTGGTCGCGGTGCGTCTGGAGGGCTTCGATGCCAAGGCATTGCGCGATGCGATGGATCGCCTCAAGCAGCAGTTGGGCGATTCGGTCATCGTCTTGGCAGGTGCCGCCGGTGGCAAGGTTGCGCTCGTGGCCGGCGTGAATGGCAGCCCAACTGGCAAGGTGAAGGCAGGGGAACTCCTCGGCCACATCGCCAGTCAGATCGGGGGCAAGGGTGGCGGCCGTCCGGATCTCGCCCAGGGTGGTGGCGAGGATGGTCCCGCCCTTGCGACTGCGCTGGAAGGCGTACCCTCCTGGGTCAAGCAACACTTGGGCTGAACACTTGTCCTGGTATGCCTTGCTGGTTGGCAGGGTGTCCCGCTAACATTTCTGGTCTATTCCCTTTACCTAGGGCGTGCCTCGTCAATCGGCCGCCGATGCTGGTGGGAAACCCACCGGTTCCAGGAGATTTGCAAAATGTTGATCCTCACTCGCCGGGTAGGCGAAACCTTGATGATCGGCGACTCGGTCACTGTGACCGTGCTCGGCGTCAAGGGTAATCAGGTGCGTATCGGCATCACCGCACCGAAAGATGTTGCTGTACACCGCGAAGAAATCTATCAGCGGATCCAGCGTGGGGATGAGCCGGTTGCCTCCGGTGCGCATCACGGCGACGATTCTTCGAATTGATCGTGATAAAGGGTTTACGTTAGCCCCTCTTACCCGGTATTCTTCGCGGCCTGCAACGGACACCGCGGCAGGACGCAAAAAACTGGAGCGATGCCCGAGTGGCTGAAGGGGCTCCCCTGCTAAGGGAGTATAGGGTCAAAAGCTCTATCGAGGGTTCGAATCCCTCTCGCTCCGCCAGTGTTTCAAACGCCCGCAAATCCTTGATTTGCGGGCGTTTTCATTTCTGCTGCGGTATTGGCAACGGTCCGCATGCAGGGCATTGGCGCAGCCACGTCAGTCACACCGGCGCCAGCATCTGAATCGCCACAAACGCGCTGCGGGCAGGCATTCAAGTAACGCGGGAACGAGTCGCTAAGGCTGTGACACATCTCTCGGACTCAACGCGATGCGCCTACCGCCGCTGCTTGGACGCCTGTTTTCTTCCCGGAGCCGCGGGCTGCAGCACAAGGCCGACGCAGTGGACCGGGTGATGGCAGTGATCGAGTTCGATCTGGATGGCCGCATCCTGGGCGCGAACCAGAACTTCCTGTCCCTGATGGGCTATCGGCTGGACGAGGTCGTCGGTCAGCACCACCGCATGTTCGTGACTCCCGGCGACCGCGACAGCGAGAGCTATCGGCAGTTCTGGCAGGGGCTGCGTCGCGGCGACTTCAATGCCGGGCGGTTCTGCCGCCTGGACAAGCATGGGTGCGAGGTGTGGATCAACGCCTCCTACAACCCGTTGCTGGATCGCGCCGGCAAGGCCTATCGGGTGGTCAAGTACGCCACCGACATCACCACCCAGGTGCGCCAGACCGCCGATTTCGAAGGTCGCATCGATGCGATCGACAAGGTCATGGCGGTCATCGAGTTTTCGCTGGATGGCACGGTGCTCGATGCCAACGAGAATTTCCTGGCGGTCATGGGCTACCGGCTCGATGAGATCCGCGGCAAGCATCACGGCATGTTCGTGGACGCGCAAACGCGTCAGTCGGCGGCCTATCGCGCCTTCTGGGACAAGCTCGGGCGCGGCGCGTTCGACGCAGGCCGCTACAAGCGCATCGGCAAGGACGGCGGCGAGGTGTGGATCCAGGCGTCCTACAACCCGGTCCTGGACGAGCACGGGCGGCCGTACAAGGTGGTCAAGTACGCCACCGACGTGACCCGTCAGGTGATCGATTCGGCCGATGCCGACGGTCGCATCCAGGCCATCGACAAGGTCATGGGCGTGATCGAATTCGATCTGGACGGGCACGTGCTCAGTGCCAACGACAACTTCCTGGCCATCTTGGGCTACTCCGCCGAAGAGGCAATCGGCCAGCATCACCGCATCTTCGTGGACGCAAGCTACGGCGCCTCCGAAGACTACCGGCATTTCTGGGCGAAGCTGGCGCGTGGTCAGTTCGATGCGGGCCGCTACCGCCGGCTGCACAAGGATGGCAGTTCGGTGTGGATCCAGGCGTCCTACAACCCGATCCTGGACGTGTCCGGGCGCCCGTACAAGGTGGTCAAGTACGCCACCGATGTCACCGATCAGGTGCGCTCGGCCGAGCGCATGCGCCAGTTGATGCAGCAGACCATGCGCATTGCGCAGAACGTGCAGCGCGAGGCGCACCATATTTCGGTCAGCAATCAGGAGCTGGTGAGCCGGTCGTCCACGCAGTCGGCGGCCGTGGCGCAGACCTCGACCACCATCGACCAGCTGGCAGAGACCGTCCGCAGCAATTCCGACAGCGCCGGTTCGGCCCAGCGCATGGCCGAGGCATCGGCCGATGTCGCGCGACGCGGCGCCAGCGTGATCGCCGACATGGTCAAGACCACGGCCGGCATCCGCTCGGCCACCGACCGTATCGGCCAGATCATTGAGGTGATCGACGGCATCGCGTTCCAGACCAATATCCTGGCCTTGAACGCAGCGGTGGAAGCGGCACGCGCCGGCGAACAGGGACGCGGGTTCGCCGTGGTGGCGACCGAGGTGCGCAGCCTGGCACAGCGCTGCAGCGTCTCGGCGAAGGAGATTCGTGGCTTGATCGACAATGCGACCGACCAGGTGGGCGATGGGTCGCGCCTGGCCGAGCAGGCCGGGGGGGTGATGCAGGACATGGTCAGCTCGGTGTTGCGCGTCACCGCGACCGTGGAGCAGATTGCCGCTGCCAGTCAGGAGCAGGCACGGGACATTTCCATCGCCAACACCGCGCTGCAATCGATCGGTGTGCAGGCGCGCGAGCAGGCGCAGATGGTCGATGACCTGGCGCGCTCGGCGTGCGTGCTGGAAGCCGATGCCGATGCGCTGTTTGCCTTGGTCAATGGCGATGGCGAGGGTGGTGGCGACACCGAGAGTGTTGCTGTGCGGAGCGTGACCTCGACCTCGAGCAAGCCGCCTGCAAGGACTGCCAGGCCGCAGGCCGCGTGATCCGTGCGGTGATGCGGTGCTGCGCGGCGGCGGCACTGCATGACGGCATGCGTCGCAGTGTCATCGCCGGTGCCTTTTAGGGAGCTCGCCGTTGAGCACAAAGAAGCCCGCCGGAAGCGGGCTTTGTGCTGTCTGCCAGTCTCCAGCGCGCAGCGTGCCGGGTTGCCTGCGGCACGCTGTGCGCTGAGCTGGCGCCGCTTACTTCGGCAGATCGAACACCAGCACTTCCGCATCGCGTGCATCGGCCAGCACGATCTGCGGCTCGCCGGTGATCTGCAGTGCGTCGCCGGCCGACAGCGCCTGGCCGTTCACGCTCAGGCTGCCGCGCGCCACCTGCACGTAGCCGGTACGGCCCGCGGCCAGTGGCTGCTGCAGGCGCACGTCGCCATCGAGAATCGAGGCGTACAGGCGTGCATCCTGGTGCAGGCGCAGCGAGCCGTGCTCGCCACCGGGCGAGGCGATCAGGCGCAGCTGGTTGCGCTTGCTGTCTGCATCGAAATGCTTCTCTTCGTAGCTGGGCTCGATGCCGCTGCGTTCGGGCATCACCCAGATCTGCAGGAAGTGCACCGGCTCGCTTGCCGAGTGGTTGAACTCGCTGTGGGTGACGCCGCTGCCGGCGCTCATGCGCTGCACATCGCCGTAGTGCAGGACCGAGCCGGTGCCCATGCTGTCCTTGTGCTCCAGTGCGCCACCCAGGACGTAGGAAATGATCTCCATGTCGCGGTGGGCGTGGGTGCCGAAGCCCTCGCCCGGGACCACCTTGTCCTCGTTGATCACCCGCAGCGGGCCGATGCCCATGTGGCGCGGGTCGTGGTAGCTGGCGAAGGAGAAGGTATGGCGCGAGGACAGCCAGCCGTGTTCGGCGCGGCCACGGGTTTCGCTCTTGCGGACAGTCAACATGGTGCGTCTCCTGGAAGGGGTCGGGTGTCGCCAGGAAGGGGAACTCGGTGTCCCGGCGGCTTGATGGATAGTCTGGGCCTGCGCGCCAAGGACAGAAAGCGAGTAGATTTGGCCGCTATCATCGAAAAAATCGAACAATGAAAATCAGCCTGGACGCCCTGCAGATCCTGGACGCGATCGACCGCCGTGGCTCGTTTACGGCCGCGGCCAAGGTGTTGTTCAAGGTGCCGTCGACGATTTCCTACACGGTCTCCAGGCTGGAGGACGATCTGGGCGTGCAGCTGTTCGAGCGGGTCGGCCCGAAGGCCACGCCGACGCAGGCGGGGCGTGAGCTGCTGCGCGAAGGGCGGCAGCTGCTGCGCGCCGCGCAGGAGCTGGAGCTGCGGGTACGGCGGGTGGCGTCGGGCTGGGAGTCGGACTTTGCGATCGGGCTGGATGCGATCCTGCCGGTGGCCTTGCTGCAGGCGCAGATCCTGGATTTCTACACGGTGGCCGACAGCACGCGCCTGCGCGTGGTGAGCGAGTCCTTGTCCGGCGGCTGGGAGGCGCTGCTGGATCGGCGCGTGGATCTGATCGTCGCGGCCGGCGAGGGGCCGAGCGGTGGTGGCTACGTCGCCGAGGCGATCGGGACGCTGGGCTTCGTGTTCGCGGTGGCCTGCACGCATCCGCTGGCGGGCGCCGGCACGCTGGGCGCGGCCGAGCTGGCCGAACATCGTGCGATCGCGGTGGCTGATTCGGCGCGGCGTCTGTTGCCACGCACGGTCGGCCTGCTGTCCGCGCGCGATGTGCTCACCGTGCCGGACATGCAGACCAAGCTGCAGCTGCAACTGGCCGGCGCCGGCTATGGTTTCCTGCCCGAGCCGTATGCGCGCGGCGCGCTGCAGGATGGCCGGCTGTGCGAGCTGCAGGTGGAAACCCGCAAACCTGATGAAACCTTCTACCTGGCCTGGCGGCCGGGCGAGGAGGGCGAGGCGCTGGGCTGGTGGCGGCGCGCATTGCGCGGCGATGGCGTGTTCGATGGCTGGTTGCAGTCGCTTGCCGAAATGTATCGTTCCGGTGCCGCCGGGCAGCCGCACGCGTGAGGAAGGGCGGATAATGCGCGTTCGCCGTCGCGCAGGGTCGCCACATGCAGGGCTTGATCGAACAGTACGGACTGGCGCTGGTGTTCGCCAACGTGCTGGCGCTATCGCTGGGCCTGCCGCTGCCGGCGCTGCCAACCCTGGTGCTGGTCGGGGCCGGCTATGCGCTGCAGGGCGGGGAAGATGCCTGGCTGGCCGGATTGGCGGCGTTGGCGGTGTCGGTGCTGGCAAGCCTGCTGGGTGACCTGGCCTGGTATCTGGCCGGCCGCCGCTTCGGCAATCGCACCTTGCAGTCGCTGTGCCGGCTGTCGCTGTCGCGCGACACCTGCATGAAGAAGACCGAGCGGTTCTTCTCGCGCTGGGGGGTGCGGGTGCTGGCGGTGGCCAAGTTCGTGCCCGGTCTGTCGATGGTCTCGGTGCCGATGGCCGGTGCGATGCGGGTGCGCCCGGCGGCGTTCCTGCGCTACGACGCCCTGGGTGCGTCGCTGTGGGCAGTGGTCGGCCTGGGCCTGGGCGCGCTGTTCGCGCATCAGGTGCAGGACGTGCTGGCGTTGCTGTCCGACCTGGGGTCCGGTGCGATCGTCGTAGTGGCCGCGTCGCTGGCCTGCTACGTCGGCTGGCGTTGGTGGCGGCGGCATGCCCTGCTGCGTTCGCTGGAGCATGCGCGTATCGCGGTGGAGGAGCTGGTGCCGCTGCTCGATGGCGACGAAGCGCTGCGGCCCACGGTGCTGGATATCCGTGCGCCGGGCTATCGCGACCTGCAGCCGTACACGATTCCCGGCGCGGTGTTTGCCGACGAGCGCCAGCTGGCGCAGATCCTGGCCAGCGTGCCGCGCGAGCGCAGCGTGGTGATCTATTGCGCGTGTCCGGACGAGGTGTCGGCGGCGTGGTTGGCCGCTCGGATGCGCGAGCGCGGCTATCACGACGTGCTGCCGCTGCGGGGCGGGCTGGATGCATGGCGCGACGCCGGGCATCCGGTGACCTCGCTGCTGCCGGTCGTGGCGGTGGCCGGGACCGATGCGCTGGATGCGATGGCCTGATCGCCTTGATGCGGCGACTTGCGGCGCAAGCTGGCCTTCTTGCGGCGTGTGCGGGGTTGGCTGCATCGTAACGGCACAGCCATGGTTCGTCCTCGAACGACAGGCAAAAAAAAAGACCAGCACGCTGGTCGTTTTCTTCAAGATTGGTGCGCCCGGAGAGATTCGAACTCCCGACCGCCTGGTTCGTAGCCAGGTACTCTATCCAACTGAGCTACGGGCGCNTCGTTTTCTTCAAGATTGGTGCGCCCGGAGAGATTCGAACTCCCGACCGCCTGGTTCGTAGCCAGGTACTCTATCCAACTGAGCTACGGGCGCATTATCTTGTTTTTGCGTTGCCTTACTACTTGCAGATCCATCGCGGTGCGATGAGACCTTTCAACTAAAAAGACAGCGTTTGAAGGCTGTCTCTCGTTGTTCTGAAGATGGTGCGCCCGGAGAGATTCGAACTCCCGACCGCCTGGTTCGTAGCCAGGTACTCTATCCAACTGAGCTACGGGCGCGTCGTCAGGAGCGGAATTATNTGGTGCGCCCGGAGAGATTCGAACTCCCGACCGCCTGGTTCGTAGCCAGGTACTCTATCCAACTGAGCTACGGGCGCGTCGTCAGGAGCGGAATTATGCGGATGCCCGGAGTCCTCGTCAATCCCTTTGTGAAAGTCGATTGTCGTCGCCCTCGTCGCCAACACGTCGCCGCAGCGCGGCAGCCACTGCGGCAGGGTGCTTCATCCAGGCGAAGTGATCGCTGCGCGCGCCCAGTTGCGCATCGTCCAGGGCGACGCAGTCGGCAGCTGCCTGCGGCATTTTCTGCAGCAAGGCCTGCAAGGCGCCGGGTGGGCCGAAGCGGTCGCGCGCGAAGGTCACTGCGCTGATCGGCATGCGCAGCTGGCCCAGCGCCTGCTCGAGATTCCATGACGTGCCGGCCGCACGATAACGATTGCTGCGACCGACCTGCGCCCACTCGGCGATCAGGCTGCGCGCCTCGGTTCCGCCGAAGCCGAGCGTGCGCCCGTGCAGCACGCCTTGCCTGCGTGCCAGCCATGGCAGCAGCCGGAACACCAGCGGCAGGCCGTAGCGCATCGGTACCGGGAAATTGCGCCAGTACGGCGAGCCGCTGGCGACCAGCCACAGCTGCGCGATCCATGCAGGCTGCAACGCGGCATGGCAACAGGCCAGTTGGCCGCCGAGGCTGTGACCGCCGAGCACGCACGGCAGCTGCGGGTCGTGCAGGTCGAGCAGCGCCCGGCTGGCGGGAATGTCGTCGGCAAGCAGCGTGCGATAGCCCCAGTCGTGCTGGCGCGAGGGGCGCAGGCTGCTGCTGCCATTGCCGCGCCATTCGTGCAGGTACACCGCAATGCCGGCGCAGGCCAGCGCATGCGCGAACGGCTGGTAGTGCCGCGCGGCGACCCCGAGTGCCGGCAGCCATAGCAGGCTGGCGACCGGCCGCGCCGGGGCGTGCCGCAGCACCTGCCAGGCATGTCCATCCGCGGCGGTGACGGCGAGCGTGCTGGCGTGCACGCTCATGGGCTGGGCGCGGCACCGAAATGGTCCAGCACCAGTACCTCGCCGTGCCCCGGGCTGTGGCCGAGGCGGATGGCGCGTGCGACATAGTCGATGGCCGCTTCGCAGGCATTGAGCAGGGACAGGCCCTGGCACAGTTGCGCGGCAATGGCCGCCGACAGGCTGCAGCCGGTGCCGTGCGCATCGACCTGCAGGCGCGGATGCATGAACACGTCCTGGGTGACGCCGTCATCGAAGCGGTCGATCACCCGCGTGCCCTCGTGCAGGTGGCCGCCCTTGAGCAGCACCGCGTTGGCGCCGAGGCCGAGCAGGGCGGCGGTGGCGTGTTCGGCGGCATCGGCATCGTCGATGCGGCGGCCGGTCAGCAGTTCGGCTTCGGGCGTATTGGGTGTGATCAGCGTGGCCAGCGGCAGCAGGCGCGTGCGCAGCGCCTCCAGCGCAGCGTCTTCGAGCAGGCGGGCGCCGCTGGTGGACACCATCACCGGATCGAGCACCACGAAGGGCGGGCGATGGCGTTCGAGCAGATCGGCCACGCAATGGATGACCTCGGCATTGGCGAGCATCCCGAGCTTGACCGCCTGGATCTGGAAGTCGGCAAAGCAGGCGTCGATCTGCGCCTGCAAAAACGCGATCGGCGGGACATGCACGGCAGTGACGGCGCGGGTGTTCTGCGCGGTCAACGCGGCAATGGCCGACAGGCCGTGCACGCGGTGCGCAGCGAAGGTCTTGAGGTCGGCCTGGATACCGGCACCACCGCCGGAATCGGAGCCGGCGATGGTCAGGGCGGACAGCGTGCTGGACGTGGTCATGGGTGGATTCTGCACTGCCGCCCGGCGGTTGTGCGGATCAGCGCATGCGCCAGCGACGCCATTGCAGATAGCCGATGTAGCCGGCACCGGTCAGTCCGGTGAGGCCGGCCGGCAGGTACAGCGCCTCGTAGTGCCAGCGCTGGAACAGCCAGGTGCCGAGCATGCTGCCGCCGAGGAAGCCGCTGATGATCAACCCGCTCAGCGTGAGCCGGCGCACCTGCAGCGGGCGCCCGCGCAGCAGGTGCCCCAGGCCGATGCCCAGGTCGGTGAACATGCCGCTCAGGTGCGTGGTGCGGACCGCGGCGCCACTGAAGGTGGTCGCCATGGCGTTCTGCAGGCCGCAGGCGCCAGCGGCGCACAGTGCGCCGCCGACGTGATGCAGCTTGAACAGCGGAATCGCCGCCAGCAACAGCAGCGCTTCGAGCAGCAGCGCCGCGCCGTAGCGCTGTCCGAGCCGCAGGACATCGTCCTGGATGATCAGGCCGCTGAGCATGGCGCCTGCGCAGAAGGCGATCAGGATGCCCCAGAGAAAGCCGATCTCCGGCGCGCTGTGCTGCACCAGGGCCACGCCGAGCAGGCTGGTGGTGCCGGTGAGGTGACTGACCACCTGGTGTTCGGAACCCAGGTAGCCGACCACGTTGACCATGCCGGCCACACCCGACAACGCGACCGCGCCGATCCAGACCCAGCGCGGCAGCAACAGGCCCATCGCCGGTCAGGGCGTGCCGTTGATGGCGATCTGCGAAAACGCGCCGGTTTGCGGGTCGTACAACGCGCCCCAGAACGCACTGCCGCCATCGCACATCCGGATCGCGTCCCTGGCCGGTTTCACTGGCGGATCGTTCGGCAGCCTGAAGGCATTGATGTAGATCAGCTGCTGGCCCTGGATCACCACGCCGACGTACTGGCGGTCGAAATCACGTGGCTCGGGGATGGTCGGGGTCAAGGCATCCTGCCTGGATTCGAGCTGTTCGATCTGCTGCTGGCTCGGTGTCCAGTAGCCGGTGATCTGGCCCGGATGCCGCGCCGGGCTGTCGCGCGAGCAGGTGTCCAGCACCTGCTCGGCAATGCTCTGGCGGGTAATTACCCAGGACTGCCCGCTCTTGAGGTTGGTCGGCACGCTGGCGGGCGGCGGCGCGGTCGCGCAGCCGGCCAGTGCCATGACCGCCAGCGCCGTCGCGCCGCGCAGCAGGTGCATCACAGCACCTCCGAGGCGAAGTCGGCCAGGCGCGAGCGCTCGCCACGCCGCAGCGTGATATGCGCGCTGTGCGGCCAGGCCTTGAAGCGATCCACCGCATAGGTCAGGCCCGAGGTGGTCTCGGTGAGGTAGGGCGTGTCGATCTGTTCGACATTGCCCAGGCACACGATCTTGGTGCCGGGGCCGGCACGGGTGATCAGCGTCTTCATCTGCTTGGGGGTGAGGTTCTGCGCCTCGTCCAGGATCAGGTAGCGCGACAGGAAGGTGCGCCCGCGCATGAAGTTCATCGAGCGGATCTTGATGCGGCTGGCGAGCAGGTCGTTGGTGGCCGCGCGGCCCCACGAGCCGCCTTCCTGGTTGTGCGTGAGCACTTCCAGGTTGTCGGTCAGCGCGCCCATCCACGGGGTCATCTTTTCTTCCTCGGTGCCGGGCAGAAAGCCGATGTCTTCGCCGACGCTGACGGTGGCGCGGGTCATGATGATTTCGCGGTAGCGCTGCTGATCCATCGTCTGCGCCAGGCCGGCGGCCAGGGCAAGCAAGGTCTTGCCGGTGCCGGCGGTGCCGAGCAGGGTGACGAAATCGATCTCCGGGTCCATCAAGGCATTGAGCGCGAAGTTCTGCTCGCGGTTGCGCGCCACGATGCCCCACACCGCGTGCTGGCCGCTGCGGAAATCGTCGACCAGGCACAGCGTGGCCTTGCCGCCGCCGACCTTGGCCACGCGCAGTTCCACTTCGTCCTCGCCCGGCAGATACAGGTACTGGTTCGGGTACCAGTCCTCGTCGTCGGCCAGCACGATCTCGTAATGGGTGCGGCCACGCTCGTTCCAGCTGCGCAGGTCCTGGTTATGCTTTTCCCAGAAGTTTTCCGGCAGCTCGATGGCGCCGGTGAACAGCAGGCTGAAATCGTCCAGCGCGCGGTCGTTCTGGTAGTCCTCGGCATTCAGGCCGCTGATGTAGGCCTTGATGCGCAGGTTGATGTCCTTGGACACCAGGATGACCGGCACATCCGGATGTTCCTCGCACAGCGCCAGCACCGAGGCCAGGATCTTGTTGTCCGGGATCATCGCGCCGAAGGTGCGGCCCGGATCGATCGGATGGATCTGGAAATACAGCCGGCCGATCGCGGCCTGGCCCTTGAGCTGGATGCCCTGCGGATGGCTGAGCAGGATGCCGGCCTGGATCTGCTCGGCGTTGGTGTTCTCCAGCAGTTCATCCAGGAAGCGGCTGACCTGGCGCGCATTCCGGCTGACTTCGGACGTGCCCTTCTTGGCGTTGTCCAGCTCCTCGATCACCTGCATCGGCAGGAACACGTCGTGTTCCTCGAATTTGAACAGCGCGGTGGGATCGTGCATCAGCACGTTGGTGTCCAGCACGTAGATGCGCTTGCCTCGGGTCATTGGGTCTTCCAAGTGATGGAGCAGGGGCGAGCCATCACGCCTGCGGGGCAGGGTGATGGAGGACACGGGAAACCAGGGGGCGTCACTGTCTGGCGTGCGCCTTCAACGCGGCCAGCACGGCGTCGGCATGGCCGGCGACCTTGACCTTGCGCCAGGCCTGCACCACCACCCCCTCGGGCGACAGCAGGAAGGTGCTGCGCTCGATACCGAGCACCTGCTTGCCGTACATGTTCTTTTCCTTGATCACGTCGAAGGCGCGGCACAGCGCCTGGTCGCCATCGCTGACCAGCGGGAAGGCGAAGCCCTGCTTGGCGCAGAAATTGTCATGCGACTTCACCGAGTCGCGCGACACGCCCAGCACGACCGCGCCGGCCTGGGTGAACTGCGGCAGCAGTGCGTTGAAATCCAGGCCTTCGGTGGTGCAGCCGGGGGTGCTGTCCTTGGGGTAGAAGTACAGCACCAGCCATTTGCCGGCGTAGCCGCGCAGCGTGGTCTGGGTGCCGCCGGACAGCGACAGCGGCAGGTCGAAGCTTGCAGCGGGGAGTTCAAATACAGCGTCGGTCATCGTTGCTCAGCCCAAAGTGGAGGGGCGTGCGGCGCGGTCATGCCGGGCCGACGTCCATCCCATCATAAGCAGCCACATGGAAACGTTTGGCAAGCGCATCGAACTGCGCATTGCGCTGATTCAGCGACTCGATGGTGTGCTGTTCCAGCTTGTCCACATGCAGGAAGTAGGACTCCTCGTCGTCGCCATCGTCTTCGTCGCGTTCGCCGAGGAAGATGTCGATGACGCGATAGCCGTCCCGGGTCAGTTGCTCGGCGAGCTGTTGCAGCGGTTGCTGCGCCGGGTCGGCGAAGAAATATTCCCAGCGCAACGGTCCGTCGAGATTCCAGTCGGTCTCGGAGCGGATGTGCTCGAACATCTGTTTCAGTGCGGAAAGGGCAATGGCCATCGGAGCGTCTGCCTCAGAACTTCATCGGGTCCATGATCGCGTCGAGATTGAGGTGATCACAGAATTCCAGGAAATCATCGCGCAGTGCGGCGATATGCATGTTGGCCGGCACGCCGATCGTCACCTGCGCCGAGAACATCTCCGCGCCGGTCTGCATGGCGCGGTAGCGTGTGCTCTGCAGGTTCTCGATGGTGATGCCCTGGCGGTCGAAGAAATCGGCCAGCTGGAACAGGATGCCCGGCTTGTCGGCGGCGATGACTTCGACGATGTAGGGCAGCAGGTTGGACTGGGTCTGCTTGGGGCCGGTGCGGTACCACACCAGCTTCAGGCCCTCTTCGCGCTCGAGCCGGGTCAGCATGGCCTCCAGCTTGGCGACCGAGTCCCAGGAGCCGGTGGCCAGGGCGGTGACCGAGACATCGCGCCCCACCGTGGCCAGGCGGGCGTCCACGAGATTGCAGCCGCTGTCGGCGATGCGGCGGGTGACGGGCAACAGGGGGGACTCCGGATGCGTCGTGTAGGCGTTGATCAGGAGGTGGTTTTCGGTCGGCGAGGGCCGGGGAGTCGAGTCGGTCAAAGGGGCTTCCGGCATTGCATCAGGCTGAATGGCCGCCCGGGCAGGCGCCCTGGCGGTGACCAGCATACTTGCCCGTGCTTTCGCGCCGCAAGTAACATGCAGGCGGCCACAACCCGCGTGCGCGCGGGCCTTTCCTGTCACGTAAGAGCAGCAGAATCTTGTCCCTTTCCGGCATCATCACCGCGCTGGCGACCCCTTTCGGTCCGGACGGCGCACTCGACCTGGATGCCTGGCGGCGGTTGCTGGAACAGCAACTGCACGGCGGCGTGCAGGGAATCGTCGTCGCCGGTTCCACCGGCGAGGCCGCGGCATTGAGCGACGAGGAGTACGACACCTTGTTGCGCGCCGCGGTTGCGCAGGTGGCCGGCCGCGTGCCGGTGCTGGCCGGCACCGGCCTGTCGGGCACCGCCAAGACCATCGCGCAGACGCGCCGCGCCGCCGCGCTGGGTGCGCAGTACGCGCTGGTGGTGACGCCGCCGTACGTGCGTCCGACCCAGGCCGGGCTGCAGGCGCATTTCCTGGCGGTTGCCGACAACGGCGGGCTGCCGGTGGTGCTGTACAACGTGCCCGGCCGCACCGGATGCGACCTGTTGCCGGAGACGGTCGCCACCCTGGTCGGGCATCCGAACATCGTCGGCATCAAGGAAGCGCGCAGCGAGCCGGAGCGCGTGGCCGCGCTGGTGGCGCTGCGCAGCGACACCTTCGTGGTGCTCAGCGGTGACGACGGCAGCGCCGCGCAGGCGATGCTGTCCGGCGCCGACGGGTTGGTGTCGGTGGCCTCCAACGCCTTGCCGTCGGCCTATCGGCGCCTGTGCGACCTGGCCCGCGACGGACAGCGCGAGGCGGCCTCCACGTGGGACGCACGCCTGAGCGAGTACCACAGTTTCTGCGGCATCGAATCCAATCCCATCCCGGTCAAGGCGCTGCTGCAGCGCGCCGGGATCGGGCACGGCCTGCGCCTGCCATTACTGCCCCTTTCTGCGGCGCACCAGCCCGCCGCCGACCGCCTTGCCGCCGACGCCGTTGCGTTGGAAGCGCTTTCCAGCCGCGAAATGCTCGCGGCCTGACCCAGGAGATCTATCGATGCGTCATTCCGTTTCCCCCGTCCGCGTGCTCTCGCTCGCGTTGCTGGCGACCGCCACCGTCGCCGCCACGAGCGGTTGCAGCTGGTTTCACAAGGGCGCACGCGGTGACTACGCGCTGGCCCCGGAAGCCCGTCCGCTGGAAGTGCCGCCGGATCTGAACCTGCCCGATACCTCCGGGGCGATGAAGGTGCCGACGCTGGCATCGAGCGCGCAGCAGAACACCGCGACGCCGCCGTCTGCCAGCGCCAACAGCGGCTTCACCGTGCCGGGCGAGCGCGACGAGGTGTTTGCCAAGGTGGGCGCGGCACTGGCCGACATTCCCGGCCTGACCATCGCCAGCAAGGCGCAGATGCTCGGTTCCTACGACGTGAGCTACGAAGGGTCCAGCTTCCTGGTGCGCGTGGTGAAGGTCGACGCCGGCAGCTACGTGTCGGCAGTGGATCCGCGCGGCATGCCGGCCACCGCGGCAGCGCCGGTAGCGGTGATCACTGCGTTGAAGGGCAAGCTGGGCGGCTGAGCCCGCTGCAGCCATTGCAGACAGCAGAACGGGCGCCTCGGGCGCCCGTTTTGCGTTTCAAGATGCGGTGTCGTCGCTGCGTTGCCGTGGCGTAGCCCCGGCTGGGGCTGCCAGGCGCTACGTCAGCGTTGCAGCAACGGCAACTTGTCCGGCTTGCCGTCCCATTCGGCGGCATCGGGCAGCGGCTCCTGGCGCACGGTCAGCACCGGCCAGGCCTTGGCCAGCTCGGCGTTGAGCGCGACGAAGCCTTCCTGGCCCGCCGGGACGTCGTCTTCCGGGTAGATCGCGTTGGCCGGGCATTCCGGCTCGCACAGCGTGCAGTCGATGCACTCGTCCGGGTCGATGACCAGAAAGTTCGGGCCGACATGGAAGCAATCCACCGGGCAGACCTCGACGCAGTCGGTGTATTTGCACTTGATGCAGTTTTCGGTGACAACAAAAGGCATGGCGGAATCCGGCGTTTAGCCTGTCAATTCTAAAGCAGTCGAGCGGCCGGTGTGGGGTTGGCGGGATTTGTGGATTCCGCCCTGTCCGGTGGATTAAGGCCTGGTCGTCCCCGCTCAGGCCAAGCCGCGCTGCCTGGCCAGCGCGAACAATCCCGTGGCGGCCAGATCTTCCGGATGTCGCTGCGTCTGCACGCCCAGCTGCGCCAGCGCCAGCGCATAGCGTTGCGCCAGGCCGGGGCTGCCGACCAGGTGCACGGTGGCGTGAGTGCCGCGGTGCTCGCGCAGTTCGTGGCCGATCAGCAGGCCCGAGAGGTAGGACGGCAGTGCGGTCGCGGCAAGCCGGTCGAACAGGCCCAGCGTGCGCGCGCCGAACAGGTGGTGGCTGAGGCCGCCGGGCTCGCCGCTGCGATCGACCCCTTGCGCGAATGCGTCGGTGTCCAGGTCCGCAGGATCGTCCTGCATCAGCTTGCCCAGGATGCTGTGCTGGCGCAGCACCGCATACAGCTCGCCGGTCATGACGGTGGCAAAACCGGTCAGCTGGCCGTGGTCGAGCCGTGCCCATTTGCTGTGGGTGCCGGGCAGGCAGGCGACGTGCGTGCCGTCGCCGAGCGCGGCGAGCAGGCCGACCAGCTGGGTTTCCTCGCCACGCATGACATCGGGCACGCCGTGCTGCTGGCCGGTGCTCACGCCGGGCACGAACCACAGCGTGCGTCCGGGCAGCAGGTCGTCGTAGCGGCGCATCGCCTGCGCCAGCGCGGCGGTATCGGCCGGGCAGGGCAGGTAGGCCTGTTCGGCCCAGCCATTGCGGCTGCCGATCATGCCCGACAGCAGCAGCGGGCCGTCCCAGCCGTCGATCAGGCTGCTCAGCACCTCGCCGAAGCGGCCCTGGCAGGCCAGGATGCCGTCGCTGCCGCGGCGCTGCTCCAGCACCTGGCCGTCGGCAGCGAGCAGATAGCCGCGCAGGCTGCTGGTGCCCCAGTCGATGGCGATCATGCGCTGGCCACCCGGCTCTCGGGCAGGCCCTTGATCGGCAGGTCGCAGACATACAGGCTGCCGGCGTCGGGGGTACGGGCCAGTTCTTCGGCGCTGTGGTCCAGGCGCGAGCTGATCACATGCAGGCGGTCCAGCGCGGCGCCGCCGAAGGCGCTGCAGGTGGGGTGCTTGACCGGCAGCTTCACGATGCGCTCGATGCTGCCGTCGGGGCGGTAACGCACCACGCGCCAGGCGCGCCACTGCGCATTCCACAGATGGCCCTGGCTGTCGATGATGGAGCCGTCCGGCTCGGCATCGTCGCGGTCCAGCGTGGTGAACACCCGCACGTTGCTGGTCTGCGCGGTGTCGGCGTCGTAATCGCAGCACAGGATCTGCGGGCGCAGCGAATCGCAGTAATACAGCGTGCGGCCGTCGGGGCTGAAGCAGATCGAGTTGGGGATCGACACGCCCGGCAGCGGCAACGCACGCAGGCCGTGGCGCAGCGAGAACTGGTACATCGCGCCGCGTGCGGCCTTGTGGTCGTGCTCGTCCATGGTGCCGAACACCAGGTTGCCGTGCCGATCGACGCGGCCATCGTTACTGCGCGTATGCGGGTTGTCTGCTTCGATAGCGGCCAGCGTCTCGAACGGCAACAGCTCGTCTTCGGTGCTGTCCGGGTCGACGATGCCGATGGCCTTGGCCAATGCGACCAGCAGGCGGCCGTCGTCCATCAGGCCGAGGCACCCCGGCCGATCGGGCAGCGTCCAGTAGCGCGATTGCGCCGTGGCCGGATGATGCCGCCACAGGCGCTTCTCAACGATGTCGACCCAGTACAGCGCCTGGCGCTGCTCGCACCACAGCACGCCTTCGCCATGCGTGCAGCGGCTGTCGACCGCCAGCACGGCGGTGTGTTCGGGCGTGCTCACCATTCGGCGATGCTGCCATCGGCATGACGCCATACCGGATTGCGCCAGTCGGGCGGATTTTCGTTTGCGCGCTTGAGCATGTCTTCGTCGATCTCCACACCGAGCCCGGGCTTGGGCAGGGCGGCGATACTGCCATCCACACACTGAAAATCGTCTTTATTGATGACGTAATCGAGCAGGTCGGCGCCTTCGTTGTAGTGGATGCCGATGCTCTGTTCCTGCAGCACCGCGTTGTGCGAGACGAAGTCCACGTGCAGGCAGGCGGCCAGCGCGATCGGGCCGAGCGGGCAGTGCGGCGCGAAGCCGACATCGTAGGCCTCGGCCATCGCGGCGATCTTGACGCATTCGGTGATGCCGCCGGCATGCGACAGGTCCGGCTGCACCATGCCGATCCCGCCGGCGCACAGCACGTTCTTGAATTCGAAGCGCGAGAACATGCGCTCGCCGGCGGCCAGCGGAATCGAGGTGCTTGCGGCCAGGCGCGGGTAGTACTCGGCCTGTTCGGCCAGCACCGGTTCTTCGACGAACAGCGGTTTGAACGGTTCCAGCTCGCGCAGCAGCGCCTTGGCCATCGGCGCGCCGACGCGGCCGTGGAAGTCGATACCGAAGTCGATGGTGTTGCCGAAGGCCTCGCGGATCTCGGCCACCTTGACCACCGCCGCATCGACCGCGCGCGCGCTGTCGATCAGCTTCATTTCCTCGGTGCCGTTGAACTTGAAGGTGTCAAAGCCCAGCGCGCGGTAGTCGGTGATCTGCTGGATGATCGCACCGGGGCGGTCGCCGCCGACCCAGCGGTAGGTCTTCATGCGATCGCGCACCAGTCCGCCCAGCAGCTCGTACACCGGCACGCCCAATGCCTTGCCCTTGATGTCCCACAAGGCCTGGTCGATGCCGGCGATGGCGCTCATCAGGATGGCGCCGCCGCGGTAGAAACCGGCGCGGTACATGGTCTGCCACAGGTCGTTGATGCGCGCCGGATCCTTGCCGATCACATAGCCGGCCAGTTCGTGCACGGCAGCTTCCACCGAGCGCGCGCGGCCTTCGATGACCGGCTCTCCCCAGCCGGTGATGCCCTCGTCGGTCTCGACCTTGAGGAACAGCCAGCGCGGTGCGGCGTGGTAGGTGGTGAGGCGGGTGATCTTCATCCTTGCAGTTCCTGGTAGGCCTGCACGAAGGCGCGTGCATGCGTCTGGGTCGTTTCGAGCGATTGCGCGGGTTTGTACAGTTCGCCACCGATGCCGGCGCCGGCGGCGCCCTGGGCAAGGAAGCCGGCCAGGGTCTGCGGGCTGACGCCGCCGACCACATAGACCGGAATGTGGGTGGGCAGCACCGAGCGCAGCGCGCGCACATGCGCCGCGCCATAGGTCGCTGCCGGGAACAGCTTCAGGATCGTGGCGCCGGCATCGATGGCGTCGAACGCCTCGCTGGCGGTGGCGAAACCGGCCACCACGGTGAGCCCGCGCGACACCGCATGGCGGATCAGCGACGGGCGCGTATTCGGGGTGACGATGAAGCGCGCGCCGATCTCGGCCAGGGTGTCGACATCGTCGTTGCGCAGCACGGTGCCGGCACCGATCCAGGCGCGCGCGCCATAGGTCTGCTGCGCGAGCGCAATGCTCTCGGCCCAGCGCGGCGAATTGAGCGGGATCTCGATCGCGTCGAAACCGGCGTCGATCAGTGCACCGACATGATCGAGCGTCTCTTCCGGCGTGATGCCACGCAGGATGGCGATCAGCGGCAGGGCGAACAGGCTGGCGGTGGAGTCTGAGGTCATCGTGTTACTCGCGGTAGAGCGGAAAGCGGCCGTCAGCGGCCGGAGGGTCGCCAACGTCGGGGGAAGTTGCAGCGCGGCATGGCGGTGCGCAGTGGCCGGCGGGCAGCTGCGACAAGGTGGCTGCGGCACTTGCGTGCGCAGTCCAACGGCCTGCAATTGGGCGGCAAGTTGCCGTCATCGTTGTCCACCTCCGCAATCATGGCGTGCGTGTTGCCATCTCGTGGAAGATGGGTCACGTCTGTTCTGGCCGCGCCCGGGAGGTAGGGGCTCCTGCTGCGGCGTTCGATAGCCTCGCGCGGGGAGATATGTGCTGCAAATGAAATTTTCGGCATATTCTATTCCTCCTACGAATACAGCTACGTGGCGATCCCCCATGGCAAATTCCGGCACTCCCTGGTTCAACGCTGCCCGCCTCAAGACGCGCCAGCTCCTGCTGCTGCTGCATCTGCACGAACAACGCTCGGTGCTGCGCGCGGCCGAGGCCGCCAGCATGACCCAACCGGCCGCGTCCAAGCTGCTGGCGGAAATGGAAGACATGCTGGGGGTGAAACTGTTCGAGCGGCATGCCCGCGGGGTGGAGCCCACCTGGTACGGCCATGTGCTGATCCGGCGCGCGCGTGCGGCGATGTCCGAAATCGGCCGGGCGCAGGAAGAAATCGCCGCGCTGCGGGCCGGGCGCATGGGCCAGGCCTCGATCGGCACGGTGGTCAATCCGGGGACCAACCTGGTGCCGCAGGCGATCGCCGAGGTCAAGCGCGAGTTCCCCGACATCCTGGTACGGGTGGAAATGGACTACAGCCGCCCGCTGGTGGCCAAGTTGCTGGATGGCCAGCTGGACATCGTGATCGGCCGCATCCTGGGGCCCGAGGGCGTGGGCGAGCTGGAATTCGAGCCGCTGGCCGACGAGCCGCATTCGGTGATCGCGCGGGCCGGCCATCCGCTGGCCAGCCGGGCCGGCCTGCAGCATGCGGACCTGGTACGGCATGGCTGGATCCTGCCGCCCGCCGACAGCGTGCTGCGCGCGCGGCTGGACTCGATGTTCATGGAGCACGGCGTGCAGACGCCGACCAATGCGATCGAGACCTCCTCGCTGCCGGTGACCTCCACCCTGCTGCGTGGCACCGACATGCTGACCGCCCTGCCGGTGGAGTCGGTGGCGCCGCTGATCCAGGCCAAGCTGCTGACGGTGCTGCCGATCGAGCTGGGCGTGCGCATGGAGTCGTTCGGCATCATCCGTCGGCGCGATTACGTCCTGCCGCCGGGAGCCGAGCGCATTTTGCAGGCGCTGCGCACCACCGCACGGCGGCTGTATCCCGGTCTGCGCGGTCCGGAATCCCCTGGTTAAGCGGGCTCTTCCATTTGTATTCCTTTGCGGCATACCAGGCTGTGAATTTTTCATTGGCTGGCGCTAGACCACGCGCCTATATCTGTGAGCCAGATCGCACGCTGAAGCGCACGTGAAGTCGGGCAGGTGATCGGCGGCCAAGCCGCCATGCAGTGGGAGGTGGAACCGGGCGGCAACGTCCGTGTCCTGCACGATCACGCGGCCCGTTGACGGTGCCGCGCTAACCAGTCTTCAGTCGTCTTGCGTCCTGGGAGGGATTCAGATGTACAAGTTTTCAAGCCATGCCTCGGCAGGGACGGGCGTGCGTGCACGTCGTACCCCGCGTTTGCGTCATTCCGCCATGGCCGTCAGCATCGGGCTGTTGCTCGCCGCACCGGTGTACGCACAACAGACGCAGTCGTCACCGACTGCCCCCGCCGGCAACACCGCCGGCAGCGCGGTGGATCTGGATACGGTGGAAGTGCGCGGTGTGCGCGCCAGCCTGATCAAGTCGCAGGTGATCAAGCGCGATGCCAGCCAGATCGTGGATTCGGTCAGTGCCGAGGACATCGGCGCCTTGCCCGACCGCAGCGTTACCGAAACCCTGCAGCGCGTCAGCGGCGTGACCATCGACCACTTTGCCGCACGCAGCGATCCGGACCATTTCTCCGCCGAAGGCAGCGGGGTGATGATCCGCGGCCTGACCCAGGTGCGCGGCGAACTCAATGGCCGCGACATCTTCAGCGCCGCCAGCGGCCGCGGCCTGAGCTTCGAAGACGTGCCGGCCGAGTTGATGGCGGGCGTGGACGTCTACAAGAATCCTTCGGCGGAAATCATCGAAGGCGGCCTGGGCGGCACGGTCAATCTGCGCACGCGCATGCCGTTCGACAATCCGGGCCGGATCGTCGGCGGCAATGTCGATTACAACTACGGCGACATGAGCAAGAAGTACAAGCCGTCGGCCTCGTTCCTGTTCAGCGACCGCTGGAACACCGGCATCGGCGAAATGGGCTTCATGATCGATATCGCGCACTCGGAGCTGGCCACGCGCTCGGACGGCATCCAGGTGGAGCCGTACGTGCGACGCACCGATGAGGCGGTGCTGGCCGGCAGCGGGCGCAGCGAGGTGTTCGTGCCGGGCGGGGTGAACTGGCGTCAGCTGGATTTCGAGCGCAAGCGCGACGGGATCGCGGCGGCGTTCCAGTGGAAGCCCAGCGATGCCACCGAGATCTATGCGCAGTTCCTGCGCTCGCGTTACGAGATGAACTGGCAGGAGCGTGCCGCGTTCTTCAACGACAGCAACAACAGCATCACGCCGGCACCGGGCACGACCTTCGACTACGACGATCGCGGCGCCTTCCTGCGCGGCTCGCCGGTGTCCAGCTCGTGGCGCGGTGCGTTGACCGGCGACGGCGTGCGCTTCAATACCGACAACCGCTATTCCGAACAGCGCACCACCACCACCGACATGTCGGTGGGCTTCAGCCACTTCTTCAACGACAACCTGCAGATCAAGGGCGACATGCAGCTGGTGCAGTCGGAGAACGAGCAGCTGGATTTCACCGTGTTCAGCGCGACCTACCTGCCTGGGCTGACCTACGATGTCTCGGGCAAGTATCCCAGCGTGCAGATCGCCAACCCGGCCTTCACCCAGGACCCGTCCAATTATTTCTGGGCCGCAGCAATGGATCACCTGGGCAAGAACCGCGGGCGGCAGCTGTCCACCCGCGTGGATCTGGAATACACCTTCGACGACAGCAGCTGGTTGCGCTTTGCGCGCTTTGGCATGCGTGCCACCGACCGCAACCAGATCAACAAGAATTCCGGCTACAACTGGGGCGTGATCTCCGACAACTGGGCCGCCATTCCGGGCACCAGCAACGGCCTGGCCAACATGTCCGAGTTCATGACCGACCAGTCGTCGTTGTTCACCTTCTCCAACTTCTTCCGCGGCGGCGTCAACGTGCCGACCACTTTGGTGGTGCCCAACAGCAGCCTGGTCAACAACTACGGCGCGGCCTCGCAGATGATCCAGCAGATCGTGGCGTTGCGTGGTTATGGCTGGGCGCCGGACACCTACCAGCCGCAGGACACCAACCGCCAGTTCGAGCGCACCCAGGCGGCCTACGCGGCGCTGTACTTCGGCAATGACGAGGCATGGGGCATTCCGGTGGACGGCAATGTCGGCGTTCGCGTGGTGCAGACCAAGACCCAGGCCGAAGGCTTTGGCCAGTTCCAGGACCTGGCCGGGCTCAACTTCCCGCCCGAGCTGCAGGCGCGTTATACCGGGCAGTATTTCGAGAACAACTCCGAGGGCAGCTACACCAACGTGCTGCCCAGCCTGAACCTGCGCCTGCGCTTCACTGATAGCTTGCAGTGGCGCTTTGCCGCCTCCAAGGCGATGGCGCGCCCTGACTATACGCAGTTGCAGCCGTATGTCTTGCTCAACTTGAGAAACAACGACGACGGCCTTACGACCGACTTCGTCTTTGCTGGTACCGCCGGCAACCCGAACCTCAAGCCGATGGTGGCCAACCAGTTCGATACCGCGCTGGAATGGTACTTCGACACCAGCGACATGCTGTACGCCACGCTGTTCTACAAGAAGGTCAAGGATTACTTCTCCACCCAGACCCGCAGCGAGATCTACGACAACCGCGCCTGGCTGGTGACCCGCCCGTACAACATGGACGAGGGCACCATCCGGGGCGCGGAGCTGGGCTACACCCAGTTCTTCGACCAGCTCCCGGGCTGGCTGAGCGGATTCGGCGTCAATGCCAACTTCACCTTCGTCGACAGCCAGGGCGGCGCCAATACCGCTACCGACCCGTACACCAACACCACCGTCACCGGTGTCGAGCTGCCGCTGGAAGGCCTGTCGCGGCGCAGCTACAACCTGGCCGGCATCTACGAGAAGGGGCCGTTGTCGCTGCGTCTGGCCTACAACTGGCGCTCGCGCTACCTGCTCACCACCAGCGACGCGGCCACCCGCCTGCCGACCTGGGCCGACGACTATGGCCAGCTCGACGGCTCGTTCTTCTACCGCTTCAACGAGCATCTGCAATTGGGCGTGCAGGCCAACAACCTGACCAATACGGTGACCAAGGTCCTGATGGGTCCGACCTCGTATGAAGGCGGCGAGGTGGATACGCGCTTGTACCGGCGCTCCTCGTTCGTCAATGACCGGCGCTATTCACTGGTGCTGCGCATGAACTGGTAAGCGAAGGCGGTCACGCAACCGCTGTGTGCGGGCTCGCAGAGTTGAGCCCGCTTTTGCCGATCCGGCCATCCGGGTCGGCGATGCCAGACCCCGCGGGTTTGTCGGGGTTGCTATAGTTTTTACGAATAGCTTTCCAGGAATATTTCATTGGTGTGGCACGACGGCGCCGCCCTATGCTCCGGCCGCAGCGGCTAGGTAAGCCTTGTCAGGATTACCACGCATCGCAACCGCCCGGCCTTCCGGTCGTGGGCGGATGCAGGCCAGCACCAACGACGGGCAGGGCGTTCGCGCACCGACCCGCTAAAAACTAGAAGTACATGCGTCCTGGGAGGGAGCACCATGTCAGTGCAACATCGCCATATTCCGGCAGGCCGGGCTGTGGGTCAGCGTTCGATCCGTGATTTCCGCCGCTCCGCGATGGCGCTCAGTGTGGCCACGCTGCTGAGCGCGCAGGCCTACGCGCAGGACGCAACCACCACGGCCGCACCGGCGTCGGATGCGACCACCCAGCAGCTGGACACGGTGCAGGTCACCGGCACCCGCAGCAGCGTCACCAAGGCGCAGCTGGTCAAGCAGAACGCCGAGCAGATCGTCGATTCCATCGTTGCCGAAGACATCGGCAAGCTGCCCGACAACAATGTTGCCGAGGCGCTGCAGCGCATCTCCGGCATCCAGATCACGCGCAACTTTGGCGAAGGCAGCTCGATCGCCATTCGCGGCCTGACCCAGGTGCGTACCGAACTCAATGGCCGTGACATTTTCACCGCCAACGATGGCCGTGGCCTGAGCTTCGAGGACGTCTCGGCCGAACTGCTCGGCGGCGTCAACGTCTACAAGAATCCCTCGGCCGACATGATCGAAGGTGGCCTGGGCGGCACCGTCGACCTGCGCACGCGCCTGCCGTTCGACTACGACGGCCGCAAGATCGCCGGCAGCGTGCAGTACAACCATTACGACCTGGCCGACGAGGGCAAGCCGGCGTTCTCGGGCCTGTTCAGCGATCGCTGGCAGACCGGCATCGGCGAGATCGGCCTGCTGGTGAATTATTCGCAGCAGAAGAGCCCGTTCCGCCAGGACACCATCTCGATCGAGCCGTGGTACACGCAGACCGATCTGCCGGGCTATGAAGGCCAGGGTATATCGGTGCCGCACGGCGCCGGCATCAACACCACCATCGGCGAGCGCGAGCGCAAGACCGGCGCGTTCGCGATGCAGTGGCGTCCGAACGATGCGGTCGAGGTCTACACGCAGGTGCTGCGTTCGGAATATGACTTCAGCTGGCACGACTATTCGTTCTTTGCGTTGACTGGCCAGAACAACATGCAGGGCTTGCCAGGCATCGAAGTCAACAATCGCAATGAATTCGTCAATGGCTCGTTCCAGAACGTACCGACCGAATCCAACACCAGTCTGACCGAGCGGCATTCGGTGACCACCGACTACTCGCTGGGCGCCAAGTGGACGGTCAACGAGAAGCTGACTCTGAGCACCGACTTCCAGTACGTCGATGCCACCACCACAGGCACGCGCTACATTTTGTCTACCGGTCAGACCACTAGCCCCCAGTTAAATGTCGATTTCCGTGGCGATCTGCCGCGCCTGTCGGTGACCGATGCCAGCGGCGCGGAAGGTTATCTGGCCGATGCCAACAACTACGACGGCTGGCGCTATCACCTGGACAACAAGGACGACAACAAGGGCACCGAGTTCGCCTGGCGCGCCGATATGGACCTGGCTTTCGACAGCGACTTCGTGCGCAGCTTCAAGGCCGGTGTGCGCTACACCGACCGCGATGCCGAGACCAAGGGCAACATCTATCGCTTCTTGTGCCTCAATGCATGCGTGGCTGACCAGCAAGATAAAATTCCGTTCTCCCAGTACCCGACGATCGGCCTGGTGCCTAATCCCATCACCGATTTCTTCCGTGGCCAAAGCAGGGCATTCGGTCCGACTCTGACTGCATCGGATGCGGCAGTGGCCAATTACGAGCAGACCCTGGCCACCTTTGGTGCCAGCCCTCTGCAGTTTTCGCCCAACAACATCAACGCGCAGACCGAGAAGACCTATGCGGCCTATGGCGTGTTGCGCTTCGGCGTGGACAGCGACTCGATTCCGTTCGATGGCAACATCGGCGTGCGTGTGGTGAGGACCGAAGTCGGCTCGACGGGCGTTCGTACCGGAACTGATGGCGAAGGTGGCGGCCTGATTCCGGTGGATGCGCAGCAGACCTATACCGACGTGCTGCCGAGCCTGAACCTGCGTTGGATGCTGAGCGACCAGTTGCAGTGGCGTTTTGCGGCATCGCGCGGCATTTCACGCCCGACCTTTGACCGCCTGAACCCGAACCTGAGCCTGAGCACTGGCACTTCGTCCAACGGGGCCTCGACCTTTACCGGCAGGGCAGGTAACCCTGATCTGGAGCCGGTCAAGGCCGACCAGTTCGACACCGCGCTGGAGTGGTACTTCGGTCAGGGTTCGATGATGTACGGCACCCTGTTCTACAAGAAGGTCGAAGGCTTCATCGCCGACAGCGTGTTCAACGAGGTTTACGACGGCCGCGTGTGGCAGATCACCCGTCCGGTCAACGGCGATGCCGGCAAGATCCGCGGTGCGGAACTGGGCTACACGCAGTTCTTCGACTTCCTGCCGGGCTGGTTGAGCGGTTTCGGCCTGCAGACCAACTACACCTATGTCGACAGCGAGGCGCCCAGCCCGACTGCCACCGACACCAATGGCCAGGCGCTGACCGTGCCGCTGGAAGGCCTGTCCAAGAACAGCTACAACGCGATCCTCAGCTACGAAACCTCGCGCTTCCAGGGCCGTGTGGCCTACAACTGGCGCAGCGACTGGCTGGTGACCACCGCAGGCAACGGCACCGGCAACCTGCCGGTCTACAACAAGGGCTTCGGCCAGCTGGATGCCTCGCTGCGTTTCAACATCAATGATGTGTGGTCGATTTCGCTCGATGGCGTGAACCTGCTCGATACCCGTCGCGAAAGCTACCTGGGCACCGAGTCGCGCTACCGCGACTTCGTGATCAACGATCGTCGGTATGGCCTGACATTGCGGGCCAGCCTGTAGAACGCGCCGTAGGAAGTGCGTCTCCGGTCCGGCGAGCTGTGCAGGCAGCCCGTCGGACCGGTGTTTTTCCTATCGACGGTAGGCCGTCGATCGCAAGGGGAGCCGGAGGAATGATCGCTGTGATCGATCCGCCTACTGTGCGCCGCGTTACCGCAGCGATGCGGCCGGTCCGTGCGTGGCTGGCACTGCTGGTGGTGGTGTCGTTTTCGATCCTGCCGTTGCAGGCCGCCGATCCGGCGGTGCAGGGGCCTTACCAATGGCGCAGCGTTGCCATCGGCGGTGGCGGCTTTGTCACCGGAGTGCTGTTTCATCCCGCCGAGCGCGATCTTGCCTATGCGCGTACCGATGTCGGTGGTGCGTACCGCTGGGATGGGCGCGCGCAGCAGTGGGTGGCGTTGACCGACTGGCTGGGCGCCGACGACTGGAACCTGATGGGGATCGACGCGTTTGCGGTCGATCCTGCCGACCCGCAGGCGCTGTACCTGGCTGCGGGCACCTACATGCACGAACGCGCCGGCAATGCCGCGCTGCTGCGCTCGTTCGATCGCGGCCGCAGTTTCGAGCGTGCCGCGCTGCCGTTCAAACTCGGCGGCAATCAACTGGGCCGTGCCAATGGCGAACGCCTGGCGGTGGACCCGCACGACGGCCGCGTGCTGTTGCTGGGCTCACGCGATGCAGGCCTGTGGCGCAGCGACGACCGCGGCGCGCACTGGGCGCGGGTGGATGCATTTCCTGCCGAGGCGCTGGCAGGCGCAACCGCGCGCAATCATGTCGGACGCCAACAGGCGGTGGGCATCGCCTTTGTCGTCTTCGATCCCGCCAGTGGCCGTGCCGGTCGGCCGACCCCGCGCATCTATGTCGGCGTGTCCACCGCGCAGACCAGCCTGTATGTCTCCGAGGACGCCGGGCGCAGCTGGTCGGCGGTGGCCGGGCAACCCAGGGGCCTGCGTCCCAGCCATATGGCCGGTGGCAGCGATGGACAGTGGTACCTGAGCTATGGCGACCAGCCCGGGCCTGACCTGATGGCCGGTGGCGCGCTGTGGAAGTACACCCCGGCGCTGGCGCGCTGGAGCGAGATCAGCCCGCTCGCGCAGCCGGCCAGCGGCGATGGCTTCGGCTGGGGCGCGGTGGCGGTGGATCCGCAACAGCCGCAGGTGCTGCTGGCCAGCACCTTCCGCCGTCGTAGCCCGCGCGATGAGCTGTTCCGCAGCGTGGACGGGGGGCGCAGCTGGACGCCGTTGCTGGCCGGCGCGCAGTTCGATCACGGCGATGCGCCGTGGACCGCGCAGGCCACGCCGCACTGGATGGGCGCGCTGGCGATCGATCCGTTCGACGGCAACCACGCCCTGTTCGTCACCGGCTACGGCATCTGGGCCTCGCGCAATCTGCAGCAGTTCTCAGCGCAGCGGCCGTTGCAGTGGTGGTTCCAGGATCGCGGGCTGGAAGAGACCGTGCCGCTGGATCTGCTCAGCCCGATGGCTGGCGCGCATCTGCTCAGCGCACTCGGCGATATCGACGGTTTTCGGCACGACGATCTGGAACGTGCGCAGCTGCAGTACGCCGGCCCGCGCCTGACCAATGGCGAGAGCATCGACGCCGCCGGGCAGGCCGCGCAGTGGGTGGTGCGCAGCGGCACCGTGCGTGATCGCCGCAACAACGAGATTCGTGCGCTGTATTCGCGTGATGGCGGCGCGCAGTGGACGGCATTCGCCAGCGAGCCACCGGCCGGGCAGGGCGCCGGCAACATCGCCATTGCCGCCGACGCGTCGCAGGTGGTGTGGGCGCCGGACGCCGGCGGCAACTGGCGCACCGCCGATTTCGGCACGCACTGGCAGCGTGTGCAGGGGCTGCCCGACACCGCGGTGGCAGTGGCCGACCGCGTCGATGCACGGCGCTGGTATGCGGTGGATACCGCCAGCGGGCGCCTGTTCGAAAGCCGCGATGGCGCAGCCACCTTTCGCGACACCGGTGCGCAGGTCGGCAGCCCGGTACGCGATGAACGCGCACGTCCGCAGCTGCGCCCGGATCCGTGGCGGGCAGGCGTGGTGTATCTGGCCAGCCCCACGCTGGGCGTGATGCGCTGGCAGGACGGGCGTTTGCAGACCTTGTCCAGACCGGACCAGGCGCGTTCGCTGGGCATCGGCAAGGCGCTGCACGCGGGTTCGCCGCCGGCGCTGTATCTGGCCGGCCGCGTCGATGGGGTGGATGGCGTGTTCCGCTCCGACGACGAAGGCGCGCACTGGCGGCGCATCAACGACGACGCGCACCGCTTCGGCAAGCCGTACAGCGTCACCGGCGATCCGCGCATTCCCGGGCGGGTGTACTTCGCCACCGGTGGGCGTGGCATTTTCTACGGCGATCCGAGATGAGCAGTGCATGCCTGTCCGCGACGTCCCGCTGCTTTACCGTGTACGGCGCCGCCGGCCTGGCCGCTGCGAGCGCCGCGACACTGTCGACCCTGGAGATCACTGCATGACCCCGTCCCACCTCTCCCGCGCCTGCCTGCTGGGCATGGTGCTGGCCAGCGGCAGCGCCGCCGCGCAACCCAGCCTGCCGTTGCTGTTTACCGATGGCGCGGTGCTGCAGCGCGACCAGGCCATGCCGGTATGGGGCTGGGCAACCCCGGGCGCTGCCATCACCGTGCGGTTCGACGGCAAGCAGGCCACCGCCAGGACCGATGCCAGCGGCCAATGGAAGGTGAGCCTGCCGGCACACACCGCCGGTGGCCCCTATGTGCTGAGCGTGCAGGGCGACGATGGCGCGTTGCAGGTGCGCGATGTGCTGGTCGGCGATGTGTGGCTGGCCAGCGGGCAATCGAACATGGAGTGGCCGCTGGCGCAGGCCAGCGATGGCGCGCAGGCGGTGGCCGCGGCCAACGACCCGCAGTTGCGGCACTTCAAGGTGCCCAAGTCGTGGTCGCTGCAGCCGGAAGCGCGCCTGACCGGCGGCGACTGGAAGGCCGCCACGCCGGACAACGCCGGCGAGTTCACCGCAGTGGGGTATTTCTTCGCCAGGGAGTTGCGCGCCAGCACCGGCGTGCCGATCGGCATCGTCAACAGCAGCTGGGGCGGCAGCGCGATCGAGGCGTGGATGGACGCGGCCTCGCTGGGCCTGAATGGCGAGCAGAACCAGGGCGCGATCGAGGCGATCAAGCAGCGCGATGCCGCCGCGCAGGCCGCCACCGGCAAGCGCATCGCGCGCTGGCCCAAGGTGGATGGCGAGATGCCGCAGTGGCGCCAGGCGTCGTTCGACGACAGCGACTGGGACAGCATCCCCACTAGCCAGCAATGGGAATCCAGCGGCTATGACGGCATGGACGGGATCGCCTGGTATCGCACCACGGTCACCCTGAGCGCTGCCGAAGCCAAGGCCGGCATCACCTTGGGCGTGGGACAGATCGACGACTCGGACATCACCTACGTCAATGGCCAGCAGGTGGGCGCGACCGAAAAACAGTGGAACCTGCCGCGCGTCTACCAGGTGCCTGCCTCCGCCTTGCATGCAGGCGTCAACCACATCGCGGTGCGGGTGGAAGATCTCAGTGGCGGTGGCGGCATGCACGGCCCGGACGAGCAGCGTTTCGTGCAGACCAGCGCCGGTGCCAGGCGCGCGTTGAGCGGCTGGAAGTTCCGCCCCGCCGCCGTGCGCGTGTCGCTGGTCGACAACAAGAACCAGCTGCCCACGCTGCTGTACAACCAGATGATCCATCCGCTGCAGCCGTTCCCGGTCAAGGGCGTGATCTGGTACCAGGGCGAAACCAATGCCAGCGAGGCCGGCGCGGTGACGTACCGCGAGCAGTTTGCCGCGATGATCCGGCAATGGCGCGCCGAGCGCGGCGCGAAAACGCTGCCGTTCCTGTGGGTGCAGCTGGCCAACTTCAAGGCCGGTGGCGACAAGGGCGAGCTGAGCCCGTGGGCGCTGTTGCGCGAGTCGCAGTCCAAGACGCTGGCGCTGCCGGCGACCGGGCAGGCGGTGATCATCGACATCGGCAACCCCACCGATATCCATCCCACCAACAAGCGCGATGTCGGTCACCGCCTGGCGCTCGCCGCGCGGCACGTGGCCTACGGCGAGACGCTGGTGTACAGCGCACCGGTGTTCACGCGCGCGAGCTTTGAAGGCGGCAAGGCGGTGCTGCGCTTCGATCTGCAGGGCAGTGCGTTGCAGGTGCGTGGTGGCGGTGCGGTGCAGGGCCTGCGGATCGCCGGCGCCGACCAGCGTTTCCATCCCGCCACCGCGCAGATCGACGGCGACCGCATCATCGTGCACAGCGACGCGGTGAGCACGCCGGTCGCGGTGCGCTATGGCTGGAGCGAGAACCCCGATGACGCCAACCTGATCAATCGCGAGCAGTTGCCCGTTTCCCCCTTCCGCACCGACACCTGGTGACACGGAGTCCTATGACCATGCATGCCCCCGTTATGCCTGCGCTTTCCCGTTGCAACGCCCGCCGTTGCCTGCGCCCGTTGCTGCTGTCCGCATTGACGCTGGCCCTGGCGGCCTGCCAGTCCGGCGAGCAGCCAGACCCGCGCACGCCCGCGGCGACCACGCCTGCGGCCACCGCGGCCGGTGCACTGGCGCCTGCCACGCAGACGCCGATGCCGCAGTTCGTCAGCAAGGACGGCAGGCATGCACTGATGGTTGACGGCGCACCGTTCCTGATCCTGGGTGCGCAGGTCAACAACTCCAGCAACTATCCCGGGGTGCTGGACAAGGTCTGGCCAGCGATCAAGGTGATGGGCCCCAACACCGTGCAGGTGCCGATCGCCTGGGAGCAGGTGGAGCCGGAAGAAGGCAAGTTCGATTTCTCCTTCGTCGATACGCTGCTCGCCCAGGCGCGCGAACACAAGGTGCGGCTGGTGCTGCTGTGGTTCGCCACCTGGAAGAACAATGGCCCGGCGTACGCCCCGCTGTGGGTCAAGGCCGACAACCAGCGCTTCCCGCGCGTGATCACCCGCGAGGGCAAGGCGATCGGTTCGCTGTCGCCGCATGCGCAGGCCACCCTGGATGCCGATCGCAAGGCATTCGTCGCCTTCATGCAGCACCTCAAGCAGGTGGACCCGCAGCACACCGTGATCATGATCCAGCCGGAGAACGAGCCGGGCACCTACGGCAGCGTGCGCGATTTTTCGCCAATGGCGCAAAAACTGTTCGACGGACCGGTGCCCGATGCATTGCTCAAGCGCTTGAACAAGCAGCCGGGCAGCTGGGCGCAGGTGTTCGGTGCCGATGCCGATGAAGTCTTCCATGCGTGGTCGATCGGCCGCTACATCGACCAGGTGGCCGAAGCCGGCAAGGCCCAGTATCCGCTGCCGATGTACGTCAACGCCGCACTGCGTGGCCCGTTCAATCCGGGCCAGCCCGGCCAGTACGCCAGCGGTGGTCCCACCGACAACGTGCTCGACGTGTGGAAGGCCGCAGGTCCGCATATCGACCTGCTGGCACCGGACATCTACATGCCCGAGTACCGCATGTACACCACGGTGCTGGAACGCTACGCGCGGCCGGACAATGCCTTGTTCGTTGCCGAAACCGGCAACCGCCCGGAGTATGCGCGCTACCTGTATCCCACGCTGGGCCACGACGGCATCGGCTGGTCGGCATTCGGCATCGACTTCACCCGCTATTCCAACTATCCGCTGGGCGCCAAGCACGTCGACGAAGAAACCCTGGCACCGTTCGCGCTCGGCTTCCAGGCCGTGCGCATGGGCATGCGCCCGTTCGCCAAGGCCGCTTCCGAAGGCAAGCTGCACGGCACCGCCGAAGAACCCGGCCAGGCCGTGCAGGAACTCAGGCTCAACGACCGCTGGAGCGCCACCATCACCTATGGCGTGCCGCAGTTCTGGTTCAAGGGCGATCCGCCGGGCAACCCCGAGCCGATCGGCGCGGCGTTGATCGCCGAGCTGGGCCCGGATGAATTCCTGGTCACCGCCTATCACGCACGCGTGACCTTGCACCCGGCCAGCGAAGCGACGGCGAACATGTTCTACGACCGCGTCGAGGAAGGCGTGTACGAGGGCACGCAGTGGCAGTTCCAGCGCAACTGGAACGGCGACCAGACCGACTACGGCGTCAATTTCTCCAGCGTGCCGCAACTGCTCAAGATCAAGCTCGCCACCTACAAGTAACCGCCACGCGAGACGACGCAGCCTTCGGGCAAGCGCGGCCGCTGCACGGAAGCGACCTGCATGCTGCCTGTCGTTTCCGCTTCATCGCCGAGGCTTGCCCGACCACGGCCACCACGCGCGCGGCTTCATCGGCAAGATCCATGCGGTGCCGCCCCCGCGGCATCGATTCGACATTCAAAGGGAGTGACCATGCAAACCACCATCCGTTCCGCCGGCCCCGCGCCTTCCAACCGGCGTACGCCGCTCGCCCATTGCCTGGCCTTGTCGCTGGCGCTTCTGGCCAATGCCGCGCATGCGCAGGAAGTGCGCAAGGCCGCCGATGGCGTCACCGTGGTGCCGAGCGCCAAGGGCGCCGCGCCGGTGCGCCTGCAGGTGGTCGATGCCGGCATCGTCCGCGTCAGCGCGGACCCGGACGGCGACTTCGCACGCAGCCCCAGCCTGATGCGCGTGCCGGTGCAGGGCGACACCGCTTTCCAGCTGGCCGAGCAGGGCGACAGCGTGCAACTGAAGACCGGCAAGGTCACCGCTACCGTGTCCACCATCGACGGCCATGTCAGCTTTGCCGATGCCAACGGCAAGCCGGTGTTGTCGGAAGTGGCGGGCGGGCGCAGCTTTGCGCCGCTGAAGGTGGAAGGCAAGCAGTATCTGACCGTGCGTCAGCGCTTCCAGTCGCCCGACGACGAAGGCCTGTACGGCTTCGGCCAGCACCAGCAGGGCTGGATGAACCAGAAGGGCCGCAATGTCGAATTGCAGCAGAACAATATCGACATGGCGGTGCCGTACCTGGTGTCCAGCCGCAACTACGGCCTGCTGTGGGACAACAACTCCATCACCCGCCTGGGCGACCCGCGTGGCCTGCAGCCGCTGCCCAAGTCGCTGAAGCTGTACGACGCCAAGGGCAAGGCCGGTGCGCTGACCGCACGCTATGCCATTGACGGCAAGCAGGTGCTCGAGCGCCGCGAGAGCGAGGTGAACTATCAATACGTCAGCGACCTTGCCAAGTACCCCAAGAAGGCGATGTCCAAGGACAAGAACAGCCGCATGCAGGTCAGCTGGGAGGGGCAGATCGAAGCGCTCACCGGCGGCGAACATACCTTCTCGCTGTACTCAAGCGAGTACGCCAAGCTGTATGTGGACGGCAAGCTGGTGATGGACCGCTGGCGCCAGAACTGGAACCCGTGGAATCACGAATTCACCCTCGATCTGGAGCCGGGCCAGCGCCACACCGTCAAGATCGAATGGGATTTGGTCGACCCCAGCTATATCGCGCTGCTGCACCGCGACCCGCTGCCGGCTGCCGAAGCGAAGGATCTGTCGCTGTGGTCCGAAGCCGGGCAGATGATCGACTACTACTTCGTCTCGGCCGACTCGTACGACCAGGCCGTGGCCGGCTACCGCGAACTCACCGGCAAGTCGGTGATGCTGCCCAAGTGGGCCTATGGCTTCTGGCAGAGCCGCGAACGCTACAAGACCCAGGATGAGCTGGTGGGGGCGGTGGCCGAGTACCGCAAGCGCAAGCTGTCGCTGGACAACATCGTGCTCGACTGGTCGTACTGGCCCGAAGACGCCTGGGGCTCGCACGATTTCGACAAGAAGAACTTCCCGGATCCGGACGGCATGGTCAAGGCCGTGCACGACATGCACACGCAGATCATGATCACGGTCTGGCCGAAGTTCTATCCGACCACCGCCAATTACAAGGAACTGGATGCGGCTGGCTTCATGTTCAGGCGCAACGTGGAAGTGGGCGAGCTGGACTGGATCGGCAAGGGCTACAAGAACTCGTTCTACGACCCGTATTCGGAGAAGGCGCAAGCGATCTTCTGGCGCCAGGTCAACGAAAAGCTCAACAGCAAGGGCTTCGATGCCTGGTGGATGGACGCCGACGAACCGGACGTGCATTCCAACCTGGACATCGGCGAGCGCAAGGCACGCACCACGCCGAACGCGCTGGGCTCGTCCACCGAGTACTTCAATTCCTACCCGCTGCCGCATACCCACGGCGTCTACGTGGGCGACCGCGCGGCCGACAACAAGCGCGTGTTCATCCTCTCGCGCAAGGGCTATGCCGGCACCCAGCGCAATGCAGTGGCGGTGTGGAGCGGCGACATCGTCTCGCGCTGGGACGACATGCACGCGCAGGTCTCCGCCGGCGTCAACATGGCGCTGTCGGGCCTGCCCAACTGGACCTTCGACATCGGCGGTTTCTCGGTGGAGAAGCGCTATGAAAACCAGGACCCGGCGCACTTGCCCGAATGGCGCGAGCTCAACACGCGCTGGTTCCAGTTCGGTGCGTTCGTGCCGATCTTCCGCTCGCACGGCCAGTTCCCGTACCGCGAAATCTGGAACATCGCCCCCGAAGGCACGCCGTTCTACGACAGCATGGTCTACTACAACCGCCTGCGTTATGCGCTGCTGCCGTACATCTACAGCCTGGCCGGCGATACCTACCAGCGCGATGGTGTGATCATGCGCGGCATGATGATGGACTTCCCGAACGACCCCAAGGTCCGCGACATCGACGACCAGTACCTGTTCGGGCCGGCGTTCCTGGTCGCACCGGTGAGCCGCTTCGGCGCCACCTCGCGTCAGGTCTATCTGCCGGCCGGCAGCAGCTGGCTGGATTTCGCCACCGGCAAGCGCTACGAGGGTGGCCAGAGCATCGAAGCGGCCGCGCCGATCGAACGCATGCCGTTGTTCGTGCGCGCAGGCTCCATCGTGCCGACCGGTCCGGTGCAGGAATACGTGGATCAGAAGCCGGATGCGCCGCTCACCGTGGTGGTCTATACCGGCGCCGACGGCCAGTTCTCGCTGTATGAGGACGACGGCAAGGGCTACGGCTACGAGAAGGGCGAGTTCAGCCGCATTCCGCTGAGCTGGAACCAGGCCAAGGGCGAGCTGAGCATCGGCAAGCGCGAAGGCAGCTGGACCGGCATGCAGGCCAGGCGCACCGTCAACGTGCGCTTCGTCGACGGCCCGCGCGAGGATGCCGGTGCACTGGAGCCCAAGAGCGATGCCAGCATCCAGTACGACGGCAATCCGGTCAGCGTGTTGCAGCGCAAGATTGCGTCCGGCAAAGCGCGTCGTCGATGATCGCAGGCTGTCTTCAGTCGATGGGCGAGCAGATGCCGGAGCGCCGCAAGGCAGTCGCGGGCGGTTCCGGTGATGCCGCATGGCGGTGGCCGTGCTGACCCGCAGAGAACTGTGCAAGGCAACCGGGGCCGCGATTGCGGTCCTGGGTGCTGCGCCGGTTGCCGTGCAGGCTGCCGCGTCGTCCAGACATGCCCCATTGCCAGCCGCGGCGCCTGCCGATGCCTTGCAGCTGTGGTATCGCGAACCGGCCAACGAATGGGTGCAGGCGCTGCCGGTCGGCAACGGCCGGCTGGGTGCGATGGTGTGGGGCGGCATTGCCCACGAGCGCCTGCAACTCAATGAGGACACGCTGTACGCAGGCGGCCCGTACGACGCCACCAGCCCCGACGCGCTGGCGGCCTTGCCACAGGTGCGCGCACTGATTTTTGCCGGGCGTTATGCCGAGGCCGAAACCCTGGCCGACACCAAGTTGCTTTCGCGTCCGCTCAAGCAGATGCCGTATCAACCGCTGGGCGATCTGCTGCTGGATTTCGATCGTGCCGACGGCATCAGCGAGTATCGCCGCCAGCTCGATCTGGATACCGGCGTGGCCACCACCACCTTCCGCTCCGGTGGGGCGCTGCATCGGCGCGAGGTGTTCGTGTCGGCGCAGTCGCAATGCATCGTGGTGCGCCTGTCCTGCGATCGGCCCCGTGCGATTTCCCTGCGCGTGGGCGTCGACAGCCCGCAGACCGGCGAGGTCACGGTGGAGCAGGGCGGGTTGTTGTTCAGCGGTCGCAACGGCAGTTTCGCCGGCATCGACGGCAAGCTGCGTTTTGCCTTGCGCGTGCTGCCGCAGGTCAAGGGCGGCACGCTCAGTGGCCTGCGCGACCGCCTGCGCATCGAAGGCGCCGATGAAGTGGTGCTGCTGCTCACCGCCGCCACCAGCTACCAACGCTTCGATGCAGTCGATGGCGATCCGCTGGCATTGACCGCAGCAAGCATGCAGAAGGCGGGCAAGCTCGACTATGCCGCATTGCTGCGTGCGCATCTGGCCGATCACCAGCGGCTGTTCCGGCGGGTGGCGATCGATCTCGGCACCAGCGAGGCGGCGGCACTGCCCACCGACGAACGCGTGCAGCGTTTTGCGCAGGGCAGCGATCCGGCGCTGGCGGCGCTGTATCACCAGTTCGGCCGTTACCTTCTGATCTGCAGCTCGCGGCCCGGCACCCAGCCGGCCAATCTGCAGGGCATCTGGAACGACCTGATGCAGCCGCCGTGGGAAAGCAAGTACACCATCAACATCAACACCGAGATGAACTACTGGCCCAGCGAGGCCAATGCGCTGCACGAGTGCGTCGAACCGCTGGAATCCATGCTGTTCGATCTGGCCAGGACCGGCGCGCACACCGCACGTGCGATGTACGACGCGCCCGGTTGGGTGGTGCACAACAACACCGATCTGTGGCGCCAGGCCGGGCCGATCGATGGCGCCAAGTGGAGCCTGTGGCCGATGGGCGGGGTCTGGCTGCTGCAGCAGCTCTGGGACCGCTGGGATTACGGCCGCGACCGTGCCTATCTGGGCAGGATCTATCCCTTGTTCAAGGGCGCGGCGGAGTTCTTCGTCGCCACGCTGGTCAAGGATCCGCAGACCGGCGCGATGGTGACCAACCCGTCGATGTCGCCGGAAAACCAGCATCCGTTCAACGCCGCGCTGTGTGCCGGCCCCACCATGGACGCGCAGCTGCTGCGCGATCTGTTCGCCCAATGCATCGCCATGAGCAAGCTGCTCAAGGTCGACGCTGCCTTTGCGCAACAACTGAGCGCGCTGCGCGAGCAACTGCCGCCCAACCGCATCGGCAAGGCCGGTCAGTTGCAGGAATGGCAGCAGGACTGGGACATGCAGGCGCCGGAGCTCCAGCACCGGCACGTTTCGCATCTGTACGCCCTGCATCCGTCCAGCCAGATCAATTTGCGCGATACGCCCGAGCTTGCCGCCGCCGCCAGGCGCACGCTGGAAATCCGTGGCGACAACACCACCGGCTGGGGCATCGGCTGGCGCCTGAACCTGTGGGCGCGGCTGGCCGATGGCGAGCATGCCTACCGCATCCTGCAACTGCTGATCTCGGCCGAACGCACCTACCCGAACCTGTTCGACGCGCATCCGCCGTTCCAGATCGACGGCAACTTCGGTGGCACCGCCGGCATCACCGAAATGCTGCTGCAAAGCTGGGGCGGCAGCGTGTTCCTGCTGCCGGCCTTGCCCAAGGCCTGGCCGCGCGGCAGTGTGCGCGGCTTGCGCGTGCGCGGCGGTGCCAGCGTGGACCTGCAATGGGACGGCGGTCGCCTGCAGCAGGCCCGCGTGCACAGCGACCGCGGCGGGCGCTATCAATTGTCTTACGCAGGGCAGACCCTGGACCTGGAACTGGGCGCCGGTCGCACCCAGCAGGTCGGCCTCAACAACAACCGATTGGTGATGCAATGAGCTTGTATGTAGGACTGGATGTGGGCACGCAGAGCGTCAAGCTGGTGGCCTACGATCCGCAGGAGCGCGCCGTGGTCGCCACGATCGCCGCGCCGATGGAACTGATCAGCCGCGACGATGGCACCCGCGAGCAGCAGGCGCAGTGGTGGATCGACGGCATCGTGCATTGCTTCGCCCAGCTCGATGGCGAGCAGCGTGCACTGGTGCGCGGTATTTCGGTCTCCGGCCAGCAGCACGGCTTCGTGCCGGTGGCCGCCGATGGCAGCGTCACCGCGCCGGTCAAGCTGTGGTGCGATACCAGCACCGCGCTGGAATGCGACGAAATCATGGACGCGGTGGGTGGCGCGGCAGGCAGCGTGGCCACTGCCGGCAACCCGATCATGGCCGGCTACACCGCCTCCAAATTGCCGTGGACACGCAAGCATCGTCCCGAGGCGTATGCGGCGATGACCACGGTCATGCTGCCGCACGATTACGTGAATTTCTGGCTCACCGGCGAGCGTTTTGCCGAAGTCGGCGATGCCTCCGGCACCGGCTGGCTGGACGTGCGCACCCGCCAGTGGTCCGAACGCATGCTCGGCGCGGTGGACGCACAGCGCGACCTGCGCGAGGCATTGCCTCCGCTGGTGGAGACCGGCGCGGTCTATGCCTTGTCCGACGCAGCTGCAGAGGCGCTGAACCTGCCGGCCGGTGTGCGTGTCACCACCGGCGGCGGCGACAACATGATGGCCGCGATCGGCACCGGCAACGTGGTGCCCGGTCGCCTGACCATGAGCCTGGGCACCTCGGGCACCTTGTTCGCCTACGCCGATCACCCGGTGGTGGACGAGGACGCACGCTGGGCCGCGTTCTGTTCGTCCAGCGGCGGCTGGCTGCCGCTGATCTGCACCATGAACTGCACCGTCGCCACCGAGGCGGTGATGCGCATGTTCTCGATCACCCGCGAGCAGACCGAAGCGATGATTGCCGACACCGCGCCCGGTGCCGATGGTCTGGTGTTGCTGCCGTTCTTCAACGGCGAGCGCACGCCCAATCTGCCGGATGCACTCGGCTGCCTGTTCGGCATGGACCTGCACAACACCACCGCGGCACATTTCTATCGCGCCGCGATGGAAGGGGCGACCTACAGCCTGCGCAACGGCTTCGATGCCTTCGTCGCAGCGGGTCTGCAGTTCGACACCATCCTGCTCACCGGTGGCGGCAGCAAGAGCGCGCAGTGGCGGCAGATGGTGGCCGATATCTTCAACCTGCAGGTCGTGGTGCCGACCCAGCCCGAAGGCGCCGCGTTCGGTGCCGCGCTGCAGGCCCTGTGGGCCTGCGATCGCGACGACGGCGGTGCGGACGCCTTGTCGGATGTGGTGCTGGAGCATCTGCAGATCGACCAGGACCTGTCGGCGCGCCCGGATCCGCAACGCGTGGCCCAGTATCAGCAGCATTACCAGACCTTCCTCAAGCACCTGCAGGTGGTCAGCCCGCTCTACGCCGGCTGATCGACCCGCTTTCTACAACTCCCCCAGCAGCAAGGACATTCCACCCCATGAGCAACACCGTCTACATCGGCGCCAAAGAATATTTCCCCGGTATCGGCAAGATCGGCTTCGAAGGCCGCGACTCGGACAACCCGCTGGCCTTCAAGGTCTACGACGCCAACAAGCAGATCGGCGACAAGACCATGGCCGAGCACCTGCGCTTTGCGGTGGCCTACTGGCACAGCTTCNGCCAAGGCCGATGCCGCATTCGAATTCTTCACCAAGCTCGGCGTGCCGTATTACTGCTTCCACGACGTGGACCTGTCGCCGGATGCCGACGACATCGGCGAGTACGAAAAGAATCTCACCCACATGGTCGGCATCGCCAAGCAGCGCCAGGCCGACACCGGTATCAAGCTGCTGTGGGGCACCGCCAACCTGTTCTCGCACCCGCGCTACATGAACGGCGCATCGACCAACCCCGACTTCAACGTGGTGGCGCGTGCGGCNTCAAGCTGCTGTGGGGCACCGCCAACCTGTTCTCGCACCCGCGCTACATGAACGGCGCATCGACCAACCCCGACTTCAACGTGGTGGCGCGTGCGGCGGTGCAGGTCAAGGCCGCGATCGATGCCACCGTCGAGCTGGGCGGCGAGAACTACGTGTTCTGGGGCGGCCGCGAAGGCTACGCCTGCCTGCACAACACCCAGATGAAGCGCGAGCAGGACAACATGGCGTGCTTCTTGACCCTGGCACGCGACTACGGCCGCGCCATCGGCTTCAAGGGCAACTTCCTGATCGAACCCAAGCCGATGGAGCCGATGAAGCACCAGTACGACTTCGACAGCGCCACGGTGATCGGCTTCCTGCGCCAGCACGGCCTGGACCAGGACTTCAAGCTCNGAGCCGATGAAGCACCAGTACGACTTCGACAGCGCCACGGTGATCGGCTTCCTGCGCCAGCACGGCCTGGACCAGGACTTCAAGCTCAATATCGAAGCCAACCACGCCACGTTGTCGGGCCACAGCTTCGAGCACGATCTGCAGGTTGCCAGCGATGCCGGCCTGCTCGGAAGCATCGACGCCAATCGCGGCAACCCTCAGAACGGCTGGGATACCGACCAGTTCCCGACCGACCTGTACGACACCGTCGGCGCGATGCTGGTGGTGCTGCGCCAGGGCGGGCTGGCACCGGGCGGGCTGAACTTCGANGACCGACCTGTACGACACCGTCGGCGCGATGCTGGTGGTGCTGCGCCAGGGCGGGCTGGCACCGGGCGGGCTGAACTTCGATGCCAAGGTGCGCCGCGAATCGTCCGATCCGCAGGACCTGTTCCTGGCGCATATCGGCGGCATGGACGCGTTCGCACGCGGCCTGGAAGTGGCCAATGCGCTGCTGACCTCCTCGCCGCTGGAACAGTGGCGCGCCGAGCGTTACGCCAGCTTCGACAGCGGTGCGGGCGCGGATTTCGCCAACGGCACCAGCACGCTGGTGGATGTGGCCAAGTACGCGGCCGGTAACGAACCCAAGCAACTCAGCGGCCGCCAGGAAGCCTACGAAAACCTGATCAACCAGTATCTGACGCGTTGATGTCCCGTGGCCGGCGGCGCACTGCGCGTCGCCGGCCGATGTCGGCCACCCCCATGGCCGCTCCCTTGCATGCTTCCAGGTGAATCCATGTCCAGTGTCTCCGTAAACGGCGCCCCCGATGCCGGCGAGAACACCCGTTTTATCGTCCTGATCAGTTGCGTAGCCACGATCGGCGGATTTTTGTTCGGTTTCGATAGCGGCGTGATCAACGGCACTGTCGACGGCCTGAAGCAGACCTTCAATTCCAGCGCTGCCGAGACCGGGTTCGAAGTCGCCTCGATGCTGCTGGGTTGCGCCATCGGCGCCTTCTTCGCCGGCCGTCTGGCCGACCGCTGGGGCCGCCGCGCGGTCCTGATCATTTCTGCGGCGCTGTTCCTGCTCTCGGCCATTGGCGCCGGGGCCTCGCACAGCTCCGGCTTCTTCATCTTCGCCCGCGTGATGGGCGGCTTTGCGGTGGGCGCGGCCAGCGTCATCTCGCCGGCCTACATCGCCGAGGTCGCCTCCGCGCGCTATCGCGGCCGGCTGGCCACGATGCAGCAGATCGCCATCATCAGCGGGCTGTTCTGCGCGTTCCTGAGCAACTACCTGCTGGCCAACGCCGCCGGTGCTTCCACCGAGCCGCTCTGGGCCGGGCAGGCCGCCTGGCGCTGGATGTTCTGGATGCAGGCGATTCCCTCGCTGCTGTTCCTGTTGCTGCTGCTGGTCATCCCGGAAAGCCCGCGCTACCTGGTGGTCAAGGGCCGCCGCGAGCAGGCATTGGTGGTGCTCAAGCGCCTGTACGGCAATGCCGCCGCGCAGACCAAGCTGGCCGAGATCTCGGCCTCGATGTCGGCCGACCAGCACAAGCCCAAGTTCTCCGACCTCATCAACAAGGCCACCGGCAAGATCCGCCCGATCGTCTGGATCGGCGTGGGCCTGGCGGTGTTCCAGCAACTGGTCGGCATCAACGTGGTGTTCTATTACGGCGCCGTGCTGTGGCAGGCGGTGGGTTTCTCCGAACAGGACGCGCTGCTGATCAACGTGCTCTCCGGCGGACTGAGCATCGGCGCCTGCCTGGTCACTGTGATGCTGGTGGACAAGATCGGGCGCAAGCCGTTGCTGTGGATCGGCTCGGCCGGCATGGCGGTCTCGCTGGCCCTGGTGACCTATGCCTTTGCCACCGCCTCGCTGGATCCCAACGGCAAGCTCGCCATGTCCGATGCCATGGGCATGCTCGCGCTGGTGGCCGCCAACGTCTACGTGGTGTTCTTCAACGCCTCGTGGGGCCCGGTGATGTGGGTGATGCTGGGCGAGATGTTCCCCAACCAGATTCGCGGCTCAGGCCTGGCCATTGCCGGCGCCGCCCAGTGGACCTCCAACTTCGCCATCACCGTCAGCTTCCCGATCCTGCTCGGCAGCATCGGCCTGGCCGGCGCCTACGGCATCTACACCGTCGCCGCCTTCATCTCGGTGTTCTTCGTGCTCAAGTACGTCTACGAGACCAAGGGCAAGGAGCTGGAGCAGATGGAGGGCTGATTCTATCTGTTGTGCCGATATCGGCATGGAAAACGAAGAAGGCCGCGCAACGCGCGGCCTTCTTGTTGATGGTCTCGCCCGACGTCTTGCCGATGTCCCACATGCCTGCATCGCTTCAGGCGCCTCGATCGAGCTGGCTGTCATCGTTGGGCTGGATTGGGTGCGTGCGCCTTCTCGTGATCGCCTGCGGCCCTGGACTGTCTTGTGTGAGGCTGCCTGACTCGCGTAGGGCCAGACGCACCATCAAAGTGCAATGCGTGTCTTAAACGGCGATAACCGCCTGGAAGCGCATTAGCTCTTTTTGCAAATTGTGCGCCACCGCTATACTCCAACAGACAGTTTCCCTCCAGACTAGGGCGAATCGTGGAACCAAGGAGCGGTGGTATGGCGGCAGTAAGGGAAGTCCTTAGGGGGGCGCTGGTTAGTGTTTGCTACTGCCTAGCATTCCTGTCTCTCTGGTATTGCTCCATCGACCAGTGGTACCTGCCTGTCGGCTTGCGTGTTGTAACCCTGCTATTCAGGCCCTATCGAGAGTGGCCATTCCTGTTGGCAGGAGATGCGGCTGCAATGCTCTGGTTGCGTGTTCCGCTCTCGCAGAATCAGGGATACGATTTGACGTGGGCTTACATAAGTCCACTTGTTCATGCCCCCATGATTGCGTTCGTCATTTGGCTGGCACGCCATCATGCCCCTAAGCTATTTCTGCGCACTCCTTTCCTAATTCCATTGGCGATTGCCATTGGGTTTTTTAATTCGCTGTGGAGCATCGTTCTTAATGCCAGCCTTGGTGGTCCGAGCACGGACAAGGTCTTGGAGTTCCTCGTTCGCTACTGGTTGGGAAGTTATCTGGGGATATTGATTTTCTTGCTTCCGGCCATGTTGTGGTCGCCTCAAAAACGAGAGCCGGCGCGCATAGACCTGCCCCGCGATCTTGGACTGTCAGTTGTCGTCATTCTTGTTCTTTTCTATATGCTCGGCTACACGCAGGAGCCATTGCTGCGAAAAATGCTGATGGCTGCACTGATAGGGCCAGCGGTTGTCTTGACACGTCGTCACGGGTGGACAGGGACTGCTCTCGGGACGCTGCTTGCAAACTTCGCTTTGGCAATCACCTTGCCAAAGACATATGAAATTGGTTATTACAATCCGAGTCTGTTTGAGGTTCAGGTTTTCCACGTAGTCGTCAGTACCTTTTTATTCGTTTTTGGCGTACGGTTCGTCAGGCCTTTGAAGCGATTTGACACTATTGGACGAATTAAAGCGGATGCTCAAAAGGCCATTCAAGCCAGTTATCTCGCGGCTGAGCGAACACTGCGGGATCGGGTTGTTGAATACTCCGATATCAACGTCCAGATGAATAGGATGCGCAAATCGGTCGTGGCAGATCTTCGGGAGCGTGGTCACCATGCGGCAGCAATGGAAATAACACGCGTGGCCGTTCTGGAGTCGCAACTTCTGCATGAATATGTTGCGGCTTTATATCCATTGGAAATTGAAACGCATGGCTTGTTTCGAACGCTGCGTTCGGCTGCGTTTGAGAGGTTGAATTCCACCAAGCTCGACTGTCTATTACAGGGGGATTGTCAGCAGCTCTCGCTTGGACTGCAGCTTGCGGCTTATCGCTGCACACTCAACGCGTTGGAACTTCTGCCTGCTTCCAATAAGCATTTCATCCATGCGCGTGTCTGGCGTGGTAGAGGTGGGCAGGGGATCGTCATGAGAGTTTTTGCCGATACTTCTTTGGTGGATTCCGTGCGGCGTGAATCCCCTGAGGACGAACATGAATTTCGGGCCCGGCTTAAGTCGCATGGCGGCTTGTTTCGTCGCCGCCATGCGTTGGTACTCACCTTCCTCGTGGCCGAGGCATCTGCTGTTACCGCGTCGGGGACACCTTCCAGCGTTCCACGTTGGCTTTCCGCTCGACATGCACGGTGAAGTGTGCGGTCTGGTATACCATTTGCGCGTTAGGTCCTAGCTCAGTCGCAGACGTTGCCGACGAATTTGCCCAAATTGTATTAGCTGCCGGGATTGTGACGCGATCAGCATCCTTGCCCATCGGCAGTACCCAAAGCGCATTGTCAACGCGTGCGACCACTGCTCTAACCCCCCCGGCGACGTCATTGATTTGCAGATATGTCACGCCGTCACGTTGGAACTCGTAGATTGACCAGGCGGGATCTAAGGTGAGGTTGGCAGCTGCAGGGCTACGTTCCCCCAATCCCATTGTCGCTTGGGCGCCTACACCGCCTGCGCAGCATCCGCCAGTTTGAGCCGGGACTTGGCCTGTCACCAAAGCGCAGGCCAGGACGCACATAACCTTCAACGTGTTTGCTTTAACTTTCATGAGTTTCGCCTTCCCCTGCTAGGGGCGATTTTGCCTGCAATTCAGGCTCGCCTACGTTACGTCCATAGAGCGGATAGGTGTGGGAGTTTCGCAAAGAAATTGCCGACCACCACTGTGTCTGGCGCGTCTTCGATATGCGGACTGGGCTACGTTAGCGTTCCACGTTCGTCCCAATTAGTACTGGTTGCAGTGCGCCTCCAGGAATATGCAATGTCAGTTGTTTGACAGTATTGCTTATTGCGCAGGGCTTGGTCTTTCTGAAAAAGCCTTACTGATACTCACGCAAGCAATAGTGTTTTGCTAAACGTTGTAAGTCCCGCGATTTCAGAAATGGCCCAGGTCGCTACGTGCACAACTCCCTGACTGCTTCTTTAAGCACCAAGCCCTGGTGACACCTAGTACGTTGGTTCCAAATCCTGGAGCGCTCGCTCGAACCATCCCATCCCCCGCCGACGATGAAGTTCGCCCCAACGACGCAGAAATTGCTGAGTGTGATGGTCGCTCAGGTCGCGCAGGCTGGCGAGTCGTCGGGTGATGAAAGGGGCGGTCAGTGGCTGGCTGCAGTCGACCTCGATGCAGTGGCGCCAGGCGGTATAGCTGTCGGGGATGACGGGCGACATCGTGGTGCTCTTCGGCAAGAGTGAACGTGAGGGCGTTGGCGGGCCGCGGCGGGCTTGCTTTTGCGCGATTAGTGTTACTTTATAACACTTAATTTCATCGTTCGTCTGGTAACGCCGTGTCGCGTCCCGTACCGCAGAGTGCTGTTTGCCTGGTCACCATGCCGAACCTCCCGTGCTCGAAGCGGCGCGGTGGCCGCGTCGATCCAGCGGGGTTGGCCCGATGAGGCGGCGGCAGGTGTTGCACACCGTCGGCGCAGCCTTGCTGCTGTCGCCGCGTCTGGTCCACGCGCAGCCGCTGCCGATGCTGCGCAGCTGCAATCTGCAGCGTCAGGATGCGGGGCTGCGACTTCGACTCGCATTGAACGCGCAGGTCGCATACCACAGCTTCAGCCTGTCCAATCCAGCGCGCTTGGTCATCGACCTGCCGGGCGTTTCGACGCAACCACCGCAGGTCGATCCATTGCCTGACGGTCTCGCGGTCGTTGCCATCCGCAGCGGCCCGCACGGCGATGGGCTGCGCGTGGTGCTCGATCTGGCGCAGCCGCTGACAGCCACGGCGCGCTGGGAGGATGGTGCACTGGTGGTCGATCTTGCTGCTGTGTCCGGCACTGCGTCGTTGTCCGCAGCCGATCCGACCGAGCTGGCCGTTGCGGCGGCTGCGCCCACGCGCTCCCGCCTGCATCCCTACGTGGTCGCCATCGATGCCGGTCATGGCGGCAAGGATCCCGGCGCGGTCAGTGCCGATGCGCGCTACGAAAAGCATGTGGCGATGGCGGTCGCGGGGCGGCTGCACCAGCGTCTGGCCGCCGATCCGCGTTACCGGCCGACCATGATCCGCAGTGACGACCGCTTCGTGCCGCTGCACGAGCGGGTGCTGATCGCCCATCGCCGCAATGCCGAGCTGTTCGTGTCCATCCATGCCGATGCTGCGCCCAACAGCGAGGCACGCGGCGCGTCAGTATTTGCCTTGTCGCAGAACGGCGCCAGCTCGGCATTGGCGCGCTGGATCGCCGACAGCGAAAACGCCGCCGACCAGATGGGCGACAGCGCGCGCCGTTTGCGGGTGCCCAGCAACCCGGTGTTGTCGCAGGTGCTGGCCGACCTGTCGCTGAGCGGCACCATCGCCAGCGGCGTGGCGTTCGGCAAGTTGATGCTCGGGCGGCTGCAGCAGGTGACGCGCCTGCATCAGGACCAGGTCGGGCAGGCCGGATTTGCGGTGTTGAAGTCGCCTGACATCCCGTCGTTGCTGGTGGAAACCGGCTTCATGAGCAATCGCGACGATTGCCGGCGGCTGTGCGGCGATACGCATCAGGACGAACTGGCGCAAACGCTGCATGCCGGTATCGACGATTACTTCCAGATGTTCCCCGGTCGCGCCTGAGGCGCGATTGCCCCCATCTCCTTCAACGAGCTTTCGATGTCCACCACGCTTCCCGATGTTGCCGTTACAGAACGCTCCACATTGCGTGCGCCGCTGCGCTGGGTCGGCATGCAGGACATCGCCGTGCCGGTGCGCCTGCACGATGCCGAACCAGGCGGCAGCGTGGCCGCGCGTGCCGGCGTGCAGGTGGATCTGCCGCGCCCGGAACTCAAGGGCATCCACATGTCGCGCTTGTATCGCCTGCTGGATCGGCATCTGCAGCAGCCGGTGTCGCCGGCGATGGTGTCGCAGCTGCTGCAGGCGCTGATCGACAGTCATGCCGATTGCGGCAGCCGTGCGGCGCGGCTGACGCTGAGCTTCGAGCTGATGCTGCGGGTGCCTGCGCTGCGCAGCGAAGCACTGAGCGGTTGGCGCGCCTATCCGGTGCGCATCGATGCCCACTCCAGCGCAGGTCGCACGGAGATCCAGTTGCAGATCGAGGTGCTGTACGCCTCCACCTGTCCCTGTTCGGCGGCCTTGTCGCGCCAGTTGCTGAGCGATGCGTTCTTGCAGCAACACGCAGGGCGCGACGCATTGCCGGTCGAAGAGGTTGCGCAATGGCTGCAAGACAACGGTTCGTACGCCACGCCGCATAGCCAGCGCAGCGTGGCGCAGGTACGCGTGGAGCTGGGCGCGAGCTTGCAGCGCTTCGATATCCGCGCATTGGTCGGCCTGTGCGAACACGCGCTGGCAACGCCGGTACAGGCGGCGGTCCGGCGTGTCGACGAGCAGGCGTTCGCCCGCTTGAATGGCGCCAACCTGATGTATGTCGAAGATGCCGCGCGGCGGTTGCGCAAGGCGCTGGCCGAGCACCATGCCGTCTTCCATGTGGCGGTGCGCCACCTGGAAAGTCTGCATGCCCACGACGCCGTCGCCGAAACCGACAGCGATGCCGGCGCTTTTCATCCATTGGCCGAGTGAGGCGTTGCCATGCACTGCGAACATCCACGTCGATCTGCAATCGCTGCGCGCAAGTGCGAGGCCGATCTACCTGGCGCCGATGCGCACGCGTTGTCGCGCAGGTCCATGTGCTGATCGGCCGTGCATGATGTGTGTCGTGGGGTGATCGGCATCGGCCGGGCCGATGCGCCACCCTCAGGTGGAAGCACATGCAGGCGCAGACGGGAAGCGCGCGGGCGGCTACATGGCTTGGTGCACGGGTGTTTGGCGCCACAACCGACCTCAGCCAATCGGCGCGCCGGTACACCGGATCGACGCAGTCGCCATGGGAGAGGTGTTCACCCGAGCGGGGAACGGATCATTGCGCGTCGCCCCACAAGCGGCAGTTACCCATGCCCGATAACGCAAAAGCCCCGCAATGCGGGGCCTTGGCGTGTTCTGCAGGTAGACGACGGTGGTGCTCCCTAGGGGACTCGAACCCCTGTTTTAGCCTTGAGAGGGCCACGTCCTAACCATTAGACGAAGGGAGCGTTTGGTGCGTCTTGTGCAGCGCGCTAGTATAGTGCGCTAAAACCCGTTGGGCAATCCTGCAACACAAGACGGAAGCGCCATCATCGAACCCTCAGTTACATCTCCGTTCACGCTGCGCGTCATCCCGCGCGATCAGCACACCATCTCGCGCAAGGACATCAGCCCCAACGCGCTGCGCGTGCTGTACCGCCTGCGCGAATCGGGCTTTGGTGCCTACCTGGTCGGCGGCGCGGTCCGCGACCTGCTGGTCGGCGGCCATCCCAAGGATTTCGACGTGGCCACCAGTGCCACGCCGGAAGAAGTCAAGGCGCTGTTCCGCAACTGTCGCCTGATCGGCCGCCGCTTTCGCCTGGCGCATGTGGTGTTCGGTCGCGAGATCATCGAAGTGGCCACGTTCCGCGCCAACATCGACGATGGCAGCGGCGACCGCGAGCTGGATAACGGCCGCCTGGTGCGCGACAACGTCTACGGCACCATCGAAGACGATGCGATCCGTCGCGACTTCACCTGCAACGCCCTGTACTACGCGATCGAGGATTTCTCGGTACGCGATTACTGCGGCGGCTTCGAAGACGTGCAGGCGCGCCTGATGAAGCTGATCGGCGACCCGGAGCTGCGCTACCAGGAAGATCCGGTGCGCATGCTGCGCGCGGTGCGTCTGGCGGCCAAGTTGAACTTCGACATCGAAGCGGGCACCGCAGACCCCATCCCGCGCCTGGCCGGGCTGTTGTCCGAAGCGGCACCGGCGCGGTTGTTCGAGGAAATTCTCAAGCTGTTCCTGTCCGGGCATGGCGTGGCCAGTTTCGAAGGCCTGGAGCGTTACGGCCTGCTCGGTGCGCTGTTTCCGGAAAGTGCGGCGGCCCTGAAATCCAATCGCAGTGGCGCACTGCGCGCGATGGTGCTGGAAGGCCTGCGCAACACCGATGCGCGCGTGGCCAACGACGAACCGGTATCGCCGGCGTTCCTGTTCGCCCTGCTGCTCTGGCCGGCGTTCTGCCGCACCTTGATGGGCCTGCAGGCGCAGGGCGTGCAGCCGGAGGACGCGCAGCGTCGCGCCGCCGACCGGGTCACCCTGCATCAGCTCGAACGCGTGGCGCTGCCGCGGCGTTTCTCGCTGCCGATGCAGGAAATCTGGCTGCTGCAGACGCGCTTCTCCTCGCGCCAGCGCAAGCGCGTGTTCCGCACCTTGTCGCATCCGCGTTTCCGCGCCGCGTTCGATTTCCTGGTGCTGCGCCAGTTCGCCTCGGCCGACCATGCCGCCGACGTCGACTTCTGGCGCGAGGCGCAGAAGTCCTCCGGCCAGGAGCTGGTCGATGCGATCGAAACCGCGCAGGCCGATCACGCCGGCGAGGAGGATGCGCCGCGCAAGCGTCGCCGTCGCCGCCGTCGCACCGGCGCGCCCGCGGGCGAGTAGGGCGTGCAGACCGCCTTTGTCGGCCTGGGCGCCAACCTGGGCCCGGCCGAGGCCAGCGTGCGCGCGGCCATCGCCGCGCTGGGCGAGGTGACGCAGACCACCCTGGTTGCCGCTTCGCGCCTGTACCGCACGCCGGCCTGGGGCCGCGAGGACCAGCCCGATTTCATCAACGCGGTGGCGCAGTTGCGCACCGCGCTGGCGCCACTGCAGTTGCTGGATGCGTTGCTTGGCATCGAGCAGGCCTTCGGCCGGCAGCGCCAGGCCGGCGAGCGCTGGGGTCCGCGCACGCTGGACCTGGATCTGCTGTTGTACGCCGACCAGGTGATCGACCTGCCGCGCCTGCAGGTCCCGCACCCGCATCTGCAGGCGCGCGCCTTTGCGTTGCTGCCGCTGTCCGAGCTCGCCCCGGAGGCGATCATTCCGGGCCATGGAACAGTGCGACACGCCCTGCAGGCCGTCGATACCTGCGGGCTGGCGCCGATTGGGTAGATAATGGCCGGCTCATCACCCCACGTAATGACCTCATGAGCAGCCATACCGACAGCAAGCCCTGGACCGTGCCCGCCTTGGCGCAGGCCAAGCGCGAGGGTCGAAAACTGGTCATGTTGACCGCCTACGACGCCGGTTTCGCGCGCACCTTCGATGCCAACGGCGTCGACCTGATCCTGGTCGGCGATTCGCTGGGCATGGTGGTGCAGGGGCACGATTCCACCCTGCCGGTGACCACCGCCGACATGGTCTACCACACCGCCGCGGTGGCGCGGGTGCTGGAGCAGGCATTGCTGGTGGCCGATCTGTCGTTCCAGGCCGATGCCACGCCGGAGCGTGCACTGGATGCCGCCACCCGGTTGCTGCAGGCCGGCGCGGAGATGGTCAAGATCGAGGGCGCCGGGCACAAGCTGGAGGTGATCCGCTATCTGGTCGAGCGCGAGATCCCGGTGTGTTCGCACCTGGGGCTGACCCCGCAATCGGTGCTGCGTTTCGGCGGCTACACGGTGCAGGGGCGTGGCGAAGCCGGCGAGCAGTTGCGCCGCGATGCGCAGGCCGTGGTCCAGGCCGGCGCCAGCATGATCGTGCTCGAATGCGTGCCTACGCCGATCGCCGCACAGATCAGTGCCGAGCTGCAGGTGCCCACCATCGGCATCGGCGCCGGCCCCGGCTGCGACGGCCAGGTGCTGGTGATGCACGACATGCTGGGCCTGGACAGCGGCCACCGCCGTCCCAAGTTCGTCAAGGATTTCCTCGCCGAAGGCGGCTCGGTGGCGGGCGCGGTGCGCGCCTACGCGCAGGCCGTGCGCGACGGCAGCTTCCCCGACGCTGCGCATGCGTACGCCGCATGATCCAGACCCTGACCGATCTTCCCACCCTGCGCGCACTGGTCACCGGCTGGAAGCGCGAGGGCTTGCGCGTTGCGCTGGTGCCGACCATGGGCAACCTGCACGCCGGCCACTATTCGCTGGTGATGCTGGCGCGCCAGTACGCCGACCGGGTGGTATCGAGCGTGTTCGTCAACCCGACCCAGTTCGGCCCCAATGAAGATTTTGCCCGTTACCCGCGCACGCCGGAGGCCGACCTGCGCGGCCTGGAAGACGCCGGCTGCGATGCGCTGTGGCTACCCGACGTGGACACCATGTATCCGCTCGGTACCGCACTGGCCACGCCGATCCATGCGCCGGGCGTCAGCGACGTGCTGGAAGGGGTGTGCCGGCCGGGGCATTTCGACGGCGTGTGCACGGTGGTGGCGCGGCTGTTCAACCAGGTGCAGCCGGACGTGGCCGCCTTCGGCAAGAAGGACTACCAGCAGCTGGCGGTGATCCGCCAGATGGTGGCCGACCTGGCGTTTCCGATCGAGATCCTGGGCGGCAGCATCGTGCGCGAGGCCGATGGCCTGGCGATGAGTTCGCGCAACCAGTATCTGACCGCCGACGAACGCCCGCGTTCGACCCAGATCCGCAAGGTGCTGCTGCAGATGCGCGACAGCTACGCCGCCGGCACCCCGCGTGCGCAGGTCGAAGAGGCTGCCACCCAGGCGCTGGAACAGGCCGGTTTCCGCGTCGATTACGCGGTGGTGCGGTTGCCGGACCTGAGCGCGCCGGGCGATGCCCACGCCGGCGCGCGCGTGGCCTTGATCGCCGCCCGCCTGGGCAGCACGCGGCTGATCGACAACCTGGAATTCTGAGCGGTCCCAATGCCGCTGCAGGCGCCGGGTCGGGCAGTGACCGGCGGCGCCTGCGCTTGGGCGTACCGGCGCGTTTGTCCGACGCCGTCCTGAAGCCCTCACCTCCGGTTATGGGGCAGGCCGGTGCGCACGAGCGCTTTCCGCTAAAATGCCGGCTTTCCTTTGCCGTTGCCCGTCATGCACCTGTCCCTGCTGAAAGCCAAGATCCACCGCGCCACCGTCACCCATTCCGAGCTCAATTACGAGGGTTCGATCGCCATCGACGGCCTGCTGCTGGAAGCCACCGGCATCCGTGAGTTCGAACAGGTGCATATCTGGGACGTCACCAACGGTGCGCGTTTCAGCACCTACGCCATCCGTGCCGAGGAAGGCAGCGGCATCATCTCGCTCAACGGCGGCGCGGCGCGCCACGTGCAGGTGGGCGATCTGATCATCGTTGCGGCGTTTGCCAGCATGAGCGAAGCCGAAGCCGAGACCTTCAAGCCCAATCTGGTATATGTGGACGGCAGCAACACGATCTCCCATACCAACCACAGCATTCCCACGCAGGCCGCATGACACAGACCAACGGATTCGACGCGCTTCACGCCCACGCCCAGCGCCTGCGCGGCGCTGCCATCCCCGCATTGCTTGCCGCCGAGCCGCAACGGCCGACGCAGTACGCCAGGCAGGTCGGTCCGTTGTATTTCAATTTCGCGCGGCAGAAGTACGACCGCGCCGCGCTCGATGCCTTGTTCGTCATCGCGCGCGAGCGTGACCTGGCCGGTGCGTTCCAGCGCCTGTTCCGCGGCGAGCAGGTCAATGTCACCGAACAGCGCGCTGCATTGCATACCGCGTTGCGCGGCGACCTGACCGATGCGCCGGTGGCCTCCGACGCGTATGCCACCGCTGCGGAAGTGCGCCAGCGCATGGGCGCGCTGGTCCAGCAGCTGGAAGCCACCGACGTCACCGATATCGTCAGCGTCGGCATCGGCGGCTCGGACCTGGGACCGCGGCTGGTGGCCGATGCCTTGCGTGCGCCGTCGGGTGCGCGGTTTCGCGTGCATTTCGTCTCCAACGTGGATGGCGCGGCGATGCAGCGCACGCTGGCCACGCTGGACCCGGCGCGCACTGCCGGCATCCTGATTTCCAAGACCTTCGGCACCCAGGAAACCCTGCTCAACGGCAGCATCCTGCACGCCTGGCTGGGTGGTAGCGAGCGGCTGTACGCAGTGAGTGCCAATCCCGAGCGCGCCGCCAAGGCCTTCGACATCGCGCCGAGCCGCGTACTGCCGATGTGGGACTGGGTCGGTGGCCGTTACTCGTTGTGGTCGGCGGTGGGTTTCCCGATCGCGCTGGCGATCGGTTTCGACCGTTTCGAACAGTTGCTGGAAGGCGCCGCGCAGTTCGACGCGCATGTCCTCAACACGCCGCTGGAAGAAAACGTCGCCGTGCTGCACGGCCTGACGGCGGTGTGGAACCGCAACCTGCTCGGCAGCGCCACCCATGCGGTGATGACCTACGACCAGCGCCTGGCCCTGCTGCCGGCCTACCTGCAGCAGCTGGTGATGGAAAGCCTGGGCAAGCGGGTCAAGCTGGGCGGTTCTGCCGTGGACAGCGACACCGTGTCGGTGTGGTGGGGCGGTGCCGGTACCGATGTGCAGCACAGCTTCTTCCAGGCGTTGCACCAGGGCACCAGCGTGGTGCCGGCCGATTTCATCGGCACCGTGCACAACGACGATCCGTATGCGGAAAACCATGTCGCGCTGATGGCCAACGTGCTGGCGCAGACCGAAGCGCTGGCCAACGGCCAGGACAGCAGCGATCCGCACCGCAGTTATCCGGGTGGCCGCCCGAGCACGGTGATCCTGCTCGACGCGCTGACCCCGCAAGCGCTGGGCGCGCTGATCTCGATGTACGAGCACAGCGTCTACGTGCAGTCGGTGATGTGGGGCATCAATGCCTTCGACCAGTTTGGTGTGGAGCTGGGCAAGCAGCTGGCCAGCCAGTTGCTGCCGGCATTGAAGGGCGAGGCCGCCGACGTCGCCGACCCGGTGACGCGCGAACTGCTGGCCAGGCTGCGCGGCTGAGCCTGGTGCATCGGCGGCAAGACGACGGGGCCTGCGGGCCCCGTTTTCGTTGTGCGGCGGCCTGTCCGGCATGGGATTGAGCCAAAATAGCCAAATTTCCCAAAATGGGAAGTCGAGCGTAGGCTGTGAGTCACCACCACGTGCAGGACCGTCCCATGCCTGGCCTCCAGGATCTGCCCGAGCTCGAAACATCCCCTGCCGCCGACATCAAGGTGAAGGGCTGGCCCAGCCTGATGCGCAAGGTGCGCTCGCATGGCGCGGTGGTCATCACCAACCATAATCATCCCGAGGCGGTCGTGGTGGATGCGGAGGAGTACCAGCGTCTGGTGAGGCAGGCGAGCGCAGCAACGGCTGCCTCGACGCGGGCGCAATCGTTGCAGGCATTGCAGAGCAAGTTCGATGCGCATCTGGCGGCGATGACCGGGGGCGCAGGCCTGGCCCAGGTGATCGGCAAGCCGGCACGCCGGGGCAGGAAGCTCACCCTGGGCCCGTCGCTCTAGATCGTGGGAAACATCCTGGTGCTGGCCGGCGTCAACGGCGCCGGCAAGAGTTCGTTGCTGGGCAGCCTGCTGCGGGAAGACGGCGCCACCTGGTTCAACCCGCACGCATTCACCCGGGATCTTGTGGAGCAGGGCTGGTCATCCGGAGACGCCAATGCGCAGGCCTGGCAGGAGGGCGTGCGACGGCTGCGCCAGGCCATGGACACTGGCAGCGACTATGCATTCGAAACCACCCTGGGCGCGACGACCATCCCGCGCCTGCTCCGCGAAGCTTGCGCGCAGCACACCGTGGCGATCTGGTTCTGCGGCCTGTCGAGCGTCGAGCTGCATATCGAACGGGTGGCCGCGCGCGTCGCCGCCGGCGGCCATGCCAGCCCCGAGCACAAGGTCCGCGAGCGTTACGATGCCTCGCGCGCCAACCTGATCGCGCTGCTGCCGCATCTGGCGGTGCTGCATGTCTACGACAACAGTGTGCCCGCCGATGCCGAGGGGCAGGTCGCGCCGCTGCTGGTGCTGGAACTGGACCGCAACGGCCTGCAGCACCCGCAAACGCCCGAAGAACTGGCGCAGGTGCCCGATTGGGCCAAGCCCGTCGTGATGGCAGCGCTGGAGGTGCGGCAGTCTTGAGCCGCGCGCTCAAGCACTTGCGGCCTGATCCGCTTCTCGCCGATGCGGCCAGACATCCAGCGACCTCACCCGTAGGAGCGCACCCGGGCGCGACAGGCCGTACCAGCAAGGCTCCTCGCGCCCGGGTGCGCTCCTACCGGCCTTGCGACAGCAGCGAGAACCCTACGCTGCACGTGTCGGCCTCACCCGTAGGAGCGCACCCGGGCGCGACAGGCCGTACCAGCAAAGCTCCTCGCGCCCGGGTGCGCTCCTACCGGCCTTGCGACAGCAGCGNCCTCACCCGTAGGAGCGCACCCGGGCGCGACAGGCCGTACCAGCAAAGCTCCTCGCGCCCGGGTGCGCTCCTACCGGCCTTGCGACAGCAGCGGGAACGCTACGCTGCACGTGTCGGCCTCACCCGTAGGAGCGCACCCGGGCGCGACAGGCCGTACCAGCAAGGCTCCTCGCGCCCGGGTGCGCTCCTACCGGCCTTGCGACAGCAGCGNACCCGTAGGAGCGCACCCGGGCGCGACAGGCCGTACCAGCAAGGCTCCTCGCGCCCGGGTGCGCTCCTACCGGCCTTGCGACAGCAGCGGGAACGCCACGCTGCACGTGTCGGCCTCACCCGTAGGAGCGCACCTGGGCGCGACAGGCCGTACCGGCAAAGCTCCTCGCGCCCGGGTGCGCTCCTACCGGCCTTGCGACAGAGGCTAGAACGCCTGCCGCACGTGTCAGCTGTGGCGTCACGCGGCGCTGCAACTGACACGGCGGCGCCTAGGCCTGGCCCAGCTTCACTGCCACCGGGTCGCCGGTGAGGTAGCCCACCGCCGCGCCGAAGCGGTTCTTGTAGTTGGCGCGCACCAGGGGATCGAGGGTGGCCTTGACGGTGTCGTGCAGCGGGCTTTCCCAGTCGCCGGGGTGCTGGAAATTGCTCATCACGTAGGTCCAGCCGTGGATCTGGTCGACCGCATGCAGACCGGTGGATTCGGCGCCGGCCGGCACCGACAGCAGGCGCGTCAACGCGCCGCTGTCCACGTTGTAGGCCCACAGGAAATTGTTGACGTGCAGGCTGCTGTCTTCGCCGATGAACAAGGTGCGCAGCGCTTCGGAGAACTTGAGGTTGTCCGGGTTGGCCAGGCGCTCCGGGTCGGCCAGGTTGCCCAGCGCGTCGGCCTTGGCCAGGTCGTGGCCGGTGAGCGCGGCCGGTGCGGCCATGTCGATCGGCACCCAGTCGCTATGGATCGGCGCAGCGTGGTGGTCGCGCTGGCCACCGCGCAGGTTCAAGGCGTATACCGCGCCCGCGTCCGGGCCTTCCACCTTCACGTCGCCCGAGCCGTCGCGCATGCTGGTGACGATGTAGGACATCGCCATGTAGGCGACCTTGTCCTTGGCATTGACTGTGGTGCCTTCGAGCTTGGTGAAGCCCAGGCTGCCGCCGGCCAGCGCCGCGTAGCGGTGGGTTTCCAGATACGTGGCGGCCTTTTCCATGCCCGGTTTGATGCGGATCCAGTTGAAGGTGCCGTTGAACGGGATCTTGGTAAACGAGGCATCGCCCGGGTCGCTCAGATGCACGTCGAGGATGTCGGCGGCGGTGAGGCGGTCGGCCATGGCCTGGATCTCGGCACTGGTGGCATGGCCGAGCCTGATCCAGCGCAACGTGGCCGCGCCCGGGCCGATGCCCGAGGTCTGCTGCCACTTGCCCACGTACAGGGTGCCGGCCGACAGGTCCGCCTTGCGGTCGGCGATGAACATGAACAGCCCGCCATTGGTGGCGTCGTCGCCCATGAGCACGGTGCGCTGGTCGGGCATCACCTGCACCAGCTCGTGCGAGATGCGGCCCAGGCAGTAATGCTTGCGCACGCTCCCGGTGCCGTCCGGGTGCACGGTGATTTCCGGCAGATGGCCGTAGTGATACGGATTGGCCTTCTCCGGGTCGCCGTACAGATGCGTGCTGTAGCTGCGGAACTGGGTGTTGCCGGCCAGCGCGGTGGCGTCGGGTTCGTATTCTTCGCTGGACAGGTGGGTATTCCACGGCGACAGGCTGGCGCCGCAGGTGGTCCACAGCCCGTGTACCGGTGCGGTGTCGACGTTGTGGTACTTCACCAGCGACAGCTTGCCGGTGGCCGGGTCCTGATCCAGCGTCAGCACCGCGATCGGCGCGGGCAGGTGGCGATTGGTGTCGTTGCCGGCCTGGTCGCGGGTGGTGTATTCGAACTGCACTACTGCGAACACGTGATTGCCCTTGACCCCGGGCACCTTGGCATCGGGCAGGGTCAGCAGCGAGGAGCCGTCCGGGCAGTCGGAAAAGAACGGCCGTTCGGCACCGGGCTGGGAGCGGTCGATGATCGGCCGGTGCTGGATGTCGTAATAGCCACCGGCCAGCACGGTGCCGCCCTTGCCGTCGGGCACCTGGTCGCCGGTGACGAAGAACGGATGGTAGGCCAGGGCATAGCGCTGGGTGCTGCCGTCGCTGCGCGCCACCGTCAGCGCCGATCCCACCGTGGTGGTGGCCATCGCCGCCGGGTTGGCCAGGCTGGGCGCCGGCATGCCATGGAAGGTGGCCGACACCAGCTGGGTGGGGGTGTCCGACGGCCGCAACGGGCGTGCGGCCAATGCCGCACCGCCGAGATGTTGCAGGGCGGCGGCGCTGACGCTGCCCAGCGGCAACAGCGGGACGGACGCCAGCAGGTGCATCAGGCGGCGGCGGGCGGGATCGGGGGAAGCGGACATCGAAACTCCAGGCAAGGACGACGATCAACGATGGCCGGCGGCGCATCGGCAAGCCGGTCACGCTAGGCTCGGGGTATGACAGTTGTTTGACGGCGAGCTCACCTGTTGGCAGGCATTCGGACAGGGCGCCGCAAGCGAACCCGGCACGACCTGCAGCGGGGAGTCGGGCTGCGCAGTGCGGAGCCGGCCAAGTGGTGCATCGCAGCAAAGTGCGCCGCCATGCAAGCCCAGGCGCCATGCCGGATCTGGCCGTTTCCCGTGGTTTGACGGGTGCTGCCGGTATTCCAAGCCTATAGCCCGGGCCAATAAGTTGCCCGTCGTTTGGCATACGAGCACGCGCGGTTGACAGGGTAGGGGAATCACGCAAGCGTACGCCGCCTAATGGCCTGCGGCGTCACGCATCGCCGTGGGGAGAACCACCTGGAGACCTGGATCTTGGACAAGCTGCTTCGTCGTACCGCCGCGCCTGTCGCGCGTCGTGCCCTCTCTCTGGCTACCGCCGCCGCGGTGCTGATGCTGGCTGCCTGCCAAGGCAAGGACACCGCCGCCGAGGCAAGCAAGACCGCACCGGCCGCCGCGCCCGCTGAAGCGTCCACCGCCATCCATCCCGACCAGTGGCCGTCGCCGAAGTGGCCGTTCGCCCAGGACCAGGCCCTGGAGCAGCGCATCACCGATGTGATGGCAAAGATGAGCGTCGAAGAGAAGGTCGCGCAGACCATCCAGGGCGACATCGCCAGCATGACCCCGGACGACGTGCGCAAGTACCGCATCGGGTCGGTGCTGGCCGGTGGCAACTCCGACCCGGGCGGCAAGTACGACGCCAAGCCGGCCGAGTGGCTGAAGCTGGCCGACGCCTTCTATGAGGCGTCGATGGACACCTCCAAGGGCGGCAATGCGATCCCGATCATCTTCGGCATCGATGCGGTGCACGGCCAGAGCAACATCGTCGGCGCCACGCTGTTCCCGCACAACATTGGCCTGGGCGCCACGCGCAACCCGGAGCTGATCAAGAAGATCGGTGAAGTCACCGCCGCCGAAACCCGCGTCACCGGCATGGAATGGACCTTCGCGCCGACCGTGGCGGTGCCGCAGGACGACCGCTGGGGCCGCAGCTACGAAGGCTATTCCGAGTCGCCGGAGGTGGTGGCCAGCTTCGCCGGCAAGATGGTCGAAGGCGTGCAGGGCGTGCCAGGCACCCCGCAGTTCCTCGACGGCAGCCACGTGATTTCCTCGGTGAAGCATTTCGTCGGCGACGGCGGCACCACCGACGGCAAGGACCAGGGCGATACCAAGGTGTCCGAAGCCACCATGCGCGACATCCACGCGGCCGGTTATCCGCCGGCGATCGCGGCCGGCGCGCAGACGGTGATGGCTTCGTTCAACAGCTTCAACGGCGAGAAGATGCACGGCAACAAGGTCATGCTGACCGACGTGCTCAAGGGCCGCATGAACTTCGGCGGCTTCGTGGTCGGCGACTGGAATGGCCACGGCCAGGTCAAGGGCTGCACCAACGAGAACTGCCCGGCCTCGTTCATCGCCGGCGTCGACATGGCGATGGCCTCCGACAGCTGGAAGGGCATCTACGAGACCGAGCTGGCCGCGGTGAAGTCTGGCCAGATTTCGATGGAGCGCCTGGACGATGCGGTGCGCCGCATCCTGCGCGTCAAGCTGCGCCTGGGCCTGTTCGAAGCCGGCAAGCCGTCCAAGCGCCCGCTCGGCGGCAAGTACGAATTGCTCGGCGCGCCGGAACACCGCGCGATCGCCCGCCAGGCGGTGCGCGAGTCGCTGGTGCTGCTGAAGAACCAGGCCGGCATCCTGCCGCTGGACCCGAAAAAGCGCGTGCTGGTGCTGGGCGACGGCGCCAACGACATGGGCAAGCAGTCCGGCGGCTGGACGCTGAACTGGCAGGGCACCGGCACCAAGCGCAGCGACTACCCCAATGGCAACACCATCTGGGAAGGCCTGGACAAGCAGATCAAGGCCGCCGGCGGTACCGCCGAGCTGGCAGTCGATGGTGCGTACAAGACCAAGCCCGACGTGGCGGTGGTGGTGTTCGGTGAGAACCCGTACGCCGAGTTCCAGGGCGACATCGCCACCCTGCTGTACAAGCCGGGCGACGAGAGCGAGCTGGCGCTGATCAAGAAGCTCAAGGCCGAGGGCATCCCGGTGGTGGCGGTATTCCTGAGCGGGCGCCCGTTGTGGATGAACCAGTACATCAACGTGGCCGATGCCTTCGTCGCCGCCTGGTTGCCGGGTTCGGAAGGCGAGGGCATTGCCGACGTGCTGCTGCGCAAGGCCGATGGCACGGTGCAGAACGACTTCAAGGGCAAGCTGAGCTTCTCCTGGCCCAGGACCGCGGTGCAGTTCGCCAACAACGTCGGGCAGAAGGATTACGACCCGCAGTTCAAGTTCGGCTACGGCCTGACCTACGCCGACAAGGGCGACCTGGCTGCGTTGCCGGAGGAATCGGGCGTGTCCGGCGAGCAGTCGGTGGGCGGGGTGTACTTCGTGCGCGGCAAGCCGGCACTCGGTATTGCGATGCAACTGTCCAATGCCGGCCAGGCCAACATGCCGGCCACCACGCTGCCGGTGGGCCTGTCCGATGGCAGCCTGAAGATGACCGCAGTCGATCACAAGGCGCAGGAAGACGCGCGGCGCCTGGTGTGGTCGGGTGCCAAGGCCTCCAGCGTGTTGCTGGTGTCCGGCAAGCCGGTCGACGTCTCGCGCGAGAGCAACGGCGACGTGCAGTTGCAGCTGACCATGCGCCGCGACGGCGCGGTGACCGGGCCGGTGTGGCTGGGCGTGGGCTGTGGCGACAAGTGCAGCGGCCGCGTCGATGCGCACAAGACCCTGGCCGCACTGCCGCAGGGGCAGTGGAAGGTGGTCGGCGTGCCGTTGAAGTGCTTCGCCGTGGCCGGTGCGGACGTGACCAGGCTGACCCAGGTCGCCAGCATCGAAAGCGCTGCGGCACTGGATCTGTCCGTATCGAAGATCGCGCTGGGCGCGCTCAACGAAGCCGACGTCACGCTCGACTGCCCGGTCAAGTAAGCAGCACACCCGCGGGCGCGCCTGCGGGTGTGCCCAGGTAATCAGGACACACGCGTCGCCGGCCTCGGCGACGTGCTACAGCGGCCACCCTCAGCGGTGGTGTCATCAGCCGCCGCGGGACGCGCGCGTCGATCGGCCGGGAAGGCCTGCAGCTGCGGTTCGCCGCGCTGCCGCCATGCACGCGGTGCGGGCGGCGGCAATCTGCAGACCTGTCCGGTCCACGACGCACCGCCCAGAGCCAGACAGGAGAGTGCAGTGGGTTTGGCGACGTTGGATATCGTGATCGTGCTGGTCTATCTGACCGGCATCTTCGTGCTTGCGCAGTGGGTCTCGCGCGAGAAGGCAGGCCACAGCAAGAGCGCGGAGGATTATTTCCTGGCGAGCAAGTCGTTGCCGTGGTGGGCGATCGGCGCCTCGCTGATTGCCGCCAACATCTCGGCCGAACAGATCATCGGCATGGCCGGTTCCGGCTATGCGATCGGTCTGGCGATCGCCTCCTACGAATGGATGGCGGCGCTGACGCTGCTGATCGTCGGCAAGTTCTTCCTGCCGATCTTCCTGCGCAATGGCATCTACACCATGCCGCAGTTCCTGGAACAGCGCTACGGCAAGTGGATCCGCACGCTGATGGCGGTGTTCTGGCTGCTGCTGTACGTGTTCGTCAACCTGACCTCGATCCTGTGGCTGGGCTCGATCGCGGTCAGCCAGGTCACCGGCATGGACCAGACCCTGGCGCTGGCGCTGATCGGCGTGTTCGCGCTGGTCTACCAGCTGTATGGCGGGCTGAAGGCGGTGGCCTTGACCGATATCGTGCAGGTCACCCTGCTGGTGCTGGGCGGCCTGCTGGTGGCCGGGCTGACCCTGGCACGGATCGGCGATGGCGCCGGCGTGCTGGCCGGCTTCAAGCACCTGTGGAGTGCGCATCCGGAGCACTTCCAGATGATCCTGAGCAAGGACAACCCGTTCTACAAGGACCTGCCCGGCCTGAGCGTGCTGCTGGGCGGCCTGTGGGTGATGAACATCAGCTACTGGGGATTCAACCAGTACATCATCCAGCGCGCACTGGCGGCCAAGAATATCGGCGAGGCGCAGAAGGGCATGGTGTTTGCCGCGTTCCTGAAGCTGCTGATGCCGCTGGTGATCGTGGTGCCGGGCATTGCCGCGGTGGTGCTGGCGCCGGACCTGGCCAAGCCCGACCAGGCCTATCCGACCATGATGCAGCTGTTGCCGACCGGCATCCTGGGCCTGGTGTTCGCCGCGCTGGTGGCGGCGATCGTGGCCTCGCTGGCCTCCAAGATCAATTCGGTGGCGACGATCTTCACGCTGGACTTCTACGCCAAGTTCCGGCCGCAGACCGAGCAGAAGCAGCTGGTGCGTGTGGGCCGCATCGTGGCCATCGTGGCGGTGGTCATCGGCATCCTCACCGCGCGGCCGTTGCTGGGCAACTTCGACCAGGGTTTCCAGTTCATCCAGGAATTCACCGGCTTCTTCACTCCGGGCGTGGTGGTGATCTTCATGCTCGGCCTGTTCTGGAAGCGTGCCAACGAAGCCGGCGCGCTGACCGCGGCGATCGGCTCGGTAGTGCTGTCGTTCGCGCTCAAGTTCGCCTGGCCGGAACTGCCGTTCATGGACCGCATCGGCGTGGTGTTCGTGGCGGCGCTGGTGCTGGCGGTGCTGGTGTCGTTGCTGACCGCACCCACCCAGGCACGCGACCTGATCCGTACCGACGACGTGGCCTACGGCACCACGCTGGGCTTCAAGATCGGTGCGGTCGGGGTGGTGGCGATCCTGGTCGTGCTGTACGCGGTGTTCTGGTAATCGATCGGACCGCACGCTGAGATCAGCCGTGCATATGCGGCGCGACACGCAGGTGTCGCGCCGCAGTGCGTTTGGGCGTTGTGCGGTTGCCGCCTACACGCGCGCTGCGGCCAGGCTCGCAGCGAGCAGGTCGACCGGTGCTTCGAGCTGCGCGTGCCACGGCGTCTGCAGCCAGGTTTCCAGTGCGGCCGCCGGCATCGGTTTGGCGATCCAGTAACCCTGGCCTTCGTCGCAGCCCCAGGCGCGCAACTGCGTGTAGGCCTCCGCCGATTCGATGCCCTCGGCGACCACGCGCTGGCCCAGGCTATGGCCGAGCTGGATCATCGCCGGTACCAGGGTGCGGTCGGTGCGGTTGTCCGGCAGCGAGCGGATGAAGGACTGATCGATCTTCAACGAGCTGGCCGGTAGCTGCTTGAGATAGCTGAAATTGCTGTAGCCGGTGCCGAAGTCGTCGATGGCGATGTGCACGCCCAGCGCCGCGATGGCCGCCAGTTGCTCGGCCAGATGCTCGGGGTGGCGGATCATCGCGCTTTCGGTGAATTCGATCTCCAGCCGGCGCGGATCCAGCTTGTGGCGCTCCAGGCCACGCCGCAGCAAGCCGACGAATCCGGGCCGGTCCAGGTCGGCGGCCGACACGTTCAAGGCCAGATTGAAGTCCAGGCCCTGTTGCTGCCAGCGCGCGGCCTGGGCGATGCCGTTGTCGATCACCCAGGCGGTGATACGGTTGATCAACGCGGTTTTCTCGGCCATCGGCACGAAGTCGGCGGGCATCACCGGGCCGATCATCGGATGCTGCCAGCGCAGCAGCGCTTCCACCCCGACGCAGCGGTGATCGTGCAGGTCCACGCGCGGCTGGTAGTGCAGACGCAGCTGGCTGGAACTGTCCAGCGCCGCGGGCAGGGCCGCCAGCAGGCGGAAGGTATTGCGCTGGGCCACGTCGTGCTTGCGCTCGTACATGCTCCAGGGCGCGCCGCGCTCGCGCGAGATGTCCACCGAGGTGGTCAGCGAACGGATGGTGTCGGCCGCGCCATAGCTGGTCTGCAGCGAGACCGCGCCGATCGAGGCCACCGGGGTATGCGGAATGCCCTGGTGTTCCAGCGGCTCGGCAAAGGCCTTGGAAACCTTGCTGCACAGCGTGGACAACCGCTGCGTCTCGACCTGCGCCAGGAAGGCGAAGGTGGTCGGGTCGAGCCGATACAGCGCGGTGCCGGAGGGCAGATAGGCCGCCAGACGGCGCTGCGCGAGCGCCACGTAACCGTCGGCATAATCCCAGCCCAGCGCCTTGACCATTTCGCGGAAGTAATCGCTGCCGCAGATGTCCACCGCCATTGCGGTGGTGGCCGGGGCGCTGTCGCGTTGCGACAGCCAGGCATCCAGGTCTTCGGCAAAGCGCGACCGATTGGGCAGCCCGGTCGGACCATCGCGGTAGGTGGTACTGCGCAGGTTTTCCACCCGCAGCACCGCCAGGTCGCGCAGGCCTTCCAGTTGGGTGAGTGCTTCGGCGTCCAGGCCCGGGCGCGGGCTGGTCCCGATCACGCACAAGGTGCCGATGCGGTGGCCGTCGCGCAGCGTCAGCGGTGCGCCGGCATAGAAGCGGATGAAGGGCGGTCCCAGCACCAGCGGGTTGTCGCAAAAGCGCGGATCCAGTTGTGCGTCGGGCACCACCATCACCTCGGGTGCGCGGATTGCATGCGCGCAGAACGCCTGGTCGCGCGGGGTTTGCTGCGGTTCCAGGCCGACGCGGGCCTTGAACCACTGACGATGCTCGTCCACCAGCGACACCAGCGCGATTTCCGCGCCCAGGTTGCGGGCAGCCATGGCGGCAATGGTCTCGAACACCGGATCGGGCGGCGAGTCCAGCAGGCACAGGCCACGCAGGACGGCCAGCCGGGTCGACTCGTCGACCGTGGGCGTAGGGAAGGGTTGGGCGGGAGCGAGCGCGGAATGCATGTGCTCCTATCGGCCTGAAGCGCAATCCCTTGATCTACGGCGCCGGGCGCCGTTCAGTTGGACGGGTCAGGCGGCGGCCGCCGCGGCTGAAGCGCCGCAGCGAGGGGCGCGACTGCCGCGACAGGAGCGCGAAGCGCGAAGCACCAGGCCGTCGATCGCGCCGACTGCTGCGTCATGGGCAATGTGCGAATACGGCCTGCCCCTCCGACGCATCGGGAACACGGCGGCTAAATATTGGCGGCGCCTTGCCGATCCCTGATGGTGCACCTGCCGCGCCGACCCGCGACAAGGTAGTCGTTCAGAGACCTGGTTTCATGGATGTCCCGTTGTGTGACGCGAGTTGCATCGGCAGGAGGTGAAGATTGACACAGTGTTCACGCGCGCTGTGAATCTCGCCATCGCCCGCCATCCTCCTTTCTGCCTGGAAACCGCTCGTGAAATCAACGCTGTCCCGTGTTGCCCGCCGCACGCTGTTGGTCGTTGCAGGCCTGGCTTTGTCGTCCGCTGCGCACGCGGGGCTATCGGTCTCCGGTACCCAGTTGCGTGAGTCCAATGGCAACACCGTGGTGTTGCGTGGCGTCAACCTGCCGCACGCCTGGTACGCAAACCGTACCGATGCGGCCCTGGCAGCCATTGCCGCCACCGGCGCCAACAGCGTGCGGGTGGTGCTCAGTTCCGGCTACCGCTGGAACCGTACGCCTGAAGCAGAGGTGGCGCGCATCATCGCGCGCTGCAAGAGCCTGGGCTTGATCGCGGTACTGGAAGTGCACGACACCACCGGCTATGGCGAAGACGGCGCTGCTGCCGGCCTGGCGCATGCCACGGCCTACTGGACCAGCATCCGCAAGGCGCTGATCGGCAACGAAGACTACGTCATCATCAACGTCGGCAACGAGCCGTTCGGCAACCAGTTGAGCGCCAGCGAATGGGTCAACGGCCATGCAACCGCGATCGCCGCACTGCGCAAGGCCGGGCTGACCCACGCACTGATGGTGGATGCGCCGAACTGGGGCCAGGACTGGAAGTTCTACATGCGCGACAACGCGGCCGCGTTGCTGGCGCGCGACAGCCGCCGCAACCTGATCTTCAGCGTGCACATGTACGAAGTGTTCGGCAGCGATGCGACGGTCAACACGTATCTGCGTGCCTTCCGCGATAAAAAGCTGGCGCTGGTGATCGGCGAGTTCGGTGGGGACCATCGCGGTGCGCAGGTGGACGAAGCGGCGATCATGCGCCGCGCCCGCGAGCACAAGGTCGGCTATCTTGGCTGGTCATGGTCGGGCAACGACAGCAGCACCAAATCGCTGGACATCGCGATCGGCTGGAACGCCACGCGCCTGAGCACCTGGGGCCGCAGCTTGATCCTGGGCGCCGACGGCATCACCGCGACCTCGCGCAGGGCGAGTGTGTTCGGCCCGCGTTGAGATTGAAGCTCCACAATCGGTAGAGCGGTCGATCTGGCGCTTGGTTGCAGGCCCTTGCCCGGCCACGTTGGCGGGACAGGCCGTGAATCTGTCCATGGAGGCTCTTACGCGGCATCCATGCCGCGTAAGGTCCCGCGACGGTGAGCAGGCAAGGACCTGTCGAGATGGTCGGTGTGCATGGTAAGAGCGGTGTTGGATGCGTCGTTCGCTCATGACGTATCGGCTCCATGTCTGATGGGCGCCGCACGACAGACAGCTCCCACAAGAGCGCCGACCAACTGTTTGGTGCGGTGAGGGCGCCGCGCCCTCGACGCTGCGCGTTGGCTGCAGGGCCCTTGCCCGCCCACCATCGCGGGACACGCCGCAAGTACGTCCATGTAGGCTCCGGCGCGGCATCCATGCCGCTCAGGNCCGCGACGGTGAGCGGGCAAGGACCAGTTGAGATGGTCGGTGTGCACGGTAAGAGCGGTGCTGGATGCGTCGTTCGCTCACGACGCATGGGCTCCATGTCTGATGGGCGCCGCACGACAGACAGCTCTCACAAGAGCACCGACCAACTGGCTGGAGCCGTGCCCTTGCCGGTTGCCGGAACGTTGGCGGCATGGATGCCGCCAATGCGTCCCTGTGGTTGGACTCAAGGCGTGTCCCGCAAGCGGCGAGGGCGCTGCGCCCTCGACCGATTTGTCCTCACGGCAACTGGCCGCGTCTCAACGTCCGGGCTCGCGTAATGGCCCCGGGCTTGGCCGCTTGGTCAACTTGCGCTGCAGCGAGCGGCGGTGCATGCCGAGCAGGCGTGCGGCAGCCGAGACATTGCCGCCGGTTTCGTGCAGCGCCTGCTGGATGTGCTCCCATTGCAGGCGGCTGAGCGGTGTCATCATTTCCCGCGCGGTTTCTTCTTCGTCCGGCTCGGGCAGCTCGTCGTCCTCTTCGCCCAGCGCACGCATGATGGTGGGGATGTTGGCCGGCTTGGGCAGGTAGTCGTCGGCACCGAGCTTGATGGCCTCCACGGCGGTGGCGATGCTCGCGTAACCGGTGACCAGCAGGATGCGCATGTCGGCGCGGATCTCGCGCAACGGCTGGATCAGGTTCAGGCCGGAATCGTGGCCGAGCTTGAGGTCGATCAAGGCGAAATCCGGCAGGGCGCTGCGTGCGGTCGACAGCGCACTGGCCGCATCGGTGGCGGTCAGCGTTTCCACGCCGCGGCGGGCGAGGCTGCGTTGCAGCGTGCGCAGGTACAAGGTGTCGTCGTCGACCAGCAGGCCGGTGCGCAGGGGAGTGTTTGTCATGCGAGTGCCTCGTGTTCGGAGAGCGGCAGACGGAAACCGACGCGGGCGCCGCTGCCTTCGGCGGGCAGCATCCACAACTCGCCCTGCAGCCGTTCGACGGTGGCATGCGACAGCGCCAGTCCCACACCCATGCCGTCATGCTTGCCGCTGTTGAACAGGGTGCCGGGCAACATGGCCTGCGAGGTGTCGAAGCCCGGACCGTAGTCGCGGACTTCGCCGCTGAGATGATCCTGCTCCACGCGCAGGCTCAGGTCGATCTGCGGCCGGCCGGCGCGTTCGCCGGCATCGGCCGCATTGTTGAGCAGCACCATCAGCAGATGGCTGACGCCCGGCTGCAGCAGCAGGCGCATCGGCGCATCGTCGTTGCGGCGCAGTTCGATGGTCGGGCGTACCAGTCGCCATTGTTCCAGCACGTCCTCGACCGCCACTTCGCGGCTGAGGTGGCCGTTGTCGGCCGGCGCGGCCAGTGCCAGGACGCGCTCGTGGCACTGCACCAGCAACTCGCGCAAGGTGTCCAGATCCTCGCGCAACTCGCTCTGGTCGCACTGGTCGGCGATGTCGTCGACCAGCAGGGTCATCGTCGCCAGCGGAGTATTCAGTTCATGCGCGACCGAGGCCGCATGCGTGGCCAGCGCGACGATGCCCTCGTTGCGCGCGAAGCGCTCGCGCAGCGTGGAAATTTCGCGCTCGCGTTCGCGCATCGACAAGGCCAGCCGGGTGGCGAAGGCCAGCACCACCACCGTGGACAGCAGGAAGTTGGCGGCCATGCCCCACATGTGCAGGCTGAGCGGGTCGAAGCTGCCGTAGGGCAGCGGCAACCCAAACGCTGCACTGATCACATAGCCGGCCACGCAGGCCGCCGCCACCGCCATCGCCCAGCCCAGCGGCAGGGCCAGCGCGGCCAGCGCGATCAGCACCAGGAACAACGAGCCGAACGGGTTGGCGATACCGCCGCTCCAGCCCACCATCCAGGTCAGTACCGTGACATCGACCAGGATGTGGCCGAACTCGGTGGCCGGGCTGACCGCGCCGCGATGGGCCACGCGCAGCTGTGCGTACAGGTTGAACACCGCCAGCGCGGCCACGCCGGCCCACAAGGGTTGCTGCGGCAGATCCAGGCCCATCAGCCCGGTGGCGACCAGGATGGTGGCGGCCTGGCCGGCAGTAGCCAGCCAGCGCAGGCTGCACAGGGTTCGCAGGAAGGAGGCGTCTGAGGAATTCATCACGGCAATGCTATGCGCTCGGGGGCGTGGCGGCCTGCGACAAACCGTCGCATCGGCCTGGAAGACGGCGCGCGCAGCGCTTCAGCTGTGAGCGGACCGCTGACAGGCTAAAATACCGCGATGTACGATGCCGTGACTCGCCCAACCCCTCCCGCCGACGCCACCGCCTGGCCGCGCCGCATCACCCAGGCCGTCAAGATCGGCAGCGTGACTGTTGGCGGCGGCCACCCGGTGGTCGTCCAGTCGATGACCAATACCGACACCGCCGACATCGCCGGCAGCGTCAAGCAGGTGGCCGAGCTGTGGCGCGCCGGCTCGGAAATGGTGCGCCTGACCGTCAACAACGCCGAGTCGGCCGCGGCGATTCCGCGCATCGTCGACAAGCTGCGCATGATGGGGATCGAGGTGCCGTTGATCGGCGACTTCCACTACAACGGGCATCAGCTGCTTGCCGCCGAGCCGGCCTGCGCCGAAGCGCTGGCCAAGTACCGCATCAATCCGGGCAATGTCGGCTTTGGCAAGAAGAAGGATCTGCAGTTCGCGCAGCTGATCGAGTTTGCGATCAGGTACGACAAGCCGGTGCGCATCGGCGCCAACTGGGGCTCGCTGGACCAGTCGCTGGCCGCGCAGCTGATGGACGAGAACTCGCAGCGCGACACGCCCTGGGACGCCGGCCGCGTGCTGCGCGAGGCGCTGATCCGCTCGGCGGTGGATTCGGCCGAGCGCGCGGTGGAACTGGGCCTTGCGCGCGAGCGCATCATCCTGTCGGCCAAGGTGTCCGGCGTGCAGGAGCTGATCGCGGTGTATCGCGACATGGCGAGCCGCTGCGATTTCGCGCTGCATCTGGGCCTGACCGAAGCCGGTATCGGCAGCAAGGGCATCGTGGCCTCGGCCGCGGCGCTGAGCGTGCTGCTGCAGGAAGGCATCGGCGACACCATCCGCATCTCGCTGACGCCGGAGCCAGGCCAGTCGCGTACCCAGGAAGTGGTGGTCGCGCAGGAACTGCTGCAGACCACCGGCCAGCGCGCCTTCACCCCGATGGTGACCGCCTGCCCGGGTTGCGGCCGCACCACCTCCGAGTTCTTCCAGGAACTGGCCGGCGTGGTGCAGAACCACGTGCGCGCCAAGATGCCGGAGTGGAAGATCAGCAACCCCGGCGCGGAGAACATGACCCTGGCGGTAATGGGCTGCGTGGTCAACGGGCCGGGCGAATCGCGCCATGCCAACATCGGCATCTCCTTGCCGGGCACCGGCGAGGCGCCATCGGCGCCGGTGTTCATCGATGGCGAAAAAAGCGTCACCTTGCGTGGCGAAAACATCGCCTACGAGTTCATCGATCTGATCGATCAATACGTCGAACGCACCTATGTTCGCCGCGCCGGCTGAATCGCCGGCCGGTTTCAGGGGATGGCTGCGCAGTAATGCGTGGCGCATGGCGCTGCTGTTTGCCGGCGTGCTGCTGCCGCTGGGCTTGTTCGTCGACCTGGCCGACGAAGTCCACGAGCTGGAAAACGTCTACTTCGACGAGCCCTTGCTGTGGAGCATGCGCAGCATCGCCACGCCGGGACTGGATGCGTTTTTCGGGGTGATTTCCAAGCTCGGCTACCAGTACGGGGTGATCCCGGCCGATATCGCCATCGTGCTGGTGTTGCTGATGCTGCGGCGCTGGCGCGAAGGGACCTTTGCCGCACTCGGCTTCGGTGGTTCGGCCTTGTTGAACATGGGCGCCAAGCAGTTCTTCCAGCGCAACCGCCCCAGCCTGTGGGAATCGATCGCCCCGGAAAGCACCTTCAGCTTTCCCAGCGGGCATGCGATGGGCTCGATGACGCTCGCCGCGGTGGTCATTGCGCTGGCCTGGAATACCCGCTGGCGCTGGCCGGCGACCATTGTTGCCAGCCTGTTTGCGGTGCTGGTGGGCGTTTCGCGGATCTACCTGGGCGTGCATTACCCCTCCGACATCCTGGGCGGCTGGTCGGCCGCGCTGGTGTGGGTGGTGGGGCTGTACCTGGTGATGTTTCGCGGCGCACGGCGACCGCATTGGCGTCGCCATCTCACCTCTGCCTGAGTCGCGGCTGGCCAGTTGTCTCGATCGCTGAGCGCCACCAGCGGAACCGCCGGTGGCGGCTGTAGTCCGTCATGCGCCGTGCGTGGGACTCCGGTGCCGCTTGCGGAGGGCGCCTGGGTCTTTCGTATTGTCGATAGCGGGTTCGCGTCCGTGCGGGAGGGCGCCGTTGCCCTGGACTATCGTCACTGACTGCGACGTGCCGGTGCGCCGATCAGGTGGGAAGGCTGTGTCGCACCGATCCGGCGATTGATCCGGCAATCGCTCGGGCCCCCTCCACACCCGGATGCGTGAGGACATGGACATGGACCGGGTCTTACCCAATGCTGGCCCGTCGGCACGCTGCCGGGTCTTGCGTGCCAGCGAGGCCACGCTGGCGGAGCAGGGCGTCCATTACGCGATGGGTATTTGTGCGCAAAGCGTGGGCGCGACGCATCTCAGCCTGCACGTGGTCACGATTGCACCAGGCGGGCGTGCCAGACCGCATCTGCATGCCCTGCACGAAACCGCCATCTATGCACTGACCGGCGTGTCCAAGGTCTGGCACGGCGCGGCACTGGAGCATCACGACGTAGTGGCGCCGGGCGATTTTCTGTACATCCCGGCCGGCACGCCGCATCAGCCCTACAACGATGGCACGGAACCGGCGGTGGTGCTGGTGGCCCGAACCGATCCGAACATGCATGAAAGCGTGGTGCTGCTGCCAGAGCTCGATGGGCTGCATGCAGGCTAGGCCGGCAGGCTGCACGGCGCTCTGCACGGATGGCCACGATGGCGTGCGCTCGAGGCCCCCACGTCGTGGTGAGCCATGGCGCTGCACTCAAGGGCCGCGTGTGCGCTCGCCGCCCCATAGCCGCAGGCCGATCACGCCGCCGATCACGGCCAGCAGGATCATGTAGTACGCCGGTCCCATCGGATGCTGCTTGAGCAGCATCACCACCACCAACGGAGTCAGCCCGCCAAACACGGCGTAGCCCAGGTTGTAGGCGAACGACACGCCAGACAGGCGGATCACCGGTGGAAACGCTTCGACCATGACGCGCGGGATCGCGCCCAGGACACCGAGCGCGGTGCCCAACAGCCCGTACAGCGGAAACAGCAGTCGCGGGTCGCCGGCAAGGCGATAGAACAGCCACGCGCTTACGCCCAAGACGACGCTCCCACCCAGCAGCACACGGCCGCTGCCCCAGCGATCGGACAGCGCACCGGCCACGACCGAGCCGATGGCCTGCAGCAATACCGCCAGCAGATTGGCCTGGAGGGCGACCGCGGCCGGATAGCCATAGGTGCTTTGCAGCAGCGTGGGCGTCATCAATGACACCACCAGCACCGCCGCTGCCACCACCCAGGTCAGCCATAATGACAGCGCCAGGCTGCGCGGGTGGTCGCGCATCACCACCTTGAGCGGCGTTTCGCGCGCCAACGCGCGCATCGCCACCATCTCGGCGAATACCGGGGTCTCGTGCAGCCAGCGCCGCAGGTACACCGACAACAGGCCAAAGATCCCACCCGTCAGGAACGGCAGGCGCCAGGCGTAGTCGCTGATTTCCTGCGGCGTGTAAACGCGATTGAGCGCCCCGGCGCTGAGCGAGCCGAGCAGCACGCCGGCGGCCAGGCCGGCGGTCAGGGTGCCGCAGGCCAGACCCCTGCGCTGCACAGGCACGTGTTCTGCCACGAACACCCAGGCACTGGGCACCTCGCCACCGATGGCCGCCCCCTGCAGCAGGCGCATCGTCAACAGCAACAGCGGCGCAGCCAGGCCGATCTGCGCGTAGGTCGGCAGCACACCGATGGCGAGCGTGGGCAATGCCATCAAGCCGATGCTCAACGCGAACATGCGCTTGCGGCCGAGCAGATCGCCGAAGTGCGCCATCACGATGCCGCCCAGCGGACGGATCAGGTACCCGGCCGCAAAAATGCCGAAGGTCTGCAACTGCCGCGTCCATTCCGGAATGCCCGGAGGAAAGAACAACTCGCCCAGCACCTTCGCGAAAAAGATGAAGATGATGAAGTCGTAGAACTCCAGCGCGCCGCCCAGCGCGGCCAGGCTCAGCGTCCTGTAGTCGCGGCGCGTGAGGTTGTGGGCTGCGACGGTGCCAGGAGCGTTATGCGTATTCATGCAGCTGCATCCGGTTGCGGTTGGTGGCGCGCCTTGCCGCGACAGCGGTAGCGGCGTGACATCCAATGCTAGCGCGTCCTGCGGCCCCGGCCGGTATGCCGTTTCCGTCACGCAGCCATGGCCGCGTGGGCGCTTCGGTGTTCCGGACATGCCTGCGCGTGTGCGCCGGGTGCGCTCACTCGCCCGGTTTTGCGCCTTCCAGCGGGGCATGCGTGGCGGCGCGGCGTGCCAGCACGCTTTCACGATGGGCGATGTAGACGTTGGCGCAGATGATGATGGCCGCGCCGATCAAGGTGTGACGTTCGATCGCCTCGCCGAACAACCACCAGCCCAGCAACGCCACCAGCGGCAGCTGCATGAAGCTGATCGGCTGCAGTGCGGAGACTTCGCCCAGCTTGAGCGCGCGCGTCCAGAACAGCTGCCCGGCGGTGCCGAAGATGCCGGTGGCCGCCAGCCAGAGCCAGTCGATCCCGTGTGGCCAGGTCCACTGGAACAGTGCCGGAATCAACGACATCGGCACCCAGAACACATAGGTGTAGAACACCACGGTGTCCGAGTCGTCGCTGCGCGAGAGCTGCTTGATCTGGATCGCCACCACGGCGCTGATCACCGCTGCAAGCAGCGCAATCAGCAGCCCGGGCGTAAAGGTGGACGAGCCCGGCCGCAGGATCACCAGCACGCCGATGAATCCGGCCGCCACCGCCAGCCAGCGGCGCAGGCGCACCTGCTCGCGCAGCCACACCACGGCAAGGACGGTGACGAACAACGGGGTGGAATACGACAGCGAGATCGCCTGCGACAACGGCAGGTGGCCGATCGCCCAGAACCCGCACAGCATCGAGGCCAGGCCGATCAGGGTGCGTGCCAGGTACTGCGGCAATTGCCGCGTGCGCGGCAGCGCCTTGCCGGGGCGCAGGATCAGCGGCAACAAGGCCAGCAGTCCGAACGCATTGCGAAAGAACGCGATCTCGGTGGTGGCGATCGCGCTCGACGCCAGCCGGATGCAGATGGCCATCAGGCCGAAGGCGAAGGTACTGGTGAGCATCCACAGCGCGGCACGTCGCGACGCCTGCGCTGCGGTCACCAATGCGCTCCGATGATGCGTGGCTCGGGCTCCAGGATCACCGAGTAACGCTCGCGCACCGATTCGGCGATGCGCCGCGCAACATCCAGCAGTTGCGCACCGCTGGCAGTACCGTGGTTGACCAGCACCAGCGCATGGTCCGGCGACACCCCGGCATCGCCCTCGCGCCGGCCTTTCCAGCCGCACTGCTCGATCAACCAGGCCGCCGACAGCTTGCCCTGGCCGGGCTGTTCGCCGGGATACACCGGCATGTCGGTAAACGTGGCCTGCAACGCGGCGATCTGCTCGCTGGGCAGCAGCGGATTCTTGAAGAAGCTGCCGGCGTTGCCGAGCACATCCGGGTCCGGCAGTTTGCGCCGACGGATGTTGATCACCGCCTGTGCCACATCGGCGGCACCGGCCAGGTCGGCGCCCATGCTGGCCAGTTCCTCGCGGATGCCGGCATAGTCCAGCCGCAACTCGTGCAGCAGCGGCAGATTGAATTCCACCGCGACGATCAGGTAACGCTCCGGCTGCTGCTTGAACACGCTGCCGCGGTAGGCGAAGGCGCACTCGGCCGCCGTCAGCCGCACGAATTGCTGGGCCTGCAGGTCGAAGGCATCCACCACGTGGATGAAGTCGCCCACCTGCGCGCCGTATGCGCCGATGTTCTGGATCGGGCAGGCGCCGACCGTGCCGGGAATCAAGGCCAGGTTCTCCAGCCCCGACAGCCCCTGCTGCAGCGAATACAGTACCAGCGCATGCCAGTTGACGCCGGCACCAGCGCGCACGATGGCGTGGTCGGCGTGGTGCGCAATGATGGCGATGTCGCGGTTTTCGAAACACAGCACGCAGCCCGGCGGGTCGCCGGCCAGCAGCACGTTGCTGCCGCTGCCCAACACCAGCAGCGGTTGCCCGGCGATTTCCGGCGCTGCCAGCGCCTGCGGCAATGCATCGGGTACGTGGATGCCCAGCAACCAGCGCGCCGTGGCATCGACATGAAAGGTGTTGAGCGCGCGCAGCGGCGCGTGCTCGCTCAGGCGCCAGCCGGCCTGCGCTGCAGCGCTCATAGCGGCGATACCGCACCGCCGCTGGGCGCTTCGCGGCGGCGGCGGATCGCATCCACGCAGTCGCCGATCAGCGGCGGCCCGCGATAGACCAGGCCGCTGTAGCACTGCACCAGGGTCGCGCCGGCCGCCATCTTGGCCACCGCATCCGCACCGGAGTTGATGCCGCCCACGCCGATCAACGGAATCGACTCGGGCAGGCGGGCGCGCAGGCGGCGCAGCACCAGCGTGGATTGCCCCAGCAGCGGCGCGCCCGACAGGCCGCCGGCTTCGGCGGCCAGCGGATGGTTGGCGATCAAGGTGCGCGTCACCGTGGTGTTGGTGGCGATCACGCCATCCACTGCCAGGTCGGCCAGCACGCGCGCGGCCGCATCGATGTCGCGGTCGTTGAGGTCCGGTGCCACCTTCACCAGCATCGGCACGCGCTTGCCGTGTTGCGCGGCCAGGGCTTCCTGGGTGTCGCGCAGGTCGGCGATCAGCCGACGCAGCGCCTGCTCTTCCTGCAGTTCGCGCAGGCCGGCGGTGTTGGGCGAGGAGATGTTGACGGTGATGTAGTCGGCCAGCGCGTAGACGCGCTCCATGCAATAGCGGTAATCGCTGGTTGCCTCTTCGTTGGGCGTGTCCTTGTTCTTGCCGATGTTGATGCCGAGCAGGCCGCCACGCCGCCGCGCGCGTTGCACGTTGGCCACCAGCACATCCACGCCCAGGTTGTTGAAGCCCATGCGGTTGATCACCGCCTGGTACTCCGGCAAGCGGAACATGCGCGGCCTCGGATTGCCCTCCTGCGGCCGCGGGGTCACCGTACCGATCTCGACGAAGCCGAAGCCCAGCGCAAGCAGTGCATCGATATGCTCGCCGTTCTTGTCCAGGCCGGCACCGAGCCCGACCGGATTGGGAAACATCAGCCCGAAGGCCGGCGTCGGCAGCGGCACCGGGCGCCTGGCCAGCAGCGACGTGGTGCCGGTGCGGTAGGCGACATCGATGGAGCGCAATGCCAGCGCATGGGCGCGCTCGGCGTCGAGGGAAAACAGCAAGGGGCGGGCAAGCGAATACATGTAGGTCAGTTCAATCCCCCGGCGAAGATGCGGGTCTGGTATTGGAAGTCGATCAGCCCGTCGCGTGCATGCGCATCGAACAGCGTGCGCAGCGCGGCAAGCATCGGGGCATGGCGTGGGTCGTGCGCGAGCGGCGCATACGAGGAAGACAGCAGTCGGCCACGCAAGGCATCAAAATCCAGCCGCTGCACGTTGGGAAAGCGCGCCATCGCACGGAAGCCGTCGCCGAACCACGCCTGCATGGTGGCATCGTCCTGATAGCGTTCGGCCACGGCCGAATAGTCGGTGCCGTAGTCCAGCAGCAGTTGTTCGTAGCCGCGCAGGAAGTCGGTGGTGTCCAGTTCGCGGCTGTTCCAGTAGATCACCGCCAGCCCGCCGGGCTGCAGGATGCGTGCCCACTCGCGGCGCACGGCCTGGGTGTCGAACCAGTGGAAGGCCTGCGCTGCCGACACCAGGCCGACGCTGGCATCGGCCAGCCCGGTGGCCTCGGCGGTGCCGTCGATCGCCTGGAAGCCGGCAAAGTCGGCCAGCCATTGTTGCGCGGCTGCGCGCATGGCCGGGTTCGGTTCCACTGCAGTGACTGCATAGCCGGCCTCCAGGAACAGGCGGCTGGAGATGCCGGTGCCGGCGCCGATATCGGCCACCGGCGTGGCCGGGGTAAGGCCCAGTTCGTCGTGCAGCCAGCGCAGCAGCTGCGGCGGGTAACCCGGCCGATAGCGCACATAGGCCGCGACCCGGTCGTTGAAGCGCTGGGCCGAGGAGGGCGCGGCCATGCTCAACTGTTGGCGGCCGCCAGCCACGCCATGCCACCGAAGAAAAGAATGAAGACTGCAACGCCCAGCACCCACAGCGCCACGGCCAGCCAGCCCAGGATCAGGCCGCCGATCGCCAGCCCGTCGCCGTCCAGTCCCTGTGGATTGCGGCGGATTTCCGCGCGCGCCATGTGGCCGGTGATGATGGCGCAGAGGCTGCCGAGGAAGGGGATCAGCGTCCAGCCGAGAATGCCGGCAACCAGGCTGACGATGGCCATGGCGCTGGTCTGTCGAACGACAACGTTCATCATGAACTCCTTGAAGGGCCGGCAGCCGGCGGCTGGCGTGGCCCGATTATCCCAGAGCCGCCGGCCAAAAGGCGTGCCGGTTGCGGTGGACCATGGCCGATGGCCGGGTTCGAGCGGTTTGGAACGCCGCGGCGAGCGGCGAAGGCGCGCTGCCGGCGCGTGATCCGGGGCCTGAAACATGACCGGGCAGGAGCCGTGGCGGTCTGCAGCGGCGTGTCCCGGGCCGGTCCGCCAGTAGCACGACAACGTGGTGCGGCCGCATCACGATGGATCGAGGCAGCAAGGCAAGCTTGTTGCGCAGTCCGCGGGCAAGCCCGGGCGCCGGCGCTGAGCCCGGCGCCTGGACTGCGCATCAGAGATCGAACTTGATGCCCTGGGCCAGCGGCAGCGAATCGGAATAGTTGATGGTGTTGGTCTGGCGGCGCATGTAGACCTTCCACGCATCCGAGCCGGATTCGCGGCCACCGCCGGTCTCCTTCTCGCCACCGAACGCGCCGCCGATCTCCGCACCGGAGGTGCCGATGTTGACGTTGGCGATGCCGCAGTCGCTGCCGGCCGCCGACAGGAACTTCTCGGCCGCCTTCAGGTTCTGGGTGAAGATCGACGACGACAGGCCCTGCGGCACGCCGTTCTGCAGCTCGATCGCCTCGTCCAGCGTGCGGTACTTCATCACGTACAGGATCGGTGCGAAGGTCTCGTGCTGCACCACCGCGTCGCTGTTCTGCAGCCCGGTGACGATCGCCGGCAACACGAAGTTGCCAGGGCGATCGATCGCGGTACCGCCCACTTCGACCGTGCCGCCAGCGGCCTTGGCCTTGGCGATCGAGGCCAGGAACTGCTCCACCGCGCCCTGGCTGTTGAGCGGGCCCATCAGGTTGGCCGGGTCGGTGGGGTCGCCAATCTTGCTGTCGAGCTGCCTGTACGCCTTGACCAGCGTGGCCAGCACGTTGTCGTAGATGGATTCATGCACGATCAGGCGGCGCGTGGTGGTGCAGCGCTGCCCGGCGGTACCGACCGCGCCGAACACGATGCCGGGGATGGCCAGCTTCAGGTCGGCGGTTTCGTCCAGGATGATGGCGTTGTTGCCGCCCAGTTCCAGCAGGCAACGGCCCAGGCGGCGCGCGACCTTTTCCGCAACCACGCGGCCGATCTGGGTCGACCCGGTGAAGCTGATCAGCGGGATACGGGTGTCTTCGACCAGCTTCTCCGACAGGGAAGTGCCGGCATCGTTGATCAGGAAGAAGATGTCCGGGAAGCCGGCGTCCTTGAGCGCCGCATTGCAGATCTTCATCGTCGCGATCGCGGTCAGCGGGGTCTTGTTGGACGGCTTCCAGAGGCAGATGTCACCGCAGATCGCGGCCAGGAACGCATTCCACGCCCACACCGCCACCGGGAAGTTGAACGCGCTGATGATGCCGACCAGGCCCAGCGGCTGGTACTGCTCGTACATGCGGTGGCCGGGGCGCTCCGAATGCATGGTGTAGCCATAGAGCATGCGGCTCTGGCCGACCGCGAAGTCGGCGATGTCGATCATCTCCTGCACCTCGCCATCGCCCTCGGGCTTGCTCTTGCCCATTTCCAGCGCCACCAGCGAACCGAGCGCATCCTTGTGCGCACGCAGCGCCTCGCCACACAGGCGCACGGCCTCACCACGGCGCGGCGCAGGCGTGGTCCGCCAGACCTTGAAGGCGGCCTGCGCACGCTGGACGATCAGTTCGTAGTCCTCCGGCGTGGTCGCCTGCACCTCGGCGATCACCGCATTGGTGGTCGGATTGAGCGGCTGCAGCACCCCGGCGCCGGTGGCCTGCGACCAGGTCGCCTCGCCAAGATAGGTACCGGAATTGGACGCGGCGAGGTCGAGCGCCTTGAGCAGGTCAGCGGACATGGGATCTCCAAAGGTCGGGACGGTCGCGCGGCAGCCAGGGCCGCCGCGACACGGGTAGCCGCCGATTTTAGCAGGCTCCGCCAACTACCCAACGGCTTGGCAATCGCAACGATCGTGCGACAATACCGCCCTTGGCCCCGTAGCTCAGCTGGATAGAGCGTCCCCCTCCTAAGGGGAAGGTCGCCCGTTCGAATCGGGCCGGGGTCACAAGGAATCAATGGCTTGCGCCACTTAAATGTTCTGGCGCTAGTTGGCGCAATCCAGTTTGTTTCGGCTGCGGTCTTGGCCTAGTTGGCACGCGCGTAAGCAACTGAGTCGTGCGTTCCTGGATGTAATCTTGCAGGAGCATTGGCCTCGGAGGCTCACATGCTAGAGGTTGTTCAAGTCGATGCGACATTCTTAGAGAATTTCGAGCAGCTAGGAACGAAGCCGAAGTTCTGGTACGACGAAAGTCGATACCTCTTCAAGGCGCGTCGGCCGGAATCCGGGGAGGACTGGGCAGAAGTAGTGAGCTGTTCGTTGGCCGAACGACTTGGGCTACCTCACGCTCACTACGATTTGGCTGAAGCTGTCGGTGTGGCTCATTTTAAAGAGCCGCGAGGCGTGCGTAGTACGAACTTCACCCCCCCGGGTGGCCGGCTAGTCTTGGGGAACGAGTTGATTGGCGTAGTCGCTTCTGATGAGACCGGAAAGCCCTACTTTGATCGCAGGCAATTTCACACCCCATTACGTGTCGCTGCTCTATTGAGTTTCAAGAAAATCAAGACGCCACTTAATTGGGAACGTCCCTCAAGCGCAATGACTGCCATCGGCGTCATGGCAGGATATCTGATGTTAGATGTGCTAATTGGAAACCAGGATCGCCATGAGGAAAATTGGGGCTTACTGGTGTCTGATGGCGCAGTTTATTTGGCCCCTACATTCGATCACGCGTCTAGCCTTGGGCGAGAGAACAGGGACGATCGTCGAAAAATGAAGCTTGATGCAAAAAATCCTGCACATGGAGTCTATGGATATGCCTGTAAGGCGCTCAGTCAGCTGTATGCGAGTAAGAGTGGGTCTCGATTGACAACGATTCAGGCCTTCACAGAATTCTCTCAGTACTGTAAGGGCGAGTGTAGGTATTGGCTGCAACAACTTCGAGGAATTGATGAAGAATATTTTCGAGGTATTTTTGAGGAGGTTCCTGATACGCATATAACCGAGGTTGGTAGGAAATTTGGCGTATGTGTTTTGGTTGAAAACCGGAAAAGGCTATTAGAAGTTAATTTATGAATAAGATCTTTTTGGCCTTGCAAGAGCCCAGGACTCGTTCGTGGTTTCCCGTCGCGCGTGTCGAAAAGCTTCCTGATTCTTACGTACTTCACTATACGAAAGGTGTGGAGAAGTTTCCGCAGTTCCCCGGTTTTGGTCGGATGAATAAGTTGGACTGTGTCTACTTTTCAAGAGATCTTTTTCCTCTTCTGAAGAATCGGGTTATCTCACGCAATAGAGCTGACTTCTCTGCATTCGCGGATTGGCTTGGCAAGGATGCGTCAGCGCTATCTGCCTTTGATGAGCTTGCTGTGACCGGTGGTCTACGAGGTACAGACACAATTGAGCTCATTCCAGTTCCGGAAATTAACGAGAGTGGTCTATATCAAGCATCATTCTTCATTCATGGCTTCCGATATTTATCCCCGAGTGCCCGTGAAGAATTTTTGCAGCTTGCGATCGGGGATCAGTTGTTATTAGTACCTGAGCCTGAAAATGAATTTGATGGCCACGCGCTGCGTCTAAATCGCGGAGGTGATAGTCAATTCATTGGATACGTGCCACGTTATTTTTCCATGGAGTTCAGTGCTTTACTCAAAGCACAGAAAGACAAGGTGACAGTGACTGTCATTCGTGTTAATGACGGTGCGCCGTTTGCTTTTCGCGTGCTTTGCGAGCTAGTAGCCCCATGGCCAAAAGATTTCGATTCGTGCCGTGAGGATGAATTTCGCGCCTTGGTTGACGTGCCAAAAGCAATGCACGTCATTGCATAAGCTATTCGCTAGAACCTGAGCGGCTTTGCTCCCGCCATCTGCTCTGAGGGTGGCCTAAGTTTTTTCTGTGCAAGCATAGCCCGTTTGATCGGCAGGGTTACATCATTATTCTCCCGCCAGCTCACCCATGCCGTACCACCCGCACCCCCACCGGTCTTGCAAACTTGTCCATCGCCACCGACGAGATGCGGCTATGGCGCAGCAGGCTGCCGAGCTGCTCGGGGACACCCAGGCGCTGATCGACTTCCGGTTCGGGCACGGTGGGGCGCCGTTTGCGGCGGTCGGCCTTGGCGTAGCGGATGCGGTTGTACTCGGCCCAGCCGACGGTGGTGATGGCGCTCATCAGTGCGATCACCGGCAGCGCGCCCAGCGCGAACGGGTCCAGCGCGTTGTGCTTGAGATATAGCTCCATGTAGGCGCTGCGCAGGCCGAAGAACCAGGCGATCAGCGTTGCCAGTGGTGCCCACAGATAGAAGTAGACCATCCAGGCGCCGGCGGTGGCGGCGCCGTAGGCGAGCCGGCGCGAGCGGCCGAGGCGTTGCGGCAGGTTGATGATGGGCGGTGTCATTGGATTCCTCGGTCGGGGCTTTTCCAGCGGGCGCGTTTGCTGCGACGCGCGAGCAGGGCACGTGGGAAGGCGATGACGGCAGTGAGCATGCCGATCATCCAGAAGGCGACCGGATACCAGATCACCCAGAAGAACTGGCGCGCCAGGCCTTTTTCGTAGCGGCGTTCGATCACCAGGCTGGTGGCGAACTGCATCAGGCACACCACCGCCAGCACCAGCCCATGCCAGCGCGGCAGGATGGTGTCGACGTACAGCAGGGGCGGCAGCGTCATCGCCTTGCCGAGCAGCCACAGCACGATGATGAACAGCATCGTGTAGGCCCAGGCCAGGCTGAGTGCGTATTCCAGCAGTACGCCCCACATGCGGCGGCTGCGCCAGGACAGCACGCGGCGGCCATGGCTCAACAGCACTTCCACGCCGCCGCGTGCCCAGCGCAGGCGCTGCATCCACAGGCCACGGAAGGTCTCCGGCATCAGGATCCAGCACAGCGCGTTGGGCTCGTAGCGGATATCCCAGTCGTCCAGCTGCAGACGCCAGGAGATGTCGATGTCTTCGGTGACCATGTTGTCGGACCAGAAGCCGACGTGGTGCAGCGCCGAACGCCGGAACGCGCAGATCACGCCCGATACGGTGAACAGGCGTCCGTAGACACGCTGCGCACGCTTGATCAGTCCCACGATGGCGGAAAATTCGCCCACCTGCATGCGGCCCATCAGCGTGGTGCGGTTGCGCACGCGCGGATTGCCGGTGACGCCGCCGACGCGCGGGCCGGAGATCAGGTGGCCGACCATCCAGCGGGTGGCGTTCGGGTCCAGGATGGCGTCGGCATCCACGCACACCAGATAGTCCGAGCGCGACGCCAGCGTGCCAACGCGCAGCGCGTTGGCCTTGCCATGGTTCTGTTCCAGATGCACCACGCGCAGGCGCGGATGCTGATGGGTGAGATCGTTGAGCGCCTGGGCGGTGTTGTCGCTGCTGCCATCGTTGATGGCGATGATCTCGAAATCCGGATAGTTCTGCGCGCTCATCGCGGCGATGGTTTCGCCGACATGCTTGCCCTCGTTGTAGCAGGGCACCAGCAACGACACGAACGGCTCGCTGGTCAGCGGTGGCGGCGATCCGGGGCCGGGCGTGCCGCGTTCGCGTCGCAGGTAGTAGTACGTGCCTCCGATCATCCAGAAGAACGCCATGATGATGGGATAGAAAAACGCGAAGTTGAACAGGGCGCCCAACAGGAGGCTGGTCGTCATCGGCTACCGCTCGATATATGGGAATTGCCGAGCCGACATGGCCTCGCGCGCTTCGGGAAGAGACGGATGGCCGCCGATGAAGTCGTCGGGGTAGTACGCCAGATGGCGCACGCCCGCAGCCAGGAGCAACTTGGTGTGGTCGAGCAGCACGCCTTCCGGCAGCGGCTTGCCGGTGCGCCAGTCCACGGTCTGCAGTTCGAAAATGGTGTTCTCCAAACCATGCGGTTGCTGGCCGACACGCTGTGCCAGTTGCTGCAGCCACTGTTGCGGATCGTTGGCCTGCTCCATGTACGGCATCGCCATCAGCGCGGTGTAGTCGTAGGCCGAAGCAAACGCGTCCAGGCGCTGCGCGAACCAGGCTTCGCTGTGCGGTTCCAGCACCGGCTGCGCGAACAGGTTGCGCACCGTCACCAGCTTGGGGCGCCAGCGTTCGGCGGCGGCTTTCAGCTCCTGGGTGAAGCCGATCAGCTGTTGCGTGCGCCTGGCCGGATCGCCGTTGCCGTAGCCAGGCACTTCGTCGTCGCGCAGGTAGGCATCGTCATGGAACAGCAGGCCTTCGAAGTAGGTGTTCGCAGCCAGGTCTTCGTAAATGTCGGCGACCAGCTGGTGCGTGCGCGGGTTGCCCGGATCCAGGCGCGGCACATCCTTCGGGTCCTTGCCGCGAATCTGCAGCGCGGCCTGCTGCCGTGCATCGGGCAGATGGAAGCCCAGCACCGGCAACCAGGCGAAGACGCGCACGCCGGCACGGGTGCGCAGCTGCCAGGCCACACGCCCGAACAGATCCGCGCGCATCGGCAGATGCCGGTTGGGGAAGTACAGCGCATCGGCTGCGCCATCGCCATCAGGGTCGGCGAAGGCCTGCAGGAACACATGACTGGGGCCGATGTCCTTGACGCGCTGGACCAGGATGTCGAGGTTGCGTGCCAGCTGCGCCGGGTCCGGGTCGTAGACGTAATCCAGATCGATCTGGATCGCACGCAGGCCATCGCGCGACAGGTCGCGTCGCAGTTCGCCGGCCAGGTCGCGCACATCGGGGTTGTTGAACAGCAACAGGCGGCCGAGGCTGGCCAGCGATTGCCCGTCCACGCGGTCGCGGCCCTGCTGGCCGATATCGGCTTCGTGCGAACGGCCTTCCAGGTCAAAGCTGAGCGTCATGCCCAGTTGCGCGGCAATGGCGTTGCTGGCGCGGTTGTAGGCGGCATACGGCCACACCATGGCGCGCGGCGGTTTGCCCAGGTGCGCCACGATGGCGTCGCGGCTATGGCGCAGATCGGTCTGGATGCGCTGGCGATAATCCGCTTCGCTCTCATAGCCCTTGCCCGCTTCCCAACGACGGGTGACCGCTGCCGGGGTCTGATTGCCGAATGGATTGCCGGGGATACCTTTGTGCAGATCGTCGCTGTGCGAACCGATTTCGATCAGGCCGCTGTCCTGCATTTCGCGCAGTTGTGCCCAGGTGACGAAATCATCGTGGGTGAAATCGCGATGGCCGTAGGGCACCACCTGGTCGGCCGGCAATTCGACCCAGCTGGTGACCGGTGCGACCAGCGCGGGATAGCCATAGGCCTGCAATAAGGGGAACACACGCGTGTAGACGCTGCGCAAGCCATCGTCGAAGGTCAGTAGCACCGGCCTGGAGGGCAGGGCGCGCCTGCCGGCACGTGCATCCAGGACCTGCTGCACACTCACCGGGTGATAGGCGTGCGAGCGCAGCCAGTCCAGATGCGCGGCGAAGTTGCTGGTGGACACCGCATAACGATCGGGATCGCCCTTGGCGGCGACGTCGTCGCGAACATCGTGGTAGCTGAGCACCAGCAGGCCCGCCTGCGCCGACGACGCGAACGTCATCAGCAGCAAGGCGACCAGCAACAGCGGCAGGCGGATCAAGGCGTACCTCCCCATCGGAAATCCAGGTCGAATCCAAGTTGTTGTTCGCGCTGACCGTCGTAGACCGGGCGCGACCAGCTCACGCCGTAGCTCAGCGCACTGCCGTCGCCCAGCGACCACAGGTGTCGATACGCCGCGCTGGGCACCCACTGGCTGCCGAAGCCGGACTGATAGGTCGGCCCGACCGTGACCTCCAGCCGCTGCCGGAACGCGTAGTCGTAGCGACGCCAGCCGATCTGATCGATGCGCACGCCAGCGGCCACCGCAGAGTTGCGGCGCGGATTGAAGTAATTGACGGCGCGGTCGTCTTCGGCGCGTCCGGCCGAAGCGGTGAACAGGCCATCGAGCAGCACGTGCGGGCTGGCCCACAGGCGCTGGCTGCCGGACAGATCCAGCTGATCGCGCCGATTGCCGTCGCTGTAGCGCAGCTGGCGTGCCTGCAGTTCCCAACGGCTTTCGTCGTTTGGTGTCCAGCGCAGGGCGGCGCCGATGCTGTCGCCAGTGATGCCGAAACGGCGTGCCTGCAATGAGGCGTCCGGATCGCGTGTGCGCCAGGCCAGGCTGCCGTACCAGGCATCGGAAAACCGCCAGCCGGCATCCAGCGCCCAGGCGGTGCCATCGCGATCGAAGTCGTCGAGCGCACGTCCGCCGTAAGCACTGAAATCGAGCCGGTCGTAGCGGTAATGCGTGCCCAGCCAGAAGCTGCGATAGCGCACGCGCGTGTCCCGGAAATCGGCCCAATCGTCGCGTGCACGCAAACCCACACGCCAGCCTTGGCCGAGAAACGGCGATTCGGCTTCCAGCAACGTACTACCGAAGTCGTTGCCCAGCGGCGAGGTGCTGTTGGTCAGGGTGTCGTTATCGCTGCGTCCGCGTGCATGGCTCAGATGCACCTGCCAGCCACGTTGGCGTTCCAGCGAAGCACCCAGCCGTTGCAGGCCGGCGTCATCCGGATATTCCTTGCGCAGCGGCGCGAAGGTCGCCTCGGCCAGATCCAGGCGATCCAGATCGCGCTGTGCTTCGACCATGCCACTGCGCGCCTGCTTCTGATGCGGATCCAGCGTCAATGCCAGCGCGTCACGCTGCAGCGCTTTGCCGGGGTGACCACGGCGGAATTCGATCGAGGCCAGTGCCGCCTGCAGTTCCGCATTGTCGGGGCCGATGGCCACGCGCTCGCGTAGCAGGCGGTCCGCGCCGCGATTGTCGTTGGCCGCCGAGCGTGCGGTGGCCAGGGCGATGTCTGCGCTGAAGCGATCCCAGTTTTCGTAACCGCTGCTCGCCCCATTGCGACGCGGCCACGGTGCCTGCGTGGTTGTGAGTTTTTCGAACAGCGGCATCGCCAGATCGAAGCGCTCCTGTTCCAGTAACGCATAGCCCAGCAACAGCTGCGTATTGAAGTCATCGGGACTGTGCTGCAAGGCTTGCCGGAGCACCGCCTCGGCCTCGGCCGGGCGGCGCAGGCCCATCAGCGAATCGCCGACCGTGGGCAGTACGTATGCGGGGACGTCGATGCCTTCCGCCTTCAATGCCTGATAGTTGGCCAGCACGTCGCGATGGCGCTGGCGCTGGTTGAGCGCGACCAGGCTGTCGACACGCAGCCGGGTGGCTTCCCACGCTGCCTTCGGCGGTGATTCGCGTTCGATGCGGGCGACGTTGGCCAAGGCCTGGTCGGTCTCCGCGTAGCGGTGCGCAGCATCAATGGGCTCGGCGCTGGCCCAACCGATCATGCGGGCGACGCGGTCGTTTTCGATGCGCTCGCGCTCCTGCTGCGAAAACCAGTCCGGATGCCGCCACACGGCCTCTGCCGCGAGCTGTGCGCTACCGAGGTCGCTCAGCGTGATCGCACGCATGGTGTAGGCGCCGCGATCGCGTGGGTCTGCACGCAGTACCCGCTGATAAAGGGCCAAGGCATCCGCATAGCGCTGCTGGCCGCGTAGGTGCTCGGCCTGCTGCATGGGAGTAAGGGCAATGGAGGCGTCAGGCACTCCGTTCGGCCGCACTTCGCCACTGTGTGCCTGGGGCACACATAGGGCGATCAAGGCGAGGCTGAGCAGAGGAGTGAGTGCGCCCGTGCGGTCAGGACAACCGCGACGCACGTGGTTGCGAAAGCTGGGGGAAGGGGCAGTGCATTAGCGATCCAGGCGTATGACGACCGGCGATACTGCGTATGCCTATGTAAAGTCTACGTCATCACCAATTTAACGCTACCTTCATCGGATCAGTTCGTTAGAAATGCGATGTAAGTCACATTTATGTGCCAATTCGACGATCAGAACGCCACCTATCGGTGAACGAGGTGGTTTTTTATATGACGGGGGAAGCGAAACGAAACGAGCCGGCCCGTGATCGGCAATCTCACGCTGCAACTTGCACGACTCCAGCGTGACTACCTGATCGTAGCGTCCGGGTGGGTAGGATCTTGCCCGTGGCATTGCCGTCGGCGGGTTTCGCGGAAATGGTGTTACTGCTGCTTAATCGTGAAGTGTCGATTGATCTTGCGTTGAGTTAATCGGTTTGGTGAGGTGATGGGTTTGGACTGGGGTCGACAGGACTATTGAACATGCAGACAGGCAAACGGATCGGGCAGGCCGCCGAAAATGCGGTGAGGTGAACATTGCCATCGAGATGGCGCTTTCTTGCTTTGATGTCCCGGGTCATGCGGTTTGGTGCCGAGGAAGTGTGGGAACCGGTGCCGCGGTCATCGATTTTTCAGGAAAAAAAGATAGGCGGTAAATCAGAGTGGACGGGAAACGGATGCGTAAATCGCGATGGCTGGGGCTGTTGGGCTGGTTGGTGCTGTGCTATCTGGTGGCGGCGCTGGGGGCGGCGGCGTCGATCAAGGCGGCGAGCTTCTACGCCGGGTTGCAGCGGCCGGATTGGGCGCCGCCTGGTTGGTTGTTCGGGCCGGTGTGGACGGTGTTGTACGGGATGATGGCGGTGTCGGTGTGGCTGGTCTGGCGCCGCGATGGGTGGAGCAGTGCGTGTGGGGCACTGGGTCTGTTCCTGCTGCAGCTGGGCTTGAATGGCTTGTGGAGCTGGTTGTTCTTTGCCTGGCACATGGGGGCGTGGGCGTTTGCCGATATCGTCGCGCTGTGGTTGACGTTGGTGCTGACGATTGCGGCGTTCGCCAGGCGGCAGCGCACTGCTGGGTGGCTGTTGGTGCCCTACCTGCTGTGGGTGAGTTTCGCGGCTGCGTTGAACTACGCGGTGTGGCAGCTCAACCCGCAGGTGCTTGGCTAAGTCCTGCATCGGTCGAAAGTGGCTGATGCATCCGTGTGTTCGGCGCGAGAAGGGGCGTGGTCGCTACGCTGAGTTAGCCGGAACCGGCGTCGTCCGGCACCAGGTCTCCGCGACAGGATGCTGCGCAAGCGCCGCTCGGCTCGGCGCATAAAAAGTTTCCATGGCAATCAATCGTTTGGGACTGCCTTGCTTAAATCTTTGTCCCGCAAGGCTTTCTGTGCAGACGTGGTGTTGCGCGAGGCAGGCGTGATACGCGGCGCTTGACAGCCTTCGCCCCGGTGATGTCTTTTGCCTCCATGCCTGATGCTTTCGCCACCGCTTCGCTTACCTGTCAGCCGCAGCTGCGGCCGGGTGCGGGCGTGGCCGGCATTAGCACCACCATTACCACCGTCACCATTCGCCCGGTGCGGCCCGTCGTCTTCGCGTAACTTCCGAAAACAACGGCCCCGCACCCGGATCAGGATGCGGGGGCTTTCCTCCCTCATCTGATGCGGACGGGGCCTCCCCAACGAGGTCTGTCGATGTCATCGCTTGCTGTTTCACTCGAACCCGCTGCTGTTCTCGCGTCCTCTGCGCGCACCGTCGTGCACAAATTCGGCGGCACCTCAGTAGCTGATGCCGAGCGCTACCGGCATGTGGCGCAGTTGTTGCTGGCGCGCGAGGAGACCGTGCAGGTCACCGTGGTGTCGGCGATGAAGGGGGTGACCGATGCGTTGATCGCACTGGCCGAACTGGCCGCGCAGAACCGCCCCGAATGGCGCGAGCGCTGGCATGAAACGCGGGCGCGCCATCGCGGTGCGGCGGTAGCCCTGCTGGGCGAGCATTCCGGGCCGACGGTGGAGTGGCTGGACGAGCGCTTCGAGCACCTGTCGCAAATCCTCGGCGCCTTGGCGGTGATCGGCGAGCTGCCGCGCGAGGTGCTCGACCGCGTGCAAGGCCTGGGCGAGGTGTATTCGGCGCAGTTGCTGGGCGATCATTTTCGCGCGCTTGGCGAGGATTGCGCGGTGCTGGATGCGCGCGATGTGCTGGTGGTCAACCGCGGCGAACTCGGTGTCGATGTGGATTGGGACACCAGCGCGCAGCGGCTTGCGAGCTGGCGCCAGGCGCATCCGCAGACGCGCGTGGTGGTCACCGGCTTCGTGGCGCGCGACCGCGCCGACCGCATCACCACGTTGGGGCGCAACGGCAGCGATTATTCCGGTGCAATTTTCGCGGCCTTGTTCGATGCCGATGAGCTGCATATCTGGACCGACGTTGACGGCGTACTGTCGGCCGATCCGCGCGTGGTGCCCGAAGCGGTGCAGCTGGAAACGCTGAGCTACGACGAGGCCTGCGAGCTGGCCTATTTCGGCGCCAAGGTGGTGCACCCGCAGACCATGTCGCCGGCGATCGAGCGCGGCTTGCCGATCATCATCCGCAATACCTTCCAGCCCGAACATCCGGGTACGCGCATCACCGCCAGCAGCGCGGTGAGCGGGCCGATCAAGGGGCTGACGCTCAGCCCCGACCTGGCCGTGCTGAATCTGGAAGGCACTGGATTGATCGGCGTGCCAGGCACCGCCGAGCGCGTGTTCGCGGCGCTGCGCACGGCGCAGGTGTCGGTGGTGATGATCTCGCAGGGCTCGTCCGAGCATTCGATCTGCTGCGTGGTCAAGCAGCATGAATCCGAGCGCGCGCGCAATGCCTTGCTGCAGGCCTTCGCGCATGAACTCACGGTCGGCCAGGTGCAGCGCGTGCAGCTGACCACCGGCATCAGCGTGCTGGCGGCGGTGGGCGATGGCATGGCCGGGCAGCCGGGTGTGGCGGCGCGGCTGTTCGAGTCGCTGGGGCGTGCGCAGGTCAATATCCTGGCGATTGCGCAGGGCTCCTCGGAGCGCAACATCTCGGTGGCGATCGACGCGGCGCATGCGACCAAGGCCTTGCGCGCGGCGCATGCCGGCTTCTGGCTGTCGCCGCAGACGTTCTCGGTGGGCGTGATTGGCCCGGGTAACGTGGGCGCGGCGTTGCTGGACCAGTTGCGCATTGCGCAGCCGCAGTTGCTGGGCAAGGCCAACCTGGATCTGCGCCTGCGCGCGGTGGTCTCGCGTGGCCGCATGCTGCTGGACGAGCGCGGCCTGGTCGGCAACTGGCGCGATGCCTTCGCCTCCGCAGCCACCGCGACCGATCTGGAGCGTTTCACCACGCATCTGTTGTCCGCGCATCTGCCGCATACGGTGATCATCGATTGCAGCGGCAGCGCGGAAGTGGCAGATCGCTATGCGGACTGGCTGGCTGCCGGCATCCACGTGGTGACGCCTAACAAACAGGCCGGCTCCGGCCCGTTGCAGCGGTATCAGGCGATCCGTGCGGCGGCCGACGCCAGCGGCGCGCGCTTCCGTTACGAAGCCACCGTGGGCGCCGGCTTGCCGGTGATCACCACGCTGCGCGATCTGGTCGATACCGGCGATGCGGTGACCTCGATCGAGGGCATCTTCTCCGGCACCCTGGCCTGGCTGTTCAACAAGTACGACGGCAGCGTGCCGTTCGCCGAACTGGTGACGCAGGCGCGCGGCATGGGCTATACCGAACCGGATCCGCGCGACGATCTGTCCGGTGTGGACGTGGCGCGCAAGCTGGTGATCCTGGCGCGCGAAGCCGGGCGCGAGATCAGCCTGGAGGATGTGCACGTAGAGAGCCTGGTGCCCGAAGCACTGCGCCAGGCCAGCGTGGAGGACTTCATGGCACGCCTGCAGGAAGTGGATGCGACCTTCGCACAGCGCCTGGCCGATGCGCGTGCGCGCGGCAATGTGCTGCGCTATGTCGCGCAGCTGCCGCCGGATCGCGCGCCCAGCGTGGGCCTGGTGGAGCTGCCGGCCGATCACGCCTTCGCCAATCTGCGCCTGACCGATAACGTGGTGCAGTTCACCACCCGTCGCTACTGCGAAAACCCGTTGGTGGTGCAGGGGCCCGGTGCGGGCCCGGAAGTTACCGCGGCCGGCGTGTTCGCCGATCTGCTGCGGGTGGCCGCGGGCGAGGGGGCACGCTTGTGAACCAGGCGGTTGCAGACCAGGCTACGGAGATGCAGCAGGTGGCGATTGCTGCGCGCGAGCTGGGCCAGGCACGTGCCTTCGCACCGGCCTCGGTGGCGAATGTGGCGGTGGGATTCGATCTGCTCGGCTATCCCATCGACGGCGTCGGCGACACCGTCACGGTGCGGCGCATCGACGCGCCCGTGGTGCGCATCGCCGCCATCCGCGGCACCACGGTGGCCCTGCCGCTGGATGCCGAACGCAACACCGCGGGTGCGGCCTTGATGTCGTTGCGCGCGGCGCTGGCGCTGCCGTTCGGTTTCGAGATCGAAATCGACAAAGGCATCGCGCTGAGTTCGGGCATGGGCGGTTCGGCGGCGTCGTGCGTGGCGGCGCTGGTTGCCGCCAACGCGCTGCTGGATACGCCGCTGAGTAACGAGCAGCTGTATCAGCACGCCCTCGATGGCGAGGCGGTGGCCAGCGGCAGCCGCCATGGCGACAACCTGGGGCCGCTGTTTCTAGGCGGCCTGGTGTTGTGCACGCTGGAGCGTCTGGTGCCGATCAACGTGCCGGCGGCGTGGCACAGCCTGCTGGTGCATCCGGACGCGGTGCTGGAAACGCGGCGCGCGCGCGAAGCCCTGGCCGGCGACTATCAGCTGCGCGAGTTCGTCGCGCAGAGCACCAACCTGGCCCTGGTGCTGGCCGGCTGCCATGCCGGTGATGCCGGTCTGGTGCGTGCGGGCCTGCGTGATGTGCTGATCGAACCACGCCGCGCGCCGTTGATCGCCGGGTTCGCCGCAGCCAAGCAGGCCGCGCTGGATCATGATGCCCTGGGTGCCAGCATTTCCGGCGCCGGCCCCAGCGTGTTTGCCTGGTTCGCATCGCGCGCGGCCGCCGACGCTGCCGCCGCAGCGGTGAAGGCCGCCTTCGCAGGGGTTGGCCTGGACAGCCAGCACTGGGTGTCTCCGATCGCCAGCCCGGCCGCGCGGTTGCTCGCATGAGCCGTCGTGCGCCTATCGCTGTCGATCGATCGCCCGCACACGGCAGGCAGGCCGTGCAGCGCGCAAGGCACGCATCAACCGACCACGACCTCGCTGATCTGCATCACCGGCGCCAGATCGGTGTAGTTGGGAATGTCGCCCAGGATTTCCTGCGCATGCGGCCCGAAGCCGGCGTTGAAGGCCTCCACCGACTCGCAGAAGATGTGGCACATGCCGATGTAGGCCGGCGGGCTGCCCGGCTCGCCGCCGCCGATGCCCTTGTCCACCGTGTAGCGCAGGCAGGCCGCGCCCATCCGCGCGCTCACCAGCGGCATGTGCGCGTCGCGGTAGTAGGCGTGGTCGAAGCGGGCGCCTTCGCGGTAGGGGTACATCACGCTGACCTTGATCATCTGCCGGCTCCACTGGAAGGTGCGCGCAGCATAGCGCCGCGCCGCGCTTGCCGGGCGCCGCCGCGGCGCGGCGCGGCTATGCCGCAGTGTCCGGTGTTTTCATTCACGGGCAATACCCCGTCTTCGTCTTGTCTGGAGTCGTCATCATGAACTTCCTCTCCACCCGTGGCGGCGCACCCGCCGCAAGCCTGAGCCAGGCGATTGCCGCCGGCCTGGCGCCCGATGGCGGCCTGTACGTGCCGCAGTCCCTGCCATCGGCACGCACGCTGACGGCAGGCGCCACGCTGGCCGACACCGCCGCCACGTTGCTGCAGCCATTCTTCGACGGCGATGCGTTGGCGCCAGAGCTGCCGGCCATCTGTGCCGAAGCGTTCGACTTCCCGGCGCCGTTGGTGGCCCTGGGCACGCCCGGCGATTACGCGCTGGAGCTGTTCCATGGCCCGACCGCCGCGTTCAAGGACTTCGGTGCGCGCTTTCTTGCGGCCTGCCTGACCCGCCTGCGGCGTGCCGAAGGCCGGCCGCTCACCATCCTGGTCGCCACTTCCGGCGACACCGGCGCTGCGGTGGCGGCGGCCTTCCATCGCCAGCCGGGCCTGCGCGTGGTGGTGCTGTATCCGGATGGCCGCGTGTCGCCGCGCCAGGCGCATCAGCTGGGCTGCTTCGGCGACAACATCCAGGCCCTGCGCGTGGCCGGTTCGTTCGACGATTGCCAGGCGATGGTCAAGCAGGCCCTGAACGATGCCGCGCTGCAGGCGCAGCTGCCGCTGAGTTCGGCCAACAGCATCAGCCTGGGGCGCCTGCTGCCGCAGATGAGCTACTACGCGCACGCCGCCCTGCAGCACCATGCCGGCACAGGTGCCGCGCTGAACCTGGTGGTGCCCACCGGCAACCTGGGCAACGGGCTGGCGGCGATCCTGGCGCGCGCGCTCGGCGTGCCGCTGGGCCGCATCGCGCTGGCGTCCAATGCCAATCATGTGTTGCCGGATTATTTTGCCGGCGACGATTACGCGCCGCAGCCCAGCGTGGCGACGCTGGCCAATGCAATGGACGTGGGCGCGCCGAGCAACTTCGAACGGCTGCGCTGGCTCTACGACGGCGACGATGCCGCGTTGCGCGAGGCCTTCCGTGCGCTTTCGGTGGACGATGCGGCGATCCGCCACACCGTGCAGCAGCGCTTTGCCCGCTATGGCGAAGTGCATTGCCCGCATACCGCCACCGCCGTGCATGTGCTGGAGCAGCTGCGCGCGGAAGGAGCCGAGGGCGGCACCGGCGACTGGGCGGTGGCCGCCACCGCGCATCCGGCCAAGTTCGAAGGCGTGGTCGAGCCCCTGATCGGGCGTGCAGTGGAGGTTCCACCGGCGCTGGCCGCGCTGCTGCAGCGTCCGGCGCATGCCGAAACGCTGGCGCCGGACTACGCCGCGTTCCGGCAGCGCCTGCTGGCGGATGCGGCCTGACCGAACGTGTTCAGGGTATCGGGCTTGGAAAGTGCCGCCCATGGGGCTATTTGTAGTGGGTGCGGCCCCGGCGTGGCGCCGCGTCCGCTGTGGGTTGTTGCATGTCTTATCGAGTGATCGCCGTTGCCGCCGCGTTGTGTGGATGGGCAACGGCCGGAACGGCCAGCGCGGCCGATGCCATTTCCGCCTCGCCCTTGCCTGGGCTGGGCGCACCGCGTATCGGGCTGGTCGATGCACTGGCGCGGCAGGCGCCGTCGCTGGATCGCCAGGTGCTCGCGCTGGCGGCCGAGGCCCTGCAATGCGCGCGGCAGCGCCAGCAGGTGGGTGCCGAGCGCGTGCTCAGCGTCATCGACTACAGCCGGCCGTCGACCGAGCGCCGGCTGTGGGTGTTCGACCTGGAGCGGCAGCGGCTGCTGTTCCAGGAATGGGTGGCGCACGGGCGCAATACCGGCAACAACCTGGCGGCCAAGTTCTCCAATGACGACGGCAGTTTCCAGTCCAGCCTGGGCGCATTCACCGCGCAGGAGTCGTATACCGGCCACAACGGTTATTCGCTACGGCTCAAGGGCCTGGAGCCGGGCTTCAACGACCATGCGCGCGATCGCGCGATCGTGATCCATGGTGCGCCCTACGTCAGCGAGGCGGTGATCCGCACCCAGGGCCGGCTCGGCCGCAGCCTGGGCTGCCCGGCGGTGCGTCCGGCGGTGGCCAGACAGTTGATCGATACCTTGCGTGAAGGCGCCTTCGTGTTCGCCTACTACCCGGATCGGGCCTGGCTGCGGCAATCGCGGCTGCTGGGCGGCGGATGCGGTGCGTCGGTGGCCAGTGCCGATGTGGGTGGGCGCTGAGGCGTGACGGGGTGACCAGCGTCCGCATTGCCTGCGTCAGCAGTGGGTGTGCCTGCCTGCCCGTCGCAGCGATCCCGCCGGCTGGCCGGTTTCAGACGGTATCGCCTGCCAGGCGACGCAGCGCCGTGTAGTTGAGGATCTGCACCAGGTGGAGCTGCGGTAGCGCGATCAACTGCTGTTGCTTGAGCTTGGTGAAGGTGCGGCTGACCGTTTCCACGGTCAGCCCGAGATGGTCGGCGATATCGCTACGGCTCATCGGCAGCGCGACGGTGTCGCCGCTGGCGCCGGGCTGGGTGGAGCGGGCGGCCAGGCGCAGCAGGAAATGCGCCAGCCGTTCGCCCGGTTGCAGGCGCGCCAGCAGCAGGCCGGTGTCCTGCGCGGCGGCCAGTTCCATGCTGGCGCGCTGCAGCAGCTTGCGTTCCAGCTGCGGGTAGCGCTCACGCAACTGGCGCATCTGCGCCATCGGCGTGCGGCAGACCCGGCTGTCGATGATGGCTTCGATATCGTGGCGGTGCTGCGGCGTTTCGGTCAGGCCGACATAGTCGCCGGGCAGCACGAAGCCGGTGACCTGGCGGCGGCCGTCGGCCAGCGTGCGCACCATGCGCAGCGCACCGGAGGTCAGCGTATAGACGTGCTGGCGGGTGTCGCCGGCGCGCACCAGGGTGCTGCCGGGCGCATACGACTGGGCGCTGGTGGCCTGGTCGAGTGCGTCCATTTCCTGCGGCGACAGTGCCGCGCAGATGGCCCGGCCACGGACCGCGCACTGTGCGCAGTCGGAACCGCGCGCATCGCTGCTCCCGGCCGCGCTTGGCGCCGGGCAGGTCGTGCTGGGGTCTGGAAGCTGCCGGTACATGAGTCACGCACTGCTGGAATGCGTGTGAATGATACGCCATGCGGTCAGCGCGGCCGCCCAGCCGGTAGAATTGCGCGTTCGCCATATTGCCCTGCAGGAGTTTCGCTCGTGATCAAGCCCCGTACGCCGCCCGGCATCATGGAATTGCTGCCGCGCGAGCAGATCGCGTTCCAGCGCATGCTGGACGTCATCCGCCGCAACTACGAGCGGTTCGGGTTCCTGCCGGTCGAAACGCCGGTGTTCGAGCTGTCGGATGTGTTGCTGACCAAGTCCGGTGGCGAGACCGAGCGCCAGGTGTACTTCGTGCAGTCCACCGGCGCGCTGGCCAATGCCGCTGCCGCTGCCGACGAGGGTGCCGAGAGTGGCGGCCTGCCGGAGCTGGCGCTGCGCTTCGACCTGACCGTGCCGCTGGCCCGCTATGTGGCCGAGCACGAGCACGAGCTGAGCTTCCCGTTCCGCCGCTACCAGATGCAGCGGGTGTATCGCGGCGAGCGTGCCCAGCGCGGGCGTTTCCGCGAGTTCTACCAGTGCGACATCGACGTGATCGGCAAGGACGCGCTGAGCATCCGCTACGACGCCGAAGTACTGGCGGTGATCCACGCGGTGTTCGCCGAGCTGGGCATCGGCGATTTCAAGGTGCAGTTGAACAACCGCAAGCTGCTGCGCGGCTTCTTCGAAAGCCTGGGCGTGGCCGAGGGCGAGCTGCAGCTGGCGGTGTTGCGCGAGGTCGACAAGATCGACAAGCGCGGCGCCGACTACGTGCGCGACACGCTGGTGGGCGAAGGCTTCGGCATCGCCGCCGCGCAGGTCGACAGGATCCTGGCCTTCGTGGCGGTGCGCTCGAACGGGCATGCCGATGCGCTGGCGCAGCTGCAGGCGCTGGAGGCCTCGGTCGCTGCGAGCGCGACCCTGGGCGAGGGCATCGCCGAGCTGCGCGAAGTGCTGGAGCTGGTCAAGGCGCTGGGCGTGCCCGAGAGCGCGTACTGCCTGAACTTCTCGATCGCGCGCGGGCTGGACTATTACACCGGCACCGTCTACGAGACCACGCTGACCGACCACCCGCAGATCGGCTCGATCTGCTCGGGCGGCCGCTATGAAAGCCTGGCCAGCCACTACACCAAGTCCAAATTGCCCGGCGTGGGCATTTCGATCGGCCTGACCCGGCTGTTCTGGCAGCTGCGCGAGGCCGGCCTGATCCAGGGCATCGCCGAGAGCAGCGTGCACGCGATGGTGGCGCTGATGGACGAGTCACGCCTGGGCGATGCGCTGGATATCGCGCGCCGGCTGCGCATCGGCGGCATCAATACCGAAGTGCAGATGGAGCCGAAGAAGATCGGCAAGCAGTTCCAGTACGCCGCGCGCGCAGGCATCCGCTTCGTGGTGCTGGCCGGCGACGACGAGCTGGCGCGCGGGGTGGTGGCGGTCAAGGACCTGGTGCGCGAGCAGCAGTTCGAGGTGGCCCGCGACGAGCTGGCCAGCACCTTGCTGGTGGAGCTGGAGCAGGCCAGGGCGATGCTGGTGGCCGGGGGCGTCAGCGGCGATTGATGTCGCTGGACGCAGCGGGAGGGCGTCGCCAGGTCGGTGAAGGCAGCCCGCAGCGCTGGGCGCATGCCAACGCACAAACAGGCCCATCGGCACCTTGGTGCCGGTGGGTTTGTCGTTTCTGACTCGCCACACGGTTTGGAACTTCTCTGAACGCTCCACTCGCCGGGCTTGTCCCATGGCCCGTGTTTGCGTTAATGTGCTAACACGCTATTACATTAACGCAATGAAACAACGACCTGCCCCCCGCGAAAGTGCCGATGCCGCCGCCTCCCTCAAGATGCTGGCCGATGCGCTGGCGTGCCTGAAGGACCCCGGTGCGGTCGAGGCCTTTCTGCGCGACCTGTGCACGCCCGCCGAGCTGGAGGCCATGTCCGACCGCTGGCGGGTGGTGCCCTTGTTAATCAAGGGCGTGCCGTATCGCGAGATCCACGAGCTGACCCAGGTCAGCGTGACCACCATCGGGCGCGTTGCGCGCACCCTGGAACATGGCGCCGGCGGCTATGCCGAGGCCCTGCGCGAGCAATCGGCGCGCCCTGTCGAATCCCACTGAGAGAACAAGATGAGTGCTTCCACGGCAGCACCGGCACGTGACCGGTTGCGTATCGCCATCCAGAAGAGTGGCCGCCTGGCCGAACCGGCGCGCAGCCTGCTGGCGGCCTGCGGGCTGAGCTGGCGGCAGAGCCGCGACAAGCTGTTCTGCTACGGCGAATCGCTGCCGGTGGACCTGCTGCTGGTGCGCGACGACGACATCCCCGGGCTGATCGCCGATGGCGTCTGCGACCTGGGCATCGTCGGCCAGAACGAACTCGAGGAGCAGGCGTCCGAGCGCCGCCGCAACGGCCTGCCGGCCGCGTATCACGCGGTGCGCGGGGTCGGTTTCGGCCAGTGCCGGCTGATGCTGGCGGTGCCGGAAGAGTGGGACTGGCAGGGCGTGGCGCAACTGGCCGGCAAGCGGATCGCCACCAGCTACCCGGCGATCCTGGCCGACTGGCTCGAGCGCCAGGGCATCGATGCGGCAGTGGTGGAATTGTCCGGCTCGGTGGAAATCGCCCCGCGCCTGGGCACCGCCGATCTGATCTGCGATCTGGTCTCCAGCGGCGCCACCCTGGCTGCCAACCAGCTCAAGCCGGTGGAACTGGTGATGAAGAGCGAAGCGGTGCTGGCCGGTGCGGTGCGCGAGCCGGCCGATGCGCGCGCCGCGCTGCTGGCGATGCTGCTGCGGCGCATGGACGGCGTGCTCAAGCTGCGCGACAGCAAGCTGCTGATGTTCCGCGCCGAGCAGGACGCCGTGGATGCGCTGCGCCGCCTGCTGCCCGATGCCGAGCCGCTGGTACAGCTGCCCGACGACGGCAACGGCGCGTTGCGCCTGCAGACCATGTGCCACGGTGCGGTGACCTGGCAACGCTTGGAAGAACTCGAACGCGCAGGTGCGCAAGGTCTGATGGTGTTGACGGTGGAGCGCTCGCTGGCATGAATATTCTCGATTGGTCGCAACTGGACGCCGCAGCGCGCACGCAGGCATTGACTCGCCCGGTGCAGACCGTGGCCACGCAGACGCGCGATGCGGTGGCTGCATTGATTACCGATGTGCGCGCACGCGGCGATGCCGCCTTGCGCGAGATCACCGCGCGTTTCGATGGCGTGGCACTGGACAGCTTCGCCGTGAGCGAGGCCGAATTCGCCGCCGCCGAAGCGGCGGTGGCGCCGGAACTGCGTCAGGCCATGCAGGATGCGGTGGCGCGCATCGACACCTTCCACCGCGCGGGCATGAGCGAGGGCTATGCGGTGGAGACCGCGCCGGGCGTGGTGTGCGAAAAGATCGTGCGGCCGATCGGCCGGGTCGGCCTGTACGTGCCGGCCGGCAGTGCGCCGTTGCCGTCGACCGCGTTGATGCTCGGCGTGCCGGCGCGTCTGGCCGGGTGCCGCGAAGTGGTGCTGTGCACGCCGCCGCGCAAGGACGGCAGCGTCGATCCGGCGGTGCTGGTCGCCGCGCAGCTGACCGGTGTGCGCCGCGTGTTCAAGCTCGGCGGTGCGCAGGCGATTGCGGCGATGGCGTATGGCACCGATTCGGTGCCGAGCTGCGACAAGCTGTTCGGCCCGGGCAACAGCTTCGTCACCGAGGCCAAGCAGCAGGTGGCGCAGTCCGGGGCGGCGGCGATCGACATGCCGGCCGGCCCGTCCGAAGTGCTGGTGATCGCCGATGCCGGTGCGCAGCCGGCTTTCGTGGCAGCCGATCTTTTATCGCAGGCGGAGCACGGCCCGGATTCGCAGGTGCTGCTGCTGTCCGACAGCGAGGCGCTGATCGCGGCGGTGCAGGTGGAACTCGACACCCAGTTGGCGCAGCTGTCGCGTGCCGATATCGCCCGTCAGGCGCTGGCGCAGTCGCGGCTGATCAAGGTGCAGGCGCTGGACGAGGCGTTTGCGATCAGCAATCGCTATGCACCGGAGCACCTGATCCTCGCGCTGCGCGAGCCGCGTGCGTGGCTGGGCCAGGTCGAAGCGGCCGGCTCGGTGTTTCTCGGCGACTACACGCCCGAAGCGCTGGGCGATTACTGCAGCGGCACCAACCACGTGTTGCCGACCAGCGGCGCGGCGCGCGCCTACAGCGGGGTGAGCGTGGCCAGCTTCCAGAACATGGTCAGCGTGCAGGCCGCCAGCAAGGCCGGCATCGACGGCATCGGCGCATGCGCGCTGATCCTGGCGCGCGCCGAAGGCCTGGATGCGCACGCCAATGCCGTGGCATTGCGCATGGGAGTGGCGGCATGAGTACGCCATCGATTCTGGAACTGGTGCGCGAAGACCTGCGTGCATTTGCCGGCTATTCGTCGGCACGCACCAGCGCCTTGCAGGGCGATGTCTGGCTCAACGCCAACGAATCGGCCTGGGGCAACCCGGCCGATCCCGACGGCAGCACGCGGCGCTACCCGGATCCGCAGCCCAAGGGTCTGCGCGCTGCATTGGCGGGGCTGTATGGCTGCGCGCCAGAGCAACTGCTGATCGGCCGTGGCAGCGACGAGGCAATCGACCTGCTGGTGCGTGGCCTGTGCGTGCCCGGGCGCGATGCGGTGGTGGTGACCCCGCCGGTGTTCGGCATGTACGCGGTCTGCGCGCGCCTGCAGAACGCCCCCCTGGTCGAGGTGCCGCTGGTGGATGGACCGGACGGTTTCCACGCGGATATCCCGGCGATCGTCGAAGCAGCGCTGAGCTCGCAGGCCAAGCTGGTGTTCCTGTGCTCGCCGTCCAACCCGGCCGGCTCGGCGATTGCCCTGGACGAGATCGAAACCGCCCTGCAGGCTTTGCAGGGCAAGGCGCTGGTGGTCGTCGACGAAGCCTATGGCGAATTCTCCGATGTGCCGTCGGCTGCGAGCCTGCTTGTGCGCTACGACAATCTGGCGGTGTTGCGCACCTTGTCCAAGGCGCATGCGCTGGCAGCGGCACGCATCGGCAGCCTGATCGCCAGCGCCGAGCTGATCGCGCTGCTGCGGCGCTGCCAGGCGCCGTATCCGGTGCCGACGCCATGTGCAACCATGGCCGAGCAGGCCCTGTCTGCGCCGGCGCTGGAGGTCACGCGCCGGCGCATCGCCGAGGTGCGCAGCGAGCGCACGCGCGTACATGCCGCGCTCGAACAGCTGGCCGGCGTGCGTCAGGTGTATCCCTCGCAGGGCAACTTCCTGCTGGTGCGTTTCGACGATGCCGAAGCCGCATTCCAGGCGCTGCTGGAGGCCGGCGTGGTGGTGCGCGATCAACGCGCGGTGCCGCAGCTGTCCGATGCCCTGCGCATCACCCTGGGCACGCCCGACCAGAACGCGCGCGTGCTGAGCGCGCTGCAACGCACGCAGGAGGCCGCTGCATGACCCCGATTCTCTTCGTCGACCGCGACGGCACGCTGATCACCGAGCCGGCCGATTACCAGATCGACGCCTACGAAAAACTGCGCCTGGTCGACAATGTGATTCCGGCGATGCTCAAGCTGCGCGACGCCGGCTATCAGTTCGTCATCGTCAGCAACCAGGATGGCCTGGGCAGCGAGAGCTATCCGCGCGCGTCCTTCGATGGCCCGAACAACCTGATGCTGCAGATCTTCGCCAGCCAGGGCATCGTGTTCCGCGAGGTGTTGATCGACTGCAGCTGGCCGGCCGACAACGCGCCCACGCGCAAACCCGGTGTCGGCCTGATGGTGCCTTACCTGCAGGACCGCACGATCGACTGGGCACGCTCGGCCATGGTGGGCGACCGCATCACCGACATCCAGTTCGCGCAGAACCTCAATATCCGCGGTTTCCAGCTGCGCACCGACGAATTCGGCGGCGAGTGGGACTGGCCAGGCATTGCGCACGAGCTGGCCGATGCGCCACGGCGTGCGGTGGTCCAGCGCAACACCAAGGAAACCAAAATCCGCGTCGAACTGGATCTGGATCGCGTGGCCGAACCGAAGACCGCCACCGGCCTGCCGTTCTTCGACCACATGCTGGAACAGATCGGCAAGCACGGTGGCTTTGCGCTGGATATCCGTGCCGAGGGCGATCTGCATATCGACGAGCATCACACCATCGAAGACACCGGTCTGGCGCTGGGCCAGGCCTTGCGCGAAGCGCTGGGCGACAAGCGCGGCATCGGCCGTTACGGCTTCGATCCCGACGACAGCCCGTGGCGCGTGGCCGGCGACACCGCCCGGCATGGCTTCACGTTGCCGATGGACGAAACCATCGCCAGCGCCGCGCTGGATTTCAGCGGACGGCCGTACTTCGTGTTCGAAGGCGAGTTCAAGCGCGAACGTGTCGGCGACATGCCGACCGAGCTGGTGCCGCATTTCTTCCGCTCGATCTGCGATGCCTCCGGTTTGAACCTGCACCTGAGCGTGCGTGGCGAGAACGACCACCACAAGGTCGAGGCCTGCTTCAAGGCCCTGGCGCGTGCGCTGCGCCAGGCGATCCGTCGCGAAGGCACTGCGTTGCCCACCACCAAGGGTGCGCTATGACCGATGTCGCGTTGATCGATGCCGGCGGCGCCAATCTGGGCTCGGTGCGCTACGCATTGGAACGGCTGGGCGTGGAAGCGCGCCTGGTACGCGATGCAGACGGGCTGCAGGGGGCGCAGCGGGTGATCCTGCCTGGCGTCGGCGCCGCACCCGAAGCGATGGCGCGCCTGCGCGCACAGGGCCTGGTCGAGCCGTTGCGACACCTGCAGGTGCCGCTGATCGGCATCTGCCTGGGCATGCAACTGCTGTTCGAACATTCCGAAGAAGGCAATGTCGATTGCCTGGGCGTGCTGCCGGGCATCGTGCGGCACATGACGCCTGCGCTCGGCATTCGCGTGCCGCATATGGGCTGGAACCAGCTGGTGCCGATGCGCGACTCCGCGTTGCTGGCCGGCTTGCCGGAGCGCGCCAGTGCCTATTTCGTGCATGGGTATGCCGCGCCGGTAACGGCCGACACCGTGGCCGCCTGCGACCACGGCGGTCTGTTCACCGCAGTGGTGCAGCAAGGCCTGCGCTGCGGCGCGCAGTTCCACCCCGAGCGTTCGGCCGAGACCGGTGCACGCATCCTGCGCAATTTTCTTGAGATGAGCTTCCCATGAGTTTCACCGTTTACCCGGCGCTGGATATCCGCAATGGCCGCGTGGTGCGCTTGCTGCAAGGCGACTACGCGCGCGAGACGCAGTACGGCGACGATGTGCTGCCACGCGCGCAGGCATTTGCCGATGCCGGCGCGCAGTGGATGCATCTGGTCGATCTGGATGCGGCAAAGGCCGGCGGTTATACGCTGGCGAGCACGCTCGGCGAGATCGCCCGTGCCACCGGCTTGCAGGTGCAGACCGGCGGTGGCGTGCGCTCACGCGAGGACGTGGCACGCATCCTCGATGCCGGCGCCGCACGCGTGGTGATCGGCTCGTTGGCGGTGCGCCAGGCCGATACCGTCATCGGCTGGCTGCAGGAATTCGGCGCCGATCGGCTGACCATCGCGCTGGACACGCGCCAGGACGCCGACGGCGTATGGCAGTTGCCGGTGCACGGCTGGACCGAAGCGGCCGACGCCACGCTGGATCAGCTGGCCGTACGTTACGCGCAGGCCGGGCTGCAACATCTGCTGTGCACCGACATCGCCCGCGACGGCATGCTGTCCGGCCCAAACATGGATTTGTACGCGCACTTGCGCATGCTGGCGCCGCAGCTGCAGGTGCAGGTGTCCGGCGGCGCGCGCAACCTGGCCGATGTCGCTGCCGCCAAGGCTGCCGGCTGCGCCGGCATCGTGCTCGGCAAGGCCTTGCTGGAAGGGCATCTGGCGTTGAAGGAGGCACTGGCATGCTGAGCCGCCGCATCATTCCCTGCCTGGACGTGCGCGACGGGCGCGTGGTCAAGGGCGTCAAGTTCCGCGACCACATCGACATGGGCGACATCGTCGAACTGGCGCTGCGCTACCGCGACCAGGGCGCAGACGAACTGGTGTTCTACGACATCGGTGCCAGCCCGGAAGGGCGCTCGGTCGATTACACCTGGGTCGAGCGGGTCGCGCGGCTGATCGATATCCCGTTCTGCGTGGCCGGCGGCATTGGCGATGTGGAAACCGCGCGCGCGGTGCTGCATGCCGGTGCCGACAAGATTTCGATCAACTCGCCGGCGCTCGGCAGGCCGCAGCTGATCTCCGAACTGGCCGATGCCTTCGGCGTGCAATGCGTGGTGGTCGGCATCGATTCGATCCGCGAGGACGATGGGCAGTGGCGTGTGCGCCGCTACACCGGCGATCCGAGCAAGACCCAGGCCCTGCCGATGCGCACGCTGGACTGGGTGGCCGAGGCGCAGCGCCTGGGCGCCGGCGAGATCGTGCTCAACTGCATGGACAACGACGGCGTGCGGCGCGGCTACGACATCGCGCAGCTGCGCCAGGTGCGTGCGCTGTGCCACGTGCCGTTGATTGCCTCCGGCGGTGCGGGCGACATGCAGCATTTTGCCGACGTGTTCGACCAGGCCGATGTCGATGGCGCGCTGGCGGCAAGCGTGTTCCACAGCGGCGCGATTCCGATCCCGGAACTCAAGCAATTCCTGCGCGCGCAACAGATCGAGGTACGTGATGGGCAGTAACGAGACGGCAGCGGGCGATGCGCTCGCAACACTGGACTGGAGCAAGGGCGATGGCTTGTTGCCGGTGGTCGTGCAGGACGCCGACAACCTGCGCGTGCTGATGCTGGGCTACATGAATGCCGAAGCGCTGGCCGTGACGCAGCAACGCGGCGAAGTCACCTTCTTCAGCCGCAGCAAGCAGCGCCTGTGGACCAAGGGCGAGAGCTCGGGCAATGTGTTGAGGGTGGTGTCGATCCAGACCGATTGCGATGCCGACACGCTGCTGGTGCAGGCGCGCCCGCATGGGCCGACCTGCCATCTTGGCCGCACCAGCTGTTTCCCCACCGCGCCCGGCCAGTTCCTCGGCAGCCTGGATGCCTTGATCGCCACGCGCGAGCAGGAGCGCCCGCACGGCAGCTACACCACCAGGCTGTTCGAGCAGGGCATCCGCCGCATCGCGCAGAAGGTGGGCGAGGAGGGCGTGGAAACCGCGCTGGCCGGCGTGGTGCAGGGCGATGCCGAGTTGCTCGGTGAGTCGGCCGACCTGCTCTACCACCTGATCGTGCTGTTGCGTGCGCGCGGCCTGGGCCTGGCCGATGCGGTGGCGCTGCTGGAGTCGCGCCACCAATAGCATCACCCCGTAGGAGCGCACCCGGGCGCGACGGGCTTTACCGGTAATGCCCGTCGCGCCCGGGTGCGCTCCTACGATGAGGGGGGCGTGCTGTGTGCTTGGCCGTGGCAGGTACAATTTCCGCTGGTCTTTGCGCGGGAAAACGCATGCAGCTTCGCTTCGCTCTGTTGGCTTTGGGTGTGCTCGCGGGGAGCGCGCACGCACGTGACGCCATCGTCGATGGCATCGTCTACGAAGAGCGCGACGGGCGTGCCGGACGCAGCGCCGGCGAGCCGGGCATCGGCGACGTGACCGTCTCCAACGGCGCGCAGCTGGTGCGCACCGACGCGCAAGGCCGCTACCGCCTGCCGGTACGCGACGGGCAGACGGTGTTCGTGATCAAGCCGGGCGAGCGCAGCTTTTTGCCAAGCGCGGACGGACTGCCGGGTTTCTGGCGGCACTACGCACCCACGGGATCGGCCAAGCGCAAGTACCCAGGCATCGCCGCCACCGGGCGCACCACCCGGCACTGGGATTTCGCGCTGACCCCGCGCGCCAGCGCCGGCAAGGATGGGTTCCAGATGCTGGTGTTCGCCGACAGCCAGACCGCCAGCCTGACCGACGTGGGGTATTACCAGCGCGATATCGTCGCGCCGATCGTCGGCAAGACCCCGGCCCGGCTGGGCACCACGCTGGGCGATATCGTCAGCGACGATCTGAGCCTGTACCCGGCCCTGAACAAGGTCACCACCCAGCTGGGCGTGCCGTGGTTCCATGTGCCGGGCAATCACGATCTCAACTTCGACGCGGGCGACGATGTGCAGTCGCTGGACAGCTGGCGTGCTGTCTACGGCCCGGACACCTACGCGGTGGAAGAGGCCAACGCCAGCTTCGTGTTCCTGGACGATGTGATCTATACGCCAGGCGGCAAACCGGCCTATGTCGGCGGCCTGCGTGAGGACCAGTTCGCGTTCCTGCAGGCCTATCTGGCGCAGCTGCCGCGCGAGCGGCTGCTGGTGCTGGGCATGCATATTCCGTTGTTCGACGCGGCGCCGGGGCAGGAGACCTTCCGGCATGCCGATCGCCGCCGCCTGTTCGCCTTGCTGAAGGATTTCCCGCATGTGCTGGTGCTGAGCGCGCATAGCCATACCCAGCGACAGGTCGATCACGGCGCCGACGAAGGTTGGCAGGGCGCCCGCCCGCTGCACGAATACAACGTCGGCGCGGCCTGCGGTGCGTTCTGGTCCGGTGCCAAGGACGCCGCCGGCATTCCCGACGCGACGATGAGCGACGGCACGCCCAACGGCTACGCGGTGCTGCAGGTGGCCCCCGGTGGCGACTACACGCTGGCCTATCACGTCGCGCGCGCGGCCGATGACACGCAGTTGCTGCTGCACGCGCCCAAGGTGCTGCGCCAGGGTGCGTATGCGGCCTGGGGCATCTACGCCAATGTGTTCATGGGCCGGGACGATACCCTCGTCGAGATGCGCATCGACAATGGCGCATGGCAGCCGATGAAGCGGGTGGAGCGCGCCGATCCGCGCCTGCTGGCCGAGAACGTGCGCGACGATGCGGCCGAGCAGTTGCGCGGCTACGACCGCTCACCCGAGGCTACGCCGTCCACGCACCTGTGGCGTGGCGCGCTGCCGACCACGCTGGAGGTGGGCGAGCACCAGGTGGACGTGCGCGCGTCGCTGCCGACCGGTCAGTACAGCGCACGCACGGTGTATCGCCTGCAGCGCGCCGATCCCTGAGGAACAGGACAGCGCTGCGCGGGTGTGTGTGTAGGGCCCTTCGCGCATGAATGCGCTCCTACGGGAGCGTTGTGGGCTGGATGCGCGGCTGACTCCATGGCGGCAGAAACACAAACGCCTCCACGAGGGAGGCGTTCTGGGATCCGGGCTGGCAGGCGGTGGCGCGCTGGCGGGGATCGATGCTGGCTGGCGTGCGCTGGCTGGCCGGGCGAGTGTAGCGAGGCTGCGCAAGCGCTGACGAAATGAGAATTAGTCTCAGTGCGTGAGGGTTATCGGGTTATCGGGTTATCGGGTTATCGGGGTGTCGTTGTCGGCGGCGCCGGCGCTGGCATGGGCACTGGCATGGGCACGGGCAGCGGACGGGTGGGAGCGGCCGGCGCCTTGGCGTTCGTCGGGCTATGTAGTGGTTTCATATCGGAATCGCTTTGTGGAACGCGGTCTTGCCCGGCTTCCGGCACGGCATCCAGCGGCGGATATGGATAGGCCACCGCCGGGCCTGCATGCAGGCCCGCACGCCAGCGTGCCAGCACCGGCGCGATGCGCCTGCCGAGCGACTGCTGCGGCAACGACGACAATTCGCCGTCCTGTTTCTCACGCGCAGTGATCGCCGTTCTGGCGATGGCGAACGCTGCCAACGGGTCATCGCTGCGGTTCATCGCATCGATCAACCAGGCCTGGCCGAAGTAGGTCGCATTGGAGGTGTTGCCGCAGCCGAACGAAGGCCGGTCCGCACGCGCAGCAGTGAGGACCAGCGTGTCCGGCGAGCGCAGTGCGGGGATGAAACCACCCGAATAGCACGCCGACAACACGATGATGCGATTGACGATGCCGGCATCGTCCAGCGCCTGGCGCAGGTCCTGCGGGCTGATGAAATCCTCTTCGTTCTGGTCGACCTGCACGTACAGCGTGTGGTCTTCGGTGCCATGGGTGGTGACGAACAGCAGCAGCGCGTCTTCCTTGCGATCCATGCGCCTGCCGACCGCCGCAAGCGTGTCGTAGAGGTTGTCGTAGGTCGCCAGCGGCGCGTACGGCTGCTCGCCCAGGTTGTCCGGGTTGTTGACCAACGTGACCACGCGGCCGCGCGCATCGAAGCGCTGTTCGAACAGCTGCCTGAGGTAGCGCGTTTCGTTGCGGAACACATCGTCGCTGGCATCGCCAGCGAAGCCGACCACATACAGATCGGTCACGCCGGGACGCTGCGGCTGCAGCGCGTTCAAGGCCTGCGCAAGCGCAGCGTGGTCGACCGGATCGACCTCGTCCTTGCTCGCCGCCGCCTGGCTCGGCAATGCGGCACCGGCATCGGGATGACAGCCGGCCATCACGGCCACGATGACGGTCAACACTGAGAGTCGCCGCAGCAAGGCGTTCGGTCCGAAGGTGGAATGCAGCGACATGGAAAAACGCCGAGGTCTGGGAGGGACGGGTGGAGCGCCTGGGCGCCATGATTGCAACGCAGGCGGTGACGCGGCACAACGTCCATCGCTGTGCTTCACGCACATCTTGCAGGCTACGTTCCGTGCAGCAGGCCTTTCACGCCGGGCCTCGCCAATCCGCATCGGCGAGGCCGGCCGACCCGAGCCGGCAAAAGGCGGCGCGCGCCTGCCATCAGGCAGGCGCGGATGGCGCGCTTGAACCGTCACCTATCCGCAGCGTGCGCAGCACCAGACAACGGCTGCGCTGACCCGAAGGAGAGCGCAGCCGACTAATCGAGCGTGCTTACAGCGCCAGCTCGGTAAAACTCTCCACGCGCTGGTGGCTGCCGATCTCGTCGGCCGAACGTGGCGCTGGATAGTCCTCCAGCCGGTCCAGCAGCGCGGTACGCAGGCCGGCACGCTTGGCCGCGTCCAGCTCTTCAATCACGTCCGACAGGAACAGGATCTCGCCCGGCGGTACGCCGATGCGTTCGGCGATGCGGCGGTAGCTGGCACTCTCGCGCTTGGGGCCGACTTCGGTATCGAACCAGTCGCTGACCAGGCCGCTCAGGTCGCCGGCATCGCTATGCGCGAAGAACAGCTTCTGCGCCGGCACCGAGCCGGACGAATACACGTACAGCGGAATGCCGGCCGCATGCCAGGCCTGCAGCTGGATTGCCGCATCGGCGTAGATGTGCGCAGTGAAGTCGGCGGTCTTGTAGCCGTCGCCCCAGATCATCCCCTGCAGCGCCTTGAGTGCGGTGTGCTTGCGGTCCTCGTCGATCCAGGTCTGCAGGGTGCTGACCAGGACCTCGTCCGGCACGTCCTCGCCGATTTCGTCGGCCACCTGGTTGAGCCAGTGCCGCACCTGTGGATGGCCGCCGTGCTCGCGCACGTAGGCCGGCATGGCGCGGCGCGCATACGGAAACAACACGTCCTTGACGAACGAGATGCTGCTGGTCGTACCTTCGATATCGGTGAGGATCGCTTGCGGTCGTGTCATCGTCAGCTGGCCTTGTGAGGTTTCTCGGGGGCGTAGCGGGGGAATTGTCGGGCGATTTCGGTGCCGGTGAAGTGGCCGACCCAGCCATCGGGCTCGGTGAAGAAGCGGATCGCCACGAAGTGCGGCTCCGGCCCCATGTCGAACCAGTGCAGGGTGCTGTCGGGCACGGCGATCAGGTCGTCCTTCACGCATTCGATCTCGTAGACCTTGGCGTCCACGTGCAGCGTGAACAGGCCCGAGCCGGCCACGAAGAAACGCACCTCGTCTTCCTTGTGGAAGTGCTCGTCGAGGAACTTGGCGCGCATCTCCTCGCGCTTGGGGTTGTCCGGCGCGATGCTGACCACGTCCACGGTCTTGAAGCCGCGCTCGGCACTGATGCGGTCGATGTCGACGCGATAGGCATCCATGACCTGCTCGGGCGTTGCGCCGGGCTCGACCGGCTGGCTGGCGTGCCAGCGCTCGAAGGTCACGCCGATCTTGGTCAGCTCGGCGGCGATGGCATCGCCGTCGCGGCTGTCGAATTCCGGGGTGTCGGGATTGGTGTCGGCGAAGATACGCAGTCGGCTCATGGCGATCTGGCTCACAAGGGAAGGGGGAGGTGGCGAGGACTCAGCGCGGGCCGCGCAGCTTCAGCAGCTCGAGTTCGCAATGCAGCAGGAATTCGAAGGCCTCCAGGTGACGGCGTGCCTCGGCCATGTTGCGGCCCCAGGCATACAGACCGTGTCCTTCGATGAGATACCCCCACAGGCTCTGTTTGTCCAGCAAGGCCTCCACCTGCGCGGCCAGCACCTGCATGTCCTGGGTATTGGCGAACACCGGCACGTCCACTGCCGTTTCATGGGTGGTGTTGCCCTCGAAGGCTTTCAACAGCTCATAGCCTTCCAGCCGGATCACGCCGGCGCCGGCATACAGCCGCGAGGCGATGGTCTGCACCGGAGAATGCGTGTGCAGCACGCAGCCGATCTCCGGGAAGCGGCGATACAGCTGGGTGTGCAGCAGCGTTTCCGCGGACGGGCGCAACGGACGGCCGACAGCCAGGCCATCGAAGTCCACCACCATGATGTCTTCCTCGACCAGGCGGCCCTTGTCGCGGCCGGACACGGTGATCGCGGCGTGCTGCTCATCCAGGCGATGGGAGAAATTGCTGCTGGTAGCCGGCGTCCAGCCGGCCTGGGCCAGCTCGCGGATATTGCCGATCAGCAGGTGCGCCAGCTCGTGCAGACGCGCGGCGCTATAGGGCAGGGGGGCAGTGGTCGCATTCATGGACCTATTCTACTGCCCCGCCGGATTACGGTCAGGTGCAGCGCAGCAGGGTTTGTGGCTGCCACGCCCGGGTCGCGAATGGCTAACAAATCAAACGCTGGGTCGGTCGAGGGCGCGGTGCCCTCACCGCTTGCGGGACACGCCGTGAACCCGTCCCTGGGGGGGCTCGGTGGCGGCATCCATGCCGCCACGCGGTCCCGCAACCGGCGAGGACACCGCACCAGAGAGTTGGTCGGCGCTCATCTAAGAAGCTGTCTGTTGTGCTGTGTGCATCAGACATCGAGCCGATACGTCATGATCGAACAACGCGCACCCAGCACTGCTCTTCCATGCGCACCGACCATCTCGACGGGTCCTTGCCCGCTCACCGTCGCGGGACCCTGAGCGGCATGGATGCCGCGCCGGAGCCTCCATGGACGGATTCACGGCGTGTCCCGCGATGGTGGGCGGGCAAGGGCCCTGCAGCCAAGTTGCAGATCAGGGCCCTGCAGCCAAGTTGCAGATCAGCAGATCAGGGCCCTGCAACCAGGTCACAGATCAGCCGCCCAGCAGCCGAAGACTGTCACCCGCTCTGCCATACATCGGCGGGCGGTCGTTCTTTCAGTGGCTGCTGGCGCGCGCGCTCAGCGACCGTCGCGCAGGCGGCTGTGGCGGTAGCCGTAGCCGAAGTAGACCACCAGCCCGACCAGCGTCCACAGGCCCATCAACATCCAGTTGTGCAGGGTCATCGCCGACAGCAGCGCCAGGCAGCTCAGCACGCCGGCGCTGCAGATCAGCCAGGCTGCCGGCATGCGGAACGGACGCGGCAGTTCCGGATGGGTACGGCGCAGGATCAGCACGCCGGCGCAGACCGAGGCGAACGCGATCAGCGTGCCCATCGAGGTCAGTTCGCCCAGCACATCCAGTGGGAACACCGCCGCCAGCAGCGCAATGCCCACGCCGGTGATCACGGTATTGACGTGCGGGGTGCGGTACTTGGGATGGATGCGGGTGAAGATCGACGGCAGCAGCCCGTCGCGCGCGATGATCATGAAGATGCGCGGCTGGCCGATGATCATCACCAGCACCACCGACGACAGCCCGATCAGCGCGCCCACTTCCACCACCACGCGCAGCCAGGCCAGCTGCGGATGCGCCGCCACCGCGGTCACCACCGGCTCGTCGGTACCGAGCAGGGTGTAGGGCACCAGGCCGGTCATCACTGCCGCCATCGCGATGTAGAGCACGGTGCAGATGACCAGCGACAGGATCATGCCGATCGGCAGATCGCGTTGCGGGCGGTGCGATTCCTGCGCCGCCACCGACACCGCCTCGAAGCCGATGTAGGCGAAGAACACCATCGCCGCGCCGCGCAGCACGCCTTCCATGCCGTACTTGCCCGGGCCTTCGTTGGCCGGGATGAACGGGTGCCAGTTGGCGGTATCGACGTATTTCCAGCCCACCGCGATCACCAGCAGGATCAAGCCGGTCTTGAGGATCACCATCGCCATGTTCATCGCCGATGACTTGCGGATGCCCACGTAGCACAGCCAGGTCAGCAGCAGCACGATACCGGCGGCGGGCAGGTTGGCGATCGCGCCGGTGCGCTGCAGCTTGCCGTCCAGCGGCGCGCTGACCAGTGCGGCCGGCAGATGGATGTCGAAATGTTCCAACAGGCTGAGGAAGTAGCCGGTCCAGCTGACTGCCACCGCCGAAGCGGAGACGCCATATTCCAGTACCAGCATCCAGCCGATGAACCAGGCCGCCAGCTCGCCGAAGGTGGCGTAGGTGTAGGTGTAGGCGCTGCCGGACACCGGCACCATCGCGGCGAATTCGGCGTAGGCCATCGCGCAGAACGCGCAGCACACCGCGGCCAGCACGAACGACAGCATGATCGCCGGACCGGCATGGTCGGCCGCCGCCTGGCCGGTGATGACGAAGATGCCGCCGCCGATCACCGCGCCGATGCCCAGGGCGGTCAGCCCCCAGGGGCCGAGCGCGCGTTGCAGGCCCAGCCCGTCGGCCGCCTCATGGCTGGCGTGCGGGTGTTTGGTGGCCCAGAGTTGCTTGAACATGCAGCGGTTCCTGTTGAATCCCTGCACATGGCGGTGCGGGCGTGTGCGAGATGTGCGGACGCTTGCGAGGGACTCGCAGTCAAACCCTGCGGGCCAGCCGGCTATGGCGAATGCCGTAACCGAAATAGATGAACAGGCCGATCACGGTCCAGCCCACGAACACCTTCCAGTGTTCCTGGAAGGCCTGGAAGAACAGGAACAGGCAGGCCAGCGCGCCCAGCGGGCAGATCACCATCGCCAACGGCACCCGGAACGGGCGCGGCAGGTCCGGCTTGGTGAAACGCAGCACCATGACTCCGGCGCACACGGTGGCGAAGGCGAGCAGGGTGCCCATCGACACCAGTTCGCCCAGCACGTTCAACGGGATCACTCCGGCCAGCAGCGCCGCGACCACGCCAACGAAGATCGTGCCGACATAGGGCGTGTGGAACTTCGGATGCACCTTGCCGAACAGTCTGGGCATCAACCCGTCCTTGGCCATGGTGTAGAAGATGCGCGGCTGCGCCATCAGCATCACCAGCACCACCGAGGACAGGCCGGCGATCGCACCGATCTCCACCGCGGTCTTGAGCCAGGTCAACTGCGGGTGCGCTTCCAGCGCGGTGGCCACCGGCTTGGCGGTGCCGAGCTGGGTGTAGGGCAGCAGGCCGGTCAGCACTGCGCAGACGATGATGTAGATCACCGTGCAGATCGCCAGCGACACCAGGATGCCGATCGGCATGTTCTTCTGCGGATCCTTGGTCTCGCCGGCGGAAGTGGAGACCGCGTCGAAGCCGATGTAGGAGAAGAACACGATCGACGCCGCACGGAACACCCCGTCCCAGCCGAACTGGCCAGGGCCGGTGTTTTCCGGGATGAAGGGGTGCCAGTTGGCCGGGTCGATATAGGCGATGCCGAAGCCGACGAACAGGCAGATCACCACCACCTTGATTGCCACCACGATCGCATTGGCAAATGCCGACTGGGTGACGCCCACGTAGCACAGCATGCTCACTGCCGCGACGATCAGCACCGCCGGCAGGTTGACGAGGTTGCCGGAGCTGACAAAGCCGTGGCCGTCCCAGGCCAGGGGCGCACCCGCCAGTTCCGCGGGAAACGGCAGCCCGAGCGTGCCGGTCAGGAAGCTGATGAGGTAGGCCGACCAGCCCACCGCGACGCTGGAGCCGGCGAACAGNCCCCCCCCGCCAGTTCCGCGGGAAACGGCAGCCCGAGCGTGCCGGTCAGGAAGCTGATGAGGTAGGCCGACCAGCCCACCGCGACGCTGGAGCCGGCGAACAGGTACTCCAGCACCAGGCACCAGCCGATGAACCAGGCGATGCCTTCGCCGAGCGTGGCATATGAATACGAGTAGGCGCTGCCGGAGACCGGCATCATCGCGGCGAACTCGGCGTAGCACAGGCCGGCGAAGGCGCAGGCGATGCCGGCGAACACGAACGACAGCATCACCGCCGGGCCGGCATGGTTGGCAGCGGCCTGGCCGGTCAACACGAAGATGCCGGCGCCGATGACCGCGCCGATGCCGAGCATGATCAGGTGCTTGGCGGTGAGGGTCCGTTGCAGCGTGGCTTCGCCCTTCAGGCTGCCCTCGACCGGTTCGCCCGCATCGACGTGTCCAGCGGGCTCGATCGGTTTGACCCTCAACAGAGACTTCAGCATTCGGTACATCCCTAAGTGGCAAAGCTAAGGCGCTGGCGCCCGGGCGAAGGTGTGCGCCGCGTCCCCAACGGACAGGCAAGCGGCCTACCTTGCCAAAGCTACACGCTCACGACAAGCGCGTACGCAGCATGAATGGCGATAATGGCCACCTGGCCCGCGACGGGCGACCGGAAACGACAGATGGTGGATGCAGCCCTGCAACGGCACCTGGCCGACTACCGCGCACGCTGGCCCGACGAAGCCGGGCTGGCCGAGCAGTTCGCACAACTGCTGGACGATGCCACCAACCCGTTCCTGCGCGAGCGTGTCGAAGGTCATTTCACCGGCTCGGCGTGGGTGGTCAGCGCCGATGGCGCGCGCACGCTGCTGACCCACCACCGCAAGCTGCAACGCTGGCTGCAGCTGGGCGGGCACGCCGACGGCGACCGCGACCTGGCGCAGGTCGCGCTGCGCGAGGCGCAGGAGGAATCCGGACTGAGCGGCCTGCGCCTGGCGGATGTGGCCATCTTCGACCTGGACCGTCACTGGATTCCCGCGCGCGGCGAGGTGGCCGGGCACTGGCATTACGACGCGCGCTATGTGGTGGTGGCTGGAACGGACGAGGCGTTCAAGGTCAGCGAGGAGTCACTGGCCCTGGCGTGGCGGCCGATCGCCGAGCTGCTTGCCGATCCGCAGCTGGATCCGTCGATGCGGCGCATGGCCGAGAAGTGGGTGGCGCGGGGCGTGTGAGGGTGCCGAGGGTGTGCGCCCTCATCCGCCTTGCGTGCGCCCTCATCCGCCCTTCGGGCACCTTCTCCCGCAAGCGGGAGAAGGGAGCGCGCTGGAGAAAGAAGTACGCGGGGGGAAGGGCGTCAGCGGGAAGGAAAGGGCGCGCGGAAGAGGGGAGCGCGCGCGAGGGACGCGAGCGGGACAAGGGAGCGCGCGCGAGAAGGGGGGAGCTCCCTCATCCGCTTTGTGTGCGCCCTCATCCGCCCTTCGGGCACCTTCTCCCGCAAGCGGGAGAAGGGAGCGCGCTGGAGAAAGAAGTACGCGGGGGGAAGGGCGTCAGCGGGAAGGAAAGGGCGCGCGGAAGAGGGGAGCGCGCGCGAGGGACGCGAGCGGGGACAAGGGAGCACGCGAGAGAAGGGAGGGAGCTCCCTCATCCGCCTTGTGTGCGCCCTCATCCGCTCTTCGGGCACCTTCTCCCGCAAGCGGGAGAAGGGAGCGCGCTGGAGAAAGAAGTACGCGGGGGGAAGGGCGCCCGCGGGAAGAAAAAGGCGCGCGGAAGAGGGGAGCACGCGCGAGGGACGCGAGCGGGACAAGGGAGCGCGCGAGAGAAGGGGGGAGCACCCGGGAGAAGGGAGCTCCCGGGAGAAGGATGACCTGCACTTGCTTCTCCCGCTTGCGGGAGAAGGTGGCGCGAAGCGCCGGATGAGGGCCGCGGATGAGGGCCGCTCCTGCAGCAACAGATCAATACAAGATCCGCGTCCGCAAGGTCCCCTCGATCAACGCCAGGCCTTCCTTCAGCGCGGTGGCCTGTGCCTCGCTGGCGCTGACGTCGATCACCACGTAGCCCACCTTGGCATCGGTGCGCAGGAACTGGCCGTCGATGTTGACGTTGTGGCGCGAGAACAGTTCGTTGATCTTGGACAGCACGCCCGGCACGTTGCGGTGGATATGCAGCAGGCGCAGGCTGTCCGGATGCTCGGGCAGGGTGACCTCGGGGAAGTTCACTGCCGACAGGGTGCTGCCGTTGTCGCTGTAGCGCACCAGCTTGGCGGCCACTTCGACACCGATGTTGTCCTGCGCTTCCAGCGTGCTGCCGCCCACGTGCGGGGTCAGGATCACGTTGTCGTGTGCGGTCAACGGGGACTCGAACGCATCGCCGTTGCCCTTGGGCTCGATCGGGAACACGTCCACCGCCGCGCCACCGATCTGGCCGGAGTTCAGTGCCGCATCCAGCGCGTCGATGTCGATCACCGTGCCGCGCGAGGCGTTGATCAGGTGCGCGCCGTGTTTCATGCGGGCGATTTCCGCCGCGCCGATCATGTCCTTGGTCGATGGAGTCTCCGGCACATGCAGGGTCACCACGTCCGCGCGTGCCAGCAGGTCGTCCAGGTCGATCGCCGCGCGCGCATTGCCCAGCGACAGCTTGGTTTCGATGTCGTGGAAGATCACCTGCATGCCCAGCGACTCGGCCAGCACGCCAACCTGGGTGCCGATATGCCCGTAACCGACGATGCCCAGCACCTTGCCGCGCGTTTCGTGGCTGCCGGTGGCCGACTTGGACCAGCCGCCGCGATGGCATTGCGCGTTCTTCTGCGGGATGCCGCGCAACAGCAGGATCGCCTCGGCAATGACCAGCTCGGCCACGCTGCGGGTGTTGGAGTAGGGCGCGTTGAACACCGGGATGCCGGCCAGCTCGGCCGCGTCCAGATCGACCTGGTTGGTGCCGATGCAGAAGCAGCCCACTGCGATCAGCCGCTTGGCATGCGCCAGCACCTGCGCGCTCAACTGCGTGCGCGAGCGGATGCCGACGATATGCGCCTCGGCGATGCGGGCGATCAGCTCATCTTCCGGCAACGACTTGGCGTGCAGCTCGATCTGCGAATAACCGGCGGCGCGGAACACATCCACCGCGGTCTGGCTGATGCCTTCCAGCAACAGCACGCGGATGTCCTGCTTGGGAAACGAGGTTCTCTTCGGCGACATGGGGGGAGCGCATTGCAGCAATCGGGTCGGCAACTATGCCAGATGGGCTGCGCGATGGGGCGCTCGCAACGCAGTGTTTGTGCAGGCAAAGCCCTTGCGGTGCAACGGTTTCAGCTGAATCCAACCCCGCGGCGGCGCCGCGTCGTGCAACTGGACGAGGCTGGCGCGCACTGGCACGCTGTGCGGTTCCTACTGCAGCGCCGTGTGCCATGACCGATCCCCGCATCCTTTCGTTGCAACAGGCCGTGCCCGCGTTGCGTTTGAAGACCGAGCCGGCCGACCTGGAACACTACGGCCGCGACTGGACGCGGCGCTGGACGCCCAACCCGCTCGCGATTGCCCTGCCCGGTTCGGTGGAGGAGGTGCAGGCGGTGCTGCGCTGGGCCAATGCGCATGCGGTGGCGGTGGTGCCCTCGGGTGGGCGCACCGGCTTGTCCGGCGGCGCAGTGGCCGCCAACGGCGAGCTGGTGCTGAGCCTGGAGCGCCTGAACAAGCCGCTGGAGTTCAATCCGGTGGATCGCACGCTCACCGTCCAGGCCGGCATGCCGCTGGAGGCGGTGCACAACGCCGCGCGCGAGCATGGGCTGGTGTATCCGGTGGACTTTGCCGCACGCGGCTCGTGTTCGATCGGCGGCAACATCGCCACCAACGCCGGCGGCATCCGTGTGATCCGCTACGGCAACACCCGCGAATGGGTGGCCGGCCTGAAGGTGGTCACCGGTGCCGGCGAGCTGCTGGAGCTCAACAATGCGCTGGTGAAGAATTCCAGCGGCTACGATTTCCGCCATCTGCTGATCGGCTCCGAAGGCACGCTCGGCGTGGTGGTCGAGGCCACGCTGCGATTGACCGACCCGCCGCCGCCCAGCAACGTGATGCTGCTGGCGCTGCCTTCGTTCGAGGTGCTGATGCAGGTGTTTGCCGCGTTCCGCGCGCAGCTGCGGCTGGAGGCGTTCGAATTCTTCACCGACCGCGCACTGGAGCACGTGCTGGCGCACGGCGCGCAGGCACCGTTTGCCGAAGTGCATCCGTATTACGTAGTCACCGAATTCGCTGCCGGCGATGCGGCGCAGGAAGCCGCGGCGATGGCGGCCTTCGAGACCTGCATGGAGCAGGGCTGGGTCAGCGACGGGGTGATCAGCCAGAGCGATGCGCAGGCCGCGCAACTGTGGCGACTGCGCGAAGGCATCACCGAAGCGCTGGCGCGCTACACACCGTACAAGAACGACGTATCGGTACGCATCTCGGTGATGCCGGCATTCCTGGCCGAAACCCAGGCGCTGCTGCACGATGCGTATCCGCATTTCGATGTGGTGTGGTTCGGCCATATCGGCGATGGCAACCTGCATATCAACGTGCTCAAGCCCGATCGCACCAGCCAGGCCGATTTCGTCGCGGCCTGCGACCAGGTGACCAAGTTGCTGGCGCAGGCCTTGCAGCGTTTCGGCGGCAGCATCTCCGCCGAACATGGCATCGGCCTGGTCAAGAAGGCCTATCTGTGGAGCACGCGCTCGGCCGAGGAAATCGCCTTGATGCGCGGGATCAAGCAGGTGCTCGACCCGCAACTTTTGCTGAATCCCGGCAAGCTGTTCGAGATCGACGACGCATCTGCCGCCACGCGTGCCGGTTAGTCTTTCAGCACCTTCACATGGAATCGATACGCCAATGATGCGCTCCCTCGTGTTTTGCGCCCTGACGCTGCTGCCGCTGGCAGCCTTCGCATCCAGCCTGGCCGGCACCTCGGCGGGCGCATCGTCGGCCGGTTCGTCCAATTCCTCCGGCAGCAGTTCCGGCGACGACAAGGTGGTGGCCGATGCGCGCGAGGATGCGGCCGGCTTTGTCGCCAGCGACGGCGCGATCCGCGGCGCGCGGCTGGAAGCGGCGCTGCTGCAGCTGCGCAGTCGCAGCGATGCGGCGCGCCTGTCCAGCGACCTGGAACTGGCGCAGTCCATCCTGGCCCAGTGAGTCCGCCGCGCCGGTGCTGGTGGCTGTGGCTGGCCGCAGCGATCGCACCGGCGGCGCAGGCCGAATTACGCGTCGATGTCGATCCGCAGGGCCTGACTGCAGCGCAGATCGATGCCTCGCATGCCTTGGTGCAGCAGGTTGCGCAGCGCCTGCCGCGCGCCTGGATGCAGCGTATCGACGCACCGGTCCGGCTGCAGTGGCGCACGGATTTGCCCGCACACGTGCATGGCCGCGCAATCGGCCGGCGCGTCTTGCTTGATCGTGCGTTGCTGGATGCCTGGAGCGCGCAGGCGACCGCTGCGCAGGCCGACCTCGATGCACCGGCCACGCGCGCGGCGATGGCGGCGGCGGTGCACGAGCTGGCGCATGTGCTGGACCGCGGTGCGCACGGTGGCCTGTCGCGTGACCCGCGCTTGCGCGATCTGGCCGGCTGGCAGGTGCGTCCCTGGCGGATCGGGCGTGGCGCAAACCGGTTCAGCGATCGCAGCCCCGACGATTACGAACGGCGCAGCCCGGCCGAATTCGTCGCGGTGAACCTCGAACACTACGTGCTCGATGCCGACTACCACTGCCGGCGTCCGGCGCTGGCGGCCTGGTTCGCCGAGCAGGTGGGCGCCATGCCCGATACGACGCATTGCGAGACGGCGCTGTCGTACCTGCAGGCCGACAACGATGCCGGCGCAATGTCGGTGCTGGCACTGGATCCAGCGCGCGTGTACGCGGTGGACTACCTGCTGGCCGAGGGCAATGCGCAGCCGATGAGCCGCTGGGGCCACAGCATGCTGCGCCTGGTCATTTGCGCCCCTGGTCGTGCGCCCGGCCCCGATTGCCGTCTGGATCTGCCGTATCACCGCGTGCTGTCGTTCCGCGCCTTCGTCGGCGATGTGCAGATCTCCAGCTGGCGCGGACTGACCGGCGCGTATCCTTCGCGGCTGTTCGTACTGCCCTTGAATCAGGTGGTCGACGAATACACCAAGGTCGAACTGCGCGCCCTGTCGTCGGTGCCGCTGAAGCTCACGCCCGAGGAAATCGCCGCGTTGCTCGCACGCGCCGCGCAGGTGCACTGGAGTTACGACGGGCGCTACTACTTCATCGGCAACAATTGCGCGGTGGAGACCTTCAAGCTCCTGCACGACGGCGTGCCGCGGCTGGCCGCGGCCGGGCTGTCGTCGATCACCCCGCGCGGCGTGCGCCAGCGGCTGCACCGTGCCGGCATCGCCGACCTGCAGGTGCTGGACGACCGTATGCAGGCGACTCGCCAAGGCTATTACTTCGAGTCGGCGGCGGCGCATTACCAGGCCATGTTCGAGGTGATCCGGCGCGGCCTGCCGCTGCCGCAGACCAGCGTGGAGCAATGGCTGGACGCGCGGCCGGACGCACGTGCGCCGTGGTTCGAGCGCGGCGGTCTGCGCGAGACGGCTGCAGCGTTGTTGCTGGAACAGGCCGCGTTGCGCCGCCAGGAGTTGCTGGCACGCGATGCGCTCAAGCGCCTGCTGACCCCCGGCGCAGCCGGGCGCGACTCGGTGCAGGCTCAGTTGCAATCGCTGTTCGCCCGCCAGGCCCGCCTCAGTCACCCGGCGTCACTGTTGGGTACCGCCGGCTACGGACTGCCGCAAACAGGCGAGCAGCAACGCCTGAGCGCGCGCGTGGCGCAGGAAACCGGCGTACTGGTCGACGGCTGGAAACAGCTGCAGGCACTGGGGCGGCAGCAGCTGCCGACCGAGGTCCGCGCCGGCCTGGAGCAGGGCGAGGCGAACGTGCAACGCCTGCGCGTGCGCCTGCGGATGCTCGCGCGCGGCGATGCAAGCGCCGACAACATGCAGCCGGATGACGGCGTACCCCTGCAGGTGCGATAGCGGCGCAGCGTGCCCAGGTCGCAGAAGCGACGCGCTACGCCTGCCTCATCCAGCCGGTTGCAGATCCGTCTGCACCGGCGTGCGCATCAGTCGGCGCGGCCCGCGAATTCGCCGGTGCTGGTGTTGACCAGCACCCGCTCACCGTTGGTGATGTATTCGGGCACCATGATTTCCAGGCCGGTGTTGAGCTTGGCCGGCTTGGGCCGCTTGGTGGCGGTGCCGCCCTTGAGTTCGGGCGGGGTTTCGATCACTTCCAGCGTCACCGTCTGCGGCAGTTGCACGGCCACCGGCTGGTCGTCGATCACCTGCACGTAGATGCCGGTCAGCCCGTCGGTGATGTAGCCGGCGTCGGTGCCGATCACCTCCGCATCCAGCGTGTACGGCGTGAAGTCTTCGTCGTCCATGAACACGAACGCCTCGCCATCCTTGTACGAGAACGTGGACAGGCGACGCAGCAGTTCCACGTCCGGCAGGTTGTCGTCGGCGTCGAAGCTGGCGTCGGTCTTCACACCGCCCGGCACGCTATACATGATGAAACGGAAGCGCACATTGCCGCCGCGACCCTGCGGCGAGCTGCGCTCGATGTCGCGGATCTGGTAAATGCCGCCGTTGTATTCGACGACGTTGCCTTTCTTGATGTCGTTGGCTTTCATGGATGTAAGTCGGAGATTGGGGATTGGGGATTTGGGATTGGCAAGTGCGGCTGGGTTGCAGGCGGCGGTTGCCGTTGCGAATCCCCAATCCCGACTCACCAATCCCGGCTACTTGGGTGCCAGCCGCACGCCGCCGTCCAGGCGAATCACCTCGCCATTGAGATAGCGATTGCGCAGGATGAAGGCGACGGTGTCGGCGTATTCGTCGGGTTGGCCCAGGCGCGAGGGGAACGGGATCGCCGCGGCCAGCGATTGCTGCACCGCCTCGGGCATGCCGTCCACCATCGGGGTCCAGAACACGCCCGGAGCGATCGTCATCACGCGGATGCCGAAGCGTGCCAGTTCGCGTGCCATCGGCAAGGTCATGCCGACCACGCCGCCCTTGCTGGCGGCATAGGCGGCCTGGCCGATCTGGCCTTCGTAGGCGGCCACCGAGGCGGTGTTGATGATCACGCCGCGCTCGCCGTCGTCGCCGGCATGGTTGTGTTGCATCACGTCGGCCGCGGCCTTGGCCACGTTGAAGCTGCCGACCAGGTTGACCAGCACGGTGCTGCGGAAGGTCGCCAGCGGCATCGGCGCTTCCTTGCCGAGCACCCGGCCCGAACCCAGGATGCCGGCGCAATTCACCACCAGGTTGAGCCCGCCCAGCGCCTGCGCGGCCTGCGCCACGTTGGCGGCGACCTGCGCCTCGTCGGTGACATCGGTGGCGAAATACTGCGCGTTGCCGTCACCGAGCAGCGCCAGCGCCGCGTCGGCCTTGTCGGCGTTGACGTCGAACAGGGCGACCTTGCCGCCATCGGCCACGATGCGCTGCGCCACGGCCAGGCCCAGGCCGGACACGCCGCCGGTGACGATGGCAAGAACAGAAGAAGGCTGCATGCGGTGGTTCCTCAAAGATCCTGGAGGCCGGTGATGCCGGCCGGCGAACGGGTGACGACGCAGCCGGCGATTCTAGCCGAAGCGTCCGTGCGCCCGCCCTGGAAGATGCGCGGGCGTGGCGGCGTGCGGGACTGAAATCTCAGCCGGCGGCCGCCAGGGCCTTGCCGACCTTGCTGCCGGTCTCGCGGCCCAGCAGCTGCGCCAGCCAGCGGCCGGTGCCGGCGAGGGCGGGCAGGTTGATGCCGGTCGGCATGCCCAGCCCGTGCAGCAGGTACACCACGTCTTCGCTGGCGACATTGCCGCTGGCGCCCTTGGCGTAGGGGCAGCCGCCGGCCCCGGACACCGCCGCATCGACCACGCGCACGCCTTGCTCCAGGCAGGCGGCGATATTGGCCAGCGCCTGGCCATAGGTGTCGTGGAAGTGCACCGCCAATGCCGGCATCGGCACCGCCTGCGCCACCGCGGCCAGCATCTGGCGTGCCTTGCCCGGCGTGCCCACGCCGATGGTGTCGCCCAGCGAGATCTCGTAGCAGCCCAGCGTGTACAGCCGTTGCGCGACATCGACCACGTCGGCCACCAGCACCTCGCCCTGGTACGGGCAGCCCAGTACGGTGGAGACGTAACCGCGCACGCGCACGCCGTCGAGGGCCGCCTGTTGCAGGATCGGGCGAAAGCGTTCGATCGATTCGTCGATGCCGGCATTGGTATTGGTGCGATTGAAGGCTTCCGACGCCGCGGTGAACACCGCCACTTCCCGCGCACCGGCGGCGCGCGCGCGCGCATAGCCCTGCAGGTTGGGCACCAGCACCGGATAGGCGATGCCCGGCGCCTGGGTGATGCCGGCGAACACCTCGGCCGCGTCGGCCAGTTGCGGCACCCAGCGCGGGCTGACGAAGCTGGTCGCCTCGATGCTGCGCAGCCCGGTTGCGGAAAGTCGGTCGATCAGCGCGATCTTGTCGGCGGTGGCGATCGGTGTGGCTTCGTTCTGCAGGCCATCGCGCGGGCCGACCTCGACAATGCGCACGAAGTCGCTCACGCCGCGCCCTCCGGCAGCCAGGCCGGGCTGCGCTTGTCGAGGAAGGCACCCAGGCCTTCCTGGCCCTCCGCGGAAACGCGCAGGCGCGCGATCCACGCGGCATTGGCGGCGTCGATGGCGTCGCGGTCGGTCGGCGGCAGCACCGCGCGCACCAGTGCCTTGGCGCTGGCCGCGGCCAATGGGGCGGCCGCCAGCAACAGGCGGACCTGGCGCTCCACCGCGATATCCAGTTGGTCGGCGGCCACCAGTTGATGCAACAGGCCCAGCAACTGCGCGGTGGCCGCGTCGAAGATCTCGGCAGTGGCGAACCAGCGCCGCGCCTGGCGCGCGCCGATCGCCGCGATCACGTACGGCGAAATGACCGCCGGCAGCAGGCCGAGCTTGCTCTCGGTCAGCCCGAAGCGCGCCTCGGTGCAGCCGATGGCGATATCGCAGCACGCCACCAGGCCCACGCCGCCGCCGAACGCCGCGCCGTTGACGCGCGCGATGGTCGGCTTGGGCAGTTCGTCCAGCGTGCGCATCAGGCGTGCCAGGGCCAGTGCATCGGCCGCGTTGTCGGCCTCGCTGGCGCCGGCCATGCCGCGCATCCAGTTCAGGTCGGCGCCCGCAGAGAACGCGGCGCCGGCACCGGTGATCACCACCACCCGGATCTGCGCTGCCTGGCCGGCCTGCTGCAGGGCGTGGGTGAGCGCGCTGATCAAGGTCGCATCGAAGGCGTTGTGTACCGCCGGGCGGTGCAGACGTAACGTACGGACCGCTCCCTGGTCCTCCACGATCAAGCCGGAGTCCTGCATTGCGTCAACGTCCATGAATGGGATGCGAACCATGATAGCGGTACGGGTCGGCTGGGCCATGACGCGGTGCGTCGATGCTAGAATTGAGAACCATTCCTAACAATCAGGCCGTCTTTGTGACGTTGTCCGACATGCCTTTGCATCGCGCCGCCATCGTGGACTCCGTGGAGGAGCGTCTGCCCAACGACACGATCGCCAGGCGGCTGCGCGAACTGGGCTTTGTCGCTGGCGAGGAAGTGACGGTGCTGGCGACCGGGCCGGTCGGACGCGAGCCGCTGCTGGTACAGGTCGGTTACACGCGGTTTGCCCTGCGCCGCAGCGAAGCCGCACGCGTGCAGGTGCGCGTCGATGGAGCCCAGGCATGAGCGCGGCAAGTGTTCCGTTGCGGCTGGCACTGGTGGGCAATCCCAACAGCGGCAAGACCGCCCTGTTCAACCAGCTGACCGGCAGCCGGCAGAAGGTTGCCAATTACACCGGCGTCACCGTCGAACGCAAGGAAGGGCAGTTCCGCGCGCCATCCGGGCGCGACTTCGCGGTGCTGGATCTGCCCGGCGCCTACAGCCTGCAGCCGGCCAGCCTGGACGAGGCGATCACCCGCGACCTGTGCCGTGGCTTCTATCCCGGCGAACCCGCACCGGACGTGCTGGTGTGCGTGATGGATGCGACCAACCTGCGCCTGCATCTGCGCTTTGCGCTGGAGCTGCGCGAGCTGGGCCGGCCGATGATCGTGGCGCTGAACATGGTCGACGCCGCGCAGCGGCGCGGCATCGTCATCGACCTGCCGGCGCTGGAACAGGCGCTCGGGGTGCCGGTGGTGGAAACGGTGGCGGTGCGCCGCGGTGGTGCCAAGGCACTGGTCGAGCGCATCGACGCGCAGGCCGCGAGCCTGGCGGCACCGAGCGCCACGCCGCCTGCCGATGGCAACTACCATGCGCAGGTGCGACAGATCCTGAGTGCGGCTGTGACCATGCCGACGCGGACCTCGCGCGTGGACGATGCGCTGGACCGCTGGCTGCTGCACCCGGTCTGGGGCCTGGTGACGCTGGCGGTGGTGATGTTCCTGATCTTCCAGGCGGTGTATGCCTGGGCCAACCCGGTGATGGACCTGATCGATGCCGGCACCGCGATGCTGGGTGAGTGGGTGGGCACCACGCTGCCGGAGGGCCCGCTCAACAGCCTGCTCAAGGACGGTATCGTCACCGGCTTGGGCGGGGTGATCAAGTTCCTGCCGCAGATCCTGATCCTGTTCGCCTTCATCCTGGCGCTGGAGGAATCCGGCTACCTGCCGCGCGCGGCGTTCCTGCTCGATCGCATGATGGCGGCGGCCGGTTTGTCCGGGCGCTCGTTCATCCCGCTGCTGTCGAGCTTTGCCTGCGCGGTGCCCGGCATCATGTCCACCCGCAGCATCCAGGACCCGCGCGACCGGCTCGCCACCATCATGGTCGCGCCGTTGATGACGTGTTCGGCGCGCCTGCCGGTGTATGCCTTGCTGATCGGCGCCTTCATCCCGCAGAAGACCGTGTGGGGCATCTTCAACCAGCAGGGCCTGATCCTGTTCGCGCTGTATGCCGCGGCCATCGTCAGCGCGCTGCTGGTGTCGTGGACGATGAAGAAGTGGCGCCGCGACAAGAGCGAGCATCCGTTGATGCTGGAGCTGCCGTCCTATCGCCTGCCGCATCTGCCCGACCTGGCGCTGGGGCTGTGGGAGCGTGCGCTGATCTTCCTCAAGCGTGTCGGCGGCATCATCCTGGCGCTGACCATCCTGCTGTGGTTCCTGCTGTCGTTCCCGGCCGCGCCGGCCGATGCCACCTTGCCGGCGATCGACTACAGCTTCGCCGGGCGCATCGGCCATGCGATGGCGATCTTCTTCGCGCCGCTGGGCTTCAACTGGCAGATCTGCATCGCGCTGATCCCCGGCCTGGCCGCGCGCGAGGTGGCGGTGGCCTCGCTGGCAACGGTATACGCACTGTCGGCTGCCGACGACGAAGCCGCCGCGCAGGCCTTGTCGCCGCTGATCAGCGATGGCTGGTCGCTGGCCACCGCGCTGTCGCTGCTGGTCTGGTACATCTACGCGCCGATGTGCATCTCCACCCTGGCCACGATCAAGCGCGAAACCAACTCGTGGAAGCAGATGACCATCAGTACGGTGTACCTGTTCGCACTGGCCTACCTGGCCTCGCTGGTGACCTACCAGCTGGCCGTGCTGCTGGGGGCCGGCTAAGGTGGATCTGTCGCTCACGCTGCAATACCTGGTCATCGCGCTGGCGGTGTTGCTCAGCCTGTGGGTGGTGATGAAGAAGCAATTTCCCGGCACGCTGCGGCGTGTGCGCGGCGCAGTGGCAATCGGCCTGTTGCGTGATGGACGGCCTGCATGGATGCGTTCACTGGGGCGGCGGGTGGCACCGCCGGTCGCGCAGAACGCCTCTGCCTGCGGTGGTTGCGACAGCTGCGGGCCGACGCCGCCCCGTCGTCACTGACGCACGGCATCCCTTACACTTGCGCGGCCGCAGGACGCGGCGGAGCAGGGGGTGCAGATGCGGTTGTTGGTGTTGTTGGCGGTCCTGGCGGCAGTCGCCGGTGTTTACAACTATGGCGGCAACGCGCTGGACGAAGCGCAGGTGCGCGATTTCTACGCCGCGCACGACAAGGCGATGCGTGGCCAGGACGGCGAAGCGCTGTGTGCGATGACCGCGCCGGCGTTCGAAATGGTGGTGCTGTACCGCATGGATTCGCATCAGCAGCGGCAGACCACCACCCGCGAGCAGTACTGCAAATCCAATGGCGAGTGGGCGCAGGCGTTGCGCCAGATGCGTCACGTGGCCAACCCGGAAGAGGTGATCGACTACAAGCAGTCGATCACCAGGATCGAGGTCGCCGCCGATGAAGCCTCGGCCATGGTCGAGACACGTGCCACGCTCGGCTTGCCGGGGGTGCGCATGACCTTCCGCTCGCGCGACAAGCTGGTCCGCAAGCGCTGGAAGACCTTGATCGAACGCAGCGAAGGTACTGCCTGGGTCGGCCCGGCGTACGAGTAGGCGCCGCCGCCAACAGCGCTGCCCATCGTCGGGACGGCGCCACCGTCGCGCGGAAGCGCTGCCTGTCATCTGCACTCCTCTGTCTGGCTCGCTGCCCGGCCGACTCACGCACGCAGCGTGCGTCGACGGGACAGGCGACATTCTGCGTGATGCGATGCGCGCGGTGGTGGCCCTGCTGGCCGGCGCCGACGTAAGTACATCGGCATCGCCGTAGGGCGATGCCGGTAGTGCCGCCGCCACGCGAGAAAGCGTCGTGACGCACGGCGATGCTTGGTGCAGCGGCCCTGCTGCAGCAGCGACACCGGCATAGGCGGAGTTGCGTATTTGCCGCTGCAGTGCACAGCGCGTCTGCGACGTGCCTTCGCTATGCTTGCGCCATGACGACCTCCTTCCAGATCTCCCGACGTGCGCAGGCGCTGACCAGTTCGGCGATTCGCGAAATCCTCAAGGTGACCGAGCGGCCGGAGGTGATTTCCTTCGCCGGCGGGCTGCCGTCGCCGGCCACCTTTCCGGTGGAGCGCATGCGCGCGGCCAGTGATCAGGTGCTGCGCGATGCGCCGCAGGCCGCACTGCAATACGGCCCCACCGAAGGCTATGCGCCGCTGCGCGACTGGGTGGCCGCACGCCTGAGCCGCGACGGCGCCAGCATCCGGCCCAGCCAGGTATTGATCACCACCGGCTCGCAGCAGGGGCTGGACCTGCTCGGCAAGGTCTTCATCGATGAGGGCAGCAAGGTGCTGGTGGAAACGCCGAGCTACCTGGGTGCGTTGCAGGCGTTTTCGCTGTTCCAGCCGCGCTTTGTCGGCATGCCCTCGGACGAGGACGGGGTGGTGGTGGACGCGCTGGACCCTGCATTGCTGGCCGATGCGCGCTTTCTGTACTGCCTGCCGAATTTCCAGAACCCCACCGGTCGCCGGCTGCCGCTGGCGCGGCGCCAGGCCCTGGTGGAGCGCGCAGCGGCAGCGGGCGTGCCGATCGTCGAAGACGATCCGTATGGCGAGCTGTATTACAGCGGCCGGCCGCTGCCGAGCCTGTTGTCGCTCAATCCGGAGGGCGTGATCTACATGGGCTCGTTCTCCAAGGTGCTCGCGCCCGGCTTGCGGCTGGGCTATGTGGTTGCGCCCGAGGCGGTGCTGGGCAAGCTGATCCAGGCCAAACAGGCGGCCGATCTGCATACGCCGTCGTTCACCCAGCGCGTGGTCCACCAGACGCTGCAGGACGATTTCCTGGACACGCATATCCCGCAGATCCGCGCGCTGTATGCGCGTCAGTGCAACTTGATGCTGGAGGCACTGGATCGGCATTTTCCGCCCCAGGTGCACTGGAATCGCCCCGAAGGCGGCATGTTCCTGTGGGTGAGCCTGCCGCCCGGGCTGGACGGCACCGCGCTGCTGGCGCGTGCGATCGCGCGCAACGTGGCGTTCGTGCCGGGCGCGCCGTTCTACGCCACCTTGCCGCAGGTCAATACCTTGCGGTTGTCGTTCGTCACCGTGCCCGGCGACAGGATCGATGCCGGCATCCAGGTCCTGGGCGAGGTGTTGCGCGAGGCGCTGGCCGAGTTGCCCGGGCAGGGTGCGTGACCACGCAGGCCAGTGGCGCGCAGGCACCGGCGCTGGCGGTCAGCATCGACCGCGTGGCGATCGGGGTCGCACGCGATTTCACCCGCCCCGGTAGCCGCAGCGCCATCGACAAGCGTGCGGTGAGCGGGCCTGTGCGCGTCGGTCCGGACGGGCTGCACGGCGACGAGCAGGGCGACCTGCGTGTGCATGGCGGGCCGGACAAGGCGATCCATCACTATCCGCGCGATCACTACGCCGCCTGGCAGGCCGAGCTCGGTGCGCACGCGCTGCTGGAGACGGCCGGCGCCTTCGGCGAGAACCTGAGCAGCGTCGGCCTTACCGAGGCCGAGGTCTGTCTGGGCGATCGCTTTGCATTGGGTACGGCGGTGGTGGAAGTGTCGCAACTGCGTCAGCCATGCTGGAAGCTGTCCGACCGTTTCGGCCTGCGCGACATGGCGCGCCGCGTGCAGGACACCGGCCGCACCGGCTGGTATTACCGCGTGCTGCAGCCCGGTCACGTGGCAGCCGGCAACACGCTGACGCTGCAGCAGCGGCCGCATCCGCAATGGACGCTGTCGCGCCTGCAACAGCTGTTGTACGCGCGCGATGTCGATGCCGCCGCCATCGCCGAGGTGTTGCAGCTGCCGCTGGTGCCGTCATGGAGGGCGCTGTTCGAGCGCCGCCTGCAACGCCGCGAAATAGAGAGCTGGAACAAGCGCCTGCATGGCGCAAGCGACTGAGAGCCGCCAACACCTTCGCGCGCGATCAAAGCCCGCGGCCGCACCAGGTGCAGCCTAGGCCATACGTCCTCGTCAATGTCCTTGCCAACCTCCAGCGCGCAGCCCCACCAACGCCCAACGGCTCGCTACGTTGCGTGCCAGCCACCACGCGCACCCGCGGACGCCACCAAGCCAACGCGGCACAGCACGGAAAACGCGCACACCCGCACCCGCTCTCACGATTCCCCAATCTCCATTCCCCATTCCCCATTCCCAGCTTTGACGAATCCCCGATCCCGACTCCCCATTCCCAGCTTTGACGATTCCCGAATCCCGAATCCCGGCTATCTTGTACAACCCGCCGCGCCTAGCTAGCCTGCCGCCATGACAACGTCTCCTGTGAAAGTTCTGATCCACGGCGCCTCCGGGCGGATGGGCAAGGCATTGCTGCGTCTGGCTGCCGAAGACGAGGCCTTGCACGTCGTCGGTGCGGTGGTGGGGCGTGCGCCCTCGCAGCGCGTGGTGGACGGCGTGCCGTATTTCGCCGCCAGCGAGCTCGGCGGTGCGCCGAGCTTCGACGTGGCAATCGACTTCAGCCTGCCGCAGGGCTTCGCGCCGATCCTGGCGTTGTGCGCGCAGCGCGGCAAACCGCTGGTGTCCGGCACCACCGGCCTGGATGAGGCGCAGCGCGCCGCATTGCTGGAGGCCGCGCAGCAGATTCCACTGGTGTGGGCATCAAATTTCAGCCTGGGCGTTGCGGTGCTGACCGAGCTGGTGGAGCGTGCCGCCGGCAGCCTGCCGGGCTGGGATTGCGACATCGTCGAAGCCCACCACGTGCACAAGCAGGACGCACCCTCCGGGACTGCACTGACGCTGGGGGAGGCGGCCACCGGCAGCGGCGCGCAGCCGCGCTTTGCCAGCCTGCGCGCCGGCGACATCGTCGGCGAGCACACGGTGCAGTTCACCGGGCTGGGCGAGCGGGTGGAACTGGTGCACCGCGCGACCAACCGCGACATCTTCGCGCGCGGCGCCCTGCATGCGGCCAAGCGGCTGCTCGGCAAGCCGGCCGGCAGCTATCGGGTGCGTGACCTGGTGCTGTAACCCGGCGCGTCGCTGCGCATGAATGGCGAGTGATCGCAGTGGCGCATTCATCCCGCCACTGCGATGCCGGCACGGCAGCCGGCGTTCTTCAGGCTGGCATGCCGGGGCACTTGCCTTTACAATTCTCGCTTGCCCGAACCAGCGTCGGACCGGTCCCCAGCACCGCGTCCGCGCTTTGCTGCAACCGGAATTTGGCCGGAAGCGCATCGGAGTCCCAGGCAGCCAGAGCGAGACCCCCACGTGACCCAACCCGCAATCCTTGTCCTCGAAGACGGCACCGTGTTCGAGGGCGAATCCGTAGGCGCCAACGGGCTTTCCGTCGGCGAAGTGGTGTTCAACACCGCCATGACCGGTTACCAGGAAGTCCTGACCGATCCCTCCTACGCCCGCCAGATGGTCACGCTGACCTATCCGCATATCGGCAACACCGGCTTTACCGATCAGGATGACGAGGCCAACAAGATCTGGGCCGCCGGCCTGATCGTGCGCGATGTGCCGCGTCGCCCCAGCAGCTGGCGCAGCCAGATGGCCCTGCCGGAATGGCTGCAGGCGCGCGGCGTGGTGGCCATTTCCGGCATCGACACACGCAAGCTGACCCGTCTGTTGCGCGAGAAGGGTGCGCAGAACGGCGCACTGATGGCCGGCGAGATCGATGTCGACAAGGCACTGGAAGCCGCGCGCAGCTTCCCCGGCCTGAAGGGCATGGACCTGGCCAAGGTGGTTTCCACCGAGACCAGCTACAGCTGGCAGGAAGGCTCGCTGGATCTGAATTCGGACACGTTCGTGCGCACCGAGCTGAAGCACAAAGTCGTGGCCTATGACTACGGCATCAAGCTCAACATCCTGCGCATGCTGGCCGACCGTGGGTGCGACGTCACCGTGGTGCCGGCACGCACGCCGGTGGCCGAGGTGCTGGCGATGCAGCCCGACGGTGTGTTCCTGTCCAATGGCCCGGGCGACCCGGAGCCTTGCGATTACGCGATCGCCGCGATCAAGGAGCTGGTCGCGCAGAAGGTGCCGACCTTCGGCATCTGCCTGGGCCATCAGCTGCTGGCGCTGGCCGCCGGCGCCAAGACGGTGAAGATGGCCACCGGCCACCATGGTGCCAACCATCCGGTGCAGGATCTGGACGGCGGGCGGGTGATGATCACCTCGCAGAACCATGGCTTTGCAGTGGACGAAAGCACGCTGCCGGCCAATGTGCGGGTGACCCATCGTTCGCTGTTCGATGGCACCAACCAGGGCATCGCGCTGACCGACGCACCGGCGTTCTCGTTCCAGGGCCACCCGGAAGCCTCGCCGGGCCCGCGCGACGTGGGGCCGCTGTTCGACCGGTTCGTGGCGTTGATGGCCAAGGATGCCAAGCGCGCATGAGCGCTCGGTTGATGGGTGTGCTGATCCTGCTGGTGGGCGCCGCCGTGGCCTATTGGGGCGTCTGGATGCCGCTGCAGCAGGCGCAGGCGGGCGTGGCGTCGATCACGCTGCCCGGAGGCATCAAACTGGCCTTGCTGGTGCCGATGTGTGTCGTTTTCGGCGTCGGCTATGTGGTTGGAGGAGGATCCTTCCATCAGCGCATGCAGAACACCGATCCGGACAAGGCGCGTCGCTGGGGCAAGACCTCCGGGACCGGCTGGCTGTTGCTCCTGGTCAGCTTCGCCGCTGCGTTCGCGCTGCATCAGTGGATGCAGAACACCCTGCGCGCCCTGGGCTATGGATACGCCGGATGAACCCGGCTTTCGGCTCCGTGGAGTCGATGCAACATCATGCCGCGTCGCGATGCGATCGCCGCGGCCACTCTTCCGCACCTGCGGCTCGCCGCATGTTCCTAATCGAGTAAAGAAATGCCAAAGCGCACCGACCTAAAAACCATCCTGATCATCGGCGCCGGCCCGATCGTCATCGGCCAGGCCTGCGAGTTCGATTACTCCGGCGCGCAGGCGTGCAAGGCGCTGCGCGACGAGGGCTACCGCGTGGTGCTGGTCAACAGCAATCCGGCCACGATCATGACCGACCCGGACATGGCCGATGCGGTGTACATCGAGCCGATCAACTGGCAGACGGTCGAGAAGATCATCGCCAAGGAACAGCCCGATGCCCTGCTGCCGACCATGGGCGGGCAGACCGCGCTGAACTGCGCGCTGGACCTGGCCGACCACGGCGTGCTGGAGAAGTACAACGTCGAGCTGATCGGCGCCAAGCGCGAAGCCATCCGCATGGCCGAAGACCGCGAGCTGTTCCGCGTGGCAATGGGCGAGATCGGCCTGGATTGCCCCCGCGCCGAAGTGGCGCACACGCTGGAAGAGGCGCTGGATATCCAGACCCGGGTCGGCTACCCGACCATCATCCGCCCCAGCTTCACCCTGGGCGGCAGCGGCGGCGGCATCGCCTACAACCGCGAGGAGCTGATCGAGATCGTCGGCCGTGGCCTGGAACTGTCGCCGACCACCGAAGTGCTGGTGGAAGAATCGGTGTTGGGCTGGAAGGAGTTCGAGATGGAAGTGGTCCGCGACACCGCGGACAACTGCATCATCGTCTGCGCGATCGAGAACCTCGACCCGATGGGCGTGCATACCGGCGACTCGATCACCGTGGCACCGGCGCAGACGCTCACCGACAAGGAATACCAGCGCCTGCGCGATGCCTCGATCGCGGTGCTGCGCAAGATCGGTGTGGATACCGGCGGCTCCAACGTGCAGTTCGGCATCAGCCCGACCACCGGCCGGGTGGTGGTGATCGAGATGAATCCGCGCGTATCGCGGTCCTCCGCGCTGGCGTCCAAGGCCACCGGTTTCCCGATCGCCAAGGTCGCCGCCAAGCTGGCGGTGGGCTACACGCTGGACGAATTGCGCAACGAGATCACCGGTGGCCTGACCCCGGCCTCGTTCGAGCCGTCGATCGACTACGTGGTCACCAAGATCCCGCGCTTTGCGTTTGAAAAGTTCCCGCAGGCCGATGCGCGCCTGACCACCCAGATGAAGTCGGTGGGCGAGGTGATGGCGATGGGCCGCACCTTCCAGGAATCGCTGCAGAAGGCGTTGCGTGGGCTGGAAACCGGCAAGATCGGGCTGGATCCGACCGGCCTGGACCTGGGCAGCGAAGACGATATCGCCACGCTCAAGCGCGAGCTCAAGGCGCCGGGTCCGGAGCGTCTGTTCTATGTCGCCGATGCCTTCCGCGCCGGCATGAGCGTGGCCGATGTCTACGCGCTGTCGTTCATCGACCCCTGGTTCCTGGATCAGATCGAAGAACTGATCAGCCACGAACAGCAGCTGGCCGACGACGGCATGCAGGCACTGGATGCAGCGCGTCTGCGCACGCTCAAGCGCGCCGGTTTCTCCGATGCGCGCCTGGCCGAGCTGACCGGCACCAACGAGGAATCGGTGCGCACGCTGCGGCGCGCGCTCAAGGTGCGCCCGGTCTACAAGCGCGTGGATTCCTGCGCTGCCGAATTCGCCACCAGCACCGCGTACCTGTATTCGACCTACGAGGACGAGTGCGAGGCGCTGCCGACCGATCGCGACAAGATCATGATCCTCGGCGGTGGCCCCAACCGCATCGGCCAGGGCATCGAGTTCGATTACTGCTGCGTGCACGCGGCGCTGGCGCTGCGCGATGACGGCTTTGAAACCATCATGGTCAACTGCAACCCGGAGACCGTGTCCACCGACTACGACACCTCCGACCGCCTGTACTTCGAGCCGCTGACGCTGGAAGACGTGCTGGAAATCGTCGAGCTGGAAAAACCCAAGGGCGTGATCGTGCAGTACGGCGGCCAGACCCCGCTGAAGCTGGCGCGCGCGCTGGAAGCCAATGGCGTGCCGGTGATCGGCACCTCGCCCGACTCGATCGACCTGGCCGAAGACCGCGAGCGTTTCCAGCAGCTGGTCGACAAGCTGGGCCTGAAGCAGCCGCCGAACCGCATTGCCCGCAATGCCGAGGAAGCCCTGGTGCTGGCGCGCGAAATCGGCTACCCGCTGGTGGTGCGCCCGAGCTACGTGCTCGGCGGCCGCGCGATGGAAATCGTCTACGGCGAATCCGACCTGGCGCGCTATGTGCGCGACGCGGTCAAGGTCTCCAACGATTCGCCGGTGCTGCTGGACCGCTTCCTGGATAACGCGGTGGAAGTGGACGTGGACATCATCGCCGACAAGGACGGCAACGTGCTGATCGGCGGGTTGATGGAGCACATCGAGGAAGCCGGCGTGCATTCGGGCGATTCGTCCTGCTCGCTGCCGCCGTATTCGCTCTCGCCCAAGACCCAGGCCGAGCTGCGTCGCCAGGTGGTGATGCTGGCCGAAGGCTTGAACGTGGTCGGCCTGATGAACACCCAGTTCGCGGTACAGGTGAACGAGGCCGGCGACGACGTGGTGTTCCTGCTGGAAGTGAACCCGCGCGCCTCGCGCACCGTGCCGTTCGTGTCCAAGGCGATCGGCATGCCGCTGGCCAAGATCGCCGCGCGCTGCATGGCCGGCAAGACGCTGGCCGAGCAGGGCGCCACCAAGGAAATCGTGCCGGGCTATTACTCGGTGAAGGAGGCGATCTTCCCGTTCGCCAAGTTCCAGGGCGTGGACCCGATCCTCGGGCCGGAGATGCGCTCCACCGGCGAGGTGATGGGCGTGGGCCGCAGCTTCAGCGCCGCGTTTGCGCGCGCGCAGGAGGCTGGCGGCATCAAGGCACCGCCGGTGGGCAAGGCCTTCGTGTCGGTGCGCGACCCGGACAAGCAGCGCGTGTTGCCGGTGGCGCAGGCGCTGGTGGAGCGCGGCTATACGCTGGTCGCCACGCGCGGCACCGGTGCCTGGCTGCAGCAGAACGGGCTGAGCTGCGAGATCGTCAACAAGGTCGCCGAAGGGCGCCCGCATATCGTCGATTCGATCAAGAACGGCGAGATCGTGTATATCGTCAACACCACCGAAGGCCGCGCCGCCATCTCCGACTCGTTTTCGATCCGGCGTGAAGCGTTGCAGCATCGCGTGACCTATTCGACCACTGTCGCCGGCGCCAAGGCGCTGGTGCATTCGCTGGAATTCCGCGGCACCGGCCCTGTCTGGTCGCTGCAGGAACTGCACAAGGAACTGGAAGCATGAGAGCACCCATGACCGCAAAGGGCGCGCAGCGCCTGCGCGAAGAGCTGGAGCAGCTGAAGTCGGTCAAGCGTCCGGCGGTGATCAACGCGATCGCCGAAGCGCGTGCGCACGGCGATCTGAAGGAAAACGCCGAATACCACGCCGCGCGCGAGCAGCAGAGCTTCATCGAAGGCCGCATCAAGCAGCTGGAAGGCGAGCTCTCGCATGCCGAGATCATCGACATCACCAAGCTGTCGGCCGGCAACAAGATCGTGTTCGGCGCCACGGTGACGCTGGCCGACACCGAGACCGACGAAGAGAAGCGCTACCAGATCGTTGGCGATCTGGAGGCGGACATCAAGCTGGGCATGATCGCGATCTCCTCGCCGCTGGCACGCGCACTGATCGGCAAGCTGGAAGGCGACTCGGTCACCATCGATGCGCCGGCCGGCCAGCGCGAGTACGAAGTGGTCAGCGTCGCCTATCTGGACTGACGGGCCGGGATCGAGCGACGCCACCGACCGATGACCACTGCCACGCTGCTGCTGCCGGAAAGACGCCGCCTGCCCGGTGAACTGGGTGACACGCCGGTGGCGCGTGCGCTGGCGCGTGCCGACCAGCAAGGTGCCGAGCCCGGCGAAGTGGCGCAGCTGCAGCGCCACTTCACGCTGACGCCTGCGCACTGGCCGGTGGCCGCGCTGACCCGCCAGCTCGATGCCGGCGATGCCGCCGGTGCGACCTGGGTACGTGCCGATCCGGCCTACGTGGTACCGGACATGCAGGGCGCGCGCTTGATGGGCTACGGCGAGGCGCTCGGCCCCACCGCCGAGGACCTGGCGGTGTTGTTGCCGATCCTCAAGCCGATGTTCGGCGATGCCGGCTTCCTGCTGGATGCGCCCACGCCTGCGCGCTGGTATCTGCGGCTGTCGCCGGATGCCAGGCTGCCGGACTTCGCGCCACCGGATCTGGCGATCGGCGACGACCTGTTCGAGCATCTGCCGGCCGGCGAGATCGGCCGGCGCTGGCGCGCCTTGCTGACCGAGGCGCAGGTGCTGCTGCATCAGCACCCCTGGAACGAGGGCCGCGTGGCCAGCGGCAAGCCGGCGATCAATTCGCTGTGGTTCTGGGGCGGCGGCGTGCTGCCACATGCGGTGAGCTCGCCGCACCGTCAGGTACGCAGCCGCGAATCGCTGCTGCGTGCGCTGGCGCTGGCGGCCGGTGCCGATGCGCAGGGTGAACAACGCGTGGATGCGTTGGTGGACCTGCGCCATCTGCGCTCGCTGCAGCAGTTCAGCGACGATGCGGTGGCGCCCTTGCTGGCGGCGATGGCACGTGGCGAACTGGATCGGCTGGTGCTGGATTTCCAGGATGGCGAAACCGTGTCGCTGACGCATGCGCAACGCTGGCGTTTCTGGCGCAAGCCGCGCGTACAGCTGGCGCAATGACCTCCACCCCGCGGATCGTCCGGCGCCCGCCAGGGCAGGCCGGCAGTTGGCCCGATGCCATGTTGCCGCTGCTGCGCCGCATCTATGCCGCGCGCGGCGTGACCGATCCGCAGGGCGCGCAGCCGCGTCTGGGGCAGTTGCTGTCGCCGCAGTTGCTGCACAACAGCGACGTCGCGGCCGAGCTGCTGGCCGATGCGATCGCACAGCAGCGGCGCATCCTGGTGGTGGGCGATTTCGACTGCGATGGCGCCACTGCGTGTGCGGTTGGCGTGCGTGGCTTGCGCATGCTCGGCGCACTGGATGTGCACCACGCCGTGCCCAACCGCATGGTGCATGGCTACGGCCTGTCGCCGGCACTGGTGGAGGAACTGGCCGCATTGCAGCCGGATCTGCTGGTCACGGTCGATCACGGCATCGCCTGCCACGCCGGCGTGGCCGCGGCCAAGGCGCGTGGCTGGACGGTGCTGGTCACCGACCATCACCTGCCTGGCGAGGTATTGCCGCCGGCCGATGCGATCGTCGATCCGAATCTGGCCAACGACCGCTTCCCGAGCAAATCCCTGGCCGGGGTCGGGGTGATCTTCTATGTGCTGATGGCCTTGCGCGGTGTGCTGCGCGCGCGCGGCGCCTTCGCCGAACGCGCCGAGCCGGATCTGTCGGTATTGCTGGACCTGGTGGCAGTCGGCACGGTCGCCGATCTGGTGCCGCTGGACACCAACAACCGTGCGCTGGTGTCGGCCGGCCTGCGCCGCCTGCGCGAGGGCAAGGGCTGCATCGGTCTGCGCGCGCTGATCGATGCCAGCGGCCGCGACGTGGCGCGCCTGAGCGCCAGCGATATCGGCTTTGCATTGGGGCCACGGCTCAACGCCGCCGGCCGGCTGGAAGACATGGCGCTGGGCATCGAACTGCTGCTCAGCGAGGACTGGAGTCGGGCGCGCGAGATTGCCGGCACCCTGGAAGAGATCAACGCCGAGCGTCGCGCGGTACAGCAGTTGATGACCGACGATGCCGAGCAGGCGGTCACCAAGGTGGTGCTGGATGCCGATGGCGAATTGCCGATCGCCGCGTGCCTGTTCGACGCCGACTGGCACCCCGGTGTCATCGGCCTGGTCGCCTCCAAGCTCAAGGACCGGCTGCATCGCCCGGTGATTGCATTGGCGCCGGCCGAGCCGGGCAGCAGCCAGTTGCGTGGCTCGGCGCGTTCGATTCCCGGCCTGCATATCCGCGATGTGCTGGCGGCGGTGGACGCGCGCCACCCGGGCCTGATCCAGAAATTCGGCGGCCATGCGATGGCGGCCGGCTTGAGCATCGAGCTTGCCGTACTGCCGACCTTCGAGCAGGCGTTTCGGGCGCAGGTGCAGACGATGGTGGATGCCTCGTTGCTGCATGCCGAATTGCAGAGCGACGGCGAACTGGCCGCGCACGAACTCGATCACCTGCATGCCGAGGCACTGCGCGTGGCCGGGCCGTGGGGGCAGGGCTTTCCCGAGCCGCTGTTCGATGGCCGATTCGAAGTGTTGCAGTGCCGCGTGCTCAAGGAGCGCCATCTCAAGCTCACCCTGCGCTGTGCCGGTCGCGCCGAACCGCTCAACGCCATCCACTTCAATGGCTGGCGCGGCAGCGAACCGCCACGCATGGTGCGGCTGGCGTACCGCCTGGTCAGCGACGATTATCGCGGCGGCACCGCGGTGCAGTTGATCGTCGAACATTGCGAGCCGGCGACAGTCACTGGCTGAGCTGCGGGCTCGGCGTTCTCTCTACCTTTTGTAGGCCGCAGCTGGCGTCATCTGGATGATCCAGGCCGCGTTGGTCGAGGGCGCGGTGTCCTCGCAGCTTGCGGGACGCGCCGTTAAGCCGTCCTTGGAGGGAGCTGAGGGTAGTGGGTTCTCAGGCGCGCGGCTGCCAACCGCTGGCTTCGGTGAGGGGCTGAGCTGCGAGATCGTCAACAA